>NZ_DATCMR010000012.1:0-271243 GCF_036563285.1 Phenylobacterium sp.
GATGCGGCAGCATCGGCGGGAGGGGGACCGGTCGCCGAAGAGCGACCGGTGGAGGGGGCAGGCGACCACGCGGCGCTCGCCACCGCCGACGGCGCGACCGCTGCCGAACCCCCGGACAGCTCGTAGGCGCGGCCTGCCCCCCTCCACCACGCGCTCTTCGGCGCGCGGTCCCCCTCCCGCCACCGCTTCCGCGGTGGGGGAGGTAGCAAGGCGCGCGCCCCGGCGCCCTCATCCGTCCGCGAACCCACGAACACGTCCAAAGCCCCCGGCCTCCCGGCCGGCCGGGCCCGTCCGTGTTTTCCGTGTGGTCCGTGGTCATTTCAGAGCGGCTTCGCCGCCTCCACGGCGCCGCCGAAGCGTAACAGGCGCAAACCTTTGTAACCGCGGCCGGAACCTGGGCCCACGGTCGTGGTTATAGCTCCCGCTGATAGTCACGCCTGTCTGGAACGGCCGCGGTCCGGACAGGGCAGCAGGGAGGTCCGCGGCCAAGGTTCGTCCTATGACCGACACGCCCAAGCTGCCCGCCGCCGAAACCGAGGCCGTCGACGCCGACCGCCGCAAGTTCCTCGGCACGACCGCCGCCATCGTCCCCCCCGCCATGGTCATGCTGCTCTCGACCAGCATGGCCTCCTCCGCCATCGCCGCCTCCGGCGACGTGGCCGTGGTGACCCCGGGCGGCGACAGCGACAACGACATCAACCCGCTGCTGGCCTTCCTCGGCATCCCCGTGGCCGCGGCGGCGACCAACCGCGGTGGGCCTGCGCCGATCGCGGCGGCCGCCCCGGTCGGGACCGCGGCGCCGGCCGCCGTCGAGACCCCGCTCGCCTCGTCCGGCGGCAGCGCCGCCCCGGTGGCCGCAGCGCCCACGCCCGGCTACGCGCCCCGCGCCGTCGCCGCCGCCCCGACCCGCAGGGCTCCGCCCGTGGCCGCCGCCGGCGCGTCGGGCACGCCGCGCGACGTCGCCATCCGTAAGGCCGGGGAACGCGGTTGACGCTCAGCCTGGCCGCTGGGCCGGGCAGGGGGGCGAAGTCACACCGCAGGCGCCGACACGCCGCCCCGCGCCATCCGGCTCTCCGCCGCGCCGCGCTCGCGCTCGGCGCGGTGCTGCTCGTGGCCTTCCTCGTTGTGCTCGTGCGCCTGGGCGCCGCGGCCCCGGTGCGCGCCGTGGCGCTCACCGTCGACGACGAGCTCGCCCGCGCCCACGCGTCGGCCGACGTCGTCGAGTTCTACCAGGCCCGCGAGATGCGCCCGTTCTGGGTCCGCTCCGCCGGCCTGCCGCCGTTCTGGACCCGCGGCGAGCTGCGCCCCGAGGCCCTGCAGATGGCCAAGATCACCGCCGACGCCCTGCCGGCCGAGGTCACCCCCGCCGCCCGCGCCCGTGTCGCGCAGGCCATGGCCGCCGCCCGCTCCGGCCGCCCGGAGGACCTCGCCCGCGCCGAGGTCGCCCTGTCGCTGGCCCTCGTCGACGCCGTCGACAGCCTGCGCCCCGGCCCCGAGATGGCCTTCGTCGACCCAGACCTGCCGACCCGCCCCGGCGCGTTGGAGACCCTCGAGCAGGCCGCCTCCGTCCGCGAGCTGAACCGCTACCTCGCCAACGTCGCGGTCCCGAACCCGGTCTACCGCGACCTGCGCGCGGCCTACGACCGCTACCGTGGCCCCGACGCCGCGCTCATCCAGCTGAACCTGCAGCGCGCCCGCGTCCTGCCCCCGCCCACGTCCAGCCGCTTCATCCTGGTCAACCCCGCCGCCCGCGAGCTCACCGTCTACGAGGACGGCAAGGCCAAGCAGTCCATGCGCGTCATCGTCGGCACGCGCGAGGACGCCACGCCCATGATGGCCGGCCTGATGCGCTACCTGGTCTTCAACCCATACTGGGAGATCCCGGTGGAGATGGTGAAGGAGAGCATCGCGCCCGCGGTGATGCGCCAGGGCCCCGGCTACGTGGCCAACCGCAACTTCCAGGTCCTCTCCGACTGGGGCGACGACGCCGTGCCGCTCGACCCCGCCGCCGTCGACTGGCCTGCCGTGGCCGGCGGCGCCGTGGAGCTGCCCGTCCGCCAGAAGCCCGGCGGCGACAACATGATGGGCCAGGTGAAGTTCATGCTGCCCAACGAGCTGGGCATCTACCTGCACGACACGCCGGACCGGTGGGCCTTCGGCCCGGGCGGCGGCCAGCGCCTGATGAGCGCCGGCTGCGTGCGCCTGGAGCGCGCGGGCGACCTGGTGGCCTGGCTGCTCGGCAAGGACCGCCCCGACCCCGCCAAGGTGGGCTCCAACCACCGTGTCGAGCTCGGCCAGGCCGTGCCGGTCTACATCACCTACCTGACCGCCGCGCCGGGCAAGGGCGGCGTCGTCTTCCACCCCGACGTCTACGGCCGCGATGTCCGCCCTGCTCGCTGAGACGGCCGCGCCGACGGCGCTCGGCCGCTTCGCCGTCTCGCCGGCGGTGCGCCGCATCGAGCTCGGGGCCGCCGCAGCCCTGTTCAGCGAGCGCGCCCAGCAGCTCTACGGCCTCAACCCCACCGCCGACGCCATCTGGCAGGCCCTCGCCGCCGGCGTGGCCGCCGAGGACATCGCCGCCGACCTCGGCCCGCAAGGCGCCGAGTACGTCGACGCCTGTCTCCAGCCCTGGCTCGCCGCCGGCTTCCTCGTCCCCGCTGACCTCGTCACGGGCGCACCGACCTCCGAGCACCACCTCAGCATCGCCGGCCTCGCCTGCCGCATCGCCATCCACGGCCATCTCGACCTCAGCGCCTTCGCACAGTTCGCCGCCCCGGCCGCCGAGGCGCCGCTGCAGCTCACCGCCGTCGAGCACCCCCTCGGCTGGTTCCTGCTGGTGGGCGACGCGCCCCGGGGCCTGTTCCCGCCCAACCGCATCGTCTCCGAGCTGAAGGCGGTCCTCACCGACGAGCTCACCCGCGCGGTCGGAGGCGGCGCCTTCCTGATCCACGCCGGCCTCCTCGCCCACGAGCGGCGCGGCCTGCTGGTCTCCGGCCACCCCGGCGCCGGCAAGACCACGCTCACCCTGGCGCTCGCCGCCCGCGGCTTCGGCTACGGCTCCGACGACATCGTCCGCGTCGACGCCGGCCGCCTGGAAGGCGTGCCCTTCAGCCCCGCGTCCAAATCCGGCGCCTGGGACCTCGCCGCGCCCTACGTCCCCGTCGTCCGCGACCTGCCGGTCCACCTGCGTGGCGACGGGCAGCAGGTCCGCTACGTCCCCACCGCCGGCTTCGAAGCCGGCGATGTGGACAGCCTGGGCTGGGTCCTGCTCCTCGATCGCCGCGCGGGCGCGCGGCCCGTGCTGGAGCCCGTGCCGCCGATGGCGGTGCTGACTGAGCTCCTGGCCAGCGCCTTCGCCGCCGACCACCGCCTGAGCGCCGACGCGCTCGAAGCCTTCGCCGCCCAGCTCGCCGCCGCCGACTGCCGCCGCCTGGTCTACTCGGACCTTGCCGAAGCCGTGGCGGCCATCGAGGCCCTGGTCAGCTCACCAGCCTGACCCGCGTCCCGCACAGCACGACCTCGCCGTCCTGGAGGAGCCCGCGCGCCTGCGCCCGCTGCCGCACCTCGTCTGGACCGCGGACCCGCACGTCGAACGCCGACAGCCCGTCGCCCCGCCCGTCGCGGGCCTCCACGAACCGCACGTCGACGCCCTCCAGCCCCAGCACCTGCGTCCAGCGCCGGCGCATCGCCTCCGGATCGGCCGCCTGGATCTCGCAGCCGACGATCTCCAGCGCGACGTCGTTGCGTACGTTCGCCTGCCAGTCCGGCCCACCCCATTCCCACTTTGCCGGGGGCTCCATCTGGTCGATGGAGACGATGGCGCCGCCGATGTCCTTCGGGTGCAGGTGGGTGGCCCAGACCCCCTCGCGGTCTGTGTTCCAGACGGTGCGCACGCCATTGTCGGCCAGCCGCTGGCGCGCCACGCCGATATCGTCCACCTGGAAGATGGCCATGTAGCCGCCGTCGCCGCCGCGCTTCTCAAGCAGCCGCCCCGCCGTGGTCCCGTCCTGCTTGGGCGAGACCACCTCCAGGAAGGTGTCGCCGATCGGCCAGACGGCGTTCTCGAGACCGAAGTGGCCCACGCCCGGGTCCGGATAGTCGGGGCCCAGGCCCAGCACCTCGGCGATGTCGGCGCGGGCCTTCTGCAGGTCCTTGGCCACCAGCGCGATCTGTCGCAGCCTCATTGTTCGCCTCCCCAAGCTGGTTGGGGCGAAGCTTAGGGCCTATCACGGGCGTCGGACAGAGGAGGGGACGATGGCGCAGATCGACACCGGCACGAAGGACCTGCTGGCGGACCTCGACGGGGGTGTGCTCACGCTCACGCTGAACCGGCCGGAGGCGCGCAACGCCATGAGCGGCGAGATGACCGCGGCGCTCGCCGAACGCCTCGCCTGGGCCGAGCTCGACCCGGACGTGAGGGTCGTGGTGCTCACCGGGGCAGGGCACGGGTTCTGCGCCGGCGGCGACGTGAAGGGCATGAACGCCCGCAACTCCGGAGAGGGCCGGCCGGAGACCCTCGACGAGGCCATCCACCGCCAGCGGGTCAACCAGCGCGCCACCGCCGGCAAGCTCTTCAAGATGCCGAAGCCCACCATCGCCGCCCTGCCGGGCGCGGCGGCCGGCGCGGGGCTCGCCCTGGCGCTGGCCTGCGACCTGCGGGTGATGGCCAAGACCGCAATCCTCACCACCGCCTTCGCCCGCGTCGGCTTCTCCGGCGACTACGGCGGGACCTACTTCCTGACCCAGCTGGTGGGCTCGGCCAAGGCGCGGGAGCTCTACTACCTCTCCGAGCGCATCTCGGCGGAGGAGGCCCTGCGGCTGGGCATCGTCAACTGGGTCGTCGAGCCCGACGAGCTGCAGGCCAAGGCCCGCGAGGTCGCCCAGCGGCTCGCCCGCGGCCCAACCATCGCCTACCGCTACATGAAGGAGAACCTGAACCGCGCCATGGCCGGCGAGGTGGACGACTGCCTGGACCTGGAGGCCACCCACCACGTCCACTGCGGCCAGACGGACGACCACAAGGAAGCCGCCCGCGCCTTCGTGGAAAAACGCGAGCCGGTGTTCTCCGGGCGGTAGCGTCTACTTCCCGTCGACGGAGTAGGCGAGCAGGACGTTGACGCCGTTGGAGCCTACGCGCGCGGCGCCGTTGTTGCCGCTCATCAGGTAGACCATGCCATTGGCTATGGTCGGGCCCATGCCGTCGATCCCGCCGCCGGGCTGGCCCTTGATGCCGTTGACGGTGTCGTAGGTCTGGGCGGTCGTGGAGTGCTCCCAGACGATCTTGCCGGTCTTGGCGTCGTAGGCCCGGAACCACCCGTCGAGGGCGCCTTCGAACACCACGCCAGGCATGATCGCCGGCGCCGCGGACTGGGCCCGGGCGCAGGCGCTGGGCTTGCCCTTGTCGGAGGCGTAGACGCAGGGCGCCTTGGGCGCGGGGGTGGCCCAGAGGATCTTCCCGGTCGCTGGGTCAAGCGCGTAAAGGCCGGGCTTGGCGGGTTGGCGGGTGGTGGCCATCTGCTGGCCGCGCATCTCGCCGAACAGCAGGCCGAGGTCGGAGATCGGCACGTAGACGCGCTCGTCGTCCATGCCGATGCCCCATTCGACGCCGCCCAGCGCCGAGCCGTTGCCCACCTGGGTCTGCCAGAGGACCTTCCCCGTATCGGGGTCGAGTCCATAGACGACGCCGGACTTCTGGCCGGCCACCAGCACCTGCTTGCCGCCCTTCAGGTTGAACAGCACCGGCGTGGCGCCGAAGTCGTAGTCCGGGCCCATGGGCGTGGGGCAGTTGCCGGACTGCGAGTTCGGCCCGCAGCCCATGATGAAGTTGTCCTTCTCGGTGACCTGCCGTTCCCAGCGGATCTTGCCCGTGGCGATCTCCATCGCCATCACGGCATCCGAGCCCTTGGTGTCGACGTCGGTGTAGCTGTCGCCGGTGACCACGTAGGCGAGGCCGCGCTTGCGGTCGACGGACGGGGCCGCCCAGATGGCCGCGCCGGCTGGGCCGGAGACCTCGAGGCCGTTGTCCTTCTCGCGGATCTTGCGACGCCGCTCGTGGACGGTGTGGGTCTTCCAGAGCAGCTTGCCGGTCTTCAGGTCCAGCGCGGCGAGCGAGCCGCGGAAGGTGCAGCAGGCGTAGCTCTTGGCCATGGCCGCGGCCTCCTCGATGGAGGAAATCGGCACCAGCAGCTTGTCGCCGGCGACCACCGGCGAGCCGGTCAGCACCGAGGCCGTGTGGTCCTCGAGCCTGGGCGAGCGCCAGATCTCCTTTCCGGTCTGGGCGTCGAAGGCGCGGACGATGCGGTCGCTCTGGCCCACGAAGGTGGCCCAGCCGCTCGGAGATATGGACGACCGGATGATCATGGGGGTGGTGCGGGCCACGAGGTCGTCCACCACCCAGCGCACGCAGCCGCTCTTCGCATCCAGCGCGTAGAAATGGCCGGAGCGGTTGGTGACCCACAGCCAGTCGCCGACGACCACCGGCTGGCCCCCGCCGGTCATGGAGAAGGCCCACCTCACCTTCAGCCTCGGCACGTCTGCCGGCGAGAGGCCGGGACGACGCTGGAAGCGGCTGGAGGGATCGTCGATCCCGGTGCTGGCCCAGTCCCCCGCGGTGGCGCGGATCGGCGGGTTGCCGGCGGTGCAGCGGGGCAGGGTGCCCACCTGGCCGGTCTTGATCGCCACCTGCGGCATCTCGACGTCGCCGCCGGCGCGGCGCGGCGGCGCAGCGGCCTGGGCCGCAGGCGCCTCCGGGCGACCGACGTAGGCCGACACCGCCTGGATCTCGGCGGCGGACAGGCCTTGGGCCATGGGCCGCATGATGCCGACCGTGAGCGCGCGCTCCACGTCCGCCTTCGGACGCTGCGCAAGGTCGGCGCGGCTCGGCGCCCGCTCGACGGCGGGCTCGTGGCAGCCCTTGCAGCGCGCCTCGTAGATGGCTTGGCCGGAAGGCGCACCCTGGGCCGCGGCAGAGCCGGCGGTGACCAGGCACGCGAAGGCGGCGAGCGCTAGGCTGCGGATGGATGGCATGTTGTCGTTTCCCCCTGCGCGCCAGCATGCGGGTTGACGCTCTGTCCACGCAAGCCGGCGGCGCAGCTTATCGCCCGCTTCTGTCGCGGGCGCGTTGCGGCGCTGAAACCTTGCCGTGCTTGACCGCTCTCGCCGCGGCGCCCGAAGGTGATCGGCAATAACCAAAAGCCTCCGGGGGAATTCCAGAACCATGCTTCGTTGCGCCCACTTAATGGCGGTCCTGTCGGCCGTCTCGCTGGCCCTTGCGCCGGTCTCCACGAGCTACGCGCAGGCCGCCAAGAGGCCGGCCAGCGCCGCGGCGCCAGCCGGCCTGTCGATGGCGTCGAGCCCGGAGGCGGTGGGCTTCGATTCGCAGCGGCTGAAGAAGCTGGACGCCTACATGGCCAAGGTGGTCGCCGACGGCCGCGTGGCCGGCATGACCACCCTGCTGGCCCGCCACGGCAAGATCGTCTCGTACAACACCTACGGCAACAAGAGCCTGGCCACCGGCGAGCCGATGTCCAAGGACACCATCTTCCGCATCTACTCCATGACCAAGCCGATCACCGGCGTGGCCATGATGATCCTCTTCGAGGAGGGCAAGTGGCGGCTGGACGACCCGGTGACCAAGTTCGTGCCGGAGTTCAAGAACCTGAAGGTGGTCAAGCGCATCGACGGCAACGGCCGGATGGAGCTGGAGGACATGGCCCGTCCGCCCACCATGCGCGAGATCATGAGCCACACCGCCGGCTTCGGCTATGGACTGCAGGACGAGCACCCGGTGGACAAGCTCTTCCGCGAGAAAGAAGTCCTGGGCGCCAACGGACTCAAGGACATGATCAACCGGCACGTCGACATCCCGCTGATCTATCAGCCGGGCACGTCGTGGCGGTACTCGTCGGTGGTCGATATTCAGGGCTACATCGTCGAGAAGATCACGGGTCAGACCCTCGGCCAGTTCTTCGAGCAGCGCATCTTCCGGCCGCTGAAGATGAGCGACACGGCGTTCTACGTGCCGCCGGCTAAGGCCAGCCGCCTGGCCGCCGTCTATGTCGGGAACCGCGACACCGGGAAGATCGAGGAAGCCAAGGCGCTGTTCGGGCGGGACATGCCCACGTACCTGACGCCCCCGCGCCTGGAATCCGGCGGCGGCGGCCTGGTCTCCACCACCATGGACTACGCCCGCTTCGCCCAGATGCTGGCCAATGGCGGCGAGCTCGACGGCGTGCGCATCCTGTCGCCGGCCTCGGTGGAGCTGATGGGCACCAATGTGATCCCGAAGAACGTTCTGGTGAGCTCGAACGGCACCACCGCCGCGCGCTTCAACGAGGCGGTGGGCTTCGGGCTCGACTTCATGGTGGTGAACGACCCGCGCGCGGCCGGCACGCTCGAGGGCAAGGGGTCCATGAGCTGGGGCGGCGCGGCCGGCACCTGGTTCTGGGTCGATCCCACCAACGACCTGATCTTCGTGGGCATGATCCAGCGGATGGGCGGCACCGGCGGCGACGACCTGGGCTCCATGGCTCGCACGCTCACCTACCAGGCGCTGGTCCACCCGGAGAAGTAAGTTGGTCGACCAGAAGATCGCCGCCGAGTTCCAGCCCTACCTGGGCTCTGGCGAGCGGATCCTATGGACTGAGCGGCCGGCGCGGGGCATCAGCCTGCGGCCGGCCGACCTCTTCCTCATACCGTTCAGCATGATGTGGCTGGGCTTCGCTGGCTTCTGGGAGTGGAGCGTCGTCCGTATGGGCGCCGATCCATTCATGCTGGTCTTCGGCGCGGCGTTCTTCCTCTTCGGCTTCGCGGTCATGGTGGGGCGGTTCTTCGCCGACGCCTGGATCAGGAGCCGTACGATCTACGCGCTTACCGGCCACCGGGCGCTCGTGCTCCGCCGCGCTTGGTCGGAACGTCTGCTGACAGAGCGGCTACCGGCCAAGGTCACTTTGCAGCGCAATGGGCGGGGCGGCGGCTCCCTGGTTTTCGGCGGCGGCGCCTGGTCGCCATTCGACTTTGCGAGCGGCATGTGCGCGGGGTTCTGGGTGCCTTCGCTGGCCGACCGGGTCCAGTTCATCGGCCTTCCTGACGTTATGGAGCCCTATCGGCTCGCCACGGGGGCGACCGGCTCGACGCCTTGACATTCAAGAGGCCGCGTGCGCCCTTCCGCGCCTCGTAAATCACCCCGTTTTCGCTGAGAAATGCACGCCTACCGCACCCACACCTGCGGCGCGCTCCGCGCCGCCGATGAAGGCCAGACCGTTCGCCTGTCCGGCTGGATCCACAGGAAGCGCGACCACGGCGGCCTGATCTTCGTCGACCTGCGCGACCACTACGGCCTGACCCAGCTGGTCCTGCACCCGGGCACGCCCGGGTTCGCCACGGTCGAGCACCTGCGCGCGGAGAGCGTGATCCGCGTCGACGGCGAGGTGATCGCCCGCACGCCGGAGACGGTGAACCCCAACCTGCCCACCGGTGAGGTGGAGGTGCGGGTGAAGGACGTCGCCGTCCTGTCCGAGGCCGGCGAGCTGCCGCTGCCGGTTTTCGGCGAGCCCGACTACCCCGAGGACATCCGGCTGAAGAACCGCCACCTGGACCTGCGGCGTGAGACCCTGCACAGGAACATCGTGCTGCGCTCCAACGTGATCCAGTCGATCCGCCGGCGCATGATCGAGCAGAACTTCCTGGAGTTCCAGACGCCGATCCTGACGGCCTCGTCTCCGGAAGGCGCGCGGGACTTCCTGGTCCCCTCGCGCCTGCACCCGAGCAAGTTCTACGCGCTGCCGCAGGCGCCCCAGCAGTTCAAGCAGCTGCTGATGGTCTCCGGCTTCGACCGCTACTTCCAGATCGCGCCGTGCTTCCGTGACGAGGACCTGCGCGCCGACCGTTCCCTCGAGTTCTACCAGCTCGACGTGGAGATGGCCTTCGTCACGCAGGAAGACGTCTTCGCCGCCATCGAGCCGGTGATGCACGGGGTGTTCACCGAGTTCGGCGAGGGCAAGCCGGTGACGCCCTATCCCTTCCCGCGGATCCCGTACCGGGAGGCGATCTCCAAGTACGGCTCCGACAAGCCGGACCTGCGCAATCCGATTCAGATGCAGGACGTCTCGGAGCACTTCCGCGGCGGCGGCTTCGGCCTCTTCGCCCGCATCCTGGAGGAGAAGAAGAACGCCGTCTGGGCGATCCCCGGGCCGAAGGGCGGTTCACGGGCGTTCTGCGACCGAATGAACTCGTGGGCGCAGGGCGAGGGCCAGCCGGGCCTGGGCTACATCTTCTGGAGCGAAGACCAGGGCGGCTGGGGCGGCCCGATCGCCAAGAACCTTGGCGCCGAGAAGACCGATGGGCTGATGGGCGCGCTGGGCCTGGGACAGGGCGACGCCGCCTTCTTCGTCGCCGGCGACCCGAAGGCCTTCTACAAGTTCGCCGGCGCAGCGCGGACCAAGGTGGGGACCGACCTGAAGCTGGTCGACGAGGACCGCTTCGAGTTCGTCTGGATCGTCGACTTCCCGATGTTCGAGATGAACGAGGAGTCCAACCACGTCGATTTCTCGCACAACCCGTTCTCGATGCCGCAGGGCGAGCTGGAGGCGCTGAACACCAAGGATCCCTTGGATATCCTCGCCTACCAGTACGACATCGTCTGCAACGGCCACGAGCTGTGCTCCGGCGCGATCCGGAACCACCGCCCGGAGATCATGCTGCGGGCCTTCGAGATCGCCGGGTACGGGCCCGAGGTCGTGGAGGAGCAGTTCGGCGGCATGCTGAACGCCTTCCGGCACGGCGCCCCGCCGCACGGCGGCCTGGCGCCGGGGATCGATCGCATCGTCATGCTGCTGGCCGGCCAGAACGCCATCCGCGAGGTCATCGCCTTCCCGCTGAACCAGCAGGGGCAGGACCTGATGATGAACGCGCCGTCCGAGGTGAGCGACAAGCAGCTCAAGGAGCTGCACATCCGCCTGGCGCCGCCGATCAAGGCCTAGTCGTTGTCGCCTGCGGCGACCAGGTAGCGCGGCGCGGGCAGCGCCGGCACGGCAGGGACCGGAGGCACGGCCGGCATGGCCGGCACGGCCTTGATCGCCGGCACGGCGCGTTCGCGGCGCATGATCAGGCGCACGCCGTGGCTGCAGGCGCGAACCACCATCCCCACCGGCGCGCGGGTGCGGCTGTCGCCGCAGGCCTCGTCCAGCTGGTCCTGGGTGAGGCCGCGGGCGTGGGAGAGGTCGACCCCCTCGATGGAGGCCCGGCGCAGGTCGGCGTCGCGGAAGTCCGCGCCCACGAAGGAGCCGCCGGAGAGATTGGCGTAGTTCAGCTCCGCCGACCGGAATGACGCCTTGTCGAAATGGCCGCCGGAGAGGTTCGCCGCCGTCAGCTCCGAGTCCTGGAAGTCCGCGCCCGAGGCCTGGGCGCGGGCGAAGCTGGCGTGCTGCAGCTCGGCGGACCGGAAGCGGGCCCCCGTGAGACGGGCGCGGGAGAAGTTCGCCGCCTGCGCCTCGCTGTCGCTGAGGTCGGCCTTCACCAGGTTGGCGTCCTGGAACATCCCGCCCTGCATTTCCATGGAGCGGAGGGTGGCGCTCGGCATCTCGGCCCGGGAGAAGTTGCCGCCCGCGGCCTCGCCGTCGGAGAGGTCCGCCCGGGTGAGATTGGCCCCCGCGAACACGATCCCCTGCATCTCCACCGAGCGCAGACGGGCGTGGCTGAGGTTTGCGCCGGAGAAGTTGGCTCCCACCATGTTGGCGTCCGAGAGGTCGGCGCGGGAGAGGTCGGCGCGGCTGAAATTGGAGCCCTGGAAGCGGGCGCCGCGCAGGTCGGTGCCCACCAGGGCCGCTTCCTGGAAGTTGGCGCCCAGGAACTGCGCGTTGGACAGCTTGCGGCCGGAAAGCTCGCACTTCTGGCAGGAGCCGCCGAACTTGGTGCTCCTCGAGACCTCCTTGTCGCCGAAGGCGAGCGCCGCGGACGGGGCCAGCGCCACGACGGCGGCCAGACCGAGGGCGAGACGGGTCAGAGAAACCATAAGCCAGGGCTATCCTTGAGCGACTGGTATCCCATGTGCGCGCTCGGGCCCCACTCCGCCACTTAATTCGCGGTAATTCTTAAGGGCTTAGCCCCCCTGTTCCTCGCCCGATCGCGCCGCCCGCGCCCCGCAGGTTTCGCAGATCAGGGCCGCGCCCTTGCGCACCACGGCGATGTCTCCGCAGGCGGCGCAGACGTCCGCGGCCTCCAGGCGGTTGGCCACGGGAAGGAAGACCAGGTTGTCCGGCGTCGCCCCTCGCGAGAAGCCCCGGGAGATGAACCGGGAGGCCGGTTGCGGCTCGTCGGTCGCCCCGACCTCCGCCTTGCCGCGGCCCAGGCCGTCCGCGTTGAGCTCGTGCTCGTCGGTGTTGGCCAAGTCGTTGCGGCCGAGGTACGAGACGCCCAGCTCCCGGAAGATGTAGTCGAGGATCGAAGTAGCCGACTTCACCGTGTCGTTGCCGGTCACCGGTCCGGCCGGCTCGAAGCGGGTGAAGACGAAGGCGTCCACGAATTCGTCCAGCGGCACGCCGTACTGCAGGCCGATGGAGATCGCGATGGCGAAGTTGTTCATCAGCGAGCGGAAGGCGGCACCCTCCTTGTGCATGTCGATGAAGATCTCGCCAAGCTCGCCGTCGTCGTACTCGCCGGTGTGCAGGTAGACCTTATGGCCGCCCACCGCGGCCTTCTGGATATAACCCTTGCGCCGGTCGGGCAGCTTGCGGCGGGTGCGCTCGCGCTCGACCACCCGCTCGACGATCCGCTCCTGGGGCGCCGCCTCCTCCCGGACCGGGCGGGCTTCCGGCATCGCGGGGATGTGCAGCGAGAGGTCGGCCGTTGGCGGGCTGCGGCGGACGCGCACCGGGGTCGGCGCGAGCAGGGCCGCCTGCACCTCGTCCAGCGTGGCGTCCCATGGCAGGAGGACCTCGGTAAGCGGCAGCGCGCCCAGCGCCGGCCCGAGCGCCGTCAGCATCTCCCGGCAAGCGGCCTCTCCCAGCTCGTCGGCCGAGCGGAAAACCTCCGCCTGCGCGGGCGTGAGCAGGGGGCCGTCGACCAGTGTCCGACGGCCGAGCGCGTGGGCCGAGGCGGCGGCGACCTCGTCGGCGGTGAAGCCCGCGAGCGCCAGCACGTCCAGCGTAGGATCGGCCATCTGGGCCGCCGAGGCGCCCAGGACGTCGCGCACGAAGCCCCCGCCGATCACCGAAGGCGCGAAGGCGTCCGGCAGCCGGACCACGAAGGGCAGGGCGGCTTCGGCCGCGCCGATCTCATGGTCGGTGAAGCCGCGCGCGGCCAGGGCCTTGCGGTCGATCGCAGGCGCGCCGGCGAGCTGCCCCGCCCCCAGCAGCCAGGCCCGCGCCTCGCCCAGGTCGATCCCCATCACGGCCAGGCTGCGCACGGCGGCGCCGGCCAGGGTGCGCACCATCTCGCCGTCGGAGGTCTCGGCCCCCACCACCGGGCCGCTCCAGGGCGCCGCGGCCAGGCTTCCACCGCCCAGGCGCAGCGACAGCTCGGGGTCCGCGAAGGCGCCGAGGGTCACGGCCAGGGGGGCGCCGGAGGTCTCCAGCGCCTTGCCGGCCGCCAAATAGAGCTCGCGGGCCGTCTCGCGCCCCTCGGGGCTTGCATAGTCGAGGCCGTGGGCGACGAGCCACTCCCCGAGGCCGGCCAAGCCCAAGCGGGCAGGGCCGTCGGTGGCGGCGGCCAGGGCCTTGGCCAGCAGCCGGACGGCGGCCTCGAAGGCCGCGATGTCGAAGGCGTCGTCGGACCAGAAGGCCATCAGGTTGACGCCGCCGTGCAGGGCGCTGGCGGCCTGGGCGGCGGCTTGCGCGCTTGCGGCGTCCGGCGCCGACGCGACCGACCCGGTGGTCCAGGAAGCCAGGGCGACGGCGCGGCCGGCCTCCCCCCTGAGCGCCTCGGGTGTGGCGGCCACGACGAGGGCGAGCCCCGCGTCGTGGTCTGCGGGCGGGTCGGCCGTCCAGGCGACCTCCCCGGCGCGGGCCAGGGCGATGGCTTCCAGGATGGCGGCGTCGTCGGCGCCCGCGGCGCGCGCGGCTTCCGCGGCTCGGGCCAGGCTGGCGTTCCTCGCCGGGTCGGCGCAGGCCTCCGCGTCGCCTTCGCAGCGCAGCACCGCGTCCATCACCGACTGCAGCCGCGCGGCGAGCCGGCCTGCGGCGGCCCGGGCGGCGGCCCGGCCCCGGTGGGCGGCCACGTGGGCGGACAGGGTTGCCGCGAACTGCGGCGCGGAATCGGAGATCACGTGGGGCGGAGCCGCCGCGGGGGGCGCGCCGATGGCGACGGCGCCACGGAGCAGGCCCTCGGTCAGGTCGTCGCGAAAGCGGCTGCGGGCGCGGGCGTCCTTCAGGAGGCCCTTGGCCTGAGCCTGCAGGGCCAGCGCCTCGGCGTAGCTCACGATGGCTTGGGTCACGTCGGCCTCCCCCTGCGCCCAGTCGAGCCAGGCTTCGGACCGCGCATCGGTCCAGGCGGCTGGCGCACGGACCGCGGCGAGCTCGCCCGCCAGCTCGAGGATCCGGTCCTCGATTCCGTCCTGCGCCGCCCCGTCATCCATCCGCCGACTCCCCGTCGGTCGGAGGGTAGGCGGCGTCTCGCGCGAGGGGCAATAGATGTTGCGGTCGCAGATGGGTTCATCCCCAACATCTTGCCTGTGGGCCGCCGCTGGACGGTGTGGAGGCGCCCGCCTATAGTCCGCCCGCCCTTCTCCTCCCCCTGCGCACCCGAGGCCGGTTTCGTGTTGTTCCTGAAGAAGATCTTCACCTGGTGGAACGGCTCCACCTTCGGCATCGACTGGACCATCAAGAAGCGCGGCGTCTTCGTCGGCCAGGACGACTTCGGGAACCGCTACTACGAGGCCAAGGACGTCCGCGACAGCTACGACGGCCGCAAGCGCCGCTGGGTGATCTTCAAGGGCTACGCGGACGCCTCCAAGGTGCCTGCCGAGTGGCACGGCTGGCTGCACCATACCTTCGACGAGCCGCCGACCACCCAGCCCCTGCTGCGCAGGTCCTGGGAGAAGGACCACAACCCGAACCTGTCGGGCACCATCTACGCCTACCGACCGAAGGGCTCGCTGGCCCGTGGCGGGGAGCGGCAGAGGGCCACAGGCGACTACGAGGCGTGGAAGCCGGAATAATCCGTCCATGCGAGTCGCGTCTGTCCGTTGGCTGAAGCGTAGCGCCTGGGTCTCGGCCCTCGGCGCCGCGGCCTTGTCCGGCCTGGTCTCGGCCCAGCCTGCGCCGCCCCTGGCGCCGCCGGACGAGCCCGCGCCCGGGCCGACCGCCCCGGTCGCCGAGGAGGCGCCGCCGATCAACGTGCCGCCCCCGGCCCCCATCGTGGCGCCGCCGCTGACCGAGAAGGAGGTGGCGCCGGCCCCTCCTAAGGAAGAGGCCGCCAAGCCGCCCGAGGCGCCGCTGCGCCGGGCGCGCTACGACGTCGCCATCCTGCAGGCGCTGGACAAGGTCACCGCCGAGAGCCTCCGCTTCGAGGCCGCCGTCGGCCGGCCGGTGCGCTACAAGAACCTGGTCTTCACCGTCCGCGCCTGCGAGCGCTCGACGCCGGAGGAGGCGGTGGAGGACGCCATCGCCTACCTGACCATCGAGAGCCAGCCGCGGCCCCAGCCGGGCCGCTCCACGCCGGCCGCGCGCCAGGCTTTCAAGGGATGGATGTACGCCGCCTCACCGGGCCTCCACCCGATGGAGCATCCGGTCTACGACGCCTGGCTGATCAACTGCAGGGCCTCTGCGCCCGTGACGCCCGTCGTCGCCCGCACCGTGCCCGCCGCGCCAGCGCCTAAGGCGGCTCCGCCCGCCAAGGCGCCCCCGGCCAAGGCTGCCCCCTCTGTCGCCGCAGCGCCGGCCCCCAAGGCCGCGCCGCCAGTCGCCACGCCGCCGCCCAAGGCGGTCCCGCCGGCCGCGGAGCCGGCGCCTGCCGCGCCTGAGCCCAAGGCGTAGAAGTCGGCCCCTACGGCCAAAGCCCGCTTCAGCCTGCGGTGGTACTCGGCGCGGCTGATCTCCTCGGCCCCGAACTGCCGCAGGTGCTCGGTCATGAACTGGGCGTCCAGCAGGGTGAAGCCGCCGGCGATCAGGCGCGCCACCAGGTGGACCAGGGCGACCTTCGAGGCCTCCCGTGTGCGCGAGAACATGCTCTCGCCGAAGAAGGCCCCCTTCAGCGCCACGCCATAGAGTCCGCCGACCAGGCGGCCGTCCTGCCAGCACTCCACGCTGTGGGCGCAGCCCATCTCGTGCAGCCGTCCGTAAAGCCGCTCGATGGGATAGTTGATCCAGGTCTCCGTCCGCCCGGGCCCCGACGCTGCGCACTCGCTCACGACCCGGCTGAAGGCCGTGTCGGTGCGGACTTCGAAAGGATCGCCCCGCACGGTCCGGGCCAGCCGGCGCGAGACGTGGAACCGCTCGAGCGGGATCACGCCGCGCCGCTCCGGATCGATGAGGAAGACCTGCCGGTCCTCGCGCGCGTCCGCCATGGGAAAGACGCCGCGCGCGTAGCAGGCGAGGAGGTCCTTGGCCGAGAAGCCCTGCATGGGCTTCAACCTATCAGGCGGCCTGGGCGGCCGCCTGGCTCTTCATCCAGTTTTCCAGCCAGTGGATGTTGTAGTCGCCGCGGATGATGTCCGGCTGGGTCATCAGCTCCTGGAAGAGCGGGATGTTGGTGTCGATGCCGCCCACCACCACCTCGTTGAGGCAGCGGCAGAGGCGGGCGATGCACTCCTCCCGGTCGCGGCCATGGACGATCAGCTTGCCCACCAGGCTGTCGTAGTAGGGCGGGATCGAATAGCCGGCGTAGAGCGCGGAATCGAGCCGCACGCCCAGCCCCCCGGGGGCATGGAAGTCGGTGACCAGGCCTGGCGACGGAACGAAGGTCTTGGGGTTCTCTGCGTTGATCCGGCACTCGATGGCGTGGCCTTCGAAGACCACGTCTTCCTGCCGGAACGACAGGGGCTCGCCGGCGGCGATGCGGATCTGCTCGCGCACCAGGTCGATGCCGGTGATCGCCTCGGTGACCGGGTGCTCCACCTGCAGGCGGGTATTCATCTCGATGAAGAAGAACTCGCCGTTCTCGTACAGGAACTCGATGGTGCCGACGCCGAGGTAGCCGATCGCCTTCACGGCATCGACCACCACCTTGCCGATGGCGGCCCGGGCCTTGGCGTCGATCACCGGGGAGGGGGCCTCCTCCAGCACTTTCTGGTGGCGGCGCTGCAGGGAGCAGTCGCGCTCGCCCAGGTGGCAGACGTTGCCGAAGCTGTCGGCGATCACCTGCAGCTCGATGTGCCGCGGGGTCTGCAGGTAGCGCTCCATGTAGACGGCGTCGTCGCCGAACGCCGCCTTGGCCTCGGAGCGGGCGGTGCCGACCGCCTCGGCGAGGTCCTCCTGCGTCTGGGCCACCTTCATGCCGCGTCCGCCGCCGCCGGCGGCGGCCTTGATCAGCACCGGGAAGCCGATCTCCTTGGCCGCGGCGAAGGCCTCCTCCTCGGTGGTGACGGCGCCGTCGGAGCCGGGGACCACCGGGATTCCGGCGTCCTTCACCGCCTGCTTGGCGGTGATCTTGTCGCCCATCATCCGGATGTGCTCCGGCTTCGGCCCGATGAAGGTGAAGCCGTGGGCGTTCACGATCTCGGCGAAGCGGGCGTTTTCCGATAGGAATCCGTAGCCTGGATGGATTCCCTGAGCTCCGGTGATCTCCGCCGCGGCGATGATCGAGGGGATGTTCAGGTAGCTCTTGGCGGCCGGCGCCGGGCCGATGCAGACGCTCTCGTCGGCAAGCCGCACCCACATGGCCCCGCTGTCGGCCTCGGAGTGCACGGCGACGGTGGAGATGCCCATCTCCTTGCAGGCCCGATGGACGCGGAGCGCGATCTCGCCTCGGTTGGCGATCAGGATCTTTTCGAACATGGCGACTACTCAATGACCGCGAGCGGTTCGCCGAACTCCACGGGCTGGCCATCCTCCACCAGGATCTCCACGACCTTGCCGGCCTTGGGCGCGGGGATCGGGTTCATGGTCTTCATGGCCTCGACGATCATCAGAGTCTGGCCGGCCGTGACCGTGTCGCCCACCTTGATGAAGGGCGGCGCCTCCGGCTGCGGCTGCATGTAGACGGTGCCGACCATCGGGGAATTGACGGTGTCGCCCTTCGCCCGCTGGGCCGGAGCCGCCTCCGCAGGGGCCGCCGCGGCAGGCGCGGCCGCCGGGGCCTGCGCCGGGGCGGCAGGGGCCGGGGCCGCCACGTGCATGACGGGTGCGGCGCCCAGCGTCTTGGCGACGCGGATCTTCAGCGAGCCCTGCTCCACCTCGATCTCGGAGAGGCCGGTGTCGGTGAGGATGTCGGCCAGTTTGCGCACCAGGCGGGCGTCGAACAGATCGGCGGGAGCCTTGGGACTGCTAGCCATGGATGATCCTTGCTCCGTTTTCGCACTCGAAGGGCCTTGCGGCCCTTGTGGGCTCAACGATCAGGTCTGAACGACGCCGAATTCGGCCCTGCCGTCGAATCCGGCGTCTTGTAACGGCCGGCGGCGGGGGTCACAAGCAGGGGCCATGAACCTGATCCTCAATGGCGAGCCCAGAGCGGTCGGCGGGGTCCGCGACATCGCCGGCCTGGTGGCTCAGCTCGGCCTAGACGCCCGCAAGGTGGCGGTGGAGCGCAACCTGGAGATCGTGCCAAGGTCGGCCTATGCGGAGACCGCGCTTGCCGACGGCGACCGCATCGAAATCGTGCACTTCATTGGAGGCGGCTGAGATGGACGGAACCCAAGTGGCCGAGGACACCTGGTCCGTCGCCGGACGCACCTTCCGCTCGCGCCTCATCGTCGGCACCGGCAAGTACAAGGACTACGCCCAGAACGCCGCGGCGGCCGAGGCGGCCGGGGCCGAGATCGTCACCGTGGCCTTGCGGCGGGTGAACCTGTCCGACCCCAGCCAGCCGATGCTGGTGGACCACGTGAAGCCGGACCGCTTCACCTTCCTGCCCAACACCGCCGGCTGCTACACGGGCGAGGAGGCGGTGCGCCTCCTCCGCTTGGCCCGCGAGGCCGGCGGCTGGGACCTTGTGAAGCTGGAGGTGCTCTCCAACACCAAGCACCTGCTCCCCGACATGGAAGAGACTTTGCGGGCCCTGAAGATGCTGGTCTCGGAGGGCTTCCAGGTGATGGTCTATTGCTCCGACGACCCGGTGTACGCCAAGAAGCTGGAGCACGCGGGCGCGGCGGCGATCATGCCGCTGGGGGCGCCGATCGGCTCTGGCCGCGGCATCCAGAATGTCCTGAACCTCGGCCTCATCATCGAGCAGGCCACCGTGCCCGTGCTGGTCGACGCCGGAGTGGGCACGGCTTCCGACGCGTCGCTGGCCATGGAGCTGGGTTGCGATGCGGTCCTGATGAACACCGCGATCGCCGAGGCCCGCGACCCGATCCGGATGGCGCGCGCCATGAAGCACGCGGTCATCGCCGGCCGTGAGGCCTACTCGGCCGGCCGTATGCCGAAGCGGATGTACGCCGACCCGTCCTCGCCGCTGTCGGGGCTGATCTAGCTCTCGGTCTGCGCCGGCGGCCGCTTCAGGTCGCCGGCCTTGGCGACGGTGATCGCCGCGCGCAGGGCGTTCAAGTCGGCGCCGGGGATCAGGGTCTCGCCGACCACGAATGCGGGCGTGCCCTCGATCTGCAAGGCGCTGGCGAGCTGGCGGACGTCGGCGATATGCCGCTCGATCGCAGGGTCGGCGGCAGCCTTTCGCACCTGCGCCGGATCGAGGCCCAGGGCGCGCAGGTGCCGGTCGATGCCGGCCTCGTCCAGCGCCCGCTCGGCCATCCAGCGGCTGTAGAGCTCGAGGCCCTTCTGCTTGCCGGCTGGGGTCAGGGCGACCTTGGCGGCGGTGTCGGAGACGCTGCCGAAGATCGGCATCTCCTTGAAGACGAACCGGACGTCCGGGTTCTCCTGGATGAGCTTCACGATCTCGGGCGCCGCGGTTTTGCAGTAGCCGCAGCGGTAGTCGTAGAACTCGACGACCGTGACCTTGCCCTGCGGGTTGATCACCAGGTCGCGGGGATCGCGCTCCAGCTGGGCGCGGTATTTGCGCAGCGCCTCGGTCGACGCTTCGCGGGCGGCCACCTGGCGCTTCTCCTGCAGCTTAGTCGCCACTTCCTCGAGCACCTCTGGGTTCTCGAGCAGATAGGCGCGCACCTTCTGGCCGAAGGCGGCGTCGCCCGGCTTGTCGCAGGCGGTCAGCGAAAGGGCGGCGAGCGCCATCAGGAGGTGGGGCATGGGTTTCATGGTCGGCAGATAGGCGCTTGCGCGGCCTGGGGCTAGCGGCGGACCTGGCCGCGCGAGATGGACCCTTCGCCGGCAAGTTCCTTCAGGTCGTCCTTGCTGGGCTGCGAGGCGAGCACGATGTCGGTCGCCCGGCGGAATCCGGGCGTGTCCTTCGGGAGCATCTCGCGGGCCCGCATGGCGAAGATCCGCGCCTGACGCTTGTCGCCGATGTTGAAGTTGTATTCGGCGGTGGCGAGGCGGGCGAGGCCGTCGTCGCCGCGCTTGTCGTAGGCCTCGGCCAGGAGGCGCCAGGCGGTGGCGTTGTCCTCCTCCTGGGTGAGCGCCTTCTTCAGCTCGGCGATGCCCTCGTCGATCTTCGCCTTGTCGTCGATGGCGATCAGGGTCTGGCCCAGGTTGACGCGCAGCAGCGGCGCCTCGGGCTTCAGCTCCACGGACTTGCGCTGCGGCGCCTCGGCCTCGGCGGCGCGGCCGAACTCGAAGAGGATCTGTCCCTTCAGCTCCCACAGGTAGGGGTTGTTCGGCTGCTCGGCGATCAGGGCGTCGACCATCTTCAGCGCCTTCTCCGGCTCCTTGAGCTGGTAGTAGGCGATCGCGCGGGCGTAGCGGGCGGGATAGGACTTGTCGGTCTCCGCGTACTTCACGATGGCGACCTGCGGATTGATGAACCCGTCCAGCTTGGCCTTCATGATGGCGTGCTCGGCCATGGCCTCCGGGCTGTCCACCTTGTCGTAGTGGGACATGGTCTCGACCTTGCGGCGCAGGGACTCGATGCGGTCCGAGGAGAGCGGGTGGGTGCGGAAGTAGGCGAACCGCCGGCTCTCGTTGAACACCTCCTGATACCGGAAGTTGTCGAAGAACTCGGCGAGCCCCCTGCCGGAGAGGCCCGCCTTCTCGAGCAGGGTGGCGCCGGCCTGGTCGGCGCGGCCCTCCTGCTCACGGCTGTAGCCGAGCGCGCCCAGGGTGCCGAAATAGCCGGCGCTGCCCACCAGGCCCGCCGCGGCGTCCGGCGCCCCGGCAAGGGCGGCCAGCACCCCCAGGCCCATGGTCAGCAGGAAGGGCTTCATGCCGGCGCGCTGCAGGTCGCCGGAGCGGGCGCTGTGGCCCGCCGCCAGGTGACCGACTTCGTGGCCGATGACGCCCTGCAGCTCGTTGGGGTTCTTGCTTTCCAGGATCAGGCCGGTGTTGACGCCCATCACGCCGGGACCGGCGAAGGCGTTCAGCTCCTTCGAGCCGACCAGGATGATCTGGACGTTCTTGGGCTCGATGCCGGCCGCACGCAGGATCGGCTCGGAGTCCTTCAGCAGGATCTCCTCGATCTCGGTGTCGCGGATCAGGGACATGCCTTCCTGCGCCCTGGCTGGCGCGGCCGGCAGCACCAGGCTGGCGGCGAGCGTCGCCGCCATCGCAATCCGGGACACCAGGCGGGCAGGGGAGACCATGCGCAAACCTTCCAACACGCTCCCCCTGCCCACCTAGAACCTAGCGCCTCAACCCCGGCGCCACCAGCCTTTGCGAGGCGCAGGCGGTGGGGCGGTAATCTCTTCCGGCGCGGGACCGGTGCTCACCGGCCGGCGCGACGGCGTGCGCGGCGCGTCCGGCTCGGCGTTCGCGGCAACAGGGGCCAGGGCGACCGGCTCGGGCTCGGGCTGCGGCGCAGCCTGGACGACGGGCTCGGGCGCGGGCTGCGGCGCAGGCTCCTCGACGGGGGTGTCGGCCACGACGGGAGCTTCGGCCAGCGGACCCTCGGCGACCGCTTCGACGGCGGGCGCAGCCTCGGCGACCGTGGCCTCGGCCTTGTCGCGGCCACGGCCACGCGGCCGGCGGGCGCGCTTCGGCTTCTCCTCGGCGGCCGGCAGCTCGACCCATATATCCTCGTCGCCGGACGACGCCGCGGCGACGGTGGGCGGAGGCGCGGGCGTGGGCGCGGCGGCTTCAGCGGTGATCGGCGCGGCGCGCCGTTCGTCGTTGGCCGGGGTCGGAGCGCCGGCGGGGGCCGCATCCTGGGCCCCCTTCAGGTCCTCGGCCGGGTCGTACCAGACGAAGGGATCGTCGCCGTAGGGCACCCACGGGCGCGTCCAGGCGAAGGCGTCCTGCGGACGGGCGTCGTCGCGCATGCGGCGGCCGCCGCGACGGCCGCGACGGCGGCGGCGGCCGTGGCCGCCTTCCTCGTCGTCGGCCGGACGGGATTCCTGAGGAGGCCGCGGCTCGCGCTGATCGGAGCGCGGCTCGCGCGCCTCGCCGGCTTCGCGGGGCTCGTCTCCGCGGCGGCCCCGGCGCCGGCGGCGACGGCCGCGACGGCCTTCGGCGTCCTCGCGGTCGCCCTCGTCGCGGCGCTGCTGCTGCGGCTGGGCCTCGGTCTCGTCCGCCTCGTCTTCCTCTTCGTCGTCCTCCTCCTCTTCGTCGTCGAAGGCCTCGTCGTCGAAGGCTTCTTCAGCGGAGGGCTCGTATGGCTGGACCAGCGCCTGGGCGACAGGGGCGGCGTGCTCGGCGCGCGTCTCGCTGGCCGTGCGCTCGATCTGGTGGTCGGCGTGGGCCATGGTGTCGTCGATCACCACCGTCACGAAGAGCCCGAAGCTCTGGTGCAGGCGGGCGAGATGGGCGCGCTTCTCGTTGAGGATGTAGAGGCCGACGGCGCGAGGCACGGTGAGGGTGGCTTCCCCGCCGCCCTTCAAGGCCTCGATCTCCAGGGCTCGTAGCGCGGCCAGCGCGCTGGATTCCACCGAGCGGACGCGGCCGGTGCCGGCGCAGTGCTCGCAGACGTGGGTGGTGCCCTCCAGCACGCCGGTGCGGCGGCGCTGGCGGGAGATCTCCATCAGGCCGAAGGCGCTGATCTTGCCCATCTGCACGCGGGCGCGGTCGTCCTTCAGGCAGTCCTTCAGCTTCTTCTCGACGGCCCGGTTGTTCTTGGGCTCGTCCATGTCGATGAAGTCGATGACGATCAGGCCAGCCAGGTCGCGCAGGCGCAGCTGGCGGGCGGCTTCCTCGGCCGCCTCCATGTTGGTCTTCAGCGCCGTGGCCTCGATGTTCCGCTCGCGGGTGGAGCGGCCGGAGTTCACGTCGACGGCGACCAAGGCCTCGGTCTGGTTGATCACCAGGTACCCGCCCGAACGGAGCGGAACGACCGGCGAGTAGATCTGCGAGAGGTGGTCCTCGACCCGGTGCTTGACGAACAACGGGGTCGGCTCGCGGTAGAGCTGCACCTTCTTCGCCTGGCTGGGCATCAGCATGCGCATGAACTCGCGCGCTTCCTTGAAGCTCGCCTCGCCCTCGACGAATACGTCGTCGATGTCCTTGTCGTACAGGTCGCG
Source organism: Phenylobacterium sp. (assembly GCF_036563285.1). Taxonomy (GTDB): domain Bacteria; phylum Pseudomonadota; class Alphaproteobacteria; order Caulobacterales; family Caulobacteraceae; genus Phenylobacterium. Next base: position 23,606 of record NZ_DATCMR010000012.1, read on the forward strand.
GATCGCCCGCTTCACGAGGTCCTCTTCCTCGTAGATCAGCGCAGGCGCGATCGAGTGCAGGGTAGTCTCGCGGATATTCTCCCAGAGCCTCAGCAGGTAGTCGTAGTCCCGCTTCAGCTCGGCCTTGGTGCGCTTGGCGCCCGCCGTGCGCACGATCAGCCCCATGCCCTGCGGCACGTCCAGGCTCTGGACGATGGTCTTCAGGCGCTTGCGGTCGGTGGCGGTGGTGATCTTGCGGCTGATGCCGCCGCCTCGGGCGGTGTTCGGCATCAGGACGCCGTAGCGGCCGGCCAGCGACAGGTAGGTCGTGAGCGCCGCCCCCTTGTTGCCGCGCTCTTCCTTGACGACCTGGACCAGCATGATCTGCCGGCGGCGGATCACCTCCTGGATCTTGTACTTGCGCATCAGCCGACGGCGGCGGCGGGCAAGCTCCTCCTCCATGACGTCGTCGTCGTCCTCGGAGGCCGATGCGCCGTTGTCGTCATCGTCCTCGTCCTCGGAGCCGGCTTCGACGTCGTCGCCGCCTCGCGAGCCGCGCCCGCGGCGACCGCGGGTCTCGTGGTGCTCTTCCTCTTCCTCGGCCTCTTCGCGCAGCAGGGCTTCGCGGTCGGCGACCGGGATCTGGTAGTAGTCGGGGTGGATTTCGTTGAAGGCCAGGAAGCCGTGGCGGTTGCCGCCGTACTCGATGAAGGCCGCCTGCAGGGACGGCTCAACGCGCGTCACCTTGGCGAGATAGATGTTCCCTCTGAGCTGCTTCCTGTTCTGGCTCTCGAAATCGAACTCTTCAACGCGGTTTCCGTCGACGACCACCACACGCGTCTCTTCCGCGTGGGCTGCGTCGATCAACATAGTCTTGGACATTTAAGTCTCCACGGCGCGCAGAGCGCTGCCGGTGCATGGGACGGGCGCGCGCGCCGCCCGGGAAGACGCCGATAGCGGCGTCTCGGGCGGCCTTAGGCCGGAATGTGGCGTGAGCTGCGCAGCCCATCAGGTGTGTTCCCAGGCGCGTCCCTGAAGGGGCGCGGATCGGATGATGCGTCGTGGCCGAGGATTCGGTCGAAGCCGACGCGGGCTTGTTTCGCGCGGTCCGTGGCCTCGCTCGAAGGAGCGGAAGGCGCTTTGGGGCGCGGCCGGACTTTGCAACACCGGGCGGCAAAAGGAAAGCCGCGACCTCTGCGGCGCGTGGAAAGGTCTGGTTAACCCTTTGTCCACCGAGGCCGCGTCTATATGTGCGCTTCAAGTGCGGACCTGAAGTCCGTAGGCTGGGCGCCAAGGCAAAATGCTGACGCGTATGGGGCAGGGTGTGTGGCGCTACCGGGGTCGGGCCCTCGTGGTCTCGGCCGCAGCCGCCGTGTGCCTGGCGGCCGTCGCCGTCGGACACGCCGCGACCGCGGTGGGCGCAAGCCTCCTCAAGGTCCGGCTCGGCGGCGACTCCGCCCAGACCCGCATTGTCATCGACCTGGAGCGTTCGGCCTCGGCCAAGGTGGTCGCCGACGGCGCGGCCGACGGCCGCGTGGTGCTGATGCTCCCCGGGGTCTCGGCCGCCAGTGTCCAGCAGGGGGCGGGCCAGGGGCTGGTGAAGACCTGGATGGTGGACCAGACCGCCGGCGGCGCCCGCCTGCAGATGGACATCGCCTCGGGGGCCAAGCTGAAGCGCCGCTTCCTGCTGCCGCCGGCCGACGGCGTGGAGCACTACCGCTACGTCGTCGACGTGGCCCCGTTGGCGCCCGGCGAGATCCAGATGGCCAGGGCCGCCGCGCCGCCGCCGATCCCGGTGCTGCGGCCCAAGCTGGTCGCCGCCAAGGACCCGCTCCCGCTCAAGAAGGTCATCGTCATCGACGCCGGCCACGGCGGCCAGGACCCGGGCGCCCACGGGGCGGCGAACCTGGAAAAGGACGTCAATCTGGCCGCCGCGCGGGCGCTGAAGACGCGGCTGGAGCGCACCGGCCGCTACAAGGTGGTGATGACCCGCGACGCCGACGTCTACGTGCCGCTGGAAAGCCGGGTCCGCATCGCCCAGCGCGCCGACGCCGACCTGTTCATCTCGCTGCACTCGGACTCGGGCCCTGACGCCAGCCTGTCCGGCGCCAGCGTTTACACGCTCTCCGACAAGGCCAGCCGCCGGGCGACCCGCTTCGTCTCCAAGGACGACTGGTTCATGAAGGCCAGCCTATCCGGCGACCGCGGCGTCTCCGACATCCTGCTCGACCTGACGCAGCGGGCGACGCGAAACCGGTCCTCGGCCTTCGCCCAGATGGTGGTGGCCAGCATCGAGGGCGAGGCCCCCCTGCTGCGCCGCAGCCACCGCGACGCCGGCTTCATGGTGTTGTTGGCGCCCGACGTGCCGGCCGTGCTGCTGGAGATGGGCTTCATCTCCAATCCGGCCGACGAGCGGCTGCTGACCGACGCGTCCCGCCGTGGCGCGCTGATGAACTCGGTGGCCGACGCCATCGAGGGCTATTTCGGCGAGCCCACCCGGCTTGCGGCGCGCTGACGCGGCGCCCTTTCCGGGCCGTTGGCGCCCGCGCCGACGCACGCTAGACGAGGCCTGACGAAGAGCGGCTCCCGCTCTGGAGGCAGGTCGAGTTGAATCCCCCCGAAAGATGGGTCGCAATGGCCGGCGTCGCCGTGCTGAGCGCCATTGCGGTGGCCGGGTTCTCGGCCGCCATCTGGGCCGCCGTGCTGTTCCACGACATGCCCGACGCCGGCGACCTGGCCGACTACCATCCGCCGACGGCGACGCGCGCCTACGCCTGGGACGGCACGCTGATCGGCGAGTTCTCCCGCGAGCGGCGGATCTACGTCCCCTACGACGCTATCCCGACCCAGCTGGCCCAGGCCTTCCTGGCGGCCGAAGACCACAGCTTCTTCGAGCACGGCGGCGTCGACGTGGGCGGGATCGGCCGCGCCATGGCCAAGAACGTGCTGAACGCGGCCCAGGGCCGGCGCATGGAAGGCGGCTCGACGATCACCCAGCAGGTGGCCAAGAACGTCCTTTTGACCAACGACCCGACCATTGGGCGCAAGCTCAAGGAGGCGATTCTCGCCGGCCGGCTGGAGCAGACCCTCACCAAGGAGCGGATCCTCGAGCTCTACCTGAACGAGATCTGGCTCGGGTACCGGTCGTACGGGGTGGGGGCCGCGGCCTACAACTACTTCGGCAAGTCGATCTCGGACCTTAGCCTGGCGGAGAGCGCCTATCTGGCCGCCGTGCCCAAGGGGCCCGACAATTACCACCCGATCCGCCGCAAGGCCGAGGCGATCGGCCGCCGCAACTGGGTGATCGACCAGATGGCCGGCCTGGGCTGGGTCACCCGCGCCGAGGCCGAGGCCGCCAAGCGCGAGGACCTGGTGGTCCAGGCCGAGCCCACCCGCTCGAAGTACCGCGACGCCGACTACTTCGTGGAAGAGGTCCGCCGCCGCGGCCTCGCCACCCTGGGCCCACGCATCAACGAGGGCGGCTACTACATGCGCACCACACTCGACCCGCGCCTGCAGAGCGCGGCCCGCGTGGCGCTGATGAACGGGCTGGAGCGCTACGACCGCCGGCACGGCTGGCGCGGCCCGTGGGGCAACGTCACCACGCTCGCCGGGTGGGAAGAGGTGGCCAAGAAGAAGTCGCGGCCCGCCGAGCGCCGGACCTGGCGCGCCGCCGTGGTGACCAGCGTCGCCGGCGGCACGGTGAGGGTGCGCACCATCGAGGGGCAGGAGGGCGCGCTCGCCGCCCAGGACGTGGCCTGGGCCCGCGCCGGCAAGGGCATCGGGTCCGGCGACCTGGTGTTCGTGGCCCCTGACGAGGAGGGCGGCTCCGCGCTGCGCCTGAAGCAGGTGCCGATCGTCAACGGCGCCCTCGTGGCCATGGAGCCGCATTCCGGCCGCGTGCTGGCGATGGTGGGCGGCTATTCGTTCTCGCTCTCCAGCTTCAACCGCGCGACCCAGGCCCAGCGGCAGCCCGGATCGGCCATCAAGCCGATCGTCTACGCCGCGGCCCTGGAGAGCGGCTACACGCCCGCCAGCGTCATCATGGACGCCCCGATCACTCTCGTGGGCGCCGGCGGCCAGGCCTGGCGGCCGGAGAATTACGAGGGCAAGTACTACGGCGCCCTGCAGCTGCGGAAAGGCCTCGAGCTCTCCCGCAACACCATGACCGTGCGTCTCGCCCAGGGCGTCGGCATGACCAAGATCTCGAGCCTTGCCGAGCGCCTGGGGGTGACCAAGAAGATGGACAAGGTCCTGGCCATGGCCCTGGGCTCCGGCGAAACCACCGTGTTCCGCATGGCCGGCGCCTACTCGTCCTTCGTGAACGGCGGCAAGAAGGTCGAGCCTCACCTGATCGAGCTGGTCCAGGACCGCGAGGGCAAGACCATCTACAAGGCCGACCGGCGCGACTGCGACCGCTGCGACGCCGGCTTCTCCGGAGACGAGAGCCCCCGCATCGCGCCGGCCGGCGCCCAGGTGATGGACCCGATCACCGCCTACCAGATCACCTCCATGCTGCAGGGGGTGGTCCAGCGCGGCACGGCCGTCTCCGCCTCGTCGCTGGGCTATCCGCTGGGCGGCAAGACGGGGACGACCAACGACTACCGCTCAGCCTGGTTCATGGGCTTCTCGCCGGACCTGGTGGTCGGCGTCTACGTGGGCTTCGACGACAACCGCAGCCTCGGCAAGGGCGAGACCGGCAGTCAGTCGGCGGTGCCGATTTTCATCGATTTCATGAAGGTGGCCCTGGAGAACCTTCCGAAGGAGGAGTTCGCCGCGCCGAAGAACGCCAAGTACGCCATGGTGCGCGGCGTCCGCGAGGCGTTCCGGCCCGGCACCGAGCCCAGGGTGGCGACCGCCCCCACGGCGGCCGGCGGCGTCGCGGCGCCCCGCGGTCCGCAGCCCTACAACAAGGTCTGGCAGAACGGCGTCACCGGCGCCCCGAGCGCAGCCGGCGCGGTGGCCCCGCCGCCGCCGAAGCGGCCGGCCGACGACACCAACGGCTTGTTCTGACCTTCCGCCCGCGCTATCTGCCGCGGCCCCATTCACCGGAGCTTTCCCATGAGAGCGGATGTCGAGGCCGCGAAGGCCGACATCGAGCAGTCGATCGAACTGCTCAGGAGGCGTCTTTGACTGGGAGCCCGCGCTCCGCAAGCTGGACGAGCTGAACGCCCGGGTCGAGGACCCGAGCCTGTGGGACGACGCCGGCAAGGCCCAGGCCCTGATGCGCGAGCGCACCCAGCTCGCCGCCAAGGTCGAGGCGGTGCAGTCGCTGGAGCGCGACCTCGCCGACGCCCTGGGCTACGCCGAGATGGCGGAGGAGGAGGGCGACGAGGCCGCCTTCGGGGAGGCCTGCGCCCAGCTCAAGGGCATCAAGGAGCGGGCCGCCCGAGCCGAGCTGGAGGCCCTGCTGTCCGGCGAGGCCGACGGCAACGACGCCTTCGTCGAGATCAACTCCGGGGCCGGCGGCACCGAGTCCAACGACTGGGCCGGCATGCTGCTGCGCATGTACACCCGCTGGGCCAACGCCCACGGCATGGAGGTGGAGTTCCTCGAGGAGACCACGGGCGAACAGGCCGGCATCAAGTCGGCCACCCTGCAGGTGAAGGGGCCCAACGCCTACGGGTGGCTGAAGACCGAGGCCGGTGTCCACCGGCTGGTGCGCATCTCGCCGTTCGACGCCGCCGCCAAGCGGCACACCTCGTTCGCCTCGGTCTGGGTCTACCCCGTGGTGGACGACAACATCGAGATCGAGATCAATCCGTCCGACGTGCGCACGGACACCTACCGGGCGTCAGGGGCTGGCGGCCAGCACGTCAACAAGACCGACAGCGCCGTGCGCCTCACCCACATCCCCACCGGCATCGCGGTCGCCTGCCAGAACCAGCGCTCGCAGCACCAGAACCGCGACCAGGCCTGGAAGATGCTGAAGGCCCGCCTCTACGAGCTGGAGCTGGAGAAGCGCGAGGCGGCGCAGGCTGCGATTGAGGAGCAGAAGACGGACATCGGCTGGGGCCACCAGATCCGCAGCTACGTCCTGCAGCCGTACCAGATGGTGAAGGACCTCAGGACCGAGGTGGAGACCAGCGACACCCAAGGCGTGCTGGACGGTGACCTCGACCCGTTCATGGGCGCCGCCCTGGCCCAGCGGGTCGGCGCGACACGGGACGCCAAGGCCGACGCCTGAGGCGTGGTACACGCCGTGGCAGGCCTATCTGCACCACCCAGCGCGACAACTCTCGCGACGGCCTAAGTCTATGACTTACAATGAGAAAGACCCTATCATTGTATATCGAGGCGCGCTGATCGCCGAGGAATTGCGGCCGCGATCCTCCTCAGGTTCCGAAAATCCACCCGGGCGTCAGCGACGACAGCTGAGTGCCGATGAGCACGATCCGGCCGACGACTCCAGTGGCGTCCGTCACATCGACAATGACGTCGCCTCCTTGCTGGATCGCTGTGAAGGTGCTGCCCGGCAGGATGTAGATCCGGTCGCCTTCCAACCGGTTGAAGTCTGTCACCCAGTCCATGCCGGATCCGGCAAAAGCGTGGAAAATGTCGGCGCCCGCGCCGCCGGTTACGGTGTCGTCTCCCCGATCCCCGGAAAGCCAGTCATCGCCGGTGCCGCCCCGAACGATGTCGTCTCCCTGGCCGCCACGCACGACGTCGGCGCCGTCGCCGCCATCGGAAGTGTCATTGCCCAGATTGCCGAGGAGGAGGTCAGCGCCTGCGTTCCCGGCAAGTTGGTCCTGGTCCTTGCCCCCAACCACCCAATCGTCGCCGGCGCCGCCCCGCAGGTCATCGTCACCGTGATTGCCATGGAGGTAGTCGAACGCCGGTCCGCCGATGAGGAGGTCGTTGCCGCCCCCGCCGGAAACCATGCCTGTCACCCTCCCGCCACTGGAGCCGTCATAGGTTTCGGCGAAACCGCCCATGACGACAGCGCCGTTGATGGCGCCAGCGTTCTGCAGCGTGATGCCATTGCCGTTTAGGCGCACTTCGCCGTTGAGCACCCCTGTAGCCTCGTTCACGAACGTCCGCGCGTAGGCCGCGTAACCGTCATAGGACTGCTGGCTGAAGTCGAGTGCGATGTCGCCCTGGATGAGACCCGCGTTCCCGTACTCGTCGCCGAACGGCCGATAATCTCCATGAGCATGGATGGATACCGCCGTGTTCTGCGCCCGCCCCGTAGCGCGATGCGAGACCACGATCGATGCCCCCGCTTCGTTGCGGAACCAGGAGTACGGCGCGCCGAGATAGACGCCCCAGCTCTGGCCGTACTGGCCACCGTGGTCGGAGACATTTAACGCGCCCCAGTTGCGAAAGCCGGAGCCTCCGGACAGCAGGTTTGGCAGGAAGAATCCGCGCGTGAATTCGCCCCCGTCGACACGGATCGTGCCGTAGTTCAAGTACGCGCCGGCCGTCGCGTACGAACTCACACCGGTTGCGTCGCCGGTCGATGTGATCTCCACGAGGCCATGGTTCTCGAAGCTCGGTCCCTTGAACCCGGGCACGAAATACCCGACAGCCTCCCCAAGGGCGTCCCTGCTGTTAAGTCGAAGCACGCCCGTGCTCTCGATCTCGAACCACTGGCGCGGCCCTCCGTCCTCGGCCCACACAGAGGAGCCGGTTACGGTGCCGGCAATGGTGAAGACCGCTGAAACGGTTGTCGTGTCAGGGTTCCACAGGGTGAAACTGCGCCCGTGTGCGATCGTCTCGCCAGACCCTATGCGCATGGACGTTGTAATCACCGTGCGGGGTATGGCCAGGCTGCCTTCCCCGGCCTTAAGGGGGGTCGTTGAAAAGTCGATGACCTCGATGCCCGTCTCGGTGTCGAGGAACAGGAAGCGCCCGTCCGAGGAAAACTCAAGCGCGCCGTCATTGTCGTGAGCGTCAGGGCCGACGTGCGCTTGAGTCTTGATGACGCCAAGCTGCTGCCAAGACCGGGTGTCGAACACCGCGATCTCGGCCTTGTTGTAAGGCATCACGAAGAGCTGCTTGCCGTCCGGCGTGAACTGCACGCTCTCGATGTGGAAGTCGAAGTCGAAACTCAGGTCACGCACCAGTCGCATCGACAGATCGGCGATGATGAGCGAACCCGACTGAGCAGGGATTGCGACCAGCCCGGCGGCCTCGCTGATGTCGGCGTGCTCTAAGAGGAATGCTCCACTGTGGCCCGGCAATGCCCCCACGCTCAAGTGGCCGACGATCTGGCCCGTCGTCCCGTCGAAGAGCGACGCCCTGCCACCCGAGCCTCCCGTCTGAGGGACCAGCACATAGCGATGGCTCTCGGACACCGTGAGTGTGGGCCTTGGGAACTCAATCCCCGCCGCGAGGACGGCGGCGGTAGGTGAGGGGGCATCGCCTGTGATGATACGCAGTTCGGTGCTTCCCGACCCGGAGTAGTCCGTCGCCAGCAGGGCGCGATTGTCGCTCAATACGGCGACATCGGCCGGGCTGATCTCAGAGCGTTGGGTGGTGAAGGAGAGTGTCTCCACCCGTCCATCGCCGAGCCACACGCGGTGGTAGTAGAGGGTTGAGGGGCCCTGCGGAAAACCGGTCGGACCTATCGGAGCGGCTTGGTAGAAAGTTTCTCCGATCAAGACATAGCGGCCGTCAGGAGAGACGGCGACGTCGGTCAGCGTGTGGGCGCCCGGGATGCTGATCGAAGTGATCTGCCCCGTTTGAGGGTTCAAACTGTGCAGGGCGCCATTCGAGGTGAACAGCAGACGCTGGCTGTGCGGGTCCCAGACGAACCCGCCGATGTCGCCATACCCGGAGATCGTCCGGCTCAAATCTGTCATGAAACCAAGCCCCCAGGCGATCGGGACTTAGTCCGTGGTCGGAGTCAACCCAAGGCGACGCTTGTCAGCCTTACTCCGCCGGTTCGGCGGGGGCTTCGAGGGCCGGGATCTCGACGGCGGCGGTGGCGGGCTCGTAGCGGAGGCTGCGGCCTTCGAAGCGGGCGCCGGTGTCGATGGTCAGTTGGGCGTGGGTCACGTCGCCGATCACCTGGGCGCTGGCGTGCAGGCGCACCTGCTGGGCCGTGACGGAGCCGATCACCCGGCCGCGGACGTCCACGGCCTCGGCCTCGATCGCGCCCTCCACGTGACCGGTCTCGCCGATGGTCAGGCGGCCGACGCGCAGGTCGCCGTGCAGGATGCCGTCCAGCTGCACGTCGCCATCGGAGGCGAGGTCGCCGTTCAGGGTGACGTTCTCGGCGATCAGCGAGGCGGCGATCGGGCGGCGGGCCGGGCCGGGCTCGCCGGCCTCGGGACGCGGGGAGGCCGGCTTAGCCGGCTTGCTGGAGAACATACTGTCCGGCCCTTACGAAGCGGTCGGGATTCTGGGCGCGGCCGTTGACCCACACCTCGTAGTGCAGGTGCGTGCCGGTGGAGCGCCCGGTGGAGCCCATACCGCCCAGCCGCTGGCCGACGGCGACCCGCTGTCCGGCGCGGACGCCGATGGAATGCAGGTGGGCGTAGCGGGTCTTGAAGCCGCGCCCGTGGTCCACCTCGACGGTGTTGCCGTAGCCGGAGCGCACGCCGGTAAAGGAGACCACGCCCGGCGCGGTCGAATAGACCGGCGTCATGGTGCCGCCGGCGAAGTCGAGGCCGGAGTGGTACGCCGGACGGCGGGTGAACGGGTCATAGCGGACGCCGAAGCCGCTGGTCTTGGGCGTGTTGGCGGTAGGCTTGGCGAACGGCAGCCGCTGGGCGGCCTCGGACAGCGCGCGGGCCTCCGACATGTCGCTGGCGGCATGCTGGATGCGCTCGGCGAAAGCCTCGTCGACGTCGAGCACGGCGGCGAGCGCGCGCGGATCCTTGGACTCGATCAGCGGACCGCCGAGCGAGCCGCCCTTTGGCATGTAGGTGGAGGGCGACAGGCCGGCGAGGCGGAAGGCCAGGCGCAGGCGATCGGCGCGGCTCTTGGCGAAGGTGTCGGCGGCGTCCAGGAGCTGCTCCTGGCTGATGCGCACCATCTCCACGCGACGGGTCGGATTGGCGTCCGTGGCGGCGAGCGCGCGGCTGATCGCCGGCGTCAGCGCCTCGGCGGCCCCCGGCGTCCCTTTCACGTCGGTGAGCAGCAGGGCGAGCGCGGCGTGGCGCTTCTCGATGGCGACGGCCAGCTCCTCGGTGGAGCCGTCGGCGGCGTTGAGCTGGGCGACGGCCGAGTTCAGGCGCGCCTGGCGGTCGGCGATCCAGCGCTCATACTTGGCCTGGGTGCGGGCGATCTCGCGGTCGGCCGAGGAGGCGGAGAAGACGCCGACCAGCATGGCGGCGGTGGAGATCCCGAGCCACAGGGCGGCGCCGGCGACCACGCCCGCGGCGACCATCTGCTTCTTGGTGGAGAGGACGAAGGCCTTCATCTCGCCGCCGGCGCGGACGTAGAGGTGGCGTTCGGGAAAAAGCTCTTCGAGCGAGCGGCGAAGGCGCGCCAGGCGTTGCATACTGTTCGTGTAGGTCCCCAGCCCCGTGGACGCTCGCGATATGCAACGAATAGTTTCAGCCGCGCAAGGTGGTTTGCGCGCGCTGCGGGCGTAGGGGGACCGAATGCCGCAAGGCTGAGGCCCAGTCCGCGATTCGTCAAACGTCTGTTGGGCGTGTTGCCCAACATGCGGCCGGGCGCGACAAATCCGCCACAGTGACGCTCGCGGCGTTGCGGGTGACCTGCGGCGAGGGGCCTTACCGTCGGAGCACGGGCGCTCAGCGCTCTTCGCGATCCCCGGTGAGGAAGCGCTTGAGGGGATCATGCCCCCAGTTCATCAGCGAATAGCGCCAGCGCGACGTGAGCATGTTCGCCGGGGCCTGCGCGGTATGCCGGCGAATGAACCCGGTCGCCTTGCGCATGAGGGCGTAATCCGCCTCGGTGAGGTCGCGGCCGCTCTTGGCGAGGATCTCCGCGATCCGGCGGCCGCTCGCGTGCCCGACGCTCTCGCGCAGGCTTGCGTCCGCGCCCTTCCAGCCGACGCGTCGGCTCTCGTCGGTGTCGAGCCAGACGATCAGCTCGGCGGCGCTCATGTTCACCGCCACCGCGAAGGCCTGCGCCACCCGGTGGCGGTCGGCGCCGCCACCGGGTCGCAGCCTAGCCGTGCGCAGGGCTACGGCTGCCGGCCCCGATCCCCCGGAAGAGGGGGACCAGCTGCCAGGCGGCAGAGACGCCCACCAGAACGTAGACGGCGCGGCTCAGCGGCGACATCTCGCCGAAGATGGCCGCGACGAGATCGAAGTCGAACAGGCCGACGAGTCCCCAGTTCAGGCCGCCGACGATCAGCAGCACCAGGGTGATGGTGTTCACGATACGCATGAATCTCTCCTGCGGAACCGCGGCGTGATCGAAATGGCCGCCGGGTTTTCCCATCGCAGGACCTACGCCCGCCGGCCGGCGCCTGCGATATGGCCTTTGGGCCGTAGGCGGGTGTTAGAGGCCGGCCTCGACGGCCATCCGGATCGCCTCGGCCGACGTGGCCACGCCCAGTCCGTCCAGCAGCAGGGCGCGGTGCATCTTCACGGTCCTCTCGCTGATCTTGAGCTCCCAGGCGATCTGCTTGTTCAGCAGGCCGCGGGCCATGAGCTGGAGCACCTGCCGTCGGCGGGCGGGCAGGGCGGCCACCTTCTCCGCGGCTCCGGACTGGCGGCGCGCCAGGGCGCCGTCGGCCTGGGGCCCCAGGTCGACCTGGGAGCCCAGGAACCAGGCAAGCTCACCCTCGGGTCCGAACAGCGGGGTGATCATCACCCCATTGCGGAAGGCGCGGCCATCGCGACGGTAGTTGACGATATCGACCAGCACCGGCCGTGCATCGCGCACGGCCGCCCGGATCTGCTCATTCGTCGCCGGATCCGTGGCGGGGCCCGCCAGGAAGCGGCAGTTGCGTCCGAGGATCTCGGCTTCCGAATAGCCCGTGAGTTTGCAGAACGCCTCGTTGGCCAGCTCGAGGGGGTTGTCCGGGCGCCGAGGATTGCTGGCGACCATGGCGATAGGGCTCAGGCCGATCGCCTCGATCAGGGCTCGCTCATCGTCCGCCATGCGGTGACCCGGCTCCGCTCATAGGTCCGATACGTCCCTTGTACCGTATGCCGGAGCGCCAGCAGCCCCCAGGTCGTTCTCGGCCCACAACCAAGGAGCAACCTGATGGCCGACCTGACGCTCGAGGACATCGCCGAAAAGATGCGCGATATCGACATCGCGGTGCTGTCGACCCGCACCTCAACAGGGGCGATCGCGGGCCGACCGATGAGCAACAACGGCCAGGTGGAGTTCGACGGGGACACCTACTTCTTCACGCTGGATGACACCGGGACAGTCCAGGACATCTCGAGCGATCCGAATGTCGGGGTGAGCTATCGGGCGAAGTCCGGCCCGCTGGGCATGAAGCCGTTCTTCATCACGCTCGAAGGCAGCGCCGAGCTGATCCGCGACAAGGCGCGGTTCGCCGAGCATTGGACCAACGACCTCGACGTCTGGTTCAAGGACGGCATCGAGACCCCCGGCCTGGTGATGATCAAGGTGCACGCCGAGCGCCTCCACTATTGGGACGGCTTCGAGGAGGGCGAGATCCCCCTGCAGGGCGCTGCGCGGGCCGCCTAGAGCGCCTTCGCCGCGTCCAGCACCTGCTGGGCGTGGCTGGCGACCTTCACCTTGCGCCAGATGCGGCGGATGACGCCGTCCCTGATCAGGAAGGTGGAGCGGTCGATGCCCATGTACTGGCGGCCGTAGAGGCTCTTCTCGACCCAGGAGCCGTAGCGGGCGATGACCTCGCCCTCGGGATCGGAGGCGAGGCGCACGGCCAGGCCGTACTTCGCCGCGAAGTTCTGGTGCCGCTTCACGCTGTCCTTGGAGACGCCGACCACCGTGGCGCGGGCCTTCTCGAAGTCGGCGGCCAGAGCGCTGAAGTCCTTGGCTTCGGTCGTGCAGCCTGGCGTGTCGTCCTTCGGATAGAAGTAGAGCACCAGGGTCTTTCCGGCGAAGTCGGAGAGGCGGACGGGGCCGTCCGCGCTCTCCAGTTCGAACTCCGGCGCCTTCGCGCCTTCGCTGATGTCTGTCATTCATTCCCTCAGACGGGTTTCACCAGGACGATCTTCTTCTTGCCCGCCGCCAGCTTGACCACGCCGTCGACGAGGTCGGCGGCGGTGACGGTGCGGTTGGCGTCGGTCTCCGGCTTGTCGTTCAGGCGCAAGCCGCCGCCCTGGGCCAGGCGCCGGGCCTCGCCGCGGGAGGCGGCCAGCCCGGCGTCGACGGCGAGCGCGGCCAGGACGATGCCGGCCTCGAGCTCCGCAGCCGGGATCTCGTGCGTCGGCAGGTCGGCCGACAGTCCGCCGCGCTCGAAGGCGGCTTCGGCGGCGGCGGCAGCCTTGGCGGCTTCCTCCGGGCCGTGCAGGAGGGTGGTGGCGGCGTTGGCCAGCACCTTCTTGGCCTCGTTGATCTGGGCGCCCGGAAGCGCTTCGAGACGCGCGATCTCGTCCAGCGGCAGGTCGGTGAAGAGCCGCAGGAACCGCCCGACGTCAGCGTCCTCGGTGTTCCGCCAGAACTGCCAGTAGTCGTACGGCGAACGCATGTCGGCGTTGAGCCAGACGGCTCCACCGACGGTCTTGCCCATCTTCTGGCCCGACGCGGTGGAGAGGAGCGGGGTGGTGAGGCCGAACGCGGGCTTGCCGTCCACGCGGCGGATCAGCTCCACGCCGTTGACGATATTGCCCCACTGGTCGGAGCCGCCCATCTGCAGCAGGCAGCCGTAGCGGCGCTCCAGCTCCAGGAAGTCCACCGACTGCATCAGCATGTAGTTGAACTCGAGGAAGGTCATCGGCTGCTCGCGCTCGAGGCGGAGCTTCACGCTGTCGAAGGCGAGCATGCGGTTGATGGTGAAGTGGACGCCGTACTTGCGCAGAAACTCGACGTAGCCGAACGACGACAGCCACTCGTCGTTGTTGACCATGACCGCGTCGGTTGGCCCGTCACCGAAGCGCAGGAACTTCGCGAAGGTGCCCTTGATGGCCGCGATGTTGCCGTTGATCTGCTCATCGGTGAGCAGCGGGCGCTGGCCCTCCTTGTCGGTCGGGTCACCCACCTTCGTCGTGCCGCCGCCCATGACGACGATCGGTTTGTGCCCGGTCTGCTGCAGCCGGCGCAGCGTCATGATCGAGAACAGGTGGCCCACGTGCAGGGACGCGGCGGTGGCGTCGAAGCCAATGTACGCCGTGATCGGGCCGTTCGCGGCGGCTTCGTCGAGCTCGGCCGGATGGGTGATCTGCTGGATATGGCCGCGCGCCTGCAGGGTCTTCAGGAACTCGGACTTGAAGGCGGGCTCGGACATCTGGGGCTCGGCAGAACTTCGGTGCGCGGGCTCTAGCACGGCGCGGTTCAGGATTTCGAGGGACATGGCTGGCTCCTTGGGGTGAGGAGGCCGGCGTCGTTCTGATCGGCAGAGGGCGCCGGCCGGTTCAGGCAGGCGCGAGGGATCGGGCCTGCGTCTAGGGCAGGCGGTAATAGCGGCCGAACAGCGGGCGGCTTCCGATCATGGCAGCTAGCTAGGTGACCCGACCCATGGCAGTCAAGCCGCATGCGCGTGCTGGGCTTCATGACCGGGACCTCCCTCGACGCCGTCGACATGGCGGTGCTGGAGACCGACGGCGAAGAGATCCAGGCGTTCGGCCCGGCCGGGGAGCGCAAGCTCAGCGAGCCGGTGCGGGAGCTGATGCTCGAGGCCACCATGGAGGCCCTGAAGCGGACCGAGGCGGCGCCGGAGGTGTTCGGCAAGGCCGCGCGGGCCGGGGCGGAGGAGCATTTCGCCGCCGCCGAGGCCTTCCTGGCGGCCAACGGCCTCGCCTGGGGCGACCTCGACCTGATCGGCATGCACGGGCAGACGGTGCTGCACGAGCGACCGCAGGGCGGCCGGCCAGGGCGGACGGTCCAGCTCGGCGACGCCGAGTGGCTGGCGACGCGGACCGGCGTGCCCGTGGCGCACGACTTCCGCTCCGCGGACATGGCGGCCGGCGGGGAGGGGGCGCCGATCGCGCCGGTGTACCACGTGGCCAACGCGCGGCGCTCGGGGCTGGAGCCGCCGCTGGCGGTGCTGAACGTGGGCGGGGTCGCCAACGTCACCTTCTGGTCGGGCGGCGAGGACTTCACCGCCTTCGACACCGGGCCCGGCAACGGGATGATCGACCTCCTGGTGCAGGATCGCGGCGCCGGCCGGTTCGACGACAAGGGCCGCTATGCGAGCGTCGGCAAGGCCAACGAGGGGATCGTGCGTGCGCTGCTGGCGCATCCCTATTTCGAGGCGAAGCCGCCGAAGTCGCTGGACCGCTACGACTTCTCCCTGGAGCCGCTGAAGGGCGTCGAGCTGGAGGACGCCTGCGCGACGCTGGTGGCGTTCATGGCCGAAGCCGTGAAGCTGGCCTTCGCGCACGTGGAGCCGCCAAAGGCGCTGATCGTCACCGGCGGCGGGCGGCACAATCCGGAGATCATGAAGGCGCTCACGCAGCGGCTGCCGTGCCCGGTCAAGGCGGCCGAGGACGTGGGCTGGCGCGGCGACGCCATCGAGGCCGAGGCGATCGCCTACATCGCGGCGCGGACGGCGCGCGGGCTGCCGATCACGTTCCCGGGGACGACGGGGCTGAAGGCGCCGATGAGCGGCGGCAGGATCGCGAGGGCGTAATTTCCCTCCCCTGGAGGGGAGGGAAAGCGCGGCTCCTGCGTTCGATCGACCTGACCCCAGGTCACGCTTGCGTTCAAACGGGTGTTCGACAACGCTGGTCCGGCGGAGGAGCAGCGATGGCGGACGACATCTCGGTGGGCGAGGACCTCGGCTTCGATCCGGAGGCGCTGAGGGCCAGGTACCGCGCCGAGCGGGACAAGCGGCTGCGGGCCGACGGCAACGCGCAGTACATCGATGTCAGCCGGTTCTCGCACTACCTGGACGACCCCTATGTGGAGCCGGGGTTCAGCCGCAGCCCCCTGACCGACGAGGTCGAGGTGGTCGTGGTGGGCGGCGGGTTCGGCGGGCAGCTCGCCGCCGCGCGGCTGAAGCAGGCCGGCGTCACCGACGTGCGGATCATCGAGAAGGGCGGGGACTTCGGGGGCACCTGGTACTGGAACAGGTACCCGGGCGCGGCCTGCGACATCGAGAGCTACATCTACCTGCCGCTGCTGGAGGAAGTGGGCTTCATGCCCACCGAGAAGTACTCCCGCGCCCCGGAGATCCTGCGGCACAGCCGGCTCATCGGCGAGAAGTTCGGCCTGTACGACAACGCCTGCTTCCAGACCGAGGTGACGAAGCTGGCGTGGGACGAGGCGGCGGCGCGCTGGATCGTCCACACCAACCGCGACGACGCCATGCGCGCGCAGTTCGTGGTCATGGCCAACGGGCCGCTGCACCGGCCGAAGCTGCCGGGCATCCCCGGCATCGAGAGCTTCAGGGGCCACAGCTTCCACACCAGCCGCTGGGACTACGGCTACACGGGCGGAGACGCGAACGGCGGCCTGACCGGGCTGAAGGACAAGGTGGTGGGGATCATCGGCACGGGCGCCACGGCCGTGCAGTGCGTGCCGCACCTGGGCGAGGGGGCCAAGCAGCTCTACGTCTTCCAGCGCACGCCCTCGTCCATCGACGTGCGGGCGAACCGGCCGACCGACCCGGAGTGGGCGAAGAGCCTGCCGCCGGGGTGGCAGCAGGAGCGGATGGACAACTTCAACGTCCTGGTCTCCGGCGGCTTCGCGGACAAGGACCTGGTCAACGACGGCTGGACCGACATCATCGGCAACATCCTGCTGCTGGCGCGGAAGAAGATGATGGCGGGCGAGCCGGTGGAGAACCCGGCCGAGCTGATGCAGCTGGCCGACTTCAAGAAGATGGAGCAGGTGCGCGCCCGGGTGGACGCCATCGTGCGCGACCGGCAGACAGCGGAGGCGCTGAAGCCCTACTACAACCAGTTCTGCAAGCGGCCCTGCTTCCACGACGAGTACCTGGCGACCTTCAACCGGCCGAACGTGGAGCTGGTGGACACGCAAGGCCGAGGTGTGGAGCGGATCACCGAGACAGGCGTGGTGGCGAACGGGCGCGAGTACAGGCTCGACTGCCTGATCTATGCGACCGGGTTCGAGGTGGGCACCGACTACACCCGGCGCGCCGGCTACGAGGTCTATGGGCGCGGGGGCCAGACGCTGACGGAGAAGTGGAAGGACGGGGCCTCTACCCTGCACGGGCTGCTCTCCCGCGGCTTCCCCAACTGCTTCATCGTCTCGAACGTACAGTCGGGCTTCTCGGCCAACTTCCCGCACATGATCAACGAGCAGTCCAAGCACATCGCCTATGTGCTGGC
Source organism: Phenylobacterium sp. (assembly GCF_036563285.1). Taxonomy (GTDB): domain Bacteria; phylum Pseudomonadota; class Alphaproteobacteria; order Caulobacterales; family Caulobacteraceae; genus Phenylobacterium. The sequence goes on from NZ_DATCMR010000012.1 coordinate 40,903, forward strand.
CGAGGCCAAGGCGCGGCAGGCGCGGACGGTGGAGCCTTCCCAGGCTGCGGAGGAGGCCTGGGTGAAGACGATCGAGGACCTCTCGATCATGCGCGAGCAGTTCCTCGCTGAGTGCACGCCCGGCTACTACAACAACGAGGGCAACGTGCAGGCCATGGCCAAGCGCAACGGCTCATACGGCGCCGGACCGGTCGCCTTCGTGAAGGTGCTGGAGGACTGGCGCGCCGAGGGCGAGCTCAAGGGGCTGGAGCTGGGGGCCTAGGGGCCTCTGCACCGAATCTGCACGGCAGCGCCTTGGGCGGCGGACGGCGTCGCCGTCAGGGCTCAACAGGCCGGCGTTAGACCTGGGACCCTGATTAATGGGGTTCCTCGACGTGCGCGCGCATCTTCCGACGTTCTGGATCAAGGCGGCGCTGCTGGCCGGCCTCGTGGCGCTGGCCGACCAGCTGCTGTTCACCGCGCCGGACCTGGGCGGGAACATGGGGATGGTGCTGCTGGGGTTCGTGGCCGCCGCGGGCCTGGCGCACCGGGCGATCTGGAAGAGCCGCGTGGGGCTGACGGCGCTCGGGAGCGCCGCGGCCCTGGCGCTGGTGCAGATCGAGCACGCGACGATCGTGGGCTGGCTGATGTTCTGGACCGCGCTGGCGGTGGCGGTGCTGGCGCCGCGCGCGGCCGCGTCGGACGGGGCGTGGCAGTGGTGGCAGCGGCTGGTGGTGCTCGGGCTGAAGGGCCTGATCGCGCCGGTCGCCGACCTGCTGCGGCTGCTGAAGACCCGCGAGCGGCGCGGGCGGATCAGGCCTCAGGCCGTGCTGCTGACGCTGGCGCTGCCGGCGATCGGCGGGGTGGTGTTCTTCGCCCTGTTCGCGGCGGCCAACCCGGTGATCGGCGACTGGTTCTCGGCGCTCAGCCTGCCGACGCCGGACTTCGAGCGGATCATCCCCAGCGCCTTCGTCGCCCTGCTGGCCTGGGGGGCGCTTAGGCCGCACAGCCTGCGCCGCCCGCTGAGGACGGTGGACGCCCAGGGCGAGCTCGACCTGCCGGGCGTCACCCTTCGGTCGATCACGCTCTCGCTGGTGGTGTTCAACGCCATCTTCGCCCTGCAGAACGGGCTCGACGTCGCCTTCCTTTGGAGCGGGGCGCCGCTGCCGGAAGGGATGACGCTCGCGGAGTATGCGCACCGCGGCGCCTATCCGCTGATCGCCACGGCGCTGCTGGCGGGTGTCTTCGTGGTGGTGTTCCTCCGGCCTGGGACGGCGACGGCGGACGCGCCGCTGGTGCGCCGGCTGGTGATCCTCTGGATCGTGCAGAACCTGTTCCTGGTAGCCTCCACGGCGCTGCGGACCATCGACTACATCGACGTCTATTCGCTGACGCGCCTGCGGATCGCGGCCCTGCTCTGGATGGGGCTGGTGGCGACGGGGCTGGGGCTGATCGCCTGGCGGCTCCTGAAGGCCAAGAGCACCGCGTGGCTGATCAACGCCAACGTGCTGGGGGCGGGCGTGGTGCTGGCCGGCTGCGCGGTGGTGGACCTGGGAGCCGTGGCGGCGGCGTGGAACGTGCGCCACGCGCGCGAGGCCGGAGGCCGCGGCGAGGCGCTGGACGTCTGCTACCTGCAGGGGCTTGGCGGCGGGGCGGCGGTGTCCCTGGCGCAGCTGGAGCGGATGGACGTGGATCCCGAGCTGAAGGCGCGGGCGGCCTGGGCGCGGGCGCAGGCGGTCGGGAAGCTGGAGGAGAACCACGCCGACTGGCGCACCTGGACGTTCCGCGACGCGCGGCGGCTGTCGCGAGTGCAGGCGCTGACCCAAGGCCTGCCGCCGCCGAGGCCCACGCCGTGCCGGCCTGCTGCGCCTCGGTTGACGGCGCCTCAGTTGACGGCTCCGGCGAACCCCCGATGATCGGGCGCATGCAGCACACCGTCCTGGTGGTCGACGACGATCCGCACATCCGCCAGCTCCTGGTGTTCGCCCTGGGCAAGGCCGGACTGGCCGCGCGCGAGGCGGAGGACGGGGAGGCGGCGCTGGCGGCGATCGCGGAGGTCCAGCCCGACCTGGTGATCCTGGACATCAACATGCCGCGGCTGAACGGGCTCGACGTCTGCCGCAAGATCCGCGCGCAGGGCGACCTGCCGATCCTGTTCCTGTCGTCGCGGGACGACGAGATCGACCGGGTGCTGGGCATCGAGCTGGGCGGCGACGACTATGTGGTGAAGCCGTTCAGCCCGCGGGAGGTGACCGCGCGGGTGCAGGCGATCCTGCGGCGCGCGTCCGCCTCCGCCAAGGCTCCGGAGGACAGGCCGCAGCTCGCCCAGGGCCGGCTGAAGCTTGACCCCGACAGCTGGACGGCGACCTGGAACGGCGCGGATGTGAGCCTGACCGTCACCGAGTTCTCGATCCTGAAGGCGCTGATGGCGGCGCCCTCCAAGGTGTTCAGCCGCGACCAGATCATCGACCGGCTGCACGGACCGGGGTTCGCGATCACCGACCGGACCATCGACAGCCATGTGCGCAACCTGCGCGGCAAGTTCGCAGCGCTGGGCGGGCAGGACGTGATCGAGACGCGGCCGGGCGTCGGCTACCGGCTGGGGCCCTGCCTCGGCGAGCCTGCGTGATCGACCGCCTCAAGGCCCTGGCCAAGCGGCACTGGCCGCGGCTGCGGCTGCGGACCATCCTGTTCGCGGTGCTGTTCTTCACCGCCGCCATGCCGGGCATCGGGGCGATCAGCCTGCGGGTCTACGAGAACACCCTCGTGCGGCAGACGGAGGCCGAGCTGGTGGCGCAGGGCGCGGTGCTGGCGGCGGCCGCGAGCGTCGCCTGGCCGGGGGCGGCGGCGGAGCCGGCGCCGGACCCCGCGGCGCCGGGCTACTACGAGCCGGAGCCGTCGAAGCTGGACCTGTCGCGCACGCCCGTGCTGCCCGAGCGGCCGGCCCCCGGGCCCGCGGCACGGCCGGCGGACCCGGCTGCGTTGGCCGCCGCGGCCGAGGTCGAGCGGATCATCCAGCGGACCACACGCACGACGCTGGCTTCGGTGGTCGTGCTGGACCGCCATGGGATCGTCGCCCGCGGCCAGGGGCAGGGCGGCGACCTCTCGGCGCTGCCGGAGGTGCAGGCGGCGCTGAAGGGGCAGTCGCACTCCGTGTTCCGGGTGAATGGCGACTACAGCCCGCGCTACCGGTTCGAGTGGCTGAGCCGGGCCTCGGGCATCCGGCTGCACCACGCCCGGCCCATTGAGGCCGGCGGGCAGGTGGTGGGGGTGCTGCTGCTGTCGCGCTCGCCGCGGGCGCTGTTCCGCGGGCTCTACGAGGACCGTGGAAAGATCGCGATCGGCGTCGTCGTCATCTTCGCGATCCTGGTGCTGTTGGCGGGGCTGGTCTCGCGTGGCGTGACGCGGCCGATCGAGGCGCTCTCGGCCGCGTCGCGGGACCTCGCGGCCGGTGGCGGGAAGCTGCCGCAGACGCCGCAGACCGCGGCGGTGGAGATCCAGGCCCTCTACGAGGACTTCCGCACCATGGCCGAGCGGATCGAGCGCCGGTCCGGCTACCTGCGCGACTTCGCCGCCGCGGTGAGCCACGAGTTCAAGACGCCGCTGGCCGGCATCTCCGGCGCGGTGGAGCTGCTGCAGGACCACTTCGAGACCATGTCGGGCGCCGAGCGGCGGCGGTTCCTGGACAACATCGCCGCCGACAGCGAGCGGCTGTCGCAGCTCGTCACCCGGCTGCTGGACCTCGCGCGCGCCGACATGGCCAGTCCCGAGGGCGGGGTCGCGGCGGATCTCGCGGAACCGGTGCGGCGCGCGGCGGATGGCGCTCGGACGGCCGCGTTCGACGTGACGGTGGCGCTGCCCGAGCGGCTGCCGCCGGTGACCGTGCCGGCCGCGACAATCGAGAGCGTGCTCTCGGTGCTGTTGCAGAACGCCTGCCAGGCCGGCGCCACCCGGGCGGAGGTGGGCGTGAAGGTGATGCGCAGCGAGGTGATCCTAAGCGTGACCGACGACGGGCCCGGCGTGCCCGAGCCCGACCGCGAGCGCCTATTCGAGCCGTTCTTCACCAGCCGGCGGGCGGAGGGCGGCACCGGACTGGGGCTGCCGATTGCGCGGTCCCTGCTGGCGGCGAGCCAGGGGCGGCTCACCTTGGCGCCTTCCCTGTCTGGCGCGCGTTTCGAAGCCGCCCTCCCGCGCGCGGAGCGCCCCTGAATCGTCAAACTCCGGAGGCTGCATCGGCCCATGCGCCACGCCCTGCCGCTCCTCGCCGCCCTCGCCATCGTCGCCTGCGACGGCGGCCCCGCCCCGAAAGCCGAGGCCGCCCAGCCCGCCGCGCTGCCGCCGCCGCCTGAAGGGCCGCGACTCGCTTTCCCGCTGGCCTGCCGGATCGGCGTGGACTGCGAGGTGCAGCGCTACGTGGACCGCGATCCGGGGCCGGGCCTGCTCGACTACCGCTGCGGCCGACGGACGGGCGAAGCGCACGACGGGGTGGACATCCGGCTCGTGGACATGGCGCTCCAGGCCCGCGGCGTCGACGTGCTGGCCGCCGCGGCCGGGCGGGTGGTGGCGACCCGGGACGGCGTGGAGGACGTCTCCGTGGCCAAGGTCGGGCGCGCGGCGGTGGACGCGGTGGAGTGCGGCAACCGGGTGGCCATCAACCACGGCGACGGCTGGATCAGTGACTACTGCCACATGGCTAAGGGCAGCATCCGGGTGAAGACCGGCGACGTGGTGGCGGCCGGCCAGCCGATCGGCCGGGTGGGGCTCTCCGGCCTGACCGAGTTCCCGCACGTGCATATGTCGGTCCGCCACAACAACGTCGTGGTCGACCCCTTCGCGCCGGGACCGGTGTCGCCAGGGGCGTGCCCGGCGCAGGCCCCGCTGTGGACGCCGCAGGCGGCGGTGGCCATGACCTACAAGGCGGGCGTGATCCTCAACGCCGGCTTCGCCGGCGAGCCGGTGACCATGGAGGCCATCGAGGCCGGGCGGGTCGCGCCGTTCACGGCGGCCTCGCCGGTCGTGGCGACCTACCTTCGGGCCCTGCAGCTCGACCGAGGCGACGAGCTGGAGCTGGTGCTGACCGGCCCAGGCGGCGCCCGGCTCGCCGAGTACCGCTCGCCGCCGCTCGACAACGACAAGGCCCAGCAGTTCAACTTCATCGGCAAGCGCCGGCCGCCGGCGGGCTGGCCGCCCGGCGAGTACCGGGCCGAGCTGCGGGTGCACCGCGGCCGGAAGGTGGTGCTGCAAAAGACGCTGTCGACCCGGATCTAGCCGTCGCCGACGGTCACGAAAAGCTCGCTCTCGAGCACCCACTGGCCGGTGACCTTGCGCCAGCAGGCCAGGTAGGTCCCCGAATAGCCCGAACCGGTCCAGCGGCCGGACTCCGCGGCGCGTGCGCCGGCGGCGTCGAGCTCTACGGTCACCGTGGTGCGGACGTAGGGCGTGAAGGCGGGGTCGGCGAACTGGGCGGCGAACGCCTGCACGACGGCGTCGGCACCGGTGATCAGCGCCCCGTCGCCGGCGATCAGCTTCATGTCTGGCGCGAAGAACGGCCGCAGGCGCTCGGCCTCGCGGGCCGCGATCAGCTTGTTGGTCAGCTTCCGGCGGGCGCGGATGGCGTCCTCGGGCGACGTCATGGCCTCAGCGCAGACCGATGTAGGTCTTAACCAGGTCGTAGAGGTAGTCGCGGCCCTCGTAGACGGAGCGGACGCGGATGCGCTCGTTGAGCCCGTGGGCGCCGTTGCCGTCGGGGTCTCCGAAGATGCCGGGAACGCCGTAGACCGGGATGCCGGCCGGGCCGAAGTAGCGGCCGTCCGTGGCGCCGGACGACATGGCGGGGATCACCGGCACGCCGGGGAAGTGCTTAGCGGCCAGCGCCTTCATCGGGCCGACCACCTTCTCGTCGAGCGGTGGGCTGACGGCGATCGGCCGGACCGGCGGGATCACCTCGACCTTCACCTCCGGGTCGCCGATGACGCGGACCAGGGTTTCGCGCGTGCCCTCCACCGTCTCGCCGGGGAAGATCCGGCAGTTCACTACCGCGGTCGCCCGCTGAGGCAGGGCGTTGTTGGCGTGGCCGGCGTCGAGGCGGGTGGTGACGCAGTTGGTGTGCAGGATCGAGTTGACGTTCACGTCCGTGGCCGCGATGCGGGCCGCCTCGGCGTCGGACGGATTGGCCATGAGGCGGGTGAGCGCCTGGCCGGCGGCGTCTCCGCGCCTGGCCCTGAGCTCGAATCCGACGCGGGTCGTGTCGGTGAACTTGGCCGGGAAGACGTGCGCCTGGATCTTCAGCAGCGCCTTGGCGAGCTGATAAATGGCGTTGTCAGGCCTCGGCCGCGAGGAGTGGCCGCCAGGGTTGGTCACGGTGACCAGGTAGCTCTGGGCCGCCTTCTCGCCGACCTGGATCGAGAGCCGTTCGTACTTGCCGTCGGCGGTGAGCACCCCGCCGCCGCCCTCGTTGAGGACGAACTCGGCGTCGACCAGCTCGCGGTGATTCTTCACCAGCCAGTCGGCGCCGTTGAAGGCCTCGGCGGTCTCCTCGCCGCAGGTGAGCGCCATCTTCAGCGTGCGGCGGGGCTGGCGCCCCTCGCGCTTCAGCCGGATGAAGGTGTCGACCCAGATGGCGTCCATGGCCTTCATGTCGGCGACGCCGCGACCGTAAAAATAGCCGCCTTCCTCGATGAACTCGAAGGGGTCGCGGGTCCAGTCCTCGCGCCGGGCCTCCACCACGTCCAGGTGGCCGAGCAGCAGGATGGGCTTCTGGCGGGCGTCGGAGCCCCGCAGGACGGCGGTGAGGCCGCCTTCCTTCGGATGGGCCGGGTCGACCATGACGCGGACATCGGCGTCCGGGTATCCGGCGGCCTTCAGGCGTGTGGCGAGCTGTTCGGCGGCTTTGGTGCAGCTGCCGGCCGAGAGTGCGGTGTTGGTCTCGACCAACTCCTCGTAGATCTCCCGGAAAGCCGCTTGGTCGGGCCGCAGCGCCTGCGCCTGCGCGGCGCCGGCGATGAGAGCGAGTGCGGCGGCGACCAGGGCCTTCATCGAGGTCACGCCGGCTCGGCGGCCAGGCGCTTGTCGAGGTAAGCCCCGACGCGCGTTTCGAGGTCGGGCAGGTTCTCCATCCAGAAGTGAGTGGCGCCGTCCACAACGTCGTAGTCGATGGTGATGCCCTTCTGGGTGCGCAGCTTGGAGACCACGCGCTCCACCTCGATGGGCGGGACCACGCTGTCGGCGCCGCCGTGCAGGATCAGGCCGGAGGCCGGGCAGGGGGCCAGGAAGGAGAAGTCGTAGGCGTTGGTGGGCGGCGAGACCGAGATGAAGCCGTCGGTCTCCGGCCGGCGCATCAGGAGCTGCATGCCGACCCAGGCGCCGAAGGAGTAGCCGGCGACCCAGCACTGGGAGGCGGCCGGGTTGGTGGATTGCAGCCAGTCGAGCGCCGTGGCGGCGTCCGCCAGCTCGCCGATGCCTGAGTCGAACTCGCCCTGGGAACGGCCGACGCCGCGGAAGTTGAAGCGCAGGACCGAGAAGCCGCGCTTCATGAACAGGTGGAAGAGCTGCACGGTGACGGGGTTGTTCATCTGGCCGCCCGCCTTGGGGTGCGGGTGCAGGATCAGCGCCACCGGCGCGGTTTCGCTCTTGCCCTGCGAGTAGCGTCCTTCGATCCGCCCGGCGGCCCCGGTCAGAACAACTTCTGGCATACGAACCCTCTTCGACCGCCCGTAGAATACTTGACTGCTGCGCTGGGTCTTCCTAAGTGCCGGACCTTCCCCGCGCGCGGCGGCGGCTTGTAGCACAGGCTTATCCCGATGCGCGCGAAAACTGCATCGGGTCAGGACCATGCGCCTCTCCACAAAGGGCCGGTACGCCGTCATGGCGATGGCGGACCTCGCCCGCCGCCAGGACGCGGCCGAACGTGCGGTGGCGCTGGCCGACATCGCCGCGCGGCAGGAGATCTCGCTCTCCTACCTGGAGCAGCTGTTCGCGCGTCTGCGCCGAAAGGGGCTGGTGCAGAGCGCCCGCGGGCCGGGGGGCGGCTACCGCCTGGCCAGGGCCGCCGACGCCACCACCATCGCCGAGATCGTCCACGCGGTGGACGAACCCATCCGAGCCACCCGCTGCTCGTCGCCGGGCAAGGGCTGCATGCTGAAGGGCGAGCGTTGCCTGACCCACGATTTGTGGGAGAGCCTCGGCCACCAGATCGACAACTATCTCGGCTCGGTAAGCCTGGCCGACGTGATCGGCGGACGCCTGGCGGGCGGCCAGCGGGCCGCATGAGCCTCTACCTCGATCATAACGCCACGACGCGCGTGCGGCCGGAGGCGGTCGCTGCAGTGACGCGGGCGCTGGAGGCGGGGGGCAACCCCTCGTCCGTGCATGCCGCCGGCCGCGCCGCGCGGGCGGTGGTCGAGCAGGCGCGCCAGCACGTGGCGGACCTGATCGCCGCGCCGGCCTCGACGGTGGTGTTCACCTCCGGCGGAACGGAAGCCAATGCGCTCGCCATCGAGAGCGCCGTGGCGGCGGGATCGAAGCGCCTGATCGTCTCGGCCATCGAGCACGACAGCACCCAGGAGACGGCGCGCGCCAGCGGAGCTGCGGTGGAAGTGCTGCCGGTGGACGGCGACGGGGTCGCAGACCTCGGCTGGCTCGCCGAGCGCCTGGGCCGCTGGGACGCGGCGGACGGCAGGCCGTTCGTGGCCCTGATGCTGGCCAACAACGAGACGGGCGTGATCCAGCCGGTCGAGGAAGCTTCCAAGATCGTCCGGGCCGCCGACGGCTGGCTGCACGTGGACGCCATCCAGGCGGCCGGCAAGATCGTCGTCGACAGCCGCGGGATCGGGGCGGACACGCTTTCCGTCTCCGCGCACAAGATCGGAGGGCCCCAAGGCGTGGGCGCGCTCACCTTCGGGCCGCGTGCGACGCTGTCCAGGCGCCAGCACGGCGGCGGGCAGGAGCGCGGCCGGCGCGGCGGCACCGAGAACGTCCCGGGCATCGCCGGCTTCGGCGCGGCGGCCAAGGCGGCCAACGCCCGTGAGCTGGAGCACCAGGCGGCCTGGCGCGACGCGGCGGCCGAGAAGATGAAGGCGGCTGGCGCCGTGGTGATGGGCGAGGCCGCCCCCAGGCTGCCGCAGACCCTGTGCGTGGCGACGCCCGGGTTCGCCTCGGAGCTGCAGGTCATGGCGCTCGACCTCGCCGGCGTGATGGTGAGCGCGGGCTCGGCCTGCTCATCGGGCAAGGTGAAGGCTTCGCCGGTGCTTTCCGCCATGGGGCAGGGAGAGCTGGCGTCGTGCGCCATCCGCGTATCCGGCGGTTGGGACACCACGGACGCCGACTGGAACAGGTTCGCCGAGGCTTGGTTGGAAGCCCGCGCCCGGCACGCCGCGCGCCGGAAGGAAGTCGCGTAATGGCCGTCGCCAAACAGACCGTCGAGCATGTCCAAAGCCTGGAGCGCTACAAGCACGGCTTCGTCACCGACATCGAGCAGGACTTCGCGCCCAAGGGGCTGAACGAGGACATCGTCCGGTTCATCTCGGCGAAGAAGAACGAGCCGGAGTGGATGCTGGAGTGGCGGCTGGAGGCCTTCCGCCGCTGGCTCGCCATGGACGAGCCCGCCTGGGCCAAGGTGAGCTTCCCGCGGATCGACTACCAGGACAGCTACTACTACGCCGCGCCGAAGCAGAAGGTGGGGCCGAAGAGCCTCGACGAGGTCGATCCGGACCTCCTGGAGACCTACAAGAAGCTGGGCATCCCGCTGCGCGAGCAGGAGGTGCTGGCCGGCGTCGAGGGCGCGCCGCGATACGCCGTGGACGCTGTGTTCGACAGCGTCTCCGTGGTGACGACCTTCAAGAAGGAGCTCGCCGAGGCGGGGGTCATCTTCTGCTCGATGAGCGAGGCGATCCGCGAGCACCCCGAGCTGGTGAAGCAGTACCTGGGCACCGTGGTCCCGGTGAGCGACAACTACTTCGCCTGCCTGAACGCGGCGGTCTTCTCCGACGGCAGCTTCGTCTATGTGCCGCCGGGCGTGCGCTGTCCGATGGAGCTCTCCACCTATTTCCGGATCAATGCCGAGAACTCCGGCCAGTTCGAGCGCACCCTGATCATCGCCGACAAGGGCGCCTACGTCTCGTACCTGGAGGGCTGCACGGCCCCGATGCGGGACGAGAACCAGCTGCACGCGGCCGTCGTCGAGCTGGTCACGCTCGATGACGCCGAGATCAAATATTCGACCGTCCAGAACTGGTACCCGGGCGATCCCGAGACCGGGAAGGGCGGCATCTACAACTTCGTCACCAAGCGGGCCGACTGCCGCGGCGACCGCTCGAAGGTGAGCTGGACGCAGGTGGAGACCGGCTCGTCGATCACCTGGAAGTACCCGTCCTGCGTGCTGCGCGGGGAGGGTAGCTCGGGCGAGTTCTACTCCATCGCCATCACCAACGGCCGCCAGCAGGCCGACACCGGGACGAAGATGATCCACCTTGGGGCGAACACCCGCTCGCGGATCATCTCCAAGGGGATCAGCGCCGGGAAGAGCTCCAACACCTACCGCGGCCTGGTCTCGGCGCACCCGAAGGCCAAGGGTGCTCGCAACTTCACCCAGTGCGACAGCCTGCTGATCGGGAAGCACTGCGCCGCCCACACGGTGCCCTACATCGAGGCCCGCAACGGCCAGTCGGTGTTCGAGCACGAGGCGACGACGACGCGGCTTTCGGAAGACCAGTTGTTCTACGCCATGCAGCGCGGGCTCTCCCAGGAGGAGGCGGTGCAGCTGCTGGTGAACGGCTTCGTGAAGGACGTGCTCCAGGAGCTGCCCATGGAGTTCGCCGTGGAGGCCCAGAAGCTGGTGGCCATCTCGCTGGAAGGGAGCGTGGGGTGACGACGCGGACGAAGAAGCTCGCGAAGCTTTCGCTGAAGGACGCCTTCGAGGCCGAGTACACGCGCCGCCAGGCTGAGCGCCGTGCGCGCGAGGAGGCGGAGCGCCGCCAGCAGGAGCAGGACCTGGCGCAGGCCGAGGAGCTGCACGACCTGCTCGCCTCGGAGCCGGCGTTCCTGGCCAAGCACGGCCTCACCGTCGACCGGCGCCGCTACACGGTGAGCCTCGACCATGCCGATTACCGCATCCAGGCCTACTGGGAGGGCGGGCGCGCGAGCGTGACCTCCTCCGACAAGCGCTTCACCCCGCCCGGCTCCGCCGCGCCTCGCAAGCAGGAGAGCGTCGAGACCGTGGAAGACGCCCTGCGCGTCATGGCCCAGTACCTCGCCGACGAGACCCGTTGATGCTGAACGTCCAGAACCTCCATGCCTCGGTGGACGAGAAGGAGATCCTGAAGGGTCTCACCCTGGAGGTGCCGGCGGGCGAGGTGCACGCGATCATGGGGCCGAACGGGGCGGGCAAGTCGACCCTGTCCTACGTCCTGACCGGCCGGCAGGGCTACGAGGTCACGCAAGGCACAGCCACGCTCGACGGCGAGGACCTGCTGGCGCTGGACCCCAGCGAGCGGGCCGCCAAGGGCGTGTTCCTGTCGTTCCAGTATCCGCTGGAGATCCCGGGCGTGCCGGCGCTGACCTTCATCCGCACGGCGCTGAGCGCCCAGAAGAAGGCGCGCGGCGAGCCGGAGGTGACCGCTCCGGAGTTCCTGAAGCTGGCGCGCCAGAAGGCGGGCGAGCTGAAGATCGACTTCGACATGCTCAAGCGCGCGCTCAACGTCGGGTTCTCCGGCGGTGAGAAGAAGCGGATGGAAATCCTTCAGATGGCGATGCTTTCGCCGCGCTTCCTGATCCTCGACGAGACCGATTCCGGGCTCGATATCGACGCGCTCAGGATCGTTGCCGACGGGGTGAACAACCTGCGCTCGCCCGAGCGGGCCATGCTGGTGATCACCCACTATCAGCGGCTGCTCGACTACATCAAACCGGACCGGGTGCATGTGCTCTCGGGAGGCCGGATCGTGGCGTCCGGCGGGCCGGAGCTGGCGCTGGAGCTGGAGCGCGAAGGCTACGACAAGTACGCGAGGGCCGCTTGAACCTGGCCGCCGCCATACGCGAGCGCGATGTCGCGCAACTGCCCGGCAAGCGGGACGAGGACTGGCGCTGGACCGATCTGCGCGGGCTGATCCGCGTGCTGCCTGACGCCTCGCCGCCGTTCGAGGGCGAGGTGACGGAGGGCCCGTTCGACGGGCTGACGAAGGAACGCCACTGGATCCTCAACGGGCGCACCCCGCAGCACATCGAGGTGGGGCCGGGCCAGGAGCGCGTGGCCAGCCTGCGGCTGGTCTCGCGCGGAGCGGGCTCGCACGCGGGCGATGTGGTTGTTCGGGTGGCCGAGGGCGGGCGGCTGGTGCTGCTGGAGAGCTATGAGAGCGACGGCGGTTCGGTCGCGCAGACCTCCCTCACCATCGCGGTCGCCAAGGGCGGCAGCGTCGAGCGCGTCGTGCTCGCCGCCGACCATGAGGACGCCGTCTCCGTGAGCCAGGCGGACGTGGAGCTCGCCCCCGAAGCCCGATTCGCCCAGACTGTGCTCACTTCAGGCGCGCGCCGGCAGCGCACCGAGACGACGGTGCGCCATCCGGGCGGACATGCGGAGCTGAGGCTCGACGGCGTCTACCTGCTCGCCGGCAAGCGCCACGCCGACATCACCACCGTCGTCGCCCACGCGGGCCTGGATGGCCGCACCGGGCAGCTGACCAAGGGCGTGGTCCGCGACCAAGCGCGCGGCGTCTTCCAGGGCCGGATCGTGGTCTCCGAGGGGGCCGACAGAACGGACGCGCGGATGGGCCACCACGCCCTCATCCTGTCGGACCGCGCCGAAGTCGACGCCAAGCCGGAGCTGGAGATCTACGCCGACGACGTCTCCTGCGCGCATGGCAACACGGTGGGCGCGCTGGACGAGGACGCGCTGTTCTACGCCCGGCAGCGGGGCATACCGGAGGCCGAGGCCCGGGCCATGCTGACCGAGGCCTTCATCGGCGAGGTGGTGGACCGCATCGAGCACCAGGGCGCGCGCGACGCCGTGCGGCGCTGGGCGGCGGAAAGGCTGAGGGGCTAGGCCATGGCCTTCGACGCCGAAGCGATCCGCGCCGAGTTCCCGATCCTGCAGCGGCAGGTGAACGGCAAGCCGCTGGTCTACCTCGACAGCGCGGCCTCCGCCCAGAAGCCGCGGGCCGTGATCGAGGCCATGGTCCACGCCATGGAGCACTCCTACGCCAACGTGCACCGGGGGCTGCACACGCTCGCCAACGAGACCACCGACGCCTACGAGGGCGCGCGCAAGAAAATCGCCGCCTTCATCGGCGCGGAGCCGAACGAGGTGGTGTTCACCAAGGGCGGCACCGAGGCGATCAACCTGGTCGCGGCCGGCATCGGGACGTACCTGCAGCCCGGCGACGAGATCGTGCTCTCGGAGATGGAGCACCACGCGAACATCGTCCCCTGGCACTTCCTGCGCGAGCGCAAGGGCGTGGTGCTGAAGTGGGCGCCGATCACCGAGGACGGCGCGCTGGATGTCGAGGCCTTCCAGCGGCTGCTGGGCCCGAAAACCAGGGTCGTGGCGCTCAGCCACATGTCCAACGTGCTCGGCACCATCAATCCGGCGATGGAGCTGACGCGGATGGCCCACGAGGCCGGCGCCGTGGTGCTGCTCGACGGCTGCCAGGCCATCGTCCACAAGCCGGTGGACGTGAAGGCGCTGGACGTCGATTTCTACGTCTTCTCCGGCCACAAGCTCTACGGCCCCACCGGTATCGGCGCGCTCTACGGCAAGGCCGAGAAGCTGGCCGCCCTTCCGCCTTACCAGGGCGGCGGCGAGATGATCGGCCAGGTCTCGATGGACGAGATCACCTACGCCGATCCGCCGCACCGGTTCGAGGCGGGCACGCCGGCGATCCTGGAGGCCATCGGCTTCGGGGCGGCGGTCGACTGGCTCTCGGGCCTCGATCGGATCGCCATCGCCGAACACGAGCACCGGCTCTACGCACGTGTCCGGGAGCGCCTGCAGGGCGCCAACTGGCTGCGCGTGCTCGGCGAGGCGGAGGGGAAGGGGGCGATCCTGTCCTTCACCGTAGACGGGGCGCACGCCCACGACGTGGCCCAGATCCTCGACCGCTACGGGATCGCGGTGCGGGCAGGGACCCACTGCGCCGAGCCGCTGATGCGCCGATTTGGCTGCACGTCGAGCGCTCGGGCCTCCTTCGCCCTATATAATACCGAACAGGAGGCCGACGCCTTCGTGGACGCTTTGACCAAGACTCAGGCTTTCTTCTCGTGATGGACGACGCAGCGATCGAAACCGCAAGCCCGACTCCCCTCAGCCAGGCGGAGCTCGACGCGCTGACCGACAAGCTGATCGAGCAGCTGAAGACCGTCTACGACCCGGAAATCCCGGTGGACATCTACGAGCTGGGCCTCATCTACAAGGTCGACGTCTCGGACGATAAGGACGTGGTCATCGACATGACCTTGACGGCGCCCGGCTGCCCGGTGGCCGGCGAGATGCCGGGCTGGGTCGAGGACGCGGTCAAGGAGATCCCTGAGGTGAAGTCCTGCAAGGTCGAGCTGGTGTTCGATCCGCCATGGGACCCGTCGCGCATGAGCGACGAGGCCAAGCTGCAGCTGAACATGTTCTGATGAGCGACCTCGGCTTCACCCCAGCTCCGCGAGCCCGCCGTCCCCGCCCAAAGGTGGTCACCCTCTCAGAGAGCGCTGCCGAGCGCGTGCGCGAGATCATGGGCCGCGCGGAGAAGCCCTATGCGGGACTTCGCGTCGGCGTGAAGAACGGCGGATGCGCGGGCCAGGAGTACGTCCTGGAATACGCCGACACCGCCAATCCTCTGGACGAGGTGGTGGAGGACAAGGGCGTCACCATCCTGGTGGAGCCCAAGGCCGTGCTGTTCCTGGTCGGCACCGAGATCGACTACGAGGTGAACAAGCTCTCGGCCAAGTTCGTGTTCCGCAACCCCAACGAGACCGACGCCTGCGGCTGCGGCGAGAGCGTCACCATCCAGCCGGCGAAGCCCGACGAGGCGGCCTAAACGTCCCGGTAGGCGACGTTAACCTTTACCACTTATGCTTGCGGCCAACTGACCAGGGGAGCGGGCAGTGGCTGAGGATACCGAACTGGACCTGCGCCGCAGGGCCGAGCAGCGGGCGGACGCCAAGATCGGCTTCCGCAAGCACTTCATCGCCTATGTGCTGGTCAACGGCGCGTTCATCGCCATCAACCTGCTGACTTCGCGGGACTATCTCTGGTTCATCTGGCCGTTGCTCGGCTGGGGGATCGGCGTGGTCGCCCACTTCGCCGCCGTCTACATCGACGACGGGGCAGCGCGCGAGCGCGCGGTGATGGCCGAGATGGAGCGGATGCGCGAGCGCGAGCGCTAGGGCTCTTCCGGCTGGTCCTGGGCAGGGGCCACGGCGCGTTTGCGCCGGCTGACGAGGATCAGCGCCAGGCCCGCGATGTCCAGCAGGCCGCCGTACCAGGTCCACCGGATGTCGCCGGTCATGAAGCTGCCGGGCAGGATGTTCAGTCCCTGCAGCACCCAGACATTGCCGACCACGATCGCCAGGACCCCGACGATCAGCAGGAGGGTGCGCATCAGCGGCCCTTGAACTGCGCCGGGCGCTTCTGGAGGAAGGCGGTGACGCCTTCGCGGAAGTCCTCGGTGCGGCCGGCGTCGCGCTGGACGGTGCGCTCGGCGTGCAGCTGCTCGGCCCACTCCGCATCCAGGCTCTCCCAGATCAGCCGGCGGATGTAGGCCAGCGACTTGGGTCCGTCGGCCAGGGCGCGGGCGAGGTCCCTGGCGGTCGCCATCAGCTCGGCGTCGGGGACGCAGCGGTTGATCAGGCCCCACTCCAGCGCGGTGCGGGCGGGCAGCTTTTCGCCCAGCAGGGCCAGCTCCATGGCGCGGGCCTTGCCCACCAGCCGGGGCAGGAGGTAGGTCGCCCCGCCGTCGGGGACGAGTCCGATGCGGCGGAAGGCCTGCAGGAAATAGGCGCTCTCGGCCGCCACGATGAGGTCGCAGGCCAGCGCCAGGGAGGCGCCCACGCCTGCCGCCGGACCGTTCACCGCCGCTACGATGGGCTTGGGGTAGTTTCGCAAGCTGGTGACGAACGGGTTGTAGACCGTCTCCAGGCCCGCGCCGGCGTCGCTCTCTTCGCGGCTGGAGCCCGCCGCAGGGCCGCCGCCTGAAAGATTGGCGCCGGAGCAGAAGCCCCGGCCTTCGCCGGTGAGGATCACGCAGCGCACCGCGTCGTCGGCGGCGTGCCTCTCGAAAGCGGCGCGCAGGCCGGCCACCATGTCGACGCCGGCGGCGTTCAGCGTGCCGGGATCGTTCAGGGCGATGATCGCGACCCCGTCCTCGACGGAGGTGCGGACCTTCTCGGCCGTGGCGGTGGCGGCGTCGACCATGGCGTGCTCCTTCGAAACTCGTGCTGGCGAGCTTGCGGAGCATACCCCGGCGTCAGCCAAGGGTGGAATGCAGCAGCAGCCTTAAGCGGCCGAGGCTATGGGATCGGCGGTGCTGGTGCGGTTGCGGCCCGCGCGCTTGGAGGCGTAGAGGGCCGCGTCGGCGCGTTCCAGGAGGGCGGCGACCGGCTCGCCCGGCTGTCGCTCCGCCAGGCCGGAGGAGACGGTGACCGCCCCCAGGTCCTCGTTGGTGGAGCGGCGCTTCAGGATGCGGGAGGCGACCTCCTCGCGGACTTCCTCGAGCACGGCCACGGCCACGCGGGCGTTCTCGCCCGGGAAGATGACCGCGAACTCCTCGCCGCCGTAACGGGCAGCCACGCGGGGGTGCTCGCCGGCGCGGCCGATGACGCTGGCCACATAGCGGATCACCTGGTCGCCGGTCTGGTGGCCCCAGGTGTCGTTGAAGCTCTTGAAGTGGTCGATGTCGATGACGGCCAGCGTCAGGGTCTCGCCGGAGGCGTCGGCCTGGGCGCAGGCCTTCTCGAGCGCCTCGTCAAACGCCTTGCGGTTGGCGAGGTTGGTGAGCGCGTCGGTCATGGCGTCGCGGCGCACCATCTCCAGGTGCTCGCGCAGACGGGAGACCTCGGCCGTGGTGTCGGCCAGCTGGGTCTCCAGGGTCTTGTTCTCTTCCTGCACCCGATGGGTGGCGGTGGTCAGGCTCTCGACCATGGCCTTGATGGCCTTCGCGTCGCCGGTGTCGATCGACTTGGACGCGGTGGCCAGGGTCTGGCCGTAGGCCTCGCTCGTCTCCCGGGCCGATTCGATGGCGCGCGTGACGCTGTCCAGTTCCTTGGACAGGGCATCCCCGGCATCGAGGATCTCGCCGTTCAGGCGCGCCTTGGGCAGGTACTGGGCGGCCAGGTGCTCGCTCACCGTGTCGGTGAAGGGCTCGCCGGACTCGATGAGCTGGTTGATCTCGGTAGTGAGGGGGCTTTCCTCGTCACCGGACACGTAGTGCAGCCACAGCTCGAAATTGAGCGGCGTCGGCCAGACCTTGTGCGCCTCCATCGCCTGCAGGACCTTGCGGGCTAGGGCATAGGCCTGCGGACCGCGAAGCGTGAGTTCGACGTCAGCGGACATTTGGCTCGTTAATTCCCACACCGGAGCCGATCCGCGAGCGGTCAGCCCTCTCCGTGGGCAAGCCTACGCCGGATAGCCAAACGGGCGGTTAAGACGCCAGGCCGTGGTCAGTCGTCGGCCGGACGTGGGGCAGGGGCGCGCTGCAGGAACGCTGGCACGTCGCTGCCGAAGCCGACGACGCGGTCCGGATCGCGTTCACCACGTTCCCGGTCGCGCTCGCGGTCGCGGCTGCGGTCACGGTCATGGCCGTAGCGGTCGCGCTCGTTGCGGTCACGGCCTTCAGGGCGCTCGGCCCGTTGCGGACGCTCGCCGCGCTCCCGACGCGGGCCGCGCTCGCCGCGCTCCGGGCGCTCGCTGCGCTCGGACCGCTCGCGGGGAGGTCTCGCCTCGCGCTCGACGTCGGCAGGGGCGGGCGCCGCAGCTTCGACGGGCTCGACCGCCTCGGTGCGCGGCTTGCGCTCGCGGCCGCGGCGGGGCTTGGGCGCCTCCTGCTCCGGCGGGGGCGCGCCCGGGTCGAAGGGCTCCATGGAGGCCACTTCGCCGTGCGGCTTGACCTCACGGGGGCGGCGGTCGCGATCGCGGCTGGATCGTTCACGGCTGCGGCCGCCGCCTTCGCGGCCGCCACGGCCGGCGCGCGGCTCGTCCTTGATGCTGCCCCAGTCGATCCCCTCGAGCTTGATCTCCTCGGGCGCCTTGCCGATCAGCTTCAGGACCTTGTCCAGGTTGCGGCTGTCGGCCGGGGTCACGATCATGAACGCTTGGCCCGAGCGTCCGGCGCGGCCGGTGCGGCCGATGCGGTGGACGTAATCGTCCGCATGGTGCGGCACGTCGTAGTTGAAGACGTGGCTCACGTCCGGGATGTCGAGGCCGCGGGCGGCCACGTCGGAGGCGCACAGGAGCCGCAGCTCGCCGGAGCGGAAGCTCTCCAGGGTGCGCATGCGGGTGGACTGGTCGAGGTCGCCGTGGATTGGGGCGGCGTCCAGGCCGTGCTTGCGCAGCGACTTGGCGACGACGTCGACCTCGGATTTGCGATTGCAGAAGACGATGCCGTTCTTCACGTCCGCGCGGCCGATCAGCTCGCGCAGGGCCGTGCGCTTGGCCTTCGGGTCGGCGGTGGGGATGCGCACCAGGTTCTGGGTGATGGTCTCGGCGGTCGTGGCCGGGCGGGAGGCCTCGATGCGGATGGGGTCCTTGAGGAACTGCTTGGTGAGCCGGGTGATCTCCGGCGGCATGGTGGCCGAGAAGAACAGCGTCTGCTTCTTCGCCGGCGTCAGCTTGAAGATGCGTTCCAGGTCCGGGATGAAGCCCATGTCGAGCATGCGGTCGGCTTCGTCGACCACCATGATCTGCACGCCGGTCATCAGGAGCTTGCCGCGCTCGAAGTGATCGAGCAGCCGCCCGGGGGTGGCGATCAGCACGTCGACTCCGCGGTCCAGCTTCTGCTCCTGGTCGGAGAAGGAGACGCCGCCGATCAGCAGCGCCCAAGTGAGCTTCTGGCCCTTGGCGTACTTCTCGAAGGAGGCGGCGACCTGGTCGGCAAGCTCCCGCGTCGGTGCGATCACCAAGGCGCGCGGCATGCGCGCCTTGGCGCGGCCGGCCGCCAGGCGGTCGATCATCGGCAGGGTGAAGGCGGCGGTCTTGCCGGTGCCCGTCTGGGCGATGCCCAGCACGTCCTTGCCGACAAGGGCCACGGGAATGGCCTCGGCCTGGATCGGAGTGGCGGTGGTGTAGCCGGTGTCGGCCACGGCCTGCAGGGTCGCAGGCGAGAGGCCCAGTTCGGTGAATTCAGTCATTCGTTACAGGTGAGGCGGCGGCCCTCCGTTTGAAAACGTAGGCGCGCCACGGCGGCGCGGACGGAAGTCGTCGCGCGCGGCGGAAGATACGGGCGGCGACGCCCAAGTCAACGCACGCCCGGTAACCGAGTTCATGAGCCGCAGTGTTTAGGCCGCTATTTCCCGTCGACCGAGTAGGCCAGGAGCACGTTTACGCCATTTCCGCCGGTGTTCGCCGCGCCGTTGAAACCGCTCATGGTGTAGACCATGCCGCTGGCGATGGCCGGGCCTAGGCCGTCGATGGAGCCGCCGGGCTGGCCCTTCACGCCGTTGACCGTGTCGTAGGTCTGCTCCGTCGTCGAGTGGGCCCAGATGATCTTCCCGGTCGCCGAGTCATAGCCGCGGAACCAGCCGTCGACGGTGCCGGAGAAGACCACGCCTGGCATGGCCGAGGGCGCGGCCGATTGGGCGCGGATGCAGCCGCCGGGCGCCCGGTCGCGGGAACGGTCGCCGTGGTAGCGGCAAGGCGCTTTGGGGGCCTTGGTCTGCCAGAGGATCTTGCCCGTGGCCGGGTCGATGGCCGAAAGGCCGGGGTTGGGCGGGTAGGGGATGAACGGTTCGGGTGGCTTGCCCTGGCCGCGCCGGATCTCCTCGAAGAGGCCGCCGATGTCGGCGTTGGCCACGTAGAGCCGTTGGTTGTCGGCGGCCATGCCCCACTCGATGCCGCCCAGCGAGGAGCCCACGCCGACGGTGGTCTTCCACAGCAGCTTCCCGGTGTCGGGGTCCATGCCGTAGACGATCCCCGACTTCTGGCCGGACAGGACGATCTGCCTGCCGGTCTTCAGGGTGTGGACGATCGGCGTGGCGCCGAAGTCGAAGTCCGGCCCGAGCTCTTCCGGGCAGTTCGCCGGTTTGACCGCCGTGCCGTAGCAGCCGGTGATGAAGTTGTCGTTCTCGGTCACCTGATGCGACCAGCGGATCTTGCCGGTCTTCATGTCCATGGCGACGATCGCGTCCGCGCCCTTGGTGGGGGCGTCAACGTAGCTGTCGCCGGTCGCGACGTAGACGAGGCCGCGCTTGGGATCGGCGCTGGGGGCCGACCAGATTGCGCCGCCGGCCGGGCCCCACATCTGCGTGCCGGCCGAGTTCTTTCCCAGCTTCCCGAGCGGCTCGGTGATCACATAGGTCTGCCACTGCTTGGCGCCGGTCTTCAGGTCGAGTGCGACGAGGGACCCGCGGAAGGTGCAGCACTCGTAGGTGTTGGCCCGCGCTCCGCCCTCTTCGCCCGAGGTGGTGGGGACGAACACCTGGTCGCCGACCACGAGCGGGGTGCCGGTGATGCCGGCGAGGCGGTGGCTCTCGATCTCGGGGCTCTTCCAGATGTCCTTGCCGGTTTGGGCGTCGATGGCGCGCACGGTGCGGGTGCGCTCGCCCACGAAGGTGGCCCAGCCGGAGGGCGAGATCGCGGTCTTCACGATCATCGGGGTCGTGCGCGAGGTGACGTCGTCACGCACCCAGCGCACGCAGCCGGTCTTCGCGTCCAGGGCGTAGAGCTTGCCGGTGCGGTTCGCCATGTAGAGCCAGTCGCCGATCACCGTGGGCATTGAGCCGCCGGGCATGGCGAAGGCCCACTTCACCTTCAACTTCGGCACGTCGGCCTTGCTGAGGCCGGGGTTGGGCTGGAATCGGTGCGAGGTGGGCTCGAAGCCGACGCTGGTCCAGTCCGACCCGGTCGGGCGGATCACGGGGGCGGGGCCGGCGCACATCTTGTCGACGCCGAGCTGCTGGGCCGACAGCTGGCGGCCGCGGGAGGCCGGGGCCGGCGCTAGGTAGGCCGCGATCGCCTGCTTGTCGGCCGCGGTAAGGCCGGCCGCCATGGGCGCCATGACGCCGTTCGTGAGGACCTGTACAATGTGGGCCTGGGGCATGGCGGCCAGCGCGCGACGGTCGGCGGCGCGCTCCACGGCCGGCTCGTGGCAGCCCTTGCAGCGGGAGTTGAACAGCGCCTGGCCGTCCGGGGGCCCCTCCTCGGCGCCCATCGCCAGCGGCGCCCCGAACACAGCCGCAAACCCGAGCGCCAGCGCGCCCGCCACCCAAGCCTGAACTCTCATAGGACGCTTCCCCCGGACGCGTTCGTCGTTTGCGCCACTGTTGCGGCGCTCGTTTGCGGGAAGATTGCAGCCCTGCGCGTCAGACGTCGAGGTCGGCGGCGGCGAACTCGGCGTTCTCCTGGATGAAGCGGAAGCGCAGCTCCGGCTTGCGGCCCATGAGGGCCTCCACGAGGTCTGCGACCGTCTCCTCCGCGCGGGGCAGGGTGACCTTGGCCAGGGTGCGCTTGGAAGGATCCATGGTGGTCTCCTTCAGCTGCGCCGGCATCATCTCGCCGAGCCCCTTGAAGCGGCTGATCTCGGGCTTCTTGCCCTTGAATTCAGTCGCCAGCAGCTGGTCGCGGTGGGCGTCGTCGCGGGCGTACATGGACTTGCCGCCGTGGCTGATTCGGTAGAGCGGCGGCAGCGCCAGGAACAGCCGGCCCGAGCGGATCATCTCCGGCATGGTCCGGTAGAAGAAGGTGATCAGAAGGCTGGCGATGTGGGCGCCGTCGACGTCGGCGTCCGTCATGATGATGATCCGCTCGTAACGCAGCTCTTCTTCCTTGAACTTCGAGCCCCCCTGGACGCCGAGCGCCAGCATCAGGTCGGAGAGCTCCTTGTTGCCGCCCGTCTTGTCGAGCGAGGCGGACGCGACGTTCAGGATCTTCCCGCGCAGAGGCAGGATCGCCTGGGTGCGGCGGTCGCGGGCCTGCTTGGCCGAGCCGCCGGCGCTGTCGCCTTCCACGAGGAAGATCTCGGTGCCGTCGGTGGCCTGGCCGGAGCAGTCGGCGAGCTTGCCGGGCAGGCGCAGTTTCCTCGTGGCCGACGCGCGGGCGACCTCCTTGTCGCGGCGGCGTTTCAGCCGCTCTTCGGCGCGCTCGATGACGAACTGAAGCAGGGCCGAGGCGGCCTTGGGCTGGGCGGTCAACCAGTGGTCGAAGGGGTCGGCGATCGCCTTCTCGACCAGGCGCTGGGCCTCTGAGGAGGAGAGCTTCTCCTTGGTCTGGCCCTGGAACTCCGGGTCGCGGATGAAGACGCTGATGAGGGCGCCGGCCTGGGCGACCACGTCGTCGGCGGTGATGAGGCCGCCGCGCTTCTCGCCGACCATCTCGGCGTACTGCTTGAGCCCGCGCGTCAGCACGGCGCGCAGGCCGGCCTCATGGGTGCCGCCCTCCGGCGTCGGGACCGTGTTGCAGTAGGACTGCATGAAGCCGTCGGCCTCGCCGAAGCCGGCCGGCGTCCAGGTCACGGCCCACTCCACCTTGCCCGCCTCGCCAGGGCGCTCGTAGCGGCCGGCGAAGGGCTCGGGGGTCACGGTCTCGATGGACTTCACCCGCTCGGCGAGGAAGTCGGCCAGGCCGTTGGGGAAGCGGAAGGTCGCCTCCGCCGGGGTCTGGTCATGGATGCGCGACGGGTCGCAGCGCCAGCGGATCTCGACGCCGCCGAACAGATAGGCCTTGGACCTCGCCATCCGGTAGAGCCGCGCCGGCTTGAAGGCCACGCCCTCGCCGAAGATGACGGGATCGGGCAGGAAGGCGATCTGGGTCCCCTTCTTGCGCGTCGGGCCCAGCTTCTCGATGCCGCCGATCGCCTTGCCACGGGTGAAGGCCTGGCGCCACTCGAACCCGTCCTTCCAGGCGGTGACCTCGACCCGCTCGGAGAGCGCGTTGACCACCGAGACGCCGACGCCGTGCAGGCCGCCGGAGGTCTCGTAGGCCTTGCCGGAGAACTTTCCGCCGGAGTGCAGGACGGTCATGATGACCTCCAGCGCCGACTTGCCCGGATATTTCGGGTGTGGATCGACCGGGATGCCGCGGCCGTCGTCCTTGACGGTCAGCATGCCCTCGGCGTCGAGGCTGACCTCGATGACCTTGGCGTGGCCGGCGACGGCCTCGTCCATGGAGTTGTCGAGCACCTCGGCGAACAGGTGGTGCAGCGCCCGCTCGTCGGTGCCGCCGATGTACATGCCCGGCCGCTTACGGACGGGCTCCAGGCCCTCCAGGACCTCGATGTCGGCGGCGGAGTAGCCCGAGGTCTTGACCCCGACCACGGCGGGATCGACCCGTGGTTCATGGCTCTCTGCGAGCGGCGGCGCAGGCACAGGATTGAGTGCGTCGTCGGAACCGAAGAGGTCGGGCAGGGACTGGGCGGCGGACTTGGGCATGAGCCTTCGAAGGTGAGCCGATTCTGGACCTGCCCGGTATGGCGACCCGCCCGCCCTAAGGCAATGCGACCCCTGCGGCCGGACCCGATCCAGTCACAGGTTTCGCGACCTACTTCTTCGGCGCGTAGATCGCCGCCAGCCGGTCGGGTGTCCCGGCGATCCGCTCCAGGCGCGGGTAGCGCAGGCCGCCGCGGTAGTCGATCGCCACCGTGCGGTAGTGGTCGCCGTCCTTCAGCAGCAGGCTGATCGGCTGTCCGGACCTGGCCCCAGTGATCGCCTCCTTCAGCCGGTCGGCGTCGTAGGCGATGCCGTTCACCGCGACGATCTTGTCGCCGACAGTGAGCCCCGCCTTGAACGCCGGGCCTTCCCACAGAACCGAGGTGAGCGTCGCCTCGCGGTCCAGCGTGGCGCCGATCGAATAGGTGAGGTCGACCATGCGCCGGGTGGCTTCGTTGTCCTTCCAGTAGTCGGTGGGCGCGTCGGTGTAGACGAGGCGGTAGCCGCCGCGCTCCAGCCCATCGAGTGGGTATTCCGGCGCCACCTGGCGCAGGCGCTTCGTGAGGAAGCCGGCCCAGTCGTAGGGCGTTACCCGGTTCAACTCGGCCACGACCTCCTCGAAGGTGAAGGTGACGGGCGTCCAGCTGCCGTCGCGGATGCCGAAGAAGGCGCGGGCGAAGTCGTCCAGCGACTTGCGGCCGCCGGTGCGCTCGCGGATCAGGGTGTCGGCGTCGAGCCAGACGAGCTGGCCTTCGGAATAGTAGTCCTCGCTGCGCTGCCAGCTGGTCCACGGCTGCGGGCGGCGGTTGGCGATGATCGGGTCGTTGGTGGTGTCCTCCACCGAACGCCACTGCCGACCCGGCCGGCCTTCCGAGTAGGTGGCGGCCGTCATGGCCAGGGCGTCGAGGCTCTGCTGCAGCGTGACGAGGCCGGAGCGGGCGCCGAGCACGAAGCCCCAGTACTGGTCCTGGCCCTCGTAGACCCAGAGCAGGCTGTCGCGCATGGGCACGTTGTAGTTGGGCGTCCAGAGATCCGCCGGCCGGCGGAACTTGCCCACCCAGGAATGGCTGTACTCGTGGGGCAGCAGGTTGCGGGACGGCGCCTTGCGGTTCCAGTCCGTGAAGTAGCTGGGGGTGGTGGCGTTCTCGCTGGAGCGGTGGTGCTCCAGGCCGATGCCGCCCATCCGGTCAGTGAGCGCGAACAGGAACTCGTAGTGGTCGAAGTGGCGGGCGCCGAACAGCCGATCAGCCTGGCGGATGAGCTCGCGATGCTTCTCGATCTGCTCGGGGGTGGCGGCCAGCAGTTCCGGCCGGTCGGCCACGATGTTGAGGCGCACGGGCGACTTGCCGCTGGTGTCGAGGTCGTACTGCCTGAAGTGGCGGCCGGCGAACATCGGCGAGTCCAGCAGGGTCTCGAAGTCGGTGCGCTTGAAACGGACGTGGCCGCCCTCGTTGGACGCGGTCTCCAGCGCCGTGCCGTAGCCCCAGCCGGCGGGCAGGCGGATCGCGGCGTCCACCGGGATACGACGGGCGAAGTAGCCGGCCGGGTACATGGCCAGCGAGATCCACTGGGCGTTCAGCATCTCCGGCGTCATCACCACCCGGCCCTGGTCGCCGGCGGTGGGGGAGAGGTACTGCCACTCAACCTCCAGGTTGGCGGCGCCGGCCGGCGGCGTGACGTGGAAGGCGAAGACCTGGACGGGATCGCGGCTCCAGGGGATCGCCTGGCCGTTCGCCCGTACGACCAGGCCGGCGACGTTGAAGAGGGCGTTGCGCGGCGAGTGCCCGCCGGGCACCCACTGCGGATAAAGCAGGGTCATCGGGCCGCGGCGCACCACCGGGATCGTCTGGCGCACACGGAAGATGCGCCGGTCGATGTCGGTGGCGTCCACCTCCAGCTTGAGTACGCCGGGGTAGGGGGCGTCCTGCGGCGCGGGGATCGCCGGCGGCAGGGGGAGCGCCTGCGGGCCCTCGGACGGCTGGGCGAAAGCCGGGCCGGCGAGGAGGAGGGCCGCGGCGAGGGCGGTGCGAACGAAGGGGGTCATGCGTTGCTTCTAGAGCGCCCGTGGGCCGGGCCGCAATTCAGGGAGATGGGATTGCTTCGCAACCTGATGGTGATCGCCGCCGCGGCGGCCTTGCTCGGGGCGTGCCAGCAGAGCGGGGCGGAAGCCGACCCGCCGAGCCCGCCGCCCAATACCTCGCGGCCTACGGCGGATACCGGCCAGATGTGCGGGGGCATCGCCGGGATCGCCTGCCGCAAGCCGGGCGACTTCTGCAAGACGGCGCCGCAAGCCCAGTGCGGCGCCGCCGACCAGGCGGGGACCTGCGCGCCGAAACCACAGGTCTGCACGCGCATATTCCAGCCGGTCTGCGGCTGCGACGGCAGGACCTACGGCAACGACTGCGAAGCGGCCGCGGCTGGGGTCAGCGTGTCGTCCGCCGGCGAGTGCAAGGCGGCATAGCCAAAGGGCCGCAGATCGCTCCGCGGCCCTTCGCATTCAGCTCAGCAAGTGCGGCCTAGCACTTGTAATACATGTCGAATTCCACCGGGTGCGGGTGGAGCTGGAGGCGCATGACCTCTTCCATCTTCAGCTCGATGTAGGCGTCGATGAAATCGTCGTCCATGACGCCGCCCTTCTTGAGGAAGGCGCGGTCCTTGTCGAGGTTCTCCAGGGCTTCGCGGAGCGATCCGCAGACCTCGGGGACCTTCTTCTGCTCGCGCGGCGGCAGGTCGTAGAGGTTCTTGTCCATGGCCGGGCCGGGATCGATCTTGTTCTCGATGCCGTCGAGGCCGGCCATGAGCAGGGCCACGAAGGTCAGGTACGGGTTGCCCATGGGGTCCGGGAAGCGGGCCTCGATGCGCTTGGCCTTCGGTGAATCCACGTGCGGGATGCGGATCGAGGCCGAGCGGTTGCGGGCCGAGTAGGCCAGCTTCACCGGGGCTTCGTAGCCGGGCACCAGGCGCTTGTAGGAGTTGGTGGTGGAGTTGGAGAAGGCGTTGATCGCCTTGGCGTGCTTGATGATGCCGCCGATGTACCAGAGGCACATGTCGGACAGCCCGGCGTACTTGTCGCCGGCGAACATCGGCTTGCCGCCCTTCCAGATCGACTGGTGGACGTGCATGCCCGAGCCGTTGTCGCCGAACATCGGCTTGGCCATGAAGGTCGCCGTCTTGCCGTAGGCGTGCGCCACGTTGTGGATCACGTACTTATAGAGCTGCATCCGATCGGCCATGGTGATCAGCTCGTCGAATTTCAGGCCGAGTTCGTGCTGGGCCGGCGCCACCTCGTGGTGATGCTTCTCGGGCTTCATGCCGAGCTCGCCCATGACCGCCAGCATCTCGCCGCGCAGGTCCTGACCGGAGTCGACCGGATTCACCGGGAAATAGCCACCCTTGGGACCCGGGCGGTGGCCCATGTTGCCCTCGGGGTACTGCTTGGCGGAATTCCCCGGCAGCTCGGTGGAGTCGTAGGAGTAGCCGGTGTCGTGCGGGGCGGTGTTCCAGCGCACGTCGTCGAAGATGAAGAACTCGGCCTCGGGGCCGAAGTACACGGTGTCGCCGATGCCGGCCGACTTGATGTAGTTCAGCGCCGCCTTGGCGATCGAGCGGGGGTCGCGGTTGTAGGGCGTGTTGGTGTCCGGGTTCACCACGTCGCAGAACAGCACGAGCGTGGTCTGCTGGTAGAACGGGTCGATGTGGGCGGAATCGAGGTCCGGCCGCAGCTTCATGTCGCTCTCGTTGATGGCCTTCCAGCCGGAGATCGACGAGCCGTCGAACATGGTGCCGTCGGTGAGGAAATCGTCGTCGACGAGATCGATGTCGAAGGTCACGTGCTGCAGCTTCCCGCGGATGTCGGTGAAGCGCACGTCCACGTACTTGACGTCCTTCTCCTTGATCTGAGCCAGGATGTCGGCGGCTGACGGCATGGTGGTGATCCCCTTTGGTTGTTCTTGATGATCAGAGGCGGCGGACTAGATGGCGTCGGGGCCGGTCTCGCCGGTGCGGATACGCATGACGTCGAGGACGTCGGAGACGAAGATCTTGCCGTCGCCGATGCGGCCGGTGCGGGCGGCGCCGGCAATGGCCTCGAGAGCGCGGTCGAGCTGGTTGTCGTCGATCACCACCTCGATCTTGATCTTGGGCAGGAAGTCCACGACGTACTCCGCGCCGCGGTAGAGCTCGGTCTGGCCCTTCTGGCGCCCGTAGCCCTTGGCTTCGATCACCGTCATGCCCTGGACGCCCAGCTCCTGCAGGGCCTCCTTCACTTCATCGAGCTTGAACGGCTTGATGACGGCTTCGATCTTTTTCATACGGCCCCCGCGTTCGGGCGGGACGGAGCACGGCCCGTGGGGCCGGGACAAGGGCGCGGACGCCGCAGATGGCGCAAGGCGCCTCCGGAAAAGCGCGGCGCCCGGAAATTAGGCGCCTGCAGCCCAATTTCCGACCAGTGTGGGAAATCGCCTTGTGAGGCGGCTTTCGGCCCTTAGGATCGCGCCCGACCGGCAGCGGAGGCGGGCAAGGCATGGCGGGAAGCGCCCCAGTTCTGATCGGAGCGGGCCAATTCACGTACCGGGGCGACCCGGGGGTTTCGCCGTCGCCGACGGCTCTGCTGAAGATTGCGGCGGAACGGGCGGCGCTGGATGCCGGAATCGGGGCCGTGGGCCTGAAGGCGATCCAGGACCTGGCGGTGGTGGGCTTCACCATCGACGCGCCGGGCTCCCGCCGGGTGTTCCCCCACTCGACCAATGCGCCGGCCAGCCTGGCCAAGGCGATCGGAGCGGAGCCTCGCTGGAGCGTCTATTCGGAGATGGGCGGCAACACGCCCCAGTCCCTGATCAATACCCTGGCCGAGCGGATCGCCCGCGGGGAGGCGGACCTGGCGCTCACCGTGGGCTGCGAGTTCCTGGGCTCGGCCATGAAGCGGATGGCAAAGGGCCTTCCCTTTGACGACTGGGCCGAGGACCACGACCAGCCGCCGCCGCAGCGGATCGGCGACCCCCGGCGTGGCGTCACCGAGTACGAGGCCCGCCACGGGATCAACCGGCCGATCAATATCTACCCCCTGTTCGAGAATGCGCTCAGGGCCCGGGACGGCCGCTCGATCCCCGAGCACCAGCGGCGGATGGGCGAACTGTTCGCCCGGTTCACGGACGTGGCGGCGGAGAACCCGGAGGCGTGGTTCCCGGTGAAGCGTTCGGCCGAGGAACTGGTCACCGTCTCCGAGAAGAACCGGATGATCGGCTTCCCCTATCCAAAGCTGCTCAACGCCATCATGGAGGTCGACCAGTCGGCCGCCGTGATCCTCGCCAGCGAGGAAAAGGCCCGCGAGCTGGGCGTCCCGGAGGAGAAGTGGGTTTACCTGCACGGCTGCGGCGACGCCGCGGACCTCTGGCACCCGCTGGACCGGCAGGACTTCCACTCCAGCCCGGCCATGCGCCGGACCGGCCAGAAGGCGCTGGAGATGGCCGGCGTGTCTCTCGACCGGATCGACCTCTTCGACCTCTATTCCTGCTTCCCCGTGGCGGTGGAGATCGGCGCCGAGGAGCTGGGGCTGTCGCTGGACGATCCACGCGGGTTGACCGTGACCGGGGGCCTCCCCTACGCCGGAGGGCCCGGGAACAACTACGTCATGCACTCTGTCGCGGTGATGATGCAGAAGCTGCGCCGCCGGCCGGGGGCGTACGGCCTCGTCACCGGCAACGGCTGGTACCTGACAAAGCAGTCGACGGGGATCTACTCCACCCAGCGCCCCGACAAGCCCTTCGAGCGCGAGGACCCCGCGGTGCTGCAGCGGGAGATCGACGCCCTGCCGCATCCGGAGATCGTCGAGCAGCCGCAGGGGCGGGGCGTCATCGAAACATACACGGTGGTGCACAAGCGCGAGGGCCCGTTCCTCGGCATCGTGGTGGGACGCGACGAGGCGGGGCGGCGGTTCTGCGCCAACACCCCGAACGACGCGGCCTTCCTCAATGTCTTTGAAGCGTCAGAACAGGTGGGTAGAGCAGGTACGGTGAGCCAGACCGCCGACGGCCTGAACCTCTTCACCCCGGAATAGCCATGCCCCGCCTGTACCTCATCCGTCACGGCAAGCCCGCGTCCACCTGGGGCGGCGAGGACGAGGACCCGGGCCTGGACGAGACCGGCCAAACGCAGGCGGAGGCCGCGCGGGACTGGCTGCTGTCGCAGCCCGCCGAACACCGGCCCCAGCGGGTGGTGAGCTCGCCCCTGCGGCGCTGCCGCGAGACTGCCGAGCCCACGGCGCGGGCGCTCGGCGTGCACGTCGAGATCGATCCTGTCGTGGGCGAAATCCCGACGCCGGCGGCCCTGCACCCGTCCGAGCGCGGAAGTTGGCTGCGGCAGGTGTTCCAGGGCACCTGGCAGTCGATCAATGGCGATTTGGACTACGACGCCTGGCGGCTCGACGTCGTGGGCTCGCTCCGGGCGCGTGGCGACACCGCCGTCTTCTCGCACTACGTGGCCATCAACGCCGTGGTCTCGCACCTGCTGGCTGACGACAGGGTGCTGCATTTCCGGCCCGACCACGCCTCCATCACCATCCTGGAGACCGACGGGACCGAGCTGGTGCTGGTGGCCAAGGGCCGGGAAGCGACGACGGGGGTGCTGTGACCGCGCGGCCGATCCTCACCGTCGCCGAGACCGCCGCGGCGGACCAGGCCGCCATCGCGGCCGGCACGCCCGGCCTCGAACTGATGGAGCGGGCCGGGATGGCGGTGGCTGACGCCATATGCGCGCGGTTCGACCCCAGGCCGACGTCGGTCCTCTGCGGGCCGGGCAACAACGGCGGCGACGGATATGTCGCGGCGCGGCTGCTCAAGTCCCGCGGCTGGGACGTCTGGGTGGAGAAGCTGGCGGATCCTTCGGCCGACGACGCCAGGGCCGCGGCCGCGCGCTGGACCGGCGAGACCCTGCCGGTCTCCCAGTCGAATCGCATGGCCGAGCTCGTTGTCGACGGCCTGTTCGGCGCCGGCCTCTCGCGGCCGCTCGAGGGGGAGGCGGCGCGGCTGGCGCGCGGCTCGGAGCGCATGCGCGATCGGGTGGTGGCCATCGACACGCCCAGCGGCCTTTGCGGCGACACGGGAAAGCCGCTGGGTGAGGCCGCCTTCTGCGCCGGCCTGACCGTCACCTTCCACGCGCGGAAGCCGGCCCACGTCCTGGAGCCCGGGAAGAGCCGCTGCGGGGAGGTGGTGGTGGCGGACATCGGCCTTGCCGAGACGCCCGGCCGCACCGTGGAGAACGGACAGGAGCTGTGGCTTCCGCGCTTCCCCTGGCCTGACGCGACGTCGCACAAGCATGCCCGCGGCCGGATGGTGGTTGTGAGCGGCGAAGCCTGGACCACCGGAGCCGCGCGGCTCGCAGCTCGGGCCGGCCTGCGGATCGGGGCTGGCTTGGTGACGGTGCTGTCGCCGCCCGACGCCCTCAGCGTCAACGCCGCGCATCTGGAGGCCGTGATGCTGCGGCCGTTCGAGACGGACGCCGAACTTGAGCAGATTGCCGTCGACGTCGACGCCGCGGTGATCGGGCCCGCCGCGGGGGTGACCGAGACGACACTGCTCAACGTCATGGCGCTGGCGCGCACCGGCGCGGCCCTGGTGCTGGACGCCGACGCCATCACGGTCTTCCGCGACGACCCGGAGGAGCTGTTCTCGGTGCTCGACCGCGACGACGTTCTCACCCCGCATCCGGGCGAGTTCGAGCGGCTGTTCCCCGGCCTGCTCGCCGGCGCGCCTGAGCGGATTGCGGCGGCGCGCCAGGCGGCCGAGCGGGCAGGGGCCGTGGTCCTGCTGAAGGGCTCCGACACGGTCGTGGCCTCGCCTGACGGCCGGGCGGCCGTGAGCCTCAACGGCTCGCCCTGGCTGGCCACAGCCGGTTCCGGCGACGTGCTGGCCGGCTTCATCGCGGGGCTGATCGCCCAGGGCATGGAGAGCTTCGAGGCGGCCTGCGCCGCGGCCTGGATCCAGTCCGAAGCCGCCGAGCTGCACGGGCCGGGCCTGATCTCCGAGGACCTGCCGGGCCTTGCGCCGTCCGTCCTGCGGCGCCTGCACGACGAACGCTAGCGGACCAAAGAAAACGGCGCGGGATCGCTCCCGCGCCGTCTGTCTTGTCGTCGAGGCCGTGCTTACGCCGAGGCGTCGGCGCCGAACTCGCTCGCCAGCTGGCCCGCGCCGCCTTCGAGGAGGTCGGCGGCGGCTTCTTCGGCCGCGACGCGCTCTTCCTCGAACTGGGCGTTGATGACGTTCTCGCCGCGCGCCTGGCGCTCGGCTTCGTCCTGGCTGCGCGCGATGTTCAGGGTGACGGTGACGGTCACCTCCGGGTGCAGGCGCACCTTCACGTCGTGCATGCCGAGCGTCTTGATCGGCTTGTCCAGCACGACCATGGCGCGTTCGACCTTGCCGCCTTCGGCGTTGACCGCGTCGGCCACGTCGCGGCCGGAGACCGAGCCGTAGAGCTGGCCGCTCTCACCCGCCTGACGGATCAGGATGTAGGTGGAGCCGTCGAGCTTCTCGCCGGACTTGCCGGCGGCGTCCTTGGCCTTGGCGTTGCGCGCCTCGATGTCGGCGCGCTGGCCCTCGAAGACCTTCATGTTGGCTTCAGTGGCGCGCAGCGCCTTGGAGCGCGGCAGGAGGAAGTTGCGGGCGAAGCCGTCCTTGACGTTGACGACGTCGCCGAGGCCGCCCCAGCCTTCCACGCGTTCGAGCAGAATGACTTTCATGTGCGTCGCCCCCCTTACTTCACGACGTAGGGGAGGAGCGCCAGGAAGCGGGCGCGCTTGATGGCCTTGGCCAGCTCACGCTGCTTCTTGGCGGACACCGCGGTGATCCGCGACGGCACGATCTTGCCGCGCTCGGAAACGTAGCGCTGCAGGAGCTTGACGTCCTTGTAGTCGATCTTCGGGGCGTTGGCGCCGGAGAACGGGCAGACCTTGCGGCGGCGGAAGAACGGGCGGCGGGCGCCGCCGGCGGAGGAGCCGGCCGCAGCGGCCGGGGCCGTGGAGGTTTCGTCGGTCATGTCGAGGATCCCCCTTTCTTAGAACTGAGGAACGTCGTCGCGGCGTTCGCGGTCGCGATCGCGGCGGGCGAGGATGGGGGAGAGCTCGAGGTCCAGCTCGTCGACGCGGACGGTCAGGAACCGCAGGACGTCTTCGTTGATGCCGAGCTGGCGTTCCATCTCCTTCACGGCGTCGGCCGGAGCGTCGATGGCGAGCAGGGAGTAGTGACCCTTGCGGTTCTTCTTGATCCGGTAGGTCAGGTTGCGCAGGCCCCAGTACTCGATCTTGGCGACGTTGCCGCCGGCTTCCTCGATCTGGTGCTTGAGCTGGTCGTTGAGAGCTTCGGCCTGTTGCGGCGAGATGTCCTGCCGCGTGATGACCACGTGTTCGTAGAGCGCCATTTGTCCTTCTTCCGTTGCGGAGGCGGCGCGTCCGGCGGCGGAAGTCCGCCGGATACGATGGCTCTCAGCGCGGCGGCCGGGGGTTTCCCGACCCATTCGCGTTCCGCGTGAGACCGCTTCCTTGAAGAGGCGGGCAGATAGGCGAAAACCGCTGGTGGAGCAAGGGTTTTCGCCTTGCCGCGGCGGCCTGGCTCGGGGCACGCTCGCCCGAGGCAGGGGGGAATCCATGTTTCTGAAGACCGTTTCGGCGCTGGGCTGCGCCGCCGTACTGGCGTTCGGCGCCGGCGCCGCAGATGCCGCGCCCACCGCCAAGCAGGTGGAGCTGGCCCGCCGCTACATGGCCGCCCTGCACATGGAGGAGATGATGGGCTCGATGATGCAGAACCTCGCGCCCGCCATGTTGGACAACATCGCCAAGCGCAGCGGCGGCCAGGTCCCGCCGGAGCTGCGCAAGGCGTTCACCGAAGCCTCGGCGGAGTCCATGCAGGCCATGACGCCGAGGATGGTTGAGGTGATGGTCCCGGCTATCGCCGACACCTTCACCGAGGCGGAACTGCAGGCGGCGGTGGCCTATTACGAAAGCCCGCTGGCCAAATCCCTTCTGGCCAAGACCGGAGCTTACATGGCCAAGGTCCAGCCTGCGATCACCCGCCTGATGCCGGAAATGCAGGCCGACCTCGAGGGCCGGCTCTGCAGGAAGATCGAATGCCCGAAGTAGGCCGCGCCTACCTCTTCTTGGCGGTCTTGAAGCTCTGCACGGCGCTGAGCGTCTCCGAGACGTGCTGGGACGGGTCGAGCTTGGAGTGGACGTGCAGGATCTGGCCCGAGGGCGCGATCACGTAGGAGGTGCGGTCCGACCAGTCCGGCTTCTGGGGCAGGACAGCATCGTACTGCTTGGCGATCTTGGCGCCGGGATCGGCGGCCACGGGGAACTTGCCGGAGCACTTGTCGGTGTCGGAGGAGATCTGCTGCAGCTTGTCCAGGTTGCCGGCGGTGACGCCAATCACCGTGGCGCCCGCGGCTTTGAACTGGGG
Organism: Phenylobacterium sp.; assembly: GCF_036563285.1. Lineage (GTDB taxonomy): Bacteria > Pseudomonadota > Alphaproteobacteria > Caulobacterales > Caulobacteraceae > Phenylobacterium. Next base: position 74,874 of record NZ_DATCMR010000012.1, read on the forward strand.
CGTGGCGTCGGCGAACATCTTCGCCTCGAGATTGCAGCCCTTCGTGTCGGCCGCGGGGAAGAAGTAGAGCACCACCGGCCCCTTCTTGCGCGCCTGAGCGAGGTTGAAGGTCAGCGCCTTGCCGGCCTGGAAGCCGGGAGCGGTGAAGTCGGGCGCCTTGTCGCCGGCCTTCAGGGCGGCGGCGGCGGGCGTGGCGGCGAGCGCGGCGAGGGCCGCGGCGATGGCGATGCGTTTCATGGAACTCCTCCCAGAGATGTCGGGAGGAGCTTACACGGCCTGAGGGGACGCCGGAACGTCAGAACTCGAAGATGAACCCGCTCTCGCGCAGGGAGGAGAGCTTCACGCCCTCCAGGAAGATGCTGTCGTCACCGTCGACGGAGGTGATCCGCACCCCGCCGTTCTCGGAAGTGACCAGACCCAGCGAGAACAGGCCGCCGTAGCTGCCAGCGAAGCTGGAATCGAGGACGATCTTGTCGGTCTTCACGTCATAATCGGTGATGACGTCGTCGCCCGACCCGGCGGCGAAGCGGAAGTGGTCCGGACTATTGCCGCCGGTGAGCGTGTCGTTGCCCGAGCCACCCGTGAGGGTGTCGGACCCGTTGTCGCCGTAGATCTTGTCGTTGCCTGCGCCGCCGAACAGCCGGTCCGTGCCGTTGTTGCCGTGGATCGTGTCAGCGCCCAGACCGCCGTCGATGGTGTCGTGCTGGTTGCCGCCGTTGAGCACGTCGTTGCCCTTCAGCTGGTAGAGGATGCGCGGGTCGTTGCTGGTGGGCGTGAACGTCTGTGGATGGTTGAGGCCGTTGATGGTCTGGCCCTGCACGGCGTTCCCCGTGACTGTCACGGTGACGGTGGCCGGGTTGCTGCCCTCGTACCAGCTGTCGCGGACGATGTACTGGAAGGTGATCGTGTGGGCGCCCGTGTCGAAGCTCGGGTCGTCGGCGTAGAACCGCAGGCCGACGCGGCCGCTGGGCAGGAAGACCACCTCGATCCGGCCGACCTCGTTGCCGTGTTCGTCGACGGCGGGCGTATACTCGGGCAGGCCGAAGACGTCGAAGGCGTCGGCGTCCGTGTCGTTAGCGAAGACGTCGATGTCCACGTACGCGCCGGAGGCCACGCTTGCGGTGTCGTCATTCGCCACAGGCGGAGTATTGGCCATGGTGGTCCCCGATCTGAGTGCGCCGCCGTAGCACAGCTTCACGGCAATCTGAACCCGTATTGCAGGAGCGGCGCCAAATGGCCGCGCCGCTTCCTAGGAGTAGTTCACCGTAATGGTGTAAATCCCCTTGTAGGCGCCCGTCGTGGTAGAACTGCTGAAGTTTATCGAGCCACCGATGTAGAAGAAGAACTCTCCGCTCAGCGGGATCAGTTGGGCGCCCTGAGCGGTGTTGCTCACCGACATGGGGAGGCTCCCGCCGCTCGGCTGCCGGGTGAGCGTCAGGGTCGGGATCGGCGTCACCGAAACCGAAATCTGCTGCCCCGGCGTGCCGGTGACCTTGTATTTGCCGATCGTATGGCCGCGCACCTGCTGGGCCCCTGTAAGGCTCCAGGAGGCCTCGGCGCCTTGTCCCCCAGCCGGATAGGTCACGCTGCCCGACTGACCGGCCATCAGGGCCAGGGTCCCGAAATCGAGCGGTGTGACCTGGCTGAGCGAGATACCGGCTTGCACATTGGCGTTGGCAGCCAGGTTGCGGCTCGCGCTGGTCACCCCGCTCGCCGTCACCTGCACCGTGTAGGGCCCGGTGGCGGTTCCGATCGTGCCGGTCGCCGCGATCGGCCAGACCACACCGAGCCGGAACGACTTGGAATTGTTGTTGCCGACGCCCGCGATCACGAAGCTCAGAGAGGCGCCGCCGCTCGTGGGGCCGCTCTTCCACGTGGCGGCCCCGCTGTAGCCGAAGGCCGCCGACAGGCCGGTGATCTGCTTGCCGCGCCCCGTGCCTGCTGCGGTGGTGATCGTGACGGTGGTGTCGTTGCCGCAGCTGCTGCCGCCCGAGCAGTTGATGACGATCGTGGTCAGGGCTGTCCGCGTGGGCGTGGGCGGGATGAACCCCCCTGCGCCGCCGGTCACCGAGGTCGAGCCCGTGCTGGCGACCACGGTGAAGGTTGTGTCGCCCGCCGCCGCCGAGGCAACCTTGCCGATATTCGGGTTGGTGGTCGTGGCGGTGATCGAGAACGCCGCGGCGGCGAAACTCTTCGGCCCATAACTCGCAACCGCCACGAAGAACAGAAGTCCAAGCGCCCGGAGAAAGACAATCCCGGGTTGCGGCCATCTCGTTATTCTTGCCGAAAGGGGGGATCGGCGGAGGTTCATCGGGCCTCTATACGCGGTTATTGTGTTTCTTGTACCGGCGTTGCTGTCGCAGCGCTCTGCTGCGGGCGTGGTTCGAAGGCCACCTCCGCACTCGCGTCGCTATTGAAGCCTTCCGATGAAATGACAACGCTCAGCGGCTTCAGAAGGCGCATTCGCAGCCGCTGGGCCTGCTCGGGGTTGAGTTGGACGGTGTATTTGCCCGCCACCACGCCCTCGAAGCTCGCCGCGCCGTCGAACTCGGTCTTGGCTTCCACGATCTTGCCGTCTTCGCCCACGAGCTGGAGCTGCACCGCCGAGAGCCCCACCAGTGAACCGTCGCCGCGCCGCAACAGGATGCGCACCATGACGTCGCCCGTCGGGCGCATGGGATAGGCCACCTCGGTGACGCTGCCCGGCCGGGGGTTCACCTGGATGCTCACCGGCGGCGACCTCAGCGACGGGTTGTCGAGCTCGTCGAGGCTGACGGTGAGGCGCGCGGTGGCCGTGGAGCCGAGGCCGGTGATCAGGACCCGGCCCTCCTCGTTGGTCGCGAAGTTGCGCCCCGAGCTGGTGATGATGAGGTTGCGCACGCCGCCTTCGCCCGCGTCGCGCTCGCCGTTGCCGTTCTGGTCGAGGAAGGCGTGGAAGGCCACCGATCCGCCGCCGCCGACCCCTTCCGAGACCACGCCGTAGCGGCGGCGCACCGGATCGAAGGCGAGGCCGAAATTCACCTGGGCGGCGACCCGCCAGCTCTTGTCCTGGTTGCTGTAGTCGGTGGTCAGGGCGAAATCGCCGAACTTGGTGCGGGTGATCGCCGAGGCGGTGACGTTGAAGCTCTCGAGATTGTCCAGCGACTGGCCGAGGCCGAGGCGCAGGCTGGTCCGTTCCGACAGGTCCCGGTCGGCCGTGATCGCCAGCGCGCGCAGGTGGAACTCGGGCAGGATGTCGTAGTCGATCGTGCTGCGGATCTGCCAGGTGTAGCTGCGGAACGTCGAGGCGGCGAAGAAGCCCGTCAGCCGGGTGTCGTCACGGTTGCGCCCATAGTCGTGGCTGTATTCCAGTCCGCCCGACAGGAGCAGGGCGCCGGTGGTGGCCGACGCCCGGAAGGCCCCCAGGAGGCCGATCTCGCCGTCCGAGTACTCGGTGCGCGCTGTCCGGAAGGAGAGGGGGATGATCCGCCCGAGAAACTGCACGTTGCCGTCGAGGTTCAGCTCGCCGCGGCTGACGAGGGAGCGGGTGAAGTCGACGCCCGGGCCGTTTTCGTCGAGGAACCCGTTCTGGAACAGCAGGTAGCGCACGACGGTCGAGACGCCGAACACCTGGCCCGCGAGCCCAATGCCCTCCGCCGTGCCGCCCTCGCTGTCCATGGCGAGGTCGAGCTGCGTGACGAAGCCGAGCAGGGAGGTGCGCGCGCCCAGTCCATAGAGCCCGCGCGAGGCGCCGCCCGGCGCGGGGATCAGCGCCGCGCCCCCGGTCACGGTGATGAACTGGGTCAAGCCGTAGTTGATCCCGGCAACCACCCGCAGCCGGCCGGCCGAGTCGCTGATGAAGTCGGTCACCTCCTCGTCTGCGAGGAGGAAGAGCGAGCGCTCCTGCTGGACGGCGGCGAACTCGAAGGTCATCTCGCCGCGGGCGAGCTGCGCGCCGCCGACATTGACGATGCGGGTATTCTCGTCGCGCTCCCCGTGCGGTCCGTAGGTCACCACGCGCACGACGTTGACGCCGCGGGTCAGCGGCACGTTGAGGAACTCGTAGCGGCCCTTGTTGGGCGTGTTCTGGCCGCCCTGCAGGACGTCGTTGACGTAGAGCTCGACATCGTAGCCGAGCGGCAGCTCGCCGCGGAGGTCGACGCGGTTGAAGACATTGGTCTGGTCGAGAGGCACGGTCGACAGGGCAAAGCCGCGCCCGTTCAGGCTGCGCGGGCCCAGCGCGAAGCTCGGTGTGTAGACGTCGCCGATGCTGATCTGCCGGGCCTTGAGCGGGCCCAGCAGCCGGCCCTCGACCGAGCGACGCTCGAAGGTCAGGCGCGCGACGGCCGGACCGCCGCGCTCGTCGGATCCGACATAGGCCTGGTAGCCGCCGTAGAGCAGGTCCCCGGCGGCGCGAACATCGTACCGGAAGGGGAACGCCGGCCCTTGCTCCGCTCCGGTGCGGGTGCCGGCCCCCAGGCTGAGGCTCACGTCGAAGTTGGGCATGCTGAAGGGGCCGTAGGGCGACGGGACCCTGAGCAGCTCTTCCTGCGCGCCTGGCGCGCCCTCCGCCGACCTGAGGCGGGCCAGCCGCTCGAGCCGCGACTGGATCGGGATCGGCTCCTTGGCGACGACGCTGATCGCCAGCTCGTTCGGATTGACCTTCAGCTCCAGGGGCAGGAGCCGGTTGATCGCCGAGGCGCGCAGATAGATCTCGTTCGGGGTGACGGCCACGTCCTGCGCGCCCAGCGGCACGGTGCGGCCGCCGACCCGCGCGGTGCCGGTGGCGAGGTCCACCACCAGGGATGTGCGCGACTGCCCCAGGCGCCCCACGATCCGCCGCTCGGCGGGAAGTACGTCGATATCGTATTCGAGGAAGCGGGCAAGCTCGCTCAACGGGATCAGCGGGTCCTGCGGCTCGCCGTAGGCGGCCAGGCCCTCGGTCAGGGTCAGCTTGTCCAGGTCGAGCGCGAAGAGCAGCAGGCTCTCCGGGTCGATCTTGCCCGACGCGGTGAGTGGCGCCGCCTCAGGCGCGATGGCGGCGGCCGGCGACGAGGAGGAGGCAGGATTGGAGGCCGCAGCGGGCTGGGCCCGTGCGACCTGGACGGTCAGCAGTGAGAGGGTTGCGCCGGCGAACCAAGCAAGGCGGCTACAAGTCCATTTTCGCAAGCAGCTTGCCCGGCGAGGTGTCGTCGTCTGTGAAGGTTATTTCCAGCCGCTGGCGCCCCGGATCGCGTGCGAGCGGGATCTTCACGTGCCGCCGCGAAATCTCCGGATAGACCCCGAGCCCGCGGGCAATGCCCAGGGGCTCCCCCCCTTTTTGCCCCTGAACGCGCACTTCAATGTTGCCGAAGAGCGAGCTGGTGCCCCGGCGCACGACGTCGAAGCTGATCACCGGCGTGCGCTTGGGCGCCCGGCCGTCGGTGGACATTTCCGCGTATTCCACGCGGGCGTTCTCGATCGCGGCCTGCACCTCCGGATCCGTGAACCGGACGATGACAGGAATGCTGATGCCGAACACAGACGTGATGGCGAACACCAGGTTGTTCGGGTCGGCCGCGGCGGCCGCTTCGGCGCTCAGGCCGGCGTCGGCGGGCGGAATGGTGGTGACCGTCAGGTGCGTGCGGAACTCGCCGGTGGCGCCCGGCGGCACGCTGGCGACACGCAGGCGCACCGTCTGGCCCTGGCCCGGGGGCAGGGTGACCCGGCGCGGGGAGACCAGGACGACGTCCTTGGCCGACTTCAGCTGGCCGGCGATCGGCTTGGCTTCGGGGTTGTTGGCCGCGTCGCTCGCGGCCATGATCTCGCCGGAGGGCAGCATCACCCGGTCGACGAGGGCGATGTCGAATGTGCCGGCCTGGCCGCCCTGATTGTAGATGTAGACCGTCGCCGAGCGCCGGTTTTTGTCGAACGTCACGCGCTTGGGCGTGATGTTCAGGTTGGCGGGGACGGTGGTGACGGTCGCCTGCGCAGGGCCGGGCTGCTGAGCCTGGGCGCTATAGCCGGTCAGCCCGGCGAGCAGGCCGACAGCCGCCAGAATTTGGACGCGCATCAATTGTACTGAACCAGGAGAACGACGACGCCTTCATAGGGGCCCGGGACGAGTTCGCCGCCGCCGGAGCCGAAGTTGAGAGTGCCGCCAACGTTGACGCTCATTGTGTCGCCAGTGGGGCCGCCCACGACCACGCCGTTGCCGCCCAGGTCGTAGTTGCTGTTGGTGCTGGTTTTCACGGTCAAGGACTCCGTTCCCCCAGTGCGGACGACCTGAAATTCCGCAGGAACGGCCATCGACACTGCTTCGCCAGCTTGGCCGTGAATGGTTAATACGGCATTGCTGCCGATTGAGCCGGGGGTGCCGGCGCCCGCAGAGGTAGCACCGTTCGACTGAAGCCCTGAGGTCCCCGTCACCGACTGGGTCGTGACGGAGGGCAGTACGAGCGTCGTGACCACGTCGACGCGAGCCACGTCGACCAGCGTGACGCTGGCCTCCGCAGTCGCGCGCGACGAAACGCCGTTCGCCGCCCCCGATCCAGCGGAGGCGGCCAGCAGGCAGGTTGTCGCGCAGACGAGTAGGGGCGCTCTGTTCATCGCCTCACGCTATCTGCAAATCCGTTGCCGCGAGCTGAACGCCGGGATGGCGTCCAGCTCCGGCGACAGACAACTCAGTTATAGTGCACTTCGACCGTGAAGGTGCCGGTCTTGGCGGTCGTGCTGGTCGTGTCCGCGAGCACGATGTCGATGGTGCCGCCGACCGTGAAGTCGAAGTCGCTGTCGCCGTCGGTGACGAGCGTGGTCGGCGCGGTGCCGCCCCAGCTGTAGGTGAGGGCGACCGGGTTGGTCAGGCCGGTGACCGTGGCGGTGGTCGGCGCGGTCCACGCGATGGTGGCGCCGTTCTCACCGGTCACGTGGAAGGCCGCGGCCGATTGGCCGGTGCCGACGAAGACCGGGCCGTTGGTGGAGTTCGACAGGCCGCCGCCGGGCGCGATCGTGGCCGTGCCCACAGCCTTGGCGACCTTGCCGAAGACCAGGTCCGCGTCCTTAACGATGGCGATCGGCGCCAGCAGGGTCACCGAGGCGGTGGCCGTGGCGGTCGAGGTGGCCTGCGCGTTGGCGGCCGAAGCGGTCGCGGACAGCGCAGCGGCGCTGACGGCGGCGAGGAGGATCTTCTGGCGAGTGTTCATTTTAGCCCCAGGCTGAGTTGGTCTTGTGAAACGCGAATTTGGTCTTGGCGGAGACTTTATCGTTTACCGGCTGTCCATCCTGATTGGCGTCAAACACCTCTCGGATGCGTCCTTATTATTTTTAAACTGCCGGTTGCGAGCCCCTCATTTAACGAACGGTTATCCACGCCCCTCTAGAACTGCGCCGGCTGACTGTCAAGTTTGAAAGCAACCGGTAACCAAATCGGCCCCCCGTTTTGGGGAATGTGCCGAACTGGGACGCAATCCTTAAGAGTTGCCTAACCCCTGCAAGTGCGATGCACAGGGATCGTGTGCAAAATAGCTTCTGCTAATCTTGGCGCACACGGGAAAACGCGACGCTTTAGGACGCTGTACTTACGAATAGCATATTTCGTCGGTTAACAACCGCCGTTATCCAAAATCCCGCAGGTGCGGGTTCTTTGAACAGGTCGGCGTCTGCTCGCCAATAAGCCCCCCGCTATGCTGTCGAAGCCCCAGAATAGGTAGGCCGCGACAATCCGCCCCGCGAACACACACTCACACGTTCGCGACACAGCAACGCTTGGCTACGGCAAAGGTTTCTCCGCAGGGTTGATCTATTTTCGACCTGCACCAACCGGTGGAGTATGCTCGCCGGGACCTTCGGCCCCGCCTTGCTGGCGAAGGCCTAATCCCCTAACCGTCGCCGGCGCTGAATCGGATGCGCCGGAGCCTTTCTCATGAGCCTCGCCTTCATCTTCCCCGGCCAGGGCAGTCAGGCCGTCGGCATGGGCGCCGACCTTGCCGAAGCCTTCGCGCCCGCGCGCGAGGTGTTCCAGGAGGTGGACGACGCCCTGGGCCAGAAGCTGTCGAACCTGATGCGGGAGGGGCCGGAGGGCGACCTGACCCTTACCGAGAATGCCCAGCCGGCGCTGATGGCGGTGAGCGTGGCGGTGATGCGGGTGCTCGAGCGCGAGTTCGGCGTCGGTGTCGAGAAGGCCGCTTTCGTCGCCGGCCACAGCCTCGGCGAGTATTCGGCCTTGGCGTCCGCCGGCGCCATCAGCCTGGCCGACGCCGCCCGCCTCCTGAAGCTGCGAGGCCAGGCCATGCAGCGGGCCGTGCCGGTGGGGGGCGGCGCCATGGCCTCTCTGATAGGGCCGAAGACCGACGTGGCGCTGGCGGAGGAAGCCGCCGCGGCGGGCGCCGAGCTGGGCGTCTGCGTCGTCGCGAACGACAACAACCAGGGCAATGTGGTGATCTCCGGCGCCAAGGCGGCCGTGGACCGCGCGATCGAGAAGGCCAAGGAGCTCGGCGCGCGGGCCATCCCGCTCAACGTCTCGGCTCCCTTCCACTGCCCGCTGATGCAGCCCGCGGCCGACGAGATGGCGCAGGCGCTGGCCGAGGCCACCATCCTGGCGCCACGCGCGCCTTTGGTGGCCAACGTCACCGCGCGGCCGACGAACGATCCCGAAACCATCCGCCGGCTACTGGTGGAGCAGGTCACCGGCCGGGTCCGCTGGCGCGAGAGCGTGCTGTGGCTGGCCGGGGAGGGTGGCGTGACCCGCTTCGCCGAGGCGGGCGCCGGCAAGGTGCTCTCCGGCATGGCCAAGCGCATCGCTCCGGACGCCGAGGCGACGCCGCTCAACGCCCCCAACGACCTCGAAGCCTTCGCCAAGAGCCTCTAAGGAGACAAACGCCGCCATGTTCGACCTGACCGGCAAGACCGCCCTCGTCACCGGCGCCACCGGCGGCCTCGGCGGCGCGATCGCCAAGGCGCTTCACGCGCAGGGCGCCCACGTCGTCCTCTCCGGCACCCGCGAGGCGGTCCTGCAGGAGCTGGCCGGCGGACTCGGGCAGCGCGTCTCCGTCGCCGCCGCCAACCTCTCCGACGCGGCGGCCGTCGACGGCCTGATCGAGGCGGCCGAGGGCGCTGCGGGCAATCCGCTCGACATCGTCGTCGCCAACGCCGGCATCACCCGCGACGGCCTGCTCATGCGAATGAAGGACGAGGACTGGGAGGCCGTGATCAAGGTCAACCTGGAGAGCTACTTCCGCCTCGCGCGCGCCTCCATGCGCGGGATGATGAAGCGCCGGCACGGCCGCATCATCGGCATCACCTCGGTGGTGGGCGTGATGGGCAATCCGGGCCAGGCCAACTACGCCGCGTCCAAGGCCGGGATGATCGGCTTCTCCAAGGCGCTCGCCCAGGAAGTGGCCAGCCGCGGCATCACCGTCAACTGCGTGGCCCCCGGCTTCATCGAGAGCCCGATGACCGACGCACTGAACGAGCAGCAGAAGACCCAGATCCTCGGCACCATCCCCGCGGGCAAGCTGGGTGCGGGGGCCGACGTGGCCGCGGCCTGCGTCTACCTCGCCAGCGACGAAGCCGCCTACGTCACCGGCCAGACCCTGCACGTCAACGGCGGCATGGCCATGATCTAAGCCTCGCCAGCCGGGAGGGAACATGCTACCCGGCGGCCCGAACCAAACACCCTTGGCGACGGTTGACTTCACCGTCGGCCTCGCCGAGACAGCAAGCTTGACTAGCCTGAGGGACCTACCTGATGTCCGACGTCCTTGAACGCGTCCGTAAGATCGTGATCGAGCATCTCGATGCTGATCCCGAGAAGGTCACCGAGAAGGCCTCCTTCATCGACGACCTGGGCGCCGACAGCCTCGACAACGTCGAGCTGGTGATGGCCTTCGAAGAGGAGTTCGACATCGAAATCCCCGACGACGCGGCCGAGCACATCCAGACGGTCGGCGACGCCGTGAAGTTCATCCAGGAGCGACTGGGCGCTTAAGCGCTTGATCTCTACCCGGATTTTGGCCGCCGCGTCGCCGAGGGCTCATGCCCGGAGCCGCGGCGGTCTTCGTTTGAGGTGAACCGATGCGTCGTGTGGTCGTAACCGGAATCGGACTGGTGACCCCGCTGGGGTCCGGTGTCGAGCACGCCTGGAAGGCGATCCTGGCCGGCAAGTCCGGCGCCGGCCGCATCAGCGCCTTCGATCCCTCCGCCTTCGCCTGCCAAGTGGCCTGCGAAGTGCCGCGCGTCGATGGCCGCGGCGGCGGCGGGCCGGACGTGCCGGGCTCGTTCGATCCCAACGAGACCCTTGCGCCGAAGGACCAGCGCCGGGTCGACGACTTCATCCTCTACGCCATCGCCGCCGCCGACGAGGCGGTGAAGGATTCCGGCTGGATGCCCGGCGAGGACGACAACGAAGGCCGCGAGCGCACGGGCGTGATGATCGGCTCCGGCATCGGCGGCCTCGGCGCCATCGCCGAGACCGCGGTCGAGCTGCACGAGAAGGGGCCGCGTCGGATCAGCCCGTTCTTCATCCCCTCGGCGCTGATCAACCTGGCCAGCGGCCAGGTCTCGATCCGCTGGGGCTTCAAGGGTCCGAACCACTCCGTCGTCACCGCCTGCGCCACCGGCGCCCATGCCATCGGCGACGCCGCGCGGATCATCAAGTACGGCGACGCCGACGTGATGGTGGCGGGCGGCGCGGAAGGCTCGGTGGTGCCGGTGGGCATCGCCGGCTTCGTGGCCTGCCGGGCCATGTCCACCGGCTTCAACGACACGCCGGAGAAGGCCAGCCGCCCCTACGACAAGGACCGCGACGGCTTCGTCATGGGCGAGGGCGCCGGCGTCCTGGTGCTCGAGGAGTACGAGCACGCCAAGGCCCGCGGGGCGAAGATCTATGCCGAGGTGGCCGGCTACGGGATGGCCGGCGATGCCTACCACATCACCGCCCCGGCCGAGGACGGCGACGGCGGCTTCCGCGCCATGCGCGCGGCGCTGAAGGACGCCGGCGTAGAGCCCGCAGACATCGACTACATCAACGCCCACGGCACCTCCACGCCGCTCGGCGACGAGATCGAGCTGGGCGCCGTCGAGCGCCTGCTGGGCAACGCCGCGGCCAAGGTGACCATGAGCTCGACCAAGTCGGCCACCGGCCACCTGCTGGGCGCCGCCGGCGCCATCGAGGCGGCCTTCACCGTGCTGGCCATCCGCGACCAGATCGCGCCGCCGACGATCAACCTGGAGAATCCCTCCGTGGAGACCCCCATCGACCTCGTGCCGAACAAGGCCAAGCCGATGGAGATCAACGTGGCGCTCTCCAACTCCTTCGGCTTCGGCGGCACCAACGCCTCGGTGGTGTTCAAGAAGGTCGCGTGAGCCGACGCCCGCGCCCGCGACGCAGCTGGAGCCGGCGCAAGGCGCCTCCAGGGCCCCTCAGGCTGGTGGGAGGCGTGCTCTTCGCCCTCACCGCGTTCGCGGTGGTGGCCGGCGCCTGGGTGCTCTTCACCTATGCGGGGCCGGGGCCCGCCAGTAAGCCGACCACTGTGGTGCTGGAACGCGGCTCCGGCGTGACCGGGATCGCCGACGATCTGGCGAAGGCCGGGCTGATCCGGTCGAAGGCCGTGTTCCTCGCCTTCGTCCAGCTGACGGGGGCGGGCAAACGGCTGCAGGCGGGCGAGTACGAGTTCAAGCCCCGCGCCTCCATGGCCGGCATCATGAGCGACATCCGCGAAGGCCGGGTGGTGAAGCACTACGTCACCGTCCCCGAAGGCTGGACCAGCGACATGGCGCTGGAAGCGGTGATGAAGCAGCCCGTGCTGGTGGGCGAGGCCCAGGCCCCGCCAGAAGGCGCCCTGCTGCCGGACACCTACCAGGTGCAGCGCGGCGACGCGCGTCAGGCTGTGCTCCAGCGCATGGTCGAGGCCCAGGACAGGCTGATGGCCGAGCTTTGGCCGAAGCGCGCGGCCGACCTGCCGTTCTCTACCCCTGATGAGGCGGTCACCCTGGCCTCCATCGTCGAGAAGGAGACCGGCGTCGCGGCCGAGCGGCCGCGGATCGCGGCGGTGTTCGTCAACCGGCTGCGCTCAGGCATGCGGCTGGAGAGCGACCCCACCATCATCTACGGCATCAGCAAGGGCCGGCCGCTCGGACGCGGAATCCTCGCCTCGGAGATCGCCGCGGCGACGGCCTACAACACCTACCAGATCGCGGGCCTCCCCCCGACGCCGATCGCCAACCCGGGCCGCGCGTCGATCGAGGCGGTGCTCAATCCGCCGAAGACGACCGAGCTGTTCTTCGTGGCCAACGGCAAGGGCGGGCACGTCTTCGCCTCGACCTTCGACGAGCACCAGCGCAACGTCGCCAACTGGAGGGCCGTGGAGCGGCAGCAGGCCGCGGCGGCGGCCCGGGGAGGGCGCTGATGCCGATCTCGGGGATGACCGGCTTCGGCCGGACCGAAGGCGCGCTCGGCGCCTGGAGCTGGGCTGTCGAGGCCCGCTCGGTGAACGGCCGCAACCTGGAGGTCCGCTTCCGCGGCCCGCCGGGGTTCGAGGGGCTCGAGCGGGCGGCGCGCGAGGGGGCGCAGGCCCGGTTCCAGCGGGGCCAGCTCACCATCGGGCTGCAAGCGAAGCGGGCGGAGGGCGCCGGCGCCGTGCGCCTGAACCTCGAGCAGCTGGAGCGCTATCTGGCGGCGGGCGAGGCCTATGTCGCGGCCGGCCGCGCACAGCCGCCCACGCTGGACGGGCTCCTGGCGCTGAAGGGCGTCATCGAGGCGGCTGACGCGCTGGAGGATCCGGAGGCGCAGACCGAGCTGGAGGCCGTCATGGCCGCGTCGATCGCTCAGGCGCTGGACGGCCTAGCGGCCGCGCGCCAGGAAGAGGGCGCGGCGCTCACCGGCGTGCTGTCGGGGCTCGTGGACCGTATCGCGAGCCTGGTCTCGGCGGCCGAGGCCCAGGCGGCCGAGCAGCCGGCGGCGATCAAGGAACGCTACCAGCGCCGGATGGTGGAGCTCGCCGGCGACGCCGTGTCCGAGGAGCGGATCGTGCAGGAAGCCGCCGCGATGGCCGGCAAGGCCGACGTGCGCGAGGAGATCGACCGGCTGGGCGGGCACGTCGACGCCGCCCGCGCCCTGGTGGGCGGCGACGGCGCGGTGGGCCGGCGGCTGGACTTCCTGACCCAGGAGTTCATGCGCGAGGCCAACACCCTGTGCTCCAAGTCGGCGCTCTCCGCCTTGACCGCGACCGGGCTGGACCTCAAAGCCGTCATCGAGCAGTTCCGCGAGCAGGTCCAGAATGTGGAGTAGGCGGTCTTGATCGCGCACGACGACCACCACGCCAAGCCCTGGGAGACCGTCCGGCGCGGCCTGCTCCTGCTGGTCTCCAGCCCGGCGGGCGCCGGGAAGACCTCGCTCTCGCGGCGCCTGGCCGCCGACTACGCCGGCATGACCCTGTCGATCTCCGCCACCACCCGCGCCCCCCGCCCGGGCGAGCAGGAGGGCCGGGAGTACTTCTTCAAGTCGCGGCCTGAGTTCGAGGCGATGATCGAGCGCGACGAGCTGTTCGAGTGGGCCGAGGTGAATGGCCAGCTCTACGGCACGCCGAAGGCGCCGGTGATCTCGGCCATGGAGGCTGGCCGCGACGTGCTGTTCGACATCGACTGGCAGGGCGCGCGGCAGATCGCGACCAAGGCCCCGGACGATTCGGTGCGGGTCTTCATCCTGCCGCCGTCGTGGCAGGATCTGGCGCGGCGGCTGCACGCCCGCGCCCAGGACAGCGTCGAGGTCATCGAGCAGCGCCTGGACCTTGGCAAGCGCGAGATCATGCACTGGCGCGAGTACGACTACATCATCGTCAACAAGGACTTCGACCGGGCCTACGCCGACCTGATCCACATCTACCGCGCCGAGCGGATGAAGCCGGGCCGCAACCCCTGGCTCCCGCCCTTCGTCGAGGACCTGCTGTCCGAAAAGGTCTGACGGCCGAGCCTACGTAGTTCCCCCAGCCGTAGGACCCCCGAATGGCGGTGGCCGCCCCGCCGGAGCATCTGTGAGCCTGGTTTGCGAGTAGGCTCATGTACCGGCTTAATGTGTTCCACGACGGACGGACGACCCCCACCCAGACCGTGGCGTTGAGCCAGGCGGGCGATGTCCTGACCAGCATTCCCATGCTGCTGGAGCAATTTCCCGACTGCGCCAGGGTCGAGGTGACGGCCGGCGCGGTTCGTCTGTTCTCCGTTGACTGCAAGGGAAACCGAATCCCGTCCTGACAACCTGTGGATGGCGCGCCGCTATCGGAGATAGCGGCTTGGAATCCCCGGCGAAATCGCTATGTCGGGTTCCTGACGCGGCGCGAAGACCGCGATGACCGGACAAGTGACGACGAGGGACAATGGCCGCGGCGGCGCGACGACTGGAGCGTGGGGCGCGCGTGCTCGTAGTCGAGGACGAGCCGGGGGTCTGCGCTATCATCTCCGATATCCTGGACGACGCCGGCTACGACACCCACTGCGTGGAGAGCGACCGCGCCGCTTACTCGATATTGGCGCGCGCGCGCCGCTACGATGCCCTGGTGGTCGACATCAACCTGGGCGCCGGGACGACCGGGTTCGACGTCGCCCGCTTCGCGCGCCAGATGCAGCCGGACCTGGCGGTGATGTACGTCACCGGGCAGGCCTCGCCCGAAGCCTTCAAGGCGTTCGGCGTACCGGACTCCGGCTTCCTGCCGAAACCGTTCGACGCGGCGGACCTCGTGCTGACCCTCGAGACACTGCTCGGCGTATGATCATGGACCCGAGGCCAGGAACCGAGCTTGGCCGCAGGGCGTTCGCGCTCAAGCTTCCGGTGTGAGTGCCATGAACAGCTACCGGCTCTACTACCTCGACTACGCAGGCCACATCCACGAGGCGCGGACCTTCGACTGCGCCGACGACGCCCACGCCCAGCGGCTGGCGGAGGCCCAGGCCGACCGCCGCTCCATGGAGCTGTGGACGGGCCAGCGCCTGGTGCGCGCCTACGCCCACGTTCCCGACGCCGACGTCGACGCGTAACGCCGCTCGCCACACCGTCGCCATGGAGATGAGCGGCGGGTTCAGCGGGGGTTCAGCCAGCCGGCGCCATTCATCCTGGGCGTGTCGTGTTGGAGGCGAGGCCCATGAAGAAGATTCTGTACGCCATGTCGGCGCTGGCCGTGGTGGCGGCCCCTGTAGCGGCCAGCGCCGCGCCGGGCGATTACGGGCGGCACGAGCGGCGGGAGGACCGGCGAGAGCTGCGCGAGGACCGCCGCGAGCTGCGCGAGGACCGGCGCGACGCACGCCGTGACGGCGTGATCACCCGCTACGAGCGCCGCGAGCTCGACCGCGACCGGCGCGAAGTGCGCCGCGACCAGCGCGAGCTGCGCTACGACCGGCGCAACGCCGACAGCTGGCGCGGCCGCACCGAATGGCGGGATTACCGCGGCGCCCGCGGCGGCTACTGGTACGCGCCGGGCTACGGCTACCGCGCCTATTCGCCGAGCTACCGCACCTACTGGCGGCGCGGCGCCTACGTGCCGATGACCTACCGCAGCTACTACGTCCAGGACCCGTACTACTACGGCCTGTACGCCCCGCCTCCGGGGCACCGCTGGGTCTACGCCGACGGCAACTTCGTCCTGATGGCGCTGGCCACAGGCCTGATCCTCGAGGTGATGGCCGGGGGCTGGTAGGCGCGGCCGCGGCACGAAACGACAAGCCCCGGCTGTTGCGCCGGGGCTTCTTCGTTTCGGGCTCCTAGTCTTCCTTGAAGCTGCGGGGCTCCGGCGGCAGGTCGACGCGCGAGAGCGCGCCGCTCGCCGAGAGTATCTCCGCGGCTTCGCGCGCGAGGTTCTCGGCTTCGCGCTTGGTGGGGGCCGTGGCGAGCGTCTCGCCGTCGGCTGCTACGCCCCAGCGCCGGCCTTCGCGCTTAACCTCGAGACGCGACGGTTGCATTGAATATCCTTCCAGACGCCCCCCGGGATGGCCGACTTTAACAAAAGGCTGGCAGCGCCGGTTCCTCCGTCCCGCCGTTGCGCCACGCCGCCCGGACGGCGCAAGCTGCCGGCATGTCCGATGAGCGCCCTCCCATCACCGACGCCGAGTACCGCGTCGTGCGCGGGCCCTGGCCGCGTTGGGCCTACCGGATGGGGCTGTGGGGCCTGGCGCTGTGGACCGGCGCCATCGTCGCGGCGTGCATCCTCCTGGCCTTCCTCGTGATGGCGCTGTGGCCTGACCCCTGAGGGGCGGTTGACTCCGCCGCGGCGAGACTCAAGGGTCCGGCCCCCGCACTTGCCGCTGTGAATCGCACGCAGCGGTCTGCAAGATGCGGTCGAGTCGAATGGGGTGGGAGCGTGGGGCGCGGATCGGCGCAGGGCTTTGCGGAGGAGCGGTCGCCGGCGGCGGCGCAGGCGCTCGCCCCGCTGGTGGTCGACCTGGACGGCACCCTGATCCGCAGCGACACCCTGGACGAGAGCTTCGCCTCGGCCTTCTTCCGCCGCCCGTTCCTGACGCTCTGGACCGTGATCGTAAGCCTGCTCGGCGGGCGGGCGCAGCTGAAGGCGGCGCTGTGCCGGCTGGGCCCGATCGAGGCCGAGACCCTGCCGTTCCGGCACGAGTTGATCGCCTATCTGGCGGATCAGAAGCGCGAGGGCCGCGAGCTGCACCTGGCGACTGCTGCGCACTGCGACATCGCCGAGCGGGTGGCGGCGAGCACCGGCCTGTTCGACCAAGTATTCTCCAGCGACGGGGCGCGCAACCTGAAGGGCCGCGGCAAGGCCGAGGTCCTGGCCGCGGCGTTCCCCGACGGCTTCGCCTATGCCGGCGACAGCCGTGCGGACCTGGCCGTCTGGGCGTGCGCCAAGAGCGGCGTGGTGGTGGGCTCGCCCGCCTTTGCCCAGGAGGTAGCGTCGCGCACGCCGGTGGAGCGCCACATCGAGCGCACCGCCGCGGGCTTCAAACCCTGGATCAAGGCGGCTCGTCCGCACCAGTGGTCCAAGAACGCCATGATCGTGGTCCCTGTCGTTCTCGGGTGGAACCACCTGACCCTGGCGGGCGGCCTTGCCGTCCTGGCGGCCCTGGTCCTGTTCTCGCTGCTGAGCTCGCTCACCTACGTCGTCAACGACATCGCCGACTTGGCGGCCGACCGGCGGCACCCGACCAAGCGCGCCCGGCCGTTCGCCTCCGGAGCCCTGCCGGTGCGCTACGGGCTAGTTGGCGCGATCGTGGGGATACCGGCGGTGCTGACGGCGGCCTGGTTCGTCGCGCCGCCGCTGGCCGCCTGCATGGCCGCCTACGGGATCGTCACCGTCGCCTATTCCAGCGGCCTGAAGCGGATCCCGATCCTCGACTGCTTCATCATCGGCTCGCTGTTCACCCTGCGCCTCATCGCCGGGATCACCGCGGCGAGCCTTATCTGGTCCCCATGGCTGCTCACCTTCGCGGCCTCGTTCTTCTTCTCGCTGGCGCTGGCGAAGCGGCACACCGAGCTGGTCGGCGGCGGACCGGCGGCGGTGGGACCGGTCCCCGGACGCGGGTACCGCTACGAGGATCGCGGCCTGACCCTGGTGTTCGGGATCGCGGCGGCGACGGCTTCGATCATCATCCTCGTGCTCTACCTGATGGAGGAGGTGTTCCCGCAGGGCTTCTACGGCCATCCGCAGTGGCTGTGGGCCGCCCCGCCGATCCTGTTCCTGTGGGTCAGCCGCATCTGGCTGCTCGCCAACCGCGGCGAGATGCACGACGACCCGGTGGTGTTCGCGCTCAAGGACCGGGTGAGCCTGGGGCTCGGCGCGGTGCTCGCCGCCGCCTTCCTCCTCGCGCTGGTTTGAGCGCCTTCCGCACCACCACCGGGCTGACTTCCTGGGGTCGCGTCGACCGCCCCCGGCAGGACGTCGCCACGCCCCGCTGGGCCGACGAGCTTGCGGGTCTTGTCGGCGGCGAGCGCCTTCTGGCGGTCGGGCTGGGGCGGTCCTATGGCGACAGCGGCCTGAACCCCGACGGCCGCGTCGTGGCCATGCGCGGCCTGGACCGCGTCCACGGCTTCGATGCCGCCACCGGCGTCGTCCGCGCCGACGCCGGCTTATCCCTCGACGACCTCATCCGGCTCGCTCTGCCGCACGGCTGGTTCCCGGCGGTGGTCCCGGGGACCAAGTACGTGACCCTCGGCGGCGCCATCGCCAATGACATCCATGGCAAGAACCACCACCGCGAGGGGACCTTCGGCCGCCACGTGCGCCGGCTATGTCTCCTCAGGACAGACGGCTCGGTGCGCGAGCTCGCGCCGGGGGACCCGCTGTTCGCCGCCACGGTCGGCGGCCTCGGGCTGACCGGCGTGATCGCCTGGGCCGAGATCCAGCTGTCCCCGGTGTCGGGCGCCTGGATGGCCTCCGAGGACATCGCCTTCAACAGGCTGTCGGAGTTCTTCGATCTGGCCGAGGCCAGCGAGGCGGGGTTCGACTACACCGTCTCCTGGATCGACTGCACGACGCGCAACGGGCGCGGAATCTTCTCCCGCGCGAACCCGGACGGAAGTCCCGACCGTACGCCGCACGACCCGCCGAAGATCGCCCTGCCGCTGGACTTCCCGTCGTTCGCGCTCAACCCGCTGACCCTGAAGGCCTTCAACACCTTCCGCTTCGCCGCCAAGAGCGCCATGGCGGGCAAGAAGACCGTCCACTACGAGACCTTCCAGTTCCCGCTGGACGCCATCGGCCAGTGGAACCGCCTCTACGGGCCCAAAGGCTTCTATCAATACCAGTGCGCCATCCCGTCGGCGGCCGCGCGCGACGCCACCGCCGAGCTCATGAGCCAGATCGCCAGGAGCGGGCAGGGGTCGTTCCTGGCGGTGCTGAAGACCTTCGGGGACGTGCCCTCGCCGGGCCTGCTCTCATTCCCGATCAAGGGCGCGACCCTGGCCCTGGATTTCCAGAATGGCGGCGATGCGACGCTCAGGCTGCTTGAACGCCTGGACCGGGTGGTGCTGGAAGCAGGCGGCCGGCTCTACCCCGCCAAGGACGGGCGGATCAGCGCGGCGATGTTCCGGGCGAGCTATCCCAACCTTGAGGAGTTCATGAAGCATCGCGATCCGGGCCTGACCTCGGCGTTCTGGCGCAGGGTGGCGGCATGACCGGCCACGTCATCGTACTGGGGGCGACGTCCGCCATGGCCGAGGCCACGGCGCGGCTCTACGCCGCCGAGGGAGCCTCGCTCACGCTGGTCGGGCGGCAGGCGGAGCGGCTGGAGGCTATCGCGGCGGACCTGAAGGCGCGCGGGGCGAGCGCCGTCGACACGGCCGTCGAGGACCTGGGCCAGGCGAAGGCGCCGGCGAAGCGCCTCTCCGACTGGGCGGGCGGACGGACCGTGGATGCGGTGCTGCTGTTCTACGGGGTGCTCGGCGACCAGGCCCGTGCCGAAAGCGACCTCGACCACGCCGCCGAGGTTCTGCAGGTGGACTTCACCAGCGCCGCTCTCTGGAGCCTGGCCGCCGCCAGCTTGCTGGAGGGGCAGGGGCGGGGCGCCCTCGTTGTCGTGGGGTCGGTTGCGGGCGACCGGGGGCGGCAGTCGAACTACGTCTATGGCGCGGCGAAGGGCGGGCTGGGGGTGCTGGTGCAGGGCATCGCCCACCGGCTGGCGTTGAGGAACTCGGGCGCGCGGGCGGTGCTGGTGAAGCCGGGCTTCGTCGACACGCCGATGACCGACCGCATGGCCAAGGGTGGCCCGCTGTGGGCCACGCCGGAGGCAGTGGCGAAGATCGTCCGGCGCGCCGCCGAGCGCGGTGGGCCGGTGCAGTACGCGCCGGGCTTCTGGCGGCTGATCATGCTGGTCATCCGCGTGATCCCGTCGGCCATTTTCCACAAGCGCCCACTGTGAAGACCGTCCTCGTCACCGGCGCCGCCGGCCTGGTCGGCCAGAACCTGATCCCGCGCCTGAAGGACCGCGGCTACCGGGTCATCGGCATCGACAAGCATCCGACCAACACCAAGCGCCTCGCCGAACTGCACCCGGATATCCGGGTCATCGAGGCGGACCTGGCGAAGCCCGGTGACTGGCAGGCGGCCTTCGGAGGTGTCGACGCCGTGGTGCTGAACCAGGCCCAGATCGGCGGCCTCGACCGCGCCGAGTTCGTGGCCAACAACGTCACCGCCACCGAGCACATCCTGGACGCCATTGGCCGGCACGAGGTCCCGTACTTCGTGCACATCTCCTCCTCGGTGGTGAACTCCCAGGCCCAGGATCTCTACGTGGAGACCAAGACGGCGCAGGAGAAGATCGTCGCCGGACATCCGACGCCGCACGCAATCCTTCGGCCGACACTGATGTTCGGCTGGTTCGACAGGAAGCACCTGGGGTGGCTGCGACGGTTCATGGACCGCTCGCCGGTGTTTCCTATTCCCGGCAATGGCCGCTACCGGCGCCAGCCGCTCTACGCCGGGGACTTCTCGGCGGTGATCGCCTCGGCCATCGAGCGCGGGACCACCGGCGCTTACGACATCTCCGGCCGCCGCGAGATCGACTACGTGGAGCTGATCCGCGCCATCAAGCGGATCAGCGGCGCGAAGGCGGCCATCGTTCACATCCCATACGGCCTGTTCTGGATCCTGCTGTGGCTCTACGCCCGGTTCGACAGGAACCCGCCGTTCACGACGAACCAGCTGGCGGCGCTGGTCATCCCCGAGGTGTTCCCGGTGATCGACTGGCCGGAGATCTTCGGCGTGCGCGAGACGCCGCTGGACGAGGCGCTGACCGAAACCTTCCGCGATCCGCGCTACAGCCACATCGTGCTGGACTTCTGAGCATGACCAAGACGGTGATCATCGGCGCCGGCGCCATGGGACTGGCCGCCGCCCACTACGCCCTGAAGCTGGGCCACGAGGTCGACGTCATCGAGGCCGACGCAGTGCCCGGCGGGATGGCGGCCCACTTCGACTTCGATGGCCTGTCGATCGAGCGGTTCTACCACTTCGTCTGCAAGCCGGACCGGCCGACCTTCGCGTTGATGGAGGACCTCGGCATCGGCGACAAGATGCGCTGGCGCGACACGTCGATGGCCTATTTCAAGGGCGGCAAGCTGCACAAATGGGGCGATCCGATCTCGCTCCTGACCAGCAGCCTGCTGAACCCGGTGGAGAAATTCCGCTACGGCCTGCAGATGTTCCTGACCTCGAAGCGCAGGAGCTTCGACGACTTGGAGAACCGCACCGCCAAGGCCTGGATCGAAGGCGGCGCCGGCAGGAGCGTCTACGACAAGCTCTGGCGGCCGCTGATGGACCTGAAGTTCTACCAGTACGCGGACGACGTCTCCGCCGCCTGGATCGCCACTCGGGTCCGCCGCATCGGCAACTCGCGCAAGTCGCTGTTCCAGGAGGAGCTCGGCTACATCGAGGGCGGCTCGGAGACGCTTGTTAAGGCGCTGGTGGACTCCATCGAGCGGCAGGGCGGACGCATTCACCTGAAGACGCCCGCCGAGCGGATCGAGACCGAGGACGGCCGCGTCACCGGCGTACGGGCCGGAGGAAAGCTGTTCCCCGCGCAGGCTGTGATCTCCACAGTGCCCACGCCATTCGTCTCCAGCATCGCGCCCGACCTGCCGGAGCCCTCGAAGCGGGCCTACGAGGCAATCCGCAACATCGGGGTGATCTGTGTGGTCCATAAGCTGAAGCGGCGCGTCAGCCCGCACTTCTGGGTCAACATCGTCGAGCCGGGCATCGAGATCCCCGGGATCATCGAGTTCTCGAACCTGCGGCCGATGCCCGACACGGTCGTCTATGTGCCCTACTACATGCCGACGGACCATCCGAAGTGGAGCTGGTCCGACGAACAGCTGGCGGACGAGAGCTTCGGCTACATCCGGCGGATCAATCCGCAGATCACCGAGGCCGACCGGCTGGCCAGCAAGGTGGGCCGCCTGCGCTACGCCCAGCCGCTCTGCGAGCCGGGGTTCGCGGCCAAGATCCCGCCGGTCCGCACGCCGATCGAGGGGCTGCAGATCGCCGACACCTGCTTCTATTATCCAGAGGACCGGGGGGTGTCGGAGGGGGCGCGGCTGGCCAAGGAGATGGCCAGGGCGATCGGGACCGACCACCAGCCGCGGAGGGAGCCGGAGTTCGCGTGATGCGAAGCATGCTGCGATGGACGCCGTGGCTGACTTTGGCCGCGCCGCTGGCGCTGGCGGTCATGACCACGCTCGCCGTTGTGGACGCCTACACTCCCGCGCCCTTCCAGGATTACTGGGACACGCTCTACTGGTGGCGCGAGGCGGTGCGGAAGGGCTTCCCGTGGAGCTGGCTGCCCTCGCAGCACAACGAGCACCGCATCCTGCTGCCGCGGCTCGTCTTCCTCGCGGACTTTGCCTGGTTCCGCGGGACCAATGTTCTGAACATGGCGGTGATCGCCCTGACGCAGGCGTTGGGGGCGCTGCTATTCCTCAGGGCCGGGCTGAGGCGAGGCGGCGCGCTGGCGATCGTCGGTACGGCGCTGGCCCTCGGCCTGATCGTCTCCCTCGTCCAGTGGGAGAACCTGTTCTGGGGCTTCCAGGTCCAGATGACGGGCGTGGCCGCGACGGCTGCCTGGGCGATCTGGCACTTCAGCCACGCGGACGCGGATGGGGCGAACCGCGCCGGCCGGCTGGGGGCGGCGGTCCTGCTGCTGGCGGTGGCGACCTTCACCATGGCCAACGGCCTCTTCGCCGGGATCGCGATGGTGCTGGCGGGGCTCGCGGCACGCCGCAACTGGCGCAGTCTGGCGCTCGTGGGCGCCCTCACGGCGGGACTGATGGGGCTTTATCTGTGGGGCTACCATCCGGTGGCGAGCCACTCCCCGGCCAGCGCGGCGCTGCAGGACCCCGCGGGCTTCGTCACCTACGCCCTGAACTACCTCGGCAATCCGTGCGCGCTGGGGGACCGGCCCCGGGCCGCGGCGTTCGGGGCGATCGGGACGGCGCTGACCGCGGCCATGACCGTCCTCGTGTTCCGCGACCGGGGCCGCGATCCCGCCCAACTCGCCATGTTCGGGATCGTGCTGTTCGCCGGCATGAGCGCGGCAGCCACGGCGCTCGGCCGGCTCAGCCTCGGGCTCGAGTATTCGCTCTCGTCCCGCTACGCGACCGGCGCCTGCTACTTCTGGGCGGCTCAGGCGCTGTTCTGGGCCTTCCGCGTGCAGGGGTGGAGCCGGGTCTTCCAGTGGGCGCTGGGCGCCGCCTTCGTGACCGCGCTGCTCGTGCTCTTCAAGGTGCAGGACACGCACCGGCCGGGCCTGGAGGATGCGGACCGGCGCATCGAGCGCGCGGTGGCGGCCATGGTGTCGGGCAGGGCCGACGACGAGGCGTTCAAGAGCCTCTATCCCGACCCCGACAAGGTCCGCTACCTCGGCGACTTCCTGTGCGAGCAGCGGATGTCGGTGTTCGCGCGGCGGCCGGACGATGCGCCGCCATGCCCGCGCTTGACGACACAGTAGCGCTCCGGGTTGCATCGCCGGATCGGGGGAGGGCGTGACGTGAGGGATTCGGTGGACCGGGGCGCCCGGCTGGGGGCGCTCGCCTTGGGCGTGCTCGCGGCGCTGTTCGCCATGCTCATGACCTGGCGCGACCCGATGTACCCGGGCGCCGGGCTCGACCCGTCGTGGATCCTGGCGGCCGAGTTCGCGGCTCGGAAGGGCCTGGTCTACGGCCGCGACTTCATCTTCACCTTCGGGCCGTACCACTACCTGGTCACGCGGATGTTCGATCCGCAGACCTTCCCGCTCCTGCTGTTCTACGACGCCTTCGCCGTGGTCGCGGTTTTCTGGGTGGCGATCCGCAACCGGTCGATCCTCGGTCTGATCGCCCTGGCCGTGGCCTTCGTGTTCCTGCACGTCCGCAGCGACTCGCTGATCGCGCTTTCGCTCTTCGCAGTGTTCCTGATCGCTCTGCAGCGGCGCGACCTCTGGGGGTTCATCTTCGTGGTCCTGGCGAGCCCCCTGCTGCTCGCCAAGCTGTCGTTCATCCTCGTCCTGCTGCCGCTGGTGATGCTGGCCGACCTGGAGCGCGCCGTCGCCCGGCGGGTCCCCTACCTGGCGCTCGCCCTGCTGGCCTCGCTGTTCGCGGCCTATGTGGCGGCGGGACAGCCGGCCGCCGCGGTCGGGGACTTCGTGGCGTCCATCGTGCAGGTGATCGGCGGCTACGGCGCGGCCATGCAGATCGAGGGCCCCGGCCGCGAGATCGCCTTTGCGGTGGGCGTGATCGCCATCGTCGTGCTGTTCGCCGCCTTCCTTGCGGCCCTAGCGTGGCGGGGCGAGCGGAGGGACCTGCGCCCCGTGGCGGTGGTGCTAGGCGCCATCTGGGTGCTGTTCGTGCTGTTTAAGATGGGGTTCGTCCGCCAGGACGGGCACATCCTGATGTTCCATGCCGCCGCTCCGGTGGTGCTCGTGCTGGTCTGGTCTTGGTTCGACCGGCCGGACCGAAGCCGCGTGTTCGCCGGGGTGTTCGCCGTCCTCTTCGCGGTCCTGCTGGCGCACGGCTTCTACTGGCAGGGATATGCGCTGCGTCCGGCCCTGGACGCGAAGGTGGACGTGGCTGTCAACGCCCGGGCGGCCGTCGCCGCCGTGCCCGCGCAGCTGAGGAGCGGCCTCGGCTGGGCGACCGGGCGCAAGCTTCCCGAGGCGCGCATGAACCGCGCCAACGCCGAGAAGGCGCTGATGCGGACTTTCCCCGCCTCGGTCAGCGGTTCGGTGGACGCCATCCCGCTGGAGCTTTCCGAGATCATCGCGTCGGGCCTCGACTACCGCCCGCGGCCGACGCCGCAGAGCTACCAGGCCAACACGCCGTGGCTGCAGGAGAAGGATCGCGCCTTCCTGCAGGGGCCGCGCGCGCCCGACACCTTGTTCCTGCGGGTGGAGGACATCGACGGGCGCCTCCCGACCCTGTCGTTGGGTCCCTCCGCGCCGGTGATCGCCGCGCGCTACGACGCGGTGGACAGCCACCCGCTGGGGCTGATCTTGAAACGCCGCGCGAGCCCGCGGCCGGTAAGCGTTCGCCAGGGCGCCGCCCAGACCGTCGGCCTGGACCAGTGGGCCACCCTGCCGCCGGCGCCTGGCACGCTGGTGATGGCCCGCATCGAGGTAGAGCGCACCCTGGCCGGCCGGCTGATGGGCGTGCTGTTCCGCGAGCCGGTGATCAACATCACCCTGCGCACGGCCAGCGGCCGCGAGGCGGTGTTCCGCTTCATTCCCGGCATGGCGCAGCTCGGCTTTCCGGTCTCGCCCCTGCCGCCAACCTTCGAGACCGGGGCGGCCATCCTGCTGGACCCCGGCTGGGCGGCGCTGGGCGAGCCGGTCACCGGCGTGAAGCTCAGCTCCAAGGGTGGCTGGGCATACGGCGAGGCCCGGATCGCCTTCGACGAGGTGCGGGTGGCCCCCGGATTCGGCGGCGCCCTGCAGGGCATGCCGCTGATCGCGGCCAGCCTGACGGGCTCAGACCCGCGGCACGCGGCGACCTTCAACGGGACCGAGATCTTCGCCCACGCCCCGACCGTGCTGAAGGCCAGCATCGCGCAGGGCGCACACCTGAAGGGCGTAGCGGGCCTGCACCCGCAGCCGCCGGGCACCAAGCCGGGCAACGGCGTGCGTTTCATCGTGACCCGCTTCTCGCCCACCGGGACCCCACAGGTGGTGCTCGATGCGCACGTGGCCGCCAACGCGCCGCCGGTGCCCTTCGACGTGCAGGTGGAGCCGGGCGGCGCGCTGCAGCTCGAAACCCGCGACGAGAGCAACAGCGACTACGACTGGAGCTACTGGGGGCAGCTTGAGCTTGCGCCCTGACGTCCCGTACCTTGGGACAGGGGCGAGGGGGCTTGGTCATGGCCGATGCCGAAGTAGGCGATGAGGCGATGCGCGCCGGCGGCCGGCGGCTGTTCGTCGCCGCGGCCTGGGCGCTGGCGCTGGTTCCGGGGCTGTGGCTCGCCCTCGACGGACTGCGCGCCGCGACGGATGCCTACACGCCGGTTCCCTTCTGGGACCACTGGGCCACGGTCGCCGACTACTTGCGGGCAAAGCGAGACGGGCTGAGCTGGCAGATCCTGTTCGCGCAGAGCAACGAGCACCGGATCCTGTTCCCGCGGCTGCTGATGTTCGCGGACCTGGAGTTCTTCAAGGGCCGCAGCGGACTGCTCTACGGCGGCATCCTGGCCTGCCAGGCGGCGCTGCTGGCGCTGTTCGGCGTCGTGGCCGCAAGGCTGCGGACGAACCGCACGCCGGCGCTGGCGGCCCTGGGGGTGGCGGCCGCGCTCGTCTTCTCCCTGGGGCAGTGGGAGAACCTCATCTGGGCCTTCCAGGTGACCTTCCTGATGGTCGCCGCGGCGGGGGCCTGGTCGGCCTACCTCTTCTGCCTGGCGCTGGCGCAACGCGAGCGGCCGAGCGCCGCGCTCTGGGGCGGATCGGCGGTCCTGCTCGTGGTGTCCGCCTTCTCCATGGCCAACGGCATGGTCGCCGGGGGCGCCTGCATCGGCGTGGGCCTGCTCGCCCGCTTGCCATGGCGCTGGCTGCTGGCGCACGCGGTGCTCGTGGCGGTGGTCGCCGCCCTGTATTTCCACGGCTACCAGTCCGCGCCTGACGCGAGCTTCGCCGGCCCGCTGAGAGACCCGGCCGGCTTCGTCCGGTTCGTCGCCATCTACCTGGGCAACCCGGCGCGGGCGTGGGGTCTGTCGCTCGCGCCCTGGCTGGGGGCGCTGGGCCTGGCGCTCAGCATGGCGGCGGCGCTGCGGGTCCTGCTGGGCCGCGACCGCGACGCCGGGCGGCTGGCGCTCGTCACCCTGATGGCCTTCGTCGTCGGCTCGGCTGCGATCACGGCGGCCGGGCGGATGGCCCACGGGGTGGAGCAGGGCCTGGTCAGCCGCTACCTGACCTTCGGCTTGATGTTCTGGGCCGCGCAGCTGGTCTACTGGGCCTCGCTCCTGCCGGTGCGCGGGCCGCGGACGCTGCTCGCCTGGGCCGCCGCGCTTGCCGTACTGGCCTATCCGCTGGGCGTGCTGCAGGCCCGCGCCGAGCCGGAGGTCGCCGCCCGCGCCGCCCGGATCCGCACCGGGGTGATCGCCCTGTGGGCCGGCGCCGACGATCCGCAGGCGTTAGGCGGTGTGAACTGGAACGTACCGGCGATGATGGAGCAGGTCGCGGCCCTGAAGGCCCGCCGGCTGTCCATCTTCGCGGACCGGCCGCGGTTCGAAACGGGCGCGGTGCTGCCGGCGGGCGAGGTGCGGCCCAACGGCTGCGTGGCCGCCTTCGACATGATCCAGAAGGCGCCGGAGGGCTCGGGCTGGCGGGCGTCCGGCTGGGCGTGGGACGTGGCGGCCGGCGCGCCGGTTGAGGCCGTAGTGCTCGTCGACGCCGCCGGGCGGGTGGTAACGGTGGGGGCTTCCGGCGGCTGGCGGGCCGACGTGCCGCCGGTCGTGCCGCAGGTTGGCTCGGACTACTCGGGCTGGAACGCCTCGATCGCCGCCGGGCCGAGCTTCCCGGTGCAGGCGTTCGGGCTTCTGAAGGACGGGGGCCGCTGCGACCTCGGGGCCAAGCCCCAGCCGGGCTAACGCGGCGGCTCGCCCGCGGGGCGGAAGGTGATGAACTTGTGGGCTGCGAAGTTCACCACCACCGGCAGGATGATGCCGACGCCGTGCGCCAGCGCCTTCGAGGCTGCGTCCGGCAGGAAGTGGCCGAACAGGTGGCTGTGCAGGAACAGGGCGGCCCCCAGCGTGACCGGGAAAGCCAGGGCGTTGAAGAAGGCGAACCAGGCGAGCTCCCGGCGCAGGCCCTTGCCTGACGGTGGGAAGACGAAGAGGCGATTCAGCAGGAAGGCGGTCGCCAGGCCCACGCCATAGGCCGCCACCACGCTGGGCAGGTACTCCAGCCACAGGTCGAAGACGAACCGGGAGCCGAAGTTGGCGGCGGCCGCCGCGCCGCCGGCCAGGAGGAAGTTCTTGAACTCTCGCGTCAGGTAGATCGAGAGCAGCGCCTTCACGCCGCCGCCTCGGGCTTGCGCGCGACGAGCAGGAACTGCTTGCCCAGCACCTTCCAGGCGATGGGCAGGGCGAGATAGCCCTCGATGAGGAAGTCCGCGGTCGGCGCGCCGCTGTTCATGGTGAAGGGCAGGAAGCGCGGGATCACCTTCTCGAGCGTGAAGCCGGCCATCATCAGCCCCTCGCCGAGCGAACGGTCCGAGAGCGGCAGGTAATGGTCGTAGAAGTCCCAGTACTCCTTGTAGGCGTAGCGGATGTTCGGCCCGAGCAGGATGATCGTGCCGCCGGGCTTCAGGACGCGCAGCGCCTCGCGCAGGACCTGGTCGCACTCGTCCTTGCTCCGCAGGTGCTCCAGGAAGTTCGACGAGAAGACCACGTCGACCGCGCCGGTCTTCACGGGCGAAAGGTCGGTGGCCGGGGTGCGGTGGAAGCGGACGTCCGGCGCCAGTCGTCCGGCGGCGTCCGGGTTAAGATCGACTGCGTGCTTCTCGCGCGCCTCGATGTTGTTGATGAACTCGCCGTATCCGCAGGCGATGTCGAGCACGGCCGCGTCCTTGGCGATCAGCTTCGAGAAGAACGAGCGGCAGAGCACGCGCCAGACGGCGTTGCGCCGCTCCAGCCCGGCCTGGCGGAACCGCGCGTCGTAGAGAACGGAGAGATCGGTCATCGCCCCCGGTGTTTAGCGTGAGTTTGCGCGGCAAGGCGAGGCGCAGATGCCATTCACCGCCGATCTTCGCGGCAGGGTTTTCACAGCCCCGCCGTCCAGCTATGGGGGACCCACAGAAATGCTCGGGACAAGCGCAATGAGTTGGACCGCCCTCCGCCTCGCCGGCCTCACGCTCGCTGCCGCGGCCACGCTCGCGGCCTGCGACCGGGCCGCGGACCGCACCGAGACGGCCGCTGCGCCCGCAGCCCAGGCGCCCGCGGCGCCCGCCGCGCCGGCGGTGGCCAACGCGCTGGGCCAGCTCGGCTCCGACCTCCTGGCCTCTGACGCGCGCAAGAGCGCCCAGTTCACCGCGCCCGACGAGATCTTCGCCCATGCGCCCACGCTGATGAAGGCCCAGCTCGCGGCGCCCCTTCACCTGAAGGGCGTGGCCGGGATGAAGCCGCAACCCCCCGGCAAGCCGCCGGGCGGCAACGGCGTCCACTTCGTGATCAGCAAGCTCGGCCCGGACGGCGCCGCCCAGGTGCTGTTCGAGGCCCGAATCGCCCCGAACGCGCCGGCCGTGCCGTTCGACGTCCAGCTCGAGCAGGGCACGACCCTGCAGCTCGAGACCAAGGAGATGGGCGACACCGACTACGACTGGTCCTACTGGGGCCGGCTGCAGGCGGTCCCTTAAGCCCGGACGACGGCGGCCCGGTAGAGCTGGCTGTAGAGGAAGGCCTCCTCCTCGACCCGCCAGGGCAGAGGGACGGCCTGGGCCCAGGCCCGCAGCTGTTCCGGCCGCTCGCTGATGTCGCGCAGGGCCGCGCTCCAGGCGGCGAGGTCGGCGGCCGGCAGGGCCAGGCCCGCGCCGGTCTGGCGGATCACCTCGCCCTGGTTGCCGAGGTCGGAGACCAACGTCGGCAGGCCGGCGGCGAAGCCCTCGTGCAGGGAGAGCCCGAACGACTCCGGCACCTGGCTGGGCACGGCCAGCACGTCGAAGCGGGCCAACAGGGCGGGCGCCGCGGTGGGCGGGATCGCCTTCTCCAGGGTCATTGGCGCGCGGGCGGCCAGCTCGCGGATCTCCTCTGCGACGGCCGGCTCGTAGCAGGGCCCGACGATGCGCAGCTTCAGGTTCGGCGCCTCGGCAGCCGCGAAGGCGCGGGCGAGCATGAGGGCGCCCTTGGCCTGGGATACGGTGCCTAGGTAGCCGACGGTGCGTGCGCCCCGGCGGTTGCGCGGCCGCGGCCGGCCGAAGCGCACCAGGTCGACGCCGTTCCGCACCACGAAGACCTTCAGGTCCGGATGCTCGTCGCGTAGCCGCCCGGCCACGTAGTCGGAGACCGCGGCCACCGCCGAGGCGGCGTGCAGCAGGTGGGCCAGCCGGCGGGTGCGCTCCACATAGCGCTCGTCCTCGGCCAGCGGCTCCTGGCGGCACCAGGTGCGGCAGGCCTCCCCGTCACGTGGGCCGTCGCAAAGCTCGCCGTTTAGCCGGACCAGGTTGATGCGGTAGCAGAGGCTGAAGAAGTCCGTGGTGGTGACGATGTAGGGGACATGCCGCTCCGCAAGCACCTCGACCGCCTCCACGAGGCGGAAGGCGTGCATGACGTGGGCGACGTCGAACTCGGGCCGGCCGCGCAGGAAGGCCTCGGCCTTGGCGCGCAGGTCCGGATTCTCGAAGAAGCCGAGCTCTGTGAGCGGCGGCTCGGCGATCCGCACGGCGGTGACCGGCACGCCCTCCACCACCTGGGTGAAGAGCCCGTCCGCGCCCTCGCGCCAGCGGGCGCCGTCGGCGGTGGCGGTGAGGATCTCGACGTGGGCGCCGTCGGCCTGGGCGGCGTGGGCGAGGTTCAGGGTCACTCGCTCGGTGCCGCCGGCGAAGTCCGGCATGAACTGGTGCACGACATAGAGGATGCGCATCAGATCCCCGCCGTCATGAGGGTGCGGAGCTCCTCGACCAGCCGGGCGTCGGGTTTCGGACCGGCCTTGGCGACGTGGAGGTAGAGGAAGGCTAGCTGGGCGCCCACGGTGGCGGCCAGCGTCTTGCGGGCGGCCGAGGAGAGCTCGTTCGCCAGGTGCTCGTCCACCTCGCCGTAGGTCCGGGTCACGAAGCCGGCGAGGTGATCGAGGCGGTCGGCATACATGTTGCGGACCTGCTCGGCCTCGGCGCGCCAGGCTTCGTCCTTGCGGCGGATGGCCTTAGCGAGCCAGGGCGCCAGCGGGGCGAAGCCGAAATCCACCGGTGCGGCGGCCTCGGACCCGACCTGCGCCGCGCGCACGGCTGCGGAGAAGGTGCGCAGCTCCTCGGTGGCGTCGGCGCCGATGGCTGGCCGCCAGGCCTCGGCCAGCGGCGCCAGCAGGGCGGCTCCGGTCGCGGCGCCTGCGGCCGAGCGGGCGGCCGGGACCTCGAAGTCGGGGAACACCTCGGTCAGGAACACCACGTCCACGAAGGTGCGCTTCAGGTGATAGGCCGTGGGCCGGTTGTGCGAGTGGACGACCCGCACCGAGGACAGCATCGCCGTCTTTAGCCCATCGCGGAGCAGGCGGACGCCCAGCATCAGGTCCTCGGCGTAGCGGCCGTGGTAGCGGTACTTGTGGAAGGTCCCGGCCGGGATCATGCACGCCACGTCGCTGAGCTGGCCCTGGGCGCGCAGCGACATGTGATCGTCAGTGATCATCTCGCCGATCCGGTCTCGGTCGCGGCAGCCCAGGAAGCGGTAGTGGGTGTCGATGGCGGCGTTGTAGAGCAGCTCGCTGTCGCGCCTGGGGAACTCGGAGCAGGAGACGGCGGCCGCGCGCATCTCCTCCGACGCTGGCTCGGTGAGGGCGACGGCCAGGCTGTGCAGCCACCAGTCGCCCACCGGATAGGCGTCCTGGACGGTGAACAGGTAGAGCTCGCCGGTGGCGTTGTCGGCGCCCAGGTTGCGGGCGTGGCTGTGCGAGAACTCGCTGTTGGGGATGCGCACGACCGTGCAGCCGAACTCCTCCGCGAGCGTGTCGGTGCCGTCGACCGAGCCGGAATCCACCACCACGATCTCGACTCCGCCGAGGCCCTTCTGGGCCTTTAGCTTGCGCAGCAGCCAGTAGAACTCGGGGCCCGCGTTATACGTGGGGATGATCACCGAGACGGTGACATCGAGCGGCGGGGGCGGTTGCGGCGCCAGCTCGCCGATCACGGCGGCGTCGCCGGGGGCTGGGAAGGCCACCTTGTGAGGCGGCGGCCGCGGCGGGGGCTGCGGCTCCAGCGGCTCTGCCGGCGCCGCACCATCTGGGACCTGAGGCAGCACGAGAGGCACGACCCGCCTCCCGGTGAGCAGCCGCGCCAGCCAGCGAACCGGTCCGGTGAGGCGCCACGACGAGGAGCCGAGCAGGGCGTGCAGGTGCGACTGGTGGGCGGCCACGGCCTGGCGCAAGGCCGCGGCCTGGGCCTCGGTGTGGGTGGCGCGCGCCTGCTCGGTGCGCAGCGCCGCGGTCAGCTGGTCGTTGAGCGCGGCGGTCTCGGCGCGTACGGCGTTCAGCACCTCAAGCCGGTGATGGAGGATGCTGTTCAGGGCCTCGTGGCGCTGGCCCTCCTCGGTCCGCAGTTGGGTCAGGTGGTCGAGCTGCTGGGCGGATTCGGCGCGAAGCGCCTCCAGCTGCTCGGCGTGCCGCGCGGCCGCCGCGGTCAGTCGCCGGTTGTCGTCTTCCGCCGTCTGCAGGCGAGCGAGGAGGTGGTCGAGGGCCTGGGCGATGCGGTCGGGCGTCGCCGGCGTGGCGGAGGCGTCGCCGGAGAGAGTCAGCAGGACCTGCAGCGCCTCGCCGGAGATCGCCGGATCCAGGCCCACGGTGAAGCCCGCGCCGTCGGCGACGGCCTCGACGCGCACGGCTCCGTCGGCGGTGGCGAAACGCAGGCCGCGGCTCTCGCGCAGGAGCTCGCCCGCGCCCGCCCAGCGATAGAGGTCCGCCCCGTCCTTGCGGCGGATCACCAGCCGGTGCAGGCGGAAGCGCGCGCCGGAGGGCACAGCGACCTGCAGCGCCGCCACCGCGGAGGCCTCCACCGGGGCGTCGATCACGTAGCGCTCGGGCCGGCCGAACAGGACCAGGCGCGCGTTGGCCGCACGCTTCGCGCTGAACGCCGCGTCCGCCGTGCGGGTCAGCACCGACAGGGTCAGCTCATCCATGCGCAGCGCCCATGAGGTCGCACGACATGCCGCTGAGCCGCATCGGCGCCGGCGCGGGGCGGGGACCCAGACCCATGCGCTGGGCCTCGCCGGACGCGAAGAGGTCTGCCAGGGCGTCCTCAGACGGCAGGACCAGGCCATTGCCCGGGCGGCTCGCGAGCGCGGCCGCCCCGCCGCTGTCAGCGAAAGCGATCACCGGCACGCCCGCCGCGACGGCCTCGTGGGCCGTCAGGCAGAAGGTCTCCGGGCAGATCGACCAGACGACGGCGAGGTCGACGCCATGCGCCTTCACCGCCCCTATCATGGCGTCGGGATGCTCGGCAGAGGCTGTGACCCGGTGGAAGTTCACCTGCGCCCGCAGGTCCGGCGCCTCGCCGAAATGGTGGAACTCGTACCGCGCGTCGCCGGCGAACTGGGCCGCCAGGGCGGCGAAGGCCGGCCAGCCCTTGTGCGGCAGGGGCAGGCCCAGGAAGGCGACGCGGACGGCGCGTTCCGCCTGCGGCGCCGTAGCGCCGGGCGTCTGCAGCTCGGCGTGCGGGTGGACCAGCACGCTGCCGGGCGCGGCGGAGCGGGCGCGGGTCCAGATCTCGGCGGCGACGGCCGACGGCGCGACGATCAAGGGGTCGAGCGCCGCGAAGACCACGTCGTGCGCCTCCAGGTGCCGCGCGCGGAGAGGTCCGTAGACGCAGGTCCGGCAGATCTCGGCGCCCCGTGGCGGCCCGCCGCAGAACCGCTCGTCGTTCCACAGCAGGGTGTAGCCGTCGCAGGCGGCGGCGAAGTCGTGCACCCAGAAGAAGCTCTGCGCCGGACGGCACGCCGCCAGCATGTCGGCGAGGCGCTCCGGATGATGTCCCAGCAGGTTGTGGATGGCGACGCTCGAACGCGCCGCCGGGCCCAGCGCCTCGCCCAGGGCGGCCATGGCGGGGAGCGGGAAGGCGCCGATCCGTTCGCCGTCCTTCAGGACCACGACCGCGTAGTCCGGATCGTCGGAGACGGCCGGCAGCCTCACTGCCGGGAACAGATGGATGTGGGCGCGCCGGCCCCGCACCCCTTCGCCCTCGCGGCCGATGCAGAGCTGCACGCCGCCCACCATGGCGGTGTAGTCATCGTGGCTGACGGTGACGTGGGCTTGGTTGACGCCCGCCAACGCTGCAGTGAGCAGGCCAGGGTCGTCCAGCGCCACTTCGCCTGCCGCACGGCGGGCGGCGGCGATGCGTTCGGGCACGCTCGGCAGGTCGCTCCTGAGCGCCACGCGCCAGTCCGGCGGGGCCGGCGCCCAGCCTTGGGCCCGGCCGACCGTCAGGTAGTGGAAGAACGGCGGGAGGCCCGAGGCCTCCACCTGCGGGTGCTGGGCCAGGTACCAGGCGGTGGAGAACCACGGCGCGGGGTCGCGCCGCTCGCGCCAGCCCGTGAGCAGGTAGTGAAGCGCCGGGTCCAGGCCGCCCTCGACCACGTCGCGGTAGAAATCGACGTAGAATTCCCGGTCCATGGCCTCGCTGACCGCGACGAGCTGCTCGTCGAAGCTTGGCGTCGGCGCAGCCGGCCGGCGCGGACGCGCCGCCCGGCGCTGGACGGGCCCGCTGCGTCCGGAGGATCGAGAAGGCCGCGGCCCCTCGGGCTTGGGCCTGCTCAAAGAGTGGCCTCGCCGAGCTTGCAGGCAGTCTTGGCGGCCGCGTCGACGCCGAAGACGGCGACCTTGCCCGAGGTGACGGTGCTGGAGGCCTGGAAGCCCACGTCCGGCCGGGTGACGTCCTTGAGCGCCGCCGGCACGTCCGGCCGCGCGATGCCGCCCTGGCCGAAGCCCACGATCCTGCCGCTCGGGTCGGCGACGATGATCTGCCCGGCGCCAGCCCCGGCGGCCGGTATCCAGGACCAGCCCACGATGTTGACCCGCTCGGGCGACCGCTCCGTGGCGCCGTCCACAAAGGCCTTGCAGTCGAAGGTCCCAGGGAAGGCCGTGGCGACGGATTGGCCCATCAGGCCCTCGGCCCAGGCCGGGAGCGCGGGGGCGGCCGCGGCGACCGGCGCAGGGGCGGGCGCAGCCTGGCCGTCGCGTTGCTTCGGCTGGTCGCAGCCGGCGACCAGGGCCAGAGCGGCCAGCATCAGGACCTTGCGCATGTTCCACCGACTCCTCGGTGGTGGGCTTAGCAACTGGGGCGGGTCATTTCCAGCCGCGCGGCCCGGGACGGCTGCGGCGGTCGAGCGAGAAGGCGCTGCTAAGTCGTTGGAAAGGATGGTGGATGCGACAGGGATTGAACCTGTGACCCCCTCGGTGTGAACGAGGTGCTCTCCCGCTGAGCTACGCATCCGCCTGGCGCCGGTCGGCGCGGGAAGGTGGGGCGTATAGCGTGCGCCCCTAATCGCCGCAAGCGGCGAGCAGTTGCGCGCAGGCCGCCGGCAGCTCGTCGAAGTGGTGGACCAGGGCGTCGGGGGCAAGCTCGGCCACGGGGACGTCCGAATAGCCGAAGCTGACCAGGACCAGCGGCGCGCCGGCGTTGCGGGCGGCGGCGGCGTCGGTAGCGGAATCGCCGACCAGCAGGGCGCGCCCGAGCGAGCCGCCGCCGGCCTGGACGGCGAACTCGAGGTGGCGCGGGTCAGGCTTGGCGACGCCGGCCGCGTCCGGGCCCACGATGGCGGCGAAGAGGCGGCTCATGCCGAGCGCGTCGAGCAGGGCGTTGGATAGCCCCGTCGGCTTGTTGGTGCAGACGCAGAGCGTAGCGCCCTCCGATCGCAATCGGTCCAGCGCCTGCCGGCAGCCGGGGAAGGGCCGGCTCTCATCGGCGATGCGCCCCAGGTAGTGCGGGATGAAGCGGTCGAAGAGGCCCTGCTCGCGTTCGGGGTCGAGGTGGGCGCCGGCG
Source organism: Phenylobacterium sp. (assembly GCF_036563285.1). GTDB lineage: Bacteria > Pseudomonadota > Alphaproteobacteria > Caulobacterales > Caulobacteraceae > Phenylobacterium. The sequence continues at coordinate 110,458 of NZ_DATCMR010000012.1, forward strand.
GCGATGAAGCCGCGCTGCAGGAGCCGGCGCGCGCCGTGGCCGATGAACGGGCGCGCCTCCTCCAGTGGCAGGGCGGGGAGGCCCTCCTGCGTCAGCAGGTGGTTCAGGGTCCCGATGAGGTCGGGCGCGGTGTCGACCAGGGTGCCGTCGAGGTCGAACGCGACGACGGCGCCCGCAAGCTCAGCGGCCATCGACGATCGCGGCCGCCCGGTCGATGCCGCTGGCATAGTCGGAAATCGCCTGTGCCGTCAGGCCGATGTACCGCTGCGCGTCGTCGTAGCGACGCTCCTCGATCGCCTCGCGTACGCCCGGCAGGGTCTTCGCGCCATACCCGGTGAAACGGCCAGGCGCGTAGAGCATGTGCTTGTACCAGGGACGGAAGGGCAGGCCCTCCTCGCGCAGCAGCGCCTGGTCCAGCGGCCGCACGGCGGCGTCGAGGCGCGTCTTCTGGGCGCGCCCGAGGGCGGGCCCTTTGGCCGCGATGGCGGCGTCATAGGCCCCGGCGCTGGCCTTCAGCTTCGCGACCGCGGCCTCCAGCGGCCGGAAGTCGAGGGCGACGGCGGGCGCCAGCGCCGGCGGCGGGGCGTGCGGCTCGGTGGGGTCGTCGGCCAGGTTGTAGGCGTTGGCGGCCAGCAGGCGCGCGCGGGTCTGCGACTCCTCGCGCCGCTGGTCGGCCAGCCTCTTCACCTCGTCGAGATAGCCCGCGACCGTGTCGGCGACGTCGCCGTAGCGCTGCGGCGGCAGGTCGGCGTCGGCGAGCCGGATGACCAGCCGCCCCGCGGTCTTGGCGAGGGCGCCGGCATAGGCGTGGCCGGGGTCCACGAACCGGCTGTGGTGCTCGTAGGTGTCGTAGGCCGAGTGGTAGACGCCCGCATCCTCGCCTTCGCCGCCAAAGCCGATGTTGATCGCCGGCAGGCCCAGGTGCTGCAGGAAGGTGGAATAGTCCGACCCGGAGCCCAGGGCGCTCAGCGGCAGGTCGCGGGCCGGATCGGCGGCTGCGCGGGCCTGGGCGCGCAGGGCCTCCGAAGCCCCGGGCTCCGAAGACGCTACAAGAGTGCGGGCCCGCAGGCGGTCGCGGACGGAGACCTTGGTCTGCGGGTCGACCACGTCGGCGGCCACCTGGTTCATCAGGCGCTGGTACTCGTGGCTGCCGCCCATGCCGAGGAAGCCGCGGCCGTTGGTGTCGGAGTTGATGTAGATGACCGCCTTCTTCTTGAGCTCTGCGGCGTGGTCCTCGGCCCACTCGGTGGAGCCCAGCAGCATCGGCTCCTCGGCGTCCCAGCTCGTGTAGACGATCGTTCGTTTCGGCCGCCAGCCAGACTTCACCAGCTCGCCCATGGCCTTGGCCTCGCCCATCATGGCCGCGTGGCCGGAGAGCGGGTCCGACGCGCCGTAGACCCAGCCGTCCCGGTGGTTGCCGCGGATGACCCACTCGTTGGGTTTTTCGCGGCCCTTGAGCCTAGCGATGACGTTGTGGGCCGGCTTCAGCGACCAGTCGGACTTCACCGCGATCCGGACCTTGGCCTGCTCGCCGCCGCCCACGCGGTAGGTGATCGGCAGGGAGCCGCGGAAGGCCGGCGGCGCCACGGGACCGTCTAGCGCGCGCAGCAGCATCTCCGCCTGGCCATAGGCGATCGGCAGGGTGGGGATCTTGAGTATGGTCTGGGCTTCGCTGCGGTCGAGGCGCTTGGCGTTCCTGGTGGCGCCGTAACCGGGCGTCAGCGGGTCACCTGCGTAGACCGTCATGTCCGCAACCGAGCCGCGCTGCAGGCCCTCCGGCGGGCGCATGGGGCCTTCCGGATAGACGCCGCCGACCGAATAGCCGTCGTCGCGGGGGTCCGAGTAGATGATGGCCCCCACCGCGCCATGGTCCTGGGCGAGCTTGGGCTTCAGGCCGCGCCAGCCCTGGCCGTAGCGTGCGATGACGATCTTGCCCCTCACGGAGACGCCCATCCGCTCAAGGGCGTCGTAGTCGGCGGGCATGCCGTAGTTGACGTAGACCAGCGGGGCGGTGACGTCCCCGTCGCCCTGGAACGCCACGTAGGCGGGCAGGGCGCCCGGGCCCGCGGACGTCTGGTCCTTGGCAGGCTCGGTGAGCTGGATCTGCACCGGCGCGCCCGGGCCGGACACAAGCTCCAGGGCCGTGCTGATCGGGGTCGGGTAGAGGACCCAGTAGGTCTCCATCTTCGCGTCCCAGCCCCAGCTCCTGAACTGGGCCAGCGTCATCTCGGCGTTCTTGCGCCCATGCTCGGAGCCGACGTGGGTGGGGGCCGCGGCCATGGTGCGGATCCACGACCCCAGCTCGGCCGGGTCGATCATCGCATCGAAGCGCGCCTCCAGGTCGCGGTCCGGCGCCGGCTGGGCGTGCGCGGCGGTGAGCGCGCAGGCCGAAGCGCAGGCGGCCAGGAGCAGACGAAGCGACATGGAGATCCCCCTCAGACAGCGGTGACGCTAGCCGGTTCTCGCCCACGGCCACAAGGCTTGCTAAGGCTCGCGAACCAAACCGCTGACTCGACGCTCCGGAGACGCCCTAAATGCCCTCACGCGCCGCCGTAATCCTGGCCGCCGGCCAGGGCACGCGCATGAAGTCCCCGGTGCCCAAGGTGCTGCACAAGGTGGGCGGCCGGACCCACCTGGACCGGATGATCGACACGGTCACCGCGGCGGGCTGCGAGCGGATCGTGGTGGTGGTGGGCACGCACAGCCCCGCTGTGCGCGAACTCGTGGAGAAACGGCTGGGCCCGCAAGCGGTCGCCGTGCAGGAGCAGCCGCTGGGCACCGCCCATGCCGTGCTGGCGGCCCGGGAGAACCTCGCCGACTTCACCGGTGACGTCCTGATCACCTACGCGGACGCGCCGCTGCTGACCGCGCAGGACCTGGAGCCACTGTTCCTGCTGCGCGAGCGGCGCGCGGACCTCGCCATGCTGAGCTTCGAGCCGGTCGATCCGCTGCTCTACGGCCGGGTGATCAAGGGCGCCGACGGCCACGTGATCCGCATCGTCGAGGCGCGCGACGCAACCGAGGAGCAGAGGGCTGTCCGCTGCTGCAACGCCGGCATGATGGTCGCCGACCGTGCGCGGCTGTTCGGCTGGCTGTCACAGGTGGGCAACCAGAACGCCAAGGGCGAATACTACCTGACCGACATCGTGGGCATCGCCGTCCACGAGGAGGCGCTGGTGCGCAGCCATACGGCGCCGGAGTCTGCGGTCATGGGCTGCGACACGCCGGCCCAGCTCGCCCAGGCCGAGCACCTGTTCCAGCAGCGCCAGCGCCAGCGGTTCCTGGCCGACGGCGTCACCATGCTGGCGCCCGAGACGGTGCACTTCTCCTGGGACACCCAGATCGCGCCGGGCGCCATCATCGAGCAGTTCGTGGTGTTCGGCGTGGGCGTGAGGATCGAGGAGGGAGCCGTCATCCGCGCCTTCAGCCACCTTGAGGGGGCGACGGTGCGCTCCGGCGCCCTGATCGGCCCGTATGCCCGGCTGCGCCCCGGGGCCGAGATCGGCAAGGACGCCCACATCGGCAACTTCGTCGAGGTGAAGAACGTGAGGGTGGGCGAGGGCGCCAAGGCCAATCACCTCAGCTATCTGGGCGATGGCTCGGTGGGGGCGAAGGCGAACATCGGCGCCGGCACCATCTTCTGCAACTACGACGGCTTCTTCAAATACGAGACCCATGTCGGAGAGGGCGCCTTCGTGGGCTCCAACACCGCGCTCGTGGCGCCGGTGACGCTGGGGGCCGGCGCGATGACCGGCTCCGGCTCGGTGATCACGCAGGACGTGGCGGCCGACGCGCTCGCCTTGGAGCGCAGCCCGCAGACGGTCAAGGCCGGCTGGGCGGCGGCCTTCCGCAAGAAGAAGTCGGCGGAGAAGGCGGCGAAGGCGAAGAAGAAATGAGCGACGTCGAAGCGCAGAAGCGCGCCGCCGGAGACGCGGCTGCGCAGCTCGTCGAGAGCGGCATGGTCGTGGGGTTGGGCACCGGGTCGACCGCCGTCTGGTTCGTTCGCGCCCTGGCGGCGCGCAAGCTGGACGTGCTCTGCGTCGCCACGTCGAGCTCGACCCAGGCGCTGGGCGAGGAGCTGGGCCTGCGGTTCGGCGAACTCGGCGAGACGCGGGAGATCGACCTCACCGTGGACGGGGCCGACGAGATCGGCCCCGGGCTGTCGTTGATCAAGGGCGGCGGAGCGGCGCTGCTACGCGAGAAGCTGGTGTGGGAGGCGTCCAGGCGCTGCGTGGTCATCGCCGACGCGGCCAAGCAGGTGAACACCCTGGGCAAGTACCCCCTGCCCATCGAGGTGGTGGCGTTCGGGCACAAAACCACGGCGCTGCGGATCTGCGACGCACTCGCCGAATGCGACCTGGGCGTCGCGCCGCGGATGCGGGTGAAGGACGGCGCCCCCGTGCGGACCGACGGGGGAAACCTCATCTATGACGTAGCCTGCGGGCGGATCGAGGAGCCGGCGGCGCTGGCCAGTGCCCTGAAGAGCGTCACCGGGGTCGTGGACCACGGCCTGTTCCTCGACCTGGCCGACCTGGCCCTGATCGGCGCCGAGACCGGTGTCGTGACGCTGGAACCGTAAGGAGGCCACGACCTTGGCCAAGTACGACTACGACCTCTTCGTTATCGGCGCGGGTTCGGGCGGCGTCCGCGCGGCGCGCCTGGCGGCCATCTCCGGCGCCAAGGTTCTCGTGGCCGAGGAGCACCGGGTCGGCGGCACCTGCGTGATCCGCGGCTGCGTGCCCAAGAAATTTATGGTCTACGCCTCGGAATTCGCTCACCATTTCGAGACGGCGAAGGGGTACGGCTGGACCGTGGAGGGCGCCAGCTTCGACTGGCCGGCCTTCATCGCCGAGAAGGACAAGGAGATCGCCCGGCTGTCGGGGATCTATGTCCGCAACCTGCAGAACGCCGGCGCCGAGCTGGTGCACGGCCGGGCGAGGCTGGTGGACGCCCACACCGTGGAGGTGGAGGGCCGAGGCTCCGTCACTGCCGACAAGATCCTCATCGCCACCGGCGGGCGGCCGTGGCGGCCGAGCGAGCTCCCCGGCTGCGAGCTCGCCATCACCTCGGAGGAAGCCTTCCACCTGCCGCAGCTGCCCAAGAGCATCGTCATCGCCGGCGGCGGCTACATCGCCCTGGAGTTCGCCGGCATCTTCGCGGGTCTCGGCGTCGACACCACCCTGGTCCACCGCGGGCCGAACGTGCTGCGCGGCTTCGACGACGACGTCCGCGCCCACATCGCCGAGGAGATGGAGCGCCGCGGCATCAAGGTGCTGCTGGGCACCCAGCACACGGCGCTGGAGAAGACCGACACCGGCATCCTCAACCGCTTCACCAACGTTCATCACTGCGAAAGCGACGTAGTGATGTTCGCCCTCGGGCGCGTCCCCTACACCGCGGGCCTGGGCCTGGAGAACGCCGGGGTGAAGCTCGCCGACAACGGCGCCGTCGTGGTGGACGCCTATTCGAAGACCAGCGTCGACAACATCTGGGCGGTGGGCGACGTCACGGACCGCATCAACCTGACCCCCGTCGCCATCCGTGAGGGCCAGGCCTTCGCGGAGACGGAGTTCTACGGGCGGCCCACCACCTTCGACCACGAGATGGTGGCGCTGGCGGTGTTCGCCCAGCCGCCGATCGGCTCGGTGGGCCTGTCCGAAGCCGACGCGCGGCGCCAGTACGGCAAGGTGGACGTCTACCTCGCCCGCTTCCGGCCCATGAAGTACGCCTTCATGCACGGCGAGGAGAAGTGCCTGGTGAAGCTCGTCGTGGACGCCGCCAGCCAGAAGATCGTCGGGTGCCATGTGGTCGGCCCCGACGCGCCCGAGATCATCCAGATGGCCGCCATCGCCATGAAGATGGGCGTGACCAAGGCCCAGTGGGATTCCACCTGCGCCGTGCACCCCACCCTGGCCGAGGAGCTGGTCACCCTGCGTGAGAAGTACGTGCCGCAAGGGCTGGGCCAGGCGGCATGACGATGGAGGCGGGGAAGCCTCCGCGGGACCTACTCGGCATGTGGTGCGGCGCGGTCCTGATACTGGGGGCCGTGCTGACGCCGCTGCTCGCCTGGCTCGGGCCGCTGGGGTTCGCCGCCTTACTGGCGCTGATGGGGCTGCTCAGCCTGCCGGCGCTGCGGCTGAGGGCGCTGGACCGGCCGGTGGCGATCGCGCTGCTGGCGGGCCTCTTGTGGGCGGGGGCCTCGACGATCTGGACGGTGCACCAGCCGAAGAATCCCGAGGACAGCCAGGCGCTGAAGCTGGCCCTCGAGCTCCCGCTCTACTGGGCGGCGGTGTGCGGGGCGCGGCGTGCGGACCCGAGGCTCGCCCGCTTGGCATTACTGGTGGTGGCCTGGGGCCTGGCGCTAATGGGGCTGATGCTGCTCGTGGAGGCCTGGCTCGGCGCCGGGGTTTACCGCTGGCTCCACGAACGCTTCTACGAGCCGATCCGGCCCGACCTGGCGGGCAAGAACCTCGGCCAGTCCACCTTCGTGCTGGCGCTGCTCTGGCCGCTGGCGGCGGTGGGCGGGCGCCGCGCCGGCGCGAGCGGCTGGCTTGCCGTGCCCATGGTGCTGGGCGCCGCGATCGGCGCGGTGACCTTCAACGCCGATGCGCCGGCCATCGCCGTGGCGCTGGCGGTGCTGGTCGGGTTGGCGGCGATCCGCTGGCCGGTCGGGGCGCCTAGGACGCTCGGCGGCATGGCCGGCGCTCTGTTCCTGGCTATGCCGGCTGTGGTGCTGGGGGTGCGCGCGGCGCTGGAAGCGCTCAAGGTGACCATTGACCTGCCGCTCTCCTGGTCGATGCGCATCGGCTACTGGAACCGGGCCGTGGACTGGACGGCGGAGCATCCGCTCCGCGGCTGGGGGCTGGACGCCAGCCGGGCCTTCTCGCCGGGCATCCAGCTGCACCCGCACAACGGGCCCCTGCAGGTCTGGCTGGAGCTGGGCGCGGCCGGCGCCCTGATCGCTGCAGCGTTCTGGTGGCTGGCGCTGAGCAGCCTGGCGCGGCCGAGGTCGAACGTGGTGGCGGCGGCCACCACGGCGACGGCGGCGGTGTACCTGCTCTTCGCCTGTGTGAACTTCGGGGTCTGGCAGGAATGGTGGCTGGCCCTGGGCGCGCTGGCCGTTGTCCTGGGCGCCACGGTGGCGCGGCTTCCGCCCGCGCGCCCATCGACCTCAGCCCCCATATAGAGGTAGAAGGCGCCCCTCGCGCTGACCGCCCGTGGGGGGCGTTGGAAGATTGTTGCCAAGATGACCGAACACTGGACGCCCGCTTCCTGGAGATCGAAGCCCGCCAAGCACATGCCGACGGACTATCCGGACCTGTCGGCGGTGACCAAGGTGGAGCAGACGCTGCGCGGGATGCCGCCCCTGGTGTTCGCCGGTGAGGCGCGCCGGCTGAAGACCCTGCTGGGCGAGGTCTCGGAAGGCCGCGCCTTCCTGCTGCAGGGCGGCGACTGCGCCGAGAGCTTCAAGGAATTCCACGCCGACAACATCCGCGACACCTTCCGCCTGATCCTGCAGATGGCGGTGGTGCTGACCTTCGCCGGCGGCAAGCCGATCGTGAAGGTGGGCCGCATGGCCGGGCAGTTCGCCAAGCCCCGCTCGGCGCCCATCGAGACGCAGGGGGACGTCACGCTCCCGTCCTACCGCGGCGACAACATCAACGGCATGGAGTTCACCCCGGAGGCCCGCACGCCGGACCCGCAGCGGCTGCTGCAGGCCTACTCCCAGGCCGCCTCGACCCTGAACCTGCTGCGCGCCTTCGCCGGGGGCGGCTACGCCGACCTGCACAACATCCACCGCTGGACGCTCGGCTTCGTGGCCGACAGCCCGCAGGGCGCCCGCTACCGCGAGTTGGGCGAGAAGATCAGCGAGGCGCTGACCTTCATGGAGGCCATTGGGGTCACGCCAGAGAGCCAGCCCGCGCTGCACCAGGTGGAGTTCTTCACCAGCCACGAGGCCCTGCTTCTGGGGTTCGAGGAAGCGATGACGCGGATCGATAGCACCTCGGGCCAGTGGTACGACACCTCGGCCCACCTGGTGTGGATCGGCGAGCGGACGCGCGAGCTCGGCGGCGCCCACGTGGAGTTCTTCCGCGGCATCAAGAACCCCATCGGCGTGAAGGTCGGACCGACCGTGGAGGCCGACGACCTGCTGCGCCTCATCGACGCCCTGAACCCGCAGAACGAGCCCGGCCGCCTGACGCTCTATGGCCGGTTCGGCTACGACAAGATCGAGGATCGCCTGCCGCGCCTGCTGCGCGCCACGAAGGCCGGCGGCCGCAGCGTGGTCTGGGCCATCGATCCGATGCACGGCAACACGCTGACGGCCGCCACCGGCTTCAAGACCCGGCCGTTCGACCGGATCCTGTCGGAGGTGAAGAGCTTCGTGGAGCTCTGCAAGGCCGAGGGCGTGCACCCCGGCGGCGTGCACCTGGAGATGACCGGCCAGAACGTCACCGAGTGCCTCGGCGGCGCGCGTGCGCTCTCCGAGACGGACCTCGCCGACCGCTACCACACGCACTGCGACCCGCGCCTGAACGGGGAGCAGGCGCTGGAGCTGGCCTTCCTGCTGGCCGAGAAGCTGAAGGAAGAGCGGGCCGAGCAGCAGCGGCGGGCGGCGAGCTAGCCCGCCCGCTGTGCCCCGCGGGACACGGCGGCCGAAACACCGTTAACAATGGCGAAGCTCCGCTTGCCGGGCCGGCGGGCGGGCGCCAGTGTCCGCGGCTTCTTTGAAAACCCAGGTGCTGCCATGGACCGCGAAGCGGCCCAGGCGTCCCCGCGCGGCGGAGGGCGCTGGTCCCTCGTCCGCCTCGAACTGGCCGAGCTGTCGAAGCTCTCCTGGCCGGTCGTGCTGTCGCGCCTGGGTATCATGACCATGGGCCTCACCGACGCCGTGGTCGTCGGGCGCTACTCGGCCAAGGAGCTGGGCTACCACGCGCTCGCCTGGGCGGCGGCCAGCGTGATCGTCACCGGTCTCATCGGGCTGCTGGCCGGCATCCAGGTGATGACCGCCCGCGCGATCGGCGAAGGCCGCCGTCACGAGACGGGCGCGGTGCTCCGGCGCGGCCTGACCTACAGCCTGCAGGTCGGCGTCGCCTCCATGGTGCTGCTGCTGGTGATCGGCCCGCCCTTCCTCCACGCAATCGGGCTGGACAAGGACCTGGCGGACGGCTCCAGCCGGGCGCTGCTGGTGTTCGCCCTGTCGCTGCCGTTCTACGGCATGAGCGTGGCGACCGGCTTCTGGCTGGAGGGCCTCTCCAGGCCTGGTCCCGGCGCGGCGCTGATGTGGGCGGCGAACGCCGTGAACCTGGCGCTCGTCCTGCTGCTGGTTCCGGGGACCTTCGGCCTGCCGGCGCTGGGCGCGGTGGGCGGCGCCTGGGGTACTCTGGGCGCGCGGGCCTTCCTCGGCTTCTCCACCCTGGCCTTCATCCTGATGATGCGCGAGGCGCGCGAGCTCGGGGTCTACGACAAGCCGCCCCGCGACCGGGCCGCGGAAGCCGAGCAGCGGCGCATCGGCTTCGGCGCCGGCGTCTCCAACATCTTCGAGGTGGCCTCATTCGCGAGCATGAACGTGATCGCCGGTTGGATCGGCGGCCTGGCCGTCGCCGCCTGGGCGATCGTGCTCAATGTGGCGGCGATCGTCTTCATGGTCCCCCTGGGGCTCTCCACCGGCGCCGCCGTGCGGGTCGGCCGAGCCTATGGCGCGCGCGACCCGCAGGCGGTCACCCGGGCCGGCCTGGTGGCCTTCGGCGTCACGGCGGTATTCGGCGTGGTCGTGACCGTCATTGTCTGGCCGCTGGCAGGCCCCATCACCCGCGGCTACACGCTCGACGATGCCACGCTGGCCATGGCCGTGCCGGCGCTGATCATCACCTGCCTGATGTACTTCCCCGACGCGCTGCAGGTGGTGGCGGCCCAGGCGCTGCGGGCCCGGGGCGACGTGTGGCTGCCCAGCGGCACCCACCTGATGAGCTACATCGTCGTGATGATGCCGCTCGCCTACTGGCTGGCCATCCCGCTCGGCATGGGCGTCAACGGCATCGCCTGGGCGGTGGTGATCGCCAGCGTGATCAGCTGCGTGCTCCTCCTCGGCCGCTTCTGGATGCTGGCGCGGCGCGGGATCTAGCCGGGCAGGGCGTAGGCCACGACCGTGTCGCCCCTCTTCGTGTCGGACTTCGAGTGCCCGCCGGCGGCGATCACCACGTACTGCCGCCCCTTCCAGACGTAGGTCATCGGAGTCGCCTGGCCGCCGGCCGGCAGCCGGCCGCGCCAAAGCTCCTTGCCGGTGCGGCCGTCGAAGGCGCGCAGGTAGTCGTCCATGGCCGCTCCGATGAACACCACGCCAGACGCCGTAGCGATCGGCCCCCCGAAGTTCGGCGTGCCGGTCCCGCGCATGACCAACTGTGAGCCGGGAGCGAGGTCGCGGGTCGTACCCAGCGGAACCTCCCAGAGCACCTGGCCCGTGCGCATGTCGATGGCGTGGAGCTGGCCCCACGGCGGCGGATTGCAGGGCAGGCCCCAGGGCGAGAGCAGGGCCTCGCGGCGCATGCCGAACGGCGCCCCCGTCTGCGGCGAGATCTCGGTCTCCAACTCGGCGCGGCGCCGCGCCTGCACCTGGGCCGCGGGGATCAGGGTGACGAGGTGCATGGCGCTGGAGGTGTTGACGTAGGCCACCTGCCTGCCGGGATCGAACGCCAACCCGCCCCAGTTCACCCCGCCGCCGGTGAACGGATAGAGGATCGTCCCTTGGGTCGACGGCGGGGTGTAGATGCCCCCTCGGCGGGCGCCCTCGATCACCTTGCGGCACTTCCCGCGGTCCCAGGGCGTCAGGCCGAAGGCGTCCTTCGGCTCGATGTGCATCGGCGCCAGCGGCTTCGGCGCGATCGGGAACGGCTGGGTCGGCGAGAGCTGCTCGCCCGGCGCGCCGTCCTGCGGCACGGGCCGCTCCTCGACCGGAATGACCGGCGCCCCGGTGTCGCGGGCCAGGGTGAAGACCAGCCCCTGCTTGGTGGCCTGGATCACCGCCGGCGTGCGGCGGCCGCCGTAGGCCACCTCGGCGAGGGTCGGCTGGGCGGGGATGTCGTAGTCCCAGACGTCGTGGTGGGTGGTCTGGAAGCTCCAGGCCGGCTTGCCGGTGGCGGCGTCCAGCGCCACGACCGAGTTGGCCATCCCACCGGCGCCCTTCCTGAGGCCGCCGAAGAAGTCGGGGCTGGCGCTGGAGGTGGGCAGGAAGACCAGCCCGCGGCCCTCGTCCACGGACATCGGCGCCCAGACGTTGGCCGCCCCCGCCACAACGCCCGGCCCGGCGTTGGCGAGCGGGTCGAAGCTCCACTTCGGCGCGCCGCTGCGGACGTCGTAGGCGCGCACCACGCCGGGGATCTCGCGGACCCGCTGGTTGTCGTCGATCGAGGAGCCCACGATCAGGGTGTCGCGCACCACGACCGGAGGCGAGGTGATCTGCATCTGGCCGTCGCGCACCAGCTGCAGCCCTGCGCCCACGTCGACCGGGGCGCCGCCCGCAAAGCCGGGGCAGGCCCGGCCGCTGGCGGCGTCGAGGGCGTAGAGCCGGCGGTCGACGGTCGCCAGGAAGATGCGGGCCGCACAGGGCGCTTCCGGCGCGGCCGTCGGGTCTCGCCAGTAGGTCACGCCTCGGCAGACGAAGTCGTTGGGATAGCGCACTTCGGGGTCGACCTTCGGGTCGAAGGTCCACAGCGGCCGTCCGGTGGCCGGATCCAGCGCCGCCACCTTGTTGAACTGCGAACAGACGTAGAGCCGCCCGCCGGCCAGGATTGGCGTGTTCTCGAAGGAGGCGCGTTCCAGGGAGTGGCGCTTGGCCTCGCCCGTGGAATAGGTCCAGGCGACCTTCAGGCCGCGCACGTTCGAGGGCGTGATCTGCCCGGCGTTGGAATAGCGCTGGCCGCCCGCGTCGCCGCCGTAGTGGGGCCAGTCCACGTCCGCGGCGGGCGGGACGGGGCCGGTGGAGCCGGACGAGCAGGCGGCCAGGACGAAGAGGATCGCGAGCGTAGCGGGCAGGGGGCGCGGGTGGGTCATATGAGGTCCAACTGGGTGTCGTTGGGCGAAGTGGACCCTTGCCCGCAACGCCGCCAAGGCCGCCGTGACGAGCGGCGGCGCGGCTGTGACGACGCCTGCGCCGTACGGGACGAGCGGCGGAGCGGCAGGGCCGAGCGGTTCGGCCTTAAGCGCCTGCGCCCAGGATCCAGCCTTCCTCGCGCTCGGCGTCCAGCACCACGTCGGCGGCGGTGCCCTTCGGCGGCGCGAACAGGGCGCCCAGCTTGTTGGCCTCGTCCAGGCGGGCGAAGTGCTCGGCCATGGCGCGCACCTGCACCAGGTCCTTCACCTCGCCGGGCGCGCCCTGGGCTTTCAGCAGGGACGGGTAGACCTCGGCCGCGACCACGTCGACGCCGGCCAGGTCGGCTTCGGTCAGCGCGCGGAAGCCCGTCTCGAACGGCCAGACCTTCAGGGCCTCCCCGCGGGCGAGCTTCAGGCGGCGCACCACCGGCATGCCCAGGATGGCCTGACCGCCCACCGAGCCGTTGTAATAGAGCTTCCAGATCGAGGCCGCGCCCTTGGCCGCGAGGTCGCCGTGGCGGAACTCCGGCAGGTCGTCGGCGCCGTGGGCGCGGGTGCGCTTCGGCTGCAGCGTCGTGAGCGCGTCCTTCGGCGGACACCCCCAGAACGGGAAGGGGCCCCCTGTCAGCCGCCGGTTGATCTCCGACGCCACGCCGAACCGGTTGTTGGTGTTGTCGGCCTTGTCCTTGACCATCTTGTCCACCTGGTCCCAGGCGGCGCGCCAGGCGAGCTCGCCCGGCAGCTTCAGGGCCGCCGCGAACCCGCGCGGGAATCCCAGCGGGAAGTCGAAGCCCACCAGCGCGCGCTCCGACCGCTTCTTCAGGTCGTCGAGGATCAGGTTGAGCCGCTTCTCGGCCTCGCCGCGGGTGGACGGGTTGAAGCTCTCGAACGCCATGCGGAAGCGCACGTCGCGCTTGAGCACACCGATCCATACCGAGTCCGCCCCGGTCGTGGGCTTCGCCGCGGCGCTCCAGTCGACGATCACATAGGCGCTGAAAAGGCGCGGCACGGCGGCGCTCCGCTGGAGGATTGACGGTGGCTTTTAGACCCGCGGGGACAACGGGCCAACGCCCGTCGCGTTCAGCCGAGCCTGACCAGCATCTTGCCGAGGTTCTCGCCCTTGAAGAGGCCGAGGAAGGCGTCGGGCGCCTTCTCGATCCCTTCGAACACGGTCTCGCGCCATTTCACCCTGCCATCGCGCGCCCAGCCGGAGAGCTCGTCGATGTACTTTGGCATCATGTCGAAGTGGTGGGAGACGATGAAGCCTTCCATCCGGATGTTCTTGCCGATCAGCAGCGCCATGTTGCGCGGGCCGGGCTGCGGCTCGGTGGCGTTGTAGATCGAGATCATCCCGCAGATGGCGAAGCGGGCGAACAGCTTCGCTGCATTCAGCGCGGCTTCGAGGTGGTCTCCGCCGACGTTGTCGAAGTAGACGTCGATCCCTTCCGGCGCGCCCGCGAGGATGGCGGCCGTCAGGTCCTTCTCGGCCTTGTAGTCGATGGCGTGGTCGACCCCGATCTCCTTCAGGAACGCCACCTTCTCCGCCCCGCCGGCCGAGCCGATCACCCTGTGCCCCTTGGCCTTGGCGATCTGGCAGACCATCGACCCCACGGCCCCGGCCGCGCCGGAGACGAACACCACGTCGCCCTCCTTGAGCGCCGCGATGCGCAGCAGCCCGGCGTAGGCGGTGAGCCCCGGCATGCCGGCGGCGCCCAGGAAGGCCTGGGGCGGCAGGCCTCGGGGATCGAGCTTCTGCAGGCCCTGGGCCGAGGCGGTGAAGCCCTCGCGCCAGCCGAGCTGGGAGAGCACCAGCTCGCCCTCCTTGAAGTTGGGATCGCCGGAGGCCGTCACCTGGCCCACGGCGCCGCCGTGCATCGGCTCGCCCAGGGCATAGGGCGGGGCGTAGCTCTTCACGTCGTTCATGCGACCGCGCATGTAGGGGTCGACCGTCATCCAGAGGTTCTTCACCTGGACCTCGCCGGGGCCGGGGTCCCTCAGTTCGACCGTCTTGATCTCGAAGTTCTCATGGGAGGGCATGCCCACCGGGCGGCTCTTCAGGTGGACTTCGCGGACGCTCGTCATGGCCTTCCCCTCCCAATGGTGCGTAACGGGCTTAGCCGCGCGGGCGGGTGGCGTCGAGCGCCATCACCTGCTAGGGCGCGTGCCCAGTTCGGAGCTACGGGATGTCTGAGTCTCTCCGCGGGGGCGTGATCGGCGCGGGCGTGTTCGGCGGCTACCACGCCCGTCAGTACGCCAGGCTGCCCGGGGTGGTGCTCTCAGCCGTGCTAGACCCGCATCCGGAGCGGGCCGCCAAGGTCGCCGTGCCGCTGGGCGGACGGGCCTTCCACGACATGGCCGAGTTCCTGGACGCGGTCGACGTGGTGACGATCGCCTCGCCGGCCACCCACCACGCTGAGCAGGCGCTGGCGGCCATCGCCGCGGGCAAGCCCGTCTATATAGAGAAGCCGATCGCCGTCAGCGTCGCCGAGGCCGAGAAGGTCCGCGCGGCTGCAGCGGCCAAGGGGCTGGTGGTGGCTTGCGGACACCAGGAGCGGGTGGTGTTCCGCGCCATGGGCCTGCTGGACGTCCCCGAGCAGCCGCTGCTGCTCGAGGCGCTGCGGCACGGCCCGCCCTCGCCGCGGAGCCAGGACGTCTCGGCCATCCTTGACCTGATGGTGCACGACCTTGACCTGGCGCTCGTCCTGTCGGCCGCCGAGCCGGTGACCGCGGAAGGCGAGGGGCGGCTGGGCGCCGGCGGCGGCTGGGACCGGGCGCGCGCGGAGGTGAGCTTCGACGATGGCTTCACGGCCCTGTTCGACGTCTCCCGCGTGGCGCCGGAGCGCAAGCGGACGATGCGGGTGGTCTATCCCTCTGGCGAGGTGGAGATCGACTTCATGACCCGTGAATTCCGCAACACCACGCCCTTCACGCTGAACCCGGACTTTGCCGACACGCCGGCCGCCGCCGATCCGCTGGGGAGCAGCGTCGAGGCCTTCCTGCAGGCCGTGCGCGGGGACGCCCCCCGGCCGGTGGTGACCGTGGAGGAGGCGATCCGGGCGCTGGACCTGGCGCTCGCCGTCGAGCAGGCGCTGGAGGAGCAGCCGCAGGAGGCGTAGCGTCGGCGCCGTTTCAGTCCGGAGACCCGCCATGACCTCAAGCGCGCACGAGTTCTCGTTCAAAGCCATCGACGGCGGAGAGCTGCCGCTCACCAGCTTCCGCGACAAGGTGGTGCTGGTCGTGAACACAGCCTCGAAGTGCGGCCTCACTCCGCAGTACGAGGGGCTGGAGCGGCTCTACTCCGACTACAAGGACAAGGGCCTCGTGGTGCTGGGCGTACCGTGCAACCAGTTCATGGGGCAGGAACCCGGGACGGAGGCGGAGATCGCCGAGTTCTGCCAGTTGAACTTCAACGTCGACTTCCCGCTGACGGCCAAGACCGACGTTAAGGGCGAGACTGCGCACCCGTTCTACAAGTGGGCCAAGGACCAGCTGGGGGAGCCGGCCGAGCCGGTCTGGAATTTCCACAAGATCCTGATCGGGAAGAACGGCGAGGCGATCCGCGCCTTCGGGCCCCGCACCGACCCGCTCGACGCCGAGGTCACCGCCGAGATCGAGAAGGTCCTGTAGGCGCTAAGCGCCCCGTCGCAGGTATGGGGCCACGTTGCCCGCGATGCGGCTCAATTCCGCGTCCGTCAGCGGGACCTTGGCCCGGAACACCTTCCAGCCTTCCGCCAGGGACGGATTGCCGCCGATCGGCAGGTCGGAACCGAACACCACCCGCTCGACGCCGATCTCCCGGATGCGCCGGGCGATGAGCGCGCCCTCTTCGGCCGACGAGCTCGGCGCGGCCACGGTCGTGGCGTCGAAGATCACCCGGCGCATGCGCGAGTCGCCCTTGCGGATCGCCTCGATGTAGGTCGCGAGCGCGGCGTCCGCCTGAGGGCTGTGGCCGGGCCCCGCTCCGGCGAGGTGGGCGATCTGCACCGTGACGTCCGGGGCCTGCGGCAGCAGGTGCTCGATGAACAGCGCCGCGTCCTCCGCGCCGTAGGATCCTCCGCCGCGCGAGCGAAGGTGCGCGGCGATGGGCGCACCCAGGCGGTTGGCCAGGGCGAACACTTCGCGCATCCGGCTGACGTGCGCAGGGTCGCGGAGGCTGACGCCGCTGTTGCCGAAGTGGAGCTTCACGCCGCGCATGCCGGGCAGGCGGTTGCAGCGCTCGATCTCGGCCAGGGCTCCAGGGGTCAGCGGATTGACCCCGCAGAACCCGACCAGGCGCCGGGGCGCGGTCATGACCTGCGCCGAGGTCCAGTCGTTTTCCTGGCGGACGCGGGCTTCGGGCTCGCTGAGGCCTTTGCGCTCGTCGGCGAAGCTGTAGCCGACGGACAGGACGACGCCGCGCCGGCTTCCCGCATCGTCCATCATCCTCAGCAGCGCGGCGGCGTCGATGGGCGGCTGCCCCACGATGGGCGAGAAATCGGGGCTGATCAGGTGCTGGTGGTGGGCGATGGCCGGGCCTCGCGCGGCGTCGGCGCTGGGCCTTGTCGCGCATGCCCCGGCCAGGAAGCAGGCGAGGGCGATCAAGGCTGGCCTTGCCCCAAAGCCAGGTCGTTTGATCGCACTCACATCCATGCGCCCTACTCGGCAGCCTCGGCGGGCTTGGCAAGCCCGAACCGCTCGCCGCGCTTGCCGCGGACGGCCAGGTCGACGGTAGCCAGGCGCCGGACGCCCTCCACCCGCATCTCCCCGCCGGGCATCCACATCATCGCGACGTAGTCGCCCAGGCTGTCCTCCACCGCCTGGGTGAAGCCTTGGGCGTCCTGGGCCTTGTTCATCTGGATCTTGGCCATGCGCAGGGCCTCGGGGCTGTTCTCCGCCACGCGGCGGGCCCAGGCGAGGGTCTCCCGCTCCAGGTCGGCGTTGGCGAGCACGCGGTTGACGAAGCCGTAATGGGCGGCCTCGGCGGCGGAGATGAACCGGCTTTCGAAGACCAGCTCCTTCGCCCGCCGGATCCCGATATCCCAAGGGATGGAGTTGTACTCCACGAAGCCCCCGAGGAACTCGGCGTCCTCGGCGGCGAAGACCACGTCCATGGCCGCCGCAAGCATCCAGCCGGCGTAGATGCAGTAGCCCTCGACCATGGCCACGGTGGGCTTGGGGAAGTTGCGCCACCTCACCAGCAGGTCGAGGTTGTACTTCTTGAACTGGTCGTAGGTCTGGATGCCCGGCTTGGCGCCCAGCGCCTTGCGGTACTCCATCCCCTCGGCCGTGCCGAGGTCGTGGCCGGTCGAGAACACCCCGCCGGCGCCTCGGATCACCACCACGCGCACCGCCTCGTCAGCCCGCGCGAGATCGAAGGCCTGGTCAATCTCGTCGAGCATTCGGTAGCTCTGGGCGTTGCGATATTTCGGCCGGTTGAGCGTGATCAAGGCCACGCCGTCGCGCGCTTCGTAGAGGATGTCCTGGAACGCCATGCGGCCCCTCCCTCGGGTGTTTCGTTATTGCGACTATAGGCGGATGAGCGGACCGGTCGAACAGAGCCTCCAGATGCTGGCCGAGCGGGCAGGGGACCCCGCGCACCTGGTCTACAGGCGGCTGTTCGCCGAGTTGCCGCACACCGAGCCGCTGTTCGCCCACGACGACACCGGCGCCATCCGCGGCGAGATGCTGGCCATCGCCTTCCAGTGCCTCATGGAGCCTGAGGGCGCCTACACCGCCAACCTGGTGCGGGCGGAGCGGGCGAACCACGATGGCTGGGGGGTGGAGGCGGCGGACTTCCCGCGGTTCTTCCCGATCGTGCGCGACGTCTGCCGCGAGGTGCTGGGCGAGGCCTGGACGGCCGAGTTCGACACGGCCTGGTCGGAGGCGCTGGCGAGCCTCGATACCGCCAGCCGGACATGAGAAGGGCGCCCCGCATCTCTGCGGGGCCCCCTCACCATTTCAGGCCTGCGGCCTAGAAGAAGCGGTACTGCAGCTCGATGCCGAAGGTGCGCGGCGGTGTCAGCGGATAGGTGCTGGCGATGCCTTCCACCACAGGCCTGGCCGCGAAGCCTGGCTGGCCGAGGGCGAACGCCGGCACGAAGCCCGCCCGCCGTCCGGCGCCTGCGCCGCCTTCGTAGCCGAGCTCGTCGAAGACGTTGCGGACAAAGGCAATGACGCTGTAGCGGTCTTCCGGCCCCTTCCAGGTCGCCCGCAGGTCCACCTGATCGTAGGCAGGCGACTTGTAGTACTCGCGGTCGAAGATCGAGCCGTACTGCTCATCGCGCCAGACGTAGGTGCCCGAGGCGGTGAGCGAGCTGTCCCCGAACTGCCAAGTGTAGTTCACGTTGAAGGTGAACTTGTGCTCCGGCGCGTTCGGCAGGTGGTCGCCGTCCAGGTTCTGGCCGCGCTGCACATTGCCGGTGAAGACGTCGCACGAGCCCGTCGGATTCGCCGCGCAGGTCTGCAGCGGTCCGGTCGGGTTTGCGCCCGACGCGACCGCCGTCGGGTCGGTGGGATCGATGACCCCCGACGCCTCGGTGATGTGCGCATCCAGGTAGGCGTAGTTGACGAGGATCTGCAGATTGTCGATCGGCTGCCAGGTCCCCTCGAATTCGACACCCTGCGTCACCGCCGCGGGGATGTTGTAGAAGACCGATTGCACCTGCGCGAGGCCGCCGCCCGTGGGCACGATGCTGATCGGCACCTGGGCGTTCTCGTACTTGGTGTGGAACACCGCCACGTTCGTCTGCAGCGACGGGCCGAAGTTCTTCTTCAGCCCCACTTCGAAGGCGTCCGCGTACTCGGGATCGCTGTTGGGCGAGCTCGAGATGGTGGTGTCGATGCCGACGCGCAGGGCGCCCGCCTTGTAACCGCGGCTGTAGCGGGCATAGGCCATGGTGTCGGTGTCCGGCTCCCACTGGACGCCCACGGTGCCGGTCGTCGCCGTCCACGAATTCTCGTAGTTGCGGCTCGCGAAGCCGCTAGCCGGATCGACCGTGGTGAGGGAGGTGACCCCTTGGGTGACGCCAGGGGACCCTGGCTGGCCCGGGATGTAGCCGCTGATGACGGTCGGCAGCTGGGTCAGGTCGATGAGGTTGTTGCCGACGATCTCGGGCGGGAAGCCGCCGGAGCAGGCCTGCACGTCGAAGCAGAGCAGGCGCAGGGACTCGGTGCCGCTGATCTCGTCCTTCGTGTAACGGAGGCCCGCCGTCAGTTTCCAGGTCTCGGCGAACGCCCAGTCGATCTGACCGAAGGCCGCCTTGGAGCTGATGCTGAACTTGGGCTTGTTGTCATAGATCCGCCCGATCGGCGCGGCGCAGGCGTTGCCGGTGAAGACGCAGGTGGTCTGCGTCAGGAACGCGCCGCTCGCGGCGGGCTCGTCAGGAAAGTAGGTGGAGACCGGCTGCTCGAAATCCTCGAGGTAGAGGTAGAGGCCACCGAGCCACTGGAGCGGGCCGTCGTGCGTGGACGACAGGTTCACTTCGTGGCTGAACCAGTTCTTGATCTCCTCGTAGGAGAATTCGTAGCGCGGCCGCACCAGAGCGCCGGGCGTCCCCGGAGCAAGCAGGTTGAGGAAGCGGAACTCCTGGATGGGAGCCTGCTCCACCGGCGTCGGGCCGTTCAGGTAGTAGTGATAGTGCGTTCCGCCCGCGAGGTACTTCAGGTCCATCGTGTCGAAGTGCCAGATCCACTCGCTGGCGAAGATGACGGTGGCGTCGAGGTCCACGTCATACGGCACGATGGAGGCGATCTTGCGTGGGTCGTTGATGGCCGGGTTCACGCAGCCCGCCGGCGAGGGGTTCACCACATTGGTCGTGAGGCCGGGGCGGCAGGCATAGCCGGGGTTCAGGGCGATGGCCGCGTTGCCCGCCTGATAGGTGGGGTAGGGGTGCGGGGTCCAGGTGTAGCGGGCGCCGGGGCCGCCGCTGCCGTTCTCCCAGCGGTAGGTGGCGAGCTTCATCCAGCCGTCGAAGTTCTCGCCGAACTCGAACTGCAGCTGTCCCTCGACGATCATCGTGTCGATGATGTTGCCTTCGTCGGGCTGGCCCGGGACGATGTTGTCGATCCAGCCCTCGCGCTGCTTGTCCCAGTTGGCCGCGAGCCGGAAGTTCACGCCCGGGATGATCGTCGGACCGGAGACGGCGCCTTCCAGGACGGTGCGGTTGTAGTTCTGCAGCTGGGCGCGGATCTCGGCGTACATCTCCTCCGTGGGCCGCTTTGAGATCACGTTGATCGCGCCCCCGATGGAGTTGCGGCCGTAGAGGGTGCCCTGCGGGCCCCGCAGCACTTCCACGCGGTCTGTGAACAGCGGCGTCTTGCCGGCCTCGACCGTGGAGGAGGTGAAGATGCCGTCGGAGTAGATGGCGACGGCGCCCTGCGCCGTGTGCACGTTGGTGAGTCGACCCACGCCGCGCACGCTCGTGCGGTCGAGCTGCGTCGAATACTGCAGGCCCGGGGTGAAGTTGGTCATGTCCTGGATCGTGGTGATCCCGATCAGGTCACGACGCTCCGAGGTGAAGGCGGAGACGGCCACCGGCACGTCCTGCAGGCTCTGCTCCCGCCGTTCGGCGGTGACCACGAGCTCTTCGATCGTATTGCTGGACTGCGCGTACGCAGACGTCGCGATGGCAGCCGCCAGCGTGGCGCTGGACGCCATGAGAAATAGCTTGCGTTGCATATGTGAGCCGCCTCCCCGCAGCATGTTTTGGTGGGCGCTATTGACTGCGCTTGTTGCAAGGCTGAAGCACGCCCCGCTAACCGTCAATGGTAACGTTGTTAAGTGAACGGCGATCACTCACGCTGGTCACTTACGCTGGCGCCAGGGACACAGTGCTGGGATGACAGCGGCTTGTCGGCGCAAGAAATGTGCAGCAAGGTCCGCCTGTTAGTGACTTTGTTCTTCCCAGAGAACGACCTAGGGGCGCGCGAAAGCGCGCCTCCTTTGTTTCGCGCAAGACTTTCCTCACGAGTTCTCACGCCGCCGATTCGGAGGAGGCTTCCGCGCGGCCGCCGCCGCCCTTAAGGAGGGCGCCGCAAGTCGGAGGCGCGTGGGACAGATGCATCGCAAACCGGACGGGTCCTGGGACAAGAGCCGCCTGCCTAGCCGGCACGTGACCGAAGGCCCGGCGCGTGCGCCGCACCGCTCCTACTACTACGCCATGGGGCTCGGCAGCCGGGACATCGCGGCCCCCCTGGTGGGCGTCGCGTCCTGCTGGAACGAGGCGGCGCCCTGCAACACCGCCCTGATGCGCCAGGCGCACGCCGCCTCGGAGGGCGTGAAGGCCGCGGGCGCGACCCCGCGCGAGTTCTGCACCATCACCGTCACCGACGGCATCGCCATGGGCCACGAGGGGATGCGCTCGTCCCTGGTCAGCCGCGAGGTGATCGCCGACTCGGTCGAGCTGACCATGCGCGGCCACTCGTACGACGCCCTGGTGGGGATCGCCGGCTGCGACAAGAGCCTGCCCGGCATGATGATGGCCATGCTGCGGCTCAACGTGCCGAGCGTCTTCCTCTACGGCGGCTCCATCCTGCCGGGCCGGCTCGACGGGCGCGATCTGACCGTCCAGGACGTCTTCGAGGCCGTGGGCCAGTTCTCCGCCGGAACGATCACCGAGGAGCGGCTGTGCCAGGTGGAGCAGCACGCCTGCCCCGGCGACGGCGCCTGCGGCGGGCAGTTCACCGCCAACACCATGGCCTGCGTCTCCGAGGCCATTGGCCTGGCCCTGCCGCTGTCGTCGGCCCTGCCGGCCGCCTACCTGGACCGGGACGCCTATGCCCGCGCCTCGGGCGAGGCGGTGGTGCGGCTGATCGAGCAGAACATCCGTCCGCGCGACATCTGCACCCGCAAGGCGTTCGAGAACGCCGCCGTCGTGGTCGCCGCCAGCGGCGGGTCGACCAACGGCGGCCTGCACCTGCCGGCGATGGCCCACGAGTGCGGGGTTGAGTTCACCCTGCGCGACTTCGCCGAGATCTGCGCGCGCACGCCCTACATCGCCGACCTGAAGCCCGGCGGCCGGTTCGTGGCCAAGGACATGGGCGAGGCCGGCGGCGTGCCGATGCTGCTGAAGACCCTGCTGGAGGGCGGCTACCTGCACGGCGACTGCATGACCGTGACCGGCAAGACCCTGGCCGAGAACCTGGCCAACGTGCAGTGGCGCGACGACCAGGAGGTGATCCGGCCGGTCTCCAACCCACTGTCGCCCACCGGCGGCGTCGTGGGCCTCTGGGGCTCGCTCGCCCCCGACGGCGCCATCGTCAAGGTCGCCGGCCTGAAGCACGTGAAGCACCGCGGCCCGGCGCGGGTGTTCGACGGCGAGGAGGCCTGCTTCGCCGCCGTCGAGGCCCGCGACTACAAGGAAGGCGACGTCCTGGTGATCCGCTACGAAGGACCCAAGGGCGGCCCCGGCATGCGCGAGATGCTGTCGACGACGGCGGCCCTCTACGGCCAGGGCGTGGAGAACATCGCGCTGATCACCGACGGCCGCTTCTCCGGCGCCACGCGTGGGCTCTGCGTCGGCCACGTGGGCCCCGAGGCGGCCGATGGCGGACCGATCGCGCTCGTGAAGAACGGCGACATCATCACCATCGACGCCGACGCCGGAACCATCGAGCTGGAGGTCGACCCCATCGAGCTGGAGCACCGCGCCCACGAGCTCGCCAAGGAGCCGCCGCGCCGCACCGGCTACGGCTCCGGCGCAATCTGGAAGTTCGTCCAGGCGGTCGGCCCCGCCTACGCCGGCGCGGTGACGCATCCCGGCTTCGCCGGCGAAGAGCACGTGTACGCCGACATCTGATGCGCACCCTGGGCCTGATCGGCGGGATGAGCGCCGAGAGCACGGCGATCTACTACCGCGAGCTCAACCGCCTGGTCCGCGACCGGCTGGGCGGGCTGCATTCGGCCCAGCTGATCCTGTGGAGCGTCGACTTCGCGCCGATCGCGCAGCTGCAGGCGAAGGACGACTGGGCAGCGACCGGGGCGCGGCTGGCCGACGCCGGTCGGCGGCTAGAGGCCGCCGGGGCCGAGGCCCTGCTGATCTGCGCCAACACCATGCACATCAATGCGCCGGAGGTGACGGCGGCGGTCTCGATCCCGTTGATCCACATCGGCGACGCCACGGCCTCCGCGCTGAAGGCGAAGGGCGTGACCCGCCCGCTGCTGCTCGCCACGCGGTTCACCATGGAGAAGGCCTTCTACCGCGACCGCCTTGCCGCGGCCGGCCTGTCCCCCCTGACGCCGGACGCCGAGCGCGAACGCCTGCACGCCGTCATCTTCGACGAGCTCTGCCAGGGCCTCGTGCGCGAGGACTCCCGGCAGGCCGTGCTGGAAATGATCGCCCGGGGGAAGGCCGCCGGCGCGGACGGGGTGATCTTCGGCTGCACCGAGATCGGCCTCCTGCTGGAGCCGGAGGCGACGGGGCTGCCCACCGTCGACACCACCATCGTCCATTGCGAGGCCGCGGTGGACTTCGCGCTCGGTCAGTACAGGACGGCGACCCCGAACAGGTAGGGGTGGCCCCAGATCAGGGCGACCCAGACGGCGATCGCCAGCGCGATCCGCCACCAGCCGAGCTCGCCCAGCGCCAGCCGCTGCCGGCCCTGGATGATGGCCAGGAACGGCGTGTTTGAGGTCTGCACGGCGAACTGGTCCCACTTGGCCCCGAGCGCCCGCTTGCGCTTGGCGTCGATCGAGGCGGTGCCGAACAGCGCCAGCGCCAGCATCGAGCCGAACAGCACCAGGCTGGCGGCGTCGCCGTTCACCAGCAGGTGGCCCAGCGCCCAGACCGCCACGCCCCACAGGAACGGGTGCCGGGTGATCCTGAGGATCCCGCGCACCAGCTCGGGCCGGTCCAGGGCCGCCTCCTGGCGGACGCTGGTCGGGTTGGCCGTGGTGAGGCCCACAACGATGAACAGCACCGCCACCAGCTGCAGGACGAACTGCAGCCCGTGGGTGAGCGAGCCCATGCCCCAGATCACCTCGTTGCCCGGCGCGCCGCGCGTGCCTGCGAAGGCCCAGCCCAGCCAGACGATGCCGAGGAGCGAGACCAGCG
Source organism: Phenylobacterium sp. (assembly GCF_036563285.1). Taxonomy (GTDB): domain Bacteria; phylum Pseudomonadota; class Alphaproteobacteria; order Caulobacterales; family Caulobacteraceae; genus Phenylobacterium. The sequence continues at coordinate 134,577 of NZ_DATCMR010000012.1, forward strand.
AGAACAGGCCCATGTACGGGCCCGCCCCCAGTCGCAGCACCAGCACGTCGCGCACGCGGGTGCCTGAGATCAGCAGGTGGATCAGCACGAAGAAGGTGGCGGCAGCGATCAGGTTCAGCATCTGTGGCCCTCCCGGGCGTGACTGTCCGCCCGTCGATTTACGCCGTCAAGCTATGCGCTCGTCCTCGTCGGCGTCCTCGTCTTCATCGTCTTCCCAGGGCGGCGCCTCGGCCTCGGCGTCGGCGTCCTCGACGTCGATCTCAGCCTGGGTCTCGTCCTCGTCGTCCTCGGCCTCTTCAATCTCCTCGTCGTCCTCGGACGACGCAGCGACGGCGGCGGCCGGCGCCTCGCGGCGGGGCAGGGGGCGGCGCAGCAGGGCCTCGACGCGGGCGATCCAGCGGTTCGCCTCCTGCACGGCGTCCTCGGCGTCCGGGGCCCCGCGGCGGGCCTCGTCGGAAGTCTGCCACAGCACCAGCACGAACTCGGGATGCCGCGGGTCGTCGAAGATCAGCCGCAGCCGGACCTCCTTCTCGGCCCCGCCCAGCACGTCCAGGGCGCGGCGGGCCTCGCCGCGATGGGCGCGGGCGGCCACCTGGCCGTCGAGGATCAGCTCGGCCCCGATCAGCTCGTCGATGCGGTAGATCAGGCACCACTCGCCGGTGTCCCAGGCCACCGCCATGCGGTTGGCCCCGAAGTCGAAGCCCGCTCCGCGGCCCCGGCCGCGCGCCACGATCAGGGCGTGCGGCTCCGCGCCCAGCACCTTCTTCAGGCCGCGGCGGACACGCCGCGCCTCGTCGTTCAGCCGGATGGCCAGCGCGCCCAGGAGCGTCAGCACCGCTCCGGCCAGCACCAGCATCAGGATCAGGCGCGGGACCTCGTCCATCGTGGGGCGGAGGCTAAGCCTGTTTGCTGAGTCTCCCCAAATGCGCGAGTCAGACGTCCAGTTCGACCACCAAGGGCACGTGGTCGGAGGGCTTCTCCCAGCCGCGGACGTCGCGGTGGATCGACACCCCCACCAGGCGGTCCACCGCCTGGGCCGAGAGGAGGGCGTGGTCGATGCGAATGCCGTTGTTCCGCTGCCTCGCGCCGGCCTGGTAGTCCCAGAAGGTGTAGGCGCCCGGCGCGCCGTCGGCCTCCAGGTAGGCGTCGGTCAGGCCCAGCCACTTCAGCGCCCGGAACGCCTCACGGCTCTCGGTCTGGAAGAGGGCGTCGGTCTTCCAGTTGTCGGGATATTCGGCGTCGCGCGGCTCGGGGATGACGTTGTAGTCGCCCACCAGGACCAGCGGCTCCTCGAACTGCAGCAGGTCGCGGGCGTGCGCCTGCAACCTCGCCATCCAGGCCAGCTTGTAGGCGAATTTCTCGGTGCCGATCGGATTGCCATTGGGCAGGTAGATGGAGGCGACCCGCACCGGCGTCGGCCCGGAGACCACGGCCTCCAGGTAGCGGGACTGCTCGTCCTCACCCCCGTCTGGCAGGCCCCGGCGGACGTCCTCCAGCGGCCGCTTCGAGAGGATGGCCACCCCGTTGTAGGACTTCTGCCCGTGGATTGCGAGGTTATAGCCAAGCCGTTCAAAGGGTTCGGCCGGGAACTTCTCGTCGACGCACTTGATCTCCTGGAGGCAGGCCACGTCCGGCTGGCAGGCCTCGAACCACCGCACCACCGTCTCCAGGCGGGCGTTGACCGAGTTCACGTTCCAGGTGGCGATGCGCATCGAGGAATCCCCGTTTCCCCCCCTTTATGGGGAGGGGCCGGCCGACGCTAGTCGGCCAGGGTGAGGAAGCGTGGGCGGGCCTCGGAAGCGGGGCTTGAACACGACTTCCCCACCCGTCTCGCTTCGCTCGCCACCTTCCCATGAGGGCAGGGAAAGCGCCTATTTCGCGGCCTTGGTCAGCTTCAGCGGGATCGACCCGCCCTGGGTCCAGGAGCCGTCCAGCGTCTTGCCGTCTGCCGACAGCTTGCCCTTCAGCTCGCCCATGATCGGCATGAACAGGATCTGGAGCTCGCCCCCGTCGGTCTTCACCGCCGTGGCGGGAATGGTCGCCTGCTGGTCGAGGCTCTCCAGGACTGCCTTGGTCTCGCCGCCCTCGGTCTTCACGTGCAGGGCCAGCCGCAGCTTCGTCCCGTTCGGGACCTCCAGCACGCCAGCCCAGTCGCCGTCGTAGGTCTGGGCCGCGGCCGGTGTGGCGGCGAGCGCGCCGGCCAAGGCGGCAAGCGCCAGGCGCCGGGTGATGGCGGCAAGCTTCATGAACCGGTCCCCCCTCGAACGCGTCGAGTTGCGCCAACTATGACGCTGGGGCAGCGGGTTGCACGTTAAGCTTGCGTAACCGTGACGCGACGTCGCGCAGGTGTCAGATCGAGAAGCTGACGCCGCAGCCGCAGGAGGACTTGGCGTTCGGGTTCCGCACCCGGAATTCCGCCCCGGCCAGTTCGTCCACGAAGTCGATCTCCGAGCCCTTCAGCAGGACCAGGGACATCTCGTCCACCAGCGCCGCGGCGCCGTCGCGCTCGATCCTCAGGTCGTCGGCCTGAGCCGCCTCGACCAGGTCGAACTGGTACTGGAAGCCGGAGCAGCCGCCGCCTTCCACCGCCACGCGCAGCATCACGGCTCGGCCCTCCGCCTCGCCGATGGCGCGGATCCGCTTGGCGGCCCGTTCGGATAGGGTGACGTCAGGGGTGCTGGTCATCTCTGTTAAACGTCTTCGTGGCTTAGCCTATATGTGCGCCACCGCGGCTTCGACCAAGAGGCCAATGTCCAGAATGGTTTGATGGCCTCCACGATCCCGCCCCGAGCGCCCTACGCCGAAGACCCCTCGACCTCGCGCGGCCGCAAGTTCGCCGAGCCGGAGAGCCGCACCCGTACGCCCTTCGCCCGCGACCGCGACCGGATCATCCATTCCACGGCTTTCCGGCGGCTCAAGGAGAAGACCCAGGTCTTCGTGGCCCACGAGGGCGACCACTTCCGCACCCGCCTGACCCACTCCCTCGAGGTGGCGCAGATTGCCCGCTCCTTGGCGACGGCGCTGGGCCTCGACCCGGACCTCGCCGAGACCATCGCGCTCGCCCACGATCTCGGGCATCCGCCCTTCGGCCACGCGGGCGAGGACGAGCTGCAGGTCCAGATGCAGGGCTTCGGCGGCTTCGACCACAATGTGCAGACCTTCCGGGTGGTGACCCGCCTGGAGCGCCGCTACCCGCGCTTCGACGGCCTGAACCTCACCTGGGAGACGCTCGAAGGCGTCATCAAGCACAACGGCCCGGTGGTGGATAAGCTGGACCGCCCCTCGTGGCGAGCCATCGCCGAGTTCGACAAGGACTACGACCTTAGGCTCGGCACCTGGGCCTCGGCGGAGGCGCAAGTCGCCGCGCTCGCAGACGACATCGCCTACAACAACCACGACGTGGACGACGGCGTGCAGGCGGGCCTCTTCTTCCTGAAGGAACTGCTGGACGTCCCCCTGATCGGCCCGCACGTGGCCAGCGCGCTCAAGGACTGGCCCGAGTGCGACCAGTCCATCGTGCGGATGGAGGCCGTGCGCCGGATGATCGGCGCCATGGTGGACGACGTCCTCGCGGAGACCCGCCGGCGGGCCGAGGCGGGCAAGGTCCGGTCGGGCGAGGATGTCCGCAACCTCGACCACGCGCTCGTCGCCTTCTCCCGCGACATGGTCGAGGACCTTTCGGCCCTGCGGGCCTTCCTGATGGAGCGGATGTACCGCCACTGGCGGGTCAACCGCACCCGCAGTCAGGCGCGGCGGATCCTGGCGGAGATGTTCCAGCTGTTCATGGCCGAGCCGGACGTCCTGCCCACCGAGTGGTCGGAGCGCGCCATGAGCCGTGATGAGGCCTACAAGGCCCGCGTCGTCTGCGACTACATCGCCGGCATGACCGACCGCTTCGCCATCGAGGAGCACCGCAAGCTCTTCCACCTCGACGTCTGGGGCTGATCCCTGCGGCCAGACGCCGCCTTCTGAGCGCCGCATCGCCCACAGAAAATGCGTCCGGCGGCCGTCGCGGACCTTGCCTGTCCGATAGACTGTCGGCGAGTGCGCGCGATTCGCTGACAGACCGTTTGCGGCGCGCCGGGATTGCTCGGAGCTTAGACGATGGCCGACACCGACCGCGGCGCCTACACGCCTCCCACCGACGCGCCGCTGTCCTTCGACGCGCGACAGCCGGTCCGCGGCTCAAGGCCTATCCCCTTCACCATGATCATCTCGGCCCTGGTGCTGGTGGGTCTCGTGGTGGCCATCGTGGTCTTCTACCGCTCCGGCGTACGCGAGGCGGGCCAGCCGCCGCAGACCGTCGGCGCCTCCATCGGCGACATGAAGTCCCCGGCGCCGGCCGAGGCCCAGCCGCAGGACCCCGCCGCAGGTCTGCAGATCTACAAGGCCGAGAACGCCCAGCCGGCGGACGACGCCCCGATCTTCACCGCCCCGCCGGAAGAGCCCCAGGCGCGTCCGGCGCCCGCGCCCGTCGTCGTCGCCCCGCCGTCCGCTCCGGTGGTCGCCGAGCCGGCCCTGCGTCCGGCCATCAAGTCCTCCGACACGCCGCCTGCGAAGGTGGTCCCGCCGCCCGCGCCGAAAGCGGCGGTGGTGACGCCGCCGCCTGCGCCGAAGGTTGCGCCCAAGTCCGCCCCGGCTCCGGCCGTGAAGGCCGCAGCGCCCGCCGCCGGAGGCGCGGTCGTGCAGATCGGCGCCGTCTCATCGACGGCGCTGGCCGACAAGGCCTGGAGCGAGGCCGTCGCCGCCGCGCCGGGCCTTGCCGCCGGCAAGGGCAAGAGCGTGGAGAAGATCGAGCGCAACGGCGGCGTCCTCTACCGCACCGCCGTGACCGGCTTCGCCAGCCGCGCCGACGCCGCCGCCTTCTGCGACCGCCTCAAGGCCGCCGGGAAGAGCTGCTTCGTCCGGTGACCGCGGCGGCCGCCATCCTGGGCTGCGCCGGCGCAACCCTCTCGGGCGAGGAGAGGGCCTTCTTCCATGACGTGAGGCCGTGGGGGTTCATCCTCTTCGGGCGCAACGTCGAGAGCCCGGACCAGGTGCGGCGGCTGACGGACGAGCTGCGGGCCTGCGTGGACCGGCCCGAAGCGCCCGTGCTGATCGACCAGGAAGGCGGACGGGTCCAGCGGTTGGGACCGCCGCATTGGCGGCGCTATCCGCCGGGCCGCGCCTATGGCCGGGTGAAGGGCGCCGCGCTCCGGCGCGAGGTCGCCCGCCTCGGCGCCCGCCTCATGGCCCACGACCTGGCTGAGGTCGGGATCAGCGTCGACTGCCTCCCGGTGCTGGATGTGCCGGACCCCGACGCCCACGAGGTGATCGGCGACCGCGCCTACGCCGACACGCCTGAAGCGGTGGCGGTGCTGGGCCGCGCCGCATGCGAGGGGCTGATCGCCGGCGGGGTGCTGCCGGTGACCAAGCACATGCCTGGCCACGGCCGCGCCCGGGCCGACAGCCACAAGGCGCTGCCGGTGGTGGACGCCGCCTGGAACGAGCTGGAGGCGCGTGACTTCGCACCGTTCAAGGCGCTCTCAGACATGCCCATGGCCATGACGGCCCACGTCATCTACTCGGCCATCGATCCGGAGCGGCCGGCGACGACCTCGAAGACGGTCTTCGAGCGCGCGATCCGCGGCGCCATCGGCTTCGCCGGCCTGGTGATGACAGACGACCTCTCCATGCAGGCGCTCTCCGGCGGCTTCGCCCAGCGAGCGCGGGCCGCGCGGGCGGCCGGCTGCGACGTGGTCCTGCACTGCAACGGCGACATGGCCGAGATGCGCGAGGCCGCGGCTGGCGCTGGCGAGCTCATCGGGGAGGCGAGGCGACGCGCCGACGCCGCCCTGGCCCGCCTCCCGAAGGTCGTGGAGCCCTTCGACGCGGCCGCGGCGCGCGCCCGCTTCGACGCCGCCTTCGAAGGCCGGTGGGCGGCATGAGCGAAGGCTTCCAGCCCGGGCTGAACTTCGACGCCGCCGCCACCGCGGCGGAGGATGGCGAGGCCCTCATCGTCGACGTGGAGGGCTACGAAGGCCCGCTGCACGTGCTGCTGGCGCTCGCCCGCAGCCAGAAGGTGGACCTGCTCAAGCTCTCGGTGCTCAAGCTCGCCGAGCAGTACCTGGTGTTCGTGCAGGAGGCTCGCCGCCGGCGGTTCAGCCTCGCCGCCGACTACCTCGTGATGGCGGCGTGGCTGGCCTACCTGAAGTCCCGCCTGCTGCTGCCCAGGCCCGAACGGCCCAAGGCGGAGGAGGCGCCGGCCGAGGAGATGGCGGCGCGGCTTGCCTTCCGGCTGGCCAAGCTCGACGCCATGCGCAAGGCGGCCGACGAGCTGAAGGAGCGGCCGCAGCTCGGCCGCGATGTCTTCGTCCGCGGCGACCCGGAGGCCATCAAGGTCATCCCGTCCGGCCGCATCGAGGGCGACCTCTACGGCCTGATGAGCGCCTACATCGGCCAGCGCCGTAAGGAATCCTCCCGCCACTACCAGCCCCGGCCGCCCCAGGCTTATCCGCTGGAGGACGCCCGCGAACGTCTGCGCCGCCTGCTGCCCGACCTCGAGCGCTGGACTCCGCTCACCGGCGTGGCGCCGTTCGGGCCGCAGGACCACGGCCCCAGCCGCGCCTCGTTCGTGGCCTCGACCCTCTCCGCCAGCCTGGAGCTGGTGAAGGAGGGCGCCCTGGAGGCCCGCCAGCTGGAGGCCTTCGCCGACATCTACCTGCGGTCCAAGGTGCGAGTCCCATGAGCGAGCCCTCCAACACCGAGCGCGAGGTCGAGGCCCTGCTGTTCGCGGCCGCCGGACCTTTGAGCGAGGCCGACCTGGCCCGCCGTCTGCCGGAGGGCGCGGACGTGGCGGCGGCTCTCGCCGCCCTGCAGGCGCGCTACGAGGGCAGGGGCGTGGAACTGGCCCGCGTGGCCGAGCGCTGGCGCTTCCAGACCGCCCAGGACCTCGCCTGGCTGATGACGGAGGAGCGCGACGAGCCTCGCCGGCTGTCCCGCGCCGCCCAGGAGACCCTGGCCATCATCGCCTACCACCAGCCGGTGACGCGCGCCGAAATCGAGGCCGTCCGCGGCGTCCAGGCCAGCCGCGGCACGCTGGACGTCCTGCTGGAGCTGGGCCTGGTGCGGATGCGCGGCCGCCGTCGCACGCCGGGCCGGCCGGTCACCTACGGCACCACCGACGCCTTCCTGGAGCATTACGGGCTGGCGAGCCTTTCCGACCTGCCGGGCGCGGCGGAGATGAAGGCGGCCGGCCTGCTCAGCCTGGACCTGCCCGCCGACTTCTCCGTCCCGGATCCCTCTGCGCTCGCCCCGGACGAGGACCCGCTGGACGACGGGTCCGAGGCGCCGGAATTCCACACCGATTATCTGGGCGAGGAACAAGCTGAGCGGTGACGCGCTCTGGTCCGTGGCGCGCTTCGGCGGGACCGACTATATACCGCGGTGACATATGCGGGGCGCGGCGAGTCCGCCCGCTCGCGCTCAGGGAGTTGGGCACATGGGTGCGTTGAATATCTGGCACATTCTGCTGATCGTGGTGGCGGCTGCGCTGCTGTTCGGCGGCCGGGGCAAGATCTCCAGCCTGATGGGCGACACCGCCAAGGGCATCAAGGCCTTCAAGGAAGGCCTGAAGGGCGACGAGCAGGAGGCCGAAGAAGAGGCCAAACCCCTGCCGAAGACCCGCAAGAAGGACACGGCCCGCAGCTGACGCCGGCTGCGCCAGCGCATTTCCGCGCCGGCCTGCGCTTGATCGCGGCCGGCGCTTCCGTTTAGGGCAGGGTCCATGCTTCCCGAGATCGGCGCCACGGAGCTCCTGGTCATCGCCATCGTGGCGCTGATCGTGGTGGGTCCGAAGGACCTGCCGGTGATGCTGCGCAAGTTTGGCCAGTTCATGGGCAAGCTGCGCGGCATGGCCGCCGAGTTCCGCTCCAGCTTCGACGAGATGGCCCGCCAGACGGAGCTCGACGACCTGCGCAAGGAGGTCGAGGCGATGCGGCGCGGCCTGAACGCGGACCCGCTGCAGATCAACCAGGCCGCCCAGGAGATCGAATCCAGCCTGGCCGACGTGGGCGTGAATTTCGGTCCGCCCCTGGGCGCTCAGCACGAGGCCTTCCAGGCGGCCCAGGCTGCCGAGGCCGCGGAAGCGGCGCCTGCCGCCAAGAAGCCCCGCGCCCGCAAAGCCGCGCCCAAGAAGACGCCGGCGCCCGCCAAAACGGCCTCCGCCCCGGCCCGCAAGCCGCGCGCCGCCAAGACTGTCGAAGGCGGCCGGCGCTCCAAGGGAATCGTTGAGGGCGGCGCATGAGCGACGTCGATCATGACGAGTCCGAGATCGAGGCCAGCCGGGCGCCGCTCCTCGACCACCTGATCGAGCTGCGCAAGCGGCTGGTCGTCTGTGTGGCGGCGATCGTCGTGGGCTTCGCGATCTGCTTCACCTTCGCCACGCCCATCTACCAGACCCTGCTCTATCCCTTCGAGATGGCCGCGCGCATGTTCGCCGCCACCAAGGGGGGGCACGGCCAGGGGCCCTTCGACCTCCTGTTCGTGCTGATCGGGCTGAAGGACGCCCCGCCCATGACCGGGGAGAACCTGCGGCTGGTGTTCACCGCGCCGCTGGAATTCTTCTTCACCAAGCTGAAGCTGGCCGCCTTCGGCGCGGTGGTCCTGACCTTCCCGGTGCTCGCCTGGCAGGTCTACGCCTTCGTCGCGCCGGGCCTCTACAAGCGCGAGCGCAAGGCCTTCATCCCGTTCCTGCTGGCCGCCCCGCTGCTGTTCCTGCTCGGCGCGGCGCTGGTCTACTTCCTGATCCTGCCCTTCGTCCTTTGGTTCTCGCTCTCGCAGCAGATCATGGGCACGGGCTCGGTCACTGTGGAGCTGCTGCCGAAGGTTTCGGACTACCTGACGCTCGTCACCACCCTGCTGCTGGCCTTCGGCCTCTGCTTCCAGCTGCCCGTCGTGCTGACCCTGCTGGGCCTGGCCGGCATGGTCAGTTCGCAGATGCTCTGGAACGGCTGGCGCTATGCCGTCTTTGGCGTGGTGGTGGTCGCCGCCGTCGTCACCCCGCCCGACCCGATCAGCCAGCTGATGCTCGCGACCCCGATCATCGGCCTCTACTTCGTCTCCATCGCCTGCGTGAAGCTGATCGAGCGAGGGCGCAAGAAGGCCGAGCAGAGCACCGCCGTCGTCACGGCCTGAGCTTGGCGCCCTAGCCGACGCGCACTAGGAAGACCGCTCACTTCCACCCGCGGGCGCCATGCACGACATCCGAGCCATTCGCGAGACACCCGAACTGTTTGTGAAGCAGTGGGACGCGAAGGGTCTGTCCGGCTCGGAGCTGGTCGCCCAGATCACCGACCTCGACGCCCGCCTGCGCGGCGCGCAAACCGAGCTGCAGACCGTCCAGGCCGAGCGCAACAACACGTCGAAGCTGATCGGCCAGGCCAAGGCGAAGAAGGACGAGGCCGAGGCTTCGCGCCTCATGGCGCAGGTGGAGAGCCTGAAGGCCCGCATGGAGGAGCTGACCGGCTCCGAGCGCGAGGCCGGCGAGGCGATGCGCAACCTGCTGGCGGGCCTGCCTAACATCCCCGCCGCCGATGTTCCGCCCGGCGCGGATGAGGCGGGCAACGTCGAGGTCCGCCGCTGGGGCGAGCCGTTCGCGATTCACCAGCCCAAGGACCATGCCACCCTCGGCGAGGCCCTCCGCCTGATGGACTTCGAGGCCGCCGCCCGGATGAGCGGCGCCCGCTTCGTGGTGCTCAAGGGCCAGCTCGCGCGGCTGGAGCGCGCGCTCGGCCAGTTCATGCTGGACATCCAGACCCGCGAGCACGGCTACCTGGAGGTCTCTCCGCCGCTGCTGGTGCGCAGCGAGACCATGTTCGGCACCGGCCAGCTCCCGAAGTTCGAGGAGGACCAGTTCGCCGCCTTCCCCGGCCTGAAGACGGCCCGCGGCAGCGACAACCCCGCCGGCTCGCCCGAGCTGCGCTGGCTGATCCCCACCGCCGAGGTGTCGCTCACCAACCTCGTGCGCGAGCAGATCACGGCCGAGGAGGAGCTGCCCCTGCGGGTGACCGCGCTCACCCACTGCTTCCGGGCCGAAGCGGGCGCTTCAGGCCGCGACACCCGCGGCATCATCCGGCAGCACCAGTTCCAGAAGGTCGAGCTCGTCTCCGTCACCACGCCCGAGCAGTCGGAGGCGGAGCACGAGCGCATGGTCGGCTGCGCCGAGGCCGTGCTCAAGCGGCTGGAGCTGCCGTTCCGCACCATGCTGCTGTGCGCCGGCGACATGGGCTTCTCGGCCAAGAAGACCTACGACCTGGAGGTCTGGCTGCCCTCGGAGGGCCGCTACCGCGAGATCAGCTCCTGCTCCAACTGCGGCGACTTCCAGGCCCGCCGCATGGACGCCCGCACCAAGAAGGCCGGGGAGAAAGGGACGCGCTACGTCCACACCCTCAACGGCTCGGGCCTGGCCGTCGGCCGCACGCTGGTCGCCGTCATGGAGACCTACCAGGACGAGGGCGGCCGCATCGCCATCCCGCAGGCGCTGCACCCCTACCTGCCGGGCCTGACCCATATCGGCGGCGACGCGTGAGGATACTGCTCACCAACGACGACGGCATCCACGCCCCGGGCCTGCTCGCCCTGGAGCGTATCGCCCATGCGCTCACCGACGACGTCTGGGTCTGTGCCCCGGAGTACGAGCAGTCCGGGGCCAGCCGCGCGCTGACACTGGCCGATCCGATCCGCGTCCGCGCCGTGGGCGAGCGCAAGTGGTCCACCACCGGCACCCCCACAGACTGCGTCATGCTGGGCATCCACGAGCTGGTCGAGGGCAGGAAGCCCGACCTGGTGCTCTCCGGCGTCAACCGAGGGGCGAACCTGGCGGAGGACGTCACCATGTCCGGCACGGTGGCGGGCGCCATCGAGGCGATGGCGCTCGGCGTGCCCGGCGTCGCGCTGTCCCAGATGGGCGGCTACAACCAGGACGACGACTTCTTCCAGGCCGCCGAGGCCTTCGCGCCGGGCATCATCCGCCGCCTCGTGGAGGTCGGCTGGCCCGCCGACGTCGTGATCAACGTCAACTTCCCCAACCTGCCCGTCGACCAGATCGACCAGGTGGAGGTCACCCGCCAGGGCTTCCGCGACGCCCACATCCGCATGGCCGAAAAGCGCACGGACCTTCGCGGTCGCGAGTACTATTGGATCGGATTTCGCCAGGAGCGCTCCAAGCCCGCCGAGGGGACGGACCTGCGCGCGCTCTACGAGGGCCGCATCTCGGTGACGCCGCTGCACATCGACCTGACCCATGCGCCTGCCGTGCACGACCTGAAGAAGGTCCTGGGCGGCGCACCCCCGAAAGCCTGAGCCATGGCCAAGCCGCAGCAGGACGCCACGCACGAGCACATGGCCCGCCTGATCCTGGCGCTCCGATCCCAGGGCGTGACCGACGCCAAGGTGCTGAACGCCATCGAGAAGACGCCGCGCGAGCTGTTCACGCCGGAGCTGTTCAAGGAGCGAGCCTTCGAGGACTCCGCCCTGCCGATCGCCTGCGGCCAGACCATCAGCCAGCCGTTCATCGTCGGCCTGATGACCCAGGCCCTGAAGGTCGAGAAGCGCGACCGCGTCCTCGAGATCGGCACCGGCTCCGGCTACCAGACGGCGGTGCTCTCCAGGCTCGCGCGGCTGGTCTACACCATCGAGCGCTACCGCACCCTGATGAAGGACGCCGAGGCGCGCTTCAAGCTGCTGGGCCTCACCAACGTCATCACCCGCTTCGGCGACGGCGGGAAGGGCTGGGCCGCCCAGGCGCCCTTCGACAAGTGCATGGTCACCGCCGCAGCGCCGGGCGAGCCCACCGAGCTGCTGAAGCAGCTGAAGCCCACCGGCGTCCTCGTCGCCCCCATCGGCAAGGGCCCCGTGCAGACCCTGCGCCGCTACACCGGCGACGGGGAGGGCGGCTTCGACGTGGAGGACCTGCTCGACGTCCGCTTCGTCCCGCTCCTCGACGGCGTCGCCAAGGAGCTCTAGCCGCAAAACCGCTCGAATCCTGCGGCGGATTGCGGGTTGGCCCAGGGGGGCGGCTTCCCGCAAACTCGCCCGACACGCCGAATGATTCCCCCATCAGTTGAGAGACGTCCGAACCGGCGATGACGAATCCCCTGAAGCGAACGCTCCTCATCCTAGCCGCCGGCGGCGCGCTGTCGGCTTACGCCGGCGCCGCGCAGGCCCAGCTGCGGCCGAACTTCCCCACGCGCCTGGACCAGCTCCCGGGCCGCGAGGCGCAGCCTGCGCCCGCCCAGGAGGAGGAGGCTCCTGCCGTCACCCCCCCGGCTGCGGCCGCGCCGGCCCCGCGCACCGCCGCGGTGGAGTCGCGCCCGCTCGCTCCGCCGCCGGCCGCCCGCCGCATCGTGCAGCCGGCGGAGCCCGACGAGCCGGCCCCCCGCACCCAGACCCAGCGCAGCGTCACCGGCCGCGTGGTCGAGGTGGACGGCCGCGCCCGCACCTACGAGGTGAAGAAGGGCGACACGCTGACCAGCGTCGCCCGCAAGCTCGACACCACGGTCGAGCAGCTCAGGAAGGACAACAAGCTCAAGGGCTCGGCCATCCAGCCGGGCGACGAGCTGAAGGGCCCGAAGACCTCCGCCAAGGCCTACGTCGTGGGCTCCGGCGACACCCTCTCGGCGGTCGCGCGGCGCTTCGGCGTGACCGCCGAGGCCCTGCGTGAGGAGAACGACCTCTCCCGCGACGCCTCCCTGAAGGCCGGCCAGCGCCTGCGCCTGCCGTCGGGCTACCGCGACCGCGGCCCGATCACCACCACCACCCGCGTGACCGCGGAGGAGGCCGCCCCGCGCGCCACCCGCGCCTCGCCGTCCCGCCCGCAGCGCACCAGCCCGGTGGAGCAGCAGGAGGACGACGGGCCCCGCGCCTCGGGGCCGACACGGCGCACCGTCACCGGCCGCGTGGTGGATGTGGATGGCCCCGCCCGCAGCTACACGGTGAGGAAGGGCGACACCCTCGAGGAGATCGCCGACAAGCTCGACACCACCGTCTCGGCGCTCAAGAAGGACAACCGGCTCAAGGGCTCCACCATCCGCCCGGGCCAGACGCTGAAGGGCCCCCGCACCGAGGCCAAGGCCTACGTCGCCGGCGAGGGGGACACGCTCGCCGCCATCTCGCGTCGCTTCGGCGTCTCGGTGAACGCTCTGCGCAGCGCCAACGGCCTCGGGCGCAACGCCCAGGTCCGCCCCGGCCAGCGTATCCGCTTGCCGTCCGGCTACCGCGACCGCGGCCCGATCACAGTCGAGATCCCGGCGACCACCCCAAGGCTGGTCCCGCCGATGCCGCAGCCGGCCGAGCAGCGCCCGACGCCGCCCCCCCTCCGCACCGAGGAGCCTGCGCCCGCCCTGCCGAGCCGCCCGCAGCCCTACGCGCCGACCCGACCGGTGGCGCCGCCCGTGCAGACGGTCCCGCGCACGCCACCTGCCACGTCCTCCGGAGGCCCGCCCGCCGCCCCGATCGCCGCTCCGCCGCCCACCGACGCCGCCGTTTCGGCCATGGGCCGCGGCCGCTTCATCTGGCCCCTGCGCGGCGACGTCATCTCCGACTTCGGCCCCAAGGCCGCCGGCCAGCGCAACGACGGGATCAACATCCGCACCGACGCCGGGACGCCGGTCCGCGCCGCCGCCGCCGGCGAGGTGGTCTATGCCGGCGACCAGGTGCCGGGCTTCGGGAACCTGGTGCTGATCAAGCACGAGGACGGCTGGGTCACCGCCTACGGCCACCTCGCCCGCGTCGAGGTGAAGATGCAGCAGAAGGTCACTCAGGGGCAGCAGGTCGGCCAGGCCGGCTCCAGCGGCGGCGTCGCCGAGCCGCAGCTCCACTTCGAGGTGCGCTATGCGCCGCGGGTGGACGAGCGCGCCCGACCCGTCGATCCCACGCTGGTCCTGCCGCGGTAGGGCGATGCGCGCGCTCAGAACCGGCCTTGCCCTCGCCGCCGTCGCCGTCCTGGCCGCGGCCTGCACGACGCCCAGGTACGACGTCGATCCGCTGCCCGGCCCGCGTCCCGGCACGACCCGGCCGATCCCGCCGCAGCCGACCACCCCTAGGCCCAGCACGCCCCGGCCCACGACCCCGCGGCCCACGCAGCCCTCCACACCTGCGCCCCCGGAGACCACCGCCACCTTCCGCCTGGACGGCGCGGCCTTCACCGACCTGCCGGGCTGGACTGCCGCCGAGGCTACGGCCGCCCGCGACGCCTTCCGCCGCCATTGCGCGCTCTGGTCCCGCCGCGACCCTCAGACCCTGCTCACCCGAGTGGAAGGCGCCTACGGCGGCAGGATCGCCGATTGGCTCCCGGCCTGCGAGGCGGCCCGCACCGAGGGCGACGCGCGCGCTTTCTTCGAGACCCGGTTCCAGCCCTGGCGGGTGGGCTCCGAGGGCGGGGAGGCGAGGCTGACCGCCTACTACGCCCCGAGCATCGAGGCGCGCCGCGCCGCCGAGCCCGGCTTCACCGAGCCGCTGATCCCCACGCCGTCCGACCTGCTGATCGTCGACATCCCCGAGTTCGCGCGCGCGCTGGACAGCGAGACCCTGCGCAAGGCCGGCGCGGCGCTGAAAGGCCGCCTGCGCGGCAACCGCGTCGTCCCCTACGCCGACCGCGCCGAGATCGCGCGGGCCGGCCACCGCGCCTTCGCCTGGGCCCACCCCGCCGACGTCTACAACCTGCAGGTCCAGGGCTCCGGGCGCATGACCCTGCCGGGCGGGGAGACCCGCTGCGCCGCCTTCGCCGAGCAGAACGGCTACCGCTGGCGCTCGGTGATCGGCCAGGTCAACAAGCGACCCGACTGGCCGCGCAACCCCGCCGGGACCTGGGCGTCGCTCCGCCAATACTTTGACGAGCACCCCGGCACGGTGCGCCAGGACCTCGACCTCGACCCGTCCTACGTCTTCTTCCAGGAGAAGCCGGTGGGCGAGGGCGGCGGCTGCGCCACCGGCGCCTCGGGCGCCCTGCTGGTCGGCGGCGGCTCGCTCGCCATCGACCCTCGCTACCACCCCTACGGCGTCCCCATCTTCGTCGCCGACCCCACAGGCGCGGCGGCCCAGCTGCCGCGCCTGGTCATCGCCCAGGACACCGGCGGCGCCATCCGCCGCGGCCCCCTGCGCGGCGACCTCTTCGTCGGCGAAGGCCCCGAAGCCGGCCGGACGGCGGAGCGCATCAACATCGCCGGGCCGGCGTTCTGGGTACTGCTGCCAAAGGGGATGCAGCCTGCGCCGAGCTCTTCCCTCCCCTGATGGGGAGGGACAGCTCGCCGAAGGCGAGCCGGGTGAGGCAGTGCGGGCCGGAGTTCGGCCTTTGGAGATGAGCTAATCGCCAGGTGTGGGTGTCCTTTCACCTGACTCCCTCACCCGGGCCGCTGCGCGGCCTGTCCCTCCCCAGGGGGGAGGGAAATCACAGCGGCAGTCCCTTCCCCAGCTCCCCCGCCAAGTCCCGGATGAACTGCCACGCCACCCGCCCCGACCGCCCCCCGCGCAGCTGCGCCCACTGCAGGGCCCGCCGCTCGAGGTCCGGCGCGGCCAGCCCGTACCGCTGCGCATAGCCCGCCACCGCCGCCAGGTAGGTGGGCTGGTCCATGGGCGGGAAGCCGATCCACAGGCCGAACCGGTCGGAAACGCTGACCTCCTCCTCAGCGTCCTCGTGGGCCGCCACCAGGCCGCGGTCCTCCGCGTGCCCCCGGGGCATCAGGTGCCGCCGGTTCGAGGTCGCCACGAACAGCACGTTCGCCGGCGGGCCGGAGACGCCGCCCTCAAGCGCCGACTTCAGCGCCTTGGCCGCCGCCGCCCCCTCCTCGAACGACAGGTCGTCGCACAGCACCACGAACCGCTCGGGCCGGACGCGCAGCAGGTCGAATAGGGCGGGCAGGGCGGTCACCTCGTCGCGATCCACCTCCACCAGCTTCAGGTCCGCTGCGCCGGCCGCCACGGCCATGAACGCCGCCTTGGCCAACGAGCTCTTCCCCGTGCCCCGCACCCCCCACAGCAGGGCGTGGTTGGCCGGCAGGCCGCGGGCGAACCGCTGCAGGTTCTCCACGAACCGCGCCTTCTGCCGGTCGACGCCCACCAGGCTCTCCAGGGGCAGGGGATAGTCCGGCGCGGGGTGGAAGGCGTGGGCCCGCGGGTCGTGCCGGAACAGCCGCGCCTCGCCGAACGCGGGTTTCGCCGGGACGGGCGGGGCGAGGCGTTCCAGCGCCTGGGCGATGCGCTCCAGCACAGGTTTCAGCTCGGCGTCCATTGCGGGCAGGCTTAGCCGCCCCCACGTCGTTTGCAAAATCAGGTGGCTGCGCATAGCTTCCGCCGACTTTGAACCGGGGCCCTCCGTGGCCCCGGGATCGCGCTTTTCGGAGAGGCCATGTTCGCCACCCCAGCCTACGCCCAAGCCGCCGATGCCGCCGGAGCGGCGGGTCCGCAGGCGTTCCTCATCCAGATGCTGCCGCTGATCGGCCTGGTGATCCTGTTCTGGTTCCTCCTGATCCGGCCGCAGCAGCGCCGCATGAAGCAGCACCAGGCCATGATCGCCGCCGTGAAGCGGGGCGACACCGTGGTCCTGAACTCCGGCGTCATCGGCAAGGTGGTGCGCGTCGAGGACAAGGAAGTCGGCGTCGAGATCTCCTCCGGCGTCACCGTGAAGGTGGTGAAGACCATGGTCGCCGAGGTGCGCACCCGCGGCGAGCCGGCGCCTGCCAACGACGCCAAGACCTAAGGCCCATTCCTCATGATGAGCCTTTCGCGCTGGAAGGTGGTCCTGGTCGTCCTGGCGACCGTGATCGGCCTCCTTCTCACGCTCCCTAACCTGCTGCCGCCGGCCGCGCGGTCCAGCCTGCCGGGCTTCCTGCCCAGCAAGGCGCTGAACCTCGGCCTCGACCTGCAGGGCGGGTCGTACCTCCTGCTCGAGGTGGACACGGCCGCGATCGGCCAGGAACGGCTGACCAACACGATCGAGGACGTGCGCACCACCCTGCGCAACGAGGAGATCGCGTTCAGCGACCTGGGCCAGGTCAACGGCGAGGTGACGGTGCGGATCACCGATCCCGCCCAGGTGAGCAATGCGACGGGCTTGCTGCGCCAATCCATCGGCGTCGTGCTGCCCAGCGGCCAGAAGGACGTGGTCGTCTCCGGCGCTCCCGACCAGCGGATCCGGATCACCTTCAGCCCCGACGCCATGCAGGCGGCCTCGCGGGACGCGGTGAAGCAGTCGATCGAGATCATCCGCCGCCGTATCGACGAGCTCGGCACCAAGGAGCCGGACATCGCCCAGCAGGGCGCCAACCGCATCGTCGTGCAGGCGCCGGGCGAGAGCGATCCGGAGCGGCTGAAGAACATCATCGGCCAGACCGCCAAGCTGACCTTTCAGATGGTCGACGAGACCGTCCGGCCCGAGGACATCGCCGCCGGCCGTATCCCGCCGGGCTCCGAGCTGCTGCCCAGCGAGGACGGCTATGCGCCGTCCTACGTGGTGCGCAAACGGGCCGTCGTGACCGGTGAGATGCTCACCGACGCGCAAGGGTCGTTCGATCCGCAGACCGGCGCGCCGGAGGTGAACTTCCGCTTCAACGGCCAGGGCGCGCGGCGCTTCGGCGACGTCACCCGCGACAACATCGGCAAGCGCTTCGCCATCGTCCTCGACAAGAAGATCATCTCCGCGCCGACCATTCAGAGCGCCATCACCGGCGGCAATGGCCGGATCACCGGCAACTTCACCGCCGAGAGCGCCAACGACCTCGCCGTGCTGCTCAAGGCCGGCGCCCTGCCGGCCCCGCTGAAGGTCGAGGAGCAGCGGACGGTGGGCGCCGAGCTGGGGGCGGACGCCGTGCGCGCCGGCACCATCTCGGGCATCATCGGCCTGGTCGGCACGGCCATCTTTATGCTGGCGGTCTACGGCCTGCTGTTCGGCGGCATCTCGCTCGCGGGCCTGGTGGTCAACGGCCTGCTGATCCTCGGCATCATGAGCTTCACGGGCGCGACCCTGACCCTGCCGGGCATCGCCGGCCTGATCCTCACGCTGGCCGTGGCGGTCGACGCCAACGTGCTGATCTACGAGCGGATGCGCGACGAGCTCCGCGCGGGCCGGTCGCTGATCAGCGCCATGGACGCCGGCTTCTCCCGGGCCATGGCCACCATCCTCGACGCCAATATCACCCACCTGTTCTCGGCGGGGATCATGTTCGCGTTCGGCTCGGGCCCCATCCGGGGCTTCGCCTGGACGCTCTCGATCGGCGTGTTCACCACCGTCTTCTCGGCCGTGCTGGTCAGCCAGGTGATGCTCGCCTGGTGGTACCGGAGCGCGCGGCCCAAGACCCTGCCGATCGCCTAAGGAGCCACCCCCGTGAAATTCTGGCCCCTGATCAAGGTCCTGCCGGTCAAGACGAACTTCCGGTTCGTCCGCCTGGCGCGGCTCGCCGCGGCGCTCTCCATCGTCGCCATCGCCGGCTCTCTGTTCCTGACGCTCTATCCGCCCAAGCCGCCGTGCTTCGGCCTCGCCTGCGGCATCGACTTCAAGGGCGGCACGGTGCTGGAGATCTCCACGGCGCCCAAGGCCGTCGACCTCGCCCGCGTGCGCGGGACGCTGGAGCAGATGAACCTCGGCGACGTCCAGGTGCAGGCCTTCGGCGCGGACTCCTCGGCTATGGTCCGCTTCCAGACGCCGGACGGCGCGGACCCCAGCGCGACCGTCACCAACGTGAGGAACCGGATCACCCAGGCCCTGGGGGAGGTGCGCTTCGTCCGCGCCGACGTGGTGGGCCCCAAGGTCTCCGATGAGCTGATGACCAAGGGTCTGTTCGCCCTCGGCGGGGCCATCCTGGCCATGCTGCTCTACATCTGGTTCCGCTTCGAGCTGCAGTTCGGCCTGGGCGCCGTGGCCGCCCTGTTCCACGACGTGTTCCTGACCTTCGGCCTGATCGCGCTCCTCAGGATCGAGTTCGACCTCTCGGCCGTGGCCGCCATCCTGACCATCATCGGCTACTCGATGAACGACACCGTCGTCGTCTTCGACCGCCTGCGGGAGAACCTGCGCAAGTTCAAGCGCATGCCGCTGCGCGAGGTGATCGACCTGTCGATCAACGAGATGCTGACCCGGACGATCATTACCAGCTTCACGGCCATCGTGGCCCTGGTGGCGCTGGCCATGTTCGGCGGCCCCTCGCTTTGGGGCCTGTCGATCATCATGCTGTTCGGCATCCTGGTGGGCACCTACTCGTCGATCTACATCGCCGCCCCGGTGATCCTGCTCTGGGGCGTGCGCCGCGGCGAGGAAGAGGCCGAGCCGCTGACGCCCGCGGGCGTCCGCTCCTAGGGAAGGGCGGGTCGTGGCCCGCAGCGCGCCCTCCATCGACGCCTATGGCGGCGGCGGCTTCCGCCTCGACGGCCAGCGGCACGACGGCTCGCTGCTGATCGTCGCCGACGAGGCCCGCGATTGGTCCGTGCGCACCCTGGGCGAACTCACCCCTGAGTCCCTGGCCCCGGTGTTCGCCGCCGGCCGCGCCGAGGTGGAGTTCCTGCTGCTGGGGGTGGGCGCCCGCAACGCGCCGCCGCCCAAGCCCATCCGCCAGGCCCTGCTGGCGGCCGGCATCGGCCTGGAGTTCATGGACACGCCGGCCGCCGCCAGGCTCTACAACGTCCTCACCTCCGAAGGCCGCCGCGTCGCCGCCGCCCTGATCGCCGTCTGAGGACCATTTCCCTCCCCTCCGAGGAGGGACAGCTCGCCTCTGGGGAGCCGGGTGAGGAAGTCGCGATCAGGCCCCGACTCCCAGGTGCGTCCCCACACCTCCTCACCCTGGCCGCTCCGCGGCCTGCCCCTCCCCGAAAGCGGAGGGGAACACCGCCGCCGTTCGCCTTCCCGCCTGCGGCGAAACGACCTATACAGACGCCACAGGGTACAACCGGGAGGGCTTAACGAATGTTGGCCGGGCTTCTTTCAAATCTTCGCAACACGCTGATCGTCAGCTTCATTTTGGCGATCGTCGTTGTCGTCGGATACATGCAGCATCACGGCGGCGCGGATCAGATCTTCTGGCAGGCCGTCTTCCGCTGGCTGCACACGCTGGCCGGCATCCTCTGGATCGGGCTGCTCTACTACTTCAACTTCGTCCAGATCCGGAAAATGCCGGAGGTCCCGGCCGAGCTGAAGCCGGGCATCTCCAAGTACATCGCCCCCGAGGCGCTGTTCTGGTTCCGCTGGGCCGCCGCCGTCACGGTGCTCATGGGGGCGATGCTGGCGTGGAACCGCGGCTACATCGTCGACGCCCTGGCCCTCGGCCTGACCAGCGGCAACCCGCAGCACACCTTCATCGGCATGGGCATGTGGCTGGGGATCGTCATGTTCCTCAACGTCTGGCTGTTCATCTGGCCGAACCAGAAGGTGGCGCTCGGCATCGTCGAGGGCGACGCGGACGCCAAGGCCAAGGCCGGCAAGACCGCCATGCTGTTCTCGCGGATCAACACGCTGCTGTCGGTGCCGATGCTGGTCACCATGACCATGAACCAGACCATCTTCGGCTGACGTCCGAAGGCGACTACAAGCGAAGGCCCGCCGCTGCCGGCGGGCCTTCTGCTTTTCAACGATGACCGCCGACCACGACCTCGATGCGTTGCTGAAGCGGGTGGACCCCGACCGCTGGCTGTCCAGCCGGTTCGTCGTCGATCCCGAGCGCCGCGCCGATGTGGTGGCGATCTACGCCTTCGACCACGAGCTCGCCCGCGCCCCCAAGGTCGCCTCCAACCCGCTCCTCGGCGAGATCCGCCTCACTTGGTGGCGCGAGGTGCTGGACGAGGTGTTCGAGGGCCGGCCCGTCCGCCACCATCCCACCGCCCAGGCGCTCGGCCAGGCCGTCCGCCGCCACGCCCTGCCGCGCGAGCCGCTCGAGGCGATGATCGACGCCCGCTACCGCGAGCTCGACCCCGCACCGATGTCCGAAGCCGAGGCGCTTGAGTGGGCCCGCGACACCGCCGGCCGCGCGGCCGAGCTCGCCGTCCGCCTGCTGGACCCTGCCGCCGATGCGCCCGCCGCCCGTGACGCCGGCGCCGCCTGGATCCTGGCCCGCCGCGACCCACTCGCCGCCGCGCGACTGCTCGTGGACGCCCGGCCGGCCGCCTCGCAGCTCAGCGCCGCCGCCTTTCCCGCCGTCGCCCACGCCGCGCTGATCGGCGCGCCCCAGGGGCGCGAGCTCACCCGGCGCCTGCGCGTCACCTGGGCCGTCGCCCGCGGCCGGATCTGAGAACGGTAATCTTTGGCGCCGCAGGGCGCCTGCGATACAGTGAAGAGAGGATCTTTGACTTCGTGAATCAGCGACTTAGCGCAACGCGAGAGTTGTCGCGCTGACTCGTGCAAATAGGCCTGCCACGCAATGTGACATCGCCTATTCGGCGGCTTCAAGCACCGGCGCGCCGGCCAGCCAGGCCTCGATGTCGGCCAGGGCGCGTTCGCCCACCAGCCGCTTCTTCAGCCGGGTCTTCTCCTTGGCGCCGAGCCGCCGGCCGTCCTCGTCCCGCTTCGGCGGCGCGATCGGCGGCAGCAGGCCGTAGTTGATGTTCATCGGCTGGAAGGAGCCGGCGCCGGCGTCCAGGTGCCCGCCGGTGATGTGGCCGACCAGCGCCCCCATGGCCGTCGTCGCCGGCGGCGCCTGCAGCGGCCGCCCCAGCCGCTCGGCGGCGGCGAACCGGCCCGCCAGCAGGCCCACCGCGGCGCTCTCGACGTAGCCCTCGACCCCGGTCACCTGGCCTGCGAACCGGATCCGCGGCTCGACCTTCAGCCGCAGCGTGCCGTCCAGCAGCCGCGGCGAGTTGATGAAGGTGTTCCGGTGCAGCCCGCCCAGCCTGGCGAACACCGCCTTTTCCAGCCCCGGGATCGTCCGGAAGATCTCGGTCTGCGCGCCGTGCTTCAGCTTGGTCTGGAAGCCCACCATGTTCCACAGCGTGCCCAGGGCGTTGTCCTGGCGCAGCTGGACCACCGCCCAGGGCTTCTCCTGCGGATTGTGCGCATTGGTCAGCCCCACCGGCTTCATCGGCCCGTGCCGCAGGGTCTCGCGCCCGCGCTCGGCCATCACCTCGATCGGCAGGCAGCCGTCGAAGTAGGGGACGTGCTCCCAGTCCTTGAACTCCGACTTCGGCCCCGCCAGAAGCGCGTCGATGAAGCCGTCGTACTGCGCCTTGGTCATCGGGCAGTTGATGTAGGCCGCCGCGTCCCCGCCGGGGCCTTCCTTGTCGTAGCGCGACTGCCGCCACGCCACGTCCATGTCGATGCTCTCCAGGTGCACGATCGGGGCGATGGCGTCGAAGAACGACAGCTGGCCCTCGCCGGTCAGCTCCAGGATCGCCTCCGTCAGCGCGGGCGAGGTGAGGGGGCCGGTGGACAGGATCACGCTGTCCCACTCCGCCGGCGGCAGCCCCGCCACCTCCTCGCGCACGATGGTGACCAGGGGATGGGCCTCCAGCCGCTCCGTCACCGCCTGGGCGAAGCCCTCCCGGTCGACCGCCAGCGCCCCGCCGGCCGGGACCTGGTGCTCATCGCCCGCGGCCATGATGATGGAGCCCGCCCGGCGCATCTCGGCGTGCAGCAGGCCCACGGCGTTGCCCGCCCAGTCGTCGGCTCGGAACGAGTTCGAGCAGACCAGCTCGGCCAGCCTGTCGGTCTGGTGGGCGTCGGTGCCGCGCACCGGCCGCATTTCGTGCAGCACGACCGGCACGCCCGCCTGCGCGATCTGCCAGGCCGCCTCCGAGCCCGCCAGGCCGCCGCCCACCACATGCACAGGTCTGATCGTCATGGCCGGCTAACTAGCAACGATCCGCCTTGATCGCGAGCGGGGCCTTGCGCGCCGCGCCCGCTCCGACGAATTTGCAGCCAAAGGGGTGGCCGACTCGTTCCGGCGTCGGGCTGGGTCAGAGCCAAGGGACAGACATGGCGTTCTCGTCGACAGACGCAGGACTGGAAGGCTTTCGCCTCACGCGGGAGAACCCGCGCGCCTACCTGCGCTGGGCGTTCTTCTCGTTCGTGGTGAGCGTGCTGGGCGCGTTCGTGACGGTGAACATGCCGCCCGAGATCCGCAACGCCCTGCAGGTGCTGGGCGCCGAGGAGACGCCGGACGCCACCACGCTCGGCCGCGCCCTGCTGGCGGCCTCGCCGCTGCTGGTCATCGGGCTCCTGATCCAGTGCATGATGACCGCGGCGGTCTACCGGATCATCTTCCGGCACGACGACACGCGGTTCGGCTATCTCAGGATGGGCGCCGACGAGCTGAGGCTCGTGGCCCTCACCCTGATCTACTTCGTGATGGCCGTGGTCTTCCTCGCCCTGGTGATCCTGGTCGCGGGCCTGATCGCCGCGGCCGCGTCGGTGGCCGGCGGCGGCGTGGCGGTGTTCGTGGCCGCCGCAGCGGAGCTCGCCGTATTCGCCCTGGCGATCTACGTCGCGGTCCGGCTGTCCCTGGCGCCGGTGATCACCTTCGCCGAGCGCCGGCTCGCGGTGTTCGATTCCTGGGCGGTGACCCGCGGCCACTTCTGGCGGCTGTTCGGCGCCTACGTCCTGGCGCTGGCCTGCATCGTGGCCGTCGCGCTCCTGGCGCTGGTGATCTTCAGCATGCTGGCGGGGGTGGCGATCCTGCTCACCGGCGGCGAGCTTGCCGATCTGGGCGCGGTGTTCAGTCCCGACGAGACCACGCTCACCTCCTACCTGAACCCGTTCATGATCGCCTATATGGTGGTGGGCAGTTTCCTGACCGCCCTCTACTACGCCGTGGTCGCCGCCCCCGGCGCGGTGGCCTACCGCGAGCTCCACGGCGCCCCGCCGGCCGCGAAGGGATGAGCGAAGCCGCAGCGCCGGGCTTCTCGGCAAGCGACGCCGCCCTCGAAGGCTTCCGCCTGATCGGCCGCCACTGGCGCGTGGTCGTGGGTTGGAGCCTGTTCAACCTGCTCGCCTGGATCGCCATGATCCTGGTCTCCGCCGTGGTCCTGCTGATCCTGGTGGCCGTGGCAGGCGAGGGGGCCAGCGCCGCCTACGCCGCGCCGGTGGGCGGGGCGGTCTACCTCCTGGGCCTGGTGCTGATCGGCGCGATCCTGGCGTGCGGCGTCTTCCGCCTGATGCTGAGGCCCGAGGAGCCCGCCTTCCTGCACCTGCGGCTTGGCCCGGATGAGCTGCGTAACGCCGCGCTCGGCCTTGTGGCGTTGACGGCGATGGCCATCCTCGTCGCCGTAGGGGTGGCGCTCGCCCGGGCGATGGGCGCCGGCGGGTTGGCCGTCCGGATCATCCTCTGGGTGGCGGTCTTCGGGATCGCGCTTTGGCTCTTCCTCCGCCTGTGCCTGGCGTGGCCCTGGACCTTTGCCGAGCGCCGCCTGTCGATCCGCGCAGCCTGGCGGACGACCGGCGGCCGGGCATGGGCGCTGCTCGGCATGTGGGTGCTGAACCTCTGCCTGGTGGCGATGGTGGGCTTGGTCCTGTGGCTGGCGATGTTCGTGCTCACCGGCGCAGCCACCGGGTTCGAGGGGCTCCTGTCGTCGCTCTCCGACGCCGAGCAGATGGAGGCCCAGCCCGGCCGCTACCTGCTGCAGCTCTTCGTGCAGGTCCTCCTCGGGCCCTTCTTCACAGTGCTGGCCACCGCGCCTGTGGTCGCCGCCTACCGCGCGCTTAGGCCTGAGAGCTAGGCCGCGCCGTCACCCGTTCATGCCAGCCAGCGAGGTTGGTGAACTCCGCCTCGAGCGGTAGGCCGATCCAGTCGGCGAAGTCGACCGTGGTGAGCAGGCAGATGTCGGCCATCGTGTAGGCCTCTCCGGCCAGGAACGGCCGCTCGGCCAACTCGCGGTTCAGCCACTTCTGGGCGCCCTTGTAGGTCTCGCGGTTGGACTCGCCGAAGTCCTTGAACTGGGTAAGCAGGGCCGCAGTGCGGGGGTGGGCGTGACGCCAGAAGTTGCCCACCGGCATCATGACGGTGAACTCGGTGCGCCGGACCCACATGTCGACCATGGCCTTTTCCACTGCCGTGGTCCCGAAAAGCGGTGGCTCGGGCTGGACCTCTTCGAAGTACCGGCAGATGGCGACGGTCTCCGAGATGCAGGTCCCGTCGTCGAGCTCGAGCGTCGGGAGCTGGCCCATCGAGTTCTTGGCCCGGAATTCGGGGCTCTTGTGTTCGCGCTTCATCATGTCGACCCGCGTCTCCGGCAGGTCGATGCCCTTCTCGGCGAGGAAGATCCGCACGCGGCGCGGGTTCGGGGCGGGGTTCGGCGCGCCGTAGAGGATCATGCGCGGGCCAGCTTGCGCTTGGTCCCGCCGCTCCGCTGCCGGTGGCGCTCCAGCAGCTCGTGCAGGTAGCGGCCGGTCCAGCTCTTCGGGTTGGCGGCCACCTGCTCGGGGCTGCCCATGCCGACGATCTCGCCGCCGCCGTCGCCGCCTTCCGGACCGAAGTCGACGATCCAGTCCGCTGTCTTCACGACGTCGAGGTTGTGCTCGATGACCACCACCGTGTTGCCCTGGTCGGCCAGTTCGTGGAGCACCTCCAGCAGCTTCTTCACGTCCTCGAAGTGCAGGCCCGTGGTCGGCTCGTCGAGGATGTAGAGCGTCTTCCCGGTCGCGCGGCGCGACAGCTCCTTCGACAGCTTCACCCGCTGGGCCTCGCCGCCGGAGAGCGTCGTCGCCTGCTGGCCGACCTTGATGTAGCCCAGGCCCACGCGCTTCAGCGTCTCCATCTTCTCGCGGATCGGCGGCACGGCCTTGAAGAAGTCGGCGCCCTCCTCGACGGTCATGTCGAGGACGTCGGCGATGTTCCTGCCCTTGAACATGATCTCGAGCGTCTCGCGGTTGTACCGCCGCCCATGGCAGACGTCGCAGGTCACGTAGACGTCCGGCAGGAAGTGCATCTCGATCTTGATGAGGCCGTCGCCCTGGCAGGCCTCGCAGCGGCCGCCCTTCACGTTGAACGAGAACCGCCCGGGTCCGTAGCCGCGCGCCTTGGACTCCGGCAGGCCCGCGAACCAGTCGCGGATCGGCTGGAAGGCGCCGGTGTAGGTCGCCGGGTTCGAGCGCGGGGTGCGGCCGATCGGCGACTGGTCGATGTCGATGACCTTGTCGAAGTTCTCCAGCCCTTCGATCCGCTCGTGCGGAGCCGGCGCATCAGAGGCGTTGTGCAGCCGGCGCGCCGCGGCCTTGTAGAGCGTCTCGATGGTGAAGGTGGACTTGCCGCCGCCGGACACGCCCGTGATGCAGGTGAAGGTCCCCACGGGGATTTCCGCGGTCACGCCCTTCAGGTTGTTGCCGGTGGCGCCGACCACGCGCAGCACCCTTTTCTTGGAGATCGGCCGCCGCTCGGGCGGCACGGCGATCTCGCGCACGCCCGACAGGTACTGGCCGGTCAGGCTCTTGGGGTGCGCCATGATCTCGTCCGGCTTGCCCTGGGCGATGATCTCGCCGCCGTGGACGCCCGCCGCGGGGCCCATGTCGATGACGTAGTCGGCGGTCATGATCGCCTCCTCGTCGTGCTCGACAACGAGGACCGAGTTCCCGAGGTCGCGCAGGCCCTTCAGCGAGGTGAGCAGGCGCGTGTTGTCGCGCTGGTGCAGGCCGATCGAAGGCTCGTCGAGCACGTAGAGCACGCCCGTCAGGCCCGAGCCGATCTGGCTGGCGAGCCGGATCCGCTGGCTCTCACCGCCCGAGAGGGTGCCGGAGCCGCGCGAGAGGTTCAGGTAATCCAGGCCCACGTTGACCAGGAACCGCAGGCGGTCGTTGATCTCCTTCAGGATCCGGCGCGCGATCTCCATCTGCTTGTCGGTGAGCCGGCCGCCCAGGGCCTCGAACCACTCGCCCGCGTGCTTGATGGAGAGGGTCGAGACCTCGCCGATGTGCTTGCCGTCGATCTTCACGGCGAGCGCCTCGGGCTTCAGCCGGTAGCCCTCGCAGGCCTCGCACGGCGTCTCCGACTGGTAGCGGCCCAGCTCCTCGCGGACCCACGAAGAGTCCGTCTCGCGCCAGCGGCGCTCGAGGTTCGGCAGTACGCCTTCGAACGTCTTGTTGACCTCGTACTTGCGCGCGTTGTCGTCGTAGACGAAGCGGATCTTCTCGGAGCCGGACCCGTAGAGGATCTTGGACTTCGCCTCGTCGGAAAGCTTGTGCCACGGCGTGTCCATCGAGAAGCCGTAGTGGCGGGCCAGCGCCTGCAGGGTCTGGGTGTAGAGCGGCGAGGGGCCCTTGGCCCAGGGCGAGATGGCGCCCTTGTGCAGGGTCTTGTCCTTGTCCGGCACGACCATGTCGGCGTCGAAGGCAAGCTTCGCGCCCAGGCCGTCGCAGACCGGGCAGGCGCCGTAGGGGTTGTTGAACGAGAACAGCCGCGGCTCGACCTCGGAGATGGTGAAGCCGGAGACCGGGCAGGCGAACTTCTCGGAGAAGATCATCCGGCGCGGCTGGTCCTCGCCGGGCGCCTTGTCGGCCCACTCCGCCACCGCGATGCCGTCGGCCAGGCGCAGCGCCGTCTCCAGGCTGTCGGCGTAGCGGCTCTCGAGCCCCGGCTTGGTGACCAGGCGATCCACCACCACGTCGATGTCGTGCTTGAACTTCTTGTCGAGCGCGGGGGCGTCCTCGATCGGGTAGAACTCGCCGTCGATCTTCAGCCGCTGGAAGCCCGCCTTCTGCCACTCGGCGATCTCCTTGCGGTACTCGCCCTTGCGGCCGCGCACCACGGGGGCCAGCAGGTACAGGCGCGTGCCTTCGGGCAGGGCGACCAGCTTGTCGACCATCTGGCTGACCGTCTGGCTCTCGATCGGAAGGCCGGTGGCGGGCGAATACGGCACGCCGACGCGCGCCCAGAGCAGGCGCATGTAGTCGTGGATCTCGGTCACCGTGCCCACGGTGGAGCGCGGGTTGCGGCTGGTGGTCTTCTGCTCGATGGAGATGGCCGGCGACAAGCCCTCGATGAGGTCCACGTCGGGCTTGCTCATCAGCTCCAGGAACTGGCGGGCATAGGCCGACAGGCTCTCGACGTAGCGGCGCTGGCCTTCGGCGTAGATGGTGTCGAAGGCGAGCGAGCTCTTCCCCGAGCCGGACAGGCCGGTGATCACCACCAGCTCGCCGCGCGGGATGTCCACGCTCACGTCCTTGAGGTTGTGCTCGCGCGCCCCGCGCACGCGGATCTGGTTGTGCTGGTCGACCATCTTGTCCCGGAAACACCAAAACCGCGCGCGGAGGTCCGCACGCGGGACCGCGTTATTTAGGAACTGAGCGACTCACTTAACACGGGAACGGAAGCGGAACAAACGCCGGTGCGACGATCCTGCTGCCATGACGGTGGCAGGATTGGGGGGAAAGGGGAACGGCCATCGACCTGGGGGGCGGGAGCCCCTATGGCTGGAGACCATTCGTCGGCTGGGCAAACACATGAACATCGCAAAGGCGGGCCGCGCCGGCCTGACGGGCTTGCTGGCGGCCGCGCTCGTCCTTTCCGCCGGCGGCGGGTCCTCCCAGCCGGCGGCGGTCCCGCAGTTTCCGCCCGGCCCCGACTTCGCCGGGGTT
This sequence comes from Phenylobacterium sp., assembly GCF_036563285.1. GTDB lineage: Bacteria > Pseudomonadota > Alphaproteobacteria > Caulobacterales > Caulobacteraceae > Phenylobacterium. The sequence goes on from NZ_DATCMR010000012.1 coordinate 163,090, forward strand.
GCCGGCTCAGCCCGCGAGCACGCCCGCATCACCGCGCTGTGCGGACCCAACCGCAACGCCCGCGACGGCTATTCGACCACGCCGGCCTTCCCGGGCCAGACCAGGGCTCCGATCGTCACGGCGGGCCAGGGCCATGCCGTGCAGTCCATCGCCAAGATCGATCGACCGTTCGGGATGGACCTGCTGCCGAACGGCAAGATGCTGGTCAGCTTCCGCAACGGCGGCATGCGGATCGTGACGCCGGCCGGCGTGGTCTCCGAGCCGCTGGCCAACGTCCCTCAGGTGGTGCAGCCGCGGCTCGGCTCGGGCATGTACGACGTGGCGGTAGACCGCGACTTCCGGCGCAACCGCACGATCTACTTCACCTACCACACGCGCCTCCCCCAGGACCGCACCGCCATGGGCCGCGTCGCCCGCGCGCGGCTGTCGGCCGACGAGCGCAGCCTCGAAGACGTGCGCACCCTGCGCGAGGCCGCGGACATCCAACCCCGGCGGATCGTCCAGGCGCGCGACGGCACGTTGCTGATCATGTCGGCCGGCAATCTCGCCGACGTCGGCCCTGCGCCGCAGACCCTGAGCAGCCAGGCCGGCAAGGTGCTGCGTATCAACACCGACGGGACGATCCCCGCCGACAATCCGTTCCGCGCCGACCCCAAGGCCGACCCGGCGGTCTGGGCGCTAGGCTTCCGCGACATCCACGCGGCCCTCATCCATCCACGCACCGGGGAGCTCTGGGCGGCCGAGAACACCCCCATGGGAGGCGACGAGCTGAACGTGGTCCGGCGGGGGCGCAACTACGGGATGCCGGTGATCAGCTACGGGCGCCAGAACTCCGGCGCGCTGATCAACGGCGGCAAGACCGCCCAGGCGGGCATGGAGCAGCCGCTCTACTACTGGACGCCCTCGTTCGCCCCCTCCGGGATCATGCTCTACACGGGAAAGGCGTTCCCGCGCTGGCGCAACAACCTCTTCATCGGCGGCATGTCCGGCGAGCAGCTCGTCAGGCTGGAGATGAGGGGCGAGCGGGTTGTCGCCGAGGAAAAGCTGCTGATGGACCGCTGCCAGCGCATCAAGGTGGTCAAGCAGGCGCCCGATGGCTCGATCTACATCCTCACCGACGAGATGCCGCCCGAGCAGAACGAGATCCTGCGCCTCGTCCCCGCCCGCACGGCCCCGGCGCCTCGGGTCGCACGCGCCGCTGCGCCAAGCCCCGTGGCGGCGGCCCCGGCCGGCGACCTCGGCGACGCCGTGTACCGCCGGACGTGCGCCGCCTGCCATGGACCTCAAGGCGCGGGCGGGCCGGCCCCGCGGATCGCGGGGCGCACCGACGCCCAGGCTGTCGCGGCTGTCGTCCGCAACGGCCAGGGGGCCATGCCGCCGCTCGGCGCGATCCTCTCCGCGGCCGAGGTCGAGGCGGTGGCCCGGCACGTTGGACGGCTGTCCCCCTGAGGGGCCTACGCCTGCCGCGCGACCGGCCTGGCGACCGGCGCGGCGGGCTCGTATCCGCACGCCTCAGCCAGGGCCTGCGGGTCGGGGAAGGTGGCGCGGCCGGAGCGGTAGACGATCAGGCCCTGGCGGCGCATCTGCTGGAGGGTGCGGTTGAGGTGCACGATGCTCAGCCCCAGCGCATCGGCCAGCACCTCCTGGGTCAGCGGCAGCGGCATGGTCTCTCCGGTCGTCAGGCCGGCGCGGCGCTGCCGCTCCATCAGTTCAAGTAGCAGGTGGCCGGTGCGCTCGAAGGCCAACATGCGGCCCAGCCTCAGGACCTGGGTCAGCAGGCCCGCCTGCTCCTCGGTCAGCGCCCGGCGGATGCGCGCCTCCAGGGCGTACGGACCGGCGGCGCCTTCGCGGGCAGCCGGGGCCGTCGACTGGGTCCTGGCTCGGGTCAGTGCGGTTGTGTCGGACATGGCGAGGTCGGGCGCCGGCCCCACGCAGAGGTCGCCCGGGATCAGTATCCGGAAGATCTGCCGGCGACCGTCGACCAGCGTGCGCGTCCGGGCCGCCCAGCCGAAGGTCAGCACACGGTACTCGCTGGCCGGCTGGCCTTCTCGGGCGATCAGGCCGCCCGCCTCGTGCCAATGCAGGTCCCCGGTCGCTTCGCGCTCGGACATGGCGGCGCGCCCTGTGGCGCCGGCTAGCGCGGCTGGGATCAGCCGCGCGTTCAATACTTCAGTCATCGGATTGTCCCCGTCTCATTCAACAGGGACTAGCCCCGGGACAGGCCCAGCGCGCAGTTACATGGGTTAGAGTCTGCGCCCGCCCGCAGGGCAAGCTCTTGTGCAAACAATTGTGAACGGCCGGCGGGCTCCGCCGTAGGAACCGGCCGCCCGATGGCGTTGCACAACCAGGGCGGCCGTCGTTTACTCCGGCCGCCAAGCGTCGTCTCAAGTTGCGCGGGCTCAGGCCTGCGGGGCCGTCTCACCGCCGGCTTCGGGGTTCCCGCTGCCGTGGCCGAGGACCTCCGACAGCCGCCGCACCAGCTCGCGGCCGGCCGCCATGATCGCCTTGTCCATCTCGCCGGCGGTCTCCGTCACGGCGACGGTCTCGCCGCGGTGCGGTGTGGCCTGGAGGGTGCACGTCCTGGGACCGGGCGAGCCGACCTCGCTGGCGTCGGTGAGATAGACCTGCACGTCTGAGAGCTCGCGGTCGAAGCGGGCTATGGCGCGGCGGACCCGCTGTTCGGCCTCCGCCCTGACGCCGCCGCCGCCGGGGACATCGCCTTCGTAATGCACCTGCACGGGCGTGCCGTGGCCGGCGTCGGGCGCGTCGGGCGAGCCGGCCTCGTCGGGCCCGCCTTCCCGGAAGCTGCGCGGCTCGCCCGTCTGCTCGTAGGAGGCCATCTCCGCCATCCGGTCGTGGCGGGAACGGTTACGGCGCCAGTCGTCGGTGGAGGTCGGGCTAGGCGTGCCCGTGGTGTGCGACTTGGAGCTGCGAAGATCGTCCACGTGGCTGTGCTTCTCGTCGCGCTCGCCGCCGCCGCCTGAGACCTGGCTGACCCGGGGATTGGTGCTGGCCGCGCCCTCCGGTTGGCCCGGGGTCGGGCGCGGCATGGGCTTCGTGCGATCCTCATGGCTGGCGCCTGGGCCGCCCCAGCGGACGGTGTTCGGATGCTTGTCGGGCATGGCTGCTTCCTCCTGCTGCTCAGCCGCCGCCGTTCCCGGCGCCGGCGGTCTCGTCGGGGCCGTCGACCTGGCCGCCGGCTCCGAACTCCCGCCCGGGCATGACGGAGTCGGCGCCTGGATCGCCCTCACGTGAGCCGCGGTCGCGCGGCTGGCCGTTAGGCGCGCCCTGGGCGCCGTGCTGGGCGTCAAAGCTGCGGTCTTCGGTGGTGCGATCGCGCGGGGCGTCGGACTGGTTGTCGGAGTTCGCGTCGGACATCTTGGGCCTCCCTGTGTGGAGGCAACCCGGCGTCGACAGGGCCTGTTCCATCGGTTCTCAAAGGACAGCGGCGGACCGGCGGCTCGGGTGCGCCGAGGGTCCCCCCTAGAACCGCCGGGTAAGGCCCACCTGCAGGATGGGGTAGTAGCGGATGCCCTTGGCGTCCTCCCGGACGTCGGCTTCTTCGGCCCGCAGCAGGCTCTGGAAGGTGGGGTCGTTGGAGAGCGTCCCGCCGGAGGCAGCGAGGCTCACGTCCGGGTCCTTGGAGAAGGCGACGCCGGCCAGCGCGCGGAAGCCCCAGCCGCTCCCGCTGGTGAAGGTGTTGTCGAAGCCCAGACCCACGAAGGGCTGGAACTTGGACATTTCCGCGCGGCCGGTGATGCGGCCGACCTGGGCGGGCGTGAAGGTCTGGCCGCCGATGTTGACCGGACCGGAGGGCGTGGCGTCGAGGTTCACCTTCCGCTCGCCGAAATAGGCGCCCGCGGAGACCAGGAAGGGCGTCGCGCCTGGATGCCAGTCGGCGAAGACGCCGGCGGTCATGGACTTCAGCTCAGCGCCGTAGGGCACGCCGGAGTAGTCCTCGTCGCGGTCGTAGCTCAGCCAGTCCGCGTCGCCGCGCAGAACGAGGCTGTCGGAGAGCTGCAACTGGAGCTCGGCGCCGATGCCTGGTGTGCCGAGGTTGACCCCGGCCGCCAGGGAGGAGGACTGGGCGAAGGCCGCCCCGGCCGGGGCGAGGGCGAGCGCGGCGGCGGCCGCCAGAATCTTCATGGCGCGAAGCACGGAATTCCCCTTCGGTCTGGAGCAGAACCGACCCGGTAACCGACGACGCGCGCCTCGGGTTCTCCTCGGTGACCGCGCAGTCGGCGGTGTGTGACCTCGCTGCGTCAAATGGGCGACACCCGCCGGCCGATTCAGCGGTCATCGAACGTCGGTTTGACAACAGTGGAGCTTGGCGCGCTCAATCCTGAGGTGAATCGCGTTGGGGGGCTGGTTGACCATCGCTGACGCGGATCTTCGGCGTCAGGTTCCGCCAGAGCTTCTAGAGCGCCTGCGACGCTCCGGACGGCCAGTATTCGCGCTGCCTGGCGACGAACCGGTGTCCACTTCGCCGGGCAGCGCTCAGCGCCGGTCGATCCGCGCGGCATAGCAGCCGCGCCCGGCATAGTGGGCGTGCAGGTAGGCGACCTCGTCGACGTCCAGCATGCGCTCGATGACGGGCGCGAGCTCCGCCCCGGGCGCGATCTGGCCGTCCAGCATCATGCCGCCGGCGTCGAAGGCGCGCAGCGAGATGTAGGGCCTGAGCGCCAGGGACGGCGGGACCTCATCCACGTAGCGGGCCGTCTCCGCCGCCTGTTCGCCGACGAAGATCGCGTGCCGCGAGCGGAACGGGGTGTCGGCCGGCTGGTGCTCGTAGTTGGCCAGCAGCAGGGTTTCGCCCGGCCGGGCGTCGGTCAGGGTGATGCGGCAGGGGAAGCCCTGCGGCGCGTCGGCGACGTAACGGATGACGCCGCGCTCGGCGAGCGCCTCGTCAGACAGGCCGAACAGCGGGCGGAAGGGGTCGAGCGGCAGGCCCGAGACGACGAAGCTCATGGCGATCTCCTATTCGGGCGGAAGATCGTCAGACCGGGGCTGCGGGCCAATGCAGCCAAATCAACACAGGTCCGAAAGCCGCTACGACGCGGAGGATCAGGCTGCGCATCCCCCTTCCTGGCGGAAGGCGGACGTCGGCGTCACCTCAGGGTTCGTAGCGGATGGGCTCGGACGCCGGACGCGTCGCCCCGCCCAAGGTCGAAGCCAGCGACCAGAAACCGGCCGTCGGACCGAACATCATCAAGAACAGCCACATGAGGGCCTCCACGCCTGAGGCGGAGGGAATGCGGGGAACGCGGCCCCGTTCCTACGGCGAAGCCTTGGTCTTGCGGTGCAGCAGGGTGTCGCCGCCGAGCGCCACGATCGCCACGATGAGCGGCAGGACGTAGTAGGCGAGCCGGTAGCCAAGGAAGGCGGCCGCGAGGGGGGCAGGCTCCACGCCGCGCAGCAGCGCCGACAGCGAGCCTTCGAAGACCCCCGCGCCCGCAGGCACCGTCGAGACCAGGCCCGCGACGCAGGAGATGGCGTAGGAGCCCACGAAGGCGAGATAGCCCACCGAGTCCGGCGGCATCAGGCTCCAGATGATCGCGGCCGCCACGCTGTTGTCGGCCACGCCCACCGCGAGCTGGGCCAGGGCCACGCCCGGCGCGGGCAGCGCCAGGCTGCGGCCGAAGGCGTGCACCGGCGAGCGTCGGAGCGCGCAGAGCAGCACATAACCGAAGGCGAAGGCGAGCAGCGCCGCGCCGAGGCTGCGGGCCACCGGCGTGGAGATGGCGCTGCCGGCCAGCTCCTCGCGCCCGGCCAGCAGCATGCCGAGCCCGCCCAGCGTCGACAGGCCCACGGCGAAGGCCATGCCGTTGAACAGCGTGACCGCGGCCACCTGGGTGAGGCTCACGTTGAACCGGTTGTAGAGCCGCGCCCGGATCGCCCCGGCGACCAGCAGGTTGGCCCCCACCGCATGGGCGATGCCGTTGGCGAGGAACGAGGTCCCCACGGAAGCGCCGATCGGCACCCGCGCGCCTGTCCAGCGCAGGCCGAGCTGCTCGACCACCCCCATCAGAAGGAAACTCACCGCCGACAGCAGGAGCGCCACCAGGATCCTCGCCGAGCCCCAGTCCGCCATGGCCGCGGCGACCTCGTCGAACGACAGGTGGCGGAACTCCCGCCACAGCGCGTAGGCGGCCACGCCGAGCAGGAGCGGCGGGATCAGCCGGAGGGTCCAGCGGCGGATGAGCGAGGGAAGCGGCGTCCGCTCGTCCGGCTCCAGGGCGTGGACGATGTCCTCCTCGATCGGGTGATCGGGCGGATGCTCATGGTGGTCGTGCGGCTTCAGCACAGCGGTGGTCTCGCAGGAGTCGTGCGCGGCGTCACCGTGGCCGGACGCCACGGAACCGAAGGCCACGGCGCCGGTTAGAGCGGAAGGCCGCCCTTGCAAGGAGGAGATACGCCATGCCGCGCTTTGACTGGCGGGACCGTGAAGACGTGCGTCGCGGTGATGACCGCCGCCTCACAGACCGCGACGTCGTCCCGACCCGGGACGATTTCGGACAGGCGGACTACTCCACCGACTATGCCTACGACCCCAGCCGGCGTGCGGGCTATCGGGCCGAAGAGGACCGCACCGGTCGCGACGACTACGGCCAGGCCGACTACTCCGGCGACTATGGCTACGACACCCGCGAGGGGCGCGCCTACCGCCGCTTTTCGGAGGACGACCGCGATTATGCCCGGCGGATGGACGACGGCGGCTACAGGCACGGCCACGAGGAGCGCGACGGCCGGTCCTGGAAGGACCGCGCCGGCGACTTCCTGAGCGGCGGCCGCCGGGAGGAGTACGACCGCCGCGAACCCGCCTACGAGGACCGCCACGCGCGCCGCCGCGGACCGTCGGACCGCGTACTCTGGGCGGTGATCTCCGAGCGCCTGGCGGACGAGCGCCGGCTCGATCTCTCCGACGTGGACATCGTGGTCGAAGGCGGCGAGGTGACGCTGAACGGCACGGTGCGGCGCAAGGAAGACAAGCGCCGGATCGAGGACATTGCCGACATCGACGGCGTCAGCCACGTGCAGAACAACCTGCGCGTCCGCGGGCAACACCGCGGCCGCTGGGCCTTCATCTAGGCCGCGAGCGGGGAAAGCGCCGGCGGAAGCGTTCAACGACCACCGGCGCGGCGGCGGCCCAGATGCCGCCGATGTCCGCCACCCAGTTGTCGATTAGCGGCTCCAGCTGCGCGCCCGACAGCAGGTGCGAGGCCTCGAGCACGGTGGCGAACACCATGTAGCCGCTGACGACGCCGCGCAGGCGCGCGCGCGGCATGGCGGCCAGTCCCAGCAGCTGGGCCACGTAGAACGCCGCGAAATGCTGCAGGTACTTGGAGCGGGCGAAGTCGGGAACCAGCTCGGCCGGCATGAAGACGGCGATGACGATCGCCACGCCCGCGCCGATGAATCCCATCCGGGCGAGCACGGCCAGCGGCCCGGAATCCGGGTAGCGGCCGTCTCCGAACAGGGTGCGGTCCTCGCTCATCGCGCCTCCGGCTGTGCTGTGGGCGAAGGAACCTAGCTGCGGAGCCGAACCGTTAGAAGGCCATGAGCAAGCCGATCACCATCACAATCCCCCACGAACTCGGCCGCGCCGAGGCCCGCCGGCGCATCGACGAGGGCTTCGGGCGCTTCTCCCAGCAGTTCGGCGGGGCCATGGGCGCGCTGGACAAGAGCTGGGAGGGCGACAAGCTCCGCTTCTCCCTTCAAGCCATGGGGCAGGAGGTCTCCGGCTTCGTCGATGTCGCTGAGACCTCGGTGCGCCTGGAGGTGCTGCTCCCGAACCTGCTGGCGATGATCGCCGGCAAGCTGAAGGGCCGCCTGCAGAAGGAAGGCCAGGTTCTGCTCGAGAAGAAATAGCGCTTCGGCCCCGAGTTCTGTCGGCACCCAGACAGAGACTCACTTCGCTCCCCGCTAGGCTCCGAAGTCGGAGAGGGCGACGGAATGCCAGCCTACACAGTGCGCGTCCTGGACGACGAGGGTCGTCTGGTGGTCGGCGCGACGATCAACTGCGTGGACGACGCCGCGGCGAAGGCGAAGTTCAAGTCCCTGCCGCTGCCCGCAGGCGCGGCCGAACTCAGCCAGGGCAGCCGCGTGGTCCTGCGCTCGGATCCGTCGGACACGAAACGCGCCGCGAAGGGCTGACCGGCCAGGTCCGGGGCGACGCCATGCACCGTCCCGCGCCCCTTCTCCCCAGGCGCGGCCGAATCGTCCACACCCCCGTCCACCGATCCCTTTGCAAGGGGGGCGGACTCATGGCGCCATCAGGGTCGCATCTCGAGGAGAGCGACTATGGACGTCGACAACCTCTCGCCGGTCAGCCGGGCGCTTCTGATGCAGGCCCTGCCGGCTGGCCAACTGGTCAATGTGCTCTACCGCGACGGATCGCGGATGCAGTTGGGCTTCGACCGCGAGCGGCGTTGCTTTGCGCTCGGGGAGCGGGGCTGGCTGAGCTTCCTCGGCTGGGAAGGCCAGCCGAGCGGAAGCACGGAGTATGCGAGCCGCTGGGAGCTCACGCGGCCGGCACTGGACGTCCTGAGCCGGCACGCCGCCTAACGAAAAGGGCCGCGGTCGCCCGCGGCCCTTCACGTCTCACTCTTCCTTCGGTCCCGATCAGATCGGGTTCACGCGCCACTGACCGGCCTGGTCGCGGCAGGCGTTGAAGCGCTGCACCTCGGTCTGATAGCCGCGCATGCTGATCGTCTGCTGGACGACCCGGCACGAGTACGGGCTGTCGGTGTTGCGCACGTAGTTCATGGTCCGAGCCGGACGAACCGCGGCGGCGGCCACGTAGCCCTGCACCCAGCCGTCCTGCTCGACGGCAAGCCAGCCGCCGTTGACCATGCCGGCCACGTGGATTTCGGTCCCGGCGCGCAGGCGGTTCACGACCGGCGCGTCGCTCGAGGGCGCGGCGCGCACGTTCACGCGGCCGGGCGCGATGTAGACCGGCGCGGCTGCCTGGAAGCCGGAGCGGATCCGCTGGATGCCGCGGGCGTAGCGCAGGTCTGTCGACGAGACATTGCGCGAGTACTGGCCGGCGTATGGGGCGGCGTAGGCGCTGTCATAGCCGTTGGAGACGACCTCAACCCGGCCGGTCGCGCCAGTGCGCGGATCGTGCCAGCTCTGGGCCCGCCCAGTGTTCAGGGTCCGCTCGAAAGCGTCCTCGGCCGTGGCCCGGCTCGAGGAGTTCATCCGGCAGGCCATCTGGTTGCCGGCCCAAGCGCCCAGGGCGGCGCCGGCCGCGGCGCCCAGAGTGCGTTCGTTCTTGGAGACCTGGCTGCCGAGCAGGCCGCCGATGACGGCGCCGGCCACCGTGCCGGTGGTGCCGTTCGGCCCCTGGCACGAGAAGATCTGGCCCAGGCCCATGCCTTGGGCGGCTGCGGTCTGGGGGGTGGCGGTGGCAAGCGCCGCGGCGGCGGCGGTCAGTGCAAGGGCGTGCCTGCGCATGGTTTCATCTCCTCTAGTGTCTCGGCCGCCAAAAGCGCGAGGCCCCACAAGAGGTTCCATGAACCGAAAATGAATAGCCCCGCTTCGAGGGGAAGCTCACCGGATGTTGAGCGGTCGCGCCGTTCCAGGCTGAATTGTGACGTCTTTACGGCCTAGTCTTGCGATTATTCTGCCGCGGTCAGTGCGAGTAGCGCGAACGATGCCAACCAATGCTCGCCCATGTAGTCACCGGCCACGTGCGGCAGGCTGGCGGCCAAGTGACGGGCGGCGGCCTCGGCGGCCGCGTGGCGGGCCTCGCCAGGCGAAAGGACGGCGGCAAGCTCACGCCAGCACCAGGCCCGCGAGAGGTTCAGCCCGTCCAGGTGCGCGATCTTTCCGTCTGTCCGGTCGCTGACCACGGCGGGGATGAACAGGCTGGCGGGCCGACGATGGGCAATGTGCGGCAGGTAGTCCGCGAGCCAGACGCCGAACTCGTCCGCCGGCAGGACCCGGCGCAGGCACTCCGCGGTCACCAGGGTGGGCGAGAGGAAGTCGTCGCCCGACGGCTCCCAGGCCTGGGCGTCCGCGTCGGCGAGGTACCAGCCCCGTGCAGTCTCCGTGAACAGCGCGAGGAGTGGCTCGTCCCGCGCCGCCCGGGCGTAGTCGCTGGCCAGCGCCAGGGCAAAGGCGGTGGAGGAGTGAACGCCCGTGCGGATTGGGTAGGCGGCCAGCGGCAGGAAGTCGAGGAACCGCTCGGCGAAGGCGTTGGCGAGCGGCTGGTGCGTCGCGGCCCATGGCGCATCGTGCCCCAGGAGCTCCGCCTGCAGCTTCAGCAGCCAGCCCCAGCCGTAGGGCCGCTCGAAGCCCCTGGCCGAGGGCCGCGCGAGGTACGCCGTTTCCGCACCGACCTTGTCGGAGGTGAAGGCTTCGTCGAACAGCGCGCGGATGGCGGGCGCCTCGGGGATGTCGGGGAAGCGCCGCAGCACGGTGGCGAGGGTCCAGTACCCGTGAACGCAGGAGTGCCAGTCGAAGCTGCCGAAGAAGATCGGATGCAGCTCCCGCGGCCCCTTCACGTCCTCCGGGCCGTCGATCACGTGGTCGAGCTTGTTAGGGTACTCGCGCGCAACATGCCCCAGCGCAAGCCTGGCGAAGAGCGAGGCCTGCTCGGCGTTCAGGCGCTCAGAAGGCGAGGACATACATCAGACCTATGTTGGCCAGGAGCAGCGGCAGGGCCGTCGGGATCTGCGCCTTGATCACCGAATAGCGGTCGGGAAGCTCCAGGAGCGCTGGCGGCACCAGGTTGAAGTTGGCCGCCAGCGGCGTCATCAGCGTGCCGCAGAACCCCGACAGCATCCCGATCGAGCAGACCACCGCCGGATCGCCGCCGAACCGCTGGATCAGAATTGGCAGGCCGACGCCGGCGGTGAGCACCGGGAACGCCGCGAAGGCGTTGCCCATGATCATGGTGAAGCCGGCCATCCCGAGGCAGTAGACGGCCGTGGCGGCCAGCCTCGTATCCATCGGGATGTAGGCCGTGACCAGGTCCCCGATCACCTTTCCGACGCCGGCCAGCGCGAAGACCGCGCCGAGCGCCGCCAGCATCTGCGGCAGCAGGGCGGCCCAGCCGACGGTGTCCATCAGCCGCCGGCCCTCCTGCAGCGGGCTCAGCAGCGGCTGGCGAAGCAGGACCAGCCCCACGACGACCCCGACGATAGCCGCCAGGGCCAGGGAGATCAGGGTCGCCTGCTTCGGATCCATCAGCGGCGCGCCGCCGACCTGCAGCGGCTTCAGCACCAGCACGCCGAAGATCACCACCAGGGGCAGGGTGAGGGCGGGGATGAACAGCCGCTCCCCGAACCGCTCGGCGAGTGCGCGGCGTTCCTCCGGCGAGGTCGTGGCAGGCTGCCCCCGGCCCAGCCAGCCGAAGCCGGCGATGACCGCCAGGCCCACCACCAGCACGCCGTTGCCCAGGTCGCCCATGAGGTCGCCGGCCAGGAAGCTCGTCGCCACCAGCCCCCAGAAGGCGGCGTTCCCGAAGCGCCTTGGATTGTTGCGGTCCAGCGCGCTGAAAAGCGCGAAGGACCCGAAGACCAGCCCTGCGAGCAGGTAGACCGCGCCCAGCTTGATCACGGCTGGCCTCTCCGCCGCAGCCTGCGGTCGAAGAGGAGGAGCCGGCCGCCATGGATCAGGAAGGCCACGATCGCGGTGGGGATGGCCCACAGCGACAGCTGGATAGGATCGAGCGTGATACCGGACGCGGCCAGGAAGCCCACCATCAGCAGGATCGACCCGATGGCGATGAAGATGTCCTCGCCGAAGAACAGGCCGATGTTGTCGGTGGCTGCGGCCTGGGCGCGGACCGACTGACGGGCGCCGGCGTCGAGCTCACCGGTGCGCGCCTCCACGGCGCCCTCGGCCATGGGGGCGACGATGGGGCGGATGCTCTGCGCCTGGCCGGCGATGGAGGTCAGCCCCAGCGCCGAGGTGATCTGGCGGAAGGCCAGGTAGCCGATCAGGAATGGGCCAACCGAGACGCCTTTGAAGCGGGCGATCAGCATGCGCGCCCGCTCCTGCAGCCCGGCGCGCTCGACCACGCCCACCAGCGGCAGGACCAGGAGGGCGGCGCTGACGTAGCGGTTCTCGTTGAAGGCCTTGCCGAAGGCCGAGAGGACCTCCACCGGCGACAGCCCTGCCGTGAGTCCGGTGACCAGGGCGGCGACCACCACGACCAGGAGCGGATTGAACCGGGCGGCGAAGCCCAGGACGACGACGGCCACGCCCAACAGGGTCAGCATCCGGGCTCCTTCAGCAGCGAAGGGCGCATAGGAGCGCCTGGAGCGCGCTTCGGCAACGGCGTAGGCTCCGCGCCATGAGCGAGCCTCGGGAGACGAAACCTCTGGACCCGGTCGAGCAGGCCGACCTGGAGTCCTTCCCGGCCAGCGACCCGCCGGCCTGGAACCCTCCGGGCCGGCAGCGGCCGCCGCCCGAAGAGGACTAGCCGCGCGCCAGCCAGGCGTCGGCCAGCCTTAGGAACCCCGCCACGTCGATGGTCTCGGCGCGGGCCTGCGGATCGAGGCCCGCCCCCTCGAGCAGCAGATCGCCGCCGACCCCCTTCAGGCTGGCCCGAAGCATCTTGCGCCGTTGGCCGAAGGCGGCGGCCGTGAGGGTCTGCAGAGCCTCCAGGCGCTTGGGCTCAGGGCGATCGAGACGGGGCGTGAGCCGGACCACGGCGGAGTCGACCTTCGGCGGCGGGGTGAATGCCCGCGCCGGGACGTCCATCACGATCTCCGCGTCGCTGGTCGCCTGGGCGACGACGGCCAGCCGGCCGTAGTCGCTGTCGCCCGGCGCCGCCACGATCCGGCGGGCGACCTCCTTCTGGAACATCAAGGTCATGGAGGCCGGGGTCCACGGTCCCGTCAGCCACTTGATCAGCAGCGGCGTGCCGACGTTGTAGGGCAGGTTCGACACCACGTGACCGGCCTCGCCTCCGGTGAGCTCCGCCTCGTCCACCGCGAGCGCATCGGCCAGCACCAGCGTGAGGGCGCCTGACGCCGCGACCACTTGCTCCAGCAGCGGCCGGAATCGTTCGTCCTTCTCCACTGCTGTCACGCGGGCGCCGGTCTCCAGCAGTGCGCGTGTGAGGCCTCCCGGACCAGGCCCCACCTCGACCACCCGCGCGCCCTCGGGCAGCTGCGCCAGGCGGGCGATCTTGCGGGTGATGTTGAGGTCGAGGAGGAAGTGCTGGCCGAACGACTTCTTCGCGGCCAGCCCGTGGGCGGCGAGCGCGTCGCGCAGGGGCGGCAGGTCGTCGAGCCCGGCCATCAGGCGGCGCGGCGCTGCGCGATCTCGTCGGCCAGGCGGATGGCGGCCACCAGGCTGTCCGGCCGGGCCACGCCGCGCCCGGCGATGTCGTAGGCGGTGCCGTGGTCCGGCGAGGTCCGCACGATGGGCAGGCCCAGCGTGACGTTCACCCCGCCCCAGAAGTCCAGCATCTTCACCGGGATCAGGGCCTGGTCGTGGTAGAGGCACACCGCCGCGTCGTAGAGCGCGCGCATGGCGTCGGGGAACATGGTGTCGGCAGGGTAGGGGCCGGCGGCGTCGATCCCCAGATCGCGCAGGCGCGCAATCGCCGGCGCCACGATCTCCACCTCTTCGCGGCCGATGGCGCCGCTCTCGCCCGCGTGCGGGTTGAGACCGGCCACCGCCAATCTCGGATGGCGGATGCCGAAGTCGCGCCGCAGCGCCTCCGCCGTGACCTGGGCCACGGCCACGATCTTCTCGACGCTGAGCGCGCCGGGGACCTTGGCGAGCGGCTCGTGCACCGTCACCAGCGTGACCCGCAGGTCCTTCGCCGCCAGCATCATCACCGGACCGCGCGCGCCCTGGAAGGCTGCCGCGCGGGTGAGCTCGCCCAGGAACTCGGTGTGGCCGGGGAACCTGAATCCCGCCTCGTATAGCGGGGCCTTGGAGATCGGCGCCGTCACGACGCCGGAGACGTCACCGCGCAGCGCCAGGCCGACGGCGGTCTCGATCCACTGGATGATCGACGGGGCGGCCTGCGACGATGGCTGCCCCGCGACCACCGGCGCGCGTAGCGGCAGGTCGAGGACGGGCAGGGCCTCGGGGAAAAGGCGGTTGGCCTCTTCCGGTGAGGTGATCCGCACGATCTCCGTTGCGGCTCCGGTAGCGGCCGACGTTAGAGCCTGGCAGTCGCCGACCACGAGGAACGCCGGACCGGAGGCCCGCAGCTCGCTCCACGCCTTGACGACGATCTCGGGGCCGATGCCGGCGGGATCGCCGAGGGTCAGGGCGAGCGGGCCGGTCCTCACCGGGTCTCGATGGTGGCCGAGTTGCGCAGGTCGCGCATGGCGCGCCGGGCGATCATGCTGAGCTGCTGGCCGTAGAGCCGGTTCTCGATCTGCTCCCGATCGAGCTGGGCCGCGCCGGCGGCCCGCTTGCCGCAGACCGCCAGGACGTGCAGCCCGGCCGGGCTGCGGACCGGCTGCGAAATCTGGCCCACCTGCAGCTGGTTGGCGGCTTCCTGGAAGGCCGGGATCAGGTCGCTGACCTCCGCCTCGCCAAGGTCGCCCGCCACCACGCCCTGGGCGCGGCCGGCCACGGCCTCCAGGTCGTTGCAGCCGGTGGCCTGGGTGCGGATGGCCTCGAGCTTCACGCGGGCTGCCGCCTCGTCGCCGGGGGTGGCGCCCTGCGGCAGGGCCACGGCGGCCTGCTTCAGGTTCACCAGGGTGCCGCCGGCGCCGCCGCGCTTGTCGCGCAGGTAGACGATGTAGACGCCGTCGCGCACGGGAATGGGGGCGGAGAGCTGGCCAGGGCGCAGCTGCTCGAGCGCGGCGTCCACCTCGGGGGGCATCTCGCCGGGGCTGACCCAGCCGGCGTCGCCACCGGTGGCGGCGGTCGCGGCGGCGGAGAACTGCCGCGCCACGGCCGGGAAGGGGGCGCCCTGCTGCAGTTGCTGCACCAGCTGCTGTGCGCCGGCCGTCGCAGCCTGCATGCCGCCGACCCGGTTGGCGTCGATGAACACTTCGGAGACCTGGTACTGCGGCTTAGACGCCGCCGCGGCCAGGCGCTGCTGCACGAGGGTCACCTGATCCTCCCCGATGCGCAGGCGGCTGCCGTAGTAGCCCTGGATCCAGCGGCGCCAGCTGATCTCTGCGCGGATCTGCTCGCGCAGCGTGTCTGGGTTGATCCCCTGGCCGCGCAGCGCGGTGACAAAGGCCTCGGGCCGCAGGTTGCTCTGCTGGGCGAGCTCACCCAGTTGGCGGTCGACGTCCTCCTCGTCGGCGACGATGTTGATCTTCCGCTCCTTCTCCACCCGGCGGAGCTCCTGCAGCTGCAGGCGCTCGTCGATCAGGGAGATCAGCGCCTCGCGCTGGAACTGGGGCAGATTCTCCTGGGTGGGCTGCACTCCGGAGGTGGCGATCAGCAGCCGCATCCGCTGGGCGAGGTCGTAGGTCGAGATGATCTCGTCGTTGACCACGGCGGCCACCGATTCCGACATGTTCCGCGGCCCGGCCGGTGCGGCCGGCGCCGCCGGCGCGGCCCCCAGGGGGCCGCGCAGGTCCTGGGCGGCCGCGACGAGCGGCAGGCCTGCGGCGGCGAGGGCTGCGGCCAAAGCCGCGCCGCGCGCCACGAGGCCCGGGACGTAACGCAGGTGCTTCATGAACGAGGTCATTCCTTGGTGGGGCCGGTCCCGATGGGACCCTTGGCCCGCAATTCTCTCAATTGCCATACAGAGGTCCGGCCAATGTGGCGAGCGTTAGGCGGAAGGTGATCGACTCCCGCGGACCCAGGCGGCCGATGACGGTGTCTTCCTTGCGGTAGATCACGTCCAGCCGCAGGCATTCGTCTCGGTAGAAGACGCCGAGGTCGCGGATGACCCAGGCTTCCTGGGTGATGTCGCGGTTACCGTAGGCCGAGACGCCCCAGTTGCGACCGATCGCCACTTCCCCCCCGACGTCGAGGTTCTCGCGCCTGAGGTTGGTGGGCTGGAACGGGTTGGTCAGGTCGACGGCGAAGTCGTCGGTCAGATAGCGGACGAAGCCGGAGGCGCGGCGGGTGGCGACGTTGGCCCCGGCCTCGAGCCGATGGACGTCGAGGTTGTCGGAATCCAGCCGCGCGCGGGTGAACAGGCTCAGGCCCCGGATCGGCTGCACGTCGGCGGCGACGACCCAGTCCGACGCGGTCTGCCGCAGGCCCGAGCGCAGCGAGAAGACGTCGTTCTCCTCGGCGCGGAAGCTGCGGCCCACGAGGAAGCTGCCCCGGCGGCCGTCGTCCCACAGGATCGAGGCGCGGCCGGCGACGTTGAGCCGCGCGCCGTCCTCGTAGAGGTCGTAGCCCGGGAACTTGTTTGCCCGGAACAGGGTGGTCTCGTCGAACTCGAAGGTGGCCGAATCCTCGTTGAGGTAGATGGGCTGTCCCGTCGGGTCCGTGCCGAGCACGATCTGCTTGGCGTCGGGAGAGACGGCGACCTGGACGATGGGCTCGAGCACCACCGAGGCGTCGCGCCAGCGGCGGTGCACCGGATAGGTCAGGAAGGCGCCGGCGACGGCGAGGGCGCGGGAGGTGGTCTCGCTGCGCGTCTGGGCGGCGACGCCATTGGTGATGTCGTTGATGCTGTAGCCGTCCAGCCGCACGTTGACGAACGGCTCCAGCCGCAGGCCGCCGCGGGAGGTGAAGGTCCGGCGCCAGTCGGCCTCGCCCGTCACCCGGCGGCTGTCGAGGCCCGGCAGGCGCAGGGCCGGATTGAGCGGGGACTGGTCGCGCGTGAGCGCCACCGCGCTGGCATGGAAGCGCAGCCGCCCGCCCGCCACCTGGCCGGCCTCGAAGTGGCTCTCGACCAGCGGGGCGATCAGCGGGAAGGTCCGATCGACGTCGAACGGCCGCAGGCTCTGGATGCTCATGGCGGCCGTCGAGAAGTACGACCGCCGGTCCTGGCGCACCGTGTAGAGCTGGCTGATCAAGCGGCGGTCGTCGGCGATGTAGGGGCCGCGGCTCTGGTAGACGTCGCCGACTTCGTACTTGTCGAAGATCAGGTCGTCGGAAGCCCGCTCTGCGGTGAAGCCCCAGCGCCACTTGTCGGCCGGCCGGAAGGCGCCGGAGGCCAGCAGGTAGCTGCGGTGGGTCTCCTCGCCGAACTTCTGCCCGCGCCCGTCGAAGTCCTGCTCGTAGGTGTAGCCGGCGCGCACCTCGATGTCGCCGGAGTAGAAGCGCTTGCGCCCCTGCACGTTGAGGAACGGATTGACCTTGGTGTTGAGCTGCGGGCTCAAGATCACGTCGGAGTAGGGCGAGATCGCCCAGTAGTAGGGCTGCTCGTAGGACAGGCCCCGGCGGTCCGAGGCGCCGATCTTGGGGGCCAGGAAGCCGGAGGCGCGCGGCGACTCCGGATCGGCGTGCCAGAAGACGGGCAGGTACAGCAGCGGGACGCCGAAGATCCGCATCCGGGCGTTGCGGTAGTAGACGATCCGCCGGGTCTTATCCTGCACCACCCGGTCGGCCGCGATCGACCAGGTCGGGGTCTTCGGCTTGCCGTCCGCCGCGCAGATGTCGCACGGCGTGTAGATCGCCCGGTTCAGCTCCTGGATGTTCTCGTTGCGGCGCACGGCGCTGGCTCCGGCCAGCTTCACGTTCTGCTGCAGGCGCGTGGAGAAACCGAGCGCCACGCCCGCGCGCATGTCCTCGTCGAGCACGAACTCGTCGGCGTACTGAACGGTGCCGTCGTCGTTGATGATGGTGACGTTGCCGCGGGCGCGGATCACGCCCTGGCCCTCGACGTCGCTCTCTTGGAAGATCAGCCGGTCGGCGCGCAGGGTACGCCCTTCGTAGCGGACCTCGACGTTGCCCTGGGCGGTGGTGAGCCGCTTCTCGTCGTCGCGGACGACCTCGTCGGCCTCCATGTAGAGCTCGCCGGGCTCCAGGCCATCGGGCGTGCGGGCGGGGGTCGCGGCCGGCGCTGCGCCGGGGGCGGCAGGCGTCTGGGCCTGGGCGTAGGGGCTCCACGCGACGGTGAGCGCCACGCCTGCGAGGAGGGCGCGCTTGGCTACGGCTGACGGCGAGCGCCGAGCGGAACTCATATTAAGCTTCTGATCCCCTCTTGCCGCACCCCTGAAAGGGCGCGGGACGCCTTTAGCCTGGGCTGTCGCCTTGCATAGCCGCGCGGGCCGGCGATTCAACCGTCTTCGGTGTAGCAGAGCAGCGTCAGCCCAAACAGCAGCGCCACGAGCGGTGGCGCCCAGGCGGCGGCGAACAGCGGCAGGAAGTCGGCGCGGGCCAGCGCCCCGCTGAACTGGTTGAAGAAGAACATCACGAAGCCCAGCGCCACGCCCGCGCCGGCCAGGCCCGCGAGCCCCCCCAGCCGGACGAGCCGCAGCGAGAACGCGGCCGCCAGCACCGCCATGGCGGCGAACAGCAGCGGCGTCGCCAGCAGCTGGTGCCAGCGGAGCTCGTAGCTTGCGGCCGAGAAGCCGGCCTGCTCGGTGGCCTCGATGGCGCCGGGCAGCTTCCAGAAGGCGATGGCCTCAGGCGAGGCGAAGCGCTCCATCGCGCCCTCGGCCCCCAGGCGCGAGCGGATCGAGAGACTCTCCGAGCGCACCGAGTTTTCTCCGGCCATGGCCTCGCGCACGTCGGTCAGCTGCCAATGGCCGGGCATCAGGCGCGCCTCGGCGGCCTCCAGCCGGCGGCGGAACTCCGGCGCGCCGGTCTTCGGGTTCTTCTGGTAGATGAACAGCGACACGCCCTTCAGGCGCACCGTCCCGCGCTCCACGTCGCGGGTCTTGGCGTGGATGACGATCTGGGTCCGCTCGTCGCCCTGGCGCAGCCAGACCTCCTTCGGCGCGTCGCCCAGGTAGTTCTCCATCATCCGCCCGCGCTGGGCCTCGAAGCGCGCGTTCAGGGCCGCAGCCAGGGGATTGAGCACCGTCACCGCCAGGACGCCGACGACGAAAGAGGCGGCCGCGAAGGGCAGGATGAAGCGCCAGGCCGAGACGCCCGCGGCGCGCATGGCCACCAGCTCGCTCTTGCGGTTCAGGCCCACGTAGGCGCCGATCCCGCCGCCCAGGAAGACGAACGGAAGCAGCACCTGGATCACCGAGGGCGCCCGCAGCAGGGTCAGGCCGAGGATGTCGCTGGCCCCCACGTCGGCGGGCGCGCCCACGTCGCGCGACAGGTCCACGAACTGGATCAGGAAGACGATGGACGCGATGACGGCCAGGGCCGCGCCGACGCCGGCGAAGGCGCGGGAGAGCACATAGCGTTCGAGCCGTCCGGTCCCGATCACGCCGCGGCTCCGGCGGTCGCCACCGGCCTCGTGCGGCGCGTCATGTCGATGAACCGGCTCACCCGCTGGCGGAAGATGCTGTGCAGGGCCCACCAGATGGTGGCCAGCGGGATGACGTACTGCAGCACGTTCACCCAGGGGCTGTCTTCGGAGGCGGCCTGGACGGCGAAGCCCAGGATGCGGCTGAACGCGGCTACGGCGCTCATGATGGCGATCCGCCGACCGTATCCCAGCCGGGAGAAGCCGCCGCCGATGATCGCCGACAGCGCGAGCGCCATGAAGGCGATGTTGTAGAGCGGCGTCGTCAGCCGCGCGTGGCCCTCGGCCAGCAGTTCGTCGTGGCTGCGCTGTTCCCAGATCTGCGTCATGTCCGGGAAGAACAGTTCGTGCAGGTAGCGGTCCGACGGCTTGTAGTGGACCAGCTCCTCGGAGTTCACCAGCGGCCCGAGGTCGAAGGTGTACTCGTCGAAGGACAGGTAGTTGAGCACGCCGCGCTCGGAGAACTCCTGGTTCGAGCCCTTGCGCATGATCAGCACGGGCCGGCCCTGCTGCTTGGCCACCCGGCCCTCGGTGGCCGTGTAGGTCGTCGCCGAGCCGTCCGGCTTCATCTGGTGGATGAAGAGGTTGCGCATGTTGCCTTTGCCGTCGACGGTCTGGGCGTAGACGGTGAGGCCGGGCACCGGCTCGGTGAACTCGCCCTCGCGCACCAGGGCTGCGGCCAGGTCGGTCCGCACCTTGAAGAGCTCGTCCCGCATGGCGCGGGCCGCCGCCGGCTGGATGAACAGGTTCAGCACCAGGGCCAGGAAGGCGATGGTGCAGGCCAGCCGCAGGGCCGGCGAGATCACCCGCCAGCGGCTCATCCCGCCGGCGAAGCAGACCACGATCTCCTGCTCGGTGTGCAGCCGATTGAGCGCCACCAGGGCCGCCACAAACAGGGCCACGGGCATGATCATGTTGACCAGCTGGGGCATGGCCAGCAGCGTGATCTTCAGGAAGACGAGCGCGCTCTGCCGCTCGGTGACGATGTAGTCGAGCGTCGACAGGGTCTGCGACAGCAGCGCCACGCCGGCCAGGGCGGCGGTGGCCAGCAGGGTCGGCCCGAGGAGCTGGCGCAGCAGGTAACGGTCGATCAGGCGCATCGGCAAGAAATACGGCTCACCCGGGAATTCTGCCGCGCCCCGGCCGCGGAGCTGTTCTAAACCATGCGTCGCCTTGCCGGACAACCGTCGATGGCGTAGCCCGGCGCCCAACCCCCGACCGACAGAGACGAGAAGGCAGTATCGATGGAGATCGAGTTCGTCGCGGCCGACGCCCCCCTTGCCCCGAAGACCGCGGTGGCTCGCGTGGTGTTCGAGGGCCAGGCGCAGGAGGGCGCGCTCGCCCGCGCCGTCTCCGCCAGCCGCTTCACCGGAGCCAAGGGGCAGACGCTGGACGTGCTGGCGCCGGACGGCGGCGCCGAGCGGCTGGTGCTCGTCGGCGCCGGCAAGGCCGAAGCTTTCGACGCGCTGGCCGCCGAGCATGCGGCCGCGGCCGCCTATGCGGCTGTGAAGACCTCCGGCCTCACGACCCTTCGCGTAGAGCTGCCCAACGCGGACGCCGATCTGGCGGCCCGCGCCGCCTTGGGCGTACGCCTCGCCAGCTACCGGTTCGACAAGTACCGGACGAAGGAAACGGCGGACAAGAAGCCGTCGGTGACCAAGGCCCAGATCGTCGGCCAGACTGACGCCGCTCTGACCGCCTTCGCGCCCCTGGCGGCGCTGGCCGACGCGGTGGCCTTCACCCGGGACCTCGTCTCCGAGCCCGCCAACGTGCTGTATCCCGCCGAGTTCGCCCGCCGCGTGAAGGAGCTGGAGCGCCTCGGCCTCGAGGTCGAGATCCTGGGCGAGCCGGAGATGATGAAGCTCGGCATGGGCAGCCTGCTGGGCGTCGGGCAGGGCTCCATCCGCGAGAGCCAGCTGGTGGTGATCCGCTGGAACGGGGCGGACGACAAGAACGCCCAGCCGGTGGCCTTCATCGGGAAGGGCGTGTGCTTCGACACCGGCGGCATCTCCATCAAGCCCGCCGACGGCATGGAGGACATGAAGTGGGACATGGGCGGCGCGGGCGCCGTCGCCGGCCTGATGCACGTGCTGGCCGGCCGCAAGGCCAAGGTGAATGCGGTGGGCATCCTGGGCCTGGTGGAGAACATGCCCGACGGCAACGCCTACCGGCCCGGCGACGTGCTCACGTCCATGTCGGGCCAGACCATCGAGGTGATCAACACCGACGCCGAGGGCCGCCTCGTGCTGGCCGACGCCGTCTGGTACTGCCAGGACCGCTTCAAGCCGAAGTTCATGGTCGATCTGGCCACCCTGACCGGCGCGATCATCATCAGCCTCGGCAACGAATACGCCGGCCTGTTCTCCAACAACGACGAGCTTGCGGCCAACCTGCTGGCGGCCTCGGAGACCGAGGGCGAGCCGCTCTGGCGCATGCCCCTGCCTGCGCAGTACGACAAGAATATCGACAGCGTGATCGCCGACATGAAGAACACCGGCGGCCGGCCTGGCGGCTCGATCACGGCGGCCCTGTTCATCAAGCGCTTCGTGAACGACGTCCCCTGGGCGCACCTGGATATCGCGTCGACCGCCTGGAAGAAGCCGTCCACCGTGCCGACCATCCCGGAAGGCGCCACCGGCTACGGTGTGCGGCTGCTGAACCGGATGGTGCAGGAGAAGTACGAGGGCTGAGGCATGCGCCTCGTCCTCCTGCACAGCCCGCTGCTGGGCCCGCTCTGCTGGCAGCCCGTATGCAAGACGCTGGCGCTGCGGGGGCTCGACGTCGAGGCCCCCGCTTGGCCGAAGCTCTCGACCCTGGCGGTCGACTGCTACGCCGGCCTCGCCAACGCGATGGCCGCCACGATCGACGCCCACGGCACGGCGCCAGCCATCCTCGTGGCGCACAGCGGGGCAGGGCCGCTCCTGCCGTCGGTGGCTGCCCTGGCCCGGACGCCGGTCGCCGGCGTGATCTATTGCGACGCCATCCTGCCGCATCCGGGCCTCAGCTGGTTCGACACCGCCCCGCCGGAGTTGCGCATGCAGCTTCGGGTGGGGGCTGAGGACGGCCGGCTGCCGTCGTGGGATCGCTGGTGGCCGCCTGGCAGCCTCGAGAGGTTGATCCCGGACGAGCCCTTGCGGACGGCCTTGCTGGCCGAGCTGGAGCCGATCCCGATCGACTACTTCGAAGAGCTCGCGCCCGAGCTCGAGTTCGAGCCGCCCACCGCCTTCCTGCAGCTCAGCGGCGCCTACGACGACGAATCACGACTCGCCGGGCGCCAGGGTTGGCCGGTTGTGCGCCTGCCTTTGCACCACCTGGCGATGCTGACCCACGTGGAAGGCGTAGGCGGGCCCCTCGAAAGTCTCGCGTCGCGGTTGTGCTGAGCCACGTCTATCCCGTTCCGAGATTATTCACCAATTACGCCAAGATTCCCTCTCGAGGGGGGACTGGCGTATGCCGGATGGGGACAAGTCGCGTCTGAATCTCAGCCCGACCGTGCAGCCGGGCCGCGCCGACGTCTTCAGCAGCTATCAGCTCACGCTCGACGCCCTGACCTTCCCGGCATGGCGCCACGCCCTCGTGGGCGCAGTCCGCGCCGGGTGCCTCGCTCTGATCGGCCACCCCTGGCTGGCGCTCGCCTGGTTCGTCGCTTCCGTGCCGGCCGACATCGGGCAGCAGTGGCTGGTCGCCCGTCTCAAGCGGAAGGCGGTCGCCCGCAACGTCACGGACACCCCGTTCGCGGTGGCAGTCCTCTGCTTCTTCCGCTCGTGCCTCTACATTTCCGCGCCGCTGGCGGCGGCGCTGATCTCCGGGTCGCTGGAAGCCGTGCTGTTCATGGCGCTGATCGGCGCCTCGCTGGTCGCGCTCAGCCTCTCTTACGGGGCCTTCTCGTTCGCCGTGTTCTTGGGCACGGCGGGCCCGGCGCTGGTCGCTCTCGCCGCAGTGGGGGTCGCGTTGCTCGCGCCGCTGCACAGTGGCGTCATCGTGGCCACCGTGGTGATGACAGCCCTGGTGATGTCGCTGGTCGCCTTCACCTGGCGGACCTCGCTGGGCGCCTGGCGCAGCACCCACAACGCCTCCCTCGACCTGATCCGCGACCTGGAGGTCGCCCGCGACCGCGCGCAGGAGGAGCGGGCCTCGGCCGACATCGCGCGCGAGACGGCCCGCCGCGCCGGCCAGGCCCGCGCCGCCTTCCTGCACAACCTCAGCCACGAGATCCGCACCCCGATGAACGGCGTCGTGGGCATGGCCGAGGCGCTGCGCCGCTCGGCGAAGGATCCGGAACAGGCCGCCCGCCTCGACATGCTCGTCGAGAGCGGCGAGCACCTGATGTCGATCCTCAACGACGTCCTGGACATGTCGAAGATCGACGCCGGCCGGCTGGAGCTGGTGCTCGAGCCCGAGGACCTGCCGCGCTTCCTGCAGATGGTCGTCGCCTTCTGGGCGCCACAGGCCGAGGCTAAGGGGCTCAGGCTGGAGCTGGCCGCCGATACGGGCCTGCCAGGCGTGGTGCAGATGGACGCGCTGCGCCTGCGCCAGGTGCTCTACAACCTGATCTCCAACGCCCTGCAGTACACCGACAGCGGCTCCGTCAGCGTAGTGGCGCGCGCCGGCCCCGTCCGCCAGGGCCGCTCGCGGGTGACCATCAGCGTCAACGATACCGGGCGCGGGATCTCGCCCGAAGAGCTGCCCACCATCTTCGACCGCTATTCGAAGGGCGACACGGCGGCCCAGGACCGCTACGGCGGCATGGGCCTGGGACTCGCCATCAGCAAGCAGGTGACCGAGCTGATGGGCGGGCGCCTCAAGGTCGAGAGCACACCGGGTCAAGGCTCGAGCTTCCAGGTCGAGCTGGTGCTGGAGCTGGCCCGCAGCGCGGAGCTCGCGCAGGCGCGCAAGCCGGCGAGGCCCGCGGCCCGCAGCCGACGCCTGAAGATCCTGGCCGTCGACGACGACCCGGTGAACCTCTCAGTCGTCGAGCAACTCCTGGTCGGCGCCCGCCACCAGGTGTTCCGCGCCGCCAGCGCGGCCGAGGCCCTGCAGCTCGCGCAGAGCCAGGCCTTCGACCTCCTTCTGCTCGACGTCCACATGCCGCAGATGTCCGGCCCCGCGGTCCTGAAGACGATCCGCGGCAGGGACGGCCCGAACCAGGACACGCCGGCGATCGCCATCACCGCCGACGTGGTCACCGGCACCCGCGCGTCCTGCTTGGCGCAGGGGTTCGTCGAGCACGCCACCAAGCCGATCCGCGCCGACGAGCTGCTGGCCGTGATCGGCCGGGCCGCCAAGGCGGCGCCGAAGAAGACCGCCCCGAAGAGGTCAGTCAGGCGCGCCTGACCTCGCCCGCCCGACGAAAGGGCGGTAAGAGGGGCCATGCCTGCGGCCCCCTGCGAGATGTGGTTCTACCACCTGGAGCGCACCGGACTCGACCAGGCGCTGCCGGAGCTCCTTGAGAAGACGCTGCAGCGCGGCTGGAAGGCGGTGGTGCGCACACCCGAGCCCGAGCGTATCGAGCACCTCGACGGCTGGCTGTGGAGCTACCGCGACGACAGCTTCCTGCCGCACGCCCCGTCCGACGAGCCCAACGCCGCGCGCCAGCCGGTGCTGCTCACCACCGGCTTCGAGAACCCCAACGGGGCCGACGCCCTGTTCCTGATCGACGGGGCCGAGCCCGGCGAGCTGGAGGGATACGCCCGCTGCGTCGTGCTGTTCGACGGCGCCGACGACACGCAGCTGGCCCGGGCCCGCGCGCAGTGGTCGGCCGCCAAGGGCAAGGGCGTGCCGGTCTCCTACTGGAAACAGCAGGCGCGCGGATGGGAGAAGACCGCATGAAGCCCTGGCTCGTCTTCGCTGGCCTGGCGCTCCTGCTTGGCGCCTGCGGCACCTCCCCGGAGGACACCGAGCCCGCGGCCCCGCCGCCGGCCGTGCGTCCCGCGCCGCCGGCATCCACGCCGCCGCCGCCGCCGGATTCGTGCGGCGCGTCCCGGCTGCAGCACCTGGTGGGCCGGCCCAAGTCCGAGATCCCCATCCCGGTGGACCCGGGCCGCCAGCGGGTGGCGTGCACCACCTGCCCGGTGACCCAGGACTTCAGCCCGCAGCGCCTGAACTTCTTCTTCGACGCCGACACCGGCGTCATCCGCGAGATCCGCTGCGGCTAGGCCGGGATCTCCACGTCCATCTCCCGCAGCAGGTCGAGCCAGGCCTGCCGGCCCTTGGCGCGGCTGAACCTCTCCAGCGGGGTTTCCCTCGCCGCCGCCCGCAGGGGCCTGGTCGCCTCCGGATTGCGGCAGGCCTCGATCAACGCCTCCGACAGGGCGTCCACGTCGAAGAACGGCAGCAGCCGCCCGTTCATCCCGTCCTCGATCGCGTCGCGCACCGGGGGCGTGTCCGAGCCGATCACGTAGCACCCCAGCGCCATGGCCTCGGCCAGCGACCAGGAGAGGACGAACGGATAGGTGTAGTAGACGTGCGCCGACGACAGCCGCAGCGCGTCGTGCATGCGCCCGTGCGCAACCCGGCCGAGGAAGTGGACCCGGCTCATGTCGATCCGGTCCTCCACGCCTTCCAGGCAGACCTGCTTCCAGGTCTTGCCCTCGGGCGCATTGCCGCCATAGCCGCGGGCCTTCTCGTCGCCGATCACCAGCACCTGGGCGTCCGGCACGGCCTCCAGCACCCGCGGCAGCGCGCGCAGGAAGATGTGCAGCCCCCGCAGCGGCTCCATCTGGTTGTTGATGTGGGTGATCACCGGCGTGCCGGGCGCGATCACCCGTCCGTCGTCCAGCGGGAACGGCGCGGCGGGTGCGGGTGCGATCGCATCGACGTCGATCCCTTCGTGGATGACCCGCACCCTCGGCTGGAAGATCGAGGGCAGGGTGGAGGCCTGGAATGGCGTCGGGCAGACGATGGCCGTGGCGTCCGTCAGGGCCAGTGACATGACCGAATTCTTGGTCTTGCCCAGCAGCACGCCCTCTTCGGTGAGCGGGATGAACTCGTTGTCGAAGTCGATGTCGAGCCCCCGCCCACGGTAGAAGAACTCCGGATAGAGCACCTGCTTCGCGTCGGGCCAGGCCTCCTTCAGCAGCGCGGTCTCGCCCCAGCCGGAGTGGCCAACGATCACCTGCGGCTCGAAGCCCTCGGCCTTGAGGCTGCGGGCGCCGCGCAGGGCCGCGGTGGCGCGCAGCAGGTCGGCCTCGGGCCGGACGGCATAGACGAAGATGCCTGGCGTGGTGCCGCGGCTGAGCCCATAGCGGGCGGTGCGCACCTGCGGCATTACGGGAGCGGTGTTGGCGCTGATCGCGCGGACCGGCACGCCGCGGGCCAGCAGGCTCTCCACCAGGTCGCGGAATTGCGCCGGGAAGTTAGTGTGAACGAACAGCACGCCTTCCGCCACGCTCAGCCCTCCACCTTGACGCCGAGCTCGGCGAGCAGCGCCAGCCAGCCGGCGCGTCCGTTGGCGGTGGAATAGCGCTCCGCCGTCTCGCGCGCCGCGGCTCGCATGGGCGCGGACGCCGCCGGGTCGCGGCAGGCCTCGATCAGGGCCTGGGACAGCGCGCCCACGTCGAAGAACGGCAGCAGCCGTCCGTTGACGCCATCCTCGATCACCTCGCGCACCGGCGCGGTGTCCGAGCCGATCACGTAGCAGCCGGCCGCCATCGCCTGCAGCACCGACCAGGAGAGGACGAACGGATAGCTGTAGTAGACGTGGGCCGCCGACGCCCGCAGCGTGCCCAGGATCTGGCCGAACGGCACGTAGCCGATGAAATGCACGCGGGCCGGGTCGAGGTCGACGCCCCTCAGGCAGGCCTCCTTCCAGCTCGCCGCGCCTTCCGGCGGCGGACCCGAATAGCTCAGCGCCCGCTCGTGGCCGAAGATCATCACCTGCGCGTTGGGGACCACCTCCAGGACGCGGGGCAGGGCGCGGGCGAAGATGTGCAGGCCGCGGACCGGCTCCAGGTGGTTGTTGATGTGGGTGATCACCGGCTGGCCCGGCTCGATCGTGCGGCCGTCGCCGAACTGCAGCCGCGGCGCCAGCCCCGGCCGGATGGCGTCGACGTCGATCCCCTCGTGGATGATCCGCACCCTGGGCCGGAAGACGTCGGGCAGCATGGAGGCCTGGAACTCGGTGGGGCAGACGATGGCGTCGGCGTCGGTGAGCGCCAGGGCCTTCGGCGCCCCCAGCGCCCAGGTGCTGAGCACCTGCTGGTCGCTGGGCGGGAACTCCGGGTCGAAGTCGAGCTGCAGGCCGCGGCCGCGCGGGAAGAACTCCGGGTAGATCACCTGCCGGGCGTCCGGGAAGGCCTCGTGCAGCAGCAGGGTCTCGCCCCAGGTGGCGTGGCCGACGATCACCTGCGGCGCGAAGCCCTGCGCCTTGAGCTCGCGCGCGGCGTCGAGGGCGCCCACCGCCCGGATCATGTCCGCCTCGGGCCCGGCCGCGAGCGGGAAGATGCCGGGGGTCGATGAACGGGGGATGGCGTAGCGGGCGATCTTGATGCCAGGAACGCCCGGCGCATGGCCCTCGCCGATGGCCGCCACGTCCACGCCGCGGGCGGCCAGGGCGGCCGCGAGGTCCCCGAACTGCCCGGGGAAGGCGTTGTGCACGAAGAGGACGGCCGGCTTCACCGGCCGGGTTCTGCCCGCAGCCGGCGCGGCTGTCACCTGGGCTGCCGCTCGGCCGGGGGTTGACGGCGGGCCTGCGTCCCGCGATGGCAGGCCCTGAGCGGATGTGGCGGAACTGGTAGACGCACTGGATTTAGGTTCCAGCGCCGCAAGGCGTGGAGGTTCGAGTCCTCTCATCCGCACCACGCCCGCGCCCAGGCCTTGGGGCTTGGACGCAGGCGGCGGCCATGACATAAGCAGCCGCTTCGCCGCCGGCCGTTCGGCGGCGCTTATCCTTTCCACTTGAAGGCGGAGCTCCTCGCGCAAACCTTGCGTGGCCTCCGGGAAGTCCAAGATGTCGATGCAGATCGTTGAAAAGTCTGGCGAAGGCCTGAGCCGCGTCTATGGCGTGACCGTCCCGGTCGCGGACCTGACCTCCAAGCTGGAGGCGCGCATCGCCGAGATCACGCCGACCCTCAACATCAAGGGATTCCGCCCCGGCAAGGTGCCGCCGGCCCACGTCCGCCGCCTCTACGGCAAGGCCCTGATGAGCGAGGTCGTCGAGCAGACGCTCAACGAGACCACCCAGAAGGTGCTCACTGACAACAACCTGCGCCCCGCAGGCGACCCCGACCTGAAGCCTGAGGGCGACATGAACGAGGTCATCGAGGGCAAGGCTGACCTCGCCTACGAGATCGCCATCGACCTGATGCCCGACTTCACCCCGGTGGACGTCGCGACGCTTAGCCTGGAGCGGCCGGTCTACGAGCCCACCCAGGCCGAGGTGGACGAGGCCGTGGGCGAGCTCGCCAAGCAGAACCGCACCTACGAGGCCAAGACCGGCAAGACCGTGAAGGCCGAGGACGGCGACATGGTCGTCATCGACTTCGTGGGCAAGCTGGACGGCGAGGCCTTCGAGGGCGGCACGGCCACCGACGCCGAGCTGGTGCTGGGCTCGGGCCAGTTCATCCCGGGCTTCGAGGAGCAGCTGGTCGGCGCCAAGCCGGACACCGACGTCGAGGTGAAGGTCACCTTCCCGGAAAACTACCAGGCCGCCAACCTGGCCGGTAAGGAAGCCATCTTCGAGGTGAAGGTGAAGGAAGTGAAGGCCGCGGTGGACACCGCCGCCGACGACGCCTTCGCCGAGCGCCTGGGCGTGGAGAGCCTCGACAAGCTGCGCGAGCTCATCAAGTCCAACCTGCAGCAGCAGTACGCGGGCGCCTCGCGCTTCAAGCTCAAGCGCGCCCTGCTCGACCAGTTGGATTCGAAGCACGACTTCCCGCTGCCGCCGAAGATGGTGGAGGCCGAGTTCGCCACCATCTGGAACCAGGTCCAGCAGGACAAGGAAAGCGGTCAGCTGCCGCCCGACGACGCCGAGAAGTCCGACGACCAGCTGCAGGCCGAGTACCGCAAGATCGCCGAGCGCCGCGTGCGCCTGGGCCTGGTGTTGGCCGAGATCGGCCGCGCCAACAACGTCCAGGTCACCGACCAGGAGCTGACCGAGGCCATGCGCCAGGAGGCTCTGCGCTACGGCGCCCAGGCCCAGCAGATCTTCGACCTGTTCCGCCAGAACCAGAACGCCCAAGCCCAGCTGCGCGCCCCGATCTTTGAGGACAAGGTCGTCGACCTGATCGTCGGCAAGGCGGCGGTGACCGACAAGCCGGTCTCCAAGGAAGACCTCCTGAAAGAAGACGACCTGCCCGAGGGCTACGGCGACGAGGCCGAGGCGAAGCCGAAGAAGAAGGCGTCGGCGAAGAAGGAAGCTGCGGCTGGCGACGAGGCCGCCGCGGAAAAGCCCGCGAAGAAGGCGGCGCCGAAGAAGAAGGCTGCCGCCAAGGAGGAGTAGCCTCCTTCGCCATACGACGTCGAACGCGCCCCCGGCTCAACCCGGGGGCGTTTTCGTATGGGCTTCAGAGCCCGCGAAGGCGGCGAAGCAGCTCGGGATTCTCGATGCGAGCCCGGCGCTCGTTGATCTCGCGGGCGGCGCTGAAGGAGACGATCTCCTCGGCAAAGGCATCGACGAGGACGGCTTCGACGGGCGGAATGGCGGGGGACGCAGGCACTGGGACGACATCGCTCTGGATGCTCATCGGCGGTTCTCCCTGCCCCTGGCGAGGGGCTCCCGAGGGTTAAGCTAGCATTAATTCGGGACGGCCGCATGCACCTGGCCGTCACAACTCCGTTGGCCAGAGCAGCGCCAGCATTCGCCCGCCGACCGGCAGTCTGCGACCAGAAATCACCGAACAGCGATCAGGATTCGGCTTGGCTTGGGCTGAAAACGGGGCGTAACCTCACGGTTGGACGCCGCGTCGTGACGGCGGGCCCACTCTGGCTCTAGCCGGGGTTCGCCTTCCGCCACGGGAGTAGAGCGTGTCGGGAAGGAACTGGCTTTGCAGCGCACGCGTACCGAGGGTCCTGAGTACTTCCACAAGGTCGTCGATTGCCAGT
Organism: Phenylobacterium sp.; assembly: GCF_036563285.1. Classification (GTDB taxonomy): domain Bacteria; phylum Pseudomonadota; class Alphaproteobacteria; order Caulobacterales; family Caulobacteraceae; genus Phenylobacterium. Next base: position 193,397 of record NZ_DATCMR010000012.1, read on the forward strand.
GGGCGTGCCCGGCCCATACGCCCGTGCCGGAGTACATCCGCCTCATCGCCGACGGCCGTTACGCCGACGCCTACATGATCAACTGGACGTCGAACGTCTTCCCCGGCGTGCTGGGCAGGACGTGCGACCGCCCCTGCGAACCCGCCTGCCGCCGAGGCCGGGTGGAGGAGGAGCCGGTCGCCATCTGCCGGCTGAAGCGGGTGGCGGCGGACAACAAGGGGGACGTGCGCGAACGGATGCCGCCGCCCGCCGCCGAGAAGAATGGCAAGCGCATCGCCCTGGTGGGCTGCGGGCCCGCCTCCCTGACCGTGGCCCGCGACCTCGCCCCGCTCGGCTACGAGATCGTCATCTACGACGGCGAGACCCGCTCCGGCGGCATGATCCGCAGCCAGATCCCCCACTTCCGCCTCCCGGAAGAGGTGATCGACGAGGAGGTGGGCTACATCACCGGCCTCGGCATGGAGCTACGCCTCGGCCAGCGGGTGGACAGCCTCAAGGCCCTGCTGGACGACAAATGGGACGCGGTCTTCATCGGCTCCGGCGCGCCGCGCGGCCGCGACCTCGACCTCCCCGGCCGCCAAGAGGCCGCGGCCAACATCCACATCGGCATCGACTGGCTCTCGTCGGTCTCCTTCGGCCACATCGAGAAGATCGGCCGGCGGGTGATCGTGCTGGGCGGCGGCAACACCGCCATGGACTGCTGCCGCACCTCGCGCCGCCTCGGCGGCGAGGAGGTGAAGGTGATCGTCCGGTCCGGCTTCGAGGAGATGAAGGCCTCGCCGTGGGAGAAGGAAGACGCCCTGCACGAGGACATCCCGATCCTCAACTACCGGGTCCCCAAGGCCTTCACGCACGAAAACGGCCGCCTCACCGGCGTGCTGTTCGAGGTGGTCGAGGCGGTCTACGACGAGAAGGGCCGCCGCAAGCTGGTCCCGTCCGGCCAGCCGGACGAGTTCCACGAATGTGACGACGTGCTAGTGGCCGTGGGCCAGGAGAACGCCTTCCCCTGGATCGAGCGCGACATCGGCCTGGAATTCGACGAGTGGGGCCTGCCGAAGGTGAACCCCATCACCATGCAGTCGACCATCCCGCACGTCTTCTTCGGGGGCGACGCGGCCTTCGGGCCGAAGAACATCATCTGGGCCGTCGCCCACGGCCATGACGCGGCGGTCTCCATCGACAAGTTCTGCCGCGGGGAGGACGTGGCCCTGCGCCCGCCGCCGGACGCCTCCCTGATCAGCCAAAAGATGGGCATCCACGAGTGGAGCTACGACAACGACATCGCCAACGACCGGCGCTACCGGGTGCCGCTGCGCGACAAGGAAGTGGCGCTGAAGGACGTCCGGATCGAGGTGGAGCTGGGCTTCGACCGCGAGCTGGCGCTGAAGGAGGCCCAGCGCTGCCTGAACTGCGACGTCCAGACGGTTTTCGCCGACCCTCTGTGCATCGAATGCGACGCCTGCGCCGACATCTGCCCCGTCGACTGCATCACCTTCACCGAGGAGAGCGAGGAGCCTGACCTGCGCGGCCGGCTGCGGGCCCCGGCGCTGAACCTGACCCAGGAGCTGCTGGTCTCGGGGAAGTTGCCCACCGGGCGGGTTATGGTGAAGGACGAGGACGTCTGCCTGCATTGCGGCCTGTGCGCCGAGCGGTGCCCGACCGGCGCCTGGGACATGCAGAAGTTCTATCTCGAGATGACGCACGCGGGGGCGGGATGCCGGGCGAGTTGAAGGCGCGGGTGAACGACTTCGTCGTCAAGTTCGCCAATGTGAACGGGTCGGGCTCTGCCAGCGCCAACGGCATGTTCGCCAAGTCAATCCTGCGGATGGGGGTGCCCGTCGCGGCCCGCAACATCTTCCCGTCGAACATTCAGGGCCTGCCGACCTGGTTCGAGGTCCGCGTGACCGAGCAGGGGCATCTGGGGCGGCGGGGCGGCGTCGACGTGATGGTCGCCATGAACCCCCAGACCTGGGACAAGGACGTCGCCGAGATCGAGGCCGGCGGCTATCTGTTCTACGACAGCACCAAGCCGCTGCCGCCGTCCAAGTTCAGGGACGACGTGACGGTGATCGGGGTGCCGCTGACGGCGATGTGCAACGCCCGCTACACGCTTCCCCGCGAGCGGCAGCTGTTCAAGAACATCGTCTATGTGGGCGCGCTGGCGGCCCTGCTTGGCATCGATCCCGCGGTGATCGAACAGCTTCTGGCCGAGCAGTTCGAAGGCCGCGAGAAGCTGATCCAGGCCAACTGCGAGGCGCTGCACATGGGCGTGGCCTACGTGCGCGAGAACCTCGTCCCGCTGAAGCTGCAGGTGAAGCGGGCGGACAAGGTCGGCGACCGCATCTTCGTGGAAGGAAACCAGGCCGCGGCCCTGGGTGCGGTCTACGGCGGGGCGACGGTCTGCGCCTGGTACCCGATCACGCCCTCCACCTCCCTGGCGGAGGCCTTCACCGACTACTGCCAGGAGCTCCGGATCGACCCGGAGACGGAGAAGGCGCGCTACGCCATCATCCAGGCCGAGGACGAGATCGCCTCCATCGGCATCGTGGTGGGGGCCGGCTGGAACGGGGCGCGGGCCTTCACCGCCACCTCGGGGCCCGGCATCTCGCTGATGACCGAGTTCATCGGCCTGTCCTACTTCGCCGAGATTCCGGCGGTGATCTTCGACGTGCAGCGCGGCGGCCCCTCCACCGGCATGCCGACGCGGACCCAGCAGGCTGACCTGTTGGCCGCCGCCTACGCCAGCCACGGCGACACCAAGCACCCGATGCTGCTGCCGGCGGACCCGGGCGAGTGCTTCGAGTTCGGGGCGCTGGCTTTCGACATCGCCGACCGGCTGCAGACCACCGTCTTCGTCATGCTCGACCTCGATATCGGCATGAACGAGTGGCTGACCAAGCCCTTCGCCTGGGACGACTCCAAGGCCCTTGACCGCGGCAAGGTCATGTCCTTCGAGGACCTGGAAGCGGGCGTTGATTTCGGCCGCTACAAGGAGGTGGACGGCGACGGGATCCCGTACCGTACCTATCCCGGAGTCCACCCGACACGCGGCGCCTACTTCACCCGCGGCACCTCCCGGAACCCCTACGCCCGCTATTCGGAGGAGGGGACGGTCTATGTCGACAACATGCAGCGCCTGCTGCGCAAGTTCGACACCGCCAAGTCCCTGATCCCCGCGCCGGTGATCACGCGGGCCAAGCGCAAGACGCCCGAGGGCGTGATCTATTTCGGCTCCACGACGCCCGCCATGCACGAGGCGCTGGAGGCGCTCGACGCCAGAGGCCTGCGGCTAGACGCGCTGCGGCTGAAGGGCTTCCCGTTCTGCGAAGAGGTGTTCGACTTCATCGCCGAGCACGAGCGGGTGTTCGTGGTCGAGCAGAACCGCGACGGCCAGCTGCGAACCTTGATCATGAACGAGGGCGGAGTCGATCCGGCCAAGCTCGTGCCCGTGAAGCACTACGACGGCACGCCGATCACCGCCCGCTTCATCGCCGGAGAGATCGCCGCCCTGCTGGCCATCGGCAATGTCATCGAGGCTGCGGAATGACCTACATCACCAAGCCGCAGCTGCATCACCCGGCGCTGGCCAAGAACAGCCTCGGCTACACGCGCCGTGACTACGAGGGCTCCGTCTCGACGCTGTGCGCCGGTTGCGGCCACGACAGCATCTCGGCGGCGATCATCCAGGCGGTCTACGAGCTGGAGCTGCCGCCGCATCGCATCGCCAAGCTCTCCGGCATCGGCTGCTCGTCCAAGACGCCGGACTACTTCTTGGGAAATTCCCACGGCTTCAACACCGTCCATGGCCGCATGCCGTCGGTGCTGACCGGCGCCAACCTGGCCAACAAGGACCTGATCTACCTGGGCGTCTCGGGCGACGGGGATTCGGCGTCCATTGGCCTGGGCCAGTTCGCCCACGCAATCCGGCGCGGCGTGAACATGCTCTACATCGTCGAGAACAACGGGGTGTACGGCCTCACCAAGGGCCAGTTCTCCGCCACCTCCGACAAGGGCTCGAAGTCCAAGCGTGGGGTGACCAACCACGACGCCGGCATCGACCTGGTCTCGATCGCCCTGCAGCTCGGCGCGACCTTCGTGGCGCGCTCGTTCTCCGGCGACAAGGAACAGCTCGTGCCGCTGATCAAGGCGGGCCTGAACCACCGGGGCGCGGCCTTCATCGACTGCATCAGCCCATGCGTGCAGTTCAACAACCACCAGGGCTCTACCAAGAGCTTCGACTACGTCCGCGAGCACAACGAGGCGGTGAACCGGCTCGACGTGATCGCGCCGCGCGCGCCGATCAACGTCGATTATGCGCCGGGCGAGACGGTGAAGGTGCAGCAGCACGACGGCTCGATCCTGAGCCTCCACAAGCTCGCCGACCTCTACAATCCCAACAACCGCGCCCAGGCCCTCGGCTACCTCCAGGCCCGGCAGGCGAGGGGCCAGATCGTCACCGGCCTGCTCTACGTCGACCCCGCTTCCAGCGACCTGCACGACGGCCTGCAGACGGTGGACACCCCGCTGAACGAGCTCGGTGGGCCGGAGCTGGTCCCGGGCGCCGCGGCGCTGGATCGGATCAACGCGGCGCTACGCTAGCCCTCCGCCAGTTCGCCGATCACGAAGGCGTCCTCGCCGGCGCGGACGAGGCCTTCCAGCACGTCGGGCAGGTCGTGGGTGTCGACGATCAGCACCAATCCCACCCCGCAGTTGAAGGTCCGGCGCATCTCGTGGTCGGCGACGCCGCCGGTCTGCTGCAGCCACTCGAACACCGGGGGGAGCGCCCAGGCATTCCAGTCGAACTTGGGGACCAGGCCTTCGCGGATGGCGCGGGGCGGGTTCTCGATCAGGCCGCCGCCGGTGATGTGGGCCAGGCCCAGGACGCGCCCGGCTTTCAGGTGCGGCAGGACGGTCTGGATGTAGATGCGGGTGGGCGCCAGCAGCGCCTGGGCGAGCGTCTTGCCGTCCTCGAATGGGCAGGGGGCTTCCCAGGCCAGGCCCGAGCGCTCGACGATCCTGCGGACCAGGGAATAGCCGTTGGAGTGCGGCCCAGACGAGGCCAGGCCGATCAGGATGTCGCCGGCCTTCTGGTCGCCGAGCCTGGGCAGGACCTTGTCGCGGTCCACGGCGCCCACGCAGAAGCCCGCCATGTCGTAGTCGCCGTCGGCGTACATGCCCGGCATCTCGGCCGTCTCGCCGCCGACGAGGGCGCAGTTGGCCTGGCGGCAGCCCTCGGCGATCCCGGCGACGACGGTGGCGGCCGCCTCCACGTCCAGCTTGCCGGTCGCGAAATAGTCCAGGAACAGCAGCGGCTCGGCGCCCTGGGCCAGCAGGTCGTTGACGCACATGCCCACGAGGTCGATGCCGACTGTGTCGTGGATGGCGGTCTCGATGGCCACCTTCAGCTTGGTGCCGACGCCGTCCGTCGTGGAGACCAGCAGCGGGTCGTCGTAGCCGGCGGCCTTCAGGTCGAAGAGGGCGCCGAACCCGCCCAGCGAGGCCTCGGCGCCCGGCCGGCGGGTGGCCTTGGCCAGCGGCTTGATCCGCTCAACCAGAGCGTTACCCGCGTCGATGTCTACACCAGCTTGTGCGTAGGTGAGACCGTTGGGCCGCTCGGACATGGCGGAAAAGCCTTTGAAATCGTGGTGGCGCGTTACGCGGACTTGCAGACTCGGCCCCGCGCGGGGCTATAGCTAATCGATGACGCCGATTACGACCACCGCGGACCTCGCGGTGTTTTGCGACAAGCTCAAGGGCCAGCCGTTCGTCGCCGTGGACACCGAGTTCATGCGCGAGACGACGTACTGGCCGAAGCTGTGTCTGATCCAGGCGGCCGCCCCTACTGCGCACGCGGTGATCGATCCGCTGGCGGAGGGGATGGACCTCGAGCCGTTCCTCGAGGTGATGCGCGACGAGAGTATCTTGAAGGTGTTCCACGCGGCGCGCCAGGACGTGGAAATCTTCAACAATCTCAATGCGATGCCGCGCCCTCTATTCGATACTCAAGTGGCGGGGATGGCCGCGGGGTTCGGCGAGCAGATCGCCTATGACGCGCTGGTCCGACAGATGCTGAAGATCGAGCTCGACAAGAGCTCGCGGTTCACCGACTGGGCCCGCCGGCCCCTGTCGGACGCGCAGCTGACCTACGCCCTGGCCGACGTGACCCACCTGGCGGAGCTCTATCCGCGGCTGCGGGAGCGGCTGGAGAAGGAGGGCCGGCTGGTCTGGGTCACGGACGAGATGAAGGGCCTGACCGACGCGGCCAACTACGACGTGGAGCCGGAGAACGCCTGGAAGCGGCTGCGGCCGCGCCGGCACACCGCCAAGTACCTGGCGGTCTACAAGGCGGTCGCGGCGTGGCGGGAGCGGACCGCGCAGCTGCGCGACCAGCCGCGCGGGCGGATCCTCAAGGACGAGGCGATCGACGAGATCGCCACCCAGGCGCCGGTGGACGCCGAGGCGCTGGACCGGCTGCGTTCGGTGCCGAAGGGCTTCTCCGGCTCGCGGTTCGGACCGGACCTGGTGGCGGCCGTGCGCGAAGCGCTGAAGGACCCGGAGGCCTACGCCCCGGTGATCGAGCGCAGCAAGGGCCCGCCGTCGCCGGCCGCCGGCGCGGTCGTCGAGCTGCTGAAGGTGCTGCTGAAGGCCCGCGCCGAGGAGGCGGGGGTGGCCTCGAAGCTGATCGCCACCGTTTCCGACCTGGAGCAGATCGCCAACGACGACAACGCCGACAACGCCGCGCTGAAGGGCTGGCGGCGCGAGGCGTTCGGCGAGGACGCCCTGAAGCTGAAGCGGGGCGAGCTGGCGCTGGTGCTGGACGGCACGCGGGTGCGCGTCGTCGAGGTCCGCCGGGCGCCGAAGGCCGCCTCCGCCGGCTGACCGCCGGTTTCCTGAGGATAAGCGTAAACATTGAAAAGGCTGGGCTTTCGCGCCCGGCCACAGGCTTGTCCACAGCTTGTCCACCGGGCCGGCGCACAACGCTCACATACCCCCGATTCACCATGCTTGCCCCCCGCCGGGGGATGGGTGATCGTGACCTTGCCGAGAGGGACTGCGGCGCGGCGAGCCGGGCGACCGGAACGCGGAGCGGGCAGAGGTTCCAGGACAGCGAAGGGCGGAACGGGGCGACCCGGACTTCCCCGAGACGGACTGGCGCCCGGGGGCGACCCACGCGGAGCGGCGCAAGCCGCGAAGTGGAGGTTTCCTCCGAGAGGTTCCGAGGGACCAAAAGGCGGCGCGGGGCGACCCGGGCAGTCTGAGGTTCCAAAGGACACCGGAGACGGATCGAAGCGGAGCGGCGCGAGTCGCGAAGCGGATGGTTCTCTCCGACCTCGAAGGCCTAGATCCCCCAACGGATCTGGATCAGAAGGCGGTGTTCCGGGTCCCCCGGGGCGCCGCCTTCTTGCATTTGGCGGCGCCGCTCAGGCCATCTCCAGCTTCAGCTTCAGGGCTCCGGCCAGGGTCTTGGCCCGCTTCGCGGTCTGTTCGCCCAGCAGCATGGCCTCCCATCCCGGCGCGGCGCTCAGCGTCAGGCGGTCTCCGGCGATGGCGATGGCCGACTTCTCCAGCAGGCGGGCGTTTCGGCCGGACAGGTCCGCGCCCAGGCGGATGGCCGAGCCCAGCGCACGCGCCCGCTGCCGCCGCTCCGGCGACAGGATGCGGGCGATCGCAACTTCTTCCGGCGTCCTGGTCGCCACCGTGTAGCGGGCGAAGGCGGCGCAGGCGAGGAACGCCCGCTCCGGGTGGGTCATCCCGGCGATGGGCGCCCGCAGCACGGCCTCGAAGGCCAGGTCCGCGCGATGGTCGGGGTGCATCCGCGCCCCGATGTCCGCCAGGCGGCAGGCCGCGGCCAGCAGGGCCGGGTCGCGGCGGCCGAACAGCGGAGCAAGCCGGTCGAAGGCCGGCCTGAGCCAGGCCTCCAGGGCGCCCCCCAGGTCCGGCGACAGGCCGCGCACGGCGGTCAGCGCCTCGCAGCCGGCGATCAGCGGATCGCGCCGGCGCACCTCGGGCGGCATGGCCTCCAGGAGCATGCCCTCGCGCACCCCATAGGCCGAGATCGCCACCTCCTCCACGCCGAGCTTCTCGATCACCGCCTCCAGCACCAGGGCGGAATAGGGCAGGGTGTCGAAGCGCTTCTTGGAGACCCCCTGGATCCCCTCCAGCGACGAGCGCGACTGCCGCTCCACGAAGCGGGCGACCTCCACGGCGTCGGTGCGGCTGAGGGCGTACTGGTGGGCCACCTTCAGGGGGTAGTCGGCGAGCTCCATGTGCAGCAGGGCCAGGTTCCGCCAGGCGCCGCCGACGGCGTGCAGGCGCGGCGTGGCGAAGCGCCCGGCCAGGGGCGCCAGGTGGCCGTCGATCACGCGGCGGATCTTGTCGACGTCCAGCGGCCGCGGCGCGCCGAGCGCAAACGGCCCCAGCGGCAGGGTCACGCCCTCGGCGGGGTCGGAGCCGTTCAGCCGGATCAGCTCCAGGCTGGAGCCGCCCAGGTCGCCCACCACCCCCTGCGCCACCGGATCTCCGGCCACCACCCCCAGCGCGGCGTAGCGGGCCTCCTCGTCCCCGGAAAGCACCCGCACGGAGAGGCCGGTCTCCTTGCGGATGCGCTGCAGGAAGGCCGGGCCGTCGGCGGCGTCGCGGACGGCGGCGGTGGCCACGGCGGTGATGTCGTCCGGTCGCCAGCCGTCCAGCACGGTCATGAAGCGTCGGATCGCCGCCATGGCGGTCTCCACGCCCGGCTGCGACAGCCGGCCGGAGGTCGGCAGGTCGCGGCCGAGTCCGGCGAGCGCCTTCTCGTTGAACACGGTCCACAGCGCGCGGCCGTCGATCCGGTAGATGACCAGGCGGACCGAGTTGGAACCGACGTCGATGACGGCCGCCTGCCGCGGCTCGGGCGTGCTACCCCCGCGCGGCCACATGGTCGATCGCGCGCGGCATGTCCTTCACCTTCTGGCCTCGTCCGGACAGGCTGGGGTTGGTCATGAAGTACTCGTGCGCGGAGAAGGCGCTCGGGTGGTCCCAGGACGGGTCCCGCCTATAGCGGCCGTCGGCGTCCAAGGTCCAGCTCTGAGCCTCGTCCTTCAGGTTGGCCAGCATGATCTGCTGGAGCACCTGCTGGTGGACGGTGGGGTTCTCGATCGGGGTGAGGCACTCGACACGGCGGTCGAGATTGCGCGGCATCCAGTCGGCCGAGGAGATGAACAGCCGGGCCTCGGACGACGGCATGGCCGCGCCGTTGGCGAAGGCGACGATCCGGCCGTGCTCCAGGAACCGGCCGATGATCGACTTCACCCGGATGTTCTCGGACAGCCCCGGCACGCCGGGCCGCAGGCAGCAGATGCCGCGGACCACGAAGTCGATCTGCACGCCGGTCTGGCTGGCCTTGTAGAGCGCGTCGATGATCTCCGGGTCGACGAGGGCGTTGAGCTTGGCCCAGATCGCCGCTGGACGACCGGCCTCGGCGTTCTCGATCTCGCGCGCGATGAGCGTCAGCAGGTCGCGCTTCATGGTCACCGGCGAGAAGGAGAGCTTCTCCAGGCTTTCGGGCTCGGCGTAGCCGGTCACGTAGTTGAACAGCCGGGCGGCGTCGCGGCTCATGGCCGTGTCCGTCGTGAACAGCGACAGGTCGGTGTAAACGCGCGCGTTCACCGGGTGGTAGTTGCCGGTGCCGAAGTGGCAGTAGGTGCGCAGCGCGTCGGCTTCCTTGCGGACCACCGTCGAGAGCTTGGCGTGGGTCTTGTACTCGATGAAGCCGAACACGACGTGCACGCCGGCGCGCTCGAGGTCGCGGGCCCACTTCAGGTTGGCCTCCTCGTCGAAGCGGGCCTTGATCTCCACGACCGCGGTGACGTTCTTGCCGTTCTCCGCCGCCTCGATCAGGGCGGCGATGATCGGGCTGTCGGCGGAGGTCCGGTAGAGCGTCTGCTTGATGGCCAGCACGTTGGGGTCGCGTGCGGCCTGCCGGAGGAACTGCACCACCACGTCGAAGCTCTCGAACGGGTGGTGGACCAGGATGTCCTTCTCGCGGATCGCGGCGAAGCAGTCGCCGGCGTGGTCGCGGATCCGTTCCGGGAACCGCGGCTCGAACGGCTTGAACTTCAGCTCCGGCCGGTCCGGCGGAATGAGGTGGGTCAGCTCGTCCAGCCCGAGCAGCCCGTCGATCATGATGATGTCTTCGGCCTGGGCGTGCAGGTTCTGGCAGATGAAGCCGGAGAGCTCCTCCGGCATGGCGGATTCGACCTCCACCCGGACCACCGAGCCCATGCGGCGCTGCTTGAGCAGGGCCTCGAATTCGCGGACCAGGTCCTCGGCCTCTTCCTCGATCTCCACGTCGGAGTCGCGGATCAGGCGGAACACGCCCTGACCCAGCACTTCGCAGCCGGGGAACAGGTGGTCCATGAACAGGGCGACCATGCTTTCCAGCGGGATGAACCGCCGTTCGGCCTTGCGGCCGCGGCCGGCCCGGGGCAGCTCCCAGAACCGCGCCACCTGGGCGGGGATCGGGACCAGCGCATAGAGCAGCCGCCCGTCGAACCCGCGGCGCAGCTTCAGCACCAGCGAGAACGCCAGGTTGGGAATGAACGGGAAGGGGTGCGCCGGGTCGATAGCCAGTGGCGTCAGCACCGGGAAAATCTGGCTGACAAAGGTCTCCTCGAGCGAGGTCTTCTCGCTCTCCGAGATGTCGTCGAGGAAGGCGACCTTGAGGCCTTCGACCGAGAGCTCCTCGCGCAGCTCGCGCCAGCGGGTCTGCTGATCGGCCATCAGGTCGGCCGCCTCGGCGTTGACCCGCTCCAGCTGCTCGCCGGGGGTGAGACCGTCCTGGCTGACCACCCGGACCCGCTCGCGGACCTGGGCTTTCAGCCCGGCCACGCGGACCATGTAGAACTCGTCCAGATTGCCGGCGCTGATCGCCAGGAACCGCAGCCGCTCCAGGAGCGGGTGGCGGGGGTTCATGCTCTCGGCGAGCACCCGGCGGTTGAACGACAGCCAGGAGAGCTCGCGGTTGAAGAACCGAGCCGGCGAGTCCGCGAGCTCGGCGTCCCAGGCGAGCGGCCGCGGCGCGCCGTGATCGGCGTTGGCAGCGGCGGGCGTCGCATAGGGCATTCCGGGTCGGCTCCTCGGGCTCGAAGGGGGTGCGATTTCGGACCCCATGGCCTGAAACCGCAAGTGTTCATCCGAAAAGGTCAATATTTTGGTTAAGACGCAGGAATTCCAGCGTCTTGGGCCGCCGAGCGCCGCTATTCGAAGAGGTCGAGGTTGGGATCGCCCCCTTCAAGGATCTCGCGGGCCAGCACGCGCGAGATCGGCCGCGGGTCGCCTTCGCCGGCCTCGTCCAGCCGCCGCACGATCTCGCGCGCCTCGGGGACGGAGCGCTCCATGCGGCGCAGCAGGTAGGCGTAGACCTCGTTCGGCGGGCGGATATTGCGCTCGCGGAAGAACCGCCGCAGCACGCCTTCCAGGACCCGGTCGTCGGGCGGCTCGATCTCCGCCACGGGCAGGGCGTTCAGGCGGGAGCGCAGGTCCGGCAGGGCCGCGGGCCAGGCCATCGGCGGGGTGCGGGCGGTGAGCAGCAGTCCGCCGCCTTCGCGCCCGGCGAGGTTGATCAGGTGGAAGAGGGCCTCGTCCGGGGCGCCACGGTCGACGTCCTCGATCAGCGCCGGCCGGCCGGCGGCGGCGTCCACGTCCGGCGCCTCCCGGTCGAGCGCGACGGCCTTGGCGGTCTTCGCCCAGGTGTGCGCCAGGTGGCTCTTTCCGACCCCTTCCGGCCCCACCAGCACCAGGCAGCCGCCGTGCCAACCCGGCCAGGCGTCGACAGCCGCCACCGCCTGCCTGTTGCAGAGGCCTTCGACGAAGTCGTCGCGGGAATAGCCGGCCTGGCGTCCGAGCTTCAGCCGAAGCTGTTTGGCCATGCGCCTCGTCCGGTGCGGAGCATGGCCGGGTATTTAGAGGGGGCGGCCGCCGGGCGCCAGCGTCGCAGCAACCGTCGGAACCGGACCACGGAAAACACGGAGAACACGGAAGTCAGAGCGCGAAGCGCTCGATCTTCACCTCGGGCGTCGCGCCGAAGTTGATCAGGAGCCCGAGCCTCAGCCCTGTCGCTCGGAGGTAGTTGAGGGTTTGCGCCCGATGCTCGGGCGCGATTTCTCGCGCCACCTTCAGCTCGAGCACCACCCGGTCGAAGCAGACGAAGTCGGGGGTGTAACTCTTGCGGAGCTTCCGGCCCTGGTACTCGATGTGAAGGGGCTGCATCGCGACGAAGGGGATCCGCCGCTCCGCGAACTCGATGGCGAGGCACTCCTGATAGACCGCCTCCAGGAATCCAGGGCCCATCGTCCGGTAGACCTCGAACACGGCGCCCCGGATGCGGAACGTCTCGTCCGCAAACAGGAGGTTTCCGTGTTCTCCGTGTTTTCCGTGGTCCATTTCCACAGCCTAGCCGTAGCTGCGATGTGGAACAATACGTGAACGATCCAGCCGTCTAAGGGGCGGGCTTCGGTTTCAGGTCGCGGGCCGCGACGAGGGTCCAGCCTTCGGGCCGGAGGAGCTCGATGGGGGTGAAGCGGACCTTGTAGTCCATCTTCTCGGAGCCGCGGACCCAGTAGCCCAGGTAGACGTAGGGCAGGCTGGTCAGGCAGGCCTGGATGACGTGGTCGAGGATCACGAAGGACCCGAGGCTGCGGCGCGGCAGGGTGGGGTCGTAGAAGCTGTAGACCAGCGACAGGCCGTCGCTCATCAGGTCGACGAGGGCGCAGGCCACCAGGTCGCCGGGGCCGCCGTCGAACGGACGGGTGCGGTACTCGATGATGTGGGTCCGGACGGCCGTGTCCTCGACCATGGCCACGTAGTCGGGCCAGGTCATCTCGGCCATGCCGCCATCGGCGTGGCGGGATGTCAGGTAGCGGCGGAGCAGGTCGAACTGCTCCATGGTGGCTTCGGCCTCCACCAGGTGACGCTCGAGGTCCTCGTTGCGGTTCAGCACCTTCCGCTCGGAGCGCGAGAAGACGTAGTCCGCCGCCGGGATGCGCGCCGAGACGCAGGCCGTGCAGGCCTCGCAGGCCGGGCGGTAGGCGATGTTCTGTGAACGGCGGAACCCTACCTGGGTGAGGCTGTCGTTGACCGTCGCCCCATCCGACAGCGGCAGGTGGGCGAACACCTTCCGTTCGAACCGCTCCGGCAGGTACGGGCAGGGCGAGGGGGCGGTCAGGAAGAACCGGAGCTGCCTGGTCGGAAAATGCTGCGTCACGGACCTGCGGTCGCCCTTACACCCACGCCTTGGAACAGATTAGGCGTCATGCCGGGGCCCAGCGCAAGGCGCTTACGCTAAAGCCCCTGGTCCGGCGGCAGAACCGGCGCCTCACGCAACAACACGATCGCAATGCGACGGTTGCCGGGAAGCGTCGGATCGTCGGGATAGAGCGGCTCGGACGTGGCCTTTCCGGCCATCTGGTAGACGCGGTCGGGATCGACGCCCGCGCCTTGCAGGATGCGCCGCGACGCATCGGCGCGGCCCGCCGACAGGATCCAGTCGCCCTCGGCCTTGGCGCCGTTGGGGCTGGCGCTGGTGTGGCCGTAGATGCTGATCCGGTTCGGCAGCTGGTTGATCACCTTCGAGATCGCCCTGAGCAGCACCTTGGCGCGGTCGTTCGGCTGGGTGGAGCCCTGGTTGAACATCGAGCGGCCTTCCTGGTCCACGAGCTGGATCCGCAGGCCCTCGGGGGTCTGGTCGATGATCAGGTTCTTCGACAGCTCGGCGAGCTCGGGCATGTCCTGCAGCGCCTGGCGCAGGGACTGGGCGGCGGAGGCGAAGGCGGCCTCCTCGCGCTTCTGAAGCGCCTGGCGCATGGCCTCGGTGGAGGCTCGTTCGGCTGCGCTCTTCGAGGCGTCCTGCGCCTTGCCGTCGTCCGGGTTGCGGCTGTCGGGAGAGAGTTCCTCGATCACCGACATGGTGCCGTCGCCCTTGGCGCCGTCGTCGCCCAGGGCGGTGCCGCCCAGGATGCCGCCGGAGCCGGAGGTGGTCTCCGAGACGCTGGCCGGGGCGAAATAGTCGGCGATGCCGCGCTTCTGCTCGGGGCTCGTGGTGTTGATCAGCCACATCAGCAGGAAGAAGGCCATCATGGCCGTGACGAAGTCCGCATAGGCGACCTTCCAGGCGCCGCCATGGTGTCCGTGGCCGCCGCCTTTCTTGATCTTCTTGATGATGATCGGCTGGTCGCCCACCGACATGGCTCACCCCGGACAAGCCTGTTACGAGGGGCCGAGGGTGCGCAGGCGCTCGTTAAGATGCCGTTGAGGGTAAGAGGAGTTCGAGGGGGATGAGGCTCGCGTTCGCAGGCCTGGGGGTGATGGGCTTCCCCATGGCCGGGCACCTGGCCAGGGCCGGCCACGAGGTCACCGTCTACAACCGCAGCCCGGAGAAGGCCGCCCGCTGGGTGGAGACCTACGGCGGCCGCTCGGCGGCGACGATCGCCGAGGCGGCGCAGGAGGCGGAGGTTTTCCTGCTGTGCGTGGGGGCCGACGACGACGTTCGCCAGGTGGTGGGCGAGGCCCTGCCGGCGCTGCGCCACGGCGCCGTGGTGGTCGATCACACCACGGCCTCGGCCGCGGTGGCGCGCGAGATGGCGCTCGAAGCCGCCAAGCGCGGCCTGGGGTTCGTCGACGCCCCCGTTTCAGGCGGGCAGGCCGGCGCGGAGAACGGCCAGCTCACCATCATGTGCGGCGGCGATCCGGCGGCCTTCTTGACCGTGCAGTCCGTGGTGGCGCCCTACACCAAGGCCATCCGGCTGATGGGCGGGCCCGGCGCGGGCCAGCTGACCAAGATGGTCAACCAGATCTGCATCGCCGGCGTGGTCCAGGGGCTCGCCGAGGGGCTGCACTTCGCCAAGCGCGCGGGGCTCGATCCGCAGGACGTCTACGAGGCGATCTCCAAGGGCGCGGCCCAGTCCTGGCAGATGGACAACCGCTGGAAGTCCATGGGCGAGGGGAAGTTCGACTTCGGCTTCGCCGTCGACTGGATGCGGAAGGACCTGGGCCTGGTGCTGGAGGAGGCCGCCCGCAACGGGGCGAAGCTCGACATGACGGCGCTGGTCGACGGCTTCTACGCAGAGGTGCAGGGGCTCGGCGGCAACCGCTGGGACACTTCAAGTCTAGTTGCGCGCCTGGAGAGATAAAATGGAACAGCGCGAAAAAGAACTTCACTATAGATATTGGCTGGGAATCGTCGGTGCAATTGCCGTCTTGATCGCCAGCACACTGTGGTCGGGAAACGATACCTTATTTAACATGATATCATTCGCGGCAGCTGTGTCCTCATTGATTCTTGCCGTAATCGCGATACTGATGACGAATAAATCAACAGAGAATATACAGTACACACTTGCGTCACTTAGTTCCTCATCCGGCAAGATCGAGTCTGTCGCTTCTAGTTTAGATCGCTCAACCACCGAGTTGGCTTCCAAGGTCGAGGCTATCCCAAGCGCGTTGGGGGATATGGCCGAAAGACTCGACCGCGCGCAGGAAACCTGGGGCGCTCAACGCGCGCAGGTGGCCGCCGTGGTCGAAGCCGCAGAAAGCGAGGGCTCGCCCAGCAAGAGCGGGGAAGAGTCCGAGTTGAGCGTACTCTTGGAGCGAGCTCCCCCTGGAGGCGTGATGGCAATGTATGCTTGTGCGCTGGCAGCTGCGACTGGGAAGAGGGTCCGCTTCGAAGACATTTGGGACACTAGGTCTGCCTCTTTCGCGAAGGGGTTTTTGCGTGGGTTGCACGCCGCTAGAGTTATAGAAAGTAAATCTACCTCCAAATTTACGTCGATCACCGACGCGAAGAGCTTAGATAAGGACGTGTTAAAGACGTTTCTGACAGAAATGGCCCCGAAAAACAGCTATGTGCAGCGATATATGCCCAGAGTGGAAGACTATTTCGGTGACGAAATCTGACTCGGAGATGGCTTTGGAAGGTGTGGTTGTAATAGAGACGGATCGCCTGACCCTGCGCGAGATCACCGAGGACGACGCCGGGTTCATGCTGGAGCTGCTGAATTCGCCCGGGTTCATCCGCTACATCGCCGACCGCGGGGTGCGCACGGAGGCGGCGGCGCGCGCCTACATCGGCGAGCGGATCACCTCCAGCTACCGCGACCACGGCTTCGGCATGTGGGGCGTGGTCCCGAAGGGCGAGGGCGCGCCGGTAGGCCTGGCGGGGCTGGTGAAGCGTGACGTCCTCCCGCATGTGGACATCGGCTATGCGCTGCTGGAGCGGGCCTGGGGACGCGGCTACGCCCGCGAGGCCGCCGAGGCGGTGCTGAAACACGCCCAGGGGCCGCTGGCGCTGGGGACCATCGTGGCGATCACCACGCCCGACAACGAGGCCTCGCAGAACGTGCTGAAGAAGATCGGCCTGCGCTACGTCGACGAGCGCGACCTGCCCGGCTGGGACGGGCCCAGCGCCTACTTCTCGACCTAGGCACCCAGCAGCCGGGCCGCCCGGGGCGCGAAATAGGTGATCACGCCGGCGGCGCCGGCGCGCTTGAAGGCGCCGAGGCTCTCCAGGATCGCCCGCTCCTCGTCGAGCCAGCCATTCTGGGCGGCGGCCATGAGCATGGCGTACTCGCCGGAGACCTGGAAGGCGAAGGTGGGCAGGGAGAAGGCGTCGACCACCTGGCGGACGATGTCGAGGTAGGGCAGGCCGGGCTTGACCATGACCATGTCCGCGCCCTCGGCGATGTCGAGCGCCACCTCGCGCAGGGCCTCGGCGTGGTTGGCCGGGTCCATCTGGTAGGTGCGCTTGTCGCCGGGGTTCTCCACGTCGCCGCTGCCGAGCTTCCCGGAGCCGATGGCCTCGCGGTAGGGGCCGTAGAAGGCCGAGGCGTACTTGGCCGCGTAGGACATGATCATCACGTCCTGCAGGCCCTCGGCCTCCAGCGCAGTCCGGAGCGCCCCGCAGCGGCCGTCCATCATGTCGGAGGGGGCGAGGATGTCGCAGCCGGCGCGGGCCTGCATGATCCCCTGATGGACCAGCCGCTCGATGGTCTCGTCGTTGACGATGCGGCCGCCGCGCACGACGCCGTCGTGGCCGTGGGTGGTGAACGGGTCCAGCGCCACGTCGCACATGATCCCGACCTCGGGGGCGGCGTCCTTCATGGCCTTGACGGCGCGGGCCACCAGGCCATCGGCGTCATGGGCGAGCGTGCCCTCGGCGTCCTTCTTGGCCCCGTCGATGTGCGGGAAGACGGCGATGGCGGGAATGCCCAGGTCGCGGGCCTCGCGGGCCGCGGCGGCGGCGTCCTTCACGGAGAAGCGGCTGATGCCCGGCATCGAGCCCACCGGGACCTGGCCCTCGCCCTCGTGGACCACCATCGACCAGATCAGGTCCGCCGGGGTGAGCACGCTCTCGCGCACCAGACGGCGGACCCAGTCGGTCTGGCGAAGGCGGCGAAGGCGGAGCGCTGGGTAGGCGGCGAGGGGCGGGAGGGTCATGAGCCTGCGGCTACTGCCCGATGGGCTCCGAGGCAAGCCTGACGAAGCCGATGGAGGAGGCCACGATCAGCCAGAAGGTGGAGAGCAGGCCCAGCACCAGGGCCGCGCCGAGGAGCGCGATGGTGCTCGAATCGATGGTCACGTCGGAGAGCTCGACGTGCATGTTGCCCACCCCGTCGAAGCCGCTGATGGCGGCGACGTCGACGATCTGGCCCAGGCCCGCGACCACCCCGGCCGAGGCGCAGGCCGCCGCCCCCAGGGTCAGGGCAAGCGCGATCCAGAACATCCGGATTTGGAAGTTGAAGTGCGAACGGATCCGCTTCGGGGCGGCGTCCTTCTGGGAATAGGCGATGACCACCGCCACCAGCGCCGTCAGACCTGCGAAGAACACGGACAGGAACAGCAGCCCATACCCCAGCATCGCCAGGTTCATGGACGTGTCGGTCGGCCGCGCCGTCGCCCGCGCCCCCAGGTATTCCGTCGCCATTACGGCCCCCCAAAGCCGCCCATGTCGATTGACAGGGTGCGCCAGCGGAGCCAGTTCCTCAATCCCTTTGGTCAATTTGGCGCGCCATGGACTTCAGCCTCACCGACGACCAGCGAGCCATCGAGGAGGCCGCGCGCGCCTTCGCCGAAGCGGAAATGGCGCCGCATTCCGCCCGCTGGGACGAGGAGAAGCACTTCCCCGTGAACGTGCTGCGCAAGGCCGCCGAGCTGGGATTCGCCGGCCTCTACGTGGCTGAGGACGTGGGCGGGTCGGGGCTGTCGCGACTCGACGCCTCGATCGTGTTCGAGGCGCTCTCCTACGGCGACGTGGCGGTCTCGGCCTTCATCTCGATCCACAACATGGCAGCCTGGATGATCGACCGGTTCGGCGCCGACGAGCTGCGGCGCAGGTACCTGCCGAAGCTCACCGCCATGGAGTTCATCGCCTCCTACTGCCTGACGGAGCCGGGGTCGGGGTCCGACGCGGCGGCGCTGGGCACGACCGCGCGCAAGGACGGCGGCGACTATGTCCTGAACGGCTCCAAGGCCTTCATCTCCGGCGCGGGAACGTCCGACGTCTATGTGGTCATGGCGCGGACCGGCGGGCCGGGGCCGAAGGGGATC
This sequence comes from Phenylobacterium sp., assembly GCF_036563285.1. Lineage (GTDB taxonomy): Bacteria > Pseudomonadota > Alphaproteobacteria > Caulobacterales > Caulobacteraceae > Phenylobacterium. Next base: position 211,976 of record NZ_DATCMR010000012.1, read on the forward strand.
TCGGCCTTCGTGGTGGAGAAGGACGCGCCCGGCCTCTCCTTCGGGGGCCAGGAAAAGAAGATGGGCTGGAACGCCCAGCCCACCGCCCAGGTGAACTTCGACGACTGCCGCGTGCCGGAGGAAAACCGCATCGGCGCGGAGGGCGACGGCTTCCGCTTCGCCATGGCGGGCCTCGACGGCGGGCGGATCAACATCGCGTCCTGCAGCCTCGGCGGCGCCCAGCTGGCGCTCGACACCGCCAGGGCGCACCTGGAGACCCGCAAGCAGTTCGGCCAGGCCCTGAAGGAGTTCCAGGGGCTGCAGTGGCGGCTGGCGGACATGGCCACCGAGCTGGAGGCCGCCCGGCTGATGGTCCGCCGCGCGGCCGACGCCCTCGACAAGCGCGACCCCAAGGCCACCCAGTACTGCGCCATGGCCAAGCGGTTCGCCACCGACGCCGGCTTCGAGGTGGCCAACCAGGCGCTTCAACTGCACGGCGGCTACGGCTACCTGCGCGACTACCCGCTGGAGCGCATCGTCCGCGACCTGCGGGTCCACCAGATCCTCGAGGGGACCAACGAGATCATGCGCGTGATCACCGCGCGGGAGCTGCTGCGCCAATGAGTGAAGAGCCGGAAGTCCTGATCCGCATCGAAGGGGCGGTGGGGCGGATCACCCTGAACCGCCCGAAGGCGCTGCACGCGCTGACCACGAACATGTGCCGGCTGATCACCGACGCGCTGACGACCTGGGTGGACAACCCGATCGTCAAGCTGGTGCTGCTCGACCACGCCGGCGAGCGGGGCTTCTGCGCCGGCGGCGACATCCGCATGCTGGCCGACAGCGGGGCGAAGGATGGGGCCGAGGCCCGCGAGTTCTTCCACACCGAGTACCGGCTGAACCATCTGCTGTTCCACTACCCCAAGCACATCATCGCGGTGATGGACGGGGTGACCATGGGCGGCGGCGTGGGGCTGTCGCGGCCCTGCCGGTTCCGGATCGCCACCGAGCGGACCACCTTCGCCATGCCGGAGACGGGGATCGGCCTGTTCCCCGACGTGGGCGGCGGCTGGTACCTGCCCAGGATGCCCGACCACATCGGGCTGTGGCTGGCGCTCACCGGGGCGCGGATCAAGGCGGCCGACTGCGAGCTCCTGGGCGTCGCCACCGACTACATCGAGAGCAAGGACATCGAACGGTTCAAGGCCGGCGTCATCGCCGAGCCCGCGGCCATGGAGACCCTGCTCACCGAGATGGAGGCCGATCCCGGCCGGCCGGCCGTGGCCCAGCACCAGGACGAGATCAACCGCATCTTCGGCCAGGACAGCGTCGAAGCCATCGTGGCCGAGCTGGAGCGGGCCGACACCGACTGGTCCCGCGAGCAGCTGAAGGTGCTCGCCACCAAGTCCCCGCAGACCCTGAAGGTCGCCTTCCGGCAGCTGAAGCTGGGCGGCCAGGCGAAGTCCTTCGCCGAGAACATGGCCATGGAGTACCGGATCGGCGCCCGCGTGGTGCAGCGGCACGACTTCCTGGAGGGGGTGCGCGCCGTGATCGTCGAGAAGGACAACGCGCCCCGCTGGGACCCGCCGACGCTGGAAGGCGTCACCGAGGCCATGCTGGACGAGATCTTCGCGCCCTTGCCTTCCGCCGAAGAGTGGACGCCACTACCCTGAGCGTAGGACCGCTGACGCGGTCGGGGAGGACACAGAGATGAATTCCAAGCTGATTCTGGCCGCCGTGGCGGCCCTGGCGCTGTCGGCGTGCGCGAGCACCGGCGGCTCGTCCGGCGGCGGCTCGACCATCGCCGCGGCCATCGCCGATCCGGCCCGGCCCGAGGCCGACGTCAAGCGCGACGCCGACCGCAAGCCCGCCGAGATGCTGGCCTTCGCCGGCGTCAGGCCGGGCATGAAGGTGGCCGACTTCCTCCCCGGCGGCGGCTACTTCACCCGCATCTTCGCCAAGGCGGTGGGCCCGTCGGGCAAGGTCTATGCGGTGATCAACCCGCCGGCCCCCAACGCCCAGCAGCCGCCGCCGATCATCGCCGTGGCCCAGGGCTATCCCAACGTGCAGGTGACCCCGGTCCCCTTCGCCAACCTGGCGCTCCCGGAGCCGGTGGACGTGTTCTGGACCTCCCAGAACTACCACGACCTCTACCTGACCCGGTTCAACCTGGACGTCCCGAGCGTGGACAAGGCGATCTTCAACGCCATCAAGCCGGGCGGCGTGCTGATCATCCTCGACCACGCGGCCAACGCCGGCGCCGAGGTGGGACCCACCGCCAACACCCTGCACCGGATCGACCCGGCCGTGGTCCGCCGCAACCTGGAGGCCGCCGGCTTCCGCTACGAGGGCGAGAGCAGGGCGCTCGCCAACCCGGCCGACGACCACACCAAGGGCGTCTTCGACCCGTCGTTGCGCGGGCACACGGACCAGTTCATCTACAAGTTCCGCAAGCCTCGCTAAGCAGCTGAAGTAAAGGCGTTTAAATGACTCGCGTCGCGTTCATCGGCCTCGGCAACATGGGCGGCGGCATGGCCGCCTGCCAGGCCAAGGCCCAGCGGGCCGTGAGCGCCTTCGACCTCTCCGCGGCCGCCGTCGAGAAGGCGCTGGCAGCCGGGTGTTCGGCGGCGGGCTCGGTCGCCGAGGCGGTGCGCGACGCCGAGGCGGTGGTCACCATGCTACCGGCTGGCCCGCACGTGCGCTCGGTCTACGCCGAGCAGGTGTTCCCCAACGCCCCGGCGGGCGCGCTGCTGATCGACTGCTCCACCATCGACGTGGAAAGCGCCCGCGCCGTCGCCGCCCAGGCAAGGGAGAAGGGCTTCCGCTTCGCCGACGCCCCGGTCTCCGGCGGGGTCGCGGCCGCCGAGGCCGGGACCCTGGCCTTCATGGTCGGCTGCGACGAGGCGGATTTCGCCGAGGTGGAGCGGGTCATCGCGCCCATGTCCCGGGCCACCATCCGGGCCGGAGACCACGGCGCCGGGCAGGCGGCCAAGATCTGCAACAACATGGTCCTGGGCGCCTCTATGATCGCGGTCTGTGAGGCCTTGGCGCTGGCCGAGAAGCTCGGCCTCGACCCGGTGAAGTTCCACGAGATCTCCTCGCAGTCCTCCGGCCAGTGCTGGAGCCTGACCAGCTACTGCCCCTGGCCGGGACCGGTGCCGGCGGCGCCCTCGAACCGCGACTACGAGGGCGGCTTCGCCACGGCGATGATGCTGAAGGACCTGAAGCTCGCCCAGGAGGCTGCGGCGAAATCGGGCGCTGCGGCCCCCTTGGGCGCGCAGGCGGAGGGCCTATATGCCCTGTTCGAAAAACTCGGTTATGGCGGTAAGGACTTCTCCGCCATCCTGCAGCTCTTCCGGGGCCAACTTCCGTAGACCGCGTATGTCGCTGGCGAAATCCGGGCGGCGATTGACGGAAATCAAGGGACCGTAGAGTCCCCCTCGGTAGACAAACAGGCGCCGCAGGTCCAAAAGCGCCGGTCGTAAAAGGGGCCGTTTCGGCGTATTATCGTCGCGACGTCGTCGGGAACTTAAGTCGATGGATTACAGAGCCGCGTTCAAGACCGCCTTGGAAAGGGTCCACGCAGAGGGCCGCTACCGGGTCTTCGCGGACCTTAAGCGTCACCGCGGCGAGTTCCCCTGCGCCACCTGGACCCGGGACGACGGGACCCAGCAGGACGTCACCGTCTGGTGCTCCAACGACTACCTCGGCCAGGGCCAGAACCCCGTCGTGCTCGACGCCATGCACAAGGCGATCGAGGAGGCCGGCGCCGGCTCCGGCGGCACCCGCAACATCTCCGGCACCACCCACTACCACGTCGAGCTGGAGCGCGAGCTCGCCGACCTGCACGGCAAGGAAGCCGCGCTGCTGTTCACCTCCGGCTACGTGTCCAACGAGGCGTCGCTGTCGACGCTCTACAAGATCCTGCCCGGCCTGATCGTCTTCTCCGACGAGCTGAACCACAACTCGATGATCTCCGGCATCCGCGCCGGCAAGCGCGAGCAGCGCCGGGTGTTCCGCCACAACGACCTGGAGCACCTCGAGCAGCTGCTGCTCGAGGCCGACCCGGCCGCGCCCAAGCTGATCGCCTTCGAGAGCGTCTATTCGATGGACGGCGACATCGCCGACATCCCGGCCACCGTGGCGCTGGCCAAGAAGTACGGCGCCATGACCTACATCGACGAGGTCCACGCGGTCGGCATGTACGGCCCCCGCGGCGCAGGCGTCGCCGAGCGCGACGGGATGATGGCCGAGATCGACATCATCGAAGGCACCCTGGGCAAGGCGTTCGGCGTCATGGGCGGCTACATCGCCGCCGACGCGGTGATCGTCGACGCCATCCGCAGCTACGCCGACGGCTTCATCTTCACCACGTCGCTACCGCCGGCGTTGGCGGCGGGCGCGGTGGCCTCGATCCGCTACCTCAAGGAACACGACGAGGTGCGCCAGGCCCACCAGGAGCGCGCCGCGACCCTGAAGGCCCGCTTCGCCAAGGCCGGCCTGCCGGTCATGCCCTCGGTGAGCCACATCGTGCCGGTGCTGGTGGGCGACGCCGTCCACTGCAAGCTGATCTCGGACATCCTGCTCCACGAGCACGGGGTGTACGTCCAGCCGATCAACTACCCCACCGTGCCGCGCGGGACCGAGCGCCTGCGCTTCACGCCCTCGCCGGCCCATACCGACGAGATGATGGACCACCTGGTCCAGGCGCTGGAGACCCTCTGGGTCCACTGCAACATCAAGCGCGTCGGCGGCGTCGCGGCCTAAGCCGCAGCGCAAGCCCGAAAACAAGGCCTTCGGAGCGATCCGGAGGCCTTTTTCATGCGCGGTGGGGAAGGGGAGCCGGCGCCAGAACAGGCGGCATCCGATGCACGGACAAGGCGGCTGCTAGACCGCTGCACGCTGTTCTGGCTGGCTCGACGGCGTTTGCTGGGTTGGCCGGTGATCAGTCGGCCGGAAAGCCCAGTGCGGCTCGCACGAAGCAAATGGAAGTTGGCCACCCGGCGCGGCGCTTTCAAGGCGCACGCGCCGCTATCCACAGGCGATTATTCGTAGACCTCGACGACCCGGCACACGGCGCTCCAGCCGCCGCGGAAGACGGCGATCTCGATCACCACCACGTCGTGGATCAGGCCGTCCCGCTCGACGATGAACAGGTCGCCCAGCCTGGGGACCAGCGGGTCGACCGACCAGATGGTCACCTCGCGGCGCGCCTCCAGGTCGTCGTCCAGGATCTCGTAGCCGCTCTCGGCGAAGGGCCGCAGGCCCGTGTCGGTGAAGGACATTACTTGCGTCTCCGGACGCCGCGGCCGAGGCCGATCTGTTTGGCGAAGTCCGAGCGGCGGGCCGCGTAGGCCGGCGCCACCATCGGGTAGTCGGGCGGCAGGCCCCAGCGGCGGCGGTACTCGTCGGGGCTCATGTTGTAGCGAGAGCGCAGGTAGCGCTTGAGCATCTTCAGGCGCTTACCGTCCTCGAGGCAGACGATGTAGTCGTGCTGCACCGACTTGCCGATCGGCACCGCCGGCTTCGGGCGCTCCTCGGGCTGGGCCTGCACGGCCCCGCCGCGGGAGATGCCTTCCAGCGTCTGGTGAACGGTGCGGATGATCTCGGGGACCGACTCGACGGAGACGGAATTGCGGCTGACGTACGCCGCCACGATCTCAGCCCCCAGGCGCAGGATTTCCTCGCCCGAACGATCGTCGGTGTCCGGACCCACGCTCATGCAAAACCCCCTTAGTTACCCAGCACGCTACCGCCTGGCGCCCCGCGTCGCGTGCACCATGGGTTAGGCCGGAACGCTGAAGCTGGGAGTTTGGTTCCGGCCGTTGGAAGGCCGCGCGCATCAGGGTAAACAGCGGGCTCCGCCCCGCCAGACTCAACGCCGTCCTGAAAGGCGCCGCCCTTGACCCTGCACGTGCAAGCCCAGCCCTCCACGGAAGACTTCTTCGGCCACGGGGTCGCCACGGGCGATCCGGAGATCGCCGCCATCCTCGGCCAGGAGCTGAAGCGGCAGCAGGACCAGATCGAGCTGATCGCCTCGGAGAACATCGTCTCCAAGGCGGTGCTGGAGGCCCAAGGGTCCGTCCTCACCAACAAGTACGCCGAAGGCTATCCGGGCAAGCGGTACTACGGCGGCTGCGAGGTGGTGGACGAGGCCGAGCGGCTGGCGCAGGAGCGGGCCAGACAGCTGTTCGGGTGCGAGTTCGCCAACGTCCAGCCCCACTCGGGGAGCCAGGCGAACCAGGCCGTGTTCATGGCCACCATGGCGCCGGGCGACACCTTCATGGGCATGAACCTGGACCACGGCGGCCACCTGACCCACGGCAAGAGCGTCAACCAGTCCGGCAAGTGGTTCCGCCCGGTGGCCTACGGCGTCCGCGCCCAGGACCACCTGATCGACTACGACGAGGCGTTCGAGGTCGCCCGCGCCGAGAAGCCGAAGGTGATCATCGCCGGCGGCTCGGCCTATTCGCGCGCCATCGACTTCGCGAAGTTCCGCGAGATCGCCGACGAGGTGGGCGCCATCCTGATGTGCGACGTGGCCCACTACGCCGGGCTGATCGTCGCCGGCGCCTATCCGAACCCGTTCCCGCACGCCCACGTGGTCACCACCACCACCCACAAGACCCTGCGCGGTCCCCGCGGCGGCATGATCCTCACCAACGACAAGAAGCTGGCCAAGAAGATCGACAGCGCCGTCTTCCCCGGCCTGCAGGGCGGCCCGCTGATGCACGTGATCGCCGCCAAGGCCGTCGCCTTCGGCGAGGCCCTTCGGCCCGAGTTCAAGCTCTACGCCCGCCAGGTGATCGACAACGCCCGTGCGCTGGCCGACAGCCTGCAGAGCGTGGGTTTCAAGATCGTCTCCAACGGCACCGACAGCCACCTCATGCTGGTGGACCTGACGCCCAAGGGCGTGAGCGGCGCCGACGCCGAGATCGCGCTGGAGCGGGCCGGGATCACCACCAACAAGAATTCGATCCCCGGCGACCCCCTGCCGCCGATGCAGACCTCGGGCCTGCGCGTCGGCTCTCCGGCCGGCACCACTCGCGGCTTCGGCCCGGGCGAATTCCGGCAGGTGGGTAAGTGGATCGGCGAGGTCCTGGACGGCGTCGCAGCCGGCGGCGACAACACCGCCGTAGAGCAGAAGGTACGCTCGGAAGTCGTGCAGCTGACGAAGCGCTTTCCCATCTACGCCTAATCGCGTTTTATGGCCGGGAAGGGGGCTGGAATATGCGTTGCCCGTTCTGCGGTCATGCCGAGAGCCAGGTGAAGGACAGCCGCCCGTCCGAGGACGGGGCGGCGATCCGTCGTCGGCGCCTGTGCCCCGACTGCGGGGGCCGGTTCACCACCTTCGAGCGCGTGCAGCTGCGCGAGCTGACCATCGTCAAGCGCTCGGGCCGGCGCACCCCGTTCGACCGCGACAAGCTCGCCCGCTCGATCGCCATCGCGACCCGCAAGCGCCCGGTGGACCCGGAGCGCCTGGAGCGGATGATCTCGGCCATCACCCGCCAGCTGGAAAGCATGGGCGAGACCGAGCTGCCGTCCTCGGCCATCGGCGAGCTCGTCATGAAGCACCTGAAGCAGCTCGATGACGTGGCCTACGTCCGCTACGCCAGCGTCTACCGCGACTTCAAGGAAACCGAGGACTTCGCCAAGTTCCTCGGCGAGGAAGGCCTGACCGAAGCCGCGACCGAAGAGCGTTGATTTCCCTCCCCTCCTGGGGAGGGACAGCTCGCCGAAGGCGAGCCGGGTGAGGAAGCCGCGTTCCAGCGCCGACCCCCTCGCCCAGACCCCACTTCCTCACCCTGGCCGCTTTCGCGGCCTGTCCCTCCCCTTTATGGGAGGGAAATGGTCACCTTGAAGCTCGCCACGTCGCTGGACGGCCGGATCGCCACCGCCGCCGGCGAGAGCCGCTGGATCACCGGCGAGGCCGCGCGCGAGCAGGCGCACCGGCTGCGGGCCGAGCACGACGCGGTGCTGGTGGGCGTAGAGACCGCCCTGGCCGACGACCCGGAGCTCACCGTGCGCACGCCCGGCTGGAACGGCCCGCAGCCGGCCCGCGTGGTGCTGGACAGCCGCCAGCGGCTCAGCCCTGACTGCAAGCTGGTCCGCACCGCGCGCGATACCCCCACCTACATTGTCGCCACCACCGAGCCCGACCCGGTGCTCGTCGACCTCGGCGTGCGGGTCCTGCAGGTCCGCGCCGTGGGCGAGGACCGGCCGGAACTGAAGACGGTGGTGCAGACCCTGGCCGCCGAGGGCCTGGAGCGGCTGTTCGTCGAGGGCGGCGGCCAGGTGGCGGCCTCTTTCCTTCGCTGCGGCCTCGTCGACCGGCTGGAGTGGTTCCGCGCCCCCATTGTCATCGGCGGGGAGGGGCGGCCGGGCGTCGGCGCGCTCGCCATTGCAGGGCTTGCCGACGCGCCCCATTTCCGGCGCACGGAGGTCTCCCAGCTCGGCGACGACCTCTGGGAGCGCTACGAGAGGATCTGATGTTCACCGGCATCGTCACCGACGTGGGACGCGTGCGCTCGGTCCGCGAGACCAACCGCGACCGCCGCTACGAGATCGAGACCGCCTTCGACCTCTCGACCGTCGACCTGGGCGCCTCGATCAGCCATGCGGGCGTCTGCCTCACCGTGGTCGAGAAGGGCGAGGGCTGGTTCGCCGTCGAGGTCTCTGGGGAGACGCTGGCCATGAGCACGCTCGGGGACTGGTCCGAGGGCCGCCGAGTGAACCTGGAGCGCGCCGCCCGCGTCGGCGACGAACTGGGGGGCCACATCGTCTCCGGCCACGTCGACGGGGTGGGCGAGGTGGTCTCCGTCGAGGCCGAGGGCGGCTCCCACCGCGTGCGGATCCGGGTCCCCCGTCCGCTGCACCGCTTCATCGCGCCGAAGGGCTCGATCACCGTCGAAGGCGTCTCGCTGACGGTCAACGAGGTGGAGGACGACGTCTTCGGCGTGAACCTGATCCCGCACACCTGGGACGTCACCACCCTGGGCGAGCTGACGCCGGGCTCGCGGGTGAACCTCGAGATCGACATGCTGGCGCGCTATCTCGCGCGCTGGCGCGAAACCGCCTAAAGGCTTCCCTCCAAGCCCTTAGGAGCCCCATGAGCGACGAGCCGATCCGCATCCTGATCGTGGAGGCGCGCTTCTACGACGACCTCGCCGACGCCCTGCTGGAGGGCGCGACCGAGGCCCTGAAGGCGTTCGGGGCGGAGTACGACGTGGTCACCGTCCCCGGCGCCCTGGAGATCCCCGCCGCCATCGCCTTCGCCGAGGAGGGCGGCCACCGCCCGGCCGGCCGGCCGGCCTATGACGGCTATGTGGCCCTGGGCGCGGTGATCCGCGGCGAGACCTACCACTTCGAGATCGTATCCAACGAGAGCGCCCGCGGGATCATGGACCTGACCATCGGCCGGCGGCTGTGCATCGGCAACGGCATCCTGACCACCGAGGACGAGGAGCAGGCCTGGGCGCGGGCCCGCATCAGCGAGGGCGACAAGGGCGGCGGCGCGGCGCGCGCGGCGCTCACCATGGTCGACCTGAAGCAGCAGCTGCTGGCCGGCAAGCGATGACCGGGCCCGTCAAGCAGGCGCGTTCGGTGGCGCGGCTCGCCGCCGTCCAGGCGCTCTACCAGATGGAGGTCTCCTCGGCCGGGGCGGAAGCGGTGATCCGCGAGTTCACCGAGCACCGCTTCGACCGCGACCTCGAGGATATGACGCTGGCCGGCGCCGACGAGCCGTTCTTCGCCGACCTGGTGCGCGGCGTCGTCGCCCACCAGAAGGAGGTGGACGTGGCCGTCGCCCGCAAGCTCGCCACCGGGTGGCGGCTGGAGCGGCTGGACGCCACGGTGCGCGCCATCCTGCGGGCCGGCGCCTACGAGCTGACCCACCGCCAGGACGTGCCCACCGAGGTGGTGATCGACGAATACGTGGAGCTGGCGAAGTCGTTCTTCGAGGGGCCGGAGCCGGGCTTCGTCAATGGAGCCCTCGACGCGGTGGCCCAGGATGTCCGGCGCTGACGAGTTCGGAGAGATCGCAAGGCTCTTCCGCCCGCTGACCCACGGCGCGGCGGGGGCCTTCGACCTCATGGACGACGCCGCGGTGATCCCGTCGCGGCCCGGGTTCGACCTCGTGGTGACCAAGGACGCACTCGTGGAGGGCGTGCACTTCCCCAAGGGCGAGGCGCCGGACCTGGTGGCGCGCAAGCTCCTGCGGGTGAACCTCTCCGACCTGGCGGCCAAGGGCGCCGAACCGTTCGGCGGCTTCCTCGCCGTGGCTTGGCCGAAGGCCTACGGCGCGCGCGACCGGGCTCGGTTCGCCATGGGGCTGTCCGCCGACCTGGAGGCCTTCGGCATCGACCTTCTGGGCGGGGATACGGTCTCCACCGAAGGCCCGTTCGTGACCAGCCTGACGGCGCTGGGCTGGGTGCCAGAGGGCCGCATGATCCGACGGCGCGGCGCCCAGCCGGGCGACCGCGTGGCAGTGAGCGGCACGATCGGCGACGGGGCGCTGGGCCTCTCCGCGGTGCTGGGCGAGATCCCGGACCCCGAGGGCCAGCTGGCCAGCCGCTACCGCCTGCCGTTCCCCAGGCTCGACCTGCGAGAGGCCCTGAGGCGGTTCGCAACGGCGTCCGCCGACGTCTCCGACGGCCTGGTGGCCGATGCGCGCCACGTCGCGGCCGCCAGCGGGGTCCGCATCACCCTGGACCTGGACCAGATCCCGCTCTCCGGCCCCGCCGCCAGCTGGCTGGAGGGCCAGCCCGACCTCATCGAGGCGCTGATCCGGCTGGCCACCGGCGGCGACGATTACGAGGTGGTCTGCACGCTGCGCGCGGACGCGCCCAAGCCCGCGGGCCTCACCATCGTGGGGCAGGTTTCCGAGGGCGAGGGCCTGGTCACCCAGATCGGCGGGCGTGTCGTCGACCCCGGCCACGGCGGCTGGCGCCACGGCTGAACACAACCTGGGGGAACCTCCGTCGCGGCTGCGGATTGGCTGCACGAGGCTTCCGGAGCTCCCCATGCCCACCCCCGTCGGGCTTATCGCGCTGGCGACGGCCTCGCCGCCGCACGAGCTGCCGCAGGCCGAGGTGGCGCAGGCCGCCCGGGAGATCTTCCGCGACCGCTTCCCCCAGTTCGAGCGGATGGCGCCGGTGTTCGACACGGCCGGCATCCGCACGCGGCAGTCGGTGATGCCCATCGAGTGGTTCTTCGAGCCCCGCGGCTGGCCGGAACGCACGCAGGCTTACCTCGCAGGGGCCGTGGACCTCTTCGAGCAGGCCGCCCGCGGCGCCCTCGACGAGGCGGGCCTGACCGGCGCCGACGTCGACGTGATCGTCACCGTCTCCTCCACCGGGATCGCCACGCCCAGCCTGGAGGCCCGCGCCATGGACCGGCTGGGCTTTCGGCCCGATGCGGCCCGCGTGCCGGTGTTCGGCCTGGGCTGCGCCGGCGGGGCCACGGGACTCGCGCTGGCCGCGCGGCTCGCCCGCGCCGAGCCCGGCTGCACGGTCCTCTTCGTCACCGTCGAGCTCTGCACGCTCGCCTTCCGCATGGACCAGCCGTCCAAGGCCGACATCGTCGCCACCGCCCTGTTCGGAGACGGCGCGGCCGCCTGCGTCCTGCGGGCCGGCGAGGACGGCTTCGCCCGCGTACAGGGGGTCGCCGAGCACACCTGGCCCGACACCCTCGACATCATGGGCTGGCGGGTCGATCCGCAGGGACTGGGGGTGATCTTCGCCCGCGCCATCCCGCCCTTCGCCCGCGAGCACCTGCGGCCGGCGATGGACGAGATGCTGTCCTCGAAGGGCCTGGGCGTGGCCGACGTGGACCGCTTCGTCTGCCATCCCGGCGGGATGAAGGTGATCGAAGCCCTGGAAGGCTCCCTGGAGCTGGGGCAGGGCGCCCTCGACCACGAGCGCCAGGTGCTGGCCGACCACGGCAACATGTCGGCGCCCACGGTGCTCTACGTGCTGGACCGCGCCCGGCGTTCGGGCCTGCCGCGCCGCTCGGTGCTGACGGCGCTCGGCCCCGGGTTCACCGCCAGCACGGTGACGCTCTCCGCGGCATGATCCTCTCCGTCGTGATCCTTGCGATCGTGACCCTCCAACGCCTGGGCGAGCTGGTCCTGGCGCGGCGCAACACCAAGCGGCTGCTGGCGCAGGGCGCGGTGGAGGCCGGCGAGGCGCACTATCCGATGATCGTGGGGCTGCACGCCGCCTGGCTGGTGGGGCTCTGGGCCCTGGCCTGGGACCGGCCGCCCGACCTCGTGCTGGTGGCGTGCTATGTCCTGCTGGAGGCCTTCCGGATCTGGACCATGGCAAGCCTCGGCCCGCGCTGGACCACCCGGATCATCATCCTGCCGGGCGCGCCCCTGGTGCGGCGCGGACCCTACCGGTTCATGCCGCATCCGAACTACGCCGTGGTGGTGGTGGAGATCGCGCTCCTGCCGCTGGTGTTCGGCCTGACGAGCTACGCCGTGGTGTTCTCGCTGCTCAACGCCTCGGCGCTGTGGGTCCGCATCCGCGCCGAGAACGCCGCCCTGCGCGGGGCGGCCCCCGAGGAGCGCTAGACGTCGGCGAAGTCGAAGCGGACCTGGCTGCGGCCGAAGTCCAGGGCCACCGACTTGAACTCGGTGAGCAGGTCCATCCCCAGCACGATGGCCGGCTTGTCCTTCAGCCCCCAGATGTCGAACACGTGCATGTCGGCGTAGAACACCGAGACGTTGCCCAGGTGCAGGCCGCCGAGCCGCAGGAACGGCAGGAACAGCATCTCGGCGGTGAACTTCTCGCCGGCCACCGTCTCGAGCCTGACCTTGCGGGGCTCGAACACCGGCTGCTTCTTACCGCGCTCGGCCTCGGCGATCAGCTGCCGGAGCGGCGTGTTGCACATGGTCACCTGCGAGCCGCTATCGATCATCGCGCTGATGTTGCGGCCGTTCAGGTCGGCGTCGACGATGGTCAGCTGCCCCAGCCGCTTGCGGGCGGGGACGACCACGCGCCCCTGGCCGGAGTGCTCGGCCCGGGTCTGGGTGATCTCGATCTTCTTCTTCTCGAAGTCGAGCACCAGGCGCTGCCCCTTCAGCCAGTCCACGCCCAGGACGCCGTCGACCCCCACGCCGCTGATCGGCAGCCCCGGCGCGCGCACCTCGCGCCGCTTGCGCGAGCCCACCACCAGGTGGTCGATGATGAAGCTGGGGCGCGTCCTGACGCCGACGACGGTGTGCACCGGCGCGGCCGGGCCCGAGGCCAGCATCAGCTTGCTGGCCAGGTCGTTGGACACGCACGAGACGTTGGCCCCGGTGTCCATGAGGAAGTTGAACGGCCCCTGCGCGTTGATGGTGACCGGCGCCACCATGTGCTCCCAGCGGCCCTTGGTGGTGTCGACCTCGGTGGGATCCTCCGCGAGGGGCGCCTCCTGCGCCCACGCGCTCTTAAGCGGCAGGGCGCCTGCGCCCGCAAGGGACATGAAGCCCGCGCCGGCCTGGCGCCGCGTGAGGAACATGGCCTGGAATCCTCCCTCCGATGGGCTCCCAGCATACCATTGTTGTCAGATATGGTCACGTTTGCGGCAGGCGGTCGGAAAGCATCTGCGAACGGTCTAAACCTTGCGGAAACCATGTCGCGGCAAAGCTTTAGCCATGCTCCGCCGCCCGCTCATCCTCGCCGCCGCCGCCCTGCTGGCGGCCACGTCCGCCGCCGCCTCCGGCGCGCCCGAGAAGCCCAGCAAGGAGGTCGGCCAGTACGTCGACGTCTCGCCCGTAGGCCTGCCGATCGTCGTGAACGGCCAGCTGGTGAACTACGTCTTCGTCTACGTGCGCATCAACCTGACCAGCGGCGCCAACCCGTCGAAGTGGCGGGAGAGGGAGCCCTACTTCCGCGACGCCCTGGTGCGGGCCGGCCACCGCACCCCCTTCACCCTCGCCGACGACTACCAGCACATCGACGCCGCCAGGCTCAGCGCCACCCTGTCGCGCGACGCCGCCGCGATCACCGGGCCGGGCGTGGTGAAGTCGGTCGTGGTCAGCTCCCAGGCGCCGCGCTGGCGCGCCCGCTCGCCCCGCCAGCAGGCCGCTGCGAAGCGCTGAAAAACCCTCGCCGCATCAGGCGTTGCGCCGACCGGCGTTCCTTGGCACTTTCCCGCCGGTCTGTTCAGGAGCGCCCGAGGGAAAGTCGCTCCATTTCATAGGGAAACCCGGGGTTGGGAGAGCACCGGCGGCCGCATTTCTGAGTCGGCGGCAGGTCCCCCTCCGCGCAATCGCAAAGGGGTGCGCTACACATGAGTACGCTTACGCTGGTGATCATCGCCGGCCTGCTCGCGGTCGTATACGCCGCGGTGCAAACCAGCTCGCTGCTCCGGCTCTCCGCCGGCTCGGCGCGCATGCAGGAGATCGCCGCCGCCATCCAGGAGGGCGCCCAGGCGTACCTGAAGCGGCAATACACCACCATCGCCATCGTCGGCGTCGTCATCTTCATCGCCCTGTGGCTGCTGCTGGGCGTCCTGCCGGCAATCGGCTTCCTGATCGGCGCGGTGCTCTCGGGCCTCGCCGGCTTCGCGGGCATGCTGATCTCGGTGCGGGCCAACGTCCGGACCGCCCAGGCGGCCTCCGAAAGCCTCGAGCGCGGTCTGTCCACGGCGTTCCGCGCCGGCGCGGTCACCGGCATGCTGGTGGCGGGCCTGGCTCTGCTGGGCGTGGCGGTCTACTTCGCCATCCTGACCAACGTGGTCACCGGGGAGGACGGCCAGCGGCTCGACCCCACCAGCCGCGAGGTGATCGACAGCCTCGTGGCGCTGGGCTTCGGCGCCTCGCTGATCTCCATCTTCGCCCGTCTCGGCGGCGGCATCTTCACCAAGGGCGCCGACGTGGGCGGCGACATGGTGGGCAAGGTCGAGGCTGGCATCCCCGAGGACGACCCCCGCAACGCGGCGACCATCGCCGACAACGTGGGCGACAACGTCGGCGACTGCGCCGGCATGGCCGCCGACCTGTTCGAGACCTATGCGGTGACCACGGTCGCCACCATGGTCCTGGCGGCGATCTTCTTCCGCGGGACGGACTACGTGGGCCCGATGATGCTCCTGCCGCTGGCCATCTGCGGCATCTGCATCCTGACCTCGATCCTGGGCACCTTCTTCGTCCGCCTGGGCAAGAGCCGCAACATCATGGGCGCCCTCTACCAGGGCCTCATCGTCACCGGCGTCACCTCGCTGATCGCCCTCTACTTCGTGATCGACGCCGTCGCGCCCGACGCGGTGGACACCGGGACCATGGCCTTCACCTCCATGGACCTCTTCTGGTGCTCGGTCGTCGGCCTCGGCGTCACCGCGGCCATCGTGGTGATCACCGAGTACTACACCGGCACGGGCTTCCGGCCGGTGAAGTCGGTGGCCAAGGCCTCCGTCTCCGGCCACGGCACCAACGTGATCCAGGGCCTGGCCATGTCGCTGGAGTCGACCGCGCTTCCGGCGCTGACGATCATCGTCGGCATCATCGCGGCCTACAACCTGGCCGGCCTGTTCGGCATCGCCATCGCCACCACCGCCATGCTCTCGCTGGCGGGCGTGATCGTGGCGCTCGACGCCTTCGGCCCGGTGACCGACAACGCGGGCGGCATCGCCGAGATGGCGGGGCTTCCGCCGGAAGTCCGCGTCTCCACCGACGCCCTCGACGCCGTCGGCAACACCACCAAGGCGGTGACCAAGGGCTATGCGATCGGTTCGGCGGGCCTCGGCGCGCTGGTGCTGTTCGCGGCCTACACCTCGGACCTGCGGTACTTCTCCGCCAACGCCGAGCCGGGCTCGTTCTTCGAGGGCCTCGGCGACGTCGCCTTCGACCTGTCGAATCCCTACGTCGTGGTCGGCCTGCTGTTCGGGGGCCTGCTGCCCTTCCTGTTCGGCGGCATGTCCATGACCGCCGTCGGCCGGGCCGCTGAAGCGGTGGTGGCCGAGGTGCGCCGACAGTTCAAGGAAAACCCCGGCATCATGACCGGCGAGGTCAAGCCGGAGTACGGCCGCGCGGTGGACATCCTCACCAAGGCCGCGATCCGCGAGATGATCGTGCCGTCCCTGCTGCCGGTGGTCACCCCGGTGCTGCTGTTCTTCGTCATCAACGCGATCTCGACCAAGAACGACGCCTTTGCGGCCCTGGGCGCCATGCTGATGGGCGTCATCGTGACCGGCCTCTTCGTGGCCATCTCGATGACCTCCGGCGGCGGCGCCTGGGACAACGCCAAGAAGCTGATCGAGGAAGGTCACTTCGGCGGCAAGGGGTCCGACGCCCACAAGGCGGCGGTCACCGGCGACACCGTCGGCGACCCCTACAAGGACACGGCGGGCCCCGCCGTGAACCCGATGATCAAGATCACCAACATCGTGGCCCTGCTGCTCCTCGCGGTCCTGGCCAACGGCGTGATCGGCTAACCTTCAGCCCCGGCTGAAAAGGAAGCCCCGGAGAGCGATCTCCGGGGCTTTTCTTTTGCGCATTTCCCTCCCCTGCAGGGGAGGGACAGCTCGCCGAAGGCGAGCCGGGTGAGGAAGTGTGGGTCAGGGGGGAGGCAGGCGCTTGAACGCGACTCCCTCACCCTGGCCGCTACGCGGCCTATCCCTCCCCGGGGGGGAGGGAAAATCGCTTACCGCCGGTCGCCCGGCCGGTTGCCGGGAATGCCCTCGTCCTGGTCGCGCGGCAGCATGCCGCCGCGGCCGACGGTGCCGAGCAGCTGCTCGAGGATGGTCAGCTCGCGGCCGCGGGTGGGCGTCTCGCGGCCGTTGAAGGCGATCACCTTGCCGTCCTTCAGCGTGTAGTTGTTCACGCTCTTCACGGCTTCCGAGTCCTTGTCGAACTCGATGGCCGTGATGTTGCGGGCCACGACCTTGGGCCGGCGGAAGGCGATCCGCTCCTTCACCTGGTTCATGTAGAACCAGACGTTGGGGTCGAACGTCGAGGTGGCCGAGGGCGAGCCCAGCTTGCCGCGCACGGTGGACTTGGTGTCGGCGCCCACCTTCACGTCCTTCGGGTCAGATTCGATGGCCTGGAAGCCCGAATAGGTGGTGATCGGCGCGCATCCCGCGGTCCCGAGGATCGCAGCGGCGAGGGCGGCATAGGCGGCGCGTCGAAGCATCATGGGATGGAGCCTGTTGGTTCTCTGGGGCTTTGACCTATCGTCCGCCGCCCCTTAGTTCAACGCGTCCTTTAGCCAGCGTCTCTGGCGAAATCGAGGCCGCAGATGCTCAACCGCCTGTTCCGACCCAGGCCCGCGCAGGTCGCCGGACGCGCGCTGTACGCCCGAGCGGTGGACCAGGCCCGCGCGCCCGCCTTCTACGAGCGCTACGCCGCTCCCGACACCACCGAGGGCCGCTTCGAGCTCTACAGCCTGCACGTCCTGCTGCTGATCGACCGGCTGCAGGGCGAGGGCGACGCGGCGGCCGAGGTGAACCAGGCGCTGTTCGACGCCTTCGTGAAGTCGCTCGACGACGCCCTGCGCGAGATGGGAGTGGGCGACCTCTCGGTAGGTAAGAAGATGCGCAAGCTGGGCGAGGCCTTCTTCGGCCGGGCGAAGAACTACCGCGCCGCCTTTGAGGCCCTGCCGGACCGCGAGCCCCTGGAGGCGCTGCTGGCGCGCACGGTCTACGCCGGCGCCGATTCGCGCGCGGCCGAGCTCGCCGACTACGTGCTGGCCCAGCGGGAGGCTCTGGCTGGCCAGCCCGCGGCCGCCATCCTGGAAGGCCATGTGGAGTGGAGGGCGCCATGAGCGGCGAATGGGCGAAACCGATCCGTCTGCACGAGATCGCCCGCGGCCCCCTGCGCCTGCAGGTCGAGGCCGACGCCGGCCAGCGTTCGAAGATCGCCGCCGACCTGGGCCTGGAGAGCCTGCCGGCGCTCACCGCCGAGGTGACCCTGAAGCCTTGGCTGGACGGGGTCGAGATGACCGGCCGCTTCCGCGCGATCGTCGAGCAGGTCTGCTCGGTCACCCTCGATCCCTTCGAGCAGCCGCTGGAGGGCGACATCGAAGTCCGTGCGGTGCCGCCCGGCAGCCCGCATGCGCCCACCCTCGACGGCCGCGAGATGGAGCTCGACCCCGACGCCCCGGATCCGCCGGACGTGCTGGAGGGCGACGCCCTCGACGTGGGGGCCTATGTGGTGGAGCACCTGGCGCTCGAGATCGACCCGTTCCCGCGCAAGCCGGGCGTCGAATTCCAGTTCACGCGCCCCGAGCCGGAGGAGGGCCCGTTCGCGGCGTTGAAGAAGCTTAAAGACCCTGAGGGCTAGCCAAGCCCTTAAGTTTGCATGTGAACGCCCGCGGGCGGTATCGTCGAGACACGGCGATTCTTGCGGGCCGAGGGACGAGAAGCGGCCGTTTTGACCCAGGCTCTGGCCATTTCCATCGACGCCATGGGCGGGGACCACGGGCCGTCCGTGGTGATCCCGGCTGTCTCGCGCGCCCTGGGCGAGCTGCCGCCGAACGTCCGCTTCCTGCTGCACGGCGACGAAGCGCAGATCCGCGCCGAGCTGGCCCGCTGCAAGACCGCCTCCGATCGCGTCGAGGTCCGCCACGCCGACAAGGTGGTGGCCATGGACGAGAAGCCGGCCCAGGCGCTTCGCCGTTCCAAGGGCAGCTCCATGTGGAACGCCGTCGAGGCGATCCGCGAGGGCGAGGCGGCCGCGGCCGTGTCCTCGGGCAACACCGGCGCCCTGATGGCGATCTCCAAGCTGATCCTGCGCATGGCAGCCGACCTCGACCGGCCGGCGCTGGTGGCGGGCATTCCGCATCCGAAGGGGATCACCACCTTCCTGGACGTGGGCGCCAACGTCGACTGCGACGCCGAGCGACTGGTCGAGTTCGCGATCATGGGCGAGGCCTTCCATCGCGCCGCCCACGGCGTGGCCCACCCCACGGTCGGCCTGCTCAACGTGGGCTCCGAGGACATGAAGGGCCACGAGGAGGTCCGCCAGGCGCACGCCGTGCTGCGCGAAGGCAAGATCGACCTGGACTACCGCGGCTTCGTCGAGGGCGACGACATCACCCGCGGCAAGGTGGACGTGATCGTCACCGATGGCTTCACCGGCAATGTGGCGCTCAAGGCCATGGAGGGCGCGGCGAAGTTCATCACCGGTGAGCTGAAGTCGGCGCTCAAGGCCAACCTCCTGACCACGTTCGGCGCGGGCCTCGCCCGCGGCGGCCTGATGAAGTTCCGCGACCGCATGAATCCGCCGCCGGCCGCGCCGCTGCTCGGCCTGAACGGCATCGTGCTGAAATGCCACGGCGGCGCCACTGATCGCGACTTCGCCCAGGCGCTCCGTGTCGCAGCCGACCTGGCGCAAAGCGGCTTCGCCGCCGAGATCGAACGCAATATGAGAAGGCTCCCGGCCGCGCTCGCAGATGCGGGTCCGGCCGCCGCCGATGTGGAGCTTCCCCAGTGACCTTGCGCAGCGTCGTGACCGGCGTCGGCGGACACCTGCCGGACCAGATCGTCACGAACCACGATCTGGCGAAGTTCGTCGACACCTCCGACGAGTGGATCACCGAGCGCACCGGCATCCGCCAGCGCCGCAAGGCGAAGGACGGCGAGTTCACCTCCGACATCGCGGTCGAGGCGGCCAGGAAGGCGCTGGCGGCCGCCGGCCGCACGCCGGACGACGTGGACCTGATCGTGGTGGCGACCACCACCGGCGATCTGACCTTCCCGGCCTGCGCCACCATCGTCCAGCGCAAGCTGGGCTGCCCCGTGGGCGTCGCCTTCGACGTCCAGGCGGTCTGCTCGGGCTTCGTCTACGCCCTGTCGGTCGCCGACGGCTTCGTGGCGCGCAACCGCTCCAAGTGCTGCCTGGTCATCGGCGCCGAGACCATGACCCGCCTGATGGACTGGGAGGACCGCGGCACCTGCGTGCTGTTCGGCGACGGCGCCGGCGCCGTGGTGCTGGAGCCCATGGAAGGGGCGGGGACCACGGCCGACCGCGGCCTGCTGGGCTTCGCCCTGCGCGCGGACGGGACCAAGCAGGACCTGCTCTACGTCGACGGCGGCGTCTCCACCGGCAAGACCGGCTACCTGCGGATGCAGGGCAACCAGGTCTTCCGCCACGCCGTGGTGAACATCTCCGAGGCCATCAACATGGCCGCCGCCGACGCTGGCATCGAAGTGTCCGAGGTGGACTGGTTCATCCCCCACCAGGCCAACCTGCGCATCCTGCAGGGCGTGGCCCACCGCTGCGGCATCGCCGAGGAGAAGGTGATCACAACCGTAGCGGAGCACGCCAACACCTCGGCCGCCTCGATCCCGCTGGCGCTCGACGCCGCGGTGCAGGACGGCCGGATCAAGAAGGGCGACCTGCTTCTGCTGGAAGCCATGGGCGGCGGACTGACCTGGGGCGCCTGCGTTGTGCGGCTTTAGGGCGACGCCTTAACCGCCTTCGCCAAACTGGCCCTTGAAGTCTTTGACGCCATAGGACAATCAGTCCAGCTTAGGTGACAGCCGCTACGGGGACGGGCGACAATGAAGGGCGCGACGGTGACGCGGGCCGATCTTTGCGAGGCGGTCCACGAGGAAGTGGGCCTCACACGCCAGGATTGCAGCGAGCTGGTCGAGCGTGTGCTCGAGCTGATGTGCGTGGCGCTGGAGCGCGGCGAGCAGGTGAAGCTGTCCGGCTTCGGCGTCTTCCAGGTGCGCGCCAAGCGGGCCCGCATGGGCCGCAATCCCAAGACCGGCGAGCCGGCCGCGATCGAGCCCCGGCGGGTGATCGGCTTCCGCGCCAGCCAGGTGATGAAGGCGCGGGTCGACCGCGCGCTGTCGCGGTGAGGACCGCTTAGGGGCCATGGCCAAGGGCCCGGAAGCCTTTCGGACGATCTCCGAGGCGGCCGAGGAGCTTCATGTGCCGCAGCACGTGCTGCGGTTCTGGGAAACCAAGTTCTCCTTCATCCGCCCCATGAAGCGGGCGGGCGGGCGCCGGTTCTACCGGCCGCAGGACATCGCCGTGCTGCGCGGGGTGCGCCGCCTGCTGCACGACGAGGGCTACACCATCAAGGGCGTCCAGCGCCTGCACCGCGAGCAGGGCGTCCGCCGCCTGGTCGCGGCCGGGGAGGGGGAGGGCGTGCCGCCGCCGGCCGCCGCCGACCTGCCGGACCTGGCCGGGGCCGAGCTCACCGCCGGCGCGCGCCACCTGCTGGTCAAGACGCTCGGCGACCTGGAGGCGGCCAAGGGACGGCTCGATGGCCTGCTCAAGCAGAAATGAAGTGAATCTCGCCGCCCGGACGCTGGTCGGAGCGACAGGATTCGAACCTGCGACCCCTTGACCCCCAGTCAAGTGCGCTACCAGGCTGCGCTACGCTCCGGCGCCCGCGCGGCGAGGGGGGTCTTCTAACGGCTTTAGGCATGAGGGCAAACGACAAAATGGCAGCTTCGAAGCTCCGCCGCCGCGCCGCATTGATCGCGGCCGCCGCAACCGCTCTTCCGATCCTGGTGGCCGCGCCCGCCGGGGCCCAGCAGGCGCTCGACTGGGTGGAGAAGCCCTCGCCGCTCGACCTGCGCGCCGCCTATCCCGCCAAGGCGCTGACCGACGGCGTCGACGCCCGCGTGACCCTGAAGTGCGACGTCCGCGGGGACGGGCGCGTCGAGGCGTGCGGCGTGGCCGGCGAGGAGCCGGCCGGCTACGGATTCGGCGCCTCGGCCCTGATGCTGGCCCCGAAGTTCAGGCTGGCGCTGAACCAGGAGGTGAAGCCCGGCGGCGAGGTGAACATCCCGATCCGCTTCGCCCGCATCGGCGATCCGCCCCTGCGCGAGGCGGTGTTCAAGAAGCCCACCGGCGACTACCGCAAGCTGGTCCCCGCCGGACCGTTCTGGCCGGAGAAGGCGCTCAGGCAAGGCAAGGGCGGCGAGGCCGTGGTGGACTGCGTCGTCGAGGCCGACGGCCGGCTCTCGGCCTGCGCCCACGTGTCCGGCGAGCCCCACTTCGGCGGCTCCACCCTGCGCATGGCCGCCGCCGGCTGGATGATGGCCGCCCCGCTGCCCGCGGGCGCCGCCGCGGCCCCGGAAAACGTCTACCGCTTCAAGGTGGTCTTCCCCGCCAGGCGCATCGCCGACACCTCGCCTCCCGGCGGCTAACGGCCGCGGTTCATCCAGCTGATCAGGGGGAGGATGGGGATTCCCCATCCGATGCCGGCAATCAGGTAGAACGCCAGCTGCGCGGCCCAGTGGCGCGGTACGCGCTCGCCGATCATGCCGGCGACGACGGCGTAGGCGGTGAGGAACGCGAGGATCGCGAACAGGCCGATCAGCTTGCGGACGCGAGCGCTTTGGAGGTCCATCGGCGGCCTCTTAGGCGCCTTGCGTGGACGTAGGAAGCGTTTCCGGCTTAAAGCGCCGCCAAAGTTCAGCCTGAAAGCGGCGCAATTCCACTTCCATGACCTCGTTCCTGCGTTCCGACCGATCGACGCCGGTGGCCATCTGGCTGCTGGTCGTGGCGGCGCTCGTGCTGGCCATGGTCGTGGTCGGCGGGGCGACGCGCCTGACCGACTCAGGGCTCTCGATCACCGAATGGAAGCCGCTGCACGGCGCGCTCCCGCCGCTGTCGCAGGCCGACTGGCAGGCCGAGTTCGCCGCCTACCGGAAGATCCCGCAGTACCAGCAGCTCAACCGGGGCATGAGCCTCGATGAATTCAAGACCATCTTCTGGTGGGAGTGGTCGCACCGCCTGCTGGGCCGCATCGTGGGCCTTGTCTTCCTGGTCCCCTTCGTCTGGTTCGCCGTGCGCCGCCAGATCCCGCAGCGGCTGTTCCTGCGGCTGGGCGGTCTCTTCATCCTTGGCGGGCTGCAGGGCGCGGTCGGCTGGTGGATGGTGGCCAGCGGCCTCTCCGAGCGGGTCTCCGTCGCGCCCGAGCGGCTGACGGTGCACCTGGGCCTGGCCTTCGCGCTGCTGGGCGCGCTGGTCTGGACGGCGCTCGACGCCTTCGCCGGGTGGGCGCGGCAGACCCTGCCCAGCCCCTGGGGCCGGCGAGCGCTTTGGCTCACCGCCCTCATCTACCTGCAGATCCTGCTGGGCGCCCTGGTGGCCGGCAACGACGCGGGCCTGATCTACAACGACTTCCCCCTGATGGGCGGCCGGCTCGTCCCGGACGACTACTGGGGCGGGAGCCTCTGGGCGACCATCGCCCACAGCCAGGGCGCCGTGCAGCTGCACCACCGCCTGGTCGCCTACCTGCTGCTGGCCGTGGCCCTGGCCATGGGCGCGGCGGCCTGGCGCTCGCGGTACCTGGCCCGCGACTCCAAGGTGCTGGCGCTGGCCGTGGCCCTGGCCGTGGTGGCGCAGGCGGGGCTGGGGATCGCCACCCTTATGGCCCGCGTGCCGATCGGGCTCGGCATCGCCCACCAGCTCATGGCGGCGCTCACCCTGGCGCTCGCCGTGGTCTTCGCTTGGCGCGTGCGGCGCATCTGAGCCGCTGGCCGGAATTGACCGGCCTTGGTCCCTGACACCTTCGCGATGACGGCGTTATCGCAACCCACGGGCGCAAGTCAGGGGGATGTCATGAACTTCAGGATCGGGATGATCGCCGCGGTCGCGGCCATTGCGGCGGCCGGCGGCCTGATGGCCGCTGCGCCCTCGGACGCCCGTGCGCCGAAGCCGGCGGCCGCCTACACGCAGGACGGCAAGCTGGAGTTCCCGAAGGATTACCGAACCTGGGTCTACCTCACCTCCGGCTTCGACATGTCGTACGCCGAAGGCGCGACGCCAACCGCCGACCGGCACGTCTTCGACAACGTCTTCGTCGACCGCGCCGCCTACGCCGCCTTCCAGCAGACTGGCCGCTGGCCCGAAGGCTCGGTGTTCGCCCTGGAGATCCGGCGCGCCGCCAACAAGGGCTCGATCAACAAGCAGGGCCAGTTCCAGACCGAGCGCGCGGCGCTGGAGCTGCACGTGAAGGACAGGCGCTTCCCCAGCGGCTGGGCCTTCTTCAACTTCCGCGGCGAGGCGCCGGCCACCGCGCTCCCGCAGACCTCGGCCTGCAACGCCTGCCACGAGAAGCACGGGGCGGTGGACACCACCTTCGTGCAGTTCTACCCCACGCTCCTGCCGCTCGCCCGCGAGAAGAAGTCGCTGTCGGAGGCGTTCCTGGCCGAGGAAAATGCGCGGTAATATGGTACCGCAACAAGAATCCTGAGCAAAATCAGCAACGTGGATGTAGAAGGCCGCATCTGCCGCCGTTGACACGGAGCGGGCTTTCCGCCATATGCCGCGGCTCACGTCGGGGCGGGTCAACGCCTCGCGCATTCTCTGACGGACCCTAACCCCATGTTGAAGACCACCACGGCTTCTCTGAAGCCGGCCGAGGTCGAGAAGAAGTGGATCGTGGTCGACGCCCAGGACGCCGTTGTCGGCCGCCTCGCGTCGTTCATCGCGATGCGCCTTCGCGGCAAGCACCGCCCTGACTACACCCCGCACGTGGACTGCGGCGACGTCGTCGTCGTCGTCAACGCCGACAAGGTGAAGTTCACCGGCAAGAAGCTCACCGATAAGGTGTTCTACTGGCACACCGGCCACCCGGGCGGCGTGAAGCAGCGCACCGCCGGCCAGATCCTCGGCGGCAAGTACCCCGAGCGCGTGCTGGAGAAGGCGGTCGAGCGCATGCTGCCGAAGGAAAGCCCGCTGGCCCGCAAGCAGCTGACGCACCTGCGCATCTACACCGGCGCGGAGCATCCGCACGAAGCCCAGAACCCTGAGACCATCGCGTTCGGCGACCTGAACGCCAAGAACGTGCGGAGCGCCTGATGAGCGAAGCTGTCACCACCGAAGCCACCGGCTTCGACGCCCTGAAGGGCATGGGCACCGCCGCGGAAGACACCGTCGTCCGCGAGCCCAAGATCGACGCCCAGGGCCGCTCCTACGCCACCGGCAAGCGCAAGAACGCCATCGCGCGCGTCTGGATCAAGCCGGGCAAGGGCCAGATCACCATCAACGACCGCGACCAGGAGGTGTACTTCGCCCGCCCGGTCCTGCGGATGATGATCGCCCAGCCGCTGCAGCTCACCGACCGGCTCGGCCAGTTCGACGTCATCGCCACGGTGGAAGGCTCCGGCCTCTCCGGCCAGGCCGGCGCGATCCGCCACGCCATCTCCAAGGCGCTGACCTACTACGAGCCCGGCCTGCGCGCCGTGCTCAAGCCGCACGGCCTGCTCACCCGCGACCCCCGCGTCGTGGAGCGCAAGAAGTACGGCAAGGCCAAGGCCCGACGCAGCTTCCAGTTCTCGAAGCGCTAAACCGCGCGCGAAAACTCGCGTTACGGACAGGGCGCTTCGGGAAACCGGAGCGCCCTTTCTCTTTGTCGGGATACCTGGCCATGGCCCACACAGTGTTCATCGACGGCGAAGCCGGCACCACCGGGCTGCAGATCCGCGACCGGCTCGCCGAGCGCAGGGACCTGGAGGTCCTCTCCATCGATCCCGCCCGCCGGAAGGACCCGGCCGCCCGGGCCGAGCTGCTCAACGCCGCCGACGCCGTGGTGCTGTGCCTGCCGGACGACGCCAGCCGCGAGGCGGTGTCGATGATCAGCTCCAACTCCACCCGCGTGGTGGACGCCTCCACCGCCTTCCGCACCGCCCCGGGCTGGGCCTACGGCTTCCCGGAGATGGACCGGGAACAGCGGCAGACGATCCGCGACGCCACCCGCGTCGCCAACCCGGGCTGCTATCCCACCGGCTTCATCGCCCTGGTGCGTCCGCTGGTGGCCGGCGGGCTGATCCCCGCCGACTTTCCGATCACCGTAAACGCGGTCTCCGGCTACTCCGGCGGCGGCAAGGGCCTGATCGCCGAGTTCGAGGCCCCGGCGCCGCAGGGCTCCAACGACGCCTTCCGCATCTACGGCCTGACGCTCGCCCACAAGCACCTGCCGGAGATGCAGATCCACTCAGGGCTCGCCCATCCGCCGGTCTTCGCCCCCTCCGTCGGCCGCTACGCCCAAGGCATGATCGTCGAGGTCCCCCTGCAGCTCTGGGCGCTGCCCGGCAAGCCGTCCCCGAACGACCTGCGCGCCGCGCTCGAGGCCTGGTACGGCGGCGAGACCTTCGTCGAGGTCGCGTCCGAAGCGGAGATCGCCGAGCTGCAGGGCCGCCGCGCCGGCGCCGCCGGCTTCGTGGCCGAGCTCGACCCCGAGGCGCTCAACGGCGCCAACCGAATGCGCCTGTTCGTCTTCGGCAGCGCCGACGGCTCGCAGGCGCGCCTCGTCGCCCTGCTGGACAACCTCGGCAAGGGCGCCTCGGGCGCCGCGGTGCAGAACCTCAACCTGATGCTCGGCCTCGACGAGGCCGCCGGCCTGTGAACCTGCGGCGCGCAGGTCCGACGGACGCCCAGGCGATCGCCGCCCTGCTGCGCCACACCTTCCGCGTCTCCCTGCCGTTCCTGCCCGAGCTGCACACGCCGGAGCAGGACCTCTGGTTCGTGCGCGAGCAGATGCTGGTGAAGGACGAGGTCTGGCTCGCCGAGGATGACGAGCAGGCGCTGCTCGGCTTCGTCGCTTTCCGGGAAGGCTGGATCGACCACCTCTACGTCCACCCCGACCACCAGGGGCAGGGGATTGGCGAGCTCCTGCTGCGCAAGCCGCTCCGCTATCGCCAGGCCCGGCGCCTGTGGACGTTCCAGAAGAACGCCCGCGCCCGGGCCTTCTACGAGAAGCACGGCTTCCAGCTCGTCGAGCTCACCGACGGTCAGTCCAACGAGGAGAAGGAGCCCGACGCCCTCTACGAGTGGCGGCCGTAGGCCACGCTTGCATCTTTGCCGGGCTCGCTACGTAATCTCCATCATGCACACCACCGACCTTTCCCGCCGCGGGTTCCTGATGGCGACGGCGTTCGGCCTCGCGGCGCCCGGCGCAGCCTTCGCGCAGGCCACCGACTGGAAGAAGCTGCCCGACGCGGAGTGGCGCAAGCGCCTGTCGCAGGCCAGCTACATGGTCCTGCGCCACGAGGCGACCGAGCCGCCCGGCTCCAGCCCGCTGAACAAGGAGAAGCGCAAGGGGGTCTTCGCCTGCGCCGGCTGCGGCCTGGAGCTCTTCAAGTCGGACTGGAAGTACGAGAGCGGCACCGGCTGGCCCAGCTTCTGGACCGTCAACAAGGGTGCGGTAGGGACCAAGACCGACTTCAAGATCGGCGTGCCGCGCAAGGAATACCACTGCGCGCGCTGCGGCGGCCACCAGGGCCACATCTTCGACGACGGGCCGAAGCCCACCGGCCTGCGCTACTGCAACAACGGCCTGGCCCTGAAGTTCATCCCGGCCTGATCCTCTCCCGCGCCAACGGGAGAGGGGGACCGCCGCCGGCTGCCCGGGCCTTCCGTGACGTCAGATCGTCTTCTTGGGCGAAGGCGAAGGCGACGGCGACGGCGACGAAGGGGAGGCGCTGGCGCTCCCCTGCCGGATGCTGCCGGACCCGGACACGTCCGACTCCAGCCGCTCCGGCCGCGTCATCAGCGTGATCTCGCCCGAGCCCGACACGTTCAGCCGCGCGCTCTTGGTGGGCGCGATCACAGCCTCGCCCGAGCCCGAGATCTCCACCTCGGCGTCCTCGGCCGACAGCTGCCCCAGCTCGGCCTCGCCGGAGCCGGAGATGTCCACGTCCAGCTCGCGCGCCTGGCCGCGGGCGGTGACCTCCGCGTTGCCGGACATGTCGAGGACCAGCCGGTCCTGCCGATAGCCCTCGATGGTCAGCCGGTCGTTGCCGTTCAGGGCGAAGGACGTGACGTTCGGCGCCGTCATGACGATCCTCAGGCGGCTGTAGGACGTGCGGCCCCGGAAGTGCACGCGGCCATCCTCGATCTCCACCCGATCGACGAGGCCCTGCGGTCCCGTCACCACCAGCTTCGCCGGCCCCGGGGCCTGGGTGTAGGTCACGTCGGCGCGCACGTCGAACTCCACGCGCTCCTCGCCGGTCCAGGCGAGCTCGCGCGTCACCTCCGGTCCGCTGGCGTAATCGCGACGATCCCGGTCCTCGTCGTGGTCCCAGTCCCAGTTGGCGCCCTGATTGCCCCAGGTCCAGGCGCTGCGGGTGAGGAGGTCGTCGCCGCCGATGGCCAGCGCCGCCGAGATCGAGGCTATGCACAGGACGAAGCCGGCCACTGCGATCATGAGCAGGGAGCGGATCATTGGACGCCTCCGGAAGCTTGCGGTTCGAGGGCGGGCTTGAGCACGCGGTAGTGCAGCCGGCCGTACCAGACGAGCGCGTTGACCAGGCCGATGGTGACGATGGTGACCAGCGCCCCCAGGGAGGCCGAGCCGCCCATGATGCCCAGGCCGAAGAAGATCGCCGCCATCGGCCCGCCGGGCGGGTCGGTGAACGGCCCGGCGGCGAACACCATGCCGCCGGCGAAGAAGCCGACGACCGCGGCGACCCCGAACCCGAAGATGGTCATGGCCACGCCCATCAGGATCGGCAGCAGGAAGAGGATGTCGATCGCCCCCAGGCCCAGGATGGCCAGCACGGCCGCCCCCGCCGACGACGGGTTCCGCTGCTCTTCCCAGCGCCGCAGCCCGTGCTCGGCGCGCAGCTCGCGGGCCAGCCGGTCGGGGTCGCCGAGCGCGGCGGTCACCTCGGCCTCGCTGCGGCCCGCCGCCTCGCCCTCGGTGAAGTGGGTCTCGTAGTCGGCCATGATCTCGGCGATGGTGTGGGCGGGCAAGCCCGCCAGCCCCTCGCGCAATCGGGCCAGGAACGCCTGCCGCGTCATCGCGCCTCTCCCAGGATGTTCTCGACGGCGCCTGAGAACGACTTCCAGGACGCCTTCTGCGAGCCGAAGCTCTTCTTCCCGGCCTCGGTGAGCCGGTAGTACTTGCGCGACGGGCCGGCGCTGGATTCGACCAGGTAGGTCTCCACCAGGCCATCGGCCTGCAGCCGGCGCATGAGCGGGTAGATGGTGCCTTCGCCCATGCCGATCGCGTCGGCCAGGCGGCTGGCGATCTCATAGGCGTAGCTGTCGTGCTGCGATAGCAGCGCGAGCACGCACAGCTCGAGGGCGCCCTTCTTCAGCTGGATCTCGATGGCTTCGGGCACGAGCGCCTCCTTGCGACTCCCAAGCTAGTGCAAGGTATTGGGCATCGCAAGGTAGCCAGCATTAAACGTTAGTAACCTGCGGCGTCACTCCGTCACCGAGGGTTGGCGCGCGCCGCAGGCCCTGTTGGATTCAACCACGGAAGACACGGAAAACACGGAAAGCGCGGACCCAGCCGCGCACGCGCGGGTCAGCGCCAGCTGTCCGTGTCTTCCGTGGTCATGTTGCGGCTTCGCCGCGGCCACAGCGGTTAGGACTAGCTCTTCACCTTCACGTACTCGCCCGGCGCGTCGCCAAGGGCCGGCAGCTTGCCGTTCGCCGGGTCGCGGGCCGGGACGAGGGGGCCGGACTTCTCCTTCAGCCACTCGATCCAGTGCGGCCACCAGGACCCCGGGGTCTCCTTCGCCGCGGCCTGCCATTCCTCCAGGCTGGCGGGCAGACCCTCCGCGGTCCAGTGCTGGTACTTGTTGGCCGCAGGCGCGTTGATCACGCCGGCGATGTGGCCGCTGCCTGCCATGGTGAAGGTGACCGGCCCGCCGAACAGCCGCGCGCCCTTGTAGACCGAGCGGGCGGGCGCAATGTGGTCCTCCTTCGAGGACTGGACGTAGACGGGGACCTTCACGATCCCAAGGTCGAGCTTCACCCCGTCCAGCTCCAGCTTGCCCTCGGCCAGGGCGTTGTCGCCGTAGAAGCGCCGCAGGTAGAACATGTGCAGCGTCTTGGGCATCCGCGTCTGGTCGGAGTTCCAGAACAGCAGGTCGAAGGGCTTCGGCTCCTTGCCCAGCAGGTAGTTGTTCACGAAGAACGACCAGATCAGGTCATTGCCGCGCAGCATGTTGAAGGTGTCGGCCATCGCCTGGCCGGAGAGGACGCCGCCGCCCTCGTCCATCTTCCGCTCGAGGTCTGCGAGCCACTCCTCGTTGGTGAAGAGCAGCAGGTCGCCGGCCTCGGAGAAGTCCTGCTGGGAGGCGAAGAAGGTCGCCGAGCTGATCGGCTGCACCCCCTTGGCCGCCATGTGCGCCAGGGTGCAGGAGAGCAGGGTGCCGCCGATGCAGTAGCCCACCGTGTTCACGTGCGGGACCTCGGCCTGCTCCATGGCCGCGGCGACGCCCGCGTAGATGCCTTCGCGCATGTAGTCTTCGAAGGTCCGGGTGGAGAGCCGCTGGTCGGGGTTCACCCAGGAGGCGAGGAACACCGTGATCCCCTGGCCCACCAGCCAGCGGATCATCGAGTTCTCGGGCCTCAGGTCCAGGATGTAGAACTTGTTGATCCACGGCGGGAAGATCACCAGCGGGATCTGGTGGACCTGCTCGGTCGCCGGCGCATACTGGATCAGCTCGATGATCTCGTTGCGGAAAACGACCTTGCCGGGGGCGGTGGCCACGTTCCGCCCGATCTCGAACATCTCGTAGTCGGTCTGGGCGATGGCCAGCTGGCCGCCGCCGCGCTCCAGGTCGGCGGCGAAGTTGTCCATGCCCTTCACCAGGCTTTCGCCGCCCGAGGCCATCAGCTCGCGCAGGGCCGTGGGGTTGGAGGCCAGGAAGTTCGACGGGGAAAACGCGTCCGTCAGCATCTTCATGAAGAACTCGGCGCGCCGCTTCTCCATCTCGTCCACGCCCTCGACCCCGGCCACCAGTTCGTTCAGCCAGTTGGAGGTCAGCAGGTAGGACTGCTTGATGGAGTCGAAGACCGGGTTCTCGGTCCATTCGGGGTCGTTGAAGCGCTTGTCGCCCTTCGGCGGCTTCACCACGGCCTCGGCGGTGCCATCCTGCAGCCGCCGGGACATGGACTGCCAGAGTTCCAGGTAGCGGCCGAGCAGGTCGGCGTGCGCGCGCATGAGCCGGTCCGGCTGGGCGGTGAGCTTGCCCATCACCTCGGTCAGGGCAGGACCCACGTGGAACGGGTCCGGCGACAGCGCGGCCGGACGGTCGGCCTGGCGCAGCGCCATCTCGGCGATCGCGCCCTGCGCCTTGATGGCCGCCCGGGCGAGGTTCATCGACAGGGTCTCGAGCTGGGCCCGCTGCTCGCTCGTCAGCTGCGCCATGGCCGCGTGCGACGACGGCGGGGGCGCGGCCGGCTTCGAGCCCGGCTCACCCTCCATATGGATCAGCGGGTCCTCGGGCAGCGGCGGCTTCTGGAAGGTCGCCGTCTCGCCGTCGGCCTTGCGCCCGTCACCGTCCGGCTTGGGGGCCGAAGGGGTGGACTCTGCGGTCTGCTCGCTCATGGCTGCGCTTCCTTGCCGGTGGAGGCCGGGCCTTCCACCTTCTCCCATCATCGCATAAGACCTTAGCGGAGATGAATCCGCTGGCCCGTCATTATCTGAACGCCCGCCCAAGCGCTGCGGCTGCGCGGACTCTTGCGGCCCTGGCTGCCGGCGCCCTGGTTTCGGGCTGCGTCAGCAATCCCTTCGAGGACGCCAAGGTCGATCCGGCCTCGCCGATCGCGGCCGAGGTGGCGAACGCCGCCCGCGTCAACACCGACTTCCCGAGCTTCGCCGAAATCCCCGCCGTGCCGCGCGACCTGCGCCCGCCGCGGATGTTCGGCGACGCGGCGCACGAGATCGAGCTCGCCCGAGCCGAGCTGGAGCGGGCCACCGCGCCCGAGACCTGGACCCTGCAGAACACCGAGGCGTTCGCCGCCCGCGCCCGCCGCGACGTCGGCCCCGAACTCGCGCCGGTCGACCCGCGGGCCACCGAGGCCTATGCCGACGAGCTGCGCAGGCGAGCTACCCCGCCTCCGCCGCCCAAGAGATAGGGCCAGCGGAGGCTGAAATTCTCCGAACCACGGCTTGGCGGACTCCGGCCCGGAGTCTATCCAGGTCCCTGACCTCAGCTCCCTGAAAGCCGCAAACCGGGCAGCCTTGGCGGCGCAAGAGCTTCAAATGACTCCCGAGTTCCACCGTATCCGTCGCCTCCCGCCCTACGTCCTCGAGGAGGTGAACCGCATCAAGGCCCGGCTTCGGGCCCAGGGCGTGGACATCATCGACTTCGGCATGGGCAACCCCGACATGCCGACCCCCAAGCACATCGTCGACAAGCTGGTCGAGACCGCCCGCGACCCGAAGGCCGGGCGCTATTCCGCCTCCAAGGGCATCCTGGGGCTGCGCAAGGCGATGGCGGGCTACTACAACCGGCGCTTCGGGGTGAAGCTGGACCCTGAGACCGAGGTGATCGCCACCCTGGGCTCCAAGGAAGGCTTCGCCAACCTCGCCCAGGCGCTCACCGCCCCCGGCGACGTCATCGTCTGCCCGAACCCCGCCTATCCCATCCACGCCTACGGCTTCATCATGGCCGGCGGCGTGATCCGTCACGTGCCGGCCCACTCGCCGGAGGAGTACCTCTCGGGCGTCTCCAAGGCGGTGAAGCACTCCGCGCCGCCGCCCACCGTGCTGATCCTGTCCTACCCGTCGAACCCGACCGCCCAGTGCGTGGACCTCGACTTCTATCGCGACGCCATCCAGCTGGCGAAGAAGCACGAGATGCTGGTGATCTCCGACATCGCCTATTCGGAGATCTACTTCGACGACAACCCGCCGCCCTCCGTGCTCCAGATCGAGGGCGCCAAGGACATCGCCGTCGAGGTGAATTCGCTGTCCAAGACCTACGCCATGGCCGGCTGGCGGGTGGGCATGGTGGTCGGCAACGCCCGCATCTGCGCGGCGCTGGCCCGGGTGAAGTCGTACCTGGACTACGGGGCCTACACTCCGATCCAGGTCGCCGCCGCCGCCGCGCTCAACGGCCCGCAGGACTGCGTCGCCGAGATCCGCGCCATCTACAAATCGCGCCGGGACTGCCTGGTGGAGTCCATGAAGCGCGCCGGCTGGGACATCCCCGCGCCGCCCGCCTCCATGTTCGCCTGGGCGCCGGTGCCGGAGAAGTTCAGGGAGGCCGGCAGCCTGGTGTTCTCCAAGCTGCTGGTGGAAGAAGCCGGCGTGGCCGTCGCGCCCGGGACGGGCTTCGGCGAATACGGGGAGGGCTATGTGCGCGTGGGCCTGGTCGAGAACGAGCACCGCATCCGGCAGGCGGCGCGCAACGTGAAGAAGTTCCTCGGCAAGTCCGACGAGATCCTCGCCCGCCACCACAACACCCTGGCGGCCCAGTGATGGCGAAGACCTGGCGCATTGGGGTCGCGGGGCTGGGCACCGTCGGGGCCGGCCTGCTGACCTTCCTGTCCGAGCATCCGCGGTTCGCGCCGGCCGGCGGCATGGTCACGGTCACCGGCGTCTCCGCGCGCTCGCGCTCGCGGCCCCGGCCGTTCGACATCTCCAACCTGCCCTGGTTCGACGATCCCGTGGCGCTCGCCACCGCGGAGACCACCGACGTCTTCGTCGAGCTGATCGGCGGCTCGGACGGCCCGGCCAAGGCCGCGGTCGAAGCCGCGCTCAACGCCGGCAAACCCGTCGTCACCGCCAACAAGGCGCTGATCGCCGAGCACGGCTCCGAGCTCGCCGCGCTCGCCGAGGCCAAGGGCGTCCCGCTGCTCTTCGAGGCCGCCGTCATGGGCGGGGTCCCGGCCGTGAAGATGGTGCGCGAGGCCCTGGTCGGCGACGACATCAAGTCCGTCGCCGGCATCCTCAACGGCACCTGCAACTACATCCTCACCGAGATGGAGGCGACGGGCCGCTCCTTCGCCGACGTGCTCGCCGAGGCCCAGCGGCTCGGCTACGCAGAGGCCGACCCGACCATGGACGTCGGCGGCTTCGACGCCGCCCACAAGATATCCATCCTGGCGGCGCTCGCCTTCGGCTGCGCGCCGAACTACGCCGCCGCCGAAGTGGAGGGCATCGATCAGGTCGACCTGCTCGACATCCGCATGGCCCGCGACCTGGGCTACCGCATCAAGCTGGTGGCCTCCGCCGACCGCTCGCCCGATGGGGTGCTGGTCCGCGTGCACCCGAGCCTGGCGCCCATCTCGCACCCGCTGGCCCAGGCGGGCGGGGCGCTCAACGCGCTCTTCATCGAAGGCGCCCGCATCGGCCGGATCTTCGTCCAGGGGCCAGGCGCGGGGGCGGGGCCCACCGCGGCCGCGGTCGCCGCAGACATCGCCGACGTCATGACGGGCGCAACCCGGCCGGTCTTCCAGGCCCCCTCGCAATCGCTGCAGCCCTTCGTGCCGGTCGACCCCTCGAAGATGATGGGCCGCGCCTACCTGCGCTTCCTGGTGAAGGACGAGCCCGGCGTCATCGCCGCCGTCTCGGAGACGCTTGCCGAGGCCGGGGTCTCCATCGAGAGCTTCCTGCAGAAGCCGGTGGAGAACGCCGACGGGGTGCCCATCGTGCTCACCACCCACGCCGTGGCCGAATCCGTCCTCACCGACGCCGTGGAGCGGATCGCCCGCCTGCCGGCCGTTCTCGACCGGCCCAGGCTGTTGCGCATCGCGCGCATCTGAGCCAGACAACCGCGCGCGCCGACGAGGCGCTGGGGAGTAGACAAAAGACATGAGTGCCGAAGTTCTGGACCGCAACCTGATCCTGGACGCGGTCCGGGTGACCGAGATCGCCGCCATCGCCGCCTGGAGCCTGGCCGGCCGGGGCGACGAAAAGGCCGCCGACCAGGCCGCCGTCGACGCGATGCGCACGGCGCTCAACGACCTCGACATCGAAGGCGAGATCGTCATCGGCGAGGGCGAGCGCGACGAGGCGCCGATGCTCTACATCGGCGAAAAGGTGGGCAAGGGCGGCAAGACCAAGATCGACATCGCCCTCGACCCCCTGGAAGGCACCACGCTCACGGCCAAGGCCATGCCGAACGCGCTGGCCGTCATGGCCTGGGCGCCCAAGGGCACCCTGCTGAACGCCCCCGACACCTACATGGACAAGATCGCCTGCGGGCCGGGCTATCCGCAGGGCGTCATCGACCTCGACCGCACCCCTGCCGACAACGTCAAGGCGCTCGCCGCCGCCAAGGGCGTCGACCCGACGGAGATCACCGTCTGCGTCCTGGACCGCCCGCGCCACGCCGAGATCATCGCCTCGATCCGCTCGGTGGGCGCACGCGTCTACCTGATCACGGACGGCGACGTGGCCGGGGTGATCAACACCTCCGATCCCGAGACCGGCGTTGACATGTACGTGGGCTCCGGCGGCGCGCCCGAGGGCGTGCTGGCGTGCGCGGCGCTGAAGTGCGTCGGCGGCCAGTTCCAGGGCCGCCTGGTGTTCCGCAACGCCGACGAGCGGGCGCGGGCCGCCCGGGTCGGCATCACCGAGCTGGACAAGAAGTACGACCTCCACGAGATGGTCCGCGCCGACGCGATCTTCGCCGCCACGGGCGTGACCAGCGGCGCGCTGCTGGACGGCGTCACCTTCAAGGACGGCTTCGTCCACACCCACACCCTGGTGATGAACTCCGCCACCCGCACCGTCCGCGAAGTCCGCCTGAAGCGGCCGGTCTAGGCGTCCGCATCTGACGTAGGGCTGCGGTCTAACGCCCGCTGGCGACTCGCGTGTCGTCGGCGGATAACAGGCGCATGGCGGACGGCAGCGGCCCTCTCGGATACCTCGGCGTCACCCGCTCGCTCTCGGGCCGGATCTGGCGCGAGCGCGCCGCCGACGCCGACCTGGTCCGCCGCCATCAGCTGTCCCTGGGCCTCGCCGAGCCGCTCGCCCGCGCCCTGGCCTCCCGCGGCATCGGCGACGGGCAGGGGCCCGACTACCTGAACCCCACCCTCAAGGCGCTATTCCCCGACCCGTCCTGCTTCACCGACATGGACAAGGCCGCCGCCATCCTGGTGGACGCGCTAGAGCGACAAAAACCGATGGTGGTGTTCGCCGACTACGACGTCGACGGCGCCAGCTCCGCCGCCCAATTGGTGAGGTGGTTCAGGGCCTGGGGCCAGGAACTTCCCATCTACGTTCCGGACCGGATGACAGAAGGTTACGGCCCGTCGCCTGCCGCCTTCCGTCGCTTGAAGGCCGAGGGCGCCGAGCTGGTGGTCACGGTCGACTGCGGCGCCGCCGCCCACGACGCGCTCGCCTGCGCCGCCGAGATCGGCCTCGAGGTCGTGGTCATCGACCACCACCTGATGCGCGGCGACGAGATTCCACCCGTCGCCGCCCTGGTGAACCCGAACCGTCCCGACTGCGTCTCCGGGCAGGGGCACCTGGCCGCCGCCGGGGTCACCTTCGTCCTCCTGGCCGCCCTCAACCGCGAGGCCCGCCGCCGCGGCCTGTTCGGCGACCGGCCCGAGCCGGACCTCCGCCAGTGGCTCGACCTCGCCGCCATGGGCGCCATCTGCGACGTCACCCACCTCGTGGGCTTCAACCGCGCCCTGGCGGCCCAGGGCCTGAAGGTGATGAGCGGCTGGAAGAACCCCGGCCTCAAGGCGCTGCTCGAGATCGCCAAGAGCCAGGGCCCGGCGTCGGTCTTCCACGTCGGCTTCATCCTGGGCCCCAGGATCAACGCCGGCGGCCGCATCGGCCGCTCCGACCTGGGCGCGCGCCTGCTCGCCACCGACGATCCGGAGGAGGCCAGCGCCCTCGCCGAGGAGCTCGACGCCCTCAACGCCTCTCGCAAGGAGGCGGAGCGCGAGGTGACCGAGGCCGCCGTGGCCGTCATCGAGCGCGAGATGAACCAGCCGGACCAGGCCTGCCTGCTGGTCGCCGCCGACGGCTGGCATCCCGGCGTGATCGGCATCGTCGCCGGCCGCCTGCGCGAGCGCTACCGCAAGCCCTGCGTGGTCGTCGGCGTCGACCGCGCCGCCAACGTGGGCAAGGGCTCCGGCCGGTCGCAGCCCGGGGTGAACCTCGGCCGCGCCGTGCAGGCCGCGTTCGAGGAGGGCCTGCTGCTGGCCGGCGGGGGACACGCCATGGCGGCGGGGCTGTCGGTGCGCCCCGACACGATCCCTGAGCTGCGCGCCTTCCTCAACGAGCGGCTGGCCGCCGAGGCCGAGGTGGCCGCGGCCGAGGACGGCCTCGACATCGACGCCCTGGTCACCACCCGCGGCTGCGACCGCGCCATGTGGAGCGACTTCCAGAGGCTCGCCCCCTTCGGCCCCGGCAATCCGGAACCCCTGTTCGCCGCCGCCGACGTCCGCGTCGAGCGGCCGATGGCGCTGCGCGGCGGCCACGTCCGCTGCACCCTGGTCGACCGGTCCGGCGGCAAGCTGAAGGCCGTCGCCTGGCGCGCCGAGGACACCGAGATGGGCCGGCGGCTGCTGCAGGAGGGCGGCGCGATCCACGTCGCCGGCCGCCTGAAGCCCGACGACTGGCAGGGCCGCGAGAGCGTCCAGTTCGAGATCGAGGATGCGGCCGATCCGCGCAGGGCTTGAGCGCTGGACGGGGGTCTTGATCCCCTGAGGGAAGGCTTATATAGAGCCCGCTCTCCGCGCCGCGGTCCCTTCGTCTATCGGTTAGGACGTCAGGTTTTCAACCTGAAAAGAGGGGTTCGACTCCCCTAGGGACTGCCACGCGCGTGAGCCTCTCCCCACATCCCTGACCCGCCGGCGCATTCATTTGCGCCGTAAATCCGTAGTTGACGCGGCGTGAGTTCCGCGAACAGTGTTACACTTGGCTCCAATCCGTGTGGATAGGGGGTAGCGGGGCCGAGGGGCGAGATGTCTAGTTTGGAATTGGATCAGGTGGAGGCGCAGGCTGCGGCCGTGCTGATCACCGGGCGCGTAAAGTGGTTCGATGCGGGCAAGGGGTACGGATTCATCGTCCCCGACGACCCCAGCCAGACGGACCTGAAGGACGTCCTGCTTCATGTGACCTCCCTGCGCAGCTCCGGGCGCGAGAACTGCCTGGAAGGCTCGGCGATCACCTGCAACGTCGTGCGCCGGCCCAAGGGGTGGCAGGTGGCCGAGGTCGTGGAGATCGACGAGACAGCGGCCGCCCCGCCGGCCGAGCGCCGCAGCCGTGAGGGTCCGCGAGACGGCTTCGTGGCCGGCAGCCTGTCACGACCGCCCAGGTCGCGTCCCGTGCAGGCCTCCGGGCCGCTGGAGCGCGCCAAGGTCAAGTGGTTCAACCGCACCAAGGGCTATGGCTTCGTGGTCCGTGAGACCGAGGCCGGAGACATCTTCGTCCACATCGAAACCCTGCGCCGCGCCGGCATGGACGACCTGCAGCCGGGCGAGGACGTCATGGTCCGCTTCGCCGAAGGGCCGAAGGGCCTTGTTGTCGCCGAGATCGAGTCCACAGTGGACTGACGAGTCGACCGGAGACTGCTTCACGTGACCACCAGCTTGATCGCCCGGCGCGGCCTGATCGCGGCGGGGATGGCGCTTGCGCTGGCCGGCCCCGCCTGCGCCCAGGACATTCCGCGCATGGACCCCAAGGCCTGCAAGGGCCAGCCGGAGATCAAGCCGCTACAGCCTCTCACCCTCCGCACCGCCCGCGGCGCCGTGCCCTTCCAGGTCGAGTACGCCGGCACGGAGCGCCAGCGCACCTACGGCCTGATGTGCCGCCGGAGCCTCGCCGCCGACCGCGGCATGCTGTTCGACTTCCACGCGCCGATGGAGGGCGTCGCCTTCTGGATGCGCAACACGCTCATCCCGCTCGACATCATCTACATCCGGCCCGAGGGCACCGTCGTCTCCATCGCCCGCAACGTGCAGCCGCTGAACGAGCGGCCGGTGCCGTCCGGCGGCACGGTGCGCTGGGTGCTGGAGCTGCGGGCCGGCCGCGCGGCCGAGCTCGGCCTGCTGCCCGGCGACCGGGTGCTGCACAGGACCATGCCGCGTGGCTGACGAGGTCCCGGCCCCGCCGGAAGGCTTCATCCGCGCCGAGGGCAGGGGGCTGTTCTCCACCCACAACGGCCCCTACTTCCACCGGCCGTCAGAAGAAGCCCTGGTGGAGCAGGCCTTCTATGCCCTCGACCGCCACTGCAACGGCGTCGGCATCGTCCACGGCGGCATGCTCTCGGCCTTCATGGACGGGGTGCTGGCCGGCGCCGTCTGGCGCGGCTGCCGGGCGCGTGCGGTGACCATCCACCTGTCCGTCGACTTCCTGCACATGGCCCGCGCCGGCGAGTGGGTGATCGGCGAGGCGCGGATGACTAGGGCCACACGCGATGTGGCCTTCGCCGAGGGCCGCGCCTATGTCGGCGGCCGCGACGTGGTTCGCGCAAGCGGCATATTCAAGCTGATGGGCAAGCCCCGCTAAGGTTTGCGGAAAGGCCGAAACACCCATATTGCTTGCGCCCGCCGGCGCCCTCGGGGCGTAGCGCAGCCTGGTAGCGCATCTGCTTTGGGAGCAGAGGGTCGTGTGTTCGAATCACACCGCCCCGACCAGCCGGCGGTGTAAGACGTCGAAGGCTTAAGAGACCTCCATGCCGCTCGCCCGCATCTTCCGTCCCTCCAAGACCGCCATGCAGTCCGGCAAGGCGAAGACCAAGGACTGGGTGCTGGAGTTCGAGCCCAGAGAGGCCAAGCGGCCGGACCCGCTGATGGGCTGGACCCAGACCGGCGACACGGCCTCCACTCAGGTTCGGCTGATGTTCGACAGCAAGGAGCAGGCGGTCCGCTATGCCGAGGAGCACGGCATCGCCTTTCAGCTGATCGACCCCAAGCCCGCCAAGAAGATCATCAAGGCCTACGCCGACAACTTCGCGTTTCAGCGCAAGGTCCCCTGGACGCACTGAGGACACCTGAGCACGCGCCCGTAGCTCAACCGGATAGAGCACCTGCCTTCTAAGCTGGTGGTTGCAGGTTCGAGTCCTGCCGGGCGCGCCAACCTCTAAAGCGGCAGCTCCGGCTGGGTGATGTCGTCGGGCCAGCGGACGAGGCCGGGGATGTGCGCCCGGGCGGAGATCTCGGCCAGGATCTTGTCCATCAGCCTGTCCAGGTGCGCGCCTTGCGAATAGTCGGCCGGGCCCGCGAACCGCGCACGGCCCTCCCGGCGCAGGTTGACGGCGGCGGCTTCGCTGGCAGGCCTGCCGGGCTCCCAGACCGCCACCGCATAGCCGCCCTGGTCGGTGACCGTGCGCATCACGGGCACATCGGTGAAGCCGTCGCCGAAGAACACGATCCTGTCGAAGGGGACGGTCCGCTCCTCCCGAGCCTGGGCGCGGTTGACGGCGACGTTGTCCCACTCGTCCAGCGTCCACTTGTTGATGCGGAACAGGTACTGGGTCTTCGAGGTGTAGTTGACCGCCAGCGAGATCCCCATGGCGTCGTTCTGCTCGTCGAACATGAAGGCCGAGGCGTAGATCCGCTCGAAGTGCTTGGCGATCGGCGAACCCTCGATCAGCTCGCGATTGCCAGACGAAATGATGAAGTGGCGCAGATCCAGGTCGAGGGCGGCAGCCCGGGCGTTCTGCCGCTCGAACCAGCCTTCGACGCCGGGAAACAGGGGCAGGGTGGCGCCGCGCTTGCGCCAGCTCTCCAGGTTGAGCTCCAGGCCCTTCTCGCGCGCCTTGGCCAGCATCATGTGCATGTAGGCCAGGATCTCGTCGCCGCGCTGCTGCTTCGCGAGCTCGTTCACCTCGGTCCAGAACGCTGCGCGGTCCATGCCCAACTCGTCCGGGATGAAGGCATGGTTCTGCATGTAGCCGGGGGCGAGCGTGCCGTCGAAATCGTAGGCGAAGACGACGCGGGGGCGTTCGGCAGTCATGCGGGCTCTCTAGCCGGGCGCACGGTCGGCCGCCAGCGGCACGACCCAGGGGGCGCGGGCCGGCATCTCAGAGAGGATCCAGCGGGTCAGGCGCTCGTAGTGGGCCACGAACCGGGCGATCTGCGCCTCGTCCATCCCCTTGCCGGTGCGCTCGCGCAGCTTCGCCTCCTGCTCGGCCCGCCAGCCCGCCACCACCTCGAAGCCCGGCGGCTGCAGCAGCACCAGGTCGTGCAACTTGCCGAACAGGGTCTGGTAGGGCCCGTCCAGCTGGTCGTTGACGTAGGTGCGCCAGGTCCCCTCTGGGTCCTCCTCCCGCTCCAGGTCGTTGACAGGCGTGGCCAGCGCCGCCGAGCCCTGGGCGCGGGCGCCGACGCACCAGCCCTCGAAGATCACCACGTCCACCGGCGAGGCCACCGTCGGCCAGCGCCCGCGCGGCAGGCGGGTGTCGGCGGCCTTCTCGAACACCGGCAGGGTCACCTTGCCGGCGGCCCGAAGCGCGTCGAGCGCGAAGCCGGCCATGGCCGGATCGTGCGTCCCCGGCGGCCCGCGGGTAGCCAGCAGAGGATGCACCTCGCGCGCCAGCCGCTGCCGCGCCTCGTGGGTCAGGTAGAAGTCGTCGAGCGACACCGCAACGGCGCTGCGGCCGCGCGCTTCCAGCAGCTTGACGGTCGCCGCCGCGATGGTCGACTTGCCCGACCCCTGCGGCCCGCACAGCCCGATCACCGCGGTGCGCCTCCGCACCTGGCGCAGCCGCCCGGCCCGGTCGGCCAACGGGCGGCACACGGACTCGAAGGTGTCCCGGAAGCTTCCCGGCAGGTCGTGCTCGGCGACGAACGCCTCGTATCCCTCGTCCGCCACCTAAACTCCGCCGTCAGTATCCGCCGATCACCGGCAGGATCTCACCGGTGATGTAGCTCGCCGTGTGCGCAGAGGCGAGGAAGACGAACGCGGGCGCGATCTCCTCCGGCTGGGCCGGGCGCTTCATCGGCGTCTGCTTGCCGAATTCCACGATCTCCTCGGCGGTCTTGTCGGCGGGGTTCAGAGGCGTCCAGACCGGGCCCGGCGCCACCGCGTTCACCCGGATCCCTTTCGGGACAAGGCTGCCGGCCAGGGCGCGGGTGAAGGCGTGGATGCCGCCCTTGGTCATCGAATAGTCGAGCAGCTGCTTCGACCCGTCGATCCCGGTGATCGAGCCGCAGTTCACGATGGCGCCGCCCTTCGGCATGTGCGGGATCGCCGCCTTGGCCATGAGGAAATAGCCGTAGAGGTTGGTCTTCAGCGTCCGGTCGAAGTGCTCCAGCGTCAGGTCGGCGATGTCGTGGACGTGCTGCTGGAACGCGGCGTTGTTGACCAGGATGTCCAGCTTGCCGAGCTGGCCCACCGTCTCGCCCACCGCGTGCTCGGCATAGGCCGGATTGGCCACGTCGCCGGGCAGCAGGATGGCGCGCCGGCCCTCCTTCTCCACGGCCTGCTTGGTCAGCTCGGCATCCTCGTGCTCGTCGAGATAGGCGATGGCGACGTCCGCGCCCTCGCGGGCGAACAGCACCGCCACGGCCCGGCCGATGCCCGAGTCGGCGCCGGTGATCAGGGCCACCTTGTCCTTCAGCTTCTCGGAGCCCTTGTAGTAGGGCGCGTCCCAGAGCGGCTTCAGCTCCAGGTCGGCCTCCAGGCCCGGCTTGTCGAGCCGCTGCTTGGGGATCTCGGTCGGGTATTCTCGGGCGCCGGCCTGCATGGCCTCGTCCTCGCCGCCGCCGCCACCTCCGTCGAAGGACCGCTCCTCCTTGGCGATGAGGGGCTGCTGGATGTCGCGCTCTTCCTGCGCCGCGCGCTCGGCCTGCTGCTCGAAGCGGCCTTCCTCGGACGTGCTCATGCTCATCCCTCGTGCTGGTGGGGTCAGCGCGCCAATCCGCGGGAGGAGCTAGGGTTCCCCTGCGAGCTTTCGATAGGCGGCCAGCCCCTGCTCGAGGTCGGCGATCAGGTCGTCCGGACACTCCAGCCCGATGTGCAGGCGCATCATCGGCCCACCGTAGTCGCGCTTCACGCTGCGCTGGCGCAGTTGCCGGTCGGACGGGATCGCCAGGCTCTCGAACCCGCCCCACGAGAACCCCAGCCCGAATAGGGTCAGGGTGTCGAGGAAGGCGTTCACCGCCGCATCCGGCGCAGGCCTGAAGGCAAAGGCGAACAGGCCGCACGCGCCACGGTAGTCGCGCTTCCACAGCTCATGGTCCGGCGCGTCGGGCAGGGCAGGGTGGTAGACCCGCGCCACCTCCGGACGCCCCGCGAGCCAGGCGGCGACCTTGATCCCGCTCGCGCCGTGCCGCGCCAGCCGGGTGGGCAAGGTCCGCAGGCCGCGGAGCATCTGGTAGGCGTCCTCGCCGGAGACCGAGGAGCCTACGTCCTTCACCGCCTCGTCGAGCAGCCTGACGAGCGCCGGGTCCCGCGCCGCCGCCGAGCCCATGAATACGTCGGAGTGGCCACCGACGTACTTGGTGAGCGCCTGGATCGAGATGTCGACCCCGTGCTCCAGCGGGCGGTAAAGGAACCCAGCGCCCCAGGTGTTGTCGAGGGCCGTCAGGATCCCGCGTGCCCGCGCCAGCTCGGCCACCCTGGACACGTCCTGCATCTCGAAGGTCAGGGACCCGGGGCTCTCCATGAGGATCAACCGGGTCTTCTCCGAGGCTCCTGCCACCAGGGCCTCCGGCGCCTCGTAGGGATCGTAGTAGCGGACGCCCACGCCGAAGCGCTTCAGCACCCGGTCGCAGAACCGCCGCGTCGGCTTATAGGCGGCGTCGGCGACCAGCACCTCGTCGCCGGTCCTCAGCACCGCCAGCAGCACCCCGCACACCGCCGCCAGGCCCGACGGATAGAGCGAGACGCCGACCGCGGCCTCCATCTCCGCCAGCGCCTCCTTCAGCGCCTCGTGCGCGGCCAGGCCCTGGCGGCCATAGGTAACCTGCCGGTCGTCGTCGTAGA
Organism: Phenylobacterium sp.; assembly: GCF_036563285.1. GTDB lineage: Bacteria > Pseudomonadota > Alphaproteobacteria > Caulobacterales > Caulobacteraceae > Phenylobacterium. Next base: position 255,490 of record NZ_DATCMR010000012.1, read on the forward strand.
GCGCCTCGGCGGACGGCAGGAGGACGGTCGAGCCCTTCTGGATCGGCGGCCCCACCGTCTTCACCAGCGCCTTCGGCGAGTTGCCGGCGCGGATCAGGCGGGTCTCGTCGTCCATGCGGGGGTTGCGGGTCTGGGTCACGCTGGCGAAAGTGCCTGCCGCACTTAGAGCCTTCGGGCTGGCCCTAATCAAGGAGCAGGGATGATCCGGCGCGTCCTGGCGATGGCGGCGCTCGGCCTGTGCCTGGCGGCGTGCGACCGTCCCGAGCGACCCGCCGCGGCCCCGAGCCGGCCCGCCGCCAAGGCCCCGGCGGCGCCGATCGCCTACACGCCCGCCGACAGCCCGACCCTGAAGGCGGTGCGCCAGCGCGGCTACGTCAGCTGCGGCGTCCACCCCGGCCTGCCCGGCTTCGGCTTCCCGGATGTGCGGGGCGAGTGGCAGGGCCTCGACGCCGACGTCTGCCGCGCTGTCGCCGCCGCCACGCTGGGCGACGCCAAGAAGGTGCGGTTCGTTCCCGTCCCGGCGCAGGACCGCTTCGGCCCGCTGCAGAGCGGCCGGGTCGACCTCCTGGCGCGCAACACCTCCTGGACCTTCGCCCGCGACGCGGGGCTGGGCCTCGAATTCACCGCCGTCACCTACTACGACGGCCAGGGCTTCCTGGCGCCACGGGCGCTCGGCCTCACCAGCGCCGAAGAGCTCTCCGGCGCCCGCGTCTGCGTGCAGGCCGACACCGCCAGCGAAGGCAATCTCGCCGACTTCTTCAACGCCCGCGGCCTCCGCTACCGCGCCGTCACGGCGGCCTCCGAGGAGGAGGCGCGCCGCCTCTACGAGGACGAAGCCTGCGACGTCTTCACCGCCGACATCTCCGCGCTGGCCGCGTCGCGCTCGCTGATGCGCGCCCCCAACGCCCACGTGATCCTGCCCAACGTAATCTCCAAGGAGCCGCTCGGACCCGTCGTGCGCCAGGGCGACCCCGCCTGGACCGACATCGTCCGCTGGGCGATCTACGCCCTGGTCCTGGGCGAGGAACTGGGGCTCACCTCCCGGACCGTGGAGCAGGCGCGCGAGACGGCCGTCGATCCCGAGACCCGCCGGCTGCTGGGGCTGGAGGGCGACCTCGGCCCGCTCCTGGGGCTGCAGAAGGATTGGGCCTACCAGGTGATCCGCCAGGTCGGCGCCTATCACGAAATCTTCCGGCGCGACGTCGGCGCCGACTCCGCCCTCAAGCTCGACCGTGGCCTCAACGCGCTGTGGAACGCCCCCAAGCCCGGCCTGATGTACGCCCCGCCGATGCGGTAGGGGGCGCCGTAGCGGCGCCCTTGCAATCCGCGGCCAACATTCCACTGTTCGGTTGAGCTAAGGGCGGGGGCGGCCTGGGGGACTGACAATGGATTTGCGCAACCGGGCTGTCTGCGGCCTCGCGGGCCTTCTGCTGGCGTGCGGGATCCCCGCCGCCGCCCTGTCACAGCCGGCCGCGGGCGCCAGCGAGGCGCTGTTCGCGGCGCGCTGCAGGACCTGCCATGAGCCGCCCATCCCCCGCGCGCCGGGCCGGGAGCAGTTCCGGGCCATGCCCAACGAACGGATCGTCGAGGCCCTGACAGTCGGCACGATGAAGCCGATGGCCGAGGGCCTGAGCGGGACGCAGATCTCAGGCTTGGCCGCCTACCTCACGGGCCGGGCGGCGCCGGCGGAGCAGCGCGGCCCGCGCACGGCCACGGCCGCGCCTGCGCCTGCGGACCTGAAGCCGGACGCGGCGGCGGCCGCCATCCTCGGCAAGGTTCGTCCGGTGTCGTCCGCCATGCTGAAGGCGCCGGCGCCCGGCGACTGGCTGCAGTGGGGCCGCACCTACGACGGGCAGAACTTCAGCCCGCTGACGCGCATCGACCGGCGCAACGTGACGTCCCTGAAACCGGCCTGGCGCCACGCGATCCAGCCCGGTCCGAGCATGCCGACGCCGCTGGTCCACGACGGCGTGATGTTCCTGCAGACGACGCCCGACACAGTCCTGGCTCTGGACGCGACGAGCGGGAAGGTCCTTTGGCGGCGCAGCTACAAGCCGCGGGGCCCGTCGAGCCAGAAGATGGGGCTTTCGCTGTCCGGCGGCCGGGTCTTCGTGCCCACCTCGGACCTGCACGTGATCGCGCTCGACGCGCGGACCGGCGAGACGCTCTGGGACCAGGACATCAAGCCCAGCCCGCCGGCGATGGGCAAGATGGCCTTTAACCTGCGCAGCGCGCCCCTGGTGGTCGGCGACAAGGTGATCCAGGCGGTCACCGGCAGCGCCGCGCCCGGCGGCAACTTCATCGTCGGCCTCGATGCGGCGACGGGCCGGGAGCTGTGGCGGTTCCACACCATCGCCCGGCCGGGCGAGCCCGGCGGCGACAGCTGGAACGGCCTGCCGCTGGAGAAGCGCAGCGGCGGCTCGGTCTGGCACCAGGGCACCTACGAGCCCGCTCTGAACCTGGTCTACTACGGCGTCGGCCAGACCTACGACACCGGCCCGCTCCTGAAGCCTTCGGGCGTGGCGGGAACGACGAGCGAGGCGCTCTACACCGACTCCACAATCGCCCTGGACCCGGACACCGGAAAGCTTGTCTGGCACTACCAGCACCTGCCCAACGACCAGTGGGACCTGGACTGGGCGTTCGAGCGCTCGCTGGCGACGGTCGAGGTCGGCGGCCGGCCGCGCCGCGTCGTGATGAACATCGGCAAGATGGGCATCCTCGACGCCCTGGACGCGCGGACCGGCGCCTATCTCTTTTCCATCGACGCGGGGACGCAGAACGTCATCTCCGCCATCGATCCGAAGACCGGCGCCAAGACGATCGACCTGGCGCGCTGGCCGGACAAGACCAAGTCCACCCTGATCTGCCCGAGCGCGTCGGGCGCGCGGTCCTGGCCGTGGACCAGCATCAATCCCCGCAGTGGACAGCTCTATGTGCCGCTGACGGATTGGTGCCTGACGTTCGGGCCGCCCGCGGGGCCGGGCTTCCAGCTCCTGAGCTCCGGGGTGGGGATGGGCCCGGGCGAGCACCCGCGCGCCGCGGCGAGCGGGAAGATGGGCGTCCTGCAGGCGATGGACCTGAAGGGCCGCAAGCTCGGCTGGCGTCAGGACCTGGTGGCGCCGATCTCCACCTCGGTGCTGGCGACCGCCGGCGGCGTGCTCTTCGCCGGCGACGTCGAGCCGGCGCTGACCGCGATTGACGACCGCGACGGGAAGGTCTTGTGGCGCGCGCCGCTCGACAACTATCCGAGCTCCAGCGTCATCACCTACAGCGTTGGCGGCGCCCAGTACGTGGCGGTCGTCACCGGCATGCGGAACTACCACATCGACGCGCTGGCGCGGGGCTACCGGGACTTCCGGCGGGCGCGGGGCGCCACGCTCGAGGCGCCGAAGGGCGAGCCCTCAGTGACGGTGTTCTCGCTGGGCGCGGGAGCCCGTTCCGCGCGGCGGTGATCCTAGAGCGGCAGGCGCATGGCGCAGCGGGCGTTCATGTCGAGGCCGAGGCGGCGCTCGCGCATCAGGATGGCCGTCAGGCGGCCATTGAGCTCCTCGGGCTTCAGCGCCCGAAAGCCCAGGCTCGCGTAGAACGGGCCGTTCCAGGGCAGGTCGCGGAAGGTGGTCAGGGTCACGGCGCCGGCCTTGCGGGCGCGCGCCTCGTCGGTCACCGCGGCCATAAGCGCGCGGCCCGCGCCCTTGCCTTGTCGGTCGTGGCGGACGGCGATCTCCCACAGGTGCAGCGCGTCCATGAAGTGCTGGCAGGCGGCAAACCCGATCAGCTCGCCCGCGTCCTCGGCCACCCAGACCAGGCCCTCGGCCAGCATCGGCGGGTAGAAATCGGCCGGAGAGGGCGGGTCGTCCGCGATGGCCGCCTGGCTGGAGCCCCGGAACGCCTCCGCCGCCGACCGCTCGATGTCGGGCAGACGTTCCAGCTCCGGATGCTCGGCGAGGCGGATCTCGATGGGTCAGGCTCCGGTGACGACCTCGGTGTCGGCGCGTCCGCCCCACTCCGCCCACGAGCCGTCGTAGATGGCGACGTCCTCGCGGCCGAGTCGGGCCAGCGCCAGCGCCAGGATGGCCGCCGTCACCCCGGACCCGCAAGTCGTCACGATCGGGGCCGTGATGTCGACATCGGCCGCCGCGAACGCCGCCCGCAGCTCGTCCGCGCTCTTCAGCGTTCCGTCGGGGTTCACCAGCCCGCCGGCCGGCACGTTGCAAGCCCCCGGCATATGTCCCGCCCGCAGGCCGGGCCGCGGTTCCGGCGCCTCGCCGCGGAAGCGGGCGGCGGGGCGGGCGTCCACCAGTTGCGCCTCGCGCCGCGCCAGCAGGTTCCTCACCGCGTCGAGGTCGCGCACCAGGAACGGGTCGAATACCGTCTCCAGCAGGGTCGAGGCGGGCGTCGCGCCGCCGGTCTCCACCGGCCGGCCCTCCGCGCGCCACTTCTTCAGGCCGCCGTCCAGCACGAACACCTGCGGGAACCCCATGGTCCGCAGCGTCCACCAGACCCGCGGCGCCGAAAAGATGCCGTGCGCGTCATAGACGAGAACCGTCCGACCCCGGTCGAGGCCGAGCTTCCCGGCGGCTTGTGCGAAGGCCTGCGGGGAGGGGAGCATGTGCGGCAGGCCGGTCGACCTGTCGGCGACCTCGTCGATGTCGAAGAACACCGCGCCCGGGATGTGGCCCGCCTCGTAGGTCTCGCGTCCAACGCCCTCGCCCGGCATGTGCCAGGTCGCGTCCACCAGCTGGACCTCGTCGAGGCGCCCGGCCAGCCATTCCGTCGAGACGAGGGGGTCCGCCATCGCTAGAGCCAGGCGGGGGCGGGCAGCCCCTTCTCCTCCAGGAAGGACGGGTTGTAGATCTTCGAGTGGTAGCGCTGGCCGTGGTCGCAGAGCACCGTGACGATGGTGTGCCCCGGGCCCATGTCCTGCGCCATCCGGATGGCCCCCGCCACGTTCACCCCCGTAGAGCCGCCCATCACCAGGCCCTCGTGCTCGACCATGTCGTAGATGGCGTGCAGCATCTCCTCGTCGGAGATGCGGTAGGCGTGGTCGATCCTAAGGCCCTCCAGGTTCGCCGTGATGCGCCCCTGGCCGATGCCTTCGGAGATCGAGGTCCCCTCGGCCTTCAGCTCGCCGTCGGTGTACCAGGCGTGGATCGCCGACCCGTGGGGGTCGGCCAGTCCGATGCGCACGTCGGCCCGGCGTTCGCGAAGCGCCTGCGCGACCCCGCCCAGGGTCCCGCCGGACCCCACTGCACAGATGAAGCCGTCGATCTTGCCGCCGGTCTGCTCCCAGATTTCCGGCCCGGTGCCGCAGACGTGGGCTTCCCGGTTGGCGACGTTGTCGAACTGGTTGGCCCAGACGGCGCCGGCCGGCTCCTTCGCATCAAGTTCCGCCGCCAGCCGGCCGGAATACTTCACGTAATTCATCTCATTGGAGTACGGGACCGCGTCCACCTCCACGAGTTCGGCGCCGTACAGCCGGATCGCGTCCTTCTTCTCCTGGCTCTGGGTGCGGGGGATCACGATGGTGGCGCGGTAGCCCAGCGCCTTGCCCACCATGGCCAGGCCGATGCCGGTGTTGCCCGCCGTACCCTCGACGATCCGTCCCCCCGGCCTCAGCTTTCCGGCGCGCTCGGCGTCGCGGATGATGTACAGCGCCGCCCGGTCCTTCACGGACTGGCCGGGGTTCATGAACTCGGCCTTGCCGAGGATCTCGCAGCCGGTCATCTCGCTGGCGCGCTTCAACCGGATGAGCGGCGTGTTCCCGATGGCGTCCAGGACGCTTCTGGCGATCGTCATGGCCGCTACTTAAGGGGCGGAGGCCCGCAGGAACAGGGGTGGCTCAGACCCGGGCGAGCGTAAGCTGCACCACATTGGTCCGCTGGGTGCGGAAGCCGGCCTCGCAGTAGCTCAGGTAGAACCGCCACAGTCGCCGGAAGCGCTCGTCGAAGCCCAGCGTCCGGATGTCATCCCAGGCCGCCTCGAAACGCTCGGCCCACTCCGCAAGGGTGTGGGCGTAGTCCTTGCCGAAGCGGGTGACGCCCTCCCAGGCCAGCCCCGCCCTCTCGGTGACCTCGCGCAGCTTCGCTTCGGACGGCAGCATGCCGCCTGGGAAGATGTACTGCTGGATGAAGTCCGCCCGCTGGCGGTAGGTGGCGAACATGTCGTCGCGCATGGTGATGATCTGCAGCCCGGCGCGGCCGCCCGGCTGCAGGCTTTCGCGAATCTTGCCGAAGTAGGCCGGCCAGTAACGCTCGCCAACCGCCTCGAACATCTCGATGGAGGCCACCCGGTCGAACCGGCCGTCGACGTCGCGGTAGTCCACCAGGCGGATGTCGGCGCGCTCGCCAAGGCCGTTGTCGAACATCCGCTTCCTCGCGAACTCATACTGGGCCTGGGAGATGGTGATCGCCGTGACCTTGGCCTTCACCTCCTTGGCCGCGAACTCGGCGAAGCCGCCCCAGCCGCAGCCGATCTCCAGGACGTGATGGCCTTCCTCCAGCCCCATGCGGCGCGCGAGGCTGGCGTACTTGGCCCGCTGGGCGGCCTCCAGCGGCTGGCCGGCCCGCTCGTAGCGGGCGGACGAATAGGTCATCGTCGCGTCGAGCCAGCGCGAATAGAAGGCATTCCCCAAGTCGTAGTGGGCGTGGATGTTCTTCTTCGAGCCGGTGCGCGTGTTGCCGCGCAGGCCGTGCCGGACCAGGTTCAGCGTCCAGCTGATGGGACCGCCGCGGCTCACCCGGGTGAAGCGGTTGAAGTTGAGCGCCAGCACCTCCAGCAGCTTCGAGAGGTCGGGCGTCTCCCACTCGCCGGCCATGTAGCCCTCGGCGAAGCCGATGTCGCCAGAGGCCAGCACCCGGCGCATGAAGCGATAGTCGTGGACCACCAGCCGCGCATGCGGGCCGGGCTGCTCGCCCACCAGGGGCAACTCGACGCCGGCCGGGGTCACGAAGGTGAGGGACCCTTCGCCCCAGTTCTTGGCCATCAGGCGAAGGGCGAAGCGGAAGGCGCTCGGCGCGCCGGCCAGGGCCGGCAGCCGGCCGAACGCGCGGGCGTTCATGGCCAGGACGGACAGCGACCGTTCATCGGCAAGGCTCACGGGAACACTCCCCAGACACCCTTTGTCCTATCATAACAACGATCTTCCGTTGCGTATGGCAAGGCTTTCCACCGGAGGTTCTATCGGGGAGGGCGCTTGGCGCTTGTGAACCGCGGCGGCTCGCGCCACTTACCCGGCCGGGAAAAGACCTGAGGACCCCATGGCCGTCTTGAAGCTGGATCGCTGGAACCTCGCCATCGGCGAGGGCCAGCCGCTCGTCGTGATCGCCGGGCTCAACGTGCTGGAGAACCTCGACCTGGCGCTCAGGGTCGGCCGCCACCTGCAGGCGGTCACCGCCGAGCTCGGCCTGCCGTACGTCTTCAAGGCGAGCTACGACAAGGCCAACCGCTCCTCGATCAAGAGCTACCGCGGCCCCGGTCTCGAGGAAGGCCTGAAAATGCTGGCCGAGGTGAAGCGCCAGCTGAACGTCCCCATCGCCACCGACATCCACACCCCCGAGGAGGCCGAGGCCGTGGCCCCCGTCGCCGACCTCGTCCAAATCCCCGCCTTCCTCTGCCGCCAGACCGACCTGGTGGTCGCTGCCGCCCGCGCCACGCGCGCCGCCGGGGGCCTGCTGCACGTCAAGAAGGGCCAGTTCCTCGCCCCGTGGGACGCGAAGAACATCGTGTCCAAGATCAAGGAGGCGGCGGAGGGCGCCGACATGACCATCCTGTGCGAGCGCGGGAATTCCTTCGGCTACAACAACCTGATCGTCGACATGCTGGGCATCGGCGAGATGAAGAAGCTGGGGGTCCCGGTCACCATCGACGCCACCCACGCCGTCCAGCTTCCCGGCGCCGACCCGCGCACCGGCGGCGCCTCCACCGGCGGCCGGCGCGAGGGCGTCGCGGTGATCGCCAAGGCGGCGGTGGCCTCCGGCGCCGACGGGGTGTTCCTGGAGTTCCATCCGGACCCGGACAAGGCGCTCTGCGACGGCCCGAGCTGCCTGCCGCTCGACGGCGCGCGCGACCTGCTCGCCGCCTGCAAGGCCATCCACGAGGCGGTCCGCCCCGCTTGACCCCTAGAGCGGCGCGCTCCACACCCTCGCTCATGGACCTTTCCGCCCTGCAGCACCTCCTGGAGCAGGTTCCCGGCAAGCGCGTGCTGTGCGTCGGCGACCTGATGGTCGACCGGTTCGTCTACGGCGAGGTCTCCCGCGTGTCTCCGGAGGCGCCGATCCCGGTCCTGGCGCGCAAGCGCGAGCTCGTGATGCTGGGCGGGGCGGGCAACGTCGCGCGCAACGTCGCCGCCCTCGGCGGCTCTGTCGCCCTCGTCGGCCTGATCGGCGGCGACGCCGAGGGCAACGAGGCCCAGCGCCTGGTGGGCGAGGAGGCCGGCGTCGAAGGCTACCTGGTCACCGACTCGAGCCGACCCACGACCCTGAAGACCCGCTTCGTGTCCTCCGGCCAGCAGCTGCTGCGCGTGGACACCGAGGAGAGCCGGCCGGTCACCGCCGACTGCGAGCAGCGCCTGGTCCGCACCATCCGTGACGCCGCCGACGGCGCAGGGGTCATCCTGCTCTCCGACTACGGCAAGGGCGTCGTCACCGATGCGGTCATCGCCGCCTGCCACGACGCCGCAAAGGCTGGCGCCAAGGTCGTCGTCGACAGCAAGGCGCGCTCCTTCGCCCGCTATGGCGAGATCGACCTCGTCAAGCCCAACGACCTGGAACTCGCCCACGCCACCGACCTGCCCACCGGCACCGACGAGGAGGTCGAGGCCGCCGCCGCCCGCGCCCTGGAGCTCTGGGCGACCAAGGCCGTGATGGTCACCCGCGGCGCAAAGGGCGTCTCGCTGGCGGTCCGCGGCCAGCCGGTGCGCCACGTCCCCACCGTCGCGCGGGAGGTGTTCGACGTCTCCGGCGCCGGCGACACGACGCTTGCCGCCCTCGGCCTGGCGCTCGCCGCCGACTCGGGCCTCGAAGAGGCCATCGCCTTCGCCCAGCTCGCCGCCGGCGTCGCCGTGGGCAAGGCCGGCACCGCCACGGTCTCCCCCGAAGAACTGGTGGAAGCCGCCATTTCCGCCCACATCGCCCCGGCCGAGGCCAAGGTCGCCACCCTGCAGCGGCTCGTCGACGAGGTCGCCCGGTGGCGCGCCAAGGGCCTGCGCGTGGGCTTCACCAACGGCTGCTTCGACATCCTCCACAAGGGCCACGTGGCCTACCTCGGCCAGGCCCGCGCCTGGTGCGACCGCCTGATCGTCGGCCTCAACTCCGACGCCTCCGTCCGCGCTCTGAAAGGCGAGGGCCGCCCGGTCAACGACCTGGAGAGCCGCGCCCTGGTGCTTGCCGGCCTCGGCAGCGTCGACCTGGTGGTCCCCTTCGAGGACCCCACCCCCGTGAAGCTCATCGAGGCCGCCCGGCCCGACGTCCTGATCAAGGGCGCGGACTACGCGGAGAGCGAAGTGGTCGGCGGCGACCTGGTGAAGTCCTGGGGCGGGGAGGTGAAGCTCGCCCCCATCGTCGAGGGCTATTCCACCACGGCCGCCATCCAGCGCATGTCGAAGAAGGAACAGGCATGACCCGCCGCATCGCCTTCGTCACCGGCGGCGCCGGCTTCATCGGCTCCAACATCGTCGCCCGCCTGGCCGAGGACCGCGACCTCGACGTGGTCGTCTGCGACCGCCTGCGCGAGGCCGAGCTGGGCAAGTGGAAGAACATCGCCAAGCACCCGATCGGCGACTTCGTGGCGCCCGAGGACATGTTCGACTGGCTGGAGAAGCGCTGGCGCGACGTCGAGCTCGTGGTCCACATGGCCGCCGTGTCGTCCACCACGGAGCCGGACGCCGACAAGATCATCCACTCCAACTTCACGCTCAGCCGCGACCTCTTCCGCTGGTGCGCCGACCGCCAGCGCCGGTTCGTCTACGCCTCCTCGGCCGCCACCTACGGCGCGGGCGAGCACGGGTTCGACGACGACAACGACTACGAGCACCTGGCGGCCTTGCGGCCCCTGAACACCTACGGCTGGTCCAAGGCCCTGTTCGACATCTTCGCCGTGCGCCAGGCGGCCCGCGACTACGCGCCCCCGCAGTGGGTCGGCCTGAAGTTCTTCAACGTCTACGGGCCCAACGAGGAGCACAAGCACTCGATGAAGTCGGTGGCCTCGCAGATCTGGCCGCACGTGCGCGAGGGCCACTCCGTCCAGCTCTTCAAGAGCTACCGCCCCGACGTGCCCGACGGCGGCCAGAAGCGCGATTTCGTCTACGTCCGCGACGCCGCCGACGTCACCCGCTGGCTGTACGAGAACCCGCAGGTGAACGGCGTCTACAACCTCGGCTCCGGCCAGGCCCGCACCTTCGAGGAGATGGCCCGGCAGGTGTTCGAGGCGGCCGGCAAGAACGCCCAGATCGACTACACCCCCATGCCGCCGGCCATCCGCGACAAGTACCAGTACTTCACCGAGGCGCGCATGGACCGGCTCTTCCAGGCCGGCTACCCGAAGCCCATGACCTCGCTGGAGGAGGGGATCGGCGAATACGTCGGCCGCTACCTCTCCCAGCCCGACCCCTACCGCTGAGGCAATGGGCGAGCCGGCCGCCCCCCGCCGCACCCGCTGGTGGGCGCTGGCCATCGTGGGCCTCGCCCTGGTCCTGGGTCTGGCCACCGGGGTCTTCTGGGGCGACCTGAGGCGCACGGCCCTCGATCCCAAGGTGCCGTTCCAGACCTACCGTCCGCCGCCGGCGCCCGACTACACGAGCCGCGCCGCCTGGGCCCTCATGCCCACCCGGCCCGACCAGCCCGCGCGCGGCGACCCGCCGGTCGACGTGTTCTTCGTGGGCCCCACCACCTACGACGGCGGCCGGCACTGGAACGCGCCCATCGACGACGGCCGCTCCGACGAGCTGTTCCGGGAGATCATCGCGCCCAACTACGCCGGCCCCTTCGTCCGCGTCGGCCGCATCTTCGCACCGCGCTACCGCCAGGCCAGCCTCTACACCCTGCTCACCCTGCGCGAGGACGCCCGCGAGGCCCGCGCCTTCGCCTACCGCGACGTGGCGGCGGCCTTCCGCACCTACCTTTCCCGCTACAACCGAGGCCGGCCGTTCATCGTCGTGGGGGTGGAGCAGGGGGGCACGCTCGCCACCCGCCTGCTGGCGGAGGAGGTCCCCGGCATGACCGACACGCGCCGCCGCCTGGTCGCGGCCTACCTGATGGGCGCGGTCGTTCCGGCCGACGCCCCGCCCCTGCCGCCTTGCACCAGCCGCCCCGCCAGCGGCTGTCTCGCCGCCTGGGCCGGCGTGCCATTTGGCGAGCGCGAGCGCGGCCGCATCATCCTGCAGCGCGCGCTGGTGTGGGGACCGGGCGGCGAGCTGGTCAACCTGGGCGCCCGGCCGGCCCTCTGCTTCAACCCGATCCTGGGCGCCGTCACCGAGGAGCCCGCGCCGCCCCGCCTGCACCAGGGCGCGGCGAACGCCACCGGCCTGGAATGGGGCGCGCGCCCGGCCTTCATGGCGCGCCAGGTCTCCGCCCGCTGCGAGGCCGGCGTGCTGCACGTCAGCAAACCCAAGTCCGCCTCCCTGCAGCCGACCGGCTCCTGGGAGGACCGCCGCAAGATGCCTGGCTACAACCTGTTCTACGCCGACCTCGAGGCCGACGCGCAGCGGCGCGTGGAGGCTTGGCGGAAGGCCGGCCGCGGGTCTTAACTCGCGCCTCACCAGGGGAGGCCGCCATGCCGCAAGCCAATCGCCAGATCGTCCTCGACCAGCTCCCGCAGGGGAAGCTCGCGGCCGACCACTTCCGGCTCATCGAAGGCGAGATCCCCCAGCCGGCCGAGGGCGAGGCGCTGATCCGCACCCGCTACGTCTCCCTCGACGCCGCCAACCGCGCCTGGATGCAGGGCGCCACCTACCGCTCGGCGCTCGACGCCGGGCAGGTGATGGCGGGCGGCGCGCTGGGCGAGGTGGTGGACAGCCGCGACCCTTCACTGAAGCCCGGCGACCTGGTCTGGGGTGACGTGGGCTGGCAGGAGTACGCCAGCCTGCCGGCCAGGCGGCTTTCGAAGCTCCCGGCCATGGAGCCGCTCACCCACCTGCTCAGCGTCTATGGGGTTGCGGGCCTGACCGCCTACTTCGGCCTGCTGGAATGCGGCCGGCCGAAGCCCGGCGAGACCGTCGTGGTCTCGGCCGCCGCCGGCGCGGTGGGCTCGATCGTGGGGCAGATCGCGAAGATCAGGGGCTGCCGCGCCATCGGCATCGCCGGCGGCGAGGAGAAGGGCCGCTGGCTCACCGACGAGCTCGGCTTCGACGCGGCCGTCGACTACAAGGCCGGCGACTTCAAGAAGCGCCTGCGCGAGGCCGTACCGAACGGCATCGACGTCTACTTCGACAACGTCGGCGGCGCCGTCTTCGAGGCCTGCCTGTTCGGCATGAACACCTTCGGCCGCATCGCCTGCTGCGGCGCCGTCTCCCAGTACGACCAGGCCGCGCCCCAGCACGGCCCCCGCGGCGTCCCGGGCCTCATCGTCACCAAGCGCCTCAGCGTCCGCGGCTTCATCGTCTCCGACTTCGCCGATCGCAACGACCAGGCGCTGGCCGACCTCCAGTCCTGGGTCCAGTCCGGCCAGCTCAAGGTCCAGGAAGACGTCATCGACGGCCTCGAGAACCTGCCGTCGGCCCTCGTCGGCCTCCTCGCCGGCGAAAACCGCGGCAAGCGCATGGTGAAGGTCTGAAGGTGCGATTTCCCTCCCCATCAAGGGAGGGAAACTACCCCGCGTCCCTGAGCGCCAGGCCCGCCTTCCAGTCGAACAGCTCCTGAAGCACGCGCAGCGCCTTGCCGCGTTCGCTCTTGAGCTCCGGGTCCCGGCCCACGATCAGCCGCGCGTCGTCTCCCGCAACCCCGATCAGGTCGCGGTGCACGAAGGGATCGGCGAACACATAGTCAGGAAACCCCGACTGCCTCAGGCCCAGCGCATCGCCGCCGCCGCGCAGCTCAAGGTCCGTCTCTGCGATCAGGAACCCGTCGTCGGTGCGCCGCAGGATGTCGAGCCGCTTCTGCGCCGTCTCCGACAGCGGCGGGTCGTACAGCAGCACGCAGGCGCTCTCACGGCTCCCGCGGCCCACCCGGCCCCTCAGCTGGTGCAGCTGGGCCAGGCCGAACCGCTCCGCCTGCTCGATGACCATGATCGTGGCGTTGGGCACGTTCACCCCCACCTCGACCACCGTCGTGGCCACCAGCACCGAGAGCTTGCCGTCAGCGAACTCCGCCATCACCGCGTCCTTGGCGGCCGGGGCCATCTTCCCGTGCACCAGGCCCACGCTCGGCCCGATCCGCGCCCGCAGCTCCTCGGCCCGCTGCTCCGCCGCCTTCAGGTCGCTGACCTCGCTCTCCGAGACCAGCGGGCAGATCCAGAACGCCTGCGCGCCGGCCTCAACCACCTGCCGCAGCCTGGCCTCCACCTCCCCGACCCGGCCCATGGGGACGGCGCGCGTCGCCACCGGCGTGCGCCCCGGCGGCTTCTCGTCGATGCGGCTCACGTCCAGGTCGCCATAGACCGTCAGCTCCAGGGTCCGCGGAATCGGCGTCGCGGACATGGCCAACAGGTGCACCGCCTCGCCCTTGGCCTGCAGCCGCTGGCGCTCGGCCACCCCGAACCGGTGCTGCTCGTCGATCACCGCCAGCTGCAGGCGCTGGAACCCGACGTCGTCCTGGAACAGGGCGTGGGTCCCCACCGCCACCTTCGCAGCCCCCGACGCCAGCGCCCGCAGCTTCTCCGCCCGCGCCGCGCCCTTGTCGCGGCCGGTCAGCAGCACCACCGCGATCCCGTGGTCGGCCAGGGGGCCGGAGATCGTCTCGAAGTGCTGCCGCGCGAGGATCTCGGTGGGAGCCATCAGCGCGCTCTGGCCGCCGCCCGCCGCCACGTCGGCCATTGCGCACATGGCCACGACCGTCTTGCCCGAGCCCACGTCCCCCTGGATCAGCCGGCTCATCCGCTCGCCCGCGGAGAGGTCGCTGCGGATCTCGGCCAGGGAGCGCTCCTGCGCCCCGGTGAAGGCGAACGGCAGGTCCGCCTGGATCTTGCGGGCCACATCGCTGGCGGCGATCTTCGCCGCCGGCTCCCGCCGCCGTTCGGCCTTCCGCTGCGCCATGGCCAGCTGGTGCGCCAGCAGCTCGTCGTAGGCGAGCCGTCGCAGGTGCGGACTCAGCGGCGCGAGGTCGGCGTCGCTCTCCGGCGCGTGCAGCCGGTCCATCGCCTCGCGCCAGGCCGGGAACCGCTCCTGCTTCAGCCAGGCGGCGTCCTGCCATTCGGGGAGCTCCGGCGCCCGCTCCAGCGCCTCCAGCACGAACGTCCGCACGCGTCGCGCCGGCAGCCCCTCGGTCGCTGGGTAGATCGGCTCGATCTGCGGGATCTCGGCCCCGTTTTCGGGCGCGAGCATGTAGTCGGGATGCACCATCTGGCGGCCGAACTTGTCGTCGCCGACCTTGCCCGAGACGATCCGCCTGGCGCCCACCGGATGGCGCTTCTCCAACTGGTCGGCGAAGCGGCCGAAGAACACCAGGGTCATCCAGCCGGTGGGATCCGACACCCGCACCCGCCACGGCTGCTGCTGCGCGCGCGGCTTCTGGTGCTCCTCGACGACCACCTCGAAGGTCATCACCTCGCCGTCCACCGCCGCCGACAGCACCGCCGGCGTCCGGCGCACCACCGAGTGCGGTTTCAGCCACAGCACGTCGCGGACGATCGGCCCCGCCACCTTCTCCAGCAAGGGCGCCACGCGCGGCCCCACCCCCTTCAGCGAGGTGATCGACGCAAAGAGCGGGAAAAGAATCTCCGGCCGCATGGGCTGAGCATAGCCGCAATTTCTCCTCTCCCTCTCCCGTCACAGGCGGGAGAGGGCCGGGTGAGGGCCGGCTCGTGCATAGGGATCACGCCGGATGCCGGCCCGAGGGCCCTCGGTCTGGCCGCCGGAGTCAGCCGAGCCGGGGCTCACTCCAACTCTCCTGGCCGCTGCCGCGGTCAGGAGAGGGAGGCGGAAAAAAGACTCATCGAAAATTTGGCGCTGGGCGGCGCCTCATGTTCTCTTTATGTTCATGTCCGAGTTCGGCCACATCTCCGAGACCCGCCAGGGCAAGAGCCTGGCGAAGCTCGCCGCCATCGGCGAGCGGCTGGCCGAGGTCATGGCCGAGCGGGCGGCGGAGGCCGAGACCGCCCAGGACGCGAAAATCTACGTCGACTGCTTCCACAAGCTCGCCCGCGGCGTGCGCATGACCTACGCCCTGGAGATGAAGCTGCAGCGCGACGAGCAGGCGTTCCTGCGCGAGTACGCCCCGCAGATGGACAAGCAGCGGAAGGAGGCGGTCGCCGCCCGCCGGAACCAGCTCTACATCCGCCTGGAGCGCGAGGTCTGGGAGGAATTCCCCGACAACGAGACCTTCCACGAGTTCACGGCCGACATCCGCGAGCACCTCGAGGAGGAAGCCTGCCTCGACACCTTCCTGGACGAGACCCTCGAGCACCAGTTGGCGCGCCTGAAGACCCGCCTGGGCCTCGGCCAGGCGCACGACGATGACGACGCGCCTACCTCCCCCGATGCGGCAGCATCGGCGGGAGGGGGACCGGTCGCCGAAGAGCGACCGGTGGAGGGGGCAGGCGACCACGCGGCGCTCGCCACCGCCGACGGCGCGACCGCTGCCGAACCCCCGGACAGCTCGTAGGC
>NZ_DATCMR010000005.1:0-305775 GCF_036563285.1 Phenylobacterium sp.
AATCCTAAGACCTTCATCATACACGCGGCATGGCTGCGTCAGGCTTTCGCCCATTGCGCAAGATTCCCTACTGCTGCCTCCCGTAGGAGTCTGGGCCGTGTCTCAGTCCCAGTGTGGCTGATCATCCTCTCAGACCAGCTATGGATCGTAGGCTTGGTAGGCCTTTACCCCACCAACTACCTAATCCAACGCGGGCCGCTCCAATGGCGATAAATCTTTCCCCCGAAGGGCACATACGGTATTAGCTGAAGTTTCCCTCAGTTGTTCCGTACCAAAGGGCACGTTCCCACGCGTTACTCACCCGTCCGCCGCTCACCCGAAGGTGCGCTCGACTTGCATGTATTAGGCCTGCCGCCAGCGTTCGCTCTGAGCCAGGATCAAACTCTCAGGTTGAGTTGACGTTCTGACTTTCTGCGTCCCCGATCTACTAGAGATCGGCTGGCTATAGTCTGCGTAGTTCTTGACGAGTTCCCACAAATCGTGGCCGAACCGAAGTCCGACCATATTCATGGTGTCTTCAAGAGACCGCAGTCACAGTCAGCGTCGAGATAGTGTGGTTAGCACTATCGCCAGGACGCCGCCGCCTGCGTTTCTCTTTCCAATTCAACGATGTCAAAGACCCGACCGGTTCTCACCGGACCCCGCTGTTTTTCGCCGGCGGGTCGGCGGAGGCGGCTATCTAGTGACCGGCCTACCTCGTGTCAATCGGCCTTTTGAGGCTTTTGCGGGCCGTCCCGGTTGCCCAGGATTTTGGCCGCAAAAACCGCCGCGGGCTGCCGAGGGGCTTCCCTCACACGTCCGTAGCGATTCGATTGAGGCTCGGGAAAATACGCATCTGCGGGAGAAAATCAAGTGCCTTTCGGCGGCTCGTTTTTCATCTCGCATTCGCGCCCCGACCCGAGCGGGAGGCGGCTATCTAGTGGCCGTCCCTTCGCTCGTCAACCGCCTCTTTCGAGGAATTTTCGCCGCGCTCCAGAAGCTCCGGATACTGACGAAACCGCACCGTCACGAGGACTTCGAGGGTCACCCCTCTTGGGCCTGTTGGCGATGCCGGCTGATGCTCGTTGATATGGGCGTTCTTCTCGGACTTTCAAGGCCTTGCGGCCCAGTCAGTTGCTTCGAAGTTCGCCCCGCCCCCGAGCGGGAGGCGCTATCTATGAGGCCGTTCGATCCGAGTCAATCGCGCCGCACGAACTTTCTCAAAAACCGGCGTGCGACAGGATGGCTTGACCCCAAAATGAAAGAGGGCGGGGAAGGCCTGCTTCCCCGCCCTCGCCGGCTGGCGGCCGGCTTTCAGCCCGTCTGCGAGGACGGGGGATCTCGTAGGCGTCAACTCGCCGCGATGTAGGCCTTCAGGCCGTCGGCCTCGGCCTCGACCTCGCTGATCTTCGACTTCACGAGGTCGCCGATGGAGACGATGCCCACCAGCCGCTCGGACCTGCACACCGGCAAGTGGCGGATGCGCCGGTCGGTCATGCGGGCGAGCAAGGAGTCCACCGTCTCGCCGGGTTCGGCGTAGAGCACGTCCTTGGTCATGCAGGCCGAGACGGGCCGCTTCAGCGACTCCGGTCCGCCCTCGGCCACGATGCGCACGATGTCGCGCTCGGAGACGATGCCCGCCACGCGGTCGTTGTCGAGCACCACCAGGGCGCCCACCCGCCGCGTGTTGAGGAGGTTCGCCACGGCCTCGACCGTGTCCTGCGGCCCCACCGTGAACACCGTGTCGCCCTTGCTCCTGAGGATCTGCGAGACCAGCACCTTCGCCGTTCCTTCCCTCGTTCCGTCAGGAAACACCGTTCTCCTATCGGCGCGGGGAATCAATGCACGCGCGCGTGAAGCGCCCTCAGCGGCGTCCGGCCAGCCAGGCGAAGGGGCTGATCAGCAAGGCGCCCAGGACGAAGCCCGCGATGTGGGCCTCCCAGGCCACCCCTGCCCCGCCCGTTCCGGGGAGGATCTCGTTGCCGAGCTGGGCCAGCACGACAGCGATCAGCGCGTTCACCAGCACCCAGGCGGCGCCCATGGTGAGCACGAAGCGGGCGAAGACCGGCCCCAGGCGACCTCTGCCGGCCATCACCCGCGCGGCCGCCGCCATCAGGGCCGAGACCGCCCCCGACGCGCCGACGACCGCGATCTCGCTGCCCCAGTGGACCGCCGCGAACGCAAGGTTGGCGAGCACGCCGGTGAGCACATAGAAGCCGAGGAAGGCGAGCGCGCCACGCAGGCCCAGTCCCAGCATCCGCGCCACAGGTGTCCCGAACGCCAGCAGGAAAGCGGCGTTGAACAGGGCGTGCGTCCAGTTGCCGTGCAGGAAGACGGCGGTGAGCGCCGTCTCCCAGCGTCCGTGCAGCAGGTCGGCGGGCACGAAATAGAATGCGGCGACCAGTCCCGGGGGCAACCGCGACTGGAGGGCGTAGCCGCCGACGACCACCGCCACCATCAGGAGCACGTACCAGGCGCCGTTGTTGAACACCGGCTCGCGCGCCGGCCTGGGGGCCTCCCACTGCGGGTCCGGGCCGGCGTTCCACGGCCCCGGCCGGTCGGCGCGCTCTTCGAAGAAGCTGACGGACATCCCTTCCATTTAGGGACTAACGCACCCGGGCGCGAGGCGGGCGCCGCTTTCCCGCCTTGCAGGCGCCACGGGGCTCCTAGAAGGTGCGCTGCGACTGCATGGCCGATTTCCAGGACATCTAGATGATCCGTCTACAGCGCGTGGGGCCCGCCCTCGCCGCAGCGTTCTCCCTTGCGCTCACGAGCCTTGCGCCGACGGGCGCGCCCGCGCAGCCGGCGGCCGCCGCGCCGAAGCTCGCCAAGGGCCAGTGGCCGCAGGCCCTCTCCGACGTGAAGGCCGACCCAGACATCCGCTTCGGCGCCCTGCCCAACGGCATGCGCTACGCCATCCGCAAGCAGTCGATCCCCGCCGGCCAGGGCGCGATCAGGATGTGGTTCGACACCGGCTCCCTGATGGAGACCGACGCCGAGCAGGGCCTCGCCCACTTCCTCGAGCACATGGCGTTCAACGGCTCCTCGGCCGTGAAGGAAGGCGAGATGATCAAGATCCTGGAGCGGCTGGGCCTCTCGTTCGGCGCCGACACCAACGCGTCCACCGGCTTCGACCAGACCATCTACATGCTCGACCTGCCGAAGACGAACGCCGAGACGGTCGACACCTCGCTGATGCTGATGCGGGAAGCGGCCGGCAACCTCGCGATCGATCCCAAGGCCGTCGACCGGGAACGCGGCGTCGTCCTCTCAGAGGAGCGGACCCGCGACACCCCGGCCTACCGCGTGCTCAAGGAGCGGTTCGCCTTCCTGTTCCCCGGCCAGCGGGTGACGACGCGCTACCCCATCGGCCAGGTGGAGGTTCTGAAGACCGCGCCTGCCTCACGCATCGCCGAGTTCTACCGCCGCTGGTACCGGCCAGAGCGGGCGGTGCTGGTGGCCGTCGGCGACTTCGACGTCGACGCCATGGAGGCGAAGATCCGCGCCAAGTTCGGCGACTGGAAGGCGCAGGGACCCGGCGGCGTCGACCCTGACCTGGGCCGCATCAAGCCACGCGGAGCCGAAGCCAAGCTGGTGGTTGAGACCGGCGTGCCGCTGAGCATGCAGCTTGCCTGGGTCCGGCCGCCGGACCTCGACCCCGACACCGTCGCCGAGCGCAAGCGTGAGCTGGTGGAGGCCCTGGGCTTCGCGGTGCTCAACCGGCGCTACTCCACCATCGCGCGCCAGCCGCAGCCACCCTTCATCTATGCTGGGGCCAACTCTGGGGACCAAGTCCGCACGGCGGAGGTCACTTCCGTGGGCGTCAACGCTGAGCCTTCCCGCTGGCGCGAGGCGCTGGCCGCCGCCGAGCGCGAGCAGCGCCGCGCCGTGCAGTACGGCGTGCGCCAGGACGAGCTCGACCGCGAGATCGAGGAGTTCCGCGCCCAGCTAAAGGCCGCCGCCGCCGGCGCGGCCACCCGGCGCCCGCCGGCGCTCGCCAACGAGATCGTGGGCTCGCTCAAGGACGCGCGGGTGGTGACCAGCCCTGCCCAGGAGCTCGCCCTGTTCGAGGAGACGGTGAAGGGCCTGAAGGCCGAGCAGGTCTCGGCCGCCCTGAAGGCCGCCTTCCAGGGCGAAGGCCCGCTGCTCTTCGTCGCCTCGCCTCAGCCGATCGAGGGCGGCGAGAGGACCCTGCTGGCCGCCCTGGCGGAGTCGCAGAAGGTCGCCGTCACGCCGCCCGCGGCCTTGGCCCAGGTGAAGTGGCCCTACGAGAGCTTCGGCGCGCCCGGCAAGGTCGCCGAGCGCCGCGAGCTGACCGACCTGGGCGCCACCCTGGTTCGCTTCGAGAACGGCGTGCGCCTGACGGTGAAGCCCACGAAGTTCCGGGACGACGAGATCCTGGTCCGCGTCAACGTCGGCCACGGCATGCTGGACATCCCCAAGGACGGGCAGAACCTCGCCTGGCTCTCCGGCGCCTTCGTGGAGGGCGGCCTGAAGAGGATCACCAGCGAGGACATGGAGCGCGTCCTGTCCTCGAGGATCTATGACGCCAACTTCGGCTTCAACGAGGACGTCTTCGTGCTCGCCGGCCGCACCCGGCCCGCGGACCTGGCCGTGCAGATGCAGGTGCTGGCCGCCTATTACGCCGAGCCCGGCTGGCGTCCGGAGGCCTTCGACCGGCTGAAGGCGGCGGGCAAGACCATCCACGACCAGCTGGAGGCCACCACCGGCGGCGTGCTCGGGCGCGACCTGAACGCCCTGCTCCACCCCGGCGACCGGCGCTTCACCTTCCCGAGCCGCGAGGAGATCGCCAACGCCAGGCTTGAGCAGCTGAAGGGCCTGGTGGCGCCGCGCCTTGCGGACGGCCCCGTCGAGGTCGTGGTCGTCGGCGACACCACAGTCGAGAACGCCGTCGAGGCGGTCGCCCGCACCTTCGGCGCCCTGCCGGCGCCCAAGGTCGCCCCGCCGCCGCCCGCAAGCCAGCGACAGGTGGGCTTCCCGAAGGGCACGCCGGAGCCGGTGGTCCGCACCCACAAGGGCCGGGCCGACCAGGCGGTGGGCTTCATCGCCTGGAAGACCACCGACTA
This sequence comes from Phenylobacterium sp., assembly GCF_036563285.1. Taxonomy (GTDB): domain Bacteria; phylum Pseudomonadota; class Alphaproteobacteria; order Caulobacterales; family Caulobacteraceae; genus Phenylobacterium. Next base: position 5,067 of record NZ_DATCMR010000005.1, read on the forward strand.
TTGGGCCAACCCACAGCGGGCCCGCGAGACCGCGCTGCTAGGCGAGGTCATGCAGCTGCGCCTCACCGAGGAGCTACGCGAGACCCAAGGCGCTTCCTACAGCCCGAACGCCGGCGCCAACCACAGCCTGGTCTGGACCGACTGGGGCTATCTCTCGGCCAGCGTCGAGGTGCCGCCGGAGAAGCTGCCCGAGTTCTTCGCCGACGTGCAGAAGATCGCTGCGGACCTGCGGACCAGGGAGATCACCGCCGACGAGCTCGCCCGGGCCAAGAAGCCGCGGATCGAGAACCTGCAGCGGTCGCGGGTGACCAACCAGTACTGGGCCGCGCAGCTGTCCGGCGGGCAGGAGGATCCTCGTCGGTTCGAGATCATCAGGACTCAGATCCAGGGCCTGGAGCGGGTGACGCCGGCGGACATCAAGCGGGCGGCCGAGTCCTATCTGAGGGACGAATCTGCCTTCAAGCTGGTGGTCCGTCCCGAAAAGAGGTGAATCTGTCCCGGGCTGGCACAGGAGACGGCTGGCGCCGGATTTCCTGCAAGCGTCATGCGGCCGCCATTGGCCGCAAAGGACGGCGCTTATGTTCCATGCCAATACGGAACGGATGATCGACTACTGGATGAGCCGGGCCCAGCCCGGTGAGGCGCCCTCGCGCGCCGACATCCAGCCGGCCGACTTCCGCCAGCTCATGGCCCAGACCTTCATCCTGGGCCGCGAGATCAAGGGCTACTACCCGTACCGCCTGGCTGGCGGGTTCGTGGCCGACCTGCACCGGCGCGACCTGCGCGGGGCCAACGCCCTGCACCTGTGGGCCGACCGCGACCGCCTGCGCCTGCAGACGGCGCTGGAGGAGCTGCGCAACCGTCCCGAGCCGCTGGTCGCCACCGCCGAGGTGGTGACCGACGCCGGCATCCTGCCGATGGAGGTGCTGTTCGCGCCGCTGACCTCGCACGACGGCGCGCCGGACCGCTACCTCGGCCTCTACCAGCCGCTGTCGATGGTGGCCCGCCTGCAGGGCCGCCCGGCCACCACGCTGTCGCTGCGCAGCCTGCGCCGCCCCGGCGCGGCCAACGAGGAAGGCCCGCGCCTTCGCCTAGCCGCCGTGGACGGGAGGCTCGTCGCCTAACGACCCAAGAACACGCTCGTCATTCCCGGGCTCGACCCCGGGAAGCCATGGACCCGCGGACTCTCCAGTCGCCATCCGCCGTCCGTGGGCGGCCGGGGGTGAAACCCCGGCCGCGGCGCGTGTGAGGCGGCGCCGCGAGCTGATGCAAACGTGAAATAGCTCCGCTTGCTGATTATGCCCCCCTTCCCAGTTACCTGACCAAGCGACGCGCGCTGGCTGACCCAGCGCGCGTCTTCGCGTGGGGACGCGTCGAGAGGTGGATTTCCAGTGGCCGACTATTCGAGCCTGACCGTCACGGGTGGCGGATTTGACCTGGGCGCCGGCCCCGTGGTGGCGGCATCGGTCGCGGACGACGGCGATATCCTGGTGCTTCGCCAGGGCGCAGTCGGCAACAACCACTACCTCTACGCCCAGGCGTACAACGCTCAGGGCCAGGCGCTCCAGTCGCAGGTCGCCATCGACTACAACAGCTATTCCTACATGGGCTCGCCCGTGCCGGTGGACCTCGACCCCTTGGCGGGCGGTGGTTGGGTGCTGGCGTTCCGGGCTAACGCGGGGAACACAGGCGGGCCCGACAGCGAGGCCAACGTCGCGGTATTCGGAACCTCGGGCGAGCTGCTGAAGGTCATGCAGCTGGGCACGGCCTACGGGTGGCCGACCGTGTCGGTGGATCCGCTCGGGAATGGCGGGTTCGTCGCCGCCTGGGGCGTCGCCGGCAAGTACCAGTACGGCCAGAGCTATGTGCATACGTTCGATGCGGCAGGCAATTCGACGTCCGGCTCTGTACAGCTGTCCACCGCCACGAGCGTGTTCACAGCGGGCGTGGGCTCCGGCGGCGCGTACGTGGTCGGCTACGGCAGCCAGCTGCGCTACTTCGACGGCGCGTCATTCAAGACGGCCGTCGACATGCCCACCAACTTCCCGCTGCTCACGGGCGCCGCGCTCTCTGACGGCAAGGTGGTGCTGCTGTCGACGCGGCATGACGGCGTCGAGCACGACCTCTACGCGTTGACCTTCGATCCCGCGACCAACCTGCTCAGCGCGCCGCGGCTCATCCACAGCGACGAGGACGGCTTCAACCACCTGGAGGTGCTTCCCCAGGCCGGCGGCGGTTACGTCCTCAGCTGGCAGGATCCGGTGAACAGCGGCGGCGCGCGCACGGCGCTCGCGGTCGGCCCGTCGGGTGTGGAGAGCGAGCTCTTCACTCTGCAGGGGACCGTCGCCGGCGCCTTTGGCCCCGGTGAGGCCAGCGTCCTGACGGTGAACGTGGGCGGGTCCCAGGCCACGGCCCAGACCTATTCGGTGGGCCCGGGTGAGGCCCCGGCTCAGTCGCTGCGCGCCGACAACACCGCGGGCCAGAAGCTCGCCGGCGGGGCGGGCGACGACGTGTTCTACGCCGGCCAGAACTCGGCCGTGCTCACCGGCAACGGTGGCGGCGACCTGTTCGTCTTCGAAAACCTGCCGTGGAACTCCGGGAGGATCACCGACTTTGCCGTGGGGGCCGATCGGCTGGACTTCTCGCGCCTGTTCACGGCCGCCGGCTACACGGGCTCCGACCCGCAAGCCGACGGCCGCCTCTTCTTCCAGGCCGACGGCGCAGGGGGCACGAAGGTCTATTTCGACGCCGACGGCGCGGGCGCGCAGGGGCCGTTCCTGGTCACGACGCTGGAGGATGTCGCTACGGCCGAGGTGAGCTGGAGCCTGGTCGGCGGGACGTCGGCCGGCGAGCCGCCGCCTGCCCCGCCGCCGAACACCCAGGTCGCGCTGACCACCAACTCCATCATGCTGCAGGAGGGCAATTCGGGCGTCGCGCGCTACGTCTTCAACGTGACCCGAACGGGCGATGCGAGCGGCACGTCCTCGGTCGCCTGGACCGTCGCGTCTGGTGGCGGCGGCTCGCCCGTCGACGCGCAGGACTTCGCAGGCGGCACTATGCCCAGCGGCACGGTCACCTTCGCCCCCGGCGAGACCGGCAAGACCATCACCGTCAACGTCGCCGGCGACACGGTCGTGGAGTGGGAAGAGAGCTTCATCCTGTCACTGTCCAACCCGACAGGGGCGACCCTGGGCTCGGCCAGCGCCACGGGCTTCATCGGCAATGACGACAGCTCCTACCAGCCGCCGCCGCCTCGGTTCGAGATGCAGGCCTCGACCGTGACTAAGGCCGAGGGGAACACCGGTCTGACGCCGTTCACCTTCACTGTGACGCGGACCGGCGACAGCGGCGCGACCGCGAGCGTGGACTGGGTGGTCGGCGGCGCCGGCGCCAGCTCCAATCCCGCCAGCCCGTCCGACTTCGAGAACGGCGCCTATCCCAGCGGGCGGCTCACCTTCGCCCCGGGCGAGACGGCGAAGACCATAACCGTCCAGGTGGCCGGCGACACCGCGCTCGAAGCCGACGAGGTGTTCGTCGTCAACCTCACGAACGCAGTGGGCGCCGCCATAGGGGCGCAGACGGCTTCAGGCGTGATCAACAACGACGACAGCTCCGGCGACGGCGGACGGATCATCAACTCGCCCGGGCCGGGCTCGACGCTGACCGGCGGGGCCGGGAACGACACGCTGAACGCCAGCCAGGGCTCGGACGTGCTGACGGGCGGGGGCGGGGCCGACGCCTTCACCTGGGGCCGCGAGCCTTGGTCGCCGGCGCGCGTGACCGATTTCAAGTTGGGCGAGGACCGGCTGGACCTCTCGGCCCTGTTCCGCGGGGCCGGTTACACGGGCTCGGACCCCATCGCCGACAAATACGTCTGGCTGCTCGACGACGGCGCCGGCGGCACGAAGCTGCTGTTCGACCGGGACGGGATGGCCACCGGCCAGCAATGGCCGAACTACATCGTGCACCTTCAGAACGTGCCGACGGCGGGCCTCACCTGGGCGCAGCTCTCCACCGGGAGCGGCGGCTCGGAACCGCCGCCTCCGCCGCCGCCCACGGGACAACCCGGCGAGGTGCTGACCTCCGACCAGTACGGCGACACCCTGGTCGGCGGCGCGGGGGACGACACCTTGAACGCGGGCCAGGGGCCGGACCGGCTTACCGGCGCCGGCGGCGCCGACCACTTCGTCTATCGTGACCTGCCGTGGAACGCCGGCCGGATCAGCGACTTCGCCCCCGGGGTCGACAAGCTCGACCTTCGGGAGCTCTTCGACGGTGCGGGCTATGCGGGATCCGACCCGATCGCCGATCGCCGGCTGGAGTTCCGCGCCGACGGGGCCGGCAACACCCAGGTCTACTTCGACCGCGACGCACCCGGCGCAGGCGACTGGCCTTTCCTGATCACCACGCTCGAAGGCGTGACGCCCACCCAGATCAAGCCCGGCGACTGGCTGTTCGCCTGAGCAAGAACTCAGGCCGCCTTGCGGTCGTCGCCGGCCACTGGGACCTCCTCGGGTGCCAGGTAGGCGTTCCCGCGGATGGCGTCGGCGATCTTCTCGGCGATCATGATGGTGGGGGCGTTGGTGTTGCCGCCCACCAGCGTCGGCATGATTGAGGCGTCGACGACGCGCAGGCCGTGGAGGCCACGCACCTTCCCCTCCCCGTCGACGACGGCCATCGCGTCGCCGTCCGCGCCCATGCGGCAGGTGCCGACCGGGTGATAGATCGTCTCGGCGGTGCGGCGGATCCAGGCGTCGAGCTCGGCGTCGGTCTTCACCGCCTCGCCGGGCGAATACTCGGCCCCGCGATAGGGATCGAGCGCCGCCTGGGCCGCCACCTCGCGCATCATCTTCACGCCTTCGCGGATCGCGCGGCGGTCCTCCTCGGCGGAGAGGTAGTTGGCGAAGATGGCGGGATCGTCGAGCGGATCGGCGCTCTTCAGGCCCACGCGGCCTCGGCTCTCCGGCCGCAGCTGACAGACGTGGAAGGTGAAGCCGTCCTTGGCCACCGACACCTTGCCGTGGTCCTGCATGATGGCGAGCACGGTGTGGATCTGCAGGTCCGGCCGGTCGAGGTCGGGTCGCGAGCGCAGGAAGGCGCCGCTCTCGAGGAAGTTCTGCCGCCCGATCCCCTTGCGCCCGAACATGTAGGACAGGCCGACGCCCAGCGTCCGCACCAGCCCCTTGCGCAGGGAATAGACGGTGATCGGCTGCGGGCACTCCCAGGACAGGGTCACGTCCAGGTGGTCCTGCAGGTTCGCGCCCACGCCGGGCAGCGCATGAACCACCTCGACTCCGTGGCGCGTCAGCTCCTCGGGATCGCCGACGCCCGAGAGCTGCAGGATATGGGGCGACTGCACCGCGCCTGCGCACAGCAGCACCTCCACGTCGGCGTGGATGACGCGCTTGCCCTTTTTCTCGATCACCTCGACGCCTGTCGCGCGGCCGTTCTCGATCACGATGCGCGAGGTCCGCACGCCGGTGACCGTCGTCAGGTTCGGCCGCGACAGCGCGGGATGCAGGTAGCCCTTGGCGGCGCTCCAGCGCTCGCCGTCATGGATGGTGAGCTGGTAGGGGCCGAAGCCCTCCTGCTGGAAGCCGTTGAAGTCGGCGGTGAGCGGATAGCCCGCCTGGGCGCCGGCCTCGATGCTGGCCTTGTAGATCGGGTTCGGCGAGGCGGCCCTCGAGATCTTCATCGGGCCTTCGTGGCCGTGCCAGGGATCGGCGCCGCCCTCGAAGCATTCGGAGCGCTTGAAGTAGGGAAGCACGTCGGCGTAGCCCCAGCCGGTCAGCCCCATCTGCCGCCACTGGTCGTAGTCGCGCGCGTGGCCGCGGATGTAGACCATGCCGTTGATGGCCGAGGAGCCGCCCCAGCCCTTGCCGCGGGGCCACCACAGGCGGCGGTTCTCGAGGTGCGGCTCCGGCTCCGTCCAGAAGCCCCAGTTGAACGGCCCCTGCTTGCCGATCAGCTGGCCGACCCCGGCCGGCATGCGCACCAGCAGGGAGGCGTTCCTGCCGCCGGCCTCGATCAGCAGCACCCGCGCGGCCGGGTTCTCCGAAAGCCGGTTCGCCAGCACGCAGCCCGCCGAGCCGGCGCCCACGATGATGTAGTCGTAGCGCTCCATGCGGCGAAGGTGACGCCCCGTTCAACTTCTGGCAAGCGCGCCTACAGTCCGATGTAGGCCACCAACATCAGGAACAGCAGCGACACGATGCTGCAGAAGAACAGCAGCAGCCAGAGCCGCCACAGTGTCGAGAAGGTGCGAAGGCCGTAGGCGCCCTGCAGCTGGTAGTACATATGCGTTGGGACCAGGAACGGGAACAGCCCGCCTGCCAGGACGCCCAGCGGCTCGGCCACACTGCCCAGCACGGCCGTCGCCAGGATGTAGAGCGACACGAACGTCAGGGAGTAGAGGACGAACACCCCGTGGTCGTAGAGGGTGAAGCCCCGCTTCCAGACGAACAGCAGCGCCACGAAGGGGATCGACAGCGGCACCAGCAGGAAGCTGAACTTGTAGAAGCTGTTCTTGAGCTTATACCAGGCGAGCTCCGGGTTCTCGATGGCGTGGGCGAGCTTCTCGTCGAGCGCATGCCAGCCCGTGATGATCTGCATCTTGCGGCCGGTCTGCTTCTCCAGCGCCTTCTTCCAGTCCTGCTCGACGCCCGAAGCCTGGAGGGCCGTCAAGGTCTCCGCCTGGCGCTGCTTGCGCGCGAGGTCGTCGCGGGCCTCCGCCAGGTCGGCCTCGACGCTCGCGCGTTTGTCGGGCGGGGCGACCCCGAGCGCGGCCTCGAGCTTCTCGACCGCTGCGGCCTCCTCCTGCGCGCCGGCCGTCGCCTTGCCGATGGCGTCCTGCAGCGTGGCTTTGTCCTCCGCGCTCTTCGGAAGCAGGGAGAGCACCATGAAGGTGAGGAAGGCGGTGAACAGGAACATCGCCAGGGGCGAGACGTAGCGCGTGCGCTTACCGTGCACCCATTCGCGCGTCAGCCGGCCCGGCCGGAAGAGCAGCAGCGGCAGGGCGCGGAACACGCGCCCGTCGAAATGCATCACCCCGTGCAGCAGCTCCTCGCCAAGGTGGAGCAGGCTGCGGTGGGTGTGCGCCGGCTGGCCGCAGTCATGGCAGAACCGGCCCACCAGCGCAGCGCCGCAGTCCGGGCAGTGGCTGTGCGCCTCCCCCGCCTTGCCCGTGCGCTTCTCGATGGCGGCGCTCGCCAGCCCCGCCGTGGCCGCCGCGCCCGCCGTGTCCAGATCCATGGAAGCCCCCCGACCTCAGCGCCGGGACTGTGATCAAGTCAGGCTATCGGGACAAGCCTCGGCGGCGATCTGTCACCGGCCCTTCCACTGCGGCGCGCGCTTCTCGGCGAAGGCTCGCGGCCCCTCGATGAAGTCCTCGCTCTTGTAAAGGGCTGCGACCGCCGGATAGCGGTTCTGGCCTCGGATGGCGGCTTCCAGGCTGGGTTCGTCGAGCCCCTTCAGCACGGCTTCCTTGGAAGCGCGCACCGACATCGGCGACAGCTCGCAGATCCGCTGGGCCCACTCCCGCGCGGTGCGCATCAGGTCCTGCGGGGCGGTGACCTCGTTGACGAAGCCCAGCTCCAGGCCCTCGGCGGCGGAGACGCGGCGACCGGTGAGGATCATGCCCATGGCCCGCTTCGTCCCTATCGCCCGCGGCAGCCGGTGCAGGCCGCCGGCCAGCGCGGCCAGGCCCACCCGCGGCTCCGGCAGGGCGAAGGTCGCGGCTTCCGAGGCTATGATGATGTCGCAGGCCAGCGCGATCTCGAAGCCGCCGCCCATGGCCACTCCGTTGACCGCCGCGATCAGCGGCTTCGTCAGGTCGAAGCGGGAGGTGAGGCCGGCAAACCCCGAAGGCGGCGACTTCATTTCGCCGCCGCCGGCCTGGTGCTTCAGGTCATTGCCCGCGGAGAAGGCGCGCTCGCCGGCGCCGGTGACGATGCCCACCCACTGGTCCGGATCGGCCGCGAAGGCGTCGAAGGCCTCGTGCAGCTCGAAGTGCGCCGGCGAGTGCAGGGCGTTCATCACCTGCGGCCGGTTCAGCGTGAAGACGGTGACCGGCCCCTCGCGCTCCACCTGGATGAACTGGTAGGTCATCGGGCCCTCCGCTTTTTCCTGGGGAGCAGGCTCGTCAGGCGCCGCAGCGTTCGTCAAGGAGGCCGTACATGAGCGAAGGTTTCGACGAGGACGGCGGCGGCTACGACGTCGACGACTGGCAGAGGCTGGCGCCATTCACCGGCACGGTCGCGGTGCTCGACGACGTGCAGCGCGGCGCGGCCGTCTTCGCGCTCACGGACAGCGGCAATCCGCGGCCGCTGGAGATGGAGCTGCCGCAGCCGGTGATCTGGTGGGAGGAGGACGGCGAACAGGCCGCCGTCGCCGTCCAGGCCGAGGCGCACGACACGGCGGACGGCGAGACCATGGAGGTGCTGGGCCTGATCCTGCCGGACGGCACGGGCGTGGTGGCGTTGCTGGACGACGTGGACCTGGTCGACGACGCCGATCCGGTGTGGCGCAGGCTGGTCGCCGAGGCGGTGGGCGACGAGACGGGGGAGTAGGGGCGCTAATTTCCCCCCTTCTGGGGAGGGAATAAGGTCATGCTGGTCCCAGCTCCCGCCGGTACCGCTGCCAGTTCTCCACGTAGTGCGCAGCGCCCATCGCAACCATCGAGGCCTGTTCGGGCGTGAGCTCGCGGACAACCTTGCCCGGGGCGCCCATGACCAGGGAGTTATCGGGAATCTCCTTCCCTTCGGTGATCAGGCAGTTGGCGCCGATCAGGCAGTTCTTCCCGATCTTCGCGCCGTTCAGCACGATCGAGCCGATGCCCACCAGCGAGCCGTCGCCGATGGTGCAGCCATGAAGCATCACGAGATGACCCACGGTGACGTTGGCGCCGAGGATCAGAGGCGAGCCGGAATCGGTGTGCAGGACGGAGCCGTCCTGGACGTTGGAGTTCTCGCCCACGACGATTGGGTCGTTGTCCCCGCGAAGTGTCGCACCCCACCACACCGACGCGTTCTTCTTGAGAATCACTCTGCCAATAACGGCGGCGTTCGGCGCTATCCAGTATTCGTCGTCGTTCGGTAGCTCAGGTGTCACATCACCTAAACAATAGACGGCCATCCCCTCACCTCGATGCTTGCGGCAAACGGTCCGCTTAATCTCTCGGAAACCACGCTAGCATCATTCTAGTCAGGCGATTCGAAGGGGCGGTAGCCTCTTCGATCCCGCCGCGGGCCGAGCATCGGTCCCGTGTCTCGCGCTGGACGGAGTTGATGGCGCCGAGTTGGTCTTTCCTTCGGGCGGTTGCGCCCGGACCAGAGTTCGAAAGCGGGCCCGACGGTCCCGCGCGCCGCCGCTCCCCAACACCCAAGTCCACCCAAGGGCGCTCCCACGCGGGACGCCCTTTTTTCATGCCCCACTAGGAGGCCTGTGAATGAGCAAGCGAGCCCTGAAGCGACAGCTGCGCGAAGGCGCGTTCGACGCCGGACAGTTCGAGGGGGACGATAAGGTCCGCCGGCTGCCGGTGGATCGGGGCTGGTCGCCGCTCGCGCACAGTAATCACAACCACGCGCCGGGCGAGGACCGCGAGCAGGGCTACCTGAAGACCATCAAGGCCAAGTCCGAGGGCCAGGCGCGGCTGATCAAGGCCATCGACGAGAAGAACCTGGTCATGGCGCTGGGCCCGGCGGGCACCGGCAAGACCTACTTGGCCATCGCCAAGGCGGTGGAGGCCCTGGAGGCCGGCCGCGTCGGGCGCATCGTGCTCTCCCGCCCGGCCGTGGAGGCCGGCGAGTCCATCGGGTTCCTGCCGGGCGACGCGGAGGACAAGCTCGCACCCTACCTGCGCCCGCTCTACGACGCGCTGTCGGACCGGCTCTCCATGAAGCGCGTGCGCGCGCTGATGGCGGAGGGCGCCATCGAGATCGCGCCGGTGGGCTTCATGCGCGGCCGCACGCTGAACAACGCCTTCGTGGTGATCGACGAGGCCCAGAACTGCACCTACGTGCAGTTGAAGATGCTGCTCACCCGCCTGGGCTGGCACTCGACCATGGTGGTTACGGGCGATCCCAACCAGTCCGACCTGCTGCCGGAGATCTCGGGTCTGGCCAACGTCGCCGCCCGCCTGGAGGAGGTCGGCAACGTGTCGGTCGTGCGCCTCGAGGACCGCGACATCGTCCGCCACCCGCTGGTGGCCGAGATGCTGGGCGTGCTCTAGCGCCCAGCTCGTCTGAAAGACGGGGCCGCGGACTGGAAGGTCCGCGGCCCTTTTTCATTGCGCGGCGGTCGTCAGTCGCAGGGCGCGGCTTCGCCCGTGGTGAGGTCGATGCGGAAGCACTGGCGCTCGCCGGTCTCGCAGTCCTCCACGAACAGGGCGACCTCGTCGTCGGAGTCGGGCGCGGGGTGGCAATCCTCGATGTAGTGCAGGGCGGCGTCCTCGAAGCTCACGCCTTCGACCATGTGGCCGCGGCTGGGCGCCTCCTCGACCCCATGGACGGAGAACCGGCGCTGCAGGGTGGCCTCTGCGACTTGAACGGTCATTGGCGAGCCTCCTCTCCTTCGCCGTGTAACGCGCGAGACCCAGGAAGGATTCCTGGGTTTTTCAGGCGCGGTTCACCTTGGACGCGCGATCTTGTGCGCGAGGGACTGCTCCGGGGCTTCACGCGCCGATGGCCAGTTCCGATTCCGAGGCCTCCCGCACGCCCGACTGCTCCCCTGAAGACGAGGCGCGCCGCGCCGCCGACCGGCTGAAGGGGGAGATCGCCGCATTGCGCGCCAAGGTGCAATCCGCCCGCGCGCGCCTGTCCGCGCAGGCCGAGCAGCCGCGCAGCTTCGAGGATTGATGGGGCGCAACAACTGGGGAGAAAGATCGAAAGTTCCGGTACTTTAGGTTTGTTCTCGCAAATTTTCGGACGACCGACGCAGCTAAAGCGAAGCTGGTCGGCTTCTACAGCCGAGCTCAACCTTAGAGCTGCTCCGTAACGCCCGGATAGCGTTGCTGTACATTTCTGCAAAGCACTGTCGCACAATAAATTTTCCACCCCGCCCTTGCCATTTGAACTTGTCGTCGGGTTGCGAGTTTCTGGCGGGCTAACTCCGGAGCTGGTGGATGACCTATATCAACGCGCGTGGCCAACCCATGCCCGAAACCGAGACCGAACAGGGTCGGGTGTCGGGTACGTCGGCGGGCAACGAGACGATCAACGCGCCGAACGCACCGGGCTCGTCCCTGTCGGGCGAGGGCGGCGGCGACCTGCTCATCGGCAACAGCTACGGCAACCGCTTCTGGATCACCGACACGCGCGACCGCGTGCAGGAGCAGGCCAACGGCGGCATCGACACCATGATCGGCTGGACGAGCCTGAGGGCCGCGCCGAACATCGAGAACCTGCAGGTCAACGGCGCCTTCAACTACGCGTACGGCAACGAGCTGGGGAACCTGATCGTCGTCGACGACCAGAGCCACTGGATCTACGGCGCCGGCGGCGACGACGTGATGGTGGGCGCCAAGACGGCCAAGACCACCTTCGTCGTGAAGGCCGGCGAAGGCTCCGACGTCATCTACAACTGGCAGGGCAACGACCAGCTGCAGCTGTGGGGCTACGGCTTCAACAGCGCCGCCGACATCCGGGGCGCCATGACCCAGGTGGGCGGCGACGTGGTCCTGAAGCTCTCGACCACGGAGACCCTGACGTTCCGCGGGACGACGCTGGGCAGCTTCGTCGACCGCCAGTTCCTGCTGCCGCTCGACACCACAAAGCTGGGCGCCATCACCTTCGAGGACAATTTCAACGCCCTGTCGGTGTGGGACCCGAACACCGGCACGGGCCTGTGGAAGACCAACTACGGCGGCAACCTGAAGGATGAGTGGGCCTACACGCTCACCTCCAACGGCGAGCGGCAGGTCTATGTCCAGCCGGACTACTACGGGCAGGGCGAGCAGGCGGTGGGCTACCAGCCGCTGACCATCTCCAACGGCGTGCTGTCGATCACCGCCAAGCGCATCCCCGACGCCGAGCGCGAGGGCTCCTGGGGCCGCGAGTACTACTCCGGGATGGTCAATACGCTCGGAACCTTCGAGCAGCAGTACGGCTACTTCGAGATGAAGGCCCAGCTGCCGACGGCGCACGGCACCTGGCCGGCCTTCTGGCTGATGCCCACGCCCTATGTGGCGCAGGTGGAAGCCGACATCATGGAGGGCCTGGCGGCCACCCCCTACGTAGACTACCGGCGCGCCTGGGGCGGCGGCGACAACATCTACGACAACGCGCTGAAGATCGACCCGACCGGCTTCCACACCTACGGCATGCTCTGGACGCCGCAGACGGTGACCTTCTACTACGACGGCATAGCCGTCCTGCAGGCGCCGACGCCGGCCAACTGGACCGAGCCCATGGGCCTGATCGTCAACATGGCGGTCGGCGGCTGGGGCGGTGAGCCGAACTCCCTGCAGTTCCCGGACTCGATGAAGGTGGACTACGTCCGCGTCTACAACCTGGCGGACAATTCGGCGGTGATCCAGCGCGGCCAGCCCGAGCTGCCGGTCGCGACCCTGAAGCCCGACGGCGGCCAGACCAGCGGCACGCCGCAGCAGTCCCTGTTCTTCGACCAGGATGGCCAGGCGCTGTCGTCGGCCAAGATCGCCGTCTATGGCGCAAAGCCCGCGACCCTGCCGCCCGAGAAGACCTTCGTGATCTACGAGCAGGGCGGCGCAGTGTTCGGCGCAGTGTCGAACGGCGGCGTGCTGGGCCCGGCGACCCCGCTGATGGCCGGCAGCTCCAGCGTCTTCACCGGCTCCGGGACCTGGCTCACCGACGGCCGCGTCGTGGTCGGCTACATGAACCCGGCGATCACCGGCCAGTCGGCCTGGGCGATGATCTTCGACCCGTCGAAGGGGACCTTCACCAAGCACCAGCTCGGCAACTCCACCGGCGACATCGACTTCGTGGCCATGCCGCGCGGCAACTTCGCCGCCAGCTGGGACGCCACGGACGGCACGACGCATGCGCGCGTCTATGACGGCTGGGCCTACGGCGGGAAAGGCTGGTACGGCCCGGAGCGGCAACTCACCGGCGACCTCACGGGCTTGGCGCAGAACGGCGACCTGATCGCCCAGTCGGGCTCGGGCCAGCAGCTCTATTCCGTGAACAACCCGCCGCCGGGCGTCAGCGCCATCGTCTCGATCGGGCCGATGGCGGGGGTGGCCAAGCCGGAGGGCAACTCCGGCTCCACCGCCTTCACCTTCACCATCACCCGCGACTTCGACCTGTCGCAGAAGACCACGGTCGCCTGGTCGGTGCGCGGCCAGGGCGCTGCCCCCGCGGACGCGCTCGACTTCGTGGGCGGCGCGTTCCCCTCGGGCGTGGCCACCTTCGAGCCCAACCAGGCTAGCGCCACGATCACGGTGCTGGTGCAGGGCGACACCTACGTCGAAGGGACCGAGGAGTTCCTGGTCACCCTGCTGAACCCGGTCGGCGCCAAGCTCGGCCAGGCCACGGCCACCGGATTCATCCAGGCCGATGGCGACAACGGCGGCGCCCCGCCGCCGCCGCCCACCGGCGGGACCACCACGCTCGGATTCTCCACCGGCACGGTGACGCTGAACGAAGGCAACTCGGGCTCCACCGCCTTCACCTTTACGGTGACCCGCAGCGGCCCGACGACGGGCTCGTCGACGGTGAACTGGGCCGTCAGCGGCTCCGGCACGAACGCCGCCGCGGCGGGCGACTTCACCGGCGGGACCTTGCCGTTCGGCTCGCTCACCTTCGCGGCCGGCGAGACCTCCAAGACGATCACCGTGAACGTCGCAGGCGACACCACCGTCGAGCAGACCGAAGGCTTCACGGTCACGCTCTCGGGCGCGAGCGGCGCCGTTCTGGGCACGGCGACCGCGGCCGGCGTGATCACCAACGACGACCAGACCACCACCCCGCCGCCTTCCGGCTCGGGTCAGGTGTACAATTCGCCGGGCCCCGGCTCGACGGTCGTGGCCGGCTCCGGCGACGACACCATCAACGCCAGCCAGGGCTCTGACGTGCTGACCGGCGGCGCCGGGGCGGACAAGTTCGCCTGGGCCAAGGAGCCCTGGTCGCCGGCGCGCGTGACCGACTTCGCGGTCGGCACGGACAAGCTGGACCTGTCGGCGCTCTTCCAGGCGGCGGGCTACACCGGCACGGATCCGGTGGCCGACAAGTACATCTGGCTGATCAGCGACGACGCCGGCGGGACCAAGGTCCTGTTCGACCGCGACGGCGCGGCCACGGGCCAGCAGTGGCCGAGCTACATCATCCAGCTGCAGGGCGTCTCGCCCTCCACCAGCTGGGCGCAGCTCGCCGGCTCCGGCGGCACGACTCCGCCGCCGCCGCCACCCACCAGCCCGCAGGTTTCGCTCACCACCACGACGCTGAGCCTTGCGGAAGGCAACTCCGGCCTCACCGCGTTCAGCTACACGGTGACCCGCACCGGTTCGACCACCGGGACCTCGACGGTGAACTGGGCGGTCACCGGATCCGGGACGAACCCCGCCGCGGCGGCGGATTTCGCGGGCAATGCCCTGCCCGCCGGCACACTCACCTTCGCGGCCGGCGAGACCTCGAAGACGATCGTCGTCAACGTGGCGGGCGACACCAGCGTCGAGCAGAACGAGGGCTTCACGCTCATGCTCTCCGGCGCCTCTGGCGCGACCCTGGGCACGGCGAGCGCGACCGGCGTCATCACGAACGACGACAGCACCACCACCCCGCCGCCTTCCGGCTCGGGTCAGGTGTACAATTCGCCGGGCCCCGGCTCGACGGTGGTCGCCGGCTCCGGCGACGATACGATCAACGCCAGCCAGGGCTCCGACGTGCTCACCGGCGGTGCGGGGGCGGACAAGTTCGCCTGGGCCAAGGAGCCCTGGTCGCCGGCCCGTGTCACCGACTTCGCCGTCGGCACGGACAAGCTGGACCTGTCGGCCCTCTTCCAGGCGGCGGGCTACACCGGCACGGATCCGGTGGCCGACAAGTACATCTGGCTGATCAGCGACGACGCCGGCGGGACCAAGGTCCTGTTCGACCGCGACGGCGCCGCCACGGGACAGCAGTGGCCGAGCTACATCATCCAGCTGCAGGGTGTCTCGCCCTCCACCAGCTGGGCCCAGCTCGCCGGCTCCGGCGGCACGACACCGCCGCCGCCGCCGCCGCCATCGAGCCCCGTGCTCTCGTTCAGCGCTACCTCGGTGACCCTCGCCGAAGGCAATACCGGTCTCACGGCCTTCACCTACACGGTGACCCGCACCGGCTCCACGAGCGGGACGGCCAGCGTGGACTGGTCGGTGAGCGCCTCAGGCGCCAACCCGGCCTCCGGCGCCGACTTCCAGAACGGGACCCTGCCGCTCGGAAAGCTCAACTTCGCCGACGGCGAGGGGTCGAAGACCTTCACCGTCTACGTCACCGGGGACACCGCGGTGGAGGCGAACGAGACCTTCACCGTCCGGCTGACGGGCCCCACGGGCGCGACCCTGGGCACGGCGACGGCCACCGGCACGATCACCAACGACGACTCCGCGACCACCCCGCCGCCGGGCGGGACGCCGGGGCAGACGATCACCTCGCCCGGACCGGGCTCCACCCTGGTCGGCACGGCCAACAACGACACCCTGATCTCCAGCCAAGGCTCGGACGTGCTGACCGGCGGCGGTGGCGCCGACTATTTCGTATTCGGCAAGGAGAACTGGTCGCCGGCCAAGATCACCGACTTCGTGCACGGGACCGACAAGATCGACCTGCGCGCCCTATTCGACGCGGTGGGCTACACCGGCACGGACCCCTTCGCCGCCGGCTACATGCGGCTGATCGACGACGGGGCCGGCGGCACCAAGGTCCTGTTCGACCGCGACGCCGGCGGACCGAACCCGGAGTGGCCGAACTACGTCTTCCAGATCGAGCACGTGGCGCCGTCCGGCCTCACGCTCTCGGACTGGATCATCCAGTAGCGACCGGCCGCCGCGCGAGCCGTCCCGCCACGGTGCGGGCGATCTCGCGCGGCGCCTCCTCGGGCATCGGGAAGACCGAGCTCGCGTTGATCTCGCAGAGCACCCACGCGTCCTCGCTCTCGCCGTGGAAGAAGTCCGCGTCCCAGATCGCCGGCAACTGGTCGGCGTCGATCTGCAGCGCCCGGCACAGCGCCGGGACCCATTCGGCTTCCATGCGGCGGCGTAGTCCCTGGAAGCGGAGGTCGTCGGGTCCCGAATAGAGCCTGCGACCGGATAACGCCTCCGCGGGACCCAATGCCTTCACCCGCTGGCGGCCGAAGCCCGCGCAGCGGTTGCCGGACATGTAGCAGCGGACCATCCCCTCCCCGATGCGCGGCTGGAACGCTTGGTCCACCAGCCCGCCGGCCTCGCCGAAGTCCCGCGCGCAGGCCTTGAGAAGCGCCGCCATCGAGAGCGCCCGCGGCGTGGGATCGCCGTCGGCGGCCTGCACCTGCACCCTCCCGTCCGGCCCGGCCTCCACCTTCCACACGCCGTGGCCGCCGTTGCCGCGGTTCGGCTTGAGCACCCGTGGACCCGCCGCGACGCGGGCGGGGAAGTCGCGCGCGAAGGACTCCGGATCCTCGTGGAAATGGACGTCCGAGCCCCAGCCGATGTCCCGCGTGCGCCACAGCACCGCCTTCACGCCCAGCCTGTCGATCACGTCGGGATGGGCGCTCACCTGCACGCCCTTCGCGGCTGCCTCGCGCAGCAGCGCATCGAGCCCGTAGCGGCGGCGTCCGTCCTGCAGCGGGTTTACGAACACCAGAGCCGCCGCACAGCCGAGCAGCTGGGCGCGCACCGCGGCCTCCGCCTCCTCGGCGTAGATGCAGGGCTCCGGCGTGAGGCCGGCTTCAGCCAAGGCGTGGGCTATAGCGGCGAAGCGGCTGTCCACCAGCCGCACCTGGCCGCGCTCGCGCCCTTCGCCGCGCCAGACCAGCGCGACCTTCGTCGATGAAAGAGGGTCCATGACCACGCTCCTCGCCCTCTACGGGCTCTCAAGGAGCGGATGCTTGGACTTGCGTCTGACCGGGCGATCCGCGTCGGGCCCGGTTCGCAGAGACTAGGCTTACTCCGCCGCCAGCGCCAGCGGCCGGCCGGCGGTCAAAGCCACCTTCGCCGCCAGCTCGGCCTTGGCCTGCTCGTATTCCGCCGCTAGCCGGGCCACGAGCTCGCCGGCCGTGGGCACGTCCTTCACCGCCCCGATGCCCTGGCCGCAGCCCCAGATGTCGCGCCAGGCCTTGGCCTTGGAGTTGCCGCCCGAGCCGAAGTTCATCGCCGAGGCGTCCGACTGCGGCAGGTTGTCCGGGTCCAGGCCCGCCTTCTCGATCGAGGGGCGCAGGTAGTTGCCGTGCACGCCGGTGAAGAGGTTCGTGTAGACGATGTCCTCGCCGCTGCTCGCCACGATCATCTGCTTGTAGGCCGCGTCGGCGTTGGCCTCCTGGGTGGCGATGAAGGCCGAGCCGACATAGGCCAGGTCCGCGCCCATGGCCTGGGCGCCCAGCACCGCGTGGCCGTTGGCGATCGAGCCGGAGAGCGCCACCGGGCCGTCGAACCACTCGCGGATGGAATGGATCAGGGCGAAGGGCGAGAGCGTGCCGGCGTGGCCGCCGGCGCCGGCCGCCACCGGGATGAGGCCGTCGGCGCCCTTCTCCACCGCCTTGCGGGCAAAGCGGTCATTGATGACGTCGTGCAGCACCACGCCGCCGTAGGAGTGGACCGCGGCGTTCACGTCCTCCCGCGCGCCCAGGGAGGTGATGACGATGGGCGCCTTCCACCTGGTGGAGGCCTCCAGGTCGTGCTCGAGGCGGTCGTTGGTCTTGTGGACGATGTGGTTCACCGCGAAGGGGGCCGAGGGGGTCTCGGGGTGGTCGCGGTCCCAGGCGGCGAGCTCCTCGGTGATGCGGTGCAGCCACTCGTCGAGCAGGGAGGCGGGCCGGGCGTTCAGGGCCGGGAAGCTGCCGACAATGCCGGCCTTGCACTGGGCGATGACCAGGTCGGGGCCGGAGACGATGAACAGCGGGCTGCCGATGACCGGGAGGCGGAGGCGGTCGCGGAGGACGGGGGGCAGCGCCATCTAGAGGCTCCTGAAGGGACTATTGTTTACAACGTATACTACTGTAGGCGCCGCGCAAGCGTTGCAGTGGAACTCGCGCTGGAGTTGACTGGCTCCACAAGCTCAAGCTTGGGGGGAGCCGATGGCCTCAGTGCGCGTGTTCTTCGCCACCAACCGCAACCACCAGCCCAACAACAAGGTGCAGGTCTTCGGGCCGCGCTTCAATCCGGACGGGGTGGCGGCGCTGCGCTTCGGCTACGCCGACTTCAAGGCGGGGCAGGACGGCCCCGAGCTCGACAAGGTCACGGTCTACGCCGAGCGGCAGACCTCCACCACGATCAAGGGCGGCAGCGAGCGCTTCCTCGACGACCTGCGCGCGCTGATGGCCGGCGAGCGCAGCGACACGCTGGTGTTCATCCACGGCTACAACGTCACCTTCACCGGCGCCCTGCACGCCGGCGCCCTGCTGGCCCGCGACGTCAAGGTGCAGGGCCGGCCGGTCAATGTGGTGGTGTTCAGCTGGCCCTCCGACGGCGCCGCCGTGCCGCTGATGAGCTACTACTCCGACCGCGAGGACGCGCGCGCCTCGGGCCCGGCGCTGGCCCGCGCCTTCCTGAAGCTGCGCGACTACCTCGTCCAGTTGCCGGAGGCGGACTACTGCAACCGCTGCCTCCACCTGATGACCCACAGCATGGGGGCCTACGTCCTGCGCAACGGCCTGCAGGCGCTGATCGCCAAGGACCAGAATGCGCTCACCCGCGTCTTCGACCAGATCATGCTGGCCGCCCCCGACGAGGACGACGACGCCTTCGAGCACGACGCCAAGCTGAAGCACCTGCCCAGGCTGGGGCGCCAGGTGACGGTCTACTACAACCCCAACGACAAGGGCCTGATCATCTCGGACAAGACCAAGGCCAACCCGGACCGGCTGGGCTCGGACGGCCCCCGGCTGGTGGACCTGATCCCGAAGAAGATCGTGCTGGTGGACTGCCGCAACGTCGCCGGCCACGCCGACCCGTTCGTGGAGCACAGCTACTACATCCGCAGCCGCGCCATGGCCCAGGACCTGGCCCAGGTGCTGCGGGGGGATCCCCCGGAGACGATCCCCAACCGCGACTTCGTACTGACCCAGCGCACCTGGCGGATCGTCCGGGAGCTGGACGCCTAGGCCCCCTTACTCCCCCGACCGCGATGGGGGAGGTGATCAGACCCGCGGCGTGCGGGGCGGCGGGCGGACCTGGGGCCGGCGGACGGGGGTGGGCGGGCGCTTGGTCTCGGCCTCCTTCGTCCACTTCTCCAGCAGCCGGCCGGCGGTCTCGCGGCCGCCGAGGCCGAAGGCGATGGCGGCGGCCACGGCCGCGGCGCCCAGGATCAGGCCGAAGGCCAGGATGACGATCTCGTCGGCGATGCCCATGAACCGCAGGCCCATGGCGGTGGCCAGCGCAATGGTCGCCCACCGCACGATCTCGGAGGCGAAGCCCTCGGCGTTGTTGGTCGAGCGGTCGATCAGGGTGGCCAGGAAGTTGGCGATCAGCACGCCGATGACGATGATCACGCCGCCGAACAGGACGTGGCCGGCCAGCTCCAGCACCTCGGTGAGCATCACCGCCACCGCGGCGAAGGCCAGCAGGCGCGCGGCCTCCACCGCCGAGAACAGCATAATGCCGATCAGCGCCAGCCGGGCCACCACCTTCGAGGGGGTGACGCGCGGCGCGCTCGCGGGCGCCTCGCTGGCCGGGTCTGCGTCGTCGAGCACCGAGGGCCCGCCGATGCCGAAGGCCTGCAGGCTGCGGTCGAAGCCCAGCGAGGGCAGCAGCTGCTCGATCAGGCTCGCCACCCAGCGGCCGATCGCATAGGCGACCGCCAGGATGATCGCCGCCGCCAGCAGCCTGGGCAGCGACGACAGCACCGTCTCCAGCACGGCCGTGGCCGGCGCCGTCACCGGGTCCATGCCGAGCTGGTCCAGCGCCACGATGGTCACCGGGATCAGGATCAGCACGAACACCAGGGTGCCCACCGTGCGGGCGAGGCCCGAGGCGCCGGTCATCTTCGAGACGCCGGCCTTGTCCAGCCAGGCGTCCACCCGGGCGACGTTCAGGGCGGCCTCGACCACGCGGCGCACCACCGTGGCGATCACCAGGCCCACGAAGAAGATCACCGCCGCGCCGACGATCCTGGGCACGTAGGCGGCCACCGACACCAGGAAGGCGTTCAGCGGCTCCACCACCTCCTGCAGCTCCAGCACCGTCATGGCGCCCACGATGCCCGCCAGGATCACCAGCCAGTAGCCGAGCTGGCCCAGCTGGTAGCCGGCGGTCTCCTTGGGCGGGGCGCCTTCGTTGTGCTGTTTGATCCCCGGCAGCCGGTCGATCAGTTTCGCCAGCCCCCACCGCGCGGCCTGGGCCAGCAGATAGGCCAGGACCAGGATGGCGATCGCCGCCACGATCCTGGGGCCCCAGTGCATGGCGAGCGTCTGGGCCTGGTAGTAGTCGATGGTCGGCATGGGGTCCCTCGGCGTGGGTGGCTCGGAAGCTTAACTTTTGGGCCGGGGTGGAGGTTCAGTCGAGGGGGGCCGTTCGCGTCGGGTTCGGTGCGGCAGCTTTTGACTCGAAGCGAACATTCGAAAGGTCCGCTCCAGGGCGCGATTGAAGTCCGCTTCCGACCCATTGCAGATCTTCGTAGCGGCCGAGAACGGCCGCTGAGGCTTATCGACGGCGACGCGGAACTCCCGTCTGCCGGAGGCCACATTCAGCTGCTCGTGGGCAGGCGCCGCCCCCTGAAGCGACCGTAAGGAGTGACAACGCGCTCGGCCGCAATGAGTTCCAAGTCGAGTAAGTATTGCTTGTATTGAACCAAGTATCCCTTTGCTCTTCCGCTTTATTTCGCCCGCCAAAATATCTAAAACAAGCTGAACAATTAAGTCGACAAGCTTGTCAATGGGGGCTACAAGATAGTCATTCGCCAGATGAACCCTAGCGGCTGGCGACTGAAAGCGCTCCCTAATCGAAGGACTGCTTGCTCCCCCGGCCACGGGTTCGGCGCTCCACGTGCGTATCCGAGGCGTTCATGCTCAAAACCACTCTGCTGACCGTCCTCTTCCTGACGGCAGGCCACAGCGCGTTAGCCCAGCAGCCGCTGGGCGCCGGCGCGCAGGTCCGGCAGATCCCGCCTGCGCCGACCGCCCCCAAGGCCATCCCCGAAATCCGTATCGAGGGCCGCGAGGCCCCCGCCGCCGCGACGCCGGCCGGCGAGAAGATCCTCGTGAACGCCCTGAACATCACCGGCGAGACCCGGTTCTCGGAGGCCGAGCTGGTGGCCGCGGCCGGATTCCGCCCCGGCAGCCAGCTTGACCTTGCCGACCTGCGCGCGATGGCGTCGCGGATTTCCGCCTTCTACAACCAGCGCGGCTACTTCGTGGCCCAGGCCTATGTGCCCGCCCAGGACATCAAGGACGGCGCCGTCACCATCGCCGTGGTCGAAGGCCAGTACGGCGAGATCCAGCTGCGCAACCAGTCGCGCCTGTCGGACGGCCTGGCGAGGAGCGTGCTCGCCGGCCTGAAGCCTGGCGACATCGTCACCGCGGCGCCCCTGCAACGGCGCCTCCTGCTGCTCTCCGACATTCCAGGCGTGGCGGTGACGTCCACCCTCAGGCCCGGTGGGGCGGTGGGCACCTCCGACCTGGTGGTCGACGTGACCCCGGGCCGCTTCGTGACCGGCAGCCTCGAGGCCGACAACGGCGGCAACCACTACACCGGCGAGTGGCGGGGCGGCGGTACTGTGGCGCTGAACAACCTGACCGGCCACGGCGACGTCGCGAGCCTGCGCGGCCTGACCTCGGGCTCGGGCCTGAACTACATCCGCGCCGCGTATCAGGCGCAGGTCCAGAACCTCACGCTCGGCGCGGCCTACGAATACCTGCGCTACGAGCTCGGCGAGGAGTTCGAGCCGCTGGACGCCAGCGGCACGGCGAAAATCGCCAGCGTCTTCGCCAGCTATCCGGTGATCCGCTCGTACGACAACAACCTCTATGCGCTCGGGACCGCCGAGGCGAAGACCTTCCGCGACGAGATCGGCGCCACCTCGGGGGTCTCGGACAAGACGGCCCGCGTGTTCACCGCCGGCGTCGCCGGGGACCACCACGACCGCCTCTGGGGCGGGGGCTGGACCGTCTATTCGGCGGGCTGGAGCCTCGGCGATCTCGACATCGAGACCCCGGCGGTCCGCGCCATCGACGCGGCGACCGCCCGCACCAACGGCGGCTACCACAAGCTGGCCTTCGAGATCAGCCGCCTGCAGAACCTTCCCGGTCCCGTCTCGCTCTATGGATCGCTGCGGGGCCAGGTGGCCTCGAAGAACCTCGATCCGTCGGAGAAGATGGAGCTGGGCGGCCTCTACGGTGTGCGCGCCTATCCCGAAGGCGAGGCCTACGCCGACCAGGGCTTCATCGCCACCATCGAGGGCCGCATGGCGGCGCCAGGCTGGGCCGGACGCTTCCCGGGCCAGCTGCAGCTCGTCGGCTTCGTCGACGCCGGCTCGGTGACCATCAACAAGGACCCGTGGGCCCCGGGCGACAATACCCGCAGCCTCAGCGCCGCCGGCGTCGGCCTCACCTGGGCCGACCAGCACAACCTGCTCGTCAAGATCTCCTACGCCCATCGCCTCGGCGATGAGCCCGCCTTCTCCGCGCACGACCGCTCCGGCCGCGTGTGGGTGCAGGTCTCGAAACTCTTCTGATCAAACGCCGCCCCGACGCGGGCGCCCAGAGCCACCAAGGAACACCGCCATGGATCGCACGATCCGACTGACCCGCACCGCCACCCTCGGCCGCAAGGCCTGGCTCGCCGGGTCCACGGCCCTGGCGCTCGCCGTCGCGACCGGCGCCTACGCGCTCCCCACCGGCGGCGAGGTCGCAGCCGGGCAGGCCGGGGTCTCCACCGCCGGCGGCACGATGACCGTCAACCAGGCGACCCAGAACGTCGCCATCAACTGGCAGACCTTCGGCATCGGCCAGTCCGAGACCGTTCGTTTCGTCCAGCCCAACAGCCAGTCCGTGGCCCTGAACCGGGTCCTGGGCTCCGACCCTTCCAACATCCTGGGCGCGCTCAGCGCCAACGGCCGGGTGTTCCTGATCAATCCGAACGGCGTGCTGTTCGGCGCCGGCTCGCAGGTGAACGTCGGCGGCCTGGTGGCCTCGACCCTGAACATCACCGACGCGGACGTCATGGCCGGGCGCTACGTCTTCTCGGGCGCCGGCGGGACGGTCCTGAACCAGGGCGCGATCACCGCCGCGGACGGCGGCTTCGTCGCGCTGCTCGGCGGCGAGGTCTCCAACAACGGCGTCATCCAGGCGCGCCTGGGCTCGGTGGCGCTGGCCGCCGGCGCGGCCATGACCCTCGACTTCAAGGGCGACGGCCTGCTCAACGTCAGCATCGACCGTGGCGCCGCCGCCGCCCTGGTGCAGAACGGCGGCCTGATCCAAGCTGACGGTGGCAGCGTGCTGCTCACCGCCAAGGGCGCCGGCGGCCTGGTCCGCACCGCCGTCAACAACACCGGCGTCATCGAGGCCCGTACGCTGGAAAGCCGCGGCGGCCGCATCGTCCTGCTGGGCGACATGGCCACCGGCGACACCAATGTCGGCGGGGTGCTGGACGCGTCTGCGCCCGACGGCGGCGACGGCGGCTTCATCGAGACTTCGGCCGCCAGGGTCCACATCGCCGACGACGCCCGCGTGACCACGCTCGCCGCCGACGGCAAGACGGGCCTGTGGCTGCTCGACCCGTTCGACTACCTGATCGCCGCCGCCGGCGACGAGACCCCCGCCTCGGTCATCGCCAGCCTGCTGCTCTCCAACCGCCAGATCCAGGCCGACCACGACATCACCGTCGCCGACGCGATCACCTGGGGCACGCCCCGGACCCTCGAGCTCACCGCCGGCAACAACATCAACATCAATGCGGCCATCACGGCCACGGCCGCCGGCGCGCGCCTGGTGCTGAACGCCGGCAACAACGTGAACACCGGGGCCGCGATCACCGCGAGCGCGGCCGGGTCGCAGGTGCTGATGACCGCCGGCAACAATGTGAACATCGGCGCGGCGGTCACCGCCAGCGCCGCGAACACCCTGCTGCAGTTCCGCGCCAACAATAACGTGACGATCGGCGGGGCGCTCACCGCGACGGGCGGCGGCGCCCTCATCGATCTCAGCGCCGGGCTCAACGTCATCCAGTCCGCCGCGATCACCTCCAGCGGCGGCGGCGCGCTGCTGTTCACCGCGGACAACGACGGCACCGGCGGCGTCGGCGGCGGCACCGTCATCCTCAACGCCCCGGCCGCACTGACCAGCGACTCCCTGACCATCTTCTATTCGCCGGAGAACGGCTACGCGGCGCCGAACAACTACGCCGCCGTGACCCCTGGCGTCCCCGTCGTCGACGCCAACATGTGGGTGTTCGCAACGGCCGCCGACAAGATCTACGACGGCACCACGGCGGCGACCCTGGGCTTCGTGGGCGATCCCACCGTCGGCGGCTCGATCGATGTCGCCCTGGCGGGCGGCGCCCAGTTCTTCGACAGGAACGTCGGCCCGACCAAGGCGGTGAACATCGGCGGCGCGGCGCTCTCCGGCGCGGCGGCCAACCAGTTCGCCCTGTTCAGCGGCGGCGGCGGCGTCACCGCGGCGATCACCGCCGCACCGCTGACGGTCACCGCCGGCAGCACCGGCAAGACCTTCGGCCAGGTGCTGACCCTGCCCACCACCGCCTTCACCGCCACCGGCCTGGTGGCCGGCGAGACCATCGGCGGGGTGACCCTGGTGAGCGCGGGCCTGACGGCCGGCGCCACCGTCGCCGGCGGCCCCTACGCCATCACGCCCTCCAACGCGGTCGGCGGCAGCTTCAGCGCCGGCAACTACTCGATCACCTACATCAACGGCCTGCTCACCGTGGCCCCGCAGAGCCTGATCATCACCGCCAATGACCTCAGCAAGGTCTACGGCGAGCTGCTCACCTTGCCGTCGACCGGATTCACCGCGACGGGCCTCCTGAACGGCGACACGGTCGGGGGCGTGACCCTGGTGAGCGCGGGCGCCGCGCCCGGCGCCAGCGTCGGAGCGTCTCCCTATGCGATCACGCCGTCCAGCGCAGTCGGCGGCACCTTCGTCGCGTCCAACTACACCCTGGTCTACGTCAACGGCCTGCTCACCGTTGCGCCGGCCGTCGTCACGGTGACCGGGAACAGCGTGACCAAGGCCTACGGACAGAGCGTGGTCTTCAGCGGCCAGGAGTTCAGCGTCAGCGGGCTCAGGAACGGCGAAACCATCGGCGCCGTCGTCCTGGCCAGCAGTGGCGCCGCGCCGGGCGCCAACGTCGCGGCCGCTCCCTACGCAATCGCCACGTCGGGCGCTTCGGGCGGCACCTTCGCGGCTGCCAACTACACCCTCGTCTACGTGAACGGCGCGCTGACGGTCACTCCGGCGGTGCTGGTCGTGACACCGAACAGCGTCACCAAGCCCTATGGCCAGGCGGTGACCTTCACCGGACAGGAGTTCACCACCGCCGGCCTGCAGAACGGCCAGACCATCGGCGCGGTCACCCTCAGCAGCGCCGGCGCCGCGGCCACGGCCGCGGTCGCTGGGACGCCCTACGCGATCACGGCCGCCAACGCCGTCGGCGGGACCTACACGCCGGCGAACTACGTGATCACCTACGCCGCAGGCGCGATCACGGTGACGCCGGCGCCGCTGGTCATCACCGCCAACGACGTGAGCAAGCCGTTCCTGAGCCCGCTGACCTTCAACGGGACGGAATTCACCTCCGCCGGGCTGCGGAACGGCGAGACCATAGCCTCTGTCCTGCTCACCAGCGCCGGCGCCGCAGGCACGGCCCTCCCCACGAGCACGCCATACCCCATCACGCCCAGCAACGCGTCGGGGGGCACGTTCAGCGTCAGCAACTACGCGATCACCTACGTGGCCGGCGGGCTTTCGGTGAACGCACCCCAGGCCGCCGTGGATATCGGCGGCGCCACGGTCGCGCAGCTCGGCGGTAGGGACTTCGCCCCGGTCGGTCTCAGCAATGGGCCCAGCGTGACGTCGGCCACCGAGGTCAGCGAAGCCGAACGCCGCCGCAGGGCCGGGGACGAGAACGGGCTCGGCTTCGCCGCCCCGGTCGCAGGGCCGCAGGGCGTCCAGCTGGCGGTGATGGGCGACGGCGTGCGGATGCCCGCCTTCCAGGTCGCGGAGATCCAGCAGGCGCATTCCCTCGCCGAGCAGCAGGTCCAGCCGGCCGCGACTGAAACCGCGCCCGCCCAGACGCAGCCGGTCCGCGCGCCCAAGCAGGGGCGCAACTGATGCGGTCGAGCTTAGGCGCCGCATTCTCCTGCGCCTTGGTGGCTGCGGCGCTTTGGGCCGGTGCGGCGGGCGCTGCGCCCAAGCAGGCGCGGTTCCTCGGGGAGCCGGCTTCCGACGCGGCCAGGCAGGTCGCCGACTGGGTGGTGGGCGCCGGCGACAACGCCCGACTGCCCTTCGTCATCGTCGACAAGGTGCAGGCCCGGGTCTTCGTTTTCGACCCGTCGGGGCAGCTGCGGGGCGCGGCCCCGGCGCTGTTGGGGCTCGCCGTCGGTGACGAATCCGTCCCGGGGATCGGAGCGCGCAAGCTCTCCACCATCCGCCCGGAAGAGCGCACGACCCCGGCCGGCCGGTTCGTGGCCGCCCTGGGTCCCGAGCTCGGCCACAAGGACGTGGTCTGGATAGACTATGACGCGGCGGTCTCCCTCCACCCCGTGGTCACGGGCAACGCCAAGGAGCGCCGCCTGCAGCGCCTGGCGACCGCCTCACCGGCTGACAACCGGATTTCCTTTGGCTGCATCAACGTGCCGGCCGCGTTTTACGCCTCCGTTGTCACACCGACGTTCAAGGGCACAGAAGCCGTCGTCTACATCCTCCCCGAAACCCGGCCCCTGGGCGCGTTCTTCCCCGGGCTCCGGGCGCGGAACGAGGCGGCGTTTTCGGGGCCGTCGCAAACCCACCGGTAGGGCGCGGCGACCACCTGGAACCGGCCCTTCGTCGGTACGTCGGCTGACGACATGTCGCGCTGGCGCCCGACCTCCGTCGCTGGCGTCAGGGGCTGGGACGCGGGGTACTGGATCGCTTGCGCTCGTCTAGGGAACCTCGGCCTTAGGGGCGGATTGCTATGGGATGCGCCCACGGTCACGATCTGCTCGAACCGGGTATGGCTGGGCGGCCGCGGCGGCCGCGCTGCTGGTCGGGCTGGGCGCGGCGGCGCCGGCGATGGCGGACCCCTGCGAGGCGATACCCCGGCGCGGGCCGATGCCCGCCGCGCTGAAGCCCGGCGCGCGGTTCTCCGGGCCTGTGGTGTACGTGGGCGACGGGGACAGCCTGTGCGTGGCCATCGGCAAGGGCAAGGGTCCCGCGTCGTGGGTGGAGGTCCGGCTGCTGGACTACTCCGCCCCGGAGATCACCGACCTGGCCCGCAAGCCCTGGCCGGCCGGGATCGCGGCGCGCGCGGCGCTCGAACGCATGGCGAAGGGCAAGACGGTCCAGTGCGTGGCAGCCCAGCGGTCCTACGATCGCATTGGGGCGCTGTGCAAGCTCGACGGGGTCAGCCTGGGCGACCGCATGCGCGCGGCCGGGGTGGCCGAGGGTGGCTGGGGGCGGGTCGACTAGCGGTCCGCCAAGAATAGGCCGCACATTCCTCTTTGAGCGTGCTAATGTAGATGCGGTCTTCAGCAGCCTATTCACTGCTCAGCTCCAGATAGATACGCGCAGCGGATCTTTGGGGCCGACCGCGAAAGCTCAGTCATGAGCAAGATCTACGCAAAGACATTGGACCAGGAGGCTCGCGGTTACGGCCGCGACGGGCCGCAAGGCGACGAGGCCGAGGAGCGGTTGACGGAATACCTGTGCCCGACCGCGCACGGGGACGCCGCGGCCGAGGCGGCCGGCGCGGGGCCGGGCGGGCCGGCGCTCGCCCTTCGCGAGATCGAGGCCGCGGCGCCGCAGCCGGAATGGCTGCGCCAGCCCGGCCTGGTGGTCAGTTCGCCGGAGTGGGACAGGCTGATGGCGGCCCACGACATCCACGGCGACGACAGCGCCTGGGGAGATGACCTGTGAGCAAGGTGTTCCAAGGCCCCAGGCGCTCGACCTTCCGGGTGCTGGAGGACGCCGGCGGCTGGCGTGTGTCGCTGAACGACCAGCCCTATGGCGACTTCGCCACCCGGGGCGACGCGGTCCGGGCCGCGTGCCTGGGCGCGCGCAGCGCCGAGGGTCTGGGCGACAAGGCCCAGGTGCTGGCGGCGCCGGGCGACGAGCGCGTGCCGCACCACGAGCCGCACTTCGCCGAATGAGACGGCGCAGGCGGGGGCCCGCGCGGACACGGCAGGGATCGGCCCAGACCCATCATTTCCAGGAGGCGACCATGGCCAAGGGCCAGAAGAGAACCAACCGCGAGATCCGCAAGCCGAAGCAGGAGAAGGTGAAGCCGTCCGCCGCGACGCAGACCTTCCTGGGCGCCGCCACCGCGGCCGCCATCGGACCGCGACGCTGATGTTCGGCCTGTGGGCGCCGGAGCGGCCGACCGAGGCTGCGGTCAGGTCGGAGATCTGGTCGCTGGGCGCGCGGCACCAGGGCCGGCCGCTCGAAGGGGCGCTGGCGGAACTGGAGGCCGACGAGATCACCAGCGGGCGTGCGGCGCTGCTGCGGGCCTGTGTGGCGAAGCTTCGGCCTGCGAAGGTTCGGCGGTGAGCCGGCGGGCGGAGGGCGATCCCCTGGCGGACGCCATCGCGGGGTTCGTGGCGGACCACCCGCGGGCGTGCGTGGCGGCCGTCTGCGCCGGGGCGGTGCTGGCGCTTTGCCAGGTGTGGTCGGCGGGCTATGTGCTCGGCAGCGACATGGCCGCGGCCCGGAATAGTAAAACCGGTTCGATGAGCTCGCCCTTGGAAATATCCTCTGCCGCTCGCCATGTATATTTCTGAACAAGCGCAACTATTCGTAGGGTAGCGCTTTATACATTCGAAGAAGCGTGGCGGGCTCCCCGGGATTTCCCGACAAGCGCCAAGCGCCGGTTTCTTCGAGATCGGACAAACCTCCAAATGCGAGCCCTCCTGAATATTTCCTGCGCCGCCGCCTTCGGCCTGCTGGCCACCGGCTGCGTGACCCACTCGACGGCGCAGAGCGACGCCGCCACCGCCCTGGGCGGATCGTCCAGCGCGGCTGCCTCGGTCGCCACGTCCGGCGCCGGGATGGCGTCGGCCAGCGAGGGCGACCACTGGACCGCGGCGAACCTCTTCGAGCAGGCGGTGGTGGGCAACAACAGCCCCCGCAACCGCTTCAACCTGGCCACCGAGTACCAGAACACCGGCCGCCTCGATCAGGCCGCGGCGCTCTACGGCACGGTGATCGCCGACGGGCAGTACACGCAGGCCGCCACCAACACTTCGCGCGAGGACCGCAACGCCCGTAGCGTCGGGGTCAACCTGGCCGACGAGTCGCAACGCCGCCTGACCGAGATGCAGTCCAAGGCGCTGGCCGGCGCGGCTCCCTCGGCGGCCGACTTCGCGCACGGCGCCTCGGCCTCGGCCTCGGTGGGCGGCCCCACCAGCGGCCAGGTCACCGACGCCCGCGCGCTGAGGCTCGACCGGGCGGCCGACGACGCCGCCGGCGAATAGTCGCCTGCAGGTTAGCGGATCAGGCGCAGGCCCGGAGCTCAGGCTCCGGGCCTGTGTCGTTTTGCGCCGCGGCAGGGATCGGCACGGCGGCCGGAGCTTCACCTTAAGCTACAGAGATAATTATATTTTCCGGTTTGCCGGTCCAAACCTCGCGGCGCGCGTTTCA
Organism: Phenylobacterium sp.; assembly: GCF_036563285.1. GTDB lineage: Bacteria > Pseudomonadota > Alphaproteobacteria > Caulobacterales > Caulobacteraceae > Phenylobacterium. The sequence goes on from NZ_DATCMR010000005.1 coordinate 34,989, forward strand.
GCGCGATGCGAACCGCCGAAGACTGTCGCCGCAAGGCCGCCGAGATGAACGAGCTCGCGACGAAATCGCCGACGACGCGAAACGAATTCCTCGACCTGGCCGAAGGGTGGACGCGCATGGCGCAGGAGTCCGCACAGGCGGAAGGCGCCAGCGCGGATGAGCCGGTCCAGCCGCCGCCGGGCGGCTGATCGCCGCCGCCGCAGCGCGGTCGCTTCAGGCCACCTGCTGGTAGCCGTCGCCAGACCAGCCGGCGGGCCCGCGCGGTCCCTTGCCGGGCGCCTCGACCGCGCCCGTGATCACGCAGACGACGCCGGTGGGCGCGAAGTCGATGGCCGCCTCGCCGCCGAGCTCGGCCGCAAGGCTGCGCTCGATGAGCCGCGAGCCAAAGCCGCGCCGAAGCGGCGGGGCGACGAGCGGACCGTCCTTCTCCTCCCATCGCAGCCGGACGACGCGGGCCTCATGGGTCCAGACGATGCTGAGGCGGCCCAGCGGCGCGGAGAGGGCGCCATACTTGGCGGCGTTCGTCGCCAGCTCCTGCAGGGCCATGGCGATCGCCAGCGCCATCCTCGGCGGCAGGCGCAGGCTGGGCCCATGCGTGACGATCCGCGCCACGTCCGAGCCGAGATAGGGCGAGACGGCCAGGGCGACGATCTCGCTGAGCTCCGCCCCCTCCCAGCTCTCCCGCGTCAGAACGTCGTGGGCGCGGGACAGGGCGAGCAGCCGCTCCTCGAGCGCGGCGCGCCCCTGCTCGGCGGACGGGGCCGAACGCAGCGTCTGGGCGGCGATGGACTGGACCGTGGCCAGGGTGTTCTTGACCCGGTGGTTCAGCTCGTTGACGAGCAGGCTCTGTTTTTCATCGGAGGCGCGCTGGGCAGTGCGGTCGCGCAGGATCCTCAGGAACCCGATCAGCCGCCCGTCGTCCTTGCGCAGCGGCATCATCAGGGTGTGCGACCAGAAGGACGCGCCGTCCTTGCGCAGATGCCAGCGCTCCTCTTCCGCGCGGCCGCTCTCCAGGCAGAGCGCGCGTTCGCGCTCGTCCGCGCCGGCCGCGATGTCCTCGACGGTCCAGATGGCGGGGAAGGCCCGCCCAATCAGCTCGCTGGCCGGCCAGCCGAGGATCTGCTGGGCCCCCGCATTCCAGATCGTGACCTTCTCGTCCAGGTCGGTCGCCATGATGGCGTAGTCGCTCGCGCCCTCCAGGATGAGGCGGTAGCGCTCGTCGCTCTCGCGGTGCGCCGCCTCGACGGCCAGGACCGACCTGGCGTCGGCGACCTCGCGCGCCTGGGCGTAGGTCGCCGTCAGGTCGGTGAGCACGCCGCACAGGAGCCGTCCGTCGCGGGGATCCATCTTGGTGAGCGACAGCTGCGCCACGAAGGTCCCGGCGTCGCCTCGTCGGGCCAGCACGACCTCCGCCTTGCCGCCTTTCTGGAGCAGGCGCTGGAAGTCCTGGGCGGACTCCGGCGCCACGAAGGCGCCGAAGCCTTTGCCGATCAGTCGGCCGGTGGTGGTCCGCAGCATGTCCGCCAGGGCGCGGTTGCCGTAGAGCACCGCGCCGTCGCGGTCGATCATCAGCGCGCCGTCGGTCATCTGCTCGATGAGCAGCCGGTAGGAGCGGTCCGCAGTTTCGAGGGTGTAGACCTGCCGGTTGTGGTCGCCGCCCACGACGAGCGCGTCGACCTCGCCATTGCGGATGGCGTCGAGCGTCTCGAGCGCCTCGGCCAGCTGCAGCCGAAGCTCCGAAAGCTCGTCGCTGCGGGGCGCCGCGGCGGGGCTGAGGGCGAGGCTAGTCTGCGATGTCATTGCCTGACCGCTCCCTGACCGGCAGGTCCAGGCCGCGCAGCACCCGCTCGGTGTCGGAGAGGTCGCCGATGATGCGCCGCACCGGCGCGGGCTCCAGCTTGATGAGCGTCGGCGCAGCCAGGATCTGGTGCTCGGCGGCCGCCTCGGGGTGCTCGTAGACGTCAACGACTTCGAGATCGTAGCTGTCCGGCAGCTCGCTCTCGAGCACCCGGCGCAGGTTGTCGATGGCGCGGGTGGAGCGCAGCGTGGAGCCGGTGACGTAGAGCCTCAGGACGTGCTTGGGCTCGGTGGGATCGCGCTCCTCGCGGCCGGTCACGTGGCGGGCCTGCTGTAGTCCAGGCCGATCAGGAACCTCTCCGGGTCGGATAGCGTGCCGATCATGCGCTTCAGCGGCGGCGGCAGGCTGCGCACGAGGGTGGGAATGGCCATGATCTGGTCCTGCGCGGCCAGTTCGGGGTTGAGGACGAGGTCGAGCACCTCGATGCGGTGGCGGCCCGGCAGGTGGGTGTCGCAGAGCGTGGTCAGGTTCTCGATGGCCGCCATGGACTTCGGCGTCTGGCCCGCGACGTAGAGGCGGAAGTGGTAGACGCCGTCTGCCCCGACGGCGGCGTTGCCCAAGGATTCCGCCGTGGCGGCCGCGACCTTCATCGCCTTCCGCGCCGGGCTCATGTTCTGGCCCCTCGACGTGTGGCGGCGGCGAAACGGCCTGCGGCGAGGATCTCCTCGCGACGCTGGTCGACGGTGTCGAGGGCGAGGAGCTCGGCCTCCTCGCGGGCGAGCGCCTCGCGCGTCTCGGCGATCTGGCGCTCCGCGGACTTGCGCTTCTCGCCGAACTCGCGCTGGCGGCGGTTGACCTCGTCGCGGCGTTCCTGGGCGGCGGCCTCCTCCTGCGCCTCCTGGACGATCCGGGCGCTGCCGGTCAGGACGCCGTGCTGGCCGATGTAGGGCTCGATCAGCGTGACGCCGTCCGGACCCAGCTGGTACTCGCGGATCTGGTTGGAGTGACTCATGCCGCGCGCTTTGAGCACGAACAGCCCACGGTTGCGCTCGCCATTGGCCTCCAGGTCATGGAGACCGATCCAGACGTCCATCAGCGAGGAGAGACTCTGCTCGTTCTTGTCGTTCTGCTCGCCGTTCACAAGGTTGTTGAACACCACGGTGATGCCCTTGACCTTCAGATAGTCGACCAGCCTGAGCAGGGTGGCGTGGATCTCGCTCTCCGAGCCGCGGAAGGCCGAGATCGGGTCGACCACCACCACGGACGGGGCGAACTCGTCGATCTGGCGGATCATCAACACCAGATGCATCTCCAGCCCGAACAGGCTGGGCCGGGCGGACTCGAACCGCAGCAGCCCGTTCTTGACGTGCGCCCCCAGATCCAGGCCCACCGACTGCATGTTCCGCACGATCTGCTCGGGCGACTCCTCGAACGAGAAGTAGATCGCCCGCTGCCCGGCCACGCAGGCGGCGTTGACGAACCGCGACCCGAAGGTGGTCTTGCCGGTGCCCGAGGGCCCGGAGAGCAGGATGCTGGACCCCTTGTAGTAGCCGCCGATGCCGAGCATGGCGTCGATGCCGGGGATCCCGCTGGAGACGACCTCGTCCGAGATCGAGTGCGACAGGCCCGCCGAGGTCACCGGCAGGACGCTGATGCCGCCGGCGTCGATCAGGAACGGGTACTCGTTGGTGCCGTGGGCGGAGCCGCGGTACTTCAGGACCCGCAGCCGCCGGGTGGTGATCTGCTCGTCCACGCGGTTGTCGAGGGCGATGACGCAGTCGGAGACGTACTCCTCCAGCCCGTGGCGGGTGAGCTGGCCTTCGCTGCCGCGCTCGGCGGTGATCACGGCGGAGACGCCGCGGTCCTTCAGCCATTGGAACAGCCGCCGCAGCTCTGCGCGCAGCACGGGGCCGTCGCCTAGCCCCGAGAACAGCGACTCCAGGGTGTCGAGCACGACGCGCTTGGCGCCGATCTTGTCGATGGCGTAGCCCAGCCGGACGAACAGGCCCTCGAGGTCGTACTCGCCGCTCTGCTCGATCTCGCTGCGCTCGACGCGCACGTAGTCGATGATCAGCTTGTCTTCGGCGATGAGCCTCGGCAGGTCGTAGCCCAGGGAGCTCACATTCGCGATCAGGTCGCCGGCGCGCTCCTCGAAGCTCATCAGGACGCCCGGCTCGTCGTAGACCGTGGCGCCCTTCACCAGGAAGGTCAGGCCGAAGAGGGTCTTGCCGCACCCGGCAGCCCCGGCGATCAGGGTCGGACGGCCCGTCGGCAGGCCGCCGAACGTGATCTCGTCCAGCCCGGCGATCCCGCTCGGCGCCTTGCTCAGCGATTCAGCCGTGGTCTTCGTGTGGATTGTCATCGCACCAGCCCTGGCGGGAACCGCACAAAGAAAGCCTACAGGATTGCGAGCGCGACGTCCCAATATATAAACATATGTCAATCAGTATTCCGGACCGCGGCTAGTGGCCATCTCCACCGGAATTTCTGACTTTTTCTAAGGCTCGACAGCCCGTGTGCACACCCTCGGGTAGAAACCGGCGGTCTTCGCAGACCCGAATTCCGAAGATGGCGCCTTGGGTCAGCGCGCCGGCGGCGACTTGTTCGCGCTCGTGCTGCGCCTCGCCTTGCCGCGGCTGGCCTTGCGCGTAGCGGCGGCGCCGGTGGGGGCCTCGGCGACGGGCGGCTGGGCGGCGGAGGCGGACTGGTGGCGGCCGACGTAGCGGGCGTCGCACCAGACCGAGACTTCGCGCGCTTCGGGATGGGCGGCCGCGACGCTCTGGGCGTGCGCCAAGGCCGCGGCGTCGTCTTCGCACATGGCCTCGACGACCACGAGGGCGGTTCCCTGCGGGTAGAAGGCATAGGCCGGCATGTGACGCCCCTCGGCTCCTGCGCTGTTCCAACCGACAGCCGGGCGAGCATAGTTCGCCGAAGCTGACTTGGCCGTAAAGCGAATGGCGGTGGGGCAGCTTGACGCCCCCGCGCTTCCCGGCCCATCAACCGGGCCATGGCCGACGTCAGCGCCCTGAGTTCCGAGTTCCCGCCCGCGGAGGCGGAGGCGTGGCGCGCGCTGGTCGCCAAGACCCTGGGGGAGAAGCCCTACGAGAGCCTGCGCCGGCAGACCGCCGAGGGGCTGGGGATCGAGCCGCTCTATGCGGCGGGCGGGGCGCCGGCGGCCTTTCCCGTGCGGCCGTTCGCGGCGGACCGGCCATGGGAGGTCGCAGGGCTGACGGCGCATCCGGAGCCGTCGCGGGCCAATGCGGAGATCCTGGCCGACCTTTCCGGCGGGGCGGCGGGCGCGGTGGTGCGGATCGATCCGCGCGGCGAGCGTGGCGTCGCGGTGGGCTCGGCGGACGGGCTGGCCCGCGTGCTGGACGGCGTGATCCTGGAGCTGGCGCCGGTGGCGCTGGACGCGGGGTTCTTCGGGCCGAAGGCGGCCGACTGGCTGGGGAGCGTGGCGAAGGCCTCGCCGGCGGCCAAGCTGCGCTTCCACATGGACCCCTTGTCGGCGTTTGCGGAAGCCGGCGGGAGCCCCGGGCCGATCGAGAGCCACCTGGTCAGCGCCGCCACGGTGGGCGCGCGGCTGGCCGACACCTATCCGGAGGCGCAGCTGTTCCTGGCGTCTGGGCGCGCAGCCCACGAGGCGGGCGGCGGCGAGGCGCTGGAGGTGGCCGTGGCGGCGGCTGCGGCGGTGGCGTACGCCAAGGCGTTGGTGCGGGCCGGCATGGGGATCAAGGATTCGCTTTCGCGGATCACGCTGGGGCTGGCGGCTGACGCCGACTACTTCCTGACCATCGCCAAGCTGAGGGCCGCTCGCGTGGTCTGGGCGCGGATCGCCGACGCCTGCGGGGCCGATGAGCAGGCGCGGGTCGAAGCGCGCTCGTCGGGGCGGATGCTGGCGGCCAAGGACGCCTGGACCAACATGATCCGGCTGACCGCGGCGGGCTTCGGCGCGGCGGTGGGCGGGGCGGACACGGTGGTGCTGGGCAATTTCACCGACGCGCTGGGCCTGCCCACAGCGTTCGCGCGCCGGCAGAGCCGCAACACCCAGCTGGTGCTGATGGAGGAGGCGCACGTCGGCCGCGTCACCGACCCGGCGGCCGGCGCGGGCTACGTCGAGGCGCTGACCGACCAGATCGCACGCGCGGCGTGGGCGAAGTTCCAGGCCATCGAGGGCGAGGGCGGGCTGGCGGCGGCGCTGGCCTCGGGCGCGGTGGCGCGCGACGCAGCGGCGGCGAACGCGGGCCGCGGCGAGCTGAAGATCGTGGGCGTGACCGCCTTCCCGCCCGCTTCCGAGACACCGGTGGAGGTGGAGCGGGTGGAGCCTCGGGCGGCGGAGGCGCCGTCCGTCCAGCTGCCGGGGCCGGACTCGCGTTGCGAGCCTCTCAAGCCCCTGCGGCTGAGCGAAGCCTACGAGGCCCAGGCATGACCGCCGTCCCCGACTTTACTCAGGTCCCGTTCGAGCGGCAGCACACGCCGGGCCCGGCGCCGGCCGGGATGCCGTGGGAGACGCCGGAGGGGATCGCGGTGAAGCCGGCCTATTCTGAGGCCGACACAGCCACGCTGGACACGCTGGCGGCCTATCCGGGGCTAGCGCCGTTCCAGCGGGGCCCCTACCCCACCATGTACCTGACCAACCCGTGGACGATCCGGCAGTACGCGGGGTTCTCGACGGCGGAGGACAGCAACGCCTTCTACCGGCGCAACCTGGCGGCGGGGCAGATGGGGCTCTCCATCGCCTTCGACCTGGCGACGCATCGCGGCTACGACTCAGACCACCCGCGTGTGAAGGGCGACGTCGGCATGGCGGGGGTCGCGATCGATTCCATCCTCGACATGCGCCAGCTGTTCGACGGCATCCCGCTCGACAAGATGAGCGTGTCGATGACGATGAACGGCGCCGTGCTGCCGATCATGGCGCTCTACATCGTGGCCGGCGAAGAGCAGGGCGTGGCGCACAAGGCGCTCAGCGGCACGATCCAGAACGACATCCTGAAGGAGTTCCTGGTCCGGAACACCTACATCTATCCGCCCGGCCCCTCGATGCGGATCGTGTCGGACATCTTCGGCTACACGAGCCGCGAGATGCCGCGGTTCAACTCGATCTCGATTAGCGGCTACCACATGCAGGAGGCGGGCGCGACGCTCGACCTGGAGCTCGCCTACACCCTGGCCGACGGGATCGAATATGTGCGGGCCGGGGTGGCGGCGGGACTGCCGGTGGACAGCTTCGCGCCGCGGCTGTCGTTCTTCTGGAACGCCGGGATGAACGCCTTCATGGAGATCGCCAAGCAGCGGGCGGCGCGCCTGTTGTGGGCGAAGCTGATGAAGGCCGAGTTCGACCCGAAGGACGCGCGCTCTCTGTCCCTCCGGGCCCACACCCAGACGAGCGGCTGGAGCCTGGCGGCGTCGGACGTCTTCAACAATGTGGCGCGGACGGCGATCGAGGCCATGGCGGCGGTGGGCGGCCAGACCCAGAGCCTGCACACCAACTCGCTCGACGAGGCGCTGGCCCTGCCGACCGACTTCTCGGCGCGGATCAGCCGCAACACCCAGCTGTTCCTGCAGCTGGAGAGCGGCCAGACGCGGGTGATCGACCCGTGGGGCGGCAGCTACTACGTAGAGCGGCTGACGGCGGACCTGGCCGCGCGGGCCCTGGAGCACATCGCCGAGGTTGAGGCGTTGGGCGGCATGGCCAAGGCCATCGAGGACGGCCTGCCGAAGCGGCGCATCGAGGAGGCCTCGGCGCGGACACAGGCGCGGATCGACGCGGGCCTGCAGAGCGTGGTGGGCGTCAACCGCTACCGCCCGGAAGGCGCCGACGAGATCCCGGTGCTGAAGGTCGACAACACGGCCGTGCGCGAGCAGCAGCTCGCCAAGCTGAAGCGGCTGAAGGCCGAGCGCGATCCCGCCGCGGTCGAGGCGGCGCTGACGGCGCTGTCCAACGGCGCGGCGGGCGGGGCGAACCTGCTGGAGCTGTCGGTGGAGGCCGCGCGGGCCAAGGCCACGGTGGGCGAGATCTCCGACGCCCTGGAGCGGGTGTTCAACCGCCACAAGGCCGCCGCCGACGCCGTGAAGGGCGTCTATCTGCGGGAGTCCGGCGAGACGCCGGCCGCGGCGCGGGCCAAGGAGATGGCGTCGGCCTTCGCCGCGGCCGACGGGCGCAAGCCCAAGATCCTGGTGGCCAAGATGGGCCAGGACGGCCACGACCGCGGCCAGAAGGTGATCGCCTCCGGGTTCGCGGACCTGGGCTTCGACGTGGCCATCGGCGACCTCTTCCAGACGCCGGCGGAGACGGCGGCGCAGGCCGTCGCCGACGGGGTGCATGCGGTGGGCGCGAGCTCGCTGGCGGCCGGCCACCTGACGCTGGTGCCGGAGCTGAAGGACGAGCTGAAGAAGCTCGGCCGCCCGGACATCCTGGTGGTGGTCGGCGGCGTGATCCCGCCGGAGGACTTCAAGGCGCTGGAGGAGATGGGGGTCGCCGCCGTCTTCACGCCGGGCACGGTGATCCCCGAAGCGGCCGTGACGGTGCTGGAGCGCCTGAACGAGCTGCTCGGCTACGCTCAGGAGCAGGCGGCGCAGTAGGCTCAGCCGGCGGCGTAGCCCTGGGCGGCCGCCAGCGGCAGCTCCTCGGTGATCACCTTGAAGCCGGTGAGCTCGGCGGCGCCGAAGGTGGTCATCATCGGCACGTCGGCGGCGTCGCGGCCGATCGCCATCAGGATGCGCCCGATGCGCGGCTTGTTGTGGCGGGCATCGAGGGTGCGCCAGGCGCCGCCCAGCCACACCTGGAACCAGGCCGAGAAATCCATCTCGTCGCGCGAGCCCGGCACGCCGATGTCGCCCAGGTAGCCGGTGCAGTAGCGGGCCGGGATGTTCATGCAGCGGCACAGGGTGACCGCCAGGTGGGCGTAGTCGCGGCAGACGCCGAGCCGCTCCTCGTGGGCCTCAGAGGCGGTGCGGGTGGCCCGCGCATGCTGGTAGCCGAACGCCACCCGCTCGTGGGCGTAGGCGACGATCGCCTTGGCCCGCGCCCAGCCGGCCGGCACGTCCCCGAACAGCTTCCAGGCGGTGTCGCTGAGCTGCTGGGTGTCGCAGTAGCGCGAGCCCAGCAGGTAGACGAGCGTCTCGTCCGGCAGGTCCTGCACCAACGCCTGCTCGGCGTCCGGGAACTCGGGGTCCGGCTCGCCCGAGTCCTCGATCACGAAGTCGGCGCTGAAGGTCACCTGGCCGGCCGGCGCGAGCACCCGGCTGACGGTGTTGCCGTAGAGGTCGCGGTACTGGCGGATTTCGAGGCGCGGATCGGTGTGGATCGCGTCGGGGCTCTCCAGGTCCGGCTCGCGCTCCGGCCGCACGTTCAGCATGAGCAGCATCGGCGTCTGGCCCCGGCACTGGTAGGTGATCTCGTAGCCGGCTCTGATGCGCATCGCGCCCCCTGGGGACTATCTTCCCTGGGCAACTCTCAAATGAGAAGCCGGTTGCAGGATGGACTCCTCTTCCGGCCGGATGTCCACCTCCACGTCCATGCCGATGAAATCGGAGGCGTCGCCTGACCAGGTCCCGTGCAGCGGCAGCGCCTGGCGCGGGTCGGCGACGGCGGCTACGCGGATCAGGTCCACTCCGCCGATCAGGCCGTTGGTGGGGTCGAAGTCGGTCCAGCCGGCGCCGGGCAGATAGACCCGCACCCAGGCGTGGGTGTGGCCGCCGCCCTTACGTCCGGACTTCGACGAGCTCGAGTAGACGTAGCCGGAGACGAACCGCGCCGCGAGGCCGAGGCTGCGCGCGGCGTCCATCATCAGCACGGCGAAGTCGCGGCAGCTGCCGGTGCGGCTTTCGAGGGTGACGGCCGGCGCCTGAGGGCCGCCCTCCAGCCGCAGGCGGTAGGCGAAGCCCTCCCGGATGGCGTGGGTCATGTCGGCCAGCAGGCCGGAGACGCGCGTGGAGCCGTCGGCGCGGACGAACCGCCGGGCCCAGGCGTCGACCTCGCCGGGCGCATGCTGGCGCGCGATGGAGCGGGCGAGCTCCGGCGCCTCGACGGGATCGTACTCGAAGGGGATCGCGCCCAGCCGGACGCGGGCGTCGGCCAGGTCCAGCAGGTTCTCGGGCCGATGGTCGACCACCGCGCGGCTGTCGAACACCAGGCGCTCGGCGGTCCCGCCGAAGCGGGCCACGCCCACCGTCGCGCCGCTGACGTCGCTCACCTGGCGCAGCAGCGACGGCTCGGGAGAGACCTCCACCTCGCAGGAGATCAGCCGCTGATCGTGGCCCTCCAGCGGGCGCAGCATCATGCGGTGTTCGCCGAAGCCGACCGGCTTGGCGTAGCGGTAGGTCGTCAGATGTCGGATCGAGACAACCGGCATGGCAGCAATGAGCGGCCGATTCCGATAAACGGTCCATGAACACGCCAAGGCGTCGCAGGACCCTCGATGATTGTGCAGAATCCAGGCGCCGGGTCCCCCTTCCTGCTGCTGGGAGATCACGCCGGCCGGGCGATCCCGCCCGAACTGGGCGACCTGGGCGTGCCGGCCGCCGAGATGGACCGCCACATCGCCTGGGACATCGGCGTGGCGGGGCTCGGCGCGCGGCTGGCCGAGGCGCTGGACGCCACCTTCATCTCGCAGACGGTTTCCCGCCTGGTCATCGACTGCAACCGCGACCCGGCCCGCGCCGATGCGATCTGCGAGGTGAGCGACGGCACGGCCGTCCCGGGGAACGCCGGGCTGTCCCCCGCCGAGCGCCTGCGCCGCATCGAGACGGTGTTCGCGCCCTACCATGCGGCGATCGCCGCCGAGCTCGACGCCCGCGCCGGCCGGCCGACGGTGGTGGTGGCCCTGCATTCGTTCACGCCGGCCATGGGGGGGCAGGCGCGGCCCTGGCGGTTCGGCGTGCTGCACATGGGCAATTCGGCGTTTTCCGACGCCATGCTCGCCCGGCTGCGGGCCGAGCCGGACGCGGGGCCGGTCGGCGACAACGAGCCCTACCGGATGGATACGGTGGACTTCACCGTCCCGCACCACGCCATGCGCCGGGGGCTCGACTACCTGGAGCTGGAGGTGCGGCAGGACCTGATCGCCGAGGCGGCTGGGCAGGGCGAGGTCGCCGAACGCCTGGCCCGCCTGCTGCCGCTCGCGCTCGCCGACGTCACAGGTCAGGCCGGCTCGAAGCGTTCCTGAGCGACGACGCGGGAGCCGCGGTCCTCGATCACCAGGCGCACGGCCTTTCCGGCCCGCGACAGGACGCGGGCGAGCGCGCGGGCGCTGCGTTCGGCGCGGCCGCCGGAGAGGAACATCAAGGGCTCCAGGCCGTCCGAGGATTCGATCTTCCAACCACCCTCCGCGGGGCGGACGCTCAGTTCCACCTGGTCCATTTTCTCGATGCTTTTCCGTAGCTTGGCCGGAGCCCCCTGCCCCGGCGAGGTGTCCAACGGGCGAGACGGGCCCGCGGTTCGACCGCTTCACAATTGCATATGGGGACGATGCTTTCGTGACAAAGCCGCCAGCAGGCCGGCATCGCGCCTGTAGGGATCGCGGCGGAACTCGACGCCGGCCGGCGTGAGCCCGACGGTGAGATAGGTGATGTAGACGGGCACGGGCTCGGGGAGGTCCACGCGCTCGTCGGGCGCGCCGCTTGGCGGGGCCGCGGCGTCGGCCAGCAGCCAGCGGGCCAGGCGCTCGGCGTCCTGCAGCCGGATGCAGCCGGAGCTCAGCATCCGGGTCTCGCCGGCGAAGGCCCATTTCTCCGGGGTGTCGTGCAGGTAGATGCCCAGGCGGTTGGGCAGCATCAGCTTCACCCGGCCCATGGTGTTGCCCGGGCCCGGACGCTGGCGCAGGCGGAGCTTCTGCCGGCCCTGGCGGACCGCCAGCCAGTCCACCGTCTCGAGCGGGACCAGGGAGGCGTCCTGGCTCCAGCCGGACATCGCCTCCATCTCCAGCTCGTCGAGCGCGGAGACGCCGCCCGCCAGCACCTTGGGCGCATAGGTGTAGCGCGCCAGGTCCGGAGGGATGTTCCAGTAGGGATTGTAGACGACGAAGCGGATGACGCCGGCCATCTGCGGGGTCTCGGCGGTCTCCTTGCCGATCACCACGGGCATGACGTCCACGACCTCGCCGTCCTGGTAGGCCCACAGGGTCTGGGCCGCGGCGTCCACCCACACGAAGCGGCGGCCGAGTTCCTTCGGCAGCGCGCGGGCGCGGTCGAGGTTGGCGAGGATCAGGGCTTCCCGCGCCTTGTCGCCACCCTGCGTCCGCCAGGCGGCGAGCGCATCCCTCACCTGGGCGTAGATCGGATTGGACGGCCGCACCGTCTCGAGGTGGGCGGCGAGCGAAGGGGCGTTGGCGGCTGCTTCGAGCGCCTCACGGCTCCTGGAGAGCCGGCCCGGCAAGGCCGGATCGATGTAGTCGAGCTGCGCGGCCTGCGGCGGCGTCTGGACATCGACGGCATAGGCGGCGAAGGCGGACGAGAGCGCCAGCTCCAGCTCCGCCAGCGCCGCAGGACCACGTACGTGTCTGAGCGCCTGCTGCAGCTGATCTGCGTCATAACGGGCCGGGTCCAACCCCTCCTCCGCGGCCGCAGCCAGCAGCGCGGCCGCCCTGTGCGCCTCGGGGCGCACGGCCTGCCCCGTCGTCCACAGCGGACGGTAGTTGCGGCTGGCGTAGAACGCCGTGACCTCGTCGGACGGCGCGCGGCGCGCCGCCGCCGCCCGCAGCGCGTCGGCCACGGGCGCTTCCCGGATCTCGGCCGCCCTGGAGGAGGCCATCCGGGCAGCCGGCGGAGCGAAGGTTGCAAACGCCGCGAAGCAGCTGGCCAGGAACACCGCCCCGACCAGCTGCTCTATGCGTCTCTCCCGCGGGGTGCGGGAGCGTTCGGGTTTGTGGCTCAGCCGCGTTCGCCCGCCATGGCCACGTCCGTGCCGGCCGCGCCGGCGTCAGCCGCGCCGCCCGTGGCCCCGCCCTGGGCCGCGTCGGAGCCGAAGGCGCCCGCACCCGTCGCGCCGCCCGTGGCGCCCGCGCCCGTCGAGCCGCCGCCCGTGGTGTTCATGTTGGAGCCGCCAGCCGCGCCGCCGGCGCTCATCGACGAGCCGCCCGCGCCCGCGCCGATCGCGCCGGTCTGGCCACCCGAAGCGCCGCCGCTCGTCTGGGCGACGGCGACGGTGCCGAGCAGCAGAGCCGAAGCCGCGCCGAGTGCAATGATCTTCCTGTTCATATTGGGTCTCCCTGACCACCTGTTTCAACGGGACCCCAATCCATGGGAAATAGAGCCGTTCCTCTTTCCTGCATTCAGCAAAGCGGTTGCTTGCCTTTGGTGAATCCGGCTCCACGGCTTGACCATGAAGCAAAGAAAAAGGGCCCCGGATCGCTCCGGGGCCCTCTTCCAATCTGTAGCTCAGCCTAAGTGAGCGGCGTGTTCTCGTTCGGGCCGTTCTGGGCCTCGGACCCGCGGCGGCGCTGCGGCAGCATGGACTGGGCGGCCTTCATCTCCGCCACGTCCAGGGCGCCGTCCTTGTTGGCGTCGATGCGCTCGTAGAAGGGCGCGATCATCTTGGCCATCTGGCCGCGCAACTCCGCCTTCTGCAGCTTGCCGTCGAGGTTGTCGTCCATCATGCCGAACATGCGGTAGTTGGCGAAGCGGGCGTCGTTGTCGATCTGCTTGGCGGCCGTCTCGTCCAGCCAGCGGAAGCTGACCGACGTGAACAGCATCTCCTCGTGGCTCTGCTCGCCCCAGGTGACCTTGATCTTCGGGTCGGGGTTCGACGGGTTCCGCTTGGAGTTGTCGTAGACGTAGTTGGCGATCAGCTTCGAGCCTGCTGGGATCTTGATCGGCTCGGCGAAGGTGTAGGCGCGCTGCCAGTTGAAGTCGTAGCGCGGCAGGCTGAGCAGCAGCTTCTTCTTGCCGTCGGGCGTCTGCAGCCACAGGTCGTTCGAGTAGGCCCGGTAGTGGGCGTGCGGGAAGGCCGAGTAGAGCAGCGCGTCCTTCTCGAAGTAGACGTAGGCCGTCTCCTTGTGGCGCGCGGTGTTCGGCTGCAGCTCGATGCTGGAGTCGATCACCACGACGCTCCGCATGATGTACTTCGGCGCATCCTTGCGGAAGTAGACCCCGATCTGCGAGTTGTCGGTCGTCTCCTTGCCGTAGGGCGTGTAGTGCATCTGGTAGCCCACCGCCCCGCCGGCCGGCAGGAAGGTGCCGACGTCGCCGCCGAACACGTTGGACTCAGCGCCCACCGCATAGCCGCCCACCGACCCGCGCCAGCGGGTCTCGGACGAGGTTTGGCCGGAGCCCGGCACGTCCTTCATCCAGCCGGTCAGCACGTGGTGCACGGCCTTGCGGTCGCCCGGCTTCACAGTCGTGGCGCGGATCCACTTGCCTTCGGTCAGCGGGTTGACCGTGTAGGGCCTCTGATAATCGACGATACCCGAGGCCGGCACCTTGTAGGACGGGATGTTCAGGACGAGGTCCGGCTTGCCCAGCGGCCATTCCGGAGCCACGTGCTTGGCCACGGCCAGCGGGTCGGCGCCCTCGCCGCGCGGCGCCCCGGCCTCGATCCAGTGGACCAGCGTCTTGATCTCGGCCGCGGTCATGTTCTTGTTGTCGGAGAACTTACCGACGTGCGGGTCGGCGTTGTACGGCGGCATCCGGTCGGTGCGGATGGTCTCGCGGATCATGGGCGCGAAGCCCTTGACCATGTCGTAGCTCGACATGGCGAACGGACCGATCCCGCCCTGGCTGTGGCAGGCAACGCAGTTCCGCTCGAGGATCGGGGCCACGTCGCGGGCGTAGGAGATCTTGGCGAACTCCGCGCGCTTCGCACGCTCCGGGAAGGCGATGGCCGAGCCGTTGGAGGCCGTGACCCTGTAGGTCTTGCCCGCCAAGACGGCGTCGAGCGCCGGGCCGGCTTCCGCCGCCGCGCCGCGGTAGGCCACGCCCCAGGTCTTCGGATTGACGATGATCACCTCGGCGGCGCGGGTGACGCCGAGCGCCTCGCCCACCAGCTGGTAGCGGTCCAGGAGCACCGGGATCTTCACGCCCGCGGCGCCGGCGTCCGCCGCGACCGTGTCGAAGTTGTCCTTCAGGCTGGAGTTCAGCATCCGGAACTCGACATCCGGGTGCTTGGCGGCCAGCGCGTTCAGCGCGGGCGCCAGGCGGCGCAGCTCCGCGTCGCCGCTGGCGTGGGTGACCAGCACCACCGCCTTGGCGTCGGCCAGGCGGTAGAGCTCGTGGGCCTCCATGTTCTGGTCGACCAGCATGAAGTTGTCGACGGTGGCCGAGGTGGTCGCGGCGACGTCGCCGGCGGTCGCCACATTGACCGAAATCGTGTCGCTCGCGCAGCTGCCCAGCAGCGCCGCGCCGGCCATCAAGGCCATCAGTCGAGCCGTCCTCATCGCGTTTCCTCTATCCCCATCGGCGCAGGGATCGTCGCGAGTGGCGGTCCCTCTTCGGCGCTTATCGACTTACTAGGTTACACCAATATTGCGCCGCGCGCGCGTACCGAGTGCTCAAGGGCGGTGGGCAGCGCCTTCTTGCGGCCCGGGTCCCCCGCCGTCGGTTGGACGCTGCGCGCCAACCGCCACCTCCCCCCTGCGGCGAGAGGATCTTTGTGGGAGCTCGGCCGAAGCGAGCGCCTAGCGCCGCGTCACCGTCCGGGCCAGCTCGGCGGCCAGGCCAACGTAGTCCCTGGGCGCCATGGCCTTCAGGCGAGCCCGGTCGTCCTCGGGGATGTCTAGCTCGGCCAGCATCTGGGCGAAGGAGGCTTCCGAGAACTCGCGGTTCTGGGTGGCGGCCTTCAGCCGTTCGTAGGCGTCGTGGTGGCCGGCCTTGCGCAGCACGGTCTGCACCGCCTCGCCCAGCACGGCCCACTCGCCGTCGAGGTCCTCGGCCAGGCGGGCGGGGTTGGCCTCCACCTTGCGCGTGCCGGCCAGCGCCGAGCGCACCGCCAGCAGGGCATAGCCCACGCCGACGCCGACGTTCCGCAAGGCGGAGGAGTCGGTCAGGTCGCGCTGCATGCGCGAGATGGGCAGCTTGCCGGCCAGGTGGTTCAGCACGGCGTTGGCGAGGCCCGCGTTGGCCTCGGAGTTCTCGAAGTCGATCGGGTTGACCTTGTGCGGCATGGTCGAGGAGCCGACCTCGCCCGGCAGCAGCTTCTGCGAGAAGTAGCCGTGGGAGATGTAGCTCCACATGTCCTGGTCGTAGGAGATCAGCAGGGTGTTGAACCGCGCCAGCGCGTGGAACACCTCGGCCATGTAGTCGTGGCTCTCGATCTGGGTGGTGAGCACGTTCTGGGTGAGGCCGAAGCCCTCGATGAACCGCTTGGCGAAGGCCGGCCAGTCGAGGTCGGCGTAGGCCGCCAGGTGGGCGTTGTAGTTGCCCACCGCGCCGGAGAACTTGGCCAGGTATTCCGCGCCGGCCACCTGGCGCAGCTGCCGCTCCAGGCGGTGGACGAAGATGGCCAGCTCCTTGCCCAGGGTGGTTGGCGATGCCGGCTGGCCGTGCGTGTGGGCCAGCATCGGCAGGTCCTCGGTGGCCGTGGCGCGGGCGCGGATCTCCTCGACCAGTTCCTGGGCCGCCGGCAGCCAGACGTCCGCCAGGCCGTCGCGCAGCATCAGCGCATGGCTGATGTTGTTGATGTCCTCGCTGGTGCAGCCGAAGTGGACGAAGGGGACGAGGTCGGCCCGGCCCAGCTTCTCCACCTGGTCGCGCAGCTCGTATTCCACCGCCTTCACGTCATGACGGGTGACCGCCTCGCGGGCCTTCACCGAGCGGGCGTCCTCGACCGAGAGGTCCTCGACCCAGCGGCGGAGCGCCTGGGCCTCGCCGTCGGCCAGCGGCCGGCACTCGCCGATGGCGGGCTCGGCGCCCAGGGCCACCAGCCACTCCACCTCCACCTTCAGCCGATAGCGGATCAGCGCGAATTCGGAGAAGTAGCGGCGGAGCGCCTGGGTCTGGACCGCATAGCGGCCGTCGAGGGGCGAGACCGCGGTGAGCGGGTCGGGCGAAAGGCTGGCCTGCGCCTCGCTCTCGGTCTTGCCCATCTTCATGCCTTCAACCCTCCCCCAACGGCTTGGTGCGGACGGTGGGAGTCGAACCCACACTCCCTTGCGGGATGCAGATTTTAAGTCTGCTGCGTCTACCAGTTCCGCCACGTCCACGCGACCGCGGCCTCTCTAGCGCAATTCGCGGCGCAAGCGGACCCTTCCTGCCGAATCGCAACATACCGGCAATTCGAAGGAGACGAATTGGGGCTTAGGTATCGGCCTTGAGTTGACGTAGGGACGCCGCGCCACATAGGTCTGCGCTGCGGTGACAAGAAGACGCCAAGCCGCGGGGAGGATTTCCGCTTGCTCAACGATTTTTTCGACTGGCTCCAGAATAGCTGGGGCGCGCAGACGCCGGGGGACGGGACGTCCTACAGCCAGCTGCTGCTAAGCTCGCTCAACTTCTGGGGCCTGCTGGAAGGCACCCACCTGCTGATGCTGATGCTGTTCTTCGGCACCATCCTGCTGGTGGACCTGCGGATGCTCGGCATCGGCTTCCGCGAGTACCGGATCTCCGTGCTCTCGAACCGCGTCCTCCCGCTTACGGTCGTGGCCTTCCTCTTCATGGTCGTGACCGGGCTCCTGCTGTTCTTCGCCAAGCCGGAGATCTACTGGCACAACCTCTGGTTCCGGCTGAAGCTGGTGCTGCTGGTCGTCGCGGTGATCAACATCGTGGTCTTCCACTACATGGTGCAGAAGAACCAGGCCGCCTGGGACGAGCTGCCAAGGCCGCCGCCCAAGGTCAGGATGTCGGCCCTGATCTCGCTGACCTCCTGGATCCTGATCATCGCGTTCGGGCGGTTCATCGCCTACAACTGGTTCGAGTGCGGAAAGCCGCAGCCGGACTGGGTCAACTCCGTCCAGGAATGCGCCGCGTCCAGCAAGGGAGCCCAGAACCTGGCGGGGCTCTCCACCGGCGGTGGGGAGCACTGAGCCATGGCGATCATCCCTGACAACTTCAAACAGATCATCCCCTCCATCGAGGGCTGGATTGAAAGCCTGGCCACCCAACCGTTCCCGGTGGCGCTGCAGAGCTGGTTCGCCGTCATCGAGGTGTTCCACATCCTCGGGCTGTTCTGCCTCGCCGCGGCGGCGATCCTCGTCGGCCTGCGGCTGCTCGGCGTCGGCTTCGTCGAGGCGACACCGTCGTCCATCTACCGGAACACGCGGCTCTGGCTGCACCTGGGCGTCGTGCTGGCGATCGTCAGCGGCATCCTGATGGGGCTGTCGAACGCCTCCAAGCTCTATGACAACTCCGCCTTCCTCTGGAAGATGATCGCCCTCGTGGCGGGGGTGATCTTCACCTATGCGGTGCTGGTCCCCACGGCCAAGCGCGAGGGTGAAGTGAGCGGCGGAGCAAGGATCGGCCTGATCCTGGGGCTGCTCGTCTGGGTCCTGGCGCTGGTGGTCATGATCTCGAAGAAGGGCGGCAACGTCGCGATCTTCCACGTCATGTTCGCCTGCGCCCTGATCTCGATCTTCGCGCTCTATGGCGCTCTGCGCTGGATCATGCTGATCGGGCTCGTCGTCCTGGTGGTCGGGCTGCAGATCGCCACCCACGGCGTCGTCGGAGATCCGTTCACCGAGACCTGGATGACGGTCAACAAGGCCTGGATGTGGATCGCCGGCGTGTTCGTCTTCGGCCTCGCCGCCCTGAACATCTTCGGCCGCAGCGCCAGGCCGGGGACCACGACGCTCAGCCGGCTGGTGGGCTACGCCGCCATCCTGATCTGGGTGACGGTGGGTGCGGGCGGCCGCTGGATCGGCCTCACCTGACCTACGACTACGTCATCGCAGGGGCCGGTTCGGCGGGCTGCGTGCTCGCCAACCGGCTCTCGGCCGATCCCAAGGTCCGCGTGCTGGTCCTGGAGGCCGGCGGCAAGGACGACTGGATCTGGTTCCACATCCCCGTCGGCTACCTGTTCGCCATCGGCAACCCGCGCGCGGACTGGATGTTCACCACCGCCGAGGAGCCGGGGCTGGGCGGCCGGGCGCTCGCCTATCCGCGCGGCAAGGTGATCGGCGGCTCGTCGGCCATCAACGCGATGATCTACATGCGCGGCCAGGCGGCGGACTACGACGGCTGGCGCCAGCTGGGACTGGCCGGCTGGGGCTGGGACGACGTCCTGCCCCATTTCCTGAAGCACGAGGACCACATCGACGGGACGAGCCCCTTCCACGCGTCCGGCGGCGAATGGCGCGTGGAGCACCCGCGCGTGCGCTGGGAGATCCTCGACGCGGTGCGTGACGCCGCCGAGGCGGTCGGCGTGCCCAAGGTCTCCGACTTCAACACCGGCGACAACGAGGGCTCCTCCTACTTCCAGGTGAACCAGAAGGCCGGCCGCCGCTGGAGCGCCGCGCGCGGCTTCCTCAAGCCCGTCCTGCACCGCAAGAACCTGACGCTGGTCACCGGGGCGGAGATCGAGCGGGTGCTGTTCGAGGGCCGCAGAGCCGTCGGCCTCGCCTATCGCAAGGACGGCCAGCGACTGGAGGCGCGCTGCACCGGCGAGGTGCTGCTCTCCACGGGCGCGGTGGTCTCGCCCAAGCTCCTGGAGCTCTCCGGCGTCGGCGACGGCGAGCGGCTGCGCGGGCTGGGGATCGAGGTGGTGCATCACGCGCCGGGCGTCGGCGAGAACCTGCAGGACCACCTGCAGCTGCGGCCGATCTACAAGGTCTCGGGCGTGAAAACGCTCAACACCGAGTACCGCAACCTCTTCAAGCGCGCCTGGATGGGCATGGAGTACGCCCTGCGGGGCCGGGGACCGCTGACCATGGCGCCGAGCCAGGTGGGGGCGTTCGCGAAGTCCTCGCCGCGCTACGCCACCGCCAACCTGGAGTTCCACTTCCAGCCGCTAAGCCTGGACAAATGGGGCGACGGCCTGCACCCGTTCGGCGCCTTCACGGCCAGCGTCTGCAACGTGCGGCCGACCAGCCGGGGCTCGGTGCACGCCACGAGCCCCGATCCGGGCGCAGCGCCCAGGATCTCGCCCAACTACCTGTCGACGGAAGAGGACCTGCAGGTGGCCTCCGACGCCATCCGGCTGGCCCGGCGCATCGTCGCCGCCCCGCCGTTGGCGAAGTACCGGCCGCAGGAACACCGCCCCGGCCCGCAGCTCACGTCCGAAGCCGACCTGCGCCGCGCCGCCGGCGAGATCGGCACCACCATCTTCCACCCCGCGGGGACGGCGGCCATGGGTCCAGAGGGCGATCCCATGGCCGTGCTCGACGAGCGGCTGCGGGTGCGGGGCGTCCACGGCCTGCGCGTGGTCGACGCCTCGGCCATGCCGCGGATCGTCTCGGGCAACACCAACTCGCCCACCATCATGATCGCCGAGAAGGCCGCCGCCATGGTGCTGGAGGACCGGCGTCAGGCCGCAGGCTAGCCGCGCCAGAATCGCCCTAGCCTCTTCGCATGAAGCGGCTGGTCTTCGATCTCGACGGGACCATCACCCACGACGACGCCTCGGCGCCCTATGCCGAGCGCCGGCCGAACTTGGCCGTCGTGGAGAAGCTGCGCGCCTACAAGGCTGAAGGCTTCGAGATCGTCATCTGCTCGGCGCGGAACATGCGCACCTACGCGGGCGACATCGGCAAGATCAACGCCAACACCCTGCCGGTCATCCTCGACTGGCTGGCCCGGCACGACATCCCCTACGACGAGGTGCACGTGGGCAAGCCCTGGTGCGGGACCGAGGGCTTCTACGTCGACGACAAGGCGATCCGGCCGTCGGAATTCCTGAAGCTGGGCCACGAGGAGATCCACGCCCTGCTCGCCCGCGAGGCCGTGTGACCGTCCGGCTGATCATGTCGGGGGCCGTGGTGGGCCAGGAGCTCGCCGCCGAGTTCGGCCCCCTGCCGCCGGCCTTCCTGCCGGTGGGCGTCCAGCGTCTTTACGAGCTGCAGCTGAAGAGCCTGGAGGGCGCAGGCCCCGTCCACCTGGTGCTGCCGGAGACCTTCGCGGTCCCGGAGCACGACGCAACCCGGCTGGCCGAGCTCGGCGTCGAGGTCGTCCCGATCCCAGAGGGCCTGAAGCTCGGCGAGGCGGTGGTCTATGCCCTGAACGCCATCGGCGCCGGCGACGTCCCCGTTCACCTGCTGCACGGCGACACCCTGATCCCGGGCCCGCCGAAGGACCGCCACGACGTGATTGTCGGCGCCCCGCGCGCCAGCGAATACGCGTGGGCGGAGATGGAGACGGACGCGGCCGGCCGGGTCGTCTCGCTGGTCACCACCCCGGCGGGCGAGGACGGGCACGAGGACTGGCCGCTGGCCGCCGGCTACTTCGCCTTCGGCTCCGGGCTCGACCTGCTGCGCTCCCTGACCCGTCTGCGCGGGGACTTCATCGGCGGGGTGAACCACTACCTGCAGGGCCGCCCGGTACGGCTGGTCGAAGCCGCCGACTGGCTGGACTTCGGACACCTGACCACCTTCTTCCGGTCGCGCCTGGCGGTGACCACGGCGCGGGCCTTCAACACCGTGCGCATCGACGGGCTGACGGCGCGCAAGTCGTCGCATGACACCGCCAAGATGCGGGCCGAGGCCCACTGGCTGCAGGCGGCGCCCCCGCCTGTGCAGATCTACACCGCGCGCCTGCTCGGCTTCGGCCTGGAGCAGGGCCGGGCCTTCTACGAGACGGAGTACGAGTTCCTGCCGGTGCTGTCGGAGCTGGTCGTGCACGGCGACCTGCCGCGCAAGCCATGGCTGCGGATCATGGGATCGCTGGAAGACCTCCTCGCCGCCCTCGCCCGGGTCCGCGGCGAGGGCTCCGGGGACGCGGCGCTGCGGCGGCTGGCGGCCGAGAAGACGCTGGAGCGGCTGGACGCCTTCGAACGCGCGACGGGACAATCTGTGAGCGCCCCGATGCGCTACGCCGGCCGCCCCTGCCCTTCGCTGGTGGACATCGCCGAAGCCCTGGCGCCTGCCATGGACCTGGCCAGCGGACGGTTCGAATGCGCCATGCACGGGGACCTGTGCTTCTCCAACGTCCTGTGGGACAGCCGGGTGCGGCGCATCAAGGTCATCGACCCCCGCGGCGCCGTGCGCGAGTCCCCGTCGCTGTTCGGCGACCTGCGCTACGACCTCGCCAAGCTCGCCCACTCAGTGGTCGGCCGCTACGACCAGATCATCGCCGGCCGCTATCGCCTGGATCGCCACGGCGGCGACTACGCCCTGCAGTTCGAGCCGGTCGCCTGCCAAGCCTGGCTCGAGGGCGCGCTGGCGGACATGACGGTCGACGGCGTCGGCGGCCTCTCCGAGCCGGTGCGCGCGGTGATGGCCAGCCTGTTCCTGTCGATGCTGCCCCTGCACGCGGACCGCCCCGACCGGCAGCAGGCCTTCATCGGCAACGCCCTGCGGCTCTGGCAGGGCCTCGACGCCGGCCTCAAGGCGGCGGCGTGATCGTCATCCCCATGGCCGGGCGCTCGCAGCGCTTCCTCTCCGCCGGCTACCTGTCGCCGAAGTTCATGCTGGATCTGCACGGGGAGAGCGTCTTCGCCCACGCGGTGCGCAGCTTCCAGGAGTACTTCTGGAGCGAGACCTTCCTGTTCATCCACGCCGACGATCTGGAGGTGGCGGCGTTCGTGCGGCAGGAATGCGGACGGCTTGGCGTGCGCAACCTGCTCACCTGCGGTGTGGGCGCCACGGCCGGCCAGGCGGACACCGTGGCGCTGGGTCTCGACCGCTGGCAGGTGGCCCCGGACGAGCCGCTGACCATCTTCAACATCGATACCTTCCGGCCGGGCTTCACCTTCCCCGGCGGCCGGTTCAAGGACGCCGACGGCTGGCTGGAGGTATTCCGCGGCTCGGGCCCGAACTGGTCCTATGTGGAGCCGGCGCGCGGGCCGGAGCCTCGTGTCCTGCGGACCGCCGAGAAGCAGGAGATCTCCGAGCTCTGCTGCACGGGCCTCTACCACTTCGCCCGCAACCGCGACTTCCGCGCCGCCCTGGCCGCCGAGCGCCTCGCCCCGCAGGCCAAGGAGCTCTACGTCGCCCCGCTCTACAACCACCTGATCGGCCAGGGCGCGCACATCGCCTGGCGGCAGGTGGAGCGGCGCCAGGTCGTCTTCTGCGGAACGCCGGCGGAGTACGAGGCTCTGGAGCGGGCGCCTAGGCGGTAGGCTGGGTCAGCGTCAGCCCGGGACCTGCGGCCATCCAGGGCTTCTTCAGGTCGTCGTTGGCGCTCTTCACCCGGGCGGTGGCCTCGCCGTTGACGGTCCGCCACAGGAGGGCGAACAGCTCGCGGACCTCGGCGCTCGCCGAGCCGCCCTCGTCCATCTCCAGCACGGAGCGGCGGTGGGCGAAGGCCGACTGGTAGATCACCCGCGAGCGCAGGGCGACGGGGGCGACCGGCAGGCCGGCGAAGCGCAGCGCCTCGAACGCCTTCATGACCGCCGGCGGCTCCACGCCGTTGCGCGCGGGCGCGGCCTGGTTGAGCACGATCAGGCCGCGCCGTCCCAGCTGCTGGATGATCGCCACGGACCGCACGGCGGCGGCCAGGTCGAGGTAAGTGGGCCGGGCCACCGCCACGCAGAGGTCGGCCACCCGCACCGCCTCGGCCACGTCGGCCTCGGGGCAGGCGGGTGTGTCGATGATCAGCAGCTCGGCGCCGGCGCGGCGCGAGGCCTCGGCGAGCGCGAACAGCTTCGAGGCGCTGGTCTCCACCAGCAGCGAGGCGCCCTCCTCCCGCTCGCGCAGCACCTCGCAGGCGCTGCGCAGGGGATCGGCGTCGGCGAGGACGGCCTTGACGCCCATGGCGCGGGCGGCGAGCGTCAGGTTGATCGCGAGCGTCGTCTTTCCGGCCCCGCCCTTGCGGGACACCACGGCAAGCGTCTTCACGGATACGCCCCCTTCCCTGCCCCATCGCCACCGGGGCGCCTTCGCGGGCGCCCTCTCGCCCTGGATTAGTGCACAGACTTATCCACAGCGCAAAAGGACATTAGGGCGCGGCTCGGCGGCCGGCGGTGACGCGCGTCACTCAGGGTTCGATGGGGCGGTAGAACGGATCGCGGTTGCGCCGCAGGTACTCCATGTTCTCCCGGCTGTCGTGCCGGGCCTGCTCCAGCTCGCTCTTCTTGCTGCAGGTGCGCTTGGGGACCTTGGAGCCGAGCGGCTGCCGGGTCTTGCAGACCAGGGGGTCCTTCTCGGGCGCCTTGACCGTGACCCCTTCCACTTCCTTCGACGCAGGCGCGGCCGCGGGCGGCTGGGCCTGGGCGGCCGGCGCCTGGGCGAGCACGGTCGCGGCGGCGAGCAGGACAAGCAACATGATCAGTCCTCGGAGAACGCGTTGCGCCCGAGGCTAGCAGCGCCTCGGCGGGCCGCCTCATGAATTTCCTTCATGCGTCAGGCGGCGGGCTCGACCTCGCGGACGTTCTCCACCCCGGCCTGCCGGAGCGCCGCGGTCAGCTCGCCCACCACCGCCTCCACCTCGGCCGGATCGCGGCCGCGCAGCACCAGGTTCGAGCCGTAGCCGTCCGGCCCGAAGAACGGATAGCTGCCCAGCGACATCTGCGGGTGGGCCCTGGCCACCGCCTCCAGCGGCGCGGCGATCTGGCCCTCGCCCGAGCCCTCGACCCGCACCGTCCGCGAGACCGTCACCCGCCCGCCGCGCAGCCTGGGCCCCACGTCCTCCAGCATGCCGCGCATGATCTGCGGCACGCCGGCCAGCACGAAAACGTTGCCGATCGTGAACCCAGGCGGGCCCTGCACCGGGTTCTTCACCAGGTCGCCGCCCACCGGCACGCGGGCCATCCGCCGGCGCGCTGCGTTGAGCTCGCCGCCCCAGCGCCTCTCCATCATCGCCAGGATCTCCGGATGCTCCTCGAGCTCCACCCCGAAGGCCGCCGCCACCGCATCGGCCGTGATGTCGTCGTGGGTGGGCCCGATCCCGCCGGTGGTGATCACGTAGTCGTAGCGGCTGCGCAGCGCGTTCAGGGCTGCCACGATCTCCTCCAGTACGTCGGGCACCGTGCGCGCCTCCGCCAGGTCGATGCCCAGCACGCCCAGGTACCTGGCGATGTCGCGAAGGTTGGTGTCCTGCGTCCGCCCCGACAGGATCTCGTCGCCGATGATCAGGACGGCCGCGGTGACCCGCCCGTCCCCCTCACCTGCCTCTGGGCCACTCGCCATGCCGACGCGCCTCGCCTACATCCACCCGCCTACCAGAACGGACTAACCGCCTAGATGGACTTCCCGCAACCGCTCATCCCGGGCCGCCTGGTGCAGCGCTACAAGCGCTTCTTCGCCGACGTGGTGCTGGAGGACGGCACGCCGGTGACGGCGCACTGTCCCAACCCGGGCGCCATGCTTGGCCTGAACACGCCGGGCCTGCCCTGCTTCCTCTCGAGGTCCGACGACCCGAAGCGCAAGCTCGCCCACACGCTCGAGCTGGTGGAGGCCGACGGGGGCCTAGTCGGGATCAACACCATGCATCCCAACCGCCTGGTGGCGGAGGCGCTGGCGGCCGACGCCATCCCGGAACTCGCCGGCTACGCCACCCACCGGCGCGAGGTCCGCTACGGGACCAACTCCCGCGTCGACTTCCTGCTGGAGGCGCCGGATCGGCCGCCGTGCTGGCTGGAGGTGAAGAACTGCCACCTGCGCCGTGACGGGGCGCTGGCCGAGTTCCCCGACTGCGTCGCCGCCCGCTCGCTGAAGCACCTGAGGGAGCTCACCGCCATGGTCGAGGCCGGCCACCGCGCCGTCATGCTGTTCGTCGTCCAGCGCACCGACTGCGACGCCTTCGAGGCTTGCCACGACCTGGACCCCGCCTATGCGAAGGGCCTGCGCGAGGCGGCGGAGGCGGGCGTCGAGGTGCTGGCCTACCGCTGCGAGATCACGCCGGAACGGGTGGCGATCGCCGGCCGGATTCGGTGGCGCGGGGCGGCCTAGGAACCGGTCCTGGTCTCGTAGAAAACCGAAACAGGCCCCACCCTTGCCGCCCGCGTGAACACACGCGCTCTGGGATCGTGGGTGATAACGACCTGATTTGGGCCGCTCCATCTGAGAGCGGCCCACGGGCCGCCCCACGCCGCCGCCGGGGCCGCTCCATTGTCCGTGTCAGCGACAAAGGCGTTTCCGCCCGCGTCTGGCAACGGCTGTCCCGCATCCAGAATGGAAACCTGCGAGGAGAAGCCCGATGTCGCGCCGCAGCTACGCTCGAACAAGATGGCCTGCCGACCGCCTGGACCGCCGACGGACTCGATGATCGTGTTTTCGCACGCGGGACCAAGGCCACACCCTGACGCGCTCAGCGCTAGGCCAATGAGCGCGCAGAGTGTCGGCCTCACTTCACGCCGAGTTGGTCGAGCACGAAGGCGTAGTACTCCGCCTGCTCGCGGTAGCGCCGGAACCGCCCCGACTTGCCGCCGTGGCCGGCCTCCATGTTGACGCGGAAGACAAGCGCGTTCTGGTCGGTCTTGCGGTCGCGCAGGCGGGCCACCCACTTGGCGGGCTCGAAGTACTGCACCTGGCTGTCCCACAGCCCGGTGCCCACGAAGATCGCCGGATAGGCCTTCCGCGCCACCTGGTCGTACGGCGAATAGGCCAGCATGTACTTGTAGTACGTCGGGTCCTTCGGATTGCCCCACTCGTCGAACTCGTTGGTGGTGAGCGGGATGGTCTCGTCCAGCATGGTGGTCACCACGTCGACAAACGGCACCTGGGCCACGATCACGCGGTAGTCGCGCGGCGCCATGTTGGCGATGGCGCCCATCAGCAGGCCGCCGGCCGAGCCGCCCTGCGCCGCCACCCGGTCCTTGGCCGCGTACTTCTCCCGCACCAGGTGGCGCGTCACGTCGATGAAGTCGGTGAAGGTGTTGGTCTTCTTCAGCAGCTTGCCGTTGTCGTACCAGGCCCGCCCCATCTCCTGGCCGCCGCGGATATGGGCGATGGCGTAGACGAAGCCGCGGTCGAGCAGGCTGACCACCGACAGGTTGAAGTAGGGGTCCGTTGAGGAGCCGTAGCTGCCGTAGGCGTACTGGAAGAGCGGCGCCTTCCCGTCCTTCTTGAAGCCTTTCCGGTAGACCAGCGACACCGGGATTTTCGTCCCGTCGCGGGCCGTCGCCCAGACGCGCTCGGTGACGTACCGGGTCTTGTCGTAGCCGATGACCGGCGTCTCCTTCAGGAGCGTGCGGGCCTTGGTCTTCACGTCCAGCTCGTAGGTCGTGGTGGGCGTGGTCATCGAGCCGTAGGTGTAGCGGAGCTTGTCGGTGTCCGGCTCGGCGTTGGTGGCGAAGCCCATTGCGTAGGCGGCCTCCTCGGCGGCCACGAACTCCGACTTCCCGTCACCCCCCAGCACGCGCAGGCGCAGCAGGCCGCCCGAGCGCTCGCGGATCGCCGTGAAGCCGTTGAACAGGGTGAAGTCGTCGATGAAGACGTCCGCCTTGTGCGGCACGACGTCCGTCCAGCGGGCGCGGTCTCCGTTCGCCTGGGCGTCGGCCACGCTCATCAGCCGGTAGTTGGGCGCGTTCCAGTTGGTGCGGATCACCCAGCGGCCGTTGATGTGGTCGGCCTGGTAGAGGTGGTCGCGCAGCCGGGGCGCCACGACCTTGAACTCGCCGGGCTGAGCCGCGCTGGTGCAGCGCTGCTCGGTGGCCACCGTGCTCTGCAGGTAGATGCAGACGTACCGGTCGTCCCGGGTCCGCATCAGGCCGATGTAGAAGCTGTCGTCCTTCTCCTCGTAGACCAGCCGGTCGGCGCTGGCCGGCGTGCCCAGCACGTGGGCCTTCACCCGCTTCGACAGCAGGGTCACCGGATCCTTGTCGATGTAGAAGATCGTGCGGTTGTCGTCGGCCCAGGCGATGTCCGGCTCAGCCTTGGGAACGGCGTCCTCCAGCACCTTGCCGGAAGCGATGTCCTTCACCCGCAGCACGTACTGGCGCCGGCCCACGGTGTCGTCGGCCCAGGCGAGCAGCCGGTTGTCCTGGCTCACCACCGCGTTGCCGAGGCTGAAGAACCCCTTGCCTTCGGCCATGGCGTTCTGGTCGAGCAGCACCTCTTCCGGCGCGCCCATGTCGCCCTTGCGCCGGGCGTTGATGGCGTAGTCCTTACCGGTCTCGAAGCGCATGTAGTACCAGTAGCCCCGCTCCCGGTAGGGCACCGAGGCGTCGTCCTGCTTCACCCGGGCGACGATCTCCTCGTAAAGCCGGTCCTGCAGCGGCTTGGTGTGCGCCAGCAGGGCGTCGGCGTAGGCGTTCTCCGCGTTGAGGTAGGCGAGCATCTTCGGGTCTTTGCGGCTGTCGTCGCGCAGCCAGTAGTACTCGTCCTGGCGGGAGCCGGCCGGCGCCCTGACCTCGTAGGGCCGCTTCTCGGCCTTCGGCGGCGTGGGCTTCTCGGCGGCCGCGGACGGCGCGGCCGTGGCCAGCCCCGCGGCAAGCGCCAGCATTGCGAAACGGATCATCGATCCCCCTTTGATCTCGGCTTGGGCCGAAGCTGGCACGGCCGCGCGCGCAGCGACAACCCCTCGACGGCGAAGCCGGGGCTGAACCCCGCAGCGGACCGGAGCGTTCAGACGCCGTGATGCGACATCGACGAGCCCGCCATGCGCCCTTCAGCGCCTGCCCCGCGGCATGGGCGGCCCTGCCGCTGACCGCGACGCTCCTCCTGGGCGCCTGCGCCTCCGCTCCGGCCGCTTCGGCGCGCGATCCAGGCGGCACGCCGGAAGAGCTGGCTCGGCGCTGCATTGAGGAGGGCTGCTGGCATCCCCAGGTGCTCGGAGTGACCTCCGTCTACGACTGCGGCGGCGGACAGACGCTCCGCACGCGCTTCAATCCGGCGGCCAATCGACTGGAGCTGGACCGCGACGGCGCGCCGTCCGCCAGCCTCGCCCAACAGCAGCCGCCTTCCGACGTGCGCTACTCCAACGGCGATCTCACCTGGACCGTCACGCCCGGGCAGGCGGTCCTGACCTCGGCGTCGGAGGCGGGGCTGCGCCTGACCTGCCGGCTTGTTCGCCTCGAGCAGGTCGCCGGCGAAGGGATTCGGGTGGTCGGCCCCTAGAACCCTTCGGCCCGCGGCGGCGGCCGTTGAAATCCCGTGCTAGCATTGCGACATAGGCCCGAAGCGGCGCACCCTCCTCGCGCTGCGGAGCATCCCATGTCCCAGACCGACGTCCTCGAATCCGAATACCGCACCGGCCAGATCAAGATCCACACGGCCGAGGACTTCGAAGGCATGCGCCGAGCGGGCCGGCTGGCGGCCGAGTGCCTGGACATGCTGACCGAGCACGTCGTGCCGGGCGTGGTCACCGACCACCTCGACACCCTGGCCCGCGAGTTCATCCTCGACCACGGGGCGATCCCGGCCTGCCTGGGCTACCGCGGCTACACAAAAACCACCTGCATCAGCCCCAACCACATCGTCTGCCACGGCATCCCCGGCGAGCGGACGCTGCGCGAGGGGGACACCGCCAACATCGACGTCACCGTTATCGTCGACGGCTGGCACGGCGACACCAGCCGGATGTACGGCGTCGGCGTCATCGCGCCGCGGGCCAAGCGCCTGATCGACGTCACCTACGAGGCGCTGGAGCGGGGCCTGGCGGCCGTGAAACCCGGCGCGCGGACCGGCGACATCGGCCACGCCATCCAGTCCTACGTCGAGAGCATGCGCTGCTCGGTCGTGCGCGACTTCTGCGGCCACGGCGTGGGCAAGGTGTTCCACGACGCGCCCAACATCCTGCACTTCGGCCACAAGGGCACGGGCGAGCTGCTGCGGCCCGGCATGTTCTTCACCGTCGAGCCGATGGTGAACCTGGGCAAGCACCCGGTGAAGCTGCTCTCCGATGGCTGGACGGCGGTGACCCGCGACAAGTCGCTGTCCGCCCAGTGCGAGCACTCGGTCGGCGTCACCGAGGACGGCGTCGAGATCTTCACCGCCTCCCCGGCCGGCCTGTTCAAGCCGCCGGTGACGACCAGCTAGTTCCCCGGCTTCTCCTCGGCGGCCTTGCGCTCCAGGACCAGCGGAACCACCAGGGAGCCGCGCGTGTAGGTGCCCTCGAGCTTGCCGTTCTTCAGCACGCCCTCGAAATCGCCGGCCGAGGTGAGGCTGACCTTGTACTTGCCGTCGGCCTGCTGGACCTGGCCCTTGATGCCGTAGCGGGCCTCCGCCGGGCTGTCGCCAGTGACCTCGGAGCCCAGGTGGAACACCAGCGGCAGGCTCTGGTCGCGGACCTTCACATAGCCCTGCCAGTCGCCCGCCACCTCCGCGGGGGCCGCCGTCTGCGCCGCCGCCGAGCCGGCCATCGCCAGGGCCAGCACCCCGGCCGCCATCATCGACCTCATGTCGAACCTCCCCGATCCATTGCACGCCTTGGGCGCGTCTAGGGCCGAGCTTACGCCCACGGCGGGGCGGCCGCCATAACATTGATATCCCAGGGTTACACCCGCGACCAAAGGTTACGGGAAGCTCACTTGCCATGCCGGGCGACGCCTTGCAGCTTCGCCTCCGAGACGGGGGACGACATGCTTTCCATCAAGAACCTGACGCACGTCTATGCGAACGGGACGCGCGCGCTCGATGGCGTCGACCTGGAGATCGGCACCGGGATGTTCGGCCTGCTCGGGCCGAACGGGGCCGGCAAGTCGACCCTGATGCGTTCCATCGCCACGCTCCAGACGCCTTCGTCGGGCGAGATCCGCTTCGGCGACATCGACGTGGTCGCCCAGCCGGAGCAGCTGCGGCGCACCCTGGGGTACCTGCCGCAGGACTTCGGGGTCTATCCGCGGGTCAGCGCCTACGACATGCTCGACCACATGGCGGTGCTGAAGGGCATCGCCTCGGCCAAGGAGCGCAAGGAGACCGTCGAGGCCCTGCTGCAGCAGGTGAACCTCTGGGACGTTCGCAAGAAGGCCGTGGCCGGCTACTCCGGCGGCATGCGCCAGCGGTTCGGCATCGCCCAGGCGCTGATCGGCCAGCCCAAGCTGATCATCGTCGACGAGCCCACCGCCGGCCTGGACCCCGAAGAGCGCAACCGCTTCCTCAACCTGCTCGCCGAGATCGGCGAGAACGTGGTGGTGATCCTCTCCACCCACATCGTCGAGGACGTCTCGGACCTCTGCCCGCGCATGGCGGTCCTGGCCGGCGGCAAGATCCTGAAGGAAGGCGCCCCATCCAAGCTCCTGGACGAGCTGAAGGGCCGCGTCTGGACCAAGACCATCGAGCGCACCGAGCTCGACGCCACGCGCGCCAAGCACGAGGTGATCTCCACCCGACTGGCCGCCGGACGCACGGTCGTCCACGTGCTCGCCGACAAGAAGCCCGGCGCCGGGTTCGAGCCGGTCGAGGGCGGCCTGGAGGACGTCTACTTCTCCACCCTGGCCGCCTCGCGGCGCGTCGCCGCCTAAGCCAAGGACGCGCCCCCATGTTCGGCAAGATCGCGGCCTTCGAGCTGCGCTACCAGGTTCGCCAACCCGTCTTCTGGGTCGCCGCCCTGATCTTCTTCCTGCTGGTGTTCGGCTCGGTGACCATCGACCAGATCCAGATCGGCTCCGGCGGCAACATCCACAAGAACTCGCCCAGCGCGATCGCCCAGACCTCGCTGATCATGACGCTGTTCTTCATGTTCGTCTCGACGGCCTTCGTGGCCAACATCGTCGTGCGCGACGACGAGACGGGCTACGGGCCGATCATCCGCTCCACGCGGATCAGCAAGTTCGACTACCTGTTCGGCCGCTTCACCGGCGCCTTCGCAGCCGTCGCCCTGGCGTTCGTAGCTGTGCCGCTGGGCATCTTCCTGGGGTCCCTCGCGCCCTGGGTGGATTCCGAGACCTTGGGGCCGAACAACCTCGCGCACTACGCCTTCGCCTATTTCTGGATGGCGCTTCCCGGCCTGTTCCTGACGTCGGCGATCTTCTTCTCGCTCGCCACCGCCACCCGCTCAATGATGGCCACCTACCTGGGCGTGGCGGGCTTCCTGGTCCTCTACATCCTGATGAACGTGGCGCTGCGCGATCCGGAGAAGCGCGAGATCGCAGCGCTCGTGGAGCCCTTCGGCCTGGCCGCTTACGGCCTCGCCACCCGCTACTTCACCGCCGCCGAGGCCAACACCATCCTGCCGCCGCTGCAGGGCGCGCTGGTCTGGAACCGGCTGATCTGGCTGGGCGGCGCCTTCGTCTTCCTGGGCCTCGCCTACGTCCTGTTCCGGTTCGAGACCAAGGGCGTGAAGGCCAAGCGCCTGGAGAAGCTGCGCGCCGCCGCCGACGCGCCCGCCGCGCCGGTCGCGGCCCCGGGGCCGCTGCCCGCGCCGCGGTTCGGCGCCGCCACCGCCTGGGCGCAGCTCGTCAAGCGCACGCGTTTCGAGATGGGCCAGGTGTTCAAGAGTCCCGCCTTCGTCGTCCTCCTGCTGATCGGCCTGTTCAACGCCGGCGGCGCCCTGATCCTGGGCGCCGAGCAGGGCGGCACTGACATCTATCCGGTGACCCGCTGGGTGATCACCACGCTCAACGGCGCCTTCACCTTCGTGGTGATCATCATCTCGGTCTACTACGCCGGCGAGCTCGTCTGGCGCGAGCGCGACCGCAAGACCCACGAGATCGTCGACGCCACGGCCGTGCCCGACTGGGCCTTCGTGATCCCGAAGACGCTGGCGATCGTCCTAGTGCTGCTCGCCACACTGCTGGTCAGCGTCATCGCGGGCGTGCTGATCCAGCTCTCGAAGGGCCACACCGATATCCAGCTCGGCAAGTACCTCCTCTGGTACGTCCTGCCGAACGCGCTCGACTGGACCTTGCTGGCGGTGCTGGCGGTCTTCCTGCAGGCGATCTCGCCGCACAAGTTCGTCGGCTGGGGCCTGATGGTGCTCTACCTGATCGCGTCGCTGACGCTGAACAGGCTGGGGCTGGAGCACAACCTCTACAACTACGGCGGCGCTCCGCTCGTGCCCCTCTCCGACCTCAACGGACAGGGCGACTACGCCACCTTCGCCGCCTGGTTCCGGGCCTACTGGACGGCCTTCGCCGTCCTGCTGCTGGTGCTCGCCTACGGCCTGTGGCGGCGCGGGACCGAGACCCGGCTGATGCCGCGCCTGAAGCGCCTGCCGCGCCGGCTCGCTGGCCCAGCGGGCGTCAGCGGCGGCGTCGCCCTGGTGGCCTTCGCAGGCCTCGGGACCTTCATCTTCATCAACACCAACGTCTGGAACGAGTACCGCACCAGCCTCGAAGGCGAGAAGTGGTCGGCGGACTACGAGAAGCAGTTCCTGAAGTACGAGAAGCTGGCCCAGCCGTCGGTCACCGACGTGGTCCTGGACCTCGACCTCGACCCGCACGCGCCGAGGCTGGTGACCCGCGGCAACTACCGGCTGGTCAACGACAGCGGCCAGCCGATCCGCCAGCTGCACCTGCGGCTCGCGCGCGACACCAAGGCCGAGCAGCTCGCGCTCTCCGTCCCCTCGAAGCTGCAGACCTACGACAGGTTCAACTACCGCATCTTCACCTTCGACCGGCCCCTGCAGCCGGGCGAGGCCGCGACGCTGACATTCCGGACCGTGATGCAGCAGAAGGGGTTCAAGAACTCCGGCAACACCACCCGGCTGGTCGACAACGGGACCTTCGTCGACAATTTCGAGTTCGCCCCCGTCGTCGGCATGAACCGCTTCGGCGTGCTCCAGGACCGCGCCAAGCGGCGCAAGTACGGCCTGCCCGCCGAGCTGCGCCCCGCCAAGCTGGAGGACCGCCCCGCGCAGGCGCGCAACTACCTGGCCAACGCCGACTGGGTGAACGCCGACATCACCGTCACCACCGTCGGCGACCAGACCCCGATCGCGCCCGGCTACCGCGTCTCCGACGTCACCCGGGCCGGTCGGCGCACCGTCCGCTACCGGACCGACGCGCCGATCCTGCACTTCTTCTCGGTGCAGTCGGCCCGCTACGCCATCAAGCGCGAGACCTACAAGGGCGTGGAGCTGGCGATCTACTACGACGCCCAGCACCCCTGGAACGTGGACCGGATGATCAAGGCGCTGGAGACCGGGCTCGACTACTACCAGGCCAACTTCAGCCCCTACCAGTTCCGCCAGGCCCGCATCCTGGAGTTCCCCGGCTACGCCACCTTCGCCCAGGCCTTCGCCAACACCATGCCGTACTCCGAGGCGATCGGCTTCATCGCCCGGCACGATGATCCGGAGAAGATCGACTTCGTCACCTACGTGACCGCCCACGAGCTCGGCCACCAGTGGTGGGCGCACCAGATCATCGGCGCGGACATGCAGGGGGCGACCACGCTCTCCGAGACCCTGGCCTCCTACTCGGCCTACATGGTCATGGAGAAGACCCACGGCCCCGACGGCATCCGCAAGTTCACCAAGCGGGAGCTGGACGGCTACCTGCGGGCGCGCGGCGGCGAGGTGATCGAGGAGCTGCCGCTGATCCGCGTGGAGAACCAGGGCTACATCCACTACCAGAAGGGCGGCCTGGTCATGTACCTGCTGCGCGACCGGATGGGCGAGGCCCGCGTCAACGCCGCGCTGCGGCGGCTGCTCGCCCAGTACGCCTTCAAGGGCGCGCCTTACCCCCGCTCGCAGGACCTGGTGGATGCGCTCCGCGCCGAGGCCGGGCCGGAGCACCAGCAGCTGATCACCGACCTCTTCGAGAAGATCACGCTCTACGACCTGAAGACCAAGACGGCGGCGGCGAAGAAGCGCGCGGACGGCCGCTATGACGTCACGCTCACGGTGGAAGCCAAGAAGATGTACGCCGACGGGCAGGGCAAGGAGACGCCCGCAGCCATGACCGGCGAGGTCTTCGATGTGGGCGTCTTCACCGCCGAGCCCGGCAAGAAGGGCTTCTCGTCGAAGAACGTGCTCCACTTCCGCACCGCGCCCTTCAA
The DNA here is from genome assembly GCF_036563285.1 of Phenylobacterium sp. Taxonomy (GTDB): domain Bacteria; phylum Pseudomonadota; class Alphaproteobacteria; order Caulobacterales; family Caulobacteraceae; genus Phenylobacterium. The sequence continues at coordinate 69,627 of NZ_DATCMR010000005.1, forward strand.
GACGGGGACGCAGACGCTGACCGTGACGGTCGACAAGCCCCCGAAATTCGCGGGTGTCGACCCCTACAACAAGCAGATCGACCGCAACTCCGACGACAATGCGATCAAGGTGACGGGGGGCTGAGGCTCCCCCTTGCCAAACGTGAACGCATGGGGAACATTGCGGCCCCATGGACCTCTTGGCTGTGGAAGACGCCTCTGCGCTCTGGGTGAAGCCGGCCCCGCACTTCGTCGGCCACCGCGAGCGGCTGCGGGACCGGGCGCTGGCTGGCGGGCTGGCGGCCCTGCCGGACTACGAGCTGCTGGAGCTGTTCCTCTTCCGCTCGATCCCCAAGCGGGACGTCAAGCCGCTGGCCAAGCAGCTGCTCGCCCGCTTCGGCTCGCTGTCGGGCGTGCTGGGCGCCACGCCCGAGGAGCTGAAGACGCTCAAGGGCGTCGGCGAGACGGTCGCCTTGGACCTCAAGCTCCTGCACGAGGCCGCCCTGCGCATGGGCCGTGAGCAGGTCGCCCGGCGCACCGTGATCTCCTCCTGGTCGGCGCTGCTGGCCTATGTGAAGACCGCGATCGGCCACGAGGCGCGGGAGCAGTTCCGCGTCCTCTTCCTCGACAAGAAGAACCAGCTGATCGGCGACGAGGTCATGGGCCGCGGCACGGTGGACCACGCCCCGGTCTACCCCCGCGAGGTCATGCGCCGCGCCCTCGAGCTCTCCGCCAGCGCCGTGATCCTGGTGCACAACCACCCGTCCGGCGACCCCACCCCGTCCTCCGCGGATGTGGACATGACCCGCCAGGTGGTCGAGGCCGGCCGCTCCCTGCGCATCTCCGTCCACGACCACCTCGTCGTCGCCCGCGACGGCGTCGCCAGCTTCAAGGCTCTCGGCCTGATGTGAGGGCTCCTCCCTTGCCCGCCGCGCCCGACCGGCCCTACGGTCGCGCCGCCTGGGAGAGCCGCATGAGCCTGAACCGCCGCGAACTGATGGTGTCCGCCGCCGCGGCGGGGCTCGCAGGCTGTGCGAGCACGCCGCCGCCGGCCCCCTTGGCCGCACCGCCGCCCGCCGCGGCCCAGCCCACTCCCTACGACGCCGCCCTCAGCCGCTACCTGGACGACCTCGCCCAGCGGCTGCTGATCCGCAACCCGGAGCAGGCCACCAGCCTGGGCCTCGACAAGGGCCCGCGCGAAGGCCTGAAGTCGCAGCTCGCCACGGCCTCCGGCGAGATCATCGCGCTCGACGCCGACTTCTGCGCCGGCGAGCTGAAGGTCCTGGAAGGCGTTCCTGACGAGGCCCTGTCCCCGCCGATGCGCCTGCACAAGGCGGTCACCGCCTACGCCCTGGCGCTCGGGCGCGACGCCGGCGCGTTCCCCTACGGGATCAACAACCTCAACGCCGCCATGAGCGAGTCGGCGAGCCCCTACGTCGTCACCCAGCAGAGCGGCGCCTACGCCAGCGTCCCGGAGTTCCTCGACAGCCAGCACTCGGTCGAGACGGCGGAGGACGCCGACGCCTACCTGGCCCGCCTCAACGCCTTCGCCACCAACCTGCGCTACGAGACCCTGCGCATCCGCCGTGACGCCGCCATGGGCGTCGTCCCGCCCGACTTCATCCTCTCCAACGCCATCGGCCAGCAGGAGGGCCTGCTGAGGATCCGGGCGGCCGAGAGCCGTCTGGTCACCTCTCTGGCCGGCCGCACGCAGCGCATTCCGGGCGGCTACCGCGAGCGCGCCCGCGACATGGTGGAGACGCAGGTCTATCCGGCGCTGGCCGACCAGCTCGCCGCGCTGAAGGCCCTGCAGCCCGCCGCGGCGCACGACGCCGGGGTCTGGAAGCTTCCGGACGGCGAGGCCTACTACCGCTGGCACCTGAAGGGCTCGACCTCCACATCGCTGACCGCCGACGAGATCCACCGGATGGGCCTGGAGCAGAACCGCGCCATCGAGGCCCGCATGGACGGCCTGCTGCGCGCGCAGGGGCTGACGCAGGGCACGGTCGGCGAGCGGATGACTGCCCTGGGCAACGATCCTCGTTACCTGTTCCCCGACAACGACAGCGGCCGCGCGCAGCTGATCGCCTACATCAACGGCCGCATCGCCGCCGTCCGGCCGAAACTCGCCCAGGCCTTCACCCTGCAGCTGAAGGCGCCCGTCGAGGTCAAGCGCGTGCCGCCCGAGATCCAGGACGGCGCCGGCCAGGGCTACATGAACTTCGGCTCGCTCGATGGCTCGCGCCCGGCGATCTACTACATCAACCTGAAGTCGACGAAGAACTGGCCGCGCTTCAGCCTGCCGACACTGACCTTCCACGAGGGCGTGCCGGGCCACGCGCTCACCGGCGCCTACCTCACCGAGACCGGCAAGCTGCCGCTGATCCGCATCATCCTCTCCGGCTTCAACGCCCACGTGGAAGGCTACGCCCTCTACGCCGAGCAGCTCGCCGACGAGATCGGCATGTACGACGACGATTGGGCCGGCCGCCTGGGCTACCTGCAGGCCCAGAAGTTCCGCGCCGTGCGCCTCGTCGTCGACACCGGCCTGCACGCCAAGCGCTGGAGCCGCGAGCAGGCGATCCAGTGGGCGGTGGAGAACTCCGGCCGCACCCGCCAGTCCATGACCAGCGAGATCGACCGCTATTGCGCCACGCCTGGCCAGGCCTGCGGCTACAAGATCGGCCACACCGAGATCAACCGCATGCGCGACAAGGCGCGTGCGGCCCTGGGGCCGAGGTTCGACGTCCGCCGCTTCAACGACCTGCTGCTGCAGACGGGCTCCGTGCCGCTGACCGTCCTCGACGCCGAGGTCGACCGCTTCGTCGCGACCGGCGGACGATACAGCGCTTAAGCTTGATCTTTGACTGAATTTCCTCGCGTTTTTAGTAGCTTGCGGAGCGTCACCTTTCCCTTAAAGTATCGCTCGGGCAGGGAGTGGGAATTCGAGGGGACGGAAATGCAGCTTCACTGGGAAAGGGTGCTGGTCGTGTCGGCCTGCGCCACCTTCTGGACCTTGGCCATAATGGCAATGACCAAGCTCAAGGGCTTCTAATACTCAAGCTTTCAAGGTCAAGCTTCGGCATACCGGCGCGGTCAATGATCGCGCCGGTATGACGGATCACGGCCTCGGCCAACCTTCGGCCCGCCGCAACGGCCTGCTCCGGCGGGCGCCCGGCCAGGCGGGCCGCCAGGTACGCCGCGTTGAAGCTGTCGCCCGCCCCGGTGGTGTCCACCACGTCGCCGAGCGGCGGCCGCGGCGGGACCCGGGCGATCTCCCCGCCGGTCTGCACGCTGACTGAGCGGTCGTCGTTTCGCAGCACCACCTCGGCCCCGGATCGCGCCCACGCGTGCATCGCGTCGCTGGCAGGCTTGTCGGCCATGGCCTCGGCGTCCGGCTCGCTTACCGACACGAACCGGCACAGCGGGACCACCGCCTCGGCCGCCTCCAGCGCGGCGCGCGCGCTGTCCCACAGCCGGGGGCGATAGTTGGTATCGAAGGCGATCGCGGCGCCCGCAGCCTTCGCCGCCGTCAGCAACTCCAGAAGCCGCGCCCGGCCCCCCTCCCCCAGCACCGCCAGCGTGACGCCGGAGACGAACACCATCTCGGCCTCGACCATCGCCTTCGCCAGGCCGTCCAGGTCGGCGAGATCGAACAGCTGGCGGACCGGCGCCTCGCCCCGCCAGTAGAAGAACCGACGCTCCCCCGCCTCGTCGCGGTCGATGGCGTAGAGTCCCGGCACGCGTCCCTCCGCCCGCGCAACCAGCCGGTCCGAGATTCCTTCGGCGGCCATCAGCTCCAGGATGGCGCCGGAGAACGGGTCGTCCCCACCCAGCGCCGTCGCATAGGCCACCTCATGCCCGAGCCGGGCGAGATAGACCGCCGTGTTGAAGGTGTCGCCGGCGTAGCCCACCCGCGCGGTCCCGCCCGCGCCGACCGTGAGCTCCACCATCACTTCGCCGATTGAAACGATCCCGCCCATGCGCCCCGGCTTCCCACAAAACCCCGAACGCCGCTAGCGTCTGCCCATGACCTGCGAGCTCGGCATCATCGAGGGCTTCTTCGGCCGTCCCTGGTCCTGGACGGAGCGGACCGACGCCGTCCGCTTCCTGGGCCCGCGAGGCTACGGCTTCTACCTCTACGCCCCGAAGGCCGACCCTTACCTGCGCCGCCGCTGGCGCGATCCCTATCCCGAGGCCGAGCTGAAGGCGCTGCGCGACTTCGGCGCCGCCTGCCGGGAGGTCGACGTCCGCTTCGGTGTTGGGCTGACGCCCTTCGAGCTGCACTTCGGCTTCGACCGGGACGCCAAGGTGGCGCTGACCGGCAAGCTCGCCCAGCTGGACGACGCCGGCATCGAGGACCTCGCCGTACTGTTCGACGACATGCGGGGCGACGTGCCGGACCTGGCCGCCCGCCAGGCCGAGATCGTCCACTGGATCGGACCACGCACCAAGGCGTCGCGCCTGATCATGTGCCCCAGCTACTACTCCGACGACCCGGTCCTCGACCGCGTCTTCGGCGCCCGGCCGCGCGACTACCTGGCCGAGCTCGGCATCGCCCTGGAGCCCGTCGTCCACGTCATGTGGACCGGCGAGGAGGTCTGCAGCCGCGAGTACTCGCCCGGCCATCTGGAGCGGGTGGGCCAGCAGCTCCGTCGCCGCCCGTTCCTGTGGGACAACTACCCGGTCAACGACGGGCCGCGGATGAGCCAGCACCTGCACCTGCGCGCCTTCACCGGCCGCCCGGCGTCGATCGGCGAGCACCTGTCGGCGCATGCGGTGAACCCCGCCTCGCAGCCGGTGCTCAGCCGCATCCCCCTGCTGACCCTGGCGGAGAGCTACGCCCGCGGCGACGGATACCAGTACTTCGCGGCCTTCCAGCGGGCGGCCAAGGAGGTGCTGGGCGAGGCGCTGGCCGGGCGGATCGTCCGCGACCTGCTCGCCTTCCAGGACGGCGGCCGCGACCGCCTGACGGACGAACGCCGTGACGAGCTGGCGAATATCTATGCGGAGTTCGACCACCCGGCCGCGCGCGAAGTGGCCGGCTGGCTGTCAGGCGCCTACGCCATCACCGGCGAAGAGCTGCAGACGCAGTAGTCAGGTCCAGCGCAGGGCGCGGCGTACGTCCTCGGCGTCTTCGCGGCGGCGGCGGTCGTCGGCGCGGAGCGCCTCGTCCAGCTTGGCCTCCGCGTTGCGGCCATAGCGTCGGCGCAGCTGGCGCGCCTCCTCTTCGGCGGCCTCGGCGGCCTCCAGCGCCTTGAGCCAGAATTCGCTCATCGCGACTTCTCCCAAAGGAGTCCCTGGCCGGGGTGCGGCCGAGCTGGACTGGTTGGCGGGAGGTTAACGCGAAGCTTGCGGGGGCGCAGCCCCCTCATTGGCCGCGACACTCTTCAAAGGCGCGTGAGGCGCCTTAGCGTTTGCTGCGCTCGTCCGAGGGCGACCAGGCCTCGTCCTCGTCGGGCATCCCGCCCTTCGGTCGGCGCGTGCGCAGGTCGAAGCAGTCGCCTTCCGTCAGCACATGGAGCCGGACGTCGTGCATGGAGAGCGCGTAGTCGGACTCCGCCTCCGCCACGTTGGAGTGGCTCACCTCCGCCCCGTCGACGACGTAGACCGCGGCGCGGCCGATCACCTTGATCCGGCGCTCCTCGATGACCACGGCGGTGTCCTCGTCGATGCCGACACCGAGCACCCGCGGGTTATGCGCTACGGCGCCCAGCAGCCGGCCGATCCGGCCGCGTTCCGCGAAGTGCTGGTCGATGATCATGTCCCGTACGAGCCCCAGGCCGGGGGCCATGTGCAGGTCGCCGATCCGGTAGCTCTCCTGGCTCGTGCCGCGCACCAGCATGGTCTCGCTCATCATCGACGCGCCGGCCGACGTCCCGGCCACCACCCCGCCGTCTTCGTAGATGCGGCGCACGCGCGCCTCGACGGGCGTGTCGCCGATCTGGCTGGAGATGCGCAGCTGGTCGCCGCCGGTGAAGAACACCCCGGCCGCGTCGTCGAACAGCGCGAGCTTCTCCGGCTCCTGGGTTTCCGCGCGCTCGTTGACGTAGAGCTCGCGCAGCTCCTTGACGCCCAGGTCGCGGAACGCCTTCTCGTACATCTCGAAGTAGCCTTCGGGCTGGTGGCTGGCGACGGTGGCGAGCACCAGCACGTCGCCTTTCAACCGCTTGGCCACCTGTTTCAGGATGGTGCGGCTGCCTTCCCTGTCTTCGTGACCGCCGATCGCGATCAGCACGCCCTCAGGCATGCGGCTGGCTCCCGCTGCGTCCGTTTTGTCGGCGGGGGAGCGTCCGTGTCTCGGCTTCGATAGTTGACCGCGCCGGGGGCTGCAGAAGCTCGTCTGGCCGTGCGGTCGGCCTGAACTGCAGGACGCAGCGCCACATGTCCTCGACCTCGGTCGGGGTCAACACCACCAGGTCGCCCGCGCGCGCCATGGCCATGCAGGCCTCTGCCGCCCGCATCTCGTCGGCGACCCGGTGGATCCGGCGCTCGTCCGCGCCGCCGCGCCGCGCGCCCTGCGCCATCAGCTCGATGATCTCGCCCTCGGCGCGGCCGCGGCGACTGGGGTCCTCCCGCAGGACGAGCTCGTCGTAGGTCATGGCCGCGATCTCGCCCATCTCGCGGATGTCCTCGTCGCGCCGGTCGCCCGGCACGGTGACCATCCCGATCAGCCGCCCGTGGTTCGGCCGCAGCTTGGTCAGCAGGTCGCGCAGCGCGATCAGGCCGGCGGGATTGTGGGCGTAGTCCATAATCACGCGGAAGCCGTGGCCGTCGAAGATGTTGAGGCGGCCGGGGTTCTGCTCGAACGCGGTGCCGAACGTCGCCAGCGCCAGGCGGACCGCTTGCAGCGACGTCCCGTGGCCGATCGCCATGGCCGCGGCGGTCAGCGCGTTGGCCACGTTGAACTGCGCAAGGCCGCCCAGCGTGGCCGGGATCTCCGCGGCGCGCATCAGCAACCGCCGGCGACCCTGGTCGTGGACCACGATCTCGCCACCGCCGAGGTCGCCTTCGAGCACGACGGCGAGGCCGCCGTCTTCCACGTGCTCCCGCAGGAATCCGGACATCTCGCGCCCGCCGCGCATGGAGAAGAAGGCGATCCGGCCGCCGGCGCGCCGGCGCATGCGCGCGGTGAGCACGTCGTCGGCGTTCAGCACGCTCACGCCGCGCCGGCGGACGTTCTCGACCACCACCCCCTTCACCCAGGCAAGGTCCTGCACCGTCTCGATGCCCTTCAGGCCCAGGTGGTCGGCCTGCACATTGGTCACCGCCCCCACGTCGCACTCGTCGAAGGCGAGGCCCTCGCGCAGCAGGCCGCCGCGGGCGACTTCGAACACCGCCGCCTCGACCATCGGGTCGTGCAGCACCATGCGCGCCGACCTCGGGCCCGAGGCGTCGGCCTTCAGCACCCGCTCGGAGTTCACATAGACGCCAGAGGTGTTGGTCAGCCCCACCGTCAGCCCGGTCTGGCGCAGGATGTGCGCCAGCATCCGCGCCGTGGTCGACTTCCCGTTCGTACCGGTCACCGCGAAGATCGGGATCCGCCCGGTCTCGCCCTTGGGGAACAGCATGCGCACCACCGCCGGCGCGACCGGCCTCGGGCGGCCCACCGTCGGCTGCAGGTGCATGCGGAAGCCGGGGGCGGCGTTGACCTCCACCACCCCGCCGCCGCACTCCCGCGCCGACTTGGAGATGTCCGGGCAGATGAAATCGATCCCGGCGACGTCCAGGCCGAGCGACAGGGCCGCACGGATGGCGATGCAGGCGTTGTCCGGATGGATCTCGTCCGTGCGGTCGACCGCTGTGCCGCCCGTCGAGAGGTTCGCGGTGCCGCGCAGATAGACCTGCTCGCCGGCCTTCGGCACGCTGTCGAGCGTGAGGCCGCGGGCCGCCAGATAGCTGTCCACCGCCGCATCCAGCTTGATCTTGGTGAGAACCTGTTCGTGGCCCTCGCCGCGGCGCGGATCCAGGTTCACAACCTCCACCAGCTGCCGGATGGTGCTCTGGCCGTCCCCGACCACATGGGCGGGCACCCGTTCGGCCACGGCCACCAGCTCGCCGCCCACCACGAGCAGGCGGTGGTCGTTGCCCTCGAAGAACTGCTCCACGATCACCCGGCCGCGCTTGCTCTCGGTCACGGCCACGTCGAAGGCGCGGCGGATGTCGTCGGGTTGCGTCAGGTTGATGGTCACGCCTCGGCCATGGTTGCCGTCGAGCGGCTTGACCACGACCGGGCCGCCCATGCGCATGGCCTCCCGCACCGCGTCTTCCGCGCGGCGCACCACGACGCCCTCCGGGGCGGGAACGCCGGCGCGCGTCAGGATCGCCTTGGTGAGGTCCTTGTCCGAGGCCGTCTCGACGCCGATGAACGAGGTCCGGCCGGTGATGCTCGCGCGGATCCGCTGTTGCTTCGCGCCCCAGCCCAGCTGCACGAGGCTCGCGTCGTCCAGACGCATGACCGGAATGCCGCGCCGCTCGGCCTCAGCGACGATCGAGCCGGTCGTGGGCCCGAGCCCGGTGCGCCGCTCCAGCCGCTTCAGCATCTCGAGCGCGGGACCGAGCGCGAACGGGGTTTCCGTGCGCTCCTTGGAGAGGATGTCCAGCCCTCGTACGCCGCGGAACTCGTCCGGCAGCAGGCTGTCCACCAGCTCCAGCGCCAGGCGGCCCGCCAGGAGGCCTACCTCCGGCTCCTTGTAGGCGTAGAGCACATTGTAGACGCCGTTGCGGCCCTTGACCGAGCGCGTCTTGCCGAGTGTCACGGGGACGCCCGCGAGCGACTGCAGCTCGATGGCCACGTGCTCGGTCACGTGGCCGAGCCAGGTGCCCTCCCGCAGGCGCTCCACGAAGCCGCCCGCATGGCCGAGGCTGCAGGCGTGGTTGTGCAGCGAGGGCAGCAGCTCCAGCAGCCGCTCCGTCAAGCCGGGAAGCTTGTCGGTCGGCCTGTCCTCGAGCGGTCCGAGGTCCAGCTGGACCCGGATCATCGGCGTCGGTCCGAAAAGGTGCGGACCGCGGTACACCGCGCGTTCGAGCACACGCATGGGCTCCGTGCGAGAGGCCCCGCCGGCGCCGGTTTCGCTGTCGCTGCTCAAGTCTTCCCCCTCCGAAGGCATCGCTTGCACAACGAAGGGACGCCTGCGCCGTTCCTGTTGTAATCAAAGGATAATCACTGGGGTGTGATGGGGCCTGGGGGAACGGCCCGGCGCGGACGCTGTTCTCCGAGCAGCGGATGAGAGCGATCCGCGAGCATGAGAAACCCGGCCCCCGCGCCTCCTCCCCCCCACAACGCGGGGGCCGGTCCCACCTGAGCCGCGCAGGAACCAAGCCGCCTGCGCGGGGTTTTTGCATTCAGGGTCAAGGGAGACGCCAACCATGCAACGTTCCATCATGTTCGCCGCGGCTGCTATCGCCGCGCTTTCGCTCGCCGCCTGCAGCCGCGAAGAGGCCGCCAACAACCCGAACAATCCCGGCCAGTCCGAGCCGGTGAACGCCGCCCAGGACGCCGTCGGCGCTGCGGTCGGCCAGACCTCCGCCGCCACGCTCGGCGCCAACACCAAGCAGGGCTACGTCATGAACGCCGCCGTCGGCGACATGTACGAGATCGCGGCCGGCAACATGGCCCAGCAGCGGTCCAAGAACGCCGACGTGAAGGCCTTCGCCAAGATGATCGTCACCGATCACACGGCGGCCTCCAACCAGATGAAGCCGCTGGCCCAGGCCGCTGGCGAAACCCCGCCGGCCGAGATGGACCAGCGCCGCAAGGGCATGATCGACAACCTCAAGGCCGCCAGCGACGCCGATTTCGACAAGGTGTTCCTCACCCAGCAGGTCGCCGCGCACGAAGAGGCCCTCACCCTCCACCAGGGCTATGCGGGCAACGGCGACGAAGCGGGCCTGAAGGGCCATGCCGCCAAGGTGGCGCCGAAGATCCAGGCCCACCTCGACAAGGCCAAGCAGCTCGCCCAGGGCGCGGGCGCCGCGCACTAGGCATTCAGCCACCCCTGAACGACTGCGGCGGCCGCCCCTTGGGACGGCCGCCGCTTTCGTTTCCGCCTGTACCCAGCCTATTGCGGCTGGCCGGTCTGTTTCGCGCCGTTCGGGGGGACTTCGGTCTGCTGGTCCCCGCCGGCGGAGCCGCCCATGCCGCCGGTCCCGAGATGCGCATCGCCGCCGCCGCCGGAGCCGGCCGAGGACGCCCCCGTCGAGCCGGACGCGCCGCCGCTCTGCATCTGCTCGCTGTTGTTGCCGTAGCCGGCGAAGGAGCCCTGGCCGCCCCCCTGGGCGTCCTGGCCGCCGGAGGCCGCGCCGCGGTCCGTGCCGCCGCCCGTCGCCACGCCCTCGCCCGTGGTGCCGCGCATGCCGCCGGCCGCAGCCCCGCCCATCGAGCCGGTGCCGCTCAATGCGCCGCTGTCTTCACCCTGCGACTGGCCGGCGCCGAAGCTGCGCGCCTCGTCGCGCTCGCCGGGCATCGAGCCGCCGTCGGTGAGGCTGCCCTCGATGCGTTCGCCCTGCTGTCCGCCGCCGGTTCCTTGGCCGCCCTGTGGAGTGTTGTCCTGGTTCATCGCGCTCTCCTTGCCGTTGGGATGTGAAATCCCAACCGGACGGGAGGGCGGCGGTTCCTACCGCGCAGCCTGCGCCCGCGTGCGCCGCCGGTTGAGGAAGGCCAGCAGGTCGGCGGTGGGCAGCGGCTTGGAGACGAGGTAGCCCTGCACCACGTCGCAGCCGAGCTTCGCCAGCGCCCGCTGCGCCATCGCGTCCTCGACCCCTTCGGCGACCACCTTCATGCCCAGGCTGTGCGCCAGCTCGACGGTGGACTTCAGGATCAGCCGGTCCCGCGTGCTGGTGGCGACCGCCGAGACCAGCGACTTGTCCAGCTTCAGCTCGTCGGCCTCCAGCATCTTCAGATAGGCCAACGACGACAGGCCCGCGCCGTAGTCGTCGATGGAGATCCCCAGCCCCGCCTGGCGGAAGGCGGCGATGGCGGCCATGGCCGCCTGCGGGTTCTCCACCACCGCGCTCTCGGTGATCTCGAAGGTCAGCTGGCCGCGCCGCGAGGCAGCGATCCGCAGCGCCTTGCGGCGGAAGTCGCGGTCGCCCAGCAGGCGGGCCGATACGTTCAGCGCGATCTCCAGCTCCTGGCCAGCCGCGGCGAGGCGATCCTGGTCGGCGATCGCCTGGGCCAGCGCCCACTCGGTCAGCGCCCGGATGTTGCCGGTCTCCTCGGCGGCGGGGATGAAGGCGTCCGGCGCGATCATGCCGCGCTCCGGGTGACGCCAGCGCACGAGCGCCTCGGCGGCCTTCACCCGGCCGTCGGCCAGGGTCAGCTTCGGCTGGTAGTGGAGCGACAGCTCGCCGGCCCGCAGGCCGTGCCGCATCTCGCTCATCAGGGCGAGGTTCAGCGACGGGTCGACGAAGGCGTGCTCGTCGAACACCACAAGCCGGCGGTCCAGCTGGCGGGCCTGGTCCAGCGCGATGGAGGCGTGCTCGAGCAGGTTCTCCGCCGTCTGGCCGTGCGGCCCGAGGTAGGCGACGCCCAGGCGCACGAAGGCGTCCACGGCGTGCTCCCCCACCTGCAGCGACGGGTCCATCAGTTCCAGGTCCCGGATGCGGGCCTTCAGCCCCTCCGCGGAGTTGGCGCTCATCACCAGTCCGAGCACCGAGGTCGACAGGTGGGCGATCTTCGGCTCGCCGCTGGTCTTCGAAACCCGGCGCGCCAGCTGCTGCACCACCTGGGTGGCGAGGCCGTAGCCGATGGCCCCGCGCATGATCGGGTAGCGGTCGATGCCGACCGCGACGACGGCGAGCGCCATCCCGTCCCGCCGCTCGAGCCGCTTGGCGATGTCGGCCGAAAGCGCTCGCCGGTTCGGCAGCTCCGTCTCGGGCTCGTGCAGGGCGGCGTGCAGCAGCGAACTCTCCCGCGCCTTCACGATGGCGGCCGCGCGGCGGTCGAGCTCGGCGCGCGCGGCCCAGATCAGGGTGAGCGCCTGGGCCAGCAGGATGATGCCGGTGTCCAGGCTCACCGGCGCCACCGCCTGGATGCCCAGCGGCAGCAGCACGGCGGCTGCGGCCACCGCGGCGTGGACGGCCATCAGCTTTCGCAGGTCGATCGCGCCGCGCCTCGGCCGCATCAGGAACGCCGCCAGCAGCGCCAGCGCCAGCATCACGCCGGGCGCGAGCGTCGTGAGCGCGCGGCCGTACCACAGGCTCTCGTAGGCCAGCGCGTGGACATAGACGCCCGACAGCGTGCCGTGCCGCGGCGTGGCGAACTCGTCCCCCAGTTCGAGCGCGGTGGCGCCCACGATGATGTTCTTGCCCGCCACCAGCTTGGGGTCGAACCGGCCCTGGTAGACGTCCTCGAATGACAGCCGCGGGATCGCCTCGGCGCGCACGCCGTAGTCGATCAGGAAGGTGCCGGACCTGTGCGGGTCCGCGCCGGCCAGCACCCCGCCGATCGTCTGGCGGTGGGCGGCGCCCTCGCCGAAGCCGAAGCCGTAGCGGCGCACCCGCCCGTCGTCGTCCGCCGGCACGTTGACGCTGGCCAGCAGCGCCTCGTCCGAGAGCGCGCCCAGCGGCGAGCTCTCGATCAGTTCGCCCGCGTCGCCGGCCTTGCGGCTCGGCTGCACGAAAGTCGGCAGCACCACCGAGGCGGGCCGGCGCCGGATGGCCGCGGCCAGCTGGGCGTCGGCCTGCGGCTGCGACGGCGCGCTGAAGTCCACGTCGAAGCCGACGGAGCGGGCGCCGGCCTGCTGCAGGTTCTCGATCGCCTGTCCGAACCGGTCGCGGCCCCAGGGCCAGCGGCCGGCGGCGCGGATGCTGGGCGTGTCGATCTCGACGACGGCGATCGTGCCGCTGGGCTCGCGCTGGAGCAGCCGGAAGCGGGTCTCGGCCAGGCCGTCGTCCACCGGGCGCAGCAGCGCCGAGCCGTTGGCCAGCGCCAGCAGGGCGACGAGCACGGCGAAGCCGGCCCCGCGCTTGGCGAGGCCGGCCCACTTGGCGTCGCCGACCGGGGCGCTGGTCCCCGGTCGGAGCTTGTTCAGCCAGGCGATCAACCGTTGCCGCCCTTGCCGTTCCCGTTGCCGCCACCCGAGCCGCCGTTGCCGCCCGAGCCGCCGCCGTTGCCCCCGCCGTTGCCGTTGCCGCTGCCGGCGTCCGGAGCAGGCGGCGCCGGGGGCGCCGGAGGAGCCACGGCCTCAGGCGGAGGAGGCGGAGGCGGCGGAGGCTCAGCGCCACCGTTGCCGTTGCCGGCGCCGTTGCCGCCGGCGTTGCCGTTGCCGTTGCCGTTGCCGTTGCCCGGGCCGACGGGCGCGAGCGGAGGCGGGGTCACTGGCGCGGGCGGCGACGGGGGCGCAGGCTCGTGGCCATTGCCATTACCGTTGCCGTTGCCGTTGCCGTTGCCGCCGGCGTTGCCATTGCCGTTGCCCGGGTCGGCGGGCGGCGGCGGAGGCGCGATCACCGGCGCAGGCGCAGGCGGCGGCGCCGGCTCGTTGCCATTGCCATTGCCATTGCCGTTGCCGTTGCCGGCGCCGTTGCCGTTGCCGTTGCCGGCGGTGTTGGTCGGCGCCTCACCGGCCGAGTTGCCGTTGCCGTTGCCGTTGCCGTTGCCCGGCGGGTCAGCCGGCGCATTGCCGTTGTTACCGATGTTGCCGATGTTGGCGTTGCCGTTGGCCTGGCCCGGAGGCGTGGGCGGCGGGCCGCCGTTGCCGTTGCCACCGGCGTTGTTCGACGTCGGCTGCGGCGCGGGATCCGGGGCGGCAGGCGCGGGGGCCGGGCTCACGGGCGCAGTCGGAGCCGGGATCGGAGCCACCGGAGCCGGAGCCGTGGCCACCGGAGCGGGCGCAGGCGCGGCCGGAGGAGGCGTCGGCGCATCCGGGGCCGGAGCGGCCGGCGGCGGGGTGATGTCGGTCGGCGCGGGCGAGGCCGAAGCGCTCACCGGGTCCGGCGTCGCCGGCTGGGCCTGCAGCGCCGCCACCTGCACGGCGGGCGTGGTCTGGATCGGCGAAGGCTGGGCGGCAGCGGGTTGCACCGGGGCGCGCGCGGGCGACGCCGGCGCCGCGGCGGGCGCGGCCTCTACCAGGCCGCCGGAGACTTCGGCGTAATTGAGGGGCTCGACGCGGGCCGGCTCGGCCTTGGCGTCGGCGGTGGGTTGGGTCTTCACGACCGAGCCGGGCTGGTCGCGGTTGACGGTCCCGGTCGCGCCGGCCGGCACGTCGATGCCGGGGCCGCCGCTGGCGGGGCGCACCTCCACGAGGCCCTCGGCCACGTGCACGGTGCTGATGCTCGGATCGACGTTCACGGTGAAGGTGGTGCCCTTCACGATAGCGGCGAGCAGCGGGGTCTCGACGCGGAAGTGCTTCGACGGCTTCTTGTCCACCTGGAACAGGATCGAGCCCAGGTCCTGCACGATGCGGACCATGCCCTCTTCCTTCTCCGGCGCGACGGTCATGCGGCTGTTGGCGCCCAGCACCACCTTCTGCGCGCCGTTGAACAGCGCGGCCCGGCCGCCCGCGGCCGTGGTGATGCTCGAGCCCACAGGCACGACCTGGTTGGCCTGCGCGACCGCGGGCGCCATGCCCGGCGCGGCGACGCGGACCGTGCCGCTCACCTCCACGAGCTTCCAGTCCGCGGCGAAGGCCGCGTTGGCGCTGAAGACCAGCGCCGAGGTGAAGGCGGCCGAGACGGCCAGTCGAAGAGTACGCATCTTGTTTGTATTCCTAGTAGCGACCAGGAACGCGGTCCGGGTACAACTACCTGAGCTATTCGCACGCTTACGACTAACCCATCGCTAATACAGAGAGTTTTTATTCTTCCTTAGCGGGCCGTTTATCTTCTCACGTCATAATCGGATGGTAAAAACAACATTTACCATCTGTGGTGGGGTTGAGTTTGTCTGCAGGAAGGCGCCAGGGGAGCGGAGCCGCGGGGCTTGCGTGCGCTTTCGCGTGCGTCGGCGCCCTGTCCGCCTACGCCCAGCCGGCGCGCGCCGCCGAAGACGCCCCCGTCGCCACCGCCCCCGCCGAGCAGCGCTTCGTGCTCATGGGCCTGACCATCGACGGCGTCACCGCCTATCCGATGAAGGAGCTGGCGCCGCTCTACGCCGACCAGCTGACCCGCGAGGTCGCCCTGGCCGACCTGGTCGCCATCGCCCAGAAGATCACCGACAAGTACCGCGCCGACGGCTACTTCCTGGCCCGGGCGGTCGTGCCGCCGCAGGGCCCGACCCCGGGCTTGGCCCGCATCGTCGTCGACGAGGGCTATGTCGGCGACATCCGCGTGGACGGCGCCGCCGCCCCGGCCGTGAAGCGCCTGCTGGGTGGCGTCACCGAGCATAAGCCGCTGAAGCTCTCCGAGCTGGACCGCCGGCTGACGCTCGCCACCGACCTGCCTGGCCTGAAGCTGAAGAGCCAGCTGGAGCCGGTGATCGACGATCCCGCCCGTCATGTGCTGGTGGTCCACGCCGACGTGCGCCGCCTCACCGGCAGCATCTACCTGGACAACCGCGGCACCGAGACCGCTGGCCCCTGGCAGGCCTACGGCCGGCTGGCGGTGAACTCCGCCATGCAGGCCGGCGACCAGCTCGGCGTCTCTCTGTTCACCGTCCCCGAGGACCCCAAGGAGTTCAGCCAGCTCGAGCTCTCCTACGGCATGCCGCTGCCGACCGGCGGCAGCCTGCGGACGTCGGCCTCGGCCGGCCGCGCCCGCGATCCCTCCGCCAACCTCAGCGGCGTGCTCGGCAACGAGAACCGCGCCGCAAGCCTGCGCGTCTCCCACCCGCTCTCGCGCGGCCGTAAGCATGCGGTCTGGGCGCAGCTCGCCTTCGACGCCAACCACGTCGAACAGGATTTGAAGACTGGCGCGGGCTACGCCGACGACCTGCGGGTGGTGCGCGCCGCCGTGGTGGCGCAGCGCCAGGGGCCCGGCCGCTCCAGCGAGGGCTTCCTGCAGTTCTCACAGGGCCTCGACGTCCTGGGCGCCACCGACCGGCCCACGGTCCGCCTGTCCCGCTGGGACGCCGACGGGCAGTTCTGGAAGGTGAACGCCCACGCCTCGCACTACCGCGACCTCGGCCACATCGCCGGCCTCTTCGTCGCCGCCGACGGCCAGTTCACCGACGACACCCTGCTGGCGTCGGAGGAGTTCGCTGTGGGGGCCAACCCCTACGGGCGCGCCTACAACTATGCAGAGATCGCCGGCGAGAGCGGCGTCGCCGGTCTCGTGGAGCTGCGCGTCGGCTGGGACCCGAAGCTTGCGCCGCTTACCTTCTTCCAGGCCTACGCCTTCGCCGACGCCGGTCAGGTGTGGCGGCGAAACGCCTGGCCGGGCTGGAAGGACTCAGCGCTGGCCTCTGCCGGCGCCGGGGTCCGCCTCACGGTGAGCCGCCGCGCCACCTTCCGCCTGGAGGCCGCCCGCCCCCTCACCCGCACCCCCTGGGCCGCGGGCGACAAGGACTGGCGTCTCTTCGCGTCCCTGAACGCCGGGTTCTAGGCCTCCGCGGGCGCCCTCTCAAGCGCCACGCCTAACTGGTCCAGCAGCCCCGCCGTGCCGCGCTCGCGCGCGCCCGCATCGTCATAGCCGTCGAGGTAGGCGCCCTGCTCGGTGAGCTTCACCCGCGTGCCCTCGCCGGCCGGCTCCAGTTCCACGGTCTGCAGTGAGACCGAGATCCGCACGTCGTCGATGAACATGTCGTAGGCGAACACGATCCGCTGGCCCTCCACGATCTCGTGGTAGTGCGCCCGGAAATCGGACACCGGACCGTTGTGGAACTTGCCGCGCGCACGCTCGCGGCCGCCCTCCCGGAAGTCGAACGCCCGCTCCAGCGGCGTCCAGTTGTCTTCAGGGCCCGAGAACCAGCTCGCCTTGCCGCTGTCCGTGGCGAAGGCGGCCCACACTCGCGCCGGCGGCGCGTCATAGGTGCGCTCCAGGCTGAAGACGGCGTGGGTGACGGAACGCTTGGTCATGACTTCGATCCCTTCTCTCAGGCTTCTGCCGGTTCGCGCGCCAGGTAGGCGGCCAGGTTGTCGAGGCCTTCGCCAGTGCCTTCCTCGACCATCTTCCAGTCCACATGGCCGTCCAGCCACGCGCCCTGCTCTGTGAAGGTGAGCCGCGTTCCGCGCCCGGCGGGCTTCATCTCCACGGTCACCAGAGAGACCGAGGTCCGCACACCGTCCATCTGCATGACGTAGGCGAAGACGATCCGCTCGGCCGGCACGATGTCGTGGTAGCGGAACTCGATCCGCATCGGCGGCTGTCCGGGCCCTGCGGCGATCTCCGTCACCTCGCGCCCGCCGGGGCGGAAATCGAACTCGGTGATCGTCTGGCCCGTGTGGCAGGCCGACCAGGCGAGCTTCGCCTCCACGTCGGAGAAGGCGGCGAACACCCGCTCCGGAGCCGCGTCGTAGGTCCGCTCGATCGCAAAGCTCGCGTGCGTCACCGATCGCTTCGTCATGCCTCGTCCTCCGGCTTGGTGGCGGCCAGGTAGTCCCCGAGCCGGTCGAGCTTGCGCTCCCACTCGGTCCGCCGCTGGTTGATCCACTGCTCGGCCTGGCTGAGCGCCGCCGGCTCGATCCGGCACGTCCTCACCCGCCCCACCTTCTGCGTCTTCACGATCCCCGCCTGCTCCAGCACCGCCAGGTGCTGCACGACGGCCGGCAGCGACATCGGCAGCGGTCCGGCCAGCTCGCTCACCGAGGCCGGGCTTCGCGACAGCCGCTCCAGCATCGCCCGGCGCGTCGGGTCGGCCAGCGCCTGGAACATCGCATCGAGGTTGGGTTGATTGTTAAGCACTCACTTAAGTATCACGGTGGGCGCCGCCCTCGCAAGCCCCTTGTCAGTCGAGCAGGCCCAGCCGCTCCACGCGGGCGAAGTCGCCACCGATCAGGCGGTCGCCGATGTCGAGCCGGTAGCGCAGGTTCGGCGTGTGCACCCGGTCGGCCGCCGCATAGGCCTCCGCCTTGGCCTCGGCGATCCCGGCTCCCACGCCCGTCGCGACCATCGTCCAGCCGTACAGGCCGCTGGTCACCAGCTCTCCGGCCCCATCGAGCCCCGCCTCGCCGAGGTGGTGGCGGCGCGGATCCAGCCCGCCTTCGATGGTGATGGGCAGGCCTACCGGCTCGTCCACCTGCTTGCGACTGTACGGGAACGGCGGGATGGTCAGCACGACCCCGACGCAGAAGCCCGGGACCGTGGGCATCGTGACCGGCGCGCGCTGCACCATCGCCGCGAACAGCTCGCCCCAGCCCCAGCCCTGCAGCGGCGCGAGCACGGCGAACCCCGGGTACCCGAACCGGCAGGTGAACTCGAGCGGCCAGATCCCCTCCTCGTTCACGATGGTGTTGAGGTTCACGTAGCCCACGTGGCCGTGCCCGCGCAGGCGGCCCTCCATCCTGGCCAGGGTGCGCTCGAAGAACCCATCGGTCCGGGCATAGGTGACGACGGTGCCCATCTCGCCCGTCAGCTCGCCCAGCTCGCCGGCGAAGAACCGCTTGTGCTCCCAGTCCAGGCAGGCGGGCCCGATGAACCGCTCGCCGTTGAAATAGGCGCCGACCCCCATCTCCACGCCGTCGAAGAACCGCATCAGCACCAGCTCGTCCGCCTTGCCCAGATCGGTGGCGCGCACCCGCAGCATGGCGGCGACGTCGGTCCCGTCGGCCAGCTGGCCGATGTAGTTGTGGCCGGACGCGTGGTCCGCGCCCGACAGCTTCAGGACGTAGCGGGCGGGATTCTGCTCGACGAAGCGCAGCGCCTCGTCCGCGGCCTTGAACGTCCAGCTCTGGCCCTTGGGGAAACCGAGCTCCTCCAGCACCGCATGGGCGTACCCGCGGTCGTTCTCCAGCCGGTCGCCGTAGGCGCTGCCGCCGATGACGTTGAACCCTTGCGCCCGAAGCTCGTCCTGCAAGGCGCCCAGGCCCTCCGACACCGCCTCGAACAGGATGACGCCGTCGTCCCCGGCCGCCCGCACCCAGTCGAGCTCTGCGCGCCAGTCCTCCACCTTAGGGCAAAGGCCGGCCAGGGTGCCGCGCGCCAGCGGCTCGCTCACCGCCACCCGCACCTCGTGCCCCTCGGCGATCAGGCTCAGGTACAGGGCGCCCAGATCGCAGGTCTCGCCCACTCCGAGGAAGCGCATCGTTTTTTCTTGGCCCCCATGTCGGCTAGGCTCCGCCCGGGCCGTCCTAGGCCCGAGAAGGATCGAAAGCCGATGCTCTACACCCTGCTCTGCTACAACAAGGAAGACGTGGTGTTCTCCTGGTCGAAGGAGGAGGACGACGCCGTCATGGCCCGTCTGTCCGTCGTCCACGACCGCCTGCACAAGGAAGGCAAGCTCGGGCCCTCGCTCCGCCTGGTGCCGACCACGGCGGCCACCACCCTTCGCAAGTCCGATCCGCCGCTGATCATCGACGGCCCCTTCGCGGAGACCAAGGAGCAGCTCCTGGGCCTTTACGTCGTCGACGTGGAGAACCTCGAGGAAGCCCTCGAGATCGCCCGCGACCTCGGCCGGGCCAATCCCGGCGGCTCCTATGAGATCCGTCCCGTCCGCCTGTTCGTGCCCGGCGCCCCGGTGACCGGCGATGTGGTCAAGGAGGCCGCGCCCGCGTGACCGACGTCGGCTGGATAGACGCGGCGATCACCGCCGCCAGGCCCCAGGCCGTGGGGGCGCTCCTGCGCTACTTCCGCGACCTCGACCGGGCGGAGGAAGCCTTCCAGGACGCCTGCCTGCGCGCCCTGAAGAACTGGCCCGAGAAGGGCCCGCCGCGCGATCCGGCCGCCTGGCTGATCATGGTGGGGCGCAACGCCGCCCTCGACGGGGTGCGCAAGACCAGCCGCAACCAGGCCCTCCCGGCCGAGGACGTCCTGTCCGACCTCGACGACGTCGAGACGCCGATGGCCGAGCGGCTGGACGACAGCCACTACCGCGACGACATCCTGCGCCTGCTGTTCATCTGCTGCCATCCGGACCTGCCGGGGACGCAGCAGATCGCGCTGGCGCTGCGGATCGTCTCCGGCCTGACCGTCAGGCAGATCGCCCGCGCCTTCCTGGTCTCGGAAGCGGCGATGGAGCAGCGGATCACCCGGGCCAAGCGGGTGGTGGCCGGCGGCGATGTCCCCTTCGAGGCGCCGGGCCCCGTCGAGCGCGCCGAGCGGCTCGCGGCGGTCATGGCCATGGTCTACCTGGTGTTCAACGAGGGCTATTCGGCCCCGGAAGGCTCCGGCCGCGCCCCGCTCTGCGACGAGGCCATCCGCCTCGCCCGCCTGCTGCTGCGTCTCTTCCCCACCGAGCCCGAGATCATGGGCCTGACCGCGCTCATGGTCCTGCAGCACGCCCGGGTGAAGGCCCGCTTCGACGCCGACGGCCAGGTCGTTCTGCTCGACGACCAGGACCGCAGCCTCTGGGACTCCCGGCTGATCGCCGAGGGCCTCGCGCTGATCGACAAGGCCATGCGCCACCGCAAGCCCGGCCCCTACCAGGTCCAGGCGGCGATCGCCGCTCTGCACGCTCGCGCCACGCGGCCCGACGACACCGACTGGGTGCAGATCGACCGCCTCTACGCCACGCTCGAGCGCCTGCAGCCCTCCCCCGTCGTCACCCTCAACCGCGCTGTCGCCGTGTCCAAGGTGGCCGGGCCGCAGGAGGCGCTGGAGATGGTCGAGCCCCTGGCTGACCGGCTCTCCGGCTACTTCCACTTCCACGGCCTGAGGGGCGGCCTGCTCCTTCAGCTCGGCCGCGGCGCTGAAGCCCGCGAGGCCTTCGACCGCGCCATCTCGCTGGCCAACACCGCCGCCGAGGCCGCCCACATCCGCCAGCACCTCGACCGACTGATGAAGGACAGCGCATGAGACAGCCCCTCCTCGCCGCGGCCGCGCTTATCGCGCTGAGCGCGTGCCAAAAGCCCGCTGAGCCCGCGGCGTCAGCCGACAGGGGGACGCAGCCGACCCAGACGGCCACCAGCGCCCCTGCGGCGGGCGAGCCGGTCGCCTCCACGACCCCGGACCCGAATCAGCCGGCGGGCCTCTACCGCCTCGATCCCACCCACTCGACCGTGGTCTTCAAGCTCTCGCACCTGGGCTTTTCCGGGTACACGGCGAGCTTCTCCAAGATCGCCGGCGACCTGCAGCTCGATCCCGCGCGGCCGGAGGCCTCGGCCCTCACCGTCACCATCGAGACGAAGTCACTGACCCTGCCCGCGCCGCCGCCCGGCTTCCACGCCACGCTCACCGGCAAGGACTGGCTCGACGCCGCCAGGTGCCCGCAGATCACCTTCAAATCCACGAAGGTCACCCGCACCGGCCCCGCTACGGCCGACGTGGCCGGCGACCTCACCCTGCACTGCGTGACGAAGCCGATCGTCATCCAGGCGAAATTCAACGGTGGCTATCCGCCCAACGCCTACGACGGCGCGCGGTTGGGCTTCTCCGGCAAGACCAGCTTCAAGCGTTCGGACTTCGGCCTCGGCTCCGGCCTGCCCGCGCCGGGGACCAACATGGGCGTGGGGGACAGGCTCGACGTCACCATCGAGACCGAGTTCGGGATGGGCGCGCCGCAGGCGGCGCCCGCGCAGCCCGCGCAATAAACAAGGGAGAATGACCATGTCCGAGACCCTCGAGCAGACTGCCGCCAAGGCGCCCGCCGTCACCGGCGCCGTCCCCTATATCCACTCCTCCGACGCGTCCGCCGCGGCGGAGTTCTACAAAAAGGCCTTCGCCGCCGAGGAGGCGATGCGCATGCCTGCCGACGACGGCAAGCGCCTCATGCACTGCCACCTGATCATCAATGGCGGAGCGGTGCTGATGAGCGACTGCTTCCCCGAGCACGGTTTCCCGTACATCCCGCAGGCCGGATTCCAGATCCACTTGCAGGTGGCCGACGGCCAGGCCTGGTGGGACCGCGCGGTCGCCGCGGGCTGCGAGGTCGGCATGCCCTTCGCAAAGCAGTTCTGGGGCGACACCTACGGCGAGCTGAAGGACCCCTTCGGCGTGAAGTGGTCGATCGGCGCGAGCGAAGCCTAGGCCGGCCGTACGCCGTCGTCCAAGAACGCCAGCGGCAGGCCCAGCAGCGCCCGGAAGACCTTGTAGCCCATCTCCCCAGGGCGGAAGGCGTGCAGGAACAGCCACGGCCGCCCGTCGGGCCCCTCGGCGACCGAGGGATGCCCGGGCCCGCGCCACTCCGCTGTGGAGGTGAGGAACGGCGCCGCCGCCTTCGTCCAAGGCCCCAGCGGATCGTCGGCCTGCGCCACGCCGATCCCGTAGCGCGCGGTGGCGAAGTCGTTGCCCGAATAGAACATCCACCAGCGGCCGGCGGCGTTCGTCACCCACATCCCCTCGATCAGGTGCGCTTCCCAGGGCTGGTCATTCTGCAGCACCAGGGTGCGCTCACCGGCCAGCCGGCCGCCCTCCAGCGCCTGGGCGAATATCCGTGTCCGCATGGCCTCGCGGATCGCCGCGGCCCGCGGGCCTTCCAGCCGCTCCAGCCGCGCGTGGCAGGCGGCGAACTCGTCCGTCGCCGCGTCGATCAGCCCCCGCAGCGCCTCGAACCGCGCCATCGGCCCCAGCCGTTCCGTCTGCGGCCACGCCTCGGCGGCGGCCCGCGCCACCTGCGCCTGCGCAGGGTCGGGGAACACCTCCCCGACCAGCTGGGGGGCCTCGTGCAGCAGCGCCGCCAGCAGCCCCGGCCACAGGTCGTTGGCGTCCTCCTTCCAGAACAGCAGAGTCCGCCCGCCGGGCTCCACCACCAGGTGAGGATCGATCACGCCCCCGGCCAGCAGCGGCTCGGGCTCCGCCGTCCACGGCCCCGCCGGCGTCTGCGCCCTCGCCAGCCCCACGGCCAACTGGCCGGTCTTCGTCCGCGCCGCGAAGCAGCCGATCCAGCCCTCGTCGGCGCGGTGGATCTCCGGCGCCCAGAAGTCGCTGCCCGGCCCGTCCATCGCCCAGGCCGGCTTGGCGCCTTGCGGGAACATGAAGCCAGCCAGCCGCCAGGACCTCAGGTCCTCCGAGCGCAGGATCGGGAAGCTCTGCGGCGCGTCGTTGGACGTCACCGCCAGCCACCAGCCGCCCGCGTCGCGCGCCACGCAGGGGTCGCCGTAGCCGTAGAGGATCTCCGCCGAGAGATTGTCGGTCAGCAGCGGCTGGAACCCCGCCGCGGTGTTCGGTCGCAAACTCATCGGGGGGCCGGCATACCGCCAGACGCCGCCCGCGCCTACTGCTATGACGACCCGCACCCGGCTCCGCGCCGGGGCGGTTTTTCTTGGGGTGAAGGCGCTCTTGCTCGATACCGAACAGCCATGGCGGGAGCCGGAGGCGTCCAGCGCCGGCCGCCAGCTCGAGGCCATCCTCGACGGCTTCGGTGACGGCTTCATCGCCTTCGACGCCGACTGGCGCATCACCCACTGCAACCACACCGCAGCGGAGCACTTCGCGAGCCAGGCCCCGCACCTCATCGGTAAGGTGCTGTGGGACGTCTTCCCCCAGACCGTCGGCAGCCCCATCGAGGCGGCCGTGCGCCAGGTCATGGCCTCGCGCAAGCCCCTTGAGACCCAGACGCAGAGCCGCGTCCGGCCGGGCGTGATCGTCGACCTGCGGGTGTTCCCGCTCGACGCCGGCGTCGGCGTCAGCCTGCGCGACGTCACCGAGTTGCGCGCCGCCGAGGCCCGCCTGCGCGAGAGCGAGGAGCGCTTCCGGGCGATGGCCGACACGGCGCCCGCGCCGGTCTGGGTGACCACCGCCGCCGGCCCCATCGAGTTCGTCAACCGCGCCTTCGCCGAGTACGTCGGCCGCCCGCGCGAGGAGCTCATGGGCGACGTCTGGCTCGACCTGCTGCACCCCGACGACCTGGCCGAGATCGTCCGCACCCGGGCCCAGGCCCGCGGCGGCCACGTCCCCTACACCTACGAGGCCCGCTTCAAGCGCCACGACGGGGTCTGGCGGACCATGCTGATCAGCTCCAGCCCGCGCTTCCACGACCTGACCGGCGAGTTCCTGGGCTACGTCGGCATCGCGACGGACATCACCGACCAGCGCGCCGCCGAGGTCCGCCAGCAGCTGCTGATCAACGAGCTGAACCACCGGGTGAAGAACACCCTGGCCACCGTCCAGTCCCTGGCCCGCCAGACGCTGAAGGACGGGGACATCACCCGCGAGGCGCGCGACCGGCTCACCGAGCGCCTGCTGGCGCTCTCCGCCGCCCACAACGTGCTGACCCGCCAGAACTGGGAGAGCGCCGAGCTGGCCGAGATCGCCGCCGAGGCGGTGCGTCCCTACGTCGACGGGGCGGCGCCGCGCATCGTGCTCGCCGGCCCGCTGGTGCGCGTCGCGCCCAACGTCGCGCTCGCCATCTCCATGGCCCTGCACGAGCTGGCCACCAACGCCACCAAGTACGGCGCCCTGTCCCTGCCCGAGGGACGGGTGGAGCTGCGCTGGCGCGCCGAGGCGGGCGCGGTCGATCTGGAATGGCGCGAAAGCGGCGGGCCGGCGGTGTCCCCGCCGCCCGGCCGCGGCTTCGGCTCGCGCCTCCTGAGCCAGGGCCTGGCCGCCGAGCTCGGCGCGCCGGCCACGCTGGACTGGCGCCCCGAGGGGCTGGTCTGCGCGATCCGGGCGCCGGCCGCGGGCTGAGCCGCTACTTCTTGGCCGGGACCTGGTCGGTCGTGGGGGCCACCACGCCCGGCGAGGCGCCGGCGGTGCCCACCGCGGGCGTCGGGGCCACGGCCGGCGGCGTCTCGTTGTCGGCCGGGACGGCGCCGGTCGCTCCGGCGTCGGGAGCGGTCATCCGGCGGTCGTCGCCGCGCGGGGCGGCGGTGTCGGGCATGGCGGCGGCCACGTCGCTGCCCTGCGGCGTGTTCTCCTCGCGCCCGCAGGCGGCCAGCGCAAGCGCGGCCAGGGCGCAGGCGGCGGCGATCGACGTCTTCATGAGGTCCTCTCTCTCCCGGTGGATTCGAACGCTCAACGCCTGCCGCGCCGTTTCGGGTCCCGCCGGGCTACGGGGTGCGCGTCACCGCGTCGGCGATCCGCGGCCGCAGCAGCATGCGCTTCTGCAGGTTGATGTTGCTGGGCACGATCCAGCGGGCCATTGGCACGTAGACGTAGCTGGCGTCGGCCACCACTATGCCCTGGTTCGCCTTCAGGGTCCCGGACGGCACGCTGTCCGGCGCCGTCCCCGCATAGGGCGTCGTCCCGTCCTTCGCCCAGTCCTTGCGCACCGTCCCGTTGGCGTCGGCGCTGAAGCTCATCAGCCGCAGGCCCAGCGTCGAGGTCGGCATCGGCTCCACCACCAACTGCCCGGCCACCAGGATGTCGGCGATCTGGCTGTCGCTGAGCGTGCGGTACTGCGCCGCCAGGTCGCCGATGGTCGAGGCCGCCCGCGACACCCGCCGGTGCGCCTCCAGCATCTGGATTCCCTCGGCGAAACCGATCAGCAGCAGGAGCATGAACGGCAGCACGATGGCGAACTCCACCATCGCCCCGCCCCGGCGGTCGCGCCAGAGGCTGCGGCCGCGCCGCGTCATTCGGCCCCTCATTCGAACGGCTCGTTGCGGAAGGCGATGCGCGAGACGATCTGCACCCGTCCGCTGGTGTCGCGCGGGAAGGCATCGCCCAGGAACGGCAGGGCCATCGGCCACCTGTAGGTCGCCGTCACCAGGATGATCTGCTCGGGGTCGCCGGGGTCGTAGGCCTGCTGGCCGGTGAGGTTGTTGGGGTCCTGCGCCTGCAGCATGGAGCGCGCGCTCGAGAATCCGGCGTCCACCGGCTGCACGGTCACCAGCACCCGCGACTGGCAGTTCGCCACGGTGTCGACCATCTTGGCGCAGATCAGGTTGCGGAATTCCGCGGCGCTGTTCGGCCGGTCCGCCTGGCCGGTGCGGATGCGGCGCGACACCGAGTCCACCGCGCCGTTGAAGTTGGCCGACATCATGCCCAGGATGCCCAGCTCGAAGGTGGCCAGCAGCAGCCCCAGGAAGATCGGGGCCACCAGGGCGAACTCCACCATCGCCGCGCCCTTGCGGTCCCGCGCCAGGCGCCCGGCCGCCGATCTCCAAAACGCTCGCATCCTGAACCCCTGCCGGTGACCAGCCTCCGACAAGGAAGGAAAGTTCAACGGCTTAGCTTGGTTCCATTCGGCCGTTCGGGAGCTTAGGCATAGTGAGGGACTGTTCGGGAACGGGCATGAAGGCTGGCATCCTACGGGCGTTGCGGCGGTGGCTGCGCGACACGGGCGGCAACGTCGCCGTCATGCTCGCGCTCGCCCTCGTGCCCCTGAGCCTGGCCGCCCTCGGCGCCGTCGACGTCCAGCGCGTGGTCTCCACCAAGTCGGAGCTGCAGGACGCCCTCGACGCCGCCGCGCTGACCGCCGCCCGCGACTCCGTCGCCGACCCCACCAAGCTGCAGGAATTCGGCGCCGCCGCCTTCGCCGCCAACATCCGCGACACCCGGCTGACCATCGTCAGCGGCCCGACCTTCACCCTCACCAACGAGCGGGTGGTCGTCGCCGACGCCAGCGCGCGAGTGGGCGACACCATCCTGGCCAAGTTCGCGCTCGGCTCCGACTTCACCGTCAACGCCCACGCCGAGGTCAACAGCTCCGGGGCCAATGTCGAGGTCTCGATGGTGCTCGACCTCACCGACTCCATGGACGCCGCAGTCCCCGGCTGCACGTCCAAGATCGCCTGCCTGAAAACCGCCGCCACCAACCTGATCGACCTGGTGGTGCAGGACAATCAGACGCCGTTCTATTCAAAGATGGCGATCGTGCCCTATTCCTACGCCGTTGACGTCGATGCCTACGCCTCGGTCGTGCGCGGCTCCCCGGCGTCTTCCTTCAGCTTTACCGGCGCGGACAACCAGCCGAAGACCTTCCACCTTAGCGACTGCGTGACCGAGCGCACCGGTGCGCACGCCTACACCGACGCGCCGGTCACCACCGCCTACGTGGGCCGCCACTACACTGTGTCCGGCACGTGCCTGAACGCACCCGTCTCACCCCTGTCTTCCGACAAGGCCGCCCTGAAGGCCCGCGTCGCGTCCTTTGACACAGCCGGCTCCACCGCCGGCCAGATTGGCTTGGCCTGGGGCTGGTACCTGGTCTCGCCCACCTTCATGGGCGGTTGGCAGAACGTGAACTCCCGCCCCGCGCCCTACGGCACCGACAAGCTGATGAAGTTCGTGGTGTTGATGACCGACGGCATGTTCAACACCGTCTACTGCAAGGGCGTGAAGGCGCAGAACTCGCTGGGCGGGTCGGGCGGCTCTAACGAGAAGATCAATTGCAATTCCGAGAACGGTCTCCCGTTCGACCAGGCCACGTCGCTCTGCAACGCCATCAAGGCCAGGGGCATCATCATCTACACGGTGCTGCTCGACGTGTCGGACCCCGCGGCGGTCGCCTTCATGCGGTCCTGCGCGACGGACAGCGCCCGCGTCTACCTGCCCACCACTGGAGGCCAGCTTAAGGACGCCTTCGCCTCCATCGGCGCCGACATCACCAAGCTCCGGCTCTCCCGCTAGGCGTCCCTCCACATCAGCAGCGCCCAGACGAAGCCGCCGACGGCGATCGAGACCGCGTAGGGCATGCGCCGGCGCCCCGGATGCCCTTCAGGCGGCGGCCGCACGCGGCGCAGGATCAGGGTCACGATCGCCTGCACCCCGCCGGCCACCGCCACCGCCATGGCGAACGCCGGCAGGGTCGCCAGCGGCATCCACAGCGAGGCGGCCATCAGGAGCTTGGTGTCCCCGCCGCCCAAGCCGCGCACCAGCCACAGCCCGATGGTCACCACCGCGGTGATCAGGAAGGCGAGCCCCCGCGAGACCCATTCGTCGCCGCCCATGGGGAAGGCCAGCACCAGGGCGCCGGCGGCCAGCGCCGCGGGCATCCAGTTGGGGATCAGGTAGCGGCGCAGGTCGCTCGCCGCGGCGATCGCCAGCAGCGCGCAGAAGTAGCCCAGCCCGAGGAGCTGCAAGCCGCCGACGCTATCGGTCGAACAGGCTGTGCATCATGCGGATCACCACCGGGATGAACAGCACGCCGCACAGGCACGGGAAGATGCAGAACACCAGCGGGAAGGCGATCTTCACCGGCAGCTCGGCGGCCTTGCGCTCGGCGTCCATGAAGCGCGTCTTGCGCATGTCGTCGGCGAAGATCCGCAGCGTGTCGCCCAGGCTCGCGCCGACGGCTTCCGACTGCACGATGCTGGTGGTGAGCGCCCTCACCTCGTCGCTGGGCGTGCGCTGGGCGAACCGCACCAGGGCCTCGGCCCGGCTCGCGCCGGCCTGCATCTCGTCCAGCATGATGCCGATCTGTTCGGTGAGCACCGGGTGCAGGTCGCGGAACTCCTGCTCCACCCGCTGCAGCGCCGCCGACAGCGTCGCGCCGGCCTCCAGGCTCACCACCATCAGGTCGATGGCGTCGGGCAGGCCGCGATAGACGGCGTCGGAGCGCTCCTTGATCCGCGAGGACAGGACGAAGTTCGGCAGGAACAGGCCGATGTTGGCGCCCAGCATGATCAGGCCGGCGATCCAGAGCAGGCTGGCGACGTTCATCACCAGCACGGCGACGAGCGCCAGCGCGGCGAGCGCCAGGGCGGCCATGGCCCGGATCCCGAAGAAGGCCTCCACCGCGCGCTCGGAATAGAACCCCGCCTGCACCAGCCGCATGCGCAGGTCGGCGCGCTTCTCGGTGTCGAGGCTGCCCTTGCCGGCCTTCTCGCCCCACTTGATGAGCGTCTTCAGGAAGGCCGGAGACAGGGCGAACTTCGGCTTCGGCCCGCTCTCGTCGGCGGGCGCCTCGCCCGACAGGGTGGCCAGCCTGGCGTTGAACGCCCGGTCGCCCAGGGTCAGGGCTCCGACGGCCGCGGCCAGCGAGAGGATCGCAAGCACGCTGGTGAGATAGAAGAACGCCTGGGCCATCTGCGCCTCAGATCCTGAAGTTGATCATGCGCCACATCATCAGCGCGCCTGCGAGCCACAGCACCGGCGGGATCATCATCATCTGCCAGAACAGCGGATCGGACTTCACCTCGCCGTAGTAGTTGGGCGAGATCAGCGAAAGGATGCCGGCCACCACCAGCGGCAGGGCCGAGACCACCCAGAAGGACAGCCGCCCTTCCGCGGAGATCGCCGCCACCTTCTTGCGCAGCTGCGCCTTCGCGCGCATCGAGTCGCTCAGGCTCAGCAGCACCTCGGCCACGTTGCCGCCGGTCTCGCGGGTGACCTCCAGCGAGGCGGTGAACATCCGAAGCTCCGCGATCGGGAAGCGCAGCAGCAGGTTCTGCAGGGCGGCGTCGCGGTCCAGGCCCGCGTTCATCTCGGAGATGACGATCGAGAACTCCGGCCCGATCGGGTCGCCCATCTGGTTCGCCGCCACGCCCATGGCCGTGGTCACCGGGTGGCCCGCCTGCAGGCTGCGGGCGATCAGGTCCACCGCCTGGGGCAGTTGCTGCACGAACATCTTGCGCCGCCGGTTCGCCAGGAAGGAGATCAGCAGGATCGGGCTGGCGATGCCGCCCCAGACCGCCAGGGCGAAGGCCAGCATCAGCGGCACGGCCACCATGGTCAGCGTCAGGAACATGGTGCCGAACAGGCCCAGCGAGCCCAGCACCACCTGCGACGGGGTCAACGGCGCGCGCGCCGCCTCCAGCCGTTGCCTAAGCTTCGGCAGCCAGCGGTCCACCAGCTGTTCCAGCTTCCCGCCCTTGCCGGGCGCGAGCGTGTTGGCCCGCGCCGCCTTGCGCCGGCGCACCATCATCTCGGGTCCCGTCGGCTTCGGCCCGGCGAGCCTGCGCTCGATCAGCCGCACCTCGGGGCTGAGGCTCCGCGCCGTCAGATAGAGGCCGGCGAGCCCGCTCATCAGGGCTGCGACCATGCCGAGGAAGGACATCAGGATCATCGCGGCGGCCTCACGCGAACATGCCGTCGGGCAGGGACACGCCCACCGCCCGGAAGGTCTCGAGGAATCCGGGCCTCAGGCCCGTCCAGACGAAGCGGCCCTGCACCCGGCCGGCCTCGTCCACTCCGGTCTGCTCGTAGCGGAAGATCTCCTGCATGATGATCACCTCGCCTTCCATGCCGTCGATCTCCTGCACGGAGACGACGCGGCGGGTGCCGTCGGAGAACCTCTTCAGCTGGATGACCACGTCGATGGCGCTGGCGATCTGGGTGCGGATCGCTCGCGGCGGCAGGTCGAGCCCCGCCATGGCCACCATCTGCTCGAGCCTGGCGAGCGCGTCTCGCGGCGTGTTCGCGTGCACCGTGGTCATCGAGCCGTCGTGGCCGGTGTTCATCGCCTGCAGCATGTCGAACGCCTCGCCGGCGCGGACCTCGCCGACGATGATCCGGTCGGGCCGCATGCGGAGCGCGTTGCGAACCAGGTCGCGCTGGGTGATCTCGCCCCGGCCCTCGATGTTCGCCGGCCGCGTCTCCATGCGCGCCACGTGCCGCTGCTGCAGCTGCAGCTCGGCGGCGTCCTCGATGGTGACGATCCGCTCCCTGGGGCCGATGCCGTGCGACATGGCGTTCATCAGCGTCGTCTTGCCGGTGCCGGTGCCGCCGGAGATCAGGATGTTGAAGCGGCTGGCCACCAGGCCCCTGAGCACCTCGGCGCAGGTCTGGTCCACGGTGCCGTTCGCCACCAGCCGCTCGAAGTCGTAGGGGATCCGCGCGAACCGGCGGATCGACAGCAGCGGCCCGTCCACCGCCACCGGCGGCGCCACGGCGTTGATCCGGCTGCCGTCCGGCAGGCGGGCGTCCACCATCGGCTGGCTCTCGTCGATGCGCCGGCCGACCTTGTCGACCATCCGCTCGATCACCCGCATCAGGTGGTGCTCGTCGGCGAAACGCACCTTGGTGAGCTCCACCTGGCCGTACCGCTCGACGTAGACCTCGCGGTGGGTGTTCACCAGGATGTCCGAGATGTCGGGGTCGCGCAGCAGCTGCTCCAGCGGACCGAAGCCCAGGAGCTCGTCCATGAGGTCGTCGATCAGCCGCTGGCTCTCGTCGTAGTTCAGCGGACGGGCGTCCTCCTTCAGGATCGTGGTGACCAGCTCGGCCACCTCCTGGCGGACGGTCTCCGGCGGCCGCTGCGACAGGCCGCTGAGGTTCATCCGCTCGATCAGCCGCCGGTGCATCGAGGTCTTCAGCTCGAAGTAGCCGTCGTCCTGATCGTCCTCGTCCGGCGCGCCGAAGTAGCGCGGCTCGGCCGGCTCCAGTTTGGTGCGGACCGCAGGCGTGACCGGCGCGGCGGCGAAGGACAGCCTCATGCGGCGATCTCGGTGAACGCCAGGCCGGCGCTCAGGGCTTCAAGCCGCCCGTCGAGCTTGGCGGCCGCGGGCCACAGGTCGCGCGCGATCTTCGACTTCGGGAAGGCGTCCACCACGAGCTCGCCGCGGTCGGACGCCCTCACCACCGCCGGGTCGAGCGGCAGGCCGGCGTCGACGCCCATCTCCAGCGTCTTGCCGATCCGGGTGGGCTTCTCGAGCGCGTCGATGACGCCGTTGACCTTGTTCAGCACCAGCATGATCGGCCGCTGGACGGCGGCCTCGCCCAGCGCATCCAGCACCCGGCGTGCGCCCATCGCGCCGGCCACCGTCGAGGTGGTGACCAGCAGGATCATGTCCGAGCGGGCGAGCACCGGCAGGGTCCAGTCGGTCCACGAGCTCGGCAGGTCGATGATGGTGCGCTCGAAGATGGTCGTGGAATGCTCGATCAGGTCGATGGCGAAGTCGCCGCTGATGGCGTCCAGGGGCACCACAGATGGCGGGGCCGCCAGGAGCTTCAGCCCGCTCGCGTGGTCGGTCATCACCGAATCCAGGAAGCGCGCGTCCACCCGCTGCTGAGCGCGGAGCAGGTCGATGACCGTGCTGCGCGGCGCCACGTCCAGCGCCAGCGAGGCGTCGCCGAACTGCAGGTCGAGATCCAGCACCGCGGTGCTGCGCGGCGGCCGTCCGCGCTTGCCGTCGCCGCGGGTCAGCAGCGCCGCGAGGTTCAGCGCCAGGGTCGTGGCCCCGGCCCCGCCGCAGCCCTTCACCACCGAGATCACGCCGCCGTTCATGGCGCCCATCGCGGGCTGGCCCTGCATGGCCTCCGTCAGGCTGGCCCGCACGGCCTCGCCGCTGAACGGGCCGGTCAGCACGTCGGCCGCGCCCGCCCGGAACAGCGCCCGCACCTGTTCGCCGGATGCGCCCTTGGCGGCGGCGATCACCGCCCGCTCGCGCGCGGTCCAGGCGAGCCGCTGGAAGTTGTCCAGCCCGTCGGACGCCTGCGGATCCACCTCGATCACCACCGCGGCCGCGCCGGCCGCCTTGCCCGACAGGGTCCGGACGCTGTCGCTTCGCCCGATCTCCAGGCTGATGTTGCGCAGGCCGCGGACCGCCGCGCCCACCGCCGAGATCAGGTCGGGGTCGGCCCCGATCACCAGCACGTGCCGTTCGTTCTTCATGGCCTGGGTCCTCCGCTCGCTGCGCCGCCGCCGCCGCCCCCGCTGGGGCCGCCACCGCCGCCGCTGCCACTGCCACTGTCCTCATCCCCGCCGCCGTCCGTGCCCATGAAGGCGGACGTGCCCTGCTGCGGCTGGCGCACGCGGCCGCGCTCGTAGCGGCGGATCGCGGCCGCCGCCTTGGCGCCGGAGGTCTCCGGCGGGCCGAGGGCGGGCGTGGGGTCGATGATCTGGTTGTCCATGCTCGCCACGGCGAGGCCGAAGTTCGCGCCCAGCGGCGCGTCGGTGCGCTCGAGGCTGCCCCAGTCCTGGTCGAAGGAGCTCATGCAGGCTCCGGCCAGGGTGGCGAGCGCCGCTGCGGCGGCGAGGCGGATCAGGGTTCTCATTGCGCGCGCCCTCCGGCCGGCTGCATCGAGGTGGGCCGCGTCTTCGGCGCGGGCCCGTTCACCGGCTTGTCGACGCGGCCGGTGAGGAGCTGGTCGAGCTCGCTCGTGGCGCGGGTCGTCGAGGTCGGCAGCAACAGCGTCGAGCGGTCGGTCGGCGCCGCCAGGTGGGCGGTGACGATGATCACCACCTCGGTCTCGTTGTTCTGGAAGCCGGTCGAGCGGAACAGCGCCCCCAGGATCGGGACGTCGGCGAGCCCGGGCAGGCCGCGGAAGTTGTTGGCGAAGTCGCGCCGGATCAGGCCGGCGATGGCGAAGCTCTGGCCGTTCTTCAGCTCGACCGTCGTCTTCGCCCGCCGCGTGGTCAGCCCCGGGATCCGGAAGCTCTGGAGGACGACCGAATTGGCCGGGTCGAGGGCGCTCACCTCCGGCGCCACCAGCAGGTTGATGGTGTCGCCGTGCACCGTCGGCGTGAAGCCGACGCTGACGCCGTACTGCTTGTACTCGATGGTGAAGGTGCTGTTGTCGGCGTTGATCTGCTGCGGCACCGGGACCGGGAACTCGCCGCCGGCGAAGAACACGGCGGTCTCGCCCGACAGCGCCGTCAGCTTCGGCTCGGCCAGGGTCGTGGCCATGCCCTTGCGCTCCAGCGCCTCGAACAGCGCCTCGACGCCGATGTTCGAGCCGATCGGCGTGATGCCGAGGATGTTGGCCAGGGCATCGGGGTTGCTGGTGAGCTGCGGCAGGGCGGACAGCGCGTCCGCGCCCGGCACGTTCTCGAAGATGGCGGTGATGTTGGTGAAGCCGAGCTGCTTCAGCGCCGTGCGCTGCACCTCGGCCACGTGCACCGAGAGCATGACCTGCTCGGCGGCCTTCACGCTCATCAGGTTGACCACCCGCTCCGGCGCGTAGCTCTCGGCCAGCGCCTGGGCGCGGGCCGCCACGGTCGAGGAGCTCACCGTCCCGGTCAGCACCACCGCGTCGCCGCGCGCCGAGACGCGGATCGGCTCGCCCGGCATCAGGTCGGAGAAGGCGCGGTTCATGTCGTCCAGGTCGTAGCCGACCCGGATGTCCATGGTGGCGATGGGCGTGGAGCCTTCCGCCGTCAGGACCGTGAGGTTGGTCGCGCCGGCCGCCTTGCCGAGCACATAGAGCGTGCGGTCGGACAGCGGCACCACGTCGGCCACCTTCGGCTCGCCCAGCAGCACCCGGCCGATCGCGCGATCGAAGCGCAGGATGCGGGAACCGCCGATCGGCAACGCCAGTTGTCCGCCATATCCGGAGGCATCCGCCCGGACGACCCTCACCGCGCCGTTCGACGGCGCGGGCTGGCTGGCCCTGGCCCTTCCTTGCGTCACTGCGGGAGAGGGGACGGCCAGCGTGAGCGCGCACGCAAAAGCGACCCCTCCTCGCAGAAGGGCCGCTAGCCCGGCGTTCCGTTTCGTCCCCATCGAAAGTTCCCCCTGAGAAGTTTCTGAAGCTCGGCTGTGCGGGCTCCTACTCAGCCCTAACGCGCACAGCCGTCGGTTCGCCCGCCCGGAACACCTTGATTTCTGGACCCGAGGCGGCCGGACGGCTCGCGACGCGGGTGACGCGGGGGCGATCGGAGGCCGCGGCCGACTGGCCGGCGCCGGCGACCCGCAGGTCGCTGGTGCGGATGGTGCGGACGTCCTGGTTCGGGCTGAGCGGGTCCTGGGTGCTGCGCAGGGCGAGCGACAGCGTGCCCACCTGGCCGGCGAGCGCCAGCTTCTGCGCCTGGCCCGGGCTCACCTCGATGGTGGCGGCCTTGGCGACCAGGGGATCGTTCTTGTTGTCGCTGGCGGTCTGGTCGACGGCCAGCACGCGCACGCCTTCCAGCAGGATGTCGGTGCGCATGGTTGCGGAGGAGTCCTGGCCCTCGCGGCGGGTGACCAGCACGTCCACGAAATCGCCGGGCAGGACGAAGCCCGCCACGCCCATCACGTCGTCGATGCGGATGGTGGCGGCGCGCATCCCGGTGCGGATCACGCCCGACAGGGTCGCGCGACCGCCCGGCCCGCTGATGCGGGTGGGCAGGATGGGCTCGTTGGCGGCGATCGGCGCCAGCGCCAGCCTGGGCTGCGCCGACGTCAGCTCCTGCACGGAGCGGTAGGATCCCGGCGGAACGGCGTTGGCCGGCCAGGGCTGCGCCTTGAGCACGCCCGGTCCGATGGCCTCGCCGAACGAGATGGGCCGCGAGGCGACCACGACGGTGGTCATGGCGGCCATGGGCGTAGCGGGGGCCGGCACGGCCTGGGCGCTGCTGAAGTTGCGCAGCCCCCAGACGGCGACCGCACCGAGCACCAGTGAGAGCGCCAGAAGCGCCAGACCCACGCTACGCATGGAGAATTCCCCCTAGGAAAAAAGGCCTTAGCTGATGCGGGTGATCTTGTTGGCGATGTCCGTCGTGCGGTTCATCAGGTTGGTGCCGAGCGTGGTGAACGCGGCGATGGCGACGATGGCCACCAGGCCGACCATCAGGGCGTATTCGATCATGGCCGCGCCGCTCTCATCTTCCTGCAGGGCGCGGAAGTGGTCCTTGACGTCGGCGATCTTGGATTGGGCGAAGACGTAGGCTTTGAGCATGGGGAGATCCTCGGTTCCTAGCTGTGACCGCCCCGGGTTCGACTGCCCCCGTGCGGATCGGCAAGGAAACTCGGGCTTAACCGTGGAGTTCCCGATGGCGACGCTACAAACCGCCTTAAATCAGTGGCTTACCGGCTAAGCTGTTGGTTTTATTGCCTAAACTTAGCCATAAATAAGTCGTAAAAAAATCCGCACGGCCAAGCTTAGTTATTGAGAAGCTTGGCTAATCGCCCAGAAGCTCTGTCAGCTTGCCGACGGTGTTCCAATTTCGGGCCGTCCCGCGCAGGCCCAGCGCACGCTCCACGACGGCCATCGTCAGCTTCGATCGGCCGACGCCGTCGGGATAGCCGGCGTAGAGGCAGCCCGGCCCCGCCGCCACCGTCTCGCGCCCGACGATCCTGCCCTGCAGCGCCGCCACGCCGGCCGCCGACGGCTGGCCCTTCAGGAACACCACCAGCAGGTGCGCGGGATCCGCCTTGGCCATCTCCGCGAACGGGTTGGCGGCCAGCACCGCCTTGAGCTGCGCCCCGCTCCGGACGAACACCTCGAGCGGCCCCAGCGCCTTCGACAGCCCCTGCTCCAGCTCCGCCTCCGACGGCGCGGCCTGCGCCTCCACCACCGCACTGCCGGCCGCCCCCAGCGTCGCCGCGCCCGGGTAGCCCAGCTCCGCCAGCGCCGCCTTGAAGTCGGCCATGGCGAGCTGGCGCCCGCCCACGTTCACCGCCCGCAGCAGGACGGCCGCCTTCACCGCGCGTCGGCCTCCCACGCCAGGAACTCGGGCTGTTCCAGCAGCCGCTCGCAGTATTCCCCCGCAGCGCCGGCGTCCCCGTAGTCCGACAGCCGCACCCCATAGGTCCGGAACCGCGTCGCCACCGGCGTGTAGAAGGCGTCGGCGATCGACCAGTCGCCCACCAGGAACGGCCCGCCGAACCGCGCCAGGAGCTCGTTCCACAGCTTCACGATCCGCCGGATGTCCTTGGCCGTCGCCTCCGACAGGCTCGCCGTCGTGGGCTCCGCCGTCAGGTCCACCGGGCACTCCCCGCGCAGGCTGGAGAACCCCGAGTGCATCTCCGCCGCCGCCGCCCGCGCCAGCGCCCGCGCCGCCGGATCGGCCGGCCACAGCCCCGGCTTCTTCTCCGCCAGGTACTCGCAGATCGCCAGCGAGTCCCACACGGTCAGCCCGCCGTCCTTCAGCGCCGGCACCAGGCCGCTCGGCGAATGCGGCAGGATCGCCGCCTCCGTGGCCTCCGCCTCCCGCAGCTGGATCAGCGTCTCGGTGAACTCGAACCCGCCGCGCCGGGCCACCAGCCACGGCCGCATCGACCAGCTCGACCACTTCTTGGTCCCGATCACCAGTTCCATGGCCGCCGCCTCCTCACGCCGTCGTGTCCGGACTGTTCTCTTGCCGAAGCCTTGCCCCTCCGGTCTAGACTGCCGGCCAACAAAAAGAAGATCACCGTTCGGGAGGAGGAAGTCCGATGGCCGAGGTCACCGCGCCCGGCGAGCCTATGGCTGCGCCCGCCACACCCGTCCACGTCGCCCCCTTCTCGAAGGCCTACACCAGCTACGCCATGTGGCTGCTCCTGGGCATCTACATCATCAACTTCCTCGACCGGCAGGTGCTCAACATCCTCACCGAGGACATCAAGCACGAGCTCCACCTGTCCGACACCCAGCTGGGGCTGCTCGGCGGCCTCACCTTCGCGGTCTTCTACACGGTGCTGGGCCTGCCCATCGCGCAGCTGGCCGAGCGCAAGTCGCGCCCCGTCATCATCGGCACCGCGGTCGCCGTCTGGAGCGGCTTCACCGCCCTTTGCGCCACCGCCGGCAGCTTCTGGCAGCTCGCCCTGTTCCGCGTCGGCGTCGGCGCGGGCGAGGCCGGCTGCACGCCCCCCGCGCACTCGCTCATCGTCGACTACGTGTCCAAGGAGAAGCGCGCCTCGGCGCTCGCCTTCTATTCCATGGGCACGCCCATCGGCACGCTCGTGGGCCTGATCTTCGGGGGCCTGGTGGCCGACGCCTACGGCTGGCGCGCCGCCTTCCTGGTGGCCGGCGCGCCCGGCCTGCTCTTCGCCGTGCTGGCCATCTTCACCCTCAAGGAGCCGCGCCGGATCATGGCCCGGCACGCCGGGCAGGTCGCCGCCGCCAGCGCCACCTTCAGCCAGACCGTCCGCTACCTCGCTGGCAAGCGCACCTTCTGGCTGATGGCCGTGGCCGCCGCCATCAAGGCCTTCATCGGCTACGGCCACTCGCCCTTCCACGCCCCCTACTTCTTCCGCAACCACACCGAACAGGTGGCCGGGCTCGCCCAGACCGTCGGCGACGTCCTGGGCTTCCAGATGCAGTCGCGCGGCCTGGTGGGCCTGGGCCTGGGCATCGTCATCGGCACCGCCGGCGCCATCGGCGCCATCTCCGGCGGCTGGATCGCCGACAAGTTCGGCAAGGCCGACCTGCGCGCCTACATGGTGACCCCAGCGGTCGCCAGCCTCGTCACCATGCCCATCTACATCTACGGCCTGTGGCAGGGCGACGCCGTGGTCACCTTCGTCTGCCTGGCCTTCAACGCCTTCCTGGGCACGCTCTGGTACGGACCCGTCTACGGCACCGCCCAGTCGGTGGTCCCGCCGCACATGCGCGCCACCGCCGCGGCCATCCTGCTCCTGGTCATCAACCTGATCGGCCTGGGGCTGGGCCCGCTGTTCGTGGGCGCGCTCTCCGACGCCGGCGCCAACTACGCCCTGCAGGGCACGGGCCTCGACGTCCAGGCCTGCAAGGCCGCCGCCGGCGTCGCCAAGGCCACCTGCGCGCCGGCGCTGGCCTCAGGCGTCAAGTGGGCGCTGATCCTCTCCACCCTGTTCGGCTTCGCCGCCTTCGCCTGCTTCTGGCTGGCGCGGCGCACCATCCGCGAGGACTGCGTCTCTTGAAGCCCCCCGCTCACCACTGCGGATCCACGCCCTTGGCGGCCCAGAAGGCGGCGCTCTCCGCCTCGCGCCTGGCCCGCGCCTGCGCGTCGGCCGCCTCCTTCATCTCCTTCTGCCGCATCTCGTCGGGATAGAGCTCGGCGTACCAGGCCGGATAGAACCGCGCCTGCGGGACGCCGTTCACCGCCACGCCTGCCTCCAGCGACGCGACGCCGGCCTCCCCGTACGCCTTGCGCGCATCGGCGCTCCGCCGCTCCTGCTCCAGGGCGTACTCGGTCTTGCGCATGTCGCCTGCCACCCCGTACTGCAGCAGCTTCGGCTCCTCCCCCGTCGGCCGCGTCTCCCCGGTCGCCAGGTCGTAGATGTACCGGACCTCGTAGAGCTTCACCCCGTCCGGCCCGTCGCCGTGGCCGGGCTCGGCCGCAGGCCCCGCCGGC
Source organism: Phenylobacterium sp. (assembly GCF_036563285.1). GTDB lineage: Bacteria > Pseudomonadota > Alphaproteobacteria > Caulobacterales > Caulobacteraceae > Phenylobacterium. The sequence goes on from NZ_DATCMR010000005.1 coordinate 108,352, forward strand.
CTCTCCGGCTCGGCCTCCACCGCCTTCACCGTCCCCCACCGCCGCGGCTCCAGCTTGCCGGCGTACCAGCGCAGGTGGGTCAGCTGCACGTGGGTCAGGAACGCCGTCTCCGGCGTGCCGGCCCGCGCCAGCGTCCAGCCCTCCTCCGCCAGCGCGTCGCCCTGCACCGTGCGCGCCAGCCGGTAGGCCTCGCGGAAGTCCTCCCGCTCGCGCAGCCAGCGGTAGACCGCGTGCAGGCTGGGCATCGCAGGATCGCGGCAGATCGACTTCAGCCCCTCCCCGTCCAGCAGCCGGTCGAAGATCATCGCCGCCGTGGCCTCGCAGAAGATGGTCTGCCCGCCCTCCTTGAACAGCCGCCCCGACGCCTGCTTGGCCAGGTCCATCCGCCGCGCGAACTCCGGCATCTGCTTGCGCCAGCGCCGAAGCGTCATCTCCGACGGCATCTCCGCATCGCGGCAGATCGAGATCACCGCCTCCCCCGAGATGATCCGCCTCAGGAAGGCCCGCGCCACCTCGTCCGAATAGCAGATGTACTTCGTCCGCCGCCGGCGCAGCCCCTCCGGCTCCAGATACGCCTGAAGCTCCTCGTCCATCGCAATGTCTCCAGAAGTGAGCGGCGGCGACCTTCCTCCCCCGTTCACGGGGGAGGGGGACCACCCGCCGAGCGGCGCAGCCGCGAAGAGCGGGTGGTGGAGGGGGCGAGCCGCCGCACCCGCGCCCCTCACCTCCCCCACCGCGGCAGCGGTGGCGGGAGGGGGACCGCCCGCCGAGCGGCGCAGCCGCGAAGAGCGGGCGGTGGAGGGGGCAAGCCGCCCCCCGCCCCCAAAAGAAAACGCCGCCCGCAAAGCGGGCGGCGCCAAGTCCTCAAGCCGTCGCCAAAATGTCAGAACCTCAAGCGCAGACCCGGCCTAAGGGCGCAGCATCCCACGCTGCCGGAAAAGTGCCGAAAACGCGCGCCGCAGTCAAGAACAAAATGGGAACGTGCCTGGCGGGAGGGCCAAGGTCGGCTTGTGGCTCTTAAGGGACCTTCGGAAGGTCCCCTCGGCCGGCGGTGCGGAGCTCCCGAGCGGCTACGGGAGCATGAGCTCGTGCTTGGCATGCTCCTGTCGCCATTGGTCGAGGTCAGAGACCATAGCCGCCGACGCAGTCTCGAAGAGGCTCGCTTGCCGACCGGGCGGGCCGCCTCTGCGGACCTCGACCGCGATAGCTTCGAGCTTGGCCGCCGTGACGAGGCTGCGGCGCGCGGTGCCGCTGAAATCGCCTTGCATCCGGATCCCGAAGATCGCCGTCCCCACGGCGGGGAGACCTGCCGACAGAGCGACGAACAACTTGGCGTTCTCCTTCGTCCAATGCGGAAAAAGGGCGAGGCTCGCCAGCAGGACTATGCACCCGGCCAGAGTGAGACCGAAGAGCCAGGTTCCGGCGATGTGCAGGCGGTGGTCGAGCTGCTCGCCGCGGTGCGCGCTCGCGCGGTGGTAGGCGACCTGCGGGGCGAGCTCCTCTTCGGCGAGCGCGTGCGCGAGCGCGGCGGCGCCGGCGCCGTCCAGCTTACCGGCGGGCGGGCCGACAGCGCGCCACGCCGCGGCTGAGTACCAGTCCGTCCAGCGTAAATGGGCGTTGTCGGCGACTTGCGGCCGCGCGATGCCCAAGAGGGAGAGACTGCGCAGGGGGCGCAGGCGCTCGGCGAGCTGGCGGTAGTCGAGCCAGCGGCGCTGCCAAGCGCTCGCGGTGCCTGCGCGCGTGTTCGCGATGATCGCGAGGATCAGCAGCGTCTCCGTCACGGCCAGGGGCGCCTTGCCAGCCGGCCAGAGCAAGGTCGCCAGCGCGATGAGCACAGAGGCTGCACCCACGACGAAGTTGAAGACATGGCCGGAGCGGTGAAACTGGGCGAAGTGCTGGGCCAGCCCGTCCGCCCAACTGTATGCCGCCTCGAGCTCGTCGAGCTGAGCAATGACTCCCTCTCCTGTGGCGCACCGCGCGCGAAAGGACGACCACTCCTCCGCCGTGATCTGCGCGTAGGGCGGCACCTTGATGTCGCGGCGGCGAAGCGCGCGCACCCCGGTGACCCACTGCAGGAGGTGAAACTCCAGGCGATGACGGACGCGGCGCTGGCGCTCGGCGAAATAATCTGCGAGGGCGCGCCGCTCCGCGGGGTCTGCTGGCGGGGCGAGCACGGTGGTGAGCACCTGCGGCAGGGCGCCGAGCGGGCGCGACGGCGCCGCGTCAAGCTCGTGCGACCCCAGCGGGTCGAAGCCGCGCCAGAGAACGCGAAGCGGATGGTGAGCCTGCAGCGGCACGTGCACCACGGGGGTCCCCGCGGCCAGCGCGCCCGCGACCACCTCTGCCGTTCCACCAGGGCCGCGGGCGGCGAGCCCATCCCAAACGGCGATCAGCACGGTCGAGTGGGCCACGATAGCGCGGCCCGCCATCGCGTATGCCGCTTCCTTGTCGGCAAGGGTCCCCGGCAGCTCCAAGGTCCGGGTGGCTCGGGCCAACAGGCGTCCGAATCCGTCCGAGCCCGCCTCTACAAGGTCGCGACGGGTGAGGTCCCGATCGAACGGCAGGACGGCATGCAGCTCGAACCCTGCAGCAAGGCCGGCTTCAGCTACCAGCTGGTCGGCGCCGTCGGCGAGTGCGCAGACGACGGCGAGACGCAGGGGCGCAGGCGCGTACCAGTTCGCTTCCTGCTGGTGAACCGCCGTCACGCCGGCCTGCAGCGCGGTGAGCACCGCTTCCACGCGTTGCCGAACGGCCGCGGCGGAGGCCGGCTCGAGCTTCCGGTGACCCGTTACTCCCGCCGTGAACGCGATCCGCGGCCTCGGCGGTGTAGTGCCGCCGGACGTATCCCTTGTCGCCAAGATTCGTTCTCCGCCCCTAAGGGCAGCTTACCGGCGGCGGGGAGTGCGTCCACACTCACCTGCGGGGGCCGCGCGACAGCCGGTTCAGGAGCCCGCGAAGCGCCAGGACGGAGGCCGTGCTGCGGGGGTGGTGTTGACACTGGACCGCCGGGAACCTCGTAGTTCGCGCAAGTGTCTCGGGGTCGCTGCGTGGCCGACGTCTTCATATCCTACAGCCACGACGACAAGGCTATGGCCCGCCTGTTCGCCGACGCTCTGGAGGCGGAGGGGTGCAGTGTATGGTGGGATGCAGCCCTGCGGATGGGTGATCCATTCGATGACGTGATCGAACAGGCCCTGGAGCGCGCAAAGGCGGTAGTGGTGCTCTGGTCGCCTCGGTCGGTGAGTTCCCGGTGGGTGCGGTCTGAAGCCACCGTCGCCGAGCGCAAGGGAGCCTTGCTGCCGGCGGTGATCGAGCCGTGCAAGCGTCCAATCATGTTTGAACTCGCGCACACGGCCGATCTCTGCGGCTGGTCTGGCGACGCGACGGACCCCCGCTGGCGGTCCTTTGTCGCGGATCTGCGTCGCAGGATTGAGCAGGCGCCGGGCTCCTCCTCATCGTCGGGCAAGCCCACGATGACGCCCTCTACTCGCCGCAAGGGCGGCAAGCCATCGTTGGCTGTGCTCCCGTTCGTCAACCTCAGCGGCGATCGGGAGCAGGAATATCTCGCCGACGGCATCGCAGAGGATCTGACGACCGCCTTGTCTCGCTTTCAGCACCTGATGATTGTGGGCCGCAACTCGAGCTTTGCCTACAAAGGCCAAAAGGTGGAACCGGCCCGCGTCGCACGCGAGCTCGGCGTGCGCTACCTCCTCGAAGGCTCCGTGAGGAAAGGCGGCGACCGGGTCCGCATCAGCGCGCAGCTGATCGCCGCCGATACCCAGGCCAATGTGTGGGCCGAGCGTATCGACGGGGCGGCGAGCGATCTATTCGAGCTTCAGGACGAGGTCACGCGCAAGGTCGTGGCGGCCATAACGCCGAGCATTGATCGCGCTGAACTCACGCGGGCCGCCGAGCGGCCCACCGAAGACCTCGACGCCTACGATCTCTACCTGCAGGCGCGGGTCACCTCGAAGCTGGTTGAGACGCCCCACGCACGCCGGACGGTCGACCTCAGCAAGCGAGCACTTGAGCTGGACCCCTCCTTCGGAGCGGCAGCGGCGATGATCGTGCGCGCGCTCGTAGGCCGCCTCGCCTATGGGCGTGCGCAAGGCAGCGCCGCCGAACGGCAGGAGCTGCGCGAATACATTGAACGGGCGCTCACCGACGCGCGAGATGATCCGGAGGCGCTTTGCGGCTGCGCGCACGCCTTGGCCTATGTGTTCGCCGATACGTCGCGCGCGGTGGGCCTCATCGACCGAGCGCTGGCGCTGAACGAGAACCTTGCCGAGACTTGGTTCTATGGCGGATTCGTTTCACTCATCCACGCGGACTTCGCTGTGTCGCGCGAGCGGTTCCAGCACTTCATCCGGCTGAGCCCACTAGACCCGCTGCTGGGCCCTGCCCAAGGCGGCGTTTCTTGGTCCTATTTTTTCGAAGAGAATTATCAGGAAGGGCTGCAGTGGGCCCGCCGGGCCATGCAGAACACGAAAGACCTGCAGTCTCGAGGAGGGTTTGTAGTGAATGCCGCGCTCGCCGGCGCCACCGACGAGGCGCAACGGATGCTGCAGCACATGGAAGCGGTAGCCGGTCCACTGTCAGCGGAGCGGATCCGTCAGATCTTCCCGGTGCATAGCGCAGAAGGCGCGGCCCGGCTGATGAATGGCTTCCGAATGGCGGGGGTCCGAGACTGACGCGGAACGTCCCGTTTCGGGGGCTGACGCTCGGCAGGGCTCGCAAGCAACATTTCCCTCGTCATCGCCGGCTTCACCATCGCGCCTCCGCAGGCGCGGCTGGGCCGGCGACCTGCGAAGGTCTACTTGCAGGCCGGGAGCTAAGGTCCGCTGCTGGCGCAAAGGAGACCTTCAACGAACTCAGATAGGGGTTCCCAACAATGGGGTGCCGGTGGGCCGCCTGAGCGCGCCGCTGCCGGCGTTAGGCGGATGTCGCGGGCAGATCGCCGAGGAAGTCGCGCTTGCCCAGGCGCACGCCGCGCGCCCGCAGCAGGTCGTAGGCGGTCACGGCGTGGAAGTAGAAGTTCGGCAGGGCATAGCCGATGAGGAAGTTCTCAGCGGTAAAGTCGCGTTTCACGTCCTTAAATTCGAAACGGACCGGCTTACCGACGAAGCCGTCGATCTCGGCGGGGTCAACAGTCTCCAGGCCCATCCGGGCGGCGGCGACCTTCTCCCGGAGCTCGGCGAAGGTCGCCGGCGGCATCGCCAGACTCGGCGTGGCGAAGCCATCGCGGACGCTCTGGATCGCCCCGATGGAATGCTCCGCGGTGGACTTCACCTGATAGGTAAAGGGCAGCATGTCGGCGATCAGGCGCGCGGTGATGATCTCCTCGGCAGGCGTGTTCGTCTCTGCGCACCAGGCTTCGGCGCGGTCGACGAGCCGAGCAACGGAACCCAGGATCTGCAGGTACGGCGGGATGGTCGCGGCATGCAACGAGAAGGTCATCTAGTCTTCCTGTCCTGTGGCGAACCCAAGCTAGAGCGCGCCTGCACGCCGGCGCAATTGGCTCGGACTGTCCGTGCCTTTTTCAATTTATCTCCGGGACGACGCCTAGCGCTACGGTGGGGCGGGAAGCGATGGCGCCTTGTACTGCGGTAAGCCGGACCGACGGTCCGCAATTCGCCCCGATGCCAATGTCTCCTAGTGGCGCAAAGCCGCCTTCCAGTAAGCCCTCTTCCCCCTCCCGCATTCCCCGCCTAACCTCCCGCTCAAAACAGCCCTCCCGCCAAGGGAGGGCGCACACAGGGACGGGAACACGCCATGGCTCGTGCAGCGAAGGGCTCGGGGGGGACGCGTGCGCCGGCCTACACCCCAGGCTACAAGACCACCGTCCTGTCGCTCCTCGTGGTGGCCTACACCTTCAACTTCATCGACCGGACGATCATCTCGACGATCGGCCAGGCCATCAAGGTCGACCTGAAGCTGACCGACGCCCAGCTGGGCTGGCTGGGCGGGCTCTCCTTCGCCCTGCTCTACACCGCGCTGGGCATCCCGATCGCTAGGCTGGCCGAGCGCCGCAGCCGGGTGAACATCATCTCCGTCGCCATCGTGGTCTGGAGCGCCTTCACCGCGCTCTGCGGCACGGCCACCTCCTACGTCCAGCTGCTGCTCTTCCGGGTCGGCGTGGGCGTCGGCGAGGCGGGCCTGTCGCCGCCGGCCCACTCCCTGATCAGCGACTATTTCGAGCCCAAGAAGCGGGCCACGGCGCTGTCGATCTACTCGCTGGGCATCCCGCTGGGCACCATGTTCGGCGCGGTGGCCGGCGGCTGGATCGCCCAGAACGTCTCCTGGCAGGCGGCCTTCATGATCGTGGGCCTCCCCGGCGTGCTGGTGGCCATCGCCATCAAGCTGTTCGTCAAGGAGCCGCCGCGCGGCTGGAGCGACCGCCACGTGGCCGAGGGCGAGGCCGAGACCGCCGCGGCCCTGGGCCGCGAGGCCTCCGAGGCCGGGGCGCCGACCATGCCGGAGCCGGCCGCCAAGGTGAAGCCGCCGTCCATCATGTCGGTGGCCAAGCGCCTGTTCGGCTCCTGGGGCATGGCCAACATGGTGGCCGGCATCACCATCGCCAGCTTCGCGGGCTACGGCGTCGGCGCCTATGTGCCGCCCTACTTCCTGCGCCAGTTCCCGGCCGACCTGAACCTGGCCACCGTCGGCCTCTACGTGGGCCTGGTGGCCGGCATCTCCAACGGCGCCGGCACGCTGCTGGGCGGCTTCCTCACCGACCAGGCGGCCAAGCGCGGCACCCGCTGGTACGCGCTGGTGCCGGCCATCGGCCTGATCCTGGCGACGCCCATCTACATCTTCGCCTACACCCGCGATTCCTGGCAGCTGGCCTTCATGCTGCTGCTGATCCCGGGCGTGCTGCATTACACCTACCTGGGCCCCACCTTCGGGGTGGTGCAGAACGCCATGGACGTTCGCATGCGCGCCACGGCCGTGGCCGTGCTGTTCTTCGTGCTCAACCTGATCGCGCTCGGCTTCGGCCCTCCGTTCGCCGGCATGGTGATCGACGCCCTGGCGGGCAACGCCTACACCGCCGCCGGCGGCGTGGGCGCCTTCACCGCCGCCTGTCCGGGCGGGGTGGGACCGGCCGACGGGACCGCGGCCCAGGACGCGCTGTGCAAGTTCGCCATGGCCAAGGGCACCCGCGAGGGCATCGTCTGGAACCTGCTGATCTACGCCTGGGCCGGCGTCCACTACCTGCTGGCCGCCATCACCTTGCCAAAGGACATCATCCGCGCCCGCGCGGCGGCCGACGCCGGCGATGCGGCGGCCGCGGCGGAGGCCAGGGCCTAGAAAGCCGGACCGCTTTCCGCTTCAGTGCGTTCGGGTGGGGGTCGAACGCGTTCGACGGCGGGGATGAGTGGCCTTGAACAAGCCGGTGGCGCCTGCGCGCCATGACTTCCTGGAAGGCGGCGGCGAGATGGGCGAGCGGGTGCGCGCCCACGACTGGGCCGCCTCCCCGCTCGGGCCCGTGGAGGCCTGGCCCCAGTCGCTGAAGACCACCGTCTCCCTGCTGCTGAACTCCGGCCACCCGATGTTCGTGGCCTGGGGGCCGCAGCTCGGCTTCATCTACAACGACGCCTACGCCGTGATCCTCGGCGACAAGCACCCGGCCGCGCTGGGCCGCCGCTTCGAGGACATCTGGTCGGAGATCTGGGCCGACATCCTGCCGCTCGTGGAGGCCGCGCTCTCGGGCACGGCGACCTGGAGCGAGGACCTGCACCTGCGGATGAACCGCCACGGCTACTGGGAGGACACCTGGTGGACGTTCTCCTACTCCCCCGTGCGCGACGAGAGCGGGGCGGTGGGCGGCATGTTCTGCGCCTGCGCCGAGACCACGGCCAAGGTGGTGGGCGAGCGGCGGATCAACTTCCAGCTCGAGCTTTCCGAGCGCCTGAGGTCGCTGGGCGACGCGCGCGAGATCAAGCGCCAGGCCGCGGGCCTGCTCGTCCAGCACCTGGGCCTCAGCCGCGCCGGGTTCGCCGAGGTGGACGCGTCGGGCGAGTGGGTCACCGTCGAGGACGACCTTGGCCTGGGCGACCTGCCGGCCTTTTCCGGGCGGTTCCGCTTCGACGACTTCGGGCCGGGCCTGGTGGCGGCCCTGCGGCGGGGCGAGGTCACCCGCATCGCCGACGTCGGCGCCGACCCGCTCACCGCCGGCTCCGCCGCCGCGTTTCACGCGCTGGGCATCGTCGCCATCCTCAACGTGCCGCTGCTGCGCAACGGGCGGCTGGTGGCCATGCTTGGCGCTCACATGTCCCGCCCGCGGGCCTGGTCCGAGGAGGACCTCGCCGTGATGGAGGCCGTGGTCGAGCGCACCTGGAGCTCCGTCCAGCGCGCCCGCGCCGAGACCGCGCTCCGCGAAAACGAAGCCCGCCTGCGCCTGGTCCAGCAGGCCGGTCACATCGCCAGCTTCGACTACGACATGGTCACCGGCGTCATCCACCGCTCGCCGGAATACCTGCAGCTCCAAGGCCTCCCGCCCGAGCTGGGCGAGGTGGGGACCTACACCGACGCCTGGCTCGAGCGTATCCATCCCGATGACCGGGCCCGTGTCGCTGCGGGGTTCCAGGAGGACGCCGCCCGCGGCGGGTCCTACGACCGCGAGTACCGGATCGTGCGGCCCGACACCGGCGAGACCCGCTGGATCCACAACCGCGGCCGCATCGACGCCGACGAGACCGGCCGGCCCGTGCGCCTGCTCTCGGTGCAGACGGACGTCACCGAGCGCAAGCGCGACGAGGTGCGCCAGCGGCTGCTGATCCACGAGCTAAACCATCGGGTGAAGAACACGCTGGCCTCCATCCAGTCGATCGCCTCCCAGACCCTGCGCAACGCCGGCTCGCTGGAGCAGGCGCGCGAGGACTTCGAAAGCCGGCTGCTGGCCCTGTCGCGCACCCACGACATCCTCACCCGTCAGACCTGGGAGGGCGCGGACCTCGGGGAGATCGTGGCCGGCGCGGCCGAGCCCTATGGCGCCGAGCGGGTGCGGATCTCCGGCCCGCCCGCGCACCTGCCGCCGCAGACCGCCGTCTCCATCGCCATGGCGCTGCACGAGCTGGCCACCAACGCGGCCAAGTACGGCGCCCTGTCGACGCCCGGCGGCCACGTGGACATCGCCTGGACCTTCGAGGCCGGCGACCTGCGGCTGGTCTGGCGCGAGGTGGGCGGCCCGCCCGTGGCCCCGCCCACCCGCCGCGGCTTCGGCGCCCGGCTCATCGAGCGCGGCCTCGCCCGCGAACTGAACGGCGGGGCGGCGATCGAGTACGCGCCCACGGGCGTCGTCTGTACGATCGAGGCCCGGGTGGATTAGGCTCGGCCATGGCCAGCTTCGAGGACCTGCGCCGCTACGCGCTGACCCTGCCCGAGGTACGGGAGGTCCCCTGGTATGCCGAGACGACCCTGACGGCCCGCGGCAAGGGCTTCGCGTACAGCTGGCGCGGCCGTGCGCTCCTGCGGCTGGGCCGCGAACGCCTGGAGTTCCTGCTGGAAGTGAGGCCGGACACCTTCGGGAAGTTCGCCCTGCCCGGCGGCAACTGGGCCAGCGTGGACCTGGCGCACCTGGAGGAAGACGAATTGCAGGGCCTCGTCCGGGAGGCCTGGGCCGGCGTCGTGCCTAAGAAGCTCGCCCGGGGGCTTACTTCCCTTTCTTGACCTCGTCGCGGGCCTGGGCCAGCAGCTCGGCCATCTTCATCCGGACCTCGCCCTCGGTCACCGAGACGCCCGAGCCCTTCAGGTCCTCGAACACCTTGCGCAGCACGTCCTCGTCGCCCGGCAGCTCGAAATCCGACTTCACCACCGCCTGGGCGTATTCGTCGACGTGCTTGCCTTCCAGGCCCATCCGCTCGGCCGCCCAGCGTCCCAGCGCCCGGTTCCGACGCACGCCCGCCTTGAACTCCTGCTCGTTGTCCAGAGCGAACTTGCGTTCGAACCCACGTTCGCGGTCGTCAAAGGTGGACATCGGGTCTCCGGAAGCGTCGCTGACCGCGTGCACATATCCTCACGCGACGGCCGCCGCAATCGAAAGGCGGTGATGTTTGCGCGGAGGTCCCGCATCCGCTAATTTTGCCACGCCTCAAGGGAGCGAGAGGCCGAGTCGGACCCGCGCGCGAGGGATCAGCCGCGCGCGTTTTTCGTTTCGCCGACCGGTAAGCCCTCGCTCAAGGAAGGCTTTTACGCAGATGACCCGCCGGAAGAAGATCTACGAAGGCAAGGCCAAGATCCTCTACGAAGGGCCTGAGCCTGGCACCCTCATCCAGTACTTCAAGGACGACACCACCGCCTTCGACGCCACCAAGAAGGCCGTCCTGGAGGGCAAGGGTGTCATCAACAACCGCATCAGTGAGCACATCATGACGCGGTTGAACGGCATCGGCGTGCAGAACCATTTCATCAAACGATTGAACCTGCGTGAGCAGCTGATCCGCGAGGTGGAGATCATCCCCTTGGAGGTGGTCTGCCGTAACGTGGCGGCCGGCTCGCTGTCTAAGCGGTTCGGTCTGCCGGAGGGCCAGGCCCTGCCCCGCTCGATCATCGAGTTCTACCTGAAGGACGACAAGCTCCACGACCCGATGGTCGCCGAGGAGCACATCACCGCCTTCAACTGGGCCTCGACCCAGGAGATCGACGACATGATGGCCCTCACCCTGCGGGTGAACGACTTCCTGTCCGGCATGTTCGGGGCGGTCGGGATCACCCTCGTGGACTTCAAGATCGAGTTCGGCCGAATCTGGGAGAACGACTTCTCCCGGATCATCCTGGCCGACGAGATCAGCCCGGACAGCTGCCGCCTTTGGGACAGCCAGACCAACGAGAAGCTGGACAAGGACCGCTTCCGCCGCGACCTCGGCAACGTCATCGAGAGCTACACCGAGGTTGCGCGCCGTCTCGGGATCATGAAGGAGATGCCCACCGTGATTCAGGGGGGCCTCCACTAGTGCGCGCGAAGGTTCATGTGTTCCTGAAGCCAGGCGTCCTGGATGTGCAGGGCAAGGCGGTCGAGCAGGCCCTGCACGGGCTGGGCTGGGGCGGCGTGGAGCACGTCCGGGTCGGCAAGACGATCGAATTCGACCTGGCCGCCGGCGACCCAGCCTCCGCCGAGGCGGAGGTTAAGGCCATGTGCGAGAAGCTCTTGGCCAACACAGTCATCGAGAGCTACCGGGTCGAGGTGGCGTGAGGAGCCTCGCGCTCCTTCCCCTCCTCCTGCTCAGCGCCTGCGCGCCCCGGGAACAGGCGCCGGCCGCCCTGCCCCTGCTGAACTGCGAGCGCGGCTTCGAGACCCTCTCTGCCGAGATCGGCGCCAGTCCGTCCCTGAAGCAGGCGCCGAAGGAGCCCGGCGAACCCTACCGCTTCTACTCCGCCATCGAGGGCGGCACGTCCTATGTGGTGACCGAGCCCGGCGCGCCCGGGCACCCGGCGCTCCTAAAGCAGGAGAGCGTCGACGGGCGGATGACCAACTCCGGCTGTCCCTACGGCGACAAGGCTGGCTACGAGCAGGTGGTCGCCTACCTGCAGTCGCTGAGCGCGAGCCGCCGCAAGTGAGCCCGGCCAAGCTGGCGAAAGCGCCCGGCGCAGACTATGTGAGCGGCCCATGAAAGCCGCCGTCATCGTCTTCCCGGGCTCCAACTGCGACCGCGACTGCAAGGTGGCCATTGAGCGCTCCACGGGCGCCGAGGTCTCCATGGTCTGGCACAAGGAAACCGAGCTGCCCCAGGGGGTCGACCTGGTCGTCCTGCCCGGCGGCTTCTCCTACGGCGACTACCTGCGCTGCGGCGCCATGGCGGCGCTCTCGCCGATCATGCCCGAGGTGGTGGCCGCGGCCGAGCGCGGTGTGGCGACGGTGGGCATCTGCAACGGATTCCAGATCCTGTGCGAGGCCGGCCTGTTGCCCGGCGCCCTGCTGCGCAACGACCACCTGAAGTACAACTGCAAGCCCATAGAGCTCGAGGTCACCAACGCCCAAACCCGTTTCACCGCGGGCTACAAGGGCCGCCGGCAGGTGGCCATGACCGTCGGCAACGGCGAGGGCAACTTCTTCGCCGACGAAGCGACCCTCGACCGACTGGAGGGCGAGGGCCAGGTGGTGTTCCGCTACCTCGACAACCCGAACGGCTCGGCGCGCGACATCGCCGGCATCGTCAACGGCCGCGGCAATGTGCTCGGCATGATGCCCCACCCGGACCGCGCCTTCGAAGCCGAGCTTGGCTCCGCCGACGGGGCCATCCTCTTCCAGAGCGCGCTCGCCAGCGCCTGACCGGCTTGCGCACCACGGCGGCGCCATTAGGGTCGCGGCCATGAAGCTTCCTCTGCTCGCGGCGCTCGCCGGCGTCATCCTGACCGTCGCCCCGGCCCAGGCGCAGACCCCCACCTTCATCCCCGACATCGCCGCCAAGTTCGAGTGGCCGACATCGGCTTATGACTACGACAAGCGCGTGGTCATGGTCCCAATGCGCGACGGGGTGAAGCTCTACACCGTCATCGTCGTGCCCAAGGGTGCGAAGGACGCGCCGATCCTGCTGACGCGCACGCCCTACAACGCCAAGCGGGCGACGGAGCGGACCAATAGCCCCTACGCCTCGGCCACCGCGGGGCAGATGGACGAGCCGTTCCTCGCCGACGGCTACATCCGCGTCTACCAGGACGTCCGCGGCAAGTACCGGTCGGAGGGCGACTACGTCCTCAACCGGCCGCTGCGGGGTCCTCTCAACGCCACCAACGTCGACCACGCCACCGACGCCTACGACACCATCGACTGGCTGGTGAAGAACGTGAGGGAATCAAACGGTCGGGTGGGTGTGATCGGCTCGTCCTATCCGGGCTACACGGCCGCCATGGCGCTCATCGACCCGCACCCGGCGCTGAAGGCCGCCGTGCCGCAGAGCCCTATGATCGACGGCTGGATGGGCGACGACTGGTTCCAGAACGGCGCCTTCCGGCAGGTGAACTTCGACTGGTTCACCAGCCAGATGACCGTGAAGATGGAAGGCGACGACATCCCGCGCCGCAACTTCGACGACTACACGAACTTCCTTGAGGCGGGCTCGGCCGGGGAATACGCGCGGCGCAACGGGCTCGAGCAGATCCCCGCCTGGCGCAAGATCGCCGAGCACCCGGCCTACGACGCCTTCTGGCAGGGCCAGGCCCTGGACAAGATCCTGGCCGGCAAGCCGCTGAAGGTCCCCACCCTCTGGATGGGGGCGCTGTGGGATCAGGAGGACATCTACGGCGCGATCAACGCCTACAAGGCCACCGAGCCCAAGGACACCAACAACGACATGAACTTCCTGGCCCTGGGGCCGTGGCGCCACTCCGGGGCCAACTACGAGCAGCGCCAGCTCGGCCCGGTTCTCAAATTGCCCGGCGACACCGCCACCGAGTTCCGCCTGAAGGTGCTGAAGCCCTTCCTCGACCAGCACCTGAAGACCAATGGCCGCAAGGCCGAGATCGCACCGGTCACGATCTTCGAGACGGGGACCATGGAATGGAGGCGCTACGACCGCTACCCGCTCGCCTGCGCGGCTGGCTGCCAGGCGAAGATGACGCCGATCTATCTGCAGCCCGGCTTCGGCCTCGGCTTCCAGGCGCCGGCGGGCTCCGGCCTGGCGTTCGACGAATATGTCTCCGACCCGGCGAAGCCCGTGCCTTACGTGCCCCGGCCCGTGCGGTGGGACGATCCCGACCAGTGGCGCTACTGGCTGGTGTCCGACCAGCGGCACGCGGACGGCCGGCCGGATGTGCTGACCTATGTGTCCGAGCCGCTGACGGCGCCGGTCAAGATCGCCGGCGAGCCCGTCGCCAATATCTTCGCGTCCACCTCCGGCACGGACTCCGACTGGGTGGTGAAGCTGATCGATGTCCAGCCGGGGGTGGTCCCCTCCGACGTGCAGATGGGCGGCTACGAGCTTCCTGTCGCGCTGGAAATATTCCGCGGACGCTACCGCGATAGCTTCGAACGACCGTCACCGATCCCGGCCGGAAAGGTCCAGCGCTACCGCTTCGAGATGCCCCCCACCAACCACGTCTTCCTACCGGGTCACAGGATCATGGTGCAGGTCCAGTCGACGCTGTTCCCGCTCTACGACCGCAATCCCCAGACCTACGTTTCGAACATTTTCTTCGCCAAGCCCGGGGACTACCGTAAGGCCACGCAGCGCATCTACCGCGGCGGCGGCCAGGCGAGCTCGATCGAGCTGCCCGTCGTCCCGGTGAATTAGAACAACAAAAGCAACCCAGGGAGTTCGATGACCGCCACGACCGCCGACGCGCCCCCAGGCCACCTGACCGGCTTCGGGACCAAGGGCTACCGGAGCTACGTGCTCACGGCGCTGCTCATCATCTACATCCTGAACTTCATCGACCGCGGCCTGCTCTCGGTGGTGGCCCCGCAGATGAAGCCGGAGCTGGGGATTTCGGACACCGCGTTCGGCCTGCTCACGGGCTTCGGCTTCGCCCTGCTATACACCGTCGTCGGCATCCCGCTCGCCCAGTTCGCCGAGACCCGCCACCGGGTCTGGATCATGACTGTCTGTGTGGCCCTGTGGTCGCTGATGACCGCGCTCTGCGGCCTCGCAGCGCCCGTCACCATCGGCTCGATCACCCTCGGCGCCTTCTGGATCCTCCTGGCCTGCCGCGTGGGTGTGGGCATCGGCGAGGCTGGCTGCACGCCCCCCGCCAACTCCCTGATCGCCGACTACTACCCGCCGAAGAGCCGCTCGACGGCGCTGGGCTACTACGCCATGGGGGTGACACTCGGCGGGCTGTTGGCCAACCTGATCGGGGGGCCGGTCACCGACGCCTTCGGCTGGCGCACGGCGTTCTTCGTGCTCGGCGTGCCGGGCATCATCGTGGCCCTGCTCTTCAAGTTGACGGTCAAGGAGCCGCCGCGCGGCTACACCGATCCGCCGGGCGCCGTGCGCAAGGCCAACCCGAAGTTCTCCGAGGGCCTGAAGGAGCTGGCGTCGAAGCCATCCTTCTGGACCATGACGGTGGCGGCCACGATCGCCGCCTTCTGCGGCTACGGCATCGCGTCGTTCCAGTCGCTGTTCCTGAACCGCAGCTTCGGCCTCACCGCGGGCGAGGCCGCGGTGATGATCAACGCTCCGGTCGCGCTTGCGTCCGCCTTCGGCACCCTGGCCACCGGCTGGCTGGCCGAGAAGATGTCGAAGAAGAACCCCAACGCCATCGCCTGGCTGCCGGGGATTGGCCTGACGCTCTCGGTGCCGTTCTATTTCTGGGGCTTCACGACCGACAACCTGGTGTTCTGCGCCATCGGGCTCTGCATCGGCGGCGCCATCAAGTACGGCTACCTGGCGGCCCAGTACACCATCGGCCAGGGCGTGGTGTCGGCCCAGGTCCGCGCCGTTTCGACGGCCGTGATGCTCTTCGTGATCAACCTGCTGGGCTACGGCCTCGGACCCCTGTTCATCGGCGCGCTCAGCGACCTGCTCTTCAAGATGAAGGTGGCCGACCTCGGCGCCGCGGAGCTGACGCGCAAGATGTGCGAGGGCGCCGCCCGCAAGGCGCTCTCGGTGGACCTGCAGCAGGTCTGCTCCGTCGCCCACCCGGAGAGCCTGCAGCAGTCGATGCTGATCACCGCCTCGTTCTACGCGATCGGCGGGCTGTTCTTCTTCATCACCTGCCGCTGGCTGCAACGGGACATGGTGGCCAAGCCGAACGGCTAGGCGCCGGCCGGCTCCTCCGCAGGCTCCGGCTCGTCGGCGTCCGGCGCGGGCACGTCGAGCGCCTCGGGTCGGACCGGCGGCGGGGCGGCGACGGGGGGCGGCGTGTCGATCGGCGGCGGGGGCGGCGCGCCGGGCTCCAGCGGAGCCTCCGCGCCGAACTCGCCCGTCAGCGCCCCGCCCTCGGCGGGCGGGACGTCCAGCGGCTCGGTCGACAGGCCGCCAAAGTCGAACAGCTCTTCGGTCACCGGCGCCTCGGCCGGGGCCTTGAAGTCCTGGCGGCGCATGGCGAAGCCCATGAAGTCGCGCCAGATCTGCACCGGCAGGCTGCCGCCGGTCACCTTGCGCATCGGGGTGTTGTCGTCGTTGCCGACCCACACCCCCACCACAAGGTCGCCGGCGAAGCCCACGAAGTAGGCGTCGCGATAGTCCTGGCTGGTGCCGGTCTTGCCGTAGACGCCGGGGCCCAGGTTGGCTCCGACGCCGGTCCCGCGGGTCACCACCTCGCGCATCAGCACCAGCAGGCCGTCGCGCTCGCGCCGGCTCAGGGAGCGGCTGGGGGCTGCAACCTTCTGGGTCAGCACACCGTGGGGCTCGATCGGCGCGCGGCCGGCGGCGATTCCGGCGTAGGCCGCGGTCAGCTCCATGAGCGACATGGTCCCGGTGCCCAGCGCGATGGTGGCGTCGTTGGGCAGCGGCCGGTCGACGCCGAGGTCGCGGGCGGCCTGCACCACCTGGCCCACCCCCACCTGCTGCACCAGGCGCGCGGCCGCCACGTTGCTCGAGCGCGCGAACGCGTCGCGAAGGGTCACCGGACCGCCGGCATAGCGGCCCTCGTGGTTCTGCGGGCTCCAGCCGCCGATGGTCACCGGCGCGTCGACCACCAGGCTGTCAGGCGTCATGCCGCGCCGGAAGGCGGCCAGGTAGACGAAGGGCTTGAACGCCGAGCCCGGCTGGCGCTCGGCCTGGGTGGCGCGGTTGTACTGGCTCTTGCGATAGTCGACGCCGCCCACCAGCGCCACGACCCGGCCGTCGGTGCGCATGGCGACGAGGGCGGCCTCGCTGGCGCCCATCCCGCCGCCGGGGCCGGCCATCACGCGGGCCACCGCCTGCTGGGCGCGCAGCTGCAGCTGGCTGTCCAGCGTGGTCCAGACCTGCACCTCTCCGTAGGCGCGGCCGAACATCTCCTTCACCTGCGGCGAGATCCAGTCGGCGAAGTACGACCCCACCGGAAGCGACTTGCGTCCCTCCCGCAGCTTCACGGCGCGCAGGGCGCGGCGGGCGTCCGCCGGCTTGATCATCTCGGCGTCGACCATGGCGGCCAGCACCAGCTGCGCCCGCTTCCGGGCCGCGGCGAAATCCTCAGTGGGCGCGAGCTTGGTGGGCGCCTTGACGATGCCGGCCAGCATGGCCGCCTCGCCGAGCGAAAGCTGCTCCGGCGTCTTGTTGAAGTAGTGCCGGGCCGCCGCCCGCAGGCCATAGACCCCGTCGCCGAAATAGACGCTGGAGAGGTAGCGCGAGAGGATGTCGCGCTTCGACAGCCGCGCCTCCAGGTAGAGGGCGATGATCGCCTCCTGCGCCTTGCGCCTGAGGCTGCGCTCGTTGGAGAGGAAGGCGTTCTTCGCCAGCTGCTGGGTGATCGTAGAGCCGCCCTCCCGCACGCCGCCGCTCTTGGCGTTCTTCACGAACGCCCGGCCGATGGCCCGCGGGTCGAGGCCCATGTGCTTGTAGAACCGTCGGTCCTCGATGGCGATGAAGGCGCCGGGGACATAGGCCGGCAGCTTCTCCACCACGACCGGCGCCTCCTTGTAGGAGCCGCGCCTCGCGAAGGGCTTGCCGTCGGCCGTGATCAGCACCAGCGTCGGCGTCTCCAGCGGCGCGAGCGACCGGCCGAGCGGCAGGGCCCAGGTCAGCCACAGGAACATCAGCAGCACGAGACCTGCGGCGCCCAGGATCATCTGGACGCGGCGGATCATCCACCAGGGGCGCGGCTCGTCCGGCCCCGCCTGGGGCGGCGGCGCCCCGCCGGGGGGCGAGAAGGTCGGTCTGAAGGGTTCGGTCTGGTTCAAGCCCTCCCCTAACGGGGCTGGGGCTGCGCGGTTCTCATCACGGCTGCGTCAAATGCGAAAGAGGCCGGAGCGCGCCTTGAACGCTCCGGCCCCTCCCCTTGCGCTTGCGGCGACAGCCTAGTGCTTGCCGTCCCGCATCTGGCGGTTCTGCCCGTTCTGGTCCTTGCCGGACTGGCCGCCCTGGCCCTGGCCCTTCTGGCCCTTGTCCATCGGATGCTGCTGGCCGGCCTGCTGCTGCCCCTGCTGGGCCTGCATCTGGCGGCCGTCGTTGTTCTGCTGCTGAGCCATGGCTGATCCTCATCGTGGCGACGCTTCGTCAGCGCCAGGGGATGTGGGAGCAACCGGGCAGGCGGAGGGGATGTTCCCCTTAGTTTACAGCAACCTGGAGCGTAGGATCGGGGCTGACGCGGACCAGCATCTTGCCGAAGTTGCCGCCCTTGAGCATCTCGGCGAAGGCTTCGGGAAGCGCCTCCAGGCCCTCGCGGACGTCCTGCCGGTAGCGGACCTTGCCGGCCGCCACGGCCGGGCCGAGCTCGGCCAGCATGGCTTCGTGGTGGCTCTCCACGTAGTCGCCGACGAAGAGGTTCTGCACGGCGACCCCACGGGCCTCCGCGCGGGCGCGTTCCTTCGCGCCGGCGTCGCCGCCGTCGTCACCGTAGTGGGCGATCAGGCCGCAGATCGTCATCCGCGCGCCCGGGTTGAACAGCGGCAGCACGGCCTCGAACACGGGGCCGCCGACATTCTCGAAATAGACGTCCACGCCGCCCGGGCACGCGGCCTTCAGGTCTTGCGCGAAGGTGGGCGACAGGTGGGAGACGCAGGCGTCGAAGCCGAGTTCGTCGGTGACGTAGCGGACCTTCTCCTCCCGACCGGCGATCCCCACCACCTGCGCCCCGCGGAGCCTGGCGAGCTGGCCGGCGATCTGGCCGACGCCGCCCGAGGCCGCCGAGACCACCACCGTCTCGCCGGGCCTGGGGTCGCCCTGCAGGACCATGCCGGCGTAGGCGGTCAGGCCCAGCATCCCCAGCACGCCCACGGCGTAGGAGATCGGCCCCACTGCCGGATCGAGCCTGCGCGGGACCATGTAGCCGGGCCGCGGCACGCCCTCCCCCATCAGCCCGTACTCGGCCCAGCCGTTGGTGTTGAACACGAAATCTCCGGGCTCCAACCCCTCGATCCGGCTCTCCACCACCTGGCTCACGGTCCGCGCATGGCAGACGTCACCCGGCTTCTCCACGCCCCGGCGGCGGTAGCCCCACTGATACGGGTCCAGAGAGACGTAGATCGTCCGCGTCAGCGCCTGCCCGGGCCCCGGCTGCGGGATAGGCCCATCCCTGAGCTCGAAGGTCCTCGCGTCCGGCCAGGCGCCCACGGGACGGTCGGCCAGGGTCCAGTATCGGTTCATGGCGCACATCCTATCGCGCCTTCCGGAGAGTCCCGCTAGAAGGCGCGCCATGAGCGCCGCGCCTGAGAAGTCCCTCGCCGAGACCGCCGCCGAGTTCGGGCTGAAGCCCGAGGAATACGAGCGCATCAGGCTGCGGCTGAACCGGGACCCCAACCTCGTGGAGCTGGGCGTGTTCTCGGTGATGTGGTCCGAGCACTGCTCCTACAAATCCTCGAAGATCCACCTGGGCAAGTTCCCCACCAAGGGCCCGCGCGTCATCCAGGGCCCGGGCGAGAACGCCGGCGTCGTCGACATCGGCGACGGCCAGGCCTGCGTCTTCAAGATGGAGAGCCACAACCACCCGTCCTTCATCGAGCCCTACCAGGGGGCCGCGACAGGCGTGGGCGGGATCATGCGCGACGTCTTCACCATGGGCGCACGGCCGATCGCGCTGCTCAACGCGCTCAGGTTCGGCGATCCGAGCCATCCGAAGACCAGGCGCCTGGTGGCGGGTGTGGTCTCCGGCATCGGCGGCTACGGCAACTGCGTGGGCGTGCCGACCGTCGCCGGCGAGACCAACTTCCACCGCGGCTACGACGGCAATATCCTGGTCAACGCCATGTGCGTGGGCCTCGCCGACGCCGACAAGATTTTCTACTCAGCCGCGCCCGCCCCCGGCCTCCCGGTGGTCTATTTCGGCTCCAAGACGGGCCGCGACGGGATCCATGGAGCGACCATGGCCTCTGCGGAATTCGACGCGGACTCCGACGAGAAGCGCCCCACCGTGCAGGTCGGCGACCCCTTCGCCGAGAAGCTGCTGATCGAGGCGACGCTCGAGCTGATGGCGTCCGGCGCCGTGGCCGCGATCCAGGACATGGGCGCGGCGGGGCTGACCTCCTCCTCCGTCGAGATGGCCGGCAAGGGCGACGTCGGCATCGAACTCGACCTCGACGCCGTGCCCCAGCGCGAAGAGAACATGAGCGCCTATGAGATGATGCTGTCGGAGAGCCAGGAGCGGATGCTGGCGATCCTGAAGCCCGGCCGCGAGCCCGACGGCTACCGCATCTTCGAGAAGTGGGGCCTGGACGCCGCGGTGATCGGCTGGACCACGGACACCGGCCACATGGTGCTGAAGCACAAGGGCGAGGTGGTGTGCGACGTGCCGCTCGCGCCGCTGTTCGACGATGCGCCGCTCTATGACCGGCCCTGGGTCGCGCCGACGCTGCATCCGCGTCTGGCGCCACACGACGTGCCGCCGCCCGCGGACTACGGAGCGGCCATCCTGCAGCTGATGGGGGCGCCGGACATGGCCTCGAAGCGCTGGCTCTGGGAGCAGTACGACCGACACGTCATGGCCGACACTTTGGAAGACTCGGCCACGGGCGCCGACGCCGGTATCGTGCGCGTGCACGGCACGAACAAGGCCCTGGCGGTGTGCTCCGACGTCACGCCGCGCTACGTCCAGAACGACCCCTTCGAGGGCGGCAAGCAGGCTGTGGCCGAGGCCTGGCGCAACCTCACCGCGGTGGGCGCCCTGCCCATCGCCATCACCGACAACCTGAACTTCGGCAATCCCGAGCGGCCCGAGATCATGGGCCAGATCGTGCGCGCCACCGACGGCATGGCGGAGGCCTGCGCCTCGCTGGACTTCCCGGTCGTGAGCGGCAACGTCAGCCTTTACAACGAGACCAATGGCGCGGCCATTCCGCCGACCCCCACGGTGGGGGGCGTCGGCCTGCTGGAAGACAGCGCCCGCCACGCCGACTTCTCCTCGATGGAGCCCGGCGACACCCTGATCCTGATCGGCGAGACCAAGGGCGAGCTGGGCGCGTCCATGTACCTGCGCGAGTGCCTGGGCCGCGAGGACGGCGCGCCGCCCCCGGTGGACCTCGACCTGGAGCGCCAGACCGGCGACTTCGTCCGCACCCTCATCGCCTCCGGTCAGGTCACGGTGTGCCACGACCTCTCCGATGGCGGGCTCGCCGCGGCGGCGGCGGAGATGGCGCTGGCTTCGGCCGTCGGCGTCAGCCTGCGGGTGAAGTCGGAGGCGCACGCCCACGTCCTGCTCTTCGCCGAGGACCAGGCCCGCTACCTCGTCGCGACGTCGACCCCAGATCCGATCTTCACGGCCGCGACCAAGGCCGGCGTCCACGCCTCGGTGATCGGCGAGGCCGGCGGCGACAGCTTCTCCGCGCCCGGCTTGTTCGACATCCCGCTGCGCCAGCTGCGCGACGCCCACGAGGGCTGGATGCCGGCCTACATGGGCGGATGAGCGAGCCGCCGCATCTGGCGGACCTGCGCGCCTTGGTCGGCCAGCCCGGCTCGCGCGGCCGCATCCCGACGCCGGCCGCGGTGCTCGACCTCGACGCCTTCGAGCGCAACGTGGCGAAGATGCAGGCCCGCGCCGACGCCGCCCGGCTCGCGCTGCGGCCGCATGCCAAGTCGCACAAGTGCGCCGCCCTGGCCCGCATCCAACTGGACGCCGGCGCCGTCGGCGTCTGCTGCGCGAAGCTGGCGGAGGCCGAAGCCCTGGCGGCGGCCGGCATCCGGCGGATCCTGGTGACCTCGCCGATCGTCGGCGAGGCGCCGGCCCGGCGCGCAGCCCGCCTGGCCGCCGAGTTGGAGGACTTCCGCATTGTCCTCGATCATGTCGATGGCCCCGCGGAACTGGGCTCGGCGGCCGCGGCGCCGATCGGGGTGCTGATCGATGTTGACGTGGGCCTCGGCCGCACCGGCGTCTCCAACGTCGAGCAGGCGATAGAGGTGGCCCGCGCCATCGCCGCCCAGCCGAACCTCAAGCTGATCGGCGTGCAGGGCTACGGTGGACACTGGCAGCACATGGAAGGCGCGAACGCGCGGGCCTCGGCGGTCGCCGGCGGCATGGCGCGCCTGTCGGCCGTGGTCTCCGCGCTGCGCGACGCCGGCCACACGATCGGGGTGGTCACCGGCGGCGGCACTGGCAGCTTCGAGGCCGACGCCGCCCAGGGCGTGCTCAACGAGGTCCAGCCCGGCTCCTACGCCTTCATGGATCGGCAGTACCGCGACGCCCTGAAGGCCGATCCGGACGGCGCCTTCGAGCAGGCCCTGGCGATCGCCGCCACGGTGATCAGCACCAACCACCCGCGCTGGGTGACGGTCGACGCCGGGCTAAAGGCCTTCGCCACGGACGCCGGTCCGCCCATCCCGCTCGGGCTCGACGGGGCGGAGTACGGCTTCTTCGGCGACGAGCACGGCCGGCTAACCCGGCCCGGCGGACGGGACCTGGCCCGCGGCGACCGCATCGACTTCGTCCCGCCGCACGTGGATCCGACGCTCGACCGCTACGAGGTCATCCATCTGGTCCGCGGCGACGTGCTGGTCGATGTCGCGCGCATCGAGGCGCGCGGCGCGTCGCAATAACTAGCGGGCGGGGGCGGACGCCGTCTGGTTCGAGGCCGGGACGACGCTTGGCTCCTGCGGCGGCGGCGGGGGCGGCGCGGCTGGTCCGGCGGGGATCGGCACGACCGGCACGCGCTTCAGCGCGGTGGTCATGAAGGTGCGCCACATCTCGGCCGGCGCGGCTCCGCCGGTCATGCGCCCGACCGGCTTGGCGTCGTCGCGGCCGATCCAGGTGCAGCTGGCGAACCCGCCCGTGTAGCCGCAGAACCAGGCGTCCTTGTAGTCGCTGGTGGTGCCGGTCTTGCCGGCCAGGTCGTAGCCCGGGATCGCCGCCCGCGTGCCGGTGCCGGTCTTGATGACGCTGCGCAGCATGCGGTTGAGGTCGGACAGCGCCGGGTTGGCGATCACCGGCTGCCAGACGTGCGGCTTCTTCTGGAAGAGCACCTTGCCGCCCGAGCGGATCCGCTCGATCCCGTAGGCTTGCACCCGGTTGCCGCCGTTGGAAAAGGTGGCGTAGGCCTGGGTCATCTCCAGCGGCGAGACCAGAGTGGTGCCGAGCGCCATCGCCGGGTCGGTGTTCACAGTGGAGACGATCCCCAGCCGACGCGCGACAGCGGCCACGTTCTGCCGCCCCACCTCGTCGGCCACCCGCGCGGCGACGGTGTTCACCGAGCGGGCCACCGCCTGCTCCAGGGTGATGGGGCCGAGGAAGCCCTCGTCATAGTTCTTGGGCGACCAGTTGGCGATGGTGATCGGCTCGTCGACCACCGGCATGTCCGGCGTGCGGCCCTGCTCGAGCGCGGTGAGGTAGACGAACGGCTTCCAGGCTGAGCCGGCCTGGCGCCGGGCGTCCACCGCACGGTTGTAGGGCGCGCTGACGTGGCTCGTGCCGCCGACCAGCGCCCGCACCCGGCCGGCCCCGTCGATCGCCACCACTGCGGCCTGCGCCTGCGGGGCGTGCTTGCCGACCGTCGTCTTCGCCGCGTCCTGCGCCGCCCGCTCCAGCGCCAGGTCCAGCGTCGTCTCGACGATGACGTCCTGGCGCGGTTTGCCGGTGACCCTCAGGACCTCGCCGTCGATCCAGTCGATGAAGTACTGCGCGGCGTCCGTGGGCGACGTCTTGGCCACCTTTGGCGTCTGCTTCAGGGCCGTCTGCCGCTGCGCCTCGGTGATCACCCCCGCCTCGGCCATCGCGGCCAGCACCAGCCTCGTGCGCTCGGCGTTCTCCTGCGGGTTGTCAACTGGCGAGTAGTTGGTCGGCGACTTCATGATCGCCGCCAGCATCGCCGCCTCGCGGATGGAGAGCTTCGCCGGCGCCTTGTTGAAGTACCGCCGCGCCGCCGCCTCCAGGCCATAGGCGCCCTCCCCGAAGTTCACGCGGGAGAGGTAGAGCCCGAGGATCTGGTACTTGGTGTAGGTCCGCTCCAGCTGGACCGCGTAGGCCAGCTCCTTGGCCTTTCGCTCGGCGGTCTGGTCGAAGCCGATCGGGAAGAGGTTGCGCGCCAGCTGCTGGGTGATGGTCGAGCCGCCTTCGGCCAGCCGGCCCTTCTGCAGGTCCTTCACCAGCGCCCGGGCGATCCCGCGCGGGTCGACGCCGGTGTGCTCGTAGAACCGGCGATCCTCGATGGCGACGAAGGCCATCGGCACGTGCCGCGGGAGCTTGGTGACGTCCACCGGCGGGGCGTGCTTGCCCCCGCGGACGCCGATCACCGCCCCATTGCGGTCGAGGTAGGTCACCTGCGGCTCGCGCGTGATCGGCGGCAGTTTCGGCAGCTCGGGCGCGCTGAGGCTCAGCTGGCCGGCAAGGACGAGTTCCAGGACCACTTGGGCAGGCTCCACCACGACAGCGGCACGAAGACGCTATGCGCCTGGGACCTTTCTGTGGCGTGAGCCTGCCCGGGAAAACTTAAATCGCGGAAATGCGACGAGACGTGGCAGCTTGGCCACAGCTCCTGCACACGCCCTGCACGGGGTCTCCTAGGGCTTCCGGAACTTCAGCGCGAACTGGTCGGTCTTCCCGCGGATCGAGGGGTCGAAGACGTTGGCGGTCAGCGGGTCTCCCGACGATTTCAGCAACGGCAGCTCGCCCTCGTAGCGGAAGCCGGCGGCCTCCACCTCCTTGCGCACAATGGCGGGATCGATGCGGTGCAGGGTGTCGGCCGGCTCCAGCCCCGACCCCGCCTTCGCCGTATGGTCCACGATGACATAGGCGCCGCCGCGCTTCAGCGACTTGAAGATCTCGGCGTTGGCCTTGGCCGCGGTGTCCTTCGCGAACGGCTTCAGGTGCAGGTCGTGGTAGTTCTGGACGGTCAGGACCAGGTCCAACCCGTCCGGCAGGTCCATGGCCGCGAACGGCGCCGTCAGCGGCGTGACGTTCTTGTAGGCCGCCGCGACCGTCTTCTGGCTCTCGCCGTAGCTCGCCTGGTACTGGATGAACTCCGCCGGCTGATAGGCGTAGACGTGGCCGGTCGGCCCAACCGCGGCCGACAGGATGCGCGTGAAGTAGCCGCCGCCCATCACGAAATCGGCCACCTTCTGTCCCGGCCGCACGCCCGCCCAGGCCAGCAGCTCGCCGGGCTTGCGGACGGCGTCGCGCGAGGCCTCCGCCGCCGGCCGCGCCGGATCCTTCAGCGCCGCGGCAATCGGCGCCGGAACCGATTGCGCCCAGGCCGCGCCCGCGCTCAGCGCCAGCACCGCGAACGTCGTCACCACCATCTTGCGGGTCATTGCCGCCTCCCCTGGATCAATGTGCGCCGACCCTAGCACCGAGGCTCGGCCTTGGCAGGCGCCGCTTGGCCCCTCATCTTCAGCCGTTCGCCGCAAAAGGACCTCCGATGGCCGGCAGCCAGGATTTCGCCGCCGACCCGCGCAACGCGGCCGTGCTGGTCTACCTGAACGGCGACCTTGTCCCGCGAGAGGCGGCGAAGGTGTCGATCTTCGACGCCGGCTTCGGGCTCGGCGACGGGATCTGGGAGGGGCTCAGGCTGCACAAGCGGGCCCTGCTCTTCCTCGAGGCCCACCTCGACCGCCTCTTCGCTGGGGCCAAGGCCATCGCCCTTCCCCTGCCCTTCGACCGGGGGCGCCTCGTCGGCGAGCTGAAGCGCCTGCTCGACGCCAACGCCATGACCGACGGCGCCCACCTGCGGCTGATGGTGACGCGGGGCCTCAAGGCCTCGATCAACCAGGACCCTCGCCATGCGCTGGGCGAGCCCACCGTGGCGATCACCGCCGAGTACAAGGCGCCGCCGGCCGGCCAGGCGCGGGGCCTGCGGCTCGCCACCTCTTCGATCCGCACCTCCGGGCCGGAGATCTTCGACATGCGGATCAACTCGCACAGCCGCC
Source organism: Phenylobacterium sp. (assembly GCF_036563285.1). Classification (GTDB taxonomy): domain Bacteria; phylum Pseudomonadota; class Alphaproteobacteria; order Caulobacterales; family Caulobacteraceae; genus Phenylobacterium. The sequence goes on from NZ_DATCMR010000005.1 coordinate 134,217, forward strand.
TCAACCTCATCCGAGCCTTGCTGGAGGCCATGGGCGTCGGTTGCGACGAGGCGCTGATGCTCGACCCGCACGGGAACATCGCCAGCTGCAACGCCACGAACTTCTTCTGGGTGAAGGGCGGAACGGTGTTCACGTCCGGCGACCTCTACTGCTTCAACGGCATCACCCGCGGCAATGTCATCGAGGCCTGCCGCGCGGGCGCAGCGCCGCTGGAGCAGGGCGACTTCCCCCTCTCCCACCTGGCCGATGCCGACGAGGCCTTTGTCACCGGCACCATGGGCGGAGTCACCGCGGTCACGGATATCGACGGCCGCGCACTCAGCCCCGGCCCCATCACCGCCCGCCTCCGCGAAGCCTACGAGGCCATGAAGGACGCCGACGCCGCGGCGCATCCCCTCGTATGACCGTCCGCATCGCCATGTGGTCGGGCCCGCGCAACATCTCCACCGCCATGATGCGCGCCTTCGAGAACCGGCCCGACACCCAGGTCGTCGACGAGCCCTTCTACGCCGCCTACCTGGCGCAGACGGGGCTCGACCATCCGATGCGCGAAGAGGTGCTGGCGTCCCAGCCGACGGACTGGCGGGCCGTGGCCGCGAGCCTCACCGGGCCTTGCGAAGCGCCGGTCTTCTACCAGAAGCACATGGCCCACCACATGCTGCCCGCCTTCCGGCTCGACTGGATGGACGGCCTCACCCACGCCTTCCTGATCCGCCCGCCGGAGCAGGTGCTGGCCTCCTACACGGTGAAGCGCGAGGAGGTGGCGCTGGAGGACATCGGCTTCGTCCGCCAGGCCGAGCTCTTCGATTGGGTCGCCGAGCGCCTGGGCGGCCCGCCGCCTGTCGTGGAAGGGGCCGACGTGCTCGCCAACCCTCGCGGCACGCTGTCGGCGCTCTGCGCGGAGCTCGGCATCGGCTTCTTCGAAGCCATGCTCAGCTGGCCTGCCGGCCGCCGCGCGTCCGACGGTGTCTGGGCTCCGGCCTGGTACGACGCCGTCGAGCGCTCCACCGGCTTCGCGGCGGCCGGGAAGGTCGCCCGCTTCGAGGACCTCCCCGACCACCTCAAGCCCATCGCCGAGGCGGCCCGGCCCTACTACGAACGGCTGGAAAAGCATCGGCTGCGGCCCTCCGCCCCGTAGCCAAGGTCGCGGGCTTCGGCTTTATTGGATCTGCGTGTCAGCTAGGAGCTGAAGTGTACAAGCGTTCCATCCTGGGTGCGGCGGCCCTCGCCGCGCTCGCCGCCGGTGTGGCGCAGGCAGCGCCCGCCAGCGCGCCCGCGCCCGCGCTTGCCTGGGTGATCCAGCCCGCCGGCGCCGCCTGCAAGACGGAACTCGAACTGGCCGGCAAGTCGGGCGCCATCGTGCCCGTCACCCTGGTCTCGGACGGAGAGCGGACGGTGCTGCGCTTCGCCAAGGACGATTTGCCGGAGCGGGCCTTCCTGCCGATCCGCATCGACCAGAAGCCCTATTCCAACCTGATGCTGCGGACGGACAATCCGGCTGTCGGCGAGCTGGTCTTGTCGGCCGAGACGCAGGCCGCCCTGCGCAAGGGCTCGTCCCTGCAGGTCGCCTGGCTGTCGGAGGAGCCGGTGGGCGCTTCGTTGGCCGGCTCGGACCACGCCGTCCCGGACCTCGCCACCTGCGGCGCTCAGGCCGCCTCGCAGGAGCGCGCCCATCTGGCGGCCGAGTCGGAAGCGAAGGCCCGCGCCGATGCCGAAGCCCGGGAGCGCGCCCTTGCCGAGGCGCAGCTCGAAGCCGCCCGCGCTCAGGCCGCCGTCGCCGAAGCCCAGCGCCTCAAGCTCGAGGAGGACGCCGAGCGCCTGCGCGCCGAAGCCGACGCCGAGCGCCAGCGCATCGCCTACGAGGAGGCCCGCCTGCGCCGCGAGGAGCAGGAGGCCGACCGCCAGCGCGCCTACCAGGAGGCGCTGCGCCGCTACGGCTACGACCAGCCGCGCCAGAACGTTCCGGCTCCCCAGGCCTGGCCCCCGACGCCGAGGTACCCCTACCGCCGCTACTGAGGCCGCCTAGCCGCGGAACCAGCCGTCCGCGACGCAGCGGACGCCCCCGTGGCGCACCGTCACGGTGGTGGGCTTCCCCCAGCCGGGGACGTACCAGCGGGTCTTGCCGTCCAGCGTCACACCCACCACCCCAGGTCCCGTGAACTGGCAGACGCGGTAGTTCTCCGCTCGCTCCCACGGCCGCCTGTCCTCCGGCAGGGCTGCGCAATCGACGTGGCCGGTCTTCCGGGCGAACCGCACGCCGCCGTAGATGAACACCTTCAGCGGCCGCTTCCCCAGCATCCGCGCCTCCGGCGCCACGACCTCCGGACAGGGCGGCCCCTCGACCGCCCAGTCCCGCTTCATGGACTCCAGGTTCATCCAGGTCTCCAGGATGATGTAGCCGGGGATCGTCGAGAGCCCGGCCAGCATCAGGACCAGTCCGCCCACCTGCAAACCGCCGAGCCTCAGCGCCGGCCGCCACCGCCCACCCGTGCCGAAATCCATCGTCATAGGTAGGGTACATATGTAATTTATTACACGTGCAATAGGCGCGGTGCGCCAGGGTTGCCATTTGATGAAACCAATCACGGTTTCGTGCGCTGAAGCTTGATCGGGGAACATCATCAAAGGAGAAAAACCGATGCGCATCGCCGTTGCGATTATGGCCGCCTGTTCGGCCCTGGCGCTCGCCGCCTGCACCGAAAGCGCCGCTGACAAGCAGGCCGAGGCCAAGGCCGACGCCCTGGAGTCCCAAGCCGCGGCCACGCCGAACGAGGCCCAGGAGAGCTCGCTGAACGCCCAGGCGGACAAGGTTGAGCAGCAGGCCGGCAACGCCGACGGCGGCGCCACGACCGCCAACACGCCGACCACCGAAGGCGCGGCGGCCGAAAAGCACTAAGCGTCGTCGTTCCCTGGACGACGAGCCCCCGGTCCATCGGATCGGGGGCTTTGTTTTGGCGCCTGCGCCGAAACGTCTCACGGCCCGCGAGGCCTTAGGACGGACATAACGCTGCCGCCGTAAGCTTGGCGACCTTTCGCTGCCCGGAACGCGCAGATGTCGACCGTTACGCTCCAGCAGATCCTGGCCGCCTTGAACGACGGCGACTTCTACTGGTCGCAGTCCACCATCACCTTCAGCATCCCGGGCCCATCCGCCAGCTGGGCCGGCTATCCCTCGGGGGACGAGCAGGACAGCGCCGGCTACTCGACGCTGAGCGCGGGCCAGGCCGCCTACTTTCGACAGGCCATCGCCGCCTGGGACGCACTCATAGCCCGCACCTTCGTCGAGACCAGCGACGCCGTGGCGCCGGGCGCCATCCGCGTGGCCTTCACCGATACCGAGGCATCCAGCCCAGGCTCCGTCGCCTACGCCTACTTCCCGCCGTACCGCGGTGACGCGGGACCCGCGTGGGCCGGCGACGTCTGGCTCGACGACCAGACCAAGTCCCAGGCCTTCAACCCCGGCACTGACGAGTACCACACCTTGCTGCACGAGCTCGGCCACACGCTCGGCCTGAGGCACCCGTTCGACGGGGCCGGCGCCCTGCCGACCGAGTTCGAGAACATGCGCTACACGGTGATGTCCTACGATCGGCCAACCGACTCCGTCGTGCGCGTCTTCGCGCTATCCGGACCCACCACCCTGCAGATGCAGCCGACGGCCATTTTCCCGTCGACGCCCATGCTGCTGGACGTCATCGCCATCCAGTCCAAGTACGGCGCGGATCCGACGACGGCGGCGGGCGCCAGTGTCTACACCTTCGATCCCACGGCGGCGTTCTTCGTCACCCTCTACGACGCCGGCGGCGTCGACGTCATCGACCTCTCCAACCTGACCCGCGGTTCGCGCGTGGACCTCAGGCCGGAGGCTTTCTCGAGCATCAACTACTACTCGGCGGCCGATCAGATCGCCTACTGGCAGGCCCAGTTCCCGGGCTACGGCAGCTTCATCCCCGACCAGATCAACGCGGCGACCACCTACACCTGGAGCGACAACCTCGCGATCGGGCCGCGCACGACCATCGAGCAGCTGCGGGGCGGCGCGGGCGCCGACACCGTCCTGGGCAACGCCGCCGGCAACTCCATCTGGGGCGGCGGCGGCGACGACCGCATCACCGCGGGCTCCGGCCGCAACTTCCTGCGCGGCGACGATGGCGACGACTGGATCATCGGCGGCGCCGATACCGACGACTCCCATGGCAATATGGGCAACGACACCGTCCAGGGCGGCGCGGGCGACGACTGGGTCGTGGGCGGCAAGGACAACGACATGCTGTTCGGCGAGGACGGCAGCGACGTCAGCCTCGGCAATCTGGGCTCCGACACCATCGATGGCGGAGCGGGCGACGACGTCGTCCGCGGCGGCCAGGGCGGCGACATCGTCGGCGGCGGGACCGGGGCCGACTGGATCAGCGGCGACCGCGGCGACGACACCCTGACAGGCGGCGCCGGCGCCGACATTTTCCACACCTTCGACGGCGCGGGCATGGACTGGGTCGGCGACTTCAGCGCTGCGGAAGGCGATCGCGTCTTCCTGCTGACGGGAACCGCCTACACCGCCTACCAGCAGGGGGCCGACACCATCATCGACGTCTCCGCCGGCGGGACGGTCACTGGCCGCATGGTGCTGGTCGGCGTGCAGTTCTCCGCCCTGCCCAACGGCTGGATCTTCGGCGGCTAGGGGTTCCCTGGACCAGCTTCGCCACGTACGCCGCCTGCGTGTCCGTCGCCGCGCGTGCGGGCACGACCAGGCCGCGGGCCCTCAGCGGCTGGGCCACGCGGAGCACGACGTCCATGCGGTCGTCGCCGTTCAGCAAATAGCGCTCCGCCGAGCCCGCTGGGCGCGAACGCCCACGCGGCTGTAAGCGGCCGCCGGTTCGGGCGAACCCGCATCACAGCATGGGCCGCGCAGGCTGAATGTGACCCAGGTCACACCCGCGGGGCGGCTGGAAGCAGATCAATTCCCGGAACGGTTGCTGAGCAGCCGGATGAACCGCTGTTTCCACGGTCACATACGGGGCGCGAGATGTTTGGATCGGACGTCATCGAGGTCGGCATCGGCCTCACCCTGGTGCTCCTGCTGGTCAGCCTGCTCTGCAGCGCCGTGCGCGAGATGATCGAGAGCCTCCTGAAGAGCCGCGCCATGGACCTCGAGCGCGGTATCCGCGAGCTGCTCGACGATCCCGGCGGCCTGACCACGGCGAAGGCGTTCTTCGACCACGCCAACATCTTCTCGCTGTTCGCCGCCAGCTACGACCCGAACCGGCTGAAGCGGGGGCTCGGGAACGACACCAGCATGCGGATGCCGTGGCCGGTGCGCCGCACCCTGCCGACCTACATCCCCTCGGCCCAGTTCGCGACGGCGGTCATGGACATCGTCGCACGCGGCTCCGGATCGTGGCTCTACCCCGTAAGCAACGAGCCGCTCACGCTGGACCTGCTGCGCGAGCGGGCCACGAAGCTGCCGAACGGACGGCTCCAGCGCGCCGTGCTCACCGCCGTCGACCAAGCCGGCGGGGACTTGGCCCAGGCGCGCAAGAACCTCGAGGCCTGGTTCGACGGGACCATGGATCGGGTGTCCGGCTGGTACAAGCGGCGGACCCAGTTCTGGCTGATCGGCATCGGCTTCGTGGCCGCCATGCTGATGAACATCGACATCATAGCTATCGGCAGCCGCATCACCGAGGACCGCACGCTGCGCCAGGCGCTGGTCAGCCAGGCTGAGACGGTCAATGCGCAGGGCCTGGAAGCGATGCAGAAGCGGAGCATCGAGCAGGTCCGCGCCGATCTCGAAGCCATGCAACTGCCGATGGGCTGGGTGGCCACGGATGCGCCGGTGAGGATCCGCGGTTGGCAAGCTGACGGCCTGGTCTGGCTCACGCCCGGCCCTCAGGGTTGCCGCCTGGCGCTAGAGAGGGCGCAGGCGCTTGCCGACGCGGCCTATGCTGAGGGAAAGCGCCCCTCTGCCCTGCTTACATCCCGCGAGCGGCGCTGCACCACCGCCGACCCCGTGCACGCGAGCTCCTGGCCGGGCATCGTCCTCGGCTGGTTCATCACCGCTCTGGCCGTCAGCTTCGGCGCGCCGTTCTGGTTCGACGTGCTGAACAAGTTCATGGTCATCCGTTCGACCGTGAAGCCCGCCGAGAAGAGCCCGCCGGAGGGCTCCGAGGATCGCAGGGCCGCAGCTCCGCCTCATCCTGCAGCGCCGGCGCCGGTCATCCCCGGCGTTGTCGGCCCGCCGCCGACGCCCGCCCCCGCCCGCGCCAGGAAAGCCGCCGGCGCAACGCCCGCCGTGCCCCCCGCCCCCGCCCCTGGCGCGGCCCTCGCTGGCCATGAGGCCGAGGGCTGGAAGCCGGGCTTCACCAACCCCCACGGAGAGGTCGACGTATGAGCGAGCTCGACACCCCCAACCGCGACCTGGCCATGCTTGCGCCGGCGTTCCGCCTGGCCGTCGAGGCGGCCATCGCCGAGTGCGCCGCCAAGGGCCTGGAGGTGAAGGTCAACGAAGGCTTCCGCAGCAACGGCCGCCAGGCTTGGCTCTACGCCCAGGGTCGCACACGCCCCGGCGACATCGTCACCCGCGCGCCCACCTCGTTCACGAGCTGGCATGGCTACGGCCTCGCCGTCGACGTGATCCACAGGACGAAGGCCTACTGGCCCTTCGGCAAGGACAGGACCGCGTCGGCCCGCAACGAGCGGTGGTTCGCCGACGTGGCCGACGTCTTCAAGGCGAACGGCTGCAACTGGGGCGGCGACTGGAGCCGCCCCGACACCCCGCACATGCAGTGGGGCCGCTGCCGCCCCAGCCCTTCTGCCAGGGCCCGTGAGCTGTGGGAATCCGGGGGCGTCCAGGCCGTCTGGGCCGCCGTCGGCGCGCTGTGACCCTCCACCCCCAGAGACAGGAGCGCGGAATGCGCCAGTTCCCTACCTACAGCCGTGCGCTAGCCGCGGCCGGCCTCGCCGCCAGCCTTTGCGGCTGCGTCACGGTCGACGTGCCGGACCGCGGCGCTTTCGCTCGCGGCGCTCCGGTCATGAATCCTACCGATAGCGCTTCGCCCGCGTCCTACCCGGAAGCCATGGCCTATCTGCAAGCGGCCCGCAGCGCTCTTCTACGCCGGGCAAGGACCCACGAGAGGATCGACACGGTAACGAAGGCGGGCGTCGGTATCGCCGTGGCCGGCGCCGGGATCAGCTCGACGCTGGAGCATGGGGGCGCGAAGCGAGCGGTGAAGTTCCTCACCGCCGGGGCGGTCAGCTACATGGCCAACCGCGATATCGCGCCGGCGCGCATGAGCGCGGTCTATCGTGCGGGCCTGACCAATCTGGATTGCATTCGCACCGGGGCCGTGGCGGCCGACACGAACGTCGCGGCCCTGAGACAGCAGATCCTATCTGATCCCGACCTCGTGCCGCGCGTGGAACGAGCCATCGCAGCGCTCGAGCGCGACATCGACCTGGTGACCAGCGGCTCTGGTCTGCAAGCCAACGAGGATCCGCAGACCTACGCGGCGGACATCCTCAACGCGAATACGGCCATCAGCAGCGCCCGATCTGCATTGCGTCAACTGCGGATCTTCCTCGCCAACAACGGGCTCGGGGAACAGGTCCTGACAGGCGTGAACGGCACCTTGCAGGCGGTGAACCAGCAGGCGCTCGCGCAGACCCCTGACATCGACGCGATCTTCCAGTCCGGGTCGGTATTCGGGACATTCCTGAACACCGGCGCGACATGGACCTCTCAAATCCGCACGGCCCAGACGAGTCTCGCCGATGCCCTCAAGGCTTCGCACAGCAGCACCGCCCTCAAGCAGAGGTTCGGACGGGACCTCATCGGCCTCCAGGCCGCCATCTCCCGGATCCCAAGCCTCTCGATCGATGCCGACCTGAAGACCATCGGCCAGTGCCGAACTGTCTTCAGCGTGCTGAAGCCGGTGTCCGTCTCGCCCAACCCCATTACGCTGACCGCCGGTGGGGATAGCGCCAAGCTCACCGTTACCGGAACGGGACCCTTTGCGGCCCACGGAACGCCCCTCGGCATCGCCTTCGACGGTATCGCGAAGCCGCCGACCATAACCGCCGCTGCCAGCGCCGCCCCAGGCGATTACAACTTCAGCGTCTCAGACGCGCTGGGCGTGGATTCCGGACCGATTCCGCTCAAGGTTCAGGCCAAGCCTGCCGCCGCAACCGGCGGAGCCGGCGCAAGCGGCGGCGCAGGGGCGGGCGGCGGCAGCGCATCTGGCGCAGGCGCAGGAGGCGGCCAGACGGGCCCTGCGGCGGCGGCCGCCGATGGCCCGCCGCCCACACCCCCGACCCAGAAGCCGGGTGGCGGCGCGGGATGAGCAGGGTTCGCTGCGGAAGTTCCGTCCACTTTGCCGGATCAGCGGATAGGAGCTCTAGCGGCTGCCTCGTCCGCTACCGTAGCCACCCTGGCAAACTGATGTTGCTTGGGGCTGGTCATGGGCTGGTCCGCCGCGATGCGCGCCCCGGCGATCTGATCGAGCCCGTCCACCAACCGGGCTCGCCTGTGGGTCGCCTCGAGACATGGACCACGTTCTACTCCGCCATCACCGCGGACGCGGCTCTCGTCTGGGTGGATCCCGCAAGGGTTTCCGCCGAGATCGAGGGTTTGGGACGACCAGACGTTCAGCCCAACACCTCGCCGGCGATCGGCGACACAGTGACACTCAAGCCGCTCAACCCCGGTGGCGCGCCCCGTCAGGGCGTCATCTCTCATGTCGAGGTGGATGTGGTTCTCCCGGTCACAGGGCCGGACTGGAGCATCGGCAACATCACCTATTGCCGCCAAATGGTGTGCGAGCCGATGTTCGATCAGGCGGGGGACAGCGGCGCCATCGTCTTGGACGCCCACAATCGCCCTGTCGGCATGGTCATCGGCGGTCTGCCGCTCGTCGAACGTTATGGCGGCGGCTGGACGAGCCAGACAGTCATCACCCCGATCGCGGCCATCCTCTCTCACCCAAATTTCCCGGACGAGCTCGAGGTCGTCGCCTCCGTTCCGCCCGCCTCCCGCGCTCCCACTCTGTAACGTGGCCATATCACATCCGCGTCAGGCGGGAACAATAAGCATAAGCATGTTCCCTCGGCAGAATAGCTTAGCTGCTCTCGCCTGCGACAATCTGGACACTCGGGTTCTGGAAAGTAATTCACTAGGTCCACCGCTCCCACGGACGGGGGCGGAACAACTTGCGACTTGCACTCAGCTTAGCCTTTACTGCAGCCACGCTTGGACTTGCTATCGGCTCTTCAAATGCTTCTGAGGCCCTCGGCCGCGGACTCGCCGACGCGGCCCTGCCGGGGCCCGGCGGGGCGTACGAAAGCGCCGAGCTGTCGCCCGGGTACGAGGCCCTGCAGAAGGCTCCGCTGCCCGTCGCCCGCGCCATCCACACCTCGGCCGTCCGCCACGGCGTGCCCGTCGAGCTGGTGGCCGCCGTCGCCTGGCAGGAATCGCGCTTCCGCCAGAACGCGGTCTCGTCCGCCGGCGCCCTGGGGGTGATGCAGCTGACCCCCGACACGGCCGACACCCTGAAGGTCGATCCGCACAGCCTCGAGGGCAACGTCGACGGCGGGGCGAAGTACCTGGCGAAGCTCCTGAAGCGCTTCGGCGACACCCGCCTGGCGCTGGCGGCCTACAATGCCGGCCCCAACAGCGTGAAGCGGTTCGGCGGCGTCCCGCCGTACGCCGAGACCCAGCACTATGTGACGGTGATCATGGACCGCCTCGAAGCCGGCGAGCCGACCCGCTCCGTCTAGCGCAAAAAAAAGCCCCGGCCCGTTGGCGGGCCGGGGGCGAGAAGTCGAATTTCGCGTTTGGAGGCGGCGCCTGGGAGGGCCGCATCCGCCCCACCAACCGGCGACCACAGCCGGATGTTCCCCGCCCCCTCAGCGTCGGCGTGCGCCGAGCAGGTCGGTCCAGCGCCAGGCGGCCGCGCCCAGCGCCAGCCGCGGCGCGGCTGGGCCGTCCGCCAGGGCCAGCACCACCAACCCGCGCATGGGCTCGGCGCGGCAGGCTTCGGGCGCGAAGGCCACCTCGAGCGCGATCGCCTGGCGCACGCCCGCCAGCCCCTTGCCGGCCTGGCCGGGGCTCTGCAGCCACTCGCCGTTCCAGACCAGCACCGCGCGGCCATCGCGCCCCAACGCGCGGTGCGCCTCGGCGGCCGCCGTCCGCACCTCCGGATCGCGCCGGAGCGCGCCCTGCAGGCGCCGGACCATGTCGCAGGCCGCCCCCTCCCCACCTTCGCCGCCGCCTGCGCCGGCGCCCGCCCCCCGCGCGCCGGCAAGCTCTGCGTCGCCCACGCTCGGCATCGGCGCGGGCGCGGTGGTCACCGCGGTCAGCAGAGGGACCACCTCGGTGGGCGCTGCGCGGGTCGGTCTCGCGGAGGGCGCCGCGGCGCGAGGCGCAGGCTCGGCGTCACCCCTCGGCAGCGGCGCCGGCGGCGGCAGCGGGGCGGGCCGGACCAGGCTCACCGGGATGACCGGCGGCTCCACCGCCATCTCGAACGCCTCGTCGCCGAACGCCGCCAGCAGCACGACGGCGGCCAGGCCGGCATGGGCGGCCATGCTCAGCACGACCGCCATGCGGCGCGTCTTCTGCGATGTGCGGCTCGTCGGGATCGGGCGCGCTCCTCGACAGTTCGTCTCCGCCTGACCATGGCCCGGCGTCAGGATCGTGGCCGAGCCCGCGGCCAAGCTGCCCATTTCCGGCCACTGTCGCGTCATGCGCGCGGCCAAGTGTCCCGCGCAGCTAAGGCCGTCGGGAGGGGTCCAGGATGGAAAGGACCAAGGATTGAACGGACCCAGATCAAAGACCTTCGCCGCGGCCGCGGCCCTGCTTCTCGCCAGCGTCGCCGTCAGCGGCTGCGCCACGCACCGCTTCGTGCGCGACCAGGTGGCCGTCGTCGACACCCGCGTCACCCGGGTGGAGGGCACGGCGGGTGAGGCGCTGGCGCGCGCCAACGCGGCCCATAAGTTGGCGGAGGGCAAGTTCCTCTACGAAGTCGTGCTCTCGGACGATTCCGTGAAGTTCCCGGTCGACCGCCACGCGCTCTCGCCCGAGGCCGAGTCCCGGCTTGCCGAGCTGGTGCAGCGTCTGAAGGCCGAGAACCGCAACGTCTACCTTGAGATCCAGGGGCACACCGACGCCAGCGGTCCGGAAGCCTACAACGACCAGCTGGGAGAGGCCCGCGCCGAAGCCGTACGCAAGTACCTCTCCCAGCAGGGCATCGCGCTCAACCGCATGGCCACCATCTCCTACGGCGAGGAGGCGCCGGTGGCGCCCAACGAGACCTCGGACGGCCGCGCCCAGAACCGTCGCGTGGCCATCATCGTCCTGAGCTAGGCGAAAGCCTGGGGGCGTGAAGCGCCTCTCCCGCCATGTCGCCGGCGGGGGAGGCGCGCCTCACTTGGCCTCGATCTGGGGGCAGGCCTCGATGAAGCCTTCCACCTCGGTCCGCTCCTTCTTGGAGAAGGACCGCACATTGGCCGCCACGAGGTCGCGCACGCCTTCGCGGGCGGCGCTGACCGAGCCCCGCCGCTCCCGGCGGAACTCCGCCATAGCGGCGGTCTCGTAGTCGCGCCCCAGCGCGGCCATGGACTTGGCCTTGTCAGGCGTGCGGGCGGGATCCTTCACCTTGGCGTTCACCTGGTAGGCCGCCGAACAGGCGGAGAATTTCTGCCACAGCGAGGCGTTCTCCTCGTCGGACTTCTCGTCTTCCGCCCAGGCGGCCCCGGCAAGAGCCACCGCCGCCAGCACGCCGGCCGCAACACCCACTCTGATCATCTTCACCTCACCGGGCCGATCGGCAGATCGGCCGCACGTATCGCCCTCTGGTCGTGGCTCATACCCCGGCGTGGGCCGGAATTCACCCTTTCGGGGGATAGGCGCCGGCCCGTGGCTCGCGTCCAATGGCGCAGGGACAACGAGGGGAGCGCACATGCCCGTCATCGGAGTGGGAGGCTACTTCTTCCGGGCCAAGGACCCGCAGAAGCTGACGGAATGGTACCGCGACATGCTGGGCGTCGGCGGCGGCTGCGGGACGGATCCGCAGGGCCAGACCAACGAGTACCTCTGGTGGCACGAGGGCGGGCCCATGGTGTTCTCGCCGTTCAAAGAAGACAGCGACTACTTCGCCGCCGACAAGCAGACGATGATCAACCTGCGGGTCCGCGGCATGGACGAGATGCTCGAGCGCCTGCGCGCCGCGGGCGTCGAGATCATCACCAAGGCGGAGTGGGACGAAGGCGGCATCGGCCGTTTCGCCCGCATCCACGACCCCGAGGGCAACGCCATCGAGCTGTGGGAGCCGCCGGCGAACTAGAGCGCTGCAGTTTCGCAGAGCGGCGCCGCAAAACTGCTGGTTTCGCTTCGGCTCGCGCGCGCCCATATCAGCCGTGCCATGACCCCTGCGTCGCCGCACATCCTCCGCAAGCCGGCCCAGCCGCGCCCGTCGCCCAACCGCCGGCGCGCGGTTGCGCGGATGGTGTTCTGGAACCTGGTCATGGCCTTCGCCGTGGTGGCCCTGCCGATCCTCTTCTAGGATGCTCCCCAACTCCGGGGGACCGTCTTGAACCGCATCGCACTCGCCGCCTTGGCGGCCCTCTCGCTCGCCGCCTGCGCCACGCCGCAGCCGCCCCCAGCCGCGCCCGCCGTGGACGCAAGCCTCTCGCCGCAGGCGCGCTGGGAGGCCGGCCAGGCCGCCTACCTGGCCTGGAACGCGCGACAGCCCGGCTGGAAGACCACCGCCAGCGGCCTGCAGTACAAGGTGCTGAAGCGCGCCCCCGCCGCCGCGCCGAAGCCCGCGCCTGGCGCCACCGTCACCATCCACTACACCGGGACCTTCATCGACGGCCGCAAGTTCGACTCCTCCCGCGACCGGGGCGAGCCCGCCACCTTCCCCCTGACCCAGCTGATCAAGGGCTGGCAGGAGGGCGTGCCGATGATGCGCGTCGGCGAGCGCTGGCTGTTCGCCATCCCCGGCGACCTCGCCTACGGCTCCCGCAACCGCGACCCGATCCCGCCCAACAGCGCGCTCGTCTTCGATATCGAGCTGATCGCCATCCCCGGCGAGGACGCCGGCGGCTGATCAGCCCCACGCGGCCGGCTGGAACAGCTCGACCACGTTGCCCGACGGCTCCTCCGCCAGGATCTGCGATCCGCCAGGGCCGCTGAGGATCTCGTTGCGGAACCGCACGCCTTCGCCGCGCAGCCGCTCCACCTCCGCGGCGAGGTCGCCGAACACCAGCTGCAGCCGGTTCCAGCCGCCGGGCTCCGGCTGGCGTCCGTCCGGCATCGCCCGCCCCGCCGAGCTTTTGGGCCCGCTCAGCAGCAGCCGGACCGGACCGCGTTCCACGGCCGCGAAGGCGGGCGACGCCGGGCCTACGGGCTGGAACCCGAAATGGCGGACGAACCAGTCCGTCGACTCCTGCACGTCGCTGACCATGTAGCGGACGTTGACCTGGGCTTCGCTCATCGCGCGGTCCTCCTGGAAAGGGTCATGGCGCCAGCGTGCGCCGAAGCAGGCCCTGCAGCGCCGAGACCATCGCCTCGCGCTGCGCGCCTGCGGCCACCGCGCGGGCGGCCTCGTCGATGGCGGCGAACATCAGCCGCGCCGTGGGCTCCGGATCGACCGGACCGAACGCGCCGGCCTCCTGGCCCGCGCGGATCACCGCAGAGAGCCGCAGGATCGCATTGTCGGCCAGCGGCCGCCGCTCCGTGAAGTCGGAGTGGAACAGCGCCTGACCGACGCCCTGCCGCGCGCTGGCGAAGTCGATGAAGGCCGCCGCCTGCCAGGCGACCACGGCGGGCCAGTCCACCGGCCCGTCCACCTCGGTCGGCAGCGGATAGGCGGCGTCGAACTCGGCCACCAGCCGCTCGCGGAGGGTGTCCAGTAAGTCGTCCCAGGTGGGGAAGTAGAGGAAGAAGGTGCCCTTCGCGACGCCGGCCTCGCGGACCACGTCCTCCACCCGCACCCGCGTGCCCTGCGCCTGCAGCAGCCGCTCGGCGGCCTCGACGATCTCGCGCTTGCGCGCCTGCGGCTGAAGGCGCCGCCGCACCGGCTTGTCCATCGGCCGCTCCGTACTGACCGATGGTCACTAACTACTGACCAGCGGTCAGTGTCAAGCGCCTGGCTACTCGCTGCCGCGCCAGACCGGCGGCACGGGCTCGTGCGTCACCTCGCGCAGGCGCCGCTCGGAGAGCGCCTGCAGCGTCTGGATGATGGTAGGCAGGCTGTCGGCCAGCTGCCGCGCCTGCTCGCGCACGCCGATCGGGAAGATCTCGCCCCCGTCGCGGATGGCCTCGGCCTGGCGCACCGAGTCCGCCAGCGTCCGCCGCAGCATCTCCACCTCCTCGCAGGCCAGGACCTGCGCCTCCTGCATCAGCCGGCGCGCGCGCTGCGGCACCGTCTCGGGGGTGCGTCCGAGGTCGTAGACGACGTCGCCGTCGACGACGCGAAGCTTGCGGTCGTTCACAGGTGTCCTCACGGGGTCGCCCGGCCCAGCGTCCTCTCAAATTCGTGAACGGGCCGCCCGGTTCCCCGCCGTCAGGCCGTCCCCGCCCCACTTCAGCGACAGCATCACAGCGCCGGCGACGATCGCGATCCTCAGCGAGTTGCCGAGCCAGCCGCCGAGCGCGTCCTCGCCCAGCGCGAACACGATCCAGAGGCTGTTCATGCCGATGTGCAGCAGGATCGGAGGCCAGAGGTTGAACCCCCAGCGGACGAACAGCCAGCCGAACAGCAGCCCGCCCAATCCGGTGATGGCGACGATCCCGGCCACGCTCGCCAGGTCCTCGCCCTGCCCCGCATGCGCCAGGCCGAACGCCACCGCCGGCGCGAGGCAGGCGGCCCACCACCGCCACCCTGCCCAGCGGATCAGCGCCCCCACCGCCAGGCCGCGATAGACGATCTCCTCGATCACCGGGAAGCCCCCACCCTTCCAGAACAGGTCGGGCCCGGTGAAGTCCCGCGACAGCGGCGCCACCACGGCGGCAATCGCTGCGGCGGGGACGAACAGCACGGCCGCCCAGACCAGCGGCCGCGCGACGGGCGCGCCCAGCCCGGTCAGCCCGAACAGCCGCCGCGGCCCCGCCCGCGCCGCGAGGCCGATCAGCAGCGCGGCCACCGCCAGGTCGGCGAGGTTCACCAGGACCGTCCGCATGTAAGGCACATCGAAGGACGGCAGCCGCGGGCGCAGCAGGTCGCCGCTGAAGGTGGTCCAGACCAGCGCCGCGCCGACCGCGGCGGCCACGACCAGCGACCGCCTGGAGCGCCAGCTCGCCTGATCCTGCGCCATCGACTCGCCCCCGTCTGATAATGACCGCTCTCTAGTCCCTTGCGCCCGCGCTTGATTCAAGCATTCGGCCATGGCCCGCCCGCCGGCGTCCTCACCGCCGTCCCGCCGCCGCCGGACCTGGCCCACGTGGTCATCGGGTTCGTCGCCGGCGCGGAGGCGCCGCCCCCTCCTGCGCCCGCCCCGATGAGGTGCTAAACGTCCGCCACGCGCAGACCTGAGGCGGCTCACATGGCGGCGACCACCACCAAGCACCGGATCTACACGACCAGCTTCGCCAGCGTTTACCCGCTCTACGTCGCCAAGGCGGAGAGGAAGGGCCGGACCAAGGCCGAGGTCGACGAGATCATCCTGTGGCTCACCGGCTTCAGCCAGGCCGAGCTGGACGCCCAGATCGCCCGGAAGACGGACTTCGAGACCTTCTTCGCCGAGGCCGCCCTCAACCCGGCGCGCGCGCAGATCAAGGGCGTGGTGTGCGGCGTCCGCGTCGAGGAGGTCGCCGAGCCGCTGATGCGCGAGATCCGCTACCTGGACAAGCTCATCGACGAGCTCGCCAAGGGCAAGGCCATGGAGAAGATCCTGCGCGCCTGAGGCCCCGCGGCCTGGCTCACGTCCCCGCGTCGTCGTCCATCTCGTACCACTCGCTGGGCTTGCCCAGCGACCTGAGCACGCGCTTGCGCCGCGCGACGTGTTCGGTCTGCAGCCGCACGTCCTCCTCCGGCGACAGCGCCCCGGGACCGCAATAGGCCTCGCCATAGGCCTCGATGTAGTCGGCCTCCTCCTGCGCATTGCGGGGCGGGTAGGCGATCACCTTGTTCCGGTCCTTCGGCGAGCGTTCGAAGCTGGTGCAGAGGAAGCGAATGACGTCCGGCCTGCCGCCCCCGCCAGACTCCTCGGCCTCCGCCGCCGCCTCCGCGCGCTGCTGCGCGAGCATCGCGGCGATCACCAGGCGTTCGGCGTACTTCTTCGGCGACAGCCGCGCCGTCAGCCAGCGCAGCGCATCGAACCTCAGCCGGTCCGCGCTCACCGTCTCGGGCGTCGCGTCCAGCGCGACCTCCCGCACCTCGTCGCACAGGTAGTCGGCCAGGAAGCCGCGCGCCCGCGCGTACATGTCCTCGAACTCGGGATGGCGCTTCAGCCAGCCGTAGATCGTGCCGGCGCACGGCATCTGCGGGTCCCGCGCGATGGCGATCAGGCTGTCGCCGTTCATCAGCCGCCAGCAGATCTCCTCGCCCATCTCGCGCGTGTAGGTGCACGGCCGGCCGCCCTTTGCAGGCGGCGGCTGCGCCCGTCGCGCCGCGGCCCGCGCCCGATCCCTCATCCGCCAGGCGACCCGCCGCGAGCGCTGCGCGGCGGCGAGCGCCTGGGCGAATTCCGGCTTCGTTTCGGTCCAGTTCCTGACCGTCGTCCGGTGCGGCATGCCGGGCGAAAGGCAGACCGCCCTGAGGCTCTCCCCCGCCGCGACCCGCGCACAGATCGCCCAACCCAGTTCCGGCGAATAGATCGACACGCCGGCCAGCATGCGCGCCGCCGCGTCGGCCGGCGACCCCGCGCCACCGTCAGCCATAGACCACCCCGATTGCCGTTGCTCAGCCGCCGCCCGCCGCCAGGCGCAGCAGCCCGAGCCCTAAGCTTCGCCGAGGTGGCAGGGAATGTCAAGAACACAAGAAGAACATTGGTCTTGTCGGCGGACCTGGGACAGGTCAGACGCCCGCCTTCGCCAGGTTGGTCTTCGGGATGGCGGAGAGGAAGCCGCCGCCCTTGGCCTTGTCGCGCGCCAGCTCCGCCCACGCCGCCGCAAAGGCGCTCGGCGCGCCGGGCGCGGCGGCTGCCCGCATCACCTCCACGCCCTTCAGCGCGGTCATCGCCTGCGCCCACAGCTCCAGGTTCTCCGCCGGCGCCTCCGCGCCGCCCTGCGCGGCCGCGATTCGCGCCGGGATCGCCAGCAGCCCGGGCGAGGCCGTCATCAGCCGCACCGGACGGCCGGCGTCCGTCTCCGCCTTCAGCGCCGCCGCCAGCGCCAGCAGCGCCGTCCGCTCGGCATCCACCCGCCGCTCGCCGCCGGCGTAGCCCGCGACCGCCGCGCCATCGGCGCGCACCCATGCCCAGCCGCCCACGCGGAACGCCACGTGGTGGGAGATCTCCAGCCAGATGCGGATGGGTTCAGACGGCTTCATGGCCGTTCCCCTACAAGCACCCGTCCACCAACACGAGCCGGCTCGTCGTCGTGGCGTGACGAACCCTGAATAGATCCTGGCACTCGGGGTCCGCCAGGAACGCCTGCGCGTTCTCCCGCGCCGGGAATTCCAGCACCACCAGGAACTCCG
Source organism: Phenylobacterium sp. (assembly GCF_036563285.1). Lineage (GTDB taxonomy): Bacteria > Pseudomonadota > Alphaproteobacteria > Caulobacterales > Caulobacteraceae > Phenylobacterium. Next base: position 151,847 of record NZ_DATCMR010000005.1, read on the forward strand.
GCGCCCAGTCCCCCTCCACCACCGTGGGCGCAGCGCCGCGGACGATGTACCGGCCCCCATGCTTGGCGATGAACCCCGGGATCGCCCTGACGTACGGCAGGAACCCACGCCGATCGTGAACCTCGAAGTCGAGCACCAGGTAGGCCTTCATGCCCGCAAGCCCCCTCCCCCGCTCATCCCCGCGAAGGCGGGGATCCATACTTCTCCGCCTCGTGCTCCGACAGGACGAGCGGCTTCGCAGGACCCGGCGCCCGTCCCTGGCGCTTGAGCCGGGAGCCCACGATCAGCAGCACGACGCCGATCAGGATCATCGGGACGATCACCGGCAGCACGGGATGATCCAGCCTGAACGCCTGCAAAGGACGCCCCCGACCGGGCAGGAAGAACATGTAGAAGACGTAGCCGCCCGCCACCGCAAAGGAGCCGCCGAACCCGACCAGCGCCCAGCCCACCGCGGCCCGCGAGATCGGCTGCGCCTTGGTTCTATCGACCTCAAGCATCCTTCAGGATGCCTCCCGCCCTTAAGCCCATGGTTGATTGCGAGCCTGCGGGTCTGAGCGTGTCAAGGATGGCGGCTCCGCCGCCACCGCGCCGCGGCGGCCCTGCGGGCCGTCCTTGAGACGCTCAGACCCGCAGGCAAACTGGCCGCCATGGCCTTAAGCGCGAGACCCGGGAGACTTCCGTCTCCTCCGCCCCGGCGCCACAGTCGGCCCATGCGCGTGTCCGCCCACCGCCTGACGCCAGGCGCCGACCTCAAGACGGCGCTAGAGCAGCTCGTCCCCGCACAGGACCTCCGCGCCGGCTGCATCCTGACCGGCGTCGGCAGCCTCTCGAGCGCACGGCTGCGGATGCCGGGCGCCGCCGGGGAGGCCGACGTCTTCCGCAGCTACGACGGTCCCGTGGAGATCGTCGCGCTGTCAGGGACGCTCTCGCCGGAGGGCCTGCACGTCCACATCGTGCTGTCGTGCCCGGACGGGAGCTGCGTCGGCGGCCACCTGGTCACCGGCTGCATCGTGGCCACCACCGCCGAAGTGGTGATCGGGGAACTCGCCGACGTGGAGTTCCGCCGCCCGGTGGACCCCGCGACCGGCTACGGAGAGCTCAGCGTCGAGCCGCGGCAGCCCGAGGGCTAGCGGGGCTCACGCCGGCTAGTCCTCGTGCGCCGCATCTCACGAAGCCCTGAGCGCCTGACGGAGGCGCACCGAGTCCCCTCGCGTCGAGGTTGCGATGAGAAGCTCTGTGCAAGCTGCGATCAACGGCTCCAGGAGCCGTGGCAAGGCCGAGCCCGGCGGGAGCCGCGCCTCTGCATAGGCGAGGTGCTCGAGCTCCTCGCGCCGGACGTCGGCGACCACCTCGGCCAGCCCAGGATCGCACCGCTCGAGAAACGCCATCTGCTCTTGCAGGTGGCCGTGGACCGTACGCTCCACCGCGGCGGTACACGCCATCACCCCGGCGGTCCCAGTGAGCGCGGTGAGACAGCCAAGGACCCATCCGCCGACGCTCCACACCCCCAATGCGCGGCAGGGCTTCGCATTTCGCGACGGCATGGCCTCCCGGAATGCCCCGCGGTGCCGCCGCTCGTGCGCCAAGGTGGCGATAAGCCAATCCCGAGCCTCGGCACGCCGCCCCAGGTGCGCGATCTGGGCGCTATAGATGGCGATGGCGCCGTGCTCCCCGGCGTGATTGACGCGCAGAATCCGCCGGATCAGCCGCTGGTCCCGCGTCAGGTGTGGCGCTGAAGGCGTCATTCCACGACCGAAGCCGATCCTCCCGTCCGCATCGCGCGCCTCTCCCCGCAACGTCCTTCAGGATGCCTACGGGCCGTTTAGCCCATGGCTGATTGCAAGCCTGCGGTCTGAGCGTGTCAAGGATCGCGCCTCCGGCGCCCCCCCGCGCGGCGGGCGTGCGGCAGATGTCCTGAGCGTCCCCCAAGGGTGAAAAGACCTCACGATCATGGGAGGGCAAATACAATGAGCGAGCTGCCCCGGTCCCGGCCGTAGAGATTAGGCGCGAAGCCCTTGATCCAGCCGCCCCAGCCCGTCGGCACGGCCACGTACTGCTTGCCGCCCACGCTGTAGGTCACCGGGTTGGAGTGAATTCCCGAGCCGGTGCGGAAGCTCCAGAGCTGGCGGCCCGTGCGGGCATCCAGCGCGATGAACTCCCCGTCCGGGGCGCCGACGAAGACCAGTCCCCCGGCGGTGCTCAGCGCCGAGGCCAGGATGGGATGCTTCGAGCGCCATTCCCACACCAGCCGGCCCGAGGGATCGAACGCCTTCACCCCCCCGCCGCGCATCTGGCTGGGCGCCACGTCAAACTGGCCGCCGAAGTAGGACAGGCTCTCCTTGAACTCCGTCGGGAAGGTCTGGAACGTCGCGCAGGCGTCCAGGAACGGAGTGTAGAGCAGCCCCGTCTGCTGGCTGTAGCTGGCGTGCGGCCACTCCTTGGCGCCTGCGGGCCCAGGGCAGATCTCCACACCCTCCCGGGTGGGCGCCCGGATGTCCGACACCCGGCCCGTGGTGGGGTCGATGCGGCCCCAGTTCACGCGGTCGCCGAACTGGGTGACGCTCACCCGCTCCCCGGTGCGGCGATCGAGGACGAACAGGTAGCCGTTGCGATCGAAGTGGGCGAGCACCGGCCGGCCGTTGTGCTCGAACAGTATGTTCTCGTTGACCCCGTCGTAGTCCCACAGATCGTGCGGCGTGAACTGGTAGTGCCAGCGGATCGTCCCATCGTCCGGATCGATGGCCAGGACGGAGTTCGTATAGAGGTTGTCGCCAGGCCGCATGGAGCCATCGAAGTCCGGCGACGGATTGGCGCTGGCCCAGTAGAGCAGGTCGAGTTGCGGGTCGTAGGAGCCGGTGATCCAGGCCGCTCCGCCGCCCCGCGCCCAGGCGTCGTTGCGCCCCCAGGTCTCCGAGCCCGGCTCGCCGGGCTTCGGCACCGGATAGCGCCGCCAGACGGGGCGGCCGGTGTCGATGTCGAAAGCGTCGATGTGGCCGCGCACGCCGTACTCGGCGCCCGACGAGCCCACGATGACCAGGTTCTTCACCACCAGCGGCGCCATGGTCGAGCTCTCGCCGGCCCGCGGGTCCACCCACTGGCGGCTCCACACCGGCTTGCCGGTGCGCGCGTCGAGCGCCACCAGCGTTCCGTTGGGGCTCGAGTAGAACACCCGGCCGCGCGCCACGGCCACGCCGCGGTTGACGTTGCCGCAGCAGAGCACCACGTCGAACGGCACTGCGTGGCGATAGCGCCAGAGCTGCTCGCCCGTGGCCGCGTCCATCGCCCAGACGTAGCCGTCCCACCCGGACAGGTACATCACTCCGTCCACAACGATCGGGGCCGCCTCGAGGGCGAAGCTGTTGGGCGAGGCGACAAGGCCGACGGGCGCGGCCTGGAACACCCAGGCGGGCCTCAACTGGGCGACATTGGCGGTGGTGATCTGAGAAAGGCTGGAGAACCGCTGGCCGTCGTAGGCGCCGTAGTATGTCAGCCAGTTGTGGGGCTCGCTTCGGGCGCGCACCAGGCGCTCGAAAGTGACGGCGTCGGCCACCGGGGGAGCCGAGCCGCGCATGGCTGCGTCCAGCTGGCTGTAGGACTGCTGCGGCGGCGCTGGAGGCAGGTGTGGCGGCGCTGAGCTGCACGCGGCGAGGAGCGCGGCCATGGCCGCGAAGGCGGTCCTAGTGCTCATGGCGCGGCGGCCTCCGTTGTCCGGGCTGGCGTTGCGGGGGGCGGTCGAGGCGAGCCTCAGGCGGGACCTCTCCCTTGACGAAAACAAGGCCGAGCATCCCGCGCCCGACATGGTTCTCGACCGGGCAGCCGAACCAATAGAGACCTGGGTGATCCAGCTGCACCCGCACCTTGCCGCGCGTGCCTGCGGGTAGTCGGGTCAGTTCCCGATCGTTGTTGTTGGGCATCAGGATGGCGTGCGGCCGCTGGTCCTCGTTGCTGATGTCCAGCTCGAGCACGCCCCCGCGCGGCATGATGATGATGGCGGGGTACCAGAGGTACTCGTCCCTGGGGATGCGGATCGTGTCGCGCATCACCCCGTCCTGGCCGACCTGCACCCGCGAGGCGCCGCCGGTGGCGTAGACGCGTCCGATCAGGGCCTCGTTGGGCTCGTCCAGCCTCGGCAGCTCGTTGAGCAGGACCGCCATTTCGGGGTCTACCTGGCGCAGCACGCTGGGCCTGAGCAGCCCGAGGTACTCGCAGCCGGCGAGCGGGAGCCCTAGCCCCACTGCCGCGCTGCCCATGATCAGTGAACGTCGGCTCGTCGGCCGCCCTGTCGCTCCCATGGGCTTTCCTCCCTCGCCCGCAACAGGCTCGGCCCGGCAAGCCAGCACCCCGTGAGGCAGCAGCGGACACGTTCCTGCAAACATATCGTAATACGATACCTTACGAGAACGCCCACCTATGGCCCAGGTTCCGCGCATGAACGATGTGGCCGACACCGTGTTGTAGAGCTTGGCGCCCGATGAGATGGAAATGAAGAGCGACGAAACACCCGCGCCCCGAAGCCTTTCCGACGAGGACTATCGCACGCTGGCCGGGTTCCGCCGGCAGCTGCGCCGGTACCTCGCCGCTGTGACCGAAAACGCGCGCCAGGCGGGGCTCACTCACCATCAGCACCAGGCCCTGCTGGCCATTCGCGGAGAATATCCAGAACGCCGCGAAGTGACGGTAGGCGAACTCGCCGGCAACCTGCTGATCAAGCATCACAGCGCGGTGGAACTTGTCGCCCGGCTCGAACAGGCCGGGCTCGTTCGCCGGGACCGCGACCCGGAGAACCGGCGCCGCGCGCTGGTGAGCATCACGCCGGGGGGCGAAGATGTGCTGGAGCGGCTTGCAGAGGCGAGTTTCCGAGAGCTTCGGGCGTTCTCTGGCGTGATGGGCGACCTGGTGCGGCGGCTCACGGAGTTCGAGTCGTCCAATGAGCCTTCGGCGGAAGGGAGTTGAGCCCGCCGGTCTGCGGACGTCTCACGAAGTCCGTTAGCGGTCGTAAGCCCCCTACGCCGGCTCGTAGTTCAGGATGCTCCCCAGCCACCGCTCCACGTCGCGCACGCTCATCCCCTTGCGTCGGGCGTAGTCCTCCACCTGGTCGCGCTCGATGCGGCCGACGCCGAAGTAGTGCGCTTCCGGGTGGGCGAAATACAAACCCGACACCGCAGCCGTCGGCGTCATGGCGTAGCTCTCGGTGAGCTCGATGCCCGTGGCCGCCGTGGCGTCCAGCAGCTTGAACAGGGTGGCCTTCTCGGTGTGGTCGGGCTGGGCGGGGTAGCCCGGCGCAGGGCGAATGCCGCGGTACTTCTCGGCCACCAGCATGTCGATGTCGAACGGCTCGTCGGGGGCGTAGCCCCACAGCTCGGTGCGCACGCGCCGGTGCAGGGCCTCGGCGAAGGCCTCGGCCAGGCGGTCGGCCAGGGAGGTGAACAGGATCGCCGAATAGTCGTCGCCGGCCGCCTTGAACTCGGCCGCGCGCGCCAGCTCGCCGTGGCCGGCGGTGACCGCGAAGCCGCCCACCCAGTCGGGCTTGGTGCCCACCGGCGCCACGAAGTCTGCGAGCGCCACGTTGGCCCCGCCGCCGGACTTCAGCATCTGCTGGCGAAGGGTGTGCAGCCGCCCCAGCTCGCGCTCGCGGCCCTCGTCGGCGTAGAGCACGATGTCGTCGCCGTCGGCGTTGGCCGGCCAGAAGCCCACCACGCCGCGCGCCTCCACCAGCCCCTCCTGGACGATCCGGTCCAGCATCCGCTGGGCGTCCTCGTAGAGGTCGGTGGCCGCCTTGCCGACCACGTCGTCCTGCAGGATGTCGGGGAAGCGGCCCACCAGCTCCCAGCTGGAGAAGAACGGCGTCCAGTCGATGTGCCGCCGAAGCTCGCCGAGGTCGTAGGGCGCGAAGGTCCGCGTCCCCAGGAAGCCCGGCTGCGGCGGATCATAGTCCGTCCAGTCCGGGGTGAAGGCGTTGTCGCGCGCCTCCTTCAGCGTCGCCCGCGCCCGGTTTCCCTGGCCGCGGGCGAACTGCTCGCGCACCTTGACGTACTCGGCCGCCGTCTCCGCCTGGAAGCGCTCCTTCTCGGTGGGCGACAGGAGGTTCGAGACCACGCCCACCGCCCGGCTGGCGTCCAGCACATAGGTCGTCGAACCGCCGGTGTACTTCGGCGCGATCTTCACCGCCGTGTGGGTCTTGGAGGTGGTGGCGCCGCCGATCAGCAGCGGAATCCTGAAGCCCCGCCGCTCCATCTCGCTCGCCACGAAGGCCATCTCGTCGAGGCTGGGCGTGATCAGGCCGGAGAGCCCCACCATGTCCACCTTGTGCTTCTCGGCCTCGTCGAGGATGCGGTCGGCCGGGACCATGACGCCCAGGTCGATGACCTCGTAGTTGTTGCACTGCAGGACCACGCCCACGATGTTCTTGCCGATGTCGTGGACGTCCCCCTTGACGGTGGCCATCAGGATGCGACCGGCGGCCTCGCGCGGCTTGCCTTCCTTCTCCGCCTCCATGAACGGCAGCAGGTAGTTCACCGCCTGCTTCATCACCCGCGCCGACTTCACCACCTGCGGCAGGAACATCTTGCCCGCGCCGAACAGGTCGCCGACCACGTTCATCCCGTCCATCAGCGGGCCTTCGATGACGTGCAGCGGCCGCACCGCCTGCTGGCGCGCCTCCTCGGTGTCGGCCTCGATGAACTCGGTGATCCCGTGCACCAGCGCATGCGTCAGGCGCGCGCCGACGGGGGCGTCGCGCCACTCCAGGCTCGGACCCTTGGCCTCGGATTTGCCGCCCTTGTACTTGGGCGCCAGCTCCAGCAGCCGCTCGGTGTTGGAGATCGGGCCCCGCGCCGGCCGGTTCAGGACCACGTCCTCCACCGCCTCGCGCAGCTCCTCCGGAATGTCGTCATAGACCGGCAGGTCGCCGGCGTTGACGATCCCCATGTCCATGCCCGCGGCGATGGCGTGGTAGAGGAACACCGAGTGGATCGCCCGCCTGACGGGCTCATTCCCCCGGAAGCTGAAGCTCACGTTCGAGACCCCGCCCGAGACCCGCGCGTGGGGCAGCTCGGCCTTGATCCGCTTGGTCGCCTCGATGAAGTCGACCGCGTAGTTGTCGTGCTCCTCGATCCCCGTGGCGATGGCGAAGATGTTGGGGTCGAAGATGATGTCCTCGGGCGGGAAGCCCACCTGATCGACCAGGATCCGGTAGGCGCGCCGGCAGATCTCCACCTTGCGGTCGGCGGTGTCGGCCTGGCCCTGCTCGTCGAAGGCCATGACCACCACGGCGGCCCCGTAGCGCAGGCACTTCACCGCCTGCTCGATGAACTTCGCCTCGCCCTCCTTGAGCGAGATGGAGTTCACGATCGCCTTGCCCTGCACGCACTGCAGCCCGGCCTCGATCACCTCCCACTTGGACGAGTCGATCATCACCGGCACCCGGGCGATGTCGGGCTCGGCGGCGATCAGGTTGAGGAAGGTCTTCATGGCGTGGACGCTGTCGAGCAGCCCCTCGTCCATATTGACGTCCAGCACCTGGGCGCCGGCGTCCACCTGCTGGCGCGCCACGCTCAGCGCCTCGGGATAGTTCCCATCAGCCACCAGCTTACGGAATTTGGCCGAGCCGGTGACGTTGGTCCGCTCGCCGATGTTGACGAATACAGGTCGCATGGGGAGTGGGCTCTAACGCTATCGCTCGCAGGCGTCGATGAGGCCGCGGAACAGGGCCTCTCCAGGGTGGTCCGCAGCATGCAGCTCCTGGTGCCATTGGACACCGAGGGCGAAGCGGGCGCCGGGGAGTTCGATGGCCTCGACGGTCCCGTCCGAGGCGTGGGCCGAGACGACGGTGGAGCCGGGCTCCACGATGGCCTCGTTGTGGAAGGTGTTGACGGTGAGCCGCTCGCCGACCAGCGCCGCCAGCCGCGTGCCCGGCACGGTCAGGACCTCGTGGCTCAGCTCGCGGTCATTGTGGTGGGGGATCTGCGCCGTGACTCGCGCGCCGTTGAGCGCCGCCAGCACCTGCATGCCCGCGCAGATGCCCAGCACCGGCTTGTCGGCGGCAAGGAAGCCCCGCACGAGGCCGATCTCCACCGTCAGCCGATCGTTGGGCGGCGAGGCGGCCGCCGGGCCGACGTACCACTCCGCCGGCATGGCGTAGCGGCCGCCGAGCGTCAGCAGGGCGTCGAAGTCGTCGATGACAGGCGCCACCATGGCCGCCTCGTAGGGCACGCCGAACGGCAGCCCGCCGTTGCGCGCCACGCCGGCGAAATAGCCCTTGGCCGCCTCGTAGCGCGTGCTTCCGGTGGAGGTGTTCTCGTCGAGCAGCACGGCCACCCACGGGCCTCGGCTCATGATGCGAGCTCGAAGGGCTCTAGGCCCGCCAGCCGCATGGCCGTCGGCCGCTCCGCCGGCTGCCGGGGCTTCAGCCCCTTCACCGCCTCGGCGACGTGGCGGATGTGGTCCGGCGTGGTGCCGCAGCAGCCGCCCAGAATGTTGACCAGCCCGTGCTCGGCCCACTCGTGCAGCATGTGGCTCGTCTGGTCCGGGGTCTCGTCGTACTCGCCCATGGCGTTGGGCAGGCCGGCGTTCGGATAGGCCGAAACAAGGGTGTCGGCGATGCGCGCCAGCTCGGCGATGTGCGGGCGCATCAGGTCCGCGCCCAGGGCGCAGTTCAGCCCCACCGCGAAAGGCTTGGCGTGGCGCACCGAGTTCCAGAACGCCTCCACCGTCTGGCCCGACAGCGTGCGGCCCGACCGGTCGGTGATGGTGCCGGAGATCCAGATCGGCAGCGGCTCGTAGCCCTCGTCGGCCAGGTCCATGATCGCCTTGATGGCGGCCTTGCAGTTCAGGGTGTCGGTGATGGTCTCCACCAGGAACAGGTCCACCCCCCCCTCGTGCAGCGCGCGCACCTGCTCAAGATAGGCGGCGTAGACCTGCTCGAAGGTCACCTTCCGCGCGCCCGGATCGTTCACGTCCGAGCTCATCGACAGCATCACCGGCAGCGGTCCGATCGAGCCCGCCACGAACCGCGGCTTGTTCGGCTCCTTCGCCGTCCAGCGGTCCGCCGCCTGCCGCGCCAGCCGCGCGCCGGCCAGGTTGATGTCGGCGACGGCCGCTTCCAGGGCATACTCCCCCTGGCCGATGGAGGTGGCCGAGAAGGTGTTGGTCTCGCTGATGTCGGCGCCGGCGGCGTAGTACTGGTCGTGCAGGTCGGCGACGATGTCCGGCCGGGTCAGGCACAGGACGTCGTTGTTGCCCTTCATCTGCCCCGCATGCGCCGTGAAGCGGTCGCCGCGGTAGTCGGCCTCGTCCAGGCCCCGCTTCTGGATCATCACGCCCCAGGAGCCGTCCAGGATCAGCACGCGCTCCCTGGCCGCGACCTTCAGCGCCGCGATCCGCTCTTGCCTCGTCATGCCGCCGCCTCCTCTGCGGGCTCCGGCTCGCGCACGCCCAGCACCCGGCAGATGGCGTAGGTCAGGTCGGCGCGGTTCAGGGTGTAGAAGTGGAAGTCCGAGAAGCCCTCCTCCGCCAGCCGGGCGCACGTCTCTGTGGCGATGGACGCCGCGATCAGCCGCCGCGTCTCCGGGTCCTTGTCCAGCCCCTCGAACAGGTTGGCCAGCCAGCGCGGTAGCTCGATGCCGATGGGCCCGGCCATCTTCTTCAGGCCCTTGTAGTTGGTCACCGGCATGATCCCCGGCGAGATCGGGATGGTGACGCCCGCCTTGCGCACCCGGTCCATGAACCGCAGGAAGCTGTCGACGTCGAAGAAGAACTGGGTGATCGCCCGGGTCGCCCCGGCGTCGATCTTGGCCTTCAGCACATTGATGTCGTGCTCGATCCCGGGGCTCTCCGGATGCACATGCGGATAGAGCCCGACGCTGACCTCGAAGTCGGCGATCGCCTTGATGCCCGCGGTCAGCTCGGTGGCGTTGCGGTAGCCGTCGGCGCGCGGCGTGTAGGCGCCGCCGATCTGCCCCGGCGGATCGCCGCGCAGCGCCACGATGTGGCGGATGCCGCTCTCCCAGTAGTCGCGGATCACCTCGTCCACCTGCTCGCGCGAGGCCTCAACGCAGGTCAGGTGCGCCGCCGGCTTGAGGGTGGTCTCCTTCAGCATACGGAGCACCGTCCGGTGCGTCCTGTCCCGCGTCGACCCGCCCGCCCCGTAGGTCACCGATACGAACGACGGGTTCAGCGGCTCCAGCCGGCGGATCGCTTCCCAGAGACTCTCTTCCGCTTCAGGAGTCTTCGGCGGCGAGAACTCGAACGAGACGTTGGGACGCGGCGTCCCGCCCACGCCGGCGCGGGCGACGGGTCCGAGCGCGGAGGTCATGCGGCGCTCCTTTGGCGTGCGCGGCCCGGCTCGGCCGCCCAGATCTTGACGGTGAGGCCCTCAGTCCGGGCCGGCGGCAGGGCGTCGACCTCGACCTTCGTGAGGCCGGCCTCGGCAAGCCACCGCTTCATCTCGCCATCCGCGAAGCCCAGGCGGCGATGCTGGTGCTGCTCGCGCAGGTACTCGAGCTTGTGCGGGGCGAAGTCGACGATCAGCAGCTTGCCGCCGGGCGCCACGAGCCGGGCGGCCTCCTTCACGGCCGCGGCCGGGTCGGCGAGGTAGTGCAGCACCTGGTGGACGACCACGAGGTCGGCGTATTCGCTTGGCAGGCGCGTGGCGAAGATGTCGCCGTGGCGCAGCTCGCAGCCGGCCAGCCCCGCCTCCGCCACGTGGTTGCGCGCGATGTTCAGCATCTGCTGCGACAGGTCGAGGCCCAGCGCCTGCCCGGCCTTGGGGCCCAGCAGGGTCAGCATGCGCCCGGTGCCCGAGCCCAGGTCCACCAGCCGGTGGAACGGCCCCGTCCCGGCGGCGGCCAGGATCGCCGTCTCCACGGCGGCCTCGGATACGTACAGCGAGCGGATCTCGTCCCAACGGGCGGCGTTGCGCGCGAAGTACTCGCCGGCGTCTGCGGCCCGCTCCGCCCAGACCGCCGAAAGCCGCTCGGCGTCGCGGGTCAGCACCGGGTCGGCCGCGTCGATCCTGGCCAGAATCTCGCCGATCAGTTCCGCCGCCTGCCCGCCGTGCGTCAGGCGGTAGAACACCCAGGCGCCGTCGGGGAATCTCTCCACAAGGCCGGCCTCGGCCAGCAGCTTCAGGTGGCGGGAGACCCGCGGCTGGCTCTGGTCGATCACCCGGCAGAGCTCGAGCACCGCCAGCTCCTCGCGGGCGAGCAGCGCCAGGATGCGCAGGCGCGTCGGCTCGCCTGCCGCGCGCAGCACGTCAACAGCCTGGTCAGCCCTGAGCCTCATCAGGGCATATAAAGATATCTTTATGTCTTTAAGTCAAGACCCGGGCCGCGTCAGGCGCCGAAGATCCAGCCCTCCGGCAGGCCGGACATCTGCACGCCGACCAGCACCATCCGCCCTGTCGTAGCGCCGCCGGCGTCGACGACGTCGACCAGGGTGTCGGCGCCGGACTGATAGGCGTTGTAGCGGGTGCCGGCGAGCAGGAAGACCCGGTCGCCCTCGGCGGCGTTGAAGTCGCCCACGAAGTCCATGCCCGCGCCGTCGAAGGTGTGGAATGTGTCGGCCCCGGCGCCGCCGAACAGCTGATCGTCGCCACGGTCGCCGCTGACCCAGTCCCGGCCCGCCCCGCCACGGACGATGTCGGCGCCTTGTCCGCCGCGGACCACGTCTTCGCCCGATCCGCCGTCGATGGTGTCGGAGCCCAGGTTGCCGAGCGAAACGTCCCCGCCGTCCTCGCCGAACAGCAGGTCGTCGTCCTTGCCGCCCACGACCCAATCGTCGCCCGCCCCGCCGTGGACGGTGTCGTTGCCCAAGTTGCCGTGGGCGTCGTCCGTATCGGCCCCACCCATGATCCAGTCGTCGCCGTCATCGCCGCGCAGGAAGTTGCCGCCTGAGCCGCCGACCAAGCTGTCCGCGCCGCCGCGGCCGAACATCATGTCCGCCCCCGCGCCGCCGTTCAGCGTCTCTGCGCCGAGTGCGCCTGCGATGGTGTCGGCGAAGGCGCTGCCCAGCGCGCGTTCGATGCTGCTGAGGGTGTCCCCGCCGGCCCGGGCCAGGTCGAACTGCGCATCGACGCCCGCCGCCGCGGCTGCGAAGGACACGGTGTCGAAGCCGAGCCCTCCGTCCAGGAAGTCCACGTCGTCGCCGCCGGCCAGCACATCGTCCCCGGCCGCCCCGAGGAGGGTGTCGGCGCCAGCGTCGCCGGACAGGGTCTCGCCCAGCGCACCGCCGGAGATCGAGTCCGACCCGGCGCCACCCGAGACGCTTCCGAACAGCTGCCCCAGGTCGCCCACGTAGATGTCGTCGTTCGCGCCGAGGCTGACGGCCCCGCGGATCTCGCCGGTGTTGACGAAGCGGTCCTCGCCCGTGTCGAGCAAGACGTCGCCCAGCAGCCGGCCGCTGTTCTCATAGCGAAAGCCGACGCCGGCCTGGGAGAGGTTGTGGCTCGGGTTCTGCAGGGCGATCTCGCCCTCGATCACACCTTGGTTGGTCCAGGTCCCGTCATTGCCGCCCCGCCAGAGCGAGACGCCCACTGAGCGGACGCTCGGGTCGGCATCGGTCGCCCGGATCGTACCGGTGTTGTGGAAGTCCCTGGCCCAGCCAGCGAAGTTCACCCCGTAGGACGGATAGCCGGCGCCGCCGAACACCTCGATAGTCCCGGTGTTGGTGAAAGTGGGGAAGTTGTTGAGCCGCAGCCCCAGCCCATCTCCGGTGGCCGAGGTCACCACGATCCGGCCGTGGTTCTCGAAGACCCCGTAGGAATCGTAGCTGCTCACCCCATGCACCTGGCCACGCCCGCCGACCTCCAGCAGGCCGCGGTTCACGAAGTGCATGCCGAAGCTGCCGGAGCTCAGGCCGGTGGCGAAGTCGAGCTGGTTTATGACCCGCACCACACCGGTCGCTGCGATCTCGATCGTCGGATCGTGCAGGTTGCTGGTCGTGATCCCGACAAGCCAGCTCCCGCCCTGCCCGCCGGCAGCGAACCGCGTGACGCTGAGCGTGCCTTCCACGACCATCGACGCGGTCTGCGGACCGAAGAACGGCGGATAGAGCTCCGGCCCGTACTCGTTCTGGAAGTGCAGGGTCTCGCCGACCTGGATGCGGACGTCGCCGCGCATGATCGCCATGGATTACGCTCCGAAAATCCAGCCTTGCGGCAGGGTCGACATCTGCACCCCCACCAGCACCATGTGCCCGGTCACCGCGCCGCCGGAAAGCACGTCGATCACCGTGTCCGCACCGGCCTGATAGGCTGTGTACTGCGTTCCGGTCAGCAGGAAGACCCGATCTCCCTCCGCCGCGTTGAAGTCTGTCACCCGGTCCAGGGCCGCGCCGTCGAAGGTGTGGAAGATGTCCGCACCCGTCCCGCCAGTGAGCGTGTCGTCACCCCGGTCGCCCGAGATCCAGTCGTTGCCGCCGTCGCCGCGCAGGATGTCCGAGCCCTGGCCGCCGCGCATGATGTCGAGCGCGTCGCCGCCTTCCAGCGTGTCTGATCCCAGGTTGCCCAGCACCACGTCGCTGCCGGCGTCGCCGTAGAGCGCGTCGTCGTCCTTTCCTCCGACCACCCAGTCGTCGCCGGCGCCGCCGCGGACGGTGTCGTTGCCCTCGTTGCCGTGCGCGTCGTCGAACGCCGCGCCGCCGGTGATGGCGTCGTTGCCCAGCCCGCCGCGCAGGAAGTTGGCGCCGCCGAAGTCGATGATGCTGTCGTCACCTGCCCCCGCGAGGATGGTGTCGTTTCCGAAGAGGAAGAAGCCCTCGCGGTCGGCCGTGACCGTGTCGTTGCCGCCGCCGGTGTCCATCCAGTCGTCCTGGTAGTTGCCGAGGTAGCGCTCGGCGACGTCGCCGCCGTGCATTCGCGCGCTGGTCTGGTCGTAGTCGACCACCTGGATGTTCAGCGCCACGACGCCGGGGCCGGCGTGGTCCTGGTTTACGTAGACGTCAGGGATGCGCCAGTCGCGCAGCCACAGGGTGTTGGTCCCCGCGCCGCCGTCGAAGACGATGCGATCGGTCGCATTGAAGCCGCCGACGCTCAGCCGGTCGTCGCCGGCGCCGCCGGAGACGGTCTGCAGCACCTGCGCGCCCTCGTCCCAGAACTCGTAGGGGCGGGCGGCCGAGATCGTGTCGGCACCGTCGCCGCCATCCGCCACGGCGTCGAAGATGCTGGCGTCGACATAGTCGTTGCCGGCGCCGCCCAGCAGGGTGTCCGAGAGCGGCTTCACCGGCGCATAGGGATCGATGATGTGGCCCTGCAGCGAGTCGTCGCCGTCGCCGCCCTCCAGCCGGTCCGCCCCGTTGTGGCCCAGGAGCACGTCGTTGCCCGCGCCGCCGATCAGGGTGTTGCTGGCGGCGTCGCTCATGCGCAGGTCGCTGACGAAGGCCGCCGTCAGGCTGTCGTTCCCGTCCCCGCCGTCCAGCAGGTCGGCGCCCGCCTGACCCGCCAGGATGTCGTCGTCGCCGCGGCCGATCAGGGTGTCGGCGCCGTCGAAGCCGTTCAGGCGGTTCTTGCCGGCGTCGCCCGAGATCCGGTCGTCGAACGACGAGCCGCCGACGCCTTCGATGTTGCGGATGGTGTCGACGCCCCAGCCGGTGTTCTGGGCGCCGGTGATCAGGAGATCGACGGTCACCGCGGCCGGTGCGCCGTTGAACGAGAGGTTGTCGCTCCCCCAGAACTCGGCCGGTCCGGTGAAATCGTATTCGTCCCCGGCGCCGCCATCGATGTAGTCGTCGCCCGCCCCGCCGCTGAAGCCGTCGCGACCCCCGCCGCCGAGCAGGGTGTCGTTCCCGTCACCGCCATAGACGCCGTCGACGCCGTCGCCGCCGTCCAGCTTGTCGTCGCCGGCCTCGCCCTCGAGCAGGTCGGCGTCCGCGCCGCCCTCGATCGTGTCGTTGCCCGCCCCGCCGTGCAGCCGGTCGTAGCCGCCCAGCCCCTGCAGCAGGTCGTCCTCGGCGCCGCCGTTCAGGGTGTCATTGCCAGCCGTGCCGAGATAGGCGCCCATGGTCTTCACTCACGCATGCGAATGGGCGCGCAGGCCCCCAACTTGGCGCGTTTCTTAACGGCATTATCATGACTGTAAGATGACGGAGCTTGGCTTTAAACTGTTGTTCTTACAGCGCTTCCGGCGCTCTAGGGCCCGAAGATCCATCCCGTCGGCAGGCCGGAGAGCTGGACGCCGACGAGCACAAGCTGGCCGCCCTCAGCCCCAGTGACGGTAACCACCGTGTCCGCGCCGACCTGCGCCGTTGAATACTGCGTCCCGGGCAGGAGGTAGACCCGGTCGCCCTCCGCGGAATTGAAGTCGGTCACGCGGTCCACGCCCGCGCCGTCAAAGGTGTGGAAGATGTCGGCGCCCGACCCGCCGGTCATGGTGTCCGTTCCGCGATCGCCGGAAATCCAGTCGTTGCCGACCCCGCCGCGGACGATGTCGTCGGCCTGGCCGCCTCGAACGACATCGTTTCCCTCGCCCCCGTCGAGCGTGTCCGTGCCCAGATTGCCGAGCACCACGTCACCGCCGCTGTCACCGGACAGGAGGTCGTTATCCTTGCCCCCGACAACCCAGTCGTCGCCCGCCCCGCCCTCGACGGTGTCGTTGCCCATGTTGCCGTGGGCGTCGTCGGTGTCCGCGCCGCCTTTGATCCAGTCGTCGCCGTCCTCCCCGCGCAGGAAGTTGGCGCCCGAGGCGTCGTCTATAGTGTCGTTGCCGCCGCCGCCGAACACCCGGTCCGCCCCGGTCCAGCCGCTGAGCTCGTCGTCACCTTCGAGCCCGTTCAGCAGGTCGTCGCCCGGGTCGCCTTCCAGGTAGTTGCCCTGTGCGTCGCCGGTCAGGGTGTCGCCGAACTCCGAGCCCCAGATCCCCTCGATACCGGTGAGCACGTCCAGTCCGCCGCCGGTTTGCTGTGCGCTTGTGATGCGCAGGTCGATGGTGAGCGCCCCTTCGGCGTCGCTGTAGTCGACCCCGTCGAAGCCGGCGCCTCCGTCCAGCTGGTCGGCCCCCGGGCCGCCGGACAGCCAGTCGTCTCCGGCCTGGCCGCGGAGGACGTCCTGACCGGCCAACCCGATCAGGAAGTCATCGCCGCCGGCGCCGTCCATCTCGTCGACGCCATCGCCGCCTATGACGGCGTCGTTGTTGGCGCCGCCATGGATGCGTGATCCAAGTTCGCCCACGATCACCAGCTCGGCGCCGTCGACGCGGTAGTGGCCGGCCGGCGCGGCCTGGTCGAGCCAGACCTCGTCGAAGGCCTCCACTTCGTTGAGGAAGACGATGTCGTTCCCGGCGCCGGCGTCGATGCGGTCAATCCCGTCCCCGGCGAGGATCAGGTCGTCGCCGCCGCCGCCGCTCAAGGTGTCGGCGCCTGGCCCGCCGATCAGCAAGTCCGCGGAGTTTCCGGGGCCGCCGTGAAGCACGTCGGGGCCGCTGTCGCCGTCGATCACGTCTTCGGCAGCGCTTCCCGTGATCGTATCGCCGTCCAACGAGCCGAGGAACTCCACGCCCGAGGCGCCGATCAGCCCCAGCGCACTCAGGCTGGTGGCGAGGGGCAGATCGTCCACGACGCACACGAGGAATCCGGACGGATCGTAGAGCTCCACCTGCGCGATAGCCCCATGGAACGGGATGCCGGCGACCGCGGACGTGGTGAAGGTGTCGACGGCGGTCAGTTCGACCCGCCAGCCGGCCATGCCGGACTCCGTCGTGCCGACCAGCACAGCGCGGCTGGACCCTACCGACTGCACGGTATATCGGCCGGAGTTGATAATGGCGCGCAGCCAGTCCCCGTTGAGCACCGCAAAATCGGCGTTGAAGACCAGCGGCCGCTCGAATGTGATCGTCGTCATGGGCCGCCTCCTTCCATGGTCGCATCGGATCGCGCCGCGCGCGTCGTGCGACCTTGGCCCTACGGAGGCGCCGTTAACGGTATCCTGGCTCTCGCACCCCCACCCCGGCTTTAAAGTGACGCTCGGGAAGACGGTTCGTCAACCGTGCACGGAAGGTGCGCGCCTCAGACGCCGAAGATCCAGCCGGCGGGAAGCGAGCCGAGGGTGACGCCGGAGAGCACGATCTGGCCCCCCTCTGCGCCGGTGACGGTGATCACCGTGTCGGCGCCCACTTGGGCGACCGAATACTGGGTCCCGGGCAGCAGGTAGACCCGGTCGCCGTCGGCGGCGTTGAAGTCCGTCACCCGGTCCACGCCGGCCCCGTCGAAGGTGTGGAAGATGTCCGCGCCGGACCCGCCGGTCATGGTGTCGGCGCCGCGGTCGCCGGAGATCCAGTCGTTGCCGGCGCCGCCGAGCACCAGGTCGTCGCCCTGGCCGCCGCGGATCACGTCGAGGTCGTCGCCGCCCTCGAGCGTGTCGTTGCCGAGGTTGCCGAGCACAACGTCGGAGCCGGCGTCGCCGGAGAGCCGGTCGCCGTCCTTGCCGCCCACGACCCAGTCGCCGCCCTCGCCGCCCGCCAGCGTGTCGGCGCCCATGTTCCCCTGCAGGTAGTCGAAGTCGCCGCCGCCGGAGAGGCTGTCGTCGCCCGCGTCCCCCTTCAGCAGGTCGAGGCCGGCTCCGCCGGAGAGCGTGTCCTGGCCTGCGCCGCCCGTCACGCTGTCGTCGCCGAACGAACCCAGGAGGTCCATCGCCAGGCTCGAGAAGTAGCTTCCGTCCAGCACCGCGGCGATGGTGGCGCCCGCCCCAAGGCCGGAGATCGTCCCGATCTGCGCCCCGGTCGGGTCCAGCAGCCGCACCTCGCCAATCACGCCCGACACGAACGGAGAACTGAGCGTCAGCCCGAAGCTGGTCTGTGGCAGGACCACCACCCGGTAGCCGGCGATGGCGGTCCCCGCGCGCCCGGCGATCACCACCTGGCTCGAGGAGGCGGACTCGATCTTCACGCTCGCCAGTAGGTCCGTCAGCGCGCTGAGCCAGTCCGCGCCGATGTCGAACGGCAGCGGCTCGGTAAGGGTGATCGTGGCCATCGAACGCGCTCCAGGGGCAGGCTTGCCGCCCCACACTGCTACCAAGCCTCTAAGGTATTATAATCGCGGCGGGTCGTCGCCCTACCGGGTGAATTTCTGGAACTTGATGCGGTGGGGGATGAGGCTGTCGGCGCCCAGGCGGCGCTTCTTGTCGTCCTCATAGGCTTCGAAATTGCCCTCGAACCACTCCACCTTGCTGTCGCCCTCGAAGGCTAGGATGTGGGTGGCCAGGCGGTCGAGGAAGAAGCGGTCGTGGCTGATCACCACGGCGCAGCCGGGGAAATCCTCCAGTGCGCTCTCGAGCGCGCCCAGGGTCTCCACGTCCAGGTCGTTGGTGGGCTCGTCGAGCATCAGGACGTTGCCGCCCGAAGCCAGGGTCTTGGCCAGGTGCACGCGGTTGCGCTCGCCGCCGGAGAGCAGGCCGACCTTCTTCTGCTGGTCGGCGCCCTTGAAGTTGAACGAGCCGACATAGGCGCGCGACGGGATCTCGCGCGTCCCGACCTTCATGATGTCGAGGCCGCCAGAGATCTCCTGCCAGACGTTGTTGTTCGGATTGAGGGTGTCGCGGCTCTGGTCGACGTAGGCCAGCTTCACGGTCTCGCCCAGCCGGACGCTTCCCTGGTCGGGCTTCTCCTGGCCGGTGATGATCTTGAACAGCGTGGTCTTGCCGGCGCCATTCGGTCCGATCACGCCCACGATGCCGCCCGGCGGCAGCTTGAACGACAGGTTCTTGAACAGGACCTTGTCGCCGTACTCCTTCTCCAGGTTCTCGGCCTCGATCACCACGTTGCCGAGCCGCGGACCCGGCGGGATCTGGATCTGGGCGAAGGTCTGCTTGGCGTTCTCCGCGGCGTTCTGCAGCTCGTCGAAGGCCGCCAGGCGAGCCTTGGACTTGGTGCGCCGCGCCGAGGGCGAGGAGCGCACCCAGGCCAGCTCCCGCTCGATCGTGCGCTTCTTGCCGGCCTCCTCGCGCTCCTCCTGGGCCAGGCGCTTGGTCTTGGCCTCCAGCCAGGACGAGTAGTTGCCCTCGTGCGGCAGGCCCTTGCCGCGGTCCAGCTCCAGCGTCCACTTGGTGACCTGGTCGAGGAAGTAGCGGTCGTGGGTGACCAGGATCACGCAGCCCGGGAAGGCCTCCAGGTGGTGCTGCAGCCAGGCGACGCTCTCGGCGTCCAGGTGGTTGGTGGGCTCGTCCAGCAGCAGCATGTCGGGCTTCGACAGCAGCAGGCGCGCCAGCGCCACGCGGCGGCGCTCGCCGCCAGACAGCTTGTCCACTGGCCAGTCGTTGGGCGGGCAGCGCAGGGCGTCCATGGCCATCTCGATCTTCGAGTCGATGTCCCAGAGGTCGCCGGCGTCCAGCTTCTCCTGGAGCGCGGTCATCTCCTCCATCAGCTCGTCGGAGTAGTCCTCGCCGAGCTTGGCCGCGACCTCATTGTACTTGTCGAAGATCTGCTTTTCTTCGCACCAGGCGATGACGTTGCCCCAGACGTTCAGCGCGTTGTCGAGCTGCGGCTCCTGCTCCAGGTAGCCGCGCTTCACCCCCTCAGCCGCCCAGGCCTCGCCGGAGAACTCCTTGTCGATCCCCGCCATGATCTTGAGCAGGCTCGACTTGCCCGAGCCGTTGACGCCCACGACGCCGATCTTCGCGTCCGGGTAGAAGCTGAGCCAGATGTTCTCGAACAGCTTCTTCGGCGCGCCGGGATAGGCCTTGGTCAGGCCCTGCATCTGGAAAATGTACTGCTGCGCCATGGGGCGGGTGTGCTCGCGGGGAAAGTGGGGAAGTCGGCGCGAGCAGATAGCTTCCGCCCGCCGTCGGCGCAACGGCGGGCGGCGCTAAAGCGGGATTACTTCTGCGCCAGCGCGCTGTCGCCGGCCTTGGCCGCGGCGGCGCTGTTGCAGACCCGCAGGTTGCCCCCGGTGACCTCGCGGCCGCGAGTGACGTAGCTGGCCAGCGGACCCACCTGGGCCGCCACCTTCTTGCACTCGCGCACGGGGTTATCGAGGCTGGTCCGATGCTCCGCGGCGCCGACGCACTTGTCGGCTTCGCACGTCCAGGTGACGCCGGAGATCACCGCCTGGGTGGGCTGGGCGACCGGCGCGGCCAGGGTGGCTTGGGCCCGAAATGCGGCCGGGGCTGCATACGCAGAACTGGAGGCCAGCAGCGCCAGAGCGGCCGCGGCCCCGAAAATCTTCAAGCTTTGCATTCTCGTGTCCCTTCGATTAGAAAAGAGCACGACCGGTCGCTAACGAGAAAAGAGCACGATCGGTCACTTACTGTCAAGCAAGGGAGGCTTGGCTTTTGCGCAAGGGCGACGCGACACGCGCACGGATCCTCGACGAGGCCGCCAAGCAGGTGGCCGTGCGGGGCCTGGAGTCCGCCAGCCTGGGCGACGTCGCCGAGGCCGTGGGCCTGTCGAAGAGCGGGCTCTTCAAGCACTTCGACTCCAAGGAGGCGATGCAGCTCGCGGTCGTCGAGCAGGTGCAGCGCCGCTTCACCGAGTTCACCTGGACGGCCGCCGAGGCGCTGCCCCCGGGCCGGGCGCGGCTTGAAGCCATCTTCGAGCGCTGGCTCGACTGGGCCGAGAGCGAATGGGCCGAGCACGGCTGCCCGATCGTCGCGCTCTCCGTCGAGCTGGACGACCAGCCCGGCCCCGTGCGCGACCAGCTGCAGAAGGGTCTCATGCAGTGGCGGCGCACGCTGGTGCGCGAGTTCCAGGCCCTCGCCGACCCGCCGCTCTCCGAGGACGAGGCGGCGAACGCCTACTTCCAGATGAAGAGCTTCGTGCTCGGCCACTCCGAGGCGCGCCGCCTGCTGGGCGATCCGAACGCCCGGGCGTCGGCCCTGTCGGCCTTCCGCAGCCTCGTGGACCGCACCGCCCGCCAGGCGGCCTAGGAACAACCGCCCTATCTTTTGGTTGTCGCCGGCGAACGGGAACGGCGCGCGAGCCGTTCTCTCGCTGACACGCGAAAGGACGACCGATGCACAAGGACGAGATGAAGGGCGCCGCGAAGGACGCCAAGGGCGAGATCAAGGAAGCCGCCGGCAAGCTGACCGGCGACGAGCGCCTGGAAGCCGAAGGCAACACCGATCAGGCCGCCGGCAAGCTCCAGAAGGGCGTCGGCAACATCAAGGAAGCCGCCCGCGACGCGCTGAAGCACTAATCGCTCGGGTCCGGCCTCCTTCCCCGAACGGCGGCGTTGAGACGCCTGAGGACGCCGCCGCTTGAGAGGCCTGACCTCCGAGCCGAGGGCCGCGCTGCGTAGCGCGGCCCTCGTTGCGTCTAGGGGAGAGCGTAGGCGACCACGTAGTCGCCCTTCTCCTGCGTCTGGCGGGCCCCGCCGGCCGAGACCACCACGTACTGCTTGCCGGTCTTCGGCGAGACATAGGTCATCGGCGTGCCGCCCGCGCCCACCGGCAGTCGGCCCTGCCAGAGCAGCTTGCCCGTGGCGTTGTCATAGGCCCGCAGGTACGGGTCGGTGGTGGCGGCATGGAACGTCACCCCGCCGGCCGTGGTGATCGGCCCGCCGACCCCAAAGGTGCCCAGCGGGATCTTCAGCCCCGACTTCATCTCCAGCGGCCCGTGCATCTCCGCGGTGCCCAGCGGCACCTGCCAGACCACCTTGCGGTTCACCAGGTCCACCGCCGACAGCTCCCCGCCCGGCGGCTCCAGGCACGGCGTCTTCAGCGGCCCCAGCGGCCGGTCGTTGTCGGCCTTGTAGAGGATGGCGCCGCGGCTCTGCGGCGGGCGGTCGGGCGCGAGCTGCGCCGGGTTCCCTTTCACCCGCTTCAGCTCGACGCTCTGCGGCAGCCGGATGGTCGGCACGATCAGCAGGCCGCGCTTGGCGTCCCAGGAGCCGGAGCCCCAGTTCATGCCACCGGCGTTGCCGGGGTACTGCAGGCTGGGCTTGCCCTCCGGCCCCGGCGGCGTGAACTCGCCCTCGTAGCGCAGCTTGCGGAACACGATCCGGCAGGCCAGCTGGTCGAGCGGGGTCACGCCCCACATCGTCGCCTCGGTGAGCCGCTCAGAGCTGATCCCAGGGATCGCCGAGAACGGCTGGGTCGGCGCGACCCACTCGCCGGGCGCGGCGCCCTGCGGCACGGGCCGCTCCTCCACCGGGACCAGCGGCACGCCAGTCCGGCGGTCGAGCACGAACACCTGCCCGCGCTTCGTCAGCACGATCACCGCCGGACCCATCGCGGTGTCCACCAGCATCGGCTGGGCCGGCACGTCCCAGTCCCAGACGTCGTGGTGCACGGTCTGGAACTTCCAGCGCTCGCGGCCGGTGGCGATATCGAGGGCCACCACCGACGAGGAGTACTGTTCCGACCGCGCCGAACGGTGCGAGCCCCAGTAGTCCGGCGTGGCGTTGCCGGTCGGCAGGTAGACCAGCCCCAGGGCCTCGTCGAAGGCCGGCGTGGACCAGACGTTGGGGGTGCCCCGCGTATAGGTCTGCCCCTCCGGCGGCAGCTTGGTGATCTCCGGATTGCCCAAATCCCAGGCCCAGATCAGCTCGCCGGTCTCGGCCGAGAAGGCGCGCACCACGCCGGACGGCTCGCCCAGCTCGCGGTTGTCCATCACCCAGCCGCCGATGATCACCCGGTCGCCCGCCACGGTCGGCGTCGAAGTCTGGAAGTAGAAGCCGCGCTTCACCTCCCCCATGCCGCCCTTCAGGTCCACCACCCCGCCCTGCCCGAACGTCGGGCAGCGCTGGCCGGTGGCCGCGTCCAGCGCGAACATCCGCGCGTCGATGGTGGTGGAGATGATCCGCCGGTCGCAGAGTCCCGGGGCCGCGGGCGCGGGAGCCGCAGGCGTCGTCGTGGGGGCCGGCGCCGGAGCCGCTGCCCTGGCCGCGGCCGTCTCGTAGTAGCCGACGCCGCGGCAGCGGTTCCAGAAGCCCGGCCGCACCTTCGGGTCGTGCCGCCACTTCTGCTTGCCGGTGTCGGCGTCGAGCGCGATCACCACGTTGGTTGGCGTGCAGACATAGACCGTGTCGCCGATCTGCATCGGCGTGTTCTGGTCCTCGTTGCCGCGGTTGGGCTTCTCGCCGGTGCGGAAGGTCCAGGCGACCTTCAGGTTCTCGACGTTGCCGGCGTTGATCTGCTCGATGGGGGCGAAGCGCGACCCGCCCGCGTCACGGCCGTAGTAGCGCCAGTCGCCTGCCGGACCCGCCGCCACCGCCTTGGCCGCCGGGGCCGCGCCGGCCTTCGCCTGGCCCTGGCTGTAGGTCAGGGGGATGCTGCCGAGCAGCAGGCCCAGGCCTGCCAGCACGCCCAGGCCGTTGGCGACCAGCGCCGCCGTCCTCCAGCGCCCGCGCACCATGCCCAGCGTGATCAGCAGCACGACGATGCCTAGCACCACCGGGCCGTCGAGCCTGGGCAGCAGCGGCCAGAAGCTCACGCCCGACTCGGCCAGCGCCCAAACGATCGTGGCGAGCAGGGTCAAGCCGTAGATCAGCGCCCCCAGCGGCCGGCGCATGGCCATGAGCACCCCGCCGACGATCAGCGCCACGCCGGCGGCCAGGTAGTAGGGGCTGCCGCCTAAGCTGGTGAGCTGGAAGCCGCCCAGCACCAGCGGCACGCCGACCGCCGCGATGATCAGGCTGAACAGCACGGCCAGCCAGTAGCCGACCCCGCGACGCGTCCGCGTCTCTGACATCTCGGAATCCCCCCGTTTTCCGCAGTTTGCACGCTCCGGCCGTCACCGCAAACCGGTGCTCATATGACAACCTCGGCCGCCCGGCTGCGTTAGGGGGGTATGAAGAACCCTCCGCACGCTTCCGTTCTGGGGAGGCTTGGCCTCGCCTGCGCCCTGTTCCTGGGGCTTTCCCTCGCCGCCTGCCAGAAGGAGGCGCCTCCCGGATCGATCGCCGGAGACGACGTCGAGCTGGCCCTGAAGACCCTCGCGGAAGCTCCGACCCACGGCTTCGCGCCCGGCTCGTTCAACGAGCAGCGCATCCGCCAGCTCTCGGAGTCGAAGAGCAAGGCCGACCTGAAGACCCGCGACCGCCTGCTCTACGCCGCCCTGGTTTCCTATTCCGAGGCCCAACACGGGCTCTCGATCCCGAAGGACCAGTTCCCCCACACCTGGGGCGTGCGGCCGAAGAAATATGACGCCGCCGTCTCGCTGCAGCAGGCGGTGAAGGAGAAGAAGTTCAAGGACTGGATCGCGGCCCAGCCGCCCGCCTTCCCCACCTACCAGGCCCTGCAGAAGGCCTATGTCGACTATCTCAACGTCTCCGCCGCCGGCGGCTGGCCGGAGGTGCCCAAGGGCGTGAAGCTGGGCGCCACAGGCCCCGGCGTGGTCGCCCTGCGCCAGCGCCTCGGCGTCGAGGACCCGCTGGTCCGCCAGGTCCCGACCGAGACCCCCTTCGACGCCGCCCTCGCCCAGGCCGTCAGCCGCTTCCAGGCCGCCTACGGGCTGAAGCCCACCGGCCAGGTGGACGGCGAGACCCTCAAGGCCCTGAACATCCCGGTGATCACCCGCGCCGCCCAGCTGCGCGCCAACCTCGAGCGCCTGCGCTGGCTGCCGCGCGAGGAGCCGCCCACCCGCGTGGACGTCAACACCGCCGCCCAGCTCTTCGTCTACTACGAGGACGGCCAGCCGAAGCTCAGCATGCTCTCGGCCGCCGGCAAGCCCGGCGACGAGACCCCGATGCTGATGTCGAAGATCGACAACATCGTCCTCAACCCGCCCTGGAACGTGCCCGAGGGCATCGCCCAGGAGGAGCTCTATCCTAAGGGCGAGGCCTATCTGGCGGCCAACAACTTCACCAACGTCGACGGCCGCCTCGTCCAGCGGCCGGGCCCGGAGAGCGCGCTGGGCCTCGTGAAGTTCGACTTCGACAACCCCTACGCCGTGTACCTGCACGACACGCCGGCCAAGGCCGCCTTCAACCGCAGCCAGCGGGCGGTGAGCCACGGCTGCGTGCGCCTGCAGCACGCCCTGCAGTTCGCCCAGGTCCTGCTCTCCCGCGAGCCCGGCTGGTCCGGCGACCGCATGAACCAGGTGCTCGCCTCGCGCGAGACGACCACGGTTAAGCTGAGCAAGCCGGTGCCGGTGCGCCTGATGTACCTGACCGCCTTCCCGGAAGCCGGCCGCACCGCCTTCCGCGGCGACATCTACGGCTGGGACGGCGAGCTCCTGCGGCTCCTCGACGGCGCCACCATCGGCAAGGTGGCGCAGACGAAGACGCCGGCAAGCGCGCGCCGCGGCTAAGACAGTCCGTCTTCCCTGCTCGTCATGGCCGGGCTTGTCCCCGGCCACCCAGACACGCGGGCGGCGCCGGATAGGCTGGGGCAGTGCTGACGCGATCCTCCCGGCGTCGTGCTTCTGAGTGGCCCCGGCGCGGCTCAGGCCGCCAGCCGGTCCTTGCGCATCCGCAACGTCGCGATCACCCCGGTGGGCAGCCAGTCGTAGGTGATCGCCCCGTCGAGCTGCTCGGCGACGCTGCGCGCCAGGAGCTTGCTTCCGAAGCCGCCCATTTCGGGAGCCTCCTCGATGACCGGACCGCCGGACTCCGCCCAGGTGATCGTGATGTCCGACTCGTCGCTGCTGCTGGAGACGTCCAGGGTTCCCGTATCCACCGAGAGCGCGCCGTGCTTCAGCGAATTGGTGGCGAGCTCGTGGATGACCAAGGCAAGGGTCCGCGCCGTCCGTTCGCCGACGCCCATCCTCTGGACGGCGATCCTGATGCGCCCGGCGAAGGCTCCGGTGTCGTCGTAGGGAGCCAGCAGCACCGCGAACAGGTCGCCGAGGAGCACCGCCGTCCCCTCGTGGCCCGGAAGCGGCCGCACCAGATCGTGGGCGCGGCCCAGGGCCGTCAGCCGGCCGATCAGCTCGCTGGACATCTCCCCGATGGTGGCCGCCGAGCGCGAGCTGATGTGGGTGAGCCCAGTCGCCACCGCCAGCAGGTTCTTGACCCGGTGGCTCATCTCGCCGGCGAGCAGCTCGTGACCCTCCTCGGCCTGCTTGCGGCCGGTCACGTCCAGGAAGATGCCGAACATGATCCGGTCCACGATGCCGGCGTCGGCGCCCTGCCCCCGGGCCGAGATCCAGCGCACCTCGTGGCCCAGCACGATCCGGAAATCGATCTCATACGGGCCGGCGACGGATCGCGTGGCGAGGAACGCCGCTCTCACCCGGTCCCGGTCGGCCGGGTGGATGTGGGCGGACAGGGTCTCGAACTGGACCTCCCGCGTCCACGGCAGGCCCCACAGCTCGAACGCCCGCTCGTCCATGGTGAAGCGGTTGCTGTCGACGTTCCACGACCACAGCGCCACGCAGGCGGCGTCGATGGCGAGCCTCAGGTGCTCGGGGCGCCAGGCCACGGGCGACGGGCGCGGGTCGGTCATTTCTGCGGACAAAGGTCGAACTCCACGCCCAACTGCGCCAGACCGACACGTCGATTCCACTAAGCGCTACTGCAAGGCCGATGACAAGGCGAAACGAAGAAAGAACCCCTCGAGATCAGAAACACGAGTTGAGGTTTGGTTCCGCATACAATCTAAACACATTGGTATATTTTTTCAGAGCCCCAATAAATACATACTATGGGGCGACATATTATTTCACTGCCATTGTTATTACTGGAGGCGAAGCTTACATGATGACTGTCGGGACGGGTACGCCTCGTCCCAAGGAGCCCACCCCATGCGAATTTCCACCCTGGTCGCCGGCGTCTGCGCCGCGGCCTTGATCCCCACCGCCGCGTTCGCGCAACAGACCTGCGAGCAACGCCAGAACAGCCGGGTCGTCGGCACGGTCGCCGGAGCCGGCCTCGGCGCGGTCGCCGGCGGCGCCGTCGCCGGCCGCGACGATCGCACCACAGGCGCGGTCATCGGCGGCATCGCCGGAGCCCTGCTCGGCAACCATCTCGCCAAGGGGCAGGCGGACTGCACCCGCGCCTATGGCTACTATGACAACAACGGGGCCTGGCACGCCAACGCGGTCGCCCGCGATAACGCGGCCGGCTACTTCGACCGGAACGGCGCATGGGTCGAAGGCGCGCCGCGCGGCCACTACGACCGCGACGGCCGCTGGGTCCAGGCCAGCACCGACGCCCAGGCGGCCGGCTACTACGACGCCAGGGGCCTCTGGGTCCCCGCCTCGGCCAGCGGCTACTACACCAACGATGGCCGCTGGGTGGCCGCCGCCGCGCCGGGCTACTACGATCGCTCCGGCCGCTGGGTCGCAGGCCCCGCGACTGGCCGGTACAGCTCCGACGGCCAGTGGATCACCGGCCAGGCGAGCGGCCGACGCGACGCCAACGGCGTCTGGGTCGCCGACCCTCAGCCGGGCTATTACGACAACGGCCGTTGGGTCCGGGGTGAGGCGGTGGGCTATTACGACGCCCGCGGCCGGTGGATCTCCACCGACGGCCGCCAGTCGCAGCGCGCCGACTATCAGAATACGGACCGCTCGCGCAGCGTCGACGAGCGGGAGGCCGAGCTTTCCCAGCGCATCCGGCGCAACATGGAGAACGGCCGGCTGAGCCGCATGGAAGGCCAGCAGGCGATGCGCAGCCTGGCGGCGATCGAGCGCGAGGAGCGCTCGCTGTTGAACCGCCGCGGGGTCCTGGGCCCGCGCGCCCAGGCGACCATCCACGAGCGGCTGGACACCCTCAGCGCGACGATCCGCGAGGACGTCCGCGACGGCCGCAGCGAGCGGTACGGCAGCCGCTAAGCCTGCAAGACGATCCCCGCGCCGTCCGCGGCGCGGGGATGGGTCTGCTCACCACTGGACAGAGGCCACGAACATGCTTTTCACCGCGTCCGCCCTCCTCGTGCTCGCCGCCCTCGCGGCGCCGCTTGTCCTGCGCCGCCGCGCCGCCGCTCGCGCCCGCTGAGCACCTGACCGGCCAGGACCGGCGCAAGGTCCCTTCCCCCACTGGCGCGGCGCGCCGCCCTTTCGGTAGGGTGCGCGCGCCAGTCGGGGAGTTTCCATGTTCAAGTCGATCGCGGCCGCCGCCGCGCTTTCGTTCGTCGCCATAGCCGCCCAGGCCCAGCCGCTGACCCCCTATTCGTCGGCCGCCGAGCAGCAGGCGGCGATGAGCGCGCGGGCGATCACGTCGGAGCAGCTGGTGCGCCTCAGCCTCGAGCGCATCGAGAGGATCGACCGCGCCGGGCCCAGGCTGAACAGCGTCCTGGCGCTCAACCCCCGCGCCCTGGCCGACGCCCGCAAGCTGGACGCCGAGCGCCGCGCCGGCCGCGTGCGCGGGCCCCTGCACGGCGTGCCGATCCTGCTGAAGGACAACATCGACACCGCCGATGGCACGGCGACCACCGCCGGCTCCCTGGCGCTGAAGGACAACGTCACCAATCGCGACGCCCCGATCGTGCGGCGGCTGACCCAGGCCGGGGCGGTGATCCTGGGTAAGACCAACCTTTCGGAGTGGGCCAACTTCCGCTCCACCCGCTCGATCTCGGGTTGGAGCGGCGTGGCGGGGCTGGTTCGCAACCCGCACTCGCTCGACCGCACCGCCTGCGGCTCCTCGGCCGGCTCCGGCGCGGCGGTCGCGGCGGGCATCACGGCGCTGGCCATCGGCACCGAGACCAACGGCTCGATCACCTGCCCGGCCGCCATGAACGGGGTCGTCGGCCTGAAGCCTACCGTGGGCCTCGTCTCCCGCACCTTCATCGTGCCGATCTCGCCCGAGCAGGACACCGCCGGCCCCATGACCCGCACCGTCGCCGACACGGCCGCCGTCCTGACCGCGATCGCCGGGACCGACCCGGCCGATCCGGCCACGGCCGAGGCCGACCGGCGCAAGACCGACTACCTGCGGGCGCTCGACCGCAATGCGCTGAAGGGCGCCCGCATCGGCGTCCTGGGCTGGCTCGACGGCCGCTCGCCGCAGATGGACGCCGCCTACGGCGCCGCGGTCGAGGCGCTGAAGGCCGCCGGCGCCGAGCTCGTCCTGATCAAGGGTCCGCCCCCGGAGGACCTCAACAAAATCGGCGCCCAGAGCGGCGAAGCCCTGCGCGCCGAGTTCAAAGCGGCGCTGAACGCCTACCTGGCCACGACGCCGCCCGCCGTGCGCACCCGCACGCTGGACGACCTGATCGCCTTCAACGCCGCCACGGCGGCCGAGACGCCCCTCTTCGGCCAGGAGATCTTCGAGCAGTCGGCCAGGCAGCCGGCCCTCACCGATCCCGCCTACCTGGAGAAGCGGAACTGGCTCCGCACCCGGTCGCGCGAGATCCTCGACAAGCTGATGGCCGACAACAAGGTCGAGGCCCTGATCGCCCCTTCGGGCGGTCCGCCCTCGATCGTCGACCCGGTGAACGGCAGCCCGTTCTTCGGCTCGCCGTCCACCCTGCCCGCCGTCTCCGGCTACCCGCACCTGACCGTCCCCATGGGCAATGCCATGGGGCTGCCGATGGGGCTCTCGTTCACCGGACCCGCCTGGTCGGAGGCCCGGCTGCTCTCGCTCGGCTACGCCTTCGAGCAGGCGACCAAGGCGCGGATCGACCCCGGTTTGGTCCCGTCGCTGGCCGCCCGGCCGGAGGTCGCCAAGGCCTATGACCCGCGCTGAAAGGCTTGAACCGCCACGCTCTAACCCCAAATGTGTCGGTCAAGCTTAACGTGAAGGCCCCGCTTCCGGGGGGCCGCGGAGGTCGCCGCGATCATGGGAGCCGTGCAACCTCGCCCGTTCCACAGGGTTGAAGGTCGGGCCGGAGAGACCGGCCCAGCCTACCCTGACAGAAACGGAGCTTCCCATGAGGATCAGCGAGATCATGTCCCGCGACGTGCAGGTGGCGCGTCCGCAGGACAGCATTCAGAGCGTTGCGCGCAAGATGGCGGAGATCGACGCTGGGGCCATGCCGGTCTGCGACGGCGAGCGTCTGCAGGGGATGGTGACGGACCGCGACATCGTCGTGCGCGCCGTCAGCGAGGGCCGCAGCTTCGAGACGCCGATCTCGGAAGTGATGACGCCCGACGCCCACTACTGCTACGACGACGACGACATCCGGGCCGCGGCCGACCGGATGGCCGAGCTCCAGGTCCGGAGGCTGCCGGTGGTCGACCATGACCAGCGACTGGTGGGCATCGTTGCCCTCGGCGACATCGCCCGCGAAGGGAAGGACAAGACCACTGGCCAGGCTTTGGAAGAAATCAGCGACGCCCCGCCCAACAACTAAGCTGCGGGCGCTGAAGCAGCGTGGCCTGGAGAAGCAGGCCGCGCTGTTCCTGGCCGCCTCCAATAGCGTGATCGAGAGACAGAGGGCCCGCGAGATGCACCAGACTGTGGCGCCTCAGCACGAGAACCTCATCCGGCTCGATCCGGCCGACGCCCTGGCCTTCGGCGGCGAGCCGGCCGGCTTCCACCTGATCGACACCACCATGATGTACGCGCCGCGCTCCGGCGGGGTGAAGCGCTACCTGATGGCCAAGCGCGCCTGGCTCGAGCGCCGCCGGCCCGACGTGCGCCACACCCTGGTGGTGCCTGGGGCCAAGACCCAGGCCGAGGCCGACGGCCTGGTCACGGTCGCCGCCACCCGCCTGCCTTTCGGCAACGGCTACCGCATGCCGGCCAGCCTGACGAAGTGGGAGACCATCCTGCGGATGCTGGAGCCCGACGTCATCGAGGCTGGCGACGTCTTCGTGCCCGGCCACGCCGCCCTCGAAGCCGGGCAGGCCCTGGGCGTGCCGGTTGTGGGCTTCTGCCACACCGACGCCGCGACGCTTGCCGCCCTGCACTTCGGCGAATGGGCCGAGGCGCCGACCTTCAACTTCTGGGCCCAGGCCTACCAGCGCTTCGACCACGTCGTGGCGCCCTCCAACCACATGGCCGGCCGCCTGATCGAGGCCGGGGTGGAGCGGCTCACCGTGCAGCAGCTCGGCGTCGACACCGAGCTCTTCCACCCGGCCCGGGCCGACCGGCCCAAGCTGCTGCGCAAGCTGGGCCTGCCGTCCGAGACCCGCCTGCTGGTCTTCGCCGGCCGTCCGGCGCGCGAGAAGAACATCGACGCCATGATCGACGCCGTGGAGCGCCTGGGCGAGCCCTACCGCCTGCTGCTGATCGGCGCCGGCAAGGACGCCCGCTACTCGCCCCAGGTGATCTGCCTCGACTACGAGCGTGACCCGGTCAAGCTGGCCGCCCTCATCGCCTCCTGCGACGCTTGCCTGCACGCCAACGAGAACGAGATCTTCGGCCTCGTGGTGGTCGAGGCCATGGCCGCCGGTCTGCCCGTCGTCGGCTGCCGCACCGGCGGCGTCGGCGAGCTGATCGACGAGACGGTCGGCCAGCGGGCCGAGAGCGCCGACCCCGCCCACCTCGCCGAAGCCATCGAGGCCCTCTTCGCCCGCGACCTGGAGCCGATCGCGCAGGCCGCCCGCAAGCGCGCCGAGACCCGCCACGGCTGGGACCCCGCCTTCGAGAGCCTCACCAGGCTTTACACCCGCCTGCTCGCCGAAGCCCCGGCGCGCCAGCCGCTGGCGCTGACGGCCTGAGACATTCCTGACGCTGTTTTTTGGCGAAGAGACCGTGCTGCGGTATTCTACAGTACGGTCTTTCTCAATGTGTCAGGTACTTAGTCAGTTGCGAGAGTTGTCGCGCTGACTCGTGCAAATAGGCCTGACACGGCGTGTGACATCGCCTAGCGGCCGGTCGGCATGTCCTTGAACGGGATGTCCTTGTCCACCCGGATGTCCCCCGGCAGGCCCAGCACCCGCTCGGCGATGATGTTCTTCAGGATCTCGTCGGTGCCGCCGGCGATCCTGAGCCCCGGCGCGAACAGTACCGAGCTCTGGAAGGCGCCCTTGAGGGGGCTCAGGTCCGCATCCTGGATGATGCCGTACTGATCGAGCATCTCGATCGCGGTGTTCGCCAACTCCTGCATCTGCACGGCCGAGATCACCTTGCCGATCGAGCTCTCCGGCCCCGGCGTCTGCCCGCGGCTGAGCGCTGTCAGCGTGCGGTTGCGGGTGTGCTTGAGGCCTTCGGTCGCCACGTACCAGTCGGCGATCTTCTCGCGCAGCGCCTGGTCCTTGATCGCCGGCGCCCCGTCGAGACCGGTGATGCTGCGGGCGGCCTCCATGAACTCCTTCCAGCCCGCACCGGAAGGCCCGCCTACCGCCAGCCGCTCGTTCATCAGGGTGACGAGGGAGACCTTCCAGCCGTCGTCCACGCCGCCCAGCCGCTGGCTGTCCTTCACTCGCACATTGGTGAAGAACACCTCGTTGAACCCGGACCCGCCCGACATCTGGTGGATAGGCCGCACCTCGATGCCCGGGTCCTTCATGTCCACCCAGAACATGGTCAGGCCCTTGTGCTTCGGCACGTCCGGGTTGGTCCGGCAGACCACGATGCCGAAATCGGAGAACTGCGCCCCCGTTGTCCACACCTTCTGGCCGCTAATCACCCACTCGTCGCCTTCGCGGATGGCGCGGGTCCTGGACGCCGCCACGTCCGAACCGCCGGAGGGCTCGGAGAACAGCTGGCACCAGATCTCCTCGCCGCGCAGGGCGGGACCAACGAACCGCTTCTTGGTCTCGTCGTCGGCGAAGGTCATCACCGTCGGCACGCACATGCCCAGGCCGATCTGGAACGGGTTCGGCGGGATCGGGTACTTGGCCTCTTCCTGGTTGAAGATGACCTGCTGGATCGGCGTGCCGCCCGGCCCGCCCCACTCCTTGGGCCAGGTGATCTGGGCGTAGCCGGCGGCGGCCTTCTTGGCCTGCCAGGCCTTTGACGCCTTCATCGAGCCGCCGCCCTCGCCGTCGTCGAAGGCAGCCTTCTTGGGCGCGTTCGCCTCCAGCCAGGCCCGGACCTGGGCGCGGTAGGCGGCTTCTTCGGGGCTGTCGTTGAAGTCCATTAGGCCGCGTTCCTCCGCTCGAGCTGGCTCACAAGCCGCTCCTTCCAGACCCGGGGCGCGCCAGCGACGAGCGAAAGCTGCCGCGAGCGCTTGTAGTAGAGGTGGCAGTCCAACTCCCAGGTGAAGCCGATGCCGCCGTGGGTCTGGATGTTCTCCTTCGAGGCGAACCAGAAGGCCTCGGACGCCGCGATCCTGGCCGCGCTCGCCGCCACCGGCAGCTCCGGCGCATTGCTGTTGAGCGCCCAGGCCCCGTAGTAGGCGTTGGACCGCGCCAGCTCGTTCTTCACGTAGATGTCCGCCAGCTTGTGCTTGATCGCCTGGTAGGAGGCGATCACCCGGCCGAAGGCGTAGCGCTCCAGCGCATAGGCCTTGGCCATCTCCAGGCACTTGTCGGCCCCGCCGCACTGTTCGAAGGCCAGCAGCACCGCGGCACGGTCGAACACCTGCTCGACCAGCGCGAACCCTTCGCCCGCCCCGCCGATCCGCTGGGCCGCCGCGCCCTCGAACGTCAGCTTCGCCGCGTCCCGGGTCGAATCGAGCGTCCTGAGCATCTCGCGGCTGACGCCGCCGGCGCTCAGGTCCACGAGGAACAGCCCCGGCTGGCCGTTCTCCTTGGCGAGCACCAGGCAGTGGGTGGCGATATCGCCGTCGGTCACCGGCACTTTGGTCCCGGACAGCTTGCCGCCGGACACCGTCGCATTGAGCGTCCCCGGGGTCACGGGACCCGGGCCTTCCGACGTCGCCACCGCGCCGATCACCTCGCCCGCCGCGATCCTCGGCAGCAGGTCGGCCTTCTGGGCGTCGTCGCCGGCCAGCATGATCGCCTCGGCCAGGAAATAGACGGTCGAGGCGAAGGGGATCGGCGCCACGGCCCGCCCCAGCTCCTCGGCGATGACGCAGAGCTCCAGGTGGCCCAGCCCCAGGCCGCCGTGCTCCTCCGGGATCGCCGCGCCCAGCCAGCCCTGGCCAGCCACCGCCTGCCAGAGGGCCTCGTCATAGGCCTTGCCGTCGTCGTCCAGCACCTTGCGCACCTGGGCCGACGAGGCGTTCCCCTCCAGGAACTTGCGCGCCTCGGACTTCAGGAACTTCTGGTCGTCGGAGAAGTCGAAATTCATCTACGCCCCCGCCATTCCGGCGTTGTCGGTTTCTTCGCGCGTCAAGCCTACGCGCCGGGGGCGTGCGGTGGAAAGCGTGACCTCGCGTCAGGCGGTGGGCGAGGTGAACACGCCGAGCTTCGAGAGGCGGCCGACGAGGCGGCCGCCGTCCCACAGCTCGACCGCCTCGCCCTCGGCCGCGGCTTCGCGCGCCTGCTCGACAGCGGCCTCGTCATCGGAGCAGTCGAAGGTGCGGCTGAGCTGCAGCCGCCCGGACCGGTCCACGGTGTACAGGCGATACGACATTGCTGGCATTCCCGACGCCCCAGCCGGCATCCGTTCTACGGACACCGCGCCGACGGTCGGTCGGGTTTCCTACACTT
Source organism: Phenylobacterium sp. (assembly GCF_036563285.1). Lineage (GTDB taxonomy): Bacteria > Pseudomonadota > Alphaproteobacteria > Caulobacterales > Caulobacteraceae > Phenylobacterium. The sequence continues at coordinate 186,097 of NZ_DATCMR010000005.1, forward strand.
CAGCGTTTTTTCGGGGGAACATCGCGCACTGCCCGCCGGTTGGGCGCCAAATGACCGTCGACCAGCCGACCGTCATGCAGATCCTCGTCGCGTGGCGGCACAACAAGTGGGTCGTGGCCCGGAACGCCGTCGAGGTCGGCGCCTATGCCTACCGGGTCCACGCCATCGAGATGGCCCAACGGCTATCGGCCGAAGCCCGCAAGCTCGGCATCGCCTGCTACATGCTCGTGCGCGACAAGGGCGGGCAGTGGCAGGAGCGGAGCTGTCCCCGGCCGCTCCCGGAAGAACCGTCCGGCTGACGCCCACCGCGCCTTGTGGCCGCCATCCCGCAAGGACTAGATGGCCGCCATGCGTACAGAGACCCCTCAGGCCATTCGCCTCGCCGACTATCGCCCGCCCGCCTACCTCGTCGACGAGGTCCAGCTCACCTTCGACCTGCAGCCGAACACCACCCGGGTGAGGGCGAAGCTGGCGGTGCGGCGCAACGGCGAGCACGCCGAGCCCCTGCGGTTCAACGGCGAGCGGCTGAAGCCGGTCACGGTGGCGATCGACGGCCGCGCGCTCGACGAGGCGGAGCGCTCGATCGACGGCGAATACCTCACCATCCCCAACCCGCCGGCGGCGTTCACCCTCGAGACCGAGGTCGAGATCGACCCGGAGAACAACAAGGCCCTCGAAGGCCTCTACATGTCCGGCGGCCGCTTCTGCACTCAATGCGAGGCCGAGGGCTTCCGCAAGATCACCTTCTGGCCCGACCGGCCGGACGTGCTCTCCCGCTTCACCGTGAGGATCGAAGCTGACAAGGCGTTCCGCCACCTGCTCTCCAACGGCAACCTGATGGAGCAGGGCGAGCTGCCCGGCGGGCGCCATTACGCGATCTGGAACGACCCCTTCCTGAAGCCCTGCTACCTGTTCGCGCTAGTCGCCGGCGAACTGGACGTCCTGGAGGACAAGCTCGTCACCATGAGCGGGCGCACCGTCGACCTGCGCATCTACGTCGATCCCGGGATGGCGCCGCGCGCCGCCTACGCCATGGACGCCCTGAAGCGCTCGATGAAGTGGGACGAGGAGGCCTTCGGGCGCGAGTACGACCTCGACCTCTTCATGATCGTGGCGGTCCGCGATTTCAACTTCGGGGCCATGGAGAACAAGGGGCTGAACATCTTCAACTCCTCGCTCCTGCTGGCCGACGAGAAGACCGCGACGGACATGGATTACGAGCGCATCGAGAGCGTCGTGGCCCACGAGTATTTCCACAACTGGACCGGCGACCGGATCACCTGCCGCGACTGGTTCCAGCTGTGCCTGAAGGAGGGCCTGACGGTCTTCCGCGACCAGAGCTTCTCGGCCGACATGCGCGGCCACGCTGTGCAACGCATCAAGGACGTGAAGGCGCTGCGCGCGCGCCAGTTCGCCGAGGACCAGGGCCCGCTGGCCCACCCCGTCCGGCCGTCGAGCTACATGAAGATCGACAACTTCTACACGGCGACCATCTACGAGAAGGGCGCCGAGGTCATCCGGATGCTTAAGACCCTCATCGGGGACGAGGCGTTCCGCGCCGGCATGGACCTCTACTTCGATCGATGGGACGGCCACGCGACGACGGTGGAGGCCTTCATCGAGTGCTTCGCCGAGGCTTCGGGCCGCGACCTGTCGCAGTTCTTCGCCTGGTACGAGCAGGCGGGCACCCCCCGCCTGACCCTGACCCACCGCTATGACGAGGACGCCCAGACCCTCACCGTCGACCTGAAGCAGGCGACGCCGCCTACGCCGGGCCAGCCCACCAAGCGGCCGCTGCCAATCCCGGTCAGGCTCGGCCTGCTGGACCACGAAGGCCGCACGCTGGCCTTCGAACGCGACGGCCAGGCGGTGGACGAGACGGTGATCGTGCTCGACAGCGAGACGGCCAGCGTGACCCTCACCGGTGTCGAGCGTCCGCCGGTGATCTCGGCGCTGCGGCGCTTCTCGGCCCCGGTCGTGCTGACCACCGACTCGCGGCCCGCCGACCGCTACGTCCAGCTCGCCGCCGACCCCGACCTGTTCAACCGCTGGGAAGCCGGCCAGGAGCTGGCGCGCGAGCTGATCCTGGGCCGCGCCGCCGGCCGGCCCAATGAGGTCGGCGAGGAGCGCTACGCCGACGCCGTAGGCCGCGCCCTGAGCGACCAGGCTTCCGATCCGGCCTTCAAGGCGCTCTTGCTGGCGCTGCCGTCCGAACAGGACCTGGCGTTGGCGGTGCAGCCCGCCGATCCGGCTGCGATCCACGAGGCGCGGGAAGCCCTGCGCATGCGTCTCGCCCTGCACCTGAACGGCGAGCTGCGCCGGCTGCATACCGGCCTGCAGGACCTCGGCGAGTTCTCCCCCGACGCCGCCGGCGCCGGCCGCCGCGCCCTGCGCAACGCAGCCCTAGACCTGCTGGCCGCGAACCCTCGCTCTGACACCGTGGAGATCGCCGAAGGCCACTACCGCGCCTCCGTGAACATGACCGACCAGATCGGCGGCCTCTCGGCCCTGATGCTGATCGGCGGGAAGCCGTTCGAGGATGCGCTTGCCGACTTCTATGCGCGCTGGAAGTCCGAGCCCCTGGTCATCGACAAGTGGTTCGCCGTGCAGGCGCGCGATCCCGACGAGGGGGCGCTGGGGCGCGTCATGGGCTTGACCGCCCACCCCGCTTTCGACGCCAAGAACCCGAACCGGCTGCGGGCCCTGGTCTCCACCTTCGCCAACTTCAATCCCGTGCGCTTCCACGACCCGAGCGGCGCCGGCTACCGCTTCCTCGCCGACCAAATCCTGGCGGTGGACGGCTACAACCCGATGACGGCGGCCAGGCTCGTCGATCCGCTCGGCGGCTGGCGGCGCTACACGCCCGAGCTGGGCCAGCTCATGAAGGCCGAGCTCGCCCGGATCGCGGAGACAAAGGGCCTGTCGAAGAACGTCTACGAGCTCGCCACCCGCGCGCTCGTTGAGGACGACGCCGACTGAATCAAATTGCCACGCCAAAGCTTCCCCTTCGGCGGTGACGGATTCGCCGAAGCACTTCAGACTCTGCCTTTCCTTGGGCGGGCCAGAACGAGGAACATCGGACGTTGGGGAGGGGCGAGACGGCTGATGTCAGACGGCTCGACCGCGCGCGCCTAGACGCGCCGGAGCCGCCGACGACGCGCTTTGCCCGCATCGTCATCCTGGCCGCCCTGCTCCTGCTGGCCGTCTACACCGCCTTCGCCGTGATGCGCCTGCAGCAGGGCCCGCAAGGGGCCGGCGAACAGCTCGCCTGGCTCACCGTGCCGCTGGCGGTCGCCTTCGCGCTCGGCCTGCTGCTGCTGATCGAGTCACGGCGGATCGAGCGGGCCCACGCGGCCTACACCGACTCCGAGCAGCGCTTCCGCCTGGCCGTGGAGGCCGCGCGCTGCGGCATCTGGGAGTGGGACCTCACCACCGACAAGTTCTTCATGTCGGACGTCACTGGGGCCCTCTTCGGCTGGCGCGGCGGCGTGGTCGAGGGCCAGCAGGTCATGGACCGCGTCTGGAGCGGCCATCGCGACGGGCTGCGCGATGCGCTCGGCAATGCGGCCGTTTACGGCGGCTTCGACGTCTCGTTCCGGGTGCCCAGCCTCACCGGCGGCCGGCCGGTCTGGATCGACATGCGTGGCCAGGGCTTCGGTCTCGCCTCCGAGGGGGGCTACGCGCGGATCATCGGGGTCGCGCTCGACGTCACCGAGGAGCGGATGGCGCAGGCCCGGGCCCAGACCGCCGAGACCCGGCTGCGCGACGCGATCGAGAGCGTGTCCGAGGCTTTCGTCCTCTGGGACAAGGCCGGGCGCCTGCTGATGTGCAACAAGAATTTCCGCAGCTTCTACCGGCTCGATCCGCAGCTCCTGAAGCACGGCGCGACCCGCGAGCAGGTGGACCGCTTCGCCCAGCTGGCGGTGCGCCAGGAGGTCCACGAGCCGGGCGGCCGCCGCGGCGTGCGCGAGGTGGAGCTGGTCGACGGCCGCTGGGTGCAGATCTCGGAGCGCTCGACGGCCGAGGGTGGCCTCGTCGTCACCGCCGCCGACATCACCGCCATCAAGGCCCAGGAGGAGGCCCGAAGGCTCAACGAGGAGGAGCTGCGCAAGGCCGTGGCCAACCTGGAGCGCAGCCAGGAGCAGCTCTCGGAGCTTGCCCGCAAGTACGAGGCCGAGAAGGTCCGCGCCGAGAGCGCCAACCAGGCCAAGAGCGAGTTCCTGGCTAACATGAGCCACGAGCTGCGCACGCCGCTGAACGCCATCAACGGCTTCTCCGAGATCATGGTCGCGGAGATGTACGGGCCGCTCGGCGACCGCCGCTACCGCGACTACGCCGGCGACATCCTCAGCTCAGGCCAGCACCTTCTGGCGCTGATCAACGATATCCTCGACATGGCCAAGATCGAGGCGGGCAAGTTCTCGCTGCGGTTCGAGCCGATGTCGATCGTCGAAGTGGCGGAGGACGCCGCCCGGCTGGTCCGCAACCGGGCCGAGGCGGCGGGCCTGAACCTCAACCTCGAACTGGACGACCTGCCGGAGGTCGAGGCCGACTACCGTGCGGTCAAGCAGGTTTTGCTCAACCTGCTTTCCAACGCCATCAAGTTCACGCCGCGCGGCGGGACCGTGACGATCCTCGCCGACCCGCGGGAGCTGCGTCCTGGGGAGCGGGTGAAGGTCTCCGTCCGCGACACCGGCATCGGCATCGCACCTGAGGACCTCGCCCGTCTCGCGCGGCCCTTCGAGCAGATCGAGAGCCAGCATTCCAAGACCCAGCAGGGCACGGGCCTGGGGCTGGCGCTCACCAAGTCCCTCGTGGAGATGCACGACGGCCTGCTGGAACTGACCAGCGCCCCCGGCAAGGGCACCACCGCCAGCTTCACCCTGCCGGTCCGGCAGGCCGCCAAGCAATTCGAGACCGCCTAGCCGCGGCCTGGCCGTTAGCGCGGCACGATCACGTCATAGGCGTTGCGGGCAGCCACACGTGCGGCCTCGACCTTGCCGCGAAGGCCCTTGAAGTCGCGCGCCTTGCCGGCCCTCGCCAGCAGGGCGCGGAAGGCCTTCGGCTCCTGCGCCGGATCGGCGGCATCCTCTAGCGCCACCTTCAGCAGTTGAGTGAGATCCTGCTGCAGCCGCCAGGCCTTCTCGAGCTCGGTAAGGGGCTCTGCGGGCGCAAGCCCGGTTTCGCGGAAAGAGGCGAGCGCCTCCGCCGTGTTCGGATTCAGCGGCCCGCCTTCGGCGGCGTGCGCCAGCTGCAGGAACTGGGCGGCGAACTCGATGTCGACCAGGCCGCCGGGGCTGAGCTTCAGGTCCCACGCCCCCTTGGGCGGGCGCTCGCGCTCCATCAGCTCGCGCATCTCGCGCACATCGGCGGCAGTCCGGGCGCGGTCCCGGGGCCGGCGCAGAGCGATCTCGATGGCCTCCGCCGCCTGCTGCGCGAAGTCGTCCGACGTGGCCCACACCACCCGGGCGCGGGTGAGCGCCAGCAGCTCCCAGGTCTCCGCCTCGCCTTGATAGTAGGCGTCGAAGGCGTTGCAGCTCACTGCGACCGGGCCCTTGGTGCCCGACGGGCGTAACTGCATGTCCACCTCGTAGAGGCCGCCCTCGGCCGTCTGGCTGGACAGCGCCGCGATCAGCCGCTGGGTGAACCGGCCGTAGAAGGTGGAGGCGTCCCAGCCCTTGCCGCTGGAGGCCTCCGCCGGGCTGGCGCCGCGGTAGAGGGTCATCAGGTCTAGGTCGGAGCCCGCGCTCATCTCGCGGGATCCGCACTTGCCCAGCGCGACAACGGCCACCTCGCCCTCAAACGTCCCGCCGAGGCGCACCGTCTCGGCCAGGGCCGCCGGCGCCAGCACCTCGATGCAGACGTCCGCCAGGTCGGCGAACGCCTTGCCAGCCACTTCGGCGGAGGCGGTCCCGCTCATCACCTGCACGCCGACGCGGAAGGCCTGTTCGCGGTGCACTCGGCGCACGACGTCCATGGCCGCTTCGAAGCCTTCGACGCGCGCCACGGCGCGGGCCATCACCTCGCGGTCCTCGGCGATGTCGATGGGCTCGAAGAAACCGGTGTCGAGCATGGCGTCGATAGCGGCCGGCCGGCGCGCCAGGGTGGACGCCAGCCGAGGGGCAAACGCCATCACCTGCACCACCAGCTCGAAAAGCTTGGGCTGCGCCAGGAACAGCGACTGCAGCTGCACGCCCGAGGACAGGCGAGAGAAGAAGTCGGAGAAGCGGTTGAACGCAGGGTCCGGGGCGCCGGAGGCCTGGGCGGCGTCCAGGAGGCGCGGGGCCAGCCGGGTGAACAGCTCGCGCCCCCGTTCGGTATGCGTCGCCGGGATGTGGCCGTGGTGCCAGCTGCGGATCGTCTGCGAGACCCGGGCGGGACTGGAGAAGCCCATGCGCGACAGGGTGGCCAGCGTCTCCGGGTCGTCGTCGACGCCGGTGAACACCAGGCTGCCGAACTTCGACGACAGCGGCTCCTCCTCCGGGAAGAGCTCGGCGTAGCGGCCGTTCACCGTCTTCAGCGTGCGGGTGATGGCCGCGTCGAAGCTCCGCAGCTGGTCGTAGCCGGCGAGCGCGGCGACCCGCTTCCGGTCAGCGTCGGACTCCGGCAGGCGGTGGGTCTGCTCGTCCTCCAGCATCTGAATGCGGTGCTCGATCGCGCGCAGCTGCCGGTAGGCATCCGTGAGCTCGGCGCAGGTCTCCGGCTCCACGTGACCCGCCTCCGTGAGCGCCTGCAGCGCCTCCAGCGTCCGGTTGGACCGCAGCGCGGGATTGCGCCCGCCGAGGATCAGCTGCTGGGTCTGCACGTAGAACTCGATCTCGCGGATCCCGCCGCGCCCGAGCTTCAGGTCCACGCCCTTGGCCGAGACGCGCTCGTCCACCTTGTGGGCATGGATCTGGCGCTTGATCGAGTGGATGTCGGCGATGGCGGCGAAGTCGAGGTTCTTGCGCCAGACGAAAGCCGTGAGCTCGCCCAGGAACGCCCTGGCGGCGACGAGATCGCCTGCACACGGCCGGGCCTTGATAAACGCGGCCCGCTCCCAGTTCTGGCCGACGCTCTCGTAGTAGTCGAGCGCCGCGGGCACCGGCACCGCCGGCTGGGTGGACGACGGGTCGGGCCGCAGCCGCAGGTCCATGCGGAACACGTAGCCGTCGCCCGTCTTGGCCTGCATCAGCTCGGAGAGGCGGTGCGTCAGGCGTACGGCGAAGGCCTGGGGCTCGACTCCCTCGGCCAGCGGCAGCTTTTCGGGTTCGAAGAAGACTGAGACGTCGATGTCGGAGGAATAGTTCAGCTCGAAGGCGCCCTGCTTGCCCATGGCGATGCAGAACCAGCCCGGGACAGGCCCTTCATCGCCTTCGCCCAGCCGGGTCAGCCGTCCCGCCGCAAGTTCGGCGCGGGCGGCGACGCAGAGCGCCGCGGCGACGGCGGCGTCGGCGAAACGGGTCAGCGCGCCGGTCACCTGGTCCAGGTCCCAGACGCCGCCGAGGTCGGCGAGCGCCGTCAGAAGGTGCAGCTCCGCCTTCAGCTTGCGCAGCGCCACGACGGCGGCGTCGCCGTCTAGGCCTGCCGCCGCTGCGGTCTGCGCCAGCACCGCCTCCAGCCGCTCCGCCGGATCAGCCGCCAGTACGCGGGCCAGCATCTGCGGGTCGCGCCGGCCTAGGCTCGCCAGATAGGGCGAAGCGGCGAACACCGGCTTCACGGCGGGCCAGGCCTGCTCCATGGCCTCGGTCCAGACCACATCAGAAATGATCTCGCGCGCCCGCTCGGTGGCTTTGGCGTCGATCACGGGGCCGCACGGACGAAGCTCAGCCGCGATTACCGCCATTTAACTGGCGGCCCCGGCGTGAAGGCGCCCACAGTCGCGCTTCAGACGTGGGGGCGCGGATGAGGCCATCGGCACGACTTCTTTCCCTTGAGCCGCTGACGGCGCTTTCCGACGCCGCCCTGCTCCTGCTGCGCGTTGGCGTGGGCGCCTTCCTGGTTTGGGGCGTCTGGGACAACATCACAAGCGCCGAGCACATGGCGAGGTTCGCGGCGTTCCTCAAGCAGTTCGGCTTCCCCTACCCCGACCTGATGGCCCCCTTCGACGTCTTGGTGCAGTTCGGCATCGGCGTGGCCTTCATCCTGGGGGCGCTGACCCGGTGGGCGGGGCTGCTGTGCGCGGTGAACTTCATCATCGCGATCGCAATGGTCGATCATCACGCGGGCCTGCGGGCGTCATTCCCGGCGATGTGCCTGGTCCTGATCGGGCTCTATCTCGCCGCGCGCGGCGCCGGCCGGTTCAGCCTGGACGCGGTGCTCTTCAACCGCCCGCGCCGCGGCTTCAGAAGCTAAGGCCGCGGCAGGACCAAGGCCACCCGCAGACCCGGGCCCATGTCGCCTACCTTGCCCGGGCCCTCGTCGAGTTCGAGACGGCCGCCGTGCGCCTCTGCGACCGCCGCCACGAGCGACAGGCCAAGGCCGGCGCCCGGTTCGTTGCGGCTGTTCTCCAGGCGCACGAAGCGCTGGACGACACGCTCGCGGTCCTCGTCGGGCACGCCGGGCCCGGTGTCTGTGACGGAGAACTCCACCTCGCCCGACGAGCGGCGCCGGACGCGCAGCATGATCGCGCCGCCGGCCGGCGTGTACTTCACCGCGTTGTCGAGGATGTTGGCGAGCGCTTGGGCCAGGAACTCGCGGTTGCCGCGGATCGACAGGTCCTTGGTGAACTCCGCGGCGAACTCGATGCCCTTGTCCTCGCAGAGCGGCTCGTAGAGCTCGGCGATGTCGGCGGCGAGCTCGGCGGGATCGAAAAGGATCGGGTCCGGCGCCGTCCCGGCGGCCTGCAGGCGGGCGATGGAGAGCACCGCGCCGAAGGTCTTGAGCACCCCGTCGGTGTCGGTGAGCGCCTGGGCCAGCGCCTCCGTGGCGTCGCCCTTTCCGGCCTCCACGTCGATGAAGGCCGCCTCCAGCCGCGCCCGCAGGCGCGTCAGCGGCGAGCGCAGGTCGTGGGCGATGGCGTCACCGGCGTGCTTGTGGCCTGCCATGGAGCGCTCCAGGCGGTCGAGCATCTCGTTGATGCCGATGGCGAGCTCGTCGAACTCGTCGCGGGTGCCACGGACATGGGCGCGGGCCGCCAGGTCGCCGTTGCGCACCGCCTCCACCACCTCGGTGAGGCTAGCCATGGAGCGGCTGACGTTGCGGCTCACCAGCACGCCGCCCGCCAGGCCCAGGATCACCACCAGGGCGCCCGCGCCCCAGAGCGCGTTGATGATCTCCAGGATGTAGGCCTCGTCCTCGCCGGTGTCGGCGCCAACGAAGAGGATCTCGCCGCCGCCGAGCTTCTGCTGCAGGCCGCGGGCGGGATGCTTGCGGCCGGTCTCCGGGTCGTCGACGGTGAAGCTGGTCCAGGTTGGTTCGCCGTTGAAGTCGTCGACGGGGGTCTCGTCGATGGAGCCGGAGATCTTGTGGCCGCTCCTGTCCATCAGGAGGTAGAGGTAGGGCCGCTCCGAGGCAGCGCGCTCAATCAGGGACTGGTTCACCGCCACCATACCGGCGCGCTCGTAGGCCGCCTCCAGGGAACGCATCTCGCGGGTGATCTCGCGGTCGGTCCGGCGCGTCGTTTCGCCCGCGGTTGCGACATAGATGTAGGCGAGGAAGGCCGACGCGGCGCTGGCGAACAGCGCCAGGAACAGCAGCGTCAGCCGGAACGGCGTGGTGCGGAAGATGCGCGGCAGGCGCATCGCGCGGTCCTAGGCGTCCAGGCGGTAGCCCGCCCCGCGGACGGTCTGCAGCATCGGCCGGTCGAAGCCCTTGTCGATCTTCGAGCGCAGGCGGGAGATGTGCACGTCGATGACGTTGGTCTGGGGGTCGAAGTGGTACTCCCAGACCTTCTCCAGCAGCATGGTGCGCGTCACCGACTGGCCGGCGTGGCGCATCATGAACTCCAGGAGCTGGAACTCCCGCGGCTGCAGGTCGATCTCCTTGCCCTGGCGGTGCACGGTGCGGCCGATTAGGTCCATCTCCAGCTCGCCGACCCTGAGCAGGGTCTGCACCGAGCCGGTCTCGCGCCGGCGCGCCAGGGCCTCGACCCGAGCGATCAGCTCGGCGAAGGCGTAGGGCTTGACCAGGTAGTCGTCGCCCCCGGCCTGCAGGCCCTTTACCCGGTCTCCGACCTCGCCCAGGGCGGAGAGGAACAGCACCGGGGTCTGGTCGCCCTCGCGCCGGAGCGTCTCCACGAGGGTGACGCCGTCCATGCGCGGCATCATGCGGTCGACGATCATCACGTCGAACTCGCCGTCGCGGGCGGCGGAGAGGCCCTCCTCCCCGTCGGCCGCACGCGTGCACTGGTTGCCGGCCTCGGTGAGGCCGCGCTCCATGGCTTCGGCCGCCTCGAGGTCGTCCTCGACGATCAGGATCCGCATGATTCCGCCCCCCGCAGAGCCAAGCTTAGCCTGAAACCTTCAAGGCCAGGAACACGGTGCGGCCGTTGCGGACCACGCCGATGGCGACGTTCTCGCGCTTGGCGGCCTTGGCCGCGGCCACGGCGGCGGAGACTTCCTGGCCGCTCGTCACGGCCCGGCCGTTCACCTGAGCGATCACGTCCCCGCGCCGCAGGCCGGTCTCGCCCGCCGCCGAGGACTGGTCGACGCCGGTCACCAGCACCCCGCGCACCTCCGCGGGCACGTTGAGCTGGGTGCGGGTCGCCGCGTCGAGCGGCGCGAGCGTGAGGCCGAGCACCGTGGTGCGGGCCGCCTCGGGCACCGCCGGGGTCGGCCGCGGACGGGCGCCGGGGGTGTTGTCGTTAACCGCCAGCTCGCTTTCCGCCGGACGGACGCCCGAGCGGATTTCGATGGTCCGCCGGCGGCCTTCGCGCAGGATCTCGAGCCGCAGCACGTCGCCGGGACGGGCCTTGGCCACCTCGCGGGTGAGGTCGGTGTTGGTCTTGATGTTCTTGCCGTTCACCGAGGTGATCACGTCGCCGGACATCAGGCCGGCCCGCGCGGAAGGTCCGCCGGCCACCAGGTCGGAGACGATGGCGCCGCGCTGCTCGCCCATGCCCAGCGCCTCGGCCACCTCGGGCTGGACGTTCTGGATGGTGGCGCCGATGTAGCCGCGCTCGATGCGGCGGCCGGCGATCAACTGCTTGGTGACGTTCTCGGCCACCTCCGCGGGGATGGCGAAGCCAATACCGACCGAGCCGCCCGAGGGCGAGTAGATCGCCGTGTTCACCCCGATGACCCGCCCGTAGATGTCGAAGGTCGGACCGCCCGAGTTGCCCCGGTTGATGGGCGCGTCGATCTGGATGAAGTCGATGAAGGTGTCGCCGATGTCGCGGCCGTACGCCGAGACGATGCCGGCCGTGGCGGTGCCGCCCAGGCCGAAGGGGTTGCCGACCGCGATCACCCAGTCGCCGACCCGCGGCTTGGCCTGGTTCTCGAAGTTCACGAACGGGAAGTTGCGGCCCTCGACCTTGAGCACCGCCAGGTCGGTCGCCTCGTCGCGACCCACGACCGTGGCCTGCAGCTCGCGCTCGTCCTTGAGCACGACCTTGATCGACTGGGCGTTCTCGACGACGTGGTTGTTGGTGACGATGTAGCCGTCCGGGGAGATGAAGAAGCCGGAGCCCGACGAGCGGGCGGGCGGCATGCGCGGTTGGCCACGCTCGGTGCGGCCGCCACCTTCGGGCGCCCCTTCGTCCTCGCCATCGCCGCCGCCCTGGTCGGGCGGCACGAGGAAGGGCAGGCCGGGGATCACCCGGCGCAGGCGGTTCGGATCGACACGGCTTTCCACCTCGATGGACACAACCGCGGGCGAAACCTTCTCGAAGATGTCGGCGTAGGACATCGGCGCGCCGGGTGGCGGCGCGAAGATCGGCGCCGTGGAGGCGCGGATCAGTTGCGGCTGGTCGGCATGGGCCGCCGGAAACCGCATGCCCGCGCCGGCCACCGCCGCCGCCATCACGCCCGCACCAGCCACGGCGCCCAGGATGTAACCCGTCTTCTTCGAAGTCATTGGCCTTACTGTTCCCTGTACGCGACGTCCGGAACACCGGGCCGCGCCCTGATAAACCTAGGTTCGATGCACGAGAGCGCAACCGCTCTCAAGTTACGTTTAGGTCACCCTGCGTTCGGCTTCGCGTCCGATATTGGGCGCAATCATGTCGGCGGTATTTCGCTGTTCGCCAGACGCTGTAGCCGCTCCGCCTCCTCCTCGCTTAGCTCCGTGTCCGGCGTTCGGTTCCGGAGCCTGGCCAGAAGCAGGCCCGCGCCGAGCAGCACGATCGCGAACGGGGCCAGCCACAGCACCAGGTTTCCCGTCGAAAAGCTGGGGCGCAGGAGCACGAACTCGCCGTAGCGGTCGGTCAGATAGCGCTTGATCTGGGTCTCGCTACGGCCCGCCTTCACCTGCTCGCGGACTAGCTTGCGAAGGTCCTGCGCCAGCGGCGCCTCGGAGTCGTCGATGGACTCGTTCTGGCAGACCAGGCAGCGCACGTCGCGGAAGATCTCCCGCGCCTGCGCCTCCTGCGCCGGGTCCGGGAGCCTCTCGGCGGGGTCCGAGGCGGCGGCCATGCAGAACACGGCGGCCAGGGCCGCCAGGGCGCGCCGCAGCCTCATGCCGGCTGCTCTTGGGTGCGGCGCGCGATGCCGATGCGCAGGCGGCGGTCCGACAGGGAGACGAGGCCGCCCAGGCCCATCAGGACCGGGCCGAGGAAGATCAAGGACGCCCAGGGGTTCCAGTAGCCGCGCACCAGCCACACCGGCTCAGCCCGGGCGTCGCGCCGCTCGCCCAGCACCAGGTAGAGGTGGGACAGGCCGCGGTAGCAGATGGCGACCTCCGAGGTGGTCTGGCCGCCCGCAGGATAGAGCCGGCGCTCGGGCGTACCGGAGCAGATCGGCTCGCCGTTCCGCGTGACGGTGATGTAGCCGCGTTCGGCGTCGTAGTTGGGCCCCTCGACCGGCTCCACCCGGTCCAGCCGCGCCTGGTAGGCGCCGACGTTGATCACGCCGCCCAGCGGCAGGGTCTCGGCGGCCTCGGCCTTCCAGCCGGTCTCGAAGCAGGCGCCGAGCACGAAGACGCCGAGCCCCAGGTGCGCCAGCGTCATGCCCCAGGCGCCTCGCGGCAATCCGGTCAGGCGCCGCCAGGTCTCTGCCGCTGGGACGCGGAAGGCTCGCGTACGCTCGAAGATCTCGGCCACCGCGCCGGCGATCAGCCAGGCGCCGATGCCGATGCCGGCCGCGCCGAAGGCTTTCCTTGGGCTCACCAGGGCATAGGTGGCGAGCGCCACGACCAACGCGATCAGGGCCGCGGTCCAGAGCCGTTGCGCCACGCCCTGGGCGTCGCCGCGCTTCCAGGCCAGCAGCGGACCGGCCGGGAGCAGGACCATCAGCGCCGCCATGAGGGGGGTGAAGGTCAGGTTGAAGTACGGCGGCCCCACCGAGATCGCCTCCCCCGTGGCGGCCTCCCGGATCAGCGGGAACAGGGTGCCGAGCAGGACCGTGGCCGTCGCCGCCGCCAGTAGGATGTTGTTGAGCACCAGGGCGCTCTCGCGGCTCACCGGCGCGAACAGGCCGCCTTGGGCGAACGCCGGCGCGCGCCAGGCGAACAGCGCAAAGCCGACGCCCGCGAACAAGCCCAGGATCATCAGCAGCAGGACGCCGCGGGTGGGATCCACCGCAAACGCGTGAACGGAGGTCAGCACGCCCGAGCGCACCAGGAAGGCGCCCAGCATGGAGAAGGTGAAGGCGGCCACCGCCAGGAACACGCTCCAGCCGGAAAGCGCGCCGCGCTTCTCCGTCACGATGGCCGAGTGCAGGAGGCCGGTGGCCACCAGCCAGGGCATGAAGGAGGCGTTCTCCACCGGGTCCCAGAACCACCAGCCGCCCCAGCCCAGCTCGTAGTAGGCCCAGAAGGCGCCGAGCGTGATGCCGACGGTAAGCATGCTCCAGGCCGCGAGCGTCCACGGCCGCACCCAGCGCGCCCAGGCGGCGTCCACGCGGCCTTCGATCAGGGCGGCGAGCGCCAGGGAGAAGACCACGCTCAAGCCGACGTAGCCGGCGTAGAGGAACGGCGGGTGGACGGCGAGCGCCGGGTCCTGCAGCAGCGGATTGAGCGAGCGGCCCTCCACCGGCGGGTTGGCCACCCTGGCCAGCGGGTTCGATGCGAACACGGTGTAGGCCAGGAAGACCACGCCCAGGGAGCCCTGCACGGCCACCGTCACCGCTTTCAGGGCGCGCGGCAGGCCCCTGCCCTGCCCGGCCGCCAGGGCGCCGAAGCCGGTGAGCGCCAGGCACCACAGCAGCATGGAGCCTTCATGGCTGCCCCAGGTCCCGGCCACCCGATACAGCAGCGGCTTTGCCGTGTGCGAGTTGGCCGCCACGTTGGCCACGGAGAAGTCCGACACGATGAAGGCGTGCATCAGGGCGGCGAACGCCAGCGCCACGCCCGCGAAGGCCGCCAGCGCTGCGCCTTCGCCGGCCGCGGCCAGCACCGTGGAGCGCCGCATCCGCGCGGCGGCCGACAGCCCGACCTGCGCCACTGAGAAGGCCAGCGCGAGCATCAGCGCGAAGGCGCCGATCTCCGCGATCATGTGGCGGGCGCCTTATGCTGGGGCTTGCCGCCTTCGCCGTACCACTCGCCCTGCTCCTTCAGGGCCTTGGAGACCTCGCGCGGCATGTAGCGCTCGTCGTGCTTGGCGAGCACCCGCGTGGCCTCGAACACGCCGTCCTGGCGGAAGGCGCCCACGGCGACCACGCCCTGGCCCTCGCGGAACAGGTCCGGCAGGTCGCCCTGGAAAACCACGCGGTCCACGGCGGCCTGGTCCTGAACCGTGAACTCCACGCGGCCGTCGGCGTGCTTCACCACCGAACCCTGGGCCACAAGGCCGCCGAGCTGGATGGATCGGCCCGGCGGCGGCTTGGCCGCGTCGGCCTGCGAGGGCGTGTAGAAGAACGAGATCGAGTCCCTCAGGCCCCAGAGGGTGAGGCCCACGGCCAGCGCCAGCACGGGCGCGATCGCCGCGATCAGGGTGAGGCGCCGACGCGCCTTGGGGGATTTGGGAAGCAAACTCATCGCATGGGTTCCGCAGCCGCCGCCGTGGCGAGCTGTTCCAGGATATCGGGTCTCGAGGCGTAACGCGCACGGGCAGTCTTCAAGGCTTCGTCACGCTTGCCGGTCTCCCCCAGCACCGCGTATGCGCGCACCAGCCTGACCCAGCCGTCGGGATTGTCGGGATCGGTCTGCAGCCGCTGGGCGAGGCCTTCGACCATGCCGCGGATCGCCGCCATCTGTGAGCCGGCCACCGAGGGCGTCTGCGGCTGGGCTTCCGCCTCGGCGATGGCCTGGATGAGCACCGGCCGGCGCTCGTCGTCTGCAGGCAGGCTGGCCAGCAGGGCCCGCCACTCGGCCACGCCGCCCACCTTGTCGCCGCGGGCGATGCGCGCCCGGGCCAGGTGGAAGCGGGCCGATATCCCCGCCGGGTCGCGCCTGAGGCTCTCCTGGAAGGCGGCCTCCGCTGCGGGGGTCACGTCACCGTCCCGGAACACCAGGGCCTCGCCCAGGGTGGACCAGAGGTCTGCCCGTTCGGGCGCGAGCTCGACCGCCCGCTCCAGGGCGCGGACGGCTTGGCCGGGGTTCTGGGCGGCGAGATGCATCATCGCCAGCACCCGCTGCGCCTCGGCGTCCTTCGGCCGTTCCTTGGCCACCCGCTCCATGAGCGCGGCGCCCTCGGCGGGGCCGAGCCGGCCCGGATCGGTCGCCACCCAGCCCTTCCAGGTCTCCAGCCGCTTCGCGAACGGCTGGTCCGGGAAGCCGGGCGCGCCCAGCCACAGGTAGAGCCCCAGCGCCAGAGCCGGCGCCGCCACCACGGCGGCCATCAGCGCCGGGCGCGCGGCCGGGCCGCTGCTCCAGCCCTCGCCTGGGCGCTCGGCCGCCGAGAGCAGCCGGCGGCCGGCCTCGGCGTAGGCGCTCTTCTTCTCCGTTTCACCGATCAAGCCACGCTCGGCGAGGTCGTCGATCTCCGACAGCTGCCGGCGGTAGAGGATGGGAGTCGGGTCCGCGGCCTCGGGCGCGGCGGCGGCCTTGGCGGCCCGGAAGAGGATGAGGCCGGCCGCCAGGGCGGAGAGCACGCCGGCGACCACCCAGAAGGCGATCATGCCGGGCCGTTTAGCGGAAAGCTCGATCCAGGGCGAGGGCCTCAGCCGACGCGCGCGGCGGGCGTCTCCGGGAAGTGCGCCGCGGCGGCGCGGCGGCGCACCAGGTCGGCGGCCTTGTCGTCGCGCACCAGGCGGCTGTACTCGGCCACCACGTTCAGGAACTCGCGCGCGACGCTCTCGCTCTCGGCGTCGCCGGTCTTGATGAGGTCAAGGACCTCCTCGACGTAATGGTCGAGGTGGTCGCCCACCTTCTCCAGCATCTTGCCGCGCGCGGAGGCGAAGCCGCCGTAGTTGGCACTCGAGCGGATCTCGCGGGCGAAGTGAAGCAGGGTCATGGCCCGGCTGACGATCTTCTTGTCCGGCGCAATGGACAGGCGCGGGATCGACCGGCGCATGCGCCGCAGCTTCGGCGGCTGGGTCGGCAGCGAGGTGATGACGTACTTCTCGGCGTCGCGGATCCGGCCCTCGACCACAGTGGCCAGCGAGTTCTTCTGCTTGTGCAGCCGCCGGCCCCAGCCTTCCTCACGGGACAGCTCGATGGTGGATTCCAGCTCCGCCACCTGCAGGGTCACCAGCTCGACCATGGTGGCGGCGGACTTCGAGGCGTCCGGCCCCGCGTCGATGTCCAGCTGCGAGATGGCCCGAAGGGCCTCGTCGATGTCCGCCATGACCCGCTCGGCGAAGGCGCCCAGCTCGGATTCCGCCAGGTAGCGCTCGTTCGGCTTCTCCATGACGGCCGAAATGACGCGCAGCACCATCCACGGGTGCGGCATCTGGGCGGCGATCATCTCGAAGTAGCGCGGTCCGCCGTCGTCGGAGACCGCGCAGGCGTCGCGATAGGCGAGCCGTGCGGCCGCCGTGGTCTCCTCGCCGAAGTGGGCGATCCACTCGGGCAAACGGACGGTGGAGCGGCGCACCACGGGCGCGATCTCGAGGCAGGAGATCAGGATGCCGGCGCCGCCGTCGCGCGCTTGGTCGCACAGATCGGAAGCCAGGCGGAATTCCTTGGGATCGCGCGCCCGGACCGCATCGCAGGCGATCTTCACCAGGGCGTCGAAGGGCGCCGGCGAACTCTCGCCGGGCCGGAAGTCGTAGAGCGCCACGGCCGCCTTCTCGATCTCCTGGGGGGCGACGGCCTTGAGGCCCTTCCACAGCAGGCCGAGGACGAACGACGGGAACGTCAGGCCATGGGTGTCGCGCCCGTCGCCGACGCACATGGGGGCGATGGGCTGCAGCACGATGTTGCGCAGGCGTCGGTCCCGGACCTCGTTCTCCACGAGGCGGCGCACGGTGGCCAGCGGCGTGTCCCCGCTCGCGTCCGCAAGCGCTTGGTGGAGACCATCCACGATCCTGTCGGGCGCGCCGGTGACCAGCGTCCGGACGATCTCCATCTTGCGCTCGGAAAGAGCGACCATGCACGGCTCCAGGGGCGGGACGCACGCCCGCACAGTGAAGAAGATGCCCAATCGCGGGTTAAGGTTTTCCGAAGCCTAAGGGATCAGGCCTCCGCCTGCGGAAGGTCGATCTGCACCAGCAGACCGCCCAACTGGGCGTCGCCGAGCTTCAGGGATCCGCCGTAGGCGCGGCCGAGCTCGTCCAGGATGGCCAGGCCCAGGCCGGAGCCGGGGGCGTTCTCGTCCAGGCGGGCGCCGCGGCGGATGACCTCCTCACGCAGGTCGGGCGGCAGGCCCGGACCGTCGTCCTCGATCGTGAGGCGGAAGCGCTCGGCGCCGGCGGGCTCGGCGCGGACGCGGACCTTGGCCTTGCACCACTTGCAGGCGTTCTCCATCGCGTTGCCGGCGATCTCCAGCAGGTCCTGCCGCTCGCCCTGGAAGAACAGGTCCTCGCCGACGTCCCAGTCGATGGCGACGCCCTTGTCGCGGAAGATGCGCTCCAGCGTCCGCGCAAGCTCGTCCACCACCTCGGCCACCGAGGTGCGCTCGCCCATGCCCTGCGTGCGGGCGGCGGCGCGGGCGCGGCGCAGGTGGTGGTCCACCTGCCGCTGCATGGTCTCCGCCTGCCGGGTGACGACTTCCGCAAGCGGCCCCGGCCGCTGGGAAGCCTCCGTGACCATCACCGAGATTGGCGTCTTGAGCGCGTGGGCCAGGTTGCCGACGTGGGTGCGCTGGCGCTCCACGACCTCCTGGTTGTGGACGAGGAGCGCGTTCAGCTCGTCCGCCAGCGGCGCGACTTCGGAGGGGTAGGATCCCGCCAGCCGCTCCGCCTTGCCGCGGCGGACTTCGGCCACTTCGCGGCGAAGCGCGAACAACGGGCGCAGACCCACCCGCACCTGGACGACGATGGCGGCGACCAGGCCCGCGCCCAGCAGGATGAAGGCGCCGGCCGTCCAGACAATGAAGTAGCGGATGTCGCGGTCGATGGACGAGCGGTCCTCGGCGTAGACGAAGATCACCGGCACGCCTTGGATCTCGGCGTAGCGGGCCAGCGTCCGCACGGCCTCGCCCTGCGGGCCGCGGGTGTCGTAGGCGACGGGCTCGCTGGGATCGGCCTTCAGCCGCGCCAGCAGGTCGGGAGGCGTCGGGATCACGGCGCCGAACAAGGAGTAGGACTGCTGCCCCACCGGCTGCAGGCCGCCACCCGCCGTGGGCACCAGGATCTGCCAGTAGCGGCCGGAGTAGGCGCGCGAGGCCCTGAGGTCGGTCAGCACCGGGGCGAAGGGGACGCCGTTCTCGATGGTCGTGCCGGTGAGCAGCTGGTCGATCAGCTCGGCCAGGCTCTCGTCAGTGCGGCGCAGGCCCACCTGCTGCACGCCGAGGCTCAGCACCACCGCAGAGATCAGCAGCGCCGCGAGGCTCCAGCCCAGCGCAAGGATGACGAGCCGCCGGGCGAGCGACGGCCTGGCCAGCGCCCCCGGCAGGTTCACGGCGTCACGGATTGGCCGTCTGCTGGCCCACCTCTTCCGCGGGGCAGGTCAGGCGGTAGCCCAGGCCGCGCACCGTCTCGATCCGGTCCGAGCCGATCTTCTTGCGGACCCGGCCGATGAACACCTCGATCGTGTTGGAGTCGCGGTCGAAGTCCTGGTCGTAGAGGTGCTCGACCAGCTCCGTGCGGCTGATGACGCGGCCCTGGTGCATCATCAGGTAGTGCAGCAGGCGGTACTCCAGCGAGGTGAGCCGCAGCGGCTCGCCGTTGACGCTGGCCCGCGCCGCCCGGGGATCGAGACGCAGGCCGCCGCACTCCAGGTTGGGACTGGCGTGGCCGGCGGTGCGGCGCAGCAGGGCGCGCAGGCGGGCCAGCAGCTCCTCCGTGTGGAACGGCTTGGTCAGGTAGTCGTCGGCGCCGGCGTCGAAGCCAGCCACCTTCTCGCTCCAGGCGCCGCGGGCGGTGAGGATCAGCACCGGCGTCGTCATATTGTCCCGCCGCCAGCGCTCCAGCACCGACACCCCGTCGACCTTGGGCAGGCCGAGGTCGAGGATGACCGCATCGTAGGGCTCGTTCTCCCCGAGGTACTGCGCCTCCTCGCCGTCCGGCGCATGGTCGACGGCGTAGCCGGCGTCGGCCAGCGCCAGCTTCAGCTGGCGGGACAGGTCGGGATCGTCTTCAACAAGCAGGATGCGCACTTCGCGTCCCTTCTTCTGTTCCCCAGCGGCCCAAGCCTACTGACGGCCGATGACCTGGCCGGAGCAGGCGTCCACGACAAAGACCACGACACGCCCGTCCGGCGTCTGCCACTGGACGAAGTAGGCCAGGCGGCCACCGGCGTCGCCCATCGTCGTGTTCAGGTGCCGGCCCGGCGTACGCGAGCCGATCGTGTCAAGAACGCGCGACAGCGGGACTTGGCGACAGGCCGCCGGCCGGTCGTTGTCCTGCGCGAACGCCGCCGGCGCAGGCGCCGTGGCCGCGAGCAGCGCCGCTATGACAAGAAAGCGTTTCATGGCCCTAGATGTACGCGGCCGGGACTGAACCGGGCCTGAATACGGGGTTTATGGGGCCGGTGCGTGGTTCTGTCACGTGCGCCGGCGCGCCGTGTAGGGCCGCTTCTGCCGCATCTGCTCGGCGAAGGCCTCCAGCTCCGCGTCCGCGGCGTCGGGCAGGACGACCACCAGGCGGGCGAAGAGGTCCGTGCGCCGGCCCTGCGGGTCGGAGAGGCCGCGGCCCTTCAGCCGCAGGCGCGCGCCGGTGTTGGCGCCCTTCGGGATGGTGAGCTGGACCGGGCCGTCCGGCGTCGGGGCCTCGACCTTGCCGCCGAGCACCGCGTCGTAGAGCGTCACCGGCAGGTCCATGACCAGCACCTCGCCCTCGCGGCGGTAGATCGGGTGCGGGCGGAACGCCAGCTCGATGAAGGCGTCGCCGGGGCCGGCGCGCCCCGGCGCCCCCTGGCCCCTCAGCCGTAGGGTCTGGCCCTCCTGGGCGCCCTTGGGGATGGTGACGTCGATGGTGCGCCCGTCTGAGAAGGCGATCCGCTGCTTGCCGCCGCGGATGGCGTCCTCCAGGTCGATCTCCAGCTTGGCGCGGACGTCGGCGCCGCGCTGGGAGAAACCGCCGAAGCCGCCGCCGGCGCCGCCGCCGCGCGACCCGCCGCGGCCGCCGCCGAACATCTCGCCCAGGATGTCGTTGAGGTCGACGCCTTCGAAACTCTCCGACTGGTAGGGGCCGCGCCGCGAACGGAAGCCGCCGCCGCCGGGCGGGTCGGCCCAGGGATTGCGGCCGCCGGCCGAGAAGCCGCGGGCGCGCTCACGCCCGTCCGCGTCGATCTCGCCGGCGTCGAACTTCTTGCGCTTGTCCGGGTCGCCGACGATGTCGAAGGCCGCGCTGACCCGCTTGAACTTCTCCTCGGCGCCCTTGTCGCCCGGGTTGGTGTCGGGATGGTGCTGCTTGGCGAGCTTGCGGAAGGCCTTGCGGATCTCGTCCGCGCTCGCAGTCCGGGAGACGCCCAGCTCCTGATAGGGGTCGCGCGTCAACAGGTCTTCCCTCGTCATAGCCGATCAATCCGCGCCTTGTAGATTGGTCCGCCGCCGGTTGCACGCAAGGGGCGATGTGACATTTCTGCCACATATCACATGAAGGGCCGTGGCTCCTGCGGCGGCTGGCGTACGCCGGCATCCGGAGCGTCCATCGTCGTGGCCTCGACCGGCCCGTCGGCGTAGCGCGCGCCACGGGTGAACACTTCGTCCGCGAAGCTGGCGATGGCGGCGTTGTAGGTCTCCGCGAGCTCCATCGGGCCGAGGTGGCCGGCGTCTTCCACATAGACCGCCTTCGCCTGAGGCAGACGCCGGGCGATGGTCTCCCCGGCCGCGGGCACTGTCACGATGTCCTTGCCACCGACGAACACCAGCGCGGGCACCCGGATCGTGGGCAGGTCGCCGGTGGCCTCCCAATGCATCATCGCGAGGTTCCCCTTCGCCTGCACCGCCGGGGGGTTGCGGGTGGCGGCCAGCGCGACCTGCTCGAGCTGGGCCTTCGTCGGCTGCGTTCCGAATCCTCCGATGCGCATGGCCAGGTGCGTGTTGCCGGAGAGGTAGCTCTGCCAGTTCATCAGCCACACCAGCGGCTGCAGCGGGATGTCCAGCCGCATGGCCACTTCCAGCAGCGGCTTGATGGCGTGCAGGCCCTCGCCCAGCACCGTGGTGCGGCTCGGATCCTCGTGGGTGGTGTTCTCCAGGACGATGCCGGCCACCTGCCGGTTCAGGGTCTCCGGATAGCGGCGGCAGAAGGTCTGGATGATCATGCCGCCGATCGAGTGGCCGACCAGGATCACCTTGCGCGGACAGGCTTGGCCGACGATCTCCAGCAGGTCGTCGGCGAACTTCTCCAGGCTGTACCTGCGGTCGGCGAACTGGGTGGACTTGCCGAGGCCGGCGAGGTCGTACGTCACCACCTGGTAGCGCTCGGAAAGCATCTGGCGGGCTTCCCACCAGGTCCCGGCCTCGAGGCCCCAGCCGTGCACGAACACCAGCACCGGCGCGTCTTCCGGACCCGAGCGCTCGACGTGCAGCTTGGCGCCGGTCGGCGTCGTGACGGTGGCGCCCGGCAGTCGACGCAGGCGCTCCCAGTCGTTCTCCTGGCGGCCCAGCAGCATCTTCACCGGCAGCTTGCCGAGGAACGACCAGGCGACCAGCGCGCCGCCGAGCCAGAGCCGCCACGCCTGGGTGTCGAACGCATCGCCCCCGTCCGGCCCGAGCGCGTCGCGCACTTCGAACCAGGACCAGATCAGGTAGCCGCCGAACGCCAAAACGGCGAGCGACGCCAGCGCGAACAGGCGCTGGAAAATCTGCAATAGCATCAGGGACCTCCGACCAGTCTGGCGAAAGTCTGAACCGCCGCCTCCGGCGATGGTTCCCCGGCTAGTCCTTTGCGGCCGCGTGCTGCCGGATCCAGGGCAGCATGACGTCCATGACCGGCGCTGGATCGACCACGCCGCCCCGGCCCCAGAAGGCGCGGCGAGTGGGAGCGTCAAGCTACTCCCGACCGCGTTCGTCCACGAGGTCCCAGGCGGCGAAGTCGAGGGCGTCCTCGGGGTCGGCGAGCGCGCGTTCGTTGATGGTCTGGCCCCGCACCGAGACGCCGGCGGTATGCACGGTCTCCTGGTCGCCGGAGATGAGGGGGTGCCAGGAGGCGAGGTCGCGGCCCTCGTGCAGGCGGCGGTAGGCGCAGCTCTTCGGCATCCACTCCAGCGCCTCGATGTTCCCGGGGGTGAGCTTGATGCAGTCGGGCACGTGGGCGCGGCGGTTGGCGTAGTCGGTGCAGGTGCAGGCGTGGGGGTCGTAGAGCTTGCAGTGCACGCGGGTCGGGATGATCTCGCCGGTCTCCTCGTCCTCGAAGCGGACCAGGCAACAGAGGCCGCAGCCGTCGCAGAGGCTCTCCCACTCCGCGGCGGTCATCTGCTCGAGCGACTTGCGTCGCCAGAAGGGTTCGCCGGCCATGGGCGCCATCTAGCCCCGATGTGCGGCGAACCCAAGACCGGGCGGGCTTTCCGCCGCAGGCCGAAGCCTCTATCTGAGCCCGCCTGATGAGAGCGCCCATCCTCGCCCTGAAGGACGTCCGGCTCGCCGACGGTCCATTGATGCTGTTCGACGGCGTCGACCTGGCGCTGGATACCCGCGTGCGCGCCTGCCTGGTGGGCCGCAACGGGGCGGGCAAGTCGACGCTGCTGCGGGTCATCGCGGGGCTGATCGAGGCCGACGACGGCGAGCGCACGGTGCAGCCGGCGACGCGCATCTCGTTCGTGCCGCAGGAGCCTGAGATCGTGGGGCAAACAGTGCTGGACCACGCCACGGCGGGCGGGGCGGAGCGGCACCGGGCGGAGGCGGAGCTCGCCACCTTCGGGCTGGATCCGGCCAAGCCGGCGCAGGGGCTGTCCGGCGGGGAGATCCGGCGGGCCGCGCTGGCGCGGGCGTTCGCGGAGGACCCCGACGTCCTGCTGCTGGACGAGCCGACCAACCACCTGGACATCCTGGCGATCGAGACGCTGGAGGCGGAGCTCGGCGCGTGCCGGGCGGCGACCCTGATCGTCAGCCACGACCGCGCCTTCCTGGAGCGGGTGACCGCCCGCTGCTTCTGGCTGGAACACCGGCAGGTGCGCAGGCTCGACAAGGGCTTCGGCCACTTCGACGCGTGGGTCGAGAAGATCGAGGCGCAGGCGGCCGAGGAGGCCCGGCGGCTGGACCGCGCCATCCAGCGCGAGCAGCACTGGCTGGCCCGCGGCGTCACCGCCCGCCGGGCCCGCAACGAGGGCCGCCGACGGCGCCTGCTGCAGATGCGCCAGGACATGACCGACCGGATGAAGGAGGCCCGCGGCAGCCTGAACATGGGGCTCGCCTCGTCCGGCGTCTCCGGCCAGCGGGTGGCCGAGGCCAAGGGCATCTCGAAGGCCTTCGGCGAGCGGGTGATCCTGAAGGGGTTCTCGACGCGGATCCTGCGCGGCGACCGGCTGGCCATCGTGGGACCGAACGGAGCGGGCAAGACCACGCTCGTGAAGCTGCTGCTGGGCGAGCTTGCGCCCGACGCCGGCGAGGTGAAGCTCGGCACCAACCTGGAGATCGCCTACATCGACCAGGCGCGCGCCGACCTCTCCGGGGAGACCAGCCTGCGCGAGGTGCTGCTGCCGCACGGCGGCGACCAGGTGATGGTGCGCGGCGCGCCGCGGCACGTGGTGTCCTACGCCAAGGACTTCCTGTTCACCGAGAACCAGCTGCGCCAGCCGGTGCGCAGCCTGTCCGGCGGCGAGCGCAACCGACTGCTGCTGGCCCGGGCGCTGGCCCGGCCGGCGAACGTCATGGTGCTCGACGAGCCCACCAACGACCTGGACATGGACACGCTGGACCTGCTCGAGGACCTGCTGGCCGACTATGAGGGCACGCTGATCCTGGTGAGCCACGACCGCGACTTCATCGACCGCCTGGCCACCTCCACGATCGGCCTGGACGGCACGGGGCGCGCCGTGGAGACGCCGGGGGGGTGGCAGGACTTCATCGGCCAGAACCCCGGCTTCTTCGGGGTCCGGGAGGTGGTTGCGCCGAAGGCTCCCGCGGCGGCGGCGAAGCCCGCGCCGGCGAAGGCCACCAAGCTGTCGTACAAGGAGCAGCGGCGGCTGGAGGAGCTGGACCGCGCGGTCCATGAGCTGCCCGGCAAGATCGCCACGCTGGAGAAGGCGCTGCACGATCCGGACCTCTACGCCCGCGACCCCGCCGCCTTCGACCGTTTCAGCAAGGCGCTGGACGCCGCGCGCGCCCAACTCGGGCAGGCGGAGGAGGAGTGGCTGGCGCTGGAGGAGCGGCGCGAGGCGCTGGAGGCGGGACGCTAATCCGGCCCCCGCTTTCCTGTGGATTACTTTAGCCGCTGCATTCGTTCAGCAACCTGCAAGTTATCCACAGGTTGTTAACCATGTATTCACAGATTGTTGACGACCCCTCGAGGGGCGGCGCGATTCGGGTGCTTGCCAGTATGGGGATCAGGGCGCACCGTCAACTTGCCGAGAGGGACTGCGGCGCGGAGCGGAACGGGCGACCGGAAAGCTCAAACGAGCAGAAGGCTTCTTCCGAGGCACGGAACCGGGGCGACCCGGGACCAGCTTCGAAAAGAGGCACCGATCGTGAGGAAAACCTGCGGGGCGACCCGCTAACCGAACTCACGCTTCGACCTTTCAGCACAGATCCCCCAACGGATCTGGATGAGAAGGCGGCGCCTCGGGCAACCGGAGCGCCGCCTTCTTGCTATCTGGGCCTGCGCTTGCCGCCCCCAAACGAGCGACATGGAATGGCAGGACACCTCCCGCTTTCCCGCGCGCCGCGCGACGACGATTCACGCTTTCAAAGATCGAGGGCGACGACAGGGCCTGTCGCAGCCGACTGGATCATGCTGTCGCTCCAGCGGAACCTCCAAGGAATTGCTGCATCGAATTTGGAACCGTAGGCTCCGCCGCCTGATCGGGGGGCGTCCAAATGAAAGTGCTGCGTCTTATCGCCGTCGCCATGGCCGCGGTGCTGGCCGCCTGTTCGGCGGGGGAGAAGGCGGCTGAGGCGCCGGCGGCGGGACGCACGGCGATCCGCTTCGCGACGGACTGGCGGGCGCAGGCCGAGCACGGCGGCTTCTACCAGGCGCTGGCCAACGGGGAGTACGCCAAGCGCGGGCTCGACGTGCAGATCGTCCAGGGCGGGCCGGGCTCGAACGTGCCGCAGCTGCTGGCCGCGGGCGCTGTGGACATGGGCATGGGGTCCAACAGCTTCATCGTCCTGAACCTGGCGCAGGAACAGGTGCCGGTGAAGGCGGTGGCGGCCTTCTTCCAGAAGGACCCGCAGGTGCTGATCGCCCATCCGGACCAGGGGATCGAGACGCTGGCCGACCTGAAGGGGCGCTCCATCCTGCTGTCGGACGCTTCGGTCACGGCCTTCTGGGTCTGGCTGAAGGCCAAGTACGGGTTCAGGGACGACCAGGTGCGCAAGTACGCCTTCTCCTCGGCGCCGTTCCTGGCGGACAAGCGGGTGGCGCAGCAGGGCTATGTGACGTCCGAGCCCTACACCATCGAGAAGGAGGCCGGGCTGAAGCCGAAGGTCTTCCTGCTCGCCGACAACGGCTATCCCAGCTACGCCACGATGGTCCTGGCCCCCGAGAGCCTGATCGCCAAGAACCCGGCGGCCGTGAAGGCCTTCGTGGAGGCGAGCGCGGCCGGCTGGCGCGACTACCTGCACGGCGATGCGTCGAAGGCCGACGCCCTGATCCGCAGGGACAATCCGGAGATGAGCCAGGACGTGCTCAACCAGGCGCGCGAGAAGCTGAAGGCCTACGCCATCGTGGAGGGCGGAGACGCCCAGGCCCTGGGCGTGGGCGCGATGACCGACGCGCGCTGGAAAACGTTCTTCGACATGGCCGCCGGCCAGGGCGTCTATCCCAAGGACCTGGACTACCGCCGCGCCTACACCCTGCAGTTCGTGGCCGCGGCTAAGTGACGATCGCGTCGATCAGGGAGGTCGAGGTCGACTACGCCGGGCGCGGCAAGGCGCTGGGCCCGTTCAGCCTCGCGGTGCGGGAGGGCGAGATCGTCTCCCTGGTGGGCCCGTCCGGATGCGGCAAGTCGACGGCGCTGCGGCTGCTGGCGGGGCTGGAGGCTCCTACCGGCGGCGAGGCGCTGAGACGCCCCGCGCCGGGCGAGGCGGCGGTGGTCTTCCAGGCGCCGACGCTCGCGCCGTGGCTATCGGCGCGCGCCAACGCGGCCCTTCCCCTCGAGCTCGCCGGGACGCCACGGCGGCCTGCCCGGGAAAAGGCCGACGCGGCGCTGGCGCGGGTCGGGCTGGCCGGCGCCGAGAACGCGCGGCCAGGCCAGCTTTCCGGCGGCATGGCTATGCGCGTGTCGCTGGCCCGGGCGCTCACCACCGAGCCCCGCCTGCTGCTGCTGGACGAGCCGTTCGCGGCGCTCGACGAGATCACCCGCCGCGCGCTCGCCGACGACGTCCTGGCCCTGTGGGCGCAATCGCGGCCGGCCATCGTCTTCGTGACCCACAATGTGGAGGAGGCCGTCTACATGGCCTCGCGCGTCGTGGTGATGACGCGCGGACCGGGGCGGATCGCCGGCGAGACGCCGGTCGCCGGCCCGATCCCGCGCCAGCCCGGCTTCCGGACCAGCGAGGCCTTTCGGCAGACTGTCGAACTGGTGTCGGGGCTGCTCGCCCAGGGCATGGCCGCGTGAGGCGCCTTGCGGAGATCCTGGCGCCGGTGCTGCTCCTGGCGGTGCTGCTCGGGGGGTGGGAGATCGCCTGCCGCGCGCTGGCCGTGCCCGCCTACTTCCTGCCGCCGCCATCCAAGGTCGCGCAGAGCCTGGCGCAGGACACGCCCAGCCTGCTGAAGGCGGCCTGGTACACGCTTTCGAACGCGCTGGTGGCGCTGGTCATCGCCAGTCTCCTGGCGCAAGCGCTGGCCCTCGCGGTGGCGCTGAGCCGCATCCTGGAGCGGGCGGTCCAGCCGCTGACGGTGGTGCTACAGGTGACGCCGGTGATCGCCATCGCGCCGCTGGTTAACATCTGGGCCGGCACGGACCATCCCGGCCGCGCCGTCGTCGCCCTGGCGGTGGTGGTCGCCTTCTTCCCCATCTACTCGGGCGCGCTGGCCGGGCTGAAGGCGGTGGACCCGGACCTGTCGCGGCTGTTCGACCTCTATGACGCGCGGCCGCTGCAGCGGCTGTTCCGGCTGCAGGTCCCGTCGGCCGTGCCCTTCGTGCTGCAGGGCCACAAGGTGGCCGCGGGACTGGCCATCGTGGGCGCGGTGGTGGCCGAGTTCGTGGCCGGGTCCGGGAAGGTGCAGGGGCTGGCCTGGCGGATCATGGACGCCAGCTTCAAGCTGCAGACGGCGCGGATGTTCGCCGCCCTCGTGGTGCTCGGCGTGATGGGCGCGGTGCTCTACGCCCTGCTCGACGTGGCCGAGCGCGCCGGCCTGCGCTGGTGGCGCGGGCGCTAACGACCGGCGGCGGCGGTCTCCAGCGGCGGCAGGTCGTAGCGGACGGGCACGTTCACCTGCCCGCCCACCGTCGGCAGGCCTTCGGCGGACCAGACGGAGAGCCTGAACCGCTGGGCCAGCGCCAGGGTCGCGGCGTCATAACCGTGGCCGGACGGCTCCTCGGTCTTCACCTTGCAATCCGTCAGGGTCCCGCCAGCGCCCACGGTGCAACCCAGCACCACACGGGCCTTCAGCACGCCGGCCTTGCGCGCCGCCTGGGGGGCGACGCGGTCGATGTCCTCGCCGCCCGGCAGGGCGGCCCACTGCGGCTTACCGATCAGCGGCGCGGCGGCGTTGGCGATCTCCGGGGCGAAGGTGAAAGGCAGGTGGACGTGAGCCCCCACCAGGGAGCCGCCCTTGCCGTCGTCGGTGGGGGCGCGGAACTTGCCGACCAGCGCCTTTGCGGCCTTGGCGAAGCCTTGGCCCGAGGGCTCCTCGCGCGCCGCGTCGCACCCGGTGAGCCGGCCGTCCTTGGCGACCCTGCAGTCGAGGGTCACGCGCGCGGTCTTGGTCTTGGCCGCGGGCGGCAGGACGGCGCGGACGTCCGCCACCGTGGGCGCCTCGATCCAGGGCATGTTGGTGATCAGCCGGGTCTGGAACGCGTCCAGCCGCTGCGGCAGACGGTTCATCGAGCCGCGCATGCCGTTGTCGAAGTTGATCGGGATGCGCACTTCGGACGCCACGGCGATGCCGTCCTTCGTCGCCGGCTTCATAAGGAACTGCGGCGTCAGCGCGATGGCCGCGGCGCCGAAGCCCGAGCCTGCCGGGGTCTCAGACACCACCTTGCAGTCGCGCAGCGCGCCCTGGGCGGTGACGGTGCAGGCAACAGTGGCCTTGCCGCCGATCCCGCGCCGCGCGGCCTCCGCAGGCCAGACCGACAGCAGGTCCTCGGCGGTGGGCTTCTTCAGCCAGCCGGGCTCCGTGTCGGCCGCAAGGGCGGCGGCGGCGATGACCATGGCGGCCAGCGCGACAGGGACGAAGATCACTGGACGCATCGGCTTTCCCATACGGAACGCCGGAACTCTCGCACGCGGCTCAAGCCGTTGAAAAGCCTCAGACGGCGGTGCGGGGGACGCCCTGGATCCGGTCGAGGGCGTCGTTGGCCAGCAGGGTGAGCGAGCGCTGGCCCTGTTCGGCGAAGACGTCGCGGGCCATCTCCAGGGCCAGGGAGGCGGCGGCGAGCCGGCCGCGGTCCTTGCCGGTGATCTCCACGCGGGCTTCGTAGAGGCGCGCGAGGTGCAGCTGGGCCAGCGCCCAGGCGACGGGGTCGCGGCGGGCGTTCATGTCCGACAGCTCGATCTTCATGGCCGCCTCGGCGGCGTCGAGCACGGCCAGGTCGCCGGTGAGCTCGGCCGAGCGGGCGAGGCACAGGGCGCGGGCGGCTGCGCACTGGGCGCGCAGGGCCGCGGCCGGGGCGTCCTTCAGGACCAGGTTGGCGCGGTCGTAGGCGGTGACCGCCTGCTCGTAGGAGCGCTCGTCGAGGGCCGCCTCGCCCAGGGTCTGCAGGGCCTGGCCAAGGGCGAGCTGGGCGCGGGCCCAGTCGAGGGGGCTGTCGTCCCGAGACAGGCGGTCGAGGACCTCGGCGGCGGTCGTGGCGGCGGCAGAGATGGCGTCCAGGTCCGCGGTGACCTCCCCCCACATAACCAGGGCCTGGGCGCGCAGGGTCTCGGCGCGGGCGAAGGTGAGCGGCTCGTAGGTCACGTCGACGCGCCGGGCGGCGGCCGCGGCGTCGTCCACGGCGGCCTTCAGCAGGTCGGCATCCTGCAGCCGCGCGCCCCAGCCGCAGAGGATGTCGGCGCGGACCAGGCGGGCCTCTGCGGCCATCACGCGGCCCAGGGTCTCGCGGCGGGCGAGGATGTCGAAGGCCGCGATCGGGGCGGCGAAGCGGGCGGCGGCCTTGCGGGCCTCTTCCGCATCGCCCAGAGCCATCTCGTTGCGCGCCCGGACGATGGCGAGGCCGAGGTCGGCCAGCGGGGCGGTGAGGCCGCCGCGGACCCGGGTGCGGGCCTCCTTGAAGGCGACTTCGGCGGCCGCGTTCAGGCCGCTGTCCCCGAACAGCTCGGCGCCCAAGAGCGCGCAGTAGGCCTGCTCGCAGCGGGCGCGGGCCCAGGCGTCCATGCGGCGGCCTTCCTGGAACATCAGGGCGGCGGCCTCGGCGGTGGCGGCGGCCTTGCGCAGGTGGGCGGCATCGGCGGTGCGGCGGGCGGCTTCGCGCCACACGATGGCGGATTCCAGCCGGCGGCGCGCGCGGTCGCGAGCCCCGACTCGGCCGGCGGCGGTGTCGGCGGCCTTGCCTTCCTGCAGCAGCAGCGGGAGGTCGAGGAGCTCGAGGAGGGCGGCGTCGCCGCCGGTGATGCCGTCGCGGGGCTTCGACATGCGCTCGCCGCCGAACAGACGCTTCAGCTCGCGCGCGAGGCCCATGACGCCGCTCCGGGATGCGCCGGCCCCGTCATGAGGCGGCTCGACAGCCCTGTCGGCAAAGACAACGCGCGAGAGGCGGGTTAAGCAATCCTTAACTTCTGGATCATGGTTAACATCCACAAGTACAGGGCAAGTCTGTGAGCGTTTAGGGGCGGCGGAGCCGCCAGTTTGAACCACGGACGAACACGGACGAACACGGAAGCCTCGGCGCTGAACGTGCGCCCCCGGTCACTCAGCATGTCGGTGTTTGTCCGTGTCGGTCCGTGTTCGAATAACAGGATGCCTGCGGCGCGCTGGTCCGGCGGGTGAAGAAGAGCGCCTGCGGCGCCGAGCGCTAGGCGCGTTCGCGGGCGCGTTCGAAGCGGACCTTGGGGAAGCGTTCGCTGACGTAGCCGATCTCCCAGGCCGACTTGGCGAGGAAGACGGGCTGGTCGTCGATGTCGACGGCCATCTGGGAGCGGTGCTTGCCGGCGAAGTCCTCGAGGTCGGCTTTCTCGGCGATCAGCCAGCGGGCCTCGGCCCAGGGGCTGGGCTCGAACAGCACGTCGAGCTGGTATTCCTCCCGCAGGCGGTCGGCCATGACCTCGAACTGCAGCTGGCCCACCGCGCCCACGATGAAGTCGGCGCCCATGGTGGGCCGGAAGAGCTGGGTGACGCCCTCCTCGGCGAGGCCGGTGAGCGCGCGGGCCAGGTGCTTGGCTTTCAGCGGGTCCTTCACGCGCACCCGCTGCAGGATCTCCGGCGCGAAGTTGGGCAGGCCCGCGAAGCGCAGGGCGCCGCTCTCCGAGAGGCTGTCGCCCACCCGCAGGACCCCGTGGTTGGGGATGCCGATGACGTCGCCGGCGTAGGCCTCTTCGGCGAGCTCGCGGTCGGAGGCGAAGAACATCACCGGCGCGTTCACGGAGAGTTGCTTGCCGGTGTTCTGCACCTTCAGCTTCATGCCGCGCGCGAACTTGCCAGAGGTGAGCCGCAGGAAGGCGATCCGGTCGCGGTGGTTGGGGTCCATGTTCGCCTGGACCTTGAAGACGAAACCGGAGACTTCCTTGTCGCCGGGCTCGACCGCGACGGCCTCGCCGGCCTTGCTGGCCTTCACCGCCTTGGGCGGCGGGGCGTAGTCGCCGAGGCCTTCCAGCAGCTCGTCGACGCCGAAGTGGCGGAGCGCCGAGCCGAAGAACACCGGGGTCATGTGGCCTTCCAGGAAGGCCTGCGGGTCGAAGGGCTTGGAGGCCTCCTGCACCAGCATGGCGCCCTCCTCGACCTCGGCCTGCTCGGCCTCGTCGAGGAAGGCGGCGACGGAGTTGCCCTTCAGGGTCACCGGCGCGGGATGGCCGTCGTCGGACCCGTCGGAGCCCTTCTTGGCGAAGGGGATGAACTGCTGGCGGCGCAGGTCCACCATGCCCTTGAAGCGGCCGCCGGAGCCCGCGGGCCAGTAGAGCGGCGCGGGGTCGAGGGCGAGCTTCGAGGCGATCTCGTCCAGGAGGGCGAAGGGGTCCTGCGCCTCGCGGTCCATCTTGTTGATGAAGGTGACGATGGGGATGTCGCGCAGGCGGCAGACCTCGAACAGCTTCAGGGTCTGCGGCTCGATGCCCTTGGCGGCGTCCAGCACCATGACCGCGGCGTCGGCGGCGGTGAGCGTGCGGTAGGTGTCCTCGGAGAAGTCCTCGTGGCCTGGGGTGTCCAGCAGGTTGAACATCTTGCCCTGGTGGTCGAACGTCATCACCGAGGCCGAGACGGAGATGCCGCGCTCGCGCTCGATCTTCATCCAGTCCGACCGGGTGCGGCGGTTCTCGCCGCGGGCGCGCACGGCGCCGGCGGCGCGGATGGCGCCGCCGGCCAGCAGCAGGTTCTCGGTCAGCGTGGTCTTGCCGGCGTCCGGGTGGGAGATGATGGCGAAGGTCCGCCGCCTCGCCGCTTGGGCGGCGACGGACTGAGGCTTGGCGGCCTCCGCGGCGGGAGAGGTGCTCATGGGGGCGGGGGTCTAGCCTGACGGGGCCCGGCAGGCAAACGCCCGGGCGACGCAGCTAGGCGGCGGAGGCTCGCAGCGCTTCCAGGGCGGCGCCGCCGCCGGAGCCGAGCTGGTCGTAGGTGCACTGGTCGGGGCGCTTGTCGGGGCGCCAGCGGACGAGCTTGGTCCCATGGCGGAAGCGGCCGCCGGTGATGTGGTCGTAGCGGACCTCGACCACGAGCTCATGGCGCAGCGGGGTCCATTCGGTGGAGCGCTCGTTGCTCCAGCGGCTGGGGCCGCCGGGGGCGGAGCCGGTGAAGCCGGGGCCGGGGGCGAAGGATTCCAGGCGCTTGGTGAGCTCAGGCCGCTCGGCGTTGGAGATGGTGGAGGTGAAGCCCACGTGGTTCAGCTTGCCCGCCCCGTCGTAGAGGCCAAGCAGGAGCGAGCCGACCAGCTTCGAACCCTGGGCGTAGCGGAACCCGCCCACCACGCAGTCGGCCGTGCGCATCCGCTTGATCTTCAGCATGGCCCGTTCGCCGGGGACGTAAGGACCGTCGAGGCGCTTGGCGACCACCCCGTCGAGCCCGGCGCCGGTGGACATCAGCCAGCTGCACGCCTCCTCGCGGGCGGTCGTGCCCGGCGAGAGGCGCAGGTGCGGATGCTTGCCGAGGCGTTTGAAGAGCTTCTCGAGAGCCGCGCGGCGTGCGGTGAACGGCGCGTCGGCGAGCGGCTGGCCCTTCTCGTCCATCAGGCAGTCGAAGAGCACGAAGGCGGCGGGCGTCTGGGCGGCGAGCTTGTTGATGCGGCTCTCGGCCGGGTGCAGGCGCAGCTGCAGGGCGTCGAAGGAGAGCTCCCCGCCGGTCTCGATGATGAGCTCGCCGTCGACAATGAAGCGGTCGACCGGCAGCTCTCGGAGCATCTGCGCCACTTCGGGGAAGTAGCGGCCGAGCGGCTTGCCGGACTTGGCGCGCAGATCGACCTCGTCGCCTGCTTTGAAGGCGAGGCATCGGAAGCCGTCCCACTTGGGCTCATAGCGCCAGCCGGCCTCCTTGGGGATCTCGTCAACGAGCTTCGCCTCCATGGTGGCGAAGGAGGTGGGCAGCGGCAGGTCGAGCAGGGTGGGCATCGCGGCGCTAACCGCGCGTGGCTCAGACCCGTTCCACGGGCTCGGTGAGGAAGTGGCGGCCTTCCTTGTCCTCGATCTCGACGACCCAGAGGTCGGGGTCGATCTTCAGGGCGCGCTCGATGTAGCGGTCGAGGTCGGGCTCCTGGTCGGAGGGGGTGGGCCGCATCCAGACGCGGTCGCCCTCCATGCGGGTCGCCTCGGAATAGAGCCGGGCGGTGCCGTCGGAGCGGTTGAGCACCTTCACGAGGACGGAGCCGGCGCGCGCGTCGCCCTTGCGGGCGACGACGGCGAAGGCGCCGCCGATCTCGGCGCGGCGGATCAGGGCGCTGACCCAGATGTCGGTGGAAAGAAGCATGGGCGGGGCACCATGGGGGAGGCCGCGGGCGGCGCCAACTCGTTAACCGCGCCGCTTAACCGTGCTCGTCAACCGGGCTGCAAGACCCGAAGGCCCACTGTCGGTTGAACGACAAGAAGGACGCAATGACGAGCACGCGCATCCATGCGCGGCCGGCGTCTCGGTGGATGGGGTTGATCTGCGCGGCCCTCGCGGCGGCGCCCGGGCTTGCGCATGCGCGCGGCGCGGACCTGTTCTTCGAGCGTACGGTCATGACCGCGGCGGACGAACGCTGCGGCCTGTTCGCGCCCGAGGTGGCCTCGGCGCTGGCGGCCGGGCGCGTGCAGGCGCGCGGCGCGGCGCTGCGGGCCGGCGTCTCGCCCGACACGCTGAAGGGCCTGGAGCGCGGCGCGTGGGCCAAGGCTTCGCGGCTGGACTGCGCCTCGCCGCAGCTGCTGCGCGAAGCCGAGCGCGTGAAGAGCGCCTTCGCCGGGTTCCTGAACTACACCCGCGTCAGCTACCGCGGCGACATGGCCGGCTGGAAGGCCGACCGTAACGGCGGCCGGCGCACGCGCTGGCGGCTGGTGCAGGACGCCGCATTCGGCCCCGATCGGCTGAGCTTCGGCCTGGCCGGGCTGGAAAGCCCCGGCGTGCTGTTGGCGGTGGCCCGCTTCGACGACGGGGCGACGCCCTATTCGGCGCGGCTGATCCTGCGCGATTCCGAGCGGACCCTGGGCCCCTACCTGTCGCGCCAGGGCGGCGAGGCCATGCAGATGATCCCGCTGCACCGGCGCCTGCCGCCGGGTGCGGGCGTCAAGTTCTTCATGGCCGAGGCGCGCAGCCCGGCCGGCGCCGACCTGCTGCCCAAGGACGCCAAGGGCGGATGGGCATTCCGCTTCCCGGCCAGCGCGGTGCGCGAGCTCTCCGGGCTCGATCCGCGGGAAGCCGTGGCGGTGGAATTCCTCTTCGCGGACAACCGCCGGCCGGTGCGCCGCGCCTATGTGGAGGTGGGCGACTTCGCCGCCGGCCACGCCTTCCTGCAGCTGGCGGCGGTGGAGCGGGTGTCGCGCGGGACGGGCGGGGGCCGCTAGGCCTCGTAGGCCGCCGGCAGAGGCTCCAGCTCGGCGTGCGGGATCAGCACCGGCATGCGCACGGTGACCGTCGTCCCCTCGCCCACCGTGCTCTCCATCATCATCTCGCCCCCGTGCAGCTTGGCGAAGGCCCGCACGAGGGACAGGCCGAGGCCTGCCCCGCCGGCCTTCTGGCCCGCGTCGCCGGCCTGCTCGAAGGGGCGGCCGAGCCGCTCCAGGTCCTCCGGCGCGACGCCGACGCCGGTGTCGGCCACGATCAGCTCGAGGACGTCGCCGCTGGCCTGGGCGGTCAGCGTCACCGTGCCGTTGCGGGGGGTGAACTTGAGCGCATTGGAGACCAGGTTCAGGGCGATCTGCTTGACGGCGCGCCGGTCGGCGTCGGCCTCGAGGGGCTCGGGCGGCAGGACGCCGCGCAGGGTGATGCCGGCGCGGTCGGCCTGGCCCCGCATGAGGCGCAGGACCGCGGAGACCGCATCGCGGGCGTCGAAGCTCTCGCGGGCCAGCTCGTAGCGCTCGGCCTCGATCTTCGACATGTCGAGCACGTCGCTGATCAGCTCCAGGAGGTGCGAGCCGCTCTCGTGGACCAGCTCCGCGTATTCGACGTAGCGGTCGGACATGGGCCCGAAGAGCCGCTGCCGCATGATGTCGGAGAACCCCATGATGGCGTTCAGCGGCGTGCGCAGCTCGTGGCTCATGTTGGCGAGGAAGCGGGTCTTGCCGGCGTTCTGGGCCTCGGCGCGGGCGCGGGCCTCGTCGAGGGCGAGCTCGCGGGCGTGCTGGGCGCGGGCGTCGCGCAGGGCGCCGGCGATGCGGATGGTGGTCATCCGCTTCAGGCTGAGCACGCACCAGCCGTTGGGGTCGTGCGCAGGGATGAAGGAGACCTCGGCCGAGCCTTCGGAGACGGCGACCTGGAGGGCCTCCTCGACCGCGGGGCGGTGGTCCGGCGAGACGATCTCGGAGAGGTTGCGGCCGACGAACTCGCGCGCGGTCAGGCCCACCGGCGCGTCGCCGTAGGCCTCGAGGACGCGGCCGCCGGGATAGACGCCCAGCAGCAGCTGCGGCTGGTGGTCGAGCATCTCGCGCAGGGAGGTCTCGGCCTCGTCGCGCTCGGCCATGCGCTGGCGGGTGTTGGCCTGCACCGCCACCAGGGCCGCGCCGGCCCCCAGGGCGACGGTGGCGAGCGCCAGCAGGCTGAGCCAGGCGGCGGAGGCCTCGGACGGCGTGGGCAGCGGCAGCAGCAGGCTGGCGGTGGCGGCCAGCCCCACGGCGGCGACGGAGGCCGCGGCCCCCAGGGAAAGGTGCTCGGCGCGGCGGAAGGCAGCCGCAGCCGCGATCGGGGCCAGGCACCAGGCCGCCAGCGGCCCGGCGAGCCCGCCCGCCATGACGCAGGCGACGGTCCCGGCGAGCGCCCAGATGACGATGGCGACAGTCCGCCCGGTCTTGCGTGTCGTGGCGGAGAGCAGCCCGCCCAGCAGCGCGGGCACCACGCCCACGGCGAGGGCTGCGGCGTCGGCGCCCGTGCCGATCCGGCCCGTGGCGGCCAGGGCTGCGGCGGCGGCCGCCACGACCAGGGCCCAGGCGACATGCCACGCCACGCCGAAGCTTAAGGCGCGGCGGCGGGATCGCTTCGAGCTGTAGCGCCGGTACGGCATGCTTAACGGCAGGTTTCCCGTTCCCCTGGTGGGCGGAGCTTACCCGGCGAGTCTACTTTGGGTAAGGCCGCTCGCCTTCCGCGCGACCGGTGGCCGCGCTGCATGCAACGAAATCGTAAGCGCAATCTGGGATGGTGGAGACCGTCCGAGAACCGGAAGGCGCGCAAGGCGGATGCCACAGGCGGCTTACAAGACCCACGTCCCGCCGGCCCGACCGGCCGCCAAGCAGGCGCGCCGCGACGCCGCCTTCGAGGACCAGAAGCGCTCGTTCCTGCGGATGGTCAGCCACGAGCTGCGCACGCCGCTCAACTCGATCCTGGGCTTCTCCGAGATCCTGGCGTCGGAGCTCTACGGCCCGCTGGGCGACCCCCAGTACAAGGAATACGCGCAGATCATCCAGGGCAGCGGCGCGAAGCTCCTGAAGCTGGTCAACCAGGTGCTGGAGATCGCCAAGCTCGAAGGCGGAGCGGCCGACGTCGACCTGCAGCCCGAGCCGCTGGACGCGGCGCTCGAGGACGCCGCCTCGCCGCTGAAGCAGGACCTGGGCGAGCGCGACATCCACATCACCTTCGACGAGACCGTCCACGAGGCGATGGTCTGCGCCGACCCCAAGGGGCTGCGGACCGTGCTGGGCAACCTGCTCTCCAACGCCGTCACCTTCTCGCCCGACGGCGGCGAGGTGCGGGTGCGGGCCGAGCGCTTCGGCGACGAGATCGAGATCACCATCGACGACGACGGCGACGGCGTGGACCCTGCCGACCTGCCCCGGCTGCTGAAGCCCTTCGAGCAGGGCGGCGACCCGCTGACCCGCTCCGGCGAGGGCGCAGGCCTTGGCCTGGCCATCTGCGACCTCACCTGCCAGGCCATGGGCGGCAAGCTTCGGCTGGTCTCCGCCGTCGGCGAGGGCATGAGCGCGCGGGTGCGGCTGCCCGCCGGCTGAGGTTGCCGCAGGGGCTCCGGCCCCTTAAGTGCGCGCCAGCATGAGCGCCATCGACCAGAAGCTGGAAGACCTCGCCGCCGAGTTCGAGCTGCTCGGCGACTGGGAGGAGCGCTACCGGTACGTCATCGACCTGGGCAAGGACCTGGCGCCGCTGACGGCGGCGGAGCGCTCAGACGCCAACAAGGTCCGGGGCTGCGCCAGCCAGGTGTGGCTGGTGACCGAGCCGCAAGGCGACGGATCGCTGAGCTTCCGCGGCGACTCGGACGCCCACATCGTGCGCGGGCTGATCGCCATCCTGCTCAGGCTGTATTCCGGCGAACAGCCGCAGACCATCCTGGCCTTCGACGCCAAGGCGGCGTTCGCGACGTTGGGCCTGGCCGGGGCGCTGTCGTCACAGAGGTCCAACGGCCTGGCGTCGATGGTGGCGCGGATCCGCCGCGACGCGGAGCTTGCACAGGCGGCCTAGGCCGCGCGGATGCCGCTCTCGATGCGGCCCATGCCGACGACGGCGTCGTAGCCCAGGATCATGTCCACGTTCTCGCCGTCGCTCGCCAGCGGCAGGCGCAGCCACAGCAGCGACAGGTGCGAGGCGCCGCGCCAGCCGAGGTTGTGCACGCCGACCGTCGGGCGCCGCTCCTCGACCACCTTAGCCAGTTCCACCCGCCAGTAATCGGCGGCCGGGCTGGCGTAGACCTCGGCGAGCGAGCGGCCGGTGATCTCGCGGCCATAGACGCCGTAGAGGGCGGTGCCGGCCAGGCGGATGCGGTAGTCGACGGGATCGCGGCGCACGTCGATCAGGCTGACGGTCGGCAGCAGGCGTTTGAAGGCGGCGGGATCGAGGTCGCGGCGGGAAGGCAGCCGGGCTCCGCCCCGCAGCGAGGCCCAGTAGCCGAACAGCTCCTCATGCGCGCGGGCCGCCGCTGCCGGGGCTCCGATCTGCGCCGCCATATTCAGATTCCTTAACAGCCCTTTGGAATCGTTACGAATCACTTATCGCCTGATGCGCGAATCTGCGGCAAGCGCAAACTGAGTCGCACGCCTGAGAATTCCCGCATCGATCAACTGAAAAGCGAAACGCCCGCCGAAGCCGGCGGGCGTCCCAACATCTGTATTCACATCTTGTGTGAGGGGCGAAGCCCTCGGCGCTAGCGCTTCTTGCGCGGCGCCTGACGGCCGCCCTGCCCCAGGCCCATCTGCTTGGCGAGGTCCGAACGCGCCTTGGCGTAGTTCGGAGCCACCATCGGATAGTCCTTCGGCAGGCTCCACTTGGCGCGGTACTCCTCCGGGCTCATGTTGTACTTGGTCCGCAGGTGCCGCTTCAGCGACTTGAACTTGCGGCCGTCTTCCAGGCACACGAGGTAGTCCGGCGTGATCGAGCGACGGATCGGCACCGCCGGCTCCTTCGGCGCGGCCTCGGCCGTCTCGGTCCCGGACGAGACCCCGGCGAGCGCGCGGTGCACGCTCTGGATCAGCCCCGGCAGGTCGGCCGCGGAGACCGAGTTATTGCCCACATAGGCGGAGACAATGTCCGCCGTCATCTCGATGACTTCCGACTTCTCGTCCATTCTTGTCTTTCCATAGAACCGCGCCAGCCAAGGGCGCAGAACCGATTCATCTGAACAGTAGCGACGTGCTTATCTGGAACTCAGCGTAAGCACAAGCACATGTGCATAGCTATTCTTCAGCGAACACGGTGCGCGAATAAATGGACTTGCGCACATGAAATCCGCGCCTTGTCCCGCCCCGAGTAAGCACGGTGCGCTGTACCATCCCGAAGTTACGATGGCGGAAGTGCTGGGCGCAGGGCGATCTTCCTCGCCTGCGCCCGCTACTGCCTCGGCACATCGAAACTCAGCTGAACTGCGGCGGCTGCCAGTGGGGCCAGATGTCGGGAAGGTCCGTCGACACCCGATCCGGGTAATTCGGAAGCCGCTTCTCGAGGAAGGAGGTCACTCCTTCGCGCGCGTCGCCGGAGCGGCCGCGCGCCTGGATGCCGCGGCTGTCGGCCCGGTGCGCCTCCATCGGGTGCGCGGCGCCCGCCATGCGCCAGATCAGCTGGCGGGTGATCGCCACAGAAACCGGCGCGGTGTTGTCGGCGATCTCGCGGGCAAGCGCCCGAGCCGCGGGCAAGAGCTCGCCCGGAGCGTGGAGGGATCGCACCAGGCCGCGCTCGTGCGCCTCCTGGGCGGGGAAGATGCGGCCGGTATAGCACCACTCCAGCGCCGTCTGGACGCCCACCAGGTGCGGCAGGAACCAGGACGAGGCGGCTTCGGGGTTGAGCCCCCGCCGGGCGAAGACGAAGCCGTAGCGGGCGTCGGTGGAGGCGAGCCGGATGTCCATCGCCAGCTGCATGGTGACACCGACGCCCACGGCCGGGCCGTTGCAGGCGCTGATCACCGGCTTGAGGCTGTCGAAGATGCGCAGGGTCAGGAGGCCGCCGCCGTCGCGCGGCACGCCATCGCGGGTGCGCGCGGCCAGCGCCTCGCCGCCCCTCGCGTCGTAGTCGAAGGTCTCAGCGCCGGCGGAGAGGTCCGCCCCGGCGCAGAAGGCCCGGCCGGCGCCGGTGACGATCACCGCGCGCACCGCGTCGTCCGCATCCGTCTCGTCGAACACCGCGATGAGGTCCTTCATCATCTGGGTGTTGAAGGCATTGAGCTTGTCCGGGCGGTTCAGGGTGACGGTCGCGACCCCATCCTCAACGGCATAGAGCAAGGTCTCGAATTGCGGCGCGGCCATGGGGTCCCTCTCGGCTGGTCTCCCCTCATAGCGCGGCGCTTGACGGACGGTAGGTCAAGGGCCCGGAATGCCGCCTGAAAAAAGATACGTCGGCGGCGCGCAGCGACGACGCCGACCCGGGAGACGGCGTCCATGCATCCGAGCGTCCATGCCAAGACCCACCCCGAGCGGGCGGCCTTCATCATGGGCGGCACGGGCGAGACGGTGACCTACGCGGAGCTTGAGGCGCGGTCCAACCAGGGCGCGCAGCTGTTCCGCTCGCTGGGGCTGCAGGTGGGCGACGTGATCGCCCTCTTCATGGACAACCACCCGCGCTACTTCGAGATCGCCTGGGCGGCGCAGCGGGCGGGGCTCTACTACACCTGCATCTCGTCGAAGCTCACCGCGGGCGAGGTCGAGTACATCGTGGGCGACTGCGAGGCGAAGCTGCTGATCGCCTCCCCCGGCGTGGGGTCCATCGCCGACGAGCTGCCGAGCGTGCTGCCGGGCCGCGTGAAGCTCTACATGGTGGGCGAGGCGCGGGCTCCCTACGAGAGCTTCGAGGCCGCCCGCGCGCCGATGCCGGAAACGCCGATCGCCGACGAGACCGCCGGCTCCGACATGCTCTACTCGTCAGGCACCACCGGGCGGCCGAAGGGCGTGAAGCCGCCGCTGTCGGGTCTGGCCATCGATGCGCCGAACCCGCTCTCGATGATGAGCCGGCAGGTGTTCGGCTTCCCAGACCCCTGCACCTACATCTCGCCCGCCCCGCTGTATCACGCAGCCCCCCTGCGCTGGACCATGGGCGTCCACCGTATGGGTGGGACAGTGGTGGTGATGGAGAAGTTCGATCCCGAGCAGTGCCTGGCGATGATCGAAAAGTACCGCTGCGACTGCGGGCAGTTCGTGCCGACGCACTTCGTGCGGATGCTGAAGCTGCCCGAGGCGGTGCGAGCGAAGTACGACGTCTCCTCCATGGTCTCGGCGGTGCACGCCGCCGCGCCCTGTCCGATCCCGGTGAAGGAGCAGATGATCGCCTGGTGGGGGCCGATCATCCACGAGTACTACGCCGGCACCGAGGGCAACGGCTTCTGCTACATCTCCAGCGCCGACTGGCTGACCCACAAAGGCAGCGTGGGCCGGCCACTGATTGCCGAGGTGAGGATCTGCGACGAAGAGGGCGAGCCCCTGCCGCCCCGCACCGAGGGGACGGTCTACTTCGCGGGCGGCGCCCCGCTGAGCTACCACAACGCCCCGGAGAAGGTCCGCGAGAACACCAACCGGCACGGCTGGTCGACGCTCGGCGACGTGGGCTGGGTGGACGAGGAGGGGTTCCTCTACCTCACCGACCGCAAGAGCTTCATGATCATCTCCGGCGGGGTGAACATCTATCCGCAGGAGCTGGAGAACCTGCTTATCGGCCACCCCAAGGTCGCCGACGCCGCGGTGGTGGGCGCCCCCGACGAGGAGATGGGCGAGAAGGTGGTCGCCGTCATCCAGCCGATGGAGTGGAGCGACGCCGGCGACGAGCTGCGCAACGAGCTGATGGCCTATACGCGCAAGCACCTCAGCCACGTGAAGTCGCCGCGGGTGATCGACTTCATGCACGAGCTGCCCAGGCACCCGACCGGCAAGCTCTACAAGCGCCTGATCCGCGACGCCTACTGGGGCAAGGAAGGCTCGCGGATCGTCTAGGGAGGAGCGGTGGACGCTACAATCCTCCTGGCGGCGCCCGCGCTCCTGGCCGGGCTCGCCGCCGCCGCTTGGAAGGGACGGGCGGGCCTCACAGTGGCGGCGGTCCTCGCCTTGATCGCGTGCTCGGCCGGAATCGCCTACCTCTACGCCCGCTATGCCGGCCTGGGGCCCAGCGCCTCCCCAGGCGAGCGCTACGGCGCCGGGATGACCGTCAGCTTCGCCTTCGGCTTCGCGTTGCTGAACCTGTTGGGCGTCGTCTGCGGCGGCATGCTGGGCCTGACAATCAGACGGCCCCCGGCGCCTCGACGGCCGGATCCTTTGGAGGCGGCGCTGTTGCTACAGGCGCGCGGCCTGCTAGGTGTCACGGCCGGAACTCGCAATGCAGGAGGGAGCGAAGACATGAACCCCGTGGAGATCAAGGACCTGCCGGGCCTAGTGGGCCAGGAAGTCGGCGTGTCGGACTGGCTGGAGGTCACCCAGGAGCGGGTGAACCAGTTCGCCGAGGCCACCGGCGACCACCAGTGGATCCACGTGGACGTCGAGCGCGCCACCCGCGAGATCGGCGGGCCGATCGCCCACGGCTACCTGACCCTGTCGCTGATCCCGTTCCTGTCTCAGGGCATGCTGCCGGTGAAGGGGGTGACGCGGGGCATCAACTACGGCTCCGACAAGGTGCGCTTCACCAACATGGTGCGGGTCGGCAAGCGCGTGCGCCTGCGCCAGAAGCTGATCGGCGCCGAGCCGAAGGCGGGCGGCATGCAGCTGAAGAACGAGTGCACCATCGAGATCGAGGGCGAGGACAAGCCCGCCTGCATCGCCGAGACGATGTCGATCGTCTACGGCGGCTAGCCGGAGCAGGCGTTTCCGCACCTGGCTCCGGTCTCCGGATCGCGGGTCCAGGTGCGGGATTCCGGCGCCGTAGAAGATTCAGATGCCCTGAGGAGCTTTCCTGTGGCATTATCGGCTATCGATTTGAGCTTGGCTTCGGTTGCTCTCCGCGCGATCTCTGGATCGAGCTCCGAGCCTTCCCTGAACCTTCCGAAATTGATCTCGCGCCTCATCAGGGGCGTGCGAAAACTGGCCATCGGCGCAAGTCGGTCGCCCTTCGTGCGTTGAACGACATGAAACCATCGGCCATCGAACAGGCCTTCGCCCTCGCCCGCACGGGCAGATACGCCACCCTGGCTGAGCTCCGGCTCCGCCTGGAGGAGGATGGCTGCCGGGCCGTCGGAGCGCTGCTCTCCCAGCGCTCGATCAAAGGTCACCTGGAAGCCATCTGCGCGGCAGCGTCCCGGGCGACGCGCGCAGAAGCCTAGCCGCAGGAGCGACCATGAACGACAAGCTGAAGACGGGCTTCGCGGAGCGCCTCAAGACGGCGGCCGCAGCCAAGCAGGCGCTGCTGGACAAGATGCGCCCGCAAGCGGCCCGCCAGGATCCGCAACATGCCGAGCGCGCCGACCTGCGCGCCGCCGAGCTGGACGCCGTGCGGCAGGATCGGGCCGAGGCGAAGGATGCCAAGCGCCAAGCCGCCGCCGACGCCCAGGTCGAGGTCGAGCGCGAGCTCGCCGCCGCCGAGGAGGCGGCCCTGCTGGCCAAGCGAGGGGAGCGGAAGGAGCGCAAGGCGCTGTC
The DNA here is from genome assembly GCF_036563285.1 of Phenylobacterium sp. Classification (GTDB taxonomy): domain Bacteria; phylum Pseudomonadota; class Alphaproteobacteria; order Caulobacterales; family Caulobacteraceae; genus Phenylobacterium. The sequence continues at coordinate 229,724 of NZ_DATCMR010000005.1, forward strand.
CGCGGCAGAAGCCAAGACCAAGCGCGACGCCAAGTACGCAGCCCGCAAGGCGCGCAGATAGCTGCTGCAGGGCAAAGCGAGACCGCCCGCTGCGGGCGGCGCGCGGCCTACTTCTTGACGGCGGCTTCTTCGGCGCTGGCGGCCTTGGCGCCGGCGATCGGCTGGCTGCGGGCGTAGGTGACCGGGGCGGCGGGATTGCCCACCAGGCCCACGGTCTCGCGGATGTACTTCGCGTGGGTGACGATGCCGATCTCGAGCCGTTCGTTGTTGAGCTCGACCTGCTGGGTCAGGAGGCCGGCGATGAACGCCTTCTTGCCGTCCGCGCCCTGCGTCTGCGAGCTCATGAACACCGGCCCGCCCGAGTTGCCCGGGAACACCGAGAAGTCGAGCAGGAAGGTCGGGAAGATCTGGGCGGGCGCCACCGGATAGGAGGCGACGCGCCCCGAGCGCAGGATGGGGAAGCCCGCCTGGTTGGCCGAAAGGCCGCGCGGGAAGCCCAGCGCCATCATCTCGTCCCCGGCGCCGACCTGGTGCTTCACGAAGGTGTCGTCGGCGGCCAGGTAGTCGGCCGGGATCGCCGCCTTGGCGAACTCGGGCGGGGCGGTGATCGCCATCGCCGCGATGTCGCGCGAGGGGTGCTGGGTCCACAGCTGGTGACCCTGGCCGTCGCGGATGCGCAGGCTCTGGGGCGAATAGCTCCAGCTGCCGTCAGCGTTGGAGATGCGGTAGCCGATGCGGGCGTTGGCGCCCGGCATCTTCTCCAGGACGTGGCCGGCGGTGACCAGGATGGTCTGCGGCCGCCCGTCCGGCGACTGCGCCGAGATCAGGAAGCCGGTGCCGACCGTGCGCGTCCCGTCGCCGAGCGGCTGCTCGAGCTGGACGGTCGCATGGATCAGCTCGACAGAGAGGTCCAGCATGGAGAGGCCCCGACTTCGTTCGTTTACGCCCTGTTCGCGTCTTGGCGCGCGATCTCGATGAGACCGGAATTTGGTTTACGAGGACCTATCGGCGCAAGGGTCGCTGGCGCCGCAGGCCTTGCGCCCCAATGACGCGGGGGTCGTTCGGTGACCCTTGAGCCACAGCGGCGGGCGTTGCATGGAGCGGGGATGAGCGTCCCTCCCCCGCCCGTCGCGCGCAAAGACCCCAAGAGGATCGAGCAGCTGGGGCGCGTCCGCGTCGACGACTACGCCTGGATGAAGGACGAGAACTGGCAGCAGGTGCTGCGCGATCCGAAGGCGCTCAGGGCCGACGTCCGCGAGCATCTGACGGCGGAGAACGCCTACACCAAGGCCATGCTGGCGGGCACGGAAGGCCTGCAGGCCGAGCTGTTCGCGGAGATGAAAGGGCGCATCAAGGAGGACGACAGTTCGGTCCCCGCCCCCGATGGACCCTGGGACTACTACGTCCGCTACGAGCTTGGCGCGGAGCATCCCCTGCACGGCCGCCGCCCGCGCGGAAGCGGGGACGGCGAGCAGGTGCTGCTGGACGAGGAGGCGCTGTCGAAGGGCAAGGCCTACTTCCACGTGGGCGCCGCCAGCCACAGCCCCGACCATGCCCTCTACGCCTGGGCTGCCGATGAGCAGGGCTCGGAGTACTACACGATCACGGTGAAGGACCTGGCGAGCGGCGAGGCGGTGGGCGCGCCGATCGAGAGCGCCTACGGCGACTTCGCCTTCTCGCCCGACAGCCAGTGGCTGTTCTGGATCTGGCGCGACGAGAACGCCAGGCCGTCGAAGGTCTTCCGCCGGCCGTCCCGGGGCGGTGACGACGTGCTGGTCTACGAGGAGCACGACGAGGGGATGTTCCTGGGCGTCGGGGTCACCTCGGACGACAGCCACGTTCTGGTCCATGTCGGCAACCAGGAGACCACCGAACTGTGGCTGATCCCGGCGTCCGACCCGACGGCGGCGCCGGTGGTCGCCGAGCCTCGGCGCGCGGGGGTGAAGTACGACCTCGATCGCTGGAGCGACCGCTGGGTGATCCGCACCAACGACGACGGGGCGGTGGACTTCAAGCTGTGCGTCTCCGAGGCCGCCGCGCCGGCCAAGGCCACCTGGCGGGACTGGGTGGAGCATCAGCCGGGCCGCTACATCACCGGCTTCTCGCTCTACGCCGGCCACATGGTCCGCGAGGAGCGGGTCAATGCGCTGGACCGGATCGTGATCACCGCCCGCGACGGAGGCGAGCACGTCGTCGACTTCGACGAGGAGGCCTTCGCGCTCGGGGTCGAGGACGGCTACGAGTACGACACCACGACGATGCGGTTCGTCTACCAGTCGCCCACCACGCCGAGGCAGTGGTTCGACTACGACGTGGTGACCCGCGAGCGGGTGCTGCGGAAGACCCAGGAGATCCCGTCGGGGCACGATCCGTCGAAGTACGTGGCGCGGCGGCTCTACGCCCAGGCGCCCGACGGCGAGGCGGTGCCGATCACCCTGCTGATGCTGAAGGAGACCAGGCGCGACGGCTCGGCGCCGGTGCTGCTCTACGGCTACGGCTCCTACGGCCACGCCTTGGAGCCCAGCTTCTCGATCCGCAACCTGAGCCTGGTGGACCGCGGCTGGATCTGGGCCACGGCGCACATCCGCGGCGGCTCGGACAAGGGATGGGGCTGGTTCCTCGACGGGCGGCGCGAGAAGAAGACCAACACGTTCACGGACTTCATCGCCTGCGCCGAGCATCTGATCGCCGACGGCTATGCGACCAAGGGCCGGATCGCGGCCTACGGCGGCTCGGCCGGCGGCATGCTGATGGGGGCGGTGGCCAACCTGCGGCCGGACCTGTGGGGGGCGATCATCGCCGCGGTGCCGTTCGTGGACGTGCTCAACACCATGAGCGACACCACGCTCCCGCTCACCCCGCCGGAGTGGCCGGAGTGGGGCAATCCGATCGAGGACGCCGAGGCCTACGACCGGATCCTCAGCTACTCGCCGTACGACCAGGTGAGCGCCCAGGCCTACCCGCCGATCCTGGCGACCGGCGGGCTTTCGGACCCCCGGGTGACCTACTGGGAGCCGGCGAAGTGGGTGGCGCGGCTGCGCGAATTCCAGGCAGGCGATGCGCCCATCCTGCTCAGGATCAACATGGAGGCGGGCCACGGCGGCGCGTCCGGGCGGTTCGACTTCCTCAAGGAGGTCGCGCTCGACTACGCCTTCGCCATCTGGGCGCTGGACGAGGGATGGAAGCGGCCATGAACATCCGGCCGGCCGCAGAAGCCGACGCCGAGGCGCTGGCGGCGATCTACGGCCACCACGTGCTGCACGGCTTCGGCACCTTCGAAGAGGTCCCGCCGCCTCCGGCCGAGATCGAGCAGCGGCGGCAGGCGATCGTCGGACGCGGGCTGCCGTACCTGGTGGCCGAGGCGGAGGGCCGGGTGCTGGGCTTCGCCTACGCCGCGCCGTTCCGGCTGCGCGCGGCCTACCGCTACACGGCGGAGGACAGCGTCTACATCGCCCCCGACGCGCACCGGAAGGGCGTCGGACGGGCGGTGCTGTCGGCGGTTCTGGATGAATGCGCCGCCCTGGGCCTGCGCCAGATCGTGGCGGTGATCGGCGACAGCGGCAACGCCGGCTCCATCGGCCTGCACGCGGCGCTCGGCTTCGAGCCGATCGGGACGGCGCAGGGGTTCGGCTACAAGAAGGGCCGCTGGGTGGACCTGGTGCTGATGCAGAAGTCCTTGAACGGCGGCATCGGGCGCGAGCCGGACGCGCCGGGCCTGACGCTCTCGGGCGTCTAGCTCCAGGCGCCGGTCGCCAGCGCGCGCACGAAGGCGTCGGCCTCGGGCCAGGCCCAGGCGGTGGTCACCTGGCCGCTTTCCAGCGCCTTCTTCTGCAGGTCGCTGAGCGCCTTCGCAGAGGCCTTCTCGCCGGGCTTCAGGCGCACGGGTGGAGTGCGGGAGGGCGCGCCGAACATGCGCGCGCGGACCTCGCCCCTCGCGTCGACCAGCAGGGTGCAGGGCAGAACCGGCTTGCCGACCCGGTCCCAGTGGGCGAGCGACCTGTAGAGCCGGTCGCCGCCGTCCGGCTCGATCCACAGGGGCAGGTTCCCCGCCTTGACCTTGGTCAGCGCCGCCTGGGCCTGCGGCAGGTCCAGCTTCCTGAAGCTCGAGGTCAGGATCGCGAGCACCTCGAACCGCTCCCCGCCGTAGCGGCGCTGCAGGTGGGCGAAGTCGCGGGCCTCGGCCAGGCACGGGGCGCACCACTCGGCCCACAGGGTGACCAGGCGCGACTTGCCGGTGAGCTCGTCCCAGCGGCGGCGGCCGGCGCGGTCGAGCAGGGCCACATCGCCGGGTGGCTCGACGCCGGAGGCCGGCCGGAAGAAGCCGGCGAACCGGTTCTGGGCGAGCTTGCCGTCGAACAGCGGCGCGGCGGCGGCGGGCGCAGCGAGACTGGCGAGGGCGCCGGCCAGGACGGTTCTGCGGTGCAAGCTCGCCTCCCCTGTCGCCCGCGAATGGGACGCCCTTCCCAGCCCCTGCGCAAGAGGGACCGCAGGGACTATATTGGGGCGATGCTGAACCGCCGCGCCTTCGCCGCCGCCCTGCCGCTGATGCTGGCCAGCCCTGCCCTGGCCGCCGCGCCCGGGCCCGTGATCACCATCTACAAGACCGCGTCCTGCGGCTGCTGCCGCGGCTGGATCACGACGATGCAGCGGGCGGGATGGCGCACCAAGGTGGTGGAGCAGGACGACGTCAGCCCGATCTGGCGCAAGCGCGGGGTGCCGGACGCGCTGTCGTCCTGCCACGTGAGCGAGGTGGGCGGCTACGTCGTGGTGGGCCACGTGCCGCCGGCGGACATCGTCCGGCTGCTGAAGGAGAAGCCGAAGGCGCTCGGCCTCACCGTGCCCGGCATGCCCTGGGGCTCGCCCGGCATGGAGCGGCCGGACGGCAAGACGGAAGCCTACGACACCCTGCTGCTGCTGCCCGGCGGCAAGACCCGGGTCTTCGCCCGGCACGCCTGAGGCTATTCGATCTTCACCCGCACGAAGGCCATCGCGCCCGTGGGGTCGCCGCCATAGGACGCCTCGAGCCCGCCGGGGACCCAGTTCTTCGCCACCAGGCCGCCCACGCCGAACTTGACGTTCTTCGCCACCTGCCAGTCGCGCACCGCGCCGATCGAGGCCTTGGCGACGGTATAGGTCTCGCCGTGATGGCCGTGGCCGGCGTCGAGCTCGTTGTTCTCGGCGCGCTCGGCGCGGGCGAAGATCGTCCAGGCGGCGTTCGGCTTCACCGCGCTCTCCAGCACCCAGGCGTCCAGCTGCTCGCCGTGCGCCGCCGAGCGGCGGCCCCAGGCGGCCGTGGTCGACCACCAGCCGTCGTCGCCGAACGGGACGGTGTGGATGGCGCTGGCCGACCACTTGGTCACGTCCTGGTCCGGATCAAGCGCCTCGACGCTCTTGGCGTCGGCCCACGAGGCCTGGAGTGACCAGTTCGGCGTCGGATTCCACGACAGCCGCACGGCGGTGGAGTCGAGCTTGGGGTTCTCGATGTCGAAGCGATCCTCGTCAGGCTCGCGGCCCTTGAACCGTGAGACCTCGACCTTCCAGTCATCGTGGATGTAGCCGGCGGTCACCACGCCGAACACGATGTGGGTCGAGTCCAGCCAGTGGTGGCTGATCGGCGCCTCCGGGCTGTCCATGATCGAGAGCCGGTGCATGAAGGTGGGCGGCCCGAACGCCGGCTCACCAGGGAGCCCCGCGTAGACGAAGACCTTGTCGCTCGGAGTCAGGTCGTGCGTGTAGCGCGCCGACAGCTCCATGAAGAGGTCGTGGGGGTGCTGGCGGTCCACCAGCACGTCGATGGCGTCCGCGCTCTCGCCGGCCGCCAGCAGCAGCGGGTAGCCGCGCTTGCCCATGAACGGGTCCGGGCTGAGCATGGCGTTGAGCTGCAGCTCGCCGGCGTCGAAGCGGCGGGTGGCCATGCCCATGACCATGCCGGAGACGAAGGCCTTCTCGTCGCCCCGCGGCCCCTCCTGCCAGTCATAGACACCGTTCAGGACGGCGTGGGTCATCACGTCCCAGCCGCCCAGCTTCAGGTGCACGCCGTGGTGCGGCGTGACCGACGGCTGCCACGAGGTGCCGGAGGCCCAACGGGTGTCCATGGCCGCGGGCGCGCCGTGTCCCGCGTGAGGATCGGCGGCGGCCGGCGGCGTGTGGCCGGCGTGCGGATCGGCCGGCGCGGTCGGCTGCGGGGCCTGGTGCTGACTGTGGTCGTGCGGCTGGGCGAGCGCGGGCGCCGCCGCGAGCAGGGCTGCGGCGCAGGCGCCTGTAATCAGGGACTTCATCGGGTTCTTTCGAGCAGTTGGATCAGTTCGGCGGCCTTCTGACGCTGCTGGTTCTTGTCGCCCGCCACGATGGCGCCCTCGATGCAGTGGCCGAGGTGGTCCTTCAGCATCTCGGTTTCAACACGCGCGAGCGCGGCGCGGACCGCCTGCAGCTGGGTGAGCACGTCGATGCAGTAGCGGTCTTCTTCCACCATCCGCGCGACGCCCCTCACCTGGCCCTCGATGCGGTTCAGGCGGTTGAGCAGCTTGTCCTTGTTCGGGCGTTCCATGGGACCTCCGGAATGTCGTCAACATATACCGCCTGGGGGTAATTGCAATATGCCCTATGGGGGTATATGTAACCTGGCCGAAGGAGACCGGGAAATGTCCGAAGGCCACCATCACCATCACCATCACGACCATCACCACCACGACCACGGCGCCGACCCGGGCGACGGAAAGACCGCAGTGGACCCGGTCTGCGGCATGCGGGTGAACCCGCACACCACGGCGCACAAGGCCGAGCATGCGGGCCGCCCGTACTACTTTTGCTCGGCCGGCTGCCGGACCAAGTTCGTCGCGGACCCGCCCAAGTACCTGGAGAAGGATCAAAGGGCGCCGGAGCCGGCGCCTGCACCTGGCGCCATCTACACCTGCCCCATGCACGCGGACGTCCGACAGGTCGGCCCCGGCTCGTGCCCGATCTGCGGCATGGCGCTGGAGCCCGAACTGGTAACCGCCGACAGCGGGCCGAACCCCGAGCTGGCGGACATGTCGCGGCGGTTCTGGGTCGCCCTGCTGCTCGCCATTCCGGTGTTCACGCTGGAGATGGGCGGGCACCTGTTCGACCTGCACCACTACATCTCGCCGGCCGTTTCAGGATGGCTGCAGCTCCTGCTTGCGACGCCGGTGGTGCTGTGGGCCGGCTGGCCCTTCTTCGAGCGCGGCTGGGGGTCGCTCAAGACCCGCAACCTCAACATGTTCACCCTGATCGCCATGGGGATCGGCGTGGCGTGGCTCTACAGCGTGGTCGCCACCCTGGCGCCGGGCATCTTCCCGCCGCAGTTCCGCGCGGCCGACGGGACCGTGCCGATCTATTTCGAGGCCGCCGCCGTGATCACCGTGCTGGTCCTGCTGGGCCAGGTGCTGGAACTGCGCGCCCGCGAGCGGACGTCAGGCGCGATCAAGGCGCTGCTGGACCTCGCGCCGAAGACGGCGCGGCGGGTGCGCGAGGATGGCTCCGACGAGGAGGTCACGCTGGACCTCGTCCAGCCCGGCGACCGGCTGCGCGTGCGGCCCGGCGAAAAGGTCCCCGTCGACGGCGAGCTCCTGGATGGCCGCGTCTCCATCGACGAGTCCATGGTGACGGGCGAGTCGATGCCGGTGACCAAGGAAGCCGGCGCGAAGGTGGTCGGCGGCTCCATCAACAAGACCGGCTCCTTCGTGATGCGCGCCGAGAAGGTCGGAGCCGACACCCTGCTCGCGCAGATCGTGCAGATGGTGGCGAGCGCCCAGCGCAGCCGCGCGCCGATCCAGCGTATGGCCGACCAGGTCTCCGGCTGGTTCGTGCCGGCGGTGATCGCCGTCGCGGCCCTGGCCTTCGCTGGCTGGGCGGTGTTCGGGCCCGAGCCCAGGTTCGGGTTCGGCCTGCTCGCGGCTGTGTCGGTGCTGATCATCGCCTGTCCGTGTGCGCTCGGTCTGGCCACACCGATCTCGATCATGGTCGGGGTGGGGCGCGGCGCCCAGGCCGGCGTGCTGATCAAGAACGCCGAGGCGCTGGAGCGCTTCGAGAAGATCGACACCCTGATCGTCGACAAGACCGGCACCCTGACCGAAGGCCGCCCCGCGGTGACGGCGATCCAGCCGGCGGCGGGTTTCGACAAGGCCGAGCTGCTGCGGCTGGCCGCGAGCCTGGAACGGGGCAGCGAGCACCCCCTGGCCGACGCCATCGTCCGCGCAGCGCGCGAACGCGAGCTGGCGCTCTCGGAGCCGGCCTCGTTCGACTCTCCCGTAGGCAAGGGTGTGTTGGGCGAGGTCGGCGGCCGCCGCGTCGTGCTCGGCTCCGGCAAGTTCCTGAAAGAGCAGGGCGTCGACACCGCCGCACTAGAGGGGGAGGCCGACGCGCTGCGCGGCGACGGCGCCACCGCCATCTTCATGGGCGTCGATGGCGAGGCTGCGGCGGTGTTCGCCATCGCCGACCCGGTGAAGGCGACCACCCCGGAGGCCGTGCGCGCGCTGAAGGCGGAGGGTGTGCGGCTGGTGATGATGACCGGCGACAACCGCACCACGGCGCTGGCCGTGGCGGCCCGCCTGGGAATCGACGAGGTGGAGGCGGAGGTCCTGCCGCAGGACAAGGCCGCGGTGGTCGAGAAGCTGCGCGCCGAGGGCCGTAGGGTGGCCATGGCCGGAGACGGGGTGAACGACGCCCCGGCGCTGGCGGCGGCCGAAGTCGGTATCGCGATGGGCGCCGGCTCCGACGTCGCCATCGAGAGCGCCGGCGTGACGCTGCTCCACGACGACCTGCAGGGCATCGTCAAGGCGCGCCGGCTCTCGCGGGCGGTGATGCGAAACATCCGCCAGAACCTGTTCTTCGCCTTCGTCTACAACGCCGCCGGCGTGCCCATCGCGGCTGGGCTGCTCTATCCCCTGACGGGCCAGCTCCTGTCGCCCGCCATAGCGGCGGCGGCGATGGCGCTGTCGAGCGTCAGCGTCGTCGGCAATGCGCTGCGGCTGCGGGCCGCCAGCCTCTAACGCGAGGGCTCAGCTCCGCCGGTTTCCCGCTCGACGAAGGCTTGGACCAGCTGCTTCAGCGCCTGCAGCGACGGCAGGTCCATGAGCAGCGCGATGTAGCCCCGGATCCGGCGGCCGCCGACGGCGAAGTTGATGTACACGAACAGCACGGTCGTCGCGGCCGAGCGCGGGAAGAGGTCCCGCGCCTGGCCGCGGACGAGGTGTGGCACATTAAGCGCCAGCGTGCGGTCCAGCATGTTCGCGATCGTGCCGAGGCAGGCCTGGATCACTACGTTCCCGGTTTCGCACAAGGCTTCGGGCGCGAGCTCGGGCAATTGCTCCACGGACGCGATATCGCGCGTGACGGCGCGCGCCAGCTCCAGGCTGCTGGCTTCGGGGAAGATCAGCAGCGCGCGGCCCGAAACATAGCCTGCGAAGTGCTGCTCCACGGCGACGAGCTCTCCAACCCGTGAACCCCCGATCATCTCGGCCGCCTGGTCGGGGGTGACGGTGGAGATCGCAGGGACGGTGAGGAGCACCTCCTCCCCGACCATCTCGCGCAGCCCGGCGGCCGCCCGGCCGACGCCAATGTTCACAAGTTCGCTGAGCGCGTCGAGCTGAAGCTCGTCGAGCGTGTCGGCCCCAGGCATCAACGGGCTTGCCCCCGGACCATGACACCAGATGAACTCATGGCGCGCTCCCCCAAGAGTGGTCGGTAGCGAGCCTACGGCGGGCAGCGATGTGGATCAATGTTCAGGCCCGGATTACCGGAGCGCGGCCAAAGCCGACGCGAGTTCCGCCTCCCGGAAGGGCTTGGTGAGGCGAGGCAGGTCCGGCGCAACCTCGTCGAGGTCCGCATAGCCGGAGATGATCAGGATCGGCAGCTCGGGTCGTGTGGTCTGGCATTCCCGCGCCAGTTCGGTGCCGGTCATGCCGGGCATCAGATGGTCCGTCACAACGAGAACCAGCCTGGGATCTTCCAGGCGCTGCAGCGCGGCCTGGCCTGAACTGGCCTCGATCACGGTATAGCCGAGGTCACCGAGCATCTGAGCGGTGGCGGAACGGATGAGGTCCTCGTCGTCGACCAGGAGCACATGGCCGGCGCCCCTCTCGTCGTCGAGCGTCGCCACCGCTTCCTCCGCTTTGGCCCCATCCCCTGCGGCAGCCGGGAGCCAGATCTCGACGTTGGTCCCCATGCCCGGCGCGCTCGAAATCTCCAACGAGCCCCCAAGCTGGGCGGCCAAGCCGTGGATCATCGAGAGCCCCAGCCCGGTGCCCTTCCCGATCCCCTTGGTGGAGAAGAACGGTTCGATTGCCCGGCCAAGCGTGGCCTCGTCCATCCCGTGCCCTGTGTCGGACACCGCGAGGACGACGTAGCGGCCGGGGCTGAGTTTGGACTTCGGGCCGGCGTCCGCCGCCCGCGCGGAGATTGTCAGCACGCCGCCATCGGGCATGGCGTCCCGGGCGTTCACCGCCAGGTTGAGGAGGGCCATCTCCATCTGGTTCACGTCGGCGCGCGCCGACGGCAGCCCCTCCGCCACATCCTGCACGATGCGGATCCGTGGCCCGATCGTGCTGCCGACCAGCTCCGACATGTCGTTCACGAGCTTGGCTATGTCCACGGCCGTCGGTTGAAGCGGCTGGCGGCGGGCGAAGGCGAGAAGGCGCTGAACCAGCGTCCGGGCTCTTTCGGCCGACTGCAGCGCCCCCTCGATCAACCGCTGTGCACGCTCGTCGCCCACGCCCCGCCGCTGCACCACGTCCAGACCGCCGAGGATCGGTGTCAGCAGGTTGTTGAAGTCGTGCGCTATGCCGCCGGTCAGCTGCCCGATCGCTTCCACCTTCTGCGATTGGCGAAGCTGCTCATGCGCACGCTCGAGCTCGGCCGTGCGTTCGCGAACCCGGTCCTCGAGGCTCTCGTTGAGCGCCCGCAGCGCCGCCTCGTCGGCGCGCCTCTGGTTCACGTCGCGCAGGATCGCGGTCACGAACCAGCCGGAGCCGCTGGACCAGACCGAGGCGGACACGTCCAGGAAGCTGCGACTGCCGTCCTTCCTCAGCGCGGTGACCTCGAGCGGCCAGCTGGAGGTCTCGCCTTGCATGAGGCTGCGAAGGGCGCTCTCCCAGGTCTCCGGCGCCTCGAGCAGTGCGCCCAGGCGCTGGCCGATCAGCTCGACGCCGTTGAAGCCGAGCTCGCGGGCCGCGGCGGGATTGGCCATCTGGATGCGGCCTTCCGCGTCGACCGTCACGATCGGATCCGGCGCGCTGTCGACCACGGCGTCGTAGCGCGCGTTCTGCCGCTTGCGCAGGACGCGCTCACGCTCCGTGGAGACCGTGACGTCCAGCACCTGGACGAGGCAGCTGTGATAGGGCTTCTCCCCCACCGGCCTGACGGCGACGTTGTGGATCAGCTCCTGTCCCGAGCGCGTCTTCAGCGGGAAGAGCCTGGGATGCAGCGCCTGGGTGAGCACGCTGGACGCGCCTGCTTCGAGCGCCTCGCGCATCGCGCCGTCCAGCCGCAGCAGCGACGATCCGGGGAAGATCGCGTTGAGGGTCCGCCCCAGGGCGGCCGGGGCCTCCACCCCGCTTGCCCGGAACATCCAGTCGTTCCAGAGCGTCACGTGGCCACCGGCGTCCAGCACGACGATCCCGGTGTCGAGCGCATCGAGGACGGCGCTGTTCAGGGCGGCGTCAGGACCCGGCATCGGCAGTGGGCGCAGCGTCGCCCGTGGCGCGTGCAATGAATTCCTGCAGCAGCAGCCGCAGCGCCGTCAGCGACGGCATGTCCATCAGCATCGCGACGTAGCCCCGGATGTCCCGCTCGCGGACGGCGAAGTCGATGTAGAGGAACATGACCACATCCCCAGCCTCGGGGGGCGGCTCCAGGCTGAAGAGGTCGCGGCTCTCGCCCCGCAGGATCTCCGGGAGCGACATCTTCAAGCTGCGCTGCAGCATGTTGGCGATGGTGGCGAGGCAGCCGTTCAGGATGATGTTGCCCGTCTCAGCCAGCGCCTCCTGCTCCAGCTCGATGATGTCTTCCAGGGGCAGTTCCCCCCCGGTCACGGCGCGCACGAGCTCCAGGCTCTTGGTCTCGGGGAAGATCAGCAGGGCGCGGCCGGTGATGTCGCCCTCGAAAATCTGGTGGACGGCCACCAGCCGGCTCTCCTCCCGATCGCTCAGGATGCCGATCGCGTCCGCCCGGCTCACCAGCTTCACGTTGGGCACCGACAGCAGGACCTGTTCGCCCACCATCTCGCGCAGGCTGTTGGCAGCTCGACCGACGCCGATGTTCACCAGCTCGGTGAGGGCGTCGAGCTCCAGGTCGGATAAGGTCGTCCCGGCATCTGTCACGCCTTGCCCACCCGCTGTTCCGCCTCGTCAAGGAACGCGGCCAGAGCCGATTCCGTCAGCGGCTTGGGCAGAAAGGCGGCGCCGGCCTCTCCCGCCCGGGTCACGACCTCGCGCTGCACGTTCGCAGAGATGACGGCGACGGGCATCTCGGGCCGGATCATCTTCAGGTCCGCCGCCAGCTCCAGCCCGTCCCGGCCGGGCATGTTGAAGTCGAGGAGCGTGATGTCGATGTCGTTCTGCCGGATCAGCGCCATGGCCTCGGCGGCGTCGGTGGCCTCCACCCGCGCCCACTCGGGACGCAGCGTGTTCAACACCTTGGCGACAGCCATGCGCGCGAGCTTGCTGTCATCGACGATCAGGATCTTGAAAGCCATTGCACCCCCACCTCTGTGCCTCGAAAGGCGCCAGACTGTCCTCTTCGACCCTGAAGCGGCGGCCCGCAAGCCTTTGAATGCGCTCCGCTCACTGCAGGAGCTCCTGCAGGTCCAGGACGATCAGCACCCGGCCATCCCCCATGAGGGTCGTCCCGGCCATTCCGAAGGCCCCGGCGAGCAGGCCTTCCATGGGTTTGAGCATGACGTCCATGCGCTCCCCCAGGCGATCGACGCGCAGGCCGCCAAGTTGCCCGGCGGCCGAGACGACGACGACGGTGATCTCCGCCGTCAGATCCGAGGCCTCGCCTTCGCCCAGAAGCTGGGCGAGGTCGATCAGCGGCAGGGTCCGGTCGCGCAGGACGAAGGCGCGCGCCGCCCCGATCCCGGACACCGCCTCGCCCGGCAGCCGGATGGTCTCCACGATGGCCTCCAGGGGGATGCCGAACATCTGCCCGGCCGACTCGACCGTCATGACCCGGCTCATCATCACCGTGAACGGCAGGGTGAAGCGGACAGTCGTGCCCTCCCCCGCTCGGCTGGCGACATCAACGCGCCCGCCCAGCCGTTCCACGGCCGTGCGGACGGCGTCCATGCCGACGCCACGGCCGGAGAGGCCGGTGACCTGCGCCGCGGTGGAGAACCCCGGGGCGAAGATCAGCTCGACGACTTCGGCAGGACTCATGGCCGCGAGAGCCTCAGGCGCGGCGACACCCTGCTCGAGCGCCTTCTGGCGGACCCTCTCCACATCAATGCCGCGGCCGTCGTCGGCCACCTCGATGATGACGTGCTCGCCGTGCCGGGCGGCGGAGAGTCGTACGGTGGCGCCGGGCGGCTTGCCGGCGGCTTCGCGCGCGGCCGGGTCCTCGATGCCGTGATCGACGGCATTGCGGATGACATGCAGCAGCGGCTCGAACAGCGCCTCCACGATGGCCTTGTCGGCCTCGACCCCCTCGCCGTCGGTCAGGAGGTGGGCCGGCTTGCCGAGCGAGACCACCATCTCCCGGACCAGGCGCGGGAAGCGCTGGAAGACCTGCCGCATCGGCAGCACGCGGATGTTGAGCACCGCCGCCTGCAGCTCGCCAACGAGCCGATCGAGCACGGCGTGCTGGTCGCGCAGTAGGCCCGCCACGTCCTCACCCGCCCGGGCGCGGGCTGCAGCGTGGGCCAGGGCGTTCTTGGCGACCGTAAGCTCGGCGGTCAGGTTGACCAGGGCGTCGACCCGCTCGATGTCGATCCGCAGCCCGCGCGCCACCGGCTCGGCGGTCTCGCGATGCGCGGGAGACGGCCCCTCCGCTAGCTCCAGCCGGCCGCTCAGCACGCCGGCGATCGCAGCCGCGGCGGCGCGCGGATGGGGCAGGGCTTCGGGCCTGGCCAGCATCTCCTCCAGCCGCACCGCGTCGGTCTCGCGGCCGGCATGGCGCAGGACGTTGGCGGCCACCTTGAGGGCCGAGCCCGTCCGTCCGGCGGACGGTTCGCTGGACGTATCGTCGAGCAGGGCGAGCTGCGCGCCCAGCAGCTCGGCGGCGACAACCCCCAGGTCGCCGCTCGGCGCCTCTTGCGCCGCGGGAGCCTCCTGAACGGCGGGTGCGCGCCCGAACCGCTGGACGAGGGCCGCGGCCGCCGTGGCGGCGTCGGGCGGGGGCTCGCCGGTGACCTCCATGGCGTCGAGCCACTGGACGACCTGGTCCAGACAGCTCAGGCAATCGCCGATGAGCCCCGGCGTCACGGCGACGGATCCGGCCCTGGCGGCCGAAAGCACATCTTCGGCGGCGTGGAGCGCCGTCGCCATGGCCTCGAAATCCACGATGCCCGCCGCGCCCTTCAGCGTGTGGAAGGCGCGGAACGCGCCGTCGAGCCGCTCGCGGTCGCCCGGCCGCTCCTCCAGCGCCAGGAGGTCGTGCGTGCCCTGCTCGACGAGCTCCCGGCACTCGATCAGGAACTGTTCGACGAACTCGTTCATGACCGGCCGCTCATCACGGCTGCGTACGCCGTCAGGGTTTCCGGAGCCAGCGGCTTGACCAGATAGAAGTTGGCCCCGGCCGCCTGCGCGGCCGCGCGGTCCTGGGGCCCGGCCTCGGTCGTGGTGACCAGCGCCGGCGTCAGGGACGCGGGGAATTCCTGGCGCCGCAGGACCTTGAGGAAGCTCAGCCCGTCCATCTGCGGCATGTTCACGTCGACGATGAGCAGGTCAAAGGCCGAGACCAGCAGCTTCTCGAGCGCCTCCAGCCCGTTCAGCGCCTCCTCGACCTCGTATCCGGCCCGCTCCAGGGCGTCGCGGTAGTACATCCGCACCAGGCTGGCGTCGTCGATGACCAGCACGCGGGTCTTCGCAGGGTCAGCCATGGGCGCCCTCCATGGGCCTTTGATAGACGATCGCGTCGGCGAACCGACGCACCTGGAACAGCGGCGAGATCCGGCTCATCGATTCCGTATGGCCAAGGCAGATGAACCCGCCCGGGGCCAGGCTGTCGAACAGGTTCTCGGCGGCAAGCCTTCGCGAGGCGTCGTCGAAATAGATCAGGACGTTGCGGCAGAAGACGACGTCGAAGCGGCCGTGGCGTCGCATCTCCTGAGGATCCATGAGGTTCACCGGGGTGAACCGCACGGAGCTGCGAAGGTCCTCGATGATCCGCCAGCTGTCGGGGCCCTCCTGCACGAAGTAGCGGGCCACCAGCTCGGGCGACAGCCGCATCAGGGCGCGCTTGCCGAACACGCCGGCCTCCGCCGCCTGCAGCGCGCGGGTGTCGATGTCCGAGCCGATGATCTCCACGTCGTAGGAGTCCACCGCGGGCCAGTTCTCCAGGAGCCACAACGCGATCGAGAAAGGCTCCTCGCCCGTCGAGCACGGGTTCGACCAGATCCGGATGGTGTCGCCCCGCCGATGGACCTGCAGACGCTCGGCCAGGATGTTCTCCGTCAGGCAGCTGAGCTGGTGCTCCTCGCGGTAGAAGTAGGTCTCGTTGACCGTGAAGGCGTTGATGAACTGCTCGACTTCGCCGTTCAGGTCGCTGCGCAGGCGCGCGAAGTAGCTGGCGAAGGATGTGGCCTGGGTCGCCGCCATTCGATCGTCCACCCGCCGCTGGACGTAGTAGCGCTTGGTCTCGTTGAAGACCATGCCCGTGCGCCGGTAGAGGAACTCGGAGAGCCGGCTGAACTCTTCTTCTGAAAGGGGGACGGGATCAGCCAAGCAGGTCGCCTGGCCGTGCGGCGATGCGTTCGGCGGCCACGCGGGCGGAAAAGACCAGGAAGGGCTGGTCCGCGAAGCGCGCCTCACAGCGCGCGAGCGCGGGCAGGACGCCCGGCCCGCCGACCTCGGCCAGGACCTCGATCGCCGCGCCGCAGACGTTCGCCTCCGCCTCCCGCTCGAGCAGCTCGGCCAGCAGCTGCGACGCCTCGGGCCCGGGCAGCTCACGGACCACCTCGCAGGCCAGCAGCCGTACGTCGGCGTCGGGGTCATCCAGAAGCGCGGGAAGGCTCGTGGCCACGGCCGCCGGCATGGCCCTGAGCGCGTCCAGGGCCGCGGTGCGCAGGCCGGCGTCGTCTGAGCGCACATAGGGGACCACGGCGTGCGCGGCGGCCGGCGTGGAGATGCGCGCCAAGCTGGTGAGGATGGCCTCCCGGACCCGGGGATCGGCTTCCACCGCGAGCGCCTCGGCCAGGGCGTGGACGTCCCCGACGGTGGCCGAGGCGCGGGCGGCGTGCCAGCGGGCGTCGGCCGACGTCGACCTGAGGTCGGCGGCCGGGGCCGAGGGCGGCGATTGCGCGTCGGCGGGTTTGCGGATCAGGGGCATGTCAGGGGGTCAGCTTCTGCAGGCGCTCGGCGATCTTCTGCACCGGGACGACGTAATCCGCACCTCCCGCCTTCACGAGCTCGCCCGGCATGCCCCAGACCACGGCGGTCTCTTCCGCCTCGGCGATGGTGCGGCCGCCGGCGGCATGGAGCTCGGTCATCGCCTGTGCGCCGTCATCGCCCATGCCGGTCATGAGTATGCCCACCAGCTGGGACGCCGGCACGACGTCCATGGCGGACCGGACCAGCCGCTCCGCGCTGGGGTGCCAGCGATGCTGCGGGTCGGAGGGGACGGACTCGGCGCAGAGGCTCCCGGACCGGCGGGTGACCACGAGGTCACTGTCGCCGCGTCCGATGTAGGCGCATCCCGGCTCCAGCCGCACCGGCTCGGAAACCTCCTTCACGTCGATCGCGCAGATGCCGTCGAGCCGGCGCGAGAGCGGGCCAGTGAAGGTCGCCGGCATGTGCTGGACGATGACGATGGGCCAGGGGAAGGTCGCCGGCAGCGGCGTGAGCAGGTGCTCCAGCGCCGGCGGCCCGCCCGTCGAGACCCCGACCAGGACCAGCCCTGCCCCGGTGGCCGGCACGAGCGCCCGCTCCCGGACGCGCGGCCGCGGCGAACCGCCGATGCGGTGGCGCACGCGCTCCTGGAGCCGCAGCGTCGGACGGATGTGGGACTTCGCCGCCGAACGCACCTTGGCCACCAACTCCGGCGCGAACTCGTCCAGCTTGAGGGACACCGCCCCGCCGGGCTTGGCCACGAAATCGACGGCGCCCAGGCGCAGCGCCTGCAAGGTGGTCTCCGCCCCCTCCGCCGTGAGAGCCGAGAGCATGACCACCGGGCAGGGGCGCTCGAGCATGATCCGGTCGAGGGTGGCCAGGCCGTCCAGCCCCGGCATGTGGACGTCGAGAGTCACCACGTCCGGCGCGAACTCCGCCAGGCGCTCCAGGGCCTCCAGCCCGGTGCGCGCGAACTCGACCTCGAAATCCGGCTCGGCGGCGAACACCTGGCCAAGCAGCTTGCGCACCAGGGCGGAGTCGTCGACCGCAAGGATGCGGATCACGAGGCGACCTGGGCGGCGTCCGGCTGGAAGGCGTCGAGGAGGCTGCGCTCGGCGCGGGTGAGGAGCTCGGAAGGATCGAGCAGCAGCACCAGCCTGCCCTGCGCCTCCAGGTTCACGACGCCGTGGACGAGGCGGGTGGCCTCGCCGGTCAGGTCCGGAGCCTCTTCGATGTCCGCCGCCGTGCAGCGCAGCACCTCGGACACCGCGTCCACGATCACCCCGGCGCGGTGGCGCTCGGTGCGCAGGACCACGAGCCGCCGGGCCTGGGCGTCGTCGGCCGGCGCCATGTCGAAGCGCCGCCGCTGGTCCACCACCGGCAACACCTCGCCGCGCAGGTTGATCACGCCTTCGAGGAAGGCCGGGGTCTTGGGGACGCGGGTGATCTGTTCCGGGACGCGCGCCACCTCGTCGACGGTCTCGATCGGCAGCCCGAATTCGTTCGCGCCGAGCCGGAAGACCAGGAACTGCAGCTGGGCCTCGGCCGCCGCCGCCCCGCCGCCGTGCGGCGCCGCCTCCCGGCTTCCGAGCTTCTGCATGACGTCCTCCCGGAACAGCTGCTCGGCGTCGAGGATGGAGACCAGGCGTCGTCCCCCCTCTCCGCGGTAGATGGCCTTCACCTTGGCTTCGCCCCCGGTGCGCGCCGCGAGCATGGCGGGCGTCGGCTCGACGAGGCCGGGCTCGGCGGCGATCAGCGAGCGCATGCGGTCGGCGACGAGGCCCACGAGGGCGCCGCCCACCTGGGCCACCACCACCTTGTCCCGCCCGTCGGCGGCCGCCAGCGGCAGGCCGAGCAGCCCCCGCAGGGAGAGCAGCGGCAGGAGGGTGTCGCGGTAGGCGGTCACCCCCAACACGAGGGCCTCGCTCCCCGGAGCGACAGCGGTATCCGCCGGCGCGTCGAGGATCTCGCGGACCTGCTCCAGAGCAAGGCCGTACTCCTGGTCCGCCACGTCGAAGGTGATTAGCTTCTGCCGATCGTCGGCCGTTTCGAGGAGGCCTGCGTCCGTGGCAGAGGCCACGCCTACCGCTCGCTCCGCCCGAGCCCGAGGCGTGAACGCCGCCTGCAGCAGCGCGCCGATGTCGAGCACCTTGGCGACCCCGCCGGCCGTGCGGAACGCGCCCGCCAGCTGCTCGCCGTCCTCGGCGGCCGCGTCGGCCTGGCGGTGCTCGATCCTGTCCGGATCGACGGCGACCAGGCCCTCGACGGCGTCCACGGCCACCGCAACCGGCGCGCCGGCATCCAGGACGATGGCGCGGGCCGCCGAGGTGCTGGCGGCCTCCGGCCGGCCGAGAAGGCCGCGGAGGCTGGCGAGCGGCAGCACCCGGCCGCGCAGGTTCGCGAGGCCCAGGAGGCTGCTCGGCCCATGC
Source organism: Phenylobacterium sp. (assembly GCF_036563285.1). Lineage (GTDB taxonomy): Bacteria > Pseudomonadota > Alphaproteobacteria > Caulobacterales > Caulobacteraceae > Phenylobacterium. Next base: position 248,652 of record NZ_DATCMR010000005.1, read on the forward strand.
GGCAACCGGGCCGCCGGCGGCACATGGATGATCTCCGAGACCCGTTCGGCCGGCAGGGCGTAGAGGTTCGCCCCGCTGCGGAAGGTCAGGAAGCGGCGCGCCTCGGTGGCGGAGTCGGCCTCCGGCTCAGGCATGCTGGGTCTTCAGCTCGTCCGCCAGGGAGGCGATCTCCTCGATGGCGGCGGCCAAGTCCTCCGCCCCGCGAGCCTGCTCGATCGCCGCGGTGGCCGCCTGCCGGGACGCGGCGCCCGCCTCCTCGGCGGCCGCAGCCACTTGCCGCGCGCCCTCCGCCGTCTGGGTGGCGGCCGACAGAATGGCTTCCGCGCCCTCGGTGATCGTGCGGTTTGCGGCCTTCAGCTGGGCCAGTTCCTCGTCCAGGCGCTCCAGCGCCGCGCTTATGCCGCGATTGTTCTGCGCCTCGCTCTCCGCGGCGGACACAGCCTGCTCCAGCTCCCGCCGCAGCACGGCGATCTGGTCGAGGATCCCGGTCACGGTCGTCTTGATGTGGCCGACGCTTTCCGAAGCCTCGCGCGCCAGCCCGCGGACGTCGTTCGAGACGACGGCGAAGCCGCGCCCGGCCTGCCCGGCGCGGGCGGCCTCCACAGATCCGCTCACCGCCAGCATGCTGGTCTGCACGGCCACCAGGGTGATCTCGTCGACGATCCGCTGGATTCCGCGGCCGAAGGACTCCAGGCGCGCGATCGCCGTCAGGCTCTCCCGGGTGGTGGTGAGCGAGCTCTCCACCCCGGCGACAAGGGCTTCCACGGCCATGCGGCTGGACCTGAGGGTCGTCTCGGCGGCGGCCACACGCTCGTCGCCGCTCGCGGCGTTGGCCTGAGCGAGCCGGGCGCTCTTCTCGATTTGCGCCAGGGCTGCAGCGGCCTCCTGGGTGGCTGCGGCCTGTTCCTGGGCGCTGCTGCTGATCTGCTCCACGGCGGCCATGATCTCGGTGGAGGCGCCGGACAGTTCCTGGATCGCCGCGGAAAGCTGCTCTGCGGCCGTCGCGATCTGCTCGGCAGTCGTCGAATCCGCCCGGCCGGCCCGCAGATCGTCCGCCAGGGCGGCGAGCGACTGGGCCGCCACCTGACCCTCGTCCAGCGACGCCGCCTGCTGCTGTATCGCGGCCTGGGCCTCGCTGGCGCCGGCGGACTGCTCCTCGGCGGCGCTGGCGACCTGCTCGGCGCCCTTCTGGGCTTCGGCCGCTGCGCGCTCGGCCTCGAAGGCCGCGGTAAGCGTGTCCTGGCTGGCCTCGGCCATCCGCCCCATGTCGGCCCGCACTGCCTCGAGGGTGGTGACCACCTCGGCCCCGGTCCGCGCCTGCTCGGTGGCGGTGGCGGCCGCGGCCTTGATTGCCTCGGCCACCGCCAGGACCTCGGTCTGGATGGATTGGGCGAGACCCTGCACGTCCCCCGCGCTGCGTTCGGAGCTTTCAGCCAGGGCGCGCACCTCTTCGGCGACCACCGCGAAACCGCGGCCCTGGTCACCCGCGCGCGCCGCCTCGATGGCGGCGTTCAGCGCCAGCAGGTTGGTCTGGTCGGAGATGCGGCTCACCGTGCGGGTGATCTCCCCGATCTCCTGGGCGCGCCGCTCGAGTTCGGTGGTGACGGCGGCGGAGCCTGCCTGGCGCTCGGCGTTTCGCTCGATGGCGCGCACCGACGTGGTGATCTGGACGGCTGTCTCCGCCAGGACGATCTGCAGGCCCTCCGTGCGCCTGCGCGACACCTCCGCCTGGGTGCGCGATGCGCCGAGGCTCGCCAGCACCCCGCTGATCGACGCCAGCTGCTCCTGCGACCCGCCGGCCGCTTCCTCTGCGCCCGCCGCGATCTGTTCCATGGCGCGGCGAAGCTCCTCGGCCGCGGCCGACGCTTCGGTGAGACCCGCCGCCAGCTCCTCGGTCGCCGCCGCGATCCGTTCCGACAGCTTGTCCTGGCTGGGCGCCCGAGCCCGCGCCCGCGCCGGAGCGGGGGTGGCGTCAGCGGTGGGGAGCGCGGCGACGCCCTCGCCGCCTCGCGCAATCTTCGATGTCTTCACAAGGGCCATGGGAGCTCGCCTGTACGCCGAGCCCACCGGGCCCATGCAGGAGAAACACTCTTAGCGCAGGGGGAGGACCTTGGAAGCATCTATCGCCCGCCGGTTGAAGGTGCGGCGAGGCGGCGGGCCCGAGGGCGCGCACTACGTCAACGCGCAGGAGATCGGCGTCGCGATCGGGGGGAGTTCCTTGGCTGGGGAACTAGGACTCGAACCTAGAATGACGGTACCAAAAACCGCAGTGTTACCATTACACCATTCCCCAGCAGGAAGGGTGCGGGAGGGGGTGGCCCTCGCGAGGGCGTGGAGATAGCGCACGACCCCTGCCGATGCAACGCCCCCGGGGCTCCTTGCGCGCCGGAAATTGCACCCCTATAAGGCGCCCTCCCAAGTCGGAGTGTAGCTCAGTCTGGTAGAGCACCGTGTTCGGGACGCGGGGGTCGCAGGTTCGAATCCTGCCACTCCGACCATCTCTCCGCGCCGCCCAACGTCCCTAGATTTCAGCCGGCCTCCTCGCGGGGCGGCGGCTGTTCCCACCCGAAGATGCTGCGGCCGCCGTAGTCGTGCGAGCGAGCGTTCTCCTCGGCAATGTAAGCCTCCACGGATGGGCCGCCGGCGCGGCGCTCCAGCAGGCGGGCCTGATCGTCTAGGCGCTTGATGGCGCTCAGCCGCTCGTCGTCCCCCAGCTTCGCCTTCGTCACCGCCGTCTTCAGCACCTGGATGGTTTGGTCGTAGACCTTGGTGGGGACTGGGAACGGGTGGCGGTCCTTGCCGCCCAGCGCCAGCGAGAACCGCGCCGGGTCGGAGAAGCGGCAGGGCGCCCCGTGCACCACCTCGGCGACCATGGCCAGGGTGCGGACCGTCCGGGCGCCGACGCCGGGGACCAGCAGCAGGTCGGCGAAGTCCTTGGGCCCCTGTTCGGCGGCGGCCGCCAGGGCGCCGTGCAGGCGCCGGGTGACCACGTCGTCCGGGCGGACGTCATGATGATCCGGCATGACCAGGTGCGGCAGCAGCGGCTGCGGCGCGGGCTTGGCCGGGGCGGTGAGACGCGCCGCCTCTCGGGCAAGGCCGTCCGGGCCGAGATCGCGCAGCAGCTCCAGCTGGGCGTGGCGGGAGGCGGCCGCGCGGCGGTCGGTGAGGTTGACGATGGCGCCCTGCCCGCGGCCTTCGATGGCGGCGTGGGGCGCGTCGACGAAGCTCTCCAGGCCCTCGGAGAGCCAGTGGTAGCGGCGGGCCTGGCGGCGGTCGCCGTTCATGCCCTGCTGGACAACGACCCAGTGGCCGTCGTCGGCGACGATGAAGCCGTGGAGGTAGAGGTCGAAGCCGTCCTGGACGGCGGCGGAGTCCACCTTGGCGACGAGGCGGCTGGCGTTCCCGAGCGCCGCGCCGTCGAGGCCGACGCGGTCGCCGACGGCGGCGAGCTCGGCCGGGATCTTGCGCGAGTGCCTGCCGCGGCCGCCGCAGACAGTGAGCCCGAGCTCGCGGGGCAGGCCGCGCTTCAGGGCGCCGATGACGCTGGTGGTGATGCCGGAGGAGTGCCAGTCCATGCCCATCACGGCGCCTAAGGACTGGAACCAGAAGGGGTGCGCCAGCCGGCGCAGGAGCTCGTCGCGGCCGTACTCCAGGACGATGGCTTCGCTGATCACGGCGCCGAGCCTGGTCATGCGCTCGCCGAGCCAGGCGGGCACGCGGCCGCCGTGGAGCGGGAGGTCGGCGCTGCCGGCGCGGCGGGCCACGAGAGACTCCTGTTTGTTCCTGTAGTGTTCTAGCAGGTCTCTCGCGCCTTCCCGCATTGCAAAATGTGTGCGACAGGCCGTCGCATGAAGCAGTTCCTGATCACCGCGGCCGGCGTGTTCGCCGGGCTGATGATCTTCATGGTCGGCGTGCCGTTCGTGCTGATCTCGATGGCCGCGAGCGCCGCGGGGCCGGCCCCGGTTCCGGCGCGCACGGTGCTGGAGCTGGACCTGCGCGACTCGCTCACCGACCAGGCGCCGCAGAACCCCCTGGCCGGGTTCGGACGGCGCTCGGCGTCGGTGATGACCATCATCGAGGGGCTGCGGCGGGCGGAGACCGACGAGAAGGTCAAGGCGCTGCTGGTCCGCCTGCCGGAAGGCGGCATGGAGCCCGGCATGGCCGACGAGCTGCGGCTGGCGATCCGCCACTTCCGCAGCTCGGGCAAGCCGGTCATCGCCCACAGCCAGGGGCTCTATCCCTCCGGCGTGGTGACCTCGACCTACATGGTCGGCGCCTCTGCCGACGAGCTCTGGATGCAGCCGGGCGCCTCGTTCCAGGTCACGGGCCTGGCCAGCGAGGACGTCTTCCTGAAGCGGTTCTTCGACAAGTACGGCATCAAGCCCGACTTCGAGCAGCGCGCCGAGTACAAGAACGCGGTCAACGGCTACCTCTACGACGACTACACGGCGCCGCACCGCGAGGCGCAGCTCTCCTGGATGGGCTCGGTCTACGCCTCCGGCGTCGGGACCGCGGCGGCCGACCGCAAGATGGCGCCCGACGCGTTGCGCGGCGCCCTGGAGGCCGGCCCCTACCTCGCCGAAGAGGCGCTTCGACTGAAGCTGATCGACCGCCTGGGCCAGGTCCGCGACGCGCAGATGGCGCTGATCCGCCGGGCCGGCGAGGGCGCCCAGGTGATCAACTTCGACGACTACGGCGCCGTCCGGCGCGAACGGCGCACGGGGCCGCAGATCGCGGTGATCGAGGGCGAAGGCGCCATCGTCACCGGCGACGGCGGGGCCAGCAACCCCTTCACCGGGGGCTCCAGCATCTATTCGGACGAGGTTGCGAACGCCTTCTACACCGCCATCCGCAACAAGGACGTCAAGGCGATCGTCTTCCGGGTGAACTCGCCGGGCGGGTCCGACACCGCCTCGGAGCAGATCCTATCGGCGATCCGCGCGGCCAAGACGGCCGGCAAGCCCGTGGTGGTGTCGATGGGCACCTACGCCGCCTCGGGCGGCTACTGGGTGGCGTCCGAAGCCTCGGCCATCGTCGCCCAGCCGACCACGCTGACGGGCTCGATCGGGGTGTTCGGCGGCAAGTTCGCCGTGGGCCCGGCCCTGGAGCGGTTCGGCGTCAACGTGGAGCAGCTGAGCGTCGGCAACCCCAACGCCGGCGCCTTCGCGCTCGGGCGCGAGTTCACCCCGCAGGAGCGTACGGTCTTCTCCCGCTGGATGGACACCATCTATGCGAACTTCATCACCCGGGTGTCGGTGGGGCGGAAGCTGCCGCCGGAGCGGGTGCGCGAGATCGCCCGCGGCCGGGTGTGGACCGGCGCCCAGGCCAAGTCGCTGGGGCTCGTGGACGAGCTGGGCGGCTTCTACCAGGCCGTGGACCGGGCCAAGGCGCTGGCCAGGCTGGACGGCGACGTGCCGCTGCGGCGGATGACGCCGCAGGCCTCGCCGATGGAGACGCTGGAGAAGCTGCTGGGCGTGCAGGCGAGCTCAGCCCGCACCCTGGCCGCGGCGGCCTGGCTGTTCGGCGACCCGCGCGCCGAGGCGATCCTGGACGAGGTCGCGCAGGCGCGCATGCGCGAGCGCGGCGCGATGGTGCTGGCGCCCACGCCCCTGCCCTAGCCGCCGAAGAACTCTTTCTTTGCCGCCAGCATGGCGGTGACGAGGGCCCGCTCGCCTTCGTCGAGCAGCGGGTTCCAGACGTCGAAGATCAGGATGACCCGCAGCTGGTCGGCGTCGTTCCACGCCTCGTGCTCGATGGTGTCGTCGAAGACCCAGGCCTCGCCCATCTTCCATTCGCGCGTCTCGCCGCCCACCCGGAAGCGGGCGGGGCCGGGCAGGATCAGCGGCAGGTGGCAGAGCAGGCGGACGTTGGTCGAGCCGGTGTGCGGCGGGATGTGCGTCTTGGCGTCCAGCGCCGAGAACATGGCGGTGGGCGCGAAGCCCGGCTGGTCGGCCATCGGCAGGCTTTCCAGCAGGGCCGCCGTCTTCGGGCACAGGGCGCAGGCCTGGCCCTGCCGCTCGCCGTCGCGCCAGAGGAAGAAGGAGCTCCAGCGCCGGTTGTGGTTGAGCTCGCCCCATTGGTTCACGGGCGCGCCCTTCGGGTACTGGATGTAGGGGGCGAAGTCGTCGCCGGCCTGCGCCAGGGCGCCGTCCAGCTCACCGCGGATGGTGTCGGTGGCGGCCTCCAGCTCGGCGAGCCAGGGGAACTGCTCGCGCTCGTAGAACGGGATCGCCGGCAGGCGCGGGTAGTGCAGGTAGAGCGGCTGCTGGACGTAGGCCGGCGCCCGGCCTGAGAAGATGCCCACAGACTCCTCAAACCGCTTGCGGCCCTGGGCCGTGCAGTCGGCCTGGACCTCGGCGGTGCGGGCGCGCAGGTGGGCTTCCAGGGCGGCGTCGGTGCGCTGGATCACCTGCCGGCCGTGCTCGGCCGGCGCCTGCAGAGGGCCCGGCAGGTCATGCGGGGCGGCGGCGAGCGCGTTGCGGTAGTGGACGGCGGCCGCCCGCTCCCCTGAAAGCCGCTCGACGAGCGAGGCCTTCGAGAGCAGCGCGACGAAGTGATAGGGCTCGATGGCGAGGGCGTCGTCGATGGTGGCGATCGCGCCGGCCAGGTCGCCGAGCACCCGCTGGGCCAGCGCCTTCTGCAGCTTGATGTCGGCGTCGCGCGGGAGCGCGGCCTCCGCCTCCTGGGCGAGCCTAAGCGCGGTGCGGCCGTCGCCGCGGGTCAGGGCGCCCTGGACCGCCCGGACAAGGTCCACCGCCTGCTGCGCCGTCGTCGAACTCACCCTTCACTCCGAACCTTGCTGGCGCCCAGCGGTATACACCCACGCCCCAAAAGAAAGGGGGCGGTGGATTGCTCCACCGCCCCCGAACTTCAGGCTTTCAGCCGACGCCTTAGAAGTTGGCGGTCAGGCCGATAAACACGTAGCGGCCCAGAGCGTCGTAGGTCTGGGGATAGGTGTTGCCGTTGCCGGTGGTGCCAACGATCGACGACAGCGGCGGATCGCGGTCGAAGATGTTGTTGGCGCCGAAGCGAAGCCGGGCGTTGTCACGCACCTGCCACGTCGCGGCGAGGTCGAAGTAGTTCTGGGCTTCCAGGGTCCGGTCCGGACGCACGTTCGTGGTGGGCGGATCCTGGTAGATCGTCACTTCGGAGAAGTGCCGCCAGGTGCCGGAGACCTCGAGGTTCCAGGGGCTCTGCCAGCTGACCCGGAAGCGGTGACGCCACTCGGGGTTCGGCGGCGCGTTGTCCGAGCACTGGTTGCCGTAGAAGCCGGCGCAGTCGTAGGCGTCCACGAGCGGGCCCGGGTCGATCACCAGTTCCTTCAGCCAGGTGCCGACGAAGTTGAACGACAGCCGGCCCACGTCCGACAGGCCGAAGCGCTCAAGTTCGAGGCCGTAGTTGGCCACCACGTCGACGCCGCTGGTCTGCAGGCCGCCGATGTTGGTGTTGAGGTCCTCGACGTGACCTTCGCCGACCCACAGCTGGCCGAGGTTGTTGCGGTTGATCCGCGCGCACTGGGCCTGGATGTTCTGCTGGTAGCAGGCTTCCAGGACGTTGAGGGCGCCGAAGGTGGAGACCAGGCCGTCCACGGTGATCTTGAAGTAGTCCACCGAGAAGTTGAAGCCCGGCAGGAAGGTCGGGGTGAACACCACGCCGAAGGTGGTGGTCTCGCCTTCTTCCGGGTTCAGGTCCGGGTTGCCGCCCTGCAGGAAGTTGTACTGGCCGGCCGGGCTGGTGAGCGCCGGGGAGCGGAAGGCCGCCGCCGGCACGCCGGTGGCGACGCACTGGGCCAGAGTGGCCGTGCCCGTCGGGCCGCAGGGATCGTCGTCCATGTCGAACAGGTTGAAGCCCTGGCCGGTGAACAGCTCGATCACGTTGGGGGCGCGGACCGCCTTCTGGAAGCTGCCGCGGAAGCGCACGTCTTCCACCGGAGCCCAGTCGGCGCCCACCTTCCAGGTGTTGGTCGATTCACGGCCCTGGTAGTCGGACCAGCGGTAGGCGGCGTCGAGGGAGACCAGCCGCGCGAACGGCATGTCCTCGATCAGCGGCACCTGCACTTCGGCGAAGATGTCGTACACCTCGGTGGTGCCCGACACGCCCAGGGTGGCCCCGCCCTGGCCGGCGCCTTCGCCGGTCTGGAACGAGGTGTCCGGAGTGGTCTTCAGGCCGTCGCGGCGGTACTCGGCGCCGAACGCCAGCTGCACCGCACGCTCGGACCAGGGGCTCTGGATGCCCACGGTGCCGAGGTCGCCGGTGACGGCCGCGGTCACCACCGTCTGCACGGTGTGGCCGCGCAGCACGAGCGGGATCTGCAGGTAGTTCAGGGCCTCGCTCGTCACGCCGCCCGGCTGGAAGATGTTGTAGGGCACGCAGTTCGGGTCTTCGCCGGTGGTCACCGAGCGGCAGGTGGGCACGCCGTTCACCGAGATGACGTCGAGCGCCCGGCCCAGGCGGGTCACGGAGAAGTCGTTCAGGTAGGTCCGCGAGAGGCTGACCTTCGCGTACTGGGCGGAGATGTCGTAGTCCCAGCCCTCGGTGATGTTGCCGCGGAGGCCCAGGACACCACGGTAGGTGATGTACTCGAGGTCGTCCTGGCGGCCGCCGCCTTCCACGTTACGACGGCCGATGAAGAGCGGCGTTGAGGCGTCGGCGGCGATCTCGGCGGCGTCGCACCCGATGGTCGTGCGCTGCTGCGCCGACAGCAACGGGCTGCCGCAGTTGATCGAGGAGGTGTTGAAGAAGTTACCCGACGGGGCGATCTGGGCCACCGTCTGGTAGTTCATGAACATCAGCTGCGAATAGACCTCGACGGTGTCCGAGATCTGGTAGTTGCCGAACATGCCCAGGACGTAGCGTTCGTCGGGACGCTGGAAGTAGTTCAGCGGGCCGAAGTTGTAGGCGTTCGCAGTGGTGCTGTAGGGCACGAAGGTCGGCGCCGCAGCGGTGCCGCCGATCGTGAAGACGTTGCCGGCGGCGAAGTCCGGGGTGAACTGACCCGGGAACGAGGTGCCCGAGCCGCCGCAGGTGAAGTCGTTGCCGCCGTTGTTGAACGACGCGCCGAGCGAGCAGGCCGAGAAGTCGCGGTTGGCCTGCAGGATGGCGTCGTTGTTCCGGTAGCCGACGTAGGCGGTGATGTTGCCCTTACCGTCGGGGGCGTTCACGCCCATGATCAGGTTGTATTCCCAGCTCTTGCCGTCCATGACGTTGTCGTCCGGCAGCTTGTACTGCGCCGGGTTGGTGGCGGCGCGGCCGGCGATGACGTTCCGCAGGTTGCCCGGGCCGTCATAGTCGTTGTGGTGCATGTAGAAGGCGTGCTGCAGGTCGACTTCGACGCCTTCGAAGTTCTTGCGCATGATGAAGTTCACGACGCCGGAGAGGGCGTCCGAGCCGTACACGGCCGAAGCGCCGCCGGTCAGGACTTCAACACGCTCGACGAGCTGGCCCGGGATCTGGTTCAGGTCGGGAGCCGAGCCGCCTTGCAGGGGCGAGCCGTAGGGCATCCGCTTGCCGTCGACGAGGACGAGCGTGCGGGTCGCGCCGAGGCCGCGGAGGTCGACGGTCGCGGTGCCGGTCGAGCCGTTGGACACCGTCGAGTTCTGCGCGGCGAAGGCCTGCGGCAGCTGGTTGACGAGGTCTTCGACGCGGGTCACGCCCGCCGTGTCGATGTCGGCGCCGGTCACCTGGGTCACCGGGCTGGTGGTGACCAGGTTGGGCTGCGGAATGCGCGAGCCGGTGACCACCAGTTCCTCGACGTCGGCCTGCTGAGCGAAGGCCGGAGTCGCAGCAAGGGCGAGCGCCAGGGCGCTGCCCATCATCGTGGAGGCCAGAAGGCGCTCCCGCATCGAGTTGATTTTCAAGGTCTACTCCTCCAGCGGGCGGTCTGGCTTGGCCGACGCCCCGCTCCCCACAGAAAGTCAGAGTCCCGGAGACGCAGGACGTTTCCGGTTACGGCGGAGTTAGAAGGGGTGCGACAATACGGTCAACCAAGATCGCCGGACGGCAACCTTGCGGGCGCCAACCTGTCGCATTCTGGTCACAGATTCCGCAGGTGCGGCTTTCGGCAGCACAAATTCTTCCCGGTTGGGGCCTGGAAACCTTCATTCTTTCTTTACGGCCGCCCGCAGACGAGACGGCGGGCGCGCCCCTTGGAGACCACAACCGATGACGCCCTACCGCGCCGCCCTCGCCGCCGCACTCTTCATGGGGATGGCCGGAGCCGCCCAGGCCCAGACCGCCGCGCCGCAGTCGGCCCTTATCCAGGCGCTCGACGCCTGTCGCGCCATCTCGGAGGACGCCCGCCGGCTCGCCTGCTACGACGCCGCGGCCGGCCGGCTGGCCGAAGCCCGGACCAAGGGCGAGGTGGTGGTGGTGGACAAGGAGCAGGTCCGCCAGGCGCGCCGCGAGGCCTTCGGGTTCAACCTGCCGTCGCTGAACATCCTGGGCCGGCTGGGCGGCGGCGGGAGCGCCGAGCCGGAGGAGGAGCTGTCCCAAGCCACCTACCAGGTGAAGAGCGCCAACGAGGCGGGCGGCCGCTGGACCATCGTCATGGCCGACGGCTCGGTCTGGCGCCAGACCGAGAACACCGTGGGCTACATGCGGGTGAGGTCAGGCTCCAAGGCCGAGGTGAAGAAGGGGATGCTGGGCGCCTACTTCATGAGCATCGACAACTACAAGGCCATCAAGGTCGAGCGGGCGAAGTAGCTTCCCTTCCCAGGAACTGGGAAGGGGGGACCGCTCGCCGAAGCCCGCGCCAGCGGGCTGAAGAGCGAGTGGTAGGAAGGGCGGGCCGCCGGCAGTGCGATAGCCCTCCCTCTCCACCATCCGCTCTTCGGCGGATGGTCCCCCTCTCCCGCTTCGCGGGAAAGGAAATCACGCCCCCCAGTCGGCCCCGCGGCCGAGGGCGTCGATGGCCTGGACCATGGTGGAGACCAGGGCCCGCTCCTCCTCGGAGAGCTCGGGCCGCCAGACCTCGAACAGGAGGATCGCGCGGGGACGGTCGCTGTCGTTCCACGCCTCGTGCTCGATGGTGTCGTCGAACAGCCAGGCGCGGCCCTCCTGCCATTGGCGGACCTCGTTTCCGACCCTGAAGCCGCACCCCGGCGGCACGACCAGCGGCAGGTGGCAGATCAGTCGGGTGTTGATGAAGCCGTTGTGCGGCGGGATGCGGGTGCGCGGCTGCAGCAGCGAGAAGATGGCCATGGGCGAGCGGCCGGGGATCCGCGGCAGGGGGACCTCCTCCAGCGCCTGCACCGTCCGCGGCGAGCGCTCGGCGTTCTCCGGCACGAGCTCGCCGTTCTTCCAGAGGTAGTGGGCGCTCCAGTCCGGGTTCTCGAGCATGCCCCCGGTGCGTTCCAGCGGCCGGTCGGCAGCGCGCTCCACATAGGGGCTGAAGGCGCCGTCGGCCGACATCAGCGCCGCGACCTCCTCGCGGATGGCAGGCGTATGCGCCTCCAGCGCCTCCAGCCAGGGGAAGGTCGCGCGGTCGAAGAACTGCACGTGCGGCAGCTCGGGGAAGAAGTAGTGCCGGGGAGCCTGGTGGAACACCGCCCTCCGCCCGAGCGCGATCTCCAGCGACTGGGCGAAGCGGGGGCTGGAGCCCTCCGCGAAGCCCGCTGCGGCCAGGCGATCGCGGATGTGGGCCTCGATGGCGCCGGCGTAGCGCTGGGTCATCTGCTGGGCGCGGGCCACTTCGCGGGCGAGGTCCGGCGTCAGCTGGTCGGCCGGCGGAGCGGCGTTCACCAGGGCGCCGTAGAAGGCGGCGGCGGCGCGCAGGTCGCCGGCGTCGGCGAAGTGGTCCGCCTTCAGTGAAAGCGCCCGCAGGTCGCGGGGGTTGATCGCCAGGGCCTGGTCCACGGCCTCGAGCTTGCGGCCGTGGTCGCCTTCGGCGCGGCAGGCCAACGCCAGGCCGAGCCAGACGGCGCCGTCGGCGTGGCCGGCGGCCACGATCTCCTCGAACAGCCGGCGCGAGGCCTTGGCTTCGCCGCGCCGCAGCGCGTCGACGGCCCGGCTGACCAGCGGCCCCTTCTCGATGGTCTGCACCGACTCTGTCCCCCGAAAACGGGGTTCATTGAGCGTGGGCGCCTCAAATTGGTCAACTCGGCGGTCCAGCCTCACGCTGACGCAGTTCGACGAACGGGCTTGCGCCCGGCGGCGGTGGTCGTACCTTCGCCGTGACCACCTGGCGCCGGGGATGTGCCCGAAAGGCACTTGATTTCGACCCCTCCGGCGAACTGACGGAGTTCCTTCGATGCTCGTTCTCTTCGCCGTCCTCGCCCTCGCCGCCGCCACGCCGGAAGCCACCGCCGCCGAGAAACCGGCCGAAGCGGCCGCCAAGGCGGATTCCGAGAAGAAGATCTGCCAGACCAAGACGAAGATGGGCACCCGCTTCAAGGAGCGGATCTGCTACACCAAGGCCGAGTACGAGCGCCGCCAGCTGGAAGAGCGCCAGGCGCTCGACCGGATGCAGCGCATCCCGGGCAACTGCCAGCAGACGGGCGGGTGCTGATGCTGCTGGGGCTGGCGCTCGCTCTGGCGGTGGCTGGAGCCGAACCGGCCGCCGGCGCGCCTGCGGCCAAGGACGCCAAGGCCGGGCCGCACAAGAAGTCCGACGAGATGGTTTGCGTCACCAAGGCCAAGGTCGGCACCCGCTTCAAGGAGCGGGTCTGCCTCGACAAGGCCGAGTACCAGCGCCGGCAGGACGAGGAGCGCAAGGCCCTCGACCGCATGCAGCGCATTCCCTACCAGGGTAGCTAGCCGGCCGCCGCCAGGGCCGCCTTCGGGTGGCCCTTCAGACAGAGGTAGCGGGTGGGGTGGTAGTCCACGAGGTTGGCCTTCCAGCCGCTGATCTTCGGGCTCACCAGGTTCTTGTTCACATAGAAGTAGGTGGGCGCGACGGCGGCGTCCTCCAGGACGATGCGCTCGGCCTCGGCCAGGTAGCGGGCGCGGGTCGCGGCGTCGGGCTCGTTGTCGGCCTGCTTCAGGAGCTCGTCGTAGCGGGGGTTCTTGTAGTCGCCGTAGTTCTGCTCCCCCGTGGCCGACTGCATCAGGTAGAGGAAGCTCATGGCGTCGTTGTAGTCGGCGACCCAGGCGGCGTCGGCCACCTGGAAGTCGCGGGCGCGGTAGGCGGCGTAGGCGATCTGGCCCTCGTTCTGCAGCAGGCGGGCGTCGACGCCGATCTGCTTCCAGTCGGCCTGGATGGCCGGCATCACCAGCATGGGGTCGGCCGAGTTGCGGTGCTTGATCTCGATCTTCAGCGGCTTGTCCGGCCCGTAGCCGGCCTGCGCGAGCAGGCGCCGGGCCTCCGCCTGGCGCTTCTCGAACGGCCAGCTCGCCCATTCCGGCGCCTTCGCTCCGCTGTACCCCGCCACGCCCGGCGGCACGAAGGTGAAGGCCGGCTTCTGGCCCCCGCGCAGCAGCTTGTTGGCGATGAAGTCGCGGTCGATGGCCATGGAGAGCGCCTGGCGCACGCGGCGGTCGCGGAACGCCGGGACGGTGTTGTTGAAGGCCAGGTAGGCGACGCCGAGGTAGGTGTGGGTCTGGACGTAGCCCGGCATGTCCTGGCGCAGGAACGAGATGCGGTTGGACTGGATGTCGGCGTTGAGGTCCAGCTCGCCGCGCTTCACCTGCCGCTCGGCGCTGATCGTGTCGTTGGTGGGGTAGTAGTAGACCTCGTCGACACAGACCTTGGCGGCGTCCCAGAAGCGCGGGTTCTTCACCAGCTTGACGTGGTCGCCGAGCTTCCAGGAGACCACCCGGAAGGGGCCGTTGGAGACGTAGCGCTCGGGCGCGGCCCAGGCCTCGCCGTGCTTCTCCACCATGTGCTTGGGCACCGGGTACATGGTCTGGTGCTTGGCGAGTTCGGGGAAGTAGGGCGCGGGGTGCTCGAGCTTCACCTCCAGGACGCGGGGGCCGAGCGCGCGGACGCCGAGGCTCTCCTTCGGCGCCTTGCCCTCGCTGACCGCCTGGGCGCCCTTCAGGAAGTAGAGCAGGGAGGCGTAGGGCGAGGCGGTGTCGGGCAGCAGGATGCGGCGGAAGGAGAAGACGAAGTCGTCCGCCGTGACCGGGACGCCGTCGGACCAGTAGGCCTCGCGCAGATACCAGGTCCAGGTGAGGCCGTCGGGGCTGGTCTCCCAGCGCTCGGCGACGCCGGGGATCGGCTTGCCCTCGGCGTCGTCCTGGGTCAGCCCGATGAGGTTGTCGAGCAGCAGGCGGTGCTCCCAGGTGCCGGTGGACTTGTGGGGGTCCAGGGACACCGGATCGTTCACATTGCCCAGGTGGACGCAGACCTTGCCCTCGGGGCAGGCGGGGCGGCTGACCTTGCCCTGACAGGCGCAGACGAAGGCGGCGAGCGCCAGGATCAGGAGGGTGCGCAGGAGCATCGGGGCCTAGCGGTCCTTGGGATCGATGGCGTCGCGCAGGCCGTCGCCGATGAAGTTGAAGCTCATCAGGGTGACCACCATCACCAGGGAGGGGAACACCAGCAGCCAGGGGGCCAGCTCCATGTCCTGGGCGCCATTGGCGATCAGGGTGCCCAGCGAGGCCATCGGCGGCTGCACGCCGAGGCCCAGGAACGACAGGAAGCTCTCGGCCAGGATCACGGCGGGGATGGTGAGCGTGACGTAGACCACCACGGGCCCCAGCAGGTTGGGCACGATGTGGCGCGCGATGATCGCGCCGCGGCCCAGGCCCATGGCGCGGGCGGCCTCGACGAACTCCTTGTGCTTCAGGGTCAGCGTCTGGCCGCGGACGATGCGGCTCATGGTCAGCCACTCGACGGCGCCGATGGCCACGAAGATCAGGATGATGTTCGACCCGAAGGTGACCATCAGCAGGATCACGAAGAAGATGAAGGGCAGCGAGTAGAGCACGTCGACGAAGCGCATCATCGCCTCGTCCACCCGGCCGCCGACGAAGCCCGCGACGGCGCCCCAGGCCACCCCGATGATGAGCGAGACGACGGTGGCGACGAGGCCGATGGCCAGCGAGACGCGCAGCCCCATCAGCAGGCGGGCCAGCTGGTCGCGGCCGAGGCTGTCGGTGCCGAGCAGGTGGCCGTTCTGGCCCGGGCCCATCCAGACGTCGTTCTTGTTCACTGCGTCGTAGGCGTAGGGGGCGAGGTAGGGCCCCACGACCGCCAGCACCACGAGGATCGCCAGCACCACCATGCCGGTGACGGCCATCTTGTTGCGCAGCAGGCGCCGGCGCGCGTCGTCCCACAGGCTGCGGCCCTTGACGGCGGCGGCCTGCATGCTGTCGGCGCCCTTGCGGGAGCCGGGAACCAGGATCGATGCGCTCACGCCAGCCTCACGCGCGGGTCGAGGGCTGCGTAGAGCAGGTCGGCGACCAGGTTCAGGAACAGGATCAGGCCGGCGTAGAAGATCACCATGCCCATGACCACGGTGTAGTCGCGCTGGAGCGCGCTGGTGACGAAGAACTTGCCCAGCCCCGGCAGGTTGAAGATCCGCTCCACCACCAGCGAGCCGGTGATCAGGCCGGCGCAGGCGGGGCCCAGGTAGCTCACCAGCGGCAGGAGCGCGGCGCGCAGCGCATGCTTGCCGACGATGCGGCTTTCGGGGAGGCCCTTGGCGCGGGCGGTGCGGATGTAGTTGGAGTGCAGCACCTCGATCATGCCGGCGCGGGTGAGCCTGGAGATGATGGCGATCTGCGGCAGGGCCAGCACGATCACCGGCAGCACGAGGTTCGGCAGCGCCCCGTCGTTCCAGCCGGCGGTGGGCAGCCACCCCAGCTTCGAGGCGATACCCAGCACCAGCAGGGGGGCGGTGACGAAGGTGGGGATGCAGACGCCCAGGATCGCCACGGTCATGACGCCGTAGTCGACGCTCCGGTTCTGGCGCAGCGCCGCCAGCACGCCCAGGCCCACCCCCATCAGCGCGGCGATGGTGATGGCCGACAGGCCGATGATCAGGGAGGGCTTGTAGTTCTCCTTCAGGATCTGCAGCACCGACTTGTCACGGTACTTCAGCGAAGGGCCGAGGTCGCCGCGGACCACGTCGGCCAGGTAGTCGACGTACTGCACGGCCAGAGGCTTATCGAGGCCGTACTTGGCCTCGACGTTCTTGAGGATCTCCGGGGACAGCTTGCGGTCCATGTCGAACGGACCGCCGGGGGCCGCGCGCATCATGAAGAAGGCCGCGGTGATCACCAGGAACAGCGTCGGTATCGCCACGAGGAGGCGGCGGCCGATGAAACGGAACATGCGGGAAAGGAGCCTCTGGCTTGGGCCTTTTGTAAGGCGGCGGCGTTGCGAAACTTCCACCCACCCCCGATGATGTCAACGAACGGGCGACGAACGGCGGAAACCAGAACCATGAGCGACTTCAGGCGCGTGACCGAAGACCTGTCGGTGGCCCCGCAGATCAGCGTCGACGACGTGGACGAGGCGGCCCGGCAGGGCTTCAAGACCATCATCAACAACCGCCCGGACGGCGAGGACCCGTCCCAGCCATCGGGCCACGAGATCGAGGCGGCGGCGACCGCCGCGGGGCTAGCCTACGTGCACCTGCCGGTGCGGGGCGGGCCCACGCCCGAGCAGGTCGACGCCACCGCCCGGCTGATGGCCGACGCCGACAAGCCGATCCTGGCCTTCTGCCGCTCCGGCACGCGGTCCATTGTGACCTGGTCGCTCGCCCAGGCGCAGACCGGCGCGCGCAGCCGCGACGAGCTGATCGACCTTGGCCGCGGGGCCGGCTACGACCTCTCCGGCGTCCTGGGCGGATGATCCCCTACGTCCGGCAGATCGCGTTCGAATACGGCCGCTGCGACCAGGTCTCGCCGCTGATCCGGCGGGTGATCGCCAACAATCCGGGCCCGTTCACCTTCGTCGGCACCGGCACCTACATCGTCGGCCGCGGCGAGGTGGCGGTGATCGACCCGGGTCCCGACGACCCTGCGCACCTGGAGGCGATCCTGGCCGCCACGGCCGGCGAGAAGATCGCCCAGATCGTCATCACCCACCATCACTCGGACCACTCGCCGCTGGCAGCGCCGCTGAAAGCGAAAACCGGCGCCCCGATCTGGGGCTGTGCGGTGGCGGGCCACGACGAGGACGACGGCGGGGTGAAGATGGAGGCCGGCCACGACCTGGCCTTCCAGCCGGACATCAGCGTCTGCGGCGGCGGGGCCGAGATATCGGGACCCGGCTGGACCCTGGAGGCGATCGCCACGCCGGGGCACACGTCCAACCACATCTGCTACGCGCTGAGGGAGGAGAACTGCCTGTTCTCCGGCGACCACATCATGGGGTGGTCGACGACGGTGATCACGCCGCCGGACGGCGACATGACCGACTACCTCGAGAGCCTGGAGCGGATCAAGGCGCGGGGGTTCTCCACGCTGTGGCCGACGCATGGCCCGCCGATCCGCGAGGTCGGCCCGTTCATCGACGCCTACATCGCCCACCGCCAGGAGCGGGTGGACCAGATCCTGGGGGCGTTGCAGTCCGGTCCGGCGAAGATCCGCGAGCTGGTGCCGAGACTCTACGCCGACGTGGACAGCAAGCTGTGGCCCGCCGCCTCGCGGTCCATGCTGGCCGCCATGATCCACCTGGTCCGCAAGGGCCAGCTCGCCGCCGACGGCGAGCCGGGGCCGGAGACCACCTACCGCCTGGCCTAGGCCGAGACCTTCTCCTTGGCCGTCGGAAGGACGTAGTCCTTCATCCGGTCGCGGATGAGCTTCTTGTCGATCTTGCCGGTGGCGCCCAGCGGGATGTCGTCCACGAAGACGACATCGTCGGGGGTCCACCACTTGGCGATCTTGCCCTCGAGGAAGTTCAGGAACTCCTCCTTGGTGGCCTCGACGCCTTCCTTCAGCTTGACCAGCAGCACGGGCCGCTCGTCCCACTTGGGGTGGGCGGCGCCGATGACGGCGCAGAGCGCGGCCTTCTCGTGGCCGACAGCCAGGTTTTCGATCTCGATGGTGGAGATCCACTCGCCGCCGGACTTGATGACGTCCTTGGCGCGGTCGGTGATCTGCATGTAGCCGTGCTGGTCGATGGTGGCGACGTCGCCCGTGTCGAAGAAGCCTTCCTCGTCCAGGATCTCGCCGCCGTCGCCCTTGAAGTACTTGCCGACGATGAAGGGTCCCTTCACCAGAAGGCGGCCGAAGGTGGTCCCGTCGTGCGGCAGGCGCTCGCCCGCATCGTTGACGAGCTTCATCTCGACGCCGACCGGGGCGCGGCCCTGCTTCAGCTTGAACTTCAGCTGCTCCTCGTCGCTGAGCGCGGCGATCGCCGCATTCGGGTTGGAGAGCGTGCCCAGCGGGCTCATCTCGGTCATGCCCCAGGCGTGGGTGACGTCGACGCCGAATTCGTCACGGAAGCCGCGGACGATGGCTTCCGGCACGGCCGAGCCGCCGATGACCACGCGCTTCAGGGTCGTGAGCTTGCCGTTGGTCTCGCGCAGGTGGGCCAGCAGCATCTGCCAGACGGTCGGCACGGCGGCCGAGAAGGTCACGCCCTCGCTCTCCAGCAGCTCGTGGATCGAGGCCCCGTCGAGCTTGGCGCCCGGCATCACGAGCTTCGAGCCCACGGCCGGCGCGGAGAAGGCGATGCCCCAGGCGTTGGCGTGGAACATCGGCACCACCGGCAGCACCACGTCGCGGGCCGAGAGGCCCATGACGTCGCTGCCCAGCGTCACCAGGGTGTGCAGGAAGTTGGAGCGGTGCGTGTAGAGCACGCCCTTCGGGTTGCCCGTGGTCCCTGAGGTGTAGCAGAGGCCCGACGGCGTCTGCTCGTCGAAGCCGCCCCAGGTCACGTCGGCCGAGTTCTGCTCGACCAGGTCCTCGAAGCAGAGGGCCCCTTCGAAATCGACGCCCTTCATGCCCTCGCGGTCGGTCATGATGACCCAGTGCTTCACGCTCGGCAGCTTCTCGCGGTGCTGCTTCAGGATCGGCACGAAGGTCAGGTCGGTGAAGAGGACCTTATCCTCGGCGTGGTTGACGATGTAGCAGAGCTGGTCGGCGAACAGCCGCGGGTTCAGCGTGTGGCAGACCGCGCCGATGCCCATGATGCCGTACCAGGCCTCGATGTGGCGGCCGGTGTTCCAGGCCAGCGTGGCGACCCGGTCGCCCTTCTGCACGCCCAGACCCTTCAGGGCGTTGGAGAGGCGCTTCGCCCGCTCATGGATCTCTCCATAGGTGGTGCGGACGATCGGGCCTTCCACCGAGCGGCTGACGACCTCACGGCCGCCGTGCCATTCCTTGGCGTGGTCCAGGATCTTGTCGACCGTCAGCGGCCAATCCTGCATCTGCCCGAGCATCAAACGAACTCCTCCCCAACCGAAGCCCTTGGTTCTTCGGGCTTTCCCTTACGCTAGTTTCTGATCAGGCGGTACGCAACGCCGTACCTGAACAATGATCACCCGCTCGCCTTGGCCCAGGCGCGGGCGGAGGCCTCGACATCGGTCGCATCCACGCGCGGCCAGGCGAGGCCGGAGGCGTCGAACCTGCGCAGTTGGTCCTGCACCACCGGCAGGGTGGCGTCGGAGGCGTCGTTGGTGCGGGCGGCGACGCGGGCCTCCAGCACGGCGGCCGGCGCCTCCAGCCAGACCGCGTCGAAGGGGACGGCGCAGTCCCCGGCCAGCTGCTCCGCCCGGGCGCGAAGCGGGGCATCCATGAAGGTGGCGTCCAGCACCACCGCGCGGCCGGCCTGCAGCAGGGCGCGGGCGGTGTCGAACAGGGTGTCGTAGGTCTGGACGTAGAACTCCGGCGTGTAGACCTCGCGGCCCATGGGCTGGGTGGAGGCGACGTTCAGCAGCCGCTTGCGGATCTCGTCGGTGCGCAGGACCACCGCGCCGGGAGAGGCCCCGAGGCTGGGCGCCACGGCCCGGGCGAACGTCGACTTGCCGGAGCCCGACAGACCGCCCACCGCCAGCAGCCGGGGCGGCGCGGGCGAGAGGTGGGCGATGCCGGCGTCCACGTACGCCTTCGAGAGCTCATCGTCGCCGGCGTGGGCGGCGACGTGCGCCCGCACCGCGGCGCGCGCCGAGAGCATCAGCGGCAGGGCCGCGAGCCCGGCCCAGATCTCCTGCGGCAGGCTGCGCGCGACCTCGTCCAGCCAGGCGGAGAGCACGCGCACGCCCGCGTCGCGGCGTCCGCGGAAGTCCAGGTCCATCAGCAGGAAGGCGATGTCGTACTGGACGTCCAGGTCCGACAGCAGGTCGTTGAACTCGATGCAGTCGAAGAGGATCGGCCGGCCGTCCTCCACCAGGATGTTGCCCAGGTGCAGGTCGCCGTGGCAGCGGCGGGCGAAGCCGGCGGTGGCCCGGTGCGCCAGCAGCGGCGACTGGCGCTCCAGCTCGGCCTCGGTGAGGGCCACCAGGGTCTCGACGCGCTGGTCGCCCAGGCGCGGCTTCAGTTCCCGCAGCAGGCTGGCGTTGGAGCCGACGGTCCACGCTAGCGCAGTGAGCCCTCCCGCCGGCCGCAGCTCGGCGCCGGCATGGAACCCGGCGACGGTGCGCCCGAGGAGTTCGGCGAGCTCGCCGTCGATGCGCTCGGGATGTGCCGCCAGGACGGCGTCCTGGGAGAAGCGGCGCATTTCCAGGGCGTACTCGACCACCTCGCCCTGGCCGTCCAGCTCCAGCCCGCCCTCGGTACGGGTGAAGCGATGCAGGGCGCGGTAGATGTCGGGCGCCGCCGGCTTGTTGAAGGCCAGCTCCCGCTCCAGCGCCCAGCGACGCTTCCCCGGCGTCGAGAAGTCCACGTAGCCGAGGTCGACGTCGCGCTTGACCTTCCAGGCGGTATCGCCGGCGAGGTAGACCCGCGCACAGGCGGTCTCGACCACCTGCTCGGCGCGGCCTTCGAACCAGCGGGCGACCTGCGCTTCCGTCTCGGTCAAGGAAACAGCCTGCGGGTGGTCCAGCCGCCCTGCGCGGGCTCGAACACCAGCCGCTCGTGCAGGCGGAACGCCCGGTTGCGCCAGAACTCGAACGTCTGCGGGCGGATGCGGAAGCCGGACCAGTGCGGCGGACGCGGGACCTTTCCGAGGCCGAAGCGGAGGCCCACTTCGGCGATCTTCTTCTCCAGGGCCAGGCGGTCGGTGAGCGGGCGCGACTGGTCCGAGGCCCAGGCGCCGAGCTGGGCGGGTCGGGCGCGCGTGGCGAAATAGGCGTCCGCCTCTTCGGCCGTGACCGGCTCGACGGTCCCACGCACCCGCACCTGGCGGCGCAGCGACTTCCAGTGGAACAGCAAGGCGGCCTTGGGATTGGCGGCGAGCTGGCGGCCCTTGGCGCTCTCCAGATTGGTGTAGAAGACGAAGCCGTCGGCATCGACGTCCTTCAGCAGGACCATGCGCACGTCCGGCAAACCGTCCTCGTCGACCGTGGCCAGGGCCATGGCGTTGCCGTCGTTGGGCTCCTTCTCCAGCGCCTCCTTCAGCCATTCGGCGAACAGGGCGAAGGGATCGTCCTCGGAGAGCAGTTCCGGGGGCTCGGCGCTCGTCACCTGCCGGACGTAGTCGTCCTCACTCGGCGACGGCGGGATGAGGGTCTTGTCGGTCATCGTGCCGGCATATAGCGCGCCGGCGCGGCGCCTCGCGAGGCTTAACCCCGCCTTGACCATGTTGCGGCTCATGATCGCCGCCATGGCCGATCGCTCCGCCTCCCTCTCCGCCAAGGCCGCGCGCGACCTGCTGGGCGTGGGGCCGCTCGCCTCGGCGGCGGAAATCCGGCGCGCCTTCCGGGAGGCCGCCAAGCACGCGCACCCAGACCGGCCGGGCGGCTCGCCGGAGCGGTTCCGGGCGGTCACCGACGCCTACCAGCGCCTGCAGGCGCCGCCGCGGAGCACGCGCGAGCGCATCGCGCAGCCGCCGGCGCCGCGGCCGGAGCCCACATCGCAGGTGCTGGAGATCACACCGCAGCTGGCGCTGGCCGGCGGCGGCGTGGAGCACCGCCTGGCCGGCGGCCGCCAAATCCGCATCACACTTCCCGCGGGCCTTCGCAGCGGCGACACGGTTCGGGCCGGCGAGGCCGAGCTCTCCGTCGTCGTCCGGGCCGAGGGCGACATGCTGGTGCGCGGCGACGACCTCTGGATCACGGTGCCCGTGGCGCCCCGGACCCTGGCCGAGGGCGGCCGCGTAACCCTGGAGACGCCGCTGGGTCGGCGGATCGTCTGGATCACCCGCAAGGCCGCCGAGCGTGGCTTGGTGCGCCTGGTGGGCCAGGGCCTGCCGGCTCGCGGCGCGCACGCCCAGGGCCACCTGTTCCTGCGGCTCGCCCCGCAGAAGGGCGAGGCCCATTCCGCCGCCGGCCGGCTGCTCCGCCGCTTCGCCGCCGCCTGGGCGGCCTGATTTCACCGGGGACATCGCGCGGTGCGCGATCGCATGGCAATGTCCCGGCGACAGACGCGAGCGAACGCGTCGGGGGAGGAAGATCAGTATGACGGCCACAGCCGCCGCCGCGCCCAAGCTGGGCGAGAATTCCATCGTCAAGGTCGCCCTGACCTCGGCCGCCGCCACGTCCATCGAGTGGTACGACTTCTTCATCTACGGGACCGCCGCGGCGCTGGTGTTCCCAACCCTGTTCTTCCCGGCGGACATGCCGCCGGCGGTGGCCCAGGTGGCCGCCTTCTCCACCTTCGCGGTGGGCTTCATCGCCCGGCCGCTGGGCGGGGTGGTGTTCGGCCACTTCGGCGACAAGTTGGGCCGCAAGCGGGCCCTCGTGGTGGCGCTGCTGATCATGGGGGCGGCTACGACGCTGATCGGCCTGCTGCCCTCCTACGCGACGATCGGCGTCGCGGCGCCGCTGCTGCTGATCCTGTTCCGCTTCGCGCAAGGCCTGGCGATCGGCGGCCAGTGGGGCGGGGCCGCCCTGCTCGCCATCGAGAGCGCGCCGGCCGGACGCAAGGGCTTCTACGGCAGCTTCGCCCAGGTAGGCGTCCCGGTGGGCGTGGTGCTGGCCAACCTGATCTTCCTGGTGATGAGCGCCAACCTCGCGCCCGAGGCGTTCCAGAGCTGGGGCTGGCGCGTGCCCTTCGTGCTCAGCCTGCTCCTCGTGGGCCTGGGTCTGTATGTGCAGCTGGTGCTCGAGGACTCGCCGGAGTTCAAGGCCCTCGAGATCGCCGAGGAAAGCGTCATCTCGAAGCAGGCGAAGGTGCGCGAGCGCTCGCCGCTCCTGAAGGTCATCGCCAAGCACCCGAAGGAGATCCTGCTGGCGGCGGGCTCGTTCGTGGCGTCGAACGGCTGCTTCTACATCATCATCACCTATGTGGTGGCCTACGCGACCAAGGAGCTGAGCGTCTCGCGCTCGACCATCCTGTGGGCGGTGCTGCTGGGCAGCATGATCTCGGCGCCGACCCTGCTGCTGACGGGCGCGTTCAGCGACCGGTTCGGGCGGCGCGGCGTGTTCATGCTGGGCGCGCTGCTGTCCGGCGTCTGGGCCTTCCCGTTCTTCATGCTGATCAACACCGGCGCCTTCCTGCCGATGCTGCTGGCCATCGCCGTCGGCCTGACGCTCATGAACATGATGTACGGCCCGCAGGCCGCGCTGTTCGCGGAGCTGTTCTCCATCGAGGTGCGCTACTCCGGGGCCTCGCTGGGCTACCAGCTCGGCGCCATCCTCGGCGGCGGCTTCGCGCCGATGATCGCCGCGGCCCTGCTCACGCGGTACCACACCGCCATGGCCATCTCCGGCTACATGGCGGTCCTCTGCTTCGTGTCGCTGGTCTCGATCTTCCTGATCGCGGAGACCAACAAGCGGACCTGATACAAATGCTCGTCATCCCCGGCCATGCGCCGGGGATCCAGACGCACCTGGCGCTGCCGGGACACGGCTGAGGTCGGCGCTTCTGGATGGCCGGGACGAGCCCGGCCATAACGAACTCAGGGATTTGGCGGCTCAGGTCGGATCGGGCTACAGAACCACCGCCATGAGCCACAACACCTTCGGCCACCTGTTCCGCGTGACCACCTGGGGCGAAAGCCACGGGCCGGCGCTGGGCTGCGTGGTCGACGGGTGCCCGCCGGGGATCGCGCTGACCGAGGCCGACATCCAGCCGTGGCTGGACCGCAGGCGCCCGGGCCAGGGGAAGTTCGTCACTCAGCGCCAGGAGGCGGACGCGGTGAAGATCCTCTCCGGCGTGTTCGAGGACGACCGCACCGATGGCCAGGTGACCACCGGCACGCCGATCTCGATGATCATCGAGAACACCGACCAGCGCAGCCGCGACTACTCCGAAATCGCCACCAGCTTCCGCCCGGGCCACGCCGACTACGCCTACTTCGCC
This sequence comes from Phenylobacterium sp., assembly GCF_036563285.1. Taxonomy (GTDB): domain Bacteria; phylum Pseudomonadota; class Alphaproteobacteria; order Caulobacterales; family Caulobacteraceae; genus Phenylobacterium. The sequence continues at coordinate 272,886 of NZ_DATCMR010000005.1, forward strand.
AAGTACGGGGTAAGGGACTACCGCGGCGGGGGACGGCAGTCGGCGCGGGAGACCGCCGCGCGCGTGGCGGCCGGGGCCATCGCGCGGAAGATCCTGGACGGCGTGACGATCCGCGGGGCGGTGGTGCAGATCGGGCCGCATGCGGTGGACCCGGCGCGGATCGACTTCGCCGCCACCGACAATCAGTTCTGGTGTCCCGACCCTGAGATGGTCCCGGTGTGGGAAGAGCACCTGGAGACGGTCCGCAAGGCCGGATCCTCGACGGGCGCCATCGTGGCGGTGGAGGCGAGCGGCGTGCCGGCCGGCTGGGGCGCGCCGGTGTACGGCAAGCTCGACGCGGAACTCGCCGGGGCGCTGATGTCGATCAACGCCGCCAAGGGGGTGGAGATCGGCGCCGGGTTCGCCTCGGCTGCATTGAGCGGCGAGGAGAACGCCGACGAGATGCGGGCCGGCAACGACGGGCCTGGGTTCCTGTCCAACAGCGCCGGCGGGGTGCTGGGGGGCATCTCCACCGGCCAGCCCGTCACGGCGCGGGTCGCGTTCAAGCCGACCTCGTCGATCCTGACGCCGCGGCGCAGCCTGAACGAGGCCGGCGAGGAGATCGAGCTCAGGACCAAGGGCCGCCACGACCCCTGCGTCGGCATCCGCGCCGTGCCGGTGGTGGAAGCCATGGTCGCCTGCGTCCTGGCCGACGCCTACCTCCGCCACCGGGCCCAGACGGGCGGCGGCGCGTTCATCCCCGGGTCACCCGAGCGGCGCTAGGCCGCAAGGCGAAGGGCGCCGCCATCTGGCATGGTCAGCGCCGACACGTCGGGGAATTCGCTATGACCTCCAAGATCATCGCCCGCGCGGCCCTCGCCCTGACGCTGGGCCTCAGCCTCTCCGGCTGCGTGACCGCCATGGTCACCGGCGCGGTGGTCGGCACCGCGGTGGGCGTCACCGGCGCGGCCGTGAAGACGGCGGCCAAGGGCACGGGCATGGTGGTCGGCGCCGTGATCCCCGGCGGCGGCGACAAGGACGAGAAAAAGAAGCGCTAGCTAGAGCGCGTAGGCGCAGCTCTCGCCGATGGTCGGGCGGGAGACCACGATCCGGCACAGGCCCGGAAACTGCGGCTTCAGCCGCTCGGCGAAATAGAGGCAGATGTGCTCGAGGGTGGGCCGCTCCAGGCCCGGCTTCTCGTTGAGCAGGCCGTGGTCGAGCTGGCCGGCCACGCCCTTCAGGGCCGCCTCCAGGTCGGCGAGGTCCGCCACCCAGCCTACCGGCTCCTCGGTCGCCCCGCGCACCGTCGCCTCCACCTTGAACGAATGGCCGTGCAGGTTCGTATAGGGCCGGTGCTGCGGCCCCTCGGCGAAGTAATGGGCCGCATCGAAGGTCGCGGCCTTGGTGATCTCGAAGACGGGTTGGGTCATCTGGGAGGCGGGTGTTTAGACGAAACCCTCAGGCGATGCCCAGGTATTTGTGCGTCTGCACGCTGAGGCGCCACCGGGGGTGAGCCAGGCAGTAGGCGATGGCCGCGCGGGTGTTGGCCTCCCGGTCGGGGCCGTCCATGGGCTGCAGCAGGAAGCGCTCGAAGTCCCAGCCCTCGAACCTCGCAGGGTCCACGCCGGGCTGCGGATAGACCAGCTTCAGTTCCTGCCCCGCCGTCTGCACCACCGCGGCGTCGGCCTTGGGGCTGACGCAGACCCAGTCGATGCCGGCCGGCGCGGGCAGGGTGCCGTTGGTCTCCAGCGCGATGGAGAAGCCGCGCGCGTGCAGGGCGTCGACCAGGGCCTCGTCCACCTGCAGCAGCGGCTCGCCGCCGGTCAGCACCACGAGGCGGTTCTGCGGCCCGCCCTGCCATGCCGCCTCGACGGCGGCAGCCAGGGCGTGGGCGTCGGCGAAGCGGCCGCCGCCCTCTCCGTCCATGCCCACGAAGTCGGTGTCGCAGAAGGTGCAGACCGACTTCGCCCGGTCCTCCTCGCGGCCGCTCCACAGGTTGCAGCCGGAAAAGCGGCAGAACACCGCCGGACGGCCGGCCTGGCCGCCCTCCCCCTGCAGGGTGAGGAAGATCTCCTTGACCGCGTAGCTCATGCCTTGACCGCGGACGGCCTCATCACCGGCCGCTCCTCGGCGACGAAGCCTTCCCAGCCGCGGGCGCGCAGCTCGCAGGCCGGGCAGGTCCCGCAGCCGTAGCCCCAGGCGTGGCGCGCCTCGCGCTCGCCGCGGTAGCAGGTGTGGCTCTCCTCCAGGATCAGGTCCACCAGCGGCTCGCCGCCGAGCCCCTTGGCCAGCGCCCAGGTCTCGGCCTTGGTCAGCCACATCAGCGGCGTCTCGATCCGAAAGTCCTGCGCCATGCCGAGGTTCAGCGCGCGCTCCATGGCGTCGAGGCTCTCGCGTCGGCAGTCGGGGTAGCCGGAGAAGTCCGTCTCGCACATGCCGCCCACCAGGACGGTGAGCCCCCGCCGGTCGGCGAGCGCGGCGGCGTAGGTGAGGAACACCAGGTTGCGGCCAGGGACATAGGTCGACGGCAGGCCCTTGGAGGTGATCTCGAAGGCGCGCTCCCCCGTCATGGCGGTCTCGCCGATGGCGCCGAAACCGTGCAGCTCCAGCATGTGGTCGGGACCCAGGCGCGGCGCCCACTCGGGCAAGGCCTCCGCCATCTTTGCGCGCACCGTCTCGCGCGCCTGCAGCTCCACCGCGTGACGCTGCCCATAGTCGAAGCCCACCGTCTCGACGCGCGCATAGCGGTCGAGCGCCCAGGCCAGGCAGACGCTGGAGTCCTGGCCACCGGAAAACAGCACGAGCGCGCCCGTATCCTCGGTCATCGGCCCCATATGCGCGCTCGGCCGGCAAACCGGAAGCCCGCGGCTGCCGCGAAGTAAAGTCAAGTAACGGCGATCAAATGTTACCGTTCATTTGCCTGTTACGCCACCTGTGACTTGATTGCGCAAGGCGAACGGGGTTCGATTTTGAACAACGCGCTCGAAAGTGCGCCCGTTTTGCCACACAGGCAGGAATCCGCGACCCGAGCCGCGTAAGTTATCAGCCTTCAGTTGACCTTCCGCGGCTCGCGGTCCGAGGAACCCCGGCCTGAGCGTCAACGGGACCAACTACCTGCGGCAGACGGGGACCTCGATCACCCGCGGCCTCATCCAGCCCCGCACCTACGGCGTGGAGCTGCAGTACCGTTTCTAGGAATACGGCGCGTTTCCTCCCTCGCGGCCATGGCGGCGGACCCCCGGGTCCGCCCCTCTTTTTATGCGAGCGGCTTTTCCATGCGGGGCGCCGGCTCGAACAGGGTCTCCACCACGCCCACCTGCCGGAAGCCGCAGGCCTCGTAGAAAGCCCGCGCCCGCTCGTTAGCGACCACCCCCAGCACCGGCGCGCCCAACGCCGCCGCCCGCCGCGCCGCCTCGGCGATGAGCTGGGCGCCGACGCCCCTGCGCCAGGCCTCCGGCGCCACGAACACGTCCTCCAGCTCTGCGCCCCCGTCGGCGGTGCGCAGCACCGTGCCGAAGCCCAGCACCTGCCCGTCGGCCTCGGCCACGAAGGCGTGGGCCATGTGGTCGAGGGGCACCTCCCTCGCTTCGGGCAGGGCGGTCAGCTCCTCCGTGAGGTCGCCGTAGGCCAGGGACGCGCGGAGCTTCAGGCCGCCGAGCAGCTCGCGTTCCTCGGGCCGGGCGGGACGGATCTCGACAGGCGCGACCATGGCCAGAGATTGGCCGATCGGCTCCCGTTTAACGAGTGCTCAAATCTTGGGCGCCATGGTGCGGTCCCTAGACGGCATCCCCCGGCCCCCATCCCATGTCCCTGCCCCAGTTCTTCTTCGACCGCGTGAGCGCGGAGATCCGGCAGCAGATGGACGGCGTCCAGGCGCTGGCCGACCAGCTTTCCCGCCTGCCGCTCCCCGATGACGCGAAAGGCTGTGTGGCCGGCATCGCCGATGCCGCCGCCGGCGTCACCCGCACCCTGGAACGCGCCCTGGACCTGCGCGGCGTGGCCACCCAGGGCCTGACGCTGCAGCCCGCGCCCCTGCGCCTGCGCGAGCTGCTGGACGACGTCGCCGCCCGCTGGCGGCCGCGGGCGAACGCGGCGGGCGTGACCCTGCACACCTCCTATGACGGTGCGCCGGAGGCGCAGGTCCTGGGCGACCGCAGCCGGTTGATCCAGGTGTTCGACGGGCTGCTCGGCGAGGCGGTGGCCAGCGCCGCGCGCGGCGCGGTCGAGGTCACCCTGCGCGCTGCTCCGGCCACCGGCGGGGTAAAGCTGCAAGGCCGGGTGCGCGGCGGCGCCACGGGCCGCGACGCCCAGCCAGAGGAAGACCGGGTGCGCGACGTCGCCGACAAGCTGGGGCTGGAAGTGGCCCTGGGCGCCATGCTGGCGCGCCGGATCGTGGCGGGGCTGTCGGGCGTCGTCACCCACGAGAGCAACGCCGGCGACGCCGGCACGGCCTGGTTCGAGATCCTGCTGCCGGCCGCGGCCGACGCCTCGGCTGCCCCGGCGCCGGCGCCCGAAGCCCGGCCGGCGCATGTGCTGGTCGTCGACGACAACGCCACCAACCGGGTCGTGGCCCAGGCGCTCTGCGAGATGCTGGGCTGCACGTCGGAAGCCGCCGAGGACGGGTTCGCGGCGGTCGAGGCCGCCCGGCGCGGGCGGTTCGACCTGATCCTGATGGACATCCGCATGCCGCGCCTCGACGGGCTCGCGGCGACCCACGAGATCCGCAAGCTTCCCGGCAAGGCCGGCGAGGCTCCGATCGTGGCCCTGACCGCCAACGTCGACCCCGACGACGCCAACGCCTACATGGCTGCAGGCATGTGCGGGGTGCTGGAGAAGCCGATGAAGGCCGACGACCTGCGCCAGGCGCTCCGCAAGGCGCTGGCCGGCCGGGCCGACGTCGCGGCGGCCTAGCTTCCCTCCCCCCATGGGGAGGAAAGTTCTTGCGGCGTTCGCGCCTATTGCGCCCCGGCCTGCAATCACCTAGGTCGCGAGCCTTCGTTTCGGGGGAGAAAATGGCCGAGGCCGAGAGGACGCCCGTTGCGCCGCCGTCGCTGGACGAGGTCCGCGCGCGCATCGACGCCATCGACGCCGAGCTGCTCAAGCTGCTCGACGAGCGGGCGGGCCTCGCCCATGCCGTCGCCGCCGCCAAGGCCGCCGCAGGCGAGGCCGGCCGCTTCGGCCTGAAGCCCGCCCGGGAGGCCCAGCTCCTGCGCCGCCTGCTGTCGAGGCCGCGGCAGGGGGCGACCGCGCCGCTGATCGTGCGCGTCTGGCGCGAACTGATCGGCGAGAGCCTGAAACTGCAGGGCCCCTTCCACCTGACCGTCTGGGGCGGCAAGGACGCCGGCCGCGCCGTGGAGCTGGCGCGGCTACGCTTCGGCGCGGCGCCGCCGCTGCGCCAGGTCGCCAAGCCGGACGAGGCGCTCGCCGCCGCCCGCACGCCCGGCGGCGTCGCCGTCTGTACGCTCGCTCCCGACAGCGCCTGGTGGGGCCGCCTGCTGGCGGAACCCAAGCTGAAGGTGTTCGCGGCCCTCCCCTGCCTCGCCGCCTGGGGGCCGCTCTCGGCGCTCGCCGTGGCGGAGGTGGAGGTGGAGCCCTCCGGTGACGACCGCACCTTCTGGGTCACCGACGCCGCCCAGCCGGCGGCGAAGATCATGGACGCGCTCAGCCGTGACGGCGTGGCCGCCACCCTGCTGGCCGAGACGGGCGGGCTCAAGCTGTTCGTGCTGGCGGGCTACTACATGGCCGACGACGAGCGCCTGACCCGGGCGCCGGGCCGGCTCTCCGGCGTGATCGGGGCTGCGCCCGCCGCGCTGGACGTGTAAGAGGGCGCCTCTCTTCCAGAGGCTTCTTCTTCGCATCCGATGCCTGCCGACGACCTGACCACCGACCGCGCCAGCGCGCCCCGCCCCATGCCGAAGCCGGGGATCATGCAGATCCACGCCTATGTGCCGGGCAAGGCCAAGGCCGAGGGTATCGAGAACCCGGTCAAGCTCTCGGCCAACGAGAACCCGCTGGGCTCCAGTCCCAGGGCGCAGGAGGCCTACGCCGACGCCATCGCCAGGCTGCACGTCTATCCGGACCCGCGCTCGAACATCATCCGCCAGGCGATCGCCGAGACCTACAAGCTCGAGCCGGAGCGGCTGCTGTTCGGCTGCGGCTCGGACGAGGTGTTCGCGATCCTCAACCAGACCTTCCTGGAGCCCGGCGACAACGTGGTGCAGGGCGAATACGCCTTCGCCGCCTTCGCCATCGGCGCGCGCGCCTGCCAGGCGGAGATTCGCTCGGTCCCGGAGCCCGGCTACCGGATCGACGTCGACGAGATCCTGAAGGCGGTCGACGAGCGCACCCGCATCGTCTTCGTGGCCAACCCGGGCAATCCGACCGGCACGTGGGTCCCGTTCTCCGAGATCGAACGCCTGCACGCCAGCCTGCCGCCCAGCGTGCTGCTGATCCTCGACGGCGCCTATGGCGAGTTCGCCCTGGATCCGGCCTACGATGATGGACTGGACCTCGCGCGCCGGGCGGCGAACGTGGTGGTCACCCACACCTTCTCCAAGCTGCATGGCCTGGCCGGCCTTCGCGTGGGCTGGGGCTACGGACCGGCTGAGATCATCGAGGCGTGCGAGCGCATCCGCTTGCCGTTCAACGTCAACGTCCCGGCCCAGGTCGCCGCCGTGGCCGCCCTGGCGGACGTGGAGTTCCAGGAGCGTTCGATCGCCCATGTGGAGCGCTGGCGGCCCTGGCTCGCCCAGCAGCTGGGCGGCATCGGCCTGGAGAGCGTGGGGCCGAGCGCGGCCAACTTCCTCCTGGTGGGCTTCCCGAAGGCCCCCGGCAAGACCGCCAGCGATGCGGAGGCGTTCCTGACCTCGCGCGGCCTGCTGGTGCGCCTGGTCGGCGGCTACGGCCTGCCCGACCACCTGCGCCTGACCATCGGGCTGGAGGAGCACAACCGCGCCCTGGTGGACGCGCTCGCCGAATTCATGAAAGCCTGAGCGGATGGGCCAGGCGATCTACCCGAAGATGGCCGTGGTCGGCTGCGGCCTGATCGGCTCCTCGGTGATCCGCGCCGCCCGCCAGGCCGGCGCCGTCGGTGAGGTCGCCGTCGCCGACGCCAAGCCGGAGCATCGGGCCCGCATCGCCGACCTGGGCCTCGCCGACACCGTCACCGGCGACATCGCCGAGGCGGTTCGCGACGCCGACCTGGTGGTCTTCGCGGTGCCCGTGCTGGCCATGGGCGAGGCCATGAAGGCCGCCGCGCCGGCGCTGAAGCCCGGCGTCACCGTCACCGACGTCGGCTCGGTGAAGGGCTCCGTCGCCGAGGCCCTGCAGGAGGCGGCGCCCGAGGGCGTTTTCGTGATACCCGGCCACCCGATCGCCGGCACCGAGCAGTCGGGCCCCGACGCGGGCTTCCCCGAGCTCTTCCAGAACCGCTGGCTGATCCTCACGCCGCAGGAGCGCGACGACGCCCCCTACCGCGAGGCGGTGGCGCGGCTCACCGCCTTCTGGACGGCGCTGGGCTCCAACGTCGAGCAGATGGACGTGCGCCACCATGACCTGGTCCTGGCCGTGACCAGCCACCTGCCCCACCTGATCGCCTACAACATCGTGGGCACCGCCGCCGACCTGGAGGGGGTGACCCAAGCCGAGGTGATGAAGTACTCCGCCGGCGGCTTCCGCGACTTCACCCGGATCGCGGCGTCCGACCCCACCATGTGGCGCGACGTCTTCCTGACCAACAGGGAGGCGGTGCTGGAGATCCTCGGGCGCTTCACCGAGGACCTGCAGGCGCTTTCCCGCGCCATCCGCTGGGGCGAGGGCGACAAGCTGTTCGAGCTGTTCAGCCGCACCCGCGAGATCCGCCGCGGTGTCATCGCCGCCGGGCAGGAGACGCCCGAGCCGAACTTCGGGCGCGATCACCGCCAGCCCTGAACGCCAAGTTCTGACACTGGCGCGCAATACCCGCGCAACAAGACCGGCGCTCTGTGCCGGCCGCACATCAGGAGCTTTCATGCGCAAGATCATCTTCGCCGCCGCCGCGGTCGCCCTCTTCGCCGCCGGCGCAGCGAACGCCCAGATGCCGGCCCCGGCCGACGTCGTGAAGAACATGGACAAGGACGGCGACAGCGCCATCAGCAAGGACGAGTGGGCCGCCGCCGGCCGCCCGGCCGAGCGCTTCGACGCCGTCGACACCAACAAGGACGGCAAGATTTCCGTCGCCGAGCTCGAGGCGGTCTTCGCCGCCATGCGCGCCCGCGCCGGCCAGTAACCCAAGAAGAGCCCACTGGAGCGGCGCCGCTTGCGCCGCTCTTCTTTTTGCCCAATATTCACCCTTAGAGGTGAATATTGCTGGACACGACCCTCACCGCCCTAGCCGACCCGACGCGGCGCGCCATACTGGCCCGGCTCGCGGCGGGTGAGGCGCGCGTGACCGACGTGGCCGCGCCGTTTCCGATCTCTCTGAACTCGGTCTCCAAGCACATCCGCATGCTGGAGCGGGCCGACCTCGTCCGCCGCCGCGTGCAGGGCCGCGACCACTACCTCACCCTCAACCCCAAGCCGCTCGACGAGGCGGCCGACTGGATCGAGCGTCACCGGCGGCTCTGGACCGCCACGCTCGACCGGCTCGACGCCGTCCTGCAGGAGGATGACCATGGCTGAGCTCACCGTCACCCGCCGCTACGACTTCCCGCCCGAGAAGGTGTTCGACGCCTGGCTCGACCCGGCCGTGGCGCGCCGCTTCCTCTTCACCACGAGCAAGAGCGAGGTCGTGGTCTGCGAGATCGACGCCCGCGTCGGCGGCCGGTTCAACATCGTCGACCGGCGCGAAGGCCAGGAGGACATCGTCCACGTCGGCGAGTACCTCGAGATCGCCCGGCCGCGCCGGCTGGTCTTCACCTTCGGCGTGCCGCAGTTCGACCCGACCATGACCCGCGTGACGATCGATATCAGGCGCGAGGGCGCCGGGTGCGAGCTGGTGCTGACGCACGATGACGTCCCGCCGGAGTGGGTCGAACAGGACCGCGAAGGCTGGACGATGATCCTGGAGAGCCTCAGCCGCGAGCTGGCCTGAGGAACTCGCCCACCGCCTCGATGGCCTCCACCAGGGTGACGCGCTGCAGCTCGACGCCCCCCGGCAAGCCGGAGAACAGCCGGGTGGGCGCCTGGGCGTCCAGCATGACGAAGCAGCCCTTGTCGTCGGCGCGGCGGATCAGCCGGCCGAAGGCCTGGGCGATGCGGCCGCGGGCCACCGCGTCGTCGTAGCCCTTGCCGCCGAAGCGCATGCGCCGGGCCTTGTGCAGGATGTCCGGCCGGGGCCAAGGCACGCGGTCGAAGACCAGCAGGCGCAAGGACCGGCCCGGCACGTCCACCCCGTCGCGCACCGCGTCGGTCCCGAGCAGGCAGGCGTCCTCCTCAGCCCGGAAGATGTCCACCAGGGCGCCCACCTCCAACGGGTCGACGTGTTGGGCGTAGAGCGCGAGGCCCTTGTCGGCGAGCGGGGCGGCGATCCGCTCGTGCACGGCCCGCAGGCGCCGGATCGCGGTGAACAGGCCTAGCCCCCCTCCGCCGGCCGCGAGGAACAGCTCGCGCATCGCGGCCGCAACCTGCCGCGGGTCCTCGCGGCCCACGTCTGTGACCACGAAGCAGCGGGCCTGGTTGGCGTAGTCGAACGGCGAGGCGAGCTTCAGGGTCTTCGGCCGGTCCGGCAGGCGCGCGGCGCCCGTGCGCATCTCAGCCAGGGCAAACGGGTCGTCCAGGGTCGGATCGGCGAGGGTGGCCGAGGTCACCAGCACCCCGTGCGCCGGGGCGATCACCGCGTTGGCCAAGGGCTCGGTGGGGTCCACCCAGTGCCGGCGGCAGGCGGCGTCCACCACCCGGCCGTAGAGGAAGGTGGCGTCGAACCAGTCGACGAAGTCCGGATCGTCCTCGGCGTCCTCGTCGATGGCGCGCAGCATCGAGCGCCAGGCCGGCAGGGTCATCCGCGCGCGCCGGTCCAGGCCGCGCAGGGCGCCCTCGATCCGCGCCCGTTCCGAGGCGCCCAGCGTCGCCGCCTCCTGGTCCAGAATGTCCTCCAGGTAACGGGCCAGCGCCAGCAGCGGCGCCTCCACCCGGCCGAGCGCCGCGGCGGCCTCACGGGCGGTGTCGCGCACGAGATCCAGCGCCGGTCGGGCGGCGCATTCCATGCCGACCTCCGAGGGCGCGGCGCGGGCCCGTAGTTGCTCCATCACGGCGACGAGGAAGCTCTCGATGGGCCCCATGGGGTTCACCTCGCCGTTCGGCGGCGAGATGCGGCCGGACCAGCCTTCGCCCGGCAGGGCGGCAGCGGCGCGGGTGGCGTCCAGTAGGGCCGACTTGGCGTCGTCGCGGTCGCCGATCACGTCCATCAGCCGCGCCTCCAGGCCCCGGCCGCGGCGGCCGCGGCCCTCGGGCCCGCGGATCCAGCGGCGCAGCTCGGCGGCCTCCGCGCCCGAGAGCGCGGCGGAGAACGCGCTGTCGGCGGCGTCGAACAGGTGGTGGCCCTCGTCGAAGACGATTCGCTTCAGCTGGCTGGTCTCGGCGTCGGCCTTGGAACCCCGCGCCGCGCGGGCCCCGTCGAAGGCGGCCTGGGTCAGCACCAGGGCGTGGTTGGCGATGACGATGTCGGCCCGCCTGGAGCCACGGATCGCCTTCTCCACAAAGCAGGTGCGGTAGTGCTGGCAGCCGGCGTGGACGCACTCGCCGCGGCGGTCGACCAGGTTGCCTGGGCTGGCCTGCGCGGCGGGCGATACGGCGAACAGCGTCGGTAGCCAGGCCGGGAAGTCGCCGCCGGTCATGTCGCCGTCGCGGGTGACGCGGGCCCAGCGGGCGGCCAGGCCCATGCCGACTAGGTCGGCGGCGCCGAGCTGCGCCTGGTTGGCCTGGTCCTGGAAGTTCAGCAGGCAGAGGTAGTTCTCGCGCCCCTTGCGGACCACGGCCTTCTTCGCCCGCACCTTGGGGTCGGGGTAGATCGACTGGCTCTCCCGCTCGATCTGCCGCTGCAGGGCGCGGGTGTAGGTCGAGACCCACACCGCCGGCCCGTTCGCCTCCGCCCAGAGGGAAGCCGGCGCAAGGTAGCCCAGGGTCTTGCCGATCCCCGTGCCGGCCTCGGCCAGCATCATCCTGGGCTCGCCCTCCTTCTCCCGCGGCTGGAAGGCGAAGGCGGCCTCCACGGCGAACTCGGCTTGGGCCGGCCGCGCCTCGTCGAGCCCGGACCGCTGCAGCAGCTCCTTCAGCCGGTCGGCGGCGTGCTGCGGCTCGATCGGCTTCGAGCCGGCTTCGCCCGGCGGCGCCTCGGCCTCCCACTCCAGGATGCGGCTCCAGACATCGAGCCCGGAGGAGCGGAAGGCGTTGCCCACGGGCGCCGAGCGCAGCGCCGCCACGGTCGCCATGCCCCAGGACCAGCCGCCCCGCGCCAGGGTCTCGGCGAGCGCCAGGGCCTCCTCGCGGGTGGGCTCGGGCGCGCTCGCGAGCTCGGCCAGCAGGAGGCGGGTGGCGTCGGAGAGCGCCGCGGCCTGCGCCTCGGCGCCCTTGGGCTCGGGCAGGCCCAGCGCCTGCGCCAGCCCCGCAGCCGACGGCGCGCAGAACCGGGCGGGCCGCACGAAGGCGAAGAGCTCCAGGGCGTCGAAGATCCGCGGGCTGCGCGGCGGCGCGTTGAGCCCGAGGCGGCGGGCGGTCATGGCCGCATGCGCCAGCAGCACCGGCCCGCTCTCCACGAGGTCTCGGGCTGCGGGCGCTCGCAGCGTCCGAGCGCCCGCCGCATCGGCGACGGCGGCGCGCGGCCCCGGCAGCACGACGAGCGCGGGGGCGAGATCCAGGGAAGCGACGGGGGCGGTCACCGGCAGTTTGTAGCGCGGAATCGGCTGGGAACGAAATGCGAACGACGGCGGCCAGTCGTCGCGCGCCGCCTAGGCCGGCGTCTTCCGTCGGGACACGGCTGAGCGGCGGCGCTTCACAGGGGCTGCGGGCGGCCTGACCAGGATCGCGGGACGGACGGTCGGCCGCCAGCGCTCTACGATCACGGAAACCAGCCTGGCGACCGGATACGGGGTCCACAGCGGCAGGATGCCGTAGGGATGAGCCGCCGGGACGCGGCGCAACATCTTGCCCGCGTGGCGGACCTCGTCGCGGGCTTGGCGCGCGGTCAGCGGGGCGGGATGGCGGCTGATTAGCGGGTCGCGCGGCAGGCGTGGCATCATTTGATCTGCTAAGGCCCGGAACGGCGAGAGGGAAGCCCCCGCTCCCCAAATCAGGTAGACGGACCCTCCCGCTGGCGCGGCGCGGCGACGCCCCCTAAGGAGGAGGCGGAGCGGCTTTTCAGGGATCGCGCATGGCCTCGGGACTGGTGGCGTTGCTGGACGACGTGGCGGGCATCGCCAAGATCGCCGCCGCCTCGATCGACGACGTGGCAGGCGCCGCGGGCAAGGCGGGCGTCAAAGCGGCCGGCGTGGTGGTGGACGACACCGCGGTGACGCCGGGCTACGCCATGGGCTTCACGCCTGACCGCGAGCTGCCGATCGTCTGGAAGATCGCGCTGGGGTCGCTGCGCAACAAGTTCTTCTTCCTGCTCCCCGGGGCCCTGCTGCTCAGCGCGTTCGCGCCCTGGGCCGTGACGCCGCTGCTGATGATCGGCGGCGCCTACCTGGCCTTCGAGGCCACCGAGAAGATCCTCGAGGCGGTGCGCCACGAGGACCATTCCGACGAGCCGCAGGAGCTGGCGCTGAGCTCCGCGGAGCTGGAGAAGCAGAAGGTCGCCGGCGCCATCCGCACCGACCTGATCCTGTCGGCCGAGATCATGGCCATCGCCCTGGCCGACGTCGCCGAGCGGCCGTTCGCGATCCAGGCCGCGGCCCTGGCGGTCGTGGGCCTGGCCATCACCATCGGCGTCTACGGCGTCGTGGGGCTGATCGTGAAGATGGACGACATCGGGCTGCACATGGCCAGCCGTGACAGCGCGCTCGGCAAGCGCGTGGGCTCCTGGCTCGTGAAGGGCATGCCGGTCGTGCTGAGCGGTCTCGCCACCGTCGGCACCGCCGCCATGCTGTGGGTCGGCGGCGGGATCATCGTGCACGGGCTGCACGAGTACCACGTGCCGGTCGTGCCCGGCCTGGTGGAGGGCTTCTCGCACTGGGCGGGCGGCGTCCCCGGCGTCGGCGCCGTGACCGGCTGGCTCGCCTACGCGGTGGGCTCATCCGTCGTCGGGCTGGTGGTGGGCGGGGCGCTGGCCGCCGTGATGGCCGTGGTCCTCCGCGCCCGGGGCAAGCACTAGACGCTGAACCGCCAGGCCTCGCCGTCGCGGACCACGTGGCCGGCGGTGGGGGCTGCGAAGTGGGTGCCGATCACGAGGACCTGGGAGGCGGCGAGCTCGCCGAACATCCGCCGGCGCGTGGCGGTGGATACCTCCTGGTCGTAGTCGGAGCGGCTCGCCCACTCGGGTCGCGCCAGCTGGCAAGGGTGGTGGGCGAAGTCGCCGGTGATCAGGGCCTCCTCGCCCTGCGACCGGATGCGGACGCTCACGTGCCCCGGGGTGTGGCCCAGCGTCGGCTCCAGACGCACCTCGTCGCAGACCCGGTGGTCGGTCTCGACCAGGTCGACAAGGCCCGCATCGAACACGGGCTTGACGCTGTCATGGAACGACGAGCGCTCGGGGTCGGCGCCCTCGTCCTCGGCGCGCCAGTAGTCGTACTCGGCCCGCCCGATCAGGTAGCGCGCGTTGGGGAAGGTCGGGACCCACCTGCCGTCCACCAGCATGGTGTTCCAGCCGACGTGGTCCACGTGCAGGTGCGTGCAGAGCACGGTGTCGATGCTCTCCGGCGCATAGCCCGCGGCCTCCAGGTCCTTCAGGAAGCCGGTCTGCAGGTTGGACCAGGTGGGGATGTCCCGCTGCTTGTCGTTGCCGATGCAGGTGTCGACGATGATCCGCCGGCCGGGCGTCTCGACGACCAGCGCGTGGACGCTCATCCGCAGCTTGCCGTTCTCGTCCGCGAAATGGGGATAGAGCCAGCCGATCTCGCGCGCCGCCTCCGGCGTGGCGTCCGGCAGGATGAAGCGCGTCCCGCCGGTCGCCTCCAGCTCCAGGATGCGGGTGACGGTCACGTCGCCGATGCGCCACTTCAGCATGGGAGCCTCCCTCGTCGCGGACATTGAAGCACCGGGACCGCCAATTCCCAACAAGCTTCACCATTCAGCCGGCGTTCAGGCAGGGCTTGTGAGGGTCGGGCAAGGCTGGGGCATCCCGCTGACCAGCAGGCTGGAGACATTGGACATGCGTAGGCCGCTCACCGCCGCGCTCGCGGCGCTGACCCTGGCGAGCTCGATCACCACCCCGACGTTCGCCGACCGCCACCGGCATGGCCGTCACCACCGCCATCACGACGACGGCGACGCGGCCGCCGCGGCAGTGGTCGCCGGGCTGGTGGGCCTGGTGATCGGCGCGGCCGTGGTCGCCGACTCCCGGCGCAGGGTCCTCTACCAGTCGGTGAGCACCGAGCCGGTCCTCCCGCCGCCCGGGTCCGTGCAACCGGATGCGGAGGGCTGGTACGGGCCCTATGCCGACGGATCGAGCCAGGGCTGCTTCATGCAGCGCTGGGTCTACGACCGCGAGCTTGGCCGCACGACCACCGAGCGTCGGCCCGTCGACTGCCTCGAGGCCGCGCGCTAGTCGATCCTCAGGACCTTCTTCAGGAAGGCGACCTCGGTGGCGCGCACCGCCTCCTGGTTGGCCTTCTTGGAGATGCCGTGGCCCTCGTCCTTGGCCAGCACGTACCAGACGTCGGTCCCCTGCCCGCGGAGCTTCCTGACCATCTGCTCGCTCTCCGTGCGCGGCACCCGGGGATCGTTCGCACCTTGGAACACCATCATCGGCTTCTTCATCCGCTCGCTCATGCGGATCGGCGCGATGCGGTCGAAGACGGCCTTCATCGCGGGGTCCCGCTCGTCGCCGTACTCGGCGCGGCGCAGGTCGCGGCGATAGCCCTCGGTGTTCTGCAGGAAGGTGACCCAGTCGGAGATGCCGTAGAGGTCGATCGCGCCGGCGATGCGGTCGTTGTAGTGCCCGGCCACGGCCAGCACCATGTAGCCGCCGTAGGACTGGCCGACCACGGCGACGCGGGACGCATCCAGGTCCGGCTGCTTCGCCACCCAGTCGAGCAGGGCGCCGATGTCCTTCACCGAGTCCTCGCGCTTGGCGGCGTTGTCGAGGTCCATGAAGGCCTTGCCGTAGCCCGAGGAGCCGCGGACGTTGGGGATGATCACCGCCGCGCCCAGCTCGTTCACCCACGACTGCCGGCGCGGGTTGAAGTTGGGCAGCTCCTGGCTCTCCGGTCCGCCGTGGATCTGGATCACCACCGGCAGCTTCCCGCTGCGCGCGGTCTTCGGACGGTAGATGAACGCCGGGATCGAGCGGCCGTCGAAGGTGGGGTAGCGGAACAGGGTCGGCTCCACGAGGCGCGCCGGGTCGAGGCCGCCCAGCTCGCTCTGGGTCCACCGGGTCAGCGCGCGGGTCTTCAGGTCGTAGCTCCACACGTCGCCCGACGCCGTCGAGGTGGAGAGCGACAGTCCAAGCTTCGCGCCGTCCGGCGAGAACCCCATCCCGGTGAGCACGCCCTTCGGCAGGGTGGGACCCGGCAGGACCCGACCGGTGGCCACGTCGCGCAGCACGATCTTCGACCAGCCCTCCTCGTTCACCGCCTGGGCCAGCACCCGCCCGTCAGGACTCACGTCGAGGTCTTCCGAGCCCCACCTCGCGCCCGGCTCCAGGTCGCGCAGCGGGCCATTGGCGAGGTCGATCGCCACCGGCCGGGTGACGTCCGTCCCATAGTCGGAGAGCGCCACCACGCTGGTCCCGCTGAACTTGGCGCCCACATAGGCTGCCTTCCTGTCCTGCGGCCCGACGGGCGTCAGCCGGCCGGACGCCACGTCGAGCACGAACAGCTCCACGTGGGTCGCCGAGTTGTAGCGGCTGGCCAGGATCCGGCGGCCGTCGGCGGAGACGTCCTCCACCGCCATCGCGCCCTTGCCCTCGTGGACGGTGCGACGGGTCTTCGGGTCGGCCGGATTGGCGACCACGATGTCGTAGTCCGGATCGCCCGGCGTGACCTGGCTCCAGGCCACCAGCCGCCCGTCCTTGGAGAACTTGAAGTTCTCGTTGCGAGTGTTGGGCGCGGTGAGCTGCACCTCGCGCCCCGAGAGGTCGCGCAGCCAGGCCTGGTAATACTCCGCCCCGCCCACGTCGCGCGGATAGAGGAAGCGCTGCGCCCCCGGCTGCGCATAGGCGCTGTTCACCGGCTCGGAGAAGAAGGTGAGCTGGGTGCGCGCCGCGCCCGGCCGGGCGACGCGGTGGATCTGGTTCGTCTCGCCGAAGCGGGTGGCGATCAGGATCGAGCCGTCGGGCAGCCAGTCCTCGAACACCGCGGAGCGGGCGTTGTAGTAGGGCGCGAGCCTGGCCTGCAGCTCGGGGGACGGCGGCACGACCCCGTCGAACACCACGTTGCCGACCTCCCGCACCTGGGCCAGCGCCACACCGGCCAAGGTGGCGGCGAGAGCGGTTCCGACGAGCAACGCACGCATGAAGACATCCCCACTGAACTGCATTCCCTCCCTTAATGGGCAGGGACAGGCCGCGAAAGCGGCCAGGGTGGGGAAGTGGGGGCAGGATCTCGGAGTCCCCGCTTGATCGCGACTGCCTCCGGCTCCGCCAGCAACCTGTTCTGCTGTTGCATAGTCGTGCCTATAGTCGGCGCATTGGGGGAGGACCGCCGTGTTGCGGAAGAGCTTGTTGATCATGGCCCTGGCCGGCCTGACCTCGGCCGCCACGGCGCCGGACGCCAGCCGTCAGGCCATCGGCTATATCTGCGGGGCGGAGAACACGCCGGGCGGCGCAGGCCCGCGCGAGATCAAGCGCGAAGCCGGTGTCGGCAACAGCCGGATGCCCATCGCCACGAGCAATCCGGAAGCCCAGGCCTGGTTCGACTACGGCCTTCAGCTGGCCGACGGCTTCTACCACGAGGACGCCAAGCTAGCCTTTGCCAAGGCCGTGGCCGCCGACCCGCAGTGCGCCGTCTGCCTGTGGGGCGAAGCCTGGTCACGCAGCGACAACCTCAACATCCCCGCCGGCAAGGAGGAGGTCGAGAAGGCTAAGGCCCTGCTCGACAAGGCCGAGAAGCTGCCCGCCGGGGAGCGCGACAAGGCCCTGATCGCGGCGCTGAAGCTGCGCTACGCCCCGCCGAAGGGCGAGACGGCCGACACCGCCTACGCCAAGGCCATGGACGCCATCGCCGTCCGCAACCCGGACGAGCCGGAGCTCGCCGTCCTGGCCGCCCACGCCTGGATGCTGCCAGCCCGCCGCAACGACCGCTCGGGCATGGAGCGCGCCATCCAGCTGCTCGACGGCGTCCTCGACCGCCAGGCCGACCATGCCGGCGCCATCCACTTCTACATCCACGCCACCGAGTTCGCCGGCCGGGCGGCGGTCGCCGTGCCCTACGCCGAGCGGCTGGCGAAAATCGCGCCCATGGCCAGCCACCTCGTCCACATGCCGGCCCACACCCTGTTCCGGGTCGGCCGGTACCACGAGGCGGCCCAGCTGAACGCAGAGGCGCTGGGCGTCGAGGCGCGCTACCGCCGGGCCCAGAACGCGCCGGGGCCGCTGGGCGGGGCGCTCTACTACAACCACAACTTCTCGTTCGGCCTCGGCGGGGCGATGATGGCAGGCGACGGGGCGCTGGCGCTGAAGTTCGCCGACCACGTGCCGCTGGCCTATCCGATGAGCGTGCCGGCCGAGCAGCGCGACTTCGCGGTCGCCCGCAGCTACGTGGCCTACGGGCGGTTCGACCCGGCCCGGGCTCTGGCGCTGCCGGAGCCCGCCCGGGACAAGACCGCCATGCGGCTGATGCGCCACTACGCGCGCGGCGAGGCGGCGGCGGCCCGCGGCGACGTCGCGGCGGTGAGCGAGGAGGCGAAGCTCGCGGCCGAGCTCAAGGCCGAGGGCGCCAACGCCGGCCAGGTGCAGAACCTGCAGACGCTGGTGAAGCTGGTCCTGGAAGGCCGCGAGGCCATCCTGTCGGGCGACCTTGCCCGCGCGGTGAAGGCCTACAGCGCCGCCGCAGAGTTCCAGGACACCCGCATGCGCGACATGATGGATCCGCCGCCCTGGTGGTACCCCGTCCGGCGCAGCCTCGCCGCGGCCCTGCTCGCCCAGGGCCGCTACGCCCACGCCGCCGCCGAGGCCCGCCGCAGCCTGGCCGGCTGGCCGCAGGACGGGCTGGCGCTGAAGGTGCTCGCGGAGGCGGAGACCAAGCTCGGCCGCACCGCCGAGGCCCGCGCCCACATGGCCGAGGCCCGTGAGGCCTACCTCGGCGACCTGGCGAAGACGCCCCTGGCGCTGATCTAGCCGCCCAGCTTCCAGCCGGCTTCCTTGGCCAGCACCTGGAAGAACTCCGGCTCGTAGGCCCTTTCCGGGTCGGCGCGGACCAGCTCGTCCATCTTGTGGGCGTCCTGGCCCACAAGGATCCGCCAGCGCTCCGCCTTCACGCCGTCGAGGATGATCTTCGCGGCCTCGGCGGCCGTGGTCGGCGCCTCCTCCAGGAAGCGGCGGTGCTGCTCGGCCGCGATCGCCTGGATCGCATCGTCGCTCATCAGGTCCACGTTCATCCCCATGCGGGCGATGCGGGCGCGGGCGCGGGCCAGGTCCTCCGGCGACAGCTGGTCCTCGTCGCGCCGCGTCAGCACCTTGCGCGAGTTGGCGACGATCGAGGTGCCGATGTGGCCCGGCATGACGACCGAGACCTTGATGTGCGGCGCGTTGAGCCGCAGGTCGGTGATCAGGGCCTCGGAGAAACCCTTCACCGCGAACTTCGCCGCGGCGTAGGCCGTGTGGGAGATGGTCGGCCCCAGGCTTGCCCAGAAGCCGTTGACGGACGAGGTGTTGACGATGTGCGCCTCGTCGGCGGCCAGCATCATCGGCAGGAAGGTGCGCACCCCCAGGTAGACCCCGCCCCAGCAGACGTTGAACGTCCGCTCCCACTCCTCGCGGCTGTCGTTGACCACGCTGCCGCCGCCGCCGATGCCGGCGTTGTTGAACAGCAGGTTCAGCCGGTCGGTCTCGTGCTGGGCCTGGGCCTCGTCGCGGAAGCGGAAGAGCTGGGCCTCGTCGGAGACGTCGGCGATGTGGGCCGTCACCCGCGTGCCCTGCGGCGGCCGGTCGGCTTCGATCAGCGCCACCGTCTCGGCCATGGCCTTCGCCGAGACGTCGCACATCGCGACGTTGCAGCCCTCGGCGACCAGCTGGCGGGCGAGCTCGCGGCCCATGCCCGTGCCCCCGCCGGTGACCACGGCGAACCGCCCCGTGAAGTCCTTCATGGCGCCCCTCCCACACTGCTTCTTCAGCAATAGCCCCGATCCATGTTGACGCCGCGACACCCGACGTCCCCCCAGCCGCCCCGCGCGCTTGGGCCGCAGGGGGTGCGGCGCCTCGCCTAGGCGTCCTCGTGCGCCGCGGCCGCTAAGTCCCACGCGGGGGCTATTGGTAGAGTGGGTCAAAGCATGCGCGCATCCTGCGCTGTCGCAGCCGTCTTCGGCGCCCTGTCCGTGACCTGCTTCGCCCAGCCGGCCACGGCGGCCGGAGCTCTCGAGGCCAAGGTGCTGGACGAGGTGAACTTCGCCCGCACCCGTCCCGCCGAATACGCCAAGGTGCTGCGCCAGCGCGCGCCGGAGATGATCGGCGAGGATCCGCGCGACGTGGCCGAGGCCATCCAGTTCCTGTCCCGCCAGAAGCCGCTCCCGCCGCTCAGCCCCGACAGCAAGCTCGCCCAGGCGGCGCGGGCGCATGCGACCGCCCAGGGCCGCGCCGGCGAGGTCGGGCACACCAGCCCAGGCGGCGTCACCTTCGGCAAGCGCCTGCAGATCCACGGCATCAAGGTCGGCATGGCGGCGGAGAACATCTCCTACGGCTACGACGACCCGCGCGCCGTCGTGCGCCAGCTGATCGTCGATACCGGCGTCCCCGACCGCGGCCACCGCAGGAACATCTTCACCGAGGGCCACGAGGCCGCCGGCGTGAGCTGCGCGCCGCACAAGGAGTGGGGCTCGCTCTGTGTGATCGACTTCGCCGGGCAGCCCCTCGGGCGCTGAGCATCAATCCCGCTCGTCCCCGCGAAGGCGGGGATCCAAGCGGCTTGTCCGTTGGCGAGCGATCCGACGCGGCATTCCCGGTAGTCGGCTTGGGTCCCCGCCGTCGCGGGGACGAGCGGAGTTATTTGCGCTCGGACCGCTTCAGCAGGTCCGCGAGATCGTCCTTCCACAGGTTGGCCCAGGTGTGGCTGCCGTGGCCGCGGGTCTCAGGGGTCGCCGGCAGCAGCTTGAACCGCGTGGTCTTGAGACGCTTCGCCGCCGCCTCCGCGATGCCCAGCTCCGGCGGGTTGATGAAGTCGTCGGCCGAATTGATCCAGGTCATCGGCGCGGTGATCTTCTCCAGGTCCTTCGACGGGTCGTAGGTGCGCGACGCGTCCACCTGGTAGATGAAGTCGTTGGCGTCCATGCCCCGTGCGCGGGCGGCGACCTGCTCCTCGAAGTAGCGGTCCACCGCCTCCCGCTTGGGATACGAGATCTGCATGGGCAGCGGCGCGGCGCCGGCCACCATCAGGAGCCCCGCCGCCGTGCGCAGCCCCTGCGCCGGCTGGGTGGTGTAGTCGCCGCCGCGGTAGGCCGGGTCCGACGTGACCGCGTCGATGGCCATCTTCCGCCAGAGCCGGTTTCGCCCGGCGATCTCCGCCGGCAGGCAGGCCAGCGGCATCAGGGCCTGCGCCGCGTTGGGCCACTGCTCGGCCCACATGAACGCGTGCATGCAGCCCATCGAGGTGCCGAGGATCAGCCGCAGCCTCTCGATGCCGAGGTGCTCGGTCACCAGCCGGTGCTCGGTCTCCACCATGTCGGCGTAGTCGTACTTCGGGAACCGCGCGCGGAGACCGTCCGACGGCTTCGACGACTGCCCGTGACCCAGGCCGTCAGGCAGGATGACGAAGTACTTCGCCGGGTCCAGCAGCCCGCCCGGGACCATCAGCACGTCGGCGAACTGCGGCGCCAGCAGCGAGCGACCGTTGCCGCCGGTGCCGTGCAGCAGCAGGACCGCATTGGTGATCTTGCCCCGCGCGTCGCGGCGCGGCGTGCCGGCCGTGTAGTAGTGGATCCTCAGCTCCGGCAGGGTCTCGCCGGTGCGGAATCGAAAGTCCCTGATCCGGAAATCGCCTTCCTGCGTCGGCGGCGCGGCCGCCGCGGCAGTAGCGAAGAACAGGGCGGTGAGGAGGACCAGGATGCGCATGCGCGCACCCTAGCTATTCCTCCGCGAACGTCAGCCCCGCGTTCTTCTCAAGCCGGTCCACCAGCTTGCCCTGCATCGCTGCGCCCGGGACCCAGACGCCGCCTTCGACATCCGCACATTCCTGCACCAGGCAGATCGCCGCCTCGGCCAGCATCTTCGATGTCGAGCCGTAGCCGGGATCCTTGTCGCCCTTCACGCAGACGCGGACCTTCCGCCCGTCGGCGGCCAGGCCAATGAACAGCAGGTCGAAGAAGCCGGTCTCCCGCTCCTCCTTGGTCGGCCCCTCGCCGGGCCGCGGGCCGCCGTCGCCCATGGCCGTGAAATCGGTGGGCGCGCCGGGGATGACGATCGCCATCTCGTCGTACTGGAAGTCCTGCCCATAGGGGTGGCCCATCAGGAAGTTGGAGCGGTGCACGTTCTTGGCGTTGATCACCGCCATCATGAACGGCCCCACCTCGCCGCCCACGTCCTCGTCGGCCATCACCTGGTTGGCCGGCGGCTGCGGCGGGCCCTGGAAGCCCGGCGTCAGCGCGAAGTCGTTCATCATCACGCCCAGCACCGACGGATCTTTCTGGATGGCCGCCATGGTGGCCTTGCCGCTGGCCGCCGTGCCGCCCGAAAGCCCGCCCTTGATGCCGCGCACCCGGCCCTTCACGCGCGGGACCGGCCCGCTCAGCTTCGCCTTCGCCGTCTCCTGGCAGAACCAGACGCCCAGCTCGAAGGGGATGGAGTCGAACCCGCAGGAATGCACGATCCGCGCGCCCGACTTCTTCGCCGCCTCGTGGTGCTCGCCGATGATCTTGTGCATCCAGTTGGGCTCGCCGGTGAGATCCAGGCAGTCGGTCCCGGCGGCGACGCACGCGGCCACCAGCTCGTTGCCGTAGAGCTGGTAGGGGCCCACCGTGGTGATCACCGCCTTGGCCCGGCGAACCATGGCGTCCAGGCTCGCCGGGTCCGCGGCGTCGGCGACGATCAGCGGAGTGTCCCTGGGCGCGCCGATCTCGTCGCGCACCTCTTCCAGCTTCAGGGGCGAGCGGCCGGCCATTGCCCACTTCACCTCGCCGCCCACGCCGTAGCGCTTCGCCAGGTGCTCGGCGACTAGGCGACCGGTGTAGCCGGTGGCCCCCCACACGATCACGTCGAACTCGGCGTTGGGATTCATTGGTCGCCCCTCCCCTGTCTCGAAAAGGGGCGCACCATGCCGTCAGCTGACGCTGTAAGCAAACCCCTAGGCGCTGACGAACACCCCGTGGAAGCCCACCGGCAACGCGACGTCGCTGCGCCAGGTGCAGAGCGGCCCGTCGGCGACGCGGCGGGCGTCGAAGACGTGCAGCTCGGTGGCTTTCGCCTTCAGGTTCAGACTTGTGCCCACCAGCCAGCCGTCGCCCTCGGCGGAGGACCCGGGCCGCGGCACGAACACCGCCTCTTCCGACAGCTGCCGCGTCCCGAAGCTGTGCGACTGGGTCCGTCCCGTCCGCCAGTCGGTCACGCCAACGCCGTCCGACAGCGGACGGTCGCTGCGCTCGCCGGTGACGTGCCAGGTGTAGCGGCGGTCGAGGCCCGCGAACCGAGGATCGGTGCGGGGGAATTCCGCCGTGCGGCTCCCCTTCATGATCTCCGCGCGGCCGTTCGGGTGCAGCACGAACATCGAGTTCTTCGGCGCCGAACCCTCGAACGGCTTCGCCGCCGTCATGCTGGCGACGTGCTTGGTGACGAACGCCCCGTCGTCGGAGACGCAGCCGTCGAAGCGGATGGTGCCGTCGCTCTCCCGCCAGGCGTCGCCCAGGTGGAAGAAGAACAGCGCCGGCAGCTCGTAGGTGCGCCGCTTGGTGAGGTCCGCCTTGTCGATCACCACCACCTGGGTGCCCAGCTCCGGCTTCCAGGCCATGCCTGCCGCCAGCGGCGTCACCAGCTTCTCCCGCACCCAGGGCTGCAGGATGATCACCAGCTCCCGGTCCGTCGCCGTGAAGTCGTGGACGTAGCTCGAGCGCGGCAGCTGGATGACCTTCATGTCCTCCAGCGCCCCGCTGGCGGAGAGCCGCCAGATCACCGCCTGGCGCCCGTTCATGCCGAGGTTCCAGACCCGGCCGTCCGGCTCCACCCGCGGGTGCGCCAGGAACGGCATGCCCTTGGCGTCGTCGCGCAGGGTGACGAAGCCCTTGGTGGCCAGCGTCTCGGGATCGACCGCCGCCGGCGAGCCGCCTTCCCACAGCGCCCAGAGCTGGCCGCCCACCGCCAGCAGAGCGGTGTTCGCGGCGTTGAGGTCGTCCGGTCCCCCGACCCGGGCGCGAGCGCTGCCCGTGGTGCCGAAGCCGGGCGTGACCAGCGCGTTGGCTGCCTGGTCGGCGCGGCGCTTGGGCGTATCGACGAACCGCGCCGCCAGCCGCGCCTGGCCGTCGCCGATGCGGAAGGCCCGCACCAGGCCGTCGCCATCGAACCAGTGCGCCGCCTCGCCGGCGCCATAGCGGAACTTGGCCGGGCCGTTGCGGTAGAGCGTGCCGGTCAGCCCGGCCGGCGCGCGGCCGTGCACCAGCCGCAGCGCCCGCGGCGCGATGTCGGCCTCGACGTCGGAGACGGCCAGCGCCCAGTCGGCGGCCTCGGCGGCCCAGAGCCGTTCGGGGGAGAGGATGGCGGTGGCGCTCAGCGCCGCGCCGCCGGAGATGAGCGTCCTGCGGGAAAGGTCCATGGGTGCGTTCCTACTGAAGCTTGATGGTCTGGGCGGCGCCGTCGGCGCCCACCTCGAAGACCGTTTCGCCCCAGCTCGGGGCGGCCATGCGCACGGGCGCGTTGTTGGAGAAGCCCAGCGGCTCGATGGGCATGCCAAACGCGTTGGCGTTCATCTTCCCGTCGCCATTCAGGTCGTGGAACGACTTCACGGCGTAGCGGCCGGGCGGCAGGCCGTTGAAGCTCACCTTCACGGGCGCCGCGGCGGCCGAGGCCATCTGGGCGACGCGGGGCTTGTTGCCGTCGTAGTCGGCCTCGGAGGCGTAGAGCGCCACCATCACCTGGCCCTTGGGCTCGGCGGTCTCGAAGGTGAGCGTGATGTCGCCGGCGGCGGCGGGGGTGGCGGCCAGGCTGGCCAGGAGCAGGGCTAGTTTGATGTACATGGTCTCGTCCGTTGCGGTTGTTGGCCCATCGATGGCCGAGCCGCTGACGATGCGAAACCGCGTCTGCGTAGGGCGCCGCGGTGGCTACGTCGGCAGCAGCCCCCCGCCGCTCACGCATCGCGAACGGCGTGAAACGGAACGGGAACATGCTATAGGGCCTTGATGGCCGACGCCGCCGTGCCCGCCTCCGACCTCCTGCCCGCCAGGTTCGCCGACTGGTTCGCCAGCCGCGGCTGGAGCCCGCGCGCCCACCAACTGGCCATGGTCGAGAAGGCCCGCGAGGGGAAGGACACCCTGCTGATCGCCCCGACCGGCGGCGGCAAGACCCTGGCCGGCTTCCTGCCCAGCCTGATCGAGCTTTCCCAGCGGCCGCCGGCCAACGCGCCCACCGGCCTGCACACCCTCTACATCTCGCCCCTCAAGGCCCTGGCCGTGGACGTGGAGCGCAACCTCAACGCCCCCATCTTGCAAATGTCGCTGCCCGTCACCGCCGAGAGCCGCACCGGCGACACCGGCATGGCGCGCCGCCAGCGCCAGCGCCTCAAGCCCCCCGACATCCTGCTGACCACGCCCGAACAGCTCGCCCTGCTCTGCGCCTGGGAGGGGGCGCGGGCCTACTTCGAGAGCCTGCGCTGCGTGGTGCTGGACGAGATCCACACCCTGCACTCGTCGAAGCGCGGCGACCTCCTGGCCCTCGACCTCGCCCGCCTGCAGACCTTCGCGCCGAACATGCGCCGCGTCGGCCTGTCGGCCACCGTCGACGATCCCGAGGTGATCAAGCGCTGGATGGCCGCCCCCGCCGGCCCGCAAAGCGTCGACCTGGTCCATGGCCCCGGCGGCGCGGAGCCCATCGTCGAGATGCTGCTCTCCGAAGGCCGCGTCCCCTGGGCCGGTCACACCGCCCAGCACGCCATGGCCGAGGTCTACGAGGTCATCAAGCGCTCGCGCACGGCGCTCGTTTTCGTCAACACCCGTTTCCAGGCCGAGTTCGCCTTCCAGGAGCTCTGGCGTCTGAACGACGACAGCCTCCCCATCGCCCTGCACCACGGCAGCCTGGCCGCCGAACAGCGGCGCAAGGTGGAGGCGGCGATGGCCCGCGGCGAGCTGCGCGCCGTGGTCTGCACCTCCACCCTCGACCTGGGCATCGACTGGGGCGACGTGGACCTGGTCATCCAGCTCGCCTCGCCGAAGGGCGCCTCGCGGATGGTCCAGCGGATCGGCCGCGCCAACCACCGCCTCGACGAGCCCAGCCGCGCCATCTTCGTGCCCGCCAACCGCTTCGAGATGCTGGAGTGCCAGGCCGCCCGCGAGGCCATCGCCGAGCACCGCCTCGACGGCGACCCGCCGCGCATCGGCGCGCTGGACGTGCTCGCCCAGCACGTCATGGGCTGCGCCTGCTCCGAGCCCTTCGACATGCTTCGGCTCTACGACGAGGTCGTCACCGCCGGTCCCTACCGCGACCTGCCCTGGGAGGACTTCGAGCAGGTCGTCGATTTCGTCTCCACCGGCGGCTACGCGCTGAAAACCTACGACCGCTTCCGCCGGATCGTGAAGGGCCAGGACGGGCTGTGGCGCGTGCGCAACCACATGATCGCCCAGCAGCACCGGCTGAACGTCGGCGCCATCGTCTCGCCCGCCATGCTCGCCGTGCGCATCGGCGGCCGCCGCGGCTCGGCCGGGCGCAAGATCGGCGAGATCGAGGAGGGCATGCTGGAGATGCTCGACCCCGGCGACACCTTCGTCTTCGCCGGCCAGGTCTGGCGGCTGATGGGCATCACCAACCTCGACGTCCTGGTCCAGCCCGCCAACGACAAGGACCCCAAGATGCCGTCATGGGGCGGCTCGAAGTTCGCGCTCTCCACCTACCTCGCCAAGCGCGTGCGCCAGCTGATGTTCGACCAGGAGCGCTGGCCCGTCCTGCCCACCGACGTGCGCGAATGGCTGGAAGCCCAGCGCGACCGCTCGGTGATCGCCTCGGAAGAGGAGATGCTGCTGGAGACCTTCCCGCACGGGAAGCGCAATTTCATGGTCTGCTACCCCTTCGAGGGCCGCCTCGCCCACACCACCCTCGCCATGCTGCTGACCCGCAGGCTCGAGCGCCTGGGGGTCGGCCCCCTCGGCTTCGTCTGCAACGACTATGCACTGGCGGTCTGGGCGCTCGAGCCGCTCGACCGCCTAGATTTCGACGAGCTCTTCGACGAGGACATGCTGGGCGACGACCTGGAGAGCTGGCTGGCCGAGAGCTTCATGATGAAGCGCGCCTTCAAGGGCTGCGCGATCATCGGGGGGCTGATCGAGCGGCGCTTCCCCGGCGAGCAGCAGAAGACGGGGCGCCAGATCACCTTCTCCACCGACCTCATCTACGACGTGCTGCGCCGCCACCAGCCGGACCACCTCCTGCTGCGCTGCGCCCGTGACGATGCGGCGACCGGCCTCATCGACGTGGCGCGCCTGGGGCAGATGTTGGCGCGCATCCGCGGCCGGATCCGGCACGCGCCCCTCGACCGGCTCTCGCCCTTCTCGGTCTCCATCCTGCTGGAGATCGGCAAGGAGCGCTCGCCGGGCCATGCGGGCGAGACCATGATCCTGCACGAAGCCGAAGAAGACCTGATCGCCGAGGCCATGAGTTGAGCGACGCCGCCCACATCTACGACTTCGCCGTCGAGACCTGCGGCTCGCTGCGCACCATGGTGCACGGAGCCGACGTGACCCTGCGCGCTTCCGGCGCCATGTGGCTGTCGTCGGAGCGCACCCTGGTGGTCGCCGACCTGCACCTGGAGAAGGGCTCCGCCTACGCCAGCCGCGGCCAGATGCTGCCGCCCTACGACACCCGCGACACGCTCACCCGTCTGGAAGGCGAGGTGGCCGCCCTCGATCCCGACGCCGTCGTCCTGCTGGGCGACACCTTCCACGACCGCAGGTCCGAGGAGCGGCTCGCCGCCGACGACGCCGATCGCCTGCGCGCCCTGGCGCTCGGCCGCCGCCTCATCTGGGTGATCGGCAACCACGACGCCGACGGTCCGCAACACCTGCCCGGTGACACCGCCGCCGAGCTCTCCCTGCAGGGACTCACTTTCCGCCACGAGCCGCAGGAAGGCCCGCAGGCCGGAGAGGTCGCCGGCCACCTGCACCCCGCCGCCCGGGTCCGCGCCTCCCGCGGCAGCGTGCGCCGCCGCTGCTTCGTCACCGACGCCGAGCGCGCCATCCTGCCGGCCTTCGGCGCCTACGCCGGCGGCCTCAATGTCCGCGACCCCGCCTTCTCCGGCCTCTTCGCCCGCGCGCCAATGGCGGGCGCGCTCGGCCGCGGCCGCGTCCACGCCATCGGCTGGAAGTCGCTCACCGGCGACTAGCGCCGGCCATCGCGAAATGCTCCGCTAGGGTGGGCTGGAGGCTTGCGGCGATGAGCGAACTCACCATCTGGACCTACGACTGGGTGCCTGAGGGCCCGCGCGGCTTCGTGCGCGACCTGCGGCTGCGATGGGCCTGCGAGGAAGCGGGCCTGCCCTACGCCGTCCGCACCATCCCCTTCGACGGCCGCGAGACCAACCACCTCGATCGCCAGCCGTTCGGCCAGGTCCCGTTCCTCGACGACGCGGGCGTGCAGCTCTTCGAAAGCGGCGCCGCCCTGCTGCACCTGGCGCGCAAGAGCGACCGCCTGATGCCGCGCGATCCCGCCGGCGAAGCCGAAACCCTGCAGTGGACCATCGCGGCGCTGAACTCGATCGAGATGGTCACCGTCCCCTGGTGGTTCCTGACCCTCAGCGGCGCCGCGGACAACGGCCTCACCGGCTGGATGACCCAGCGCCTCGGCCATATCGAGCGCGTGCTCGCCGAGCGCGAATGGCTCGCCGCCGGCCGCTTCACCGTCGCCGACCTGCTGATGGCCGACGTCCTGCGCGTCCCCAAGGTCCGCGCCTTCGGCGAGCGGCCCGCCACCGAAGCCTACGTCGCCCGGCTCACCGATCGCCCCGCCTTCAAGACGGCCCACGCCGACCAGCTTGCGCTCTTCGAGAACGCCGCGCGTTAGGCATGAGCGAGACAGCGCCGGCGCCGGCCGGCGCCCACCGTGGGGAGTGACTTGTGGTCGAGCAACCCATCACCGACGCCCTGCGCCCCGGTCTGAGGGAGTGGTTCGAGTTCAACGTCGGAACCGGGCGCGACGTCGCCGACGTCGAAGCCGGGCTCGTGGCCGCCGGCTATCGGGCTCAGGACGTGCAGGCGTTCGTGCGCGAGGAGTCCGCCCGCTTCGCAAGGTATCAGGCGGGCGAGGCCTTCGACGCCGATCCTGTGGGATGCCCGGCCGAGGCCGCCGAGAGGTTCTGGCGAAGACTCGACGTCCTTGCCCCGTTCAACCGGGTCCTGCTGGTCGACCGCGTCGTCCCGATCCTGGTGAAGTATCTCGGGCGCGGCATCTTCCTGCTCCCGGACTTCCTCTCCGACGAGGAGTGCGACGGCCTCATCGCCCAGGCCGAGGGGCGCATGGAGGACTCCAAGATCTTCGACCAGAGCAACGGAGCCCTGGTCGTCGATCCCACCCGCTCGAGCCGCAGCTGCGCGATCCGCCGAGGAGACGGCGAGCTGGTGAGGCGGATCGAGAGCCGCATCGCCAAGCTGACGGACATGCCCGTCGGCTTCGGCGAGAACCTCCAGATCGTCCAGTACGCCCCCGGGGGCGAGTACATTCCCCACTTCGACTACTTCGATCCCGAGACGCCGGGCGGCGCCGAGGAGCTGGCGGGCAACAGCCAGCGGCTGCTCACCGTCATCATGTACCTGTCCGACGTGGAGGGCGGCGGCTGGACCCAGTTTCCGGACCTGAACGTCGAGTTCACCCCCATGAAGGGCGCGGCCCTCCTCTTCCCCGCCCTCGATCCGCAGGGTTCGCTCTTCAGGCCCTCCCTCCACTGGGGCCGCCCGGTATTCTCGGGCGAGAAGTGGATCGCCACCAAGTGGATCCGCCTGACACCCCAGGCCTGACACGATGACCCACGAGGCTCCGCCCCCCCTCTCCGGCTCGCGGCAGCGAGCGGGAGAGGGCCGGTGAGGTCCGGCTGGGCCAGCTCCGGATGCCCGACCCGAGGGCAGGAAGGCGGCTGCGAGCACCGCGGGCCCTTGATCGGGGCGACGGGGGAAGACGGGTGGCAGGTGCGTCTAGGCGTCCTTCGCGCTGACCTGTGTCACGGGCGCGATGTCGGTGAAGTTCGCGATGTCCGCGAACACCTCCGCGGCCCGCGGCCCGGTGAGGCTGGCCTGGAGTGCTTCCGGGCTCTCGAAGGACAGGTGGGCCATGGCGACGAACGGCGCCGGGCCGCCATCGCCGGCCGACAGACCTTGCTGGATCTCCACGTTCTTCAGGCCACTCTTGGCAAAGGCGTCCTGAACCAGCGGGATGTGGGTGGCGCGGTAGTAGGCCTGGTCGAACCGTCCGCCGGACTGGGCGGGGTAGAGCACGCTGAAAACCACCATCGTCGAACCTCCATCGAGCGCCGCTCTGCGCGGCGTGTACGCGGTGGACCTTACGAGACGCCGCGACTTAAGGTTCTTGGACGATCTGAAAAGTCCTGAATTCGGCGAGGCGATGCAGACCGGCGGTCCACGCACAATCAGCTTCGGGCCGTTCCAGCTGGACCTTGCGCGCCGCAGGCTGAGCCGTGACGGCCTCGAAACCCCTCTTGGCGAGCGCGCGCTCGACGTTCTCTGCACCCTCGTGGCGGCCGACGGGGAGGTGGTGTCCAAGCGGGACCTCCTCGCCAAGGTCTGGCCGGGGGTCACCGTCGAGGAGAACAATCTGCAGGTGCAGGTCTATGCCCTTCGCCGCGCCCTGGGAGAGGACGGCGACGCGAGGGGTTACATTCGGACCGCTTCGGGGAGAGGCTACCGGTTCGTGGGCGATGGGCCGCCGTCCGCTGCCCCGGCCGTTCCTGAGCAGGATATCCGCTACGCGCGCGGACGTGACGGCGCGCACCTGGCCTACGCCATAGCCGGCGAAGGTCCGCCGCTGGTGCGCGCGCCGCTCTGGATGAGCCACGTGGAACACGACTGGAAGAGCTCCATCTGGAGCGGCCTTCTGGTCGCACTCGCCCGGTCGCACGCCCTGCTGCGCTACGACGGCCGCGGGATGGGGTTGTCCGATCGCGATGCGGCCATCTCCTTCGACGCCGCCGTCGACGATCTCGAGGCGGTGGTCGACGCCGCAGGCCTGGAGCGGTTCGCATTGCTGGGCATATCGCAGGGCGCGGCCGTCTCGCTGGCTTTCGCCGCCCGGCGCCCGGAACGGGTGGCGAAGCTGGTGCTGGCCGGGGGCTACGCGCGGGGGCGGCTCGTCGTTGCGCCGGAGAGCGCCGCTGCGCTCGAAGCCACCAAGACCCTGGTGAGGGAGGGCTGGGGCCGCGACAACCCCGCCTTCCGCCAGATCTTCACCTCGCTTGGATTCCCAGAGGCCACCGCCGCCCAGATGCACGAACTGAACGAGCTTCAGCGTCTCTCCGCCACCGGCGAAGCCGCCGCGCGCATCATGGACATGCAGGCCCATATCGACGTCAGCGCCGACCTCGCCCGGATCCGCTGCCCCACGCTCGTGCTGCACAGCCGCGATGACGCCTGGATCCCCGTCGAGAGGAGCCGCGAGATTGCACGCGAGGTGACCGGCGCCCGGTTTCGCGAGATCGCGGGCGCCAATCACGTGGTCCTCCCCCAGTCCCCGCAGTTCGCGGATTACGTGGGCAGGATCCTCGCCTTCCTTGCGGAACCCTAGTGATCGCGCCTCGAACTCCCTCTCCGGCTCGCGGCAGCGAGCGGGAGAGGGCCGGGGTGAGGTCCGGCTGGGCTAGCCCCGGATGCCGGAACCCGAGGGCAAGAAGGCGGCTGCGAGCACAGCGGGCCCTTGATCCGTCATCCGGCGCGCCACGCTTGCACGAGCCGGGCCTCACCCCAGCCCTCTCCCAAGGCTCCGCCTCGGGAGAGGGAGTGGATACCTAGATCGAGCATTGATCTCAGGGCAGCCAGCCTTCCTGGCGAACGTCATCCCCGGGCTTGTCCCGGGGACCGAGAAACGCCGGCGTTCGGAAGCGGTACGCCCCCACCCGAACTCCCTCTCCGGCTCGCGGCAGCGAGCGGGAGAGGGCCGGGGTGAGGTCCGGCTGGGCTAGCTCCGGATGCCGGAGCCGAGGGCAAGAAGGCGGCTGCGAGCACCGCGGGCCCTCGACCCGTCATCCGGCGCGCCACGCTTGCACGAGCCGGGCCTCACCCCAGCCCCTCTCCCAAGGCTCCGCCTCGGGAGAGGGAGTGGATACCCACACCCGCGCATTGATCTCACGGCAGCCAGTCTGCCTGCCGGTCTCGGCAACTCAAGGATCGCGCGGCACGCGCGACCGCGCCACGGCGGCGCCTCCGGCGAGGAGACGGCGAGCTGGTGAGGCGGATCGAGAGCTGCATCGCCAAGCTGACGGACATGCCCGTGGCCTTCGGCGAGAACCTCCAGATCGTCCAGTACGCGCCCGGGGGCGAGTACATTCCCCACTTCGACTACTTCGATCCCGAGACGCCGGGCGGAGCCGAGGAACTGGCCGGCAACAGCCAGCGGCTGCTCACCGTCATCATGTACCTGTCCGACGTGGAGGGCGGCGGCTGGACCCAGTTTCCGGACCTGAACGTCGAGTTCACCCCCATGAAGGGCGCGGCCCTCCTCTTCCCCCCCCTCGATCCGCAGGGTTCGCTCTTCAGGCCCTCCCTCCACTGAGGCCGCCCGGTATTCTCGGGCGAGAAGTGGATCGCCACCAAGTGGATCCGCCTGACGCCCCAGGCCTGACACGGGGGCAGCGGCGCGTCACGGTCGGAGACAAAGCTGCGAGGTCCGCTTCCGACCCGTTGCGGACTCACACCGCGGGGCTACGGTGACGCTGTGCGCCCGGATGCAACGCCTTTCCTTGTCGAGATCGCCTTGGAGCCGAGGTCCAAGGCCGACCAGGAGAAGCTAGGCGCGGCGTTGGCCAAGCTGGCGGCGGAGGACCCGTCCTTCACCGTCTCGACGGACCACGAGTCCGGCCAGACCATTTTGCATGGGACGACCCAGGAGCTCCTTGAAGCGAAGGCCGAAACGCTTCGGCAACAAGGTATAGGACTCAACATCGGCGCGCCGCAGGTGGCCTACCGTGAATCCCTCGGGAAGCGCGCGGAGATCGACTACACTCACAAGAAGCAGACCGGCGGCACGGGGCAGTTCGCCCGCGTGAAGCTGGTGTTCGAGCCGGGCGAGCCGGGTTCGGGCTTCGTCTTCGAAAGCGCCATCGTCGGCGGCGCGGTGCCGAAGGAATACATCCCGGGCGTCCAGAAGGGTCTGGAGTCCGCCAAGGACAACGGCCTGCTGGCCGGCTTCCCGCTGATCGACTTCAAGGCCACCCTGGTCGACGGCGCCTTCCACGACGTCGACTCCTCGGTCCTGGCCTTCGAAATCGCCAGCCGCGCGGCCTTCAAGGAG
>NZ_DATCMR010000006.1:0-694835 GCF_036563285.1 Phenylobacterium sp.
CGGGCGGAGCTTGATCTCCTTGATCTCCACCACCTTCTGCCGCTTGCGCGCCTCGTTCTTCTTCTTCTGCTCCTGGAACTTGAACTTGCCGTAGTCCAGGATCTTGCAAACGGGCGGATCCGCGTTCGGGACGATCTCCACGAGGTCGAGACCGGCTTCCTCGGCGGCCTCGATGGCGGCGGAGGTGGGCATCACGCCCTGCTTCTCACCGTGCTGGTCGATGAGCAGGACGCGGGGGACGCGGATATCTTCGTTCATGCGCGGACCGTCTTTGACGGGCGGCGCTTGCATGGGGCGGCGAATAGGCGGGGCTCCGATAGCTGTTTCAACACAGAACGCCGGCGCGCTTGTAGGCGCTCCGGTCACTCTTAACCAGTATATGCGGGAGGGTTACTGCTCTATCAAGCCGAGGCTGGGGCCGGAGCCAGCGAAAGCGCCGTTTGCGCCACTTTCGCAACAGCCAGTTCGGAGAGACTCTGGGCCTGCAGGATCTCCACCTTGCCCCGCGGCGCCGACAGCGCCGGGTCCGACGCGCCGGAGAACAGCACCACCGTGGGCGCGCCCGCGGCGGCGGCCAGGTGCAGCGGTCCGGTGTCGTTGCCGACCGCCAGGGCGGCCTTGGTCGCCAGGACCGCGATCCGCTGGAAGTCGGTGCGTCCGGTCAGGTCGCGCGCCCTGGGCACGCTGCGCTGGATGGCGTGCGCCAGGCTCGACTCGGCGGGGCCGCCGATGATCACCACGTCGAAGCCGCGGCTGTAGAGGATGCGGCAGAGCTCCGCGTAGTTCTCCACTGGCCAGCGCTTCTCCGGCCGGTGCTGGGAGCCGCCGGGCACCACCATCACATAGGGCTTGGGCCGAACGCCGCCCGGGACGGGCCGGTCCGACGGCGCAGCCTTCCAGATCCACGATAGGTCCGGCCCCGGCGCCGTGCCCGGAGCCGTCGGGGCGTCGGGCCAGATGCCGGCGTACATCAGCTGGTCGGCGTGGCGCTCCAGGGTATGCATGTGGTCGCGCAGCTTGTTCCTGTGCGGCATGGAACAGCCCAGCGCGATGCCGGACCACGGCGGCGGGCTCGGCCGCAGCAGCTGGAAGATGCGGTTCGACTGGGCGGAGGTCTGCAGGTCGTAGACGCGGTCGTAGTTGGCGGCCTTCAGCCGCTTCCGAAGCTCCATCCACTGGCCGAAGCTCTCCGGCCGGCCGTCGGTGTGCACCGCGTTGAAGTAGGGGCAGGTCTTGGCCAGTTCGAGGAACGGCGGGGTGGTGAGCAGGCTGATGTGATCCTTGGGGTGCGCCTCGCGGATTTTCTTCATGGCCGCCAGCGCCAGGACGAAATCGCCCAGCGCGCCCAGCTTGATGACCAGGATCTTCTGCACCTTGCGAGCCATCAGGCGCGGGCCTCCAGCACCCGTTCATAAGCCCAAAGGGTCGCTTCGCACATCGCGTCCACCGAATAGAGGGAGCGGGCGCGATTTGCCCCAGCCTGCCCGATCTCCAGGCGCTTGCCGGGCCCCAGGTCGATGGCGCGGCCCATGGCGTCGGCCCAGGCCTGCGCGTCGCCCGGCGGGACGAGCCAGCCGGTCACCCCGTCAACCACGGTCTCGGCGGTGCCGCCCTCATCGGAGGCGATCACCGGGCGGCCCATGGCCTGCGGCTCCACCGCCGCGCGGCCGAAGCTCTCGGGGACCAGGGTGGGCAGGATGGCGACATCGCAGAGCAGGTAGGCGGCCGGCATGTCGTCGCAATGGCCGACGAGCTTCACGTCCTCGCCGAGCCCCGCCTGGGCGATGGCGGTGTTGAGCTCCTCGCGGTAGCCGGTGCGGCCCTGGTCGTCGCCCGCGAAGAGGACCAGGAAGTCCTGCCGCCCCTGCGCCTTCAGCCGCGCGGCGGCCTCGATGATCGTCAGGTGGCCCTTGATCCGGGTGAGCCGGCCGGCCAGCAGGATCTTCGTCCGGCGCTCGTCCGGCGCGATGCCCCAGCCGGTCCGCAGCGCGTCGACACGGTCCGAGGTCACCCACGACGGCGTGAAGCGCTTCAGGTCCACGCCCCGCGGGATGGTCACCACCCGCTCCGGGTCGATCTGGTGCTCGGCCAGGATGTGGGCGCGCGTGTAGTCCGAGTTGGCGATCACCAGGTCGCCGCGGGTCATCACGGCATTGTACCAGCGCTTCAGGCTCGACTTGGCCTTGTAGACACCGTGGTAGGTCGCCACGAACGGCGTCTTTGTCATGTGCGCCGCCCACAGCGCCGAGAAGGCCGGCGCCCGGCTGCGGGCATGGACGACGCTCACCCGCTCGCGGCGGATCAGGTCGACGAGCCGAGAGGCGTTGCCCAGCATCACCAGCGGGTTCTTCGATTGCACCGGCATCTCGGCGAGCCGGCCGCCGTCCGCCTCCAGCCGCGAGGCCATGCGCCCGCCGCGGGCGGCCACCAGCGCCTTGCCGCCCGCCGCCACGACCGCATGGGCGACGTCGATGGTGGTCTGCTCGGCCCCGCCGGTCTCGAGCTCCGGGATGACCTGCAGCAGGGTGAAGTCAGGAGGCAGCGCCACGCCCCTGCATACCGCGAAACGGGAGTCGGTAAAGGCTCGCCGCTGACGCATGTGGATGGGCGCGCTAAGAGCGGGGGATGAGCGAGACGAGCGGCTTCCTTGAACGGCCCGACGGCCAGCGTATCGCGTGGCGCCGCGTGGAGGGCGCCGGGCCCACGGTGGTGTGGCTCGGCGGGTTCAAGTCGGACATGGCCGGGACCAAGGCTCAGGCCCTCGCCGGCTGGGCGCTCGCCGCCGGCCGCGCCTATGTCCGCTTCGACTATTTCGGGCACGGCGAGTCCTCCGGCGCCTTCGTGGACGGGACCATCACCCGCTGGCGCGAGGATGCGCTCGCCGTCCTCGACGAGCTGGTCCGGGGAGACGTGGTGCTGGTGGGCTCCTCCATGGGCGGCTGGATCGCCGGCCTAGTGGCCATGGCCTGGCCCGAGCGCGTGAGGGCTATGGTGCTGATCGCGCCCGCGCCGGACTTCACCGAGAAGCTGATGGCGCCGGAGATCCCGCCGGAAGGCCTCGCCGCGCTGAAGGCCGACGGCGTCTGGCTCCGGCCGTCGGAGTACGGCGATCCCTATCCGATCTCGCGGACACTGCTGGAGGACGGCGCGCGCTGGTCGATCCTTGAGGCCCAGCCGATCCCGATCGACTGCCCGGTCCGCGTTCTGCAGGGCGGCGAGGACCCCGACGTGCCCTGGCGCCACGCGCTGGAGTACGCCCACGGCATGAAGAGCGCGGACGTGGTCTTCACCCTCATCAAGGACGGCGACCACCGGCTGTCGCGGCCGCAGGACATCGCGCGCCTGCTTGCCGCGCTCCAGGAGGTCTGCGCCTGAGCCCGCTGCTCGCCGGGCTGTGGCGTTCGGCTCCCCTCCTGCTCGCGGTCACCATGCTCTTCTGGGCGGGTAATTCGATCGCCGG
The DNA here is from genome assembly GCF_036563285.1 of Phenylobacterium sp. Lineage (GTDB taxonomy): Bacteria > Pseudomonadota > Alphaproteobacteria > Caulobacterales > Caulobacteraceae > Phenylobacterium. The sequence continues at coordinate 3,461 of NZ_DATCMR010000006.1, forward strand.
CAGGGCGCTGGCCGACGAGGCCGCGCCCATCGCGCTGGCCTTCTGGCGCTGGGTCCTGGCCCTGGTGCTGGTGACGCCGGTGGCGTGGCCGCACCTGAAGCGCGATCGAGCCGAGCTTCGCCGCCGGTGGCGCATGATCCTGGCGCTGGCGGTGACCGGCGTGGGCGCATTCGGGGCGCTGCTCTACGTGGGGCTGCAGTACACGACGGCGCTGAACAGCATCCTCATGCAGGCCGCCATTCCGCCGCTGGTGATGCTGTTCGCCTGGCTGGCGCTGCGGGAGCGGACGACGCGGGGGCAGCTCGCGGGGGTCCTGCTGTCGCTGCTGGGCGTGCTGGTGGTGATCTCGCGCGGGCGGCCGTGGGCCCTGCTCGAGGTGGAGCTGAACGGCGGCGACGCGCTCGTGTTCACGGGCGTGGTGCTCTACGCCGTCTATTCGCTGCTGCTGCGCCGGCGGCCGGACGTGCATCCGCTGAGCCTGCTGTGGGCGACGTTCACGGCCGCGGCGATTTTGCTGGCGCCGGCCTATGCCCTGGAGATGGCGAGCGGCCGCCAGATGCCGCCGACGCCAGCGGTGCTCCTGGGTCTCGGCTATGTGGCCGTCTTCCCGTCCTTCCTGGCCTACCTGTTCTTCAACCGCGGCGTGGAGCTGATCGGCTCGGCGCGGGCGAGCCAGTTCCTGCACCTGCAGCCGGTGTTCGGCGCCGTGCTCGCGGTCCTCCTGCTCGGGGAGACGTTCCACCTGTTCCACGCGGCCGGCGTGGCGCTGATCTTCAGCGGCATCGGGCTCGCCGCCTGGGCGCAGCGGCGGGTCAGCCGCCGCCCTCCAGGATCGCCCTGAGGCCTTCGCGGTAGGTCGGATAGGCCGGGCGCCAGCCGAGCTCGGCCTTGGCGCGGGCGTTCGAGACGCGCTTGCTCTCGGCGTAGAAGCGTAGGGCGGCGGGTGACAGCGCCGCCTCGGCGAGCGGGACCTCCGGCGGCGGCGCCACGCCCAGCAGGCGGGCCGCATAGGCGATGACGTCGGGGTTCGGCGCCGGCTCGTCGTCGCAGAGGTTGTAGATGCCGCCGGCCCTTGGCCGCGCGATGGAGGCCTCCAGGCCCGCCGCCAGGTCCTCGACGTGGACCCGGGAGAACACCTGGCCGGGGGCGGCGATGCGGCGGGCGTTGCCCGCGCGCAGGCGGTCCAGCGCCGAGCGGCCCGGTCCGTAGATCCCCGGCAGCCGGAACACCGTCACCGTCAACCCCATGCCACGGCCGACCTCCAGCCAGTCCCGCTCCGCCGCCACGCGCCGCGCACCTTCGAGCGACTGGGCCGCCAGGCGGCTGGCCTCGGTCACCCAGCCGCCGCGGCGGTCGCCGTAGACGCCGGTCGTGGAGAGGTAGCCCGTCCAGTCCGGGAACGCCTGGGCGCGGGCCAGGGCCGGTACGAGCGCCGCCAGGCCGAGACAGCCCTCCGGCGTCGGCGGCGCGGTGACGAGCAGGGCCTGGGTGTCGGCGAGCTCGTCGGCGATGCGGCCCTGGTCGTGGACATGCAGGGCGGTCACGCCGTCCGCCGCCAGCGGGGCGGGGTCCTGCCGATAGGTGGCCGCCACGCTCCAGCCCTTCGCCGCCAGCCGCCTGGCCAGCGCCCGTCCTGCGAAGCCGTAGCCGAAGAGGAAAAGCTTCAAACGCTATTCCGCTGCCACGGCGCCGGCTTGGCTGGCCGCCGTCGCCGCCGCGCGTTCCGCATTCCAGACGCTGACGCAGGGGATCTTGGAGAGGTCGGCGCGGCCGGCGAACTCGCGGGCGATCTCCGCCACCTCCAGGAGCAGGCCTTCCTCCAGGGTGATGGGCTCGAGGCCGTAGGAGAGCAGGCGCCGGTTCTCGACCAGGAGGTCGTTCTCGTCGGCCTCCTGGCGGGGATTGGGCAGGTGGGCGACGGCCGCGCCGGTGAGCCTGGCGACCATCTGGGCGAGCTCGCGGACGCGCCAGCATTCGGTCATCTGGTTCATCACCTTGACCCGCTCGCCCCGCTGCGGCGGGTGGGCGAGCGCCAGCTCCACGCAGCGGACGGTGTCCTGGATGTTGATGAAGGCCCGCGTCTGGCCGCCGGGTCCGTGGACGGTGAGCGGATAGCCGACGGCGGCCTGCATCAGGAACCGGTTCAGCACCGTCCCGTAGTCGCCGTCGTAGTCGAAGCGGTTGATCAGCCGCGGGTCGAGCCGGGTCTCGGCGGTCTGGGTGCCCCAGACGATGCCCTGGTGCAGGTCGGTGATCCGAACGCCATCGTTCTTGGCGTAGAACTGGAAGAGCAGGGCGTCCTGGGTCTTGGTCAGGTGGTAGATCGAGCCCGGATTGGCGGGATAGAGGATCTCTCGTGGCTGCCAGCCGTCCGGCGTCTCCACCTTCACGGTCAGGTAGCCCTCGGGGATCGCCATCCCCGCCGTGCCGTAGCCGTAGACGCCCATGGTGCCCAGGTGGACCAGGTGGACGTCGAGGTCGCTCTCCACGATGGCGGCCAGGATGTCGTTGGTGGCGTTGAGGTTGTTGTCGACGGTGTAGCGCTTGTGGCGGGCCGTCTTCATCGAATAGGGCGCCGCGCGCTGCTCGGCGAAGTGGACGACGGCGTCTGGCCGCCAGGTGCGGACCAGCGCCAGCAGGCCGTCGTAGTCCTTGCCGACGGTGAGCTCGTGGAAGCCGATGGTGCGGCCCGACACCTCCGCCCAGGCCGCCAATCGCTCGTGCATGGCGGCGATGGGCGTCAGCGAGCCGGCGCCCAGCTCCTCGTCGATGCGGCGGCGCGAGAGGTTGTCCGCGATGGCGACCTCGTGGCCGCGGGCCGACAGATGGAGCGCGGTCGGCCAGCCGCAGAATCCGTCGCCGCCCAGCACAAGTACGCGCATCACCCCTCCAGGCTGCGCCTCCCCCTTGCAAGGGCTAGCGCAGGAGGGCGGCGTTCGCCAATACCTAGAGCAGTTCCCGGATCGCCTCCCGGGCGGCGTCGGCCAGTTCCGGACGGCGCAGGGCGAAGGCGACGTTGGCCCGCAGGAGCCCGATCTTGTCGCCGCAGTCGTAGGTGGTCCCCTCGTATTCGAGGGCGTGGAAGTCCCGCCGCTTCATCAGGTTGGCCATGCCGTCGGTCAGCTGGATCTCGCCGCCGGCGCCGCGCTCCTGGGTCTGCAGGACCTCGAAGATGTCGGGCTGCAGGATGTAGCGGCCGGAGATGAAGAGGTTGGAGGGCTCGGTGCCCGGCCTGGGCTTCTCCACCATGCCTGTCATGCGGTTCAGTCGGCCGTCCTGGCCGTCCAGGGCCACGATCCCGTACTTGTGGGCCTCGCCCTCGGGCGCCGGCTCCACCACCACGATGTTGCCCCCCACCTTCTCGTAGGCCGCCACCGCCTGCGCCAGGGCCGGCGGATCGGCGGCCATCAGCATGTCCGGCAGCATCACCGCGAAGGGCTCGTCGCCGATGATGTCCCGGGCGCACCACACCGCGTGGCCGAGGCCCAGGGGCGCCATCTGGCGCACGAAGCTCATCTGGCCGGGCTCCAGCACGTCGCGGCGGACGTCGGCCAGGATGTCCAGCTTGCCCTTGGCCTCCAGCGCGTCTTCGATCTCGGGCATGCGGTCGAAGTAGTCCTCGATCGCGCCCTGGCCGCGGCCCACGATGAACACGAAATGCTCGATGCCCGCCGCGCGGGCCTCCTCGACGATGTAGGACAGGATCGGTCGGTCCACGACGTTCAGCAGGTTCTTCGGCGTCGTCTTGGCCCCGGGGAGCACCCGGGTGCCCAGCCCCGCCACCGGCAGCACCGCCTTACGTACGCGCTTCGTCGCCATACCAGCCCTCCAAATGCGGGGCCCGACCTAGACGACGCTCCAGGGGAAATCCACAGCTTGCGCGACAAAAATTCGCGTCTTGAGCACGATCACGATTTCGCGACTTCACCGATCCGTGTATGACTCGCGCGTCGGGGGGATAGTCCTCCAGGGGAGCCTACTCATGAAACTTCGTATGATCACTTCGGCCGTCGCCGCTGTCGCCCTCGCTGCGACCCTGTCGGCTTGCCAACAGAAGCAAGAAGAAACCCCGGCCGCCACCGGCACCGCCGCGGACGCCTCGGCGACCGCTCCGGCCGCTGACGCCGCCGCGACCACGCCTCCGGCTGACGCCGCTGCGACCACCTCCACCACCACGACCGACACGACCGGCGCTGCGGCGACCGCTCCGGCGGACGCCGGCGCGACCGGTTCCATGTCGTCCACCACGACGACCACGACCCCGGAAAAGAAGTAAGCTTCTTCTCCAGTCGTAGGACTGAGAATGCGAACGGCCGCCCTCCGCAGGGCGGCCGTTTTGCTGTCCGCTATTCGACGGTGACCGACTTCGCCAGGTTGCGCGGCTGGTCCACGTCGGCGCCCTTCTGGACGGCGACGTAGTAGGCGAGCAGTTGGATGGGCGGCGCGTAGACCAGCGGGTGCAGGAACGGGTCGCAGGTGGGCCCGACGATGACCCGGGCGTTGGCGGGCGCGTTCTTTGCGCCCTCCGTGTCAGTGATCAGGATGATCGGTCCGCCCCGGGCCGCCACCTCGCTCATGTTGGAGACCGTCTTTTCAAACAAGGGATCGGACGGAGCGATGACGATCACCGGCGTCGCCTCGTCGATCAGGGCGATGGGTCCGTGCTTGAGTTCGCCGGCGGCATAGCCCTCGGCGTGTATATAGCTGATTTCCTTGAGCTTCAGCGCGCCTTCCAACGCCAGCGGGAAGAGGGCTCCGCGACCGAGGTAGAGCACGTCGCGCGCCTTGGCGAGCTCCGGCGCCAGCGCGCGGATCTCGTCCTCGAGCTGGGCGGCGTCCGCCAGCAGGCGCGGCGCCTCGAGGAGCAGCTTCGACAGCCTCTTCTCCTCCATGGCGTCGATCCGCCCGCGCGCGGCCGCGGCGGCCACCGCCAGCGCCATGAGCGCCGCCACCTGGCTCGTGAAGGCCTTCGTCGAAGCCACTCCGATCTCCGGCCCGGCGTGGGTCGGGAACAGCACGTCGGCTTCCCGCGCCATGGTGCTTTCGTGGACATTCACCACCGCAGCGGTGGTCAGCCCCTGCTGCTTGCACCAGCGGAGCGCCGCGAGCGTGTCGGCCGTCTCGCCCGACTGGGAAACCGCGATGGCGAGGGTCTTGGGCGACACCGCCGGCTGGCGATACCGGAACTCCGAGGCCACCTCCACGTCGCAGGGGAGGCCGGCCAGCCGCTCGAACAGGTAGCGGGCGATGGAGCCGGCGTAGCTGGCGGTGCCGCAGGCCACGATCTGGATGCGGTCGAAGGCCGCCAGATCCACCCCGCCGGGGGCCTGAACCTTGCCCGTGGTGGGATCGATGTAGGCCGACAGGGTATGCTGGCAGGCGTCCGGCTGGTCGTGGATCTCCTTTTCCATGAAGTGCCGGTAGTTGCCCTTCTCGACGAGGGCGGCGGACGCCGCGACGGTGCGCACCGGCCGCTGCACCGGTTGGCCGGTCTCGTCGAAGATCCGCGCCGTCTTGTGGTCGATGGCGACGAAATCGCCTTCGTCCAGATAGGCTATGCGGTTGGTGAACGGGCCCACGGCCAGGGCGTCCGAGCCGATGAACATCTCCCCGTCGCCGTACCCCACGACGAGCGGGCTGCCGCGGCGGGCGCCCATCACCAGGGCGTCTTCGCCTTCGATGAGGACACCGATCGCGTAGGCGCCGGTCAGCTGGTCCAGGGTGGCCTTCATCGCCTCGATCGGCGGCTTCTTCTCGAGCTCGCAGTCCAGCAGGTGGGCGATGACCTCCGTATCCGTCTCGCTTTCGAAGGTGCGCCCGCGCCTTGTCAGGGAGTCGCGAAGCTCGGCGTAGTTTTCGATGATCCCGTTGTGCACCAGGGTGACGCGGCCCGCCTTGTGCGGGTGCGCATTGGTCTCAGAGGGCGCGCCGTGGGTGGCCCAGCGGGTGTGGCCGATGCCGACCTTGGCGTTGAGCGGCTCGGAGGCCAACACCTCCTCCAGGGCGCGGATCTTGCCCTTGGCGCGGCGGCGCTCGACCTGGCCATCGACACAGCCCGCGATGCCGGCCGAGTCATAGCCCCGGTACTCCAGGCGCTTCAGGCTCTCGATGAGCCGGTCCTGGACAGGGCTTTCGCCCACGATGCCGATGATGCCGCACATGTGGCTCTGGCTTCCCTTGAAATATCAGGCAAGAAAACTTGGCTTCCGCCATAACGCGGCGGATTTAGCATCGGCTAAGCTCCAGGATCGTAAATCTGGGTTTCTGATCGTTTCGAGAGCAATCCATGAGCAAGCGCGCCTATTTCGGCACAGACGGCATCCGCGGTCAGGCCAACCGCCATCCCATGACGGCGGAAGTGGCTCTGCGCGTGGGGATGGCCGCAGGCAAGCTCTTCATGTCGAAGGACGACCGCCGCCACCTGGTGGTGATCGGCAAGGACACCCGCCTGTCCGGCTACATGATCGAGCCGGCCCTGGTCGCCGGCTTCACCAGCGTGGGCATGGACGTGCGCCTGTTCGGGCCGCTGCCGACCCCCGGCGTGGCCATGATGACCCGCAGCTTGCGCGCCGACCTGGGCGTGATGATCTCGGCCTCGCACAACCATTTCGCCGACAACGGCATCAAGCTGTTCGGCCCCGACGGCTACAAGCTGTCCGACGAGCGCGAGCTGGAGATCGAGGCCCTTATGGACGAGGGGCTGCAGGAGCGCCTGGCGCCGCCGCAGGGGCTCGGCCGCGTGCAGCGGATCGATGACAGCCAGGCCCGCTACGTCGAGATCGCCAAGGCCACATTCCCGCGGGGGCTGTCGCTGTCGGGCATGCGGGTGGTGATCGATTGCGCCAACGGCGCCGCCTACAAGGTCGCGCCCGAGGCTCTCTACGAGCTGGGCGCGGAGATCATCAGGGTCGGCGTCGAGCCAAACGGCTTCAATATCAACGAGGAAGTGGGCTCCACCCAGCCTGCCGCCATGCAGAAGGCGGTGAAGGACTACCGTGCCGACATCGGCATCGCGCTGGACGGCGACGCCGACCGGCTGGTGATCTGCGACGAGAAGGGCCAGGTCGTCGACGGCGACCAGATCATGGCGCTGATCGCCGACAGCTGGGCCAGGCGCGACAGGCTCACCGGCGGCGGGGTGGTGGCCACGGTGATGTCGAACCTCGGCTTGGAGCGCTACCTGAAGGCCCGCAACCTGAAGCTCGAGCGGACCCAGGTCGGCGATCGCTACGTGATGGCCCGCATGCGCGAGGGGGGCTTCAACCTGGGCGGCGAGCAGTCCGGCCACATCATCATGACCGACTTCTCCACCACCGGAGACGGCCTGCTGGCCGCCCTTCAGGTGCTGGCGGTGCTGAAGGAGAGCGACAAGCCGATGAGCGCCCTCGCCCGCCAGTTCGAGCCCGCGCCGCAGAAGCTGGAGAACGTCCGTTTCGCCTCCGGCAAGCCGCTCGAGAGCGACCAGGTGAAGGCCGTGATCAAGGACGCCGAGGAGAAGCTCAACGGATCGGGCCGCATCGTCGTGCGCGCCTCGGGGACCGAGCCCTTGATCCGCATCATGGCCGAGGGCGACGACGAGAAGCTCGTCAGCCAAGTGGTCAAGGAGATAGTGGGCGCGGTGAAGAAGGCGGCGGCCTGAACCTCGTGAACCTGTCGGCCGAGAGCGTCTCGAAGCGCCGCAAGTCGCCCGGCTGAGCTGTTCTGCAAACCTGCATAACAGCCCTGCAAACCCGCGCCTTGGCTCCGTGTACGGCCTAGCTTAAGGACCCGCGCTCCGCGAACGGCGCTCCTGAAAACCGCCGGCGCGCACCATCGAGCTAGGGGATTTCCATGAAGCGCGTCATCCGCTGGGCCGGCCTTGGGCTGGCCGGCCTGGTCACCGTCGTCCTGTTCGCCGGCCTGGGCGCCTTCGCCGCCAGCGAGGTGCTGTTCCGCCGCTCTTACCCCAAGGCGGAGACCCAGCTGGTCGCCGCCCGCGATCCCGGCGCGGTCGAGCGCGGCCGCCGCGTGGCCCTGATCAACGGCTGCCACGACTGCCACGGCAAGGACCTGGACGGCCGCATGTTCCACGACGAGATGCCGATCTTCCGCGGCTACGGCCCCAACCTTACCCTGGCCGCCGCCGAGCAGAGCGATGGCGAGCTGGACAGCGCCATCCGCCACGGCGTGGCCGCCGACGGCCGCAGCCTGTGGATCATGCCGTCCGAAGCCTTCGCCGAACTGACCGACCAGGAGACCTCCGACCTGCTCGCCTACATCCGCAGCTTCCCGGTGAAGGGCGAAGAGCAGCCGCGCAGCCAGATCGGGCCCGTCGGCCGCCTCGGCCTGATCCTCGGCAAGTTCCACTCCGCCCCGCAGATGCTGCGGCTCGACGCCGACCGCTACCGGCCGGACCTGGGGCCCACCTACGCGAAGGGCCGCGAGGTCGCCCGGGCCTGCACCGAGTGCCACGGCAAGGACCTGCGCGGACGCGAGGCGCTGAAGGCGCCGGACCTGGACGTCGCCGCCGCCTATTCTCCGCAGGACTTCGCAACGCTGCTGCGCACCGGGGTCCCGCCCACCGGCCGCGACCTCGGCCTCATGTCCGGCGTGGCGCGCGATCGCTTCTCGCACCTGTCGGACGACGAGGTCGCGGCGCTCTACGAGTACCTGCGCGCGCGGGCGGACAAGGGCGTGTGACCGGAACGAAGCGCGACTAGGCGGATTGTGAACATGGTGTAATAATTCGGAATCACGTCCCCGCCGCTCGACCGGCGGGGATGAACGAGGAGGAAACATTTGCGTCGCAACCTCGCCTTTGGCGCAGGTGCGGCGGGGCCGATGGGCCGGAGCATCAGCTCCGTGGCCTGCCTGGCCTTCGTCGTCGCCTTGGCCGTCGCCTTCTGGGCCGGCGTCGTCTGGATCGCCCAGGCTCTCGTGGACACCGGCTATTTCGGGCTGGGCTAGGCCCGACCGACGCTCGTGTACCTGAACCCGCGGGCCCGCATGTCGTCGGGCTTGTAGATGTTGCGCAGGTCGATCAGCACCGGCGCGTTCATCAGCAGCTTGATCCGATCGAGGTCGAGCGCCCGGAACTGATCCCATTCCGTGATGATCACCAGGGCGTCGGCGCCCTCGGCCACGGCGTAGGGATCCTCCTTGAACTCCACATCCTTCAGCATGTGGCGGGCCTCGCCCATCCCTTCGGGGTCGAAGGCCTGCACCTTCGCGCCGCGGGCGGCCAGCGCCGGCACGATGTCGAGGCTCGGCGCGTCGCGCATGTCGTCGGTGTTCGGCTTGAAGGTCAGCCCCAGCACTCCGATCGTCTTGCCGGCCAGGTCGTCGCTCTCGATGGCGCGCACGACCTTCTCGGCCATCGCCTTCTTGCGCTCGTCGTTGACCTTCACCGTGGTTTCGATGAGGTCCACCGGCGCGCCGGCGTCCCGAGCCGTGCGCACCAGCGCCAGGGTGTCCTTCGGGAAGCACGAGCCGCCGTAGCCGGGCCCGGCGTGCAGGAACTTGCCGCCGATGCGGTTGTCCAGTCCGATGCCCTTGGCCACGTGCTGAACGTCGGCCTCCACCGCCTCGCAGAGGTCGGCGATCTCGTTGATGAAGGTGATCTTCATCGCCAGGAAGGCGTTCGCCGCATACTTGATCAGCTCGCTGGTCCGCCGGCTCGTAAACACGATCGGCGTCTCGTTCAGATAGAGAGGCCGGTAGAGCTCCCGCATCACTTCACGGGCGCGGTCATCGTCGGTGCCGACCACCACGCGGTCCGGCCGCTTGAAGTCCTCGATGGCCGCGCCTTCGCGCAGGAACTCCGGGTTGGACACCACGGCCACGTCGGCGTCGGGCCGCACGCGCTTGAAGATCTTCTCGATCTCGTCGCCGGTGCCCACCGGCACGGTCGACTTGGTGACCACGACGGTGAAGCCGTCCACCAGGCCCGCGATCTCCTCGGCCGCAGCATAGACGTAGGTGAGGTCCGCATGGCCGTCGCCACGCCGCGACGGCGTGCCCACCGCGATGAACACCGCGTCCGCGTTCTTCACGGCGTCCGCCGCCTCGGTGGAGAAGAACAGCCGGCCCGCCTTGACGTTGTCGGCCACCAGCTTGTCGAGGCCCGGCTCGTAGATCGGGATGCCCCCGCCCTGCAGGCGCTCGATCTTGCCCGCATCCTTGTCGATGCAGGTCACGGTGTGGCCGAAGTCGGCGAAGCAGGCCCCGCTCACCAGGCCCACATAGCCGGTGCCGATCATCGCAACGTGCATCTAGTCCGATCCCCAAGTCTCGCTGGCGCGCCTTTGGCACGCGGCGCAGGCGTAAACAACCGCCCGCCGTGTCGCGGCGGGACAGTGTGGCGGGCGGGCAGCAAGTCCCGCGCCGTCAGATCTCCTGGTTGTAGGCCCCCACCTGCGGCCGCTTGGCGAGGCGGGGCTTCACCTCCTCGCGGAAGAGGGCGCGCATGTCCTCCTCGGACTGCTGGCTCTCCACCACCACCACGATCTCGGGCTTGTTCGAGGAGGCGCGCACCAGCACCCAGGAGCCGTCCTCGAGCGCCACCCGCACGCCGTTGACGGTGATCAGGTCGGTGATCCTGCGCCCCAGGATCGAGCCGCCGGACTTGTGGAGCTCCTGGTATTCGCGGACCACGTCCTCGACGACGCCATACTTCTCCTCGTCGGCGCAGTGCGGGCTCATGGTCAGCGAGGTGTGGGCGACGGGCAGGGCCTTCTTGAGGTCCGAGAGCTTCTTGCCCGGGTTGCGGTCCAGCATCGCCAGGATGGCCGCGGCCGCCACGATGCCGTCGTCGTAGCCGCGCCCGATCGGCGGATTGAAGAAGAAGTGGCCGGACTTTTCGAAGCCGGCGAGCGCCCCCAGCTCGGCGGTTTTGCGCTTGATGTAGGAGTGGCCGGTCTTCCAGTAGACGGTGTTCGCCCCGTTCGCCTTCAGCACCTCGTCGGTGGAGAACAGGCCGGTCGATTTCACGTCGACCACGAAAGTGGCGTCCTTGTGCAGCTGGGAAAGGTCGCGGGCCAGCATCAGGCCGATCTTGTCGGCGAAGATCTCCTCGCCTTCGTCGTCGACCACGCCGCAGCGGTCGCCGTCTCCGTCGAAGCCCAGGCACAGGTCGGCGCCATGCTCGCGGACGGCCTTGGCCATCTCGGAGAGCATGTGGTGGTCCTCGGGGTTGGGGTTGTACTTCGGGAAGGTCCAGTCGAGCTCGCAGTCCATCTCGATGAGCTCTGCGACGCCCATGGCCCGCAGCGCCTCCGGGGCGAAGGCGCCGGCCGTGCCGTTGCCGCAGGCGGCGATCACCTTCAGCGGGCGGGTGATCTGCGCGCGGGTCGCGGCGTCGGCGATGTAGCGGCCCTTCACGCCGTCGACGTGTGCGACCGACCCGCCGGGACGCTGCTTCCACTGGCCGCCCAGCACGATCTCCTTCAGCCGGCCCATCTCGTCGGGGCCGAAGGTCAGCGGGCGCTGCGCGCCCATCTTCACGCCCGTCCAGCCGTTCTCGTTGTGGCTGGCCGTCACCATGGCCACGCACGGCGCGTCGAGGTCGAACTGGGCGAAATACGCCATCGGCGAGGTGGCCAAGCCGATGTCCAGCACCTCGCAGCCCGCCGCCACCAGGCCGATGGTGAGCGCCTGCTTGATGGACAGCGAATAGGACCGGTAGTCGTGGCCGACCACGATGCGGGTCTGACCCAGCTCGTGGATATAGGTCCCCAGCCCAAGGCCGAGCGCCTGGACTCCCAGCAGGTTGATCTCCGGACCGAACAGCCAGCGCGCGTCGTATTCGCGGAAGCCCGTCGCCTTCACCAGCGGCTGGGTCTCGAAGTCGAACGTGTTGGGGACGAGGTCGGCTCGTGGCGCGGGCAGCATCGGAACTCCGGGTCTACGGCGGGTGGTGTCTTACTGTCGGGAAGGCCCCAAGGCCAGCTCAACGCCTGAGGCGTCGCTTCGGAGCCCTACATGACCCCGGCGCGCAGGATGTCGTGCACGTGGAGGATGCCGACGGGCTTTCCGTGGTCGACCACGAACAGCACGGTCACCGCCGGCGGCGGATCGCTCATCAGCGCCAGCGCCTCGGACGCGAGCAGGTCCGGCGGCACGGTCTTCTTTGGCCCGGGCGTCATCACCTCGCCGGCGGTGTGGTCCAGCAGGCCCTCGATGTGGCGGCGGATGTCGCCGTCGCTGATGGCGCCCAACAGCCGGCCATCCTTCACCACGCCCACGATCCCCCAGCGCTTCTCGGTCATCACCAGCAGCGTCTCGCGCATGGGGGTGTCCGACGTGACCAGCGGCAGCTCGTGCTCGCCGTGCATCAGGGCTCTGGCGGTGAGCAGCATGGCCCCCAGCTTCCCGCCCGGGTGGAAGACGTGGAAGTCAGACGGCTTGAACCCGCGCCTCTCCAGCAGCGCCACGGCGAGCGCGTCGCCCAAGGCGATCTGCAGGGTGGTGGACGTGGTGGGGGCGGAGACCTCCGAGGTCGCCTCCGCCGCGTCGGCCAGCCTCAGCACCACGTCGGCGGCGCGTCCCAGCGCGCTCGCAGGGTCGGCGGTGATGGCGATCAGCGGGATCTTGAACCGGCCGGCATAGGCCAGGATGTCGGCCAGCTCCTTGGCCTCGCCCGACTTGGACAGGCCGACGATGACGTCGTTCTCGGTGACCATCCCGAGGTCGCCGTGGCTGGCCTCCGCCGGGTGGACGAAGAAGGCGGGCGAGCCCGTGGAGGCAAAGGTGGCGGCGATCTTGCGCGCCACGTGGCCCGACTTGCCCATGCCCGTGCAGATGATGCGCCCCTTGGCGGCAAACAGCAGGTCCACGGCCCGGGCGAAGTCGTCTCCCAGGGCCTCAGCCTGGGCCGCCAGCGCTTCGGCCTCCTGGGCCAGCACGCGGCGTCCCACGGCGGTCGGATCGAAGCCAGCGGTCATTGCGAGGGGGCGATCGCCTGGGTCTGCAGCTCCCGGATGGCGTCGCGCGCCCGCTTGTCGCGTTCCTGGGCGGCGTTGTGTTCGCGCAGGATCTTGGCCTTCATCTCCGGGGTCTGCTGCACCGGCGTGTGCCCGAACGGCCCCGGCGAGCGGGCGCCCAGCCCCTGCGGCCAGACCATGGCCAGCGCGATCACCAGCAAGGTGACGGCGCCGAGCAGCGGCAGGTAGAGGCGGTCGAGCATGGCCGCGGGTATAGCGGCTGGCTTTCCGCCGTGCTAGCGGGCGGCCCCGATCACCGAAGGAGGCCCCGCTTGCCCACGCTCATCCTGCTGCGCCACGGCCAGAGCCAGTGGAACCTGGAAGACAAGTTCACCGGCTGGGTAGACGTCGACCTGACGCCCCAGGGCGAGGCGGAGGCGAGGAAGGGCGGCGAGCTGATCAAGGCCGCCGGCGTCGCCATCGACGCCTGCTACACCTCCGTGCTGACGCGGGCGATCCGCACCTCGTGGCTGGCGCTCGCCGCCGCGGGCCAGACCTTCGTGCCGGAGATCAAGGACTGGCGGCTCAACGAACGCCACTACGGCGGCCTCACCGGCCTCAACAAGACGGAGACGGCCGCCAAGCACGGCGCGGACCAAGTCAAGGTCTGGCGCCGCTCCTACGACATCCCGCCGCCGCCGATGGAGGCGGGCTCCGAGTATGATTTCTCGAAGGACCGCCGCTACGCGGGCGCCGTGCTGCCGGACACCGAGAGCCTCAAGACCACCCTGGACCGGGTGCAGCCCTACTGGGAGGCCGAGATCGCGCCCGCGCTGGAGAGCGGCAAGACCCTGCTGGTCGCCGCACACGGCAACTCTCTGCGGGCCATCGTGAAGCTGCTGTTCGGCGTCTCGGACGACGCCATCGTCGGTGTCGAGATCCCCACCGGCAACCCGCTGCTGATCGAGCTGGACGCCGGCCTGAAGCCCACTGCAGCCCGCTACCTCGACGAAGGGCGAGCGCAGAGCCTGCCGGCCCTGTGAGCGAGGCCCACCGTCAGACCGCGGAGGACGAGGCGCTGATGCGCCGCGCCCTCGAGCTTGCCCGCACCCGCCTGGGCCTGACCGGCGAGAACCCCGCCGTCGGCTGCCTGATCGTCCAGGGCGGCCAGGTGGTCGCCGAGGCGGTCACCGCGCCGGGCGGCCGGCCGCATGCCGAGGAACAGGCCCTCGAGGCCGCCGGGGCCTCCGCCCGGGGCGCCACCGCCTACGTCACCCTGGAGCCCTGCGGCGCGCGCTCCTCTGGCGCGGCGTCCTGCTCGGAGCGGCTGGCCGCTGCGGGGATCGCCCGGGTGGTGATCGGCTGCGAGGACGCCTCGATCCTGGCGTCCGGCCTGGGGACCCAGCGGCTGAAGGACGCCGGCGTCGCCATCACCCTCGACGTCCTGCGCACCGAGGCCAGCGCCCTGTACGCCGGCTACCGTCCGCGCACCCGTTAACGCCTAACGGAAATCGATCGTTAAGCGCGGCGGGGTACGCTTTGCGTGCATGCCCGTCGCGCCCGCCCACAGCCTCGTCGTCAAGCGCCTGACGCAGAAGGACGTCGACACCCTGTGCGCCCGGCACGACCGGCTGTGGAGCTCCAAGCCCGGCGGCGCCCGGGCCGTGTTCGCCTGGATGGACCTCTCGGAGGTCAATCTTTCGGGCCGCAACCTCTGCAACGCCGACTTCACCGGGGCCGTGCTCGCCGACTGCAAGATGGTCGGCGCCCGGCTCGACCACGCCACCCTGTTCGGGGCCGACCTGCATGGCGCCGACCTCACCGAGGCCTCCATGCGCCGCTGCGACCTGCGCGGGGCCTCCCTGCGCGGCTGCAACCTGACCGGCGCCGACCTCTTCGAGGCCGACCTGCGCGAGGGGGCGCTCGCCGCCGCCGACCGCGCCTTCGGGTTCCGCATGCTGGAGCCCAAGGCCCGCCCCGGAGAGGTGCAGGGCGCCAGCCTGATCGGCGCCAACCTCGAGCGCACGCGGCTGTCCGGCATCATGGCCCAGCGGGCCGACTTCACCGACGCCATCCTGAAGGACGCCAAGCTCATCCGGGCGAACCTGAAGCAGGCCACCATGAAGGGCGCCAACCTCTCGGGGGCGGACCTGTCCGGCGCGGATCTCGCAGGCGCCGACCTGCAGGACGCCGTGCTCGTGGGCGCCAAGACGCTGGCCTGGAACATCATGGACGCCAACATGGCCGGCGTGCTCACCGACGCCCCGGCGGGCCGGCCGCAGGGCGAGGACGCCTACCACATCATGATCCAGGAGCACGCCCGCTGGTGCGCGTCCGGCGGCGCGGAGGGCCATCCCTCCAGCTTCGACAACGCCGACCTGCGCGGCCTGCCCACGGTGCGCGGCTTCAACCTCACGGCCCTGCCCGCGAAGGGCGCCATCTTCTACGGCCTCGACATGGAAGGCGTGCAGCTGCAGGGCGCCCATCTCGAAGGCGCCGACCTGCGCAACTGCAACCTGCGCCGCGCGGACCTGCGGGGCGCGCGGCTGGTGCGCGCCAAGCTCTCCGGCTCGGACCTGCGCGAGGCCCAGATGGGGCCTCTGCTGATCAACTCGGACCGGGTTCTGCCCTGCGACCTCACGGGCGCCAACCTGAAGGGCGCCGACCTCGCCGGCGCCGACCTGCGTCAGGCAGTCCTGGAGAGCGCCGACGTCAGCCGCGCGAACTTCACCAACGCCCTGCTCAAGCAGGTGAAGATCACCGGCGCCACACGCACCGGCGCCCGCGGCCTCGACGAGATCATCTGACGACGAAAAAGGCGGCGCCTTGCGACGCCGCCCTCGTCGGTTGAGCTGAGAGGCTCCGGCTGCTTACGCGGCCTTTTCGCCTTCGATCAGGGTCGACTTGCCCTGGCCGTTGATCTCGATCCGGCGCGGCTTCAGCGCTTCCGGAAGCTCGCGCTTCAGGGAGATCGACAGCAGGCCGTCGGCCAGGCTCGCGTCGGTCACCACGACGTAGTCAGCCAGCTGGAACCGGCGCTCGAAATTGCGCTCGGCCAGGCCGCGATGCAGGTAGCGGCGCTGATCGTCGTTGGCGGCCTTGCGGCCCTGCACGGTGAGGAGGTTCTCCTTCACCTCGACGTTGAGTTCTTCGGGACGGAAGCCCGCCACCGCGATCTCGATGCGGTAGGCGTTCTCGTCCACCCGCTCGATGTTGTAGGGCGGGTAGCCCGTGGCCGCCTCGTTCGTCGCCGCGTCCAGCAAGTCAGCCAGACGGTCGAAGCCCACGACGGAGCGGTAGAGCGGGGAAAAGTCGATCGTACGCATGCGGTTCACATCCTTCTCTTCAAGCAAGGTTGCGTATGGATTGGGTCGTCGGCCGAGCCTGTCAGGCCTCGTCCAGCGCCCAGAAGGCCCGGAAATCCAGCGCCTTCGCCGATAGAGGTAGGTGGGGCGAAAAGCCGTTCAAGAGGTCCCCAAACGGGGCCTTGCCAGCGCGCTCGCGCGCTCTAGGGTTGAGCCTCACAAGAACGCCAATCGAGAACACTGGGAGAGACGCAGACATGCTTCGCGCCTTCATCGCCGCGCCCGCCTTCGCCATGCTGATCGCCGCCGCCCCTGCCGTCGCCGCCGACGCCAAGCTGAAGGCCGCCGTGGCGAGCCCCGCCCGCGCCGCCGAGCACAAGGCCCGCGACCAGTTCCGCCACCCCGAGCAGACGCTCACCTTCTGGGGCCTGAAGCCGAAGCAGACGGTGATCGAGGTGTCGCCGGGCTCCGGCTACTGGACCGAGATCCTCGCGCCCTACGCCAAGGCCACCGGCGGCCGGTACGTGGCCGGCGTCGCCGACCTCGATAATCCGAAGATCTCGGAAGGCGCCAAGCGCGGCCGCGCCGCCTTCGAGGCCAAGTATGCTGACCAGGCGAAGTGGGGTCAGATCACCTACGCCAACTTCGGTCCGCAGTCGAAGCCGCTCGGCGCCCCCAATTCCGCCGACATGGTCATCACGGCGCGGAACATCCACAACTTCATGTACCAGAACGCCCTCGATAAGCTGATGAAGGACTTCTACGACGTCCTGAAGCCGGGCGGCGTACTGGCGGTGGAGGAACACCGCGCCGACCCCCGTCCGGAGAAGGCGAACGTCTCCGACGGCTACGTGGCAGTGTCGACCGTCGTGGCTGCGGCCGAGAAGGCCGGTTTCAAGCTGGCCGCCAAGTCGGAGGTGAACGCCAACCCGAAGGACACCAAGGACCATCCCTTCGGCGTCTGGACGCTGCCGCCCAGCCGCAACACCGCGCCGAACGGCCAGCCCGCCAACCCGCAGTTCGAACGCGCCAAGTACGACGCGATCGGCGAGAGCGACCGGATGACGCTGCGCTTCGTGAAGCCGAAGTGACGAGCCGCCATCTGGCCGCCCACATTCCCGGCGCAGCGTCGGGGCACATGACCCGTGCGCTCGTCCTTTCCCGCCGCTCGATGCTGCTGGGCGCCGCCGCGCTCAGCGCCTGCGGGCGCAAGCCGCCGGCCAGGTCGGAGCCGGAGGCGCCGGCGGGTCCGGTCACGCTCGAGGCTGCCGTCGCCGGCGCCTGGCGCACGCCGGAGGACCGCGCGCGCGACGCCTTCCGCCATCCGGTCGAGAGCCTGAAGTTCTGGGGCTTGAAGCCGGGCCAGACGGTGGTCGAGTTCTGGCCAGGCGCCGGCTGGTACACCGACATCATCGCGCCGTTCCTCGCCGCCACCGGCGGCCGGCTCTACGCCGCGCACTTCGAGCCTGACCCCGCCGACACCGCCGGCGCGGTGGTCGCCGAAGCGTTCCGTAGACGGATCAATGCCAATCCGAAGCTGTATGGCCAGGTGCAGGTCACCGCCTTCGGTCGCACGAGCGGCGAGGTGGCGCCGGCGGGCTCGGCCGATCTCGTGCTCTTCCTGCGCAACCTGCACAACTGGATGGCGGCCGGCATCGCGGAGAAGGCGTTCCGCGATGCGTTCGCCGCGCTGAAGCCAGGCGGCGCGCTCGGCGTGGAGGAACACCGCGCGCGCGGCGGCGGCGTCCCGGATGTTCTGGCTACGGACGGTTACGTCGAGCAGGCATATGTCGTGAAGCTCGCGCAGGAGGCCGGGTTCCAGCTCGCGCAGGCGAGCGAGATCAACGCCAATCCGAAGGACACGCGCGATCATCCGTTCGGTGTCTGGACGCTTCCGCCGGTGCGCAGGTCTTCGCCGAGAGGCCAGCCCGACAATCCGGAATTCGACCACGCGAAATACGATGCGATCGGCGAAAGCGACCGAATGACGCTTCGCTTCGTCAAGCCTGCAACCCAGCAGAGCTAGCGGTTTACTTCACTCGCGTCTGAGGTGAAGCTTCCGGCCGAGTCGGGAGTGTGTTCGCGCATGGCGACGCTCGAAGAATTGACGGATCGGATCCGGCGCGCGGCGTCGTCCGATATCGCTCTCGACAAGACCATCAAGCTCGATCTGAAGGGCGAAGGCGTCATCGTCATCGATGGCGCGAACGTATCCAACGAAGACCGCAAGACGGACCTCGTGGTCACCATCAGCCGCAAGGATCTCGAGGCCCTGGGCAAGCGCGAGCTCGACCCTATGCGCGCGATAATGACCGGTCGGATGCGTCTGTCCGACATGGGTTTGGCCATGAAGCTGCAGCCGCAGATTCAGGCTTTATTTTCAAAGGCATCTTAGGTGTGGGGGAATGGCTGATTCGGCGCCCCTGGTTTCGACCCCTCAGAACCCCGCCCCGGCGGGGGCTGTAGCCGAGTGGTTCAAGGGCTCCGGAGGCGCAAAACTGCGGGCCGCGATCTTCCGTCCGGAAGGCTCTGCACGCGGATCGATCGTGCTCTCCGGCGGTCGCACCGAGCCGATCGAAAAATATTTCGAGACCATCGAGGACTTCCGTTCGCGCGGCTTCGTGGTGCTCGCGCACGACTGGCGGGGCCAGGGATTTTCTGCTCGCTCGTTGGGCGATCGGCTGAAGGGCCACGCGAAAGGCTATCAGGCCTTCCTCGACGACTTCCGCGCTCTGCTCGGCGCCTTTGCGGACCGTCTGCCGAAGCCGTGGATTGCGGTGGGCCACTCGATGGGCGGCTGCCTCACGCTGCTGTCGCTGGCGCACGGCGAGGACCGCTTCGCCGGCGCGGTGTTGTCGGCGCCGATGCTCGGCATCCGCACCGGCGCCGTGCCGATCGGCCGTGCACGGATGATGGCGCGCATGCAGGTGCTGTTCGGCCGCGCCGCGCACTACGTTCGCGGCGATCCCGGCAAGCCGTTCGATGTGGACTTCGCGTCCAACGCGCTGACCCACGATCGCGCGCGCTTCGAGCGCACGTGCGCGCTTTATGCGGCCGAGCCCGACCTGGCGCTCGGCGCGCCGACGTGGGGCTGGCTCGACTTCGCGTTCCGCGCCACCGCCTACCTCACCAGACCCGATCGGCTGCACAGTGTCACCGTCCCGGTGATCATCGTCTCCGCCGAAGACGACAAGCTGGTCGACAACGCCGCGCAGGCTTCTGCGGCCCGGCACCTCCCGCAGGGCAAGCTCATCAACGTGCCCGGCGCCTACCACGAGATCCTGATGGAGAGGGATGAGATGCGAAACATATTCCTTAGGGCCTTCGACGCGCTAACCGGCCGCGTCGCGCCGAAGCCCGCCTCGACCGCGAAAGCGGTCGGGACAACCCAGGCGGCTCCGGCCGCCGCCGCGGCCGCGAGTCCACCACTTCTACCGGTCGAGGCGCCCAATGCGGGCGTCGCGGCCATTTCTTCAACTGAAACTGGAGCTAACGACATGGCGAAAGCCGCTACTGCCAAGAAGCCCGCTGCGAAGAAACCCGCCGCGGCGAAAGCCAAGCCCGCCGCGGCCAAGAAGCCGACGGCCGCGAAGAAGCCGGCGACGGCTGCGAAGAAGCCCGCCGCCAAGAAGCCGGCTGCGAAGCCCGCCGCTGCGAAGAAGCCTGCGGCCGCCAAGAAGCCGACCGCCGCCAAGAAGCCTGCGGCCAAGAAGACCGTAGCCAAGAAGCCCGCCGCCAAGCCGGCGGCTGCGAAGAAGGCGCCGGCCAAGACGACCGCCGCCAAGAAGCCGGCTGCGAAGAAGACCGTCGCGAAGAAGCCGGTCGCCAAGAAGGCTCCGGCCAAGAAGGTCGCCGCCAAGAAGCCGATGGCGAAGAAGGCTCCGGCGAAGAAGAAGTAAGCAACACCAGTACGAGCGGGGTGGGGGGCGTAACTTCCCCACCCGCTGCGTTCCTCGCCCTCTCTCACGGGAGGGCTTTATTTTTGCGGGGCGCCCCTCAGCGGGCGGACCTCTTCAGCGCGACGAGCGCCTCGTCGAGGCAGGCGCGATCGCCTGCGATGGCGATCTGGCCGCCGTCGACGGGGCAGGGCTCCCCGCGCCAGTCGGTTACGATGCCGCCGGCGCCCTCGATCACCGGGATCGCCGCCAGGACGTCCCAGGTCTTCAGGCCCGCCTCGATCACCAGGTCCATGGTGCCGGCCGCGACCATCGCATAGGCGTAGGCGTCGCAGCCCAGGCGGGCCAGCCGCGCGGCCGCCCGCACCTGGGTCCAGGCGCCGTGCTCCGCGCCCGAGAAGCACATCTCCGGATCGGTCGTGGCGATGATGGCGTCGGTGAGCTTCGGGCATGGCCGCACCCTCAGCGGCCGCTCGCCCTCGCGCGCGATCAGCCGCGAGCCGCCGGCGTGGCCAATGTAGATCTCGCCCAGGTAGGACTGGCCGATGGAGCCCAGCACCGGCCGCCCGTCGTGCTTAAGCCCGATCAGGGTGCACCACAGCGGCAGACCGGCGATGAAGGCTCGCGTCCCGTCCACCGGGTCCAGCACCCACACGAACTCAGCGTCGGGCCGGTCCGCGCCATATTCCTCGCCGATCACCCCATGCTCCGGATAGCGCTCGGAGATCAGCGCCCGTATCGCCCGCTCGGCGCCCTTGTCGGCCTCGGTGACGGGATCGAAGCCCCGCTCGCCGGCCTTGCCGATCTTGTCGGTCAGCCCGTGCTGGCCCCGGAACAGCGGTGCGATAGCCGCGCCGGCGGCGCGGTTCAGCTCGATCAGGAAGGCGTCGAGCTCTTCCAGCAGGGCAGGGGAGAGGGCGGGCATAGCCCGCCCTTTAGCGGCTTCAGATCTCGCTGTCGCCGTTCAGCGACTTGGCCAGGTCCAGCAGGCGACGGCGGGGCCGCTCGCCGAGCTGGTAGTAGGCCTGGATCAGGTCGCGGGTCTCCTTCCGCGCCATCATGTCGGTCCCGCCTGCCTCTCCGCCCGCCTCGATCTGCTGCCGCTGCTCCGCCGAAAGCCCTTCGTAGAAGTAGCTCACCGGCACCTCGAGCACCTCTGAGAGCTGCCAAAGCCTCGCCGCCGACATGCGGTTGGCGGCGCATTCGTACTTCTGGATCTGCTGGAAACGCACGCCGCACGCGCCCGCCAGCTGCTGCTGGGTGAGGCCAAGCAGGCGGCGCCTGCGTCGGAGCCGGCGCCCCAGATGGATGTCGATCTCTTTGCTCATGCCTACAATCGGCCCTTCGACGCCCCTGTGTCCCACGGCGGGACGGTCGGCTTAACCGTCGCAAGTCGCTTGCCAGGGGAAACTCGTCTCGGCGTTTGCACTCGCCGGGGGACGCGACCTAGTTAAGGACCATGGCGCAGGAGAAGCCTTCCCTGGGGCAGGACATCGTCTGGCGGCTGGAGGCCTTCGCCTACGACGTGGCCGCGGGCCTGGCGCGCCTGTTCCCCATCGACGCCGTCTCCGATTTCGGGGCCTGGCTGTTCAGTCGCCTTGGGCCGATGACCAGCGCCGCGCGCGTCGCCGAGACCAACCTGCGGATCGCCTTCCCCGAGGCGCCCGACGAGGAGATCGAGCGGCTGAAGGCCGAGCAGTGGAAGCACCTGGGCCGCTGGTTCGCCGAGTTTCCGATCCTCGACCGCATCATCGCCGATCCTGCCCGCGTAGAGGTCGTGGGCCCCGAGCGCCTCGCGGCCATTCGCGACGTCGCCGGCCCCGTGGTGTTCATCTCCGGCCACTTCTCCTCGTTCGAGATCATGCCGGCGGTGATCATCCACTCCGGCGTCACCTGCCAGATCACCTACCGGGCCACCAACAACCCGCACGTGGACGCGCGCATCCGCAAGAGCCGCTTCCGCTACGGCGTGCGGCTCTTCGCGCCCAAAGGGACCGACGGGGCCCGCGAGCTGATCCGGGCGCTGTCGCGCGGCGAGTCCGTGGCGCTGATGAACGACCAGAAGTTCAACGGCGGCGTCGCCGCCCCGCTGTTCGGCGTCATGGCGCACACCGCCCCCGGCCCATCCACGTTCGCGCTACGCTTCGGCGTACCCATCCAGCCGATGAGCGTGCAGCGCAAGGAGAAGGCCCGCTTCCGCGTGGTGGTCCACGATCCCTTCACCCTCGACGACACCGGCGACCGCGACGCTGACATCAGGCGCGGCGTCGAGCGCATCAACACCTTCATCGAGGAACGCATCCGCGAGCGGCCCGAGGAATGGTTCTGGGTCCACAAGCGGTGGCCCAACGAGCACTACAAGCGCCGGCGGGGCTAGCCGTTGGTCTCCCGCCAGCGCTTCAGGGCGTCGGCCGGGGTGGCATAGGCCTCCTGCAGGGGCACGCTCCAGTAGCGCAGCTGGTCCAGGGGGATCTTCACGCCCGTGACGGCGCACAGCACGTAGCGGCCGGGCTTGAGGATCGCGAACTCGCCGTCGCCGTAGTGCAGCTTGGCGATGTCGTTGGCGGCGAAATCCTGGGCGTTCATGGCGGCCTAATTAAACCTTCGCTGCGCCTCAGAACAGATCGCCCTGCGCCGGCGACGGCGTTTTCGCCCTTGGCCTCGCCGGTTTGGCGGGCTCGGCCTTCAGCGGATCGGGGGTCACGCCGTCGACCACGGCATTGCGGGTCACCTCGTCGCCGAACTTGATCGCCACGGCCTCGCCGCGCTCCAGCTCCGCCCCGGCGCGCACGATGGAGCCGTCGGCCCGCGTCACCCGCGCGAAGCCGCGCTTCAACGGCCGCTCGGGATCGACCGAGGCGTAGAGCTTGGCGAGCGACGCGAGCCGCTCCGACGTGCGCTCCAGCTTGCGCTCCACCGCCGGCTGCAGCCGGGCCGTCACGCCGTCCAGCCGCTGCTTCTGCACCGCCTGCGGCCGCTGCAGCAGCAGCGGCGAGAGCCTCGAGGCGACCCGCACCAGGTCGCGCTCGTGGGCCGCGGCGTTCTTGGCCAGGCCCGCGGCCAGCCGGCCGGAGACGATGTCGAACCTCTGTTCGGCCAGCCGCACCAGGTCCGGCACACGGTCGAGGGCGCGCTTGGCATGCGCCACCTTCGCCCGGCGGTCCTCCACGGCGCGTCCGCCGCAGCGGTGCATGCGCGCCCCGTAGTCGGCCACCAGCGCCTTCAGCTCGGCCAGGACGGGCGTGGCCATCTCGGCCGCCGCCGTGGGCGTCGGCGCGCGGCGGTCGGAGACGAAGTCGATGAGCGTGGTGTCGGTCTCGTGGCCCACGGCGCTGATCAGCGGGATCGTGCAGTCCGCCACCGTCCGGGCCAGGGTCTCGTCGTTAAACGGCCAGAGGTCCTCCACCGAGCCGCCGCCGCGCGCCACGATCAGCACGTCGGGCTTCGGCACGGGGCCATTTGGGTCAAGGGCGCAGAACCCGCGGATCGCGGCGCAGACCTGCCCCGCCGCCGCGTCGCCCTGCACCACCACCGGCCAGACCACCACCCGGCATGGCCAGCGGTCGCGGATGCGGTGCAGGATGTCCCGGATCACCGCGCCGGTGGGCGAGGTGATCACCCCGACCACGGCAGGCATGGGCGGGATCGGCCGCTTCCGCTCGGGCGCGAACAGCCCCTCGGTCTGCAGCTTCGCCTTCAGCCGCTCGAGCTGGGCCAGCAGGGCGCCCACGCCGGCGGGCTCCATGGTCTCGATGACGATCTGGTAGCGCGACCCTTGCGGATAGGCGGTGATCTTGCCGGTGACGATGACCTCGAGGCCCTGCTCCGGACGCACCTGCAGCCCCCGGACCTGCCCCTTCCAGACGACCCCGTCGATCGCCGCGCGGTCGTCCTTCAGCGTCAGGTAGACGTGGCCGTTGGAGTGGTGGGTGACCTTGGAGAGCTCGCCGCGTAGCCGCACGAAGCCGTAGGCGTCCTCCAGCGTCCGCTTCAGCGCAAACGCCAGCTCCGAGACGGAGTAGGGCCGGGCATTGCCGGACGCCTCGGCGGAAGGGGCGGGTTCGCTCATCGGCCAAACCTAATGGCGGGAACTTCTTTTCCCAATGCGTCCGAATGGGAAAGGGCGCGCCCGGTCTCCGAAAGCTCTCGCTCCCGGACCAGACGCGCCCCCATCCCCAACGGATCGACAGGCCGCGCTTGACGCGGATCTCAGATGTAGCGGCGCAGGCTCCGGGCGAGCTCGGAGGCGCTGGACTTCTTCTTGGCCGACGGCGGCTGGTAGGCCACCTGGCTGTGCTCGTGGCAGTAGGGGCCTTCGCCGGAGCGACGGCCGCAGAAGGTGAAGCTCTCCAGGGCCGGGTCGCCGATCGGCCACTTGCACATGTGGGCGCCCAGCGTCAGCACCGTGGCCATCCCCGGGGCCTCTTCCACGTAGCGGACCGGCGTCGGTTGGGCGTGCATCACCGGCTCGGCGATACGGCGCGGGGCCGACGGGGCGGCGGTGACCGGACGCGCCGGGCGCGGAGCCTTGAATACAGTGCGGGCAGGCTTGGAGGGCGTCGCGCGGCCGGAGAGGCCCAGGCGGTGTACCTTGCCGATCACCGCGTTGCGGGTGACCCCGCCTAGCTGCTTGGCGATCTGACTGGCGCTGAGGCCGTCCTGCCAGAGCTTCTTGAGGAGTTCGACCCGTTCGTCCGTCCAGCCCATGCTCGCCTCCCAGCGGCCCCGGCGGACGCCCCCGCGTCCAGTAAATCCGGGATCAACATCTTGTGGCGCCCAGCGTCTTCAGCGCCTACCAACCACTAGGAATGGTAACCAAGTCCTTAACGGCCACAATAGGCGCCCTGCTCTTCATCCACAGGAACTAGATGTTGCGTCAGCCCGCCGCAGGCTTGCGGGCTTGCGCGCGTGAGCGCACATCGGGGGCATGAAGGACGTGCCTCTTGCCGAAGTCGTGCTGCCGCCCGAGCCCCGCGCCTACCACGGGGTCAATTGGGAGGGGCTGAAGACCCTCTACCTGCGCGAGGTCCGCCGCTTCATGAAGGTGGGCATGCAGACGCTGGCCGCCCCAGTGGTCACGGCGCTGCTCTATATGCTGGTGTTCGTGGTGGCGGTCGGCGGCGGGCGCGCCGTGCACGGGGTTGAGTACGGGACCTTCGTGGCGCCTGGCCTGATCATGATGCAGATCCTGTCGAACGCCTTCGCCAACTCGTCGTCCAGCCTTCTGCAGGCCAAGTTCAACGGCCTGATGGGCGACTTCATGACCCCGCCGCTCACGCCCATGGAGCACCTGCTGGGCTTCGGCGGCGGCGCGGCTACACGAGGCATCGTGGTCGGCGCGGTCGCGGGCCTGGCGGTCCTGCCCTTCGCCCGTCTGCCCATCGAGCAGCCCTGGGCGGTGCTCTACTTCGGCCTCGGCGCGGCCCTGATCATGGGCTTCATCGGCATCATGGCCGGGCTGTGGAGCGAGAAGTTCGACCACATGGCCGCCGTCACCAACTTCGTCATCATGCCGATGACGTTCCTGTCGGGGACCTTCTACCTGGTGGAGCGCCTGCCGGAGCCGTTCCGCACGGCCAGTCACTTCAACCCGTTCTTCTACCTGATCGACGGCTTCCGCTACGGCTTCATCGGCCAGGCGGAGAGCAATCTGGCGGTGGGCGTCGCCATGACGGCCGCCCTGACGCTCGCGACCGGGTTCGTCGCGTTCCGCATGTTCCTGACCGGCTACAAGATAAAGACCTGACGTTGACTCCCCGGCCCTAGAGGAACAAAAGGCCAAGCCTTCCAGTCCCCGTGCCGCAGCGGCCGGGGACGGTTCCGTTCTGGAGGGCCATCTCGGTGACCGAAACCGCCACCCCCGCCGTTCCCAGCGACCACATCATGGGCGTCTACCAGCGCGCCCCGCTGGCGTTCGAGCGAGGCGAGGGCGTGCGCCTCTACACCGAAGACGGCCAGGAATACCTGGACTGCATGGCAGGCATTGCGGTGACCGCGCTCGGCCACAGCCATCCCAAGCTCGTGCAGGCGGTGAAGGACCAGGCCGAGAAGCTCTGGCACACCTCCAACATCTTCCGCATCCCGGGCCAGGAGCAGCTGGCCACCATGCTGACGGACGCCACCTTCGCCGACGTGGTGTTCTTCACCAACTCGGGCGCCGAGGCGATCGAGTGCGCCATCAAGACGGCGCGCAAGCACCACTGGGCCAAGGGCCAGCCGGAGCGGATCGACATCATCGGCTTCGACGGCTCCTTCCACGGCCGCACGATCGCGGCGATCTTCGCGGCGAACAACCCGAGCTATGTGGAAGGCTTCGGCCCACCCCCGCCGGGCTTCGTGGGCGCGAAGTTCGGCGACCTGGACGCACTGAAGGAGCTGGTCGGTCCCACGACGGCGGCGATCCTGCTGGAGCCCGTGCAGGGCGAGGGGGGCGCACGATCGTGGACCGAGGCGCAGCTGCAGGCCATCCGTCGGCTCTGCGACGAGACCGGCACGCTGCTGATCTACGACGAAATCCAGTGCGGCCTCGGCCGGACCGGCAAGCTGTTCGCCTACGAGTGGGCCGACGCCCCGCCCGACATCATGGCGGTGGCCAAGGCGCTCGGCGGCGGTTTCCCGGTGGGCGCGTGCCTCGCCACGGCGGATGCGGCGCGTGGGATGACGCCGGGCAGCCACGGCTCCACCTACGGCGGCAACCCGCTGGCCATGGCGGTGGGCGTCGCCTCCCTGGAGGAGCTGCTGAAGCCCGAGCTGATGGCCCACGTCCGCGAGGTCGCCGGCTACTTCAACCAGCAGCTCACCGGCCTGAAGGACCGCTTCCCGGACGTCGTCCTCGACATCCGCGGCAAGGGGCTGCTGATCGGGCTGAAGCTCGCCACGCCGAACCGCGAGTTCATGCAGCACGCCCGCGACGAGCACCTGCTGATCGCGGGCGGCGGCGACAACTGCGTGCGCCTGCTCCCGCCCCTGGTGATCACCCAGGAAGACGCCCGCGACGCCATCGCCCGCCTGGAGCGCGCCTGCGAGGCGGCCCGCGCCAAGGCCAAGGCCGCCGCGTGACGCAGGTCCGGCACTTCATCGACCTGTGGCGGATGGACGGCGCGGACCTCCGCGCCATCCTCGACGACGCCCGCGCACGGAAGGCCGCCCGCCTCGGCTGGCCCAAGGGCAAGCCGGACGCGGACCGCCCGGGCGATGGCCGGACCCTGGCGATGATCTTCGAGAAGCACTCCACCCGGACCCGCTTCTCCTTCGACGCGGCCATGCGCCAGCTGGGCGGCGACGTGATCATCTCCAACGCCCAGGAGATGCAGCTCGGCCGCGGCGAGCCCATCGAGGACACCGCCCGCGTCCTCTCCCGCATGGTCGACGCCATCATGATCCGGGCCAACGACCACGAAGACGTCGAGCGGCTGGCGCTCACCGCGACCGTGCCGGTCATCAACGGCCTGTCCGACAAGGGCCACCCCTGCCAGATCCTCGCCGACCTGCTCACCATCGAGGAGCACCGCGGCCGCATCGAGGGCAAGACGATCGCTTGGGTGGGCGACGGCAACAACGTCTGCGCCAGCTTCATCCACGCCGCGCCGAAGCTGGGCTTCAAGCTGAACATCGCCTGCCCGGCTCTGTATCACCCGGACCTGCACGACCTCGCCCGCGCCGCCGAGCAGCAAGGCCGCGTCGAGGTGACCGAGGACCCGCGCGCCGCGGTGGCCGGGGCGCACGCCGTGATCACCGACACCTGGGTCTCGATGGGCGACACCGACCACGACGAGCGCCTGGACGCGCTGGAGCCCTACCAGGTGGACGAGAAGCTGATGGACCTGGCCGCCGGCGAGGCCGTCTTCCTCCACTGCCTGCCCGCCCACCGCGGCGAGGAGGTGACGGACGAGGTGATCGACGGGCCTAAGAGCCTGATCTGGGACGAGGCGGAGAACCGCATCCACGCCCAGAAGTCCATCCTCGCCTGGTGCTTCGGCGCGATCTGAGACGACCTGCGGCCATCCGGCCCATCCCCGCTGGGCGGCGATAGGCTCAAGCTCGAATCCGGGAATCGCCTACCTATATGGGGCCGATGTCTAATCCTGCTTCCGTTCCTGACGACGTGGTCGGCGCCTTCCAGATCGAAGGCGAGCCGGTGCGCGGCCGCCTGGTGCGCCTCGGCGCCTCCGTCGACGAGATCCTGCGCGCCCACGACTACCCCGAGCCGGTGGCCAACCTGCTGGGCGAATGCTGCGCGCTCGCGGCGCTGGTGGGCTCCAACCTGAAGTTCGACGGCCGCCTGATCGTCGAGGCCCGCGGCTCCGGCGCGGTGCGCTACGTGGTGGCCGACTACGACACCTCCGGCGGCCTGCGCGGCTACTGCCGGTTTGACGCCGACGAGGTGGCGCAGGCGTCCGCGGGCTTTGCCCGTCCCGGCGCGCGCAGCCTGCTGGGCGACGGCATCTTCCTGATGACCGTGGACCAGGGCCCGGAGATGGACCGCTACCAGGGCATCACCCAGATCGAGGGCGAGACGCTGGCGCTGTGCGCCGAGCAGTACTTCGCCCAGTCGGAGCAGACCCCGACGCGGGTCCTGCTGGCGGTCGGCGAGGCCGACGCCGGCGAGGGGCGGACGTGGCGCGCCGGCGGCGTGCTGATCCAGAACATCGCCGAGGACGCCGCCCGCGGCTCCACCGAGGAAGCCTGGACCCGGACGCAGGCCTTCTTCGAGACCATCGGCGAAGACGAGCTGATCGACCCGGAGCTGTCGTCCAACCACCTGCTCTACCGCCTCTTCCACGAGGACGGCGTGCGCGTGTTCGGCTCCAAGCCGCTGCACGCCTTCTGCCGCTGCTCGCAGCAGCGGATCGAGACGGTGCTGAAGTCCTTCCCGCGGGAAGAGCGCGAGGACATGGTCGAGCCCGACGGCCTGATCCATGTCACCTGCGAGTACTGCAGCCGCGTCTACGCGGTCTCCCCGGAAGAGCTCGAGAAGGCGGCCTAGGCCGCGTCCAGCGCCCGGCTCACGTCGCGCACCAGGTCACGGGCGCCTTCCAGGCCGACGCTCATCCGCACCCAGCCCTCGGTCAGCCCGATCGCCAGCCGCTCGGCCTCCGGCATCGAGCGGTGCGTCGTCGTCGATGGGTGCGTGGCCATGGACTTGGCGTCGCCCAGGTTGTTGGAGATGTCGACGATCTGCAGCGCGTCGAGGAAGCGCCAGGCGGCCTCCCGGCTGCCGAGGTCGAAGGCCAGCACGTTGCTGCCGCCGCTCATCTGGTTGGCGATCAGGTTGGCCTGCGGGTGGTCGGGCCGGCCGGGATAGCGGATCTCGGAGACCTTGCGGTGGTTCGCGACCGCCTCGGCGACCTTCGCGGCGTTCTCCGTCTGGCGCCGCACCCGCAGTTCCAGCGTCTCCAGCCCCTTCAGCAGGACCCAGGAGTTGAACGGCGACAGCGCCGGCCCCGTGTGCCGCAGGATGTCCTTGTAGGCCTCGGTCATCAGGTCCGCGGCGCCCAGGATCGCCCCGCCCAGCACCCGGCCCTGGCCGTCGATGTGCTTGGTGGCCGAATAGACGACGATGTCGGCGCCCAGCGCCAGCGGCTGCTGGAAGATCGGTGTCGCGAAGACGTTGTCGACGATCAGCTTCGCGCCCGCGGCCTTGGCGATGTCCGCCACCGCCCGGATCGGCGTGACCTCCAGCAGCGGATTGGCCGGGCTCTCCACCAGGAAAGCCTTGGTGTTCGGCCGCACGGCCTCGCGCCAGGCCGTGGGGTCGGTAGCGTCGACGTAGGTGGTCTCCACCCCGAACCTGGGCAGCCACTCCGAGATGATCCACCGGCACGAGCCGAACAGGGCGCGGCCCGCCACCAGGTGGTCGCCCGCCCGCAGCAGCCCGGTCAGGGCCACGTGCACCGCGCTCATGCCGGATGCGGTGGCCCGGCACATCTCGGCGCCTTCCAGCAGCGCCAGCCGCTCCTCGAACATCTGCGTCGTGGGGTTGCCGAAGCGCTGGTAGATGAACCCCGGCCCGCCCGCGAACCGCTCGTCGGCGGCCTGGGCCGTGTCGTACGAGAAGCTCTGCGTGAGGAAGAGGGCCTCCGAGATCTCGCCGTGCTCGGAGCGCGCCATGCCCCCGCGGACGGCCCGGGTCTCGATCTCCCAGTCGCGCGGATCTTCAGCCATGGCGGGTCCCTCCCCGAAAATGCGAGGCGCATCAACGGCAGGCGAGGGGGGCAGGTCAACCCAGCTCTCCTGCAAGGCCCCTTGCCAGACTCTCGTTCCGCGTTAAGTCTGCGCCGCCCATGAGCGAAAACCGCCCGGGCATCCTGCCCTGCCAATCCATCGAGGCCCTGATCGACCAGGGCGCCATCCTCACCGAGGACGCCTTCGACACCGACCAGGTGCAGCCGGCGAGCCTGGACCTGCGCCTGGGCGCCAAGGCTTGGCGCGTGCGCGCCTCCTTCCTGCCCGGCGCGGGCCGCACCGTGAAGGAGCGCATCGCCGAGGTTGCGATGCACGAGCTCGACCTCACCAAGGGCGCGGTGCTGGAGCGCGGCTGCGTCTACATCGCCGAGCTGCAGGAGCGGCTGAAGCTGCCGGCCGGGGTCTCCGCCCGCGCCAATCCGAAGAGCTCCACGGGCCGGGTCGACGTCTTCGTCCGTCTGCTCTCCGACGGCGGGATGGCGTTCGACGACGTGGCAGAAGGCTACTCCGGCCCGATCTATATGGAGGTCGCTCCGCAGACCTTCTCGGTCCTTGTCCGCCGCGGCACGCGCCTCAACCAGCTGCGCCTCAAGCGCGGGATCCCTGAGCGCCTGCGCACCGAGAGCGTCGGCGTCGACCTGACCGGCGAGGTGGCGGGTTTCCGCGGCCGCCGTCATGCCCCCGTCGTCGACCTCGACAAGGAGGACGGCCACGACCCGCGCCAATACTGGGAGCCTTTGATCCCGCAGAACGGCCAGCTGCTGCTGGACCCCGGCGAGTTCTACATCCTGGCCTCGAAGCAGGCGGTTGAGATCCCCGTGCTCGAGGCCGCGGAGATGACGCCCATCGACCCCTCGGTCGGCGAGTTCCGCGTCCACTACGCCGGCTTCTTCGACCCCGGGTTCGGGACCGACGAGGCGCACGGCAAGGGCTCCAAGGGCGTTCTGGAGGTTCGCAGCCACGAGACCCCATTCATCCTGGAGGACGGCCAGACGGTCGCCCGCCTGGTCTACGAGCCCCTGACGGAACGGCCGGAGCGGCTGTACGGCGACCTCGGGTCGCATTACCAGCGCCAGGGGCTCAAGCTATCCAAGCACTTCAAGGTCTGGGGCGAATAACAACGAGATAACCCCAGTCCCACGAGTTCCGGGGGGCGTGAGTGGGCTGGCTCAAGGCCGCATGTGCTGCGGCCGCGATCCTGATCGGGGGACTTGGAGTGGCCGGGGCCGCGGGGGCGGCTCCGGCCCTCTGGGTGGTCAAGGACGCCGACTCCGAGATCTACCTTTTCGGCACCCTGCATGCGCTGGATCCCGCCACCCGCTGGCGCACGCCGCTCTACGACCAGGTCTACAGCCGCGCCCAGGCCGTCTGGTTCGAGGCCGACATCGACCGGGCCGACGCCCAGACGGTGCTGTCGATCGTCGACCGCTACGGCGTCGACCGCCAGCGCCGGCTCTCCCAGAAGCTTCCCGCCGCGGACCTCGCCGCGCTCAGCCGCCAGGTGGACGTCGCTCGCATCGACCACCTCCGCCCGTGGGCTGCGGCCCTGATGCTGTCCATGCAGCCGATGATGGGCCGTGGCGCCAGCGTCGAAGCGGGGGCGGACCTCACCATGACCCGCGCCGCCCGCGGCCAGGCCAAGCGCATCCGCACGTTCGAGAGCCTGGAGGACCAGGCCCGTCTGTTCGCCGAACTGCCAGAGGACGCCGAACTCGAATATCTCTGCGACGTGATCCGCGAGCGCTCTGCGCCGACTCGCGTCGGCTTCCGCCGCAGCGAGGTCTCCCTGGAGAAGGCCTGGGTCGACGGAGACCTCGCCCGCCTGGGCGACGGCCTGGTCGGGGAGCTTCGCGGCGAGAACCCCGCCTTCTACGAAGCCCTGCTGAAGCGCCGTAACCTCGCGTGGGCCCACACCCTCGCCGAGGCGATGGCGGGGCGGGGGGTCGAACTGGTCAACGTCGGCGCCCTGCACATGGTCGGCTCCGACGGGCTCCCCGCCCTTTTGCAAGCGCGCGGCTTCACGGTGGAACGCATTCAGTAGCAAGCAAGCACGACATTCTGTCATGGGTGCTTGACAGACAACCAGGTGTCATGTTTCCTTGTCAGCAAGACAAGGGAGCTTTGCATGACCTGGCTTCGATCTCCACCGGTGTTGTTTGTGGTCCTCACTCTCGTGGCGGCAGCCGTACTGGCTGGCATCTGGTTACTGCCGCAGGGTTCGCCCTTCTTGCTGCCGGTCTCTCTGGGCGGGGTCGTAGCGCTCGGCTGGCTCATCGACCGCTGCTGGAAGCGCCTGGATGAGGCGGCCAAGGCTGCGCAGCAGGCGGCCTGGTTCTGGGGCGGGTCGACCGGCATGGGCTTGGCGCTTGGGATCCTATCCCCGCCACATGGCCGCCTCTTCTCCCCGCCGGAGCTGCCGCCCGACACCTTGATGTTCGGCGGCGGGCTCTTCGTCATAGCAGGGGGCATCGTCGGCTGGCTCATCGCCTGGGGCGCCTGGTGGCTGCGCCACAGATGAAGAACCGTCTCAAAGTGCTGCGCGCGGAGCGCAACTGGAGCCAGGCCGACCTCGCCCAGCGGCTCGACATCTCGCGCCAGAGCATCAACGCCATCGAGACCGGCAAGTACGACCCGTCCCTGCCGCTCGCCTTCAAAATCGCCCGCCTGTTCGACATGGCGATCGAAGCCATCTTCGAGGCCGACTAGCGGGACGAAGCGTCGCGCGGCCCCACCCTGGTCCCGCCGCAAGCGCGGGCGAACATCACATCCTTCGGAGTGCTTCACCTATGTTGTCCTCGACCACCCGATTCCTGCGCCGCGCCCTTGCCGCCCTGGTGCTGCTGGCGGCCACCCCGGCTGCGGCCGAGCCCGCCCTGTGGGCCATCAAGGACGCGGATTCCACGATCTACATCTTCGGCACCGTCCATGCCCTGAAGCCCGATGTTGCGTGGCGTTCGGAGAAGGTCACGAAGGCGCTCGCCGAGAGCAAGGAGCTGGTGATCGAGGTGGTCGGCGCCGACGACCCTGCGGTCATGCAGCCGCTGATCGTGAAGTACGGCCTCGACCCGTCCGCGCCGCTATCGCGCAAGATCTCGGCGCAGGACAAGGCGAGGCTTACCAAGGCGCTCGCGGAGATGGGCGCGCCGCCCGAGGCGGTCGAGCCCATGCGGCCGTGGCTCGCCGCGATCACGGTGGCGCTCCAGCCGATCCTCAAAGCGGGCTACGACCCGACGAAGGGCGCCGAGGCCATCCTGACGGCCGAGGCCAAGGCCGCCGGCAAGGTGGTGGGCTCGCTGGAGACGCCGGAACAGCAGCTGCGGTTCTTCGCCGACCTGCCCACGACGGTGGAAGTCGCCCTGCTCAAGTCGACGCTGGACGATGTGGACGAAGGCCCGGCCCTGCTCGACCAGATGGTCGCCTCCTGGACGGCCGGCGACCAGAAAGGCCTGGAGGAGGCGTTCGTCGGCGACATGCGCCGGGAGTATCCCGAGCTCTACGCCGCGCTGATCGCGGGCCGCAACGCCGTATGGGCTCGGCAGCTGAAGCAGAAGCTGGCGGGCTCCGGCGTGAGCTTCGTGGCCGTCGGCGCCGGCCACCTCGTCGGCCCTGAGAGCGTGCAGGCCGAGCTGGCCAAGCTGGGCGTCAAGGCGGAGCGGCGCTGAAGGGAAGGACCTCCTTCAAGCGCCAGCCGCCGCCGAACTTGGCGTAGATCTCGGCGCGGTCGATCCGCTCGATCAGGGGCAGGTCGGCCGCGAACCGCTTGGCCACCGCGCCCTGGGCCGCGTCCAGGTTGTCGCCGCCCTGCACCAGGGTGACGTGGAAGATGTGCTGCGGATGCTCGGGCTCCGCGCCCGGACATGCGGCGAAGCAGGCGTCGGCCAGCCGCTGAAGCCGATCCGACGGGTGGGCCAGAAGGTACAGCACCCGGGCGGCCTCGAACCGGCCGAAGCCCTCCAGAGTCAGTTCAAACGGCGCCTCCGCCGCGAACACCGCCCGCAGCCTCTCGAGCCGCTCCCCGAACTCCGCCATGGCCGGCAGCGGGTGGGCCAGGGTGACGTGGGCCGGCACATAGGCCGTGAGCTCATGGACGTTGGCGCGCCGCAGGTCGCCAAACAGGCGCTCGGCGCGGTCGAGCGGCAGGACGAGGGCGGTGCGCTCCGGCTCCACCTAGGCGGCGTCGTCCCGCGTGTAGATCGACCGCTTCGGAGCCTCCATCACGCGGCGCATCATCGGCACGAAGGCGTCGAGCGGCATGGTGTCGTAGGCCGGGTCGAACGAGTTCTGGTCGTAGAGGTGGCAGAACTGGGCGCAGTGCTCGAAGTGGGGGTGGCCGCGGAACTGCTCGCGCATGTCGCGGTCGAGACCCAGGTGGTGGAAGAAGTAGTAGCCCTGGAAGACGCCGTGGTGCTCCAGCATCCAGTGGTTGGCGTCCGAGACGTAGGGCTTCAGGATCGCCGCGCCCATCTCGGCATGGCTGGCCGGCAGCAGGATGTCGCCGATGTCGTGCAGCAGGGCGCAGACCACATATTCCTCGTCGCGGCCGTCGCGGTGCGCGCGCGTAGCGGTCTGCAGCGAGTGCTCGAGCCGGTCGACGGCGAAGCCGCCGTGATCGCTGTCGAGCAGCTTCAGGTGGTCCAAGATGCGGTCGACGTGACGGCCGCGCTCGGCGGCGTTGGCCCGGCTGATCGCCTGCCAGTCCTCCAGCGTCCCTTCGGTCATGGCGTGGAACCGGGCGCGGTCGATCACGGCAGCGTCGTCGGCCATGGCGGCCTCCCTCGTGGTTTGCGCCATGGTGCGGCCGCGGCGCTGGCCCGTCAACGCAGGGCCCGGCACGCCTCGCAGAACCGGTCCACGTCGTCTTCGTCGTGGTAGATCGAGAGCCCCACCCGCAGCACGTCGTTGCGCACGTCGGTGATCACGTCCCGCGCCATCAGCTGCGCCTTCCAGCTCTGGGCGTCCGGGTGGCGGAAGGCGAGGAAGCGGGCGTGCGGATCGCGGCCCGGCGGGTTGATGAGCTCCGCGTCGCGGAGCGGCCCCGTGGCGGCGAGCCTGCCCTGCAGCTCCGCCACATGTGCCGCCACCACCGCGGTGGCCAGGCCCTCACGCTCCAGCATCTCGCCGGCGGCGACGAACCTGTAGAGGCCGGAGGGGTCAAAGGTCGCGCCGAAGAACCGGGTGGCGTCGCGGGCGAAGCCGACGCCGCCCGGCGGGCCCTCCAGGTTGCCGAACTCCGCGTACCAGCCGCTCACCGCCGGCCGCTTACCGAAGCCCGGCGGCGCATGAAGAAAGGCCGCGCCTTCCCCCGCCATCGCGTACTTGTAGCCGCCGGCGATGTAGAAGACCCGGCCGGCCACGGCCGAGAGGTCCGTCGGCGCCGCCCGGAAGCCGTGATAGCCGTCCACCACCAGCCACGGGCCCTCGGGCCGGGCCAGGTCCGCCAGGTCCCAGACGTCGTCGAAGACATGGCCGGTCTTGAAGAAGACCTGGCTGGCGAAGACCAGGTCCCAGGCGCCTTCCCGCGCGGCCCGCGCGAAGCGCTGTGGGAAGTCCTCGAAGGGGTCGGCCGGCACGAGGGTGAGCTCGATCTCGCCGGTCTCGGCCCAGCGCGCGGCCTGCCGCCGGAATGAGTGGAACTCCCCGTCGGTGGCCAGCACCCGCACCGGCCGCCGTTCGATCGCCGAGACGAGGCTGACCAGCAGGCCATGGGTGTTCGGCGCGAAGACGACGGTGTCGGCCGAAGGCAGGTTCAGCTCGCGGGCGACCAACGCCTGGGCGGCCGGCCAGACCTCGTCCATCACCCGGTCCCACTTGCGGTCGGCGAGCTCCGCGGCGTCGAGCCAGGCGCGCTGCTGCGCCTCGAAGGTGACGTCGGGCCACAGGTGATGGCTGTGCGCGGCCATGTGCAGCCGTCCGGGCGCCAACCCGAACGCCCGGGTGAACAGGTCCTTCCGCGCCGTCACAGGCGGGTCCTGAGCGTCCACAGCTCCGGGAAGCAGCGGCGCGACAGCGTCCTTTGCAGGTAGCTCACGCCCTCCGTGCCGCCCGTGCCGGGTCGACCGCCGATGATCCGCTCCACAGTGAGCACGTGCTTGTGCCGCCAGGTGAGCAGGGCGTCGTCGAGGTCCACCAGCTTCTCGGCCAGTTGGTAGAGCTCCCAGTACCGTTTGGTGTCGCGATAGACGGCCAGCCACGCCTCCTCGACGGCCGCGGAGGGCGCGTACGCCTGGCTGACGTCGCGGTTCAGCACCTCGTCCGGAACGGCCAGTCCGTGCGCCGGCAGCTGGGCGATGGCCACGTCGTAGAGGCTGGGCGTCTCCAGCGCCGCCTTCAGGTGCGCCAGCGCCTCAGGCCGCTCGCCGTGGAAGCGCAGGAAGCTGTCGTCCTTCAGGCCGAGCAGGTACTCGAGCGTCCGGAACTGGTGCGACTGGAAGCCGGAGCTCGTCCCCAGCTCCTCGCGGAAGCTGAGATAGTCGGCCGGCGTCATGGTCGCGAGCACGTCCCAGGAGAGCGTCAGGATCGTCTGGATGCGCGAGACCCGCGCCAGCGCCTTGTAGGCCGGCTCCAGGTCGCCAGCGCCGACCAGCCGCCTGGCCAGCTCCACCTCGTGGATGATCTCCTTCAGCCACAGCTCCTTGGCCTGGTGGATGACGATGAACAGCAGCTCGTCGTGGCGCTCGCTGAGCGGCCGCTGGGCGGCGAGCAGCTCGTCCAGCGCCAGGTAGCGCGCATAGGTCATGGGTTCGGACATGGCCGGACCCTAAGGCCAAGGCGAAGGCGACAGAAGGCCCCCTTGGCCGCCGCCGCGCTCGCCGCTATGGAGGGAGCCGCGCGGCCGTAGTTCAGAGGTAGAACGTCAGCTTCCCAAGCTGAATGTCGGGGGTTCGATTCCCCCCGGCCGCTCCAACCCTCCAAGAGAGCCCCAGATGCCCCAGGTGAGCGCCGGCGTGCTGGTCTGGCGGCGCGGCGCGGCGGGGCCCGAGTTCCTGCTGGTGCACCCCGGCGGTCCGTTCTGGCAGGAGAAGGACGCGGCGGCCTGGTCGATCCCGAAGGGGCTGGTGGACGAGGGCGAGGAGATCCACGCCGCCGCCTTGCGCGAGTTCGAGGAGGAGCTGGGGCAGGCGATCTCAGGCCCCTCCGAGGCGCTGGCGCCGGTGAAGCTGCCCGGCGGCAAGTGGGTGCACGCCTGGCTGGTCGAGGCAGACCTCGACCTCACGGACCTGAAGAGCAACGTCTTCGAGATGGAGTGGCCGCCGCGCTCAGGCCGCCGCACGAGCTTCCCGGAGGTGGACCAAGCCGCCTACGTCCCGGCGGAGCAGGCGCTGGTGAAGATCCACAAGGGCCAGCGGCCGATCATCGAGGACGCGCTGAGGCGTCTCGCGCCGAGCCGCTAGCGCTGGCGGTCTCCTGCGGCTTGGCGGGCGGCCGGCTCTTGGCGATCGTTGTCGGCGGCGCCGCGGCGGGGGCCGGAGCGGTCCGCCGCTCGGGCATAGCGGTGTACTGCACGGCGAACAGGTTGCATGCGGCGGGGTAGCCCTCCACCACGCTGGCGCGGATGATGTTGCGGTAGCCGACCTCGGCGCGCAGCTCGCAGTAATAGGTCTGGCCGCTGAGGATCACCGCGCGGCGCCACACGTAGTAGGGCTTTCCGTCCAGCTGGACGCGCTCGTCGTACCGGCCGAACAGGTTGAGCGCGGTGTCCAGTTCGCGGCCGTCCAGCGCCGTCGGCGCGTCGACCACCGGCGCGGTCGCGCACCCGGCGAGAAGCAGCAAGGCGGAGAGAGCGATAGCCCGCATGGGATCCCCGACGTGGGCCCTCCCTGCCGCGACGGCAGAGCTGGCGCCAGAGCCCAAAACTCACGGACGCCGGAAAGGTTTCCGCTCCTATGTCGTGTAGGTGACTTTTCCCGGCCGGTCTGCCCCCCGGCCCGGAAAAGCCTGCCTATTCAACGCGTCTACCAGATCCGCACGCGGTCCGAGGGGGCGACATAAAGCTTGTCGCCGGGCTTCACGTCGAAGGACGAGTACCAGCCGTCGATGTTCCGGATCGTGCCGTTCACCCGGTAGTAGGCGGGCGAGTGAGGGTCGGAGACCAGCCGCTGGCGCAGCTGTTCGTCGCGGATCTTCTCGCGCCAGACCTGGGCCCAGCCGAGGAATACCCGCTGGTCGCCGGTGAAGCCCTCGATGACAGGGGCGGACCGGCCGTTCAGCGAGGCATGGTAGGCGTCGAAGCCCAGCGACAGCCCGCCCATGTCGCCGATGTTCTCGCCCATGGTGAGCGCGCCGATCACCTTCGCGCCCGGCAGCGGCTCGAAGGCG
The DNA here is from genome assembly GCF_036563285.1 of Phenylobacterium sp. Classification (GTDB taxonomy): domain Bacteria; phylum Pseudomonadota; class Alphaproteobacteria; order Caulobacterales; family Caulobacteraceae; genus Phenylobacterium. The sequence continues at coordinate 42,062 of NZ_DATCMR010000006.1, forward strand.
GAGTACTGCGCGCCCAGCTTGTCGGCCTGCACCTTGAACTTGGCGGCGTCCTCGGCGGTCCACCAGTCGCGCAGCACGCCGTCGCCGTCCGACTTGCGGCCCTGGTCGTCGAAGCCGTGGCTGATCTCGTGGCCGATCACCCCGCCGATGCCGCCGTAGTTGACCGCCGGATCGGCGTCCGGATGGAAGAACGGCGCCTGCAGGATCGCCGCAGGGAAGACGATCTCGTTGTTGGCGAAGTTGTAGTAGGCGTTCACCGTCTGCGGGGTCATCCCCCACTCCTTCTTGTCGACGGGATCGTTCAGGCGCGCGACATCGCGCTGCCACTCGTAGCGGGCCGAGCGCAGCAGGTTGCCGTAGAGGTCGTCGCGCTTCAGCTGCAGCTTGCCGTAGTCGCGCCACTCCTCGGGATAGCCGATCTTCACCGTGAACTTGGCGAGCTTGTCGAGGGCGCGGGCCTTGGTCTCCGGGCCCATCCAGGGGAGCTTCTCGATCCGCGCGCGCATGGCGGTGCGGATGTTGGCGACCAGCTCGTCCATCTTGGCCTTGGAGTCGGGCGGGAAGTAGCGGGCGACGTAGACGCGGCCCACGGACTCGCCGACGGCGTTGTTGGTGAAGGCCACGGCCCGCTTCCAGCGCGGCCGCTGCTCCGGCTGGCCGCCCAGCGTCTTGTTGCGGAACTCGAAGGCGGCGTCGGCGAAGCGCTTGGACAGGTAGGGCGCCGCGCCGTCGGCCACGTGGAAGGCCTGCCAGGCCTTCAGCGTCTCCACCGGCGTGCCCGCATAGGCCTGGGCGAACTTGGGGTAGGAGGTGTTGGTGGTGACCACGATCCGCTGGACGGCGGGCAGGTCGGTGTTGGCGAGGTACCGCTTCCAGTCGAAGCCCGGCGTCATCGCCTGCAGCTCGGCGACGGTCGCGGGGTTGTAGGTCTTGTCTCGGTCGCGCCGCTCGGCGCGGGTCCAGGTCGCCTCGGCGAGCTTGGTCTCGAACTCGACGATGGCCTTGGCGTTCTCGGCCGGCTTCTCCCAGCCGATCATCGTCAGCAGCTGCGCGACATAGGCCTCGTACTTGGCCTTCTGGGTCGCGAAGTTGGCGGCCAGATAGTAGTCGCGGTCGGGCAGCCCCAGGCCGCCGGTGCCGCTCATCACCGTGTAACGGGTGGGGGCCTTGGCATCGATCGAGATGAACACCGGCAGGATGGTGGCGAAGCCGGTGGTGTTGGCCTTGCCCATCAGCGCGGTCATCTCGTCCCGGGTCCTGACGGCGCGGATCTGAGCCAGTTCCGGCTGGATCGGCTTGGCGTCCAGCTTCTCGGCCAGCGCCTCGTCCATGAAGGAGGCGTAGGCCGCCGCGATCTTCGCGGCGTCGCGGTCATTGACCTTGCCGGCGGCGGCGTCGTCCAGGATGGCGCGCACGCGGTTCTCGGAGAGCTCGGCCAAGCGGTCGAAGTTGCCGAAGCGGGTGCGGTCGCTGGGGATCTGGGTGCGGTCGGCCCACTTGCCGTTGGCGTAGCGGAAGAAGTCGTCGCCCGGCTTCACAGCCCGGTCCATGCCCGACACGTCGAAGCCCCAGCTCCCGTAGCGCGGCGAGTCCAGGGTGGCGCTCGCCGCGCCGCCGCCGGCGGCGGTCTGGAAGAGCAGTTGCACCTGGCACGCCTGGTCGGCGCATTCGTGCTCCTCGTGGGCGGCGTTGGCGCTGCCCGCGAAAGCCAGGGTGGCGGCCGCGGCCGCGGAAAGCAGGATGTTGCGCGTCTGCATGGGATTCCGGCGTCTCGATGCGTGTGGAGGCGGCGGGCCGCTCGGCCCGTCCGTTTGCGCGCAACAATGTTGGAAAATCCGCGCCTTGCAAGCGGCGCGTCGCCGATCAGTGTTCGGGTGGCAGCAGCCGTTCGTAGGTCCGGTTGATCGCCCCGTAGCACTCGCACGCCAGCGCCTCGAGGGCCGGGCGGTCGATGATGTCCACCACGCCACGGCGATAGCGGATGGCGCCCTTCTCCTGGAGGCTGCGCGCCACGGCCGTGACGGTGGTGCGCTGCACGCCCAGCATGTCCGCCAGGAACTCCTGGGTGAGCGCCACCGTGTCGTTGGAGATGCGGTCGTGGCAGGTCAGCAGCCAGCGGCAGAACCGCGCCTCCACCGGGTGCAGCGCGTTGCAGGCGACCGACTGGATGGCGTGGCCGAAGAGCGCCTCGGTGTGCTTGTCCACCAGGTCCTTGATCGCCGCGCTCTTGTCCCAAGCCTCGTGCATGGCGCCGGCGCCGATACGCGTGGCCTTGACCGGGGTTTGCACGATGATGCGCGACAGCGACTGGCGTGGCGAGACCGCAGCCATCAGGCCCAGGGCGCCTTCACGGCCGATGGTGGCGCTCTCGATGGCCGCGCCGTTCTCCATCAGCGTCATCAGGGAGATGACGCCGTCCTGGGGGAAGTAGATCGTCTCGATCGGGTCGCCCGGATCGTACAGCAGACGGCCCCGCTCCAGCTCCACCGCCGTGAGGTGCGGCGCGATCAGCGCGTAGTCTTCGGCCGGGAGCGACGCAAGCAGACGATTTCTCAACGCGGGTAGGGGCCTCTGCATCGGGGATCGTAAACGTCGCCATACGGCTTCGGTTTCAAGTTATCGATGCAGGCAGATCAAGACTGTCGAGAACTCGACACTCCTTGCAAGACAAAGCCAAAAAGTCAGAAAAACAACGCGTCGGCTGTGGATATATGTTGATTTGGCTACACGAACCGAACGTCGCCCATCCCACTTAACTATAGCTAACTGGCGACCCCTACTCCCGAATCACCACCCAACGATCAAATGATAGGTGCTGCGGGCGCGGCTCTTCTCTGCGCCCGCAGCACTCCGGAATCGTTCCCGGTTCAATGGAAGTTGAGATCGCGCCGCTCGCCCAGGTCCGGGCGGGTCTTGCTGACGTTGGCCTTGGCCACCTCGAAGAAGAAGCGCACCGGTCCGGCTTCGGTGATCCACACCTGGGCGTCCTCGCAGTCCAGGCGCAGCAGGGTCAGGCGCGGGTCGTCCTTGCCTTCCGGGTACCAGGCCGCAACCATCGGGTTCCAGTACTGCGCGATCCGCTCGGGATCGTGGGCAAGGCTTAGTCGCCCGCCGATGCAGGCCTGGACGTCGTCGCCCTGGAACACGAACATCGCGTGGCCGCCGCCGGCGCCGACCGCCTGGGCGAGGTCGGTGTCGCTGTAGGTGTAGAACCAGATCTGCTGGGCCTCGCGGTCGAGGAAGGCGGTCATCGGCTGGAAGTGCTGGCCGTCGCCCATCAGGCCGAGCATGCCGGTGTGGCGCTTCTCGATCTCGTCCCACAGGCGGGTCTGGACGGCGGCGGCGTCGTGGGCGTGGCTGGCCATGGGGAGCGCTCCTTTTATTGCGGCGACCCACCAACCTGCGGCTGTCTGCGGGGTTCCGGCGCTAGGCCAGCCACCGACGCGGATGCTTCCAGCCGAGCGCGCGGGTCTCGCCGGGGCGCAGGCCCAGGGCGGCCATGCGCTGGAGGGGGAGGGGGCGCAGGGCCGCCACGGGCTCGAGGCCGCCGACCGGGCTCTCGGCGACGGCTCCCTCCCGCAGCGCCATGTCCACGGCGGTCCACTCCGCCTTGCCCTGCTCCGCGCAGCCGACGGCGTAGTAGTGCCGCAGATGCGCCGTTTCGCCAGCGGGCTTCACCATCACCCCCACCACCCAGCCTGCGGGCCCGCGCGCGTTCGTCTGCATCGGCGCTAGGTAGCCGCGGGCCGGCGTTTTGCAAGGCGGCCGTTCCACGGTAGGCAAGAGCCATGATCGGGCGGCGCTACGCGATTGCGATCGGCTTGGGCGCGGCGGTGGCCCTGGCGGCCACGGCGGCGCTGGCGCACGGCGTCGCCGACAAGGACGCGGCCTTCATCCAGGCCAACCCGGGCCTGCAGATCGTGCCGTTCCTGTACCTGGGCGCCAAGCACATGGTGACCGGGTACGACCACCTGCTGTTCCTGGCCGGCGTGATCTTCTTCCTTTACCGGCTGCGCGAGGTGGCGCTCTACGTCACCATGTTCAGCCTGGGGCACTCGATCACCCTGCTGTCGGGCGTGCTGGCCAATTTGCACGTCGACCCGTTCCTGGTGGACGCGGTGATCGGGCTGTCGGTGGTCTACAAGGCGCTCGACAACCTGGGCGCCTATCCGACCCTGATCGGGGTGCAGCCGAACCCCAAGCTGATGGTGCTGCTGTTCGGCCTGGTGCACGGCTTCGGCCTGGCCACCAAGCTGCAGGACCTGGAGCTGTCGAAGGATGGCCTCGTCCCCAACATCCTGGCGTTCAACGTGGGCGTGGAGCTCGGTCAGATCGTGGCGCTGTCGCTGATCCTGGCGGCCATGACCCTATGGCGCTCGACCGGGAGCTTCCGGCGCGGCGCGGTGGCGGCCAATGTGCTGATCATGACCGCCGGCTTCGTGCTGATGGGCCAGCAGCTCGCCGGCTACTTCTGGGAAGGGGCCGCCTGATGGCCGACGAACAGCCGCATGGCGTGAAGCTCGCCCGCCCGAAGCTGCTGGCCGCGATCGCGCTGGCCGCCGTCGCCGCGCTGCTGATCCTGTTCGCCGCGGTGCTGCCGGCCGAGTACGGGCGCGACCCGACGGGACTCGGCAAGGCCACCGGCTTGGCGCGGCTCTGGGCGCCGAAGGAGGTCAAGCTCGATCCCAACACCGGGGCGGGGCCGCTGGCGCGGGAGTATCCGGCCGGCTGGCGCACCGACGTCATCGAGATCCCCCTGAAGGCCTTCGCCGGCGACCCGCGCGACGTGCAGATCGAATACAAGGTCCGCATGAGGAAGGGCGCGACCCTGATCTACGAGTGGGAGGTCGCCGGCGCGCAGCACGCCAATGACCTCTACTACGACTTCCACGGCCACACGCTCGCGAGCCAGCCGGGCGAGACCATGACGGTGGCCACCTACAAGCAGGCGCAGGCCGGACGCGCCGCCGGCGCCCTGACGGCGCCGTTCGACGGCATCCACGGCTGGTTCTTCCAGAACGGGGCGCTGACGCCGGTGGTGGTGCGGGTGCGGGTCGCCGGCTTCTACGAGCTGATCCCGGCCGGGCAGCCCGGCAACGAGGCCGGCATCGTCGCGAACGTGCCGGCATCGCAATCCAGGCCGGCGGTCCCGCCCGCGCCGCCCGCGCCGACCGCGCGCTAGCGCTCGAACACCACCTGGCCGTCGACGACGGTGAGCACGGCGCGGCCCTTGGGGATGGCCGCTTCCGGGGCGGTCATCAGGTCGACGGAGAAGCCCGAGAGGTCGGCGCGCTTGCCGACCTCGATCGTGCCGAGCTCGGCTTCGGCGAAGCGGGCGTAGGCGGCGGCCGAGGTGAACAGCTTCAACGCTTCGGGCCGCGAGAGCGCCTCCTCCGGATGCCAGCCGGGGCCGGAGAAGCCTTTCAGGTCCTTGCGCGCCACGGCGGCGTAGAACTCGATCAGCGGATCGCCGCGCTCGACGGGCGCGTCCGAGCCGCCGACCACCACGGCGCCGGTCCTGGTGAGGCTCTTCCAGGCATAGGCGCCTTTCAGCCGCTCGGGGCCCAGGCGGGCCGGGGCGAAGTGCAGGTCGCCGATGGCGTGGCTGGGCTGCATGGAGGCGATGACTCCGGCCTTGCCGAAGCGCGGGATGTCGGCCGGACGGATCACCTGGGCATGCTCGATCCGCCAGCGCTTGTCGGCGGTGGCGCCGACCTCGGCGTAGAGGTCGAGCACGGTGGCGTTGCCGCGGTCGCCGATGGCGTGGGCGGCGATCTGGACGCCGCGCGCCAGGGCGCGCGCCATGACCGGCTTCATCCGCTCCGGCGCGGTGACGAAGGCGCCGCTGAGCCCGGGCGCGTCGGCGTAGGGCTGGAAAAGGACCGCCCCGCGGGAGCCCAGGGCGCCGTCCATGTAGAGCTTGATGGCCCGGGTGGTGATCCGTCCGTCGGGCGAGGCGCGCGGGCCGCTTTCCAGGATGCGGTCCGCCTCGGCGAAGTCCATGGCGTTGTAGACCCGCAAGGGGGCCTCGCCCCGCCGCGCCATGTCCTCCAGCAGCGCCACGTCCTGGGTGTCGATCCCCATGTTGTGGACGCCGGTCCAGCCGAGCTGCGTCTCCACCTTGAAGGCGGCGCGGTAGGCGGCGAGCCGGTCCTGCGCGGTGGGGGGCGGGATCAGCTTCGCCACGAGGTTCATGGCGTTGTCCACCAGCATGCCGGTGAGCTTGCCGTCGGCGCCCTTGAGGATCTGGGCGCCGGGCGGCGCGGGCGTGGTCTCGTCGATGCCGGCGGCCCTCAGCGCCGCGGAGTTGGCGGTGAGCGCATGGCCGTCGGCGCGCTCCAGCAGCACCGGGCGGTCGGGGGCCACCGCGTCGAGGTCGCGGCGCTCCAGGAACCGCTTCTCGGGCCAGCCGGTCTCGATCCAGCCGCGGCCGTAGACGGCGCCGGTTGGCTTGCGCGTGTCGATGTGGGCCTTCAGGCGCCGGGCGACGTCGGCCGCCGAGGCGGAGCCCTCTAGGTTCAGGGTCAGCTCGCGCTCGCCGACGCCGCGCAGGTGGGCATGGGCGTCGGTGAAGCCCGGGAAGAGGGCCGCGCCTTTCAGGTCGATGACCCGGGTGTTCGGGCCGACGTGGTCCCGGGCGCCGGCGCTGGCGCCGACATAGGCGATCCGGCCGGCCGTGACGGCCACGGCCTCGGCCTTCGGACGCGCGTCGACCGCGGTGTAGATCGGGCCGCCCCAGATAACGAGGTCGGCGCTCTGGGCCAGGGCCGGCGTGGCCGCCAGCGCCAGGGCGGCCCCGAGCAGGGTCCGTCGGATCACGGCTGCTTCCAGAGCGAGTTGGCCGGGCGCGGGATGTACTTGGCGTGGCAGTTGAAGCAGGCGTTGTAGACCTCGCCGCCCGCCTCGAAGGCCTTGTCCGCGTTCTTGGCGCGCGCCGCGGCCATGCTGGCGAGGCCGCCGTCCGCGAGCTGCTTGGCGAACCGCTTCCAGTCCTCGTTGGGCGGGCCGCGTCCCGGCAGGCCGAGCGTGACGCCGGCCTCGTGCAGGATGGCCCCGGCGTCGGTCATCTCGGTCCAGGACGCCTCGCTGGTCGGCGCGCGGCTCTGGTCGCCCTCCTCCGTGGAGACCGAGCCGGAGGTCTTCCAGAACCGCTCGGCGGCGGGGTTCACCACGTGGCGCATGAGCTCCTTCACCGAGAGCGGGGCGACCGGCGGCGTGGTGATCGGGGTGGGCTGGGAGAGCGCCGGGCCGGCGGCCAGGCCAAGGACGATGACGAACGGAACGGCGCGCAAGCGGCGGTCTCCCTGGAGAGTTGGGCGAGGTCCGCACCTTAGCGGCTCCGGGAGCCGCGCCTAGTCCGTGTGGAGCCGGATCGGCGCCAGCGCGTTGGGTGCCCCGAAGCTCGGCCTTCAGGAGAACGTCATGACCCGCAAGCTCGCCCTCGTCCTGGCCCTCGCCGCCCCCCTCGCGGCCTGCGCATCCGATGGCCAGTCCGGCGGCTCGGGCCAGACCTCGCGTCTGGGCCAGGCGGCCTCGGCGGTGAAGAACGCGGCGCCGGCGGTGGGCAGCGCGGCCTCGTCGATCCCGAGCCTGGTGAACGTCGACCTGCGCAACGTGCTCAACAACCTGTCGGTGGACCTTAACCTTGACCGCGCCAACGTGCCGATCAACATCCAGCTGCCGATCAGCCTGGCGGCCAACGTCTGCGGCGTGTCGATCAACGTGCTCTCGGCCTCCACCGGCGGCCAGGCCAACTGCACGGCCACCAACGCCCCGCAGGAGCTGGCCCAGGTGGTGCAGCAGCAGATGGCGGCCGGCGGCTCAGTGGGCGGCGGCGCCCAGGGCGGCTCGACGGCGGCGAACAGCGGCTCGGCGCCGACGTCAGGGGCCGCGACCGGCGGCGCGGCGTCCACCAGCGGGACGTCCGCCGGGGCGAGCGAGACGACAACCACCACGCCGAAGTAGGGCGCGCTCCTCCTCAGTCGTCCTGCCGGTTTTCGGGAACGCGAACGGCCGCCACCCATAAACACGGCGCGAGAAAGCCGCGTGCGGCGGCTCTGTCGGCGCGTCCTCGGCCGGTGCAGCGTCTATGGGTCCCGGCCTTCGCCCGCGGCGGAACCGGGATGACGCGCGGGAGTGTGGGTGAGTGCGCTAGACCCGGGCCGAGGTGCGCTGGCGGCGGCCGCCGGCGGCGGCGGCGGCGATGGCGTCACGCTCTTCGAGGGCGTCGACCACCAGGGCCAGGCGGTCAGGGGTGGGCTGCAGCTCCACGGCGCGGAACATGCCGCGCACCGACTGGTCGACGTGGGAGAGGCGGCGCGCGTGCTGCGCGGCGCGGACCCTGGTCCAGATCACCAGGGCGAGGCCTGCGGCCAGCGGCCAGATGGCCACGGCGGCGACGGTGGTCATTTGGAGCGGGGTAGCGAAGCTGCTCATCAAGCCGAGCCTTCTCGTTGGGGCGGGCAAAAAAGCTCAGCTTCGCGAGCTTGGCAACAACAAATGATGGTGATCATCGAACATGTTATTCTGGAACCCGCTCTGGCCGCGCCTGTTGTGACCCAGGTCACACTTCAGAGAGGAGATTCCGGAAATGGACCAGGACCGGCAGCAGCAGGACCAGACCCCGGGGACGCACACCGGCGGGGCCCCTGACGGACGCAGCGGCGGCCGCACGGGCCAGAACCACGACGAGCTTGGCGACACCCGCAGGACCGACGAAACCGGCGCGCACAAGGGCGGCGCGAACGGGACGGGCGGTCCCGGCGGAACGGGTGGCAGCGTCCTCTAGGACCTGACGATGGCCGGCGCCGCTCAGGCGGCGTTGGCGTCGTCCGTCAGGCTGTGCTCGTAGACGGCGTTGGCCATGCCGCGGATCGTGTCGGCGGCCGTCTTCAGGGCGGTTTCGCCCACCAGGCTCATGGCGTGCAGGGAGACAGCTTCCAGCGCTTCCGCGGTCGCGGTGAGCTTCTGGTACACGTCCAGGTCCGTGATCGTACGTTCGCCCATCGCCGCCGCCCTGATTCGCTTGGATGAATCGAGGCTAGGCGCGTGCGCGGCGGCGTCAAGCGGGGCAGGGTCGCGGGCGCGCCGCGCCCGGGGTGTCCGCTAGCGCTTCCGGCGCGTGCGGCGCCACTCCGGGCGTTCGCTGCGGCCGCGGTTGCGTTCGACGGCGATGACCGCCTTCTGCAGCTGGGCGACCAATCGCGCGAGTTTGTCTTCGCCGTTCATGACGCAGAAACGATCAAGGCTAGGCTTTTGATCCGCCGAAAATCAGACGGCGACGAGCATCCGGACCTGGTCGGCCAGCTCGCTGGCGTCGAACGGCTTGGGGAACATCAGCGCCTCTTCGACGCCGAACTTCGACAGGTGCGCCGCGTGGCCGGTGATGTAGACGACCTTGATTCCGCCGTTGCGGCGGCGCGCCTCGCGGGCCACGTCGAATCCGGTGACGCCGACGCCCAGGTTGATGTCGGTGACCAGGGCCGCGAAGCTGCGGGGCTCGGCGGCCAGCGCCTGGAAGGCCGCCTGATCGCCCAGGGCGACCGTGACGTCGAGGCCGGCGTCGAGCAGGGCCTCTTCGACCAGCTCGGCGACGTCCGCTTCGTCTTCGACCAGGAGTACGCTCGGCATCTTATCCCTGCTCCGGAGCGCGCGACTTAGCTCAAGCATCGCCCGGGCCACAACCGCAACAATATGTGAAACCCTGCGCCCTGCCCCCGACGGACCTGACGCAGCCGACCTTCGGAGAAGGCGGCAGGTCGCTTGTGGCGCGCGCGCAGACGCACGCCCGCCACGCAGCTGTAACGGCGATCCAGCGCCGCCGGTTCCCGTCCAGGCCGGCCTGGACGAGGCGCCTCCCCGCACGGCTGAAACCCGCTGAAGCGCGGTTTGATTTCGCACGCGGGGGAGACTCGGGTAGGCAGCGCCATGTCCCTGCCCCGCCCGGTCCGCGCCGTCGTCTTCGACATGGACGGCCTGCTGATCGACTCCGAGGTGGTCTACTGCGAGGCGCTGACCGTCGCCGCCCGCGACATGGGCCACGACCTGCCCCAGGCGGTGCTCCGGCAGATGATCGGCCACACCTGGGCCGGCAGCGCAGGCGTCCTGGTGGAGCACTTCGGCGAGGACTTCGACACCCAGCGGCTGCGCGACGAGTCGGTCCGCATCTTCTACGAGCTGGCGCAGGCGGAGATCTGCCTGAAGGCCGGCGTCCTTGAACTGCTCGACCATCTGGACGAGCTCGGGCTGCCGCGGGCGATCTGCACCTCGTCGCGGCGCCAGGACGTCGACCACCACCTGGGCAGCCACCGACTCGCCGAGCGCTTCCACGCAGTGCTGGCCAACGGCGACTACCCGCGTCCGAAGCCGCACCCGGACCCCTACCTGAAGGCCGCCGAGGCGCTGGGCGTGGACCCGGCGGACTGCCTCGCCCTGGAGGACAGCCACAACGGCGTGCGCGCCGCCAGCGCGGCCGGGATGATGACCATCATGGTCCCGGACCTGCTCGACCCCACCGAGGAGATGCGCTCGCTGTGCGTCCGCATCGCCCGCGACCTGCACGAGGTGCGGGCGCTGCTGCGCGGCGCCTAGCGACCGCCGGTGGGGCCGCGCTCGAAGTAGCGGAAGAAGGCGCTGTTGGGGGAGAGGACCAGGGTGGTGTCGCCCTGGGCCAGGCTCGCCTCGTAGGCCTGCATCGAGCGCCAGAAGGCGGCGAAGGACGGATCGCGGCCGTAGGCCTGGGCGAAGATCCGCGTGCGCAGGGCGTCGCCCTCGCCGCGGGTGGTCTCGCCGAGTTCCTGGGCCTGGGCGAGCGTGATGGTCACCTCGCGGTCGGCGCTGGCGATGATCTCGCGCTTCTGCTGCTCGCCCTCGGCGCGGACACGCGCGGCCTCCTGCTGGCGCGAGGTGCGCATGCGGTTGAACACGAAGGCCTGGTTCTGGGTGGGCAGGTCGGCGCGCCGGATGCGGACGTCGATGATCTGCACGCCTAGGCGGGAGGCCTGCGCGCGGCGGGCCACGTCGTTGCGCGTCTGCAGCATCAGCTGCGGCCGGCGCGTGCGGATGATCTCCTGCTGGGTGGCGGTGCCGAGCACCTGGCGCAGGGACGAGTTCACCAGCCGCTCCAGGCGGTCGGCGGCGATCCGCTCGTCGCGCAGGGTGCGGTAGAAGGCCAGCGGGTCGGCGACCCGGTAGCGCACGAAGGCGTCGACCACCAGGCGCTGCTGGTCGGCGGTGATCACCTCCTCCTGCTCGGCCTCCAGGGAGACGATGCGGCGGTCGAGGTCGATCACGTTCTCCAGGAACGGCACCTTCATGTTGAGGCCGGCGCCGGGCCGCCCCGGCGCGTTGACCACCCGCACCGGCTCGCCGAAGCGCAGGACGATCGCCTGCTCGCGCTGGTCGACCACGTAGAGGGTGTTGGCCAGCACCACGATCAGGGTGACGGCCAGGATCAGGTAGGTCCAGAGCTGGCGCCGCGTCATCGGGCGCTCCTCGCCTGGGGCTGGCCGGGCTGCGGCTCAGGGGTGACGACCTGCGCCTGCGGCTGGCCGCGCGGACGGAAGACGTCCGGCGGCAAGATGATCGGGGCGCTGGCGCCCTCGGTGTCGACGATCACCTTGTTGGAGCGGGCGAGCACGCGCTGCATGGTCTCGATGTAGATCCGGTCCCGCGTCGCGCCCGGGGCGCGGCGGTACTCGTTGAGGATGGCGGTGAAGCGCGAGGAGTCGCCGGTGGCTTCGCGCACGGCCTGCTCGCGGTAGCCCTGGGCGGCCTGGATGATGCGGGCGGCGTCGCCGCGGGCCTCGTTGATCACCCGGTTGCGGTAGGTGTTGGCCTCGTTGACGGCCGACGCCTTGTCCTGCTCGGCGCTCTGCACGTCGCGGAAGGCGGCCTGCACCTCCTGCGGCGGCTGGGCGGAGCGGATCTGCACCTCGTCGACGCGGACGCCGGCGCCCCAGGCGTCGAGGGTGCGCTGCATCAGGTCGGCGGTCTCGCGCTGCACCTGGCCGCGGCCGGTGGTCAGGATGTCCTGCAGGGGCGTGCGGCCGACCACCTCGCGCATGGCGCTCTCGGCGACCGCCTTTACGGAGGATTCCGGCTCGCGGATGGTGAACACGAAGCGGTCGGCGTCGTTGACCCGCCAGGTGACGCTGAAGCTCAGGTCGATGATGTTCTCGTCGCCGGTGAGCATCAGGCTCTCTTCCGGCAGCGAGCCCGGCTGGGCGCCGCCCACGTCGAGCCGCTGCAGGCTGGTGACCGGCACCTTCTGCACCGCCTCGATGGGCCAGGGGAGGTGGTAGCGCAGGCCCGGCGTCTCGTTGCGCGAGTAGGCGCCGAAGGTGGTGACCACCGCCTCCTCGTTGGACTGCACCACGTAGAGGCCGGAGAGCGCCCACAGGCCGAAGGCGCCGCCGGCCACGGCCGCCAGGGCGCCGGGGCGGATGCCGTCGCCGGGGCCGCCGAAGATGTTGCGGAACCGCCGGTTGAGGCGGTCCAAACCGGCGTTGAAGTCGGGCCCCTGAGGCCCGCGTCCGCGGCCGCCGCCGTTGTCGCCGCGCGGCCTGCGCGCGGGCGTGTCGCGCCGGTCGTCCTCGGGAGGCGGCGAGCCCCACGGGCCGGGGTTGGCGTTGTCGTTCCAGGGCATCAGCCGGGTCGCGTCTTCTTCAAGCGGGGCCTTATCGGTCCAGGCGCGGCCGTGTCCAAAACCCCACGGTCTTGTAAACCGGCGCTGTCAGCCGGATATGAGACCCCTGACCGGCCAAAGCAAGACTAAGAGGACGATGAGCCCCGAGGCCGCCCCCGATCGCGCGCGAATCCTGGCCGAACTGGACGAGGTGAGAGACCCGCGGTCCGGCAAGGGGCTGGCGCAGGCGGACCTTGTCCGCGGCCTGAGCATCCGCGGCGGGCGCGTGGGGTTCATGCTGGAGGTCCCGCCGGCCGACATCGAGCTCTATCGCGCCGTGCGGGACGCCGCCGAGCGCCGGCTGGCGGCGGTCCCCGGCGTGGAGAGCGCCCAGGTGGTGCTGACCACCGAGGCCGCGCCGGACCTGAAGACCACGCCGCGCCGCCGCGCCCAGGTGTCGGAGGACCCCCAGGCCAGGCTGGGCGCCATGCCCGAGGCGGAGCGGCCTGCGCACGTGAAGTCGGTGATCGCGGTCGCCAGCGGCAAGGGCGGGGTGGGCAAGTCCACCGTCGCCGTGAACCTGGCGGTGGCGTTCGCCAGGCTCGGCAAGCGCGCCGGCCTGCTGGACGCCGACATCTACGGCCCCTCGGCGCCGCAGATGCTCGGCATCGCCCACGAGGAGCCCACCTTCGGGCCGGACAAGAAGCTGAACCCGCTCACCGCCTGGGGCGTGGAGGTGATGTCCATCGGCTTCATCGTGGAGGACGGCTCGGCGAACATCTGGCGCGGGCCTATGGCCTCTTCGGCGCTCAGGACCCTGATGGGCTCCAACTGGGGCTCGGCGCAGGCGCCGCTGGACGTGCTGGTGGTGGACCTGCCGCCCGGCACCGGCGACATCCAGCTCACCTTGGTGCAGCGGCTGAAGCTGGACGGGGTGGTGATCGTCTCGACGCCCCAGGAGATCGCCCTGATCGACGCGCGCCGCGCCGCGGCCATGTTCGAGAAGACCGGCGCGGCGATCCTCGGCGTGGTGGAGAACATGGCCTACTTCCCCGATCCCGCGACGGGCGCGCCGATCCCGATCTTCGGCCAGGGCGGGGCGGCGAAGGAGGCGCAGCGGCTGGGCGTGCCCCTGCTGGCCGAGATCCCCATCGACGTGGCGCTGCGCGAAGGCTGCGACCAGGGCCGCCCGCTGGTGGCCACCGCGCCGGACAGTCCGGCGGCCAAGGCCTTCCTGGCGATGGCCCAGCGGCTGCTGGACTAGGGCTTCACCACCATCTCGTCGCCGGTGAGGCCGCCGAGCGTGGGCGCTTCGGCGTAGGCCGCGTCGCGCGCCTCCAGCTCCCGGCGGATCTCGGCATGGCGGGCAGGCGTCAGCTTGTAGCCGAGGAAGCAGAACCCGGCGACCATCACGAAGAAGATGGGGCCCACGATGAAGACCAGCTGCAGCGCATCGATGGCTTCGCGGGTGTTCGCCGCCCCGGCGGTGGCCTGGTAGCCGATCGCCGCCAGCAGGACGAAGGTCAGGGCCGAGAGCCCCGAGGCGATCTTGGTCGTGGCGATGGTGAGCGCGTACATCAGGCCCATCCATTCGCGGCCGTTCTCCAGCCGGACCTCGTCGGCGATGTCGCCGGTCAGCGCGCGGATCATCACCACGGTGCCGGCCTGCATGGCGCCCATCACGAACATGCCCGGCACGAAGGCGGCGAAGCTCCCGGCGGGCAGGAACGGCACCAGCACCAGCCCCAGCGAATAGACCGTCGTGGTGACCAGCAGGCCGTAGTGCTTGCCGACCCGGTTGCCCAGCCAGGCCGTGAACGGCGCGCCTACGAAGCCGGCCGCGATGTAGATCATCAGCAGGATGTTGGCGCCGGCCAGCGAGAAGCCGCGGCCGTCCTGGAAATAGAAGAGGTAGAGGGCCGCCATCCAGCCGGGGCCCAGCGTCGCGCAGAGGTCGGCGGCGAGCAGCCGGACCACGTTGGGCCTGCGCAGGAGGACCAGGTAGTCGGCGATCCGGATCTTCGTCGGCGCCTCCAGGGTCAGCTTCTCCGGCGTCGTGGCGACCACGAGCGCCACCGTCACCGGGAGCGCGGCGATGATGAACCACATCATGGCCCGCACGCCCTCGGCGTCCGAGGCGCCCTGCTGCTGCAGCACGATGGGGATCACCAGCACCGCCACGGCGCCGGCCACCCCCAGTCCGATCACCGCGCCGAAGACCTTGTTGCGCTGTTCGTAGCTCGGTCCCAGCACCCCGCCCCAGGCCAGGTGCGAGAGGTAGACCATGGAGTAGCCGAGGTAGAGGAAGAGCAGCATGCCCGAGAGGCCGAGCTGGCTCGTCGAGCTGTTGGCCTGCAGCAGCAGGTAGAGCCCCGCCATCATCACCGGCGTGCCCAGCACGAGCCATACGCGGTATCGGCCGAAGCGCGTCCGCGTGCGGTCCATCGCCATGCCGAGGAAGGTGTCGATGGGGATGTCGATCAGGCGCACCATGGCGAAGGCGGCGCCCACCATCGCCAGCGGCAGCCCGACCTCGCTGGCGAAGTAGCGCGGGAAGTGGACGCTGATCGACAGCACCAGGGCCTGGATGGGGATGCTGGCGCTGGCGAAGGTCATCACCGTGACCGGGGATAGCCGGGCGCCGGCCGCCGGACCGCTGGAGGTCGTGGTCACGTCCTACTCCCTTTTCCCCGGCGTCTCTGCGGACGCTGCAGACGGAAGTAGGCGCATGGAGTTTGGGCTTCGCAAGGCCAAAACAGAACGGGCGGCCGGCGCATCGCCGGCCGCCCGTCACGTGGGCTGCAGATGTGACGCGGCCTAGCCGCCCTGCATCTTGCGGAAGAACTTCTGGGTCTGCTCGCCGCCCGTGACGTAGGGCTGCTGGCCCGCCGCGTCGGTGATCTTGGCCCAGCTGTCGCGCACCGCTTCCACGCTGGCGCCGTCGCCCAGGAAGACGCCCTCGGTCTCGACGATGCGCGAGAGCGCGAAGGCGCCTGCGCCGGCGGCGAGGATCGCGCCGGTCGGGGCCTCGTCCGAGCAGAGGAACACCACGCCCGGCGTCACGAACTCGGGCTTCAGCCGCTCGAGGATCTCCGCCGGCATCAGGTTCTCGGTCATCCGCGTGGCGGCCACCGGGCTGATCGCGTTGACGTGGATGTTGTTCTTCTGGCCCTCGAGCTTCAGCGTGTTCATGAAGCCGACGATGCCGAGCTTGGCGGCGCCGTAGTTGGACTGGCCGAAGTTGCCGTAGAGGCCCGACGACGAGGTCGTCACCACGATGCGCCCGTAATTCTGGTTGCGCATGATCTCCCAGACGGCCTTGGCGGGTTTCACCGTGCCGAACAGGTGGACGTCCACCACCACCTGGAAGTCGCCGATCTCCATCTTGGCAAAGGTCTTGTCGCGCAGGATGCCGGCGTTGGCGACGAGGATGTCGATGCGGCCCCAGGCGTCCATGGCGTCGGTGACCATGCGCTGGACGCCGACATCGTCGGTGACCGAGGAGCCGTTGGCGATCGCCTCGCCGCCGGCGGCCTTGATCTCCTCGACGACCTTGTTGGCGGCTTCCGAGCCGCCGCCCGAGCCGTCCACGGAGCCGCCCAGGTCGTTGACGACGACCTTCGCGCCGCGGCGCGCCAGCTCCAGGGCGTGCGCCCGGCCCAGGCCCCCGCCCGCGCCCGTGACGATCGCCACCTTCCCGTCGAAGCGGATGTCCGCCATTCGCTGATCCCCTTGAATTGCCGAGTTCGGATTCGGCGCGGGTTCTGCGATGCGGCGCGGGGGGCGTCAACTCTTCCCTCCCCTGGAGCGGAGGGTGGCAAGCGAAAGTAGGATGGGGAGGCCTGGCTTAGGGTCCGGTCTCTCAGTTCCGGTCCAGGCCTCCCCACCCAGGTCCCTCGTGGGGGGAGGGAAACTAGCTGCGCGGCGCGGCGGGGATGGCCGCCTGCTGCTGCTGGCCGCGCATGAACTTCACGAGCACGCGCTGGCCGATCAGGAACGGGGCGCCCGGGGTGGCGACCACCACCTCGACCACCCGGTCGTCGGTGCGCTCGGAGGCGTCGTCCGACTGCAGCTTGCGGGCGCCGAAGACGGCGGCGCGGCGGATCACCCGGCCGTTGTAGGTCTTCGAGGGGTCGGACTCCGGCGCGATCTGCACGGTCTGGCCGATCGCGACGTTGGGCAGGGCGCTCTCGGTGATCTCGGCGCGCACGATGCGGTCGGCGCGCGGCTCCAGGTCGAACATGTTGGAGACGTTCAGGGTCGAGGCGCCGGCGCCGGGGTTGGCGTAGCGGCGCACGATGCGGCCGTCGGCCGGCGCGCGGATGACGCTGAGCTCCTGGTCGTAGCGGGCCTCGTTCAGCCGCGCCTGGGCGGTGGCGACGACCGCACGCTGCATCTCCACCTTGGCGTCGGCGGCGCGGATGGCGTCGCGAGCCTGGTCGAGCTTCTGGGCGGCCACGAAGTTGGCGGCGGCGAGGCCGTTCATCCGCTTGAACTCGCGCTCGGCCGTGGAGCGCTCGACCTGCAGCAGGGCGATCTGCGCCTGGGCCTGGCGGACTTCCGCCGCGGCGCGCGCGGCCTGCAGGCGGGGCTCGTCGTCCTCGAGGCGGGCGAGCACCTGGCCGCGGAGCACGTCGTCGCCCTCCTGGGCCAGAACCTCGCGGATCACCCCGGCGCGGCGGGCGGCGACCTGGATGATGCCGCCCTCCACGTCGGCCTTGCCGTTGGCGATGGCCACGAAGGGGCTGTTGTCGGTGGCCTTGGCCGCGGCGGCGGCCTGCTCGGCCTTGGCCTTCTTGGCCGCGGCCTGGCTGTTCATGAACAGGAAGCCGCCGAGCGCCAGCACGACGACGAGGGCGCCGATCCAGACGAAGCGGTTGCGGATGAGGGCGAGCATGATCTTCAGGCTCCAACGAGCTCGGGTTTGGCTTGGGACTTGGGTTCGGGGGCGACGCCGGCGCGGCGGTCCTCGGTGATGCGCCCGTCCTCCAGATGGATGACACGGTCGGCGTAGGCCTCCAGGCGCACGTCGTGGGTCACGCAGATCACGGCCGCGCCGTGCTGCTTGGCGGCCCGCTGCAGGAGCTTGATCACCACCTGCCCGTTCTCCCCGTCGAGCGCGCTGGTGGGCTCGTCGGCGAACAGCAGCTGCGGGGTCTTTGCCAGCGCCCGCGCGATGGCGACGCGCTGCTTCTCGCCGCCGGAGAGCTCGGACGGGCGCTGGCCCATCTTGGTCTCCAGGCCCACTTCCATCAGCGCGTTGGCTGCGCGCTCGCGGCGCTCCCGGCGCGGGACGCCCTGGTACTTCAGGATGATCTCCACCTGCTGCAGGGCGGTGAGCGCCGAGAACAGGTTGAAGCCCTGGAAGATGAAGCCGCAGTGGTCGAGGCGGAACCTGTCCAGCTTGCCGGTCCGCAGCTTCCAGATCTCCTGGCCCATGCCGGTGACCTGTCCCTCGTCGGGCTTCAGCAGGCCGGAGAGGCTGGCGACCAGGGTCGACTTGCCCGAGCCCGACGGGCCCATGACCATGGTGACCTCCCCGTGGCCGGCGTCGAAGTCCACGCGCTTCAGGACCTCGATGTGGGTGCGTCCGGTCTTGAAGCGCTTCACGAGGCCGTGGGCGCGAAGGGCGGTGAGGGATGCGCTCATCTCAGCAGGTCCGCAGGCTGGCTTTTCTTGAGGACGCCGAGGGCCAGGAAGCCGGAGACCACGGCGGTGATCATGAGGAAGACGGCGGTGGTGATCTGCCAGCTGAGCGGGAAGCCCATCGGCACCCCGCCGGCGATGGCCAGGACGTAGACGCCGCCGGTGAGCAGGGCTGTGAAGCCCAGGCTCACCACACCCACCCAGAACGACAGCTCCACCACGATCACCCGCAGCGCGCCCATCGGCACGCCGAGCGCCCGCAGGCTGGCGAATTCCTTGATCGAGGAGAGGATCGCGCCGCGCAGCGTCATGCTGGTGATGACCAGGCCGATGATCACCCCGATCACCAGGGTGGCGGTGATGAACACCCCGATGATCTGCTCGGTCATCAGCGCGCCCTGGTTGGCCTTGGCCAGCTCCGGCGCCGTCCAGGCGCGGTACTTCTTGTCGGAGACGGCGTTCAGCTGGTCGCGCACGATCTCGGCGCGGGCATGGTCCTTCAGCCGGATCAGCAGCGGCCCGGTCTTGCCGTTCTTGTCGCCCATGCCAAGCAGCCGGATGGTGTCTCGCGACACGGTCACCGCGGCGTTGTTGAGGTTCGGGTAGCCGTGCAGGACCGCGCGGACGTACACCGTCTTGCCGTTCAGCGAGGCCATGTCGCCGAGCTTCACGCCGAGGCGCTTGAGCTGGGTCTCGTCGATGGCCACCGCATAGGGCTCCATCAGCGCCCGGCGGACCTCTTCGCTGTAGTCGACCGGCAGGGTCACCGCTCCCGGCCGGGTGTCGACCATGTAGATGTCGACGTAGGTGGTGACCGCCTTCTTTCCCTCCGGGGGCTGGTTCACCCAGCGGCCGCCGTCGATGTCCCAGCTGGCGACCTCGACCACCTCGGGGTTCTGGTACATCTGCGGCTGCAGGCGGGCGGGCAGCGAGCCGCCGCCGGAGTTGATCAGGCTCTCCATCTTCGGCGGCAGGACGATGACGTCAGCGCGGCTGCGGTCGAGGGTGGCGGTCACCCCCTTCACGATGCCGGTGAACATCCCGACCTCGGCCAGGATCAGCAGGCCGGCGAAGGCCAGCGCGACCATGGCGGCCATGTAGCGCCGCCATTCGTAGAGCAGTGTGGCCAGAGCCAATGACATCGTTCGACGCCCCTTCCCGAAGCTGAGCGCGTCTTGGGAGAGATGCCGGGCGGCTGCGGGGTATCCCCTCAGGAAGGGGCGTCGAACCATGCCGCCGCCAGGCGTGCGCTCATAGGTAAGAGGCGCCGGCGAACGGCGGCGGATGCGGGGGAGGGGATTAAACCTTCGTAATGGCCCGCTTGCGCTGCGAGCGCGGCTGCGCCTCTATCGCCGGGCGTGGGAAGCGCGTCGCATCGGGGGGTGCATGTTTCGTCCGGAGAACGCCCAGAGCCTGGTGGGCATCGTCGTGGTGCTCGCGATCTGCTGGGCGCTGTCGGAGGACCGGAAGCGCTTCCCATGGAAGCTGGCGCTGGGCGCGCTCGCCGTGCAGGCCGTGCTGGTGCTGGCGCTGTTCGGCCTGCCGGCGCTCAGGGCCGGGCTGCAGGGCGTAGGCCACGCCGTCGAGGGGCTCGCCAACTCCACCCAGGCCGGCGTCGCCTTCGTCTTCGGCTTCCTGGCGGGCACGCCCAACCAGCCCTACGCGCTCACCGACCCCGGCTCGCTGTTCGTCTTCGCCTTCCGGGTGCTGCCCGTGATCCTGGTGGTCTGCGCGCTCGCGGCCCTGCTCTGGCACTGGCGCATCCTGAAGTGGATCACCCAGGGCTTCGGCTTCCTGTTCCAGCGGACCATGGGCCTGCGCGGCCCGCCGGCGCTCGCCACGGCCGCCACCGTGTTCATGGGCCAGGTGGAAGGCGCGATCTTCATCCGCAGCTATCTCGCCGGCCTCACCCGCTCCGAGCTGTTCATGCTGATCGCCGTCGGCATGGCCTGCGTCTCCGGCTCCACCCTGGTCGCTTATGCGACCATCCTGAAGGACGTGCTGCCCAACGCCGCCGCCCACGTGCTGACCGCCTCGATCATCTCCGCGCCCGCCGGCGTCCTGCTGGCCCGCATCATGGTCCCGCGCGATCCGGAAGCCGAGGTGGAGGCCGACGCCAGCTCGGGCGCGGACAAGGTCTACGACAGCTCGGTCGACGCCCTGATCAAGGGCACGTCCGACGGCCTCTCCATCGTGCTCAACGTAGGCGCCACCCTGATCGTCTTCGTGGCCATCGTGGCGATGGTGAACGGCATCCTCGGCGCCTTCGGGCCGGTCGGGGGCGCGCCGATCTCGGTGGAGCGCATCCTCGGCTTCGTCTTCGCGCCGCTGGCCTGGGCCATGGGCATCAAGTGGGCCGACGCCTCGGTGGCCGGCTCCCTGCTCGGCGTGAAGCTGGTGCTGACCGAGTTCACCGCCTTCATCCGGATGGGCGCCATCCCCATCGGCGAGATCGACCCGCGGACCCGGGTGATCATGACCTATGCGCTCTGCGGCTTCGCCAACATCGCCTCGGTGGGCATCAACGTCGCCGGCTACTCGGTGCTGGTCCCCGAACGACGGGCCGAGGTCATGGGCATGGTCTGGAAGGCGATGCTCGCCGGCTTTCTCGCCACCGTGCTCACCGCCTCGGTGGTGGGCGTCATGCCGGAGCGACTGTTCGGCTAGCTTGACCAGAGTGACCGGTCGTGCACTTTTTTGCGAAAGCGTACGGCAGGGAGGCCGCCGATGAAGCTCTACGATACCCCGCTCGCCCCCAATCCGCGCCGCGTGCGCTGGTTCATGGCCGAGAAGGGCATAAACGACGTCGAGGTCGTCACGCTTAACCTGATCAAGGGCGAGCACAAGACGCCGGACTACCTGGCCAAGGCGGGGCTCGCCAACGTCCCGGCCCTGGAGCTCGACGACGGCTCGACCATCACCGAGAGCGTCGCCATCTGCCGCTACCTCGAGAGCCGCTATCCGGAGCCGAACCTGTTCGGCCGCACCCCGGAGGAGACCGCGCTCATCGAGATGTGGATGCGCCGCGCCGAGATGCTGGTCGCCACGCCGTTCATGATGTGCGTCCGCCACACCCACCCGGCGCTGGCCGCCCTGGAGACCCAGGACCCCGCGATCGCGGAGTACAACAAGCAGGCGGGCATCCGCGCCCTGAAGGTGCTCGACCGCCGCCTGTCTGAGAGCGAGTGGCTGGCCACCGAGCGCCTGACCATCGCCGACATCGTCGCCTTCGTGGGCATCGACTTCGGCCGGCTGATCAAGCTCTCGCCGCCCGAGGAGCTGACCCACGTCGGCCGCTGGGCGCAGGCCATGCGCGAACGCCCCGCCGCGAAGGCCGGGATGCCCGCGCCGCAGCCGGCCTAGGGGCCCTCGGTCCAGGTGTCCGGCTGGGCCTCGTCGTTGACCTCCCAGGTCCGCGCCTCGGCCTCGGCCACCGGCTGACGGAGGTCTGACGAGAGCTGGCCGTGCAGGCGCAGGGCGGTCTCGGCCACCAGCCGGCCCTGGAAGCGTGCGCCGTCCAGCTCCAGCTCGCTGGGCATCCGATGCCCATCGCCGCCGGTGATCGTCGAGGCGCCGTAGGGGCTGGCGCCGGCGATCTCGTCCAGCGTCATCTGGCCGGCGAACGAATAGGGCAGGCCGACCACCACCAGGCCGAAGTGCAGCATGTTGGTGATCATCGAGAACAGGGTCGTCTCCTGGCCGCCGTGCTGGGTGGCGGTGGAGGTGAAGGCCGCGCCCACCTTGCCGTTCAGCGCCCCGCGCGCCCACAGGCCGCCGGCCTGGTCGAGGAAGGCCGCCATCTGCGAGGCCATGCGCCCGAATCGGGTGCCGCACCCGATGATGATGGCGTCGTAGTTCTCCAGCTCGGCGACCGTGGCGATCGGCGCCTCCTGGTCGAGCTTGTAGCCGGCGCCGCGCGCGACATCCTGCGGCACGAGCTCAGGCACGCGCTTGATGTCGACCTGGGTCCCTTCGACCGAACGGGCGCCTTCCGCCTCGGCCCGGGCCATGGCTTCGATGTGGCCATAGGTGGAGTGATAGAGGACGAGCACTCTCGGCATCGGCGGACTCCTGACGTGTCCGCGCTCAACCGATCAGCGGCCCTGTCGGGTCCGCTACGCCGGCTCTTCGTCCAGGAAGGTCCAGGTCTCGGCGCCGTCGAACTGGCGGACCTTCACCTTGCCCCAGTCGAGGCCGTCCATCATCCGCGCGTTGATCGCCATCCGCGGCTGGGCGCCGTCCAGGCTCTGCCAGTGGGTGGCGCAGCCGCAGGAGGTGCAGCGGTGGAAGGCCAGCATCCGCTCGCCCCAGACGTAGGGCTGGGTCGTCCCCGCCTTGGGCAGCTGCACCTCGTTCTTGGCGTAGTAGGCCCAGCGCGCGCCGAGCCGGCGGCAGATCGAGCAGTTGCACTCCGTCACCTGCGTCGGCTCCGGCGCGGTGAGCCTCACGGCCCCGCAGTGGCAGGCGGCTTCGATCATCCCGTCTCCTCCGGCGCGAATCCTCGCCCGAACAAGGCCTTGGATCAACCGCTGTTATGCACCGCCGCCCACCGCTCGCGTGTGACGATCATGTTCATGTGCGTCCCGTCGGCGTCGGCGTAGTCGTCGACGAAGCCCTCGCGCAGGTACACGTGGTGCGCCCGGTCGTTGATCGTCGCCACGCCCAGGGTGACCGCCTCGGCGGGTGTGGTCTCGAACACCCAGCGCAGCACGGCGCGCACGAGGCGCGTCCCGGTCCCGCGCTCCACCTCGCCGACCGCGATGCGCCGCAGCCGGATCGCCGGCTCGCGGAACTTCTGCAGGATCACGAAGCCCGCCAGCCCGTCCCCGTCGCGGAAGCCGAGATAGCGCGCGTCCGGCGAGGCGAGCTCGGCCTCGTGCTCCTCGCGTGTCCAGCTGCCGACGACCTGCTCGTAGCCGGGCGTGCGCTCGATGCGCATCACCTCCGGCAGGTCGTCCGCCGTGAGCGCAGCGAGCTCGGCGCCCACCTCAGTCGGCGCGCTGGCCGCCCGAGGCCGCGATCACGTCGCGCACCGCCTGGACGATGGCCTCGGGCCGCGTGTCCTGCACCCGGTGGGGGGCGCCGTCCACCACCCGGACCTGCGCCTGCGGGCCCAGCGAGGCGGCGGTCTCCTTCTGCAGCAGCTGCCAGCGCGCCTCCCGCGGCCCCTCGGCTGGCGCCAGCTGTGGATCGCGGGCCAGGATGATCGCCGGCGCCTGCACCGGCTTGCGTTCGGCGATCAGCAGGTCGGAGCTGACCGTCTCCATCGCCTCGTTCTCCCGCAGCATGGCCGAGGCGTACTCGCCGTCCTGCGCCACGCGGAACCAGTCGCGCAGGTGCTCGGGGAGGTCGGCGGGGATCGGCCGGATCAGGCAGGCGTCGGGGTCGGCGGGGCGCGCCTCGGCCGAGCACCGCTGCAGCTTGGCCCGTTCCTCCGTCACGCTCGACGGCCGCCCCGCGACCTCGCTCAGCCGCGCCATCTGGTGCTCGGTGGAGGGGTCCACCAGCACCAGGCCGGCGACCGCCTTCGGGTAGCGGTAGGCGAACAGGCGCGCGATGTAGCCGCCGTAGGAATGGCCGACGACGATGTAGGGGCCGGGCAGACGCGCGGCCTTGAGCAGCCCCGCCAGGTCCTCCGCCTCGGCGCCCGCGTCGCGGGGTCCGTCCGACGGCGTGCTGCGCCCGAAGTAGCCGGCGCGGTCGTAGACGCAGGCGTAGGCGGTCTTGGCGATCTCGGCCTGCACCGGCCGCCAGCTCCAGCCGGCGGAGCCCAGGCCGGACTCCATGATCACCACCGGGCCGCCCGAGCCCATGCAGTACATCTTGAGCATCCGCCCGTCCTCCAGGCGGAAGGCCTTGGCCTGGGTGGTGTAGCCGCGCCACCAGGCGGCCGACGCCTCGGGTCCGGTCTGGGCCTGCGCGCCCCCGGCGGAAAGCAAGAGCGCCGCCGCAGCCGCCGCCAGCACCGATCTCATGGAAACCCCTCCGCTCGCCGAACCCCCGCCACGCGATCACGAAGCAGGGGTCCTTGGCAAGGCGCGCGGCGCCGCGTTCGGGGCTAGGGCAGGCCGGCCTCACGCCCGGGCCGTAGCCGCAGCTTCGGGAACAGCATGCCGACGTTGCGCCGGTACTCCACGTAGCGGCCGCCGAAGTGGCCCACCAGGTCGCGCTCCTCCAGCCAGATGCCGATCAGGATGTAGCCGGTGGTGGCGACCGCGAAGAGCAGGTGGCCCAGGCTCATCTGCGGCGTCGCCCAGAAGGCGACGATGAAGCCCGCGTAGATCGGGTGCCGGATCCACTTGTAGAACAGCGGCGTGGTGAGCTGGAACTCGGGGTCGCCGCGGCCCAGCATCTTCGCGAAGCCCTGGCTCAGGCCGAACAGGTGGAAGTGGCTGATCAGGAAGGTGCTCACCAGCACCATGCCCCAGCCCGCCCAGGACACGGCCGTGAGCGCCAGCGCGGCGGCCGGGTCCTCGACCGTCCACACCGTCGCCAGCAGTGGGCGCCACTGCCAGAACAGCAGGGCGAGCGCCAGGCTGGCGGCCAGCACATAGGTGCTGCGCTCCACGGCCGGCGGCACGAGCCGCGTCCACGCCCGCTTGAACGCCGGGCGCGCCATCAGCGAGTGCTGCACGGCGAAGAGGCCCAGCAGCGCCACGTCGATCATCAGGGACGGCAGCAGCGGCCCCTCCGGCCCGGTGTCGATGGCCTTGGGCACGACCACGCCTTCGACGAAGCCGGCCGCGTAGAGGAAGGTCGCGAAGAAGAACAGGTAGACGACGGCGCTGTAGAGCGCCGCAGGAAGGCCTCTCATGGCCGCCTCCGTTGTTGGGGTTTGCGATGGGGACGCGGCGCTCAGTCGCCGCGGAAGATCAGTTGTTGGCCGTCAGCGGGTCGATGATCTGCGGAACCTCGATGATGCGGCCGACCGGCAGGCCGCAGAGCTCGGCGTGCCGGCGGATCGCGTCCTCGTCCTCGGCCAGGTAGATGCAGAAGGCCTTGTCGGCGCCGACGTAGCTGTGCTGCCACTGCACCGCGCCGCCCACCTGCTCGACGGCCCGGTTGGACGCCCGTGCGGCGCCACACAGCTCGACGATCGACATGCCGCCGATCCCGGCGATGTCGCGTTCGATCAGGTAGCGCTTCATGCGGCCCATCGGCGGCTCCTCTCGTGTAACGGCACTATCCGGGATGCCCGGGCTGTCCCCAAACTAAATGTTCTTGTGTGTGCTAAAGCCCAGCTTTAGCGTCCGGCGATGGTCGCGCCGTCCTACCTCCGCTCGATGCAGGCCGTGGAGCTGGCGGCCCGCACGGGGTCGCTGAAGGCGGCTGCGGACCTCCTGGCCATCACGCCTGCGGCGGTCGGCCAGCGGGTGAAGGCGCTGGAGGACTTCCTCGGCATAGAACTGTTCGTGCGCGGCCGCTCCGGACTGATCCCCACGCCCTCGCTGGCCGGAGCCCTGCCGCACCTGAAGCAGGCGTTCCGCGAGCTGGAGACCGCCGGCGCCCTTCTGGACCTGCAGCGCGGCCACGAACTCCACATCGCTGCGGAGGCGGACTTCGCCGACCTGTGGCTGAAGCCGCGGATCGGCGCCTTCAAGGGCGAGCACCCGAACATCGCGCTGTCGATCAACGGGGAGGGCGAGGCGGGCTTCCGACCCGCCCCGGCCGACTGCGAGATCAGCTTCGGCCCGCCCGGCGACGGCCGCGACCTGCTGTTCAGGGACTTCGTCCTGCCGGTCTCCTCGGCGGAGAACACGCGCCGGCTGGCGCACCTGCCGGAGCAAGACCGCATCGAGGGCTTCCCGCTGCTGCAGCTCGACTTCTACCGCAACGATCCCGCCGCGCCGGACTGGCGCGACTGGATCGAGCGGCAGGGGATCAATCGGACGGCCCCGGACCGCGGCATCCGCTTCCGTCGCATCGTGCCCGCCCTCGAGGCCGTGCTCGCCAACGCCGGCCTTGTGGTCTGTGGCGTGGCCCTGCTCAGCGAGCCGATGGACGACGGGCGCCTGTCGCTGCCGTTCCCGGTCTCCACCGGCAGCTGGACCGAGCACGCCTTCGTCGCCCGCTTCCGCGGCGAGGGGAGGCCGCACGTGCGGCGCTTCCGCGACTGGCTGCTCGCGGAGAGCCAGACGACCCGCGACTGGCTGGTGCGCTTCGCTGGGCCGTGAGACAGGCATGAGCCGCTCACCGGACGTGCCGATCAGGCGCTTCCGCTGGTCCTGGTCCGTGTGCGCCGCTATGTCTGGCTAGGGGAGATCTGAACCATGGCTGTCCGCCTCGGCCGACGCGACCTCCTGGGCCTCATCGCGGCAGCCGTGGCCGCGCCGTCGGCGCTGGCTCGACCGGCCAGGTACCCGGCCCCCGAGCGCGAGCTTATGGTCTCCGTACCGGGCGGCCGCGTGTATGTGCGGGTCAACGGGCCGCTGGGCGGGCCGCGGGCGCCGGTGGTCATGATCCACGGCGGGCCTGGCGGGACCCACGCCGGCTTCCTCGACGCCCTGGAGCTGGCGAACGAGCGCGCCGTCATCCTCTACGACCAGCTCGACAGCGGCCGTTCCGACCATCCGCTGGATCCAGCCAACTGGCGTGTCGAGCGCTTCGTCGACGAGCTCGAGGCGATCCGCGCCGCCCTGGGCGTTCCCCGCTGGCATGTCGCGGGGGCGAGTTGGGGTGGAACGGTGGCTCTGGAGTACGGGGCCCGCCGGCCCACGGCGCTCGCGGGCCTCGCGCTCCTCAGCCCGCTGGTCTCGACCCGTAGCTGGATCGCCGACGCCAATGCCCTGCGCGGCAAGCTCCCGGGAGAGGTTCAGGCGACGCTCACGCGCTGCGAAGCTTCAACCCCGCCTCCAAAGGCGCAATGCGACGCGGCGACGGAGCAATTCTACGCCCAGTTCCTGCGGCGCGAGCCGCTGCCCGAAGCGTTCAAGGCCTACCGGGACCCGCGCGACCGCGGCTTCAACGAGCGCCTGTACCTGACCATGTGGGGCCCGACGGAGTTCGCCGCGACCGGGACGCTGAAGGCCTATGACGGCGAGCCGCTGCTGGCGCGGCTGGACGGCCGGCGGACGCTGTTCATGGTCGGGCAGTACGACGAAGCCCGCCCCGTCACCGCGGTGGCCTTCTCCGAGCGCGTGCCGGGCGCAGAACTGGCCGTCGTCCCGGGCGCGGGCCACGCGGTGCTGGTGGACAGGCCGGACGAGGCCACGGCCCTGCTGCGCGCCTGGCTGGCGCGCCAGGACCGGCTGGGCTGACTAGGCGGTCCGCGCCGGCCGCTTCTTCAGCACCGCCGAGAACGACATCACCGGCTCCTCGCCGTTCCGGATCAGCCCGCGCACGAACACCATCGAGCGGCCGGCCTTCACCACCTCGCCCGTGCAGGTGACGAGCTCGCCCTCGTGCGCCGTGCCCACGAACTCGCCGTTGAAGGTGGCGGTCACCGAGTAGCCGCCCTTTATGTCGTCGCGGGCGATCACGAACAGGCAGAAGTCGGCGAAGGTCATGACGCAGCCGCCGTGCAGGAAGCCGCCGCCGTTCATGTGCTTGCGCTCGGCGCGGAAGGCGCAGACCGGCCGCCCGTCGTCGCCGATCTTGAAGTAGAACGGCCCCGCCAGGTCCTCGTACGGGTCGCCGCCCGGATAGTACGACCACCCGGCCCACTCGCCCTCGCTCACCGTCTGCAGGGTGGAGGTGTAGTTGTTCTCTTCCTCGCCGCCGTCCATGTTCCCAATCTGTTCCTGCTCGACTAAGCTGCCGGCGAAAAAGCACGGGGGGCCAGGATGGGGAAGGGGTTGCTGGAAGCGCTGGGGCTGAGCCGCCGCGCTCCCCGGCCGGAAGAATTCCGCGACCGGGTCCTGAACGAGGTTCGCAAGCTACGGCCCGCGGCCGCCATCAGCGAGGTTGACGGACTCGACTTCACCATCCAATGGCCTGACCGAGCGAGCCCCACGGAGTACACGCTCGCGGATCACTACGCGGATTGCCTGGCCCGACCACGCGACACCGATGGTGTGGTCCGTCATGCCGCGTCGATCATCAACATTTCAGCTGATCCTCCGCGCGAGGAGTGGCTGGCTGTGGTCGTACGGGCGGATGGGCACAATCCGAACGACACGACGGACAATCCCTTCCTGAAGCAACCGGTCGTTCGGGGTGTGAACGCCGTGGTCGTCGTGGACACCCCCCATGGCTACCAGTTCCTCTCGGCTGAGGCTCTCAGGGAAGAACTCGGCCTTACCGATGACGACCTGTGGCGGCGCGCGTTCGAGAACACGCGCGATCTAATGGATTTGGCGAATGTCCCCCTGCCAACGGGCAAGTCTACGCAGGTCCTGCGCGCCGACGGCTTGATGGCGAGCCTTGTCGTGTTCGACGAGTTCTGGGACGCCGAACCGCGACGCGCCGCAGGGCCGGAAGTGGTGGCCTTGATGGGTTCCAACCGGTTGGTAGCTGCGCCGCTTTCGGAGAAAGCCGCAGTGCATGCCATGCGCCGTGAGATCGCCCGTCTCCCGCGGAACCGCGAGTGGATCACCTCGGATCTTATCGTCAGGCGCGATGGGCGCTGGGACGTCCTGAGCTGACAGGGCCGGAAGGGTTTGCCCCGCCGGAATTCAAACATTAGTTTGCCGGCCGCTCTTCCGACCCTCGAGGCCCCTATGCGACGCGCCGCCATCGTCTCCCCCATCCGCACCGCCGTTGGCAAGTACCTGGGGTCGCTCTCCGACCTGCAGGCGGGCGAGCTTGGCGCTGTGGTGCTGAAAGCGCTGGTCGAGCGCAGCGGGATCGAACCCGAGAAGATCGACGACGTGATCTTCGCCCAGGGCTACGCCTCGGGCGAGGCGCCCTGCATCGCACGCTGGTCGGCGCTCGCCGCCGGCCTGCCGATCGAGGTGCCCGGCTACCAGCTCGACCGCCGCTGCGGCTCCGGCCTGCAGGCGATCGTCGACGCGGCCATGATGGTCCAGACCGGCGTCGCCGACGTCGTCGTGGCGGGCGGCGTGGAGAGCATGTCGAACGTCGAGTACTACACCACCGACATGCGCAAGGGCGCGCGGGCCGGCTCGGTGACGATGCACGACCGCCTGGCCCGCGGGCGGGTGATGAGCCAGCCGATCGAGCGCTTCGGGGTCATCTCCGGCATGATCGAGACCGCCGACAACCTGGCGCGCGACTACCAGATCAGCCGCGACGCCTCCGACGAATACGCGGCCATGAGCCACCAGCGCGCCGCCAAGGCCTGGGCCGACGGCAAGTTCGACGACGAGGTCGTGCCGGTCGCGGTGCCGCAGAAGAAGGGCGATCCGATCGTCTTCGCCAAGGACGAGGGCGTCCGCGCCGACGCGACGGCCGAGAGCCTGTCGAAGCTGAAGCCGATCGAGAAGGACGGCGTCGTCACCGCCGGCAACGCCAGCCAGCAGAACGACGCCGCCGCCGCCTGCCTGGTGGTGGCGGAGGACAAGCTCGCCGAGCTCGACCTGGAGCCCATGGGCTACTTCGTGAGCTGGGCGGCGGCCGGCTGCGATCCCTCGCGCATGGGCATCGGCCCGGTGCCGGCGGTGAAGCGGCTCTTCGAGCGCACCGGCCTGACCTGGGACGACATCGACCTCGTGGAGCTGAACGAGGCCTTCGCGCCCCAGGTGCTGGCGGTGCTGAAAGGCTGGGGCTGGGACGACCGCGACCGGCTGAACGTCAACGGCTCCGGCATTTCGCTCGGCCATCCCATCGGCGCGACCGGCGGGCGGATCCTCGCCAACCTGCTGCGCGAGCTGAAGCGCCGGGACGGCAAGTACGGGCTTGAGACCATGTGCATCGGCGGCGGGCAGGGCATCGCCGCGGTCTTCGAGCGCGCCTGAACATGTTCGTCGCGGTGCTCAGCGTACTGGCCCTCCAGGCCGCACCGCCGACATTGGCCCAGCCCGCCGGGCCGAGCTCCCAGGTCACGCCGTCCGGCGCCATCCAGGTGGTGGTCGGCGACCGCGTCACCGTCCGACTGCCGGCGGACGGCAAGCCTCAGCAGGTGTCCGTGGAGCCGGCGGCTGCGGGCGCCGCCCAGCCGCCCAGGCCCGGGGCCGGCAAGTTCGACGACACCCGCCACGGAACCGTCGTGATCACCTTGCAGAAGGTGGGCGACGGCGACCTGATGATGAAGGTGGAGAGCGGCATCGACCAGGCGTTCGACTACCGCGCCGTGCTCGTCCACGAGGTCTCGGCCGGCCGCTGGACGGGCGAGCCCACGAGCGTCTGCACCGTCCTGCCGCTGCTCTCCAGCTACGAGCACTGGCCGAAGCGGCCGCAGGCGAGGGGGATCATCCTCAGCGACTTTGCGCTGCGCAACACCAACGGCGTCGTCTGCCCTGCGCCGTCGAAAGCCTCGAAGTGAGCGTCCCCATGCTGTCCGCCGCCCTTGCCCTGCTCCTCGCCGCCCAGGCCCCTACGCCCCAGGCCGGCGAGGTGAAGACGCCGCCGAAGGCAAAGTCGCCCAACGCCGCGCCCGCCGCCGAAGCCGCCGCCAAGCAGCTGACCTTCGAGCCGAAGACCAAGGTCGACGGCGAGACCCTGCAGGTGATCCTGGGCCAGCGCGCCGTCTTCGGCGTCAACGGCAAGGGCATGCCGGTGATCGAGAAGGTGGAGGAGGGCCAGCTCGCCGCCGCCCACGCTGAGGGCAAGGCCAAGGAGGCCTTCGAGAAGCCGGCCAGCGGCCTCGTCGCCGCCGCCCTCGACGGCTCGGCCGAGAAGCGCGCCACCTTCCTGAAGGTGTGGAACGGCACCGGCGACACGATCGAGTACCGCGCCATCGCGCTCGTCCTGCGCCAGAACAAGCTCACGCCCATGCCGGTGGCGAGCTGCCCCGTCGCGCCCGGCGCGGTGCGCACCGAAAGCTGGCCGGCCCCGATTGTCGCCGTGGGCCTGGCGCGGTTTAAGACGGCCTCGAAAGAGGCGCTGGCGCGGCCAGGCTGCAAGTAGGAGAGGGGACCGCCATGCCGCTCGACATGGACATCCGCGAACAGCTGATCGAGACGGTCCGCCGCTTCGTCGCCGAACGCCTGCGCCCGCTCGAGGCCCAGGTCTCCGAGCAGGACGCCGTGCCCGACGACGTCACCGAGGAGATGAAGCAGCTCGGCCTCTACGGCCTCTCCATTCCCGAGCAGTACGGCGGCCTCGACCTTTCCATGGAGGACGAGTGCCTGGTGGCCGTCGAGCTCGGCCGCACCAGCCCGGCTTTCCGCTCGGCCTTCGGCACCAACGTCGGCATCGGCTCCCAGGGCCTGGTGATGTTCGGCACGGACGAGCAGAAGCAGAAGTACCTGCCCGGCATCGCGTCCGGAGAGATCATCACCTCCTTCGCGCTCACCGAGCCGGAGGCCGGAAGCGACAGCGCCAACGTCCAGACCCGCGCCATCAAGGACGGCGACCATTACGTCCTCAACGGCGCCAAGCGCTTCATCACCAACGCCAACAAGGCCCACCTCTTCACGGTGATGGCTCGCACCGACCCGGAGAAGGCCGGCGGCGGCGGCGTCTCGGCCTTCCTGGTGGAGCGCGACCTGCCGGGCCTCTCGGTGGGCAAGCCCGAGAAGAAGATGGGCCAGCAAGGCGCCCACATCTGCGACGTGATCTTCGACAACGTCCGGGTCCCGGCGGAGAACCGGCTCGGCCGCGAGGGCGAGGGCTTCAAGGTGGCGATGCAGGTGCTCGACCGCGGCCGGCTGCACATCTCGGCCGTCTGCGTCGGCGTCGCCGAGCGGCTGATCAAGGACTGCGTGGAGTACGCCTCCGAGCGCAGGCAGTTCGGCCAGCCGATCTCCAATTTCCAGCTGATCCAGGGGATGATCGCCGACTCCAAGACCGAGGCGCTCGCCGCCCGGGCCCTGACCATGGAAACCGCCCGCAAGCGCGACGCCGGCCAGTCCGTCACCATGGAGGCCGCCGCGGCCAAGTACTTCGCATCCGAGATGGTCGGCCGCGTCGCCGACCGCGCCGTGCAGATCTTCGGCGGCGCCGGCTACGTCGCCGACCACGGCATCGAGCGCCTCTACCGCGATGTGCGCATCTTCCGCATCTACGAGGGCACCAGCCAGATCCAGCAGGTGGTCATCGCCCGCGAGACCCTGAAGCGGGGCGGCTAGATGAGCGAGAAGGTCGAGGCCGCGATCTTCGACCTCCTGGCCAAGGTCGCGCCGGGCAAGTCCGTCTCGCCGGAGGAGGTCGCCCGCGCGGCAGATCCCGAAGGCTGGCGCCGCATCCTGGGACATGTCCGCGCCACCGCGGTAGGCTTGGCCCGCCAGGGCCGGCTGGTGATCCTGCGCCACAACAAGCCGGCCGATCCGGACGACTTCAAAGGGGTCTGGCGCATGCGCCTGCCCACCGCCGAGGGAGACGAGACATGACGATCACGATCTGGGGCTCCACGCTCTCGCCGTTCGTGCGCAAGACGGTGGTGTTCGCCATCGAGAAGGGCATCGACTTCGAGCTCACGCCGGCCTTCGGCGCCTCGGCCCCGCCGGAGTTCCACCAGGCCAGCCCCTTCGGCAAGATCCCGGCGATGAAGGACGGCGACTTCCTGCTGTCGGACTCCACCGCCATCATCGCCTACCTCGAGGCGATCCATCCCGAGCCGAACCTGGTCCCGCGCGATCCCAAGGCCCATGCCCGCGCGATCTGGTTCGAGGAGTTCGGCGACACCATCGTCGGCGCCTGCGGCGGCAAGATCTTCTTCAACCGCTTCGTGGCCCCGCGCGTCATGGGCCGTGAGGGCGACCTCGCCGCCGCCGACGAAGCCCAGAGGACCGAGTTCCCGCGCATCGCCGACTACCTGGAGAAGGTCGTCCCGGCCTCCGGCTACCTGGTGGAGGACCGCTTCACCCTGGCCGACATCGCCGTCTGCAGCCCGTTCGCCACCATGGCCCACGTGGACTGCACGGTGAACCCGACCACCCACCCCAAGGCCTTCGGCTACATCGAGGCGATCACCGCGCGGCCGTCGTTCGCGAAGCTGCTGGAACAGGAACGGGCGTTCGTGAAGCCGCGTGAGCCTGCCTGATCTCCTTGCCGAAATCGCGGCCTGCCGCGCCTGCGCCGCCGACCTGCCGCATGAGCCCAGGCCGGTGGTGCGGGTCAGGCGCGAGACCCGGCTGCTGATCTGCGGCCAGGCGCCGGGCCGCCGCGTGCACGAGAGCGGCCTGCCGTTCGGCGACCCGTCCGGCGACCGGCTGCGGGGCTGGCTGGGCGTCGACCGCGACACCTTCTACGGGCATCCGGCGCTCGGCACGGCCGCCATGGCCTTCTGCTTCCCCGGCACCGACCCGAAGGGCGGCGACTACCCCCCGCCGCGCCGCTGCGCCGAGCTCTGGCGCGAGCGCCTGCTCGCCGAGCTGCCCAATGTCGAGCTGACCCTGCTGGTGGGCTCCCACGCTCAGGCCTGGGCGCTCGGCCGCAAGGCGATGACCGCCACCGTGCGCGACTGGCGCGCCCACCTGCCGCGCTACCTCACCCTGCCGCACCCGTCCTGGCGCAACACCGGCTGGCTGAAGCGAAACCCCTGGTTTGACGAGGAGGTTGTTCCCTATCTCCAAGGCCGGGTCCGCCAGCTGCTTTCGCCATGACGCGCCTCCTCGCCCTACTCCTCTGCGCCCTCCTGCTCGCCGGCTGCGGACACATGCAGGTGCAGCAGCCCGGCCAGCCGCCCGCCGGCTTCCCGGGCCCCAGGCTCGCGGCGGACCACGTGGTCAGCTTCGACGGCGCGCGGCTGGGCCTCAGCAAATGGGAGGCGCAGGGGGAGCCCTGGGCGGTGATCGTCGCCCTCCACGGCATGAACGACTACGCCAACGCCTTCCACCTGGCCGCGCCGACCTGGGCCAGCCAGGGGGTGACCACCTACGCCTACGACCAGCGCGGCTTCGGCCGCTCGCCGGGCCGCGGCATCTGGGCCGGCGACGAGCTCCTAATGGAGGACCTGCGCACGGTCACCGCGCTCGTCCACAAGCAGCATCCGCACGCCTGGATCGTCGTCGCCGGCGAGAGCATGGGCGGCGCCGTGGCGGCCCAGGCCTTCGCCTCCGAGCGGCCGCCGAGCGCCCACCGGCTGGTGCTGCTGGCGCCCGCCGTCTGGGGCTGGGAGGACCAGCCGCTGCCCTACCGCACCGCGCTGTGGTTCGCCGCCAACTTCACCCCCGGCAAGGTCTACGAGCCGCCCAGCTGGCTGACGCGGCGGATCATGCCCAGCGACAACCGCGAGGAGCTGCTGGCCATGGGCCGCGACCGGCTGATGATCTTCGGCGCGCGCTCCGACACCATCTACGGCCTGGTCTGGACCATGGCCCGCGGCCACGAGGCGATCGGCCGGGCGAATGTGCCGACGCTCTACCTCTACGGCGCCAACGACCAGATCATCCCGAAGAACGCCGCCTTCCGCGCCGCTGCCCAGCTCAAGCCCACCGACCGCTCCGCCTACTACGCCAAGGGCTACCACCTGCTCACCCGCGACAGGCAGCGCGCCGTGGTGATGGCCGACGTCCTGGCCTTCATCCGCGACCCCAAGGCGCCGCTGCCGTCCGGCGCCCCGCCCATCCCCACGGCGCCCAGGCCGCCCGCAACCCGGCAGGCGGCCGCGGGGTTGTGACATCGCCCCCGGAGGCGTAGAGCGTGCGCAATTCCCTCCTTCAGGAAACGAAGTCCCCGGCATGAGCTTGTTCGATTCCCCGGCTTTCGAGGGCCATGAAGCCGTCCACGCGTTCACGGACGAAAAATCCGGCCTCAAGACCATCATCGCGGTGCACTCCACCGCCCGGGGACCCGCCGCCGGCGGTTGCCGCATGTGGCCCTACGCCAGCGCCGACCTGGCCCTCGACGATGCGCTGCGCCTCTCGCGCGCCATGTCCTACAAGAACGCCATGGCCGACCTGGAGCTGGGCGGCGGCAAGGCCGTGATCATCGGCGACAGCCGCACCCAGAAGACCCCGGCCCTGTTCGAGGCCTTCGGCCGCGCGGTCGACGCGGTCTGCGGCAAGTACTGGACCGCCGAGGACGTCGGCGTCTCCCCCGCCGACCTCACCCATGCCCGCAGGCACACCCGCTACGTGGCCGGCCTCGAGGGCCACGCC
This sequence comes from Phenylobacterium sp., assembly GCF_036563285.1. Lineage (GTDB taxonomy): Bacteria > Pseudomonadota > Alphaproteobacteria > Caulobacterales > Caulobacteraceae > Phenylobacterium. The sequence continues at coordinate 77,435 of NZ_DATCMR010000006.1, forward strand.
GCCGCCTCCGGCGACCCCTCGCCGGTGACCGCCGAGGGCGTGTTCCGCGGCATCGAGCTGTGCGTGAAGCGCGCGCTGAACCGCGACCTCTCCGGCGTCACCGTCGCCATCCAGGGCGTTGGCCACGTGGGCGGCTTCCTCGCCGACAAGCTGCATGCGGCCGGCGCGAAGCTGATCCTCACCGACGTCAACGAGGAGGTCCTGCGCCAGGTCGCCCAGCGCACCGGCGCCAAGGTCGTCTCCCCCGGCGCCATCTTCGACGCGCCCGCCGAGGTCTTCGCCCCCTGCGCCCTGGGCGGCGCGGTCAATTCCGAGACCCTGGTGCGGCTGCAGGCCCGGGTCATCGCCGGCGGCGCCAACAACCAGCTCGCCGATGCCGAGGTGGGCCGCGAGGTGTTCCGCCGCGGCGTGCTCTACGCCCCCGACTACGTGATCAACGGCGGCGGCATCATCAACGTCGCCGGCGAGATCCGCGCGCTGGACGCAGGCGAGGCCTTCGACCCCGCCTGGGTCGAGACCAAGCTCTCCCGCCTCATCGAGACGCTGGGCGAAGTCCTCGACCGCTCCCGCCAGGAAAACCGCCCCACCCACGAAGTCGCCAACGAGATCGCCCGCGCGCGGATCACCGGCGCCGCCGAGAAGAAGGCCGCGGCCTAGTTTCCCTCCCCTCTGGGGAGGGACAGCCCGCCTCAGGCGGGCCGGGTGAGGAAGTCGCGTTCAAGCGCCGACTCGCCGTCCTGGCCCCCACCTCCTCACCCTGGCCGCTGCGCGGCCCTCCCTCCCCAGAGGGGAGGGAAAAAGCCTACGCCGGCTCCGCCTGCTTCAGCTCCTGCAGGTTCCGCTCCAGCTCCCGCTGGTCCACCTGGGCCTGGTCCATCCACATGACCTCCCAGACGTGGCCGTCGAGGTCCTGGAAGCTCACGCCGTACATGAACCCGTAGTCCTGCGCCGGCATCCACGGCTTGCCGCCGGCGGCCAGCGCCTTCTCCAGGTAGCCGTCCACCTCCTCGCGGCTGTTCGCCGACAGGCAGATCAGCTTGCTGACGCCGGCGCCCGCCTCGGCGATGTCGCCCTTGATGAAGCCCTTGAACTTCTCGTGCGTCAGCAGCATCGCGAAGATGTTCTCCTCGATGACGATCGAGGCCGCCGTCTCGTCGGTGAACTGGTTGTTGATGGGGAACCCCAGCGAGGTGAAGAAGCGCTTCGACGCTTCCAGGTCCTTCACCGGCAGGTTCACGAAGATCATCCGCATCGCGCTCTCCTTTGCGAGTTGCGCCCCAAGGACGTGGGCGCAGCGCCCGTCCCGACACGCCGCCTGCCGAAATCTATCCGCCCTTCCGCTCACCCCGCCAACCCTGCGTCGGGCAGGGGAGTCATTTCAGCTTCGCCCGCGGGCTTTTTGGTGGGAAAACAGCGGCTAACGAGGCGCGGCCGCCCGCGCGTCCCCTGCGCGTAAGGTCCACATGCCCGCTCCCGAGTACGCCATCGACGCGGTCCAGGCCCCCCTGAACCCCAAGCTCGACGTCTGGCACACGGCCGCCGCCCCGCCGCTCACCATCACCTATTCCTTCGAGTCCCAGCAGTCCTCCGAGTTCGTGAAGACCTACACCGGCTGGACCCCCTGGACCGACGCCGAGAAGGCCGCCGTGCGCCGCGCGCTCGACGAGTACGAGTCCGTCATCAACGTCCGCTACGTCGAGGTGGCGGCCGGCGCCGATCCGGACATCGCCTTCGGCCGCGTCTCGACCCCCAGCGTCGCCGAGACCTGGTGGAAGCTGTCCTGGGGCATGGACGCGGCCGGGAACGTCGCCTTCAAGAACTGGGACGCCGGCTCCGTCTTCGACACCGGCCGCGACCTGACCATCTCGCCGTGGCTGATCCTGCACGAGATCGGCCACGCCATGATGATGAAGCACACCGGGAACTACGACACGACCGGGGCTACGCCCGCCCTCCCGTATCTCCCGGAGGCCGAGGACAACCGCAACTACACGGTGATGTCCTACGTGGTGACGGACAACCAGGCCGTGGCCGGCCAGCTGCAGCTCTACGACATCGCCGCCCTGCAGGCCCGCTGGGGCGCCAACACCGCCACGGCCGCCGGCGACAGCGTCTACACCTTCGCCGACGACCCCGGCATCTTCGCCATCTGGGACACCGGCGGCACGGACCGCATCGACGCCGGCGCCGAGACCGCCGCGGCCGACATCGACCTCACCGAGGGCGGCTTCTCCCTGCTCGCCGGCCAGACCCGCATGTCGGTGGCCTGGGGCGCGGCGATCGAGGACGCCACCGGCGGCGCCGGCGCCGACCGGCTGCGCGGCAACGGCCTCGCCAACCGCCTGGCCGGCGGGGCGGGCGGCGACACCGTCGAGGGCGGCGCGGGCCTCGACTTCCTGCGCGGCGAGGCGGGCGACGACCTCATCTACGGCGGCGCCGACTTCGACGACATCCACGGCAACATGGGCGCCGACACCGAGTACGGCGGCCTGGGCGACGACTGGGTGGTGGGCGGCCAGCACGACGACCTGCTGTTCGGCGACGAGGGCGACGACCTGCTGCTCGGCAACCTGGGCGCCGACACCCTGGAGGGCGGCACGGGCGCCGACATCGTCCGCGGCGGCCAGCACGACGACCTCGTCCGCGGCGGCGACGGCGCCGACTTCATCTCCGGCGACCGCGGCGACGACACGCTCACCGGCGGCGCCGGCGCCGACCGCTTCCACGTCTTCGACGGCTCGGGCGTCGACCGCGTCACCGACTTCAGCGTCAGCCAGGGCGACCGCGTCCAGCTCCTCCAAGGCGCCGTCTGGGACGTCCAGCAACAGGGCGCCGACACCGTGGTGATCGCCGGCGAGGGCCGGCTGGTGCTGGTGGGCGTGCAGATGTCGAGCCTCGCCCCGGGCTGGATCGTCACTTAGGACGACCCCTGCCGCCGCGCCCGCCACGCCTCGCGGGTCAGCCGCCACGTCACCCGCATCGCCTCGCCGCCGACGTAGGCATGCGGCGAACGGTCGACGATCACCGCGCCCTGCTTCTCCTTGATGCGGTGCGAGCCCGCGTTTCCCTCGGCGTTGTTCAGGTAGAGCTCCGTCCAGCCCAGGGTTTCGAAGGCGTACTCCGTCACCCGCTCGGCCGCCTCGGTCATCAGCCCGCGACCCCAGTACTCTGGGTCCAGCCAGAAGCCGCGGTTGTCCCGCGTCTCGCCGTCGTAGGGCCACAGGTCGATCAGCCCCAGGCAGTCGTCCTGCGCGCCCTTCAGCGTGATCGCCCAGTGCGACTTCGCCCCCTTCGCCTCTTCGTCCAGGCAGCGGCGCAGGTGCTCTTCCGCCCCGTCGTCGGGATAGGGCCAGGGCACGGTGGCGTGCAGCCAGCGCACCACGTCCCACTGGGCGAAGCGCCGCTGGATCGCCGGCGCGTCGGCCATGCGCACCGGCCTGAGGATCAAGCGCTCGGTCTCGAGCACCGGCGTGGGGGGCAGGGGAGGAGGGCTCATGGGAAGGTCTCCGGAAAAAGGGCCGGAGGCCGGACGCCTGAACGTCAGTTCGTCAGCCCGGCCTGGCGGCGGGGCTGAGAGGGAAGAGGGCTAGACCACGACCGGCCGCACGCCCCCGTCCCCCCACCCCGAAAGGATGGAGGCCCCGGTACCGCACGGATTGGACGAAGGCGTCGCCATGGCTCCGGGTGTAGCAGCTTGGCCTTGGGGAGGCGAGGCCGCTTCTGACTCTTAGCGGACGTTGGGGAGGTCTGCTTGCCGCCACGCACCGGCTGGCGCCGAGCAGCGGACCTCCTGAAGGTCTGCAACGGGTGGAAAGTGGACGTTGCCCTCTCAGCCCGGAGCCCAATCTCGCAGAAGGTCGGACAGATCGTCATCTTCACCGATGGTTACGGCTGAATAGCCGAAGCCTTCGGCGACCAACTGATGGGCATGAGGCTCAAGCACCGACCAAGCTGGGTCCACAACCATTCCCTTGGGCGGTCCCACCTTCACCAAGGCAGTGGCTTCCAGCTTCGATCCGTTGCTCAGGATCAACTGGCAGGGCGCGATCACTTCGAGACCGAGACGTCGACCGGCGGCGAGCCATCTGCGGGTCTGTTCGAGGTTCATGTGCGGAGCGTGCCCATATCATGGAATGTCCGCAACGGGTCGAAAGCGGACCTACGCTAGGGACCGAGCAGCGGTCTTACGGAACTTCGGCTTGGAGGGGAGCAGCCAGCGTCTGCTTCCGACCCTTAGGAGACACTCGTTGCTTCCCGGTGGAAGGCGGGTTTTGGCTGACTAGTGATCATTCAAGCGCGGTAGCGCAGGGCATCCATGATCACCGTGAAGGCCGGCGTGTGCTGGCGCCGGCTCGGGTAGTAGAGATGGTAGCCTGGGAATGGCGGCGACCAGTCCGAGAGCACCTGCACGAGGTCGCCGCTGTCCAGATGTGGCTGGACCTCATCTTGGAAGATGTAGGCGACGCCGAAGCCGTCGAGTGCGGCCCGCAGGATCTGCACATTGCTGCTGAAGACGAGCTGGCCTTCCACCCGCACCCGGAGGTCGCGCCCCTTCTTCGAGAACTCCCACGCATAGAGGCCGCCAGAGGTCGGCTGGCGGAAATTGATGCAGCGGTGGGTCGAAAGGTCTTGCGGCTCCCGTGGCTTGGGGTGGCGCGCGAAGTACGCTGGGGACGCCACTGCGACCAGCCGCATCTCCGGTCCGATGGGAACTGTGATCATGTCTTTCGCGACGAGTTCCCCGAGGCGCACACCGGCGTCATATCCCTCGGCGGCGATGTCCGTCAGGCCATAGTCGGAGACAAGCTCGACATTGATGTCGGGGTAATCCGCCAAGAGGTTGCGGAGCACCGGCCACAGCACGGTGTCCACCGCGTGCGGATCAGCGGTGATCCGGACGCTTCCGGCGGGCTTGTCCCGCAGGTCGCTCAGCGCGGCGATTTCGGCGTCGATCTCATCGAACCGTGGGCCAATCCTCTGAAGAAGGCGCTCGCCCGCCTCTGTCGGCGTCACGCTGCGCGTCGTGCGGTTCAGCAGCCGCATCCCTAGCCGCTCCTCCAGGCCTCGAAGGGTGTGACTTAGCGCCGAAGGGGACACCCCGAGCCGCGCCGCGGCGCGTGTGAAACTGCGTTCTCGCGCCACCGCCAGGAAGGCGACGAGGTCGTTCGGGTTTGTGCGGGCCATTCCTGAGTTTCACTCACAGGTCCATGCGTGTTTCGGGCTCTAATCGCACAACAGCCGCCTGACTAGATTAGCCGCTCGAACAAGGAGCGTTAGTCATGATCAGCAGCAATCAAGCCCGCGGCAGACAGTCCGCTGACGGCGCTATCAGCCGTCGCGGCCTCTTGGCCGCGGGCGCTGCCTTTGGAACCGTGCTGCCGGCGGCGAGGGCCGCATCAGCACAGTTGCGGGCCGGCACGACCGGGACGCTCCCAGGTAGCCCTCAGCAGACCCGCAAGCTCGGCAACCTGGTTGTCTCGAAACTCGGCTTCGGGGCCATGAGCATCAGCGGCAACTACGGTCCGCCAGCCGATCGCGCTCAAGGTCTACGCGTCATTCGTGCGGCGTACGACCAGGGCGTCACCTTCTTCGACACGGCTGAAGTTTACGGCCCGTACACGAACGAAGATCTCGTTGGTGAAGCCCTCGCGCCCGTCAGGGACAGGGTGGCGATCGCAACCAAGTTTGGCTTCGAGATCCCGGGTAGCGGTTTGAATAGCCGCCCCGATCACATCAGGCGCGTCGTCGAGGGCTCGCTCAAACGGCTCCGGACAGACCGCATCGATCTGCTCTACCAACATCGCGTCGACCCTGCGGTGCCCATCGAAGAGGTCGCCGGTGCGGTCCGAGACCTGATCCGGGAAGGCAAGGTGCTCCACTTCGGCCTCTCGGAGGCGAGCCCGGCCACGATCCGCCGCGCCCACGCTGTCCAGCCTGTTGCGGCCCTCCAGAACGAATACTCCCTAATGACCCGGGACGTGGAATCGAACGGGGTCCTGGACACCTGCGAGGAGCTCGGCATCGGCCTTGTTCCGTGGAGCCCAGTCGCCATGGGCTATCTCACCGGGACTATGAACGGGGATACGAGGTTCGATCCTCAGACGGATATCCGTTCCGGCTTCGAGCGCTTCTCGCCCGAAAACCTCGCGGGCAACCTGCCCATCGTGGAGCGGGTGAGGCAGTTCGGGGCGCGCAGGAACGCCACGCCGGCCCAGGTCTCCCTCGCCTGGCTGTTGGCCAAGAAGCCGTGGATCGTGCCCATTCCGGGGACGCGCAATCAGGTTCACCTACGGGAGAACCTCGGGGCCGCGGCTGTGCACCTGACGCCCGAAGACGTCCGCGATCTTGAAGCGAGTCTATCGGGCCTCCGGCTCTATGGCCGTCGCCTGAACGCCGCCCACTTCTCCACCATCGACCAAAGGCTCTAGGCGCGCGCCTGACGCGTCGTGAAAGGACAGGAAATGACTGATCAGAAGGTATGGTTCATAACCGGCGCTGGCCGGGGTTTAGGCGTCGATATCGCTCAGCAGGCTCTGGCCGCCGGGCACGCCGTCGTCGCGACCGGACGCAACCGGGAGGCGGTCTTGCGGGCCATCGGGCCTCACGAGAACCTGCTGACCGTCGCGCTCGACATCACCGATCCCGTCGCTGCGGCGGCCGCCGCGCAGGCTGCGGTCGAGCGCTTCGGCCGCATCGATGTCCTGGTCAACAATGCGGGCAACTTCTACGCCGGCTACTTCGAGAACATCAGTGCGGAGCAGTTCAGGGCGCAGATGGAGACGAACTTCTTCGGCCCGCTGAACGTGACACGGGCGATACTTCCGATCATGCGGGCGCAGCGAGCGGGCCAGGTGATTACCATCAGCTCGCTTGCGGGGCTCATCGGCCAAGAGTTCGTCGTCGCGTATGCGGCGTCGAAGTTCGCGCTCGAAGGCTGGATGGAGTCGCTACGGTTCGACGTCGACCCTTTCGGCATCGACACGATGCTGGTCGAGCCAGGTTTCTTCCGCACCGAATTACTGGTGGAAGGCGCTTCGACGATTTGGCCGGAACTCTCCATCGATGACTACGCCGACCGCACCCACCAAACAATCGAGGCCTGGAGGGGTATGAACGGTCAGCAAGGCGGCGACCCTGCAAAGCTCGCGGCCGCCCTAGTGAACCTCTCCGATGCAGGAGAGCTTCCCCCGCGCTTCGTGGCAGGCGCAGACGCGATGACTGCCGTTGAGGCCAAGCTCGAAACCATGAAGAGGCAGATCGACGCCAATCGCGACCTCTCAGCCTCACTCGCCTTCCAGGCTGGCCGGTAGCCGGCCGGGCGGGGAGGGCCGCTTTCCACCCTTAGCTGACCTTCGGAGAGGCCGCTTACCGAGTGCTTCCGCTGAATGTCGTGTTTCGGCGCGGACCCTAACGTCCGCTCGTGGCGCAAAGCTGACGCCCCTACACTCCCGCCCTTCGCGCCGTCCGCGGCTCCTTCACGGCCACCACCAGCAGCAGCAGCGCCACCGTCAGGAACCCCAGCGACAACCCGAACACCACCGGGTAGCCGGCCGCCTGCGCGATGATCCCGCCGGCCAGCGGCCCCGCCGTGGCCGTGGTGCTCTCCGCCGTCGCGGAGACGGCGATGCGCATGGGGAGGTCGTCGCGTTCGCCGAACTCCAGGATCATGGTCTGGGCGCTCATCATGTAGCCGGCCTGCGCCGCGCCCAGGCCGAAGAAGGCCCCGAAGATCGCCGGCATGGTGTGGACGTTCATCAGCAGCACCGTGGCCGCGATCCAGGCGGCCAGCGAGAACAGCAGCACGAGCCGAAAGCCCGTCTTGTCGCCCAGGTAGCCCCAGACCAAGTTCGACAGCGTGTCGGCGCCCAGGAAGGCCAGCGACAGCAGGCCCAAGGTCTTGCCGTCCAGCCCGATGCTGGAGCCCACGTAGAGGATGTAGAACGGCGTCGCGATCCGGGCCGAGGTGGCCAGCATCTGCACCAGCAGGAAGAAGCCGTAGGCGCGGTCCTGGCGGATCAGCTCGGGGAAGTCGCGCAGCCGGTCGCGGAAGCGGCCCTGCGCCCGCGTGGTCGGCGGCTCGGGCTCCTTCAGCAGGAGCTGCAGGGCCCACAGCCCCAGCGTGGTCAGCACGAAGGCGAAGACGAAGGTGGTCGAATAGCCGTTGCCGAACAGGTTGGCGTCGATGAACCAGCGCCCGGCAAAGTAGGCCAGCGCCGCGGCGATCACCCCGCCGGTGGCGTTGCGCCAGGCCTGCAGCCGGCCGCGGCGGCTGATCGGGATCACCTTGGCCATCAGCATGGAGAACACCACCCGCTGGGCGCCCATGAAGAGGCCGAACATCAGCATGAAGCCGAGGATGGCGGTGACCCGCGGGCTGAACTTGCCGATGCCGTTGATCACGAACATCGTCACGTCGTTGGGCAGGAACCAGCCGGCCAGCGCGATGCCGAGGATGGCGAGCCGCGCCAGGCCCCCCATCCACATGGCCGCCGGCATCACCTTGGTCCGGTGCTCGATCTTGGTGGCCCCGAAGATCGGCGAGATCACCCCGCCCACCTGCTGCAGCGCCAGGCCTAAGCCCACGATGGCGTTGGAGCCGGAGATGGCGAACAGGTAGGCCGGCAGGAAGGTCGGCGCATTGACCAGCCGAAAGCCGGTCATCCCCAGCATGCCGTGCAGGTAGTTGCCTGCGTAGTTGCGCCTCAGGTTGTCCCAGACGAACTTCTCGTAGGCCGCCTCGCGGGCCGGCAGGTCGTCCTCCGCCGGCGCGGGGGCTGGAGCGTCAGGCTTGGAGTCCAATGGCGCGCGCCCCGGCCCCGCTCGGCCGACGGCCCCTTCAAGCAATGTCTCAATTCAATGACGCCGGTCTATCAGACACCGCCCGCCGCTCGCTAGGCCCGACCGCGCCCGCGGCCTTTAGCGGAACTGCCGCAGCCGCGCGGCCAGCTCCGCGCGGCGGTTCACGCCGACCTTGCGGAACACCGACTTGATGTGGCTGCGCAGGGTGCCCGTCGTGATGCTCAGGCTGGCGGCGATCGCCTCGGTGGACTGGCCTTCGGCGAGCTGCAGGGCGATCGCCGACTCCGCGGCGGTCAGGCCATAGGCCGTCTGGATCAGCGCCCGCGACGCCGCGCCCTGCCGGCCCTCGCCGCCGGCCGCCACCACCAGCGCCCGCGGCGCGTCGTCGGAGCCTGACGGCGTGCGGGGCAGGGCGACGATGTCGAGCACCTCCAGCGCCTCGTCCCGCTGCACCACCACCGGGCCGAGCGGCGCCTCGCCGGGGGTTGGCGCGGCGGACAGCGCCTTGTCGATGGCGGCGCCCAGCGCCGCGGCGCCGGCTCCCGTCGCGCGCAGCCGGCCGTGCCGCACCTCCAGCACGCCGCGCCGCAGCACCGCCTCCGCCTGGGCGGTGAGCGCCCGCACCGCCCCCGTCCCGTCGCAGATGAAGGCCGCCATCCCCAGCGCCTCGAGCGCCGCCGCCAGCAGGTCCGCCGCGGACTTCTCCGGCGGCGCCTGGTTCCCCGTCGCCGCGCGGCCCGCGCCCTCGAAGGAGCCGACCCGCCACCGCTCCGCGGGCGGCGGGTCGCGCCGGCCGGCGCGTCCCATGGCCACGATGGTCAGGGTGGGTTGCACGGGTCCTCCGACGCTTCACAGAAATCGACGGACAAAGGCTAGTGGGGGGCCTGGCCGTCGCCCATTAGACCGCATGGTCTACTTGCCAGGGGTGGCGCGGGCGCCCGCCCGCGGCCCCGCGTCGCTTGACAGCCCGTGCGGCGGACCGGATCGTCCGCCCAAGCCGCTTGGAAAGGCTGGAGTAAACGTGGACGCGCCCTATCGCGACCTGATCCTCGTCCACGAAGTGCGCACCGAGCTTAAGGGCAGCATCGTCGCCTGGTTCGTGCTCGCCGCCAGCACCGCGTTCCTGGCCTTCGTGTTCGCCGCAAAGGCGGAGCCGGTCGGGTTCGCGCTGTGGATGGCCATGATCGGGGTCTTCCTCACCGGCCACCTCGCCGGCTGGATCGCCTTCGTGCGCCGCCCGCCGGACGATGAAGCCATCCTGAGGCGCTGGATCCCCGGGGCGAAGCTCGGGATGGTGCTGTGCAACCTGGCCACCGCCTGGAGCGTGTGGGTCTTCATGCCGGTGGCGGGGCCGGAGCTTCGGGCGCTGCTGCTCGTGCTCTTCGCCTGGTTCCTGATCATCCAGTTCGCCGCCGCCACCGAGGCGACCCAGGTGCTGCGGAGCGCCGTCGTGCTGGTGCTGGGCTCGCTCACCGCCTGGCTGCTGGTGGCGCGGCCGCCCTATTTCGTGACGCTGGCGGTGATGCTGCCGCTGTTCGGCGCCACCCTGATCGCCATCCGCCGGTTCATGCGCCAGGCCGTGGTGGCCTCCCGCACAGCCCAGGCCGCGGCCGACGAGGCTCGCGACGCGCTCGCCGCCGCGCTGGCCGACCTCGAGCGCGAGCGCGACGCGCGGACCCAGTTCATCCGCGCCGCATCCCACGACCTGCAACAGCCGCTGCAGGCGGCGAACCTGTTCCTCGACCGGGTGCGGCCCGGGGGCCGCGCGGCCGAGCAGGTCGCGGCCGTCGGCGGGCTTCGCCGCGCACTGACCGCGGCCCGCACGCTGGTGGCCTCGATGCTCGACCACCTGAAGCTGGAGGGCGGGGCGGTGGCGGCCGACATGGCCGACGTCCCCGCCGCCGAGCTGTTCGACCGGGTGCTGCTCACCCAGGGCCCCGCCGCGGCCCAGGCGGGCGTGCGGATCTCCACCGCGGGCGGCGGCGTCGTGCTCCACGCCGACCCGCTGCTCCTCGCCCGCGCCGTCGAGAACCTGGTGGCCAACGCCATCCGCCACTCCGGCGGCCGGCGCGTCCTGATCGGGGCCCGCGTCCAGGCGGGCCGCACCTGGGTCTGGGTCGTGGACGACGGCCAGGGCCTCGCCCCCGGCGACGAGGCGCGCATCTTCAGCCCCTTCGCCCAGGGCGCCCGCGTCGGGGCCGAGGGCGGTTTCGGCCTTGGCCTGGCCGCGACCCGGAACCTGGTCGAGTTGATGCAGGGCGATTGCGGAGTGCGGTCGGACGTGACCCGCGGGGCGGCGTTCTGGATATCGCTACCCGTCGCTCAGGATGCGCCCGCGGTTCGATGCGCGGCCTGATCTGCGATGACCATCCGCTGATGCGCGAGGCGGTGGCCGGCGCCCTGCGCGACCGCTGGCCGAACCTGACCCTGGACGAGGCGGGGGACTATCCCACCGCCTGGCGCCTCGCCGAAGCGGGCGGCCCCGCCTTCTGCCTGGTCGACCTCGACATGCCCGGCGCGGCGCCCGTCGACGGGGTCGCGGCCCTGCACGCCTGCGCGCCGCAGGCGCTGATCCTGGCGCTCACCGGGCTCACCGACGCAGGGCTTCTCGAGGCGGTGCGCGCCGCAGGCGCCGCCGAGGTCTTCTCCAAGAACACCGACGCAACGCTGCTGATCGCCAACCTCGCCGAGCGACTGCCGGAGCTCCAGGGCGCGGAAGCCGCCCGCCTCCCGCCCCGCCAGCAGCAGGTGCTGGGCCTGCTGGCCGAGGGCCTCACCAACAAGGAGATCGCCCGGCGGCTCGCCATCTCGCCGGCCACGGTGAAGATCCACGTCGCCCGCCTGACCACCTGGCTCGGCGCCGCGAACCGGACCGACGCCGCCGTCCGGGCGCAACGGGCGCGGGTGCTGCGCAGCGGCGGCTGAAATCGCCACGGCCAAGCTGTACAGAACAAAGCGCGAACTATATCCCTCGCGGCATGGCCGTCCTCGACCTGAAGCGCAAGCTCGCCATCCTCTCCGACGCCGCGAAGTACGACGCCTCCTGCGCCTCCTCGGGCAGCGTCAAGCGCGACTCCGTGGGCGGGAAGGGGATGGGCTCCACCGATGGCGGCATGGGCATCTGCCACGCCTATGCGCCCGACGGCCGCTGCATCAGCCTGCTCAAGATCCTGCTGACCAACTTCTGCGTCTACGACTGCGCCTACTGCGTGAACCGGGTGAGCTCGAACATCACCCGCGCGCGGTTCTCGGTGGCCGAGGTCGTCGACCTGACGCTCGGCTTCTACCGGCGCAACTACATCGAGGGCCTGTTCCTCTCCTCCGGCATCATCCAGAGCCCGGACTACACCATGGAGCAGCTGGTGGGCGTGGCGCGCACCCTGCGCGAGGTCCACGACTTCCGCGGCTACATCCACCTGAAGGTGATCCCGGAAGCCGCGCCGGCCCTGGTCAACGAGGCCGGCCTCTACGCCGACCGGCTGTCCATCAACATCGAGCTGCCCCGCGACGAGAGCCTCAAGAGCCTCGCGCCCGAGAAGGACGCCGCCGGCATCCAGAAGGCCATGGGCGCGGTGCGCCTCGGCGAGGAGGCCGGCAAGGACAAGGCCATCAAGACTGCTGCGCCCAAGTTCGCCCCGGCCGGGCAGTCCACTCAGCTGATCGTGGGCGCCGACGAGGCCTCCGACGGCGAGATCCTGAAGCGCAGCGAGACGCTCTACGGCGCCTACCGCCTGCGACGCGTCTACTACTCCGCCTTCTCGCCGATCCCCGACGCCACCGCCCGCCTGCCGCTGCAGCGCCCGCCCCTGGTGCGCGAGCACCGCCTGTATCAGGCCGACTGGCTGATGCGCTTCTACGGCTTCGCCCGCGCCGAGATCATCGGCGAGGCCGAGGACCTAGACCTCGCCATCGACCCCAAGCTCGCCTGGGCGCTTCGGAACCGCGGGGACTTCCCGGTCGACGTGAACACCGCCGACCGGGAGCGCCTGCTGCGCGTGCCCGGTCTCGGCGTGAAGGCCGTGGACCGCATCCTGACGGAGCGACATTTCACCCGCCTGACCCTGGCCAACGTGCGACAGCTCTCCCGCGGCATCGACAAGCTCAAGCCCTTCATCGTCACCGACGACTGGAGCCCCGGCGGCCTCACCGACCGCGACGACCTCCGCGCCCGCCTGGCCCCGCCGCCCGAGCAGATGCAGTTGTTTTGATGGAGGTTGTCCGCCTCGCCTCCGAAACCGACTTCGACGGCTGGCGCGCCGCCGCCCGGTCGCTCCGTATACGGAACATAGAACCCGCCGCCGTCGTCTGGACGGTGGACGGCGAGCCGAGCCTCCTGCCACAGACCGTCGCTCCCGCGCCCGGCGCGCTGAGCGTCCCCAGGGCCTTCCTCGACCTCGCCCGCCAGGTGGTCCTGCACCGCTCCGACGACCGCTTCGCCCTGCTCTACCGCCTGCTGTGGCGCCTGCAGTCGGAGCCCAACCTGCTCCACGTCCGCTCCGACCCCGACGTGGCCCGCGCCCGGGCCTTGGAGAAGCAGGTCTCCACCGCCATCCACAAGATGCACGCCTTCGTCCGCTTCCGGGAGACCCGCGACCCCGACGGCGCCGAGCGCTACGTGGCCTGGTTCGAGCCGGCCCACCGGGTGACCGAGGCCGCAGCCGGCTTCTTCGTCCGCCGCTTCGCCAACATGCGCTTCTCGATCCTGACGCCCGACGCCTGCGCCCACTGGGACACCGCGGAGCTCACCTTCACGCCAGGCGCCGACGCGGCCGACGCCCCCTCCGAGGACGCCCTGGAGGACTACTGGCGCACCTACTACGCCTCCATCTTCAACCCCGCCCGCCTGAAGGTGAAGGCCATGCAGAAGGAGATGCCGAAGGCCTACTGGCGGAACCTGCCCGAAGCCGCGCTCATTCCGGAACTGATCGCCAAGGCGGAGGCCCAGACCCAGGCCATGATCGCGAAAGCGCCCACCGAGCCGGACCGCCGCATGGTCCGCGCCGCCCAGCGCGCCAGCCGCGACGCCCCCTTCGACGGCCAGGCGCCCACCACCCTCGAGGAGGTCTGGGCCGGCGTCTCCGCCTGCCGCCGCTGCGACCTCTGGCGCTGCGGCAACGGCGTGGCCGGCGAGGGCCCCAAGTCCGCCAAGCTGATGTTCGTCGGCGAGCAGCCCGGCGACAACGAGGAGCAGGCCGTGAAGCCCTTCGTGGGCCCCGCCGGCAAGGTGCTCGATCGTGCGCTCGCCGAGGCCGGCGTGCCCCGCGCCGAGACCTTCGTCACCAACGCCGTGAAGCACTTCAAGCACGAGGTCCGCGGCAAGCGCCGGCTGCACAAGACCCCCGACGGCGGCGAGGTCCAGGCCTGCCGCTGGTGGCTGGACAACGAACGCCGCATCGTGCGGCCGCGGGTCATCGTGGCGCTGGGCTCCACCGCCGCGCTGTCGGTCTTCGGCAAGCCCACGCCCATCGGCAAGTTCCGCCAGCAGGCTATCCAGTTGCCGGACCAGGCGCAGGGCGTGGTGACTTACCACCCCTCCTACCTGCTGCGCGTGCCCGACAAGGAGGCCAAGGCGAAGGCCTACGCCATGTTCGTCGACGACCTGAGGTTCGCCTGGAAACTCGCCGCCTAGGCTGTGGGTTGGCTAGGCATGGAACAGACGCCACACCCCAGCCACCTGGACCAGACAGACCCGGCCAACGCCGACGTCCGCGACATCCGCGAGGAGGCCGACCGCGAGATCGACGCCTACGCCCGCGACCTCCACGACCTGGTGCTGCTGATGCCCGAGGACCGCTGGGACGAGTTCGTCCGCCTCGCTCAGGACGAGGTCCAGGAGGAGGAAGGCGGCGTCCGCTACCGCGGCGTGCTCTTCCGGCGCGCGCCCGTCACCGCGGTGGTGGCGCAGGAAGGCTTCTAGGCTAAGCTTTCGCCTCTTCTTTCGGAGGCTGACATGCGCTCCCTTGTCCTATTCGCCCTCTTGCCGCTCGCCGGTTGCGCTCAAGTGGCCGAGGGGCAGCGGCAGAACCTCAACAACATGCGGATCCAGGACGCCGTCTCCGGCTACGAGACCGCACGGCGCAAGGCCGATCCCATGGACATGTGCGTAAAGGCCAAGCTTGTCGCGATCGCCTACGAGGACGCCAAGGACTTCACGAACGCTCAGGCCTGGAAGTCGAAGGAGCGCGAGGACTGCTCCGCGCTGATGGCGGCCTACGGCGTCACCGAGCCCGCGGACCGCTAGCGCAGGAAGCCCGCTTCGGCGAAGTCGAGCATCCGCCTCAGCAGGGCCTGGGTGTCGGCCTCGCGGGTGAGGCCGCCCGAGAGGTGGTGCAGCCGGTCGAACTCGAGGAAGCGGTTGTTGTGCACCATGCCCAGGCAGAAGTGCAGCCGCCAGTAGACCTCCTCGCGCGGCAGGTCCGGCCGGGCGGCGATCAGCGCGTTGGCGAACCGCTCGAGGTGGCTGACGTCGTTCTGGATGGCGTCGCGCATCTGGGCGGTGCCCTCGGAGCGAGCGCGGATGATGAACTGCACGCTGATCCGCCGCTCGTGGTCCGGGGCGGCCCAGCGCAGCGAAGGCGTGAAGTAGGCCTCCAGGATCTCGCGCACGGGCGGGGTCCCGCCATGGCGGTCGGATGCCTCGTGCAGCATGCGGGCTCGCTCGCGGTTGAGCTCGCTGGTGCGCCGGCGGAAGATCTCGAAGAGCAGGGCGTCCTTGGACCCGAAGTGGTAGTTCACGCTCGCCAGGTTCACGCCGGCCTCGGCGGTGATGTCGCGCACTGAGACGTTCTGGAAGCCGTGCAGGGCGAAGAGGCGCTCGGCGGCGTTGAACACCGCGGCCTTGGTGGCGGCCTGGGCCTCGTCGCTCTCGGCGGCGTCGTGCAGCTGGGGATCGGTCATGCGAATCCCTTAGGACATCAGCGAGACTAGGCCGTCACGCGCAGTTGTCGCAACGTCAGCGCGACAGTTCCCGCATGGCCTTGTCCAGACCCTCGATGGTGAGCGGGTACATCCGGTCGTTGACCAGCTGTTTGATGACCCCGATCGAAGGCGTGTAGTCCCAGTGCCGCTCGGCCGTGGGGTTCAGCCACACCATGTGCTCGTAGATCTGCGCCACGCGGTCGAGCCAGACGGCGCCCGGCTCCTCGTTCCAGTGCTCCACCGAGCCGCCCGGATAGGTCACCTCGTAGGGGCTCATGGTGGCGTCGCCGACGAAGATTACCTTGTAATCGTGCGGGAACTTGTGGAGCACGTCCCAGGTGTTGATCTTCTCGGCGTGGCGGCGGCGGTTGTCCTTCCACACGGCCTCATAGAGGCAGTTGTGGAAGTAGTAGAACTCCATGTTCTTGAACTCGGAGCGGGCGGCGCTGAACAGCTCCTCGCAGACCTTGATGTGCGAATCCATCGATCCGCCGATGTCGAAGAAGATCAGCACCGAGATCTTGTTGCGCCGCTCGGGGCGCATGTTGATGTCCAGGTAGCCCTTCTCCGCCGTGCCCTTGATGGTGGCCGGCATGTCGATCTCGTCGGGGTGGCCCTCGCGCACCCACTTGCGAAGCCGGCGAAGCGCCACCTTGATGTTGCGGGTGCCGAGCTCGACGGAGTCGTCGAGGTTCTTGTACTCGCGCTTGTCCCAGACCTTGATGGCGCGCCCGTGCCGGCCCTTGTCCTGGCCGATGCGTATGCCTTCGGGGTGGTAGCCGTTGGCGCCGAACGGCGAGGTCCCGCCGGTGCCGATCATCTTGTTGCCGCCCTCGTGGCGCTCCTTCTGCTCGCGGATGCGCTCGGCCAGCGCCTCCATGAGCTTGTCGAAGCCGCCCATGGCCTCGATTTGCGCCTTCTCCTCCTCGGTGAGAAATTTTTCCGAGATCTTCTTCAGCCACTCGGCCGGGATGTCGTGGGCGATCTCGCCGTCCAGCCGCTCCAGGCCCTTGAAGACGTGGCCGAACACCTGGTCGAACTTGTCGAGGTTCTTCTCGTCCTTCACCAGGCTGGCGCGCGAAAGGTAGTAGAAGTCGTCCACCGAGCGGTCGATCACGCCCTTGTCGAGCCCCTCCATGAGCATGAGGTACTCTTTCAGCGTCACCGGCACCTTGGCCTGACGCAGTTCGGTGAAGAAGCGCATGAACATGCGGAGCGCCCTCTGGCGGCGAACAGTCGTTTGAACGCCGAAGATGCGGCCGCGGGTCCCGGAAGTCTAGTGCGGCGCCTAGGCCAGGCCGGGCCCGCTGCGGCAGGAGATCGCGAAGGCCGCGGCCAGCTTCCCGTCGGGCGGTGGCATCTGCAGGTTCGCGCCGCCGGCGCGGATCACCACGGGCCCACCGGACATCAGCGCCGCCGGCAGGCCAGGGGGCAGCGGTCCCGTGGCGACGAGGCTGGGCGCGCCCGCCTCGCCCTGCAGATCGAAGGTCTGCCGGCCCACCGAAAGCGTCACCTTGCCCCCCGTGCCGGGCCCGTTGGGCGCGGACACCAACAAATCCGGCGGGTTGCGGCGGCAGGCGATCCGCGTCTCGTCGCTGAACACCAGCGCCGCCCCTGCCGTCGCCGAGGCTTGCAGACTCCAGCGTCCGGCCGGCTGCGGCGGCGGGGCGGTCGCGCAGCCGGCTAGGATGGAGGTGGCGACAAGGGCGAGGGCGGGTCTCATCAGCGTCCGAAGGCCTGGTTGCACAGCTCGGTGGCGAACGCGTCGCTCACCATCAGTTGGCGGTCGGACAACAGCGCCGCGATCGGCGAGCCGGCGTCAACCGCGACGTGGATCGGATATCGGCCGACCACGGTCCGCGTCGAGGGCTCCACCAGCTCCGCGATGGCGGCGATCTCGTGTTGTCCGCCGTCGAGCACCGCCACGAGCCGGTTCTCCCGTTGGACCCCGATGACATGGATGTGCAGGTCCAGCTTGTTCGGTCCCGTAGCGCAGGCGCGCACGTTCTCCAGCACGGAGTCCGTGAAGGTGTCGGTGAAATCCTCGTTCGCCCGCACCCATTCACTGGTCATCCGCACCACGTTGATATGGCTGGACTGGGCGAGCGCCGGATCGATCTCCAGCCGCTGCGAACCCACCGTCGCGGTGGCGCAGGCGGAAAGGGACAGGGCCGCGATGGCGGCGGCGAAGACACGCAAGGTCATGGTCGGCTCTTCTCGTTGCGGCCCCCCGTGGGCCGATGGCGATTAAGAGCCACGGTCAAGCTGACGGCCGGATGAATAGTCAAGCTTGTTGGCGTTCAGGCCACGTGGGCGGACTTCAGCTTGCGCCAGACGGTCATGCGCGAGACGCCGAGTCGGCGGGCGATCTCGACGGGGCCCACCCCGGCGCGCTGCAGTTCGATGATCTCGCGGGCCGGCGCACCGCGGCGGCGGCGCAGCAGGGGCTGCGGGTCGACCGCCGCCACCGCTTCCAGGGCGGCGCGGAGGGCGCGGCCGCCTTCGCCTTCGGTGGAGATGGGCGGCTCGGCGACGTAGAGGCTGGCGCCGCGCTGCTCCAGCTTGTCGAGCACGTCCAGCACCAGCCGGCTGCCGTGGCCGAGGTGCTCAAGGCGGGTCACGACCAGCTGGTCGCCCTGGCCAATGAAATCGAGCACCGAATAGAGCGCGGCGGAGTCGTATCCGGGCGGCGCGTCCGGCTCCTCGGCCCGCACCACGTGGCAGCCGAGGCGTCTCAGCGTCTCCGCATCGTCGCCGTCGCTAGACTGCGCATAGCCGATCCTCAGCATGCCGTACGCTCCTGAACACGCTCTCCCAAGCGGAACAGAGCGTCCCAAAAGCCTGGCCGTTCGCCAAGGCGGGTAATCCTTAAATCGAGGCAATGAAGACCGGAGAACGACAGTCACTTAGGCGGAAATGTGTTCGTCCTTGGCCGTTTCCGCCACATTCCGGGCAAAACTCTCCCCGCGGCGGCGGAGGATGAATTCGTGGTCCACGGTCTGGCCCACGCGGAATCCGTATTCGCCGACGTTCTCGAACCCCCGCCGGCCATAGAACCGTTGGGCTCCGTGGTTCTCGGACCAGACGCCGATCCAGACGTCGCGAGGGCCGTTTGCCTGCAGCCAGGCGACCACCTCATCGAACAGCCGCGCGCCCATGCCGCCGCCCTGCCACGACTTCAACAGGTAGAACCGCTTCAGCTCCCCGCACGCCGGAGTGACATCGTCATGCGGCAGCCCGCAGGGGCCGGCCTCGGCGTAGCCAACGACCTTTCCCTCCGCCTCGACCAGCCAGGCGGCCCGCCTGGGATCGACCAGGTTCCGGCGCGTCTGATCCAGGCCGTAGGCTTCCTCGAGGAAGGCTCGGAGGTCCTCCGGCCGGTAGAGGTGGGCGAAGGTCTCGGTGAAGGTCGCCGCGCCGATCTTGGCCAGGGCTTCGGCGTCGGCGGGTCCTGCGCGGCGGATGGTGGGCTCAGGCATCATGCGGGGCGGGGATTCCGGTTAGGATGAGGCATGAGCCTTTCCCTCTACACGCACAGCGACATGCTCGACCACCGCCCCGGCGAGTGGCACCCGGAGCGGCCGGAGCGCCTGCAGGCCGTGACCGACGCGCTGGCCGACGCATCCGATCTCGACCTCGCGCCGTTCGAGGCTCCTCTGGTGGAGGCCGCCGACCTCGCCCGCGTGCACCCGCAGGACTATGTCGACGCGATCGTGCGTGCTGCGCCCGGCGAGGGCCTGCGCCAGCTCGACGCCGACACCTTCATGTCCGCCGGCTCCCTGAACGCCTCGCGCCGCGCAGCGGGCGCGGTGGTGGCCGCAGTCCGCGCGGTGGCGGCGGGCCAAGCCGAGCGGGCGTTCTGCGCGGTGCGCCCGCCGGGCCACCACGCCGAGCCTGCGCTCCCGATGGGCTTCTGCATCTTCTCCAACGTGGCGGTGGCCGCCCGCGCCGCCCAGGCGGCCGGCCTCGCGCGGGTGGCGGTGGTCGACTTCGACATCCACCACGGCAACGGCACCCAGGCCGCCTTCGCCGGCCAAGAGGGGCTGTTCCTGGCGTCGATCCAGCAGTGGCCGATGTGGCCGGGCACCGGCCATCCGGACGAGCCGGCGCCCGACAACATCGTCAACGCCGTCTCGCCCGCCGGGGCGCCGGCGCGGGTGTGGCGGCGGGCGTTCGAGAGCCTGATGCCGCACGTCGACGACTTCGCCCCCGACCTGATCATCGTCTCCGCGGGCTTCGACGCGCACCGCCGCGACCCCATCGGCGAGGCGGGGCAGAGTCTGGAGGCGGAGGACTTCGCCTGGGCCACGCGGGCCATCGCCGCCGTGGCCAACCGCCACGCGAGGGGCCGGGTTGTTTCCTCGCTCGAGGGCGGCTACGACCTTGAAGCTCTGGGCCAATCTGCGCTTGCGCACGTGAGAGCCCTGGCTGAGGGGTAGAGGAAACGTGGACAGCGTGAGCGGGACCGCCGCCGCCGTCCGGATGGAATGGCCAACGTCTTGAGCCCCGAGCGTGCCGGTGCGCCGGCGACGGCCAGATCCGGCGCCATCATCCTCGCCCGCCATGGCGAGCCCGCGCTGTCGCGCAAGGTGAGGCTGTCGGCGGACGAATATCGCAAGTTCTGGGCGGACTATGAGGTCCTGGGGCTGCTGCCCGGCCAGACCCCGCCCGACACCCTGCTGCAGTTCGTGGACAAGTGCGGCGCCCTGGTGGCGTCTACCCGGCTGCGCTCCATCGAGAGCGCCCAGGCGTTGGCGAAGGGGCGTGAGTTCACTCGCCACGACATGCTGGTCGAGGCGCCGCTGCCGCCGCCCAGGTGGCCGGCATGGGTCCGCATGTCGCCGAAGATGTGGGGCTTCTGGGCGAGGGTCTGGTGGTGGTTCTTCAACCACCACGAGGGCCAGGAGACGCGCCGCCAGGCTGAGAAGCGCGCCGAGGAGGCCGCGGCCATGCTGATCGAGCACGCGGAGAAGGGCGAGGACGTCGTCGTGCTGGCGCACGGCTTCTTCAACTTCATGATCGGTCGTGCGCTGAGGCGCCGCGGCTGGCGGCTCGCCTGGAGCGAGGGCTACAAATACTGGTCCATGCGCCGCTTCGAGCGGGCGAGATAGGCAAATGGCCGCCGACATCGAGGCGGCGGTCGCCGCTCACCGCGATGGCCGGCTGGACGAGGCGGAGGCGGGCTACCGGGCCGTCCTCCAAGGTGATCCGGACAACCTCAGGGCGCGCTACAACCTGGGCCTCCTGCTCGTGCGCCGCCGCGACTTCGACCAGGCGCTGCCCCTGCTCGCCGAGGCGGTGGAGACCGCGCCGCCGGACTTCCCGGCCTGGACCGGCTACGTGCAGGGCCTCACCGCCGCGGGCCGGTTCGACGACGCCGAGCGCGAGCTGAGGGCCCGCGGCTCCGGACCCCAGGCGGAGGCGCTGGAGGTCAAGCTCCGTCAGGCCTGGGCGATGGACCTGCACCGCCGAAGCGAGGCGGCCGCGGCCGAGGCCCAGCTGCGCCGCGTCTGCGAGCTCAGGCCCGACGATCCGGAGGCCTATGCGGACCTGGGCGTGGCGCAGCTGCGCGAGGTGAAGCCGCAGGCAGCGCTGGCCAGTTTCGACAAGGCGCTGCAGATGGCCCCCGGCCTGGTCGGCGTCCTGGTCAACAGGGGTTCAGCGCTCAAGGCGCTGGGCCGGCTGGGCGAGGCGGAGGCGGCCTACCGGGAGGGCCTGGCCGGCGCCCCAGGGCACCCGGCCGCGGCCCGCAACCTCAACGTCCTGCTCATCGAGCAGGGCCGATTCGAGGAGGCCCTGGCGCTCGCCGACGAGGGGCTGAAGGCGGGGGAAAGCCCGGCGGACCTGCTGCTCGCCCGCGGCATCGCCCTGCACAGCCTTGGCCGCTTCGAGGACGCGCTGGGTTGCTTCCAGGCGATCCTGCCGACCGGCGCCCTGCGCTATGAGGCGCTGACCCGCGTGGCGCTGGCGCAGACCAAGCTGCGGCGTCCCCAGGAGGCGCTGCAGACGCTCGGCCAGGCCATAGCCGAGGATCCCACGAACCCGCTTGCCTACTACCGCCGCGCCTTCATGCACCTGCTGCTGAAGGACTTCGAGACGGGCTGGAAGGATTACGAGAAGCGTCTCGACGTGGAGGAGTTCCTGGCCGGCGCCGGGGTGATCACGCCGGAGGTGCGCCGCAAGCTCACCACCGATGCGACGCCCGAGCAGCTGGCAGGCAAGCGTGTGCTGCTGGTGGCCGAACAGGGCATCGGCGACCAGGTGATGTTCGCCAGCGTGATCCCCGACCTGCTCGCTGTCGCCAGCCACGTCACCTGCGCCTGCGACGCGCGCCTGGTCCGGCTGTTCTCCAGCTCGTTCCCCAGCGTGGAGTTCCTGCCGGTGCCGGGCTCTTCGGCCAATGTCGGCGACTACGACGTGGTGCTGGCCATGGGCAGCCTCGGGCGCATCTGGCGCAACCGGCTGGAGGACTTCCCGGCCACGCCGTTCCTCAGGCCCCGCGCGCAGGTGCGCGAAGCCTGGGCCGCGCGCCTCGGGCCTCGACCTGAGAACCTGCGCATCGGCCTGTCCTGGAAGGGCGGCAGTCCCCGCACAGGGACGGTCCGCCGCTCGCTGGGCCTGGAGCAGTTCGCCCCGGTGATCTCCCTGCCAGGGTGCCAGTTCGTGAGCCTGCAGTACGGCGAGGTCGAGGCCGACGTCGCCGCCGCCAACGCCGCCCTGGGGGCCGACGTCCGGGTCTTCCCGGCCGCGGAGATCGACGACTTCGAAGAGCTCGCGGCCCTGGTGCAGAGCCTCGACTTGGTGGTCTCGGTGCAGACCGCCCTGGTGCACCTGTGCGGGGCGGTTGGGCAGGAATGTCTCACCCTGGTTCCCCACGACCCCGAGTGGCGCTACACGCTCAGCGGACCATCCATGCCCTGGTACGGCTCGGTGCGGATCTTCCGCCAGCCGGAGCCGGGCGCCTGGGAGCCGATCATCGCCGAGATCGCCGACCTCCTGCGCGGCCGTCTCGCCGCCTGAGCCCGCTTCGGAGAGCCGTTTGCCGACCTCGCCCGTCCTCGACGTCTACATCGGCTTCGACCGGCAGGAGATCGTCGCCTACCACGTGCTCTGCCAGTCGATCCTGGAGCAGTGCTCGCAGCCCGTGCGGTTCACGCCGATCAACCTCACCTCGCTGAAGCCGGTGTTCGACCGCGAGATGCTGGCCCAGCAGTCGACGGAGTTCTCGTTCTCGCGGTTCCTGACGCCGTACCTGTCCGGCTACGAGGGCTGGAGCCTGTTCATGGACTGCGACATGGTCGCCAGGGCGGACTTCGCCGAGCTCTTCGCCCTCGCCGACGACCGCTACGCAGTGATGGTCGCCAAGCACGACTATGTGCCGAAGAGCGAGATCAAGTTCCTGAACCACCAGCAGGCCAAGTACGCCAAGAAGAACTGGTCGAGCGTGATGCTGCTCAACAACGCCCGCTGCCGTGCGCTCACCCCGGAGTACGTCGCCAGCGCTTCGGGCCTGCAGCTGCACCAGTTCCACTGGCTGGACGATGAGGCGCTGATCGGCGACCTGCCGCTGGAGTGGAACTGGCTGGTGGGCGAGTACGACTACAACCCGGGCGCCAAGGTCGCCCACTTCACGCTCGGTGGGCCCTACTTCACAGGCTACGAGGACAGCGACTACGCCGACGACTGGCGCGCCGCCTACCGCCGCACCATCGACGCCAAGACCAAGCCCGCTAAGCTCTGAAGCGCCGCCACGGGCCCGTGATCGCGAGCGTGACGCCAGGCGAGTAGACGTTGACGAACATCGTCGAGCCGTCGGGCGAGAAGCAGACGCCCGCCAGCTCGGCGTTCGGCGCCTTGTGGTTCGGCGGCGCTACGGCGTTGCGCCCGAAGGTGTAGGTCTGGCCCTTCGGCGTCACCCCCTTCAGCCCGTTCTTGCCGGCATATTTGTCCTCGCAAACGAACAGGTGGCCATACGGTGAGATCGCCAGGTTGTCGGCCATGCTCATGACCGCGGCGTCGGACGGCTCGATGAACAGCGCCACCTCGTCGTTGGCAGGACGGTAGCGGATGATCTGGCCGTTGCGGGTCGGGCCGCCGCTGGTGCAGGCGAAGTAGAGCTCGCGGTCCCCGAAGAAGATGCCCTCGCCGCGGGCGAACCACGCCGCGCCCTTGGCGTGCCCCCGGTGGCGCAGTGCGTTGTCGGGGCTGTCGACCCCGTCGAGGTCGATCCAGACCGCCTTGCGCTTCTCGCCCGGCTTCCACCAGCGGGTGTCCCAGTTCCGCGGGTCGCCGCGGTCCCGGAACCCCATCGCCTGCAGCCTGCCGCCCTTGTGCAGCCGGTCGCGATCATCCGGCAGGTAGCGGTAGAAGAGACAGAACCCGTCCGGCGCATCCTCGGTCAGGTAGACGATCCCGGTGCGCGGGTCGGTGGCCGTGGCCTCGTGCTTGTAGCGGCCCATGCCGGTGATCGGCACAGGGTCGGCGAGGCCGCGCAGGTCGGCCGGCACCTCGAACACCCAGCCATGGTCCTTGCCGGCGTCGGGCCCCTTCTGCAGCTCCACCTCCTCGCAGGAGAGCCAGGTCCGCCTGGGCGTGATCCCGCCTGCGCAGTTCACGGCCGTGCCGGCCAGGCTCATGTGATGGGCGACCAGCGTCTGCGCCTTGAGGTCCCACACCAGGCTCGTGGTCCCGCCGGCCATCGGTACGCCCGCGGCCGTGCGATCATAGACCTTGTCGGCGGGCAGCCTCGAGACCAGCGCCTCGCCCGGGCCGAAGGCGGACTGGCCAGGGTGCGAGGGGCGGAGCTCGTGGTTGCGCACCAGCACCACCCGGTCGCGGCCCGCCGGGAAGCAGCCCATGCCGTCCATGCGGCCGGGCGTCAGCAGGCCGTCGTCCATCGGCTGGCCGGCGCGGCTGACGACGCGGTAGCTGAAGCCTTCCGGCAGGTCGAAGATCCCGGCCGGGTCCGGCTTCAGCGGCCCGTAGCCGGTGACCTCGTTGCGGTACTCCGGCGCCTGGGCGTAGGCGCGCTGCAGCCCACCGAAGGCGGCCGAGGTGGCGGCGAGCGCCAGGAAGCTGCGGCGGCTGAAGGACATGGAAGCTCCCCGATGACGCGCCCTTGCTATCCAGCCCGCGCGCGACAGTCCAATGACGGTTGTGCGGCCGGTGCGCGCGTCTTAGGACGTTGGCGAGGGACCTTCGAAGAGGCGCCATGTCCGAACCTGCCGACATCGAGAGCCTGACCTTCGAGCAGGCCCTGGCCGAGCTGGAGCAGATCGTCGCGCGCCTGGAGTCGGGCCAGGCGCCGCTCGAGGACTCCATCCGCATGTACGAGCGCGGCGCGGCGCTGAAGGCGCACTGCGAGAAGCGCCTGGAGGCCGCGCGCCTGCGCGTCGAGAAGATCGTCATGGGCGCCGGGGGCGCTCCTGGGGTCGAGCCCGCCGAGTTCGGTTGATGGCCGACCTCGCCCAGCGGGTCGCCGAGGCGGCCGACCTGGTCACGGTGGCGCTGGACGAGCTGCTGCCGCGCGGTGAGGGCGCCGAGTCCCGCCTCACCGAGGCCATGCGCTATGCGGCGCTCGGACCGGGCAAGCGGCTGCGCACCTATTTCGCCCTGGAGACCGGGCGGATGTTCGACCTCGACGAACGCTCCGTGCTGCGGACCGCCTGCGCGCTGGAGTGCATCCAGGCCTACAGCCTGATCCACGACGACCTGCCGTGCATGGACGACGACGACATGCGGCGCGGTCGGCCCACCGTGCACAGGGCCTATGACGAGGCCACGGCGGTGCTCGCCGGCGACGCCCTGCAGGCCGCCGCTTTCGAGATCCTCGCCCACCCCGACACCCATTCGGACGCCTCCATCCGCGCCGAGCTGGTGATGAAGCTCGCCCACGCCGCCGGCGCACGAGGCATGGTCGGCGGCCAGATGATCGACATGGTCGGCGTGCATGCCGGCGACCTCGGCGGCGTCGCCCGGATGCAGCGGCTGAAGACCGGCGCGCTCATCGCCGCGGCCTTCGAGCTGCCGCTGGTCATGGCCAGGGCCAAGGAGGCCGAGCGCCACGCCCTGCTGGCGTTCGCCCACGACCTGGGGTTGGCCTACCAGATCGTCGACGACCTGCTAGACGCGCAGGGCGACCCCGAACTGATGGGCAAGGCGGCGGGCAAGGATGCGGCCAAGGGCAAGGCGAATTTCGTCACCCTGCTAGGCGTCGATGCGGCACGCGAACGCCTCGGCCTGCTTCGAAAACAGACAAAAGATCACCTGGAATCCTTTGGAAAGCGGGCCGAATTCCTGCGGGCGAGCGTCGATTTCGTGCTAGAGCGCCGCAACTGACCGCTGCTTCAGAAGTCCGCGTATCCATGCCTCCCGTGACGCCGCTCCTCGACCAGGTCTCCACGCCCGCCGACACGCGCGGCTTCTCCATCCCCCAGCTCAAGCAGTTGGCCGAGGAGCTTCGCCTGGAGACCATCGACGCGGTCTCGCAGACCGGCGGCCATTTGGGCGCCGGCCTGGGGGTGGTGGAGCTCACCGTCGCGCTGCACCACGTCTATGAGACCCCGCGGGACATCCTGATCTGGGACGTCGGCCACCAGGCCTATCCGCACAAGATCCTCACCGGCCGCCGCGACCGCATCCGCACCCTGCGGCAGGGCGGCGGGCTCTCCGGCTTCACCAAGCGCGCTGAGAGCGAATACGACCCGTTCGGCGCCGCGCACGCCTCCACCTCCATTTCCGCGGCCCTGGGCTTCTGCGTCGGCCGCGACCGCGAGGGGCGCGACAACTCCGTGGTGGCGGTGATCGGCGATGGCGCCATGAGCGCCGGGATGGCCTACGAGGCGATGAACAACGCCGCCGAGACCACCAAGCAGCTCACGGTCATCCTCAACGACAACGACATGTCCATCGCGCCCCCGGTGGGCGGGATGAGCGCCTACATGGCCCGCCTGGTCTCCGGCGGCGGCTACCGCCAGCTGCGCAAGGTCGGCAAGTCGGTGGCCAAGGCCTTCCCGCGGCCCCTGCAGGACGCCGCCAGGAAGGCTGAGGAGTTCGCTCGCGGCATGGTCACCGGCGGGACCTTCTTCGAGGAACTGGGCTTCTACTACGTCGGTCCCATCGACGGGCACGACATGGACGCCCTGGTCCACGTCCTCTCCAATGCCCGCAACATCAAGGACAAGCCCGTCCTGGTCCACGTGGTCACCCACAAGGGGAAGGGCTACGGTCCGGCCGAGAGCGCGGCCGACAAGTACCACGGCGTGGTCAAGTTCGACGTCGTGACCGGCCAGCAGGCCAAGCCCGTCCAGGCCGGCCCGCCCAGCTACACCAAGGTCTTCGCCACCGAGCTTATCAAGCAGGCCGAGCGGGACCCGAAGATCGTCACGGTGACGGCCGCCATGCCGTCCGGCACGGGCCTCGACCTCTTCGCCCAGCGCTTCCCCGACCGCACCTTCGACGTGGGCATCGCCGAGCAGCACGCGGTGACCTTCGCGGCCGGCATGGCCGCCGACGGCCTGAAGCCGTTCTGCGCGATCTATTCCACCTTCCTGCAGCGGGGCTACGACCAGGTGGTCCACGACGTGGCCATCCAGCGGCTGCCCGTCCGCTTCGCCATCGACCGCGCCGGCCTGGTGGGGGCCGATGGCCCGACGCACGCCGGCTCCTTCGACGTGGGCTATCTCGGCGCGCTGCCCGGCATGGTGCTGATGGCCGCCGCCGACGAGGCCGAGCTGGCCCGCATGATCGCCACCTCGGTGGCCGTCGACGACCGGCCGAGCGCCTTCCGCTATCCGCGCGGCGAGGGCAGCGGGGTGGAGATCCCCCACCTTCCGGAGCCCCTGGAGATCGGCAAGGGCCGCATCGTGCGCGAGGGGACGGCCGTGGCCATCCTGTCGCTCGGCACCCGGCTCGCCGACAGCCTGAAGGCCGCCGACATGCTGGCGGCGCGCGGCCTCTCCGCGACGGTCGCCGACGCCCGCTTCGCCAAGCCGCTGGACCTCGACCTGGTGCTGAGGCTAGCCCGCGAGCACGAGGCGCTGATCACCGTCGAGGAAGGGGCCATGGGCGGCTTCGGGGCCTTCGTCCTTCAGGCGCTGGCCGAGCACGGCGCCCTCGACCGCGGCCTGAAGGTGCGCACCCTCAACCTGCCGGACATCTTCCAGGACCACGACAAGCCCGAGGCCATGTACGCCCAGGCGGGCCTCGACGCCGAAGGCATTGTCCGCACCGCCTTGGCGGCGCTTGGCGTCAGCAACGCTTCGGCTAAGGGCCGCCGGGCCTAGCGGCAGGCCTCCACGAACCGGCCGGCCATCTGGCGATCGGCCGCCGGCAGGAGCATGGGCGAGGCGCCGACCCCGATGGCGAGCTCGCCCGTCCGGGCGAAGCTGGCCAGCACCGGGCCAGAGGCCGGCGCGGCGGTCTCGACTAGCCCGTCATGCAGCTCAGACGGCATAGTGACGGCGGCGAGCCGCTGGGCGGCTTGGCCGGAGCGCAGCTCGACCGCGCGAGGCTTGGCGTCCGGCGCGGCGGTGACGGCGATGGCGACCTGGCCCGACCTGGGCGCGCAGGTCATCATCACCACCATCACGTCGCTGTCGGGCACACCGAAGGCCACCTTGGGGTCGTCGCCCTCCACCTCGATCCAACGCATGCCCTCGACGGCGGCCACGGGCGGCGTGGTCTGGTGGGCGCAGGCCGAGATGGCGCAGGCGGCGATCAGGCTGAAGATGGCGCGGCGGCGCATGGTCGGGTTCCCTCCCCCGTGGGAGGAGAACGCCGACCGAGGCCCGTGGTTCTGCGACCCCGGTCACATCCGGTTTCAGAAGGGGGAGAAGCGCTCCACCAGGGACTGGCCCGACGGCGTCTTCTGGACCCGGCTGATGTCGCCGCGCCCACCGTAGCTGATGCGCGCCTCGGCGATCTGGGTGTGGCGGATGGTGTTGGCCGAAGTGATGTCCTCCGGCCGCACGATGCCGGCGACGGTGAGCTGGCGCAGCTCGGTGTTGGTGCGCACCTCCTGCGTGCCCTGGATCACGAGGTTGCCGTTGGGCAGGACGGCGCTGACGACGGCGGCGATGGTCAGCGAGATCTTCTCGGCCCGGTTCACCGCGCCGGAGCCGGTGTTCGCCGTCTTCGACGCCGTCTCGATCGCCGCGGAGGGGTCGAACCCGCCCGGCAGGATCTTGCCCAGGCTGGACTCCAGCCCGAGGAAGTGCGGCACGCCCGCCGTGATCCCGGAGTTGCGAGAGCTGGTCGTCGAATTGATCGTCTTGGCGCTGTCGTCGATGTCGATGTTGACGGTCAGGATGTCGCCGACCCGGCTGGCGCGCTGGTCCTGAAAAAACGTCCGGGCGCCCACTCGCCAGAGCGAGTTGGCGCTGGCCGCCTGCGGCAGCGGCTCGCGAGCTGACGCCAGCGGCATGATCGCCTGCTCGCGCGGCACCAGGGCCGCCGGATAGCCGACAGGGGCCAGCTCCGGGCCTTTCACCGCCTCCACGACGGTGGAGCAGGCCGCGAGGGGGGCGAAGGCGAGGAGCGTGAGCAGACGGAGACGCATGAGGACCTCTAGCGCGAAGCGATACGGGTGGAGCGGGCGGCCTTGAGCTGATCCGCGGCAGGGCCGACGATCGCCTGGCCGGGGCCTATGACGAGCGCCTGCAGGATCTTCCTGGACTGGAGGTTCTGGACGTTGACGAACTCGCCCTCGCCGGCGGCTCCCATGGCCTTGCCCTGCATGGAGAGGGAGATGCCGCCGTCCTGGTAGGTGACGGTGATCACCTCGCCCGCCTTGATCACCTGGGCGGCGGCCACGTCGCGCAGCGACACCGCAGCGCCGGCGCGCAGCGGCCGCTTGGCGGCGAGCCCGATCACCTGGTCGGCGTCGGACGGGGTGTCGGCGGGCGCGGCGGCGGCCTTGCCCCAGACGACGTCGGCAGGCTGCACCACCTCGCCGGCCGTGAGGCTGCGGGCGTAGGTCAGCACCTCGACGTTGCCGCGCGACGCGACCGCCGCCGGACCTTGGGTCGACGAGCCTCGCACCACGATCTTCCGCAGGCCCTCGGCGTTGGCCCAGTCCAACCCGGCGCGGCGGGCCACGCCTTGCACGACGGCGGCGTCCAGGATCAGGCTCGCGCCGCCGCGGCTGGCCACAGGCACCTTCGCCGCCGCGCCCGCGCCCTCGAAGATGTCGCCCAGGGTGACGAGGCCGTCGCCGTCGGAGGCGTCGGCCTTGAGCGCCACCGGCTGGCCCGCGAAGGCCGGGGTGGCGAAGGCGAGCAGTGCGGCGGCGAGGGCGAGCCTGCGCATGGCTTACGACTTCACCTGGTTGGCCACGCCCAGCATGTTGTCTGCCGTGGAGATCACCTTGGAGTTCATCTCGTAGGCGCGCTGGGCGATGATCAGGGCGGTGATCTCGGCCACCGCGTCAACGTTGGAGGCCTCGGTGTAGCCCTGCAGCAGCGTGCCGACGCCGTTCGTGCCGGGCGTGCCGGTCAGCGCCGCGCCGGAGGCGGGGGTCTCCTTGAACAGGTTGCCGCCCATGGCCGAGAGGCCGTTCTCATTCACGAAAGTGGCGAGCTCCAGAGTGCCCACCACATTGGGCACGGTGGCGCCCGGCTGGGTGACCTGCACCTGGCCCGTGGCGTCGATGGTGACGTCAGTGGCGTCGTTGGGGATCGTGATGGTCGGCTGGATCGCATAGCCGTCCTGCGTGACGATCTGGCCCTGGTCGTTGGTCGCCAGGTTGCCGGCCCGCGTGTAGGCGGTCTCGCCGGACGGCAGCAGCACCTGGAACCAGCCGCGGCCCTCGATGGCCAGGTCGAGGCGGTTGTCCGTCCGCGTCATGGCGCCCTGGGTGGCGATCCGGTAGACGCCGCCGGCCTTGACGCCCGCGCCCACCTGCACCCCGGTGGGCACGATGGTGCCCTGGTCCGACGACTGGGCGCCGGGCTGCTCGAGCGTCTGGTAGAGCAGGTCCTGGAACTCGGCGCGCTGACGCTTGAACGCCACCGTGTTCATGTTGGCGATGTTGTTCGAGATGACCTCGACGTTCAGCTGCTGGGCCGCCATGCCCGTGGCGGCGGTTCTGAGAGCCTGCATCGTCTAATCTCCCCTTACTGCACCCGGCCCATGCGCTCGACGGAGCGGCGCGCGAGGTCGGCGTTGGAGTCCATCATCCGGGCCATCGACTCGTAGGCCCGGGACACTTCGATCATCCGGGTGATCTCCAGGATCGGCTGGACGTTCGAGCCTTCCAGCATCCCCTGGCGCAGGCGCGCCTCGGTGGCCGGGCGCGGCTGTTCGTTGGAGGTGTTCTGCAGCAGGTTGTCGCCGGTCTTCTCGAGCACGGAGAGGTTCTCGAATTCGACGACCGCCAGCTTGCCGACCCGCTCGCCGTTCTGCGTCAGGGTGCCGTCGGCGCCCATCATGAGCGGGCCGCGCTCGGGATCGATGGTGACTTCGCCGCCGCCCTCGTCCAGCACCATGGCGCCGCCCTGGGTGACCAGCCGGCCGACCTCGTCGGTGCGGAAGCGGCCGTCGCGGGTGAACCGCTCGCCCTCGTCGCCGCGGACGCGGAAGAAGCCCTGGCCCTCGATGGCGAAGTCGAGCGGGCCGTCGGTGCGGCGCACCGCGCCCTGGGTGAAATCGCGCAGCACGCCGTCGGCGACCACGAACTTCACCGGCTTCGGTCCGCCCAGGGTGAAGGCCGGAGCCTTGGGCTCGGCCCTGGTCATCAGGCTCTCGACCTTGAAGCCCGCCGTGTCGGCGTTGGCGATGTTGTTGGCGATGATGTCCATCTCGCGACGAAGCACGATCTGGCGGGACAGTCCGACGAAGTTGGTGTTGTCCATTAACGCAGGCCTTGGCGGAGCGACACTTTCGCCCAATCCGGCTGCAAGCTTCGGGCCAGCCAAAAACCTCGGGAATTCCAAGGGTTAAAATGGTTAACGGCGACCGGTCGGCGATTTCTGCCGGGCAGCGTCCGCACCGGTTAACAACCGTCTCTTAACCAAACCGGGGCCATTCAGAGGGAGCCAAGATTCTAAGGAACGCGCGCGTGGCCGAAGACAAGGTCAAGGAAGCCCCCGCAGGGGAGGCCGCCGAAGGCGAGGACGGCGAGGGCGCGCCCAAGAAAAAGCTGCCGCTGAAGATGCTGATCATCGCCGGCGTCGCGGCCGTCCTGGTGCTGGGCGGGGGCGGGGGCGCGGCCTTCATGTTCCTCAAGCCCAAGCCCGACGAGGCGCATGCCGAGAAGGGCAAGGAGAAGAAGAAGGGCAAGAAGAAGGACGAGAAGGAACACGGCGGCAAGGGCGGCAAGGAGGGCGAGGTCGCCCAGATCCGCGAAGGGCCCGACGGCGTGATCTTCTACACCATGCCCGACGTGGTCGTGAACATGCAGACCGCCGACGGTCGCCCAACCTTCCTGAAGCTGAAGCTCACCCTGGAGCTGCCGGACGAGCACACCGTCGAAGAGCTCGACCCGAACATGCCCAGGCTGCAGGACATGTTCCAGACCTTCCTCAGGGAGCTCAGGCCCGAAGACCTTTCCGGCAGCCAGGGCTCCTACCAGCTGCGCATGGAGATCCTGCGCCGGGTCAACCTCGTGATCGCGCCGTCGAAGGCGAACGCGGTCCTCATCGAGGAGATGCTCATCAACTAGCGCCCACCAGGCGCCGAGTTGCGTAGCGTGACCATGGCCAGCGACAGTCCCGACAATCCGCAAGCGACCTCGGCCGGCGCCCCCGGCTGGAAGGAAGGCGACGTGCCGGCGGCGCAGGCTGCGGGCGAGGGCGGGCCGTCCTCCGAGCGGATCCTGAATCAGGACGAGATCGACTCCCTCCTGGGCTTCGATCTCTCCGACGAGGAGGGCTCGGAGCGCACCGGCATCCGCGCGATCATCAACTCGGCGCTGGTCTCCTACGAGCGCCTGCCGATGCTGGAGATCGTCTTCGACCGGCTGGTGCGGTTGATGACGACGAGCCTGCGGAACTTCACCTCGGACAACGTCGAGGTCAGCCTCGACAACATCTCGTCGATCCGCTTCGGCGACTACCTGAACTCGATCCCGCTGCCGGCCATCCTCTGCGTCTTCCAGGCCGAGGAGCTGAACAACTACGGCCTCCTGACGGTCGATTCCAACCTGATCTATTCGATCGTCGACGTTCTGCTGGGCGGCCGGCGAGGCACCGCGGCCATGCGCATCGAGGGCCGGCCCTACACCACCATCGAGCGCGTGCTCGTGCAGCGGATGGTCGAGGTGGTGCTGTCCGATGCCCGCGAGGCGTTCGAGCCGCTGACGCCGGTGACCTTCACCCTGGACCGGCTGGAGACCAACCCGCGCTTCGCCGCCATCGCGCGGCCGGCCAACGCCGCCATCCTGGTGAAGCTGCGCATCGACATGGAAGACCGCGGCGGCCGCATCGAGCTCCTGCTGCCCTACGCCACCCTCGAGCCCATCCGGAAGATGCTGCTGCAGCAGTTCATGGGCGAGAAGTTCGGCCGCGACAACATCTGGGAAGGCCACCTGGCCACCGAGCTTTGGACCACCAACATGGAGGTCCGCGCCGTGCTGGACGAGCAGCAGGTGCCGCTCAAGCAGGTGCTCGACCTGAAGGTCGGCGACACGCTCACGCTCAACGCCACGCCCGACAGCCTCGTGGAGCTGCGCGCCGGCCAGATCCCGCTCACCCGCGGCCGCATGGGGCGCCGCAACCAGCACATCGCCATCCGCGTGGAGGCGCCGCTGACGCCGCACGCCAAGCAAGCCGTCCAGAAGGGCTAGAGACCATGAGCATCATCGGCATCGGCCTGAACCTCCTGCTCGCCGGCCTGCTGCTCGCCGCCCTGGTCATGGGCTGGCGGCTGAACAAGCGCCTGCAGGCCCTTCGCGACAGCCACGACGGCTTCGCCAAGGCGGTCAGCGAGCTGAACGCCGCCGCCGAGCGCGCCGAGCAGGGGCTCGCCGACCTGAGGGCCGCCACCGACGAGGCCACCGACGCGCTCGCCGACCGCATCGAGAAGGGCCGGACGCTCGCCGCCAAGCTGGAGCGCCTCGTCGACCAGGCGCCGGCCATGCCTGCGGGCCCGATCCTGGAACCGCCGAAGGACGCCGCCCAGGAGCGGCGCCTCGGCGCCCTGCTGGCCGCCGCCCGCGAGGCGCGCCAGCGGCCCGAGCGGCTGGTCAGGAGCGCGCCGGCCCCGTCGCGCCCCCGTCCCGCCTTTGAGGACGAGCTGTTCGAGGAGCCGCTGACGCTCACCTCCCTCGCGGGTGGCCGTCGATGAAGAACATCCCCCGCATCCTGCCGCTGGTGGGCGTCGCCATGGGCGGCGTCCTCGCCATCAACGCGATGGCCGGCGCCCGGGGCCTGCCGAACCTGGTCTCCGGCGCCAAGGCGTTCGCCGAGGAAGCCGCCAAGGGCGCCAAGCCCGAGAAGGGCAAGGACGAGAAGGCCGAGACCGGCGAGGCGAAGGACGTCGCCGCGGGCCTGCCGCCGCCCACCATCACGCCGAAGGCCGTCTGCGCGCCCACCGCCGCGGAGCTCGCCAAGGAGGCCGGGCTGTCGCCTGCCGAGTTGCAGGTGCTGCAGAGTCTGGGCGTGCGCCGCGGCCAGCTCGACGAGCGCGAGAACGAGCTCAACACCCAGCTCGCCCTGATGGCCGCCGCCGAGGCCAAGCTCGACGCCAAGGTGAAGGCGCTGACCGGCCTGAAGGGCGACATCCAGGCCCTGCTCGTGCAGGCCGAGAAGATGGAAGCCGCCGAGATCGACCGTCTGGTGCGGGTGTTCGAAGGCATGAAGGCCAAGGACGCCGCGCCGCGGTTCGTCATGCTCGACGATAGCGTGCGCCTGCCGATCGCGGCCAAGATGAAGGAGCGCGCGCTCTCGGCGATCATGGCGCAGATGCCGCCGTCCGAGGCCAAGAAGCTCTCCGAAGGCATGGCCAAGCGCTTCACCGAGGCCAAGGCCATGGCCGCCAACGCTGCGGCCGAAGCCAACAAGGCCGCCGCCCAGGCCGGGGCTCAGCCTGCCGCCCAGGCGGGCGCCACCCCTCCCGCCAAGGCCGCCACGCCGGCGCCGAAGCGTCAGCCGCCGCGGCAGGCCCGCAACACGCCGCAGCCGAAGGCCGCGACGCCCCAGCCGCAGGCCCAGGCCGCCGCCCCGCCGGCGGCCGCCCCCGCAGTTCCGCCGTCGGCCACGCCGGCGCCGAAGGCCGGGTAGCGCATGAGCCTCCGCCAGGCCCTCCGGTCCGGCGTCGCGGCCGTCTGCATCGCAGGCGTGGCCGCGCCGTCAGGGCTGGCTGCGCCTGGGGCCGAGAAGGCGCCGCCGGCCGCCCACGGACCGCTCGACGTGCGCGTGGCGAGCGCCAAGGACTTCAGCCGCGTCGAGTTCCACTGGAAAGGCGGGGCGAAGGTCGCCACCCGCCGCACTGGCCAGACAGTCGTCTTCGCCTTCAGCCGCGACGCCGACCCCGACATCTCGCGCCTG
The DNA here is from genome assembly GCF_036563285.1 of Phenylobacterium sp. Taxonomy (GTDB): domain Bacteria; phylum Pseudomonadota; class Alphaproteobacteria; order Caulobacterales; family Caulobacteraceae; genus Phenylobacterium. The sequence continues at coordinate 112,636 of NZ_DATCMR010000006.1, forward strand.
CGCACCTCGCCGCCCGACTGGATCAAGAGCGCCGAGAAGCGCCACGTCGGCGGCAAGCTCGAGGTCGCCATCACGCTCGCCGACGACGCCGAGGCCAAGATCGGACAGGCGGACGGCGCGGCCTACCTCAACGCCTTCAAGAAGCCCGAACCGACCCCGGAAGAGATGGCGCGCCAGCAGGCCGCCGCGCAGCCGGTCGAGCCCGAGCCGGTCCGCCCCAACCCGGTCCCCGCCGGCGGCGTCGTGCACATGGAGCCCAAGGCCGCCAACGGCCAGGTCACCTTCGCCTTCAACTGGGCGAACCCCGCGGGCGCGGCCGTCTTCCGCCGCGGCGACGTGGTCTGGGTGGTGTTCGACGCCGCCGCCACCCTCGACGTCTCCAAGGCGCCCAAGGGCCTGCCGCAGTTCAAGTCGGTCACCGCCTTCAGGGGCGCGGACTATTCCGCCGTGCGGATCGAGGCCAGCCGGGCGACGCCCGTCTTCGCCGTGGCGCAGGGGCCTACCTGGACCATCGCGGTCGGGCCGGGAAACCAGAGCCAGCCGTCGGTCGTCCGCGTCACCCGCGACGCGACCAACGGCCCCGCGCTGCTGAAGGCGCCGGTGGCCGGCGCCACGCGGGTGGTCAACCTGGCCGACCCGGACGCCGGCGACGTGATCCGCGTGGTCACCGCGCTGGGCCCCTCCAAGGGCCTGCCGTCCAGGCGCGACTATGTGCAGATGGCGCTGTTGCCCTCGGTGCAGGGCATCGCCATCGAGAGCTTCGTCGAGGACCTGGAGGTCGCCCGCCAGGGCGACCTCGTGCACATCGGCAGGCCAAAGGGCCTGACGCTGTCGCCGGCGTGGGCGACCCAGGAGCGCCAGGTGGACCTCGGCGCGCCGAAGCCCGCGGCCATGCCGGCGCTGATCGACCATGCCAACTGGCCGAAGACTGGGGAGGGCGGCTTCACCGCCCGCTACAACGCCCTGTTCCGCGCCGCCACCGAGGAGGCCGCGAAGAAGGAGAAAGCCTCGCCGGTCGCCGCCCGCATGGCGCTGGCCCGCTTCCTGGTGGGCTCGGACCTGTCGTTCGAAGCGATCGGGGTGCTGAACGAGACCGCCCGCTTCCATCCGGAGATGCTGGAGGACCCGGAGTTCCGCGGCCTGCGCGGCGTCGCCCGGGTGATGGCGCGCCGCTACAAGGAGGCCGAGGCTGACTTCTCCTCGCCGGTGCTGTCCGAAGATCCCTCCTCGGCGCTGTGGCGGTCCTACATCGCCACCCAACTCGCGCAGTGGCCGGAGGCGCGCAGCCAATTCGGGCGGGGCGCCGAGGCCTTCCACCATTTCTCCCCGACCTGGAAGGCGCGCTTCGCGCGCGCCGACGCGCAGGCCGCCATGGCCCAAGGGGATCTCGCCGGCGCCGAGGCGCGCATCAAGCTGGCCCTCGCCGACAAGACCGACCCGCTGGAGGAGCTGGCCACCCGCCTGGTGCAGGCCCGCATCATCGAGCTGCAGGGCCACAAGGACCGGGCGCTGAAGATGTACACCGCGATCAGCGGCGCCCCCACCGAGGCCCTGGCCTCGGCGGCGCTGCTGCGGGCGACCCAGATCCGGCTGGAGACCGGCAAGCTCACCCCGCTGCAGGCGGCCAACACCTTCGACGGCCTGCGCTACCGCTGGCGCGGCGACGCCACCGAGCTGGAGACCATCCGCGCGCTGGGTCAGCTCTACCTCGGCCAGGGCCGCTACCGCGAGGCGCTGGAGGCGCTGCGCTCGGCGGGCACGCGCCGCCAGGACCTGCCCGAGGCCATGCAGCTGCAGGCCGATTTGTCGGCCGCCTTCCGCGCGCTGTTCATGGATGGCATGGCCGACGGGCTGGAGCCCATCCAGGCGCTGGCCCTGTTCTACGACTTCAAGGACCTGACGCCGGTCGGCGCCGACGGCGACATGATGGTGCGCAAGCTGGTCCGTCGGCTGGTCGATGTCGACCTCCTGCCGCAGGCCGCCGAGTTCCTGAAGTGGCAGGCCGAGAACCGGCTCGACGGCATCCCGCGCGCCCAGGTCGCCACCGACCTGGCGGTGATCTACCTGATGGACCGCCAGCCGGAGAAGGCGCTGCAGGCGATCAACGGCTCGCGCACCACCATCCTGCCCAGCGCGCTCATGGCCGAGCGGCGACTGATCGAGGCGCGCGCCTGGACGGGCGTCGGCCGCTACGAGGCGGCGCTGGAGATCCTCGAGGCCGACAAGTCGCGGGAAGCCGCCGACCTGCGCGCCGAGATCACCTGGAAACAGAAGAACTGGGCCGCCGCCGGCCCGCTGTTCGAGAAGGCGCTGGGCGAGCGCTGGAAGAACCCGGCCGCGCTCTCCAGCGTGGAGGAAGGCGCCCTCCTGCGCGCCGGCGTCGCCTACAGCCTGGCCGGCAACGACGCCGCGCTCACCCGGCTGGAGACCCAGTACGGCGCCTTCATCGACCAGTCGCACAATCCCGAGGCCCTGCGCGTGGCGCTCTCCGGCTCCACCAGCATCGGCCGCCTCTCGGTCGCCGACTTCGGCCGGGTCACCGCCGACAACGAGGCCTTCGCCGGCTGGGTGTCGAAGATGAAGGTCCGCTTCCGCACGGCGCGGGCGCCGACGGGTGGGAAGCCTGCGCCAGGGACGAAGCAGGCGGCTGCGCCGGCTCCGGCCAAACAGGCCCAGGCCGCCGCGCCGGCGGCGAAGGGCTGACTAGCCTCCGGCGCCTCGCTGGAAGCTCTCGACCAGACTGCCGCAGACCAACCGCCACCCGTCCACCAGCACGAAAAAGATCAGCTTGAAGGGCAGGCTCACCACCACGGGCGGGAGCATCATCATGCCCATGCTCATCAGGACGCTCGCGACGACGAGGTCGATGACCAGGAAAGGCACGAAGAGCAGGAAGCCGATTTCGAACGCGCGCTTCAGCTCGGAGATCATGAAGGCGGGGGTGACTACGCGCAGCGGGGTCTCCGCGGCGGTGCGCGGGCGCTCGATCTTGGAGAGCCGGACGAAGAGGGCGAGGTCCTCGCGGTCGACCTGGCTCAGCATGAAGGTCTTCACCGGTCCGCCGGCCGCGTCGAAGGCGGCGGGCAGCTCCATCTGCTGGTCCAGCAGCGGCTTCACGCCCTCGTCGTAGGACTGCTGCAGCGTTGGGCCCATGACGATGGCGGTCAGGAACAGCGACAGCGAGATGATCACCGCGTTGGGCGGGCTCTGCTGAAGGCCCAGCGCCGTGCGCAGCAGGGAGAGCACCACCACGATGCGCACGAAGCTGGTGCTCATGATCACGATGGACGGCGCCAGCGACAGCACGGTCAAAAGGCCGATCAGCTGCACCACACGCTCGGTGAGGCCGGCGCCCGTGCCCAGGTCGATGTTGACCGCCTGCGCCGCCGCAGCCGCCGGGAAGACCAGCATGGCGAGCGTCGTCACGGCGGAGAGCGCGGCGGCCTTCTTCCAGTCGTCAGCCGGCAGGCTGCGGATCGCCTTGAAGAGCTCGCGCATCAGCGTGCGTCCGCCGCCGGCTGGGCCACGCCTTCGGCCAGCACGCGGCCCTCACCAAGCAGCAGCAGCATCTCCTGGCCGTCGCAGGAGACCAGCACGAGGCGGCGGGTGGGATCGAGGACCAGGTTCTCGACGACGGCGAGGCGGCGCTCCCGCCGGGTGGGCCGGGCGAGCCGGGCCAGCGCGTCCGGTCCGAACTTGCGCAGGGCCACGGCGGCGAGGCCAATGATGCCGAGGGTGAGGGCGAGCGCGAAGATCGCTCTGGCGAGGTCGGAAAGGTCCATGGGCGCTTCTGCGGCTGGGCTCTGGAGGCCCATTCGCCGCCGAGTCTCTTAAGCGCTGATTAACCCTGTTTATTCACCATGTTTGCCATGGATCTGGCCGACATCCCGCTGTTCTCGATGCTGCGCGGCCGGCTGAGCTACCTGTCCGAGCGGCAGAAGCTGATCGCCCAGAACGTCGCCAACTCCGACACGCCCGGGTTCGCGCCGAAGGACCTGAAGCCGTTCAGCTTCCACACCCAGACTGCGGCGGCTGCGCCGGGGACGGCGATGGCCGGTGTCCAGGCGGTGACGCATGCCTCGCATATGGTGGCGCCGAACGCGCGCCGCCCCGGCGGCGTGAGCCTGAAGCAGACCAAATCCGAGGTCATCGAGACCACCCTCGACGGCAACTCCGTCAGCCTCGAGGAAGAGATGCTGAAGATGAGCGATGCGCGGATGCAGTACGACGCCGCCATCGGCTTCTACCAGAAGTCCCTCAACCTGCTGCGCCTGGCGGCCAAGCCGCCGGGCCGCGCCTGACCGGGAGCCGCTAGATGCCGGAGACCAGATCGCTTGCAGGCGTCGCCCAGGCCGTCGCCGCCTCGGCCATGCGCGCCCAGCAGGCCCGCATGCGGGTCATCGCCGAGAACCTGGCCAACGCCAACTCCACGGCGCGCACGCCCGGCGGCGATCCGTACCGGCGCCAGGCCCCGGTGTTCGAACCCACCGACGTGTCCGGCGCCACCGGGGTGCGGATGACCGGCGCCCAGCCCGACCAGAAGCCGTTCAAGGTGGAGTACGAGCCGGGCAACCCCGCGGCCGACGCGCAAGGCTACGTGAAGCTGCCCAACGTGGATTCCCTGGTCGAGGCCATGGATATGCGCGAGGCGCAGCGGGCCTACGAGGCCAACCTCAACGTCATCGAGACGGCGCGCGCCATGGAGCAGCGCACCCTCGACCTGCTGAAGCGCTAGGGGCTTAGGCGATGATCAACGCACTCGCCGCGGCCAAGGCCTACGCCGCCACCCAGAAGACCACGGGCGTCGACCCCGGCATGGGCGCGGGCGGGATCGAGGGCGGCGGCTTCGGCCAGATCCTGAAGGCGGCGATGAGCGACGCCATCAGCGCCTCGAAGCACGCCGAGGGCCAGATGGCGGCCCAGGTCGCCGGCAAGGCCGAGCTGGTCGACGTGGTCACCGCCATCTCCGCAGCCGAGGCCAGCCTCGAGACGGTGATGGCCGTCCGCGACCAGGTGATCAGCGCGTATCAGGAAATCATGCGGATGCCGATCTAGCGCACCGCGGCGCAGGCCACGCGGGGACCGGCGCCGCCGATCGGCTGGCTCAGCTGGTCGTCGGGATTGGCGTGCACCACCACCGCAGAGCCATCGGCGTCCATCAGGGCGGGCAGGGTGGTCAGGCCTGAATACACCTCCGCCATGACCATGCCGTGCGAGTCGGCGAAGACGTTCGGCAGGTCGCCGGTCTCGTTGGCCTTGGCGTTGAGCAGGCCGTGGATGCGCTCGCCGCCGCCGTGGACGTGGCCGCCGGCGGTGGTGAAGTCGGACTTCGAGCAGTCGGCCTTCTCGTGGAAGTGGACGCCATGCCAGCCGGGCGTCAGGCCATTCGCTTCGACCCGCAGGATGACGCCCTTGGGGGCGGCGGTGAGGCGGACCACGCCGATGTCCTTGCCTTCGGCGTTCTTGAGCGAGGTGGTCACCTGCTGCAGGGCCATCTGCGCCTGGGCGGTGGGGGCCAGGAGGAAGGTCGCGAGGGCGGCGGCGGTCAGCAGTTTCATGGGCGGCTCCGATGGTCGTACTCGGACGGAGTTCTAGCGCCGGCCTGTGTCGCCGCTAAGGCAATTCCGCGCAGCCGTGTTACGCCTTGGTCCATGACGCCCGCGCCGGACGATTCGCCGCCGAGCCACCGGCCGATGTCCCGGCGCTCGATGGTCGTCGCGGGGCTCTCCACGGTCGTGGAGTGGTACGACTTCACCCTCTACCTCTACTTCGTCACGGTCCTGTCGCGGGTGTTCTTCGGCGGCGGGGAGGGCTCGCTGGTCACCACCCTGGCGGGGTTCGCGGTGGCCTACCTGCTGCGGCCGCTGGGCGCGGTGGTGTTCGGGCACGTGGGCGACCGCTACGGCCGGCGCACCATGATGCTGCTCTCGATGGCGCTGATGAGCGCGGCCATGCTGGCCACGGCCCTGCTGCCGACCTACGCCGCGATCGGGCCCGCCGCCGGCTGGCTGCTGCTGCTCCTGCGCTGCGTGATGGGGTTCTCGGTGGGCGGCGAGTACACGGGCGTCGTCGCCTACCTGCTGGAGGGGGCGCCGATCCACCGGCGCGGGCTGATCGCGTCCTGCGCCTCGGCGGCCAGCGAAGTCGGCGCCCTGCTCGCGGTGGCGGTCTCGGCGCTGACAGTCCACGCATTCTCCGAGGCGGACCTCGCCGGCTGGGGCTGGCGCATTCCGTTCCTGGTGGGGGCGGCGCTGGCGGGCAGCGTCTGGCTCGCGCGCTCGACCATGCAGGAGTCGCCGGACTTCGAGCGGCAGCGGGCGGCCGGCACGACGCCTCCGAAGCCGTTTCGCTACGTGGTCGGCAACCACCGCATGGGGATCTTCCGCTCCTTCGCGATCTCCGCGCTGGGGTCGATCACCTACTACGTGGGCATCACCTATGTGCCGGCGTTCCTGACCTCGGTGGGCTCGCTGACGGAGAACCGCGCGCTGTGGCTGTCGACGGCCGCGGCCGTGGTGGTCATCGTGGTGACGCCCTTCGTGGGGGCGCTGTCGGACCGCTGGGGGCGCAAGCCCGTGCTGGTGGCGCTGGCGCTCGCCAGCGCTGTGCTGCCGACTACCCTGTTCTCACTGATGGGCAGCGGCTCGGCGGCCCAGGCGCTGCTGGGCGCGGTGGCGCTGGCGGCCGTCGCGGGGGGCGTGAGCGCGGTAGGCGCCGTGGCCACCGCGGAGCAGTTCCCCGGCGAGGGGCGGCTCACCGGGCTGGCGCTCGGAGCCACGGCGGCGACAGCGGTGTTCGGCGGGCTGACGCCCTACCTCGCCCAAGTGCTGATCGCCCGCACCGGCTGGCCGCTCGTGCCAGGCGCCATGATCGCACTCGTCGCGCTCGTGGTGCTGCCCATCTTCCTGAAGGCCCCGGAGACCCGCCCGCGCGCAGCCGCCGGGTAAAGGGCTGTTAACCATGTTTCGGCAGGCTGGAGCCTCGGCTTGGCGAGCCGATTCCGTAAGCTTTCCAAAGAGGTCTCCGATGAACGGCGCCGAGGTTCTTGACGTCGGGCGCGACGCCATCTGGCTGACCATCCAGCTCTGCGCGCCGGTGCTGATCGTGGGCCTCGTGGTCGGCGTGGGCATCGGCCTGCTGCAGGCCCTGACCCAGATCCAGGAAGCCACCCTGGTCTATGCGCCGAAGATCGTCGCCATCTTCGTCTCCCTGCTGGTCTTCCTGCCGCTCATGGGGGCGCTGATGAGCGGGTTCATGCGCACCATCGCCGCGCGCATCGCGGCCATGTGAGGCGAGGGCCGAGCGCCCGCGGATGGAATCCTACGCCACTGCCCAGCAGGTCTACGCCGCCGGCCTGCTCTTCTGCCGCCTGGGCGCGGTGGTGATGCTGATCCCCGGGATCGGGGAGGGCTTCATCCCGCCGCGCATCCGCCTGGCGCTGGCCTTCGCCATGTCGCTGGCGCTGTTCCCGGTGATCGCGCCCGGTATCCCGCCCTTGCCCTCAGCTGTGAGCGGCGTGGCGGGCGCGGTGATCAGGGAGCTGCTGATCGGCCTCTTCATCGGCGGCGTGCTGCGCTTCTTCATGTCGGCGCTGGCGACCGCCGGCGAGGTGATCTCGATCCAGACCACCCTGGGCTTCTCGCAGACCGCCAACCCGACCCAGGCCGCGCCCTCGACCACCATCGGCACCTTCCTGGGCCTGCTCGGCATCGTGCTGATCATGGCCACCGGCCTGCACCACCTGTTCATCGGCGCGATCGTGAAGTCCTACGAGGTCTTCCCTTTCGCCCGGCCCGTGCCGGTGTCCGACGCCGCCCAGCTCGCCATCCAGACCGTGGCTAAGTCGTTCGCGCTGGGGCTGCAGCTGTCGGCGCCGGTCATGGTCTTCAGCATCATCTTCAACGTCGCCACCGGGCTCGTCGGCCGCGCCATGCCGCAGTTCCAGGTGTTCTTCGTGGCCAGCCCGATCATGGTGCTGGCGGGGCTGTCGATCTTCGCGCTGAGCCTGGGCAGCATCGGCATGGTCTGGATCGACCGCTACCGCGACCTCCTCGGCGCCTTCGCGGGATAGGCCATGGCGGAGGAGAACGACGGCGCATCGAAAACAGAGGAGCCGACACCCCGGAAGCTCGAGGAAGCCAAGGCCAAGGGCGATGTCGCCAAGACCCAGGACCTGCCGGGCTTCCTCTCCTTCGTCGCGGTGGCCGGCATCGTGGCCATCGCCGGCGGCCAGCTGTCGAGGGACCTGGGCTCCGCCCTCCTGCCCTTCATAGCCGACGCCGGCGAGATGTCGGTGACCAGCGACGGGGCGGTCGAGCTCGTCCGTATGGTCGTCATGGCGGTGCTGCCGATCCTGCTGGGCGTGCTGCTGGCCGCCGCCGCCGCGGGCATTGCCGGCAATCTCGTGCAGACCGGCCTGCTGTTCACGCCGGACAAGCTGAAGCCGGACTTCAAGAAGGTCTCGCCGATGCAGGGGCTGAAGCGGATCTTCGGCCTCGACGGGCTGATGCAGTTCGTCAAGTCGATCATCAAGGTGATCATGCTGGCGGTGCTGGCCTGGTGGGTGCTGAACCCGTTCATGGACGACCTGACCAGCCTGGCGATGCTGGAGCCGGTGGCCATCCTTCCCCTGACCGCCGACATCCTGCGGCGCCTGGCCATGGCCGTGGGCGGGCTGCTGCTGGTGGTCTCCGGCGGCGACTGGTTCTGGCAGAAGCAGCGCTTCATGGCCCGCATGCGGATGACCAAGGAAGAGCTGAAGGAGGACTTCAAGCAGTCGGAAGGCGACCCGCACGTGAAGGCGCGCCAGCGGCAGCTGCGCCATACCCGCGCCCGCCAGCGGATGATGCAGGCCGTGCCCAACGCCACCGTGGTGGTGATGAACCCGACTCACTACGCCGTGGCGCTGAAGTACGAGCAGGGCGAGGACGAGGCGCCCATCTGCGTCGCCAAGGGCCTGGACAGCCTGGCCTTGAAGATCCGCGCGGTCGCAGAAGAAGCCGGGGTGCCGGTGATCGAGGACCCGCCGCTGGCCCGCGCGCTCTACGCCGCCGTCGAGGTGGAGGACATGATCCCACCGGCCCACTACGAGGCGGTGGCCAAGGTCATCGGCTTCATCCTCAATGCCGGCAAGAAGCGCGCCGGCGCCCTTTAAAGGGTCTGCTAACACCCGCCTGCGCAGTGTGGCGACGTCGCCCTTTCCCCAAGGCATGCGACTCGGGCCAGTATCGAGCGGACGCTCGGTTGGACGCACCTTCGAAGGCGCGCCTCGCCTGCTCGGCAGAATGCCGCACTAGTGCTGCTTGCTTATCGCCGAGAGACGTTTGCGTATGAGTCTGTCGTCCATCCGCCCCGAGGAGGCGCCTGCGCTTCGCATGGCCGAGCCGCCGTCCAGCAGAGGCGCCCGCAAGCGCTTCGACCCGCTGACCACGGTCGCCGTGGTCTTCTTCCTGCTGGCCGTGGGATTCGCCTCGATTCCAGCCTGGAACGCGGGACCCGCCACCCTAGCCGGGCTGCTGCTGCTGATCGGGCTTGCCGGCGTCGCCTGCCTGGGCCTCTTCGTCGTGCGCGGGACGGCCGAGCCGGCCAGCGAGGCGGACCCCGGGGCCGAGAAGCTGATCGAGGCGCTCTCGGAGCCCGCCGCCATCGCCGCGCCCGATGGGCGGGTGCAGGCCGCCAACGCCGCCTGGAAGGCGCTGCTTGGCTCCACGCCCCGGCTGCCCAAGAACGGCTCCTCCGCGGCCAGCCTGTTCGCCGCCTTGGGCGCTGCGCGCCGCGGCGAGACCGGCAAGGCCTCGATCAAGACCAATGGCGCCGAGCACGAGGCGACCGTCTCCCCGCTTGGCGCCCGCCGCTTCCTCGTGCGGCTGATGGGGCAGGGCGGCTCGCTGGCCCTGCCGTCGGCCGCCATGGAGGTGCTCACCGCCTTCTCCACCGCCGGCACGCCGCCGCCGAAGGTGCTGGACGCCTTCGCCGCCGCCTCCCCGTTCGGCGCCGCCCTGATCGAGGGTGAGGACCCGTTCGACGCGAAGATCATCGAGGCCAACGCAGCCCTGAGGGCCGTGGCCCACGGCGGCGAGACCGGCCAGGCATTCGGCGAGCTGATCGACGCCGCCTCGCGCGCCGACGCCGCCCAGAAGCTGGCGGCCGGCCATTCGCCCCTGGAAGTCCGGCTGGCGCACGACCCGACCCGCGTCGCGCACCTCTACCTGTCGAAGAGCGACGGCCGCTGGGTGGCCTATCTCGTCGACGTCTCCGAGCAGAAGCAGATCGAGCTGCAGCTCGCCCAGAGCCAGAAGATGCAGGCCATCGGCCAGCTGGCCGGCGGCGTGGCCCACGACTTCAACAACCTGCTCACCGCCATCTTCATGCAGCTCGACGTGCTGGCCTCGCGCCACCCGGTGGGCGACCCCTCATACGAGGGCCTCAACGAGATCCGCCAGACCTCGACCCGGGCCGCCGATCTGGTCCGCAAGCTGCTGGCCTTCTCGCGCAAGCAGACCGTTCAGCGCGAGATCCTCGACCTTGGCGAACTGATCAGCGAGTTCGAGGTGCTGCTGCGCCGCGTGCTCTACGAGGACGTGAAGCTGACCACCGACTACGGCCGCAACCTGCCCCAGGTGCGCGCCGACCGCGGCCAGCTCGAGACCGCGGTGATGAACCTCGCCGTCAACGCCCGCGACGCCGTCCGCGCACAGGGCGGCGGCACGGTCCGCATCCGCACCGCCCGAGTCAGCCAGGAGCAGGCCCAGGCCATGGGCTATCCGACCGCGCAGGGCGACCAGGCGCTGATCGAGGTCTCCGACGACGGTCCCGGCATCGCGCCGGAGATCATGGAGAAGATCTTTGAGCCCTTCTTCACCACCAAGCCCGTCGGCGAGGGCACTGGGCTGGGCCTCGCCACCGTCTACGGCATAGTCAAGCAGTCCGACGGCTGGATCAGCATCGACTCCAAGCCCGGGGAAGGCGCGGCCTTCCGCATCTTCCTGCCGGTCCACATCCCGTCCAGCGTCGTGCAGCCGGCCCCGCAGCCGGTCGCGCCCAAGCGGCCCGCGGCGCGCGACCTGTCCGGCGCCGGCCGCATCCTCTTCGTCGAGGACGAGGACGCCGTGCGCAGCGTCGCCGCCAAGCTGCTGCGCGCCCGCGGCTACGAGGTCATGGAGGCCGCCAGCGGCGAGGAGGCCCTGGAGCTCGCCGAAACCCATGCCGGCGAGATCGACCTCATGATCTCCGACGTGGTCATGCCCGGCATGCAGGGCCCGGACCTGCTGAAGCAGGCGCGCCAGTACCTGGGCGCCGCGCCGGTGATGTTCATCTCCGGCTACGCCGAGAGCGAGTTCTCCGACCTGCTTGAGGGCGAGACCAATGTCTCTTTCCTGCCCAAGCCCATCGACATCAAGACGCTGGCGGAACGCGTGAAGCAGGAGCTGCAGAAGGCCGCCTGACGGCTTGCCTTCGCTCCTCCACGACGGCCATCATCTGCGGACCACGCGCGAGGTCCGTAGATGCCCCTGTCCGTGCTCAAGGAGGACTGGCCGCCGCTCCGCTATGCGGACTGGGCGGACACCTGCGCCACCCTGCACATGTGGACCCAGATCGTCGGCAAGGTGCGCATGGCGCTCACCCCGCCGGTGAACCACTGGTGGCACGTGCCGCTCTATGTGTCCGCCCGCGGCCTTACCACCTCGCCCATCCCGCTGAAGGGCCGCAACCTCGAGATCGCCTTCGATTTCATCGAGCACCGCCTGGACCTGGTCTGCAGCTACGGGCGCACGGAGACCGTGCCGCTGCGACCGCAGACGGTCGCCGACTTCCACCGCGCCGTGATGAAGGCCCTGGAGAAGCTGGGCGTGAGCGTCCGCATCTGGACCACCCCCTGCGAGCTGCCGAACCCAATCCCCTTCGAGCAGGACCGCACCCACCGGTCCTATGACGCCGAGGCGGTCCACCAGTTCTGGCGCGCGCTCAGCCAGGTGGACCGCGTCTTCAAGCTGTTCCGTGGCCGCTTCGTCGGCAAGGCGAGCCCGGTGCACTTCTTCTGGGGCTCGTTCGACCTCGCGGTGACGCGGTTCTCCGGGCGGCCAGCGCCAGCCCATCCCGGCTCGCCCATCCTGCCCGCCGCGGTGAGCCGCGAGGCCTATTCGCACGAGGTGTCGAGCTGCGGTTTCTGGCCGGGCGACCCCGAACACGACGCGCTGTTCTACGCCTACGCCTATCCGGAGCCGAAGGGCTTCCGCTACGCGCTCATCCGCCCGCGCAGCGCGGGCTGGAATGACGAGCTCGGGGAGTTCGTCCTGCCGTACGAGACGGTGCGGACGGCGCAGGCCCCGGGGGTTCGCCCTGCTCAATTTCCTGCAGACCACCTACGAGGCCGCCGCCGACTTCGGCGAGTGGCCGCGCGAGGCGCTGGAGCGGGGGCCGCGCTGAGGCCTTGCGCTCGCCGTCCGCCCGCGCCAGCGTTGCGGCCAATGAAGAAGACCCAAGGTGGGAGGACGATCATGGGCGAGGCCCGCATCAACCCGAACGGAGCCTTGAGAGGCAAGACCGCGGTCGTCACCGGCGCCAGCCGCGGCATCGGCGAGGCGATCGCCGCGCGGCTGGCGATGGAGGGCGCCCGCGTGGTCTGCTCGGCGCGGACGGCCGAGGATGGCGAGAGCAAGCTCCCCGGCACGCTGCACGGCACCGTCGAGCGCATCCGTAAGGCCGGCGGCGAGGCCACCTTCATCAAGGCCGACCTCTCGTCCGCCGAGGACCGCGAGCGGCTGATCCGCGAGGCGGTCGCCGAGTATGGCCCGGTCGACATCCTGGTAAACAACGCCGCCGTCACCTTCTTCATCCCCGTGGAGACCTTCCCGGAGAAGCGGTTCAAGCTGATGATGGAGGTGCAGGTCTGGGCGCCTTTCCACCTGTCGCAGCTCGTCCTGCCGCAGATGCGCGAGCGCAAGCAGGGCTGGATCGTCAACATCTCCTCGCCCGCCGGCATCCACCCGAAACAGCCCTACACCCGGCGCGGCGGCGGCGCGGTCTACGGCATGTGCAAGGCGGCGCTGGAGCGGTTCACCACCGGCCTGGCGTCGGAGGTCTACGACGACAACATCGCCGTCAACGTGGTCTCGCCGGGGCTGGTGGACACGCCTGGCGTGGCGGTGCACGGCCTGATCAACGAAGCCACCAAGGACCGCGTGCAGCCGATCGAGTACATCGCCGAAGCCGTGTACCGCCTCGCCTCGGGAGACCCCAAGACCATGACTGGCCGCATCGACTACGCCGAGCCGCTTCTGAAGGAGCTGCAACTGCAGCCGGCGGAGCTGGTCTAGGCCGCATGATCGAGCAAACCGTAGACGTCCCCACCAAGGACGGCCGCACCACGACATTCATCGTTCACCCGGAGCGCGGTGGGCCGCATCCCATCGTGCTGTTCTTCATGGACGCGCCGGCGATCCGCGAGGAGCTGCGGGACATGGCCCGCCGGCTGGCGAGCGTCGGCTACTACGTCATCTTGCCGAACCTCTACTACCGGCGCGGAGTCATGGAGCTGAAGGACCTGCCGCCGCTTGCCGAGGACAAGGCGCGCGAGCGGATGTTCGAGCTGATGAACTCGCTCAGCATCCCACTGGTGATGGACGACGCCGAGGCGCTGCTCGACTACGCCAGCCGCGACCCGGCCGCCGGAACCGGTCCGGTCGGGACCGTCGGCTACTGCATGAGCGGCCGCTATGCGATCAACTTCGCGGCCCGCTGGCCGAGCCGGGTGGGCGCGGCGGCCTCGATCTACGGCACCCAGCTCGTCACCGACGACGCCGACAGCCCGCACCTGGTGGCCTCCAAGGCCAGCGCCGAGCTCTACTTCGCCTGCGCCGAGACCGACCGCTGGGCGCCGCTGGAGACGGTGGAGGCCCTCGACACCGCCCTGAAGGGCGCCGGTGTGCGCGCCGAGGTGGAAATCTACCCCGGCGTCGAGCATGGCTTCGCCTTCCCGCAGCGCGCGGTCTATGACAAGGCGTCGGCCGAACGGCACTGGGAGCGGCTGTTCGCCCTGTTCAAGCGCAACCTCAGCTAGGCCGCTGGGCGACCACCGGCGGGATCCAGCCTGGCTCCAGGGCCTTCGAAGGATGCGAGGCGGTCACCTGGCCCATGAACGGTGGCCAGATGTCGTAGCCCAGGAGCTGTTTCAGCTTCGGCGTCATCTCGCGGACCTGTTCGCGCGGAATCCCCAGGTAGAAGTTCTCCTGCGTCCGGCCCCAGGGCTCGCAGTACTGGTTGGTGAAGGCGAGCCTGGGCGCCTGCGAGCGGTTCGCGCCGCCCTGGTGCAGCAGCGTGCCGGGGAAGACCAGCGCCGCCCCGGCGGGCATCTCCATGCTGACCAGCATCTTCTCCATCTCCGCCGGGTCGCTCGGCCGCTCGGGCGCGCCTGGGTCGCCCCACAGGTGGCTGCCGGGGATCACCTGGGTCGCGCCGTTCTCGACGGTGAAGGCGTCCACCGCCGCGATCATCGTGTAGCTGATCGCCGGGCGCGGCCGGGGCTGGCGGTAGAAGCCGTCGTCAGTGTGGATCCCCTGGGCGGTCTCGCCGGGGTAGATGCAGATGGCCTGGCTGGCGGTGAGCAGGTAGCCGGGCTGCAGGAAACGGTCGAGCAGGGCCATCAGCCGCGGCTCCTCGGTGAGCCGCTCGAACACCTTGCCTCGGGCGACGAGGGTGTAGACCCGCTCGGTCTTGAAGCCCTCGAAGTCATTGCGCCCGGCGTGGCTGCCGAGGTACGGCGCCAGCATCTCCCGGACCTCCGCCAGGGTCGCGGCGTCCATGAAGTCCTCGATGACGGTGTAGCCCTGCGTGCGTATCCGCTCGGCGTGCCCGTCGGCGTCGAAGCGGCGGGTGAGTGCGTCCATGCTTCCGGCCTCCGGCGCGTATTGTATCATGGCCCCTGCCTTCCCTTGGGAGATCGCCATGACCGCAAACCTGAAGATCCGCCGTGTGGCCGGCGCGCTCGGCGCGGAGATCTCCGGCGTCGACCTGGCGCGCGAGCAGGATGACGCGACAATCGCCGCCATCCGCAAGACGCTGGTCGAGCACCAGGTGGTCTTCTTCCGCGACCAGGCGCTGACGCCGGCCCAGCAGGTGGCCTTCGGCGCCCGGTTCGGTCCGCTGAACATCCACCCCTACGTGGCCGGCATGCCCGGCCAGCCGGAGGTGATGGAGATCGTCAAGGAGCCGGAGGACCGCATCAACTTCGGCGGCGGCTGGCACTCCGACATGAGTTTTCTGGAGACGCCGGCGATCGGCTCGATCCTCTACGCCGTCGAGGTGCCGCAGTTCGGCGGCGACACCCTGTTCGCCAGCCAGGCCGCCGCGTACGACGCCCTCTCCGACGGGCTGAAGCGGACGCTGGAAGGCCTGAGCGCCGTGCACTCGGCGAGCCGCGAGTACTCCGCCCAGGGGCACTCCGCTCAGAAGCGCAAGGGCATGCAGGTGGCGGAGGCCGACGGCTACGTGGGCGAGTACGTCCACCCGATGGTGCTCACCCACCCGGAGACCGGCCGCAAGGCGCTCTACGTGAACCCGGCCTTCACCCTGCGCATCGACGGCTGGAAGACCTCGGAGTCCAAGGCGCTGCTGGGCTACCTCTTCGAGCACTGCCGCTACGAGGGCTTCACCTGCCGCTTCCGCTGGGAGAAGGGCTCGGTCGCCTTTTGGGACAATCGGTCGGTCTGGCACTTCGCCCTGAACGACTATCCCGGCCAGCGCCGCCACATGCGCCGGGTCACCGTCGATCCCTGGCCCGCCATGGCCGAGCAGGCGGTGGAGGCGCGGCTCGCGGCGGAGCCGGTCAGCTAACCCTTCGGAAACAGTCCACCACCTCGCCCACCCACGCCCTCAGGTCGTCCTTGCGGTCGAGTGGCGTCGCGCCGTGGCGCACGAGGACCAGGTCCAGGTCGGGGACGCAGACGGTGAACTGGCCGTCATAGCCGTTGGCGCTGAACGAGCCGGGGCCGCCTACGCCCAGCCACCAGTGCGCGCCGTAAGGCTCGTCGAGCGGCTGCTGGGGTGTTGGCGTGCGGGCGTAGTCCACCCAGCCTTCCGGCAGCAGCCGGCGGCCCTCCCACATCCCGTCGCGCAGGTAGAGCAGGCCGAAGCGGGCGAAGTCGCGGGCCGTGCAGAAGCAGAAGGACGAGCCGATGAAGGTCCCGGCGGCGTCGAACTTCGGGACCGGGCTGGTCATGCCCAGCGGCTCGAACAGCCGCGCCCGCATGAAAGCCTCGAAGTCGGGCCCATAGGCGTCGAGCGTGCGCGCCAGGATCCTGCTGACGATGTTGGTGGTCCCGCTGGAGTACTGCCAGAAGCTGCCGGGCTGGTGGGCGAGCGGGAAGCGCGCCGCGAACCCGGCCACGTCGTCCTGGCCGTCCCCGAACAGCATCGCGATCACGTCGGACGGCTGGCCAGGGACATATTCCTCGACCCATTGAAGGCCGGAGGACATGCGCAGCAGGTGGTCGAGCGTGATCGCCGCCCGCTCGTCGTCCCGCCACTCCGGCACGTCGGCCGGGGCCGAGACGTCGAGCTTGCCGTCGCCGACGGCGATCCCCACCAGCGCATGGGTGATGCTCTTGGCCTTCGACCAGGAGGGATAGGTCTGGTCGGGGCCGCAGCCGTCGCCATAGCGCTCCAAGACTATCCGCCCGCCCTGCACGATCAGAAGCGCGTGGGTCTCGCCCAGCCGCTCGCTCGGCTGTCCTTCGAACGCTTCGTCGATGAGCGCTTCGAACCCGGTCTGCGCCAGGCCGGGCAGCTCGCCCTCCGGCCAGGCCTCTGTCGGCCAGGCCACGCCCGCCGGCTGAGCGGGAAGCGGCGGCAGGCTCACCGCGCCACGCCGGCCATGGCGAGGATGGACGCAAGGCCCACCGCCGCGCCCTTCACCGCTTCGGGCTTGGCCACGTCGATCCATTCGTCCACCGAGTGGGCGCGCGCGCCCGAGCCGCCGGAGCCGATGGTCACCGCCGGAATGGCCAGGCTGATCGGCACGTTGGAATCCGTCGACGAGGCGCCGAGCTGGGGCGTGTAGCCGGCGGCCTTCACCGCCGCCGCCGTCGCGCGCACGATCTCGGCGCTCTCCGGTGTCTGGCCGGCGGGGCGGTCCCCGATCAGCTTCGGCTCCACGGTGATGCGACCAAGCCGGGTGGAGCGCTGGCGGTTCTCGAACTCGGCGGCGTCCTTGACGATCTGCAGGAACTTCGCGTCGAGCTTCGCCAGTTCGTCGCGGCTCTCCGAACGCATGTCCACCTCCAGCCAGATGGCGTCGGGGATGGAGTTCACGCTGGTTCCGCCGCCCACGACGCTGGCGGCATAGGTCGTCCGCGGCTTGGCGGGGACCTGCACGGCGCCGAAGTCGACCACCGCCTTCGCCATCGCCTGCATGGGATTGACGATGCCGAAGGCGCCGTAGCTGTGGCCGCCGGGCCCCTTGAACGTCACCCGGTAGCGCCGTGAGCCCACCGCGCCGTGCGTTACCCGCGAAGCCTCCGTGCCGTCCATGGAGAAGAAGGCGTGGACCCGGTCCCTGTACTTCCCCTGGCCGAAGAAGTACCGCATGCCGCGCAGGTCGCCGGGGCCTTCCTCGCCCACGTTGCCGACGAAGAGGATGTCGCGCTCGGTGCGGATCTTCGCAGCGTCCAGGGCGCGCAGATAGCCCAGCAGGACCGCCAGCGAATAGGTGTCGTCGCCGATGCCCGGCGCATGCAGCTTGGTCCCCTCGCGCCGCACCTTCACGTTCGTGCCTTCCGGGAAGACGGTGTCCAGGTGGGCGGCGATCACCACCAGCTTGCCACCGGCCGGTCCGGTGCCGCGCCTGATGCCCATGACATTGCCGATGTCGTCCATCTCGACGTCCGTGAGGCCGTGCGCCTTCAGCATGGCGAGGTAGGCCTGCGCCCGCCTGGTCTCCTTGAACGGCGGCGCCTCGATCTCGGTGAGCGTGATGGTGTCGGCCACGACCCGGTCGTGCTCGCGCTCGAAGGCCGACATCGCGCTCTTGAAGGCGGGGCTCGCGACGATCGCCGGGACCGAGGCTGCGGCGTCAGGGCGCCTGGGGTGGGCCCCGGCCGAGGCGGTGAGGCCGAGCACTGACAGAGCAACGATCGCGGAACGGACGCCGATCATGGAACGTGACACCCCCTGAAGCCTGGACTGGCGGCATAGCTCACCCGCCGATGGGCTGCATTACTGGAATTTAAGGCCCTGCGGGTTGCCGCCTGCACCGTGGCCGCCGTAAGCCTTCACGTCACGCATTTTCCGGGGGTTACACCTTGCTGAGCCGTCGCCAACTCCTGCTCACCGCCGGCGCGAGCGCCGCGCTCGCCGGCTGCGCCACCGCCCGTCCCGAGGCCGCCGCGGTGGCCGCCGCGCCGCCGCCGCCGGCGCCCGTGGTCCAGCCGCCGCCGCCGAGCCCGGACCAGCAGCTCGTCGGCTTCATGGACGAGGTGTTCCAAGAGGCGCTGCGCGACAGCCCGCAGCTGGTCACCAGCCTGGGCCTCGACAAGGCCGAGCGCGCCGCCGCCAAGTCGCGGCTCGACAATGCGTCGCTCGAAGAAGCCGCCCGCCAGAAGCGCATCACCAACGAGCAGCTCAACCGGCTGCGCGCCATCGACCGGTCGCGCCTCGCCGGCATGGCGGCGGTGAACTACGACAGCCTGATGGATGCGCTCGCGGTGAACGACGAGGGTAACCGCCGCTACGCCTATGGCTACAACGGCGCCGGCCAGCCCTACGTCCTCTCGCAGCTCACCGGCTCCTATCAGCAGATCCCCGACTTCCTCGGCACGCAGCACGTCATCGAGACGAAGGCCGACGCCGACGCCTACCTGGCGCGTCTGGACGCCTTCGCCGGCGTCATGGACCAGGAAACCGAGCGGACCCGCCACGACGTGGGCCTGGGCGTGATCCCGCCCGACTTCGTTATCGAGCGCTCGCTGACCCAGATGAAGGGGCTCGTCGAGAACCCCGCCAAGTCGCCGCTGGTCCGCTCGGTCGCGGACCGCGCCAAGCAGAAGAACATCCCCGGCGACTACGAAGGCCAGGCGGCCGCCATCTACCGCGACAAGGTCGTGCCCGCGCTGAACCGGCAGATCGCCCTGATGAACGAGCTCCGTCCCCGCGCCGTGCACGACGCCGGCTGCTGGCGGCTGCCGAACGGCGAGGAGTACTACCGCACCTCGCTGCGCAGCTCGACCACCACCACGCTCACGCCGGACGAGATCCACGAGATGGGCCTCGACCAGGCCCGCCAGCTCTCCGCCCGCGCCGACGTCCTGCTGAAGAAGGCCGGTTACTCCCGCGGCACGGTCGGCCAGCGCATCCAGCAGCTCTACAAGGACAAGAAATACCACTACCCGAACACCGACGCGGGCAAGGAGAAGCTGATCGCCGACCTGAACAAGCAGGTGCAGGCCATGAGCGCGCGCCTGCCGCAGATGTTCGGGACCCTGCCCAAGGCGCCGGTGGAAGTCCGCCGGGTGCCGAAGTTCATCGAGGCCGGCGCACCGGGCGGCTACTACAACCAGCCCTCGCTCGATGGCACGCGGCCGGGGATCTACTGGATCAACCTGCGCCACACCGCCGAGAACCCGACCTGGACCCTGCCGACGCTCACCTACCACGAGGCGGTCCCGGGGCATCACAACCAGCTCGCCCTGCAGCAGGAAGCCGATCTGCCGATGATCCGCCGCGTGCTGTTCAACTCGGCCTACGCCGAGGGCTGGGCGCTCTACGCCGAGCAGCTGGCCCAGGAGATGGGCCTCTATGCGGACGACCCCCTCGGCGAGGTGGGCTACCTGCAGTCCTCGCTGTTCCGCTCCGCGCGCCTCGTGGTCGACACCGGCCTGCACCACAAGCGCTGGAGCCGCGAGAAGGCGATCGCCACCATGACCTCCATCGACGGCAGCCCGACCAGCGCGGCCACGACCGAGATCGAGCGCTACTGCGTCTGGCCCGGCCAGGCCTGCAGCTACATGGTGGGCAAGCTCACCTGGGTCCGCCTGCGCGACAAGGCGCGCGCCGCGCTCGGCCCCAAGTTCGACTACCGCAAGTTCCACGACGCCGGACTGCTCACCGGCTCCGTGCCCATGACGGTGCTGGAGAACGTCGTCGACAGCTACATCGCCGCCACGCGCACCGCCTGAGAGTGACCATGATCGCCATCGACCGCCGCAGCTTCCTGGCCGCCGGCGCGGCCCTTGCGGCTGCGCCCGCCTTCGCGCAGGGCTCCGAGGACGCCAAGCTCCGCGCCCAGCTCGACGCCATCTTCGAGCAGACCGTCGACGACAGCCCGGAGTTCGCCACCGGCCTTGGCCTCGACAAGGGCGCGCGCGCGGCGTTGAAGGCGCGGCTCGACGACAACTCCCTCGCCGCCAAACAGCGGCGGCTCGAGCGGGCGCGCGGGTGGCTGGCGGGCCTGAAGGGCGTCAACCGCGACGCGCTCTCCGCCTCGGGCAAGGTCGACTACGACGTAGTGGCCTACCACCTCGACCGCCAGGTCTACGGCGGCGACCGCTACAAGTTCGGCTCGGCCGGCCGCAACTACGCGCCCTACGTGCTCAGCCAGCAGAACGGCGTCTATTCCGACATCCCCGACTTCCTGGACAGCCAGCACCGCGTGACCACGGCGGAGGACGCCGAGGCCTACCTCTCGCGCCTCTCCGCCTTCGCCGTGGCCATGGACCAGGACCTGGAGCGGCTGCGCCACGACGTGGCCTTGGGCGTGGTCCCGCCGGACTTCACCTGCGGCCTTACGCTGGCCCAGCTCCGCGCGCTCAGGAACCAGCCGGCGGAGAAGACCATCCTGGTCACCTCGATCGCCAAGAAGACGGCCGACGCCAAGATCCCCGGCGACTGGGCCGGCCGCGCCAACAGGATCGTCTTCTCGGAGGTCTTCCCGGCCCTCGACCGGCAGATCGCCGCGGTGACCCAGCTGCGCGCGCGGGCCAAGCCCGACGTCGGCGCCTGGGCCCTGCCGGACGGGGCGGCCTACTACGCCGACGCGGTGAAGAACTCGACGACCACCAACTACACGCCCGACCAGGTCCACCAGATGGGCCTCGACCAGGTGGCGGAAATCTCCGCCCGCATCGACGCCATCCTGAAGAGCCAGGGCATGACCCGCGGCACGGTCGCCGAGCGGCTGACCGCGCTGAACAACGACCCCAGGCAGCTCTACGCCAACACCGACGACGGCCGGGCCAAGATGCTCGTCGACCTCAACCGGCAGATGGACGAGATGTACGCCCTGCTGCCCAAGGCTTTCCGCACCCTGCCCAAGGCCAAGGTCGAGGTGCGCCGGGTGCCGGTGTTCATCCAGGACGGCGCGTCCAACGGCTACTACCAGGGCGCGGCCCTGGACGGCTCGCGGCCGGGCGCCTTCTACATCAACCTGAAGGACACCCACGACTGGCCCAGGTACAACCTGCCGAGCCTGGTCTACCACGAGGCGACGCCCGGCCATCACCTGCAGATCGCCCTGGCCCAGGAGAGCGACAGGATCCCGATCCTGCGCCGCACCGGCTACGGCTCCTCGGCCTTCTCGGAAGGCTGGGGCCTCTACGCCGAACAGCTCGCCGACGAGATGGGCGTCTACGACAAGGACCTGCTCGGCCGCGCCGGCTACCTGCAGAGCCTGCTGTTCCGCGCGGCCCGCCTGGTGGTCGACACCGGCATCCACGCGAAGCGCTGGGGCCGGGCGAAGGCCACCCAGTACCTCGTCGACGTGGTCGGCTATACGCCCGCCCGCGCCCAGCGGGAGGTGGAGCGCTACTTCGTCTCCCCGGGCCAGGCGACCAGCTACAAGGTCGGGCACACGGTCTGGGTCAAGCTGCGCGAGGACGCCCGGAGGAAGCTGGGCCCGAAGTTCGACCTGCGCGCCTTCCATGACGCGGCCCTGCTCTCCGGCAACATGCCGCTCGTCGTTCTCGAGCGGCATATCGCTGACTGGACGGCCCGGCAGGCGTAGGATGTTCGCGGTTTCCGGTCGCTGCTGACAGGATGCTGTCGGCAGGGCCGGCCTAGCTTCGTCCTACAGACAGCAAGGCAAGGAAAGGTCCCGCCATGTCCGACGAACTCGTCCTCTACACCAACCCCCAGTCCCGCGGCCGCATCATCCGCTGGATGCTGGAGGAGGTGGGTGCGCCGTACCGCACTGAGATCCTGGGCTACGGCACGTCCATGAAGGATCCCGCCTACCTGGCCATCAATCCCATGGGCAAGGTGCCGGCGATCACCCACGGCGACACCGTGGTGACAGAGTGCGCCGCCATCTGCGCCTACCTGGCCGACGCCTTCCCGCAGGCGAACCTCGCCCCGCCGCACGGCGACAAGCGCCATGGCGCCTACTATCGCTGGCTGTTCTTCGCCGCCGGCCCGCTGGAGGCCTCGATCGGCGACAAGGCGCTCGGCGTCGAGGTGCCGGACGAGAAGAAGCCGATGGTCGGCTACGGCTGCTACGACGACGTGATCGCCACGCTCGAAAAGGCGATCGCCGGCGCGTCGCCGTGGCTGACGGGCGACCAGTTCACCGCCGCCGATCTCTATGTCGGCTCGCACCTCGGCTGGGGCCTGCAGTTCGGGACCATCCCGAAGCGGCCGGCCTTCGAGGCCTTCGCCGCCCGCTGCCAGGCCCGCCCGGCCGCCCAGCGCGCCAACCAGCTCGACGACGCGGCCGCAGCCCAGCAGCAGCCCGAGCCGCAGCCGGCCTAGGCCCTCGACATTGCGGGCTCACGGGCCTTCCATGGCGAAAAGCCATGGGAGGCCTGCGATGCCGATGCTGAACCGTGACGGGGTGAACCTCTATTACGAGGTCCAAGGCGCCGGCCCGGTGATCCTGCTCACCCACGGCTACTCGGCCACCTCCCAGATGTGGGCCGGCCAGGTGGAGGCGCTGTCGAAGGACCACACGCTGGTCACCTGGGACATGCGCGGCCACGGACGCAGCGACTATCCCGAGGACCAGGGCCTCTATTCGGAAGAAGCCACGGTCGCCGACATGGCCGCGCTGCTCGACGCGGTCGGCGCGAAGAGCGCGATCATCGGCGGCCTCTCGCTCGGCGGCTACATGTCGCTCGCCTTCCACCGCGCCCATCCCGAGCGCACCGAGGCCCTGCTGATCATCGACACCGGCCCCGGCTACAAGAAGGACGAGGCCCGAGACGGCTGGAATGCCAACGCGCTGAAGACCGCCGAGCGCTACGAGCGCGACGGCCTGGCTGTACTCACCGGCGGCAGCGCCGAGCGCCGCGACGCCCGCCACCGCGACGCCACGGGTCTCGCCCGCGCGGCGCGCGGCATGCTCACCCAGCGCGACGCCCGGGTCATCGAGAGCCTGCCGGAGATCCGCGTGCCGTCGATCGTCATCGTCGGCGCCGACGACACGCCGTTCCTGGCGGCGAGCGACTACATGGCCGCCAAGATTCCCGGCGCGCAGAAGGTGGTGATCCCGAACGCCGGCCATGCCGCCAACATCGACCAGCCGGAGGCCTTCAACCGGGCGCTGCTGGGCTTCCTGGACGGGCTGAAGGCTAGAACCAGCCAGCCTGCTTGAGCGCGGGCGCGTTCGAGCGGCTTACCGGGACGACCAACCCACCCGCGAGCCGCGCTTCGCCGCGGCCCTTGGTCCAGCGCACGTCCTCGATGGCGTCCGCCGCCGCCCACCACGACCGGTGGGTCCGGAATCCCTTTGCCCTTGAGAGCTCGGCCAGCGCGTCGGCGAACCGGCAGGTGATCAGCTCCTCGCCGGCGTCGGTGTGGACCCGCAGGTAGTGGTCCTCGGCCTCCACGGCATAGATCCGCGCCTCGCGCCGCTTGGCGGAGAGCCGCTGGCGGAACACGGCGTCAGCCGGCGCCTCCGCCTCGCGGTCGGGGAGGGCGGCCGGCGCCGGCGCGCGCCACACCAGGACCCTCAGCGCCATGATCGGCACGCAGACCACGAAGACCTGGAACAGGAGTTCCAGGAAGTAGCGCGGCTGGAGAGTGGTGTGCAGGAGGTTCGACGAGACGAAGGCGACCAGCAGGAACACCAGGGGCGTCATGGCCGCGCTGTCGAAGACGATGCGCCATCCCACGTTTCGGATGCGGCGGCCGACGGTCTCGTCGAGGATGATGCCGATCACGCCGCCGCCGACGATGCAGATCTGCCAGTAGAGAAACCGCACCCACTCCGGCGCCTCGATGGTGCCGTACGGCCCAATCACGCCCATGAACAGGCCGAACGCCACCAGCAGGGCGGCGTCGACCGCCGTCCGTCTCAGGATCGATCTGGCGCCCCCCGGGACCATTCACGCTCCAGGTGAATCACTCGCGAGGAGTGTGGCGCCATTCGCGGAAGATTGGCGCCGTTCGCGGATCGGCCCCTTGGCGATCCTTTGCGACCCATGGGACGCCAGCCGTCATGAACAGCAAGCTCTCCTATGGCCTGTGGGGCCTGGCCGCGTTCCTGAGCGTCGGGGTCGCAATCTTCTCCTACCGCCTCCTGGCGCCGGCGCCCTTCGTCTCGCCGGACGTGCTGGCGAACCTGTTCGCCCGGCCGTGGCTGTTCGCGCACGCCGGGTTTGCGGCCACGGCCCTGCTGGTCGGACCCTTCCAGTTCCTGCCGAAGTTGCGCGCGCGCCGGCCGCGGCTGCACCGCTGGATGGGTCGGATCTATGTCTTTGCTTGCCTAGGCGGCGGCGCCACCGGGCTCGCGCTTGCCATCGGCACCACGGCCGGTCCGGTGGCCGCCGCCGGCTTCGCCGCGCTGGCCCTCGCCTGGCTGTTCACCACCGGCCAGGCCTTCCGCCTGGCGCTGGCCCGCCGCTTCGTCGAGCACCGCCGCTGGATGGTGCGCTCCTTCGCGCTCACCTTCGCCGCCGTGACCCTGCGGCTCTACCTGCCCTTCGGGCCGATGATGGGGATCGATTTCATGACCGCCTACGTCGCCATCGCCTGGCTGTGCTGGGTCCCGAACCTGGCGTTCGCCGAGCTCTACCTGGCCAGGGACGTGCGCCGCGCCGCGCCGGCCGCCGCATGATCGAGCTCCTCGCCGCCGCCGAGATCGTGCTGGCCTTCGACGGGTTGAAGGACCAGGGCCAGGTGCTGGTCGCCCTCTATGACAGCGAGGCGTCCTACAAGGCCCGCAACCGGGCGCTGAAGGACGTCACCGTCCCGGTGCGCGGCGGCCGGGCCGAGGTGGTCCTGCGCGGGCTGAAGCCAGGGACCTACGCCGCCATGGCCTTCCATGACCTGAACAGCGACCGGCGCATGAACTTCCGCCTGGGCCTGCCCAGCGAGCCCTACGCCGTCTCCAACAACGCCAAGGGCTTCCCCATCGCTGGCTGGTCGGCGGCGAAATTCCAGGTGGGCGACGGCGAGACCCGCCACGCGATCCGGCTCAAGTAGGCTCGATCAGGTCCCACCGGTTACCGTAGAGATCCTCGAACACCGCCACGGTCCCGTAAGCCTCCCGCCGCGGCGGCTCCAGGAACCGCACCCCCGCCGCCTCGAACGCCGCATGGTCGCGGGCGAAGTCGTCGGTCTCCAGGAACAGGAACACCCGCCCGCCGGCCTGGTCGCCGATCCGCGCCGCCTGGTCGCCGACGGCGCGCGCCAGCAGCAGCGCGGCCTCCGATCCACGTGGCCGCACGACCACCCAGCGCTTGTCGCCCTGCGGCGTGTCCTCAAGGAGCTCGAACCCGAGCTTGCCGACGAAGAAGCCGATCGCCTCGTCGTACTCGCGGACCAGGAGCGCGGTGAGGGCCAGGCGGGGCATGCGCCTCGCCTAGCCCACCGCACTTCAGTCCGCTAGTGCGCCCCGGCGGGCTGCTTCGCCGCGTTCGTCGCCTCCTCCGCCAGCCGCCCGGTCAGTTCGGACATGTGGTCGAAGTCGGCCTCGAAGGCGCCCAGCCCCTGGGTCAGGCCGCGCAGCTCGTTGATCAGGTGCTGGCGCTCGCTCTGCGGCAGGTAGGCGTCGATACGCTCCCAGCCCTTCCAGTCCTCCCGCGGCGCGAGCCCCAGGATCTGGCCGCGCCGCGCGGTCAGCGCCGAGGTCACGTGCGAGGCCGCCGGCGACGGCGAATAGACCGTCAGCTTCTCGATCGGCTCCAGCAGGATCGTGCCGGTGACCCCCATCGCCTCCTCGATGGCCATGCGCCCGGCCACCCGGAACGCCATTTCGGAGCTGTCCACCGCGTGCGTCTGGCCGTCGGTCAGCGTCACCTCCAGGTCCGTGACCGGGAAGCCCAGTGGGCCTTTCTCCAGCCCGTCGCGGACGCCCTGCTCGACGGCGGGAACCCACTGCTTGGGCACCACGCCCCCGACGATCCGGCTCTGGAATACGAAGCCGGAGCCGCGGGGCAGGGGACGCACCTCGATCGTCACGTCGGCGAACTGGCCGTGGCCGCCCGACTGCTTCTTGTGCCGCGAGCGTTGGGTGGCGCCCTTGGCGATGGTCTCGCGGTAGGGCGTCTTCGGCTGGCTGGTGTCGATCTCCACCCCGAACCGGCGCTTCAGCCGCTCGACCGCCAGGCGCACATGCCCCTCGCCTTGGCCGGCCAGCAGCATCTGCCGGCCTTCCTGGTCGTGGGTGATGGAGAGCCCGGGATCCTCCTCGATGAGCTTGGAGAGCGCGCCGGAGAGCTTCACGTCGTCCTGGCGGTTCTTCGCCGCCAGAGCCACGGCGAACAGGGGCCGTCTCGCGCGCATGGCGCTGCGCAGCTGCTGCGGCTGGCCCGTCACCGACAGGATTTGGCCCGAGGCGGCGTGCTCCACCTTGCCGATCGCCACGATGTCGCCGACGCCGGCCTGGGCGATCTTCTTGATGTTCGGCCCCTGCACGGCGAACAGCCCGCCCACCCGCGCGCGCTCCTCGTTGGGCAGGGTGAGGTCCGCGCTGTCGTCCAGCTTGCCGCCGAACACCCGGGCGAAGGCGAGCTTGCCGGACTGGCCGACATAGGCCGTCTTCAGGACGTACGCGCCCGGCCCGTCCAGCCCCAGCCGTTCCGCGGCCCGCTCCGGCGCCGGCGTCTCGTGACGCAGCGCCTTCAGCAGGCGCTCGACCCCGAAGCCGTTGATCGCCGAGCCGAAGAATACCGGCACGATCAGCCCCTCGTTCATCTCGCGCACCAGGTCCGCGAACACCGCGTCGCGCGACGGCGTCAGGTCGGAGAGCAGCTGCTCCAGCAGCTCGTCGTCGAAGTCGGCGATCTGCTCCAGCATGTGGAAGCGGGCGTCCGCCTCCTCGCCCTTCAGCTCCTCCGGGATCTCGATCTGCTGCGGCTCGCCGGGCCGGTAGACGAAGGCGCGCTCCAGCGCCAGGTCGATGAAGCCGGTGACCTTCTCGCCCTGGAAGGTCGGGATCTGGCGCGCCACTAGCGGCGCGGTGGAGACGGGCGCAAGCGCGTCCAGCAGCTCCTGCAAGGAGCCGCGCGCCTGGTCCATCTTGTTGATGAACAGGGCCCTGGGGATTCCCAGCCGCTCCAGCTCGCGCAGCGTCGGCTGCAGCAGGGTCGCCTTGGCGGGGTCCGCGTCGGCCACCACGATCGCCAGGTCCACGGCCGGGACGGCGGCGTCCACTTCCGTGCAGAACTCCAGCGACCCGGGGCAGTCCACGACCGTGTAGTGGTCGTCGAGATAGTCGAACGAGGCGAGGTTCAGCTCCACCGAATGCCCGCGGGCCTTCGCCTCGGGGCTGGCGTCGCCGACCTTCTCGGCCGCGCCGCCGTCGGGCCGCCGTCCGACCGCGCCGGTCGTCAGCAGCAGGCTCTCCATGAGGGTGGTCTTGCCGGCGTTCGTGGGGCCCACGAGCGCCAGCGCTCGTACAGACCCCCTTGATTGGATTGGCATTGGATCGCTCCCATCACCTCGGGCGCCAAGGACGCCCAGGAGGGACCGGATCCCTGGCGCGGTTTCGAGACGGTCGCTGACCCGTGCAAGAGGGCCACGCCGCCCCTTGAGAGAAACCTTAGGCGTGCGGCGGCACGGTGCGAATCACGAGCCCGTGCGCGGGCTAGAGCGCCGGCACGCCCTGGACGGCGGCTCGGGCCAGGGTCCAGTCCTCGAGGATGGCGGCCACGGCGTCGCGGGCGGCTACCAGGGCCGGGCGGATCTCGCAGGTCTCCACGTCGGGGCAGGTGGCGCAGGGACGGTAGGCGGTCTTGGATGCGCAGGGCGCCAACGCCAGCGGCCCGTCGAGGGCCCGGATCACGTCGGCGAAGCTGATCTCCCCCGGCTCGCGCGCCAGCACATAGCCGCCCGTCCGCCCGCGCGAGCTCGCCAGCACGTGGCTGCGCTTCAGGTCGAGCAGAATGGCTTCCAGGAACTTGCGCGGCGCCTGCGCGCCGTCGGCGATCTCGCCGATCGAGACCGGCGCCCCGCCGTGCCGCCGGGCCAGGTAGGTCAGGGCGTGCAGGGCGTAGCGCGCGCGCTGGGAGAGCATGCTCCCTTGATTAGCCGCTGACTCAGGCGGCGTACACCTGCGGCCGGATCGGCTGGATGCGCAGCGACAGCCCGGCCGCGACGCCCGGCGGCATGGTGGGCCCATGGGCCTGCAGCTCCACCAACTGGCCCTCGATCATGCAGTCGATGCGCACGTCGGGACCGCGCGTCACCACCGAGCGCACCTCGGCCGCCAGGCCCGCGCCGTTCGGCGGGGCGAAGGCCACCTCGTCCGGGCGGAAGAACACCTGCACGTCGCCCTGCGGCGCGCCGGCCGGCGCCTTGGTCTCCCAGTCGGCTACCAGCAGCCGGTCCTTCTCGACCCGCCCGGACATGCGCACCGCCGCGCCCAGGAAGTCGAAGACGAAGGGGTTCGCCGGCTTCTCGTAGACCTCGTTGGGCTTGCCGAGCTGGCAGAGCTCGCCGTCCTTCAGGATCGCCACCCGGTCGGCGAGGTCGAGGGCCTCTTCCTGGTCGTGGGTGACGAAGACGGTGGTCACGCCGGTCCGCTCGTGCAGGTCGCGCAGCCAGCGGCGCAGCTCGCGCCGCACCTGGGCGTCCAGCGCGCCGAACGGCTCGTCCAGCAGCAGCATCTTCGGCTCGATGGCCAGCGCACGCGCCAGCGCCACCCGCTGCCGCTGGCCGCCGGAGAGCTGGGTCGGGAACCGCTTGTCCAGGCCCTCCAGCTGCACGAGGCTGAGCAGCTCGCGCACCCGCTCGGCGATCTGCGCCTTCGACGGCCGCTCCGACCGCGGCCGCACCGTCAGCCCGAACGCGATGTTCTGCGCGACGGTCATGTGGCGGAACAGGGCGTAGTGCTGGAACACCATGCCGACGCCGCGCTTGCGCACCGGCAGGGCCAGGAAGTTCTCGCCGCCGAACCGCACCTCGCCCGCGTCCGGCGCCTCGAGGCCCGCCAGGATACGCAGCAGGGTGGTCTTGCCCGAGCCCGACGGGCCGAGCAGCGCCAGGAATTCCTTGTCCCTGGCCTGGAGCGAGACGTTGTTCAGCGCCGGAAAGCGGCCGAACGACTTCGAGATCCCGCTGATCTCCAGCGCGAGGGCGTCGTCAGTGGCGGCGGCTGGCTGCGAGTTCACCGGAGTGGCGCCATTCGAGCGCTGTCTTGAGGATGAGGGTGACGAGGCCGAGGCCCGCCAGGACGGCCGCGGCGGAGAAAGCGCCGACGGATTCATAGTCATTGTAGAGCACCTCGACGTGCAGCGGCAGGGTGTTGGTCGCGCCGCGGATGTGGCCGGAGACCACCGAGACCGCGCCGAATTCACCCATGGCTCGCGCGTTGCAGAGCAGGATGCCGTAGAGCAGCGCCCAGCGGATGTTGGGGAGGGTCACCTTCCAGAAGGTCGTGAGCCCGCTGGCGCCCAGCGTGAGCGCCGCGGCCTCCTCGTCGGCGGACTGGTCCTGCATCAGCGGGATCAGCTCGCGGGCCACGAACGGGAAGGTCACCAGGATCGTCGCCAGCACCAGGCCGGGCAGGGCGAAGATGATCTTCAGGTCGTGCTCGATCAGCCAGTCGCCGAAGAGGCCCTGGGCGCCGAACAGCAGCACCCACACCAGGCCCGACACCACAGGCGAGATCGAGAACGGCAGGTCGATGAGGGTCAGCAGCACGCTCTTGCCGCGGAACTCGAACCTGGCGATGCACCAGGCCGCCGCCACGCCGAAGACGGCGTTCAGCGGCACGGAGATCGCCGCGACGATCAAGGTCAGCCGGATGGCGGCCTGCGCGTCCGGCTCCTTCAGCGCCTCGACCACCGCGCGCCAGCCGTCGTCGAACGCCTCCTGGAAGACGACGATCAGCGGCAGCACCACCAGCGCGGTCATGGCCGTCGCCGACAGCAGCAGAAGCAGGGGCGCGATGCCCGGCAGGTGCACGCGGAAGGCCGAGCCCGACGAGGTGCTCATCGGCGCCCCCGGCCGGCGAGGAAGATCTGGGTGGCGTTGATCACCACCAGCGCGCCGAACGCGATCAGCACCATGGCCAGGCCGATGGCCGCCGCGCCGGCGTAGTCGTACTGCTCCAGCTTGATGACGATCAGCAGCGGCGCGATCTCGGTCTTCAGCGGCATGTTGCCGGCGATGAAGATCACCGATCCGTACTCGCCGACCGCACGCGCGAAGGCCAGGGTCACGCCGCTGATCAATGCCGGCAACAGGGTCGGCAGCACCACGAAGGCGACACGCTGGAACGAGGTCGCCCCCAGGGTCTGGGCGGCCTCCTCCACCTCCCGGTCGAGGTCCTGCAGCACCGGCTGCAGGGAGCGGACCACGAACGGCAGGCCGATGAAGACGAGCGCGATGAAGATGCCGAGCGGTGAGTAGGCGGTCTTGATCCCCACCTGCGCCGCCAGCGCCCCCAGCGGCCCGTTGGGCGCATAGAGGGTGGTGAGCGCGATGCCGGCCACGGCGGTCGGCAGGGCGAACGGCAGGTCGACCAAGGCGTCGAGGATCCGGCGGCCGGGAAACTCGTAGCGCACCAGCGTCCAGGCGATCAGCAGGCCCAGCGGCGCGTTCACCAGCGCGGCCAGCGCCGAGAGCCCGAAGCTGAGCCGCAGCGCCGCCACGACCCTGGGCTCAGTCAGCGTCTTGATCACCCCGTCGAGCCCGATCTCCCAGGGCCGCAGCGCGAGCGCCGCCAGCGGGATCAGCACGATCAGGCTGAGGTAGACCATCACGAAGCCGAACGAGAGCCAGAACCCCGGCAGGATGGAGGGCTCCACGAAACGCGTCCGCCGCGGCCGTACGGCCGGCAGCGGTCGGATCACCGGAGCTGCGTAGAAGCGCTCTTCCATGTCAGCCGGGCTTGTAGACCTGGTCGAACACCCCGCCGTCGGCGAAGTGCGTGGCCTGCGCCCGCTTCCAGCCGTCGAACGGGCGGTCGACGCTGACCATCGGGATCTGCTTCAGCTGAGGGCTGAACTGCGCCAGCGCCTGGGCGTCGCGCGGCCGGTAGTGGTGCTTGCCGATGATCTGCTGCGCCGGCGGCGTGTAGAGGAACTCCAGATAGGCCTGGGCCACCTGGCGCGTCCCCTTGCGGTCGACGTTCTTGTCGATCAGCGCCACCGGCGGCTCCGCCAGGATCGAGCCCGACGGGTAGACGATGTCGAAGTTCGGCCCGAACTCGTCGAGCGTCAGGAACGCCTCGTTTTCCCACGACAGCAGCACGTCGCCGATGCCGCGTTGCGCGAAGGTGGTGGTCGATCCCCGCGCGCCGGTGTCGAGCACGGGCACGTTGCGGTAGAGCCTGGTGATGTAGTCGCGCGCCGCTGCGTCGCCGCCCTGCGTCAGGCCGTAGGCGTAGGCCGCCAGGTACGACCACCGCGCGCCGCCCGAGGTCTTCGGGTTCGAGGCGATCACCTGGACGCCGGGCCTCACCAGGTCCGGCCAGTCGCGGATCGCCTTGGGGTTGCCCTTGCGCACCAGGAACACGATCGTCGAGGTGTAGGGCGAGGAGTTGCTGGCCAGCCGGCTCTGCCAGTTCTCTGGCAGCAGCTTGGCGCGCGCGGCGATCTCGTCGATGTCGGCGGCTAGGGCCAGGGTGACGACGTCGGCCTGCAGCCCGTCGATCACCGCGCGGGCCTGCTTGCCGGAGCCGCCGTGGCTCTGCTCGATCTGGACGGTCTGGCCGGTCCGCTGCTTCCACTCGGCGGCGAAGGCGGCGTTGATCTCCTTGTAGAGCTCGCGGGTCGGGTCGTAGCTGACGTTGAGCAGCTTCACGGTCCCCCCCGCGCCGGCCGCCTTCTTCTCGCCCGAGCAGGCGGTCACGAGGCTGGCGGCGCCCACCGCGAGCAAGGTCCGGCGGTCGAACGTCGGGCTCATCGGGATGATCCTTCAGGCGGTTGCGGGGGACGCTGGGACAGGCGGCGAGCGGCCACGACCCTAGAACGCCGTCGCGCCGCTCCGGTAGCCCCAAAGGATTGCAAGCCGCTCTAGTTTTTCTATCGGCCTGATAGGAATTCAGGCCGGCTTGTAGATCTGGTCGAACACCCCGCCGTCGGCGAAGTGGGTCGCCTGCGCCTTGCGCCAGCCGCCGAAGGTGTTGTCGATGGTCACCAGCGGGATCTGCTTGAACTGCGCCCCGTACTTGGCCAGCGCCTGCGGGTTGCGCGGCCGGAAGTGGTGCTTGCCGATGATGTCCTGGGCCAGCGGGCTGTAGAGGAAGTTCAGGTAGCCCTCGGCCAGCGTCCGCGTCTTGTGGCGGTCGACGTTCCTGTCCACCAGCGCCACTGGCGGCTCCGCCAGGATCGAGCTCGACGGATAGACGATGTCGAAGTTCGGCCCGAACTCCTCGATGGTCAGGTGCGCCTCGTTCTCCCACGACAGCAGCACGTCGCCGATCCGCCGCTGGGCGAAGGTCGTGGTCGAACCCCGCGCGCCGGTGTCGAGCACGGGCACGTTCCGGAACAGCCGGGCCACGTAGTCCCGCGCCGCCCGATCGCCGCCGCTCTTCAGGCCGTAGTTGTAGGCCGCCAGATAGGCCCAGCGCGCGCCGCCCGAGGTCTTCGGGTTCGGCGTCACCACGCCCACGCCCGGCTTGATCAGGTCAGGCCAGTCCCGGATCTTCCACGGGTTGCCCTTGCGGACCAGGAACACGATCGTCGAGGTGTAGGGCGTCGAGTTGTTCGGCAGGCGCGACTGCCAGTTGGCCGGCAACAGCTTGGCGCGAGCCGCGATCTCGTCGATGTCGGCCGCCAGGGCCAGGGTCACCACGTCGGCCTGCAGCCCGTCGATCACCGAGCGCGCCTGCTTGCCGGAGCCGCCGTGGCTCTGCTTCACGTCGATGCTCTGGCCGGTCTTCTCCTTCCAGTAGCGCGCGTACGCGGCGTTGATCTCCTTGTAGAGCTCCCGCGTGGGGTCGTAGCTCACGTTGAGGAGCGTCAGCGGCTTGGTCTCGGCGAACGCCGGTCCGCCCAGCAGCGGGGCAGCGCCGAGGGCTGCGCCGCCGGCGATCAGGCCGCGGCGGGAGATGTCCGTCATGGTCTTGGGTCCTAGGTGGGGGAGGGGATCAGAAGGCGTACTGGGTGCGCAGCGACCAGATGTTCAGCTCCTGGCCGATCTGGGCGCCCGCGGGCGGGGTCAGCGCGCCGGCGCCGAAGGCCGTGCCGCCGGGCGACAGCCGGTCCACCTCCACGTGCTGGAAGTCGGCCAGGAAGCGCACGGTGTTGTTCGGGTACCAGTTGAGGCCGACGCTGATGATCCTCTGCTCACCGCCGCGGATGGATGACGGCGAGGGCAGGGCGGTCCCGGCCGGGCCGGCGCGGTAGTTCAGGTCGAGGGTCGAGTAGCGCGCCGCCAGCTCCCAGACGCCCCAGCTGTTGGCCTTCAGGTCAAAGGGCTTCTCCACCCGGGGCGTGTCGAACCCGCCGCTCGTGGCGTTGTAGCGCCGAGGCTGCCCGGTGAGCGTCCAGGCGCCCTGCACGTACCAGCCCGAGAAGTCCGGGTCGGCGAGCGCGCCGGTGCGCCGCTCCACGTCGATCCAGAAGTACTCGCCCGCGAGGCTCAGCTGCTTGAACTGCCAGCCCGCCTCGGCGCCCAGGGCGGTGACCCCGTCGGCGTCGATGCTGCCCGTGTCCACCAGGCGGGTGGGGTCGACGCGGTTCTCCGGCCGCTCGCGCAGGCGCACCGTCGTCGCCGCGCCGCCGCTCGCCGGCACGTCCGGACCCGTGGCGGCCGGATTGATGATCAGGTTGGCGCTGGCGCCGACATGCGTGGTCCAGCCGTCGCCGCGGAACGGCACATAGGTCAGCCGCCCCACGAAGCCGAGCTGCTCGTCGTAGGTCTGGGTCCCGATCAGGTTGCCCGTCACCGCCGCCAGCGCGGTCCACCGCTCGCCGTTGGCCATCGCGGCGGCCGCGGTGCGCCCGTCGCCGCCGGCGAAGCCGCGGACCAGCTCGGCCACCGCGGGCCGTTCCAGGAACAGCATGGCGGTGTTGGAGGTCGCGTCCTCCAGTCCTGTCGTCGGCGGGAAGGCGCCCACCCGGAAGCGGAACGGCGCCAGCCCGGCGTACTCGATGAAGGCGTTGTTGATCCGGCCGGCCTCTTCGGTCCCGGAGCCGCCGAAGTCGAACTGCAGTCCGTAGTTCCAGTCTTTGAAGAACTTGCCTTCGACGCCCAGCCGCGCGCGGCGGAAGTTGAAGCCGTCGGAGAGGTCGCGGGCCCGATCGGCCTCGGTCGCGTCGCCCAGCGAGCCCCTGCGGAAGTCGGACGCCAGCGGCCCCGGCCTGTCTTGGTCGTAATGCGCGCCGTCCAGCTGGAACACGGTGCGGAAGGCGGCGGTGAACTGTCCGTCCGCGCTGGCGATGGTCGGCCGCCCGTTGGCGACCGACACGCTCGTGGCGCTCACCTGCTCGCGGATCGCCTGGTCGCCGGAGGCCACCTGCGCCTTCAGGTCGGAAATCTGGGCCTCCAGCTCGTTGTTGCGCTGTTCGAGCGCGTCCAGCCGGGCGGAGAGCGCCAGGGCCTGTTCCTGGCTGATCCCGCTCGGCTGCGCGGACGCCGTGACCACCGCCTGCGCGTGCGCCAACCCGCTCGCGCTTAGGACCGCCAGGGAGGATGCGGCGGCGAGCAGAAGGGTCTTGGTGCGGGGCATGTGGGGTCTCCAGTCCGTGGCCGCAGGCATAGCTTTAATTCCTACCAATCCGATAGGAGTAATCTTGCAGCTGCTGTCAGGAATTCTGCGGCCGCGTTCGCGCCGCTGATAGCGCGCGTC
Source organism: Phenylobacterium sp. (assembly GCF_036563285.1). Taxonomy (GTDB): domain Bacteria; phylum Pseudomonadota; class Alphaproteobacteria; order Caulobacterales; family Caulobacteraceae; genus Phenylobacterium. Next base: position 147,803 of record NZ_DATCMR010000006.1, read on the forward strand.
GGCCTCGGCGGCCGTTCAACAGGCCGTGGTCACGCCACTGTCACAAGGCGGAGTCTAGAGCTTGAGGCCAAAGCGCGGACCTATCCAAGTCATGGCTACGTAAAGCGCCACCGTGAGCCCGCAGCCCGCGAGCAGCGCCGGCCAGAAGGGCACGCCGCGCCGCAGAAGGGCGGGGACCAGCAGGAACATCGGCAGCGACGGCAGCACGTACCAGAAGGTGGCCTCGGCGTGAGCGGCGAGCCGCGGCGCCTCCGCCGTGTCCCGCCAGAGCCAGATCATGCCCAGGATCGACACCAGCGGCAGCGAGGCGATCAGCGCGCCGAACCCGGGGCTGCGCTTGGCGACCTCCGAGACGATGGCGATGATCACGCCCGAGATCAGGGCCTTGGCGATCAGGTAGCCCACCGGGCGCCTCCAGGTCTGCACCCGTCCCTCTGGCGTACGCCTGCGCCCTGGATCAAGTCCGCCGTCGTCCGGTCAGACAAACCCGACAACGTAAAGAGCGACGCCGGCCGCTGCGCAGCCCAGCAGCAGCGGGATCACCCCCACCTTGAACCGGAACGCCGCGATGGCCGCCACCAGGGTCAGCAGCAGGCTCGCCCAGTTCACGCTCGTCAGGACCGGGATGTCGAGCGCCAGCGGACCGGCCCGCACCTCGCGCACGTCGGCGAACAGCACGTGCAGGCCGAACCACAGGGCGAGGTTGAGGATCACCCCCGCCACCGCCGCGGTGATGGCGCCCAGCGCCGCGTTCAGCGCCCTCGCGCCCCGCAGCGCCTCCACGAACGGCGCGCCGAGGAAGATCCAGAGGAAGCACGGTGCGAAGGTCACCCAGCTCGTGAGGACGCCGCCCAGCACCCCGGCCGCCAGCGGGTTCAAGCCGGTGGCTGCGCGGTACGCGGCCATGAAGCCCACGAACTGGGTGACCATGATCAGCGGCCCCGGCGTGGTCTCCGCCATGCCCAGCCCGTCCAGCATCTCTCCGGGCTTGAGCCAGCCGTAGGTCTCGACCGCCTCCTGAGCGACATAGGCCAGCACCGCGTAGGCGCCGCCGAAGGTCACCACCGCCATCTTCGAGAAAAAGACCGCGATCTCCGAGAACACGTTGGTCCAGCCCAGCAGGAGGCCCAGCGCCAGCACGGGGACCATCCACAGCGCCAAGAGCACGCCGCCGATGGACAGCGCCCAGCGCAGGTTCGGCCGCGCGTGGTCGGGCGTGCCTTCGCCCAGCAGGGTGTCCGCGTCGGCGACCTCCCGGCCCACCTTCGGCCCGTGGCCGCCACCCGGCGCGAAGGCCGCGAGGCCCGCGCGGCCGCCGACGTAGCCGATCACGCCGGCCGCCAGGATGATGGTGGGGAAGGGCACGTCGAAGGCGTAGAGCGCCACGAAGGCCGCCGCCGCCAAGCCGATCATCACCGGGTTCTTGAGCGAGCGGCCGCCGACCCGGATCACCGCCTGCACGACCACCACGAGGACGGCGGCCTTGAGGCCAAAGAACAGCGCCGCTACCGGCCCCAGCGTGCCGTAGAGCGCGTATAGGATGCTCAGGCCCATGATGGCGAGGAAGCCCGGCAGCACGAACAGCAGGCCGGCGAGGAGCCCACCGATCGTACGGTTCATCAGCCAGCCGATGTAGATGGCGAGCTGCTGCGCCTCGGGCCCCGGCAGCAGCATGCAGTAGTTTAGCGCGTGCAGGAACCGGCGCTCGCCGAGCCAGCGCTTCTCCTCCACGAGGATGCGGTGCATCACCGCGATCTGGCCCGCGGGCCCGCCGAAGCTGAGCGCCGCCACGCGCGCCCACGTCTTCACGGCTTCGGCCAACGGCACGGACGGCGCCGGTCCAGGGGCAGGGGCTACAGACATACGCGCTCCGGGCCAGCGGAGGGCCAAAGTAGCCAGCCGCTATCGACGGCTCAACGCGCCTCTAGGGTTCTGCGCACCGCCGTGATCTCTGAGGAGAGGCCTTCGAGCTTCAGGTCGAACTCCACCCGGTCGCCGTTCTTCACCGCGGCGATGATCTGCGGCGAGGCCTTGAAGGCCATGCGCATGGCTGGCCAGCCGATCTCCGGCATCGGGCCATGCTGCAGGGTGACCGTGCCGTTCGGCGGATCGATGCCGACGACGGTGCCGACGCCGGTCGCGGTCGTCGGAACCGCGGCTTCCGCCGGGGCGGGGTCGGGCTCGCTTCCGGTGCAGCCCGAGAGACCGGCCACCACAGCGGCCGCCAGCAGGACGCGTCTCGTCGACATGGCGAAGACCCTAGCCTGCGCCTCTTAATGTCGGGTTCTCAGGCGACGACCGTCTCGTCGTTGGCGGCCTTGCGCCGGTGCTGCAGCTTGCGCCGCCGGTCCTGCAGCACGGTGAACAGCCGCTCGCGCTGGTGCTCGGCCGCGGCGATGGTGCGCGAGTTCTGGATCTCCAGGTCCCGGCCGGCCTCGCAGACCAGCTTCTCCATGGCCTGGGGATCGATCCGCCACAGGAGGTCGATCAGGTCCGAGACCAGCAGCTCGAGCGTCGCCACGCGCGCCACCAGGTCGCGTCGGCTGTTCGGGAGGTCCTCTGACATGCTCGCCTCGGGCGTGGGAACGGTTACTGTGCGGGGATTTTTCCCAACACCTCTTAAGGTTTCATGTCGCAACCGATGGTTAGTGGTTAACCGATGGTCACCGACCCGCCCCGCGAGCGGCCGACGGCCCGAGTCCTGCTGATCGACGACCACGACAGGATCCTCCTCATGAAGGGCCGCCTGCCCAGCCGCCGCGACGGCCCGGGCGCCTGGTTCACCGTGGGCGGAGGCCTGGAGCCCGGCGAGGGGGTTCGGGAGGCCGCCGCCCGCGAGATCCTCGAGGAGACCGGCATCGCCGACTTCGACGTCGGCCCGCTGGTCGCCGTCCGCGAGGGCGTCATGCTGCTGGCGGACGACGAGCCGGTGCTGATGAAGGAGAGCTACCTCGTCGCCCGCTGTCCCGGCGGCGAGCCCGTCCGCCACGGCTGGCAGCCGGACGAGCACGACCTCATCGACGACATCCGCTGGTGGACCCACGCCGAATTGGCCGCCACGGATGAACGGGTCTTCCCGCCGGGCCTGGCAGACCTCATGGGCGATGTGATCGCCGGCCGCTTCCCCGAAGCGCCGATTGTCATAAGCTGGCGCTAGGAGACTCCGCCATGTTCCTCGCCCTGCTCGCCGCCGCCGCCATCGCCGCCGGCTGCGACCTGGAGCATCCCTCCGGCCGCCCCGGCTGCACGCGCGCCCTGGTCGACGCCCTGCCGATGAACGCCATCCAGGCGCTGGGCACCCACAACAGCTACAAGATGGCCATCGCGCCGAAGGAGATGGCTTTCTTCCGCAAGGCCCGGCCGAAGGACGCCGACACCCTCGACTATTCCCACCGCGCGCTGAAGGAACAGCTCGACGCCGGCGCCCGCCAGCTCGAGATCGACGTCCTCTACGATCCGAAGCCCGGCCTCTACGCCGATCCCCTGTTCCGCAAGCTCGTCCCCGACACGACCGCCTACGACCTCTCCCCGCTGAAGAAGCCGGGGCTGAAGGTCCTGCACGTGCAGGACATCGACTACCGCTCGGTCTGCCCTCTGTTCACCGACTGCCTGAGGGACATCCGCGCATGGTCGCTCGCCCACCGTGACCACGTGCCGATCCTGGTGATCTTCAACCTAAAGGAAGGCGGCTTGCAGACGCCCGGCACGGTGAAGGCGCCCGAGTTCGACGCCGCCGCAATGGACCAGATCGACCGCGAGATACGCTCGGTGTTCCCGGAGAGCGCGCTGATCACGCCGGACCAGGTGCAGGGGAAGCATCCCACCCTGAAGGCCGCCGTCGCCGCCGGCGGTTGGCCCACCCTGAAGGCCGCCCGCGGCCGGGTGATGTTCGCCTGCGACTGCCCGCCGGGCCAGGTCGCCCGCTACCGCGGCGGCCGCAAGACGCTGGAAGGCCGCGTGGCCTTCGTGAACGTCGATGAAGGCTCGCCGGCCGCCGCCTACATCACGCTGAACGAGCCGGTGGAGCAGGCCGACCGCATCCGGGCGGCGGTGAAGGCCGGCCTCATCGTCCGCACCCGCGCCGACGCCGACACCTGGGAGGCCCGGAAGAACGACACCGCGCGTCAGGCCGCCGCCTTCACCTCCGGCGCCCAGTACGTCTCCACCGACTACATGCAGCCCGACCCGCGGTTCGGGCCGTATCAGGCGAAGCTGCCCGGCGGCGGAGCCGCGCGGGTGTCGCCGGCGCGCTAGCTCTCCGCCTTCCAGCCGTCATGGCCGGGCTTGTTACGGCAAGCCAGAGACGCTGACGGGACGAGGTTTCGCACGGCCGCGCCGCGCCCGGCCTTCGGCCTCCATGCGTCTGGGTGGCCGCGACAAGCCCGCCATTACGATCAGGAGGGTGGCGTCTCGCCCGGCGCCGGTGCGGCCGGTGCAGCCTCCAGAGCCGGAGCTGCCGCTTCTCCCGGGGGCTCCGCGACCGCAGGACACCAGCTGGCGCGTTCGCCGCGGCAGGCTGGGCGGCGTCCGGCGCCGCCTGCGCCTGTTCGACGGCGGTCTCGTCCTTCTTCTTCCCGCCGAAAATCTTCTTCACGAAGCCCACCACGCCGCGGCCCACGCGGTTGCCGACCATGCCGGCCGCCGCGCTGCCCAGCGGGCCTCCCGCCGCGCCCGCCGTCGAGGCCAGCGCGCCGCCAACCGCGCCGCCTAGCGTCTCGGCGACCCCCGGCTGCTTCTTCTTCTCGGCCGTCTCGTCCGCCTTGGCCTCAGCCGCAGGGGGAGGCGGCGGTGCAGGATCCCCGAGCGCCGGGCCTGGAGCCGGCGGGGGCGCAGCCGGAGGCTCGACGCCCTTGCCGGGTGGCGGCGCGATATCTGGGGGAGCCGCGGCCTCGGAGGGCGCGGCAGGATCGGGCAGGGGCTGCGCCCACACAGGCGCGGGCGCGGCCAGTGCGGCCGCGAGCCCCCCGATCAGAAGCTTGCGCATGGGACGTGTCTCCTTCGGCGCTGAAGCCCTCGCGGGCTTCAAACGCCTCAGGAATTCGTCAGGTTCGGCTCAGCTTGGGCCGAGCCGGGCCAGGAGCCTTTAGCCCGTGACGCGCAGGTTGGTGGCCGACGTCTTGCCGGACCGGCGGTCCTGCTCGAGTTCGTAGTCCACCGTCTGGCCTTCGTTGAGGCCGCGCAGCCCCGCCTGTTCCACGGCGGAGATGTGCACGAACACGTCCTGGCCGCCGTCCGAAGGCTGGATGAAGCCGAAGCCCTTGGTGGGGTTGAACCACTTCACCGTGCCGGAGCCGGAGCCGGAGATCGCGCCCGCCTGCCGCGGAGCCCGCTCGCCGAAGCCGCCGCCGCCGCCGCCGCCGCGCGGGCCGCGATCGCCGAAGCCACCGCCGCCGCCGCGGCCGCCGCCGAAGCCGCCACCACCGCCGCCGCCGAAGCCGCCGCCGCCGCCGCCGCCGCCGCTGCGGGCCGGGGCCGGACCGGAGCCCGTCACCACCAGGTTGCCCGCCGACAGCTTGCCGGAGCGCCGGTCCTGTTCCATTTCGAACTGGACCTGATCGCCTTCGTTCAGGCCGCGCAGGCCTGCCTGTTCGACCGCCGAGATGTGGACGAAGACGTCAGATCCGCCGTCGTCCGGTTGAATGAAGCCAAATCCCTTAGCGGTGTTGAACCACTTGACCGTGCCGCTCGCCATTCGTCGTAACCTAACCGTAGAGAAGTCTTGCGCCGCCTAGCCGGCGCCCGGCGCCGAGAGTGGCGATCCGTGGCGGCTTTGTAGCGGGAGAAACGGCGTCAGGCGAGCCCCGCCGTGACTTGCACGCGCAATCGGCTTAATCAGCCGCCTCCCGGTTGATGTCCAAGAGAACGCGGTTCGTGAAAAGTGTTTGTATCTATTGCGGTTCTTCGAACGGAACCGACCCGGCCTTCCTGGCGGAGGCGCAGCGCGCCGGCCGCCTGATCGCCGAAGCGGGCTTAACCCTTGTCTATGGCGGGGGCCGCGTGGGCCTCATGGGCGCGGTCGCCGACGCCGCCCTGGCCGCCGGCGGCGAGGTGGTGGGCGTCATGCCTGCCGACCTCGTCAGCCAGGAGATCGGCCACACCGGGCTGACCCAGCTCCACGTGGTGAATTCCATGCACGAGCGGAAGTGGAAGATGGCCGAGCTGGCCGACGGCTTCCTCTCCCTGCCGGGCGGACCCGGCACCTTCGAGGAGGCCGTGGAGCAGTGGACCTGGGCGCTCCTGGGCTTCCACGCCAAGCCCAACGGCTTCGTCAACGTCAACGGCTACTACGAGCCCTGGCGCACCACGGTGCAGCACATGGCCGACAATGGCTTCATCGCCCAGCAGTACGTGGACATGCTGATCTTCGCCCAGTCCACCGAGGAGGCCCTGCAGCGCTTCCGCGACTACCAGGCCCCGCCGCCGAAGTGGAACCGGGCGCCGGTCGAGCAGCGCTACTAGCTCACCGCCGGCGCCGCTCGCGCACGTCCATCTCCGTCTTGTCGATGGCGATGGTGACCTGGCCGCAGTCGCCGACCGGCTCGGTGACCTCTACCCCGATGTTGCGGTAGCCGCCGGAGCCTATCCCCGCCCAGACGCTGCCGTGCGGCTTGCGGTCGGCGGGCGGCGCACACCGGCCCGAGGGCGCGGCGTCGGTCCTGGAGCTCTCCGCAGGCGCCCCGGCGAGCACGCCCTGCGCCCAGCGCCCGATGGCCTCGGGAGAGCTCGGGTCTTCGCGGACAGCGACCGGTGGGGCCTCCGCCCCGGGCGGCGGCTCAGCGCTCGCGGTGGCGATCGCTTCCTGCGCCAAGGCGGGCGCGGCGAGAAGCAGGACGGCCAGGCCGGCGGCGGACAGCGCTCGAAGCATCATCGCGCCAAGCTCGGCCGGTACTGTGTCGGCAGCAAGGCCGCTCGGGCCCTGACCTGTTCCGGTCCGGATGCAGTGATCTTCCCCGCGCCCTCTCAATGGCGAGGTTTGCCGACCCCACCTCCTGTCCACACCAAGAGACAAGGAGGTCTGAGATGAGAACCTGGCTGAAGACCGCCGTATTGGCGCTCCGCGCGCTGGGCGCCGCCCTGCGCGACAACGGCGAGAACATGCGCCGCGCCGACCAGAAGGTGTTCGGCTGACCAAGGCTTACGACAGTTTAAGCTGACCGCTGCGAACCGCCGCCTAGGATGGCCGTCCACACAGGGGAGGCTCTCATGATCCGGGCGGCGGTTCTGGCGATTGTTCTTCAAGGCGCTCTGGCGTCAGGCGCTTATGCGCAGGCGCAGACCCAGCCGGAAGGGGTCGGCTACTTCGCCGGCCGCTGGCACGTGGTCTCCCGCGATCCGGACGGCGCCAACCCCATCGAGGTCAGCTACGCCATCGAGCCCACCGCGGGCGGCGCCTGGCTGACGGGTCAGGCCGCCTCCAAGGACGGCTCGCTCAGCTCGCGCGACATGTGGGGCCGTGACCCCCTCACCGGCGAGCTCATCCGCGTGATCTTCGACAAAAGCGGGACGCGCGGAGAGGTCCGCTCGAAGGGCTGGGAGGGCGACAAGCTCGTCCTCGAAGGCGAGGCCCGCTCCAAGGGCGGCACGGTCCGTGTCCGCGAAACCATCACCCGCAAAGGCCCGCAGCGCTTCGACGCCATCTGGGAAGCCCACCGCGATGGCAAGTGGACCCCCTACGCCGTCGAGGTGGTGACCAGGCGCACCTAGGGAGACGACTGGACGGAACGGCGCCGCTCCGCCACGGTCGCGCATGACCCGTCACCTCTACGCCCCGCTGATCCTCGCGGCCGCCGCCCTCGGCGCCGGCGCCAGCCTCGCCCAGGCCCCGGTCCCGCCGCCGAAGCACAGGGAGGTGGCCTCGCCAGGCGCCGCCCGCGACGCCGCCGCGGCCTTCCGGACCGACACCGCCGAGGTGCGCCTGGCGGCCCGGGGCGCGAAGGGCGACAAGCTCGAGTACATGGTCCGCATGAAGGCCGGCGACACCCTGACCTACGCCTGGGACGCGCCCGGCGCCGGCGAGTTCTGGCACGAGTTCCACGGGCACACCCCCGACACGGTGACCTTCTACAAGAAGGCCGCCGGCGCGAAGCATAGCGGCGTCCTCGTCGCGCCCTTCGATGGCGTCCACGGCTGGTACTTCGAGAACCGCACCGCGAAGCCGGTGGTCGTTCGACTGCGGATGGGCGGCTTCTACGCGCTCGAACGCGGGAGGTAGGGCGCCAACGCCCCCACCACGCTCGTCATCCTGGCCTTGTGCCTGGGACCCATAGACACCGAGTCAGAGGAGGGACGCCGCCTCGTGCATGTCCGTCCGGGCCGCGATTTCGGGTGACCGGGACAAGTCCGGCCATGACGAACGAGGAAGTGATGAGAGGTCCCCTCCGGACCCTCACCACCATTCATCTCACGGTGGATGCGAGCCTGCCTCTCCAGGTCAGTCAAGGACGCGCCTGGGGCGCGCCGCGTCGCGGCCGGCCTGCGGCCGGTCCTTGAGTGACCTGGAGAGGCAGGCAAACTGGCCGCCGTGAGATCAATGGCTCAGCCTGGCCGCCGCCTCAGCGCCCGTCGGCGGGCGAGGAGGTAGGTCGGCCAGCCGGGGAGGAGGCATGCGGCCAGAACGGCGGCCAGCCGCAGTTTCACCTCGGCCGGCGAGCAGCCCGTCGCCTGCGGGTCAGAGCTGTGCGCCGACACGCAGCTCCATGCGGTTGCGAAGGCGAGGTACGCGCCCACCGTGGCCATCGTAAGCAGGATGATCGCGATGGCCGCCAGGAGACCGGCCACGGTCGCGCGGCGACGAGCGCTGGATGGGTGGGCTACCCCGCCCATCTCCCTCAGAGCTCCAGCCGGTATACCCGGCTCGCCGTTCCCGCGAACAGCGCCGCCTTCTCCTGCGCGCTGGCCCCGGCCGCCAGCCGCTTGAAGGCGTTCCACAGGGTGGCGTAGTCGCAGGCGCCCATGTCGACCGGGAAATTGCTCTCGAACATGCAGCGCTCGGGCCCGAACGCCCCGATGCAGGTCTCGATGTAGGGCCGCCACTCGTCGGCCAGCTGGCTCGACGGCGCCCGCGGCTGCGCCAGGAACGAGGGGAAGTTGCAGAAGGCCATGGCCAGCCCGCCCAGCTTCACAACCACGTTCGGGCTCTTGGCCAACTCGCCGATGTTGTCGCGCCACACCCCGAACCGCTCCGGCAGCCGGCCTTCGTAGCTGGCCCGGCCCAGCGGCGTGCCGACGTGGTCCAGCACGATGGTCGTCTCCGGAAACGCGCGGGCCAGGTCGGTCAGCTCCGGCAACTGCGGCTCCAGCAGCCAGGCGTCGAAGCTCAGGCCCATGGGCGCCAGATGCTTGAACCCGCTGCGGAACGGCTCAGACAGATAGAGCCCCGCCTCGCCCCGGTGCAGGGGCCCCAGCACCTCGGTATCGGCATCCCACGACGCGGAGTTGCGGATCCCCTGGAACCGGCCACCGCCCGCCCGCACGTGCGCCTCCAGCACCGGGACCACCGCGTCGCCCAGCAGCAGGTCCGCCCGCCCGACGATCCCGGCGCAGGCGCGGAAGTCCCCGTACATCCCCGAGGCGCTCATCGCCGCCACGCCGTTGACGAACTCGGTCTCGCCCACCGGCTGCAGCTCCGCCGGCCCGTCGGCCTTGTAGAAGGCCCGGCACTCCACGAAGACCGTCGCCACCACATTGTGCGAGGACGTGTCCGCGATCAGCTCGTCCAGCAGGTAGCGCTGCGCGGGCCGGATGGCGGTCATGAACGGATGTTCGGCGCTCTCGTTCGGCGCCGCATAGGTTCTGCGGTCCCACAGGTGGTGGTGCGGGTCGACGATCGGCAGCTCGGGCTCGAGGATCTCTTCAGCCATGGACGCCCCTCCGTGAGGGGTACGCTAGCTGCGGCGGCGCCTCAGGTCGACGGGGTTGCCGCCCCGGCCGGCGCGCCCAGCGCGTTGGAGTGCGGCGCCTTGCCCGGCTTGGCCTGGTCGCCGATCGTCCAGCCCTTGGGGCAGGCGCCCGCCAGCCGATAGCGCCGCACGTGCCCCCCGCCGCCTTCCAGCCCGTCCACCGCCTGCACCGCCACGCGCACGGTGAAGTCCCGCTGCAGGTCGCCGGTCCGGTTCACGGTCAGGCCGAACTTGCGGCTCCCCGCCTCGCAGCGCACCGCGTAGAGGTTAGGCCGGTCGACCGCGTTGCGCTCCGGATTGCACGGCACGCCGTTTACCCGGGCGCTGGCCCGCGCAAAGCCCTCCCTAAGGCCCAGGTCGGTGCAGACGTAGACCGCGTCCACGGCCTTGCCCGCGGGGTCGAGCGCCTCGGCGAGCCACAGCTGCGGCGGATCGACCGCCAGCTGGCGGGCGGCGTAGCGCGCCTCCGCCTCGCTGTTGTCGCACGCCATCAGCGGCAGGAGCAGGGCAGGCGCGAGCGCCCGCGCCCTCCAGAGCATCTTGAGCACGGCCGGTCTCCAGGTCTGCGGGGGGATGGGCCTTGCGAAGGCCCGGGCGGTCAGGGGCGGATCGCGTCGACCGAGGCCAGCACCACGACCAGACCGCCGGGTCGTCGCACAGCCTTGTCGGGCCCGCCCTTGAGCATCCCGATGCGGACCTCCAGCGGGTGGCGTCCAGGCGGGGTCCAGTAGCAGCCGAACGGCAGCGGCGCGCCGGCCAGCTGGGTCTTCAGCAGCGTCCGGGCGTAGAGCCCCCGCTTGCCGGGGTGGCTCATGATCACGGCCGCGTCGCAGGCCAGCTCCTGGTCCAGGCGCAGCAGGTAGGCGGCCAGGTGCGCCAGCGGGTTGAACCAGCACAGGCACTGGAACACCGCCGCCAGGGCCGCCGCGCGGGGGTCCTTGCGCGCCACGTGGGCCCGTTCGTGCGCCCGGATCAGCGCCCGCTCCTCGGGCGTATAGTCGTCGTCCGCCGGCATCACGATCCGCGGGGAGATCAGCCCGACCACCGCAGGCCCGCCGCGACCGGCGCGCACCTGGGCCAGGAAGCGGGCCTGGGCGATCGCGAACACGGCCGCCAGCCCCGCCGCGCCGGCGGCCCAGACGATTGCGAACCGTTCGAGCTGCGGCGTCTGCGCGGCCAACGCCGCGGCCGCCGACAGCGCGTGTCCGTCCCGCGGCATCAGCAGCGCCAGCATCGCGGCGAAGAACACCAGGAGCGGCAGCCCCCAGAGCTGGTAGGCGGCGGCGGGCCCCAGCCTGCGCCGGACCAGCAGGCGGCTGACCGCGACGGTCGCCACCGCCACGCCGGCGACGGCATTGGCCCCGGCCAGCGCCACGAGCAGCGTGTGGGTCGGCGCCGCGCCGAGGACGCTGTCCAGCAGTTCACTCATCGTCGGCCTCCAGGTCGGCGATCAGCCGCTTCAGGCGGTTCAGCTCTTCCGGCTTCAGCGCCCGGTGCTTGGCGTAGTGGGCGACCAGCGGGGCCACCTCGCCGCCGAACAGGCGGTCGAGCAGGCCCTGGCTCTCGCCGGTCACATAGTCCTCGCGGGTGACGATCGGACGGTAGCGGGCGCGGCCCCCCTCGCGCTGCGAGGCGAGCGCCTTCTTCTTCAGGAGGCGGTTGATCAGCGTCTTGACCGTGGCCTCGCCCCAGTCCTGCGCGGGGCCGACCTCGGCCACCAGCTCCTCGGCGGTCAGCGGACCCTTCGTCCACAGCGCCTCCATGATTTGGCTTTCCGCCGCCGAGATCCGGGCCATGGCCTCCACCTGTGTCCTCGAGAAGGAGAGTACGCCTGTAATTTGGCGGGTCAAGCCGCTGCGTCCAAGCTCGTCCCATGTTGCGCCCCCGCGCCGACGGCCTGCTGGAGAGCGACGACCCCGTGCGGTTCGCCTTCATGGCCCCGCGCCTGCAGGGGGAGCTCGCGCCCGACGGCCGGCTGGACCTTGCGCTCTGGGGGGAGGGGCGGGCCGGCGCCGCTCGCCTGGCGCTGCCCCAGGGACCCTACCTCTACGCCCCCAACCGCATGACATGGCCCGGCGGCGGCCTGTTCGTCGCCCAGTCGGCGCCGGCGATCCTGGTGCGCGACGCAGGCGGCGCGCGCGTGCTCGGTCCCGAGCCGCTCGCCCCGGCGCAGGTCGAGGCCGAGTGCGAGGCCCACGTCCGCCGCTGCGACCGGCTCCCCGACGCCGACCCCGTGCTGCGCAGCATGGTGCTGCACGGCGTCCACGCCGGCCTCTCCAGCGCCCGCCAGGACGCGCACGGCCGCTTCGCCGGGCTTTCCGCCGGCCTCGGCTATTCGGCCCCGGCCCGCACCTATTACCGCGACGCCTACTGGACCCTGCCGCTGCTCGAACAGGTCGCCCCCGAGCTGATCGCGGCGGAAGTCGAGCTTCTCGCCCGCGGGGTCCGCCTGGACGGCGAGGCGCCATCCGGCGTCACCCTCGATCCCGCCTGGCAGGGCGACAGCCTTGTCCACACACGCCCCGGCGACTGGTGGAGCGACCACTTCGACAGCCCGCTGTACTTCGCCCTGATGAGCGGCGCGCCGACCCGCGCGGTCCGCGACCGCTACCGCGCGCTCGCCGGCGCGGACGGCCTGCCGCGCAAGCCGCGCCACGACCGCGACTGGGCCGACAACGTCTTCCGCTCCGGGCTGGTGGCCTACGACCTCGGCCTGTGGTTCGGCGCCTTCGGGGAGGGGGCGGAGGCGATCGACGCCGCGCTCTGGCGCGAGAACCTCGGCTGGTACGGCGATTACGACGGCGAGGACCACCTGGCCCTGGACACCCTGACGCTGCTCCGCTTCGGCGCGACTCCGGAGGACAAGGCCCGCCGCGTCCTCGACGCCTGCCGCAGCCTGCACATGCCCTGGGGCGTCCGCTGCGCCTGGCCGCCGTACGCGCGGCGCGCCGACCTGCGCGCCAAGAGCGCCTTTCCGGGCCGCTACCACAACGGCGGCGACTGGCCCTGGCTGGACGGCCTCTATGCGGGGGAGCTGCTGCGCCGCGGCCTGCCCGGGTGGCGTCATCCGCTCACCCGCTGGTGGGAGACCTGCCTGGCCATGGGCTGGCCGGGCGCGGTGGAGCACTTCTCGCCGCAGTTCGGCCGCGGCTCGCTGATCCAGGCCTGGTCCAGCCTTCCCGCCGCCGTAGCCCTGGAGCACCGGGAGACGGTGCTGACGGGAGACCCTGCCGCCTAGTGCTCGGCGCGGGCCCGCAACAGGCGGGTGACGACGAGGTAGACCACCCCGATCACCATCGGCGCCGCCAGACCGATGGAGGCCACAAGGTCGCCGTTCACTGGCCGCTGCCCAGAGGGTTCGGCGCCTGCGTCGCGCGCCGCCCGTGCAGCCGCTCGCGCTCCTGGCGCAGCCGGTCGACTTCCGCGGACAGGTCCATGGCGTCGGACTGCAGCTGCACGATCCGCTGCTTGAGGTAGGCGTTCTCGCGCTTCAGCTCTTCAGGGGTCGGTTCGGGCATGGCGGACTCCTGGGGGCTCACCCCGCCCCCACGGCGAGGCCGACGACGGCCAGGGCGAGCACCAGGCCGGCCCAGAGCGGCACGTTGCGGACCGAAAGGAAGGGCGTCTTGACGAGGTCGGTCATGGGGGCTCCGTCCGCCCGGGGGGCGGTCATGGGCGGGGTTGCTGGGTGTGTAGGACGACGGACTCGCCGGGCGGGGCCACCACGCGGGCCGTGCCGCCGGCGGCGTCGAAGGTGCGCGCCGCGTCGCAGGCGCTGCGCAGCGCGTCCTCGCGGGTCAGGTAGTCGCCGTAGAAGACGTGATCGCGGGTCACCTGCCACACGCCGCTGCGCGACGAGGCGCGGAAGGTGCAGGTGCGTCCGGCGCGTCCCGCGTCGATGACGGTCAAGGCGGCCATGGATTGTCCTGGAGCGTGCGCCGCGTCGGAGACGATCGACCGCTGCCATGGCGGCACGCGCCCGACGGCGCAGGGCTCACCATACACGAAATGCGCCCCGGCGGGCGGAATTCGCCTCAGCCCCGCCCCGGGCCTCCACCGCATCTTAGGAATTGCGGCGCATCAATCGCTTTCAGGTTGATTCGAGCCGGGGGGCCGAACCCAATGACCCGTTTCCTGTCGCGCCGTACGCTGGTGCTGGCGACCGCCGCCCTTGCCGCCGCGCCCATGGCCTTCGCCGAGGAGGCCGAGCACGCCGCGCCGGCGGCCAAGCCGCGTCCCAGGCCGAAAGCCAAGCCGAAGGCGGCGAAGGTCGTCCCGCCGGCGGCCCCGGCCCACCCGCCGGTCCCGCCCGTCGCGCCTGAAGAGGCGATGAACCGGCTGATGGAGGGCAACGCCCGCTACGTCGCCTACCGCGCCAGCTCGGCGCGCCGCGACCCCGGCCGCCGGATCGAGGTGGCCGCCGTCCAGCATCCCTTCGCCTGCATCCTGGCCTGCGCAGACAGCCGCGTGGCGCCGGAGCTGATCTTCGACCAGGGCCTGGGCGACCTCTTCGTCGCCCGTGTGGCCGGCAACGTCGTCGACGACGCGCTCCTGGCCTCCATCGAATATTCGGTGATCCACCTGGGCGCGACCCTGGTCATGGTGCTCGGCCACGAGCGCTGCGGCGCGGTGAAGGCCACCGTCGACGCCCTGGCCGGCAAGCCCTCGCCGGAGGACCGGGACACCCATATCGGCGCGCTCGCCGACCGCATCACGCCGGCCGTCCGCGCCGTGCCGGCCTGGTCCACCGACAAGCTCGACGCCGCCGTCACCCTCAACGCCACCCACGCGGCCGCCGAGATCTTCGCCGGCTCGCCGGTGCTGCGCGCCCGCGTCCTCTCCGGCCAGCTCAAGATCGTCGCCGCCCGCTACGACCTCGACGACGGCATCGTCAGCCCCGCCAAGGCCTAGGCGGCCTTTCGGACACGAAGACCACGAAGAGCACGAAGGTCACGAAGTCTGCTCGTCTGCGACGCTGTGCGAGCGGCGAAGCCGCTCAGTAGGACCACATGCACCCCACCAACGCAGTCGCGCGCCTGCACCCTTCGTGCTCTTCGTGTCCTTCGTGGTCTTCGTGTCGAAGACGGCTTCGCCGTCGTTCGTGTGGTTCGAGGACTGTTGAAGCGGCTAGCCGTTGAGCGCCTGCTCGGTGGCTTCCATCTCGTCCTTGATCCAGTCGTGGCCGGTGGTCACCAACACGCCCTCGATGGCCGAGATGTGCCCGCGCAGGCGGTCGCGGATCTCCCGCGGCGCGTCCTCCTGGGCGGCGATGTAGCGGGCGATCTGGTGGACGGCGAAGGCGGTGTGCAGCGCCAGCTTGTCGCGATCCTGCTCGGAGAGCTTCAGGGTCATGGGGCCTCCTGTCGGCTTGCCAGCATAGCACCGTCACGCGCGGTTCAGGAGCGAACGCGCAGGATCGCGCCATGCTCCGCGTCCTGATTCTCGCCGTCCTCGCCTTCGTCACCGCCGCCGCGGCCAACGCCGCGTCCGCCTCCTGGCGCCAGGACGCCAGGCCCGACGACGTGCGCCGCCTGCGCCAGCTCGACACGGCCTGGGGCGAGAGCCTGGCGGCCGCGCCGCGCGCCGAGCTCCGCAAGCTCGGCCGCGTCCTCGATCCGAAGCCCGGCCTCGCCCGCCCGCAGCCCACGCCCGGCGCCTACCAGTGCCGCACCATCAAGCTCGGTCCCGGCATGGGCGTGCTGCCTTACGGCTGGTTCCGTTGCCGCGTCGAGCTAACCCCCGGCGGCGACCTTATCCTGGAGAAGACCACCGGCTCGCAGCGTCCCTTCGGCCACCTCTATCCCGACAGCCGTCATCGGCTGGTGTTCCTGGGCGCTGTCGCCTGGGGCTCGACCGAAGGCCGTGCTGTCTACGGCGTCGACCCGCAACGCGACCAGATCGGCGCCTTTGAGCGCATCGGCGCGAACCATTACCGCCTCGTGCTGCCCTACCCGCGGGTGGAGTCGACGCTGGACGTGATCGAGCTGCGCCGCTGAAGGCTTAGTCCAGGAACAGGTCCGCCGCGGCGTCGACGATCGCCTCCGCGTCCAGCCTGTAGCGCCGGTAGAGGTCGGGCAGGTCGCCCACTTGGCCGAAGGCGTCGAGGCCGAGCGCGCTGACCCGCTGGCCGAGCACGCCGCCCACCCACGACAGCGTCGCCGGCGAGCCGTCCACCACCGTCACCAGGCCGGCGGTCGGCGACAGGTCCCGCAGCAGCGCCTCCGCATGGCTCATCCTCTTGGCCCCGCCCGTCCAGCGGCTGCGCCGCGCGTCCATCCAGTCGCGGTGCAGCAGGCCCGGCGAGACCACGTTCAGCACGCCCAGGCCGTCGATGTCTTCGGCCAGCTGCTCCGCCGCCTCCAGCACCTCCGGCGCCACCGCCCCGCAGAACACCAGCGCGGCCTCGGACCCCGGCTTCGGCGCCTTCAGCCAGTAGGCGCCCTTCAGCGCGGCGTCGCGCCAGGCCTCGTCCGTGCGCTCCGGCTGCGTCAGGGTGCGCGTCGTCAGGCGCAGGTAGACCGACCCGCCGTCCGGCGCCTGCATGTGCTCGAAGCTCCAGCGCATGACCTCGGAGAGCTCGTCCACGAACGCCGGCTCGAAATAGGTGAGCCCCGGCTGGCCGATGCCGATCAGCGGCGTGTAGATCGACTGGTGCGCCCCGCCTTCGGGCCCGAGCGTCAGCCCGCTCGGCGTCGCCACCAGCATGAAGCGTGCGTCCTGGTAGCAGGCGTAGTTCAGCGCATCGAGGCCGCGGGAAATGAACGGGTCATAGACCGTCCCGATCGGGATCAGCCGCTCGCCCCACAGCGGGCCGGCGAGCCCGAGCGCCGCCAGGTTCAGGAACAGGTTGTGCTCGGCGATCCCCAGCTCGATGTGCTGGCCCGCCCCGCCGCCGGCCCAGCGCTGGGGGGAGGGGATTTTCGCCTCGCGGAACACGTCCGGGCTCTCGCGCCTGCGGAACAGCCCGCGCTGGTTCACGAACCCGCCGAGGTTCGTCGACACCGTGACGTCCGGCGAGGTCGTCACGATCCGGTCGGCGAGCGGCGCGCCGGACTTGGCGAGGTCCAGCAGGATCCGCCCGAACGCCTGCTGCGTGGACTGCTCGTGCCCCTCGGGCGCGGGGAACTCGCCGCGCGCCGGCACCGGGATCACCGGCGCCTCGAAGCGCCGCTGGACGTCCTGCGCGAAGGGACGGCTGGCGATGAACGCCTTCAGCTCCTCCGCCGCGTCTTCCGGCAGGCCGGCGAAGGGCGCCCATTCCTCTCCGGCGGGCACCCCCATGGCGTCGCGCACGGCCTCGGTCTGCGAGGGCGTCATCAGGCCGGCGTGGTTGTCCTTGTGCCCCTGCAACGGCAGGCCGAAGCCCTTGACCGTATAGGCGATGAACATGGTCGGCCGGTCGTCCTGCGAGGCGGCCTCGAAGGCCTCGATCAGCGTCTCCATGCAGTGGCCGCCCAGACCGATCATCAGCTCATGCAGGGCTGCGTCGTCGAAGCTCTCCAGCAGCGCCCGCACCCCCGGCTTCATCCCGATGTCGGCCGTCAGCCGCTCGCGCCACGCCGCCCCGCCCTGGTAGGTCAGGGCCGCGTATTCGGCGTTGGAGCAGGCCTCGATCCAGGCCTTCACGTGCTGCCCGCCCGGCCGGGCGAAGGCGCGCTCCTGGCCCTTGCCCCACTTCAGGGTCACCACCCGCCAGCCGGCGGTCTCGAAGATGTCGTCGAACCGGTCGAACATCCGGTCGGCGGTGGTCGCGTCCAGGCTCTGGCGGTTGTAGTCGACGATCCACCAGACGTTGCGGATGTCGTGCTTGTAGGCCTCGATCAGGCACTCGTAGATGTTGCCCTCGTCGAGCTCGGCGTCGCCTAGGGTGGCGACCATCCGCCCCTCACGGTCCGGCGAGAGCCAGCCGTGCGCCTTCAGGTAGTCCTGCGCCAGCGCCGCGAAGGCGGTGACCGCCACCCCCAGCCCCACCGAGCCGGTCGAGAAGTCGACGTCGTCCTTGTCCTTGGTCCGCGACGGGTACGACTGGGCGCCGCCGAACGCCCGGAACCGCTCCAGCTGGTCCCGCGTCTGCCGCCCCATCAGGTATTGCGCCGCATGGAACACAGGCGAGGCGTGCGGCTTCACCGCCACCCGGTCGGCGGGCCGCAGCGCATGGAAGTAGAGCGCCGCCAGGATCGTCGTCATCGAGGCGCAGGAGGCCTGGTGGCCCCCCACCTTCAGCCCGTCGCGGCTCTCGCGGTTGTGGTTGGCGTTGTGGATGGTCCAGGTCGCCAGCCACCGCAGCCGGTCGTCGAGGGTCTGCAGGTGCTCGACGGCGCGGTTCGAGGGCGCAGGCGGCGTGGGCGCAGGATGCGCGCGCTTGGAGGACATGCGCCTCATCTACTCCCGCCGCCGCGCAAGACCCAGCCCCGACGCGCCGTGTTTCGCACAAGATCTTGCTGGAGGCGGCGCTCGCGCGTGGCCCTGCTATGATCTGCCGAATGAAGGCCCGGTACGTCCTCATCCTGCTGCTCAGCATCGCCGCCGTGGGGGCCTTCCTGGCCTGGGGGTTCTACGCCACCCGCACCAGCGGCAGCATCACCGGCGGCTCCTGGGTCCTGGCCGCCATCATCGTCGGCGGGGTCGTCGTCACCGGCGCCCTGGCCGGCGGCCTCATGTGGCTGGCCTTCTACTCGGCCCGCAAGGGCTACGACGACGAGCAGGCCGAGTTCGACCCCCGGAAGGGCCTCTAGCCGGGCGGCCCAGTCCAGGGCGCGTCGGTGGACGCCAGCGCCACCATCCGCCACGCGCCGCCCTCCTTGCGCCAGGTCTCCATCCAGGCGAACCGCCGCTTCGACTGCTGCGCCGGGTCTGCCCGCGCCGTCACGTGGACGAACTTCTCCACGATCACCGTCGCCAGGGTGCCGTCGTCCGAGATCATAATCCGCGGGGGCGCCAGGTCGTCCCAGGCCACGAACCGCACGGCGCCGAAGTAGCCGGCGAACATCTTGCGGCTTTCCGCGGGGCTCGACGCCGTCACCTGGCCCTTGTCGATCGACAGGAAGCCGTCGGCCTGGCTGGAGACCAGCAGGTCCGCGTCATAGGCCAGGTGCGCCTGCCGCTCCTGGCCCACCAGCCGCAGCAGCTCCGCCCGGTCCCGCTCCACCTCCGCCGCCGGCCGCGCCTGCGCCGCCGTGGCGCACAGGAGCGCCGCCGTAGAATCGCCGTCAGCTGGTTCCTCATCCACCCCTCCACCGCTCGTCCCCGCGGGCGGGGACCCATACTTCCTCCCGGTCAGACCGACGGGCGCCCGCGCACTCCGAGCCTTAAGTCCATGGCGGCCAGTTTGCCTGTGGGCCTGAGCAACTCAAGGACCGGCCTCCGGCCGGCCGCGCCGCGGCGGCCTTTCAGGCCGTCCTTGACTTGCTCAGGCCCACAGGCTCGCATCTGCCGTGGATTTAAGGCTCAGCCTTCAGCGCTGCTGAACGACTGACCGAGGTGACGTGATGCAAGGCTTGATGCTGGCGCTTCTGCTGGCGGAAGGAACCGCCGTCGGCGCCGCCTGCTCGAAGAGCGGCGCGGACTGGGTGCGGCTGCCGATGTCGCAGGCCGAGTATCTGAGAGCCTACCCAGCCAAGGCGCGTCGGAAGCTTGTCCCCGGGGTGGGCGTGGTGAGCTGCCGCGTAGCCGCTGACGGCCGACCGGAAGACTGCGTCATCATCAGCGAAGAGCCCCCGGGGCTTGGCTTCGGAGAAGGCGCTCTGAAACTTTCGGCCTTCTTTCGCTTTCGCCCCCCCTGTGCGGGCGAGCCTGCGCGCGTGACCGTGCCCATCAAGTTCGTGCCGGGAGAGTGAGTTCAGCGGCTGGACCGGGAGCGACATTTACATCGGGAATCGCCGCGTCTGAGCGACATCGGCTGGCATGGTGGACGCGCCGTTGCTACGTCCGTTTCTGACGCACCCACCCCTCACTGATCTCCCTGCCGGCTGGAGCGCGTCGCACCTGCCGGCCCGGGACGAGTGACCTGCCATTCTCTGTCGCACGAGAACATCTTGCGAACAGAGAACGAAAGCGGTACAGCTGAGTCCTCGGCGCGGCGACGCGTTCTCCCAGCCGGGTTGGCGGGAATCTGCGATAAGGGGCTAGGCAAATGTCACAATCAGCGTTGAGGCTCGTGGGCAAGGAAGACGCAGACAAGCAGCGCGCTCTGGAAGCGGCGCTGACGCAGATCGACCGGGCCTTCGGCAAGGGCTCCGTCATGAAGCTCGGCGAGAAGGGCAAGATCGTCGAGATCGAGTCCGTCTCCACCGGCTCGCTCGGCCTGGACATGGCGCTCGGCATCGGCGGCCTGCCCAAGGGCCGTATCGTCGAGATCTACGGGCCGGAATCCTCGGGCAAGACGACGCTCGCGCTGCACGTGGTGGCCGAGGTCCAGAAGGCCGGCGGCACCGCGGCCTTCGTGGACGCCGAGCACGCGCTCGACCCGTCGTACGCCCACAAGCTGGGGGTGAACCTGGACGACCTGCTGGTCGCCCAGCCCGACACCGGCGAGCAGGCGCTCGAGATCACCGACACCCTGGTCCGCTCCAGCGCCGTCGACGTGATCGTCATCGACAGCGTGGCCGCTCTCACGCCTCGCGCCGAGATCGAAGGCGAGATGGGCGACAGCCTGCCGGGCCTGCAGGCGCGCCTGATGAGCCAGGCGCTGCGCAAGCTCACCGCGTCGATCTCCAAGACCCACACCCTGGTCATCTTCATCAACCAGATCCGCATGAAGATCGGGGTGATGTACGGCTCCCCCGAGACCACCACCGGCGGCAACGCCCTGAAGTTCTACGCCTCGGTGCGCCTCGACATCCGCCGCACCGGCTCGGTGAAGCTGCGCGACGAGATCGTTGGCAACAACGTCCGCGTGAAGGTGGTGAAGAACAAGGTCGCCCCGCCGTTCCGCGAGGTCGAGTTCGACATCATGTACGGCGAGGGCATCTCCAAGCTCGGCGAGATCATCGACCTGGGCGTCAAGGCCGGCGTCATCGACAAGTC
This sequence comes from Phenylobacterium sp., assembly GCF_036563285.1. Taxonomy (GTDB): domain Bacteria; phylum Pseudomonadota; class Alphaproteobacteria; order Caulobacterales; family Caulobacteraceae; genus Phenylobacterium. The sequence continues at coordinate 168,727 of NZ_DATCMR010000006.1, forward strand.
GGGCTCCTGGTTCTCCTACGGCAGCCAGCGCATCGGCCAGGGCCGGGACAACGTCCGCGAGTTCCTGAAGCAGAACCCCGACGTGGCCGCCGAGATCGAGCGCGCGGTGCGCGGCGCCAAGGCGGTCGTCGAGGAGAAGCTGCTGGTCAGCCCCGACGAGACCGCCGAGGAATAGGCCGGAAGGTCGGCGCCTGGGCCGCAACCGGGATGGCCTGACCCGCCAACCCTAAGGCCCTCCCGCGACCCCGCCCGCGGCCCATCGCACGACCTTCACGGACCCAGGACGTCCGGAGCCCCCGCTCCGGGCGTCCTTTTTTCTTGGCGGAAACCGCGCTTGTTCCCTAAACCGGCGCCGGCGCCTACCTACGGGGGCTAGGCCCTTAGATCCCTTTTGACGTCGACGAGACCATGGCGAGCCTGAACGAGATCCGCACGCACTTCCTGGACTACTTCCGCCGGAAGGATCACGCGGTCGTCGCCTCGGCTCCGCTGGTGCCGCAGAGCGACCCCACCCTGCTGTTCGTCAACGCCGGCATGGTGCCGTTCAAGAACTACTTCACCGGCGCCGAGGGCCCGCCCTGGCCGCGCGCCGCCTCCTCGCAGAAGTCGGTCCGCGCCGGCGGCAAGCACAACGACCTGGACAACGTCGGCTACACCGCGCGCCACCACACCTTCTTCGAGATGCTCGGCAACTTCTCGTTCGGCGACTACTTCAAGGAACGCGCGATCGACCACGCCTGGGAGCTGCTCACCAAGGAGTGGGGCCTGGCTCCCGAGAAGCTGACGGTCACCGTCTTCCACACCGACGACGAGGCCGCGAACCTCTGGAAGAAGATCGCCGGCCTCCCCGACGAGAAGATCATCCGCATCGCCAGCTCCGACAACTTCTGGTCCATGGGCGACACCGGCCCATGCGGCCCCTGCTCGGAGATCTTCTTCGACCACGGCGCGCACCTCCCCGGCGGCCCGCCCGGCAGCGCGGACGAGGACGGCGACCGGTTCGTGGAGATCTGGAACCTGGTCTTCATGCAGTACGAGCAGTTCGCGGACGGCGAGCGCAAGGACCTGCCGAAGCCGTCCATCGACACCGGCATGGGCCTTGAGCGGATCGCCGCGGTCATGCAGGGCGTGCACGACAACTACGACGTCGACCTGTTCAAGACCCTGATCGCCGCCAGCGTCGAGGCCACCGGCGTCAAGGCCGAGGGCGAGGCGCAGCCCTCGCACCGCGTCATCGCCGACCACCTGCGCTCGTCCAGCTTCCTGATCGCCGACGGTGTCACGCCCTCCAACGAGGGCCGCGGCTACGTCCTGCGCCGGATCATGCGCCGCGCCATGCGCCACGCCCACCTGCTGGGCGCCGAAGAGCCGCTGATGCACCGGCTGGCCCCCACCCTCGTGCAGCAGATGGGCGAGGCCTACCCCGAGCTGAAGCGCGCCGAGCCGGCCATCGTCGACACCCTGCGCCAGGAGGAGGAGCGCTTCCGCCGCACGCTGGGCCGCGGGATGTCCCTGCTCGACGAAGCGACCGCCAAGCTGAAGGAAGGCGACGTGCTCTCCGGCGAGACCGCCTTCAAGCTCTACGACACCTACGGCTTCCCCCTCGACCTGACCCAGGACGCCGTCCGCACGCGCGGCCTCACCGTCGACCTCGCGGGCTTCGACCAGGCCATGGCCCGCCAGCGGGAGATGGCGCGGGAGAACTGGCAGGGCTCCGGCGCTGTCGCCCAGGCCGCCGAGTGGTTCTCGATCCGCGACCGCCTGGGCCAGACCGACTTCGTCGGCTACGACCTCACCGAGGCCACCGGCGAGGTCCTCGCCCTCGTCGCCAACGGCCAGGAGGTCGAGCGCGCCGAGGCCGGCGAGACCGTCCAGGCGCTGTTCGACCGCACCCCCTTCTATGCGGAGAGCGGCGGCCAGGCCGGCGACCAGGGCGAGGTCGAATGGGACGGGGGGCGCGCCCGCGTCGCAGACGTCCAGAAGCAGGCCGGCGACCTCCACGTCCACGAGCTGGAGATCCTCGAAGGCGTGCTCACGCCCGGCGTCCACGCCCGCCTGGCTGTCGATCCGGAGCGGCGGCAGACGACCCGCTCAAACCACTCCGCCACCCACCTGCTGCACGCCGCCCTGCGCAACGTGCTCGGCCGCCACGTCACCCAGAAGGGCCAGATGGTCGACGGCGAGCGCATCCGCTTCGACTTCAGTCACGGCCAGCCGCTGACCGCCGAGGAGCTCGATCGCATCGAGGCCGAGGTGAACGCGGTGGTGCGTCAGAACCTGGCCGCCGAGATCAAGACCATGCGCCCGCAGGAGGCCATCGAGGCCGGCGCCATGGCCCTGTTCGGCGAGAAGTACGGCGACAGCGTCCGCGTTCTCACCCTCGGCCGTGCCTTGGAGGGTGAGGGCGACTATTCCGTCGAGCTCTGCGGCGGCACCCACGTGGCCCGCACCGGCGACATCGCGCTCTTCAAGATCGTCTCAGAACAAGGCATCGCCGCGGGCGTCCGCCGCATCGAGGCGCTGACCGGCGAGACCGCGCGCCGCTACCTGCTCGAGCAGGCGCAGGTCTCCAAGTCCCTGGCCGAGCAGTTCAAGGTGCCAGTATCGGAAGTGGCGGCCCGTGTGGACGCCCTGCAGGCCCAGGCGCGCAGGCTCGAGAAGGAGCTCGCCGACGCCAAGCGCCAGCTGGCCATGGGCGGCGGCGGAGGCGCGGCGGCGGCCGGACCCGAGGAGATCGGCGGCGTGAAGGTGATGGCCCGCGTCATGGAAGGGGTCGGCGGCAAGGACCTGCGTCCCATCGCCGAGGAGTTCAAGAAGCAGCTTCCCGACGGCGTCATCGCCCTGGTGGGCTCGGCCGACGGCAAGGCGGCGGTCACGGTCGCCGTCACCGGCCAGGCCCAGGGCCGCTTCAACGCCGTGGAGCTCGCCAAGGCCGCCGTGCTCGCCATGGGCGGCCAGGGCGCGGGCGGCCGGCCCGACTTCGCCCAGGGCGGCGCCCCCGACGGCTCCAAGGCTTCCGAAGGGCTGTCGGCGGTGAGGAAGGCGCTGGAGTCCGCCTAGGCGGCCAGCGCCTTCTCGAGGTTGGCGGCGACCTTGTCGATGAAGCCCTCGGTGGTCAGCCACCCCTGGGTGTCGCCGACCAGCAGCGCCAGGTCCTTGGTCATCGATCCGCTCTCCACCGTCTCGACGCAGACCCGCTCCAGGGTCTTCGCGAACTTGGCGAGCTCCTCGTTGCCGTCGAGCTTGGCCCGGTGGGAGAGGCCCTGGGTCCAGGCGAAGATCGAGGCGATGGAGTTGGTGGAGGTGCTCTCGCCGCGCTGATGCTGGCGGTAGTGGCGGGTGACGGTGCCGTGGGCGGCCTCGGCCTCCATGATCTTGCCGTCCGGCGTGATCAGCACCGAGGTCATCAGACCCAGCGAGCCGAAGCCCTGCGCCACCTGATCGGACTGAACGTCGCCGTCGTAGTTCTTGCAGGCCCAGATGAAGGCCCCCGACCACTTCAGCGCCGAGGCCACCATGTCGTCGATCAGTCGGTGCTCGTAGGTCAGGCCCGCCTCCTTGAACTTCGCGGCGTACTCGGCCTCGTAGACCTCAGCGAAGATGTCCTTGAAGCGCCCGTCGTAGGCTTTGAGGATCGTGTTCTTGGTCGACAGGTAGACCGGGTAATTGCGGTTCAGGCCGTACGAGAAGCAGGCGTGGGCGAACTCGCGGATCGAGGCGTCCACGTTGTACATGCCCATGGCGACGCCGGAGCCCTGGAACTCGAACACCTCGTGCTCGATCACCTGGCCGTCCGCGCCTTCGAACCTGATGGTGAGCTTGCCCGCGCCCGGCACCCGGAAGTCGGTGGCCTTGTACTGGTCGCCGAAGGCGTGACGGCCGACGATGATGGGCTGGGTCCAGCCGGGGATCAGGCGCGGCACGTTGCGGCAGATGATCGGCTCGCGGAAGACGACCCCGCCCAGGATGTTGCGGATGGTGCCGTTCGGCGACTTCCACATCTTCTTGAGGTTGAATTCCTTCACCCGCGCCTCGTCGGGCGTGATGGTGGCGCACTTGATCCCCACGCCGTGACGCTTGATGGCCTCGGCCGCCTCGACCGTCACCTTGTCGTCGGTGGCGTCGCGGTGCTCCATCCCCAGGTCGTAGTAGTCGATCTCGAGATCGAGGAAGGGGAAGATCAGCTTGTCCTTGATCAGCTTCCAGATGATGCGGGTCATCTCGTCCCCGTCCAGGTCGACGACGGGGTTGGCGACTTTGATCTTGGCCATGAGGGGCGGGAGCTCCGGGAGCGAAAGCTAGTTTGCCGGGCCGTATAGCCGCCAAGGCCCGCCGCGCAAAGGCCGACCGCTGCGTCTAGCCGACGCTCCTTGCGACCAGTCGCCCGATGTCGGCGAACAGCGTCGCCTGGCTGGGGAGGTCGAGGGTCGTTCCGCTCAGGAACGCGGCCACCGCATAGCTCCGCCGCGCCTCCCCGGGCAGGCTGGCGACGCCGACGTCGTTGAACGCCAGGCTGAGGCCCAGGTGGACGCCCGAGGTGCCGATCTTGTGCGCGAACCGCCAGTCGCCGGGCAGGCCGGCGCGGATGCGGTCCGCGCCACGGGGCGTGTCGAGCATCAGCCGGACGAGCTGGCGCGTGCCGGCCGGTGACAGCAAGCGGCTGGCGTCGAGGAGCGACAGGAAGTCGAGCATCCCGCGCGGCGTGGCGGTGTCGCGCGGATCGGCCATGTAGGCGCGCATCGCGGCCAGGCGCCGTTCCTGCGGGACGGCGTCTCGGGCGATGGCGAAGGTCGGGCCCTTCCACTCCGCGCGGAACGGGGCCATGCCGTAGGCTTCCGGCTGCAGCTCCCGCTCGTAGCGGTCGACGCGGACCTCGACGATGCGCCGGGCCTGCAGCCAGGCGGTCAGGGCGCCAGGCCCGCCGACGCGCGCCATCAGCACGTCGGCCGCGGTGTTGTCGCTGTCGGATACCGCCGCGGCGATAAGCTCGCGGACCGTGTAGTCGCGGCGGACCGGCCAAGCGTCGGCGATGGGCGAGTGGCCGGGGGCGAGGTCCACGTCGCGGATGGCGACAACCTCCTCCGGCCGCAGCCGGCCCGCCTCGGCCTCGGCCAGGGCGAAGGCGCCCAGCGGCGCCTTGAAGACGCTCTGCATGGGGAAGGGCCGGTCGCCATTCAGGGTCCAGTGCTGGCCGGAGTCGAGGTTCATCAGCCCGAAGCCCAGCAAGCCTGGCCTGGCCCGCTCGGCCAGCTTCGGGACCTCCTTCGCCAGCCGCTCCACGTCCAGCGCCGGCGTGGTGGCCGCCGTGAGCCGCTCGCCGTCTCCGCAGGCCCCCAGCAGCAGGGCTGCGCCGCCCCCCGTGATCAGGCGGCGCCTTCCAAGACTTGCGCCCATGCCGTCCGGCGTCTGAAAAGGCCGCATGGCCGAAGCCTCCCCTGCCGCACCTGTCGTGATCCTGACCGCGCCCCAGCTGGCGGAGAATATCGGGGCTGCGGCCCGTGTCATGGCCAACTTCGGGCTGGACGGGCTTCGGATCGTCAATCCGCGGGACGGCTGGCCCCAGGAGCGCGCCTGGGCCTCGGCCTCCGGCGCGGATTGGCCGCTGAACGCAGCCCGGGTGTTCGACACCGTCGCCGAGGCGGTCGCGGACCTGCAGCTGGTCTTCGCCACCACCGCGCGACCGCGCGAGCTGCAGCTGCCCATCCTCACGCCCAGGCAGGCGGCCGCCGAGCTGGCGAAGGCGACGGGGGAGGGGCTGCGCACCGGCCTGCTGTTCGGCGGCGAGCGGGCGGGGCTCGAGACCGCCGACATCGCGCTCTGCGCGGGCGTGGTGACCATCCCCATCGATCCGCGCTTCCGCTCGTTGAACCTCGCCCAGGCCGTCGCCATCAACTGCTACGAGTGGCGCCTGACCCAGGCCGACCGGCCGCCGCCGGCCTTCCGCGAGGGGCCGCCGCCCGCCGACGGGGCGGCCATGCTGGGCCTCTTCGAACACCTGGAGCGGGAACTGGAGACCTCCGGCTTCTTTCATCCGCCGGAGAAGACGCCGGCTATGGTGCAGAACCTGCGCGCCGCCCTTTCCCGCGCCCGCTTCTCGGACCAGGAGGTGCGCACCCTGCGCGGTGTGGTCACGGCGCTGTCGCGGGGCCGCGGCAAGGTGCTGGAGAAGATCGCGCGGCGAAAGGCGGAGGAGGGCGACGTATGAGCCTCAAGGCGCTCCTGGAGAGTCTGCCGATCCCGATCGTCCAGGCCCCGATGGCTGGCGCCTCGTCGCCGGAGATGGCGCTGGCGGTGAGCCGGGCCGGCGGGCTGGGCTCGGTGGCCGCCGCGGCCTTCACCCCCGATGACATCGCGACCGCGGCGACCCTGGTGCGGGGGGGCACCGACGCCCCATTCAACATGAACCTGCTGGTCAACAGCTCGCCGGCCCCGGAGAGCGTTGACCTGGACTCCGCCCTGGAGCGTCTGAAGCCCTGGTACGATGAGCTCGGCGCGCCGCTGCCGGAACGGCCCAACCGCTTCGCCATCGACTTCGACGCCCAGTTCGACGCGCTGCTCAAAGCCCGGCCGGCGGTGGCCTCCTTCGCCTTCGAGATGATCAGCTCCGAGCGGGTGAGGGCGCTGCAGGCGGCCGGCAGCTATGTGGTCGGCACCGCCAACACGGTGGCGGAGGCGAAGGCCTGGGCCCAGGTCGGCGCAGACGGGATTTGCGCCCAGGGCATGGAAGCCGGCGGGCACCGCGGCAACTTCATCACCGGCATTGAGGAGAGCCTCGTCGGGACCATGGCCCTGCTCGCCACGGTGCGCCAGGCGGTGGACCTGCCGGTGATCGCCGCCGGCGGGATCATGGACGGCAAGGCCGTGGCCGCCGTACTGGCCATGGGCGCGGACGCCGCCCAGATGGGCTCAGCCTTCCTGCTGGCGGACCAGGCCATCGTCTCGCCGCTGCACCGCGAGGCGATCCGCCAGGCGCCGGACGATCCCACGGGGCTGACGCGGGCATTCTCCGGCCGCTATGCCCGCGGGTTGGAGAACCGCTTCATGCGGGAGATGCGGGCCATCGAGGACGACCTCCCCGCCTATCCGGTGCAGAACCGGCTGACCCAGCCGCTGCGCTCGGCGGCGGAAAAGGCCGGGAACCCCGAGATGATGTCCCTTTGGGCCGGCCAGGCCATCAAGCTCGCCGAAGCGGGCGACGCGGGCGAGCTGGTCACCCGCTGGTGGGCGGAAGCGAAGGACGCGGCCCGCGCACTTGCGGCGCGGACGGGTTCGTGAGGGTTGTAGCCACGCCGCAGGGGCGCTATCCGGCCAGCCGGAGGAAGCTTTGATGTCGGCCACCCGAGTCCTTGCCGCCGGCGCGGCGCTCCTGCTGATCCTGGGCCTGGGCCCCACCGCGGCGGCTCCGCCGCGCGGGACCGCCGAGCGCGGCGTGCGCAAGACGCTGATGCGCCTCAACGACCGGCTGGCGCGGCGCGACATGGCGCTGCTGGACGATTTCGCCAGGGGCGAGGACACGCTGATGGTCGGCTCGGAGGTGGGCGAGGTGGCCCGCGGCCGCGCCGGCATCGAGGCCCGCCTGAAGCAGATCTTCGAGCAGGCCGAGACGCTCGCCTTCTCCTGGCGGGAGGTGGAGGTGGCGGTGCACGGGCACGTGGCGTTCCTCCACGCCGAGGGCGAGGCGGTGATCGGCGCCGAGCGGCGGCCCTACCGCCTCACGGGCGTGCTCCAGCTGCACGACGGCCTGTGGCGCTGGCGCCTGTTCCACGGGTCGGAGCCGCACGGCTGACCCCATCTAGGAGTCTTCCATGAGCCAAGGTCCCTGGAGCCACCACCGCAGCAGCAGCGTGGCCGACGACATCGACTTCGAGATAAAGGGCCAGGAGCTGCAGTTCGTCGAGATCGAGCTGGATCCCGGCGAGAGCGCCATCGCCGAGGCCGGATCGCTTGTCTGGAAGGATGCGCCGGTCGAGATGACCACCGTCTTCGGCGACGGCTCGGGCGGCCAGGGCGCGGGGTTCATGGGCAAGCTGCTGGGGGCCGGCAAGCGGCTGATCACCGGCGAGAGCCTGTTCACGACTGTCTTCACCCACTCCGGCGCCGGCAAGGCCCGAGTGGCCTTCGCCTCACCGACGCCGGGCGCGATCCTGCCGCTGAACCTCGCCGAGGTGGGTGGGACGCTGATCTGCCAGAAGGACGCCTTCCTGGCTGCCGCCCGCGGCGTCTCCATCGGCATCCAATTCCAGAAGCGTGTGATGACCGGCCTGTTTGGCGGCGAGGGCTTCATCATGCAGCGCCTCGACGGCGACGGCTGGGTCTTCGTGCAGATGGGCGGCACGGTGGTGGAGCGCACGCTCGCGCCCGGCGAGCAGATCCACGTGGATACCGGGTGCCTGGCCGCCTACACGCCCGGCGTCGACTTCGACCTGATCATGGCGGGCGGCGTAAGAAGCGTGTTCTTCGGCGGCGAGGGCCTGTTCTTCGCGCAGCTGACGGGGCCGGGGAGGGTTTGGATCCAGTCGCTGCCCTTCTCCAGGCTGGCCGGCCGGATGATGCAGGCCGCCCGCGGCATGGGCGGCAACCGCGGCGAGGGCTCGGTGCTCGGCGGCCTCGGCGACATCATCGGCGGCAACAGCTGATCTGACGCAATCAACTTGGCAGTAAGGTTCGAATGGTGAAGGTTGCGGCCTTCAACAGGGAGACCTCAATGCGTCTGACCATGATCCTGGCCGCTACGGCCGCCACGCTCGCGCTTTCCGCCTGCTCGCAGAAGACCGAGGACAAGGCTGAGGCCACGGCCGACAACGCCGCCGCCACCGCCAGCTCCGCGGCCACCGACACTGCGGCGAACACCGCGGCCGCCGGCGACGCCGCCGCGGGCGCTGCGAACAACGCCGCGGACGCCACGGCCGGCGCCGCGAACGCCGCGGGCGACGCCGCCCACGACGCGACGACCAGCAGCACCACGACCACCACGACCGAGAAGCACTAAGCTTTTCGCGCGCGGGCCGCGGACCTGTTCCGCGGCCCGACGCAGCGGCGTGAACTTGACTCCGCCGCCCCTCCCCAGCATATACGCCGCCTTCCAGCCGCCGGGCCTGCCCGCGCGGGCCGGAATCTATACGGGTCGATCCGAAGGCCGCCGTTGAGATCGCGCTTCCATCAGGGGGCGCCGGCTCGGGTCAAAACGAAGAGTGTCTGATGTCCAAGCGCCATAGCGCCAAGTACAAGCTCGACCGCCGGATGGGCGAAAACATCTGGGGTCGCCCGAAGTCCCCCATCAACTCCCGCGCTTATGGCCCCGGCCAGCACGGCCAGCGCCGCAAGTCGAAGGTCTCCGACTTCGGCCTGCAGCTGCGCGCCAAGCAGAAGCTGAAGGGCTACTATGGCAACCTCACCGAGAAGCAGTTCAGCCGCATCTATCAGGAAGCCGCGCGCCGGAAGGGCAATACGTCGGAGAACCTGATCGCGCTGCTGGAGAGCCGGCTGGACGCCATCGTCTACCGTTCCAAGTTCGTGCCGACCCCGTTCGCCGCCCGCCAGTTCGTCAACCACGGTCACGTGCTGGTGAACGGCAAGCGGGTGAACATCCCGTCCTACCGCGTGAAGCCGGGCGACGTGATCTCTGTGCGCGAGCGTTCGCGCAACATGGCCCTCGTGCTCGAGGCCCTGCAGTCGCAGGAGCGCGACGTGCCGGACTACATCACTGTCGACGGCAAGGGCATGGCGGCGACCTTCGTCCGCGCGCCGGAGCTGGCCGAGGTGCCGTACCCGGTGAAGATGGAGCCGAACCTGGTCGTCGAGTTCTACGCGTCCTAACCAGGGACCAACCCGGCAGAGTTTCGAAGGCCCCGGAGCGATCCGGGGCCTTTTGCTTTGGCGCGGCCTGTGGCGGAGTGGGGCCGATGGACCGCCGGCTCTTCGTCTTCGCCGCCCTGACGCTGCTGGCCGGCTGCGCCACCGCCCCGCCTGTGATCGAAGCGCCGCCCGGCTCGGCCCTGCAGGAGCTGGAGCCGCTCTACGCAGCCGTCGCGGGGCGCGATGCTCTCACCATCACCGTCTCGTCCGGCGGCTGCACCACCAAGGCCGACTTCGTCTTCTACGTTGAGCGGCGTGGCGGAGCGGTCACCCTGGCCTTCGGGCGCAAGCGCCTCGACACCTGCCGGTCCTTCGCCATGGGGCGCACCGACCTCTCCTTCACCTGGGCCGAGCTCGGCCTGCCCGCCCGCACCCCGGCCTTCCTGCTGAATCCGCTGATCGCCTGGACAGGTCCCTGAATCGACAGCGGCTTCCGTTGCGGTAGTGTTCGCCTGTGGGCAAGACGATGGGTGCACTGAAGCCTTTCATACTCGGCGTGGTCGGCGGCCTGCTGCTGCTGGTCTCGCCGGCGCAGGCGGCCTGGACCAGGGCCGAGACGGAGCGGTTCGTCGTCTACGGCGACGTCGCCGATTTCATCGTCCAGGACTATGCCGCGCGGCTCACCGCGTTCGACGCGGTGCTGCGCTTCTTCCATCCGCCGCCCGCCAGGGCGCGGCCGCAGAAGCTCAGCGTCTACATCGTCCGCAACAGGGGCGAGCTGCAAAACATCCGGCCCGGGCTCTCGCCACTGGTCGCAGGCTTCTACACGGCCTCCCGGCGCGGGGTCTTCGCGGTGACGGCGATCGACCGGGAGATCAACGAAGACGACACCCTGTTCCACGAATACGCCCACCACTTCATGCTCGAGAACTTCCCGGGCGCTTACCCCGCCTGGTACATCGAAGGCTGGGCCGAGTACTTCATGACCGCCGAGCTGACGCCCAACGGCATGAAGGTGGGGGACTACAACCCTGGCCGGATCGCGTTCCTCGGCGGCAGCGGCTGGCTCCCGATGGATCAGGTGATCGGAAAGCGGCAGGCCGAGCGCGATCCCGAGAAGACCCTGCGCTTCTACTCGCAGGCCTGGCTGCTCACCCACTACATGCGCAGCGATCCGCAGCGTGCGGCGCAGCTGGACAAGGCGATCGTCGCGATCGCCAATGGCGCGGAGCCGGTGAAGGCGTTCCAGGACGCCACCGGCATGAGCATGAACGAGCTGCAGCAGGCGCTGCGCCGCTACACCACCCTGCGCATGATCGAGGTGAAGGACATCGGCAAGGTGAAGCCGCCGATGACGGTAACGCGGATGCCGGCCTCGGCAGAGGACTTGCTGCTGGATCGGCTGCGGATCACCGCCTCCGGCGGAAACAAGCCGGACCCCGAGTTCGTGACCCAGGTGCGGCGCGCCGCGGCTAAGCACCCCGGTGACAAGTTCGCTGAGCTGACGCTGGCGGAGGCCGAATTCAGGTTCGGCGACGTGGCGGCGGGAGAGGCCATCGTCAACCGCCGGCTCGCCGCGGAGCCGGACGACGTGGAGACGCTAACGGTTGCCGGCTGGGGGCAGATCGAGGCCGGAGAACGCGAACCGGGCAAACGCGCCGAACGCTTCCGCGCCGGCCGACCGCACCTTGTGAAGGCCTACCAGCTCAGCCAGGCGGATTTCCGGCCCCTGTACGGCTACGTCTACAGCCGCACGGTCGAAGGGTTCTTCCCCACCGAGAACGACATGCTGGCCTTGCTGGAGGCGCGCAAGCTCGCCCCCTCTGTCGACGAGGTGTCGATCCTGGCCGGCATCACCCTGCTGGCGCAGAACCATCCGGAGGACGCCCGACGCGTGCTGGAGCCGGTGGCCAACAACCCGCACGGCGGGGGCGCGGCCGCCCAGGCGCGGGCCCTGCTGCAGGCGAAGTCGCAGGCGGACATCAACGCCGCCGCAGCGGCGGGCGAGGCGGAGGACCAAAGGGAAGGCGGGGGCCGCCCCTAGCCGAACATCTCCAGCATCCAGGGCGGCACGCGGCGGGGCTTGCCGGTGGCCTGCTCGATCAGGACCCAGGTGGTGACCAGCTGGGCGCACATGGCGCCGTCGGGCCCGTCGATGCGGACGTAGCGGTCGAAGCGTGGGCCCTCGGCGGCCTCGGAGACCCAGGTGCGGCCGTGGGCTGTCTCGCCCAGTTTCAGCTCCCGGCGGTAGTCGATCTCGTGGCGAAGCGCGACCCAGACCCATTGCGCCTGGGCCTCGGCCGGCGCCTTCGAGCGCCAGTGGGCGGTGGCCAGCTCTTGAGCCCAGCGCAGGTAGACCACGTTGTTCACGTGGCCGTTCTCGTCGATGTCCGAAGGCTGCGGCGCGAAGTCGAGCGTGAAGACCTGGCGACCGGCCGCCGGCTCGATCAGCCGGCTCAAGCGGCGAGCACGCCCTGTTCGGCCAGGAAGGTCTTCAGTTCGCCGTTCTGGAACATCTCGCGGACGATGTCGGCGCCGCCGACGAACTCCCCCTTCACGTAGAGCTGCGGGATGGTCGGCCAGTCGGAGTAACTCTTGATGCCTTCGCGCAGCGCATCGCTCTGCAGGACGTCGACGCCGACGAAGTCCACGCCGAGGTGGTCGAGGATCTGCACCACCACGGAGGAGAAGCCGCAGCGGGGTTCTTCCGGGACGCCCTTCATGAACAGGATCACCGGGTTCTCGGCGACGGACTTGGAAATCCAGTCGTGGACGGGGTTCTGCGCGGCGGCGTCGGTCATCGGTTCGCCCTTTCGGCGAGGCAATTCGTGGCCCAAGAGCTAGGGAGCGGCGCCTTCGGGGTCAAGCGCCGCCGGAGCGCAGGGTCTGCTCGAGGCGGCCGGCCAGGCTCGGGTGGTAGGTCGCGCGGGCCTGGCCGAAGTACTGCCGCGCAAGCCGCCGGCCCCAATCGCCCTGGCGGGTGAGGCCGGTGTAGAGCGGGCTGACGAGCAGGCCGCGGCCCACGCTGGCGAGGAAGGCGGGCAGTGCAGCGATCACGGGGCCGAGGTCTCCAGCGCCAGAGCGTGCAACTCGCCGCCCATCTTGCCCTTCAAGGCCGCGTAGACCAGCTGGTGCTGACGGACGCGCGGCAGGCCGGCGAAGGCCTTGGACACGATGCGCGCCCGGTAGTGGTCGTTGTCGCCAGCGAGGTCCTCGATGACGATCTCGGCGTCGGGGAAGCCCTCCCGCAGGGCGGCTTCCAGGTCGGTTTGGCTCATCGGCATGACGCCGGCTTAGCACCTCAGTCGATGATCGCCGAGTAGATGATGTTCTTCAGCTGGCCGCGGAAGTTGAAGGTGGCCGAGGGCATCAGCTGGGTCATGAAGACGACGCTGAGGTCCTCCTTCGGGTCGACCCAGAAGATCGTGGAGGCCGCGCCGCCCCAGTAGTAGTCGCCGACGCCGAGGCCGCCGCTCTCCACCTGGCCCAGGGTCGAGGCGAAGCCCAGGCCGAATCCCACGCCGTCGTAGGCGGTCTCGGAGAAGGCGCCGATGGCGAGGTCGGTGAGGGTCTTGCCGCCGGGCAGGTGGTTCATGTGCATGAGCTCGACGGTGCGGGGTCCGAGGATCCGCTGGCCGTCCAGCTCGCCGCCGCGGCGGAGCATCTCGCAGAAGCGCAGGTAGTCGGCGCTGGTGCCGGTCAGGCCGCCGCCGCCGGACTTGAAGCCGGGCTCCTGGTTGAACTTGCTCGTCTCGGGGTCGTCGATCAGCTTGAGGGTCTTGTCGGCCATGCGCTGGTAGTTGGCGGCGAAGCGGTCCTGCTTCTCCGGCGCCACCTGGAAGGCGGTGTCCTTCATGCCCAGCGGCTGGAAGATCACCTCGTCGAGGTACTGGGCGAGCGGCTTGCCGGAGATCACCTCGACGAGCGCCCCGCAGACGTCGGTGGCGAGCGAGTACATCCAGGCGGCGCCCGGCTGATAGCGCAGCGGCACCTGGCCCATCTTGTCGAGGAAGGCCTGCATGCTGTCGGCGCCGTCCAGCGAGCGGATCTTCAGGCCCTGGTAGATCTTGTCGATCGGGTGCTGGAGGCCGACGCCCGGCAGGCCGCCGCCGTAGGTGAAGCCGGCGCTGTGGCTGAGCACGTCGCGGAAGGTCACCGGCCGGTTCGGCTTCTCGGTGACCGTGTCGTCACCCTCGCCGGACACCCAGACGCGGTGGTTGCGCCAGGAGGGGACGAAGCGGTGCACGGGGTCGTTGAGCTGGAAGTAGCCCTGCTCGTAGAGGCTCATGAGCGCGACCGAGGTGATCGGCTTGGTCATGGAATAGATGCGGTAGATGGTGTCGTCTCGAGTGGCCTTGCCGCGCTCGCGGTCCATCAGGCCGAAGCTCTTGAAGTAGGCGATGTGCCCGTGGCGGGCGACGGTCACCTGGGCTCCGGTGATCTTGCCGCCGGCGATGTAGTTGCGCTCCAGGTGGTCGGTGATCCGCTCCAGCCGGCCGGCGTCCAGGCCCGTCCACTGTGATTGGGCGTCCATCGTCTTCCTCCCACTCTTCGTTGCCGCCATCATGGGACCGAAAGGGGACCCGATGGAAGAGCTTGAGGCCCTCGCGGCCGAGGTGGGCGAGCGCCTGAAGGCCCGCGGCGAGACGGTCGCGGTGGCGGAGAGCTCGTCCGGAGGCTTGCTGTCGGCGGCGCTGCTGAGCGTGCCCGGCGCGTCGAAGTACTTCCTGGGCGGGGCGGTGGTCTACACACCCAAGGCCCGGGTCATGCTCATGGACATCCCGCGCGCACGGCTGGAGGGCATGCGCTCGGCGAGCGAGCCCTATGCCTTGCTGCTGGCCCAGACCGCGCGCGAGCGGTTCGCCGCCACCTGGGGGATTTCCGAGACCGGGGCGGCGGGGCCCACCGGCAACGGCTACGGCGATGCGGCCGGCCACACCTGTATCGCCATCTCCGGCCCGGTGGAGCAGGCGCTCACGGTGGAGACGGGAAGCGACGACAGGTCGGCGAACATGCGGGCGTTCGCCCGCGAGGCGCTGGAGCTGCTGAAGCGCGCGCTGGGGTGATGTTACACGCGGCGTCAGGCCTACTTGCACGAGTCAGCGCGACAACTCTCGAAGCCAGCTAAGTATCTGATGCACAATGAGAAAGATCGCGCATCAGTGTATAGCTCGCGCTCTTGAGAGCCTAAAGCCCGCGCGGCGCGCATTGTCGCAGGCTAGACGACGCCGCCGATCAGGCCGCGGCTGAGGGCTTCGTCGGCGTCCAGGTACCAGTTGTTCCTGGACCGGCGGATCACCTCGTCCAGCGGGACGCGGCTGCCGGCGACCAGGGCCTCGAAGCCCTCGCGTTCCAGGCGCAGGCCCGCCTCGCATTCCGCCAGCAGGACCTCCAGGCGCTGGCGCACGGCATCCAGCGGACCGTCCAGCTCGACCGTCTGGGTCAGGCTGCGGCCGTGGATCAGCAGCATGGTCCCCCGGGCGAGCCAGCGGTCGGCCGGCGGGACGGAGCCCAGGACGGTGACGCCGGCGGAATAGACGGTCGCCTTCCCGAAGACGATCACGCGGCGGCCGGTCCGCTCCCGCAGGAGCCGGATCTCCGTCGCGATGCGCCGGCCCACGTCGGCGTCACCGCCCGGCGTGGTGATCTCGACCACGAGGGGATCGCCCTCTGCGGCGTCGAGCGCGCCCAGGAAGGTCTGCAGCATCGCGTCGTCGACGCTGCCGGCGAGGCGCACCTGCGGCCGCGCCAGCGCCTCGGGCGGCGCGGTGGCCGGCGTGACCTGGTTCATGCGGCCGAGGGCTATTTCTTGCGCTGCGAGTCGTCGCGGCTCTTGCCGCCGCCGGAGGCCGGCTTGGTCTCGCTGTTGCGCTTCTCGTGCTGCGAGCGGTTACCGCCCTTGCGCTGGGCGTTCTGCTGCTGGCGCGTGGTGTCCTGTTGCTGCTTGGGCATGAGTTGCTTCCCTGGTGTTTGGATCCCAGGGAGGCAACGTCCGCTCAGGCGGCAGGTTGCGACTGCTCAGCCGGCTGGGCGACGAAGCCCGGCCAGTTGTTCATGTACTCGACGAACCTGGGGCTCAGGCCTTCCTGCGCCAGGTACTGCGGCGTGACCGGGAGGGCGATGGGGGTGAATTCCGGGTCGCGCGCGCGTTCGGGGAAGTCGTGGTGCAGGATGGCGGCGCGGCCGATCAGGACGTAGTCGGCGCCCTTCTCCAGCATCTCGGCGGCGCGGGCCGGCGTCGTCACCTTGCCGGCGACGCCCAGGCGCACCTGGCCCCGCTCCAGCTCGGTGAAGAAGCTCATCAGGCTGCGGCCCTTGTGCTCGGCCTCGGTGGGCTCCTTCACGACGTCCCAGAGCGACATGTCCAGGTAGTCGATCTTCCCGGCGCGCAGTATCTCGGCCGCGACGTCGCGGATCTCCGCCAGCTTAAGGCCGAAGCGTTCCGGAGAGAGCCGCAGGCCGAGCTGGAAGTCCGGACGGCAGCGGGCGCGCACGCCGTCGATGATCTCGAGGATCACCCGAGCGCGGTTCTCCAGGCTGCCGCCGTAGCGGTCGTCGCGGCGGTTGATCTCGGGCGAGAGGAACTGGGCCAGGATGTAGCCGTGGGCGCCGTGGATCTCGACGCCGTCGAAGCCGGCCTGCTGGCTGCGGACGGCGGCGGCCACGAAGTCCTCCACCAGCTGTTCCACCTCGCCGGTGGAGAGCGCCCGTGCGCCCGTGTCGGGATCGTCGGACGGGCAGACCGGCTGGCCGACCAGCTCCTTGGGCGAGCGGTTGCCGGCGTGGTGCATCTGCAGCGCCGCGACGCTGCCTTCCGCCTTGATGGCGGCGGCCAGCCGGGTGAGCCCCTCCAGGTGCTCGTCGCCGAACACGCCGAGCTGCCCGGGGAAGCCTTGCCCCACGGCCTGCACGTGCGCCGCGCAGGTCATGGTCAGGCCGAAGCCGCCCTTGGCGCGCAGGGTCAGCCAGCGGAACTCCTCGTCGGAGAGGCGCCCGTCGGGATGGCTCTGCGTGTTCGTCAACGGCGCCAGCATGAAGCGGTTCTTCATGGCCGGGCCGTGCTGGAAGGCCAGCGGCTCGAACAGAGCCTCGTGCGACGTGGTCATGCGGCGGGGTCCCCAAACGGTTGTTTGAACAGTTAGGGGCTTGGGCGCTGCGCTGCAATCGCGTCGCGCCGTCGCGAGGCAGGAACCTCCCGGCTCCTGCGCCATCCAAGGGTGGTAAGCTGGAGAATATCCCGATGGCCGCCGCACCTGCCCTAGAGTACGCCACTCTGCCCGAGCCGGAACTCGCCGCCCTGGCGCGCGGCGGCGACCGCGAGGCGTTCCGGGCGATCATGCAGCGCTGCAACCAGCGGCTATTCCGCACCGCCCGCAGCGTGGTGCGCGACGACGCCGAGGCCGAGGACGTGCTGCAGGAGGCCTATACCCGCGCCTTCAAGGCCATCGGCGAGTTCCGGGGCGAGGCAGGGATCGCCACCTGGCTGACCCGGATCGTGCTCAACGAGGCGCGTGGCCGGCTGCGCGCGCGCCGGCCCACCGTCGACCTGGCCGAGGTGGAGACCGCCCAGGCCGGGGCCGGCCAGGTGCTCGTCTTCCCGTCCCGCCTGGGGGGAGAGGACCCCGAAGGCAGCGCCGCCCGGGCCGAGATCCGCCGGCTGCTCGAGCGCGCGGTCGACCAGCTGCCGGAAGGCTTTCGAGTGGTGTTCATCCTGCGCGAGGTGGAGGAGTGCTCGGTCGAGGAGACCGCCCAGGCGCTGGGCCTCAAGCCGGAGACGGTGAAGACCCGGCTGCACCGCGCGCGCAGGCTGCTGCGCCAGGCGCTGGACGCCCAGGTGGCCGACGCGCTCACCGGCGCCTACCCTTTCCTCGGCGCCCGCTGCCTACGGATCACGGAGGCGGTGCTGGCGAAGCTCTAGGCAGACGCCGCGTTCGGCGTGGTAAATTCAAGGTAACGCCGCGGCGTTTGAAGTAGTAAGTGGGTAACTCCAAGTCTACTATTTCGTGTTCACGCGAATTTAATGCTCCTCCTCGATTTATCTCCGCACACGGATGGCAGAAGACCATCTGAGATCATCGAGAAGGATTGAGTTCAATGTTCAGCTTTACCGCCCGCATCGCCGGCGCCGCCACCCTGGCCCTCGCCGTCCTGCCCGTGGGCGCCCTGGCCACCTCCGCGCAGGCCGCTCCGGCCGCCGTCCAGGTCCGCGACCTCGACCTGAACACCACCGCCGGCCAGCGCGCTTTCCAGCAGCGCACCGAGCAGGCGGCGCGGGCTTTCTGCCGCACCCGCACCAACCCGGGCAGCATGACCCGCATGGGTCGGGTCTGCATCGCGGCGGTGACGGTCGAGATGAACGAGAAGCTGGCCGTCGTGCAGCAGGCGCGCCGCGCCCAGCCCGAGGTCTACGCCGCCCGCTAAGGCCGTCTCGCGGGTCCGACCACTATCCGGACCCTGGCGCCGGAAGAGCCCCTCCCTTTGCGGGAGGGGCTTTTTCTTTGCTTCCGGCGAAAACATGAACGTCGGGTAATACTTAAGATGAACGCGGCGTAATATTCTTAAATCGCTGTCATTACCTCGTATTCACGGGACTGGTTGGAGAAGCAGAAGTATTCACTCGGTCAAGGACGGCCCCGCCGCCCACACCATTCAGACCGAAGGACGGATACGATGATCAACTACGCTGCTCGCCTCGCCGGCGCCGCCACCCTGGCCCTGGCCGCCCTGCCGATGGTCGCCCTGGCGACCACCGCCCACGCCGCGCCGGCCACCATCCAGGTGCGCGACCTCGACCTCGGCACCGCCGCAGGCCGCGACACCTTCGAGCGCCGGGCCGACCGCGCCGCTGAATCCTTCTGCAAGGCGCAGAAGCGCCCGGCCAGCCGCGTCCGCGCCGCCGAAGCCGAGTGCATCGCGGCCGTGAAGGCCGAGGTGGCCGAGAAGTTCACCGTCGCGCTGGCCGCCCAGAAGGCCCAGCGCGGGGTCTACGCCACCCGCTGACGGCCGGGCTCCTCCCCCCGGACCATCCCGGGCCGCCGCCGCGGCCCGGGTCCCGCCTTCCACAGACGGGATCGGTCCGGATCCGCCGTCACTCTCCAGGCCCCTCCCTGCTCCCGGGGAGGGGTCTTCCTTGTTTGCGGGAGCTCAGGTTTCGGGGAGGCTGCTGGCGCCGAACGGCGCTGAACCCTCAAACCCACTGCCTCCACCCCATCCCAATCCTTTCCCGTCGAGGGGAAGGGCTTTGGCGTCAGGCGTCGGCCGTCTTCAGGATCGAGATGACGCTCTCGGCGAGCTCGTGGGGGTTGAACGGCTTGGGGAACATCACCGCGCCGTCGACCCCGAAGCGGTTCAGGTGCGCCGCATGGCCGGTGATGTAGATCACCTTCAGATTGCGATTGAGCTGGCGGGCCCGTCGCGCCACGTCGAACCCGGTGGTGCCGGGTCCCAGGTTGATGTCCGCCACGAGGACGGCGAACTCCTGCGCCCGCGCCTCGAGCATGTCGTAGGCGCGCTGGTCGTTCTCGGCGCACACCACCTGGAGATCATGTTCGGCGAAAGCCTCGACAATGATGTCGCGAACGTCCGCCTCGTCTTCAACGAGTAGAACAGTGGTCATTCAGCCTCAAGCCCTCGGCCGGTCGCCTACTCGACATAGAGGCGAACGTCCATCCGGAATCCTTGAACTTTTTGCGAGGCGTGTCGGTTTCCCGACCCCCGGCCACATCTTGAACCGTGACTGTGGCCATGCGAGGGCAGAGCTTATGACCGACACGCCTCCCGACCGCCTGTCCGTGGACCCGGACAGCCCCTTCTATGACGCCGACGTGCTGGCCCGCGACGTGGGCATCCGGTTCAACGGCCAGGACAAGACCAACGTCGACGAGTACTGCGTCTCCGAGGGCTGGATTCGCGTCGTGGCCGGAGCCGCCAAGGACCGCCGCGGCAAGGCCCTGACCCTGAAGCTCTCCGGTACGGTCGAGCCCTACTTCCGCAACGGCTAAGCTGCGTCGGCAGGTCGCACCGCCTGCGACAGGAGGGCACCTAAGCGTAGCCGTTCCGTCAGTGACATAACCTCGTCATCTGGGCGGGACCAAAAACATGTTCGATCTGTCGGTGGTCGCCCAAGGCGGCCTGTGGCTCCTGGTAGACGACGAAGAGGGCGAGCTGGGGACGTACGCGACCCAGGCGGAGGCCCTGGCGGCCGCCCGCGACTACGCCCGCGTCGATGACGAGCCGCGCTACGTGCTGATCCACGAAGAAGCCGGGGACTGGGACGAGACCCTCGTCGAGCCGCCCCCGCTGCACTGACCTTTTCCCTCCCCGGACGGGGAGGGACAGCTCGCCAGAGCCGGGCGAGGAAGTGGCGATCAAGCGCTGACTCTCCCCAGGAGGGGAGAAGGCGCGTCAGGCGCTGACTCTCAGATCCTGCCCCACACTTCCTCACCCTGGCCGCTGGGGGGGGCCGGTCCCTTCCCGGAGGGAGGGAAAGGCCGCGCCCTAAGCCGCGTCGACCAGCACGACTTCGGCGTCTTCCAGCGCGGTGATGCGCAGCACCGACTCCTGGGTGATGGCCGCGCCGTCGCGGGCGTCGAGGCGCACGCCGTTGACCTCCACCGCGCCCACCGCCGGCACCAGGTACGCATGGCGATCGGGGGCGAGCTGGTACTCCGCCGTCTCGCCGGCCTTGATGGTCGCACCCGCGACCCGCGCATCGGTGCGGATCGGCAGGGCCTCGTCGTCGCCGGGCAGGCCGGAGGCCAGGGTCACGAACCTCCCGGCGCGGTCGGCCTTGGGGAAGGGCCGCGCGCCCCAGGCGGGCGCGGCGCCGCGGGTCTTCGGCTCGATCCAGATCTGGAAGATCCGCGTGGTCTCGTCCTCGAGGTTGTACTCGGCATGCCGGATGCCCGTGCCGGCGCTCATCACCTGCACGTCGCCGGCCTCGGTCCGGCCCTTGTTGCCCAGGCTGTCCTGGTGGGTGATCGCCCCGTCGCGGACGTAGGTGATGATCTCCATGTCCGCGTGCGGGTGCGGCGGGAAGCCGGAACGCGGGGCGATCTCGTCGTCGTTCCAGACGCGCAGGGCGCCCCAGCCCATCCGCCTGGGATCGTGGAAGCTGGCGAAGGAGAAGTGGTGCCTGGCCTTCAGCCAGCCGTGGTCGGCGCCGCCGAGGCCGTTGAACGGTCGCTTGTCGATCATGTGAGGTCCCTTTCGGGAGCATAGATAAGCTTCTGGTTCTGTGGAGAAAGCGGCCGCGCCGCACAAGATTGCTTCCAATCCGGAGAAGATCGCCGGCGCCCGAAACAAGCAGAGCCGGCCGGGCGTTGAGCGTGGCGATAGATCTGGAAGGAACGCCTGCCCATGAACAAGACCCTGACGACGCTCGCGGTCGCGACCCTGGCCCTGCCGTTCGCGTGGTCCTGCGCCACCGACAAGGGCCCAAATGCCTCGGCCACCACCGGGACCACCACCAACGCCTCCAGCTCGGGCGGCGCATCGGCGCCCACCGGCAGCTCGACCGGCGCGTCCACCACCACCGGGGCGCAGACCGGGACCAGCGCCAACACCGGCACGACCACGGGCACCCGGCCCTCGACGGGCGGGATCCCGTCCCTGGTGAACGTGAACCTGCAGAACGTGCTGAACGACCTCTCCGTCCGGCTGCAGATCGACCGCGCCAACGTGCCGGTGAACATCCAGCTGCCGATCGAGCTGGCCGCCAACGTCTGCGGCGTCTCGGTGAACGTGCTGTCGGTGTCCACCGGCGGCCAGGCGGCCTGCAGCGCCAAGACTGCGCCGCAGGAGCTGGCGCAGGTGGTGCAGCAGCAGATGGCGGCCGGCGGCTCGGTGGGCGGCGGCGCCCAAGGCGGCTCCTCGGCCTCGACGGGCTCGTCCACGCCGGCCTCGGGCACGGCGACCAGCGGCGCGTCGGGCACCGGAGGCACCTCCACCGGGACGACCGAGACCACCACCACGCCGCGCTAGCCGCGGCGCTTCAGCCTCCGTTCATGCAAGCGTCGCCGTAATGGCAGCGAGGGCACGACGGAGGCTGGACAATGCTGAAGCACTTCATGGTCCTGGCGGGGATCGCCGCGCTCGCCTGGGCGGCGATCTCGCAGGCGCATGCGCAGCCGTATCGCGGGCGCGGCCCGTCGGCGACGCTGTACGACCGCCCGAACTTCGAGGGCCGGCAGGTGACGATCACCGGGGATGTGGCGAACCTGTCGAACTACAATTTCAACGACCGCACCCACTCGCTGCGCCTGCAGGGCCGCTGGCGGCTGTGCGAGCATTCGGACTTCGGCGGCCGCTGCGTGGAGCTCACCGGCGACGTGCCGGAGCTGAACACGGTGGCCATGGCCGAGCGGATCACCTCGATCGAGCCGGTAGGCGGCGGCGGTGGACGGCCGGGGCCGGGGCCGTTCCCCGGCGGCGGCGGCGGATACGGCCGCGGCGAGCGGGGCGTGGAGGGGCACAACACTGTGTTCTTCCCCAGGCCCACGGTCCGCGGGCTGGACGTGGCGGCGGGGTCTAACGGCGCCAACGTCTTCTGCCGCGAGCAGGGGCTGGGGCCGGCGGCGCACTTCGACTCCAGCCAGCGGGCCGGCAGGGCCATCGGGCCCGAGGGCCAGGTGACCGGCCCCTCGAGCGTGCTGCGCGACCTGCTCTGCCGCAAGTCTTGAGCCGGGCGCGGGTTTTGGGTGAGGTGGGCCCCTGACCTCGGGGGCCCACCGCCATGTTCCGTCGCCTGCTTGCGCTTGCCGCCGCGCCGTTCCTGATCGCCTGGCTGCTGCCGCTCGAGACGTGGCAGCCTCTGGATCCCGAGAACACCCTCGTCATCGAGACCACCAAGGGCCGGATCGTCGTGGAGATGCGCCCGGAGTTCGCGCCGCTGGCCGTCCAGCGGGTGAAGCTGCTGGCCCGCGAGAAGGTCTACGACGGGCTGCAGTTCCACAGGGTCATCGAAGGCTTCGTCGCCCAGACGGGCAATCCCAACAACGAGGACGGCGGGGTCTCCGCCCACCCGGACCTGCCGCCGGAGTTCCAGTTCCGGCTGCCGCCGGCGGGGCCGCAGACGGTGGCGGTCCGGCGCAGCGACGGCATCGAGGGCTTCGTGGGCTCAACGCCGTTCGCAGGCGTGTCCGAGAAGGAGACCGCGCGCGCGCCCGACGGGCTGGTGCGCGGCTGGGGCGCCTATTGCGCCGGCGTGGTGGGCATGGGGCGGCAGGCGGACCCGGGGAGCGCCAACAGCGAGATCTTCTTCATGCGCGAGGCGGCGCGCCGGCTCGACCACGAGTACACGGTGTGGGGACGGGTGGTGCAGGGGCTGGACGTGGTGCGCGCCATCAAGGTGGGCGAGCCGCCGGCCGATCCGGATCGGATGGTGCGGGTGCGGGTCGCCGCAGACCTGCCGCCGGCGGAGCGGCCGCGGGTGGAGGTCGCAGCGCAGGGCGAGCACTTCGAGGCCCAGCTCGCGATGCTGCGCAGGCTGAAGGGGGCCGACTTCACCGTGTGCGATGTGAACGTGCCGGTCCGCACCCGCTGAGGTTGCGACAACACGTAGCAGTCCGGACCAACTCACGTAGTTGGTGCATTAGGCCGACGCGCCCTATCGCTGAGGTTGCGGTACTGTTGAGGCGTCCATGAAATACGAAGTCATCGAACAGGCGGGAGCCTGGATCGTCCAGCACGACGGGGTCGAGGTCGCCCGTTTCCCTGAACAAGACCAGGCGCTTGTCGAGGTTTCACGCCGTCTGGGCGAGGCCGAGGTGGGCGAAACCGGGGCTTCGCTGGCGGTCCGCTACCAGGCGCGCCGGGCGGGTTAGGCCTGAAAACCCAACCTACAGCAACTTCAGGGGAATTCGCTTTCGAACTGAGGCGATGCGGCGCATGGTGAGGCTTCGTCGGCCATGGATCATGGACCCGGCGATCGAGAGAAGAGGCTCTGCCCGCCACGGGAGACCCGTACTCCCGCCATCCGTGTAGGGGACGCGTGATGCCTTACTTCTGTTACATCCACCGATCGAGCGGCGGCGTGCCCCATTTCGAGGTGCTTCCGCAGGCCGGCCGCGAGGACGCCCTTCGCCGGGCCGCCGAACTGCTGGCCGACCGGCTGGACGGCGAGCGGGCGGAGGTCTGGGAGGGCGAGACCCTGGTCCAGACCTTGGCCAGGCCGGTCGCCGCCTAGACGCGCATCTCGAAGTAGGCGGTCTGGCTGCCCGCCGAATGGCCCAGCATCTGCAGCCGGAACGTCGATCCGCCCTCCAGCGTCAGCTCGCCTTCGCCCTCGCGGAACGCCGCCTCGGCGACCTCGGGCGTGGTGCAGATCGATCCGCGCAGGCGCAGCGGTCCCGGCCGCAGGCTCGCCGGGTCGCCCAGGATCTCGTACGCCACCGGCCCCTTGAAGCCGCGGAACTTCAGGTCGCCGGTTCCGGGGAACGCAGGGAGCTTCTTGCGGGCGTGCGCCATCGGATCTCCTTTGAGACACGATAACGGCCCACGCGGGGTTTCGATCCGTCGCGGGCTATCTTTTGCGTAGGGATTTCAGGCCTTATCGCGGCGAAGCCTGATCACGCAAAGCGGCCCGTCCCAGACCTCGACGCTGTGGCAGTGGGCCAGGCGCTCCTGCGCAAGCGTCCGCAGCCGGTCGCGGTCGTCGCCGCGGAGCTCCTGCGTAAACGCCGGCTCGCCCCCCTCGTCGAGGCCATAGAGAAGGAGTTCCTGCACGCAACCTGCCCCCAAAGGTGGCGGGACCATAGGGCTTGCACGCGAAGCCTTCTGCCCGCATCCCGACATAAGGAGTCAGGCGGCGGAGGAGGGCTCCTGGGACGGGGCCCGCGCCTGCCTCGCCGCCGCGATCAGCCGCCGGGCCGACTCCTCGGCGGCCTCGGGGGTGAGCGCGACGGAAACCGCGTCGGGACCGAGGATCACCACCTCGCCCTCGATGACGCTGACAGTCATCGGCTCCGGATAGGCTTCAGTACCCTGCATCTAAACAATTCACCTGCAGTCACCCTGTGCGGCCGTGAACCGCCGCCGCCGGAGGAGTGTTCCGCGGACGTCGCATTGCACCCCATAGCGCTGTTCCGCGTTAACGCCCCGATGGCCTGGGACAACCACTTCCTCGACAGCCTCGACGCCGCCGACACCGCGGCCCTGCGCCCGCACCTGGAGGAGGTGGACCTGGTGCGCAACGTGGTGCTCGACGAGGCGGGATCGCCGATCACCACCGTCTACCTGCCCAGCAGCTGCATCCTGTCGGTGGTGACGGTGATGAAGGACGGCTCCCAGGTGGAGAGCCGCACCATCGGCAGCGAGAGCGGCTACGGCCTGTTGCACGCCCTGGGCTCGCCGCTGTCGTTCGAGCGGATGACGGTGCAGGTGAGCGGCCGCGCCTGGCGGCTGCCGCTGGAGGCCCTGAGGGCAGCGTCGGAGAACAGCCGCGCGCTGCGCCGCGCCATCGTCCACCACGCCCAGGCGACGATCATCCAGTCGTCCCAGGCGACCGCCTGCAACAGCCTGCACGGGGCCGAGCAGCGCCTGTGCCGCTGGCTGCTGCTGACCCAGGACCGGCTCGGCTCCGACGTCCTGCCGCTGACGCAGGAGCACCTGTCGATCATGCTGGGCGTGCAGCGGACGACGGTGACCGCGCTCGCCTCTGAGCTGCAGGCCCGCGGCTTCATCTCCTACGTGCGCGGCAAGATCACGGTGAACGACCGCCCGGCGCTCGAGCGCTGCACCTGCGAGTGCTACGGCGCGATGCAGCGGGGCGCCGCCGAACTGCTGAAGGACCTTCAGCGGAAGACGTAGATCCCGCCGGTGACGCTCGCGGGCGCCTCGGCGAGGCCGCGGACCTCCAGCCTGACCCGCCGCGCGCCGCAGACGCAGCGCAGCCGCTCTTCCAGCGCTTCCACCGGATGGCGCGCCAGCCCCTGGCAGATCCACGGCTT
Organism: Phenylobacterium sp.; assembly: GCF_036563285.1. Classification (GTDB taxonomy): domain Bacteria; phylum Pseudomonadota; class Alphaproteobacteria; order Caulobacterales; family Caulobacteraceae; genus Phenylobacterium. The sequence goes on from NZ_DATCMR010000006.1 coordinate 194,469, forward strand.
GGGGTCGATGCCCGCCTGCCGGCCGCAGCGGCAGACCGCCCACAGGCTGGAGCGGGCCTGGGTGGCGTGGCCCAGCCGGGGCGCGCCGTACGCGACCGTTGCGATCTGATGCGATGTCCCGTCCGCCATGGCGCGCCTCCGTACCTAGAACAAAAGCAGAACTTCGCGCGTCGCGCGACTCCCCGGAAGCTGTAGCTGAGGCGAAGTGCAACCCTGGGGGAGAGGGGCAGGCTCCGGAACCCGTCAGCGCCTGTCCGGTTGACGCGGCACGAACGGAGATGCCGATGCCGAACCCGAGACGGACACGAACAAATGCGGCCGATTCCGCCCCCGGAGTCGACGACGGACGCATCAACGCCGGGCGCTCCTCCTCTCGGTCCGCGACGCCGGGCCGCGGGATCGTCTGGGTGCTGGTGGCGCTGACGCTGCTGGCCCTGCTGGCGATCTTCTGGCTCAGGCCGACCAACGACGAAGCGGACCCCATGGTGCGGCCGGGCGCCACCCAGAGCGAAATCCAGAACAGCACCATCCCGGGCGCGGACAACCGCAACCCGGCGGCCCAGAACCGCTAGGCGCTAGATCTTCTCGCTGATCTTGATGGCGGCGCGGCAGCCGGTGCGGATGACCGCGCTGAGGATCCCGTAGCCCGGCGCTTCGCGGGCGCCCTCGTCGACGGCGAGGTCGCGGTGGGCGAGCTCGTCCTGGCGGAAGCGCTCCAGCTCGGCCGCCAGCTCGGGGTCCTGGGCCGAAAGCTCGGCGATCTGGCCGGCGTAGTGCTCCTCGATGACGTTCTCGACCGCCTCGGTGCAGGCGTGCGCGGCCTTGTCGCCCAGGAGGGCGGTCCCGGCGCCCAGTGCAAAACCCGCCAGCCGCCAGACGGGGGCGAGCGCCGTCGGCCGCACGCGGCGCTCGGTGAGCAGCCGGTCGAAACGGGCGAGGTGCTCGGCCTCGTGGGCCTCCATCTCGGCGAGCTGACCGGCGATGCGGGCGTTGCCGGCCGTCTCGCCGAACACCGCCCGCTGGCCGCGGTAGATCGAGACGGCGCCCAGCTCGCCGGCGTGGTCGACCCGCAGGATCTCGGCCATGCGGGCCGCAAGCGCGCCCTGGCCGGGCTTCGGGGGCAGGGGCTTCTCGGTCACGGCTTGGCCCTCTCGCGCAGGGCGGCGAGCACCGACAGTCCCGCCAGGATCAGGGAAGCCACGGCGTTCCAGCCGGCCATTGAAAGGCCCGCGAACACCCACGCGGCCTTGTCGCAGGAGGGCGGGGCGATCTTCTCGCCCTTCAGCAGGGCCTGCAGGTCGGAGACGTCCACGCCGCCGCCGGCGCCGGTGCAGGTCGTGGGGCCGGGCCAGAACTTCCACTCCACGCCGGCGTGGTAGGCGGCCAGCCCCGCGCCGCCCAGGAACACCAGCGCCAGCACCCAGCAAGTCGCCTGCCGCCAGCGTGGCCCGCCAGGCAGGCGCACCACCACCATGAACGCGGCGGCCAGCGCCATCGCCACCCAGTAGACCTCCCGCTGGCGCAGGCACAGCGCGCAGGGCGCCAGGCCGCCGAAGGTCTCGAAGGCATGCGCCACCGCCAGCATCCCGGCCGAGGCCAGGAGGGCGCAGAGCCGCCAGCGGTCGAGGAAGGGTCTCAGCATCGCGCGCGATATGACCGGAAAACCGGCCTCAGAAGAAGACCTTCACGGCCACGAGGCCGCCGATCAGCAGGACGAGCAGCAGGATCGAGTAGAGCGTCATCCGGCGTTCGAACTCCGCCAGCATGGCGGGCCCCGCATACTTCAGGATCGCGGCCACGGCGAAGAAGCGCACGCCCCGGGTAAGGACCGAGGCCCAGATGAAGGTGAAGAGGTCGAACCGCGCGAAGCCGGCCGTAATGGTGACGAGCTTGTAGGGGATCGGCGTCAGCCCCTTGGCCAGGATCACCGCCAGGCCATACTGGTCGAACCAATGCTGGAATTCTTCTCGCCCCTCGGGGTGGCCGAAGATGCTCAGGATGAACATTCCGACCGGCTCCAGGAAGACGCCGATCGCATATCCCAGCAGCCCGCCGATCACCGAGGCGATCGTGCAGATGCCAGCGTAGAGGAAGGCCTTCTCGCGCCTGGCCAGCACCATCGGGGCCAGCATCACGTCCGGGGGGATCGGGAAGAAGGAGCTCTCGGCGAAGGACACCGCCGCCAGGGACGCGGGCGCGTGGCGCGAGGCCGCCAGACGCATCACCCACTCATACAGTTTTCGGAACATCGAAGACCCAGACGCGGATTCGGGCGTTTCAGCTAGCAGGGGGCGGGCGGCTTGTCTCGCCGCTACCGCGAACTCGTTTCAGATGATACGAACTCCGCCGGACAGGAGACTTTGGCCATGAACATTCAGACGCAAGCCGGCGCCCGCGACCTCTTCGAGAACCCGCTGGGCACCGATGGCTTCGAGTTCGTGGAGTTCACCTCGCCCGAGCCGGAGCGGCTCAAGGGCCTCTTCGAGCTGATGGGCTTCACGGCGATCCAGAAGCACCGCTCGAAGAACGTGCTGCGCTTCCGTCAGGGCGACATCAACTTCATCCTCAACATGGAGCCGTCCGGCCAGCCGGCGGACTTCCGGCAGGTCCACGGTCCCTCGGCCAACGCCATGGCGTTCCGCGTGAAAGACGCCGCCAAGGCGCTGCAGCTCGCCGTCGAGCGCGGCGCCACCCCGGTGCAGGGCCTGGTCGGCCCGATGGAGCTGAACATCCCCGCCATCGAGGGGATCGGCGGCTCGAACCTCTACCTCGTCGACCGCTACGGCGCGCAGGAGATCTACGACATCGACTTCGTTCCGATCCCCGGCGCTTCCGAGGCCATGGCGAAGAACTCGGTTGGGCTGACCTACCTCGACCACCTGACGCACAATGTGTTCCGCGGCAACATGGCCAAGTGGGCGGACTTCTACGAGCGCATCTTCAACTTCCGGGAGATCCGCTACTTCGACATCGAGGGCTCCCAGACGGGCCTTTTCTCCAAGGCCATGACCAGCCCCTGCGGCAAGATCCGCATCCCGCTGAACGAGAGCCAGGACGACCACTCGCAGATCGAGGAGTTCCTACGCGAGTACCACGGCGAAGGCATCCAGCACGTCGCGCTGGGTACGGAGGATATCTTCCACGCCGTGGAGACGATGCGGGACCGCGGCGTGGTCTTCCAGGAGAGCCCCGACACCTACTACGAACAGCTGGACGCCCGCGTGCCCGGCCACGGGGAGAACCTGCAGCGGCTAAAGGCGGACAAGATCCTGCTGGACGGCGCCCCGACCGAGGGCCAAGGGCTTTTGCTGCAGATCTTCACGGAGAACATGATCGGGCCGATCTTCTTCGAGCTGATCCAGCGCAAGGGCAACGAGGGCTTCGGCGAGGGCAACTTCAAGGCGCTCTTCGAATCGATCGAGCTGGACCAGATCCGGCGGGGGGTGCTGCCGGCCAAGGAATAGAGGGGACGATGCGGGGGCTTCTGGTTCTTCTTATCAGTGTGGTGGTGTTGACGATGAGTACGGCGGCCGAAGCCAAGCCGAAGTGGGCGATCGTGGTGCATGGCGGCGCCGGGGTCATCGAGCGCAAGGACCTAAAGCCGGAGCAGGAGAAGGCCTACCGAGACGCCATGGCCCGAGTGGCCAACACGGGCGCCGACGTGCTCAAGAAGGGCGGCTCGGCGCTGGACGCCATCGAAGCGGCCATCCACGTCCTGGAAGACGACCCGCTGTTCAACGCCGGCCGCGGCGCGGTCTTCACGGCCGAGGGCCGCAACGAGCTCGACTCTTCGATCATGGACGGCTCGAACCTCATGGCCGGCGCAGTCGCGGGCGTCACCCGCACCAAGCACCCGATCAGCCTGGCGCGCGCGGTGATGGAGCACTCGCCGCACGTGATGCTGATGGGCAAGGGCGCCGACGACTTCGCCGCCAGCCGCAAGCTGGAGCAGGTCGATCCCAGCTACTTCTTCACGGAGCGCCGGTGGCGTTCCCTCGAGGCCGAGCTGAAGCGCCAGAACCTTCCCATTCCGCCGCGTCCGCAGGGCGCGCCGGCCAAGCCGGACGAGGCGGCGGCGCTCGCCCATGACGAGGGCAAGAAGGGCACCGTCGGCGTCGTGGCGCTCGACTCCAAGGGCAACGTCGCCGCCGGCACGTCCACGGGAGGCACCACGGGCAAGCGCTGGGGCCGGGTCGGCGACTCTCCGATCATCGGCGCGGGCACCTACGCCTCGAACTCCTCGTGCGCCGTCTCCGCGACGGGCACAGGCGAGTACTTCATCCGCCTCACCGTCGCCCGGGAGGTCTGCGCGCTGGTCGAGCACAAGGGCATGAGCCTGCAGGCCGCGGCCGACGAGGTGGTCCAGAAGCAGCTCACCGCCATCAAGGGCGACGGCGGGATCATCGCGGTGGCTCCCAACGGCGACATCGCCTGGAGCTTCAACACCTCCGGCATGTACCGTGCGAAGGTCGCTGACGGCCAGCCGCTGGTCGTCGGCATCTACAAGGACGATCCCTGACGGTGACCTATCCCAGGCTCGCGCTGGACATCGGCTGGGGCGACCTAGCGGCCGCCCTCGCGCCGCCGCGCCCCGACGCAGAGGACCGTATCGCCCTGCACGTGCGCAGGCCGGCCCATGCGGTGACGGCGCTATCGGTCCGCAGCGCCTTCGACGCCCTGCTGGCCGAGCTCGACCTGCCGGATGGCTGCGAGATCGTCATGAGCGCGGTGAACATCGACGGCATGTTCGAGATCGCCCGCGCCCATGGGCTGACGATCCGCCCGGTCGACGTCGAGCTCTCCACCCTCGCGCCGGCGGCATCTGCGGTGAAGCGGGCCATCGGGCCGAAGACCCGGCTGGTGCTGGTCGCGCATCTGTTCGGCGCGCGCGCAGACCTCGCGGGCGTCGCCGCGGTCTGCCGCCGCGCCGGCGTGCTCCTCGTGGAGGACTGCGCCCAGGCGTTCACCGGCGCGCTCACCCTGGCCGGCGACGTGGCGCTCTACTCCTTCGGTCCGATCAAGTCGGCGACCGCGCTGGGCGGAGCCGTCGCCCTCGTGCGCGACCCCAAGCTCGTGCACCGCATGCGCGGGCGCCTCGACGCCTATGCGCCGCTGCCCCACGGCTGGTTCGTCCGCCGGCTTCTGAAGTATGCCGCGCTGAAGGCGCTGAACGGTCCTGCGCCCTACGGCCTGCTGCTGAAAGCGATCGCCGCATCCGGCCGCGATCCGGAGGCCACGGTGGGCGCGCTCGCCCGCGGCTTCTCCGGCGCCGACCTGCTCGAGGCCATCCGCCGGCGTCCGCCCGCGGGGCTCCTGTCCCTGCTCAACCGACGTCTCGACCGCTCCGAGTGGCCTGAGGCCCGTCATGCGCGAGCCGAGGCCGTCCTGCAGGCCCTGGACGTGGACGTCCCCGGCGTGGCTTCGGCGGACCGCAGCTGGTGGCTCGCCCCGGTGCTCAGCCGCGATCCGGAACGGCTGGTCGCCGGCCTGCGCCGCGCCGGGTTCGACGCGACCCGCGGGTCCACCAGCCTGCGTGCGCTCGACATGCCCAACGCCCGGCGGCTGATCGACCAGGTCGTCTACCTGCCCGTCACCCGTTATCTCTCAGCAAGGGCCGGGCGGCGCCTCGTCCAGGCGATCCGCCGGATCGAACCCGCCCTCGCGCCGGAGGCGCTCGCCGCATGAGCAAACGCAACTGGATCCCCGTCCGCGGCGCACAGGGCCAGCACTCGCGCCAGGCTCACGCCGACATGCCGGAAGGCACCTACGAGCGGGAGATGTCCAAGGAAGGCTTCTTCGGACCGGCCGCCTTCATCCACCATCGCCGGCCGCCGACCGGCTGGACCAGCTTCGAAGGGCCGCTGCGCCCGCGCGCCTTTGACCTGGCCCGGCTGAACGCCGCGGAGCCCAGCCCCTGGGCGGCGGGCAAGGTGCTCTTCAACAACGCCGTGGAGGTCCGTTTCTGGAAGCTCGCCCAGGCCATGCCGGCCCTGGCGCGCAACGCCGACGGCGACCAGCTGCTCTTCATCCACCAGGGCGCCGGCGACCTGTTCTGCGACTTCGGGCGGCTGCCGTTCAACGCCGGCGACTACCTCTACCTGCCACGCGGGACCATGTGGCGGCTGACCCCGTCCGAGCCCGCCGCCGTCCTGATGATCCAGGCGACCAACACCCACTTCACCTTGCCGGACAAGGGCTTGCTGGGCGGCCACGCCCTGTTCGACCCGGCGCTCCTGGAGACGCCCGCCATCGATGAGGCCTTCCGCGCCCACCAGGCGGAGGAGGGGGAGTTCAGGGTCGAGATCAAGAAGCGTGGCGAGGTCTCGGTGGTGACCTATCCGTACAATCCGCTGGACGCCGTCGGCTGGCATGGCGAGCTCGCGCCGGCGCGGATCAACGTGAAGGACTTCCGCCCGGTGGTGAGCCACCGATACCACCTGCCGCCGTCGGTCCACACGACCTTCCTCAGCGACCGGTTCGTGGTCTGCACCTTCGCCCCGCGCCCGTTCGAGACCGATCCCGGAGCGCTGAAGGTGCCCTTCTTCCACAACAACGACGATTACGACGAGGTGCTGTTCTACCACGCCGGCGACTTCTTCAGCCGCGACCACATCGAGGCCGGTATGATGACCTTCCACCCGTCCGGCTTCACCCACGGCCCGCACCCGAAGGCGCTGAAGAACATGCTCAGCCAGCCAAAGGCGGCGACGGACGAATATGCGGTGATGATCGACACCCGCGATCCGCTGGAGGTCGGCGAGGCGGCGGCGTCGGTGGAGAACCCCGCCTACGTCGACAGCTGGAAGACGCCGTGAGCTTCGACGCGGACCTCGAGGCCGCGGCCGCCGACGAGATCGACCGGGCCTGCACCCTGGGCTGGCGACAGCTGCGCGCCCACACGCCGTGGGGCGACACCTTCGAGGGGTTCACCCCGGCGGGCCGCGCCGTCTGCTTCGAGCGCAGCTATCTCTGGGAGCACGAGCCCGGGTCGGACATCCTCGTGGAAGTCACGGTCTACGAGCCGCAGGCCTACGAGCAGGGCGTGAAGCTCACCCGCACCATTCAACGCGAAACCGTCTAGGAGATCCGATGAAGCTGGCGTCCCTGAAGGGCGGCCGAGACGGCCGGCTCGTGGTGGTCTCCAACGACCTGGCCTGGTTCACCGAGGCGACCCATATCGCCCGGACGCTGCAGGCGGCGCTCGACAACTGGGACCTGGCGGAGCCCGAGCTGCGCGGCCTGGCGGAGAGCCTGGAGCACAATTCGGTGCCGCGCGACCGCTTCCGCGAGCACGATGCAGCGAGCCCCCTGCCGCGCGCCTACCAGTGGGCTGACGGATCTGCCTATGTGAACCACGTGGCCCTGGTCCGGCAGGCCCGCGGCGCCGAGATGCCCGAGAGCTTCTGGACCGACCCCCTGATGTACCAGGGCGGCTCGGACGGCTTCCTGGGCCCCCGCGATCCGATCCCACTCGCCGACGAGAGCTGGGGCTGCGACCTGGAGGCCGAGGTGGCGGTGGTCACCGGCGACGTGGCCCAGGGCGCCAGCCGCGAGGAGGCCCTGGCCGCCGTCCGCCTGGTGATGCTCTGCAACGACGTCAGCCTGCGCAACCTGATCCCGAACGAGCTCGCCAAGGGCTTCGGCTTCTTCCAGTCGAAGCCCGCGTCCGCCTTCTCGCCCGTCGCCGTCACGCCCGACGCGCTGGCGAACTGGCAGGACGGCAAGCTGCAGGGCAAGCTCGAGGTGGAGCTGAACGGCCGCATGCTCGGGGAGGCGGACGCCGGCGAGGACATGACCTTCGATTTCGGGACGCTGATCGCGCACGCGGCCAGGACGCGGTCGCTGGGCGCCGGGACGATCATCGGCTCGGGCACGGTGTCCAATCGCGGTCCAGACGGCGGCCCGGGCAAGCCGGTGGACCAGGGCGGCGTCGGCTACTCCTGCCTGGCCGAGCTGCGCACCGTCGAGACGATCAACGACGGCAAGCCCGCGACCTCGTTCCTGAAGCCCGGCGACGTCGTCCGGATCGAGATGAAGGACGCGCGGCGTCACACCGTGTTCGGCGCCATCGAGCAGGAGGTGCGCCAGGCATGAGCGCCGCGGCGAAGGAGGCCGGGCTGCAGCTGGACGGCTACCTGCCGTACCGTCTGTCGGTCGCCTCCAACGCCGTCTCCGGCCTGATCGCGCGGGCCTACCAGGACCGTTTCGGCCTGACGATCCCGCAGTGGCGGCTGGTCTGCGTGCTGGCCGAGGATGGCGGGCTTACCCAGGGCCAGCTCGTCGCGCGCACCGTGATGGACAAGGTGACCGTGAGCCGAGCCGCCCAGGGCCTGCAGAAGCGGGCGCTGGTCGCCCGCAGCGACCACCATGCCGACGGCCGCAGCCACGTGCTGGCTCTGACGGACGAAGGCCGCGCCCTCCACGCCGAGATCGCACCCCTGGCGCTGGCCTACGAGGCGGCGCTGATCTCCGGACTATCCCCGGAGGAGGTCGCGCTGCTGAAGCGGCTGCTGGGCAGGCTGCAGGCCGCCGCCGGACAACTCGCGGGCGAGACGGCCTGAAGCTCTTGGGTCCTTAGTGGACCGTCGCCTCGCGCACGCTCCAGCGGTGCGATCCCTCGCCGAACGGCAGATGGAAGCCGAACGTGGCGCGGCGCCGCTCGTCACGCCAGTTCTCCTCGAAGGAGAGGAGGATGGCGTTCTGCAGCTCCTCGGGGATTTGACGGACGTCGTGACCCAGGGTGCGGGCCACTTGCTCGATCACCAGAGCCCGGTGCGCTTCGCCGCCGAGCATCAGGAGGACCTCACGGACGCACTTGGCGAGGGACAGCTTGCCCTTGCCCGGCTTTTTGCCGGCTTGCGGTTCGGAGGCGATTTCCAGGTTCTTTCCCATGGCAGGAGTGACCTTGCCACAGGCTACTTTAGCGCCGCGTAAAAGGGTAAGGCGAACAGATGGTTAATTGCACGCCCTGGTTTATCCCGGGACAGGGGTGCGATTTAGGGGCCGCCCGTGCACGAACGAGGCCACTCAGCCCCAGCCCAGCGCCACCGCCCCGCGGTACACCAGGAATGAGGCCAGGTAGGCCAGGCCCACCATGTAGCCGAACATCACGCCCACCCAGGCCCAGGAGTTGGTCTCGCGCTTGACCACGCCGAGAGTGGCCACGCACTGCGGCGCGAAGATGTACCAGGCGAGGAACGAGAGGCCCGTGGCCAGCGACCAGCTTCCCGCCAGCCGCGCTCCCAGGGCGCCGACGTTGGCCTCGGCGTCGCCCACGGCGTAGACCGTGCCCAGGGCGGCGACCGCCACCTCGCGGGCCGCGAACCCGGGGATCAGGGCCACCACCATCTGCCAGTTGAAGCCGATGGGCGCGAACAGCGGCTGGATCGCGTGGCCGATCATGCCGGCGAAGCTGTAGTCGATGACCGGGCCCGTCGCGCCTGCCGGCGGGCCGGGGAAGGTCGACAGGAACCACACCAGCACCATCAGCGGCAGGATGATCCGGCCCGCGCGGCCGATGAAGATCTGGGCCCGCAGCAGCAGGTTGCGCAGCACGTTCTCCGCCGAGGGCAGCTTGTAGGTGGGAAGCTCCATCAGGAACGGCTCGACGGCGCCGCGCCAGAACACCTTGCGGATCACGAACGACACCAGCAGCGCCGAAACGATGCCGGCCGCATAGAGGCCGAACATCACCAGCCCTTGCAGGTTCAGCCCCGGGCCAACGACCCGGTCCGGGATGAAGGCTCCGATGATCAGGGTGTAGACCGGGATACGCGCCGAGCAGGTCATCAGGGGCGCCACCAGGATGGTGGTCATCCGGTCCCGCTTCTGATCGATCACGCGGGCCGCCATGATCCCCGGGATCGCGCAGGCGAAGCTGGAGAGCAGGGGGATGAACGCCCGCCCGTGCAGGCCGGCGCCGCCCATGATCTTGTCCATCAGGAACGCGGCGCGCGCCATGTACCCGAAGTCCTCGAGCAGGATGATGAAGAAGAACAGCACCAGTATCTGCGGCAGGAAGACGAGGACCGAGCCCACGCCCGCGATCAGGCCGTCGACGATCAGGCTCTTCAGCAGGCCCTCCGGCATGACCCCGCCGATCCAGCCGCCGAGGGCTGCGAAGCCGGCCTCGATCAGGTCCTGCGGCGGGCCCGCCCAGCTGAACACCGCCTGGAACATCACGAACAGCAGGGCGAACAGAACCGCCAGCCCGGCCACGGGATGCAGCAGGACCGCGTCGACCTTGCCGGTCAGGGTGTCCGGCCGCTCCGGCGGGCGAACGTAGGCCTTCAGGATCCGCTGGGCCTCGCGGTGCGCCTGGCGGATCTCGGCGGCGTCCGGTTCGCGCCAGGTGTTGGCGGTGGAGAGCGCTCCGGCGCGGGCGAGGTCGTCGACCTTTTCCACCAGCTCGCCGATGCCGCGCTTGCGGGTCGCGACGGTGGTGACGATCGGACAGCCGAGCTCACGCTGCAGGCCCTCGAGGTCGATCCGCAGGCCCTGGCGCTGGGCGATGTCGTACATGTTGAGCGCCAGCACCATCGGGCGGCCCACCGCCTTCAGCTCCAGGATCAGCCGCAGGACCAGGCGCAGGTTGGTGGCGTCGGCCACCGCGACCACCACGTCGGGCGGGACCTCGCCGGCCAGCTTGCCCAGCACCGCGTCGCGGGTGACCGCCTCGTCGGGGCTGCGGGCGCGCAGGGAGTAGGTGCCGGGCAGGTCGAGGATGGACAGCGTGCGGCCGCCGGCGGTGTGCGCGAAGCCTTCCTTCCGCTCGACGGTCACGCCAGCGTAGTTGGCCACCTTCTGGCGGCTGCCGGTGAGCGCGTTGAAGAGGGCGGTCTTGCCGGTGTTGGGGTTGCCGACCAGCGCCACGCGGGCGGAGGTCGGCATGGTGGCCTCGCTCATCGCGGCTCCAGACGCACCCAGACCTCGGCGGCGTCGCGCCGGCGCAGGGCCACGCGCATGTCGTCGACCCGGATCGCCATGGGATCGCGGAAGAACAGGCCCTGGTGGAGCACCTCGAAGCCGGCGCCTTCCACGAAGCCGAACTCGAGTAGGCGACGCTGCAGCTCCTCCAGCGCCACGCCATGGTCGCCGCGGCTGCTTTCCGCGCGCACGTCCACGATGACACCACGGTCGCCCGGCCGCGCCTTCGACAGCGGCGTCAGCGCGCCGGCCTCGGCGGCCAGCGGCCGTCCAGAGATCGGCTCGGCGAGCATGTCGTGCATTAGCGGGGTCCCGACGTCGTTCTTGCGAACGATTATCAGTTACGGGCCGCGGCGTCCACGCTGAACGATTGGTGCCCCAGGTCGGACTCGAACCAACACGACCTTTCGGCCAACAGATTTTGAGTCTGCCGCGTCTACCATTTCGCCACTGGGGCACAGGGGCGGGCGGGCAATCTAGCCACGGGCCGGCCGGGGTCAACGCGCTCAGACGCGGCGCGTAGTGATGTCGCTGAAAGGGCCGCCGTCCCGGATGGTCTTGTTACGGTAGATCACCGCCCCGACGAGGTTCGGCTGCTGCCCGATCGCTGCGCAGAACTCCGGCCAGATGTCCGACGGGAGCCACAGGCAAGGTGCGCGCGGATCCTCTTCGATGGCCAGGTCGACGAGCCGGCGCGCGTCCATCCTCTTGCATTCCCGCCGCAACGTGGCGGTATGACGCTACGGAATATCGCCCGGCGCAAGACCGGGGGCCGGGGAGGAAGACCGATGCGATTGAACACCATGGTCGTTGGCGCTTTCGGTGCGGCTGCGGCCCTGGCGGGGGCGCCCGCGACGGCCAAGGACGTGGGCGGAGTGGCCTGCACCAATCCGCCGCCGGCCAAGTGCGACGGGGAGGCGTGCTCGACGTCGGGCGCGCTGGCCAACCTCGGCAACGCCACCGACGCCAAGACCGGGCGGAAGTTCTTCCTCGACTACCCGTGCGACCTGAAGCCCGGGGAGAAGGTTGTCTTCATCCTCAACATCCACGGGGCCGGGTCGATCGCCAACTGGCAGCGCCACTACTTCCCGGCCTACGACTTCAAGGACAAGTACCGGCTGGTGGTCGCCACCCCGACGGCCGCCACCATGGGGAGCATGGGCGGCTCAGGCCCGGGGGTGCGCATGTGGGCGCCGGCCGCCGACGACGCGCACCTGCAGAACATCACCGAGCAGGTGTTCCAGGCGTTCGGGAAGAACAACATCCGCTCCTTCTGGCTTGCCGGGCACAGCCAGGGCGGCTTCACCTCCAGCCGGATCGTCTGCACAGACTTCTTCAAGGACAAGGTGGACGGCTGGCTCAGCCTCTCCGGTGGTCGCGTCGGCCAGGCGCCGTTCGTCGCCGCCTTCGGGCCCCCGAAGGCGGACGGCTCGCCGCCCGATCCCCGACCGCGCGCCGCGACGCCCGGGGCGAACGCGGCCCTGCCGGCCTGCGACTTCTCCCACATCTTCGCGGTCGGCCAGTACGAGATCGACACCCTGCCGGCCAGCTCGCCCCTGGCCCAGAAGTACGGCTGCGCGGATCGCGTGAAACGGGCCGACATCGTCGACACCCGGCCTGGGCACGTCTGGGACTATGCGCGGGCCGGCTACAAGGTCTGGGGCATGAAGGCGCGGCCCGGGAAGGCCGAGGCATACGTCTATCCCAAGTGCCAGGGCGGTCGGGTGGTCGCCGACGTCGTCCGCCTCGACAAAGGCCACACAGAGGGCCTGGAGCCGAAAGTCACCGAGGAGATCATCAAGCTCATGGTCGCGGCCCCTGGGGGCAAGGCGCAGAAGAGCTAAGGAGGCGACGCGATGAAGAGACTTTCGATCCTAGCCGCCGCAGGCCTGCTGGCCGCCGTGGCCACGCCCGCCGGGACCCAGGGCGCGCCCAATGCCGAATTCCGCTGCCCGGCCGCCAATTGCCCTGGCCCGCTGATCACCGAGCGCGGTCCGATGGTGGACAACAAGACCGGCCGGAAGTTCTTCCTCGACGTCCCCAAGGGGCTGAAGGAGGGCGAGGACGTGACCGTGGTGCTCAACCTCCACGGCGGCGGCTCCTACGGGAACTGGCAGCGGCACTACTTCCCGATCGTCGACCTGAAGGACAAGTACCGGCTGGTGGTGATCACGCCGAACGCCCCGCCAAGGGTGTGGCGGCCGGAGGACGACGCCCACCTGCAGAACGTCGTCGACATGGTCTACGACCGCTTCGGCAAGCAGAACATCAAGGCGTTCTGGCTGGCGGGCCACAGCCAGGGCGGCGCCACCTCGCGTCGGATCGTCTGCCAGCCCTATTTCGCGCAGAAGGTCACCGGCTTCGTAAGCCTCTCGGGCGGCCGCGTCGGCGGACAGCCCGGCCGGCCGCAGGTGGCCGGCCGGCCGCCCCAGCGCAACGAAGCCGCCGCCACCGAGCCGCCGCGGCCGCCAGCGCCGACGCCGCCCGCGTCGCTCGATTGCGATTTCTCCCACATCTATACGACCGGCGAGCACGAGATCACGGCCCTGCCGGAGACCTCGGAGTGGGCGAAGAAGTACGGCTGCGGCCCGCGCGTGAAGCGGCGCGACGTGGTCGATACGACGCCCGGCTATGTCTACGACACCTCGCGCCAGGATCCGGCCACCAAGTCCTGGGGCCGGCTGCCGAAGGGCGGCAAGGCCGAGGTCTTCGTCTACCCCAACTGCCGCGACGGTCGCGTGGTCGCCGACGTGGTGCGGATCGACAAGGGCCACACAGAGGGGCTGGAGCCGAAGGTCACCGAAGAGATCGTCAAGCTGATGCTGTCGGCCCGCCGCGGCCGAGGTTGACCCCGCAGCGCCACGCCCGCACATCGCGGGCGTGACCGCCAATCCGCAGACCTACGCCCTCGGCATCGGCTACCGCGTGCTCGCCATGGTCTGCATGGCGGGCCTGTCGGCGCTGGTGAAGTGGACCGGCTCGCGCGGCATCCCGGTCTTCGAGATCATCTTCTTCCGCAACGCCTTCGCTTTCGTGCCGCTCGGCCTCTACATCTGGCAGACCTCGGGCTTCTCGGTGCTGAAGACCAACCGGCCCGTGGGTCACCTGGTGCGCTCGGCCATCGGGCTCACCGGGATGGTCTGCGGCTTCTCGGCGGTGCAGCTCCTGCCGCTGACCGAGGCGACCGCCATCCAGTTCGCCTCGCCGCTGTTCATGACCGCCCTCTCGGCCCTGATCCTGGCCGAGCCGGTCGGGCGGCACCGCTGGGGCGCGGTGCTCGTGGGCTTCGTGGGCGTGCTGATCATGGTCCGGCCGGCCCCGGGCCATTTCAACGCGGCGGGCTCCACGCTGGCGATCCTCAGCGCCCTGGGAGCGGCCGGCGCCATGGTCGCCATCCGGCAGATCGCGACCACGGAGAAGGGGCCCACCATCGTCTTCTACTTCACCCTGGCCGGCACCGTGCTGGGCCTGGCGGGCTCGGCCTTCCACTGGGTGACGCCTGATCCGGTGACCATGGGCTTCCTGATCCTCGCGGGCCTGCTGGGCGGCGTGGGGCAGCTCTTCCTGACCGAGGCTCTGCGCGTCGCCCCCGTCGGCGTCGTGGCGCCCTTCGATTACACCCAGCTGATTTGGGCCGCGGCCCTGGGGTTCCTGGTCTGGGGCGAGCTCCCGCATCCGGCCACCATCCTGGGCGCGCTCGTAGTAGCGGCCAGCGGCGTCTACATCCTGCACCGCGAGATGCGCCGGTTCCGCCGTCCGGCGTGACCGTCGAGGTGACGGAAGCGTGACGTTGACACCCGTCATGCGCGGGAGGAGTCTTCGCCCATAACGTCGCTACGCGGCGGGAGCTTACGGAGGCGGCCATGAACAAGCGTCTGACCGGAATGCTGGGTCTGGCGGCTGCGACGGCGGCGCTCGCCGCGGCCGGGGAGGCTCGCGCGGCCGTGACGGTGATCGGCGGCGGCCTGGCGGAGGGATGCTCGAAGGCGGCGCTCACCGGCAAGTCGGACAGGAAGTTCGAGGAGCTGTGCTCCCTGGCCCTCGAGACCGAGCTGCTGAGCTCGCGCGACCGGGCCGGGACCTACATCAACCGCGGGGTCATGAAGCTGCGCCGGATGGAGTGGGAGGGCGCCACGCGTGACTTCAACGTGGCCATCCGGGTCAAGGGCGACCTCGGAGAGGCCTATGTGAACCGCGGCGCGGCGTTCATCGGCCAGCAGCGCTACGCCGAGAGCCTGACCGACATCAACCGCGGCATCGAGCTGGGCGTCGAACAGCCGGCCAAGGCCTACTACAACCGCGCCCTGGCCTACGAAGGCGTGGAGGACGCCAAGTCGGCCTACTTCGACTACCAGAAGGCGCTCGAGTTGCAGCCGGAATGGGACCTGCCTAAGCAGCAGCTCACGCGGTTCACGGTCACGCGACGCTGATATGGCGGCGCTGGCGCAAGCGCCGGCAAGGGCCCATCTTGGGGGCATGCGCGCCCTCATCCTCACCGCCGCCCTCGCCGCCTGCGCGCCGCCTGCGCTCGCCCAGACGAGTTTGCAGGACCTGACCCTGCAGGCCGAGATCATGGCCCAGCAGCAGCTTCTGCAGCAGCGGACCATCGGCATCGAGAACCAACTGATGGCGATGGAAGCCCGCCAGAGGGCCGAGCAGGGCATCGCCACCGTCGAGGCGCAGAAGGCCCGCCCCTACATCCCGGTCGCCCCGGTGTTCGTGCCCAGCGTCGCCGCCCAGCCGGCGCCGTCTCCGGGCCTGGTCTCCATCCCCGACGACCGCCTCGCCGCGTCCAACGCCGCCGTCCGACAGGCCCAGCAGCCCCGACGGTGATCATTTGAGGCGGAGCGCTCCCGCCCGACCGGCGTTATGCCCCTTCGACACCAGAAGGAGGCGAGGCCCATGCGTTGGGGTGGATCAGGCGGCGGCAACATCGAGGACCGGCGGGGCATGGGGCCGGCGGGCGCCGTGGGCGGCGTCGGCGCCGGCGGCGTGATCCTGGCGCTGATCGGCTACTTCGTGTTCGGCATCGATCCTTCGACCACCACCAGCGTCCTCGGCGGGGCGAGCCAGGTCCAGCAGCAGGAGGGCGTGCGCGGCGCTCCGGCCGACGAGGCGGGCAGGTTCGTCGACGTCGTCTCCGGCAACGTCGACGCCGTCTGGACTCAGGTGTTCGCGCAGAGCGGCCAGCAGTATCGGCCGCCGGAGTCCATCGTGCTGTACGACCGCGCGACGGGCACGGGCTGCGGCATGGGCCAGTCGGCGATGGGCCCGTTCTACTGCCCCACCGACCGCAAGGTGTATCTCGACCTCACCTTCTGGCAGGACATGGAGACCCAGCTCGGCGCCCGCGGCGAGGCCGCCCGCGCCTACGTCATCGCCCATGAGATCGGCCATCACGTCCAGAACCTGAGCGGCGCCATGGAGCAGTCGCGGCGCATGGGGGCTCGTGGCGCGGAGAGCGGCGCCGTGCGGCTGGAACTGCAGGCCGACTGTTACGCCGGCGTCTGGGTCCACCACGCTTCGGCAGTGTCCAACGGGCAGGTGGTGCTGGAGGCCCGCGACATCGAGGACGGCCTGCGCGCCGCCGCAGCGGTCGGCGACGACACCCTGCAGCGGAAGTCGCAGGGCCGGGTCATGCCCGACGCCTTCACCCACGGCTCCTCCGAGCAACGCATGCGCTGGTTCCGGGTCGGCGTGCAGTCCGGCGACCCCGCAGCCTGCGACACGTTCAGGGCCGCGCGGCTTTGATTTCCCTCCCCTGAGGGGAGGGAAAGGTCACTCGTCGAAGGCCGCTGGTACGGTCTCCCAGCCTAGGCACACGGCGACGCAGCGGCGGGCGAGCAGCTCGCCGGGGTCGACCAGCTCGACGCGCGTGTCCTCCTGGCCCATCACGAGGGGCACCTCGGTGCAGCCGGCGATGATGGTCTCGGCGCCCATCTTCACGAGCGCGTCGGCGAACGCCTTCATCTCGCGTGTCACCGCCGGGCCACGCTCGCCGGCCTTGATCCGGTATAGCAGGGCCATGAACGCCTCCTGCCGCTCGGGATCGAGGGTCACCAGCCCCATCGCCTGCGCCGCGAGGTATTCGCGGTAGAGCCGCAGAGCGCCCTTCGTGCCGAGCACGCCCGCGCGCATCGCGCCAGTTTCGCGCGCCGCGGTGGCGCCCGTCTCGATCATGTCGATCAGCGGCAGGCCCGAGGCGCGCTGGATCAGGTCGGCGTGCGCGTGGGCGGTGTTGCAGGCGATCGCCAGGACGTCGGCGCCGGCGCCCCGAAGCGCGCCCGCCATCTCCGCCAGCACCGGACCGGCGAGCGAACCGGGCGTGTTGCGGTCCGGGACCTTCGGGTTGATGTCCACCAGCACCCGAATGTGGTCCTGGTCCGATTTGGCGGGAGTGTACGCCTGGATCTTGGCCAGGAAGTCGAGGGTCGCGGCGGGCCCCATCCCACCCAGGACGCCGAGGGTAAGGGACTCCGTCATCCCAGCCGCCCCTCCAGCTCCGTCTGGTAGCCGAACAGGCCCTGCGCGCCGCCGGTGTGCAGGAAGACCACCGTCTCACCGTCGAAGCCGCCCTGGCCGGCCAGGGCGATGAGGCCCTTCATGGCCTTGCCGGTGTAGACCGGGTCCAGCAGGATTCCATCCGTACGGGCGATGAGCTTCAGGGCCTCGATGACCGCATCGTCCATCAGGCCGTAGCCTTCGCCGACGTAGTCGCAGTCGGCCACGACCATGTCGCGGGTGATCCGGTCCTTGTGGCCCAGGAGGTCGGCGGTCTCGACGGCCAGCTTGAAGACGTTGGCCTCCTGCACTTCCTTCGGGGCCCGCACGCCGATGCCGAGCACGGGAATGTCCGCGCCCATTACCGCGAGGCCAGCCACCAGCCCGGCGTGGGTGCCGGCGCTGCCGGTGGCCGTGACGATCCGGTCGATCTCCAGGCCGAGCTCATTGGCCTGGGCCACCAGCTCCAGGGCGCACTCCACATAGCCCAGGGCGCCGATCACGTTGGAGCCGCCGCCGGGGATCACGTACGGCCGGCCGCCGGCCTCAGCGACCTCGGCGGCGACCTGCGCCAGCGCCTGGTTCATGTCGGTCCCGCCGGGGACGGTACGGATCTTCGCGCCCAGCAGTTCGTCCAGCAGGACGTTGCCGGAGCGGTTGTAGTCGTGGGCCTCGCTGCCGGTGCGGTGCTCCAGGATGACCTCGCACTTGAAGCCGAACTTCGCCGCCGCGGCCGCGGTCTGGCGCACGTGGTTCGACTGCACCGCCCCTTGCGTGACCAGGGTGTCGGCGTCGTTCGCCATGGCGTCGCCGACCAGGTACTCCAGCTTGCGGGTCTTGTTGCCGCCGCCCGCCAGGCCGGTGGCGTCGTCGCGCTTGATCCACAGCGCCGGGCCGTCGCCGGCGGCGCCCGTGAGCGCCTCAGTGAGGCCGGGCAGCGGCTCCAGCGGCGTCGGCAGGTGTGCGAAGCGGACGGGATTGTATCGGGCGAGGTGCATGCCCCCGCCTTAGACCATTATTCCCGTCCGCGGGAGCTTAGGGGCGCACCCTCGGCGGCAGCGAGGCGACCTGCTCGGGCGTCAGCCGGATCATGGTGTCCACGATGCAGGGCGTGGCGGGCCCGCCGCCGCGGCTGATCGAGATGTCCAGGTCGATCGGACGGCAGGCGATGTGCGACCCAGGCGGCTGGCGCATCACCAGGGGGTCGGACGAGGTCGCGCCCGCGAGGCAGGAGCCGTGCATGGTCACCTGGTAGACGTCGCGGCCGCGCACATCGAGGAACAGGGTGTGGTCGTCGCCGATGGTGTGGTTGCGGATGTCGCTGGTGCGGAAGCACTGTCCCGGCGCCAGCTGTCCAGGCACCACCGCGCTCGCCGGCGGCGGCGCGACGGCCACCGCGCCGGGCGGCGGGGGCGGGTAGTCAGCGCAGGCCGCGAGCGCCGTCGCGGCGCCGGCCAGGGCAAACAGGGCGAGCTTCATGAGCGGGTCCTCCTACTCCTGCGTCCCCAAGAGAAACCTAGCACGCGAGGGGCTGTTCCTGGCTGGTCATTTGAGGCTGGTGCGGCCGCCGCATCGGGCCTACGGTCCAGGCCTTCCTCGGGGAGCCGCCAGAGCGGCTGAGAGGCGGGTTCGCCCCGCGACCCGTCGAACCTGATCCGGGTCATGCCGGCGAAGGGAAGGGGACTTTCCAGCCTTCGCCCATGATCCGTCCAACGACGGAGGCCACGCCATGAACAAGCCCATCGGCAAGCTGGAGGCCGGCGCCATCCCGACCGGCGAACGCCCCGGTTCGCGCAAGGTCTTCCAGCCTGGCGTGCTCTGGCCCGACATCCGCGTGCCGTTCCGCGAGGTGGCGGTGCACCCGAGCGCGAACGAGCCGCCGCTGACCCTCTACGACCCCTCCGGCCCCTACACCGACCCGACCGCGGTCATCGATATCGAGAAGGGCCTCACCAAGGTCCGCGAGCCCTGGGTAGTCTCCCGCGGCGACGTCGAGATCGTCGAACAGCCCCGTGAGGTGAAGCCGGAGGACAACGGCTTCGCCAAGGGTGAGCACCTCGCTCCGCAGTTCACCGCGCCGCGCCGCGTCTATCGCGCCCGCGCCGGCGTGGCCGTCACACAGCTGGAGTACGCCCGGCGCGGCATCGTCACGCCGGAGATGGAATATGTCGCCATCCGCGAGAACCTGCGCCGCGAGGCCGCCGGCATCCGCGACGGCGAGCCCTTCGGCGCCGAGATCCCGGACATATGCACGCCGGAGTTCGTCCGCGACGAGGTGGCCCGCGGCCGGGCGATCATCCCGGCCAACATCAACCACACCGAGCTGGAGCCGATGGCCATCGGCCGCAACTTCCTGGTCAAGGTCAACGCCAACATCGGCAACTCCGCGGTGCTCTCCACCGTGGCCGACGAGGTCGACAAGATGGTCTGGGCGATCCGCTGGGGGGCCGACACCGTCATGGACCTCTCGACGGGGCGCAACATCCACAACATCCGCGACTGGATCGTCAGGAACTCGCCCGTGCCCATTGGCACCGTGCCGATCTACCAGGCCTTGGAGAAGGTCGGCGGCGTCGCCGAGGACCTGAACTGGGAGGTGTTCCGCGACACCCTCATCGAACAGGCCGAGCAGGGGGTGGACTACTTCACCATCCACGCCGGCGTGCGGCTGCCGTTCATCCCGCTGACGGCGAAGCGGGTGACCGGCATCGTGTCACGAGGCGGCTCGATCATGGCCAAGTGGTGCCTGGCCCATCACCGCGAGAACTTCCTCTATGAGCGGTTCGAAGAGATCTGCGAGATCATGCGGGCCTACGACGTCTCGTTCAGCCTCGGCGACGGCCTGCGCCCCGGCTCGATCGCGGACGCCAATGACGAGGCCCAGTTCGCCGAGCTGCGCACGCTGGGCGAGCTCACCAAGGTCGCCTGGAAGCACAACGTCCAGGTGATGATCGAAGGCCCCGGCCATGTGCCGATGCACAAGATCAAGGCCAACATGGACGAGCAGCTGAAGCACTGCCACGAGGCACCGTTCTATACGCTTGGCCCGCTGACCACCGACATCGCCCCGGGCTACGACCACATCACCTCGGCCATCGGCGCGGCGATGATCGGCTGGTTCGGCACGGCGATGCTCTGCTACGTGACGCCAAAGGAGCACCTGGGCCTGCCCGACCGGCAGGACGTCAAGGACGGGGTGATCGCCTACAAGATCGCCGCCCATGCCGCGGACCTGGCCAAGGGCCATCCGACGGCGCGCGCCCGGGACGACGCGCTATCCCGGGCCCGCTTCGAGTTCCGCTGGGAGGACCAGTTCAACCTCGGCCTCGATCCGGAGACGGCGCGCGAGTACCACGACGAGAGCCTGCCAAAGGAGGCGTTCAAGACCGCCCACTTCTGCTCCATGTGCGGGCCGAAGTTCTGTTCGATGAAGATCAGCCAGGACATCCGCGACGCCGCCCGGGCGCAGAACGAGGTGGACACCGGCATGGCCGAGATGGCGCAGAAGTTCCGCGCCGGCGGCGGCGAGATCCTGGTGCCGGTGGCGCCGGAGCCGGCGGAGTAGGCGCAAAAGAAAACGCCCGCTTTCGCGGGCGTCACTTCAGGTCAGCGATGGAGCCGGACGCTTAGTCCTGCTCTTGCCGCTTGGCCTTCACCGGCGCGGGCCAGACGCGGATGGCGACCGCCACGGTCACCGAGCCCAGCACCGCCGCGGCGGCGCCGGCCCACTGCACCGGCGTCATGCCCATGGAGGCATAGTGGCCGGCCATGCCGCCCGAGGCGAACACCAGCAGCGCCGAACCCCACTCGGCCAGTTCCTTCGAGCTGAACATTGAAACGCCCCCAGGGACTTCGGAATCAACAGGATGATGTGTGGGAGCATCAGGCCACAGGATGTCGTCGGGTGCGATGCGGCACGGCGGCGCACGAGGGGTAATCCGGGGCCGGCTCCGTGACCTAGGTCACCGATCTCGCCACGGAACCGGGCCAGGCCTAAGGTCACGTCACCCCGCGGCTGCCAGGAACCCTCAATGATCCGCACGTCCCTTCTGGCCGCCGCCTTCCTGGCGGTCGCCGCCGCTGCGGCTGCGGCGCCGCCTTACCGGGCGCCGCGCACGGCTTCCGGCGCGCCCGATCTTGGCGGCCTGTGGACCAACGCCTCGCTGACGCCCCTGCAGCGCCCAAAGGGGTTCGCGACACTCACCACGACCGAGGCGCAAGCGCGGGCGTTCGAGGTTGCGGTCGTGCGGGAGTTCAACGAGGAGCAGGACGGCGTCGGCGGCCGCCAGTCGGAATGGTGGGACATGGGTGAGTACATGACCCGGATCGGCGGGCAGGTGCGCACATCGCTGATCGTCGATCCGCCCGACGGCCGGCTGCCCTACAACGAGGCGGGCCTTCGCCGTGTGCAGGAAGGGATGTCCGCGCCGATCCGGCGATTCGACGGGCCGGAGGTTCGACCCGCTCCGGAGCGGTGCGTGGCCGGTGGCGGCGGCGCCAGCGGGGTTCCCATGTTCCCACCCCGTTACAATGGCAACTACATGATGGTGCAGACGCCGGAGCACTTGGCGGTCTGGTCGGAGATGGGGAGCGGCGTACGGCTCATCCACCTCAAGCCGGGGACGCGACCGCCTCCGTCGGTTCGGTTGTGGCAGGGGTATTCCGCCGGACGCTGGGAGGGGGAGACCTTGGTCGTCGAGACCACCAACCTGCATCCGGGCGACACCTTCAAGACGCCGGCCCCGATCTACATCTCCGAGCACGCCCGCGTGGTCGAGCGCTTCACCCGCATCTCCTCGAGCGAAATCCTCTACGTCTTCGAAGTGGAGGACCCGGCGGCCTACACCCGCCCGTGGCGTGGTGAGTTGGTGTTCCGGGCCACGAAGGGTCCGATCTTCGAGAACGCGTGCCACGAGGGGAATTACGCTCTCCCCGGGATCCTCGCCGGAGCCCGGTATGAAGAGAAGCAGGCGGCGGGCCGCTAGTAGAGCAGGTGCGGCCTGCGCTCTTCCGCCCAGGCCTGCTCGTCGGGCGTGGTGGCTGCGTCGAGGTCGCCCGGCCGGGCGGCCGCGTCGTCCACCCACTCGCGCAGCAGCGGACTGCCGTTGATGACGTCGATGGGCAGCTTGCCGAGCTCGTACTCGTATGGGAAATCCCGCCAGAGCGCGTAGTCGGGGTAGAGACGCCGGATCGCCTTGAACGCCAGCGACTGCAGCCGCCAGGGCTTGAACGCGTCGTGGCCGTAGGTCCCCGCTTCGGTGTGGATCTGCACGCCGTTGCAGAGCTTGCCGACATGCTTGTGGAACGTGGGCTCGAACCAGCAGTCGCGCAGCACGCAGCCGTCCAGCCACTGCGGCGCCAGCGTACGCATCTCGGCTATCACGGCGCGAGCGTCGATGTCCGGCGCGCCGAACAGTTCCAGCGGGCGGGTCGTGCCGCGCCCTTCGGACAGCGTGCAGCCCTCCAGCATCACCGTGCCGGCATAGGCCCTCGCCATCCAGAGGTTCGGGGCGTTGGGGCTGGGGTTCACCCACACCCGCTCCCCGAGCGGCCAGCCGTAGCCGGGCCCCTCGTCGGGGCGCCAGCCGTCCATGCCGATGACCTGGTACTCCACGCCGAGCCTGAAGTGCGCGATGAACCAATGGCCGAGCTCGCCCAGGGTCATGCCGTGGCGCATGGGCATCGGGCCGGCGCCCACGAAGCTCTCCCAGCCGGGACGCAGCGTCAGCCCTTCGATGGGACGCCCCGCCGGGTTCGGCCGGTCCAGCACCCACACAGCCTTGCCGTGCTTGGCCGCCGCCTCCAGCACGTAGAGCAGGGTGGTGATGAAGGTGTAGATGCGGCAGCCCAGGTCCTGCAGGTCCACCAGGATGACGTCGAAGGTCTCCATCGAGGCGTCGGTCGGCCGCCGCACCTCGCCGTAGAGGCTGAAGATGGGGATCCCCAGCGCCGGATCGTTGAAGTCCGGGCTCTCGACCATGTTGTCCTGCTTGTCGCCGCGCAGCCCGTGCTGCGGCCCGAAGGCGGCGCTGAGCTTCAGCCCCGTCTTCGCCAGCGCGTCCAGCGAGTGGGTCAGGTCCTCGGTGACCGAGGCCGGGTGGGCGAGGAGGGCGACCCGCTTGCCTTCCAGCGGGCGGCGAAGCTCAGGCTCGGCGAGCAGCCGGTCGATGCCGAATCTCATGGCGTCTGGGGTGCGGGAAGTCGCACGCAAAAGCAATCCGGATGGTGGAAGTCGGGCCTCCCGGGCGCGTGCTGCAGCGACCAGTAGGCGAGCGTCCCGTCCGCCGTCTCCACCACCGCGGTGATGCCCACCTGCCAGCTGCCGTCGGCGAGGTCCTCCGGCAGGTCGACGCTTGCGGTCAGCTCCAGCGTCCGCGCCGTCTTCACCGCGTGGACCTGCGGCTCGGCGTCGGCTGGCGCCATGCCGTCTCGGTAGCCGCTGAATCGATAGGCGGCCCACTGGGTCGACGGCGAGAAGTTCAGTTCGACGTAACTCTCACCGGCTCCGCGCACGAACGCCTCGAAGCAGGTGTGGCGCCACAGCTCGTCGGTGCGTGTCGACGGCGCCTGCGCCGGCACGGCCACCTCGCCCATCTCGCCGGCCAGGACGTAGCGCAGCTCCAGCCGGCGGCCGTCGCGGCGGAGCTCGGCTGCGACGTCGGTCACGGGCCCGGCGGGGGTATTCGGGTGAGGAGCAAGCGTGCGTCGCATCCGGCGATGCTAGCCGGACCGTACCGCTGCACAAATGCAGACCTTCACTGCGAAGCTGCGCATTGAGCCACAGCCCCGCTTCGCATATCCGCGTTCGCCTCGCGCCGCCGTTCCGCGGCGCCAACAAGCAATCCCGAGAGAAGGGTGATCCGATGACGCTGGCCGTCGCCTGGCCGCGCAAGACGCGCGAGCTGTTCAACCACCACATGGATTCCACTGCCTGGAACGACTTCCCGTTCCGCGACGACGACGTGATCGTCGGCACCTACGGCAAGAGCGGCACCACCTGGACCCAGCAGATCGTGGGCCAGCTGATCCACGGGGGCGACCCCAACGTCGCCATCGCCGAGCTCTCGCCCTGGTGGGACATGCGCATCATTCCCCCGGAAGCCCGCGCCGCCGTCCTGGCCCAGCCGCACCGCCGGGTGCTGAAGACCCACCTGCCGGTGGACGCCCTCGTGATGTCGCCGAAGGCCAAGTACCTCTACATCGCCCGCGATGGCCGCGACGTGATGATGAGCATGCACAATCATCACGCCAACTTCGTCCCGCAGGTCTACGACATGTTCAACGGCCCGGGCCTGGTGGGCGAGCCGCTGCCGCCCTGCGATCCGGACCCCCGCCGCTACTTCCGCACCTGGCTGGACAACGACGGCGCGCCGTTCTGGTCTTTCTGGGAGAACATCGCCACCTGGTGGGCGGTGCGCGACCTGCCGAACGTGAAGCTCGTCCACTTCGCCGACCTGAAGCATGACCTGGAAGGCGAGATGCGCGCCATCGCCGACTTCCTGGAGATCGAGATCCCCGAGGGCCGCTGGCCCACTGTCGTCGAGCACTGCACCTTCGACTGGATGAAGGCCAATGCCGAGAAGGTCGCCCCCCTGGGCGGCGCGGTGTGGGAAGGCGGCGCCCAGACATTCGTCAACAAGGGCGTCAACGGCCGGTGGCAGGAAGTGCTGACCGTGAAGGACAGCCTCGACTACGAGCGCATGGCCGTCGAGAAACTCGGGCCCGACTGCGCCCATTGGCTTGCCACCGGCGAGCTGGCCTGCGCCAGGGCGGCTTAAGCCGCGGCGGCGACACTCCAGCCGGCCGGCGGGCGCAGCGTCGCGCACGCCGGCCCGCCGTCCTTGTCCCGGCCGGGAAGGCGCGACTCCAGCACCTCGCCGGCCAGGGCCCGGTCCAGCAGGTCGTGCGGCAGGGTGTGGATGTCGATCTTGGCGCGCCGGCTCCAGGCGCAGCCGGCGTCGCCCGCCTGGGCGCCGATGGCGATGTAGACGAAGCGCCGCTCGGGACCCTCGCTGCGTACGAACTCGCCGAGGAACCTGGGCCCGGGCGCCACCCGCACCGGCACGTCGAACGACAGCGGGCCGTCGCCGGCCACGACCGCGCCGACGGGCTCGCTCTTCCTGGTCTGCAGGCTGTAGGCGACGCCGGGGACAGGATCGTCGATCGTCAGCCTCAGCCTGATCTCCTGCCCGGCCGGCACTCAGCCGCCCCGCTGCAGCTTCCCGCCGCGGGCCTGGCCCATCAGCGTCAGGATGGCGTCCATGATCTTCGGCTCCAGGCCTTCGGTGTGGCCCTTGTCCAGGCGCACCACGTCGGCCACCACGCGGCCGTCGCCGCAGCCGGGATAGACCATCACCTGCGCCTTGCCGGGCCGGGCGAAGCGCCCCCAGCTCGGCCCACGGCTCTGGTCGGTGGCGGTGACGTAGCCGGGCTTCTCATCCACCACCAGGCGGGCCGCCCGGCGCGGCCCGCAGCGGTATTTCTCGGCCCACGGCGAGCCCGCCGCGATCCCGTTCGCGACCTCCAGCTCGCCCACCGCGAAGATGAAGGAGAAATCGCAGGCGGGCAGGGGTTGCGATTGCGGCGGGCCGGCGGCCGGCGCGGCGGGCGCCGGAGTTCCTGCCGGCCGCGCATTCAGCGTCCCCGGCGGGGCGTTCGGCGGGTTGATCCGCCCGCCCGAGAGCGAGACGAACCCGTCCACCTTGTCCTTGAAGTAGTCCGAGCAGACGATCCGCCGCGACGTCATCCCGCCCTGGCTGTGGCCCACCAGCCAGTAGGCCTTGATGTTCGATCGGCCGAACTCGCGGATCACCAGGTCGGAGATGTTCTGCAGGTAAGCGTCGTCGGCCTCGCCCACCCAGCGCCGCTGCGGCTGCTCGGTCGCCGCGGTCGGCGTGGCGATCACCAACCGATGCTTCTCCTTGAAGTCGATGGCGGGGAAGTAGTGCCGCTGCCAGTTCCCCACCGAGCCCATGCCATGCAGGTTCAGGATGAAGGTCACCTTCTCCCCAGGCTTCAGGTCGCACGGGAAGTCCAAGTAGAACGGCCGCCCTGTCTTCGGCTCGACGGCGTTGCCCTTGGCGGTCCGCGCCTCGGTCGCACAGTTCGCCTGCGGGCAGTCCAGCCGCGGTGGGTTGATGCAGTTCGCCCCCGCCACACTCCGGCCCGCCTGCGCCGCCGCCGGCGAGGCTATCGCCGCCGCTGCGCCCGCCGCTGCCAGCGCCGTCATCCACTTGCGCATTCTCGTCCTCCCCAGTCCTGTCCACGGACATTGGGCGCGACATTAGCCGGGGACGAGGGGCGCGCAAAAGGGAGAGGGCGGCCCCCCTTCTGGAAGGCCGCCCTCGTTTGGTCCCCAACGGAAACCGCGATTAAGGCGTGGTGCTCGCGTCGGGTACGGTCGTGGGTTCCGGCGCGGGCGTCGCCGGGGTGGCCGGCGTCGCGGAAGAAGCGCTCGGAGCCGGAGCTGGTTCCACCGGCGGCGTCGAGGGGAGCGCCGGGGCCGGATTTACGGTCGTGGGCGCAGTGGCGCCCGTGTCGGCGTAGGGCTGCGGGCCGCCCGGCAGGGTGGCGCTGGCGTCCGCGCTGACGCCGGTCGCCGCCGTGGCCGCCGGACGGGTCCGGACTGAGGCAGTGCGGGTCGTCGTGGTCCGCCGCACGCTCGCCGGCGCCGCCACGCTGGCGGTCGTGGTGGTCCGGGTGGTCGCCGCGGGAACCGCCGGAGTGACCGGAGGCGCGGCGGCCGCCATGGCGGCGGTCGTGGTGTCGGGCGCGATGGCCGCCTCGCCCGGAGCGCCCGGCGTCAGCGTGGCGACGTCGCCCTTCGGCTGACTGGCGTACCAGCCGGCGGCGGCCAGACCGCCCAGGGCGACCACGCCGGCCGCCAGAGCGGCCACGGGCACGCCGCCCTTGCGCTTGACGGTGGTGGTGTGGGTCCGTCCGATCGGCGCGGCCAACGCCGGCTCGGATGCGGTGTGCGTTACCGGCTCGTCGTAGACGCTCGACGCCGCCGGCGTGACGTACGGGTCCTCGACCATGGGCCGGGTTTCGGTCATCGAGGCGCCGTTCGGGGAGTCGTGCAGGTGACCGTCGTGCGTGGCCTGCAGGTGGCTCGTCTGGACGTCGCCCGTCGTGGCGGTGGTCGCTGCGGCGGCCGCCGGGGCGGAGCTGGAACGGCCGGCGCCCAAGCCGCGGCGCTTCTTTCCGCGCTCCCAGCTCGGGATCGGCGCGAACATCGGCGTGTCGTCAGCGCTGCTCCCGGTGTCGGAGCCTTGCGGAGACGAGGTGTGATCCATGGACATTGTCAGTCCCTCCAGGGAAGTGTCGTGGAGGTGGAAACAACGTTCGGCTCAGCTGGTTCCGCAAATGTGAAGTCCAAGCTTGGCCATTGGTGACTGTGTCTTCTCCTCATCCTGGAATTGCCGGCCAGCCTATATTCTATGGTTACAACGATCTGGCGGATCGAATGCCCCCGGAGGGTGAACAATAGTGGCGCAAATCTGGCAAGCGTTGCCATGTAGTGGCCCCAAAACGGCGGACCCTGACGGGAGAGGGATCATGTCTCCGAAGGCCTCCATGGTCGCACGCGCGGAGAGCAAGGCGCGCAAGCGCGCGGAGAAGGCGCTCGGGATGAAGCTGCCGAAGACCCTCGATTGCACCTTCTGTGGCAAGTCCCAGCACAAGATCGAGAAGCTGATCGCCGGCCCCGGGTGCTTCATCTGCGACGAATGCGTCGGCCACTGCCAGGCCCTGATCGACGGCAAGCCGTTTCAGGACCAGGGCTTCAACCCAGTGGGCAGGGCGACCGAAGAGCTGCTCGAGGTCCTGTCGTCGGTGAACTACGCCGTGGAGGCGAACCGCAACTACTGCAGTCCCTGGTCGAGCCGCTACGGGCCCGCGAGCTCAGCTGGGCGGCGATCGGCGGGCAGCTGGGGGTGTCGCGCCAGTCCGCCTGGGACCGGTTCTCCTAGGCCTCTTCGCCGGCTGCTTGCGGATGGCGCCGCGTGGCGAACGAGCCCAGGCCGTCCAGGCGCTCGCCTTCGAGCCTGAGCTCGGCCCCCAGGTGGTGGGCGCTCTCGCGCAGGATGCGCTCGGCGACCTCCCGCGCATGCGTCGCGGTCGCGGCCTCGATCAGGTGCAGGGTCGGCACTGCGTAGCGGTCGTCGTCGACATAGATTTCGAACGTCTCAGGGGATTGCGGCATGGCGATCCCTCCTTTTTTAACCCCAACCCTCGAAGAACTCGCCCGCTCGCCGGGTCTGGTAGGTCGCAGCCCGTCGAAAGTTGCCCGGAAAGGGCCAGCGTACGTGAAGACTAGGCTTCCCGACCTTTTACAGTGTGGTCACTCTATGCCTGTTGGGGGTGGAATTCAAATCACCGTTAGGAGATGAGCCTTGATCGTGTACCCGCGGGGATCAGACGAATACATCTGATCAACCTGCATCTCTGACTCATCCGCCGCAAACGCCGCCAGTTGAGTAAGTGGCGCCAAATCGCAGCTTGAGCGTTATGACCCTCGGAGCGTCGAAACCCCTCGGAGGCCTTTGATTGTCCGACCAGAACCGCGATGAGCGCCTGCAGATCATGCTCAGCGACGAAGAGCTCCGCGCTCTGGACGACTGGCGTTTCACGGCGCGGATGCCCAGCCGAGCGGCGGCGGTGCGCGAGCTCCTGCGCCGGGGCCTGTCGGCCGAGGGCATGCCGGTGGGGGAGGGGCGGATGCGGTCAAGGGACTTTGGCGTCACCGACGGCTCCTCAGGTGGCCGCAGCGACGGCTCGGGAGAGGGCGCCGCCGGCTGACCGGACGTCACGGCTTGTGGCGCGGGCGCCGCGATCCGCGGCTATGTAACGGGTGTGACCAATCGCGCTCACGCCTCCGCTTGACCGGCCCACACCCCAATCGCCAAGCTCCCGCCTCAGGTGGGAGGCCGGGGAATGCCCCTCAGGGCGAAGCTCAAGCGCGAGTGGCGTTTTTGGCGCGGGCTGAATCGCACCCTGAAGCGGGTGAAGACCATCGCGCCCGATTCGCCCAACCTGGTCTGTGACGACCTCCAGTCGGCGGTGGACCGCTGGCGCAACCGCACCGCGCTGACCTTCGAGGGCCGCACCGTCACCTATGGCGAGATGGACGCCATCGCCAACCGGTTCGCCCACTGGGCCAAGGGCTGTGGCATCCGCCGCGGCCAGACGGTGGCGCTCTTCATGCCCAACCGGCTGGAGTACTTCTGCGTCTGGTACGGCTTGTCGAAGATCGGCGTGGTCACCGCGCTGATCAACAACCAGCTCGCGGGCCTGCCGCTCGCCCACTGCCTGAACATCTCCAAGGCGAGCCACGTCATCGTCGATTCCGAGACCTCGCCGGTGTTCGAGGCGGCCAAGCCGCTGCTCGAGCGGCCGCTGCTGCAGTGGGTGCTGGGCCCCGCCCACGGCGACCAGCGCGACCTGGTCCAGGCGCTGAAAAGCTGCAGCCAGCTGCCCCCGGACCGCATCGTGCGCGAGGACATGCGGGCGCGGGACACCGCGCTGCTGATCTTCACCTCCGGCACCACCGGCATGCCGAAGGCGGCGCGGATCACCCACCAGCGCGCCCAGCTCTACATGCGCGGCTTCGCCGGCTCGACGGGCGCCAGGGAGAGCGACCGCATCTACGTGGCCCTGCCGCTCTATCACGCCACCGGCGGGCTCTGCGCCCTGGGCGCGGCCTTCCTCAACGGCGGCTCCGTGGTCCTCCGTCGGCGCTTCTCGGCCAGCCACTTCTGGCGCGAGGTGGTGGACGAGGGCTGCACCATGTTCGTCTACATCGGCGAGCTCTGCCGCTACCTGGTGAACCATGAGCCGGTGCCCGAGGAGACCCGGCACAAGATCCGGCTGGCGTTCGGCAACGGGCTGCGACCGGACGTCTGGCCGCAGTTGAAGCAGCGCTTCCAGATCCCCGACATCCTGGAGTTCTACGGCTCCACCGAGGGCAACGTGTCCCTCTTCAACTTCGACGGCCGGGAAGGGGCGATCGGGCGGGCGCCCAAGTGGCTGCGCAAGCGGTTCAACGTCCGGCTCGTGCAGTTCGACGTGGAGGCCGAGAAGCCGGTCCGCGGCCCGAATGGCTTCTGCATCGAGTGCGGGCCGGGGCAGATCGGCGAGTGCATCGGCAAGATCGGCGGCGACGCGCGCACCGACTACACCGGCTACGTCGACAAGGCGGCCTCCGAGAAGAAGGTCCTGCGCGATGTGTTCGAGAAGGGCGACGCCTGGTTCGCCACCGGCGACCTGATGAAGATGGACGCCGACGGCTATCTCTATTTCATCGACCGGATCGGCGACACCTTCCGCTGGAAGGGTGAGAACGTCTCCACCAACGAGGTCGCCGAGCGCCTGCAGGCCTGCCCGGGCGTGGAGGAGGCCACGGTCTATGGGGTGGCGGTGGACGGCGCCGACGGCCGCGCCGGCATGGCGGCGCTGGTGGTGGACGAGACCTTCGACATCAAGCTGCTGGGCGAGCACGTCGCCCGCGAGCTGCCGACGTTCGCCCAGCCGCTGTTCGTCCGGATAATGCCCGACCTGCAGACCACCGGCACGTTCAAGGTCCGCAAGATGGACCTGGTGGCCGACGGGTACGACCCGGCGAAGGTGAAGGGCCCGCTGTTCTTCCACGACCCCAAGAAGGGGTATGTGAAGGCCACCAAGGCCGTACTCGACAAGATCGCCCAAGGCGCCGTGAAGGTCTGATCCGCGCGTTCGCAGCGGCTACGGAAGCACGGCGAGAAAGAACTTTACAGCACAAAGAACTTGTTGGATAAAGGAGACCTCGGACCTGGAGCCCACATGAGCGACCACAGCCTTCGCAACGATATCGCCTTCCTGAAGAGCCTTGCCGAGGACGGCCGCACCGGACCGCTTCTGGGCGGACCGGTCGCGCTGACCAGCGGCCTGCTGTTCGGCACCGCCAGCCTGGCCATATGGGCCGGCGCGAAGCTCGGCGTGCCGGGTGACAACCTGGTCTGGGCTTGGCCGGTCGCGGGCACGATCTTCGGCCTCTTCATGGCAGCCTACCTCCGCCGGGTCGGGCCCGGCCGCGGGTCGGCGCAACGGGCGTCTGCCATCGCCTGGTCCGGCGCAGGCTGGGCGATGTTCACGGTGATCGCGAGCCTGCTGCTGATCGCCTACCGCACCCAGACCTGGCAGGTGGCAGCCGCCATCTCGCCGATCATCCTCGCGCTCTACGGCTGCGCCTGGTTCGTCGCAGGGCGCATCTACAAGAGCCTGTGGGTGTCGCTGATCGCCTTCGGCTC
Source organism: Phenylobacterium sp. (assembly GCF_036563285.1). Taxonomy (GTDB): domain Bacteria; phylum Pseudomonadota; class Alphaproteobacteria; order Caulobacterales; family Caulobacteraceae; genus Phenylobacterium. The sequence goes on from NZ_DATCMR010000006.1 coordinate 226,181, forward strand.
CTTCGCGATGGCCCTGGTCAACGCGTGGTTCGCCACCGAGGGGGTCACCGGCTTCCTGGTCTATGCGGTCACCCTCTACCTTCTTGTGGCGGCGCCAGGGGTGCTGATGATGCGGCAGGCCCGCAGAGCCGCCTGACGATGGCCGACGATTTCGACATCGCCGGTATCGACGAGGTGATCCATGGCCGCCTGCGGCTTGGCGTCATGGCCTACCTCTCCACCGCCGAGAGCGCCGACTTCAACACGCTGAAGGCCCGACTGCAGGCCACCGACGGCAACCTCTCGGTCCACCTGAGGAAGCTGCAGGAGGCGGGCTACGTCGCCATCGACAAGAGCTTCCTCGGCCGCAAGCCGCTCACGACCGTGAGCCTCACCAAGCGCGGGCGCGAGGCCTTCATCCGCTACCTCGACGCCATGGCCAAGCTGGTCAACCCGAACCCCTGAAGGATCTCGCGATGCTGAAATTCCTCGTCACCCTGGCCATCGCCCTGGCGCTCGCCGCGCCGGCCGCGGCCCAGGACAAGCTCTTCCCCGACTCCAAGCTGGTGGTCCGCGACCGCTTCTCGGTCGAGGTGGTGGGCAGGGGCCCGGACGTCGTCTTCATCCCGGGCCTGGCCTCCTCACGCGCCACCTGGAAGGCCACTGCAGAGCGGCTGAAGGGGCGTTACCGCCTGCACCTGATCCAGATCGCAGGCTTCGCCGGCGAGCCGGCGCGCGCGAACTCCGCGGGCGACGTGCTCATCCCGACGGCGGAAGCCATCGACGCCTATCTCGTCGACCAGAAGCTCAGCCCGGCCATGGCCGTCGGCCACTCGCTGGGCGGGACGACCTTGCTCTACCTTGCCCAGAAACATCCCGAGCACCTGAAGAAGGTCATGGTCGTGGACGCCCTGCCGTTCTTCGGCGCCATGATGTCGCCTGCCCCCAATCCTACCGTCGACAGCATCCGGCCCACGGCGGTGCAGATGCGGGACGCCATGTTGCGCAACACCGGCCCGGTCACGCCGCAGTCCCTGGAGCCGCAGATGGCGCGGATGTCGAAGGACGCCGCCACGCGGCGGCTCGTGGCAGAGTGGGGCTCGGCCAGCGACACCAGCGTCGTCGCCCGCGCGTTCTACGACGACCTGATGCTGGATCTGCGGCCGGGCCTGGGCGCCATGAAGACGCCGATCGTGCTGCTCTTCCCGGACGCCGTGTCGGTCGGCATGCCGGCCGGCATGGCCGAGCCGCTCTACCGGCAGCTGTATGGCGAGGCCAAGACGGTCAGGCCGAAGATGATCCCGGATTCGGCGCACTTCATCATGTTCGACCAGCCTCAGGCATTCGCGGTCGAGCTCGACGCCTTCCTCGACGCGCCCTAGGTCTCGCCCCTGAGCGGCCGGGTCACCCGGCAGGTGAGGCCGTCCTCGGCGAAGTCAGGTCGAAGAGGTTGAAGCCGAGCAGCTCCTCGCCCCGGCGCTCCACCCTCCGGCTGTAGGCCTTGTTCACCTCGACGTAGCTGAGCGAGGGGGCGAGCACCATGTGCGGGCTTGTGAGCGCCTGAACAGCGCCTCGAAATCTGGAGTCTCGAAGGGTCCCCGGGCGCACCGCCACCGCTCCGCCCAGCGCCCCGTCAACCGCCACGCTCCCCCGCCACCCCATAAGACGTCGACTTGCGTCACTCGATCCACCGCCCGCACCCTGCGGTTTTGCCCGAAGCGGCCTATATGTGGCCGCATGCTCGAAGCTCCCCCCGTCACCCCCTCAGGCGCGCCCCTGAAGGGCGCCGCCCTGATCAGGGACGAGGTCAAGCGGCTGCCCGACCGTCCGGGCGTCTACCGAATGATGGGCGAGGGGGGCGAGGTCCTCTACGTCGGCAAGGCGCGGTCGCTCAAGAAGCGCGTGCTGCAATATGCGCAGGGCCGCTTCCACACCCAGCGCATCGCCCACATGGTCGACCTGACTCGCTCCATGGAGTTCGTCACCACCCGCACCGAAACCGACGCCCTGCTGCTCGAGATCAACCTGATCAAGCAGCTGAAGCCGCGCTTCAACGTGCTGCTGCGCGACGACAAGTCGTTCCCCGAGATCCTCATCCGCCGCGACCATGAGGCCCCACAGCTGCGCAAGCACCGTGGCGCACACGCCATCAAGGGCGACTACTTCGGGCCCTTCGCAAGCGCCTGGGCGGTCAACCGCACGCTGAACACGCTGCAGAAGGCGTTCCTGCTCAGGTCCTGCTCGGACAGTGTCTACGAGACTCGCACCCGGCCCTGCATGCTGCACCAGATTCGCCGCTGCTCGGCGCCGTGCACCGGCCTCGTCAGCCTCGACGACTACAATGGCCTTGTGGAGCAGGCGCACGACTTCCTGCGCGGCAAGAGCCGCAAGGTCATGGCCTCCATGTCCGAGCAGATGCAGGCGGCCTCCGACGAGATGGAGTTCGAGCGCGCCGCGCGCCTGCGCGACCGCATCCGGGCGCTCGCCTCCATCGCCCAGGAGCAGCAGATCAACCCCGAGACGGTGGACGAGGCCGACGTCTTCGCGCTGCACGCCGAGGGCGGCCAGGCCTGCGTCCAGGTGTTCTTCTTCCGGGCCGGCCAGAACTGGGGCAACCGCGCCTATTTCCCGCGCGTCGACCGGACCGACGAGGACCCCGACGTGATGTCGGCCTTCCTGGGGCAGTTCTACGAGGACAAGCCGATCCCGCGCCTGCTGCTCGTCAACGTCGAGCCGTCGGAGAAGGAGCTGCTCGCAGAGGCCTTCTGCCAGAAGTCCGGCCGCAAGGTGGAGATCGCGCGGCCGCAGCGCGGCGAGAAGTGCCGGCTCGTTGAGCATGCGCTCACCAACGCCCGGGAGGCGCTGGGCCGGAAGATGGCCGAGAGCTCGGCCCAGTCGAAGCTGCTCGCCGGCGTCTGTGAAGCCTTCGGCCTGGAAGGCTCGCCGGAGCGCATCGAGGTCTACGACAACTCCCACATCATGGGCACCAATGCCGTTGGCGGGATGATCGTCGCCGGCCCCGAGGGCTTCCAGAAGAGCCAGTACCGGAAGTTCAACATCCGCGACACCGAGCTCACCCCCGGTGACGACTACGGCATGATGCGCGAGGTCCTGCGCCGGCGCTTCCACCGCCTGGTGAAGGAAGAGGAGGAGGGCGCGCAAGCCGTTCGGCCGGACCTGGTGCTGATCGACGGCGGCCGCGGCCAGCTGGACGCCGCGCTCGAGGTCATGGCCGACCTGGGCGTCGACGACATCCCGGTGGTCGGGGTGGCCAAGGGCCCGGACCGCGACGCCGGCCTCGAGCGGTTCTTCATGGAGGGCAAGGAGCCCTTCATGCTCGAGCCCAAAAGCCCGGTCCTCTACTACCTCCAGCGCCTGCGCGACGAGGCTCACCGCTTCGCCATCGGCTCGCATCGCACTCGCCGGTCCATGGACCTGAAGAAGAACCCGCTAGACGAGATCGAGGGCGTGGGACCGGGCCGCAAGCGCGCCCTGCTGCACGCCTTCGGCTCCGCCCGCGGCGTCAGCCGCGCTTCCGTCGACGACCTCGCCAAGGTGGAAGGCGTCAGCGAGGCCCTGGCCCAGCGGATCTACGCCTTCTTCCGCAAGGCGTGAGGCAAGCCGCGCCGGCCGCCTAACGCCTCCCGACGCAACAAAGCCTGCTGATCCACAGTTTTGCGGCCGTTCAGGCAGACTGGAGGGACCCTGTGGCCCCCATCATGAAGGCGGCTTACGACCTTCCCCTGCGGGTGGAGATTTTCGACGGCGAGGTCGTGCTGACCTCGACGCAGGGCGCGACCGCCGTGGCGCTCACGCCGGAGGCCGCCGCCCAGACCGGCCGCCGCATCCAGGCGGCGCTCCTGGAGCTGGAGCGCGCCAGGCCGGGCGGGGACGACCCGCCGCCCGTCGGCGACTAGGCCTCGCAGGCGGTGTGGTCCGCCGCCTGGATTTCCCGGCGGGCGAAGGCCACGGCGTCACGGCAGGTGCAGGCGGTGCGCCTGAGCGCCGCCACGTCGAGGATTTCGATCACGCCGCGGCGGGTGCGGATGTGCCCCGCCCGCTGCAGGCTCGCCACGGCGGCGACCGCGGTGGTCCGCTGCACGCCGAGGATCTGGGCCAGGGTGTCGCGTGTGAGCGGCAGCGACCGCTCGCCAAGGCAACGGTCGAAGAGGTCAAGCAGCGTGCGGCAGGTCCGGTTCTCCACCGTGTGCAGCGCGTTGCAGGCCACGAACTGGCGGGCCTCGGCGATGAGCAGCTCGGCATGCTTGTGCACCGCGGTCCTGAGCGCCGAACTGCGGTCGAACAGCTCGCGGTAGGCGGGTGCGGCCATGCGCCAGGTCTTGCCGGGGATCAGCACCGCCAGCCGCGCGAAGGCCTGCCGGCTGCCGCAGGCCTCGAAGGCGCCGCACGCGCCCTCGGCGCCGATCAGGTCGACGTTGACGATCTCGCCCGCGGAGGTCTCGGCGCCGGCCGACAGCACCGCCGTCTCCGGGAAATAGACGTACTCGACCTCGGCGCCGGGCTCCTGAAGCACCTGGCCCCGGATGACCTCCATCAAGGTCAGCCGGCCTTCGAACGCCATGAGCGCGTGCGGCTCGATCTGGCTGAGGAGATAGTTGGTCGGGCTCGATGGCGACACGGCGTTCCCCTACGCGTCGACGGTCACATAAACGGATAGCCTGGGTATTGCCCAGACCTATGCCGGTCCGTCCGGAGCCGGCTCGAAGGCTCCGTCGGGCCCGCAGTGTCCCAGCACCGTGCCGTCCACCCGGGCCACGGTCATTCGCAAGGCGGCGGCCGGCCGCAGCATCAGTTGGTGCGCCACCAGCGCATGGCCCTCGGCGACGGCGGCCTGGTCGTCTGCGCACTCGAAGGCGCGGCCCCAGTCCGGCTGGCCCTGCTCGACGAGCACGAATCGGAAAAGCGGCAATCTGAATCCCCCTGCGCTCGGGGCCGGAATTGAGCACAGCCCGGCGGCCACAAGAGTCGGAATTCCGACCGTTCGTGCGTCGCCGGCGTCGGAACACCGTACCGCTCATGCAAGAGGCCCGGAGCTTGCGCCCCGGGCCTTGCCATCCTCGGGCCTCGGGCAGGCAGACTTTGCGCCTGCCCGATCAGGCCTAGAACGTCTTGCGGATGCCGATCTCGAAGGTCCGGCCGAGCGGGTTGCCCAGCCGCGGATCGTAGCCGAGCTCTTCCTGAGCCGGCGGCGGGGCGCGGTCGAACAGGTTGCCAATGCTCGCCGTGAGCGCCAGGTCCTCCATCAGCTCGATCCGGTAGGTGACGTCGACGATGACCCACTCCTCGCCGTTCTCGCCGTACTGGATGCCCGGACGCTCGTCCGTCACCGCCGAGACGTATTGCACGCCGAGGCGGAGGTTCTGCCGCTCCATCGCATAGTTGGCGCTGAAGTTGGCCCGCAGCTTCGGCGCGGCGCTGGCGACCGTGGCGAAGTTCAGCGTGCCCAGCCGGTCGTCGCCGGTGGAGACGACCACGCCGTCCAGCGAGGTCGGCCCGGTGCGCAGCTCCGTGACGTAGGTCGCCGTGGCGCCGAGCGTCAGGTCACCCTGCCAGAAGGGCATCGAGTACGTGGCCTGCAAGTCGAAGCCGTTGGTGGTCTGCCCCGGACCGTTTCCGACCAGGGTCTGGATCTGCGAGAAGGCGCCGACCGAATTCATGCCGACTGTGCAGCCGTTGTTGAAGGTGACGCGGTTGAGCAGCGGCTGGACGGCCGGGTTGCAGGTGGTGATCGTCCCGGTGTTCGGCGCGCCGCCAGGCCCGGGAGGCCCGTTGAACACCAGGTTGGCGATCTGGTTCGGGTCGGCGATCTGGGTGATCTCGTCCTGGGTCTCGATATTGAAGTAGTCCAGGATCACCGTGAGGCTGTGACCGTCGGCGAAGCCGTCGCTCTGCCAGATCGCGCCCACGTTCCAGGCCGTAGCCGTCTCCGGCTTCAGGCTGGAGTCGGTGACGAACTGGGCGCCCAGCCAGTTGCCGGAGGCGATGGTGTAGCTGCGCACCGCGTTGTTGACCTCGCCCGGGACCGTGCCAAGCGGCGGGGCCGCGTAGTTGGTGCCGTACGAGCCGCGCAGGGCGAGCGGCCCCCAGACATTCCACTTGCCGGCCACCTTGTAGACCGTGGCGGAGAGGTCGTCCGAGAACTGCTCGCGGCGCACCGCCAGCTGGAAGTTGAGGTTCTCGAGCACCGGAACCTGCAGCTCGCCGAAGTAGGAGAACTGCTGCTGGTCCTCGTTGTTCGGCGGGTTGATCCCGAAGAACACGAACGGACCGGGGCTATCCGGCGTGCAGCCCCGGAACCGCGGATCGTTCGTCGGGAAGGGGTTGGACTCGAGCGGCGGCGTGCCGGCGCCGTTCGTGCTGGTGGTGCCGGCCGGCCAGTCGCAGGGCGTGTTGCCGTTGTAGAGCGGGCTCTCGATGTTCTCGCGGCTCTCGATCGCGCGCGCCTGCATGCCGAGCGCCCAGGCCACCTCGCCGCCGGGCAGGGTGATGCCCGACCCGCCGTTGAACACCAGGTCGGCGGTGATGCTCTGGGTGATGGTCTCGTCCGCCCGGGGGTCGAACAGCCAGCGGCTCAGCTCTTCCGAGTTCTCGGTTCCGGCCACGAAGTTCGGGTTCGCCAACCCGCGCGCCGGCTGGTTCGGGAAGTTCGTGGAGAACGGGTTCCACCACATGCAGTTGCCCTTGCCCGCGAGGGCCGGGTTCTGCGTGCCGAAGCGGTTCGGATCGAGGTCCGGCGCGTTACAGGCCGGGCCGCCGAAGCCGTTCAGGGCCTCCTGCAGGCGGAAGCCGATGATGTCAGCGGCGTCAGAGTAGAGGTTGGCCTGGTTATAGGTGACCGCCGCGTCATAGCCGATGTCGCTGGCCGGGCCGGCCCAGTCACCTAGCGTGCCCCGGAGCGACGCCGAGATGCGGAAGATCTGGTTGTCGATCTTGCTCGGCACGCCGAAGCCGTTGCCTTCGCCCAGGAAGGGGTTCCCGCCGTGCGCGAACGCCCGGTAGGTGGTGGGCGTGAAGCCTTGGGTGGTGGCCGGCGCCCCCGTGCGAGCGCGGAAGGCAGCCGCGTGCGGGTTGGTGATCGGCACGTAGAACTGATTGGTCGCGCCGGTCGCCATGGCCGGGCCGCGGATCACCGGCTGGGCCGGGGAGCCGAACACCTGCGGCGAGACCACCTGGCCGTAGGAGGCCTCGGCGTGGAAGTTCATGTTGTCGGTGATCTTCGCGTTCAGCTGCGCGTAGACCCGGTAGATGTCGTTCTCTTCCACCAGGTTGTAGTAGGGGATGTAGTTGTAGGCGCAGGTGAAGCTGTTGTCGAAACGGCCGCCCACCGCCGCGCAGCTGGCGGGGGTGAAGTCGGAGATCGGAGCGCCCAGGGCGGTGCCGAACTCGTTGGCGACGCTGGGCGTCGCCGGAAGCGCGCCGCGCGGGGTCCAACCGGCCAGGTTGGTGAGCGTCGACCAGGGCGCCGAGTTGTAGCCGCCGGGCACGCTGGTGGGCGTGAAGGAGGCATTGGTGATGTCCCGCTCCAGCGTGCTCAGGCGCGAACGGTGCTCGTACTCGGCCGAGACCAGGAAGTTGACGTCGCCTTCGCCGACGCCGGCCATGATGCCCAGCGAATAATCACCGTCGGAGCCGTCGATGTACTTGTACTGGCCCTGGGCCTCGAGGCCCACGAAGCGCTCGCGGGTGATGAAGTTCACGACGCCGCCAACGGCGTCGGCCCCGTAGGTCACGGCCGCGCCGTCCTTCAGGACTTCGGTGCGCGCCAGCGCCATGCCGGGGATGTTGGAGGTGTTCTCGCTGCCGCGGCGGCCGTTCAGCAGGGTGAGCGTCTTGTCCGCCCCGATGCCGCGCAGGTTGTACTGCACCGAGCCGGTCAGGGCCGCGCCGCTGAAGTAGTAGGCCTCGCCCGTGACCGGACCCGAGATCGTCAGGGTCTTGGCGAACTCGAGGGCGGTCGGAGCGCCCTGCTTCTCCAGCTCTTCCTGGGTGTAGACCTCGACCGGCAGGGCCGCGTCCTCAGGGGTCCCGCGGATCAGCGAGCCGGTGACCACCACCTCCTCGACCTGGGAGCTGTTGTCCGCGCCGGCCCGGGAATCGGGCGTCCCGCGGCCGGAGGCCGGAGGCCCTCCCGGCGGCGGCGTCTGGGCCGAGGCGGAGCCTGCCCAGGCCATGCTCGCGAGCGCGATGAGAATGGCGGCGCGAGACGCGCCGCTGAGTGCGACCTTCATGATTTCCCCCCTAGGGTACTGGTCGAGACTGATGTCTCGTTGTTATTGCCCCGATGTTTTCCACCGCGCAGGCGCTTGTCAACGTCGTTTGGCGGGCGGACGCAGACCTTTTTTCAGCCCTCGGTTTGGCCCCGCGGCCAAGAACGAGGGGTGGCAGGCGTGACCTGCAACCCTGACGGGCGGGCCGAAGCGCGTTTGAAGACACCGAATGGCTCCGGCGGCGGTTCGGTGCGTTCCGTGCTTTCCGGGGTCAAGAAGAGTGCGGCAGCGCCGCCGCATTCACGCTCGCCGCCATAGCCCCTAAGGTGGGGGCGAAGCGGCCGCTTGGGCCCTCGGGAGAACGATGGACGACCTCGGCGAGGCCAAGCCCATCTGGGAGCAGGACGCGGCCGACTACATGCCCGGCGCGGCGCCGGCCCCTGAGGCGACGCCTGACGCCGAGTTCCAGCCGCGGTTCGAGGCCGATGCGTCCCCGCCCCGCAAACGCCGGCGCTGGGGCCGGCTGTTCATGTTCCTGCTGGTGGCCTTCTCCATCGGCGTGGTCCTCGCCGCCTGGCTGACCTGGAGCCTGCCGGTGTCCAGGGCCCTCGAGCCGCTGCCGCAGCCGGCGCTGATCCTGATCACCGCCGACGGCCACCCGCTGGCCCGGCGCGGCGCCTACAAGGACGCGCCGGTGATCGTCGAGCAGCTCCCCGAGCACGTGTCGGCCGCCTTTGTGGCCATCGAGGACCGGCGGTTCTACCGGCACTGGGGTCTCGACCTGATCGGCATCGGCCGCGCCGCCGTCGCCAACGCCCGGGCCGGCGGCGTGCGTCAGGGCGGCTCGACCATCACCCAGCAGCTCGCCAAGACGGCGTTCCTCAGCCCGCACCGAACCCTGCGGCGCAAGGCGCAGGAGGCGTTCATCGCGCTGTGGCTGGAGCTTCGGCTGTCCAAGCAGGAGATCCTCTCCCGCTATCTCTCGAGCGTCTATTTCGGCCAGGGCGTTTACGGCCTGCGCGCGGCGTCCAAGCACTACTTCGACAAGGAGCCGGAGAAGCTGACCCTGGCCGAAGCCGCCATGCTGGCGGGCCTCGTCAAGGCGCCCTCGGCCCTCAACCCGGTCGACCACCCCCAGGCCGCCCGCAACCGTGCCCGCCTGGTGCTCAACGCCATGGTGGAGACCAAGGCGGTGACGCCGGACCAGGCCGCCCGCGCCGGCCGCGCCCGCGTCCGCGCCGCCAAGCCTCTGCCGGTGGGGGGCTACTTCGCCGACTGGGCGGCGCCGCAGATCAAGGAGGCGATGGGCGCCCAGTACGGCGTGGTCCGCGCCAAGACGACCCTCGACTCCCGCCTCCAGCGGCTCGGCGAGCGAACAGTGCGCACCTACCTCGCCGGCCCTGGCCGCAGGCAGGGCGCCAGCCAGGCGGCGCTGGTCGCGCTGCGCAAGGACGGGGCCGTGGTGGCCATGGTCGGCGGCCGCGACTACGCAAAAAGCCAGTTCAACCGCGCCGTCCAGGCGAAGCGCCAGCCCGGCTCGGCCTTCAAGCTGTTCGTCTACCTGGGCGCCCTGCGCGACGGCGCGCGGCCGGACACCGTCGTCTCCGAGCAGCCCATCAAGCTCGGCGGCTGGTCGCCGAAGAACTTCGACGGCTCGTCGGGGCGCCAGCTCACCCTGCGCGACGCCTTCGCCCAGTCCAGCAACATCGCCACCGTCCGCGTGGCCCAGATCGCCGGGCGCGAGCGCATCGTCGACGCCGCCCGCGACCTGGGCGTTCAGAGCCCACTGGTCAACGACGCCACCCTGCCGCTCGGCACCTCGGAGATGACCCTGCTGGAGCTCACCTCGGCCTACGCTTCCGTCGCCGCCGGCCGCGCGCCGGTGCGCCCCTACGCCTTCCCGAGCCCGGACGCCGAGCCGATGGTCGGCAGCCATCCGATCAGCGACTGGGAGCGCGAGGCCCTGCTGGAGCTGCTGGGCGCCGCGGTGAACGAGGGCACCGGCCGCGCCGCGCGCCCCGGCCAGCCGGCCTACGGCAAGACCGGCACCTCGCAGGACTACCGCGACGCGGTCTTCGTGGGCTTCACCGGCGACATCATCGTGGGCGTCTGGGTGGGCAACGACGACCACTCGCCGATGAAGGGCGTGACCGGGGGCGGCCTGCCTGCCCAGATCTGGCGCGACTTCGTGAGCTCGGCCCTGAACGCCGGCCTCGTCGAGCGCGTCCGCCCGCCGCCCCCGCCGCCGGAGCCCGAGCGGGAAGAGGGCGGCTTCGACAATTTCCTGGGCCGTATCCTCGGCGGCATCTTCGGACGTTAGGATCGCGCCATGAAATCCCTGCCCAACATCCTGACCACCGCGCGCCTGGTCCTGGCGCTGTTCATGTTCGTGGCCCTGGCCACGGCGGCGGGCGCCCTGCCGTACGTGTCCGAGCACCTGGACCAGGACGCGCAGTTCCGGCTGATGCGCTGGTCGGTCTACGCGTTCGTGGTGGCGGCGGTGACCGACTGGTTCGACGGCTGGCTGGCGCGGCGGTGGGACGCCACCAGCGTCTGGGGCGCCATCCTCGATCCGATCGGGGACAAGGTGCTGGTCTGCGGCGCGATCCTGGGCCTGCTGGCCTTGGGCGCGCAGGCGGTGGTGATCCCCGCGGGCCTGATCCTGTTCCGGGAGTTCACGGTCAGCGCCCTGCGCGAGGTGGGCGCCGGCAAGGGCGTGAAGCTGCCCGTCACCCTGCTGGCCAAGTGGAAGACCACCTTGCAGCTGGTGGCGCTCACCCTGGAGCTGGTGGTGGCCGCCCGCGGCGCCTTCCCGTTCGGCGACGACCCGGGCCTGTGGGGGCCGGTGACCTTGGTCGCCCACGGCCTGCTGTGGCTGGCGGCGATCGTGACCATCATCACCGGCGCCCAGTACTGGGAACAGACCCGTAAGGCGCTCAGCTAGCGCTGTTGCGCCAAACACACTTAAGACCCACTAACCACCCTCCGTAAGCGGAGGATCACCATGCGTGGGGCAATGGATGGGCCTGAACTAGAAAGGTCCAGTCCTATGCCGATAAGTATCCTCGGTGGGTGGGGTAAGGGCGGCAGCCAGGCGACTCCGCCGCCGCCGCCGCCGCCGCCGCCTCCGCCCCCGCCGCCTGCGGAAGAGCCCGCGCCGACGCCTGCGCCGCCGCCGCCCCCTGCGGAAGAGCCGGCGCCGACGCCTGCGCCGCCCCCGCCGCCCCCGCCTCCGCCGCAGCCGAGCGAGGAGAGCGCTCCGGTCGTGATCCAGACCCAGCCGGCGCCCCCTCCGCCTCCGCCTCCGCCTCCGCCGCCGCCTGCGCCTGAGCCTCAGGCCAGTGCGAACGAGCCTGCTCCTCCGACGCCGGCTCCGCCTGCGCCGCAGTCTCCTGCACCGCAGGCTGCCGCTGCGCCGACGCCCCAGAGCGCTGCAGTCGCGGCGAAGACGGACGACTGGCGCGCCCAGGCCTATGTCTCGCGCGCAGAACCGCTGACTGCCAAGGCGGCCGCGCCGAAGGCCGAAGCGCCGCCGGTCGACGAAGCTGTCGCCGAGGCCAAGGCTCCCGCGGCCAAGAAGTCCGAGCTGGGCTACAGTGACTTCCGCGGCGAGGCTGCGCTGCAGACGCTGAAGGGCGTCAACCAGCAGCTTGCCGACGCCCAGAAAGCGGCCCGCGAAGAGGCCGAAACGGCGACCGAAGAGACCGGGCGCACGTCGCTCCGCGAGGAGCCGCCGCGCACGGAGGTCCGCGCCTACTGGAATGCGTTGGACCTCAAGGAGGACGGCCGGCCGGGCCAGGCCTTCAAGGCCGAGCTCTAGGCCGGCGGTCGGCGGCGGGACCCCACCACCCGCCGCCGATCACCTCCTCAGCATTCGGCGATGTTGACGGCGAGGCCGCCGAGCGAGGTCTCCTTGTAGATCGCGCTCATGTCCTCGCCGGTCCGCTTCATGGTGGCGATGACCTTGTCGAGGCTCACCGTGTGGCGGCCGTCGCCCAGCAGCGCCAGCCGCGCCGCGTCGATCGCCTTCACCGCCCCCATGGCGTTGCGCTCGATGCAGGGGATCTGCACCAGGCCGCCAATCGGGTCGCAGGTGAGCCCCAGGTTGTGCTCCATGGCGATTTCGGCGGCGTTCTCGATCTGGGCGTTGGTCGCCCCGACCGCCGCCGCCAAGCCCGCCGCCGCCATCGAGCAGGCCACGCCCACCTCGCCCTGGCAGCCCACCTCGGCGCCGGAGATCGAGGCGTTCTTCTTGTAGAGCGCCCCGATCGCCGCCGCCGTCAGCAGGAAGGTCCGGCGCCCGTCGGCCGTGCCCTGGTGGAACCGCTCGTAGTAGCGCAGCACCGCCGGCAGCAGGCCCGCCGCGCCGTTGGTCGGCGCCGTCACCACGCGGCCGCCGGCGGCGTTCTCCTCGTTCACCGACAGGGCCCAGAGGTTCACCCAGTCCAGCGCCGCCAGTGGGTCGGCGATGCGGCGGTCGGCGTCGCAGATCAGGTTCTGGTGCACCTTGTAGGCGCGCCTTGGCACCTTCAGCCCGCCCGGCAGGATGCCCTCGACGCGCAGGCCGCGGTCGATGCAGGCGAACATGGCGCCCGCGATCTCGTCGAGGCCGACCAGCACCTCCACCTGCGGGCGGCGCACGCTCTCGTTGGCCAGCACCAGCTCGGCGATGGAGAGCCCCGCCCGCTCGGCCTGCTCCAGCAGCTCGGCGCCGCTGTCGAACGGGTAGGGGACCTCCGGCCCGGGGTCGGAGGGGGCGTTCTGGCCCATCTCATCCTCGTCGCGGACGAAGCCGCCGCCGATGGAGAAGTAGGTCCGCTCGGCGAGCTTCCGCTCCTGGGCGTCATAAGCGCTGAACCTCAGCGCATTCGGATGCTGCGGCAGGCGGGTGCGGCCCTCCCAGAGGAGGTCGCGGGCCTCGTCGAAGCCGATCTCGTGTTCGCCGGCGAGCTTCAGCCGGCCGGTGGCCCGGACCGCGTCGACGACCTGCTCCGCCTGATCGGGATCGAGGCTGCGGGGTTCGAAGCCCGCCAATCCCAGGATCACGGCGCGGTCGGTGGCGTGGCCGCGGCCGGTGAGCGCCAGCGAGGCGTAGAGGGCGACCTCGACGCGGGCGACCTGGGCCAGCTGACCCGCATGCTTCAGCCGCGCCAAGAACCGGCACGCGGCGGTCATGGGCCCCATGGTGTGGGAGCTCGAGGGACCGACGCCCATCTTGAAGAGGTCGAAGACGCTGACGTTCATCTTCCCCACTTGCGCCCGATCGGAGGCATGTTCAACCCGCGGCCCAAAGCTTCAGGGGGATGATCTTGCACGGCGCGGTGCATGTCACACTCCGCGGCAGGGCTAGATGCACGATTCAGCGCGACAACTCTCGAAGAGAGATAAGTTGTTGATTCACGGGGAGAAAGGTCGTCTTTTCAGTGTATAGCCCTCGCCGCCGATGACCAAAGATTCAGCTCATCGGATTGGGCGGCGGCGGCGGATCGCCCGGGAGCGGGATGAACTCCTTGTCGTCGGCGTCGGGGAGCTTCATGCGGCCGGCGCGCCAGTCGGCCTTGGCCTGCTCAAGCCGGTCCTTTGAGGAGGACACGAAATTCCACTCGAGGAAACGTTCGCCGATGGGCTCGCCGCCGAGCAGCATGACGACGGCGTCGGTGACGGCAGTGAAGGTCACCGCCTGGCCGGGGACGAAGACGGCCATCTGCCCCGCGTTGAGTTGGCGGCCCTCCAACTCGACCACGCCTCGGGCCACGTAGGCCGCGCGCTCGGGGTATTCGGCCGGCAGCTGCGCCGGGGCGCCGGCCTGCAGCGCCCAGTGGATGTAGAACATCGGGGAGTGGGTGGTGACCGGCGACTTCGCGCCGAACCCCTCGCCGGCGATCAGCCTTGCCCACATGCCGCCGCCCTCGTAGGTCGGCAGTGCGCCCGGATCGTGGTGCTCGAAGCCGGGCTCGGTCTCCTCGTCCTCGCGCGGCAGGGCGATCCATGCCTGGATGCCGTCCATCCGCCCGCCGTGGGCGCGCAGGGTCTCGAAGCGCTCGGAGTGGGTGATGCCGCGCCCGGCGGTCATCCAGTTCACCTCGCCCGGACGGATCGGCTGGGTGACGCCGACGCTGTCGCGGTGGGTCATCTCGCCTTCGAACAGGTAGGAGAGGGTGGAGAGCCCGATGTGCGGATGGGGGCGGACGTCCACCTCGCGCCCGAAGCCGGGGGCGAACTCCGCCGGCCCCATGTGGTCGAAGAAGATGAAGGGTCCGACCATCCGGCGCTTGGCGTAAGGCAGCACCCGGCCCACCTCGAACCCGCCCAAGTCCTTGCGCCGCTGGTCGATGACGAGGTCGATCATCCTACCTCCCCCACTGCGGCAGCAGTGGCGGGAGGGGGACCACTCGCCGAAGAGCGAGTGGTGGAGGGGGAAAGCCGCCGGCTGAGCGCATCGTGCATCGCTGTATCATAGTCCGTGGATGGGGCCTGCCCCCTCCACCACCCGCTCTCCGGGACGTCTGGCGACGTCCCTCGGCGTGCGGTCCCCCTCCCGCCATCGCTGCCGCGCTGGGGGAGGTGGGTTACCCCTGCGCGCTCACGTACGGGCTGACGAGGCCGAGTGGGGCGGCGGTGGTGTTCTTGACGCTGCGGATGACGATGCGGCTCTCGATGTTGGAGACGAGGCCCAGGGAGAGGATCTTGTCGCGCAGGAAGTCGTCGAAGGCGTGCATGTCGCGGGTGACGATGCGCAGCTCGTAGTCGGCGGCGCCGGTGACGGTCGCGCACTGCACCACCTCGGCGAGCTTGGTGATCGAGGTCTCGAAGGCGTCGAGGTTGTCCTTGGTCGGCAGGCTCAGCTTGACGGTGCAGTAGACCTCGAAGCCCAGGCCCAGCTTGTCGCGGTCCAGGATGGTGACCCGGCGCTGGATGACGCCGGCGTCCTCCAGCCGCTTGATGCGCCGCCAGCAGGGGCTGGACGACAATCCCACCCGCTCGGCGATCTCGGCGACCGAAAGGCCGGCATCGTGCTGGATGAGGTCCAGAATCTTGGCATCGACGGCGTCGAGCACCTCCGACAAGTTTTCCTCCTTCTCTTGCGGCAACCTTGCGTCGTTCTTGCCCCGGAACTCCCCAGGGCCGGCACGCTTTTGGTAAGCAATTGCTGCCAACCTATATGATCATTGCACAAGGTTCGCGCGGGGTGGAAGGTAGAAAATTGCCATGAGGCACGCCGAAGTCACCCTCGACGACAAATTTGTCCTCACCGAAGGCCGAGTTTTCATCACCGGGGTGCAGGCGCTGCTGCGGGTCCTCATCGACCAGCACCGCCTCGACCGCGCGAAGGGGCTGAAGACCGCCGGTTTCGTGTCCGGCTACCGCGGCTCTCCGCTGGGCGGCCTCGACCAGCAGGCGGGCCGGGCCAAGAAATTCCTCACCGAAGCCGACGTGGTCTTCAAGGAGGGCCTCAACGAGGACCTCGCCGCCACCGCCGTGTGGGGCAGCCAGCAGGCCAACCTGTTCCCGGGCGCCCGCTACGACGGCGTGTTCGGCATGTGGTACGGCAAGGCGCCGGGCGTCGACCGCACCGGCGACGCCTTCAAGCACGCCAACTTCGCCGGCGTCCATCCGAAGGGCGGCGTGCTGGCGGTGGCGGGCGACGACCACAACTGCAAGTCCTCGACCCTGCCCTCGCAGTCGGAATACGCCTTCCAGGACTTCGAGATGCCGGTGCTGTCGCCGGCCGACGTGCAGGAGGTGCTGGACTACGGCCTGCTGGGCTATGCGCTGTCGCGGTTCTCGGGCCTGTGGGTCGGACTGATCGCGGTGGCGGACACGATGGATAGCGGCGTCACCATCGACGTCTCGCTCAGCCGCCACCACTTCGTCACGCCGGAGAACTTCCGCATGCCGGCCGGCGGGCTCGGCATCCGCCTGAAGGACCAGCCGCTCGACAAGGAGCGGCGCCTGCGGACCCAGAAGATCCCCGCCGCGCTGGCCTTCGCCCGAGCCAACCGGATCGACCGGGTGATGCTTGGGGCCGGCCGCCCGCGGCTAGGCATCGTCTGCTCGGGCCAGGCCTACAAGGACGTCATCGAAGCCTTTCAGGCCATGGGCATCACCAGCCGCGAGGCCGCCGATCTCGGCGTGGCGATCTACAAGGTCGGCATGCCCTGGCCGCTGGAGGCCACCGGCATCCGCAGCTTCGCCGCCGGCCTCGAGACCCTGATGGTCATCGAGCACAAGCGCCCGCTGATCGAAACCCAGGCCCGCGCCGCGCTCTACGACCTGCCGGCGCATGCGCGGCCGCGGATAATCGGCAAGACCGACGAGCAGGGCGCGCCCCTGCTCTCCGAGATCACTTCGCTGAGCGTGGCCGAGATCGCGCTGGCGATCGCCGACCGCCTGCCGTCCGGCCCGCACATGGAGCGGGTGCACGACTACCTGAACCGCGTCTCGGCCGCGTCGATGGCCGCGGTGACCCTGTCCAGCGACCAGCAGCGCAAGCCGTTCTTCTGCTCGGGCTGCCCGCACAACTCGTCCACCCGCCTGCCCGAGGGCAGCCGCGCGCTCGCCGGCATCGGCTGCCACTACATGGCGAGCTTCAACGACCCGAACACCGACCTGACCAGCCACATGGGCGGGGAGGGGCTGACCTGGGCTGGCGCCTCGCCGTTCACCGAGGAGAAGCACGTCTTCGTCAACCTCGGCGACGGCACCTACAACCACTCCGGCTCGCTCGCCATCCGCGGCTCAATCGCGATGGGCTCGAACATCACCTACAAGCTGCTGTTCAACGACGCGGTCGCCATGACCGGCGGCCAGACGGCCGAGAGCGGCTTCACCGTCCCGCAGATCACCCGCCAACTCGCCTCGGAAGGCGTGAAGAAGATCGTCGTCGTGGCCGCCGAACTCGAGCGCTATGAGCAGGTGAAGGACCTCGCCCCCGGGGTCGAGGTGAAGCCCCGCGCCGACCTGATCACGGTGCAGAAGGAGCTGCGCGAGATCCCCGGCGTCACGGTGCTGATCTACGACCAGGTCTGCGCCACCGAGAAGCGCCGGCGGCGCAAGCGCGGGAAGATGGAACAGGCGCCGCGCCGGGTGATGATCAACCACCTGGTTTGCGAGGCCTGCGGCGACTGCTCGCGCACCAGCCACTGCGTCTCGGTCGAGCCGCTGAACACCGAGTTCGGCCGAAAGCGGAAGATCAACCAGTCGAGCTGCAACCAGGACTACACCTGCCTGGAAGGCTTCTGCCCGTCGTTCATCACGCTGGAAGGCGCGGAGAACCCGCACAAGGAAGCCATGCCGGCGCTGACGGCCGAGTCCACGCCGCTGCCGGAGTTCGAGAGCTTCACCGGCGTGCGCAACATCGTCTTCACCGGCGTGGGCGGCACGGGCGTGACGACCGTGGCCTCGATCCTGGCCATGGCCGCCCACGTCGACGGCCGCTCGGCCTCGGTTGTGGACATGACCGGCCTGGCCCAGAAGGGCGGGGCGGTGTTCAGCCACGTCCGCATCGGCGAGACCGAGGAGACGGTGGTGGGCGGCCGCGTGCCGCAAGCCAGCGCCAACGTGCTGATCGCCTGCGACCTGCTGGTGGCGGCCGGCGCCGATGCGCTGGCGCTCTACGCCAAGGACCGCACCGTGGCGCTCGGCAACGCCGATTTCGCCCCCACCGCCGACCTGATCACCGACCGCGACGTGCGCTTCGACGCCGAGGCCCAGGCCCGCCGCATCGCCGCGGCCGTGAAGTCCTACGACGCCATGCCCGCCCAGCACCTGGCGGTGAACAACCTGGGCGACGCCATCTACGCCAACATGATCATGCTCGGCTTCGCCTGGCAGAAGGGCGTGGTGCCCATCTCCAGCCGCGCACTCTACCGCGCCATCCGGCTGAACGGCGTGGACGCCGAGGCCAACCTCCAGGCCTTCGAGCTGGGCCGCAAGGCCGCGCACGACCCCGAGGCGCGCGGCAAGCGCGAGGACGACGTGCCCACGCCCGAGTCCATGCCGATCGACGAGCTGATCGACCACCGGGCGCGCGAGCTCACGAAATACCAGAACGCGGCCTACGCGCGGCGCTACCTGGCCCTGGTGGAGAAGGTGCGCACGGCGGAGAGCCAGTTCGGGCTGGATCGCCTGACACGGGCGGTGGCGACCACCTACTACAAGCTGATGGCCTACAAGGACGAGTACGAGGTGGCGCGGCTCCACACCGATCCGCGCTGGGCCGCGTACCGAGCCGAGACCTTCAGGGGCGGCAAGGCGAAGGTGCTGCTGGCGCCGCCGATCATCGCGCCCAAGGATGCGAATGGGCGGCCGAAGAAGATCGCCTTCGGCGGCTGGATGCTGGACTTCGGCTTTCCGGTTCTGGCGAAGCTCAAGGGGCTGCGCGGGACACCGCTCGACCTGTTCGGCTACTCCGACGAGCGGCGCATGGAGCGCGGGCTGATCCGCGACTACGAGCAGACCGTCGAGCGCATCCTCGCGGGCCTCACCCGCGAGCGCCTGCCGACCGCGGTGAAGATCGCCGCCGTCGCCCAGCAGATCCGCGGCTTCGGCCACATCAAGGACGCTTCCGTCGGACCAGCGAAGGCCGAGGAGAAGCGCCTGTGGCGGGAGTGGGAGAAGCAGGGCGAGAAGGAGCTCGCGCCCGCCTAATTCCCACGCGTGTCATCCCGGTTTCGGCGCAGCCGAAGACCGGGACCCACAGACACAGGGCGTCGTGAGCTGCCGGAGCGGCGCCGCCAGGCCATCCGCGGAGAATGCCGCGTGTATGGGGCCCGGTCTTTCGCGTGCCGCGAAAACCGGGATGACACCTGTGGGTGGTGTTCGTCCGGCGCCTGACATAGCGTTCCGCCCAAGCTTCGGGGGAGGGGCGCGATGCGCGCGGTCGGGTTCAAGTTGGCGGCGCTCGCCGCAGCGCTGTGGCTTGGCGGATCGAGCCCGAGCCTGGCGCAGCCGCAGGGTCCGGTTGCCCTGGTGGGCGCGACCATCGTCGACGGCAATGGCGGCGCGCCGATCCCCGACGGGGTGGTGCTCCTGCGCGGCGACCGCATCGAGGCCGTGGGCCCTCGGGCCAGCGTCCGCCTGCCGCGCAACGCGCGGGTCGTGGACGTCAGGGGCAAGTGGATCACCCCGGGGCTCATCGACGCCCACGTCCACTTCTTCCAATCCGGCGGCCTCTACACCCGGCCCGACGGCATGGACCTGACCTCGGCGGTGCCCTACGCCGAGGACCTCGCCCGCTCGAAATCCCGGCTGGACGAGACCTTCGCCCGCTATCTGGCCAGCGGCGTCACCACCGTCGTGGACGCCGGCGGTCCGAAGTGGAACTTCGAGGTGCGCAGCCGCGCCGCGGCCAGTCCGCGCGCCCCGCGCGTCGCCGTCGCCGGTCCCCTGATCGCGACCGAACCGACGGTCCCGCAGAAGAAGCTGGACCTCGGCGACCCGCCGATCATCTCCGCCGCCGATCCTGGGGAGGCCGCCGCCCTGGCCCGCGCCCTGCTGCCGGCGAAGCCGGACCTGATCAAGATCTGGGGCATCGGGTCGGGACCCGAAGGCGCGCGGCGCCTGCGCGACATGACCGCCGCGGTAGTCGCCGTCGCCAAGCCCGCCGGCATCCGCGTGGCGGTCCACGCCACCGACCTGGAGCAGGCCCGCGCCGCGGTCGAGGGCGGCGCCGAGGTGCTGGTGCACAGCGTCGACGACGCGCCGGTGGACGACGCCTTCGTCGCCGCGCTGAAGGCCCGGGGCGTCGTCTACGTCACCACGGTGATGGTGGGGCAGGGCTACAGCGGGGCCTTCACCGGGCGGCCCGCCCTCACCGTCACCGAGCGCCGCCTGGGCGCGCCCGACATCATCGCCACCCTCAGCGAAATCCCGCCGGCCATCGCCGCCCAGGTGAAGGACCGCATGCCCGACGCGACGCCACAGATCCTCGCCAACGCCAAGCGGGTCCACGCCGCCGGCGTGCGCGTCGCGGCGGGGACCGACGCCGGCAACGTCGGCACGCTGCATGGGCCGGCCATCCATCGCGAGCTGGAGCTGCTCGTCGCCGCCGGGCTGACGCCCTCGCAGGCGCTCACCGCGGCCACCCGCGACGCCGCCTACGCCTATGCGCCGAAGCCGGACATCGGCCTCGTTGCGGCCGGGTACCGCGCCGACCTGCTGGTGCTAAACGCCGACCCGACGCGCAACGTCTCCGCGCTAGCCCGCTTCGCGCAGGTGTGGTCGCGCGGCGTCAGCCACGGCGCGGCGAGCCTGATCCCGGAGTCCCCCGAGGCGCTCGTGCAGCGCCAGCTCGAGGCCTACAACGCCCACGACCTGGAGGCCTTCGCGGCCACCTATGCCGAAGACATCGAGATTTTCGACCTGCCCGGCGCGGCGGCCGGGCGGACCGGGAAGGCGGCGCTGCGCGAGACCTACGGCCCCCTCTTCCAGCGCCTGCCGCAGCTCCGTTGCGAGGCCGCCCACCGCGTCGTCGAGGGGCCCTTCGTCATCGACCAGGAGGTCTGCCGCCCGACCCCGCAAGCCCGGCCGCGCCGGGCCACGGCGATCTATCAGGTGGAGAACGGCCGCATCCGGCGCGTCTGGTTCGCCGCCGCACCCTAGGCGACGCCTAGCGGCTTGACACGGCCAGCCCGGCGCCTACTCTATTTACATGCGTAATACATTTAGCGCAGTTGTTGGCGCGTTGGCTCTCATTGTAGCGCCGCCGGCCGCGGCCCAGGAGGCCGCCGCGCCGCTCCGCGTGGTCTCGCAAGGGCCGGGTACGCTCTACCGTGCCGACCCGACCGTGCAGTTCGTCGTCCACTCCGAGAAGGCCGGACGAGACTACCTGGTGCAGGTCACTCCGCCCGCGTTCGGGCCGTGGCTGCCGGGGCAGAAGGCGGCGGTCGCCTATGTGCTGGACGGCGGCTACGGGATCATGGGGCCGACGGCGCGGCTGCTCGGCGGCTCCAACGCCATGCTGCCCGCCTATGTGGTGACCGTCGCCTACCCGGCCGGGCAGCCGTCGTCGCGGGAGCGGGACATGCTGTTCGCCACGGCCGTGCGACCGGACGGGTCGAAGGCGCTCGGCGGCGGGGCCGAGGCCTTCATGGGGTTCATCGTCGATGAGCTCCGCCCGTGGGTGGAGGCCAAGTACCCGGTGGACCGCGCCAAGTCGGTGCTCATGGGGCATTCGCAGTCTGGCATCTTCACCGCCAACGTCCTGGCGCGCCGGCCCGACGCCTTCGCGAGTTATCTGATCGCCAGCCCCTCCGTCTGGGCCCAGCCGGACATCGCCGAGCGCCTGGCGCGCGTCAGCCTGCAGGGACCCCCGCGCCGCGTGTTCGTGGCCTATGGGGAGGACGAGGCGCCGCACATGGTCAGCGGCGGCCGGCAGGTCGCCCGCGCCCTCGCCAGGAACAAGGCCGCCGTCGTGTCCCGCAGCGAGGTCTTCGCCGGCGCCGACCACATCAGCTTCTATCCGGAGCTAGCGGCCCGCGGCCTCGGTTACCTGCTGCCGCGCAAGCGCCCGATCAACTACCCCAACCCGACCCCGGTCCCCGCGGAGACCCTGCGCCGCTACGAGGGCGTCTATGTGCTATCGGACGGCCGCAGGCTCCCGATTGCGCTGAAGGGCGGCAAGCTCGCCACGACGCTGGCGTTCCCGGTGGAGCTCGACGCCCTGCCGCGCCCCGGCCGCTTCTTCGTCAACGGCGTCGACGTCCAGTTCACCTTCGAGGGCCCGCCCGACGGGCCGGCGCAGTTGCTGCGGATCGACTACCTCGGCGAGGTGGCGGTCGCCCGCCGCGCGCCCTAGGGCCGCGCTGGCGCGGCCCTGCGCCATGCCTTAGCGTTCCTCCCGACACCGCCTTCGAAGGCGGGCAGGGGAGGATGGCGATGCGTACACGGTGGATCGGGGCGCTCGCCCTGGCGGTCTCGGCCCTGGCGGCCAGCGCGTCCGCGGCCCCCCGGGAGCCCTCCTACCGCGCCGAGATCCGGCGGACAGCCTATGGCGTGCCGCACATCATCGCGCGCGATCTCGGCGGCATCGGCTACGGGGCGGGCTATGCGTCCGCCGAGGACAACTTCTGCGACTTCGCCGAGCGGATGATGACCATCCGCGGCGAACGGGCCCGCCACCTCGGTCCGGGCGAGGCGAACGCCAACGTCGCCAGCGACCTCTACCACCGCCGCCTGGCTGTGAGCGGCAAGCTGGAGGGCCTGCTGAACGGGGACGCGAAGCTGGTCGACACGCCGACGCGCGAAGCCCGAGCGCTGGCCCGCGGCTTCATCGCCGGCATGAACCGCTACGTCCGCGACACCGGAGCGGCGAACCTGCCCGACCCGCGCTGCCGCAATGCGCCGTGGATCGGGACCTACACCGAGACCGACTACTGGCTCTCGGTGCTGGCCGGGCAGTCGCCGAACATGCTGGCGGGCGTCGCCGCCGCCGCCCCGCCCGGCACGCCCGACCTCGACCTGCGCGGGCCGGAGCGCCGTTCGCCGGTGCCCGAGGGCCAGGGCAGCAACGCCTACGCGCTTGGCCGCGAGGTGACCAAGTCGGGCCGCGGCGTGCTGCTGGGGAACCCGCACTATCCGTGGGACGGCATCAACCGCTTCTACCGGATGCACTTCGTCATCCCGGGTCGGATGAACATCGTTGGCGCCGGGCTGATCAACAGCCCGTCCATCGGGATCGGCCACAACGCGAACGTGGCCTGGACGCACACCGTCTCGACTGCGCGCCGCTTCGGCCTCTTCGAGCTGAAGCTCGATCCGAAGGATCCCACCGCCTACGTCGTCGACGGCCGCTCGACGCCGATGACACGGCAGGACGTCACCGTGCAGGTGAAGACAGACCAGGGCCTGAAGCCGGTCACCCGCACCTACTACACGACGCGGTTCGGGCCGGTGGTGGAGACCGCCGACTTCCCGTGGACGACGGGTCGCGCCTACGCCCTGCGAGACTCGCCGGTGAACCTGCGCGGACTCGACCAGTACATTCGCATGTGGCGCGCCAAGAGCGTGCGCGAGCTCGCCGATATCCTCAGCCGTCACCAGGCGGCCGGCTTCAACACCACGGCGGTCGATTCCGGCGGCGAGGCCTTCTACGGCGACATCGGCGCGCTGCCGTACGTCACCGACGCCAAGGCGGAGCAGTGCTCGGCGTCGGACGCGTCGCGCAAGTCGTGGAGCGAGCGGCGGGTGCCGGTGCTCGACGGCTCGCGCGCGGCCTGCGACTGGGACTCCGACCCGCGGGCGGCGACGCCCGGCATCTATCCGGCCTCGGCCCTGCCGCGGATATTCCGGCGCGACTACACGAGCAATTCCAACGACAGCTACTGGCTGACCAATCCGGCCCAGCCGCTGGAGGGCTTCGGCAAGATCTTCGGCGACGAGCGGACGGCGCGCTCGCTGCGCACCCGGTTGTCCATCAAGCTTATCGAGGACCGGCTGGCCGGGCGCGACGGGCTGGGCGCGCCGAAGTTTGACCTCGCCACCGTGCAGGGCGTGCTGTTCAACAACCGCAATCTCGGCGCCGAGATGACCCGCGACGACCTGGTGGGGCTTTGCCGTCGCGCCGCGCGGGGGCCGCATCCGGACCTGGCGGCGGCGTGCGACGCGCTCGCCAGCTGGGACATGCGGGTGAACCTGGAGAGCCGCGGGGCCCACGTCTTCCGCCTGTTCGCCGAGCACGGCGGCCTGCGCTTCAAGGTCCCGTTCGATCCGCGGGATCCGCTCAACACGCCGCACACGCTCGACGTCGACGACCCGAAGGTGCTGGAGGCGCTGGTGAAGGCGGTGAGGCAGTTGCGCGACCTGAAGATCGCGCCGGACGCGACCCTGGCGCAGGTGCAGCACGAGCCGCGCGGTTCCGAGGCCATCCCGATACACGGCGGACCCGGGCCCGAGGGCATCTTCAACGTGATCACCCCGGTGGACCTGAAGCCCGAGCGGGGCTGGAGCAAGATCCGCCACGGCTCGAGCTGGATCATGGCCGTGGAGTTCACGCCGAAGGGGCCGGTGAGCCAGGGAGTGCTGACCTACTCGCAGTCCACCAGCCCGACCTCGCCGCACGCCGGCGACCAGACCAGGCTCTACTCGCAGAAGGGCTGGGACGACCTGCGGTTCACCGAAGCCGCCGTGAAGGCGGGCACGGTGAGCCGCAAGGTGCTCGAGGGCCGATGATCCGCAAGGCGAAGGGGCAGAAGGCCTGGGCGGTGCAGGCGCGGGGCGCCTGCGTCTGCGGCGCGGTGGAGATCGAGATCGACGTGCCGGCGCGCTGGGCCTGGCACGACCACTCCGAGCGCAGCCGCCGGGCTCAGGGCTGCGCCTACGCCACCTACGTCGACAGCTACAAGAGCCGCTTCCGGATCCTGAAGGGGGAGGAGAGCCTCACCCGCTACGAGGACACGGATGCCGGCACCGCTCGCAGCTTCTGCGCCCGCTGCGGGACGCCGATGCTCTACGAGCGGGCGCGGTCGCCCACCATGGTCAACATTCCCCGCGCCGTCTTCCGCGAGCGCACCGGCCGCGAGACGCGCTACCACATGAACCTCGACGAGGCGGCCGACTGGACGTGGACGGGCGAGCCCCTGAAGCCACTGAAGGGCTACCCCGGCGTGATGTGGACCCCGCCGCGCAACACGCGGCCAAAGCGCCCGGAGGGGATGTTCTGATCAGGGCGGCCCGATCATCGCCTCGATGAACTTGTCGTAGCTGTCGAGGACGTGGGGGTCCTCCTTGACGATTTGCACCACCTGACCCGGGATCAGCTTCAGGTGGTCGACCATGGCCGCCGGGCTCATGCCCATGGAGGCGCCGAAGTCGCGGAAGATGGCGTAGGACCTCTCGAGGTAGGCCGGGAAGTCGAGCTTGGGCGCGCCGGGGCCGAGGGTGGCCTTCGACAGCTCGTAGAACCGCTTCATGTTGGTGTTGGCCATCCAGGCGTGGCCCTCCGTCCCCTGCAGGTTCGCGGGGGCGCCGGCCCGCGGCGCCGGGTGCTGCGCGAAGGCGGGAGCCGCCATCAGCAGGGCCGCCATCGCAGCGATGGGGAGCAGACGACTCATCCGGGCCTCCTGTAGCCTCTGTCACCTTGAGCATACATGATGTTATGTATGTCAGACATCGTGTCAAAGATTCTTTCCAAGGCCAAGCCATGTCGCTGCGCGAGAAAACCGCCTGGATCACCCTGCTGACGGTGCTCATCTGCTTTGGCGTCTATTTCGGTGGGATCGCCACGGGCGCGGTGAGCCCGCACGGCTTCGATACCCTGCACCTGCTGCTGGCGTGCGTGACGGCCATGGCGGTCCTGCAGCTCGTGCTGCACGCCGTCGTGGCCCGCCGCTCGCCCAAGGCGCCGCACGACGAGCGCGAGCGGCTGATCCAGCTGCGCTCGCACACGGTGGGCTACTACGTGCTGATCGCCGGCGTGCTGCTGCTCGGCGTGCCGGGGCACATGGCCTACCGGGTGCGGGACATCCTCAACTTCGCCCTGCTGGCCGTCGTGGTGGCGGCGCTCGCCGTCTCCGCCGCCCAGATCGTCATGTTCCGGCGCGGCGCCTGATGGGCGTCCCCATCGCCAACCAGATCCGCCGGCTGCGCTTCGAGCACGGGGAGATGACGCAGAGCGAGCTCGCCGAGAAGATCGGCATGACCCGCCAGACCATCGCCGCGATCGAGGCGGGGAAATACTCGCCGTCGCTCGAAGCCGCCTTCCGTATCGCCCAGGTCTTCGGCGTCGGCCTCGACGAAGTGTTCCAGTGGGTGGAATGAAAACGCCCGCCGGAGGGGCTCTCCGGCGGGCGCGTTCTGATCAGTCTGATCGAAAGGCTTAGTCGCCCTTGGTCGCGGCCTTGGCCGGCGCTGCCTTGGCGGCGGCGGCTTCCTTCTCCTGGTGGCGGGCGCCGGCCAGGATGCCTTCCAGGGCGTAGTTGCCCTCGTGGCAGGCGTATTCGTAGATCACGCCCTGCAGGGGCGAGAACTCGTACTCGCCGCCCCAGGGGGCGTCCCACACGGTGGGGTCTTCTACGGTGAAGGCGTAGTGCATCCGGTCCTTGGCCACGCGGGTGAAGCGCTCGGTGACCTTCAGGTTCTCCCAGGCGCCCATGAACTGCTGGCTGCGCGGAAGGTTGGTGGTCTCGACAACCAGGGTGTCGCCTTCCCACCAGCCGATGGAGTCGCCGAAGTACGGACGGACCTTGTCGGTGCGGTGCTTCGAGTTCAGCCGCACGATGCGGGCGTCGTGGTTCATCTCGACCGTGATCACGACGGCGTCCGGCGACTGAACGAAGTGGTAGTTGTTGTTGTAGAAGCCGTTCGGGAACATCGGCGGGCCGGCGTTGCGGCCGAAGCCGATGACGCAGCGCTCACCCAGCGAACGCAGCTCGGGGTGGTCGAACGACCCCATGCCGCCGCCGCCCTGGGCACGGCCGCCGGCCGCGGCCTGCGCGCCGGCCGGAGCCGCCTTGCGGGGCGGGGGCTGGCCGTTCTTGGTGGTGATCAGCGAGGTGCGGGGCTCGCCGCGCACGCGCATGACCTGGTGGCCCGGATCGAGCCAGCCGCGGTTGTAGCCGCCGACGTCGCCGCCGGCGGCGGCGAACTCGGGACGGGTGTTGGCGGGACGCGCGGGCGCCTCGGCAGGCGCGTTCGGGTCGGTCGGCTTGTTGCCCTCCTCGACCTCGGCTTCGGCGCTGGCTTCCATCTCCTTCACTTCCGCCTCGGTGTAGGCGAGCCGCTCGCCGTACTTGGCCTGGCGGGTCATCGGCGTGAGCGTGGAGTTTGACCAGAAGCCGGAGATGTCCGGCTGCCCGAACGCGGTGCGCGGCGCCTTGTACGTCGTCGCGGGCTTGGTCTGGGCAGCGGCCTCGAGCGAGGCGCCGAGCGCGATCGGGCTCACGCAGAGCGCGGTTCCGAGGGCGAAGGCGAGGGCGCGATTCAAAATAGTCTCTCCCGGCAATTACTTTTCGCCGCGCCTAGGCCCGGCCGAATAATTCGGCGGCCTTGTACGCCTGCGAGGGGTTCGTCGGCAACGATCTTCCCATTGCCAAGCGTCCTTTGATCGCAGGCCGGTGTTACGCTGGTGTGTCTGCGGTTTTCACCGCATTTCGTACCGCATCTACGAAAGCTGTACGGGCCGCGGAGAGGTCGCGGCCGGTCGCCCGCGGCCAGGCCGAATTGACCACCACGATCAGCCGCTCGTCGCGGAACGTGGAGATCGACTGGCCGAAGATGCCCGAGGCGTCGTAGGCGCCGTTGTCGCGGATCCACCAGAAATAGCCGTAGCCGGCCGGGGCCGGCTGGCCGTTGGCGATCTGCACCTTGGTCGCGTCGGCGGTCCACCAGGGCGGCAGGATCTGCTTCCCCCCCGCCTTGCCGCCGTCGAGGATGAACTGGCCCACCCGGCCGTAGTCCCGGAGCGTCATCGACATGCAGCAGCCGCCGCGCTCGTGGCCCTCCCGGTCGAGCATCCAGATGGCGTCGCGCTCCATGCCGTACGGCTTCCAGATCTTCTCCGAAGCATAGGCGGAAAGCGTCTTGCCGGTGGCGCGCGAGACCAGGAAGCCCACGAGGTCGGTCTCGCCGGTGTTGTAGTTGAACTTGGTCCCGGGCTCGGCCGCACGGGGCAGGCGGCGCAGGTAGCTGACGATCGGGTTGATCCCCGGCTCGGTCTTCTCCGCCTGGCCGCCGGAGCGCGCCACGTCGGAGTTCGGGTCCGTGTAGTCCTCGTTCCACTTCACGCCCGAGCTCATCATGATCAGGTGGCGCACCGTGGCGCCCTCGTAGGCAGAGCCCTTCAGCTCCGGCAGGTAGCGGGTGACCGGCGCGTTGAGGTCCAGCTTGCCGTCCTGGACGGCGGCGCCCACCAGGGTCGAGGTCACCGACTTGGCGACCGAGAACGAGGTCCAGCGGTCCTTCGGCTTGCGGCCCAGGCCGTAGCGCTCCAGCAGGATCTTGCCGTCCTTGATCACCAGCACGCCGGAGACGCCGTTGGCGGCCATGTAGTCGTCCACGCTCCAGCGCTTGCCGGCGTGCTCCCAGGTCGGCGCGATCTCGCGGCGGGCCTTGGGCAGCGGATGCACGCGCTTGCCGCGCGGGATCACGCGGACCCGGTAGACGCTCTCGATCGCCGGGTACCACTGCTTCTGCTGCTCCGGCGTCCACTGCAGGATCGACGGCACGCCCGGCTTGATCGCCACCTGGGCGAACGCCGCAGAGGAAATGGCCGCAGCCGCCGCCAGGCCGAGCACGAAACGCTTCATCGCACACCCCATGGAAACCCTACCGAACCTATAGCGCGCCCGGACGGCGAGGGGAGTTCTCTTTGTCCGCCAACCGCGTTAGGCGAGGGGCATGGCCGAATTCGATTTCGATGCGGTGGTCGTGGGGGCGGGCGCCGTGGGCCTGGCCTGCGGCTATGCGCTCGCCCAGCGCGGGCTGACCGTCGCCGTCCTGGAGGCGGAGAAGGCCATCGGCCAGGGCGTCTCCTCGCGCAACTCCGAGGTCATCCACGGGGGACTCTACTACAAGACCGGGTCGCTGAAGGCGCGGCTGTGCGTGGCCGGCCGGCGACGGCTCTACAGGTTCCTGGACGACCACCACGTCGCCTACGACCGTTGCGGCAAGCTGGTGGTGGCGACGACGCCCGACGAGGTCGAGCGGCTCGACGCCATCTTCACGCAGGCCCAGACGAACGACGTCGAGGGCATGGCGCGGCTGACCAAGGCGGCCGCCCAGGAACTCGAGCCGGAGTTGGCCTGCGAGGCCGCCCTGCTGTCGCCGGAGAGCGGGGTCTTCGACAGCCACGGCTACATGTTGGCCCTGCAGGGGGAGATCGAGGCGGCCGGGGGCGCCGTTGTGGTCGCCACCCCGTTCGAGGCCGCCACCCCGCTGGACGGCGGCGGCTTCTCGGTGCGCACGGGCGGCGACGAACCCGCCACGTTGACCTGCCGCTTCCTGGTCACCGCCCCGGGTCTGTCCGCCCAGGGCGTCGCCGCCCAGATCGAGGGCTTCCCGGCCGACGTCATCCCGCCAGCCCACTACGGCAAGGGCATGTACTTCCGACTGGCCGGCAAGGCGCCCTTCGCCCGGCTGGTCTATCCGCCGCCGATCCATGGCGCGCTCGGCACCCACTACCGACGCGACCTCGGCGGCCAGGGTGTGTTCGGCCCGGACCTGCGCTTCGTCGAAGAGCCGGACTACACCGTCGATCCGGAAGCCGCCGGCGAGTTCGCCCGCTACATCCGCAAGTTCTGGCCGGGCCTGCCGGACGACGCACTCACGCCCGACTACGCCGGCGTCCGGCCGAAGATCCACGGCCCCGACGACCCGCAGCCGGATTTCCGCATCGACGGCGGCGACGTCCACGGCCTAGCGGGTCTCGTGACCCTGTTCGGCATCGAGAGCCCTGGCCTCACCTCCTCCCTCGCCATCGGGGAGGAAGCCGCCGCACGCCTCGGTCTGGCTGCGGCCTGACCTACTTCGGGGCGATGCGGATCACGCGGCCCTTCTCGGCGTCGGTGGCGAGGTAGAGGGCGCCATCGGGGCCGACCACCACGTCGCGGATCTCCTCGTCGAGCTCGCGGAACAACCACTCCTCGGCGCTCACACGCTCGCCGTTCAGCACCAGCCGCGACACGCGCTTCTGGTTCAGCCCCCCGACGAACAGGTTCCCCTTCCAGGCCGGGAAGGCGTTCGCCTCGTAGAAGGCCATGCCGGACGGCGCGATGACCGGGTCCCAGTAGTAGATCGGCTGCTCGGTCCCTGCCTTCTGGGTGATCCCGCCGGTGATCTGCCCGCCCTGGTACTCGATGCCATAGGCCACGTCCGGCCAGCCGTAGTTGCGCCCCGCGCGCACGATGTTCAGCTCGTCACCGCCGCGGGTGCCATGCTCGACCTCCCACAGATCGCCGGTGCGCGGGTGGATGGCGGCGGCCTGGATGTTCCGGTGGCCAAGCGAGAAGATTTCCGGCCTTGCGCCGGCCCGGCCGGCGAACGGATTGCCCGACGCCGGCTGCCCGTCGCGGGTTATGCGCACCACCTTGCCGATGGTCGTGTCCAGCTTCTGGGCGTTGGGCCGGCTCTCGGTGTTCATCCGGTCGCCCGTGGTGACGTAGAGGGTCCCATCGCGGGCGAACACTACGCGCCCGCCGAAGTGGCCACGCGAGGCGAACGGCGGCTCTTGGCGCCAGATCACCCGGACGTCCTCGAGCCGCGTCGGGCCTGCCGTCGAGGAGACCAGCCGCCCGCGGGCCAGCGCGGTGTTGTTGCCGCCGTCGCGCGGCTCGGAGAACACAAGGTAGACGAAGCCGTTGCGGACGTACTCGGGGTCGACCGCCAGCCCCAGCAGCCCGCCCTGGCCGCCGGCGTCGACCTTCGGCACGCCCTCGATCGGCGGCGACAGCCGACCGTTCTCGAACAGGCGCAGCCGCCCTGCCTTTTCGGTGATCAGCAGCGCCCCGTTTGGCAGGAAGGCGATCCCCCACGCCCGCTCCAGCCCGGTGACATAGTCGCTGGCCTGGTACGCCATGTTGGACTTCACCGCCGGGGCGCGGGTCTGGCCCGCGAACGCCGGCTTCTGGTTCGGCGCGTTGGCCGGCCGCGTCTCCTCCGGTCCTCCGCCGGCGGCGGGGCGGGCGGTCTGGGCCTGCAGCTCCTGTCCTCCGCAGGCGGCGAGAACGACGGCGGAGGCGGCGACGAGCATCAGGCGGGTCATTTGGGCTCCCTCGAGCTGAAGACAGGTCCCCCGACCTTGGCCAGCGCCTCTTCAGGTGTGGCGCCTTCCAGGTGGATCAAGGCCCAGACGGCGAAGAACAGCAATGGCCAGCGTTCGGCTCCGGCCCGGAAGGCCTCGGCCGCATCGGGCCGCACGCGGCGCACGGCGTCCACCTGGGCGATCTTCGCGGCGATGGCGTTGGCCCGCGGCGCGATCCAGGCTTCCACCGGCACGGTGAAGCCCTGCTTCTTCGCCCAGGGCTCGGCGGCGGGACAGGCGCGCTCCAGCCACTTGCGCAGGATCCACTTGCCATAGCGGCCGCGCACCTTGAACCGATCGGGGAGGGGGAAGGCGAAGGCCGCCACCTCCGGGTCGAGGAAAGGCGTGCGCCCCTCCAGCCCGTGCGCCATCAGGCAGCGGTCGAGCTTGAGCAGCAGGTCGTTGGGCAGCCAGGTCGACACGTCCGCCCACTGCGCCTGCTGCAGGGCCGAAAGCCCGGCCGGCGCCCTGGCCTCGCCGCGCCAGCGGGCGAGCACGGCGGCGTCCTGCGTGCGCGGCTCGGCCGGCCGGCCGCCAAGCCAGGTGGGCCGCAGCGCGCGGCGGTAGCGGCCGTAGCCGCCGAACAGCTCGTCGCCGCCCTCGCCGGTTAGGACCACGGTCAGCGTGCCCTTGGCGGCCTCGGCTAGCTTGTAGGTCGGCAGGGTGGCGTAGTCGGCGGTGGGGTCGTCCAGCGCCCAGGCCACCTTCGGCAGGATGCGCCAGAAGTCCTCCTCCCCGAAGCTGGTCTCGCGCCAGTCGAGGTCCAGAGCCCGCGCCACCTTCTCCGCCGCCGCGCGCTCGTCCTTGGCGCCCTGCGCCTGGAAGCCGCAGGTGAAGGCCGTCACCGGCCGTTCGTTCAGCCGCGCCATCAGCGTCGCCACCGCGGCGGAATCGATCCCGCCCGACAGGAACAGCCCATACGGCACGTCCGAGCGCTGGTGCACCCGCACGCTGTCCTCCAGCACCGCGTCCAGTTGCTTGAGAAGGGCCGCCTCGTCGCCCGAATTCGACGTGGCGGCCTTCAGCGGCCCGCGCCGCCAGTTGGAGACGATCCGGCCGTCGCGGACCTCCACCACCTCGCCGGGGACCAGCCGCCGCAGGCCCTGGAACGTGGTGCGCGCGCCCAGCGTGTAGTTGAACGCCAGCAGCTCCTTCGCCGCGTCCTGGTCGAGCTCGGTTCGCATCAGCCCGGCCTTGAAGAACGCCCGCGGCTCCGAGGCGAAGGCCAGGCCGCCGGCATGCTCCATGATGTAGAGCGGCTTGATCCCGAACGGGTCGCGCGCCAGCCAGGCGCGCCCGTCGGCCCCCAGCAGGCAGAAGGCGTACATGCCCCTGAGCCGCTCGAAGGCCTTCTCGCCTTCCCGGGCATAGAGGTGCAGCAGGGGCTCGAAGTCCGACCCCGTCGCCAGCTTGCCCTCCAGCTGGAAGTCCCGCGCCAGCTCCAGGTAGTTGTAGATCTCGCCGTTGCCCATGACGGTGGAGCCCGCCGCATGCATCGGCTGCCAGCCGCACTCCAGGTCGATGATCGACAGCCTTGCGTGCGCGAACGCCGCGCCGGCGACCTCCTCAAGCCGAACCCCGTCCGGCCCACGGTGAGCGATCGCCTGCGCCATGGCCCGGGTGGGCGCGCCCATCTCCCCCTGGCCGCCCAGCACGCCCGCGATGCCGCACATCAGGCGGCTCCGTAGTCGGCGAACAGCGCCTGCCAGCGGGCCACCACCGCGGCCTGCGAGAACTCCGCCTCCACCCTCGCGGCGCCCGTCTGCACCATGCGGATGCGCAGTATCGGCTCGTCCAGCACCCGGCGCACCGCGGCCGCCAGGGCGTCTGCGTCGTCCACAGGGACCAGCAGCCCGTCCTCGCCGTCCTCGATCAGCGCCGCCGGCCCCTGGCTCGCCGCGGCCACCACCGGCAGGCCGTGCGCCCAGGCCTGGATCACCACGTTGCCCAGGGGCTCGAACCGCGAGGGGAAGACGCAGACATCCGCCGCCCGATACAGAGCCGAGGCGTCGGTCCGCCAACCCAGGAACCGCACCCGCTCGGCCACCCCGAGCGCCTGGGCTATCCCCTTCAGCTTGGCCCCCAGCGGCCCGGCTCCGGCGATCCACAGGTGCGCGTCCGGCAGCCTTGTCAGGGCCGTCAGCGTCACGTCGTGCGCCTTGGCCTCGTGCAGCCGACCCATGGAGAGCAGCAGCGGGACGCCGTCGGGCGTGCCGAGGCTCGCCCGCGGCAGGGCGGCGCCATCCTGCGGCGCCGGGGCGAAGTTGGGGATGTGGGTCACCTTGCCGGCCGGCCAGCCTTGTCCCACGACCCACTCGGCGATGTCCTCGGTGTTGGCCACCAGGTGGTCGAAGCCCTTGTAGTACTTGAGGCTGTAGTAGCCGCCGAGCCGCCCGATCCGCGCCCACGGCCCCTTGGGCGTGTGCCGCGCCGCCCGGTTCATCCAGGCCAGCGCCAGCTTGGTTCCGTTCACCTGCGCCCAGCCAGCCGCCGCGGTCCGGGTCAGGATGTCGAGAGGGCCGCCGAACCCCAGCACCTTCACCGGCACGCCGGCGACCTTCAGCGCCGCCTCCCGCGCCGGATGCCTGCGGATCGCCGCGGCCTCGGGCACGCCGGAGCGCGCGAGCGCGGTCACAAGGTCCACGAAATAGGTCTCCGCCCCGCCCTCGCCGGACGTGCCCAGGAGATGCAGCACGCTCATCGCGGCGCGGAACCTAGCCGTTCAGGAGGCTGCGCGCGAGCGCTTGAAGCGCCCGTTCCAAATCCCTATAACCCGCGCCTCCGCGAGGGGCCCGTGGCTGGGTAGCTCAGATGGTTAGAGCGGTGGATTCATAACCCACAGGTCGGCGGTTCGATCCCGCCCCCAGCTACCACTTCCGCCCCTGCGACTTGCCAGCCCCTGGGGAACGCTGCCATCAGTCCTCCCAAGGGCAGGACGTACTCAATGTTCAATCGTTTTCTGGCAGTCGCGCTCGCGGCCGGGCTCGTGGCGGCTTGCGCCCACGGCGCAGGCGGGGCCCGGGGGGCCGATCCCGCGGTCTCCTCGATCGTCCGCGGCGACGCCGCGGCGCTGGGCTTCGATCCCGCGAAATTCGAGGCCGCGCGTGCGGGCCTGAAGGCCGACGTGGCGTCGGGCAAGATCGCCGGCGCCTACCTCATGATCGGCCGCAGCGACCAGGTGGTCTTCCAGGAGGGCTTCGGGACCCAGGGCCCCGGCCAGACCACACCGGTGACCGAGGAGACCATCTTCCGCGTCTTCTCGATGACCAAGCCGGTGGTCTCGGTGGTGGCCATGACGCTCGTCGAAGAGGGCAAGCTCAACGTCGACGACCCGGTGGCCAAGTACCTGCCGGAGTACGCCAACCTCGCCGTCTGGCAGGCGGACGGCAGCACCAAGCCGGCCGCCAGGCCGATGCTCGTGCGCCACCTGATGAGCCACACCTCGGGCATGATCTACGGCTTCATCCAGCCGACCTCGCCCCTGGCCCGCGCCTGGGCGGCCGCTGGCGAGAACCGCTCGGACCTGCCCAACCGGGAGTACGCCCGCGCGCTGGCCAAGGCGCCGCTGCGCGCCGAGCCCGGGACCGCGTGGAACTACGGCCGCTCCACCGACGTGCTGGGGGCGGTGGTCGAGGTCGCCGCCGGCAAGACCCTGGACGTCCTGGTGCGCGAGCGGATCACCGCTCCGCTGGGCATGAACGACACCTTCTTCTTCCAGCCGGAGTCGAAGCGGGCGCGGTTCGCCGAGGCGAAGAACGACGGCGGCGGCGGCGTCTACTACGACTACGCCAAGCCCACGCCGTTCCTGTCCGCCGGCGGCGGCCTCTCCTCCACGGCCGAGGACTACCTGCGTTTCGTGCTGATGCTTGCCAACGACGGCGAGTACAAGGGCGTGCGGATCCTCAAGAAGGAGACGCTGCTCAGGATGCGCCAGGACGAGACCACGCCGGAAATCCGGCGCAACGGCCTGTTCTTCCCGGGCGCGGGGATGGGCTTCGGCCTGGGCTTCAGCCTGGTGCTCGACGACAAGGTCCAGCGGCCGGGGCAGGGGACCTTCAGCTGGTGGGGCATCGCCGGCACCGAGTTCTGGGTCGACCCGAAGAACGACGTCTTCATGATCTTCATGGTCCAGGCCCGCGAGCACGCCCAGGAGTACCAGCGCAA
Organism: Phenylobacterium sp.; assembly: GCF_036563285.1. Classification (GTDB taxonomy): domain Bacteria; phylum Pseudomonadota; class Alphaproteobacteria; order Caulobacterales; family Caulobacteraceae; genus Phenylobacterium. The sequence continues at coordinate 261,287 of NZ_DATCMR010000006.1, forward strand.
GAACCGCGCGTGGATCTACGACGCCCTGGTGAAGTAGCCGACGCCTAGCTCTGCTCGCCCGCGCCGGGCTCGTCCTTGGGAACCTTGATGCGGTCGGGGCGGTCGATCTCGCCTTCGCCGGCCTGGCCCTCGCCGGATGGGCCCCACTGGCCGCCGTAGACGTCGGGGGCGGGGCGCTTCGGCTCGGGCCGGGTCTCGGGCTTCTCGTCGGGCATGGCCCCTCAAGAACGCGTGGCGGCGCCCCACTCGTTCCATCCGGCGAAGCGGGGGCTTTTCGGCAGGTACATGGTCTCCACCTTGCCGAGCCTGAAGCCGCCGGCGGCGATGGCGCTGGCGACGGGCCGGGTGAGGTGGCAGCCGCCGGCGATCTTCTTCCAGACCGGCTCGATGCGGCGCTGCCATTTGGCGACCTCGGCGTCGGGGGCGAGGCCGTGTTCGCAGAACAGGAAGGTCCCGCCGGGCTTCAGCACGCGGCGCGCCTCCGCCAGCGCCTGTGCCGGCCCGCAGACCGAGCACAGGGTGAAGGTGCAGACCACGGTGTCGAAGCTTGCGTCCTCGAACGGTAGGGCCTCGGCGGTCCCGTCGTCGATCTGCACGGAGAGGCCATCGGGTCTGGACGCGGCGAGCGCGGCGGCGCGCAGCTCCGGCGAGGGATCGACGCCGATCAGCTCGGTCACCTTCGCGGGGTCGTAGAAGGCGAGGTTGCGGCCCATGCCTATGCCCAGCTCCAGCACCCGGCCCTGCGCCTTCGGCACGACCTTCGCCCGCTGCTTCATGATCGGCGGCGCGCCGCACGCGAAGCCCAGCAGCTTCGGCAGCACGTAGCGGTCGTACAGCGAGGCCACTCAGCGGACCTCGTAGACCTTCGGCGCGGGCCCGAGGGCGACCGGCCCCAGGGTGGTCTGGCCGGCCTGGAAGCTGATGGTGGCGCGGGCCTGGTCGCCGGTCTGGCGGGCCTGCGCCACGGCGCTGGCGGCCGAGGCGGCCTCCGGCGGCACCACGCCCATCTGGCCCATGGTCCCCAAGGCCAGCGGAGCCTGCCGCAGGCTGACGTCCAGGGCGCCGCGCAGCCGGCCGTCGTGGCCGACGCCGAGCGTGCCGGCGTTGGCGCCCAGCACCGCCTCGCCGGCGGTGATGCCGCTGGGCCGCACGCTGATCTCGCCGCCGGCGTCAGACCAGGCCCGGACGGCGCTTGGCCAGTCGCTTCCCTTGAAGGCGCTCATCTTCGACAGGGTCGAGTTCCAGGTGATCGACACCGGCCGGTCGCCGGCGATGCGGCCGATGAGGCCCGCCAGCCGGGCCTTGCCGTTGTCGACCTTGGCGAACAGGCCGCCTTCGTCGTTGGGACCCGGGCGCAGGTGGAATTCCACCCGGTCCGCCGCCTGCAGCGCGAAGGGCTGGGCTCCGGCGGCCGGCTGGAAGGTGAGGCCGACGCCCTCGAGGCTGACGCTGGGCGGGGTCTTCTCGAAGTCGCCCAGGCTCATGCGGATCATCTTGCCCTTCACCGTCACCGGCCCGCCGAGCGGGCGGACGAAGGTGAGGCCCTGCGGCGTGGCGAGCAGCCAGGAGCCCACGTCGTGCATGTAGGCCTGGGCCTCGACCCGCGGGCTCTCCAGCGCCCAGCCGGACGGCTCGCGGACGCGCGCGTCCGTCAGGGTCACGTTGAGGCGGAACGGATAGCCGCCGATGCCGCGCTCCTTCCAGCTGATCTGGTAGCCGGCCTTGGCCAGATCCTCGACGGCTGTGTCCATCCGCGCCCGCGCCTCGCCGCGCGCCCAGATCCACACGCCCGTCCAGCCGACGGCGGCGATGAGGGCGAGGACGAACGGCAGGTAGAGGCCGAGCCGGCGGGGTTTGCGGGGCGGGGGCAGATCGTGCAGAGACATGGCCTCATCGGAAGGGGCGGATGGCGGACGAACGCTGGGTCTTCGGCTACGGCTCGCTGATGTGGCGGCCCGGGTTTTCGTACCTGGAGCGCAGGCCCGCAACCCTACACGGGCGACGGCGCGCCTTCTGCATCTATTCCGTCCACCACCGCGGCACCTACGAGCGGCCGGGGCTGGTGCTGGGCCTAGCGCCGGGCGGGGCCTGCCGGGGCGCGGCGTACCGGATCGCCGACGCCGACTGGGATCAGGTCTACGCCTACCTGCTCGAGCGGGAGCAGCCGACCGAAACCTACGTCGAGGCACGCCGCGCCGTGCGCCTGGCCGACGGACGGCGGGTGGACGCGCTGGTGTTCCTCTCCGACGTGCGCCACCCGCAGTGGGCCGGCGCGCTCAGCCTGGAGCGGCAGGCCGAGCTGATCGCCGGCGCCACAGGCCTCTCCGGCCGCAACGTCGACTACCTGCGCGACCTGGTGGAGCACCTGCGGGAGGAAGGCGTCCGGGACCACGGCATGGAGGTCCTCCTGGGCCTGGTGGAGCGCCGCGAGCTGGCCGCCGGCTGAGGCGTGTTACACGCCGTGTCAGGGCTATTTGCATCACCCAGCGCGACAACTCTCGCAATTGCGTAAGCTGTTGTATTCACTTGTGAAGAACCTATAGATCATACCTCGGACTGGCTCCTGAGCCAAGAAATCAGCGCCCGAGTTTTTCCTTCAGCGCGTCGATGCGCTTGGAGGCCTCGGCCTTGGTGAGGTCCTCCGGCGGGGGCTCCTCGTGGCCCTCTTCGGACAGGGTGGTGAGGTAGGACGCCTGGGCGCCGGTCATCGGCTCGTCGCCGGAGACCCAGTCGTCCGGGTCCTTCTCGGTGTTGGAGCCGGGGTTCGGATCGAGCTTGGGATTATGGGTCTGTTCGGACATCGCGCCACCTCCGTTGTTCGCGTTCCGTTCTGAACGGGCGGAGGGGGGTCAGCGTTCCAGCTAAAGCGGCAACAGCTTCGTGGTCGCGGTCTCGATGCGCTCTTCCAGCAGGCGCATGAACTCGCCGCGCTTCAGGCCGGGCGGGATCGGCTCCAGGTACTCGAAGACGATGGTCCCAGGCGTGCGCAGGAACTTCTGCCAGTGGACGCCGGAGTTGGTGGCGACCGGATGCACGGGCACGCCCAGCTCGCGGTAGAGGGCGGCCACGCCGGGCTTGTAGTCGCTGGGCGCCCCGGGCCTGCTGCGGGTGCCCTCCGGGAAGATCACCACCTGCCGGCCCTTGGCGAACAGCGACTTGGCGCGCGCGACCATGGCCTTCAGCGCGCTGGCGCCGCCGCTGCGGTCGATGTCGATGGTGCCGACCTTGGCGGCGTACCAGCCGAACCAGGGAATCCAGTTCAGCTCCTTCTTCATCACGAAGACCGAGGCCGGCAGCCAGGTGAACTGGGCGAAGACGTCGTACATGCACTGGTGCTTCGGCGCGACGAGGGCGGGCCCCTGGGGAATGTGCTCGCGCCCGCGGACCTCCACCCTCACGCCGCAGATCGCCAGCAGCACGACCAGCCCGCGGCCCCAGACGTGGAACATGCCCAGCGTCCAGCTCGCCGGACCCAGTAGAAGCGGCGTGCAGACGAGCGCGACCACGACCGACCAGACGTAGAAGAGGACATGGAAGACGAAGGAGCGGATGGCGACCACGGTCAGCCCTTCTGTTGCGCCGCGGCGGGCGTCTGCCGGGGACCCAGCCCCAGCACCGCCTCGCGGCCGAGGATCGCCAGATACTTGCAATACTCCACCACCATCAACCTCGCGGTCCTGGGGCGGCGCCACCAGCGCTTCTGGGTGAGGCCCGGCGTCTCCACGGCGTAGGACTGCAGCCGGTAGTCGGGCTCGCGCATGACCGCGCGCAGCTCCAGCATGGCGCGCGGCAGGTGGTAGTCCGCAGTGACCACGATCAGGCTGTCGAAGCGCATGGCGCGGGCCCAGTCGGCGGTCTCCCGGGCGTTGCCGACCGTGTCGAGCGCGCTGAACCCTAAGTCCACGCAGCAGTCGTAGAGCCGCCGCCCGGCGCGGGAGAGGGTGCGGATGTCCTCGCGGCTGGCGTCCTTGTTCACGCCCGAGACCAGGACGCGCAGGCCCTTCTCGTCCTCCAGCAGGCCCACGGCCGAGGCGATGCGGGCGTTGGAGTTGGCGCCGGTCAGGGCCACGATCCCGTCGGCCGCCTCCGGCTCCGGCGGCGGCGTGGACTGGTCGACCCGCGCGGCGAAGGCGAACAGCCCCGCCGCCCAGATCAGAGCCAGCACAAGGAAGGCCGCGATGGACTTCATTGCATCTCCCGGATCAGCCGCTGGGCCGTCAGGCGCGCGGCGACCGCGGCCACCAGGGCCGCGATCACGGGGCATAGCACCACCCAGGCCAGATCGCTCCAGGCGACGGGCAGGGCCGGCGTGACGCCCTCGCCGCCGCCCACCAGCCGGGCCAGCGCGCCCGCGCCGGCCGCGGCCGCCGCGCCGACCAGGCCGGCGATCCCGGCGATGCGGGCGAAGCGAGCCTGGAACAGGCGGGCGATGAAGCTGTCCTCGGCGCCGGCCAGGTGCAGCACCTCGACCACGTCGCGGCGCGCGGCCAGGCCGGCGCGGGTGGCGAAGGCGACCACGGCGGCCGAGGCGCCGGCGATCAGCAGGAAGACCGCCGCGCCCGCCCAGCGCACGACCTCGGCGGAGCGTCGGATGTCCTCGATCCAGACGCTGTGGTCGTCCACCGCGGCGTCGATGCCCTGGGCGCGCAAAGTCCGCTCCAGCACCGCGCCGGTGGCCGGCCGCCGGCGGTCGAGGGTCACCGCCACCAGCCGGGGCACCGGCAGGTCCTCGAAGTCGGCGATGTCGCCCAGCCAGGGGCGGATCAGGTCGTAGGCCTTCTGCGGCTCCAGCGCCCGGGCCTCGGAGACCCCGGGCGCGCCGGCCAGCGCCTCGGCGGCGCGGGCGGCGGCGGCGTCCGGCGTCTCGCCGCCGCGCGGCCGCACGATCACCGTGGCTTCTCCCGCGAGCTGGCCGCTCCACCCGCGCGCCGCGCGGTCTGCGGCGATGACGCCCAGCGCCGTCAGGCACGCCAGGAAGCAGAGCACCGCGACGACGAAGATCAGCGCCCCGTTGCGGGCGTCCTGCTCGGGCAGGAACGGCGCGGGCCGCCAGCGGGCCGGATCGAACAGCTCGCTCATCGGGGCGAACCCCCTGCCACATCACCAGGTCTCATCCCGGTTTCGGCGCAGCCGAAAACCGCGACCCATGAACTGCGGGTGAGGGGTTGGACCCGCGGCGGCGCCCCTGCCGCCCGTCCGGAGGCGCCGAGCGTAATGGGTCCCGGGCTTCGCTTCGCGAAACCGCGATGACACGGAGTGGGGGAGCTCATGCTCCCGGTCCCATGGGGCCGCGGCGGTGGATGCGGCCGGCTTCGAGGTGGAGGACGGGGCGGCCGGAGCGGGCGACGAGGTCCTGGTCGTGGGTGGCGATGAGGACGGTCGTGCCTAGGCGGTTGAGCTCGACGAAGAGGCGGAAGATCCTGAGCGCCATGTCGTGGTCGACGTTGCCGGTGGGCTCGTCGGCCAGCAGGATCTCCGGGCGGTTTACGACGGCGCGGGCGATGGCCAGGCGCTGCTTCTCCCCGCCGGCCAGGGTGGCGGGCATGGCGTGCATGCGGCTGCCCAGGCCCACCCAGGTGAGCAGCTCGGCCACGTCGTTGCGGTAGTCGGCGGGCTTGGCGCCCGCCAGCCGCAGGGGCAGGGCGGCGTTGTCGAAGGCCGAGAGGTGCTCCAGCAGCAGCAGGTCCTGGAACACCACGCCGATGCGTCGCCTGAGCTTGGGCTTCACCTTGGCGGGCGCGCGGGAGACGTCCTGGCCGAACAGGTGGACCAGCCCCTTGGTGGGCCGTTGGGCCAGGTAGATCAGCTTCAGCAGCGAGCTCTTGCCGGCGCCGGACGGGCCCGTGACGAAGTGGAAGGAGCCGGGGGCCAGGGCGAAGGTCAGGTCGCTGAGCACCTCCGGCCCGCGCCCGTAGCGCATCGACACATCGTCGAAGCGCACAACTTCTTCTGCGGAGATGTCCGCCGCGGCGATAGGGTTTCTGGACATGGAGGCCGAAATCGGCGACCTCGGGAGGGGTTGCTGGAGCGTCGCGATTCGCAGCCATGATACTGACCTGCCCAGAGTGCGCCACCAGCTATTTCGTGGACGATTCACGCATCCCGGCGGCTGGCCGGATGGTGAAGTGCACAAGCTGCGCCGCCCGTTGGCGCGCGCGTCCCGAGACCGCGTTCGCGGCCGAGCCTGAACCCGAGTTCGACGAGCCGGAGCCGCAGATCGCGGCCGCCGAGGACATCGTCGAGGCGGCCGAGCCGGAAGAGGTCGCGGCCGAGCCGGCCACGGCCGCCGCCATCCCGGAGGACGACCTGGAGTTCGTCGAGGCCGAGCCCGCCCCGCGCAAGCGGGCCGCGCCTGCGCGCCCCGAGCCGAAGAGGCAGGCCATCGGCGCCGTGATCGCCTGGGGCGCGATGGCCGCCACGGTGGCGGCCCTGGTGGCCGGCGCCATCGTCTTCCGCAAGGAGGTGGTGCGGCTCGCGCCGCAGACCTCCGGCGCCTATGCCGGCGTCGGCCTGCCGGTGAACAGCCTGGGGCTGGTCATCGAGCACGTGAAGGTCGAGCCCACCTTCCAGGGCGGACGGCCGGTGCTGTCGGTGACCGGCTCGGTTCGCAACGTGGCCGAGCACGCCGCCGACGCCCCGCCGCTGCGCATCGACCTGCTGGACAAGGCCGGCGAGCCGGTGGCCGCCAAGATCGCGCGGCCCATCGACGCCCGCATCCCGGCAGGCGCGCGCCGCCACTTCGCCATCGCCATCATCGACCCGCCGTCCACCGCCCGAGACCTGCAGGTGGCGTTCGACACCGGGCCCAAGGCCGAGCCCACCGCCCACACAGCCGAGGCTGCGCCGGCCGCCGTAGAGGCCCAGCCGATCCCCTCCGACAGCCCCCACGCCCTCCCGGACCATGGCTGAGACCCAGCCGGCGGTCCTGCTGAGCGAGGAGGAGGTGGCCCAGCGCGTCGAGGCGCTGGCCGCGAAGATCGCGCCGCGCATCGACGACGAGACGGTGGCGATCTGCCTGCTGACCGGCGGCCTGTGGTTCTGCGCTGACCTGATGCGGGCGCTGTCGCGGCACGGCCGGCACGTGCGCTTCGACGCCCTGTGGCTGGCGTCGTACCGCGACGAGCGGGTGAGCGCTGGGCGATGCGAGGTGCGGGCGGACCTGCAGCGGCCCGTGGTTGGCCGCAAGGCGCTGATCGTCGACGACGTGTTCGACACCGGGCTGTCGCTGTCGGAGGCGGCGCGGCTGGTGAAGGATAGCGGGGCCAGCGAGGTGCTGACGGCGGTGTTCGCGAGGAAGCCCTGGCCGAAGCCGCGGGCGCTGGTGCCGGACTTCGTGGCGTGGGAAGCGCCGGGGCGGTTCCTGGTGGGCTACGGGATGGACGCCGCGGGGCAGTACCGCGGGCTGCCGTTCGTGGGGGCGATGGATTAGGGGGCGGCGGCTGCCTCAGCCTCTCTTCCGACGCATCGCCCGCCGGAGCGCGATCACCACGAGGACGTAGGCAGGGGTTACCCCCGCGACGATCACTGCGCCAAGGACCCACCCATCCCGGGGCGCGCGCAGCGCCAGCCCGTGCGAAGGGATCACCTGCACGAGCCAGAGGGCGGGTGCGCCGACCAGCAGTCCTGCCACGACGGCGATCAGCCCTTCTCGAAGGTCCTGTGGCACTTGCTTCCTGGCCATTGATCTCTTGGGTGGATGCGAGCCTGCCGGTCTCGGCAAGTCAAGGATCGCGCGTGCCGCGCGACCGCGGCGGGGCGGCCCTGCGGGCCGTCCTTGAGTTGCCGAGACCGGCAGGCAGACTTGCTGCCGTGAGATCAATGCTTGGGTGTGGGTCTTCACCCCTCTCCCGAGGCGGAGCCTTGGGAGAGGGCAGGGTGAGGGCCGGCTCGTGCGAGGCGGCCGTGCCGGATCCCGAGTCGAGGGCCCTTGGGCTGGCAGCCGGAGCTGGCCCAGCCGGGCCTCACCCCGGCCCTCTCCCGTCGCTGCCGCGACGGGGAGAGGGGGGTCAGCTCGTCGCCAGGGCGGGCTGGAGCTCGGGGCGGCGGTGGAGGGCGCGGGCCTGGGAAAAGGTGACGAGGCGGCCGGCCTGTTCGTCCCAGAGGGAGCGGGTGAGGGCGGCGAAGGCGTCGCGGATGCGCAGGCGCGGGGCGTCGCGGAAGGCGGGGTGGCTCTCCAGCGCCTGGGGCAGGCGGTAGAACGGCACGCGCGCCGCCAGATGGTGGACGTGGTGGATGCCGATGTTGGCCGTGAGCCACTGGAGCGGCTGCGGCAGGGCCAGGTGCGAGCTGCCGACCAGGGCGGCGTCCGCGGCGCTCCACTCGCGCTGCCGCGCCCAGTAGGACTCCTCGAACTGGTGCTGCACGTAGAACAGCCAGACGCCCAGAGTCGCGCCGACCACCGTCACCGCCGCATGGGTGGCGAGGAAGGGGAGGAGGGTCCCGGTGAGCGCGAACGGGATGGCTGCGACGGCGATGGCGAGGTTCACGCCCATGACGCTGCGCCAGGCCCAGCCTTCCCGCATCAGGCCGATCGGCAGGCGGTGCTGCAGGATGAACATGTAGGAGGGGCCGAGGCCGAGCATCACCAGCGGGTGGCGGTAGATGCGGTAGGCCGCGCGGCGCACGAACGGGAGCGCGCGGTACTCGGCGACGGTGAGGGTCTCGATGGCGCCGAGGTCGCGACGGTCGAGGTTGCCGGAGGTGGTGTGGTGGATGGCGTGGGTGCGCCGCCAGTACTCGTAGGGCGTCAGTGTCAGGGCGCCGATGATGCGGCCCACCCAGTTGTTGGCGGCCGAGCTGCGGAAGAAGGCCTGGTGGCCGCAGTCGTGCTGGATCAGGAACATCCGCACCAGGAAGAGACCGGCCGGAACCGCCAGGGCCAGGCCCGCCCACCACCAGCCGCGCTGCATGCAGACGAAGGCGGCGGTCCAAAGGACGACGAACGGGACGGCGCTCACGGCCAGCTCCCAAAGGCTGCGGCCGTGGTGCGGCTGCTGGAGGGATCGCAGCGTCTCGCGCAGCGCTTTGGCGTCGGTTTCGGGCACGGGATCTCGGGGAAAGAGCGGGGGGTCTGAGCCTTAACGCGGAGAGGGCCTCCCCGTTCGACCTCCGCCGTCGGGAAGATTCACTTAGGTGAGTGTCAGAACCATGGCGCCGGGCGTTCGCGGCCCAGCATGTCGTCGTAGGAAGGCCGCGGACGCACAATCGCCCACTCTGCGCCGCGCACGAGCACCTCGGGCGCGAGCAGGCGGCTGTTGTACTCGCTCGCCATGGCCGCGCCATAGGCGCCGGCGGACATGAATGCGATCAGGTCGCCGGCTTCCAGCGGGGGCAGGGCGCGGTCGCGGGTGAAGGTGTCGCCGGTCTCGCAGACAGGTCCGACGACGTCGTAGATGACGGGGTCGCCGTCACGCGGCTTCACCGGGCGGATGTCGTGGTAGGCGTCGTACATGGCGGGCCTGAGCAGGTCGTTCATGGCGGCGTCCAGGACCAGGAACCTGCGCCCCTCCGGCCGCGCGTTGACGTGCAGGACGCGGGCGACGAGGACCCCGGCGTTGGCGGCGATCATGCGGCCGGGCTCGAAGGCGTACTGGATGTCGTCCAGGCCCTGCATGGTGCGCGCGATCATCGCGGCGTAGGCGGCCGGCGCCGGCGGCTCGGGCTGGTTGAAGTAGGGCACGCCCAGCCCGCCGCCGAGGTCGAGGCGCTCCACGTCGTGGCCTTCGGCGCGCAGGCGCTCGACCAGGCTGCGCATCTTGCCGAACGCGGCCTCCAGCGGGGCGAGGTCGGTGATCTGGCTGCCGATGTGGCAGGCGACGCCCACGGGCCGCACGCCGGCCATGTTGGCGGCGTTGGCGTAGAGGCGCTCGGCCTCGGCGAGGCTGACGCCGAACTTGTTGTCGGCCTTGCCGGTGGAGATCTTGGCGTGGCCGCCGGCGGCGACGTCGGGATTCACTCGAATAGCGACCGCGGCGCGGGCGCCCATCAGCTGGGCCACGCCATTGACCATGTGGAGCTCGGGCTCGGACTCCACGTTGATCTCGGCCACGCCGGTCTGCATGGCGAAGGCCACCTCCGCCTCGGTCTTGCCGACGCCGGAGAAGACGATGCGCTCGGGCGGCACGCCGGCGGCGAGCGCGCGGCGGATCTCGCCTTCCGAGACCACGTCGGCGCCGGCGCCCAGCTGGGCCAGGGTGCGCAGCACCGCGACGTTGGAGTTGGCCTTCACCGCAAATGCGATCAGAGGATCGCCCAGCCCGGCGTCCACCAGGGACTCGCGCAGCACGGTGTAGTGCCGCTCGAGCGTCGCGGAGGAATAGACGTAGACGGGGGTGCCCACCTCCGCCGCGATGGCCGAGAGCGGGACGTCCTCGCAGGTGAGCTCGCCCCCCTGGAGCTCGAAGTGGTTCATCGCGGATTGGCGAAGGGGTCGGGGATGGAGCCGGTGGGGGCGGGCCGGTTGGGATCGCGCGGGGCGCCCTCGATGGGCAGGGTGCGGCTCGGGGCGGGGTCGGTGGTGCGGTCGCGCGGGTCGACGGTGTCGACGGGGCGGCTGGGATCCTGCGACTGGCGCTCGGCCTCGCTGGCCTGGCCGCTGGTGGCGCGATCCTGGCCGAACAGCGGACCGGGGCGGTCCAGCGCCCCCATCTTCCCGCAGCCGGCGAGCGCCAGGAGGGCGCAGAGCGCCAGGGCGGATTTGGCGGGGCTCATGCGAGGATCTCCTTCCAACGGTTGATCTGGCTCCGCACCTGGTCGGGCGCGGTTCCGCCGTAGCTCCGGCGGCTGGCCACCGAGGCGGCCGGCGTCAGCACGTCGTAAACGCCGTCGGTGATGCGCGGCTCCAGCGCCTGCAGCTCGTCGAGCGGCAGGCCCGGCAGGTCGCAGCCGAGCTGCTCGGCCCGCTTCACCGCCGCGCCGGTGACGTGGTGGGCGTCGCGGAACGGCAGGTTCAGCTCGCGCACCAGCCAGTCGGCGAGGTCGGTGGCGGTGGAGTAGCCTGCGCCGGCCGCCGCGGCCATGCGCGCCGTGTCGGGCGTGAGGTCGGCGACCATGCCGGCCATGGCGGCGAGGCTGAGCTCCAGGGCGTCGAAGGCTTCGAAGGTGGGGACCTTGTCCTCCTGCATGTCCTTCGAATAGGTCAGCGGCAGGCCCTTCATGACGACGGCCAGCTGGGTGAACGCGCCCAGCATCCGGCCGACCTTGGCGCGCACCAGCTCGGCGGCGTCGGGGTTCTTCTTCTGCGGCATGATCGAGGAGCCGGTGGTGAAGGCGTCGGACAGCTTCACGAAGCCGAACTGCGGCGTCATCCAGATCACGATCTCTTCGGCCAGGCGCGAGAGGTGGACGGCGCAGATGGTGGCCGCCGCCAGCGCCTCCAGCGCGAAGTCGCGGTCGGCGACGCTGTCGAGGGAGTTGGCCGTGGGCCGGTCGAAGCCCAGCGCCTGCGCGGTCATCTGGCGGTCGATGGGGAAGGGGGAGCCGGCCAGGGCCGCGGCGCCCAGCGGGCTCTCGTTCATGCGGGCCCGGGCGTCAGCGAAGCGGGCGGCGTCGCGGCCGAACATCTCCACGTAGGCCATGAGGTGATGGCCGAAGGTCACCGGCTGGGCCGGCTGCAGGTGGGTGAAGCCCGGCATCAGCGCGTCGGCGTGCGCCTCGGCCTTGGAGACCAGGGCGCGCTGCAGCGCCTTGATCTGGTGCTGGGTGCGGTCGCAGGCCTCGCGGACCCAGAGGCGGAAGTCGAGCGCCACTTGGTCGTTGCGCGAGCGGGCGGTGTGCAGCCGGCCGGCGGCGGGGCCGATCAGCTCGCGCAGGCGGGCCTCCACGTTCATGTGGATGTCCTCGAACTCCTCGCGGAACGGGAAGCTGCCTGCGGCCATCTCGGCCTCGATGGCCTGGAGGCCTTTCTGGATGCCCGCCTCGTCCTCGCTTGAAATGACGCCCGCCTTCAGCAACATCGCGGCGTGCGCGCGGGACCCGGCCAGGTCCTGCGCGGCGAGCCGGCGGTCGAAGCCGATGGAGACGTTGATCGCCTGCATCAGCTCGGCCGGCTTGTCCGAGAATCGGCCGCCCCACATTGCCTGGCCGGCCTGCCCGGCAGACGGGGTCTTCAGGGCGTCAGAGGAGTCGTCGGTCATATGAGCGATCAATCCGGGGCGAGGCCCAGGGGCGGACTGCTGAAATGGGCCCTCTGGGGCGCCGCTCTCCTGGGCGTCGCGGCGGTTCTGTACATCATGGCGAAGGCGTCCTCCAAGCCGGAGCCGGAGATCGCCACCGGCCCGAAGCCGGCGGCGGCGGCGCCGGCGAAGTCGGTGATGGAGAAGTTCGAGCTGCCCGAGGGCGCCGGGCCGCCGCCGACCTACGTCTTCAAGGACGCCGCCGGCAAGCCGGTGAAGGTCGCCGACCTGAAGGGGAAGGTGGTGGTGATGAACCTGTGGGCCACGTGGTGCGCCCCCTGCAAGATCGAGATGCCGACGCTGGCGAAGCTCGCCGCCGACTACCAGGGCCAGCCGGTGGAGGTGGTGACGGTCAGCATCGACAAGGGCGAGGACGTGGAGAAGGCCCGCGCCTTCCTGGCGGGCCACGCGCCGCTGAAGTTCTACAGCGATCCGGAGGCCAAGCTGCCGTGGTCGATCTCCCCGCCGGTGACGGGGATGCCCACCACCTTCATCTACGGCAAGGACGGCACGGAGCGGGGCCGCGTGTCCGGCGAGGCCGACTGGGCCGGGCCCGAGGCCAAGTCGATCATCAACCGCGTGCTGGCGGAGGGCTGAGCCTCAGGCGACGGGCGCGGCGTCGGTGGGCCGAGGCGCGGCGGCGTGGGCCATGGCCTTCAGGAAGCTGACCAGGGAACTGCGCGCCTCGGGGGGCAGGTTCTCGTAGGCGGCCAGGAGCTCCAATGCGCCCGGCGTGCGCATCCGGGTGAGCATGTCCAGGTCGCCGGTGGTCTCTCGGTCGGGCGCGTCCAGCACGTCCATCAGGTCGACCACCCGGCATTTGAGGGCGCGGGCGATCTGCACCAGGCGGGAGAAGGAAATCCGGTTCGCGCCGTTCTCGTATTTCTGGATCTGCTGGAAGCTCACGCCGCACTGGTCGGCGAGGGCCTCCTGCGAGATGCCGAGGGTCCGCCGGCGGATGCGGACGGCCGCGCCCAGCGCAATATCCATGGGGTCAGGCGCCTTCGTAGAAGGGTCTGTCACTCTCAATCTCCCTCGCGTCCGCAGATCTTCACGCGAATCTGCCGACCCGCCGCCTGCCGTACCGCTTAGTAAAGTCTTCTATTTCAGCTTTGAAAAGGGCGGACCCGCGTTACGCGAACGGTTTGCAACCTAGCTGCGCCTTGCGAGTTCGACGGATATGTCGGGTTCTCCTCAGGATGTGCCGGAGTTCGCCGCCCGCTTCGAGAGCGGGGAGCCGCGCCGGGGCCTGAAAGCCGGCGTGGTGGTCGGCGCTGCGCTCGCCGTCGGGCTTTCCATGGGTCTGGGCTGGTGGCTGTCCGGCGACGACCGCGGCCGCTGGGTGAGCCAGGCCGAGGCCACGCCCACGCCCGCCGCGCGTCCGGCGGAGCCGCGCGTCAGCCTGGCCGCCGCCGCCCCCGACCCGGCTCAGGTGCGCCGCGCCTACGAGGAGGTGCAGTCGGTCTATGCCGAGGGCGGCGCGCCGGCGCTCGTCGACTTCTCGCGCGAGTGCGCCGAGACCCTGGAGGGCGACGCCCGGGTCCTGGATTTCTGCCTGGCCTTCGACATGTACGCCCAGGCGCTGGCGCCCGCGACGGGCGAGGAGGCGCAGTGGTTCGCGGTCGGCGAGGCCCGCCGGCTGCGCCTGGCCGGCGCCGCCCTGCCGCCCGGGGCCGAGCCCGCAGCCAGGATCGCCGAGGTCTCCCAGCTGATGCGGCGGGCGACGGCGGCGCAGCCCGCGGCCGAGATCGAGACCCCTGAAGCGCCCGCCGTCCGCGAAGCCGCGCCCGCGCCTGAGAAGCGCGCCGCGGCGGCGCCCGCTCGCAAGGCTCCGGCGGCGAAGGCCGCCTCCCGCTGCAAGTTCGAGCCCACGCCGGCCCTGCGGATCCTTTGCGCCAACCCGCAGCTCAAGGCCGCCGACCTGCGGATGCAGCGGGCCTACCGCCGGGCCGTCGCCGCCGGCGCGGACCGCGAGATCCTCGACGGCGAGCAGGCCGCCTGGCGGGCGCTGCGCAACCGCGCCGCCAACAAGAACGAGATGGCCGCGCTGTACCGCCAGCGCATGCACGAACTCGAGCAGCACGTCGCCCGGGCCAACTGAGCCGATCTTAAGCTTCTGGTGACCGAAGCAGCGCGGAACTGGCTGTCCGCCTGCACGCCAAGCCCAGAAGGACCCATGCGCGCCAGCCAATCCCTTCCCCCCTTTGACCACGGCGCGGCCCTGCGGGTGCCGCCGCCCAACGACGTCCGCAGCTGGACCATGCTCTGGAGCTGGCTGGGCGAAGACGCCGAGGTCATCTCCGAGGGCGGAGCCGTCCAGGTCCGCACGCCGGAGGGGCCGGTGGTCGCCCATTGCGGCGACTGGATCGTGCTGTCGCACTCCGGCGCCTTCCACGTGGCGCATGTGAAGCGCACCTGCGACGCCTGAGGCGTTATAGGTCGGGCCATGCCCGACCAGACGCCCGACAACACCGCCCAGCTCGCCTCGCCGTCCTACCGGCTGGCGGCCCTCGACCAGGACTTCCTGCTCTCCGACGGGATGCGTGGCGTGCGCTTCCTCCTGGAGTTCGCCAAGGCCGACCTGGCGCTCAAGGCCTGGGGCGTGCGCTCCACGATCGTGGTCTTCGGCTCGGCGCGCGTCCGTGAGGACGGGCCCGGCGAGCAGGCCCGCTGGTATGCCGAGGCCCGGGCCTTCGGGGCAGTGGCCTCGCAGCGCGGCGGCGCCTTCCTCGAGGGCGAGCCCACCCGCGACAACGTCATCGCCACGGGCGGCGGGCCCGGGATCATGGAGGCGGCGAACCGCGGGGCCGGCGACGTGGGCGCGCCCTCTATTGGCTTCAACATCACCCTGCCGCACGAGCAGGCGCCGAACGCCTATTCGACGCCGGAGCTCACCTTCCGCTTCCACTACTTCGCCATGCGCAAGATGCACCTGGCCATGCGGGCCAACGCGCTGGTGGTGTTCCCGGGCGGCTTCGGCACCCTGGACGAGCTCTTCGAGATCCTGACCCTGCGTCAGACCGACAAGGCCGCGCCGATTCCGGTGGTGCTAGTCGACAGCGCGTACTGGACCGGCGTGATCAATTTCGAGGAGCTGCAGCGCCACGGGATGATCGCCGAGCGAGACCTCGACCTCTTCTGCTTCGCAGAGACGGCGGAGGAGGTGTGGCAGAAGCTGCTGGAGCACGGGCTGAAGCCCAACCAGCCGGTCACCTGACCCGTCAGGCCCGCTGTGACGCCGGTCACACGCGGCGCGGTTGCGCGGGCGCAGCTAGACGTGGCTAAATCGCGCGAAAGCGGGGGATCATCAATGCCGGACCGGACCCGGCGCAACGCTCGGCTGCCGAGCCCTCGACCGCTCGTGCGGAGGTCCGCATGAGGGGCGCCGGGGTGACTCCGGAACGCCGTATCGTGACGGTGCTGGCGGCCGACATCGTCGGCTCGACGCGCCACATCGCGGCCTGCGATCCCGACGACGTCCAGACCTTCTTCGACCGGTGGTTCGAGCACGTGCGCGAGACGGTGGAGCGCGCCGGGGGCGCCCTGGTGAGCTGGGAGGGCGACGGCGGCCTGGCGGTCTTCGGCTGGCCCACGCCGCTGGAGGACCACGCGGAGCACGCCTGCCGGGCGGCCTGGGACATCCAGCGCACCGCCGGCGCCCCGGGTCCGGACGGGCGGCCCGTGCAGTTCCGGGTCGCGGTCCACTCCGGCCTTGTGGCGCTCCGTATGATCCGCCGCGGCGGGCGCTCGCGCTTCGACACCGTCGGCGCGGCCGTGAACATCGCCGCCAAGCTGCAACAGGCCGCGCCGGCCGGCGGGGTGCTGGTCAGCGCCCAGACGGTCAAGCTGTGCCGCGCGGAGCTGAAGCTGGCGCCTCACGAGCTCTCGGGGGCCGGCGAGCTCGACATCGACACCTTCGTCCTGGAAGCGCGGCCGGAGGCGGCCAACGACAGCGACGTCGCCAACCGCTACCGCTCACCGATCGTCGGCCGGCGCTCGCAGCTGGCGGTGCTGCGCAGCCTGCTGCCGCGGCCGGACGGGGACAGCAGCGCCGTGGCGATCGTGGGGGAGGCCGGCATCGGCAAGAGCCGCCTGGCCGCCGCCGCCGTCTCCGAGGCGCTGGCCGGGGAGGCCAAGGCGCTGGTTTTCTTCGGCGACGCCCAGAAGCGCACGACGCCCTTCGCCGCGGCCCGTGGGCTGATCAGCGACCTCCTGCGCCCCTCCGGCGCCGGCGTCGGGGAGGCGCTCGCCGGGAGCGGGGTGGAGGAGGCGGAGGTGGCCGCCCTGGAGACCCTGCTCACGGCGCCTCCCGCCAAGCTGCGCGACAAGGCCGGCAAGCTCACCCAGCCGCAGCTCGCGCGCGCCCTGGTCAACGGCCTGCGCGCCTTGCTGGCGGACCGTCCGACCGTCCTGCTGGTCGAGGATCTTCATCTGGTCGACCCCGAAAGCCGGCAGTTCCTGAGGCTTTTGAGCGAGAGCCGCGGCCCGCAGCCGCTGTGCCTGCTGGTGACCGCCCGGCCCGAGGCCCTGGACGAGGCCTGCGAGCTGGCGCAGACGGTTCTCCAGCTCGACCCCCTGCCGCCCGCCGAGATGACCGCGTTGGGCCGCCAGCTCTGGCCCGCGGGCGAGCCGCCGGCGTGGCTGCTCGATCAGCTCGTCGACCGCGCCGAAGGCATCCCCTTCGTGCTGGAGGAGCTGATCCGCTCCGTCGAAACCAAGGAGGTCCCCGTCTTCGAGGTGCTGCCGCACAGCGTGGAGTCGGTGATCCATGCCCGCCTGCAGCGGCTCACGCCCGGCGCCAAGGTGCTCGCTCAGGCCCTGAGCCTGCTCGGCGAGGGGGGTGAGGTGGAGCTGGTGGAGACGGTGCTCGGCGCCCGCACGGGCGAGCTCTCCCGGGACTTCGAGGAGCTGGAGCGCTACGCCTTCATCCATCCAAGGTCCGGCCGGGCGGTGCGCATGCGCCACCAGATCATCGCGGAGGCCTGCGCGAACACCATCCCCCGCGAACGCCGCCGCCAGCTGCACCGCACCGCGCTCTCGGCGATCACCGCGCGATACGCCGACCTTGGCGGCCGTCACGAGCAGCTCGCCTTCCATGCCGAGGGGGCCGGTGACGACGCCCAGGCCCTGGAACACCTCTGGGAAGCCGGGCTGGAGGCGCGCCGCAACTCGGCCGCCGCCTCGCTGAACCAGATCTTCGACCGCGCGCTGGTGCTCATCGGCCGTCTCGAAGCCGCGGCCGAAGCGCGGTACCTCGATTTCGTGCTGATGGCGTTCGCCTCGGCCGTGCAGCTGGGCGAGCTCGCCAAGATGCACACCCACCTCCCGCGCATCATCGAGCTGGCGCGACGGCAGGACCGGCCGAAGCTGGTGAGCAACACGCTTTCGCAGCTGGGCATGATCTGCTGGTTCGAGGGCCGCCATCAGGAGGGGTTGAGCGCGACCGAGGAGGGGCTGGCCATCGCGCGTGAGCTGGGCTCGCCGACGCTGATCTACTCGAACGAGATCATGCGCACCAACCTGCTGCACGATACGGGCCAGGTGGCGCGGGCGATCGCCCACCAGCACGCCCTGTGCGAGATGCTGTCGGGGGAACTGGAGACGGCGCGGCTCGGGGCCCCCGCGCTTCCGTACGCGACCGCGCTGGCGTTCATGAGCTGGTACCTGATCGACGCCGGCCAGTACCGCGAAGGAGTCGACTACGGCGAGCGGGCGTTGCAGATCGCCGTCGATCCCTATTCACAGGTGATGGCGCGCAATTCGCTCGGCCGTAACCTGGTGATGCTCGAGCGGGATGGAGAAGCCATCGACTGCCTGACCGCGGCGCTCGAGATCAGCAAGTCCCATGGGTACGAGGCCATCCAGGCGAACATCCTCGGAAGCCTGAGCCTGGCGCTGGCGCGGACCGGCCGGGCGCGCGAGGCGGTGGCGTTGATCGACGACGGCCTGCGGCGGCACATCCACCTGCGCACCGGCAAGCTGGAGGTCTATCACTTCTATGCCGGCTCGGCGGAGGCGCTGGTGCGCCATGGCAGGACCGAGCAGGGTTTCGCGCGGCTGGAGGAGGCGCTGGCGATCGCGCGCGCCGTCTCCAATCCGTGCCTGATCGTCGACGGCCTGGGCATGCGGGCGCGGCTACGGGCGCAGATCGACCCGGCGGACGCGCGGGTCTCGGCGGACCTCGCCGAGCAAGCCGAGCTCTGCCGCCGTCATGGGATCATGGCTTGGGCGCCTCGGCGGACGCGTCGGCCTTTGGCTCGACCCGCGTGAACCGCGCCTTGAGGCCGATCTTGATGCCCACCAAGGTCTGAGGCTCGCCGGCCTTGCCGGCCACCCGCCGTAGTCCGCCGAGCCGCGAAGCCGCCGACAGGCACTCTTCAAGCACCGGCAGGGCCACGCGGTCCCGGCCCCAGCACTTCTTGTTGCTCCCCTCGTCCCACGTGCCGAACAGCAGGTAGTCCGTTTCCTTCCGCGGGCGAGAGCCCAGGGGCGGGGCGCCGGCGAATGGCCAGAACAGCTGCGGCATGTCGAATCGCCGCGGGTCGAGGTGAGCGGCGTTGATCAGCGTGCCGACGTACTCGCCCTTCTTGATCACGGCGGCCTTGTCCTCTGACCCTTCGGGCAGCACCGGCGGGATCACCACCGCCACCTTTTCGGCGGCCAGCTCGATGTCGCGCTCACAGCGGCGCATCCGCACGGGCACATTCGGGTTGAGGCGCTCGGCCTCGTAGATGATGCGCGTCGCGTTCACACCGAGGCCGGTCTGGTCGAGCAGCGCGCGGAGGTCGATCCGGCTCTTTAGCAACTGCTCCATCACCGAGGCGAACGTCAGCGGGATCACCGCCAGGGTGGTGCCGAGGATCTCCAGCAGGAGCAGCACGGCGTCCCGGTCGTGCTGCTTGCGCCATTCGTCGTCGGTGAATTCCTTGTAGAGGTCGCGGATCGCCGGATCCTTGTCGGCATTCTCGACGATGGCGTCGATCAGGGTCCGCTTTGGGACCTTCGCAGCCCGCGACCGCGCCTCGTCCAGCTCGAGGTCGAGGTGGTTCATCAGCTCCGCGCCGGCCTGCCGGGACACGGCCCGCAGTTCGTGGTTCTCCACGAAGTTGCCGATCAAGTCGGCCAGCAGGAAGGCCGACCAGAGCTGCATCGTCGTCTGGCCGGGGTTCTGCGGCTTCTCGCCCTTCATCGCCAGGAGCCACTCGGGCGGCAGGTCACCGACATGCTGGCGTGAGAAAGGCAGGCTCACGGCCAGCTCCGTGATCCAGCTCGGCCCCGCCACGCCATAGATGTCGCACAGGACCGCATAGGTGGCCGGAACGGCCAGGTCGCCGACAAGGTCGATGGCGCCGCCGCCGCCCGAGCGGCGCAGGCTCGCCTCGAGCCGCTTCTGCATAGTGTCGCGGACCGACTGGACAAGCGCGGTGCTTCCTTTCGCCGGGTCCTTGTCGAACTTGCCTGCCAGCGTCTGCCAGCCTGAGTTCAGCAGGGTCCACAGCCTGGTCCGGGCCGCGAAGCCGCATTTCGGGTCGGGGTCGGTGCCCACCAGAACGTCGTGTCCGCGGGTGATCGAGTGGGCGGAGGCCCGATAGGGCCAGGCCGAGACCTCGACGACGTCGCCACTGTCGCCGGCCACGAGCCGATCGCCCAGGACGCGCTGCGCGTCCTTGTGCAGGGCGATGAGCACGACCGTCTTCGGCGTGGGGTCTTCGGGATCGGTCGGCAAGCTGATCCGCACGACGCGTTGCCTGGCGAACAGGATCGCGTTCCCGGCGGCCCTGAGACGAGGCTCGTCGACAAGCGGCCGGTTCACCGCGTCGCCCATGCTGTAGCCCGCGAAGGGCAGCTCGGCCGCGGCCGGCGGAAACGTCTTGCCGATCGCAAGGTGCGCGAGCGCGGTGACCCCCGGCGTGAAGAAGTAGTCGCCGCCGCGCGTGGTGACGAACTGCGGCAGGCGTGTGATGGGCGCCGCTCGGCCGGCTTCCAGGAAGCTATCCTCGGATCGGCCGGCGTGCATGCCGGTCACCGGGCACCGCCCGAGGCCGGCTTGGCCGAGGAGCTCGCCGCCGTTGATCCAGTCGCCCTGCACCACCTCGAACTGCAGGTCGATGCGGGCGTTTTCCGCGATGAACAGGATGCCGCGCGGCGCGCCGTCCGAAGCGTCGCCTTCCTCGATCAGCGGGCCGCCGTAGCTGACCCCCCGCCGGAGTATCCGGTGCCGCCGCGCAGCGCTCCCGGCGATGTCGCGCGGGTTGGTCCGTCGGACGTGGGCGCCGAGGGGGCACTTCCGGCCGAGCGGATCCATGGCGGCGTAGCGGAAGTCGTTCAGGGCGGGGCCCGACTCGTCGGCCACCTTGGGCTGCTCGTTCGGGGCGAGGACCAGCGGCATGCCGTTCGGCCAGCGGCCGACGAACTGCGCCGCGAGCGCCATCTGCGCCGTCTTGTCCTTGGGGCGGCTGACCTCGAGGAAACTCCGGAAGCCCTGGACGTCCTGTTCCAGCTTTCGGAACACGGTAAAGGTCGACCCGAGCCGGAGGTCGGAGTTGATGGGCAGCAGGTGCGCGTCGCCGTCCTCGTCCTTCTCGCTCAGGAAGATCTCACCCGGCGCGACGGGCGTCCAGGTGGATGCGCTCGACGGCGTCGCGCCGCCGGGCGGAGGCGCCCCAAGTTTCAGATCAACGAACGGCTGGCTGATGCCGTCGCGGAAGCCGAAGTGCTCCTTGCGGTGCTCGATCGGCTCGACATTGCCGTCCTTGTCGACGCGGTACGGGTCCTGGCCAAGCTCGATGTGCACGACCTCGACGCCAGCCATCCGAAACAGCAGGCCGAGCCAGAACCGCATCCTCTGACCGTCCGGGCAGACCCGTTCGTTGAAGCGCCCAATGTCTTCCCGTAGCCGGCGCCAGAACACCTCCGGAGTGGCCGGAGGGTCCTTCGACTTCCCTTTGGCCGCCTTCGTCTCTTCTTCGTCTTCGAAGGGCGACCCGGCGCGGAAGAAGCCGTGGACGCTGCGTTGCCCGAGCTCGCCTTCCCAGTATTCGGGCGCGCTGGGACCAACGTCGTGGAGCCGGCGGGCCCGCGCGGCCATGCCCTCCTTGAAGACATCGGGGAAGGAGGCGAGCGTCACCGGGTCGAGGTTCAGCGCCTTGAGACCCTCGTAGCTGAACGAGATGTTCACGGCCGCGCGGGTGTTGAGCTTGCCGAGCGCTGCGAGCTCCTGCTGGTCGGCTTCGCTCCGGACAGCGGCGAAGCGCCCGTTCTCGATGAAGGCCGGCGCGCCCTGCCGCAGCAGTTCGTAGAGCACCAGCTTCTGCAGCACAGGCTCCTTGCCGCCGGTCTTCGGAAAGCTTCGCAGCTCGGCTTTCACGTCCTTGAGGAGGTCCTTGTACTCGGATCGCACACGACCGAGCAGCATGCCGGCGCCCGCGAGAAAGTCCGCCGCCGACTCGACCGCCGACGGCGGCGCCTTGGACGTGATCAAGGCCTGGATGCGGGAGAGCGCCTGTCTCAGCCCGCTGGCATCTGCCTTGACCAGCACCTTCAGCCAGTCGCGGAAGGCGTCAGCTGCGGGTGCGTTTTCCGGCGCGAGACCGGTGTTCAGAAGCGCCGGGTTCTCGATATCCAACTGAAAGGCGGCCCAGGCCGCCTTGTCGTCGGGCGCCGCAAGCACCGCCTGCAGACGCTGGACGGTGGCCGCCATCTCGGCCTGGGTGAGGATCCGGAAGAAGAAGAACAGCGACCAGGGCGTCTTCTGAGCCCGGACGGCGCCGGCCTGTACGTTATCGGCCAGGGCGGGGGTGCTGGCTTCGCCGACGACGGCTTCCGACATCTCAGGCCTCCTCGTCGCAGCCGTCGGGGGTCCACAGGCCACCGGCCGTGGGGAAGTTTCGGGCGTACTGCTGGTTCTCCCGCAGGAACGCGTCGAAGAGCTCGTCCATGTCCTCCACCCGCCTTCCGGTGGGCGTGCGCACGCGGGCCACGAAGGCGTCGAAGCGGGACTTGAAGACCTCCAGCTGCTTCAGCCGCGCGACGGTGAGGTCGGCGTAGGGCGCGTAGAAGAGCTGGGTGGTCATCTGGTAGCGGCGGATCCACTGCCAGAACTTCTCGAAGCTGGCGGTGCCGGGGAAGTCCTCACAGTTCTCGAAGATGCTGTCGAAGGCGCGGCCCAGCAGCCGGGCGATGTCACGGAAGTAGACCTTCAGGTCGCCGTCGAACTCGACGGTGGTGAGCACCCAGGTGCGGAAGCCGTCCGCCGGCGTCGGGCGGTTCAGCGGCGACATCCCGTCGCCGTATTCGTCGAACGGCTTTGGGATGGGGCATCCCGTGCCGTCCTGGGCGATGGTCTCTTCGACATACTGGATGCAGTCGGCCTTCGAGTAGACCAGGTACTGCTCCGGCCGGATCAGCATGATGCGGCCGAAGTGGATCGTCGGCACCGCGCCGAGCTCAGTGGGCAGGCCCTGGGCGTGGCGGGTGTTGATGTTGGCGATGGCGTCGCGGATCCGCTCTTCGTAGGTGCGCCGTTCGCCCGGCACGCAGCCCAGCTTCACCGGAGCCATCACCGCGATCTCGGTGATCCGGCCGACCGTCTTCGAACCTGCCCAGTTGAGCTTCTTCCGCTCAGCGTCGCCCCACGCACCGTCCATATCGCCCCGCCCCCGAAGCCGCGGTCTCCTGACCGCGCCAGCGCGCAATCAACAACTGCATGAGGCCGAACTTCAACCTGTTCCGCCGGAGAACTCATGATCTGTAGGCTGAGGGGAGCGCGGAGGTGTGACCCAGGTCACAGCCCGGGCGGGGCGCGGCGGCAGACCAGCTCGAGAAGGGCCAGCGCGAGAGGGACGCGACATGTCACCCGTTTGGCGGGTGGGAGCACGATCCGACCTTCGCCACCTATTCCGAACGGAGCCAGCAATACGAAACGCAGATCGCCCGCGCTCCGGGTCTCGACTATGTCGTCAGAACCCAGGCGAGAAGCCCGTAATGTTCGATGGATGCGCGGTGTGGGATCCGCAGCGCCAGCTGTTGGAGGCGAAGGGGCCGGGCTATGCCGCTTTGAGATGTGGTGGCTCGGAACCTTGGTGGATTACCAAACAATGACGATAACGACCGAGGAAGATGGCTCCGTCGCAGTGGAACTTGGGTTTGGTGACGATATCGAACCCGATGACCGTCCCATTTATTCGACGTTGTTCGCTAGCCTAGATGGCGAATTGTTCGCGTTTAACCCCGCCGCGGGGGTGGTCCACCTGAAAAGGCGAGCCCCTAAACCCAGCTCCGATGGACTGGCCTAGAGCCGGTGGCTGAACGGCGTTGCGGCCTCAGGCGCAGGAAACACAACCTCCTTGCGGTCGCAGGAGGGCCTTCGCCAATCCCTGCTGAGAAACCGAAGTTTTCAGCAGGGTGTGTTGAAGTTCGTGGCGGCCCGGGAGGGACTCGAACCCCCGACCTTGGCTTTAGGAAAGCCCTGCTCTATCCGGCTGAGCTACCGGGCCACGCGGCACGCGTGATAGCCTATGGCCGCGGGCGTGCAAACGCCGCAGAACGGCCGGCTTTGGGGGGAGACGACCGCGCATGGGCTTCCTGCGACCGCTTCGCGTGCTCTACGTCCAGGTGCTGCTGGGCGTCGTGCTCGGCATGGCGGTGGGGGCGATCTGGCCGGAGTTCGGCGCCTCGCTGAAGCCTCTGGGCGACGCCTTCATCAAGCTGATCAAGATGGCCGTGGCGCCGGTGATCTTCTGCACCGTGGCCGCCGGCATTGCGCGCATGGGCGACATGAAGGCCTTCGGCCGGCTGGGGGCGCGCACGCTTATCTATTTCGAGGTCGTCTCGACCGTGGCGCTGGTGATCGGGCTGGTGGTGGGCCGGGTGTTCCAGCCAGGCGCCGGCTTCAACGTCGACCCCGCCACCCTCGACCCAAGCGTGGCCGCCGGCTACGCCCAGAAGGCGCAGGAGGGCGAGGGGGTCGTCGACTACCTGCTGCACCTGATCCCTGACGCGTTCTTCGGCGCCTTCGCCTCGGGCAACCTCCTGCAGGTGCTGGTGATCGCGATCCTCACCGGCTTTGCCTGCACGCGGATGGGCAACTTCGGGGACAAGGTCGCCGACGTGCTCGACGACACCTCCAAGGTCTTCTTCGGGATCATCGGGGTGATCGTCAGGCTGGCGCCCATCGGGGCCTTCGGGGCCATGGCCTTCACCATCGGCCGCTACGGCCTGGACGCTCTGGTGAACCTCGGCGCGCTGATCCTCACCTTCTACGCGACCAGCCTGATCTTCGTGCTGGTGGTGCTGGGCGCCATCGCCGCCTGGGCCGGGTTCTCGATCCTGAAGTTCATCCGCTACATCCGGGAGGAGCTGCTGATCGTACTCGGCACCTCCTCCTCGGAGTCGGTGCTGCCGCAGATGATGCGCCGGCTGGAGAAGCTGGGGGCGGGGAAGGGGACCGTCGGCCTGGTCATCCCCACCGGCTATTCATTCAACCTCGACGGCACCAACATCTACATGACGCTGGCCACCCTGTTCCTGGCCCAGGCCACGAACACGGAGATGACGCTCGCCCAGCAGCTGACCCTGCTCGGCGTCGCCATGCTGACCTCGAAGGGCGCCAGCGGGGTGACGGGGGCGGGGTTCATCACGCTGGCGGCCACGCTCGCGGTGATCCCGGATCTGCCGATCGCGGCGCTCGCCCTGCTGGTGGGGATCGACCGCTTCATGAGCGAGTGCCGGGCGCTCACCAACCTGGTGGGCAATGGCGTCGCCACCCTGGTGATCGCCCGCTGGGAAGGCGACCTCGACAAGGACCGGATGCGCGAGGAGCTGGACCGCGGGCCGCAGCCCGACGCCGACCCGCTGCTGGCGACGGCGGAGGAAGACTGAGCGCATACGAAAACGCCCGCCGTTTCCGGCGGGCGTCTCGTACGCGGTACTGTTCGGTTGGCTTAGGCGGCGACCGCCTTCACCAGCGACTTGTTGAGCAGGCTGATGGCCGCGTCGCGGTCGATCCGCTCGATGGCGGCGACCTCGCGGGCCATGCGGTCCAGGGCGGACTCGTACAGCTGGCGCTCGGAATAGGACTGCTCGGGCTGGTTCTCGGCGCGGTGCAGGTCGCGCACGACCTCGGCTATGGAGATCAGGTCGCCCGAGTTGATCTTGGCTTCGTACTCCTGGGCGCGGCGCGACCACATGGTGCGCTTCACGCGGGCGCGGCCCTTCAGGGTGGTGAGCGCCTGGGAGACCACATTGCCTTCGGCCAGCGGGCGCAGGCCCGCGGTCTTCGCCTTGGCGGTGGGAACGCGCAGCGTCATCTTCTCGTGGTCGAAGGTGATGACGTAGACCTCAAGCTTCAGACCGGCGACTTCCTGGGTCTCGATCCCCTGCACCTGCCCGACACCGTGCGCCGGGTAGACGACGTGATCGCCGACCGAGAAATCATGACCGTTCTTGCTCATCGCGAACCCTCTCGAAATATCTGTCCGGCCTGCCAGGGCCTTCGACTACAGGCGTCCGTTCAAGCGACGACGTC
Source organism: Phenylobacterium sp. (assembly GCF_036563285.1). Classification (GTDB taxonomy): domain Bacteria; phylum Pseudomonadota; class Alphaproteobacteria; order Caulobacterales; family Caulobacteraceae; genus Phenylobacterium. The sequence goes on from NZ_DATCMR010000006.1 coordinate 286,985, forward strand.
ACGCGTTCCGCAACAAGGTCCGCGGCGGCTTCGTCGATTGGCGGAAAGTAGAACCTCTTAAGACACCCTTCGCCTTGGCCGGACCTTCCGACCCGGCTGGCGCTTCTTCAGGAAGACGGGCGAGAGCAAGGCCTCATCGCCGCGTCCGGCGGAGTGTCTAGCACAAAATTAAGCCGAATGAAAGGGTTGGAGCGACGGTTGGACCGCCAAGCTCCCGTGCAGTTGGTTAAGCTTAAGAGCCGCGGCCCGGTTTCTCGGAGAAATATTTCTCCAGCTTGCCGGTTTCGCGCTCGAACTGCTCGGCGTCGGCCGGCGGTTCGCCCTTAACGGTGATATTTGGCCAGACCTTCGAATACTCGGAGTTGATCCGCAGCCACTTGCCGTCCGGGTCGTCCTCGGTGTCGGGCTTGATGGCGTCCACCGGGCACTCCGGCTCGCAGACGCCGCAGTCGATGCACTCGTCCGGATTGATCGCCAGGAAGTTCTCGCCCTCGTAGAAGCAGTCTACCGGGCAGACCTCCACGCAGTCCATGAACTTACATTTGATGCAGGGATCCATCACGATGTAGGTCATGGCGGACGCGTAGACTCCGGCTTCGGCTCCCCCCCGAGGGGCGCCGGTTTGTTACGGCGGGGGGCGCGCTTGTCAATGCTGCCGGCCACGCACGCGCGCTCAGGAATTCTGCAGACGCCTGAAGCGGCCTAGCTGAACGTCTCAGCCGGATTGGGCCTGCCGGGCGGCGGGCCGTACTCATTGCGGTCATTCTCACCCGGCAGGACACCCAGAGTGATCACTGCGCCCAGGAACGGCAGCACCCCGAGCAACGCCCCGATCTCGCCCCCGAAGGCCGCAGCCAGGCCAGCGATGATGTTGCCGCCGAAGTTGATGACCGGCGCCCACCAGCCGGAGTGGCCGAGGTCGTGCAGACGGCGGATGAAGGCGACGAGGATCAGGATGCTGAGCAGGATGCTTACCACCATCATGCCCATCGCTCCGAGGATGCCACTGGCGAGGAAGGCGGGGATCACCCAGAACCAGTACTCGCGGCGCCCCGCCCGGCCGTCAAACCAGCCCCCCACGCCCTTCTTCCGCGGCTCGGCCCCGCCGCCGGCGATATCCCTTAGTCGATCGCTCATGATGTCCCCCGCTCCTCGGGGGACGATGCCTCAGCTTGGCTGTAGCGTCGAGTAGAGCAGGCGGGCCTCCGCTGGCGGGCCGCGGCGCTCGCCCAGGCCCTCGACGGTCACGGCGATCAGCCGGCCGCCGACGGCGAAGACCAGCTGGTCGCCGATCTTCACCGGACGAGAGGGCTTGTCGAGCCGGCTCTCCTGCCCCGAGCGGGTGAGGCGCACGCGGCCCTCCTCCACGAACTTGGCCGACATCGAGCGCGTCTTGAAGAAGCGCGCCCGCCAGAGCCAGACGTCCACCCGGGCGGCGTCGTCGGTCATGCGACGGCCTTGGGTTTGCGACGCCGCGGCCGCCGTCGGGCAGGCGCGGCGGCCGGCTGGGCGGCGAGGGCGGCCAGGGCGGCGAAGGGCGAGTGCGGCCGCGGCGCGGCCACGGGCGCGGGCTTCTCGGCGCGCCGACGCCAGGCGAGCGGTTGGCCCTCCTTGGGTTTCGAGGTGGGTGCGAAGCCCAGACCGCGCAGGATCTCCCTGGCCTCGGCTTCGCTCCAGCCGAGCTCCTCGCGGGCCTGGTCCGAGAGCACGCTGCCGCCGGCCTGCTTGGGGCCCTCGCGCAGGAGCTCGTCCAGCCGCTCGAGTTCCTCGACCGGGACGGCATGGTCGCGCACCGCGCGGACGCCGTAGGCGGACAGCGCCCGCGCCGATGGCGCCGGCTGCGGCAGCCGGCTGAGCCCCTTGGCCTGGGGACGCCAGTCCGCCGTCTCGCGGGCGGAGAAGGCCTGGGCGAGGGCGCGGGCCTGCGGCTTCAGTAGCCCCGGCATGAAGATGGAGAAGGCGCCCAGCCGTACGCCGAGGCTGCGCAGGACCCGGCGCTCGACCTGGCTGAGCTGCTTCGCCTCGCCGCGGACCACCGACCTGTCCAGCACTCCGCCGTTCTCGATGATCCGATAGGCGATGCCGCGCGCCAGCCCCTTGATCCGGCCGTCGGCGACCGCCGCCTCCAGCTTGCGCAGCGGGCCCAGCCGCCGCGCGGCCTCGCCGGCGGCGAAGGCCTCGAGCCGGCGCGCCGCCCGCTGGCGGGCCGCGTCGTGGCCCAGCTCGCCGTAGAGCCGCACACGCGGCTGGAAGGGCTCGCCGCCGCTGATCGCCCCGGCCGCTTCCCCGCGCCACAGCACGACGCCGTCGGGCGTGAGCGAGAAAGCCTCGTCCGGCTCGGCCGCCAGCTGGCCCAGCCGCCGCGAGATCTCCGGCCCCACGGCATGGTTGGCGGCGGCCCGCAGCGCCTTCTCCTCCAGCACCGATGAGCCTTGCGCGGCCTCGAAGGTGACGCCGGTCAGCTTGCCGACGTAGTGGCCCTCGATGGTCACCGCCCCGTCGGCCGCGACGCCGGCCAGCATGTCCTCGCGGACCCGCAGGCCTCGCATCAGGGCGCTGGTCCGCCGGTCGACGAAGCGGGCCATCAGCCGCTCGTGCAGGGTGTCGGAGAGCCGATCTTCCAGCTGGCGCGTCTTACCCTGCCAGCCGGCGGGGTCGGCCAGCCAGTCGGGCCGGTTCGCCACGTAGGCGAGCGTGCGGACGCTGGAGAGCCGGGCGGCCAGGGCGTCGATGTCGCCGTCGGTACGGTCCAGGTGGCCGTACTGCTTGGCGATCCAGTCCTCGGCGATGCGTCGCCGGCCAGAGGTCAGCTGGAAGAAGAAGTCCTTCACCAGCCCGACGTGCTCGTCGGTGGCGACCTTGCGGAAGTCCGGCGTCTGGCAGACGTCCCACAGGCGGAAGAGGTTGGTCCGGTCGCGGGTGCGGTGCGCGACGTCGGGGTCGGCGGCGAGTTGGCGCAGGGTGGTCTCGTCCAGCGCCTCTTGCGAGAGCTTCAGGCCCTCGCGGTCCGGCGTCTGGGCCAGCGACCGCATCAGGTTCGGCAGGCTGTCGAAGTCGAGCTTGGAATTGCGCCATTCGGCGCCCAGCACCGGCTCGAACCGGTGCTGCTCGACCGCCTCGACGAGGTCGACGTCGATGTCCTCGGCCTCCCCGGTGACGCCGAAGGTGCCGTCCTTCTGATAACGGCCCGCGCGGCCGGCGATCTGGCCGATCTCCTGCGGGTAGAGCCAGCGGGTGCGCTTGCCGTCGAACTTCCGCAAGCCTGCGAACGCCACATGGTCGACGTCCATGTTCAGGCCCATGCCGATGGCGTCCGTGGCCACCAGGAAGTCGACCTCGCCGGACTGGTAGAGCTCCACTTGGGCGTTGCGGGTGCGGGGTGAGAGGCTCCCCATCACCACGGCGGCCCCGCCGCGCTGGCGGCGGATCAGCTCGGCGATCGCGTAGACGTTTTCCGCCGAGAAGGCGACGACGGCCGAGCGCCTGGGCAGGCGGGTGAGCTTCTTGGGCCCGGCGTAGGTGAGGCTGGAGAACCGCTCGCGGGTCACGATCTCGGCGTGCGGCAGGAGCCGGCGGACCAGCGGCGCCATCGTGGCCGCGCCCATCAGCATGGTCTCGCACGTGCCGCGGGCGTGCAGCAGGCGGTGGGTGAAGACGTGGCCGCGCTCGGGGTCGGCGCAGAGCTGGATCTCGTCAACCGCCAGGAACTCCACCTCGCGCGAGAGCGGCATCGCCTCGACCGTGCAGACGAAATAGTGGGGCCTGGGCGGGATGATCTTCTCCTCGCCGGTGATCAGGGCGACCGAGCGGGCGCCGCGGGCCTTGACGATCCGGTCGTAGATCTCGCGCGCCAGCAGCCGCAGCGGCAGGCCGATCATGCCGGAGGCATGGCCCAGCATCCGCTCCACCGCCAGGTGGGTCTTGCCGGTGTTGGTGGGGCCCAGCACCGCCACGAGGCGCGGAGGGGCCGCGCCAGAAGGACGGTCGCTCATGTTGAGAAAATGGGGTTCGGCGAAGTGTCGGACAAGCGAGGCCGTGAGGGGATCAGGAGAAGGGCAGGAAAAGAGCCAGATCCGGCCAACGCTTTCGAACTCCTACGCAATTACCTGCACTATGGGAAAGGACGCGCGGCCAGCTCGTCCGTTCCCAGAGCACTCATTTGATCTTCCGCTCCTCCTCGAAGATGTCGAGGAGCTCAATGACGCAGAGGGCCGAATTCGCCGCCGCCATGGCGGCCATCTCGGGGTAGGTGAGGTGGCTCTCCTCGCCCGCCAGGTCCGAGAGCGTGCGGATCACGTAGAGGGGCTTGCCCCACGCCTGCGCGACCTCGTGTACGGCGCCGGATTCCATGTCGATGGCCTCCGCGCGCAGGTTGGCCCTGAGCTCGCCGCGGGTCTGGGCGCAGTTGAGGAAGTAGTCGCCCGTCACCACCCCGCCGAGACGCACCGGCCCCTCCAGCTGCGGGCGCACGCGTTCGGCGAGGGCGTGGAAATGGCGGACCACCTCGGCCTGCGCGGGGAGCAGCTCCGTCAGGGGCGGCGCGCCGACGGGGATGACGCCATACGCCGTGGCGGTGAGCTTGCCGCCGGAGACGATGCCGTAGTCGTGGATCGCCAGCCGCTCGGCGAACAGCACCGTGCCCACCGGCAGGTCCGGGTCCAGCCCGCCCGCCACGCCGGAGAAGATCAGCCGCTCCGCCTCGAACCGGTCCAGGAGCAGGGTCGCGGCGGCCGCGGCGTTGACCTTGCCGATGCCGGCCTGCGCCAGGGCGATCTCGGCGCCGCGGCGGACGCCGGTCCAGACGCGGGTGGGCCCGTGGCTGCGGGCCTCCGGACGCAGGTGCAGCCGCTCGGCGAGCGCGCTCAGCTCCTCGGGCGTGGCGCAGAGAATCCCATACATCCCCCCGAGCTTAAGGGGCCGCCGGCGCCCCCGCCACATAGACCGTGCGGCGCGCCTTGGACCGGCGGTGGACCTCGAGGTGGTCGCAGCTGGCGACGAAGTCGATCTCAGCCTGGTCCAGGCTCACCCGGAAGCTGAGCCCGAGATCCGTCGCTGTGGCCTCGACCTGGTGCGGCGCCAGCGCCTCGACCTGAAGCGGCGTCGTGCCGTGGTTCAGCAGCCCGTCGCGGGCGAGGCCGGCGCGCGCGACCTGAGCGAGCGGGGTGTCGTACACCCGGCCGCGGTAGATCGCCGGCGCGATCCGTCCCGCGGCTTCGGCCGCGCCGAGGTCGCCCAGGTCCACGGTGTCGAGGTGCGCGTACATGCTGCCTGACGGGAAGACGAGGCCGGTGGCGGCGAAGCGGTCGCCGCCCAGGTGAGAGCATTCCAGCGGCTGGAACGGGAAGCGGCCCTGAGCGTGGAGCGCCGAGGCCCGGGAGAACACCGCATAGCCCCACTTGGCGCAGCAGCGCTCGCGCTTGCCCTGTGTGCAGACGGCGAAACGCGGCGCCTCGTCGGCGAGCACGGGCCAGCGGCGGCTGACCGTCTCGAGCAGGGGCTCCAAACCGGCCGCGGCGGTCGGACCCCGGTAGACGAGCGCGGCCTCGATACCAGGCTGCGGGTTGTAGAGGCGCGTGACCACGCCGCCTGCACGGGCGGCGCGGATCGCCTCCAGCTCCTCCGGCGAGGCCCAGCGGGCGTTGAACTCGCGCTCGCCCCAAAGGCGCTTGGCGACGGGCAGGAAGACATAGGCCTGGGCGCGGACGCCCGTGCCGGCGCGCGGCTCCCCGGCGGCGATGCACTCCCGCGAGCAGAAGTTCATGGACGCCGGGCTGCCAGGACGCCGCGGCCGATCAACTCGTGCACCAGGTCGTCGGCCAGGGGTCGCTCCCGCTCGGCCATCAGGTCGCGAAACTCCGCGAGGGTGACCGTCTGCCGGTCAGCCAGGCGGCGCAGCGCGGGCGCGAGCTCCTCGGCGAGGGTGAAGTCGACGCCGCGCCAGCGTAGCACCACGTAGCCGGCGCCTTCAGCGGGGCGGAGGGTGGCGGGTCCGTCGGCCAGGGTGAGGCGCGTCCCGGGATCGAGGGGCTCGTGCGGCTGCCCGATCAGGGGGAAGGACAGCTTCGGCCGCTGCGCCTGGGCGGCCTCCACATGCCGCCGGTAGGCCCGCGCCAGCTCGGCCGGATCGCTGTCGCCGATGGACCGAAGCAGGTCTGCGAGCCGGTCCGCCATGGCGGGATCCCCCTGTTCGAACGGCAGGTCGGCGCGGAAGGCCGCGTCCGAGACACTCCGGTCGGCCAGCCAGTGCAGGAAGTCTGCGCCCGTCTTGCGGGTCAGCCCGATGGTCAGGTGCAGGGTAGGCTCGCCGCAGCCGACCGCGGCATGCCAGTATCCGCGCGGCAGGTAGAGCAGGTCGCCGGCCTCCAGCACGATCTCTTTGATCGGGGCTGACGGCTTCGGATGCTCGGCGTGGAAATCGAGGCGTGTCGGCGAGGCCCGCCTCGGTCCGTAGAGCCGCCACGTCTTGCGGCCTTCCACCTGCAGCACGAAGACGTCGTGGTCGTCCCAATGGATGTCGAATCCCTGGGTCGTGCCCCAGCAGGCGTAGAGGTTCGCCTGGACCGCGCAGGTGTAGTCGGCCGCCAGGCCGGCGCACAGGCGCTGCAGCGGCGGGCTCAGCTCGTGGGCGGCGTCAAGGATCAGGGTCGCGCCGTCGCGGAGCGCCCCATTCAGGCCCGCCACGTCGAGGTCGTAGAGGCTCTCGCCGCGCCGTGTGCGCCGGGGTTTGCCGGCGCTCCTGGTGACGTCCTGGCCGGCGCGTTCCAGCCGCAGGCGCGGCGGCCCCAGCCGGTGCTCGGCAAGGGCCGCGTTCAGCCTCTCCCAGCCGAAGTAGGCGCGCGCGGCCGCGGGCTCGAGGCGGATGCGCCAGACGTCGCGGCCGAAGGACGTGGCCAGGAAGTCGGCGGCGGCGGCCTGGCCGATCAGCTCGGCCAGGGCCCTCGGCGGCTCAGCGGGGGGTGGAGTCGGTCCCGTCCGTTCCGTCGGAATCGGTCCCGTCCGTGCCGTCGGAGTCGGCGCCATCGGTTCCGTCGGAATCGTTTCCGTCGGTCCCGTCGCTTCCGTCACCCGCATCGCCATCGGTCCCATCTGAGTCGCGTGGATCGGCGGCCTGAACACTCAGGCCGGGGTTCGGGGGCTCCTCGATCCCGGCAAGCAGGGTCGAGCGTTCCGGAACGTCGTCTTGGCCCATAGGGGATCCCTCATTCGCCGAGCGGGCAAGGGGAGGGGCCGCTCGCATGACCACAACTCGCCGCCGTGGGGATCGATCCCTAGTCCAACGTCCGCCGGTACCGGGCCATGGCCAGCGCCGTGACGACGCAGACGAACGCCAGCAGGGCGGCCAGCTCGCGCCACATGTCGCCGAGATCCTGGCCCTTGAGGAGCGCTCCGCGGACGACCCGCAGGAAATGGGTGACGGGTATGGCCTCGCCGATCGCCTGCGCCCACAGCGGCATGCCGCGGAACGGGAACATGAAGCCGGAGAGCAGGATCGAGGGCAGCAGATAGAAGACGGTCATCTGCATCGCCTGGAGCTGGGAGCGGGCGACGGTCGAGATCAGGAACCCAAGCGCCAGGGACCCCACGATGAACAGGGCGACGCCCAGAGACAGCCCGGCCCAGCCGCCCTGGAAGGGCACGTCGAACAGGAAGCGGGCCAGGAGCAGGATGATCGCGGTCTGGACGAGGCCGATCCCGACGTAGGGGGCGAGCTTTCCGACCATCACCTCGAGGGGCTCCACCGGGGTGGAGAGCAGGCTTTCCATGGTGCCCCGCTCTGTCTCACGGGTGACCGACAGGGCGGTCATCATCACCAGGGTCAGGGTGAGGATCACGCCGAGCAGTCCTGGCACGATGTTGTAGGCGGTGACCGCTTCGGGGTTGTAGCGCCGGTGGACCACCACTTCGAAGGCCGGGATGGTCTGCGCCCGCGGCGCCAGCGCCCCCTTCAGGTCGTGCGACAGCGCCTGTCCGGGAAGGCCGGCGAGGGCGGCTACGGCGCCGCCGGTCGCCGATGGATCGGTGGCGTCGGCTTCGACCAGGACCTGCGGCCTGTCCCCTCGTGCCACCCGGCGCGTGAAATCGCCGGGGATCGTGACCGCGAACTGCACCTCGCCCCGGCGGAGCATGTCATCCAGTTCGGACGGGGAGCGGGCCTGGGCGACGATCTCGAAGAAGGCGGATTTGTCGAGCGCGCTCACCAGCGAGCGGGCGAAGACGGAATCCTCCTGCGCGAGCACCGCGGTGGGCAGGTGGCGGGGCTCGGAATTGATCGCATAGCCGAACAGCAGCAGCTGCACGACGGGGATCGCCAGCATCATGGCGTAGGTCAGCCGGTCGCGGGTGAGCTGCTTGAACTCCTTGATCATCACCGCGAGCACGCGGGCGCCGGAGACGCCGTTCATTGGAAGTTGTCCTGCGCCCGGCCCATCAGCTGGATGAAGACGTCTTCGAGCGTTGGCTCCACCTCCCGCCAGCGGACCTGCTTGTAGGGCGCGACAGCGGCTTCCAGGGCCTTGCGGTCATCGCCGCTCACGTGCAGGGCGGCGCCGAATGGGGCGACGGTCTCGACGGCGCGCTTTCCGTTGAGTTCGTGAACGAGGCGGTCCGCGCCTGGTCCCTCGCCGCGCAGGGTGACGAGGTTCGAGGCCTTCACCACCGCCTCGGCCGTCCCGCGGGCGATCAGCCGGCCGTATGAGATGTACGCGATCTCGTGGCAGCGCTCGGCCTCGTCCATGTAGTGGGTCGAGACCAGTACGGTCAGGCCCTCGCCCGAGAGCGCGTGGATCTCGTCCCAGAAGGCGCGGCGGGCCTTGGGGTCGACGCCGGCGGTGGGCTCGTCGAGGAGCAGGAGCTGCGGCTCGTGCAGGATGGCGTTGGCCAGCGCCAGGCGCTGCTTCCAGCCGCCGGACAGCGCGCCCGCCTGCTGGTTGCGCCGCTCCTTCAGGCCCAGCCGCTCCAGCGCCTGTTCCACCCGCTCCGTGCGGCGGTCGAGGCCGTAGACGCGGGCGGTGAACTGCAGGTTCTCGGCGATGGTGAGGTCCTCGTATAGCGAGAATCGCTGGGTCATGTAGCCGGTCCGCCGCTTGATCTCGGCGGCCTGGCGGATCACGTCGAAGGCGAGCGCCTGGCCCTCGCCGCTGTCGGGCGTGAGCAGGCCGCAGAGCATGCGCAGGGTGGTGGTCTTGCCTGAGCCGTTGGGGCCCAGGAAGCCGCAGATGCGGCCCTGCTCGACGGCGAGGTCGACGTCCTGAACCACGTGCTTGTCGCCGAAGCTCTTGTTGAGGCCGTGGACGTCGATGGCGAGCGTCATGGGCGTAGCGGCACGACGTCGACCGGTTGGCCCGGACTGAGCCTGGCGGAGGGTCGCGCCTCGACCATGTAGACCAGCCGGTCACGCGCCTCGCGGCTGTAGATGACCGGCGGGGTGAACTCGGGGCGCGGACTGATGAAGACGACGCGGGCGGAAAGGCCTTTCGCGCAGCCGTCGCAGGCAAAGCGGATGGTCGAGCCGAGGCGGTAGGCGGCAAGCTCACGCTCGGGCACGAAGAAGCGGACCTTGATCCGGTCGTGGGGCAGGAGGCTGACGATCGGCTGGTTGGCGACGGCCCACTCGCCGGTCTGGAAGAACACCTCCTCGACCCGCGCGGCGGACGGCGCGGCGGGCGCGACGTCCTCGAGCCTCGCCTCGGCGCCGGTCACTGCTGCCCTGGCCTGCGCGACGCGGGCGTCGGCGGCGCGGATCAGGTCCTCGCGGGCGCCAAGTGTCGCGGCGTCGCGCTGCCTGCGGGCCGCGGCCACCTGGGCGCGCGCGGCCTGGGCCGCTGCGCGGACGTCGTCGAGACGGGCCGGGGCGTATATGCCCTTGTTCACCAGCGGCTGGACACGGCGCAGGTCGGCCTCGGCGTCGCGGGCGCGGGCTTCCGCCGCGGCGATATTGGCCTCCAGCACGGCCAGCTCCACCGGGCGGGCGCCCTTGCGCGCGTCCAGCGCCTGGGCTTCGGCCGCGCCGAGCTCGGCGCGGGCCTGGTCCCGCTGGGCGCCGAGTTGGGCGGGATCGACGACGAACAGGGGCTGACCCGCCTTCACCTCCTGGCCGCGGGCGACCAGCATCCGCTCCACGCGGCCGGAGACCGGCGCGGCCAGATAGAGCGGCTCGCCCTCGATGTAGCCGGTGAGCGTGCTCGTCCGACCCACGCGCGGGAGCAGGACGAGCAGGGCGATCACCGCTGCGGCGACGGCGAGCAGGATGGCGACGAGGGCGCGCTGACGGGTCATGCGGCCGCCTCCGTTGACATGCCGCGCAGCATGGTCTCGACGTGCTGCTGCACGAGCTTGGGGATGTCGAAGGCCGGCGCGCCGATCGGCACGAAGGTCTCGCGCCAGAGCACGCTGACCAGCAGGGGCGCGATCAGCTCCAGGGCATAGGCGCGCGGGTCGCCGGGCCTCACCTCGCCGCGCTTCTGAGCGTTGGCGATGGCGTCGGCGAGGGCGCCCAGGGCGTGGGCGATCAGCTCGTCGTGCCAGATGCGGGCGATCTCAGGGAAGTTGCGGGCCTCGGCGATGACCATCTTGGCGACGCCGCCGATGGGCGTGGCCTCGACCACGCCGGCGATGTGGGCGGCGATGCCGCGGATGAGGTCGGAGAAGGGGCCCGGATGGGCGGCGGCCATGGTCCGGACCACGGCGACGTTGGGGGCGATAGCCCGCTCCACGACGGCGCGGAAGAGGTCTTCTTTAGTCTCGAAGTAGAGGTAGAGCGCGCCCTTGGAGACGCCGGCGCGGCGGGCGATCTCGTCGAGCTTGGCGGCGGCGAAGCCGCGCTCGGCGAAGACCTGCAGGGCGGCGTGCACGATCTCGTCGGGGCGGGCGGCCTTGCGGCGACGGAACTTGGGCTCGCCGGGGAGCATGGCGCCTCCTGATAACTGACCGGTCAGTTATCTATCAGGCGGAGAAGCTTGGCAAGACATTGTTCCGTCAACTTGTCGTGGGGGCTGCGGCCACGCTCGCAATCCGACGAGGGGCGCCCATATTCCGCCTAGAATGGAAGGCATCTGCCTCCCCAAGGCCCCCACGTAAGCGGGGCCGGGGCTCCCACGAGAGCCCGTCAGGACGCCCTGAAGCCGGCATAAGTCCGGCGCGGCGACAACGAGATCGAGTGAAGGGAAAAAGCCACCGATGAGGGGGATTCGGCTGCACGTTGCTGACTCGGCGCGCGAGCGCGCGGCTCAGGCGATCGCGATCACCGCGCTTCTGATGGGGACGGCCTCGCTGGCCTCGCCCTCCACCCAACCCGTCAAGCTGACCAGCGCGCCTTCGGCGGTGCAGGCGATCGCCGCGACGATCGACTGGCCGGCGGCGCCGGCGCCCGAGCGGCTGGTCTGGGGCGGCGCCGACATCGACGGCGACGGCGCGGCGGACTTCGCCAACCCGACGGGCAAGGACACGCGCGGCCACGACGCCTACGGCTACGGCGAGTTCGGGGCCTCCCGCGACGGCGGCTCGCGCCAGCACGAGGGCGTCGACTTCGTCGCCGAGGCCGGCCAGCAGGTGGTGGCGCCGATCTCCGGCTACGTGACCAAGATCGGCTACGCCTACGGCGGCGACAACGACCTGAAGTTCGTCGAGATCACCAACCCGGCGCTCAAGTACGCCGCCCGCGTCTTCTACGTGAGCCCGAGCGTCGACGTGGGCGACACGGTCCACGTGGGCCTGCCGATCGGCAAGATGCACACCCTGCAGGAGAAGTACCGCGGCGGCATGACCGACCACGTGCACCTGGAGATCCTGAAGCGCGGCCGGCGCATCGACGCGACGGACGTGATCACGGCCAAGCTGGTGCGCGGCGGCGACGCCCGCGGCTGATCCGTAAACGGCCAAGCTGGAACCTGAGGAACACGGGCGAAACGAATCGTGACCGAATCGCTGACTCGCGGCGATTCGGGCTTTGTTCCCTACAACCGATTGTATTTGAGTCGCTTAGCGCCACAACAAGCCAGGCCGTGAGTCAGGTCGTCGCAGGTGTTTGCCGCAGCGCAGTTGGGTTGACGGGCGAGGGGGCCTTCCTCTATATCGCCCGCTCCCCGCGCGGACGTGACTGGTCACGCCCGCCGATCCCATTTCCACGCGAAGGTCCTTTCGCCATGTCGCGCCGTTGCGAACTCACGGGTGTCGGCCCGATGGTCGGCCACAATGTGAGCCACTCGAATATCAAGACGAAGCGCCGGTTCCTGCCGAACCTGCAGCCGGCCAGCCTGCAATCCGAGGCGCTCGGCCAGACCTTCCGTCTTCGCATCACCAATGCGGCCCTGCGCACGCTGGACGCCAAGGGCGGCCTCGACGCCTTCCTGATCAAGGCCAGCGACGAGAAGCTCTCGCCGCGCGCCCAGAAGATCAAGCGCCAGCTGAAGTCCAAGCTCGCCGAGCAGGCCGCAGCCTAAGCGCCATACGAGCTGTCGTTCCGGAAGGGGCCGCCCGAAAGGGCGGCCCTTTTCATTTGGGCTGCCAGTCGAAGGCGAGCAGCAGCGTCTTCTGGTCCGTGGGCTTGCCGTCGTAGGTCCCGAAGTTATCGTCGGCGATCAGGTAGAAGCGGACGCCACGGCCGCGGGGCACGGCCGCCACGCCCTCCAGGTTGTCCACGGTCATGGGCCGGGCGATCTGCAGGCGGTCGACGGTCGCACCGGAGGCGTCGACGATACGCAGCACGATGACGTTGCCCCGCAGCGCCGAGAACGAGCGAAACAGATAGGCGCGGCGGCCGCCCGGCAGCCGGTCCATGGCCACCAGCTCTGAACCTTCGAGGTCGACGCGGCCGTCGGGCCGGCAGTCCGCCGAGAGCCGGCAAAGGAAGAGCTCTCCGGAGGCTTCCAGGCCGACGCGGTAGGCGTCCGGCCCGGCCTCTGGCGCGGCGGCCAGCGCCTCCATGCCCTTGTTGTGGGTGTAGCGGGCGGCCGGCATGGGCGCGGCGCGGGGTACGCCGGCCACGTCGCGGTAGGCGAGGACGCGGTCGTGCTGCTCGAAGCTGACGACGGTGTCGCCGCTGGGCAGGCGCACGATGCCTTCGCTGTCGTACTCCTCCTGGCCGCCGGCGTAGAGGTCGACGCCGGTGACCTCCTTCAGGGCGGTGAGGCGAGCGTCGGCGAGGCCGGCGAGGCGGCCCTGGTCGTCCAGGACGATGCGGGCCTCCAGGAGGTCGGACTGGTCGCCGATGGCCAGAAGCCGGCCGTCCGGCGAGACCTTCAGGTCGGAGAAGCCGTGCAGGCGGCTGGTCTGCTGCGAGGTGAGCACCAGGCCGCCGGCGTATCTGAAATTCCCCACCTCGACGCGCTGGGGCGCAGAGGCGTCCATCGGCACGGGCTGGGCGTCGACGATGATGGCCGCGCCCATGGGCACCGGCGCGGCGGGCAGGCGCGGGGCGGGCTCCGGCAGGCAGGCGGCGAGCAGCAGCGCGCCGGCGAGCGCCGCCCAGGGGCGCATCAGGCGACCGCCCTGCGGACTTCCTTGAAGGTGGACTTGCGCGCGCCGCCGGTCGGGCCGTGGGTGTTGGGCGGCGGCTGCAGGAGGCCGGCGGACTTGCGGGTGAGGCGGCGCGGGTCCTCCTCGAAGAGCTCGGCAAGCTGCTCGACCATGGCGCCGGCCAGCTGCTCCACGTCGACGATGGTGACGGCGCGGCGGTAGTAGCGGGTCACGTCGTGGCCGATGCCGATAGCGATCAGCTGGACGGGGCTGCGGGCCTCGATCTCGGCGATCACCTCGCGCAGGTGGCGCTCCAGGTAGTGGCCGGAGTTCACCGACAGCGTCGAGTCGTCGACGGGCGCGCCGTCGGAGATCACCAGCATGATCCGCCGCGCCTCGGGCCGGCCGATCAGCCGCTGATGCGCCCACATCAGGGCCTCGCCGTCGATGTTCTCCTTGAGCAGGCCCTCGCGCATCATCAGGCCGAGGTTGCGGCGCGCCCGGCGCCAGGGCGCGTCGGCGGCCTTGTAGATGATGTGGCGCAGGTCGTTCAGGCGGCCGGGCTGGGCGGGCTTGCCGGCTTTCAGCCAGTCCTCGCGGGACGCGCCGCCCTTCCAGGCGCGCGTGGTGAAGCCGAGGATCTCGGTCTTGACGCCGCAGCGCTCCAGGGTGCGGGCCAGGATGTCGGCGCAGACCGCGGCCACCATGATCGGACGGCCGCGCATGGAGCCCGAGTTGTCGATCAGGATGGTGACGACCGTGTCGCGGAACTCGGTGTCCTCCTCCTCCTTGAAGGACAGCGGCGAGGTGGGGTCGGTGATCACCCGGGTGAGCCGGGCGACGTCGAGGATGCCCTCCTCGAGGTCGAAGCTCCACGAGCGGTTCTGCTGGGCGAGCAGCTTGCGTTGCAGGCGGTTGGCCAGGCGCGCAACCACGCTGGAGAGGCTGGCCAACTGCTGGTCGAGGTAGGCGCGCAGGCGCGTCAGCTCCTCGGCGTCGCAGAGCTCCTCGGCCGACACGACCTCGTCGTGGCCGGTGGTGAAGACCCGGTAGGTGACGACCTTGCCCTCGCCCTTGAGGTCGGGACGGGCGGGCTGCTCGCCCTCGCCCATGTCCGGCGGCTCGTCGGTGTCCTGGGCGTCGGGGTCTTCCTCCGCCTGCATGAGCTGGCTGTCGGCGTCCTCGCTCTCGCGGTGGGTCGCCTCGTTCTCGTCCATGGCGGTCTGTTGCGGGGACTGGCCCTCGCCGTCGCCTTCGTCCTGGTCGTCGGAGGTCTCGGGCTCGCCGTCGTCGCCGTCCTGCTCGTCCTGCTCGGTCTGGTCCGGGGAGTCGGAGAGGTCGTCGCCCATGTTCAGGTCGCGCAGCACGGCGCGAGCGATGCGGGCGTAGGCCTTCTGGTCCTGGATGCTCTCGACCAGCCGGTCGAGATCACGCCCGGCCTTGGCTTCGATCTCGTCCCTGAACAGGTTGACCAGCGGCTGAGCCATGGGCGGCGGCTTCTCGCCGGTCAGCCGCTCACGGACCATCAGCGAGACCACCTCGGCCAGCGGCGGGTTGGCCATGGCCTCGACCTGGTTGAACGATCGCTTCGCCCAGGCCTGCTCCATCACCGCCTTGAGGTTCTCGCGGACGCCGCCCAGGGCGTTGGCGCCGATGGCCTCGATGCGCGCCTGCTCGATGCCGTCGTAGATCGGCGCCCCCAGCGGGGAGGCCGGGCGGGCCTTGGCGTGGGCGGCCGCGTCGTGGTGGGCGATGCGCAGCGCCATCTGGTCGGCGAAGCCGCGGATGCGGGCCGCGTCGGTGGGCGTCAGGTCGCGCGGCGGGTGGGGCAGCACGGCGCGGTTGCCGGAGAGCTGCGGTCCCTCGCCGGAATAGACGATCTCCAGGTCGGCCTTCTCGGCCAGCGAGCGGGCCGCGTGCGCCAGCGCGCGCTTGAAGGGCTCGAGGGGGCTTTCCGGGTTCTTCGCCATGGTCAGGAGGTCATTAGATCAGGGCGGGCGGGCTCGGAAACAAGGAATGCGCCCCAGATCGTCATCCCCGGCGCGGGCCGAGGATGACGAGGCGGGAAGGACGCTACCTGGCCTTCGCCAGGTAGGCCTTGGACTGCTGGCCGACGATGTCGACCAGGTTGCCCATGGCGATGTTGGCGTCGATGAGGTGCAGGCCCCAGTCCTTGGCGACCACCCCGTTGGTGACCACGTCACCGTTGATGTCGTCGGCGCGCGGGTCCGCCGGGTTGGCGTTCACCTTGGCCTCCAGGTAGCTGAAGCCGTCCTTGTGCACGCAGCGGCCGGTGATCAGGCCGGGCAGGGCCACGAAGGGCGTCTTCGGCGCGGGCTTGTCCTTCACCCACGCAGGCGCGGGCGTGGACGAGCTTGCGATGTTGGCCGCGTTGGAGAGGTAGGCCTTCAGCTCGCCCTGGCCGCCCGCCAGCGCGGCGGGGTTGGTGCAGGCGGCTTCCATGCCCGCGTTCTGCACCTTGCCGAAGCGGCTGTTGGACGGCGGCGGGACGGTGTCGCGGAAGGTCACGTAGGAGATGGCGCAGCCGGTCTGGGTCGCCGACCTGCAGAGCGGGATGGTCTTGAAGACGCCGGTGTCCTTGCCCTTCTCGACGCCCAGGTTGGAGCCGAGGATCAGGGCCGAGACGAGCTGCTTCTGGACCGGCTTGCCCTCGATCTCGGCGGGGATCATGCGGGTGAGCAGCCCCGAGCCCTGGGAGTGGCCGATCAGGACCACGCCGCGGCCCTTGTTCTCGTTCTTCAGGTAGTAGTTCCAGGCGTCGACGACGTCGTTGTAGCCGACCTGGCGCACGGCGGGGTCCGCGGCGCCCGGCACCGGGGTCCCCGAGATCATCCCGCGCAGGGCGGTGAGCGTGAACTGGCGGTAGAGCGGGGCGTAGATCCGGCACTTGGAGCCGAAGCGCGCCAGCTGCTGGCGCACCACGTTCAGCTCCTCGGCGTTGGCGGTCATGTCCGAGACCGCGCCCGGATCGGTGGAGACCGTCGGATAGACGTAGAAGCAGTCGATCGGCGCCTTGGGGTCGGCCTTGAAGGTCTCGGTGCGCATGGAGCCGTCGGCGTTGACCAGCGTCGCGGTCATGTCGACCGCGCAGGCGTCGCCGGCCTTGCCGGGGAAGCAGAGCCAGTTGGCCTTGTTGGCGTAGTCGTTCTTCTGCGTCAGCGGAGACTGGGCCTGGGCCGAAAATGCGGCCATGGCCAGCCCTGCGCCCAGCGCCAGCGCGCCCAGCATCTTGGACATGGAAAGTCCTCCCCGAAAAACCCTGTTGGTTGAATGGCGTCAGCTTACGCGGCGGCAGCAGAGCGTCCAGCCATTTCACCGGCGCAACAGGGGCTCGACCACGCAGGATCCGCTCGCTTAGCCTGCGCCAAATCTTCAAGGGGAAGGCAGATGCGGTTTGGCTTTGGATTTGGGCTGGCCCTGGTGATCGGTGCGGTCGCGATCATCGTGGCAGCGCTCTGGGCCTGGCCCACATACAACGTCTATCAGGCGCAGATGCGCGGGAAGGCCGAGCTCGCGCGGGCCGAGCAGAACCGGAAGATCCGGGTGTTCGAGGCGCAGGCGCGCATGGACTCGGCAAAGCTCAATGCGCAGGCCGAGATCGCCGCGGCACAGGGCGTCGCGCAGGCGAACAGGATCATCGCGGAGAGCCTCGGTGGGCCCGAGGGCTATCTGCGCTGGCGCTACATCGAGATGCTCAACGAGACCGGCCGCGACGGGAAGGGGCGCGACGTCATCTATGTCCCGACGGAGGCAGGGCTTCCCATCCTCGAGGCCGGCAAGCGCCCGGGCGGCTAGGGTCGCTCACGCCGGCGGCGCCTCCGGGACAGCGGCCGGCTTGCGGGCGCTGGAGGACCACGCGGCGCCGGCGGCTGCGGACATGACCATGGCGACCCCGGCCACCTGAAGGAGCGCCAGGCGCTCGCCGAGCAGGATCAGGCCGGAGAGCACGCCCCAGGCGGGCTCCAGGCTGGTGAGGACCGCGAAGGTGCGGGCGGGGAGCCGCGGGAGGGCGAAGGCTTCCAGCGAGAACGGCACGGCCACCGAGATCACCGCCACGACGAGGGCCAGCGGCAGGAGGGCGGGGGTGAGCAGGGCGGAGCCTGCCGTCGCGACGCCGACGGGGAGGACGAGGATCGCCGAGACGCTGGTGGCGAGCGCTGCGGTCGTGGCGCCGAAGGCGGCGCTGGCGACTCGGCCCACCAGGATGTAGGCGGCCCAGGAGGCGGCGGCGGCGAGCGCGAAGCCGATGCCCAGCAGGTCGAAGGCCTGGACGCCGCCCGCGCCCGCGCCCACCAGCGACCAGACGCCGCCGGCGGCGAGCGCGGCCCAAAGCAGGTCGCTGGGCTTGCGGGAGCCGAGGACCGCCACGGCGAGCGGGCCCAGGAACTGCAGCGAGATGGCGATGGCCAGCGGCAGCCGGTCGATTGCCAGGTAGAAGAAGAGCACGGCGCCGCCGGCCGCGACGCCGAGGCCGATCAGCGGGGCGACACGGGCCCCTGTGGGCCACCGCCGCCAGGGCCTGGCGAAGGCGAGCAGGACCGCGGCGCCCAGCACCAGGCGGACGGCGGCCGCGCCTTCCGGTCCCATGGTCGGGTAGAGGCCCTTGGCGAGCGCCGCGCCGACCTGGAACGAGGCGGTCGCCGCCACCACCGCCAGGATGGGCAGGAGGTTCGGTGTCGCGCCGGCCACTAGCCGTAGACGCTGGCGATGGTGGCCACTGCGGCTTCGGCCTCGGCGCGGTCAGGCGTCTCGTTGGCGTCGTTCCAGCCCCAGCCGTCGTCGGGGCCGGTCTGCTGGATGACCACGCCGTCGCGCCGCGAGAGCATGGTCACGCCCTGGTAGTTGACGCCGTAGGTCACCTCCGGCTGCGGGGTGAGCCAGGCGATCTGGCCGCGGACCGGGACCAGGGTCTCGTCCTTCCAGAGCGTGCGCGCGCCGTAGCCGGTGCAGTTGACGACCGCCTTCTCCTTCAGGCGCGCGAGGTCGGCGGGGGTGTGGAACTCGGCCATTTCCAGTCGGCCGCCGGCCTGCAGGAACTCGCCCAGCAGCAGGCGGCCGAGCGCGTGGATGTTGAACAGCGGCAGCGCGACGCGGCGGACGCTGCGCTGGCGGAAGGGGTGCTCGCCGGCGGGTACCGCGACGGTCGCGGGCGCCAGGCCCGCCAGGCGGCGGTCGAGATGCGCGAAGCCGATGGGATCGCGGCGGCCGACGACGTCGTCGTCCCAGAGCATGTAGCGGTCGATGAAGCCGACCGGCTCGCCGGGAAGGCCGAGGTAGCCCAGCCAGGTCTGGTAGGAGCGCCGGGTCATCGCCTCCCACTGCGCGGGAAAGCCCGGCGCGATGGCCGCGGCCAGGGCGATGCGGCTGTCCGGCGACCAGACCCCGGTGGCCCGCGCCGAGCGGACGTCGGGCATGACCTCCTTCGCGTAGATGGTGACGCGGGCGCCGGCGCGCTGGGCGGTGACGGCGGCGGTGAGGCCGAGCGCGCCGCAGCCGATGACCGCGATCTCCCGGTATCCGGGGCCGAGCGCCTGGCGCACGGCGATCTCGGCGGAGCCCCAGGCCAGCGACCAGCCGGAGCCGCCGTGGCCGTAGTTGTGCGCCACCAGCTTGTCGCCCACCGTCTCGGCGTCGAGCCGCGGGCCGGCCGGCCGGAAGGGCCGCAGGCAGACGGTGATGTCCATGATGCGGTCGGGCCGCGCGTCCAGCCGGCCGAGCTGCGGCCGGGAGCGGAAGGTTGGCGCGCTGGGCGTCGGGGCGGGCGCGGGCGCGGTGGTCGCGCAGCCGCCGAGCGCGGCGAGGCCGAGCGCTGCGCCGCCGCCCAGGACGGCGCGCCGGTGATGGATGTGGGAAGCTGTCACGCCTCGGCCCCGACCCGCATAAGGCGGCAGAGTGCGTGGGAGGGCCGTGCGCGGCAAGCCCGCGATGGCCGCCGGGACAGTGACGCGGAGGCCGAGGTGGGGCAAGGAAGCGCGCCCGTTTGTGTGAGATCGTGCCGATGCGCACCCCCCTGCTTTCCCGCCTGCTGCCGGCGCTGGCGGCCATGCTGGGCGCCTCGCTCGCCGCTTCCGCCGTGGAGGCGCAGGAGCACGAGGAGCACGAGGGGGAGGAGGTCGAGGAGATCGTCGTGCAGGCGACGCGATCGGGGCGCCGCGTGCAGGACGAGCCGATCCGCGTGGAGGTGATCGTCCGCGAGGAGATCGAGGAGAAGATCATGATGCGGCCTGGCAGCGTCGCCATGCTGCTCAGCGAGACCGGCGGCCTGCGGATGCAGGTGACCTCGCCCTCGCTCGGGGCCTCGAACATCCGCGTGCAGGGGATGCGCGGCCGCTACACCCAGCTGCTCTCCGACGGGCTTCCGCTCTATGGCGGCCAGGCCTCGTCCATCGGCCTCCTGCAGATCCCGCCGACCGACCTCGGACAGGTGGAGGTGATCAAGGGCGCCGCCTCGGCCCTCTATGGGCCCTCGGCGCTGGGTGGCGTCATCAACCTGGTGTCGCGGCGCCCCAGCGAGGCGCCGCTGGGCGAGCTCCTGCTGAACCTGACCAGCCGCGACGGGCAGGACCTCACCGCCTACGGCTCGGCGCCGATCGCCGCTGGCTGGAGCCATTCCATCGTGGGCGGGCTGCACCGGCAGACGCTGCAGGACCTGGACGGCGACGGCTGGGCCGACATGCCGAGCCACGAGCGCTGGACGGTCCGGCCGCGGCTCTTCTGGGAAGGGGAGGGCGGGGCGCGCGCCTTCCTCACCCTGGGCGCCATGGGCGAGGACCGCCGCGGCGGGACGCTGCCGGATCGCACGGGGCCGGACGGCCGGCCGTTTCCGCAGGCGCAGGAGAGCCGCAGGCTCGACGCCGGCGCGGCAGCCGAGCTGCCGGTCGAGGGGCCCGGCGCCGTTCACCTGCGGGCCTCGGGCATGCGGCAGGACCACGATCACCTCTTCGGCGACGTGGCGGAGCGGGACCGGCACGACACCCTGTTCGCCGAGGCGTCCCTGTCGGGCGAGGCCGGGGCGACCTCCTGGCTGGGCGGGCTGGCGATCCAGCGCGACGCCTACCGGTCGAAGACCTTCCCGGCGTTCGACTACACCCACACCACGCCGGCGCTGTTCGTGCAGGCGGAGCACGAGCTGCGGGACGACCTGACCCTGGCGGCGAGCGCGCGGGTCGACGTGCACAGCGAGTACGGGTCGCACTTCAGCCCCCGGCTTTCGGCGCTGTACCGGCCGGGGCCCTGGACGCTGCGGGGCTCGCTGGGGCGGGGGTTCTATGCGCCGACTCCGTTCGTTGAGGAGATCGAGGCCGTCGGCCTGTCGCGGCTCGAGCCGCTGAGCGGGCTGAAGGCCGAGGTGGCGGACAGCGCGTCGCTGGAGGGGGGCTATGCCCGCGGGCCGCTGGAGGCGAACCTGACCCTGTTCGCGTCGAACATCCGCAACGCCGTGCGGCTGGAGCCGGCGGGGCCGGAGCGGGTGAGGCTGGCCAATGCGCCGGGGCCGACGCGGACCCGCGGCGCGGAGGCCCTGCTGCGTTTCCGGTGGGCCGCGCTCACGGTGACCGGCAGCTACGTCTATGTGGAGTCCACCGAGCCCGATCCGGCCGTCGCGGGGCGGCGCACCGTGCCGCTGACCCCCAGGCACTCGGGCGGGCTGGTGGCGATGTGGGAAAAGCACGGGCGCGGCCGGCTTGGGGTCGAGGCCTACTACACCGGGCCGCAGGCGCTGGAGGACAATCCGTATCGGTCCAGGTCGCGCCCGTACTGGGAGTTGGGTGCGCTGGGGGAGCTGCACTTCGGCCGGGTCAGCCTGTTCCTGAACCTGGAGAACCTGCTGAACGTGCGCCAGACGCGCTACGACCCGCTGCTGTTGCCGCAGCGCGCCCGGGACGGCCGCTGGACGGTGGACGCCTGGGCGCCGACCGAGGGGTTCATCGTCAACGGCGGCGTGCGTCTGCGGATCGGCGGCTGAGGCGGCCGGGCGGGCTCGGGCAGCGCAGGCGCCTGCCCGTTCGTCGGTGGCGGAAGACAACGGCGCCTGCGGCGCGGGGGGGGCGCTAGCCCTCGTCGAGATCGAGGGTGCTGACGTCGACGCCGCCTTCGACCACCTTCACGCCCAGGAAGCGCATGACGCCGTCCTTGAAGGCGATGTCCTTCATGGGGACCGCGGGGTCGCGCTTGAGCCGGTGGGCGTCGCCGTTGGTGAGGCGCAGGGTCAGGTCGTCGGGCTTGGCGCCCTCGGCGAGCTGGGCTTCGATCTTCCTGCGGAAGACCTCGGCGACAGCGGGCCGGCCGCTCCGGTCGAAGGAAACCTTCGGCTTTTCGGGGCGCTCGGGCGGTGCATCTTTCATGGGGATTCTCCTAACACAGAACCGTGTGGTGGAGCAGTTTTTTGGATTGGAGCTTGCGGATTTGTCTCCGGAAGCCCATCTTGGAACTATCAAATATCGATCTGGCTCGTCTTACGTCCTTTCCGAAACCAGTATTTCGGCTCCGGATTTTTACTCGACCCTTCTCCGACAATTTGATCCCAAGCCCATCTGGGTTTGGAAAACCTATGTCCGAAAGGGACGAAAAATGACCACCGGCACCGTGAAATGGTTCAACGGCCAAAAAGGCTTCGGCTTCATCCAACCGGATGACGGCGGCAACGACGTGTTCGTGCACATCAGCGCCGTCGAGCGTGCGGGCCTCGGCTCGCTGAACGAAGGCCAGAAGCTGAGCTTCGTGCTGGAGCGCGACCAGCGCTCGGGCAAGATGTCGGCCGGCCAGCTGCAATCGGCGTAAGCCTGCAGCCTGAGGGGCCGCGCGAGCGGCTCCTCGGCAAGGGAGACGGCATGCCGTCTCCTCTACGACACGCGCCGCGGCGGCGACGGTCGGACGGTCTTGGACCGCGGGACCGGCGCCGTCGTGGCGTTTTCGTCCGCGCCCTGAGGGGCCCGAGCTGGACGAATCCTGCAGTTGCGAGCTGCACCCCGACAAGGAGGCCAAGCCGATGAACGCGACCGAACGCCGCCAGCACAAGGCGGCTGACTACCGCGCCAAGGCCAACGCCGCCGCCGAGGCGGGGAAGGCTGCGTCGCTCGAGACCGTGCGCGCCAACCATGGCCGCGCCGAGCAGCGCTGGACCGAACTGGCCGACGCCGAAGACGCGCGACTCAAGCAATACGCGACCGCGCCCGGCGCCTGACGCCGGACCCCACCCGAAACCGAGGAGCCACCATTGGCGAAAGAAGAGCTGGTCGAATTCGACGGCGAGATCACCGAGCTGCTGCCGGAAGGCCGTTTCCGCGTGAAGCTGGAGAACGACCACGAGATCCTGGCCTACACGGCCGGACGCATGAAGAAGAACCGCATCCGCTCCATGGTGGGCGACCGCGTGACGGTCGAGATGACCCCCTATGACATGGACCGCGGCCGCATCACCTACCGGCACAAGCCCGAAGGCGCCCGCATCGGCGCAGGCGGCCCCGCGCGGCCGCAGTACCGCCGGCGCTAGCGGCCGACCGTGACCGCCCTCAGCGACCAGCAGGTGCGCGCCCTGCGCAACCTTGCCGACAAGCGGACCGGGACGGTCACCGCCTTCGTCAACATCGCCGACGCCCAGCACCTCACGGAGCTGGGCTTCGCCACGCGCAGCCGCCAAGGCTGGGACATCACCGACGCCGGCGCGGCCTATCTCGCCAGGCTGGATCCCGGGCCCGTGGGCGACGTCCCGCCGGTCCCTCTTCGGCCGGAGCCGCCGAACAGCTAAGACGTGGCTCCGGCACCAACGGAGCTGACGCGCGTGCTCGCGACCACACGGGCCTACGGGCTCGACTTCACCTATCCGCAACGCGACGCCGTGGTCGGCAAGGCGCTGGCCGTCTACGGCGAATTCGCGCCGATGATCCCGGAGTTCTTCCTGGCCCTTGCCGGCGAGCCCACGGGGGCGCTGATCGACGTGGGCGCCAACATCGGCGCCATCGCCCTGCCGTTCGCCAAGCACCGGCCCGCCTGGAAGGTGATCGCCATCGAGGCGCACGCAGGCTTGGCGGAGTTGCTCGAGCGGAACGCCGCGGCGAACGGGCTAGGCAACGTGCAGGCCCTGCACGCGGCCGCGGGACCGGAGGCGGGCGCGGTCGACTTCCCCGACCCGCCGCTCGACCAGGACTTCAACTACGGACACACCGGCTTCCACATGGCGGACCTGCCGACGCGGTCCACCCGGATGGTGCGGCTGGACGACATCGCGCCTGCGGACACGCGCGTCATCAAGGTGGACGTGGAGGGCTACGAGCCGGAGGTGCTGAAAGGCGGCCGCGCGCTGATCGAGGCGCGGCAGGCGGTGTGGTTCGTCGAGGTGACGATGGAGAACGCCGAGGCAAAGCGCGCAGTGATCGAGACCTTCCTGGCGGCCGACTACCAGGTGGGCTGGTTCTTCGCGCCGTTCGTACGGCCCACGCCGGCCAAGGGGGTGCGGGTGGACAACCCCTACCTCGGCGACGCCAACATCGTGGCCCTGCCGCGCACGGTGCGCTGCCCCTGGCCGGTGCCGCGTTGCGTGTCGCCGGACGAGGAGCGGCCCGGTGCGATCGGAAGCTATGCGTACCTGAAGCGGTACGGCTTCAGCTGACTAGGCCACCCGGACGCGGGCGGTGCTTTCGGGGAGGTCGGCGCCGAAGGCGCGCTGGTAGAACTCGGCGACGGTGCCGCGCTCCAGCTCGTCGCACTTGTTGAGGAAGGTCATCCGGAAGGCCAGGCCGATGTCGCCGCCGAAGATCTCGGCGTTCTGGGCCCAGGTGATGACCGTGCGCGGGCTCATGACCGTGGAGATGTCGCCGTTCATGAAGGCGTTGCGGGTCATGTCGGCGACGCGGACCATGGCGTTGATGGTGCGGCGGCCCTCGGCGGTGGCGTAGGCGGGCGCCTTGGCCAGCACGATCTCGGCCTCCACGTCGTGGCTGAGGTAGTTCAGCGTGGTGACGACGGACCAGCGGTCCATCTGGCCTTGGTTGATCTGCTGGGTGCCGTGATAGAGGCCGGTGGTGTCGCCCAGGCCGATGGTGTTGGTCGTCGAGAACAGGCGGAACCAGGGGTTCGGGCGGATCACCCGGTTCTGGTCAAGCAGGGTCAGCTTGCCCTGCGCCTCCAGCACGCGCTGGATCACGAACATCACGTCCGGCCGGCCCGCGTCGTACTCGTCGAAGACGAGCGCGATCGGCCGCTGGATCGCCCAGGGCAGCATGCCTTCGCGGAACTCGGTGACCTGCTTGCCGTCCTTCAGGACGATGGCGTCCTTGCCCACGAGGTCGATCCGCGACACGTGGCTGTCGAGGTTCACCCGGATCAGCGGCCAGTTGAGGCGCGCGGCGACCTGCTCGATGTGGGTCGACTTGCCGGTGCCGTGGTAGCCTTGGACCATCACGCGGCGGTCGTGGGCGAAGCCGGCCAGGATGGCGCGCGTGGTCTCCGGATCGAACTTGTAGGCCTCGTCGACGTCGGGGACGTGCGGGTCGCGCTCGGAGAAGGCCGGCGCCTTCATGTCGAAATCCACGCCGAAGGTTTCCCGAGCGTCCACGGTGCGGTCGGGGACGAGGGAGATGAGCTTGTCTTCGGTCGTGTCGAAAGCGGTCATGGGAGGGTTCGATTACAAGCTTGCCGCCGCGTACGCAAACGGGTGTTTCATAGGCGGCGCGGGCTTACGCAACGTCGGAGACCTGAGATGCTGAAGGAAGCGGAGAGCGCCTGGCGCACCATCCGCGTCGATCCGGAGCCGTCAGGTTTCGGAGCGGAGATCACCGGCCTCGACCTCTCGCGTCCCCTAGATAAGGAGCAACTCGCCGAAGTGAAGGCCGCCTGGGCCGCGCACGCGGTGGTGCGCTTCCCCGACCAGCCGCTGAGCCTGGAAGAGCTGGAGGCCTTCACGCTGCAGATCGGCGCCTTCGGGCACGACCCGTTCATCAAGCCGATGGCGGGGCATCCGAACGTGCTGGAGCTGCGGCGCGAGCCGGACGAGAAGGCGACCAACTTCGGCGCCGGCTGGCATTCCGACTGGAGCTTCCAGCCGCAGCCGCCGGCCGGGACCATCCTGCATGCGCAGGTCGTGCCGCCGGTCGGCGGGGACACGCTGTTCTGCGACTGCGCGCGGGCCTACGAGGCGCTCTCGCCGACCATGAAGCGGATGCTGGCGGCGCTCACGGCCATCCACTCGGCGGGGCGGGCCTATGGGACCAAGGGCGTCTTCGCCCGCGAGACCGAGGCTCGGACCATGCAGATCATCGTCTCGGAGGAGGCCGACAAGACCCACCCGCACCCGCTGGTGCGCACCCATCCGGTGACGGGGAGGAAGGCGCTGTTCGTCTCGCCCGTCTACACGGTGGGTATCGAGGGGATGACCCCGAAGGAGAGCGCGGCGGTGCTGGGCTTCCTGTTCCAGCACATGACCCAGGAAGGGTTCGTCTACCGCCACCGCTGGGCGCCCAACATGCTGCTGATGTGGGACAACCGCTGCACCATGCACCTGGCCGAGGGCGGCTACGACGGCCACCTGCGGGTGATGCACAGGACGACGGTGGCGGGCGACACCCCGGTCTAGGCCGTGGCGAGCGCACCGGTCAGCCGGTCCGCAGCGCGCTGCGCGATCATGGCGACCACGGCGTTGGGATGTCCGCGCGGAATGACCGGCATGACCGAGGCGTCCGCCACCCAGCAGTTCTCGACGCCGCGCAGCTTCAGATCGGGGCCGACCGGGGCCGCCGCGTCACCGCCCATCCGGCACGTGCCGCAGGGGTGGTAGACGGTCTGGATCTGGGTCTTGAGGTAGGCGAGCAGGTCGTCGTCCGACTGCGCATGAACGCTGGGCTCCAGCTCGCCCGTGGTCTGCGACGCCAGCGGCTCGGTGGCGACCAGGCGACGGATCAGGCGGGCGCCTTCGAGCAGGACGCTGGCGTCGTGGGCTTCGGCATCGGTGAGCAGGCCGAAGTCGATGGCGGGCGCGGCGCGCGGCGAGGGCGACTTCAGCCACACCCGCCCGCGCGACCTGGGCGTGAGCACGGCGGCGGCCAGAGCGAAGGCGTGGGTGCTGGGCGGGGTGAGCGCCTGGTCGCGCCATTCCACGATCGCCAGCATCAGCTCGAGGTCCGGGGCGGCGGGGTCCAGCACGCTGGTGAAGGCCATGGCCTCGACACCGTTCGTGGCGAGCAGACCGTTGCGGAACACGAGCCAGCGCAAAAGCTGGCTGAGGGTCTCGGCGCTTTTCAAGGTGATTGGGCGACGGGCGGCGAAGTTGAGGCCGGCGAGCGGGTGGTCCTGCAGGTTCTCGCCGATCTGCGCACGGTCGACGACGACGGGCAGTCCGAGCGCTGAGAGCTGCGATGCCGGACCGATGCCGGAGAGCATCAGGATCTGCGGCGTGCCGAAGGCTCCGGCGCACATGACGACGCCGGCGCCGGTCCGATGGACGTTGACGCCTTCGTCGCTGATGGTCTCGACCCCGATGGCGCGGCCGTTCTCGAGGATCAGCCGGGTGACATGGGCGCCGGTCAGCACCTTCAGGTTGGGGCGCTTCAGGGCGGGCTTCAGGTAGGCGTCGTAGACGCTGAAGCGCTCACCGCGGCGGTGGGCCAGCTGGGTGAGCCAGGCGCCCTCGTAGGGGCCGGCGTTATAGTCCTCGGGCCCGTCGAGGCCCGCACGGCGGGCGGCTTCGACGAAGGCGAGGGAGATGGGGCTGGGGTCCGAGACGGAGGCGACCTCCATCGGCCCCAGGCCGCCGCGGCGCTGGTCGTCGGGGCCGGCGCCTGTCCAGCGCTCCATCCGGCGGAAGACGGGGGCGACGTCCGTCCAGCTCCAGCCCTCGGCCCCGGCAGCGGCCCAGCCGTCGAAGTCGGCAGGGTGACACCACTGGTGGATCTGGGCGTTCATGTTCGCCGATCCCCCCAGCATCTTGCCACGCGGCGTGAAGACCACCTGCCCGCTGCAGGCGGCTTGCGGCTCGGACTCGAACGCCCAGTCATGCGGGCCCTTGAAGAGCTTCACCATGCCGGCGGGCATCTTCACCGGCAGGGTAGGCCGGCCGCCGGCTTCAAGCAGCAGGACCTTGCGGCGGGGATCGGCGGTGAGCTGGCTGGCGACGACACAGCCGGCCGTGCCGGCGCCCACGACGATGTAGTCCCACATGGCGGCCTCCCTGGTGGCTTGAGTGTAGTCAAATGACTACATTCTTCGCAAGGGGATCAGGGCAGGACGCGGCCGACCCGCTCGGCCATGCGCTGGCGGAGCTCTTCCGTAGGGACGTGCTCGAGGCCCAGCACGGGGGTGAGATAGGTTTCCAGCAGCAGCCAGCCGAGGCCCCCGGAGACCAGCAGCCCGGCGAGCACGCGGGCCTCCTCGTCGTCGGCGCCGGTGCGGGCGGCGGTGTGCGCCATCATCCCGGCGGTGATCGGGAACTGGAACCCGGCCGCACGGAAGTCGAAGCCGTCCAGGACAGCGCGCATGAGGATCTGCCAGTGGCGCTTGCGGCTAGTGACCAGGGGGTAGACCTGGACCAGGAAGTCGGGGTCGCCGGGCTGGATGCGGGAGGCGGCGGCGGCGGCGACATCGGAGAACATCCCCTGCAGCACGGCGTGCAGCACGGCCTCCTTTGAGCCGAAGTGGCGATGGATCAGGCCGTGGTTGACGCCCGCGGCCTGAGCCAGGTCCCGCACCGAGACGGCCGCGTAGCCGCGCTCGGCGAAGAGCTGCTCCGCCGCGGCCAGGACCGCCGCCCGCACCGCGTCACGGCCGCGCGGCGGATCGTCGGGTTTCGGCGGGCGGGGCGTAGCCATGGCGCCTTGTACAGCCGCCTGGCTGGTTCGGCGAAGCGTGACCACGGTCACGGCCAAGCTTCGCCACGCGGCCTACACCGGCGCCATGCGGGGGTTGATCATCATCACGGCGGTGCTGGCGGCGGCGGGATGCGCCTCCAGCCCGAAACAGGAGCCGGGCGCCCGGCTCGCCGGCCAGGAGCTGGACACGGTGGTGGGGCTGTACGGCCCCTGGGCCGAGCGCCTGGTTCTGGAGGGCCGGCCGACCTACGTCTGGCGCCGGCGCTACCAGGCCGACGCCAGGACCTATGCCTGCGAGCTGCGGGTGGAGCTGGGGTTCCGGTCCCTAATCGGGCGCACGACCATGCAGGGCATGCCGCAGGCCTGCGCCCTGTTCGCGCGCAGCGGCTAGCGGGCGAGGCGCTGCAGGGTGGAGACGCTGAACAGCGTGGCGCCGAACGTCGCGAAGGCGGCGACGACCATGGCGAGGAAGGCGACTTGGCCGGACATGGGAGGGCTCCTTTCGTTGCCCCCAAGAGATGCCGCGGCCGGCCGCGCGGCGGTATTCGGGACGTCCGCTTAGGGGATTCTACGTAGGGGTCCGTCCGGAATTTCGCGGGACCGGGGCGGGGGCTACCTCAGCCTCATCGCATTCAACGAGATAGCGCGAGTAACCCAGATGACCGCCCCCGCCATCGACCTCACCGTCCACCACGCCCCTAAGGGCGCCTCGGACAAGATCGCCTACGGCTTCGTGAAGCTGCTGCGGTTCTGCGCGGACACCTTCTTCGCCAAGCGCTACGGCCATCGCGCGGTAGTGCTGGAGACCGTGGCCGCCGTGCCGGGCATGGTCGGCGCGACGCTCAACCACCTGAAATGCCTGCGCCGGATGGAAGACGACCGCGGCTGGATCAAGACATTGATGGACGAGGCCGAGAACGAGCGCATGCACCTGATGACCTTCATCGAGGTGGCCAAGCCGACGCTGTTCGAGCGCTTCGTGGTCGTGGCCGTGCAGTGGGTCTTCTACCTGTTCTTCTTCGGCCTCTACCTGGCGAGCTCGAAGACCGCGCACCGGGTGGTTGGTTACTTCGAGGAAGAGGCGGTGATCAGCTACACCCACTACCTCGCCGAGATCGACGAGGGCCGCTCGAAGAACGTGGCCGCCCCTCAGATCGCGCTGCGCTACTGGAACCTGCCGAAGGGCTCGACCCTGCGCGACGTGGTCGAGGTGGTCCGCGCCGACGAGGCCCACCACCGTGACGTGAACCACGGCTTCGCCAACGAGCTGGCGGGGCTGCCGGAAATCGAAGTGGCCCCGTGCCCGCCGCACGTGGCGCTGGAGCCGAACTGGAAGGCCGCGGCCTAGACGCCGGACGACAGCTCCGGGCCTGAGGGCGGGATCGCGAGGTCCCGCCCTTTTCGCGTGCGCGGGGCCGTGAGAGGTATGGGCCATGAGCAAGGCGGTGGAGCTGGCGGGCGTGCGGGTGCTGGTGGCGGAGGGGCCGCTGGCGAGCGACCGGGACGCCGCCGACCTGGTGGGCCAGGCGCTGTCGGAGGGCGCAACGACGGTCGCCGTGCCGGTGGCGCAGCTGGCGCCTGAGTTCCTCGACCTGAAGACGCGGCAGGCGGGCGAGCTCCTGCAGAAGTTCGTCAACTACGGCCTGTGCGTGGCGGTCGTGGGCGACGTCTCGCAGGCCGCCGCGCAGAGCAAGCCGCTGGCCGATTTCGTGCGGGAGTCCAACCGCGGCCGGCACGTCTGGTTCGTGGACGACGTGGCGGCCCTGGAGGCGAAGCTGGCCGGGGTCGAGGCGTGACCGACGGCTACGCGTTCACCACCGACTGGTTCAGCCGCTTCGCCCCGCTGTGGCGCAAGATCCTGCAGCAGTATCCGCCGTCGGTGATGCTGGAGATCGGGGCCTACGAGGGGCGCACGGGCTGTTTCCTGATCGACACCGTGGCGACCAAGCGGCCGGTGGAGATGCACTGCGTCGACACCTGGGCGGGCGGCGTAGAGCACGACCGCGCGGCGATGGGCGAGGTGGAGCGCCGGTTCGACGCGAACCTGGCGAAGGCGGTGGCGAGCGCCGCCCATCCGGTGGCGTTCCACAAGCACAAGGGACTGTCGCACGAGGTGCTGGTGCGGCTGCTGGCTGACGGCCGCGGGGGGAGCTTCGACCTGATCTATGTGGACGGGTCGCACCAGGCGCCGGACGTGCTCACCGACGCGGTGCTGGCGTTCCAGCTGCTGAGGGTCGACGGGCTGCTGATCTTCGACGACTACCTGTGGTTCCACGAGGCCCACGGCCAGCAGGACCACTACAACATGCCCAAGCCGGCCATCGACGCCTTCGTGAACCTGTTTCAGCGCAAGCTGGCGGTGATCGGGGCGCCGCTCTACCAGCTCTATACCCGCAAGACCGCGCCGTGAGCGGCCAGCCGCGGCCGCTGGGCTGGTACTTCCCCGACGCGGGCGATCCGCAGGCGCCGGCGGACGCCGCCGTCGTCACGCCGACCTTGCTCCGGCCGCACCTGGTGGGGGCGCTGGAGTCGATCTACGGCCAGCAGGGGGTGGGGCGGATCCAGGTGCTGCTCGGCGTCGATCGCGGGATCGGCGACCCGGCGCCCATCCAGGCGGCGATCGACCGGCGGCCGGCGCACGTCTCGGTGAGCGTGGTGTCGCTGCCCTATTCGACCAGCGCCCAGCGCGGCGGGGTGCATCCGGCGGTGGACGGCGGCTCCCTGCGCTCGATGCTCAGCTTCATGGCCAACAGCCGCCACGTGGCCTACCTCGACGACGACAACGCCTGGGAGCCGGACCATCTGGCGAGCCTGCTGGCGGCGGTGCAGGGCCGCTACTGGGCCCATTCCATGCGGCTGCTGGTGGACGAGGAGACCGGCGAGGAGCTGGCGGTGGACCGCTGGGACTCCACCGGCGTCGGCAGCGGGCGGTTCGCGTCGCAGGGCGGCATGGTCGACCCCAACTGCCTGATGATCGACAAGGTGCTGGCGGGCCGGCCGCTGGGGCGCTGGAGCGAGGGGCCGGACTGGCGGGCGGACCGCACCTTCTTCGAAGGCATCAAGGACCTGCCGCACGGCATGGTGCCCCGGGCGACGGTGCGCTACCGGCTCAAGGCCAAGCACGTGCTGCGCGACTTCATCCGCGACGGGGTGGAGTTCTAGGGCTCTTCAGATCTTGCCGGCGGCGACGCCGGCGAAGATGTGGCGCAGTCGCTCGACCCGTTCGCCGACGGGCACGGCGGCGCGGGCCTTGCCGAACAGGCGGCGGCGGTCGGCGCGGTCCGCCAGCCGGTGCGCCATCAGGAATGGCGCCTCCAGCGCCATGGCGGCGAAGGCCAGCGGCTGCGCGGCGGCGGGCCAGTGGTACTGCGCCAGGCGGCGGCGGTGCTGCAGGCGGCCCCAGGCGGTGGGGCGGGGAACGGCGGCGCCGACGAGCGCGCCGGCCGCGGCCAGCTGGGCCTCCATGGCGTGGCGCACCAGGGACGTGCGGCAAAGCGTGCGGACGAGGTCCCAGTCGACGCCGTCCGGCCCGGCCGCCAGGTCGGCGATGTCCAGCAGGTGGCGCAGGTCGACGCCGCCGCGCCAGTAGTCGCCGTCGTGGAACTGGTCGTGCAGCACCAGCAGGAAGACCTGCATGGCCGGGCAGGGCACGCGGTAGGCGATCCCGTCGTGTTCGACCCGGCGGGAATGGCGATGGAGACCGGCCATCTCGACGACGCCGGGCGGACCGGGCGGGCGCTGGTGCAGGTCGATGAAGCCCACGTCGGTGGGGCGGCCGAGTTCGGCCACCACGTGCACCTCGGGGCCGGGATAGCGGCTGTGGACCGGGAAGCCCGCCGTCTCCAGGACCTCGACGGCGCGCTGCGCCTCGGTGGGGCGGACCAGCAGGTCCAGGTCGTTGAGCATGCGGTCGAAGGCGGCGGGACGGCCGAGCGTCGACCATATCGCGGCGCCCTTGAGCACGGTGGGTTCGATGCCGGCGGCGTTCAGCGCGGCGACGGCGTCGTTCAGCTGGGCGAACAGGCGGCGGTTGCGCTCGAAGTTGCGGGTCTCGACCTCGTCGAGGAAGCCACGCACCTCGGCGGGCGTCTGGTCGAGGCCGCCGCTGCGCGCGAGCGCGGCGCGAAGCCTTGGCGTGACGAGGCCCGTGTTGGCGAGCCACAGGACGTCCAGCCACTGTTGCTCCGCCGGGGCCTCGCCGCGCAGGGCAGCGGCCAGCGCGTGCAGACCCGCCCGCCGATCGGCGGTGAACGGAGCTGCGCTTGCACTGGCCGCCGGCGCGTTCACAGGCTTAGCCGCCCTTCCCGCCCTTATTGTCCGGGTTGCCGGGGCCCATGTTCGGGCCGGTGTCGTTCGGCGGCGGGTTGCCCGGCGGTTGCGGGTCGTAGCCGTTGCCGACGCCGTTGTTGCCGTGCACCTTGCCGCTGCCGCCGGAGGCGGCAATGGCCGGCGAGGCCATGGTGGTCGACAGAAGCGCGGTCATGGCCGGCGGCACGACGATGGCGGCCTTGCCGGCGGTGGCGAGGAAGGCGCGACGGTCGGTGCCAGCCTTCTTGTTTTCTTGGTCCATTTCTAACCCCAAACAGTTCGAGAGACGGGCTCTGCAGGAGATCCTGACAGTCCAGGTCGGCGAACCTGCGAAGCGTCGCTTAAGTTCCGAGCTTTGCCGGAATTGCGACGGGAAATGGGCGAATGGTCTAGCTAAACCTTTGCCGCAACAGCAGAAACGGCTCATATCCGATCGCTGAAAACGATTCCGTGATCGGAGGCAGGGCGCGCGCCGGTCGTCCGTATTCGGCCGTTCGGCCGCTAGACCATCCCGGCCTTGCGCAGGGACTGGTAGGCCTTGATGACCCGCTGCAGCTTCTGTTCGCCGGTGCGGTCGCCGCCGTTGGCGTCGGGGTGCAGACGGCGCACCAGCTCGGTGTAGCGGGCGCGGATCTTGGAGCCGTCGGCGTTGACGTCCAGGTCCAGGTCGGCCAGCGCGCCGCGCTCGATCTTGCCGATGCGGCGATCGTCCGGCTCGGCCGCCTTGGCGTAGCCGCCGCCGCCGCCGAACAGGTTGTACGGATCGCGGTAGCCCTGGCCCTTGCCGAACTTGGCGGAGAAGGCGGCGGCCTCGCGGCTGAGCCGGCCGGCCTTCATCTCCCAGGTGGGACGACCGCCGGTGAACAGCTCCTCCTGCTGGCGGCGGCGCACCTCGCCCTCGCTCATGCCGGCGAAGAAGTTCCAGTTGCGATTGTACTCGGCCGCGTGCGGTTGGCAGAACCAGTAGTGCTCGTTGAGCATGTCGCGCGACTTCGGCGCCTTGGCGGTGGCCGCGCGGCTGCATCCCGGGTGGTCGCAGGCCCGCTCGCCGGGCTTCAGCGCGTTCACGTCCTCGGCGCGTGCGTCCTCTTCCTCCGAGGGCGGGCGCACGCGGATGTCGAGGAACTTCGGCCTGTATTGAAACGCGCCCGGCATGGGCCAAGTATGGGGGGAAGATATTCCCCTTCAAGAATTGAAGATGCGGCCGATGGGCGCCATATTCGAAGCCATCCAGAACAAGCTGAGCGCCGCCTTCCAGCCGACCCGGCTGGAGGTCGAGGACGACTCTGCGCGGCATGCCGGACACGCGGGCGCGACGCCGGGCGGGGAGAGCCATTTCAACGTGACCATCGAGGCGGCGGCCTTCGCCGGCCAGAACAAGGTGGCGCGCCAGCGGATGGTCTACCGCGCGCTGGCGGAAGAGCTGGCGGGCCCGGTGCACGCGCTGTCCGTCAAGGCGCTGGCGCCGGGCGAGACCTAGGGTCTAAGCTTCTACCCAACAGATGTTTGAAGAGCCGCCGGTGGTGCGGCCTGGAGGGGTGGCTTGCGGACGACGATCGACGTCAACGGGGAGCCGCGCGAGCTGGACGTCGATCCCCGCGTCACCCTGCTGGACGCCTTGCGAGAGCACCTGGGGCTGACAGGCTCCAAGAAGGGCTGCGACCACGGGCAGTGCGGGGCGTGCACTGTGCTGGTCAACGGCGTGCGGGTGAATTCCTGCCTGTCGCTGGCGGTGATGCACGACGGCGACGAGGTCACCACCATCGAGGGCGTCGGCATGCCCGACCGGCTGCACCCGCTGCAGAAGGCCTTTCTGGAGGAGGACGCCTTCCAGTGCGGCTACTGCACGCCCGGCCAGATCTGTTCGGCGCTGGGCATGCTGCAGGAAGTGGAGGCGAACTGGCCTAGCCAGGAGACCGCGGACCTGACGGGCAAGGTGGCGCTGACCGACGCCGAGATCCGCGAGCGGATGAGCGGCAACATCTGCCGCTGCTCGGCCTATCCGCAGATCGTGGCGGCGATCCGATCCTACGCGGGTGAGCAGGCATGAGGCCTTTCACCTACGAGCGCGCGCAGAGCCCCGAGGCGGCGGTGAAGTCCGCGGCAGAGACGCCGGGAGCGAGGTTCATCGCCGGCGGCACCAACCTCCTCGACCTGATGAAGCTCGACATCGAGCGGCCGCAGCATCTGATCGACGTGGGCCGCCTGCCGATGGCGGGAATCGAGGAGACGGCCGACGGGTCCTTGCGGATCGGCGCCATGGCGTCGAACAGCCAGGTGGCGGCGGATGCGCGGGTGCGGGCGAAGTACCCGGTGCTTGCGCAGGCGATCGTGGCCGGCGGCTCGCCGCAGCTTCGGAATAAGGCCAGCGTCGGCGGCAACCTGCTGCAGCGGACGCGCTGCGCCTACTTCTACGACACCACCAAGCCCTGCAATAAGCGCGAACCCGGCTCCGGCTGCGGGGCGCTGGAGGGGCTGAACCGCAACTCGGCGATCTTCGGGGCGAGCCACGCCTGCATCGCCACCAACCCGTCGGACATGGCCGTGGCGCTGGTGGCGCTGGACGCGACGGTGGAGACGCTGACGCCGTCCGGGCAGGCCCGGGCCTTCCCGATCCTGGAGCTGCACCGGCTGCCGGGCGAGAAGCCCGAGCAGGACCACCACCTGATCCCCGGCGAGCTGATCACCGCCGTCGTGGTGCCGCCGCCGGCGGCCGGCGGGCAGGTCTATCGCAAGGCGCGCGACCGGGCCTCGTTCGCGGCGGGCCTCGCCAGCGTGGCGGTGGCGGGCGGGCGCGTGGCGCTGGGGATGGTGGCGCACAAGCCCTGGCGCGCCGTGGCGGCCGAGGAGTCGCTGGCGGCCGGCGGCACCGCCGAGGATGCGATGAGCGCGGAGCTGGCCAGCGCCACCGACAATGGCCGCAACGGCTTCAAGATCGCGCTCACCGGCCGGCTCGGCAGCGCGGCGATCATGCAGGCCGCGGGAGGCGTGCGATGAGCTCGGTCGTCGACTGGGAAGCCCCCAATCCCGTCAAGGAGAACCGCTCCGGCCTGATCGGCAAGCCGGTCGACCGCTACGAGGGCCCGCTAAAGGTCTCCGGCCAGGCGCCCTACGCCTACGAGGTGAAGCCGCCGTCGCCGCCGGCCTATGGCGTGATGGTCCCGGCGAGCATCGCCCGCGGACGGATCGTGGGTGTCGACACGGCGCAGGCCGAGGCCTCGCCCGGCGTGCTCGTGGTCTGGACGCACCGGAATGTCCCGGAGCAGGGCGCCCGCGGGACGCGGGTGCATCCGCGGTCCACCTCGCCGGCGCGGCCGGCGCTGGAGAGCGACCGCGTCGCCTACTTCGGCCAGCCGGTGGCCTTCGTGGTGGCCGACACCCTGGAGAACGCCGAGGCCGCGGCCGACCTGGTGCGGCTGACCTATGCTGAGGAGCCCCCGGAGGTCGACTTCCGCGCCGCCCTCGAGACCGCAACCGACGCGCCCGGCGAGCAGGACGTGGAGATCGGGGACTTCGAGGCGGCGTTCGCGGCCGCCCCGGTGAAGCTGGACGAAACCTGGTTCACGCCCGTCCAGAACCACTGCCAGATGGAGCCCTGCGCCTCGGTGGCGTGGTGGGAGGACGGCAAGTGCATCGTCCACACCTCGGTGCAGATGGTGAAGCCGGCGCAGCACGGGCTCGCCGAAACCCTGAAGATCGACCGCGACGCCGTCCACCTGATGACCCGCTACATCGGCGGCGGGTTCGGAGGTAAGGGCCAGACCTACGACGAGCTGACGCTGGCGGCGCTGGGCGCGCGTGCGGTGGGGCGGCCGGTGAAGGTGGCCTTCTCACGCCAGCACATGATGCACGGCACGGTGCACCGGCCGGCGACCCTGCAGCGGGTGCGGCTGGGGGCGACGCCCGACGGCCGGCTCACGGCCATGTCGCTGATGACCACGACCCATTGCGAGCGCGACGGCGGGTTCGTGGAGCACGCGTCGAACTTCGCGCGCAGCCTCTATGCGGCGCCGGCCCGGCTGACCGGGCACCGGCTGGTTAAGCTGGACCTGCCGGGCGCAGGACCCATGCGGGCGCCGGGCGAGGCGTCGGGGATGCTGAGCCTCGAAGTGGCCATGGACGAGCTGGCGGAGAAGCTGGGCGTCGACCCGGTGGAGCTGCGAATCCTCAACGAGCCCGAGGTGGATCCCGAGACGGGCAAGCCGTTCTCGATCCGCCAGCTGGTGCGCTGCCTGCGCGAGGGCGCGCAGCTGTTCGGCTGGGACCGGCGCAATCCGAAGACGGGGCAGGTGCGCGACGGGCGCTGGATGGTCGGCATGGGGATGGCGGCGGCGATCCGCGGCAACTTCCTGCTGCCGGCCAAGTGCAGCTTCACGGTGGACGCGGACGGCGTGATCACCGTGCGCCAGGGGATGACCGACATCGGCACCGGCACCTACACGGTGCTGGCGCAGATCGCGGCGGAGACGCTGGGCGTGCCGCTGGGCGCGGTGCGGGTGGAGATCGGCGACTCGGAGCTGCCGCCGGCGCCGGGGTCCGGCGGGCAGTTCGGGGCGGCCACGGCCGGCTCGGCGGCGCTGCACGCCGGCATGAACCTGCGCAAGGCCATCGCGGAGCTGGCAGTCGGCGACGAGGGCTCGCCGCTGTCCGGGGGCAGGCCGGAGCAGGTGACCTTCCAGGACGGGGTGATCGCCATCGAGAACCGCTCGGAGCAGCTGGCGGACCTGATCCGCCGCGCCGCGCCGGCAGGCCTGACGGCGGAGGGCGAGATCCGGCCGGCGGCGGACGCGCGCAACTGGAGCCAGCACACCTACGGCGCCCATTTCTGCGAGGTCGGCGTCGACCCCGTGACCGGCGAGACGCGGGTGCGGCGGATGCTGGGGGTGTTCGCGGCGGGACGGATCCTCAATTGGAAGACGGCGAGGAGCCAGCTGACCGGCGGGATGATCTGGGGCGTGGGCTCGGCCCTGCACGAGGGCAACGCGGCGGACCCCCGCTACGGCTCCTTCATCAACCAGGACCTGGCGCAGTACCTGGTGCCGGTGCAGGCCGACATCGGCGAGCTGGACGCCATCATGCTCGACGAGGTGGATGACAAGGCCAACCCGATGGGCATCAAGGGCGTGGGCGAGCTGGGCATCTCGGGCGCGGGCGCGGCGGTCGCCAACGCCATCTACAACGCGGTCGGCGTGCGGGTGCGCGACTACCCGATCACCCCCGACAAGGTGCTGTATGAGCTGCTGGGGAAGGCCTGAGGGGCCCTGTTTCCAAAACCGCAGAGCAGTTCTGCGGAAACAAGCCCTACCGTAGTGTCGGAAACACCCTATCTCCCGCGTCCTTGCTTCGAGAGAGGCAAGGCAAAGGAGAAAAGGGATATGAAACTGCTTGTGTCTGTCGCCGTCCTGGCAGGAGCGCTCAGCGTCCTGCTCGCCGACGGCTCGCGCGCGCTCGGCTACCTCTAGAGATAGAGGTCAGCCGACGGCGGCGCTCAGCTCACCCAGCACACGCGCCAGGTCGCCCTCACGGAAGGGCTTCTGGAGGACCGGGGAGCCCTTGTCGACATCGCGCAGCCCTGCGTCGCCGTAGCCGGTGGCGAAGGCGAAGGGGGCGCCCTTCTCGCGCAGCAGGTCGGCGAGCGGGAAGATCGGCTGGCCGCCGAGGTTAACGTCGAGCACCGCGCAGTCCAGGTCGGCGTCGCGCGCCAGCTCCATGGCCTCGTCGAGACGCGAGGCCGGGCCCACGACGGTGCAGCCGAGGTCGGTTAGCATGTCCTCGATGAGCATCGAGACCATCATCTCGTCCTCGACGACGAGGACCTTCAGCCCGTCCAGCTTCGCCCTATCGGTCATGACCGAGGCTCCCGGAGACGGCTAGGGGGGCGGCTACGGTCGTCCCGAACTGCGGGACAGCCTTGGCGGAATTCATGGATGGGCGATCCCCCGATCGAACAAGCTTGACTATAAACCCGGCCGTCCCCCGGCGGTTCCGGGACAAGAGGGCGTTTAACGGGGGCCGTCAAGCCGGCCGCACTCACTTTTCCGAATGGGAGCTAGACCTTAGCCGAGGGGGTCACTCCGGCGGCGCTTCGGGCGGCGAAATCTGCAGGACCGTGAGCTGATTGGCCTTCTTCTCCACCACCCGGAACTCGTGGCGGTGGAAGACGAACACCTGGCCCACGTCGGGGATGGTCTGCGCCTCGTGGATGAGCAGGCCGGCCACCGTCACCGCCTCGTCGTCGGGCAGGTTCCAGTTCATGGACCGGTTGAGGTCGCGGATCGTCACGGAGCCGTCCACGACGACGCCGCCGTCGGGCGCGGGGCGGACGCCGGGGACGACCACGTCGTGCTCGTCCTCGATCTCGCCGACGATCTCCTCGAGGATGTCCTCGAGCGTCACGAGGCCCTGCAGGGCGCCGTATTCGTCGACGACCATGGCGAAGTGGGTGCGGCGCTTCAGGAAGGCGGCGAGCTGGTCCTTCAGGCTGGTGGTCTCGGGGATGAACCACGGCTGGCGCATGAAGGAGGCGATCTTCAGCTCGTCGATCTTGCCGTCGGCGTCGGCCATGGCCTTCAGGAGGTCCTTGGCATGGAGCACGCCGACCACGTTCTCCGGGTCCTGCCGGTAGAGCGGCATGCGGGTGTGGCCGGACTCCAGGGCGGCGAGCACGATCTCGCGCGGCGGCAGGTCGGCGTCGATCATGGCGATGGCCTTGCGGTGGACCATCACCTCGCTGACGTCCATCTCGCCCAGGTCGAGGACGCCGCCGAGCATCCAGCGGTCGCGGCTCTCCACCAGGCCTTCCGAGTGGTGGTACTCGACCGCGCCGCGGATCTCCTCGTGGGCCGCCAGCACGTCGGTCTCCATGGAGAGCTTGATGCCGAAGGGGCGCAGGGTGTGGCGCACGATCCACTGCGCGCCGTTGGCGATCGGCCCGAAGATGCGCACCACCCAGTCGGTGGGGATGGACAGCGCGCGGGCGACGTCGTCGGCGCGGGCGATGGCGAGCGTCTTGGGCAGGATCTCGGAGAAGACCACCACCAGCACGGTCATCACGGCGGTGGCGATGGCGGCCCCCAACCAGCCGGGGAAGGCCGCGCCCAGCACCTGGGTGGTGACCACCGAGGCGAAGATGTTGATGACGTTGTTGGCCACCAGGATGGCGCCGATCATGGTCTCCTGGTTGGAAATCAGCCGGTTCACCCGGCGCGCGGGCCGGTCGCCGTCGCGCTCCAGCTGGTGCAGTCGCCCGCGGCTAGCCGCGGTCATGGAGGTCTCGGCGGCCGAGATCATGCCCGAGAGCGCGAGCAGGATGACCAGGGTGGGGGCGAGCGCGGCGACGATGGCCCAGATCACGGCTGCGCCCCTTCGGCGATGAGGAAGTCGCGGACCGCCGCCTGGTCGACGGCCTTGGCGACAAAGGCGTCGCCGATGCCGCGGGCGAGGATGAAGGTCAGGCGCCCGGCCTCGGCCTTCTTGTCCTGGGCCATGTGGCGGACCAGGCGCTCGGCGGAGAACGGGTGGCCGGGGACCTCGGCGAGGGTGGTGGGCAGGCCGGCGGCCGCGATAGCGGCGGCGGCGCGGCGCGCGTCCTGGGCGGGGCAGAGGCCTTGTGCGGCGGAGAAGCGGAAGGCGAGCGCCTGGCCGGCGGCCACCGCCTCGCCGTGCAGGAGGGCCGCGCCGTAGCCGGTCTCGGCCTCCAGGGCGTGGCCGAAGGTGTGGCCGAGGTTGAGAAGGGCGCGGCGGCCCTGTTCCTTCTCGTCATGGGCGACGATCTCGGCCTTCATCTCGACGCAACGCGCGACGGCCCGGGATAGCGCGTCCGGCTCGCGGGCCAGCACCTTGGGCCCGTTGGCCTCCAGCCATTCGAAGAAGCCGAAGTCGCCCAGCAGGCCGTACTTGATCACCTCGGCGTAGCCGGCCCGCATCTCGCGCTCGGCCAGGGTGGCGAGCACGTCGAGGTCGGCCAGGACCAGGCGGGGCTGGTGGAAGGCGCCGACAAGGTTCTTGCCGCGCGGCGTATCGATGGCGGTCTTGCCGCCGACCGAGGAGTCCACCTGCGCCAGCAGGGTGGTGGGGACCTGCACGAAGTCGATGCCCCGCTTGTAGATGGCCGCCGCGAAGCCGGCGAGGTCGCCCACCACGCCGCCGCCGAAGGCCACCACCAGGTCGCCGCGGTCGAGCTCCAGGGCCAGCAGGCGGTCGGACAGGTCCGCCAGCCCCTCGAAGCTCTTGGTCTGCTCGCCGGGGGGCACGACGACGGGGAGAGCCTGGACGCCCTCGCGCTCGAGCGCGGCGGAAAGCCTCGCGCCGTGCAGGGCCCACACGGTCTCGTCGCTGACCACGGCGGCGCGTCGGGTCTTCAGGAACGGCTTCAGCCGCGCGCCCGCGTCCTCCAGCAGGCCCGCGCCGACCACGACCTCGTAGGCGCGCGCGCCCAGGCCCACGGGGATCGTGCGGCTCATGGGGTATGGGTCTCCAGGAAGGCGGAGAGGGCGCGGATCACCTGGTCGACGGTGACGTGGTGGGCGGCGTCGCCGGTCTCCACCACGATATCGGCCTCGGCATAGGCGGGGTAGCGGGCCTCGGCCTGGGCCTTCAGCACCTCCAGCGGGTCCTTGCCGACTAGCAGGGGGCGGGTGTCCTTGCGCGCCACCCGGCGGGCGAGGACCTCCACGTCGGCCTTCAGCCAGACCGAGACGGCCCTGGATTTGATCAGCGAGCGGGTCTCGGGGTTGACGAAGGCGCCGCCGCCGGTGGCCAGGACATGCGGCGGCTGTTCCAGCAGCCTGGCGATCACCCGGCGCTCGCCCTCGCGGAAGGTGGGCTCGCCAAGCTCGGCGAAGATGTCGGATATGGAGCGGCCGGCGGCGACCTCGACCTCGGCGTCGGCGTCCTTGAACGGCAGGGAGAGCGCGCTGGCGAGCCTGCGGCCCACACTGGACTTGCCCACGCCCATCAGGCCCACGAGGGCGATGGTGCGGCGGCGCAGCGGGTCGTAGCGGTCCATGGGCGCAGCGAGGCTTACACGACGCCTGCCCACGGCGCCAAATCGGTAGGGAATTTGCGCGAGGCTGGCGCCATGACCGGACAGGGCGCGGCCTGGGCGGAAGCCTTCCTGGAGATGATGGCCGTCGAGCGGGCCGCGGCGAAGAACACGCTGTCCGCCTACACCCGCGACCTGACGGACGCATCCGGCTTCCTGGCGGGGCGCGGGCGGGACCTGTCGAGCGCGTCCGCCGAAGACGTGGAGGCCTACTTCGTCGACCTCGGCGCCCGTGGGCTTTCGCCGGCGACGGCGGCCCGGAGGCGGGCCTCGGTGCGGCAGTTCTATCGGTTCGTGCTTGGCGAGGGCTGGCGTGGGGACGACCCCTCGCGCCGGGTGGAGGCGCCCAGGAAGGGGCGGTCTTTGCCCAAGGTGCTCTCGCGGGCGGAGATGGACCGGCTGATCGCGGCGGCGGCGGCGAAGGACGGGGCGCAGGGGCTCAGGCTGGCCTGCATGGTGGAGCTGGCCTACGCCTCGGGGCTGCGGATCTCGGAGCTGACCGGGCTGACGCTGGCCGCCCTGGCGCGCGACCCGGCCTACCTGATCGTGAAGGGTAAGGGCGGCAAGGAGCGGCTGGCGCCCCTGAACGGGGCGGCGCGGGAGGGGGTGAAGGCCTACCTCGAGATCCGCCCGAAGTTCCTGCCGAACGGCGACAAGGCCAATCCCTGGCTGTTCCCGTCGCGGGGCAAGGCCGGGCGGCTGACGCCGCGCCGGTTCGCCCAGCTGCTCGACGAGGCCGCGGCCGACGCCGGCATCGATCCGTCGCGGGTGAGCCCGCACGTGCTGCGCCACGCCTTCGCCACCCACCTGCTGGAGGGCGGGGCCGACCTGCGGGTGGTGCAGAAGCTGCTCGGCCACGCCGACATCGCCACCACCCAGATCTACACCCACGTGGCCGGCGAGCGGCTCCGCGAGGTGATGGCGAGCAAGCATCCGCTGTCGCGGAAACGCTAAAGGAAAAGGGCCGCCCCGAAGGACGGCCCTCTCCATTGAAATCTTAAACCTGCTTAGCCGGTGATCCGGTAGCGGCCCGAGGCGTCCGGACAGACCCGGACGTAGCGGTAATCCTGGCCGTAGTTGTCGACCGGGGCCGGCGCCAGGCGGCAGCCCATCCGCGAGTAGCGGCGGTATTGGTTGCGATCGTAGCCGTAGCCGTCGGCCTCACGGT
This sequence comes from Phenylobacterium sp., assembly GCF_036563285.1. GTDB lineage: Bacteria > Pseudomonadota > Alphaproteobacteria > Caulobacterales > Caulobacteraceae > Phenylobacterium. Next base: position 329,772 of record NZ_DATCMR010000006.1, read on the forward strand.
AGGCGATGGTCTCGTTACGGGTGAAGTACGGGCCGTTCACGTCGCACTTGTAGCGGTCGTTGGCCCGGCCGACGCCGGCGCCGATCGCGCCGCCGACCGCGGCGCCGAGCACCGCGCCCTCGGTGCGGGCGTTACGGGCGGCCACGTTCGAGCCGAGCACCGCGCCGGCCAGCGCGCCGATCACGCCGGCGGTGACGGTCGAGTTGTTGTTGCAGCGGACCGGGCCGGGGACGGTGGTGGCGGTGTTGTAGCCGTAGTAGCCGGCCGACGGGGCCGCGTAGGCCGGAGCCGGGGCGTAGTAGTTGTCGGCGACATAGGCGTCGCTCCACACAGGAGCCGGCCCGTACTGCCGAACGTAGGCGCCGTAGCCCCAGCGCGCGTCATAGGCGGCGCGGGCGCGCTCCCAGTCGGCGCGGCGGCGCTCGAAGTCCATGCGAGCGCGCTCGTAGTCGTCGCGACGCGCCTCGTAGGCGTTGCGGTCGGACTGATAGCGGCTCAGGTCCTGCTGGTACTGCGGGGTGGGCTGGTAGTACTGGGCGGCGGCCGGGGTGACGCTCGCAAGCGCCAGCGCCGAGGCCATACCGATCTTCAGGGCGGCTTTCATAGGATATTGCTCCGTTTCTCCTCGAGCGCGGGCGTGTCAGGCTTCTTTCCGCGCGTCATGACGAAGACGCACCTGGGCCGCCGTCGGTCCCCCCATCGAAGCGGGCCGGGCTCGACCTCGGGCTAACAAACCCTAAGCTCCGTAGGTAAGTTTCACTTGGCCGTAGAAGGACTTACGGCTCAGGTTCCGGTCTGGGCGTGCGGCGCCCCCACCGGCTTGCTCTCCGGGGAGCCCCGTTCGCGCAGGAAGATGGCCAGCACGATCAGCAGTGCGGTGGAGAGGAATTCGCTCTGCCAGTTCTGGAAGCTTTCGAACCAGAAGCGGCTGTCGGCCAGGTAGCCGAGGAGCTCCGGGGGCGGCTGGTTGTGCTGCTCGGCCTCGTCGACCGCGCTGCGGAAGCTGTTCGCCCAGTGCAGCACGAAGGAGACCACGAAGAGCAGGCCCAGAGCGAGCCCCAAGGAGTGGGAATAGATCACCCGCACCACGCCGCCGGTCCTGACCGGGGCCGGCGCGGTGGCCTTCTTCTCGTCGAGCTTCGGGTCGCGGTCCTGGGGCGCCGTCTCGTCGGGGTCCTTCGATTCCGGGGAGCCGCGCTGGAAGAGGTACGCCGTGAGGACCACGTAGGTGGCCATCTGCAGGAACTCGCTCTCCCAGTTCTCGAACAATGTGGAGAGGAACTCACCGCCCTTGAGGAAGTCGAAGAATGAAATCAGGACCTGGCCGTGCTGCAGCCGCTCCTCGTTTTCATGGGAAAAGCCCGTGACCATCTGGCCGATCAGGCTCGCGAGGAAGAGAGCACTGAGTGCGATGGTCAGTCCATTGTTTCTAAGCCAGGTCTTCATGAAACGATCAAAGTAGCGGACGCCGCCGTGGGTTCCCGCCTTGTGAGCGGGGCTGATCCCGCCTAATTTCCGCCGCCTCGCGAACCGCCAAGGAAGCGACCGCCCAAAATGGCCGCCCACTACCTCGACTTCGAGCGCCCGATCGCCGAGATCGAGACCAAGATCGAGGAGCTGTCGAAGCTTTCCGAGACCGCCGGCGCCGGCGCGTTCGACGCCGAGATCGAGGCGCTGCGCACGCGCGCCCAGGAGTTGCGCCGCGAGGCCTATTCCAAGCTCGACGCCTGGCAGAAGACCCAGGTGGCGCGACACCCGAATAGGCCGCACTTCGTGGACTACGTGGGCGCGCTGATCGAGGAGTTCCAGGAACTTCGGGGCGACCGCACATTCGGCGACGACCAGGCGATCATCGGCGGCCTGGGCCGGTTCCGCGGCCGCCCGGTGGTGGTGATGGGGCACGAGAAGGGCCGCGACACCGTCACCCGGGTGAAGCACAACTTCGGCTACGGCCGGCCTGAAGGCTACCGAAAGGCGATCCGTCTGATGGAGCTGGGGGAGCGGTTCAACCTGCCGGTGGTGAGCTTCATCGACACGGCGGGCGCCTACCCGGGCATCGCGTCGGAGGAGCGCGGCGTCGCCGAGGCGATCGCCCGCTCGACCGAGGCCGGGCTGATGCTGGGCGTGCCCAACGTCGCCGTGGTGACTGGCGAGGGTGGCTCGGGCGGCGCGATCGCGCTGGCGGGCGCCAACCGGGTGCTGATCCTCGAGCACGCCATCTATTCGGTGATCGCTCCGGAGGGCGCGAACTCCATCCTGTGGCGCGGCGCGCGCACCGCCGCCGACGCCGCCAAGGCCATGAAGATCACCGCCCAGGACCTGCTGGGCATGAAGATCGTCGACCGCATCATCCCCGAGCCGCCTGGTGGGGCGCACGCAAACCCCGAGGCCGCCATGCAGACGGTCGGCGACGTGCTCGAAGAGGAGCTGGCGGCCCTCGACGGCAAGCCGCCCGAGGAGCTGAAGAAGCAGCGCGCCGACCGCTTCTACGCCATCGGCCGCGTGGGGGTTGCCTGACGCAGCGTCCGGGGGTTTGACTGCTCCAAACGGATGTTTGGAGGCGACACGGCATGGCGCTCAGGACCAGGTTCACCGAGACCTTCGGCGTGGAGCATCCCGTCGTGCAGGGCGGCATGCAGTGGGTCGGCCGCGCCGAGCTGGTGGCGGCGGTGGCCAACGCCGGCGGCCTGGGCTTCATCACCGCGCTGACCCAGCCGACGCCTGAGAAGCTGTCCGAGGAGATCGCCCGCTGCCGGTCGATGACCGACAAGCCGTTCGGCGTGAACCTGACCATCCTGCCGGCCATCAAGCCGCCGCCCTACGCCGAGTATCGCCAGGCGATCATCGAGAGCGGCGTGAGGATCGTCGAGACGGCGGGCAACAAGCCGCAGGAGCACGTCGACGAGTTCAAGAAGCACGGCATCAAGGTGCTGCACAAATGCACCTCGGTCCGCCATGGCCTCTCAGCCGAGCGGATGGGCGTGGACGGCATCTCCATCGACGGGTTCGAGTGCGCCGGCCACCCCGGCGAGGACGACGTGCCGGGCCTGATCCTGATCCCGGCGGCCGCCGACAAGATCAAGATCCCGATGATCGCGTCAGGCGGCTTCGGCGACGCCCGTGGGCTTGTGGCCGCCCTTGCGCTGGGCGCCGACGGCATCAACATGGGCACCCGTTTCATGGCGACGGTGGAGAGCCCGATCCACGAGAACATCAAGCGCCAGATCGTCGAGAACGACGAGCGCGCCACCGACCTGATCTTCCGCACCATGCGCAACACCAGCCGGGTGGCGAAGAACGCCATCAGCCAGGAGGTGGTGGCGCGCGAGCGGGGCGGGGCGTCCTTCGAGGAGGTGCGCGAGCTGGTGGCCGGCACGCGCGGCAAGGTGGTCTACGAGACCGGCGACCCCGACCACGGCATCTGGTCGGCGGGCCAGGTGCAGGGGCTGATCCACGACGTGCCCACCTGCGCCGAGCTGATCCACCGCATCGTCCGCGAGGCCGAGGAGATCATCCAGGCGCGGCTCAACGGCATGCTGGCTCAGCGGGCGCTGGAGACAGCCTGAGCAGGGCGGTCTAGGCCCGCGCCCGGAAGGTAAACGGGCCCACGTGGCCCACGGTGTCGTCGAACACCACCCAGAGCTCGCCGCCGGCCTGCTGCCAGCGCCGGCAGAAGGACACGTCCTCGCTCATCGCGAGGCCGGCTTCGTCGTATTGGGGCTCGAAGCACTGCAGCACGTGCTTCAGCCCCTGGTGGCCGTAGTAGCTGCCGGCGGCGGGCCGATAGAGGTCGGGACACGTGTCGCGCAGGGTTTCGAACACCTCCCGCTTGATCAGCATCAGGCCGGTGCCCGCGTATCGCGCACGGTAGAAGCCGTTGCGTTCCACCGGCGGTGTCTCGAGCTCCATCACGAAGCTGAGCGACCGCGCCCAGGCGGCCGCCGGATCGTCGTGCGCGCGGGCCATGGCGTGGAAGCGCTGCACGTCCAGGACGCGGTGCGGATAGACCGCCGCCACCATGGGGGCATCGAAGTCGATCATCCGGCGGATCAGGCTGGGCGGGTAATCAATGTCGGAATCGATGAACAGCAGGTGGCTGTGGTCGGACTCGAGCACCAAGCTGGCAAGGGTGTTGCGGGCCCAGGCCAGCAGGGTGCCGCTGGTGGTCTTCCAGTCCACCTGATCGCCGAGCTCCGAACGCAGCGCCAGGAGCGAGCCGGTGTACTGCGTCGTCAGCTGGCCGTTGTAGGTCGGCGTGCCCACCAAGATGCGCATCGAGAGGTCCCCAGTCACCCGCCGCCCGGGCTAGGTCGCGGCGCGGGAGGCGTCAACGCTTAGCCGCCGGGCCCGCTGCGCCAAAACGAAAGAGCCGCCGGCGGTGACGCCGGCGGCTCTCGCTCTCCAGGCCCCGCCGGGCCCCCAGAAGGGACCCGGACGGCTTGGCTTCTTAGAAGTTGAAGTTCGCGCCGACGAAGAAGAACCGGCCGCGGTTGTCATACTGCGACGAGCCCGTGCCCGTGCCGGTGAAGACTTCCGGCACGTACGGAGGGAACTCGTTCGTCAGGTTGATGATACCGGCCCGCACGCTCACCTGGTCGTTCACGCGGTAGCTGGCCCGCAGGTCGTGCCGGTAGTACTCGCCCGTCATGAACGGGTCGAGCACGCCCTGCTGCTGCGTCTGGCTGATGATCATGGAGTCGATCCACAGCGTGCTCCAGGTGACCGAGTAGTTGTCCCGGCTCCAGCGGAGCGACGCGTTGGCCTTCCACTCAGGCGTCGCGTTGGTGATCGTGTTGGCGAACTGGACGTAGGACTGGCCCGGCAGACCCTGCAGGGCGAACCGGTACATCCAGGTGGCGTCCAGGCGGAACGCCAGGTCGCCCAGGTCACGACCGAACACGTCCTCGGTGTTGAAGCCGTAGGCGATCGAGCCGTCCCAGCCTTCCACCTTCACGCTCGCGACGTTCTGGTTGACGAGGAGGACTTCGATCACGCCGCCCGGCACGGCGCCGCCGCCCGTGCCCGTCGGGTCACGCTTGATCTGCGCGCAGAACGGGTTGGAGGCGTAGGCCTGGGGCGAGTCGTAGCAGAGGTTCCCGAGCAGGGTGTTGATCGGGATCGTGCCCACCTGGCCGGTGATGTTGTACTTGAAGAAGTCCAACGACACCTGGAGGTTCTTGACCCAGCGCGGCGTGATGACCACGCCGTACTGGTAGGTCTTCGCCTCTTCCGGGCCGAGGTCCGGGTTGCCGCCCTGGAGCAGGGGCAGCGACGGACGGCCCGTGCCGAAGTTCGACACGAAGGTCGCCGGGTTGTAGCCCGGGATCGCCGCGCCGCAGGTGACGAGGCGGGCGGCCTTCTGAGCCGCCGTGGCGCCCGCGAACACGTCCTTGTCGCACGGGTCGTTCGCCGCCGTGGTGAAGTTACGGCTTTGCGGCGCGTACAGCTCCACGATGTTCGGCGCGCGCACGGCCGTCGACTCGCTGGCGCGGAAGCGGATGTCCTCGAACGGCGCCCATTCGGCGTGCAGGCGGTACTGGTCGGTCTTGCCGATCGTCGAATAATCGGAAATCCGGCCCGCCAGTTCGACCGTCAGCTCCTGGGCGAACGGCAGATCCTTCAGGATCGGGATCCGGATTTCGCCGTAGGCTTCCGAGACGTCGTACTCGCCGCCGCGGGTGCCGATCGAGTTGAAGAACAGCGCGCCCGAGGCGCCCAGGGCGTCTTGGACGAAGAGGCTTTCTTCCTTACGCCATTCCCCACCGAAGGCGACGCCCACCGGGCCGGCCGGCAGGTTGAACAGCTCGGTCGCGAAGTTCACGCCGGCGACGCTCTGCTTCACTTCCTGGTCGGTCGTGGACTGGGCGTTGGTCCAGAGCACGGCTTCGCGGGACGGGCCGTTGATGACGTCGAAGGGGACGCAGCCGGCCGCGCGGGCCGCGGCGTCGCGGCAGGCGACCTGGCCGTTCACCAGGACCGCATCCACCGCCTGCGCCACGCGGGAGAGATTGGGCACGTTGTAGGAGATCGTGGTGCCGTTCAGCTCCGAGAACTGAGCGTAGCCGTCGACGCTCACTTCGCGGCCGAGCACGCCGAACCCACCTTCGAAACCGACAGCGGCGCGGATCTGCTCGCGTTCCGTGCTCACGTCGCGGCCGCCGAACTCCGGATAGAAGCGGGCGACCTGGATGACCGTCGAGTTGGTGAGCGGCAGGTTCGCGCCGCGCTGCGCGAAGGGCAGCAGGACGCCGTTCACGCTCGTCGGGCCGGTGATCACCGCGCGCAGGTCGGCGGCGAGTTGGCCCGGGCCGTTCAGGAAGGCGTTGTCGCCGCGGATCGAGAGCGGCAGGGTGCCGCCGCCCTGGGCCGAGGAGAACGCCGGCTGGAAGATGCCGTAGCCGCCGGCCTTCACGTAGGTCGCGTCGGCAAACAGGCTCCAGGTGTCCGTCAGGTCGTAGGTGGCGAAGCCGCGGAGCACGGCCCGGTCGCTCTTGCCCTGCAGCGCGTTGTAGACGGCGCTGTAGAACAGCGACTCGTCCTGGCAGGTCGGCTGGACGGTCGTGGTCGAGCACTCCGGCGATAGTCGGGTGAGGGTGGAGCCGTTGGTGCGCACGTCGCGGGTCACCGCCAGGGCGCCGTTGACGGTGGCCGAGCTCAGCGTGTTGGTGCCGCGGATCTGGAACGTGGCGAAGGGCGAGGTGTTCGTCCGCGTGGCGGGCAGGAGGGTTTGCGGCGTGACCAGGGTGTTGCGCCGGACGCCCGGGAACAGCTCCTCGCGGTCCTTCTGCATGATCTTGTCCTGCATGGCGTACTCGCCGCCGATCAGGACGTTGAGGCGGTCATCCAGGAACTTGCCGCCCCAGTTGAAGCCGGTGCGGAATTCCTCGCCGTCACCTTCCTGGGAGACGCCGGCCTGGACGTCGAGTTCGAGGCCGTCTTGCTCCTTCTTCATGATGAAGTTGACGACGCCCGCGATGGCTTCCGAGCCGTACACGGCCGAGGCGCCGCCCGCGATGGTCTCGATCCGCTCCACCATCAGCGAGGGGATGGTGTTCAGGTCGACCGCCGGGGACGAGGCGTCGGAGAAGGGCAGGCGGCGGCCGTCCATCAGGACCAGGGTCCGCGTCGGGCCCAGGCCGCGGATGTCGGCGCGGGTCTGGCCGGCCAGGAACAGGGTGCCCGAGGAGTTCTGCTGGTTGGTCGCCGGGTTGATGTTCGGCTGCTCGAGCAGGATGTCGCCGATCGAGGTATTGCCGGACTCGCGGATCGCTTCGGCCGTCACGACCGACAGCGGCTGCGGCGCGGAGAAGGTGTCGCGGCGGATGCGCGAGCCGGTGACGACGATCTCGCCGACGTCGACGGCTTCACCGGCCGCCTGCTGGGCCTGGGCGAAGGTGGGCGCAGCCATGAGGCTGGCCGACGCCGCCGTAGCAAGCAGCGCGGTGCGAAGCATGGGTCTCATCTCAATTCTCATCCTGAATTTTGGCCCCTGGCCTTGGAAATGGTCTGGCAGCGCGACGTCGCCGGCGCGGCTGCAGCCGTTGGCGCGCGCCCGCCGCCGCCTGTCGGCAGACGGTGGTTTTGGCACGCCAAACGGCGAGCGGCGAAGCTGTCACGCAGAGGTCACGCGAGCAACGACCACTCGTCGCAATGTGACGCGGAAGATTACAAGCGTTTCATATTTCAGGCTAAGTGCGCCATCGGCGCCACACATCTGGGCAAGTCGGGGCATAGCTTGCCCGCGCTTATCCTCTGGGCGCGGCGATTTCGCTCTGCATCATTTGAGGTTGCGCAAGGTCTCGCCCAGGGCGTCCACGGCCTCCTCGGTCGTCGCCCACGAGCACATGAAGCGGACCGTGCCGTCCAGGAAGCGATAGGCGAACCAGCCCGAGGCGTGGAGGCGCGACAGCGTCTCGTCACCCATCTCCACGAACACACCGTTGGCCTCCACGGGATGAGCGACCGGGAAGGGCGTCAAGCCGGCGAGCCTGCGGGCCATGGCGTTGGCGTGGGCGGCGTGGCGGACGAAGCCGCCGGAGCCCAGCATCCCGATGAAGGGCGCGGCGTAGAACCGGGCCTTGGACGGCAACTGGCCGGCCTGCTTCAGGCGGGCGTCGAAGCGGCGGGCGAGCTCGCGGTCGAATATCACGATCGCCTCGGTGGGCGGCATGCCGGCCTTGGTGCCGCCGACCACCAGCAGGTCGACGCCCAGGTCCTTGATGGCCTTCAGGTCGAAGCCCGCGGCCGCAGCGTTGGCGAGGCGCGCGCCGTCCAGGTGGACCCGGTAGCCCCGGGCCTTCACCGGCTCGATGAGTGCGCGCAGGGCCTCGGCGGAATAGACCGTGCCGTACTCGGTGGCGTTGGTCAGGCTGAGCGCCGCGGCCGGCTGGCGGTAGGAGACGTCGGGCTGCGCCAGGGCGGTGGCGAGGGACGAAGGCTCAATCCGGCCGGAGGGCCCGTCGAGCCGGATCAGGCCCAGGCCGTGGCCGAACAGGCCCGGCGCGCCGGTCTCGTCGGTGCACACGTGGGCGTGCTCGTGGGCCAGCACCGCCTCGAACGGCCGGCAGAGCGCGGCCAGGGAGACGGCGTTCGCGGCCGTGCCGGAAGCCACGAAGCGCACCTCGGCGTCGGCGTCGAGCATCTCCCGGACCAGGTCGGCGGCCCGCGCGGTCACCGGGTCGGTCCCGTAGCCGGACGTGAAGCCGCTGTTGGCCGCGACGAAGGCCTCGATGGCCTCAGGCGCTGCCGGTGCGGTGTTGTCGGAGGCGAAGTCGTAGCGGGCCGTCATGCCCGCCCTTTAGCCGTCAGACCTCGCGCGCCCAAGCCCTGACCTCATCGACGAACAGCTGCGGCTCCTCCATGGCGGCGAAGTGGCCGCCGCGGGGCATGTCGGTCCAGCGGACGATGTTGTAGGCGCGCTCGGCGAACGAGCGGGGCGGGGCGGAATAGAGCGGCTCGCCGGGGAAGTTGGCGAAGGCGGTCGGCCTCTCGCAGCGTTCGCCCGGCTGGAAGGCCAGGCCGCCCTCCTCGACGAGGCCGCGGTAGTACCAGGCGCCGGTCGCGAAGCTGTCGGTCATCACGTAGAGCATGATGTTGGTGAGCAGCCGGTCCTTCGGGTGGACCTCGTCCATCGACTTCTCGCGCAGGTCCGACCAGTCGTGGAAACGCTCGGCGATCCAGGCGGCCTGACCCACGGGATTGCCTGCGCCCATCCACGCCAGGGACTGCGGCTTCGACACCTGCAGACGGAAGTAGGCGCCCATCAGGTCCATGGCGCTGGCCTGGCGCTGGGCCCAGGCGATCTCGTCTTCCGTCTTCGGCCCGCCGTGGGGACGGAAGCCCAGCATGTTGAGGTGGACGGCGCGCGCGCAGCCGCCGTGGTCGCGGGCGAGCCAGGAGGTGACCATGGCCCCCCAGTCGCCGCCCTGGGCGAGGTAGGTGGGGTAGCCCAGCACCTGGGTCATCAGGGTGTTGAAGAGCCGCGCTGTGGTGCGCTGGCCGATCGGTCGCGTTGGCTTGGAGGAGAAGCCGAAGCCGGGGAGGGTGGGGACCACCAGGTCGAAGGCGTCGGCCGGGTCGCCGCCGGACCGCGAGGGGAAGGCCAGCGGCTCGATCGCCTGCCAGAACTCGTAGTGAGAGCCAGGCCAGCCGTGGGTGACGATCAGCGGGCGCCTGCCCTGCGCCTCGCCGACCACGTGGACGAAGTGCAGGTCGAAGTCCTCGACGCGGGCGGTGAACTGCGGGAAGCGGTTGAGGTCGGCGACGGCGGCGCGCCAGTCGTAGCGCTCCGTCCAGTGTTCGCAGAGCGATTTCAGGTAGGCCCCGTCACAGCCGTAGGCCCAGCCGTCGGAGACGTCCGGCTGCGGCGGCCAGGGATAATCGCGAACCCGGTCGAGCACGGCCTGCACCTGCGGCTCGTCCCAGCGGACCTCGAACGGCTTGATCATGACGCCAGTTGGGGCCGCCTTACGCAGCGACGGTCAAGCGCCGGGCCGAAGGCCCCTGGCGAGGGTCGAGGAGAGCGCGTGATGCAGCTCGCGCGCGGCGCCCGGCGGCAGCTTGCCGGCGAGCTCCAGCACCACCGCGCCGTGGGTCGCGGCCCAGAACATCATGCCCACCTGTTCGGGGTCACCCTGCACCTTTCCCGCCGCGATGGCGTCGTTGACCCAGGCGCTCATGGTGGCCCGGGCCCGCGTGCCGGCGGCGACCAGCTCTGGGTAGTCGCCCTCGTGCGGCTGGTTCAGGTCGAACATCAGCTTGTACATGTGCGGATGCTCGAAGGCGAAGGTGACGTAGGCGTCGCCGACCTCCACGCCGCTGCGGCCCTCGCGCGCCGCCTCCATGGCCTCGGCGAACCGGTTGAAGGCGTTGGTGCGCACGGCGGCCAGGATGTCTTCCTTGTCCTGGAAGTAGCGGTAGGGCGTCATGGGGGAGACGCCGAGCTCGGCGGCCAACTGGCGCATGGTCACCGCGTCCGGGCCGCGTTCGGCGAACAGCTTCTCGGCCGCCCCGCACAGGCGCTCACGGAAATCGGCGACGTCGGATTCTGAGAGGACGCGGGGCATGGCGTGAGCACTTCGCACAAACTTCTTGCAAAGGCCTAATCCGTACCTCATAAATTTACAACGTAAGAAGTCTCGGGAAGGATAGCCGATGGACGGCGACGTGCGGCTAAACCCCTACCTCAGCGGCAATTTCGCGCCGGTGCGCAGCGAGGACGACTTCGACGTTCCCGTCCGTGGCGAGCTGCCGAGGGAGCTTCGCGGCGCCCTGTTCCGCATCGGGCCGAACCCGCAGTTCGACCCCATCGAGCCGCACCACTGGTTCTTCGGCGACGGCATGGTGCACGGCTTCTACATGGAGGACGGCAAGGTGCGGTACCGCAACCGCTACGTCCGCACGCCGAAGCTGGAGCTGGAGCGGGAGCACGGCCGGGCGCTGTTCAGCATCGATCCGCGGCGCGCCGACCCGCTGGCCTTCGACAACGAAGGCGGCGTGGCGAACACCAATGTGCTCTGGCACGGCGGCAAGCTGCTGGCGCTGGAGGAGGGCCACCATCCGTTCGAGATGGATCGCGACACCCTGGAGTCCCGCGGCTACGCCCGGTCGTACAGGGGCAACGTCACCGCGCATCCGAAGATCGACCCGGTCACCGGCGAGATGATCTGGTTCGCCTATGGCGTGGGGCCGATGCCGCTGTCGGCCGGCATGAGCTACGGCGTCACCGCCGCCGACGGCACGGTGGTTCAGCGCCAGGAGTTCCAGGCGCCCTATGCCTCCATGGTCCACGACTTCATGGTCACCGAGAACCACGTGCTGTTCCCGGTCATGCCGCTGACGGCCAGCCTGGAGCGGGCGATGAGGGGCGGTCCCGCCTTTGCCTGGGAGCCGGAGAAAGGCAGCTACGTGGGCGTCATGCGCCGGGACGGCGACGTCTCCTCGATCCGCTGGTTCAACACCGAGGCGGGCTACGTCTTCCACCCGATGAACGCGTGGGAGGAGGGCGACAAGCTCTACGCCGACGTCATGCTCTACAACGTGGCGCCGCTGTTCCCGAATGCCGACGGTTCCCCGGGCGAGGACGCGGTCAGCCAGCTGGTCCGCTGGACCTTCGACCTCGCCGGGGCGTCCGACGCCATCAAGGTGGAGGTGATCGACGACCTCAGGGGCGAGTTCCCGCGCGTGGACCCGCGGCGCGAGACGCGCCGCCACCGGCACGGCTGGTACGCCGCCAACCGCGGGCCCGACCGGGCGCCCGGCTTCGACACCATCGCCCACCTCGACTTTGCCACCGGGCGTCGGCAGGTCTTCGAGCTGGCGGCCGGCGACGCGACGTCAGAGCCGGTGTTCGTGCCGCGCTCGGCGGTTGCGCCCGAAGGCGACGGCTGGCTGACGGCGGTGGTCTGGCGCGGCGCGGAGGACCGGTCCGACCTGCTGGTCTTCGAAGCCCAGGACGTCGCCAAGGGGCCGGTCGCGGTCGCCGAGCTGCCGCGCCGTGTGCCGTTCGGCTTCCATGGAAACTGGGTCGGGCTCTAAGCCTCGTCCCCGCCGTCCTCGCAGGTGACCTCGGCGACGAGGCGGGTCGCCTGCCACAGTTCCACGGCGGGAACATCCTCCTCGCAGAGGTCCGCGGCGGCCTTGGCCTTGGCTTCGTCGTCGTCCGACGCCTCGACCCAGCTGGCGCTCAGGATCCGGCGGCGCTCATCGACCTGGTAGGCCCGATAATTCGGCATGGCTGTGCCCCCTGCTGAAGCTGCCGAAACGACCGAAGCCACAGACGGTTGCATCGGTTTACAGCGTCAGACGAGCGCGCCGTGGCAGTGCTTGAACTTCTTCCCGGAGCCACAGGGGCAGGGGGCGTTGCGGCCGGTGTCTTCCCAGCCTTGGGGCAGGGCGGAGATGGGTAGGGCCTGGCGCTGGTCGGCGGGGACGTTGGACGGCAGCGCCCCGCCTTCGGCCTCGTTCTCCCCGGTCAACGGGTTCATGTGCACCTCGAAGAACTGGCCCTGGGGCGGCGCGGGCGGCTCCTCGAACTGGAACTCCACGGTCATCAGCCAGCGGGTGGTGCTCTGGCGCAGGTCCACGAGCAGCTTCTCGAACAGCGTGAAGGCCTCGGTCTTGTACTCGTTCAGCGGATCGCGCTGGCCGTAGCCGCGCAGGCCGATGACGTTGCGCAGGTGGTCGAGGTGCATCAGGTGCTCGCGCCACTGCATGTCGATCATCTGCAGCAGGAAGCTCTTCTCGATGTTGCGCATGTGCGGGCCGACCATGGCCTCACGCTCCGCGGCGCGGGCGTCGGCGGCGGCGGCGATGCGCTCCTCGATCTCCTCGTTGGCGATGCCCTCCTCGGCCGCCCAGTCCTTGATGGGCAGCTGCAGGCCCAGGTACTCCTGGACGTGGGCGTCGAGGCCCTCGACGTCCCACTGCTCGGCATAGGCCTTGGGCGGGAGGTGGCGGGCCACGAAGTCGGCGATGGTGTCGCGGCGGAACTCGGCAACCACGTCGGAGACGTCCTCGGCGTGCATGAACTCGGCGCGCTGCTCGAAGACCGCCTTGCGCTGGTCGTTCACCACGTCGTCGTACTTCAGCAGGTTCTTGCGGATCTCGTAGTTGCGCTGCTCGACGCGCTTCTGGGCGGTGGCGATGGCCGAGTTCAGCCACTTGTGGGTGATCGCCTCGCCTTCCTGGACGCCGAAGGTGCGCATGATCGAATCCAGCCGCTCGCCGGCGAAGATGCGCAGCAGGTCGTCCTCGCACGAGAGGAAGAACTTGGAGTGGCCCGGGTCGCCCTGGCGGCCGGTCCGGCCGCGCAGCTGGTTGTCGATGCGCCGGCTCTCGTGGCGCTCGGTGCCGAGGACGAAGAGGCCGCCGGCGGCCAGCGCCTTCTCCTTCAGGTCCTTGATCTCGGCTTCGATCTCGGACTTGCGGGCCTGAGCCTGCTCGGGTGTCACGTCGATCCCCAGGCCGCGCTGCTCGTCGCGCCACTGCATGACCTTCATGTCGACGTTGCCGCCGAGCTGGATGTCGGTGCCGCGGCCGGCCATGTTGGTGGCGATGGTCACCGCGCCCGGCACGCCGGCGTCGGCCACGATCATGGCCTCCTGCTCGTGGTAGCGGGCGTTCAGGACGTTGTGCGGGATGCCGGTCTGCTTCTTGCCGTCGATCTCGAATTTGTGGGCCTTCAGCATCTCCGAGAGGAGTTCCGACTTCTCGATGGAGACGGTGCCCACCAGGATCGGCTGGCCCCGGCGGTAGCAGGCCTCGATCTGGCCGATGATCGCCTGGTTCTTCTCGGCGGCCGTCCGGTAGACCTCGTCGTCGTCGTCGATCCGCGCGACCGGGCGGTTGGTCGGGATTTCGGCGACGTCCATCTTGTAGATGTCGAGGAATTCCTGGGCCTCGGTGGCCGCCGTGCCGGTCATGCCGGACAGCTTCGAGTACAGGCGGAAGTAGTTCTGGATGGTGACCGAGGCCAGGGTCTGGTTCTCGGGCTGGATGACGGCGCCTTCCTTGGCCTCGATGGCCTGGTGCAGGCCTTCCGACAGGCGGCGGCCCTGCATCATGCGGCCGGTGAACTCGTCGATCAGCACCACCTCGCCGGCGCGGACGATGTAGTCCTTGTCGCGGGTGTAGAGGACGTTGGCGCGCAGCGCCTGGTTCACGTGGTGCACCACCGAGACGTTGGCGGCGTCGTAGAGGCCCGTGGAGTCCTCGGCCAGGTGGCCGCCGGCCTGCAGGATCTCCTCCACGCGCTCGGCGCCGTCCTCGGTCAGCATGACCTGCCGCTGCTTCTCGTCGTGCTCGAAGGTCGTGGGGTCCTGGATCAGGTCCTTAACCACCAGGTCGATGGTCTTGTAGAATTCGGAGCGGTCTTCCGTCGGGCCCGAGATGATCAGCGGCGTGCGCGCCTCGTCGATCAGGATCGAGTCCACCTCGTCGACGATCGCGAAGTTGTGGCCGCGCTGGACCATCTCGCTGGCGTCGTAGACCAGGTTGTCGCGCAGGTAGTCGAAGCCGAACTCGTTGTTCGTGCCGTAGGTGATGTCGGAGTTGTAGGCCTCCTGCCGCTGGCCCTGGGTCAGGCCGTGGACGATGGTCCCCACGCTCATGCCCAGGAAGCGGTAGACCTGGCCCATCCACTCGGCGTCGCGCTGGGCCAGGTAGTCGTTCACGGTGATGAGGTGCACGCCCTTGCCCTCGAGGGCGTTGAGGTACACCGGGGCCGTGGCCACCAGGGTCTTGCCTTCGCCGGTCCGCATCTCGGCGATGCCGCCCTGGTGCAGGACCATGCCGCCCACGAGCTGCACGTCGTAGTGCCGCTGGCCCAGGGTCCGGCGGGCGGCCTCGCGCACCACGGCGAAGGCCTCTTCGAGCAGGTCGTCCAGCTTGGCGCCCTGGGCCAGGCGCTCCCGGAACTCGGCGGTCTTGCCCCGCAGCTCGGCGTCGGACAGCGCCTGGATCTTGGGCTCCAGCGCGTTCACCCGCTGGACCCGCCCGATCATGGACTTGACCTTGCGGTCGTTGGAGGAGCCGAAGAACCGTTGGAAGAAGGTCAATGGAGGGGTCCGGACTGGGAGGACGGGCGACGCAAAGCGCCGGAAATCCCGCTCTTTTGAGGGCGCGGGAGACTTAAGTACCGCCGGGGGGAGTGTCAACGCGACGACTTTCCCTCCCCGTAGGGAGAGGGGCAGGCCGCGCCAGCGGACAGGGTGAGGGAGTGCGGTGGCAGAACTCCCTCGCCCGAGCCTGATCCTTACTTTCTCACCCGGCTCGCCGGAGGCGAGCTGTCCCTCCCCAGGAGGGGAGGGAAAATGGGGGCTAGAAGACCTCGAAGAGGCCCGCGCCGCCCATGCCGGAGCCGATGCACATGGACACCACCACGTTCTTGGCCCCGCGGCGCTTGCCTTCCTGCAGGACGTGGCCGGCCAGCCGCGCGCCGGTCATGCCGAAGGGGTGGCCGATGGCGATGGAGCCGCCGTTGACGTTGTACTTCTCCGGGTCGATGCCCAGGGTGTCGCGGCAGTAGAGGCACTGCGAGGCGAAGGCCTCGTTGAGCTCCCACAGGTCGATGTCGTCGACCTTCAGGCCGTGGCGCTCCAGGAGCCGCGGGATGGCGAACACCGGGCCGATGCCCATCTCGTCGGGTTCGCAGCCCGCGACGGCCCAGCCCTTGAACACGCCGAGTGGGCTCAGGCCCCGGCGCTCGGCTTCTTTGGCCTCCATGATCACCACGGCGGCGGCGCCGTCGGAGAGCTGGGAGGCGTTTCCGGCGGTGATGTACTTGCCCGCGCCGCGCACCGGCTCGAGCTTGGCGAGGCCCTCGATGGAGGTGTCCGGACGATTGCACTCGTCGCGATCGACCGTGTAGTCGACGATGCTCTCCTCGCCAGTGGCCTTGTCGACCTTCTTCATCTTGGTCTTCATCGGGACGATCTCGTCCTTGAACTTCTGCGCCTGCTGGGCCGCGGCCATGCGGCGCTGGCTCTCGAGGGAGTACTCGTCCTGGTACTCGCGGCTGAGCTTGTAGCGCTCGGCCACCACGTCGGCGGTGTCGATCATCGGCATGAAGAAGGCCGGGTACATCTCGGTCAGCTTCGCATCGATGTTCTCCTTCGGGCCGCCCTCGCCGCGGAAGGAGATGCTCTCGACGCCGCCGGCCACGACCACATTGGCGCCGTCGTTGCGCACATAGTTGGCGGCCGCGGCGATGGCGTTCAGGCCCGAGGAGCAGAAGCGGTTGATGGTGACGCCCGAGGTGGTCACCGGCAGGCCCGCCAGCATCGCCGCCTGGCGCGCCGGGTTGCCGTTGGGGTGGGCGACGTTGCCCATGAAGACGTCCTCGACCGCATCCTTCTCGACGCCGGACTTTTCAACCGCGTGCTTCACAGCGTGGGCGGCCATGCTCATGACCGGCGTCATGTTGAAGCCGCCGCGGCCCGACTTGGCGAGGCCCGTGCGGGCGTAAGAGACAACCACCGCTTCGCGCATCTGAAATTCCTCCCTGAAATAGTGGCCTCGATCCTGGCCTGAAACCCGGCGCGCGGGCCCGTTGGAACGGCCGGGCGCAGTCGGGCGCAACCTTTGCATCGCGCGGCTTAAATGGCTAGGGACGGACGCGCTCCGCGCCTGCCGCTGTCCGGTAATGGGAATAGTCACGCATGGCGGCTGAAAAGCCCCTCCGCCTCTGGACCTTCGCCGCCCTGGCGCTCGCGACGTCGCTGGCGCTGTCGGCCTGCGGGCGCGACGGCGGCGACGGCGGCCCGCCGGAGCGCGGCGACCAGGCCGTGGCCAAGGTGGACGGCAAGACCGTCTGGGCGTCCGATGTGAAGCGCGAGGCGATCGCCCAGGGCCTGATCGGCGAAGGGGAGCCGCTGGACGTCTCCTCCGACCTGTTCCGCCGGGTGCTCGACGAGGTGGTTGACCAGAAGCTGCTGGCCACCGAGGCGCTCAAGCGCAAGCTCGACAAGGACCCGGTGGCGCAGCGCCGGCTGGCCGCCGCCCGCGAGCGGATCCTGGGTGACATGCTGGTGGAAAGCGTGGTCTCCGACGCCGTCAACGACAACGCCATCCGCGGCCTCTACCAGGAGCAGCTGAAGCTCGCGAAGCGCACCGAGGAGATCCGCGCCCGCCAGATCGTGGTCGCGACCATCGCCGAGGCCGACCAGGTAAGGAAGCTGCTGGCTTCGGGCGCCTCCTTCGAGGCGCTGGCGATGGAGCGGTCCACGGACGCAGCGACCCGGTTCAACGGTGGCGACCTGGGCTACTTCACCACGGACGTAATGCCTGAGGCCTATGACGCGGCGCTGAAGGGGGCTGCGCCTGGCAGCATCGTGGGGCCGTTCCAGGTGGAGGCCGGCTGGGCGTTGGTGAAGGTCGAGGACCGCCGGGACGAGCAGCCGATCAGCCTCGAGGAGGCCCGGCCGCAGATCGTCCGCTTCCTGACCTATGACCAGATCCGCGACCTGCTGGAGAAGCTGCGCAGCCGCTCGAAGGTGCAGGTGCTGGTGAAGGCCGACGGGCCGCGCCCGCCGCCGCCGGCCGATGCGCCGAAGGTCGCCCCGCAGCCCGCGCCGGCCGCCCCTGCCGCCGGAGCCACGAAATGAGCCGCAAGCCCAAGGGGACCACGCGCGGCAAGGCGCTCGAAGCCGCCGCCAAGCCAGTGGAGGTGGTGGGCCAGACCCTGGAGCGGGCCTTCGATCCGCTGCGCAGCGCGCTGAAGAGCGCCGCCCTGAAGCGCGCCAACAAGCAGTCCCACCAGTTCGACCGCGAGGAGCCGGCCGCCGCCCCGTCGAAGGCCGCCATGCCGGTCTCGCCGCTGGCTGTGCCGCTGCCCGCCATGCCGCCGATCGCCGGCGTGGAGATGGCGACCGGCCGGGCCGGGTTCTACAAGCACGAGCGCGAGGACTTGCTGGTCATGCGCTTCCCGGAGGGCGCGAGCTGCGCCGGGGTGTTCACGCGGCACGGTGTGGGGTCTGCGCCGGTCGACTGGTGCAAGCGGCATCTGACGGCTTCGAAGGGCGAAGGGGTGCGGGCGCTGGTGGTCAACGCCGGCTGCGCCAACTCCTTCACCGGCAAGCCCGGCGCGGACGCCGTGCGCCGGGTGTGCTCGGCGGTCGCCAAGCGGTTCGACTGCCGCCAGCGGGACGTGATGGTGGCGTCCACCGGCGTGATCGGCGTGCTGCTCGACGACGCCAAGATCGTCCATCGCTTGCCGGAGGTGGAGGGCCGCCTCAACCCTGACGGCTGGCAGGGCGCTGCGCGCGCCATCATGACCACCGACACCTTCCCGAAAGGCTCCTATCGCGAGGCGAAGATCGACGGGGTGACGGTGCGGATCGGCGGCATCTGCAAGGGCTCGGGCATGATCGCGCCGGACATGGCGACCATGCTGGCCTTCGTGGCGACGGACGCGGACATCGCGCCCGCGGCGCTGCAGATCCTGCTCAGCCTCTACACCCGCAACACCTTCAATGCGGTGACGGTGGACGGCGACCGCTCGACCAATGACACCCTGCTGCTGTTCGCCACCGGCAAGTCGGGCGCGCCGCGGATCACCCGCGCCGGCGACCGGCGCCTGGCCGACTTCCGCGAGAAGCTGGAGGAGGTGCTTCTGGACCTGGCCCTCCAGCTCGTGCGCGACGGGGAGGGGGCGACCAAGTTCATCAAGGTGACGGTAAAGGGGGCGCAGACGGCGGCCTCGGCGCGGAAGATCGCCCGGACCGTCTGCGAGAGCCCGCTGGTGAAGACCGCGTTCGCCGGCGAGGACGCTAACTGGGGCCGCATCGTCATGGCCGTGGGCCGCGCCGACGAGCCGATCGACCGGGACAAGCTGTCGGTGTGGTTCGGGCCGCTGGTCGCGGCGCACGAGGGCTTGGTCTCGCCCACCTACGACGAGGCCAAGATGAGCGCCTACATGAAGAACCAGGAGCTCGAAGTGACGGTGGACGTGGGCGTCGGCCGCTCCACGGCCGTCATGTGGACCTGCGACCTGACCAAGCGGTACGTCGAGATCAACGGCGACTACCGCTCATAAGAAAACCCCCGGCCTCGCAGCCGGGGGTTCCTGTTCTTTCAGCTCGAAAGCTTAGCGGTTCGACCAGACGCCGGTCCGGGGGGACGAGGCGTGCTGCGCGCCGCCGCCGCCGCCGTTGCCGCGGCGGGGACCCTTGAAGCTCGGACGCGCCGTCGCCGGCTTGTCGCCGGAGCGGGCGGGGCCGCCTTCGTGGCGGTGGCCCGGCTTGGCGGAACCGTGGTTGCGGTTGCGCTTCGGCTGATGGGCGCCGCGATGGTTCTGGCCGCGGGTGTCGGGACGCTCCGGCTTGCCGGCGACTTCCGGCAGGGCGGCGGTGGCCGCGCCCAGCTGGCGGTCGTTCCGGCGGTCGAAGGACGGGATGGTCTGGCGCGTGATCTTCTGGATGTCGCGCAGCAGGTTCCGTTCGTCGTCGGCGCAGAACGCCACGGCGGAGCCGTCCGCGCCCGCCCGGGCGGTGCGCCCGATCCGGTGCACGTAGCTTTCCGGCACGTTCGGCAGCTCGTACTGGACGACGTGGGTGACCGCGTCGATGTCGATGCCGCGTGCGGCGATGTCGGTGGCCACCAGGGCGCGGACCTTGCCGGCCTTGAACTCCGCCAGCGCCCGTTCACGCTGGCCCTGGCTCTTGTCGCCGTGGATCGAGGCCGCCTCGACGCCCACCTGCTCCAGGCCCTTGGCCACGCGGTCGGCGCCGCGCTTGGTGCGGGTGAAGACGATGACGCGCTTGAAGCCCGGGTCGTCGAACAGCTCGGCCAGAAGGGCGCGCTTGCGCTGCTGCTCGACGAACAGGACGCGCTGGTTGACCTTCTCCACCGTGGTGGCGCCCGGGGTCACGGAGACCTTCAGCGGGTTGGGGTTGAGGATCTCGACGGTCAGCTTCTCGATCTCGCTCGGCATGGTGGCCGAGAAGAACAGGTTCTGACGCTGGCGGGGCAGCTGCTTCACGATCCGGCGGATCGGGAGGATGAAGCCCATGTCCAGCATCTGGTCGGCCTCGTCGAGGACGAAGGTCTCGACGCCTTCCAGGTTGATGGTCTTCTCCTGCAGGTGGTCGAGCAGACGACCGGGCGTGGCGACCAGCACGTCGATGCCGGGCGCGAGCGCCTTCATCTGGGCGCCGTACTTCACGCCGCCGAAGACGACCGCGACCGTGACGCCGAGATGGCGGCCATAGGTCTTGAAGCTCTCGCCGATCTGGGTGGCGAGCTCGCGGGTGGGGGAGAGCACCAGCACGCGGCAGCTCTTGCGCGGCGCGGGCTTACGGTTCTCCGCCAGGCGGTGGAGGATGGGGAGGGCGAAGGCGGCGGTCTTGCCGGTGCCGGTCTGGGCGATGCCCAGGAGGTCGCGGCCGGACATGACGCCGGGGATGGCCTGCGCCTGGATAGGCGTGGGCACGGTGTAGCCTTCGTCGGCAAGCGCCTTGAGCAGGGTCTTGGCCAGGCCGAGGTCGGTGAATTGAGTCAACGTGTAGTCTTTCGCGTATGCGCGACGCGCGGCCAGCTCAGCTCGGCTGAGGGTCGCGGGAGGCGCGGGGTCGTTGGGAAGCGCCCCGCGTGATGGGCGATCTATGGGAAGTCTCTGCGCTCGACAGGCTGAGCCTCTGAAGGAGAGGCCCCACGCGGCTGGAGCGCCGATCGCACGGGCTTCATTGCCTGCGCTGGAGCCCACATGGGGGTCGGGGGCGTTAATGTCAACCTAAGGGCGGAGCTTGCCGCGCCAAGTTGATGCCAAAAAAGGCGCCTCTTCCCCGCGAAGCGGGGTGGGAGAGGCCGGGAGAGGGCAGACGCCGCACCGCCCTCTCCTCGATCCTCTCCCTCTCGCTTCGCGGGGGAGAGGAGGGTATGTCGCGCCGCATGAGCGAAAAGCCCATGCTCCTGGTGGCCGCCGCCGCCCTGATCGACGCCGACGGCCGCGTGCTGATCTGCCAGCGGCCCGAGGGCAAGCAGCTCGCCGGGCTGTGGGAGTTCCCGGGCGGCAAGGTCGAGAAGGGCGAGACGCCCGAGGCCTGCCTGATCCGCGAACTGGCCGAGGAACTCGGAATCAAGGTGAGCCACGCCTGCCTGGCGCCGTTCGTGTTCGCCAGCCACGAGTACGAGGCCTTCCACCTCCTGATGCCGCTCTACCTGGTCCGCCGGTGGAAAGGGCAGGTCACCGCCCGCGAGCACAAGGCGATCACCTGGGTGAAGCCGGTGAAGCTGGGCGACTACCCGATGCCCCCCGCGGACAGGCCCCTCGTCGCCTGGCTCAGGGACCTGATCTGATGCGGCAGGCGGCGCACACGCTGTCGGTGGCGACCCGTGGCCAGGGGCTGCACGAGATCACCCGCGAGGTGACGGGCTGGGCGGCCGGGCAGGGGATCACCACCGGCCTGCTGACCCTCTTCTGCCGCCACACCTCGGCGTCCCTGCTGATCCAGGAGAACGCCGACCCGGACGTCCGCCGGGACCTTGAGGACTATCTCGCGCAGCTGGCGCCGCAGAGCGCGGCCTACCGGCATCAGGACGAGGGGCCGGACGACATGCCGGCGCACCTGCGAACCGCACTCACCGGCGTGCAGCTCTCGATCCCGCTGTCCGGCGGCCGGCTGGCGCTCGGGACCTGGCAGGGGATCTACCTGTTCGAGCATCGCGCGCGGCCGCACAGCCGGCAGGTGGTGATGCACCTGCTGGGGGACTAGCGCCTGTAGCTCGCCTTCTGCACCGCCCGCTTCGGCGGGGCGGCCGCCTCGGTCACGCACTGGGCCGGCTCGATCATGGCGTGCTGGCCCAGGCAGTAGATGTCCTCGTAGTGCGGGCCCGCGGCGGAGAGGCACTGGTAGAGGTTGAGCTTTGCGATACGTACACAGGAGCTGGTGCGGGCGTCGCTCATCAGGGCCTTGCCGCGGCTTTGCTGGCCCTGGGCGGAGAGCGCGGCCAACGCGACGCCGCGTGCGACGACGGGGCTCACCGCGCCGGGCCGCCGGCCGCTCTCGGCCAGGGCGTGGAACAGGGCCGCGGTGTCGTGGCGGCCGGGCTGGTAGCCCGCGGCCGAGATGCGCTTGACGTTGGCCAGGCGTCCCGGGGCGTTCGGCACGCGCGCCTTCGACCAGGCCTGCTTCTGCACGCTGTAGGCCGCCTGCTTCACCTTGCGGCCTTCGCCGGCGAGACCGGTCCCCTGGGCGTACAGCGCCCCGCTGGCCCGCGCCGCGGCGGCGGTGGAGCCGGGCAGGGCGAAGACGGCCTCAGGGTTGACGGCGATGCGGCGGGCGAGGTCGGGCCCGCCGGCGCGGGCGGCGGCGGCGAACTTCGGCTCCTGCAGGGCGGCCATGGCGGCATAGGCGACCATGCCGGCTTCCAGTTGCTTCGGGTCGTGCGACGCGCCGGCGGCAAGCGCGCTCTGCACCTGCGTCGGCGACGAGAACCCCGCGTCGATGGCGCGAGCCTTGCGCATGAAGCTCTCGAAGGCGCTGGCCTGGGCCGCGAGCTGGCGGTCGGCGTGGCCGCCGCCGGTGGAGAGCTGGATCGTCTCCGGCTCCTGGGTGGCGCAGCCCGCCAGGGCGAGCGCGCAGGCGAGGCCGAAGCCCCGCAAAATCTTTGAATTCATTACTGACCCCCGACTTGGGAGCCCCCCGGCGCCACTAAAGCAGAGGCGCCGGGAAGCGGAGCCGTGGCGTGTTGTCGCCTACCGCTCGGAGTAGCGGGTGGGCGTCACGGCGAGCCCGGCGGCCTTGGAGACGCACTGGCCCGGCTCGATCATGGCGTGCTCGCCCAGGCAGAAGATGTCCTCGTAGTGCGGGCCGGCGACGGCCAGGCACTGGAAGAGGTTGAGCTTGGCCATCCGCAGGCAGCTGGCGCTCCCGGCGTCGTTCACCACCTGCTGCAGGGCCTGGCTGTTCTCCTCCCCCGCGGCGTCGAGCAGGGACAGGGCCGCGAGCGCGAGGCCGCGGGCGACCACCGGGCTCATGTAGCCGCGCGGCGACGCGGTGGGACGCGAGCTGACCGCGCGGTAGAGACGGGCCGCGTCGTCGTCGGTGGGCCGGAAGCGGGTGGCGGAGAGCTGCTTTGCGTTCGCGAGCCGGCTCGCCGGCTGCGGGACGCGGACCTTGGACCACGCCTGCCGCTGCACGTCGTAGGCGGCCTGCTTCACGCGGCGACCGTCGGCGGTGAGCGGCTCGGACTTGGCGGCGAGGGCCCCGGCCGCGCGGGCGGCGGCGGGCTCGGCGCCCGGCAGGGCCGCGGCCAGGTCGGGGCGCTCGAGGAGCTGCTGGGCGAGGGCGTCACGGCCCTCGTAGCGGGCGGCGCGTTCGACGCCGGAGACGAAGGACGGCTCCTGCAGCGCCGCCAGCGCGGCATAGGCCACCATGCCGGCCTGCAGCTGGCTGGCGTCGTGGGCCGCGCCCACCTTCACGGCGTCGGCCACCTCCTTGGCGTTGTCGAACTTGGCGTCGATGGCGCCGGCCTTGCCCATGAAGGTCTCGAACGCGCTGGCTGCGGCGACAAGGTCGCGCGACAGCCGCACGTCGGCCTCGCGGTTCTGGGCGACGGCGCCGCCGACGACGGAGAGCGCCAGCGCGGCCACGGCGGCGCCGGAGAGGAAACGCTTCTGCGACTTACCGAACATGTGAGAACCCACCCAGCTGGGGCGGCTTCGTTCGGCCGCTCCCATTCGCATCCCTCGAAGCTCAAGGTTCTACAGGGACTTAGCTGGGCCACACCGTGGCGGCCGGACGCGCGTCGAAAGGAAGCTAGACCCTAGGGGCCCAGCCCGTGAGGGTGATGATCTCGAAGGTCGCGGGGATGCGGCCGTCCTGTTGGAAGCGCTCGAAGTAGAGCTCGCTCGTCCGGGCGAGGATGGCGCGGGTGAGCGGTTTGGGGTGGCGGTCGGCGAGCACGCTGGTCTCCCCCATGCGGCGCAGGTCGGCCAGCAGGTTCAGCGGGTGTTCGTAGAGGACGGTGACGGTGTCGAGGTCCGCCACGGGCTGGTCGAAGCCGGCCCGCTGTAGGAGGCTGGCGGCGTCGGCGAAGTCGGCGAAGGGGGAGACGCGGGAGCCCGCGCCGCCCAGGATCTCGCTCTCGGCGGCCACCAGCGACTGGCGCAGCTCGGTGAGGGTGACGCCGCCGAGGAAGGCGCCGATGAACAGGCCCTCGGGCCTCAGCGCGTGGCGGATCTGCACGAGGGCGCCCACCACGTCGTTGGTCCAGTGCAGGCCGAGCGTGGAGACCACGAGGTCGAGGCAGGCCGGCGCGAAGGGCAGCCGCTCCTCGTCGAGCACCACCCGCGGCCCGGGCCGCGCCGCGAGCATCGGGTGGGAGAGGTCGGCCTCCACCAGGAAACCGAGGCGGGCGGCGGCGTCGCTGCCCTGCAGCGCCTCGCGGAAGGCGCCGGCGCGCGCCGAAAGCTCGACCGCAATCGGGAAGTCGCGCAAGATCGGCTCCAGGCGCTCGGCGACGTCGACGGCGGCGCGGCGGTGCAGGAAGTCGGCGCCGGTGAAGCCGCTGGCGGCGCGGTCCAGACGCTTGCGGTGTAGGGCGCGGTCGAAGAGGAGGGGCGGGGAGGACATGAGCGCGGAAGATGGCTTGTTCGCTCAAGGTTTCAAACCCGGCCCCCGGCTGAGAGCGTTCTGGCGCGGGGCGTTGGACCTGGTGTTCCCGCCGCAGTCGCTGGACGGCGGGCCGGCACCCATGGCCGGAGGCCTCTCCGCAGAGACCTGGAGCCGCATCCACTTCCTGGACGGGCCGGTCTGCGACGGCTGCGGGCTGCCCTTCGAGTTCGACACCGGAGACCGTTGTCCGGCGTGCCTGGCCAAGCCGCGGGCGTTCGATGCGGCGCGCGCCGCCTGCCTCTACGACGAGACCTCGCGCGATCCGATCCTGAAGCTGAAGCACGCCGACCGGCTCGACCTCGCCCCGCTGCTGGCCCGCTGGATCAGCCGCTCGGCCCGGGAGCTGATCGAGGAGGCGGACGCCATCGTCCCGGTGCCGCTGCACCCCATGCGCCTGCTGCATCGCCGCTATAATCAGGCCGCCGAGATCGCCCGGCCGCTGTGCGGGCTCACCGGGCTGCGCTACCTGCCCGACGCCCTGGTGCGGCGGCGCGCGACGCAGAGCCAGGGCGGCAAGTCCGGCTCCGGGCGCAAGCGCAACGTGGCGGGCGCGTTCGAAGTCCCCGCCTCGCGCCGGGCGCAGGTCCAGGGTCTACGCATCCTGCTGGTGGACGACGTGCTGACCACCGGGGCCACGGCCGAGGGCTGCGCGCGGGCCCTGAAGAAGGCCGGGGCCGCTCGCGTGGACCTTGCTGTTGTCGCACGTGTGAAGGAAAGGCCGGGACTCACTATATGAACCGGTGAGCGCCTGTTTTGGTTAAAGCGGCATGTCCCACGTCACCATCTACACCAAGCCCTACTGCCCCTATTGCATCCGCGCGGTGTCGCTGCTGGAGAAGAAGGGCGCCGACTTCACGGAGATCGAGGCCGCCTTCGATCCCGACAAGCGCCAGGAGATGATGCGCCGCTCCGGCCGCGCCACCTTCCCGCAGATCTTCATCGGCGACCGGCACATCGGCGGCTGCGACGACATGATGGCCCTGGACCGCGAGGGAAAGCTCGACCCGCTGCTGCGCGACGCCGCTTAAGGGCTATATCTAAGCCCGATGAAGGTCGGGCTGATCCAAACACGTACGCCGGCGACGCACGCGGCTGCTCTCGCGCACGTCCTGCCACTGGTCCGCGAGGCGGCGGGCGCGGGCGCGGAGCTCATCGCCACGCCGGAGGGCACCAACGTCCTTCAGAAGGACAGGGCGAAGCTGCTGCCCTCTCTGAGGAGCCTCGGCGAGGACCCTATCGTGAATGGGCTGCGCGAGGCGGCCAAGGACCACGGCGTCTGGGTGCTGATCGGCTCGGCCCTGGTGCTGCGCAGCGACGGCAAGGCGGCCAACCGATCGGTGCTGGTCTCGCCGGGCGGCCTGGTGATGGCGACCTACGACAAGCTGCACATGTTCGACGTGAACCTGCCCACCGGGGAGACGGCGCGGGAGTCCGAGACCTACGAGCCCGGCGACCGGGCGGTGATCGCGGACGCCGCCGGGGCGACCCTGGGGATGACCGTCTGCTACGACATGCGCTTCCCGCAGCTCTATCGGGCCCTGGCGCTGGCGGGCGCGCAGGTGATGACCGTCCCCTCCGCCTTCACCCGGCCCACCGGAGAGGCGCACTGGGAGGTGCTGCTGCGGGCGCGCGCCATAGAGAGCGGCTCGTTCGTCATCGCCCCGGCCCAGGGCGGCCGGCACGAGGACGGCCGCGGCACCTGGGGCCACTCGATGGTGGTGGGGCCCTGGGGCGAGGTGATCGGCCGGCTTGACCACGACGAGCCGGGCGTGCTTCTCGCCGACCTCGATCTCGAGGCGGTGAGCAAAGCCCGCGCCGCCATCCCGAACCTCAAGAACGCCCGCGACTTCGCCGCCCCCTAAGAAAACGGAATGATCAAGTACGCGCTCACTTGCGAGCACGAGCACGGCTTCGAAGGCTGGTTCGGCTCCTCGGCCGATTTCGACGACCAGCAGGAGAGGGGCCTGCTGGAGTGTCCGTTGTGCGCATCCAGGGCCGTGCGCAAGCAGATCATGGCGCCGGCGCTGACGGGCGTGCGCCAGACCGTGCAGGACGAGACCCCGGGCAAGACGCGCGAGATGATGATGGCCGCTGCCAGCGCCATCCGCCGCCACGTCGAGGACAACTTCGACGACGTCGGCGACGCCTTCGCGAAGGAGGCCCGCGCCATCCATGAGGGCAGGTCCGAGGAGCGCGGCATCTACGGCCAGGCGAGCCCGACGGAGGTCCGCGAGCTCGTCGAGGACGGCATCCCGGTGGCGCCCCTGCCGCCCGAGCCGCCGAAGAAGACCGAGCTGAACTAGGGCGGTTGCGGCGCCGCGCTCCGGCGTCCTACGGTCCCCCGCAGTGGTGGGGAGTTCCGAACGATGATGCGGATGATCGGCGCAGCGGCTTTCGCGGCCGCGGGCCTGCTCGTGGCCGGCCAGGCGGCGGCGCAGAGCTTCCCCGGCCAGACCGAGTTCCGCGGGCTCTACGAGGAGCTGGTGGAGATCGACACCAGCCTTCCCAACGGCTCCTGCACCCGCGCCGCCGAGGCCATGGCCAATCGTCTGCGGGCGGCGGGCTACCCCACCCAGGACCTCCACCTGCTGGTCCCGCCCGAGCGGCCGAAGGACGGGAACCTGGTGGCGGTGCTGCACGGGACGGACCCGAGCGCAAAGCCGGTGATGCTGCTCGCCCACATCGACGTGGTGGCCGCCCGGCGCGAGGACTGGGAGCGCGATCCGTTCACGCTGGTGGAGGAGAACGGCTACTTCTATGCGCGCGGCGCCAGCGACGACAAAGCGATGGCGGCGGCCTTCACCGACGCCTTCGTCCGCTACCGGCAGGAGGGCTTCAGGCCGCGCCGGACGCTGAAGCTAGCGCTCACATGCGGGGAGGAGACGCCGGACACCTTCAACGGGGTGAAGTGGCTGCTGGCCAACCACCGCGAACTGATGGACGCCGAGTTCGCGCTCAATGAAGGCGCCGGCGGCAGGCTCGACGGCGACCGGCGCGTCTATCTGGGCATCCAGGCGGGCGAGAAGGTCTACCAGGACTTCACGCTTTCCACGACAAACCCGGGCGGCCACTCCTCCCGGCCGGTGAAGGACAACGCCATCGCGCGCATGTCGGCGGCGCTGGAGAAGATCGCCGCCTACGACTTTCCCGCCCACCTGAACGAGGCTACCCGCCTGCACTTCGAGCGGATGAGCCCGATCCTCGGCGGCGACGTCGGCCAGGCCATGAGGGCGGCGCTGGCCCAGCCGACGCCGGCCGACGCCATCGCCCGCATCGCCCGCGACCCGGGCTACAACTCCATGATGCGCACCACCTGCGTGCCGACCATGGTGAGCGGCGGCCATGCCCTGAACGCCCTGCCGCAGAGCGTCACCGCCAACGTCAACTGCCGCATCCTGCCCGACGAGGGCGTCGACCAGACGCTCGCGGCCCTGACCCGGGTGGTCGGCGATCCGGCGATCAGGATCGTCCCCGCCGCAGAGAAGAGCCCGGTCTCGCCGCCGCCGCCGCTGACGCCGCAGATCACCGGACCGGCCCAGACGGTGTCCAACCAGCTGTGGCCGCGCGTGCCGCTGGTGCCGGCCATGGCCACGGGCGCGACCGATGGTCGCTTCCTGCTCGCCGCCGGCATCCCGACCTACGGCCTCTCCGGCATGTTCGGCGACGCCGACGGCGGCGGCGCGCACGGTCTCAACGAGCGGATTCGCGTGCGTTCGCTCTACGAGGGCCGCGAGTTCCTCTACCGGGTGGTCAAGCTCTACGCGAACCAGCGCTGAGGGGCGTCTTGCCCGCTCCCCCGCCTTGAGGCAGGCTTTCCCCGGGGGGAGTGATCAGCATGCGGTTCATTTTGACGGCGGGGGTGCTCGCAGGCTGCCTGGCTGCGGCGCAAGCGATGGCGGCGCCGCTCGAGGCCTATGGCGCGCTTCCGAGCGTCGAGGTCGCCGACCTGTCGGGTGGCGGGGGCCAGGTCGCCCTGGTGGTAACCAACGGCGAGGAGCGGCGGATCGTCGTCAAGGACCTCGCCACGGGGAAGGTCCCGCTGCTGGCCACCGTCGGTCGGACCAAGGTGCGCGATCTGCGCTGGGCGGGCGACCAGCACCTGATCCTCACGACGAGCAGCACTCAGAAGCCACTCGATGTCATCGCCGCCCGGGGCGAGTACTTCTTCGCCTCAGACATCGATGTCCCAAGGAAGAAGCTCCGTCCGCTGCTGACCGATGCCGAGATGGCCATGAACATCCTGGCCGGGTCTCCCGTCGTGCGCAGCGTCGGCGCCGAACCGGTGGTGCTCCTGCCCGGGGTGAAGTTCGTCAACTCGAAGGGTACCGCCTCGCTTTTCCAGATCGGGCTGGAGCATGCAGGCAGTCGGCTCGTGGAAGTGGGCCGCTCGGACACCGACGACTTCATCGTCGACCCGCAGGGCAGGGTCATCGCGCAGACGCTCTACGACGGCGTCACGGGCCGCTGGAGCCTCCTTGCGAAGCAAGGCAGCGTGTGGCGCGAGGTGCTCCGGAAGGTCGAGCCCATCGAACCGCCGACGGTGCGCGGGCTAGGCCGGACGGAGCGCAGCGTCCTCGTCATCGGCGGTGAGCAGGACAATTTCGAATGGTCGGAAGTCTCGCTCGACACGGGCAAGGCCGAGCCCCTCGCGTCGGCCCCTTATCAGAGCGCTATCCACGATCCCGCCACGGGACTCCTCATCGGACTCAGCACCCTGACGCGGGACGACCGCCGCTACACCTTCTTCAACGCGCAGGACGCCCGGGTCTGGAACGCGGTAGAGGCGGCGTTTCCCGGCGACAGCGTCAGCCTCGTCTCCTGGTCCAACGACCGCCAGAAGATCGTCGTACGCGTCGACTCCCCGACCCTCGGCCCCGCCTTTTCGGTAGTCGATCTCGCGTCGCGAAAGGCGAGTTGGCTCGGTGCCGAGTACGAGACGCTGAAGGCCGATGACATCGCGCCGGTTCGGCCAGTGCGGTTCAAGGCGGGCGATGGGCTGGAGCTGACCGGCTACCTGACCGTGCCCCGCGGCCGAGAGCCCCGCAACCTGCCGCTCATCGTCTTTCCGCACGGCGGACCAGCTTCCCGCGACATGCCCGGCTTTGATTGGTGGGCCCAGGCGATGGCCTCGCGCGGCTACGCCGTCCTGCAGGTCAACTTCCGCGGCTCGGAGGGCTTCGGCTGGGGCTTCACGCAGGCAGGTTTCGGAGAATGGGGCCGCAAGATGCAGACCGATCTCTCCGACGGCGTCGCGCACCTGGCGGGAGAGGGTATCGCCGATCCAGCACGGGTCTGCATCGTCGGCGCGAGCTACGGCGGCTACGCGGCCCTGGCGGGTGTGACGCTGCAGAAGGACATCTACCGTTGCGCGGTCTCGTTCGGCGGTGTCTCCGACCTGCGCCGGTTGATCAGCTATTCCCGCGGCCGCGGCGGCCGCTCGGTGCTGCGCTACTGGACCCGGTACATGGGCGCCGAGGACCTGAGCGATCCTGTGCTGGCGCGGTACTCACCGGCCGCCCAGGCGGCCAATGCGGGTGCGCCGATCCTGCTGATCCACGGCAAGGACGACACGGTGGTGCCGCTCGATCAGAGCACGGCCATGGCCGAGGCGCTGAAGCGTGCCGGAAAGCCGGTGGACCTCGTCGTGCAGAACAGCGCCGACCACTGGCTGTCGCTGGGGGCGACGCGGCTGGAGATGCTGCGCTCGACCATGGCCTTCCTCGAGAAGCACAATCCCCCGAACTGAACCCAGGGACACGCCATCCATGACCGCCCGCGCCCTCATTGCAGGCCTCTTTGCGCTCCTGGCGCTCGTCACCCCCGCTGCCGCCGCGCCGCTAGAGGCCTACGGCGGGCTGCCGAGCATCGAGTCGATCGAGGTCTCGCCCGACGGGTCGACGCTGGCGGTGGCCATGACCACGGGCGAGCAGCGCGCCGTGGCGGTGAAGGCGCTGCCGGATGGGCAGATGCAAACCTTTTCGGCCGGCACGGCGAAGGTGCGGCGCCTCGACTGGGTGGGTGGGGACAACCTCATCATCACCACGTCGCAGACCGGCACGATCGCAGGCGTGACCTCGTCGCGAGGTGAGCACTTCCTCGCCTTCAAGCTCAACCTGGCCAACCGCAAGGTCCAGCCGCTGTTGCAGGGCTCCATCGGCGGCGGCGAAACCGGCACCCACGTCCGGAGCAAGAACACCGGCATCGGCTACTCGCTCAACGTCCTCGCGGGACTGCCGGAGGTGCGCACCGTCGACGGCGCCCCGACGCTGTTCCTTCGAGGCGTCACCTTCCCGTCGAACGAGGGCGTGCTGACGATCTTCCAGATGAGTCCCAAGCACAGCCTGCCGAAGGTGGTCGAACTCGGCGATCCCGATACCGACGATTTCGTGCTGGGCCCGGATGGCACTCCGCTCGCGAAGAGCGACTACAATGCGGACAATGGCCGCTGGACGCTGAAGATGCGCCAGGCGGGCGGCGGCTGGAGGATCAGCCGAACCCTGGAAGCCAAGATCGACCGCCCATACCTCGTCGGCGTAGGTCGCGACGGTCGCTCCGTCGTGGTGGCGGAGCCGGGCGACAGCGCCCTGGTCCTGCGCGAGGTGGCCGCCGACGGGACCTGGAGTGAGCCGCTGGATGTCAAGGACGCCGACGACCTCGTCTTTGACCCGGAGAGCCACCGCCTGATCGGGCTCTACGCCCTGGTTGGTGATGAGGATCGATACACCTTCTTCGACCCGGCCGACCAGAAGGCCTGGAACGCTGTCCGCGCGGCGTTCAAGGGCGACCGGGTGCTGCTGGAATCCTGGTCGCAGGACCGCAAGAAGATCGTGGTGCTGGTGGATTCTCCCATCGAGGGGCCGGCCTACGCGCTGGTCGATTTGACCACCAAGCAGGCAAGCTACCTTGGCCGCCGCTACCAGAAGCTCGACGGCGATGACATCTCGCCGGTCCAGGCCATTCGCTTCAAGGCCAAGGACGGACTAGAGTTGAGCGGCTACCTCACCGTGCCGCGCGGTGCGCAGGCCAAGAACCTGCCGCTGGTGGTGTTCCCGCACGGCGGGCCGGCCTCGCGCGACCAGCCCGGGTTCGACTGGTGGGCCCAGGCCATGGCCTCGCGGGGATACGCCGTCCTGCAGGTGAACTTCCGCGGCTCCGACGGCTTCGGCGTGCCGTTCCTGGAAGCAGGGTACGGGGAGTGGGGCCGCAAGATGCAGACCGACCTCTCTGACGGCGTCCGCTTCCTGGCCGCGCAGGGCACGATCGACCCCAAGCGCGTCTGCATCGTCGGCGCCAGCTACGGGGGCTATGCGGCCCTTGCCGGGGCTGCGCTTGACCAGGGCGTCTACCGGTGCGCCGCCTCAGTCGCAGGGGTGTCCGACCTGCGGCGGATGCTCGCCTGGTCCAGGGACAGGAAGGGGGAGGTCGCCTTCCGCTATTGGAAGCGCTTCATGGGCGCCGAAGCCAAGCGGGACCCGGCCCTCACGGAGGCCTCTCCGGCCGCCCACGCGAGTCGCATCACGATTCCCGTCCTCCTGGTGCACGGCCGCGACGACACCGTCGTGCCGCTTGAGCAAAGCCGGATCATGGCCGAGGCCCTCGAGAAGGCCGGCAAGCCGGTGGAGCTGGTCGTCCAGAAGGGGGCCGATCACTGGCTCTCCCAAGGCGACACACGCATCGCGATGTTGCAGGCCACCATCGCGTTCCTCGAGAAGCACAACCCGCCGAACTGAGGCGGCGGGCTGGCGTTGAACGGTTTATGGGCCAGCCCTTCAAGACGAGTGAGCTGAAGCGCTACAGCCTGGAGGTCTACGGGCCGGGCGGCGCCGACGACCTGGTCTGGAAGGTGGATTCCGATGACCCGTTCACGCCGATGAACCGGGGCGACCGGATGATGCTGCTGGATGCGCCGGGGGCCCGGCCCGACGCGGCGCACGAGATCACCGGGATCGAGCACCTGATCTGGACCGCCGGCGAGCAGCTCCGCTACGTGACGCGCATCCACACACGGCCCGCAGACCCCCTCGGTTGATGTAGGATCCGGCTGGCTCACCCTTGTGTGGCGCAAATGCCACACTACATGGGCTGTGGCGCAGGTTGTGCTTGGTCAAGGCAGCCGGCGCCAATCCGCCTGAAGAGGGGAAGGCATGAACATCGAGATCTATTCGGACCGCGCCAAGCAAGCGATCCAGTCCGCCCAGAGCCTGGCCCTGGCGCGGAGGCACCAGCAGCTCGCGCCCGAGCACATCCTGAAGGTGCTGCTCGAGGAGCGCGACGGGCTCACCCGTTCGCTGATCCAGAGCGCCGGCGGCCGCCCGGACGAGGCCGACAAGGCCGTCGACGCCACGCTCGGCAAGCTGCCCAAGGTCGAGGGTGGCTCGGGCCAGCTCTACATGAAGCCGGAGACCGCGCGGGTCTTCGCCGACGCCGAGGACGGCGCGAAGAAGGCGGGCGACGCCTTCGTCACCACCGAGCGCCTGCTGATCGCCATCGCCAAGGAAGGCGGCGAGTCCGCGAGCGTCCTGAAGAGCGCCGGCGCCAGCGCCAAGGCTCTGGAAGAGGCCGCCAAGTCAGTCCGCAAGGGCAAGACCGCGGACAGCGCGTCGGCCGAGGAGGGCTACGACGCGCTGAAGCGCTACGCCCGCGACCTCACCCAGGCCGCCCGCGACGGCAAGCTGGATCCGGTCATCGGCCGTGACGAGGAGATCCGCCGCACCATCCAGGTCCTGTCGCGGCGGACCAAGAACAACCCCGTGCTCATCGGCGAACCTGGAGTCGGCAAGACCGCCATCGTGGAGGGCCTGGCGCTCCGCATCGTCAACGGCGATGTGCCCGAGGGGCTAAAGGACAAGCAGCTGCTCTCGCTCGACATGGGCTCGCTGATCGCCGGCGCGAAGTACCGCGGCGAGTTCGAGGAGCGGCTGAAGGCCGTGCTCAGCGAGGTCACCGCGGCGGAAGGCTCGATCATCCTGTTCATCGACGAGATGCACACCCTGGTCGGCGCCGGGAAGAGCGAAGGCGCCATGGACGCCTCGAACCTGCTCAAGCCGGCGCTCGCCCGCGGCGAGCTGCACTGCGTGGGCGCCACCACGCTCGACGAGTACCGCAAGAACGTCGAGAAGGATGCCGCCCTGGCGCGGCGCTTCCAGCCGGTGTTCGTCAGCGAGCCCACGGTGGAGGACACCGTCTCGATCCTGCGCGGCCTGAAGGAGAAGTACGAGGTGCACCACGGCGTGCGCATCTCCGACAGCGCCATCGTCGCGGCCGCCACCCTCTCCAACCGCTACATCACCGACCGCTTCCTGCCGGACAAGGCGATCGACCTCGTGGACGAGGCCGCCAGCCGGGTGCGGATGGCCGTCGACAGCAAGCCCGAGGAGCTGGACGAGATCGACCGGCGCGTCGTGCAGTTGAAGATCGAGCGCGAGGCGCTGTCGCGCGAGACCGACGCGGCCTCCAAGGCGCGCCTCGAGAAGCTCGAGGACGAACTCGTCGACCTCGAGCGGCAGTCCGCCGAGATGACCGCCCGCTGGCGCTCGGAGAAGGAGAAGGTCTCCTCGGCCGCCCAGGCCCGTGAGGCCCTCGACCGGCTGCGCGCCGAACTGGTCAACGCCCAGCGCCGCGGCGACCTGCAACGGGCGTCCGAGATCGCCTACGGCGAAATCCCGTCCCTGGAGAAGCGCCTCGCCGAGGCCGAGGCCGCCGAGAGCCAGGACACGCTGTCGCCGGAGGTGGTGGACGCCGAGCAGATCGCCGCCGTCGTCTCGCGTTGGACCGGCGTCCCGGTGGAGAAGATGCTGGAAGGCGAACGCGAGAAGCTGCTGGCCATGGAAGACGCCCTGCGCGGCCGCGTGGTCGGCCAGGAGGAAGCGCTCGTCGCCGTCTCGGACGCCGTCCGGCGGGCCAGGGCGGGCCTGAAGGACCCCAACCGGCCGATCGGCTCGTTCCTGTTCCTGGGTCCCACTGGCGTCGGCAAGACCGAGCTCACCAAGGCGCTTGCCGAGTTCCTGTTCGACGACGAGGCGGCGGTCACCCGCCTCGACATGAGCGAGTACATGGAGAAGCACTCGGTCAGCCGGATGATCGGCGCGCCTCCGGGCTACGTCGGCTACGATGAAGGCGGCGCGCTCACCGAGAGCGTGCGCCGGCGGCCCTACCAGGTCGTGCTGTTCGACGAGGTCGAGAAGGCCCACCCGGACGTCTTCAACGTGCTGCTGCAGGTGCTCGACGACGGCCGGCTCACCGACGGCCAGGGCCGCACGGTCGACTTCCGCAACACGCTCATCATCATGACGTCGAACATGGGCTCGGAGTACCTCGCCAACCTCGCCGACGGCGACGACGTGGAGACAGCCCGGCCACTGGTCATGGACGTGGTGCGCAAGCACTTCCGCCCGGAGTTCCTGAACCGGCTCGACGAGATCATCCTGTTCAAGCGGCTGGGTCGGCACGACATGGACAACATCGTGCGCATCCAGCTGCAGCGGGTGGAGAAGCTGCTCGCCGACCGGCGCATGTCGATCGCCCTGGACGAGGGCGCGATGCACTGGCTCGCCGAGCGCGGCTATGACCCGGTCTATGGCGCGCGGCCGCTGAAGCGGGTGATCCAGAAGGAGTTGGTGGACCCCATCGCGCGCAAGCTGCTGGCGGGCGACCTGGAGGACGGCGCCGTGATCGACGTCGGGTCCACCGGCGACGGCCTCGCGATCGGCCGCGCCAAGGTGCACTAAGCGAAAGCGCCCGCCGGATCGCTCCGGCGGGCGCCTCCATCTCTGCTCAGCCGACGCTTAGCGGCACTCGCGCCGAGTGACGGTCTGACGGTAGTAGCTGTCGTAGCTCCGGCGCAGCTTGCATTTGATCCGGTGGCCGTCGGGGGCGATCATGCCGTTCGGATCAGGGCCGTACTGGTCCACCGGCACCGCGCCGTAGGGCGTGTTGTAGCCGTAGCCGTTGTAGCTCAGCGCGCTGGTGTTCAGGCCGAACAGCGAACCCAGCACGGCCAAGCCCGCGGACAGGCCGTTGTTCGAGCCGTAGCTCGAGTACGGCTGGTTGTAGGCGTAGGGCTGGTTGTAGCCGTAGGGCTGCGCGTACGGCTGGGCGTACGGCTGCGTGTAGCCGTAGGGCTGGCTGTAGTAGTACGGCGTCGCCGGGGCCCGGTAGGTGTTCGGCTGGCTGTAGACGTAGCGGCCGGTGTACGGGTCGTAGTACCGCGTCTGGGCATTCGCTGTCCCGGCAATCGCCGCGACGCCGCCAACAATGGCGAGGCCTGCGACCGCCGCGCTCAAGGTCTTGCGCATGTTCTTCTCCTCGGTGCATCCCTCATCGGCGGGGGTAACGCACCGGGAAGGCCCTATTGTTCCTAGGGCAGCGCTTGCAAATACCTGTGATTACAGGGCGCAGCGACGCGTGACGCCCGGCGCCACCTTCACCCTGTCGCTCTTCGGATCGTAGTTGGGATAGGTGGCCAGACAGTCGGCGATCCGCCGCGCGCGGGCGCTGTAGCCGTGGCCGACCGTGGGGCCGCGATAGCTCGCCGGGACGGCGCGGTCGTCGACGGAGATCGCCGACACCTGCTGGGGCTTGGGCCGCTCGCCGGCGTTGGCGGCAGGCGCGAGCGAGGCTGCGGCCAGCGCAGCGGCGCAAAGGATGATGCGCATGTTGAAGACACTCCACCGAGCGGGGGCGTCGTGGCGCGCCCCTCGCTCCTGCGGAACACGTCAGCGCACGGCCGGTTCAGCGCGGCTGGAAAAGATTCAGAGATCGAGGGCGGTGACGCGGCCGCCGCGGGTGACCACGCGGCGCATCAGGGCGACGCCCTCGGCGCGCGGCTGGCCGGCGGGGCGGGCAAGCACGATGGCATACCAGGCGCCGTCGGGAAGCCCCGAGAAGCTAAACCGGTCCTGGCTGTCGCAGGTGGTGCGCTTGACGAACGGCCCGGCGTCGCCGGCCGGCGCGCCCGGCGTGCGGGCGCGGACCTCGGCGGCCGGCAGCGCGGCCCGCTCCACGGAGCCGTACAGGGCCGCCATGCGGCTGCGGGACCAACGGGTCTCCGGCGTCAGCACCACGCCTGCGCCGGAGCAGCTGAAGCGGGTCGAGCCCTGGCTGTAGACGACGTGGCCGGCGATGCCGTTGCGGCCCGGCTTCTGCGACCAGGCGAAGTCGGCGGGGCTGAACACGGCGGGCGGCGCAGGGGGGCGGGCGCGTCCGGGCGGCGGCGGACCCAGCGAGGGGCTCACGCAGGCGGCGGCGGTCAGCGCGGCGAGGACGACGGCGGAGAGGAGGGGGAGGCGGATCATGTCGGGGACCGAGCATATAGGCCAATGCGGCGATCCGGCGCCAGAGGGGGGTCAGTCGTCCCCGCGCACCCGCCCGCGCATCGCCTTGATCGAGCCGCGCCGCACCTTGGAATCCACGCGCTTCTGCTTCGCCGCCCGGCTGGGCTTCGTCTTCTTGCGCGGCGGGGGCGGGGGCTTGGCGGCCTCGCGGATCAGGTCGAGCAGGCGCTCGACCGCCTCCTGCCGGTTCATCTCCTGCGAGCGGGTGCCCTGGGCCACCAGCACGATGACGCCGTCCTGGGTTAGTCGGCTGCCGGCCAGTTCGTAGAGCCTCGCCCGCACGCGCTCCGGCAGGGACGGCGACCCGCGGACGTCGAAGCGCAGCTCCACCGCGGTCGAGGTCTTGTTCACGTGCTGCCCGCCGGGCCCGGAGGCGCGCACCGCCTTCCAGGTCACCTCGTCCTCGCCGAGTGCGATCTGGTCCGTCACCTCGATCATCGCCCATGCCTTGCCATGGTTCGCCGGCGTTCGCGACGATTTCGCAGGCGCGGCATGGCGCGCGTCCCTTGACCTTCGCGCAAAAAACCGCTGGAAAGCGCCCGCTTTGCTGCACTGCCGTTGCGTGGGGGCGCAGCTTCTTGACCATCCAGGAGAACAATCATGCGCGTCTACTATGACCGCGACGCCGACATTTCCCGCATCCTGGACAAGAAGATCGCCATCGTAGGCTATGGCTCCCAGGGCCGCGCGCATGCGCTCAACCTCACCGATTCCGGGGTGAAAGACGTGGCGGTCGCGCTGCGTCCGGGCTCGGCGACCGCCAAGAAGGTCGAGGCCGACGGCCTCAAGGTGATGAGCGTGGCCGACGCCGCCGGCTGGGCCGACGCCATCATGATCCTGGCCCCCGACGAGCTGCAGGCGCAGATCTACCGCGACGAGATCGCCCCAAACATCAAGGACGGCGCGGCGCTGATGTTCGCCCACGGCCTCAACGTCCACTTCGGCTTGATCGAGCCGAAGAGCACCGTCGACGTGCTGATGGTCGCCCCCAAGGGGCCTGGTCACACGGTGCGCGGCGAGTACCAGAAGGGCGGCGGCGTGCCGTGCCTGATCGCCATCCACCACGACGCCACCGGCAACGCCATGGACTTCGGCCTGGCCTACGCATCGGCGATCGGCGGCGGCCGCTCGGGCATCATCGAGACCAACTTCCGCGAGGAGTGCGAAACCGACCTGTTCGGCGAGCAGACCGTCCTCTGCGGCGGCCTGGTAGAGCTGATCCGCGCCGGGTTCGAGACCCTGGTGGAGGCCGGCTACGCCCCGGAGATGGCCTACTTCGAGTGCCTCCACGAGGTGAAACTGATCGTCGACCTGATCTACGAGGGCGGCATCGCCAACATGAACTACTCGATCTCCAACACCGCCGAGTACGGGGAGTACGTGACGGGCCCCCGCATCGTGACCCCACAGACCAAGGCCGAAATGAAGCGCGTGCTGGAGGACATTCAGTCGGGCCGGTTCGTCCGCGACTGGATGGCGGAGAACGCCGCGGGCCAGCCCAGCTTCAAGGCCACCCGCCGGCGCGCCGCCGAGCACCCCATCGAGGAGGTCGGCGCCCGCCTGCGCGGCATGATGCCGTGGATCACCAAGAACAAGCTGGTGGACACCGCGCGCAACTGACTCAGGACGTCATCCCCGGAACCAGCCCGGGGATGACACTCCAAGGGTTCAGTCGTCGATACCTCGCTTCGACTTGATGTGCGTCCGGGCGGACTTGTGGATGGCCGCCCAGCGCTTGCGCTCGGCCTGGCGGGCGAGGGGATCTTCCTTGCGCCGCTCGTGCGCCGCCTCGCGCTGCAGCTTCTCCCAGCTCCTCAGACGCTCGGCGTCCAGGCTGCCGCCGGCCAGCGCCGCCTGCACGGCGCAGCCCGGCTCGTTGCCGTGGCTGCAGTCGTTGAACCGGCACTGCTCGGCCAGGGCGTCGATGTCGGCGAAGGTCTGGGAGACCCCGTCCTCTGCGTCCCACATGCCGAGCTCGCGCATGCCGGGCGTGTCGAGGATCAGGCCCCCGGACGGCAGCAGGATCAGTTCGCGGTGGGTGGTGGTGTGCCGGCCGCGGTCGTCGCCCTCGCGGATCGCCTGGGTGGCCATCAGCGCCTGGCCGCCGAGGGCGTTCACGAGCGTGGACTTGCCCACCCCTGAGGAGCCCAGCAGGACGCCCGTCTTGCCCTTCGGCAGCAGGTCGGCGCCTCCATGCCCTGGCCGCTGAGGGCCGAGACGGCCAGCACCGGGACGCCGAAGGCAATGGCCTCCACCTCCGCGGTGAGCGCCTCGACGTCATCGCAGGCGTCGGCCTTGGTGAGCACGATCACCGGCTCGGCGCCGCTCTCGTAGGCGGCGGCCATGTAGCGCTCCAGCCTGCGCAGGTTGAGGTCGGCGTTCAGCGAGGCGGTGAGCAGCGCGCGGTCGACGTTGGCCGCCACCACCTGCACCCCGCCCGCTGGCCCTGAGGCCCAGCGCTTGAAGGCGGTGGCGCGCGGCAGGACCGCGTGGATCACGCCGGCCGGATCGGCCGCCACCCAGTCGCCGGCCACCGGGAAGTCGCCCTCCGCCGCGTCGT
Organism: Phenylobacterium sp.; assembly: GCF_036563285.1. Classification (GTDB taxonomy): domain Bacteria; phylum Pseudomonadota; class Alphaproteobacteria; order Caulobacterales; family Caulobacteraceae; genus Phenylobacterium. The sequence goes on from NZ_DATCMR010000006.1 coordinate 369,278, forward strand.
GCACGAAGCGGCCGGCGAGCGTGGCGTCGATCTCGCCAGCCTCGGTGACCAGCCGCCACAGGCCGCGCTGCTGGACGGTGACGCGGCCGGGCGTCAGCCCCTGCGCCGCGTAGGGTTCAAAGTCGTGCTGGAGCCGTTCGGTCCAGCCATAGGTCGTGAGCAATGTCGGATTTCCTTGCAGGGAATGAGGTCGCTAAGCCGTCAGGCGTCGACCCGCGGAAATCCCGTCTGCTTGCAGAGAGGAAGCGCCGTCAGGCGCTGCGCGTACCGACGCACGGAAGGGCTTGGCGGGCAATGGGCGTCTGCATGTCCGTCTCCTTCGCTGGCGTGGTTTCGACTGCCGCCGAGCTTGGCGAACGGCGCGCGCCGGGTCAAGTTCGCGGCTCAAGGAGACGCGTACATGTCCGAGACCCTCAACGTGGTGATGAACGAGGAAGCCCGCCGGTTCGAGATCGAGCTCGAGGGCGACGTGGCCTTCGCCGAGTACCGGCTGGTCGACCACGGGATCATCCTGCCGCACACCGTGGTGCCCGACGCCTTCGAGGGCCGCGGCGTGGGCAGCCAGCTGGCCAAGGCCGCCCTGGGCTACGCCCGCGAGCAGGGCCTGAAGGTGATCCCGACCTGTCCCTTCATCGCCGCCTACATCGCCAAGCACCCGGAGTGGCACGACATCGTCCACGACACCTACCGGCGCCAGCTGGGGATCGACTGATGGTGCAATCGAAGGCCGCGACGGTCGACGACTGGATGGCCGAGGTGGAGGCCGCCCGCGCGCCGTATTTCGAGAAGATACGCGCCGCAGCGCGGAAGCGCCTGCCGCACCTCACCGAGGCCATGAGCTACGGCATGCCGGCCTATCTCAGGATGGCCAGCCGGTCTTCGCCTTCAACTCCCAGAAGCAGTACATCTCCCTGTACGTCCCCCCGGCGGTGCACGAGAAGCACGCCGAGGCGATGAAGGGCCTCGACGCGGGCAAGAGCTGCATCCGGTTCCGGAAGGGCGAGCAGATCGACTTCGATCTGCTCGACAGGCTGCTGGCCGATACGGCGGAGCAGCCGAGCAGCTGCTAGGTGCGCCGGGCGGTGTGCAGGGCCACGATCCCGAACGTCAGGTTGCGCCAGCCCACCTCCCGGAAGCCCGCGGCCTCCAGCTCGCGGGCGAAGGTCGCCTGGTCCGGGAACTCACGGATGCCCCGCAGCAGATAGTCGTAGGCGCTGCGGTCGCCGGTGACGGCGATCTGGGCGATCAGCGGGAGACACCAGGCCATGTACGCGAGATAGAGCCGGTGGAGCCACGGCCATTGGATGCGCGCCGCCTCGAGGCAGAGGAAGGCCCCGCCTGGCTTCAGGACGCGGACGGCCTCGGCGATGACCTTGCCCCGGTCGCAGATCTTCATTCCGAACGAGATCGACAGTACGTCCACGGATGCATCCGCCACGCCGGCCAGGTTCTCGGCGTCGGCTAGGGCAAAGCGGCAGCTTTCCCGATCCCCGATCTTCCTTTGGGCGATCGCGAGCATTGCCGGGCTGATGTCGGTAATGGAGATGCGGCGGGCGCCCACCCCCCGCAGGCGGAGCAGCCGGACCGGGATGTCGCCGGTCCCGGAGGCCAGATCGAGCACCGTGTCGCCGGGAAAGCCAGCCATCCGCCGCGCCATGTACGATTTCCACAGCCTGTGCGCGCCGAGGCTGAAGAGGTCGCAAAGCAGGTCGTAGCGACGGGCGATCCGGCCGAACACGTCGTCGCCCTCGGCCCGAAAGCCGGCGGCGTTGGCGGACGTCACATCCATGGCAGGTCTGCCTCGCCGCGCAGGATCGCTTCGGCCTCCGCCGTGTGCTTGTCGCCCGTCCTCTCTCGCAGGACCAGCGGCGGCAGCACCCGCATGGGAGCCTTGCCGGTCTTGATCGCGCGCACCAGCACCCGCTTGGCAGGCTCGTCGGCGAAGGGATGCACCGGGCGCACCTGCGCGGAGCCGGCCTTCGGCGCCAGCAGCCCCAGGATGTCGGCCAGGCGATCGGCCCGGTGGACCAGGGTGATGGTCCCGCCTTCGCGTACGGCCTTGGAAAGGAAGCCGATCCACGTCTCAAGGCCGTCGTCGGCCATCCAGGCGGCGCGGCGCTCGGCGGCCGGGCTGCGCAGGGCGGCCGGATCGTCGAAGAACGGCGGGTTCGCCATGGCGGCGTCGAAATGGGCCAGGCCCAGGGAAGAGAACCGCACCGCGACGTCGCCCTCGATAACTTCCGCCCGCTCCGAGAGGCCGTTGAGCGCCAGGTTCTCCCGCGCCAGCGTCGCAGCGGCCGGATCGCGCTCCAGGCCGACGAAGCGCGCCCCGGGCCGGCGCACCGCGGCGGCCAGCAAGGCGCCGCCCGCGCCGCAGCCGGCCTCCAGCACCCGCTGGCCCTCGCGCGCGTCGCAGGCCGCCGCCAAGAGGGCCGCGTCCAGCCCCGCGCGGTAGCCGCGGGCCGGCTGGCGCAGGCGCACCTTGCCGTCCAGAACCCCGTCCTCGGTGATGTCGTCCATTCCCGCCCGCCCTGGTGTATGGTTGAAGACAGAGCGCGCCCGGGGGTCGCTTGACCAGCCCCTACCGCGTCACCATTGTCCCCGGCAACGGCCGCCGCCCCTCCCCAATGGCGACGCCCGCGCCCCAGGAGCGTTGAAGTCCGCGTGGAAGCCGCCCGCCTCGCCGTCGCCGAGAAGCCGCCGTCGCTGGACGGGCTGCTGGAGCTGGCCGGCGCCGACATGGCTGCGGTCGACGCCCTGATCCGCAAGCACATGGACAGCCCCGTCCCGGTGATCCCGGCCCTGGCCGACCACCTGATCGCGGGCTCCGCCAAGCGGCTTCGGCCCCTCATCACCATCGCCTCGGCGAGGCTGTGCGGCGCGCGCGACGACGCCTGCCTGAAGCTCGCGGCCGCCGTGGAGTTCATCCACACCGCCACCCTGCTGCACGACGACGTGGTGGACTCATCCCAGCTGCGCCGCGGCCGGGTCGCGGCCCACCTGATCTGGGGCGCGCCCTCGTCGGTGCTGGTGGGCGACTTCCTGTTCGCGCGGGCCTTCGAGCTGATGGTGGGGGCAGGGTCGATGCCGGCCCTGGAGATCCTCGCCCGCGCCAGCCGCGTCATCGCGGAGGGCGAGGTCCTGCAGCTCACCCGCGCCCACGACATGGACCTCTCCCAGGACGTCTATCTGGAGATCATCAAGGCCAAGACCGCCGAGCTGTTCGCCGCCGCCGCCGAAGCCGGCGCGGTCTCGGCCGGCGCGCCGCCGGAGCGCTGCCGGGCGCTTCGCAAGTACGGCCAGGACCTCGGGCTGGCCTTTCAGCTCGTGGACGACGCCCTCGACTATTCCGGCGAGAGCGCGACCCTGGGCAAGAATCCGGGCGACGACTTCCGCGAAGGCAAGGCGACCCTGCCGCTGCTCCTGGCCATGGCCCGCACCGGTCCCGCGGAGCGGGAGTTCTGGGTCCGCACCGTCGACCGGCGCGAGCAGACTGACGCGGACTTCGACCGCGCCCGCGAGCTGATGCGGCAGACGGGGGCGCTGGACGCCACCCTGGCGCTGGCCCGCGAGTACGCCCAGAGCGCCAAGGCCGCGCTCGACGGCTTCGGCTCCAACAGCTGGCGCCCCGCGCTGCAGGACCTCGCCGACTTCGCCGTGCTGCGCCGCGCCTAGCGGCGCCGTAGGGAACTCTACCGTCAATTGAGCGCTCTCCTCGTCCGACGAGGGAGAGCCCATGTTTCCTGGGACGCGACTTGCTGCCTTCGGCGCATTCACGCCGGAATTCCCAGACGCCGAAGCCATGCACCAGGGGCTGGCGCGCTGGAACCGCCGCCGCCTGGCCGTCGCCATGCCGCACGGCGACTGGAAGGCCGAACTCAACGAGAACGTGCGGATGCTGCGGCTGGAGGGCGCCTTCGTGGAGGCGTTCCGTGCGCACGTCGCGCCGTTCGTGTCGGACGTCCCCACCGATCCCGAGGGCTTCGTCGCCTGGTTCGAGGCGCTGAAGGACTCAGGCCCCGGCCAATGGGACCCGCTGTTCGACTGGCTCGCCGGAGAGGCCAGCCTCGAGCAGATGAAGTGGTTCCTGACCCAGGAAGCCGCCGGCGAGGCGGGGTTCGACGACCTCGTCGCTTACACCCAGGTGAAGCTGCCGGCCCGGCCGAAGCTGGAGCTGGCCCGCAACTACTGGGACGAAATGGGCCGCGGGAACATGGGCGGCATGCACGGCCCGATGCTGGACCGCACCGTCCAGGGCCTCGACCTGCAGCCGACCATAGAGGGCACTTGCTGGCAGTCCCTGTGCCTCGCCAACACCATGACGGCCTTGGCCACCACGCGGCGGTACACCTACCAGTCGATCGGCGCCCTTGGAGTCGTCGAGCTGACCGCGCCGACCCGCGTGGGCTCGGTGGCCGAGGGCTTGAAGCGGCTGGGCTGCCCGCCGGAACAGCGGAAATACTTCCAGCTTCACGCCGCGCTCGACATCGAGCACTCCAGGGCCTGGAACGCCGAGGCCCTGGTCCCGCTCGTCGAGGAGACGCCGGAATGCGCCCGCCACATAGCCGAGGGCGCGGTCATGCGGTTGATCTGCGGCGAGCAGTGCTTCGAGGCCTACCGGGCGTACCTCTGGGCCCACGCCCACCCGCTGGTCTACGCGGCGGAGTGATCTAGTCGGCGAACGGGTGGGGCAGCTGCCCCGACTTGAACAGGATCACCGGGTTCTCGTCGTAGTCGCCCATGTCGACGTCGGCGGTGGCCGCGAAGGCCACGACGCCGACCCTTAACGGCCCCAGGCGTTCGGCCTTGCGCCGAGCCTCCTCGGCGCTTTTGCAGCCGACCTGCTGCTCGGCCTTCAGCGACTTGCCCCGCCCGGCGACGTAGGACTGCACGATGTAGACGGTTTCCTTGGCCATGGGCCTTCACGCGCCCGTTCGGCCGCAGCGTCAATGAGGCGCCTCAGCCCGGGCTGATCATCTTCTCCGGGCGCACGACCGCGTCGAACTCCTCGTTGGTGACGTAGCCGCCGCCGACCGCCTCCTCGCGCAGGGTGGTGTTGTTCTTGTGCGCCAGCTTGGCGATCTTGGCCGCGTTGTCGTAGCCGATTTTGGGCGCCAGCGCGGTCACCAGCATCAGCGAGCGCTCGAGGTTGGCCTTGATGTTGTCCTCGCGCGCCACGATCCCCTTGACCATGTTGTCGGTGAAGCTGATTGCGGCGTCGGAGAGCAGCCGGCACGACTGCAGGAAATTGTAGGCCATCACCGGGTTGAAGACGTTCAGCTCGAAGTGGCCCTGCGAGCCCGCGAACGCCATCGCCGTCTGGTTGCCCATGATGTGGGCGCAGACCATGGTGAGCGCCTCGGCCTGGGTGGGGTTCACCTTGCCGGGCATGATCGAGCTTCCCGGCTCGTTCTCCGGCAGCGCCAGCTCGCCCAGCCCCGACCGGGGCCCGGAGCCCAGGAAGCGGATGTCGTTGGCGATCTTGAACAGGGCCGCCGCGGCGCTGGTCAGCGCCCCGTGGCTGAACACCATGGCGTCGTGGGCGGCGAGCGCCTCGAACTTGTTGGGCGCCGTCACGAACGGCAGGTGGGTGATGACCGCGATCCGCTCGGCCACCTTTTCGGCGAAGCCCACCGGCGCGTTCAGCCCCGTGCCCACGGCGGTGCCGCCCTGGGCGAGCTCGTACAGCCCGTAGAGCGTCTCCTTGATCCGCCGCACGGCCATGGAGACTTGATGGGCGTAGCCGCCGAACTCCTGGCCCAGCGTCAGCGGGGTGGCGTCCTGGGTGTGGGTGCGCCCGATCTTGATGATGTGGGCGAACTCCTCGGCCTTGTACTTCAGCGCCGCGTGCAGGTGCTCCAGCGCCGGGTTCACGTGCCGCGCGATCTCGTCGGCGCAGGCCACGTGCATGGCCGTCGGATAGGTGTCGTTCGACGACTGGCTCATGTTGACGTGGTCGTTCGGATGGACCGGCGTCTTGGAACCCATCTGGCCGCCCAGCATCTCGATCGCCCGGTTCGAGATCACCTCGTTGGCGTTCATGTTGGACTGGGTGCCGGAGCCGGTCTGCCAGACCACCAGCGGGAAGTGGTCGTCGAGCTTTCCCTCGATCACCTCCTGCGCCGCCGCCACGATCGCAGCGCCGATGGCGGGGTCCAGCCGCCCCAGCTCCATGTTGGCCTCGGCGGCCGCGCGCTTGACGACACCTAGCGCCCGGATCACCGGGATGGGCTGCTTCTCCCAGCCGATCTTGAAGTTCTGCAGGCTCCGCTGGGTCTGCGCCCCCCAGTACCGGTCGGCGGCGACCTCGATGGGGCCGAAGGTGTCGGTCTCGGTGCGGGTCGCGGTCATCGGTAGCTCCAGCCAATCGCGGGGCCGGTTTAGCGAGACGCACGCCAAGCGCAAGGCTAAGGACGGAGCCGATGTCCGAAGCCTGGACCCAGCACGGCAAGGTGCGCGCCCGCGAGTTCGACGGCGCCATGGAGGTGGAGGTCGACGGCCTCACCACCCAGGCCAAGTACTACAAGCCGCTCATCTACGAGTTCTTCCGCAAGGTCTGGCGCGGTTCGCGCCCGGGCTGGGGCGAGTTCGCCGTCGAGATCCGCATGGAGTACCTGGGCGAGCCGCCCTGGATCGACCTCGACAACCTCGCCAAGGCCATCCTCGACGCCATCAAGGGCTACGTCTTCCATGACGACGCCCAGGTCGCCCGTCTGCTCGTCGAGCGCGCCCCAGGCGAGCGCGAGCGCATCGTCGTGACGGTGAGGAAAATCGGCGACCGCGCCATGGGCCGGCCGTTCCACCCCTAGGCGGGCTCCAGCACCGTCACCAGGACCTGGCGGCGGGTGCGGTAGCCGAGGCTCTCGTAGAGGCCGATGGCCCCGGTGTTCGAAGCGTAGGCGTGCAGGAACGGGGTCTCGCCGCGGGCGCGGATCTTCTCCGCCACGTGCCGCATGAGCCCCGCCGCATAGCCGCGGCCGCGCCGGTCGGGATGGGTGCAGACGCCGCTGACCTCGGCGAAGCCCGGCATGCGCATGCGCTCGCCGGCCATGGCGACCAGGCGGCCATCCTCCTTCACGCCGACGAAGCCGCCCAGCTCGTGCGTGCGCCGGGCGAAGGGCCCCGGCCGGGTGAGCGTCGCCAGCGCCAGCATCTGCGGGGCGTCGGCATCGGTCAGCGGGATGATCTCGAAGGCAGGCGGGGGACGCGCCGGCGCCTCTTCGCCCACCATCTGCACGCCGGCCGCCTGGGTGGCCACGCGGGTTCCCGGAACCGGCGGCGGGACGTCGGGCTGCATGAACAGCGCTGGACCGCTTGTGCGCACGTGCCCCGCCATCGCCTCCAGGCTCTCCGGGCCCGCGTCTTCGAGAGCCGCGAACAGGCCGAAGTCCGGGTCCAGGCGGAGCGCGCCCGCCTGACGCAGCGTGATCCCTGCGCCGGGACCGGACAGGAAGGACAACACGGGGCGCTCGAGGGCGTCGGCGACGGTCATGGCGCCAAAATAGGTGAAGCTGGGCCGTTCCGCTCGCCGGAACCGGCCGCGGATTTCCCGGTTGAGCCCGCGACCAGGAGCACCCCATGCAAGACGAACCCGCCATCCAGCCCGAGCCGAGGTCCTTCAGCTCCTCGCAGGAGGACACCGCGCCGACGGCCGAGCTGTCAGTCCTGAAGAAAGATCACGAACAGGTGCGCCGCCTGGGCGAGGAGTACCGCCAGGCTTCAGACCTGCTCGAGAAGGTCACCCTGGCCGAGCGCATTTCCCTGGCGCTCACCCTCCACGCCCAGCTGGAGGAGGAGATCTTCTATCCCGCCCTGCGGCAGGCGGGCGCCGCCCCCGAGATGATTGACGAGGCCGTGGTCGAGCACATGACCCTGCGCCAGCTCGTCACCGACGTGGAGAGCGCCAGCGCCGAGGACGCCCTGCTGGACGCCAAGGTGCGCGTGCTGCTGGAGTACGTGGAGCATCATGTGAAGGAGGAGGAGGCGGAGTTGTTCGCCTTCGCCGCCGCCCATCTCGACGTCGCCATGCTGGACGCCCGGCTCACCGCGCGGCGCGCCTCACTCGCCTACGACGCGGCCATCCAGCTGAAGTCGCGGCTGCGCAGCTCGGGCCCGGCGGCCAAGATGTCGATGGAGCACCCGACGGCGTCGGTGCAGGCGATGCCCGGCCCGATCCGCGCGGCTGCCGCGGCCGCCGACCTGGCGCTGGCGGTGCTGCCGGGCGGCGGACGCATCCGCCGGATCCTGCGGCCCGAGCGGCGCGACGATACGAGCGTCAGCCCCGGCCGCCCCTCGTTCTGACCTTCGGACAAAGAAACGGCCCCCGCCCTGGAGGGGTGGCGGGGGCCGGGTACTTCGCGATCCCTTCCGGGGGAGGTGAGGAGATCAGCGATACTGTTGCAGGCGCGTGGTCCGGAGCCCCGCCAACCCGTGCTTGTCGATGGACTCCTGCCAGGCCAGGAATTCCTCGGACGTGAGGCGATAGCGCTCCAGGGCGTCCTCCAGGGAAAGGAGACCGCCGCGTACCGCAGCCACGACCTCCGCCTTGCGGCGGATTACCCACCGGCCGGTATTCGCCGGCGGCAGGTCCTTCAGAGTGAGCGGCGCACCGGTGGGGCCGATCACATAGGACTCCCCACGACTGTTGGTGCGCACTTGCTGCTGCTGCAACATGGGCTTCTACGCCTCTTCCACCATCACTGTTGATGGGGACAATACGCCGCGGCTCCTAACAGCCGCTGAATCTCGATAGTAAAAAAACGCCTAACCATGGCCTCCCCCATGTACGAAAATGATACACTTACACAGAAGCGCAGCAGTTAATCTCAATTAACTCTCAAGCCTATCTCTTGATGTTGATTAACTCTTCCAACATCTGGTCAGCAGTGGAGATGATCTTCGAGGACGCTGAATAGGCCTTCTGGGTCGTGATCAGGCCGGTGAACTCCGCCGACAGGTCGACGGTGGAGGCTTCCAGGCTGGAGGGCGCGATCCGGCCGGCGCCGACGCCTGGCTCCTTGATCACCATCTGGCCGGCGGGCAGGGCGGCCCGGTAGGCGTTGGCGCTCACGGACTTCAGCCCGTCGACGTTCGGGAACATGGCCACGGCGATCTTGGCGATTTCGCGGACCTGGCTGTTGTCGAAGATCGCCGAGACGACGCCTTCCTCGTCCACCTGCACGCCGACCACGTTGCCTACCGTCGCGCCGTCGGCGTTCACCGAGTTCACCGTGGAGGCCGAGGCGTACTGGGTGAGCTTGCTCAGATCGAGGGCGATGTCCTGGGCGGCGATGCCCAGGGCCGTTGACCACTTCGGCCCCGCGCCGGCGGTGGAGGCGCCCACGTTCAGCGTCATCGGCAGCGTCGTTGCGCCCAGGTTGATGGTGCCGTCCGGGTTGAAGACGATCCTGCCTCGCGCCAGCTGTCCGGTGTCGAAGCCGGCCGCAGGCGTCACGTCGCTCGCCGGCACGGCGTAGATCTCCGCGTGCCAGGTGTTCGGGCTCGCAGCGTCGTCCTTCATGACCGCGAGGGCGAGCTTGTGGGAGCCGCCGACGGAGTCGATCACATTCATCTCGACCAGGAAGTCGGGCGCGCGGGTCGCGCCGACGACGCCGGCCGCGTAGTCGGCCATCGAGTTCGCCGTCGTGTCGTTTCCGACGTAGCCCACCTCGAGCGCCGATACGGGCTGCTCCTTGTTGAGGTTGGCGCTGATCTCGACGGTGGTGGTCGGCGCGACCGCCGCGCCGAGGTTCTTCACGTTGATCGGCGACAGCTTGGTCAGGTCCGACGGGTTGATGTCGTAGGTCCCGTCCGCCTGCAGAGGCCAGCCCTGCAGGTAGAGCTTGGCGTCGTTGACGAGGTAGCCCGCGGCGTCCACCGAGAAGGAGCCGGAGCGCGTGAACAGCCGCGCGTCGCCGGCGGTGAGCCCCGTCGTCTTCTGGGTGGTGATGAAGAAGCCGTCGCCGGAGATGGCGAGGTCCGTGGCCGAGGTGGCGCTCTGGATGAGGCCCTGCTGGCTGACGTACTGCCGGGTGGCCCCCTGCACGCCGCCGGCCGAGTACTTGCCGGCGACCTGCGCGGTCACCTGGGTGGCGAAGTTCACCTGGTTCCGTTTGTAGGCGACGGTGTTGACGTTGGCGATGTTGTCCGAGATGGCGGCCAGCGCGGACGAGTTGGCCACCAGGCCCGACACGCCGGCGAGCATGGCTGAGTTGATGCTCATGGGATCACTTCCGTTCTGTTTCTGAAGAGATCCGCCTGCTGCGGTTGCGGAACGGCGCCTTTGGGCCGTCGCGGCGGCCGGCGTTCAGCCGGCCGAGTGGGAGGGGGCTGCGTCAGGAGGAGGCTCCCGGCGCGGTGGAGGGTTGGGCGACGCGGGTGACGCGGTCCCACGGGACCATGCCGCCGTTGATGGCGATGAAGGACGCGCCGTCAATCTGCTCGACCCCGGTGACCGTCCCCTGCACGAAGGTGGTGGACTTCACCTCAGCGAACGAGGTGTCGGTGGCCTTCACGCGCAGGGTGTAGGTTCCGCCGTTGCCGAGCTGGACGCCGTTGGAGTCCTTGCCGTTCCAGGTGAGCGCGTGCTCGCCGGCTTGCTTGTCGCCGGCCAGCGTCTTCACGATGCGGCCCTTGGAATCCAGGATCTCGAGCTTCACGTCGGCGGCTTCGCTGTCGAGCTTGTAGGTCCACTTGGCCTGGCCGCCGCTGAGCGCCGCCTCGTCGCTGACCGCACGGACTTCCTTGCCGATCAGGCTCACCGCCGTGGAGATGCCCGAAGAGGTGTTGCCGATCAGCTTGTTCAGGAGGTCGTTGGTGAGCAGCTGCTGCTCCACCCCGGTCATCTGGACCATCTGCTGGGTGAAGTCGTTGGAATCCATCGGCGACAGCGGGTCCTGGTTCTTCAGCTGGGTGGTCAGCAGGGTCAGGAAGGTGTCGAAGTTCTCGGCCAGGCGCGTGCGGCCGAGCGCGCTGGAGACGGCGGAGGTGGAGCCTGCGGCGGCTGTGGCGTCGACGGCCATGCGGTGGTCCTCCCCTAGATCCGGACGTCCACGCCGGAGCGGAGGCCCCGGCGCAGGTTGAGCGCGCTCGCCGCGCCGGTGTCGGCCTCGCCGGCGGTGGCCAGCGCAGCCTCGAAAGCCTTGCCGCGGAAGCCGGGCGCGGGCTCGCGGTCGGCCCATTGGTCGGCCAGGTGCTGCTGGCCGCGCCCCTGGTCGCCGGCCACGTCGAAGGACATGCCGCCGGAGAGGTCGAAGCCCGCCTGCTCCAGCGCCTTCTGCAGCTCGCCGGCGCGGCCTTTCAGCTCGGCGGCGGCCTGCGGGTTGTCGAAGGCCATGGCGGCGGAGACCCGGCCCTGGTGGTTGATCTCGATCCGCACGTCGACGCGCCCGAGGTCGGCCGGATGCAGCTCCAGGTCGAAGCGGGTGGAGCGGGCGTCTAGCTTCTTGATGATCTGAGCGGCCATCGCCGCCACCGTCTCGGGCGAGCCGCGCACCGGGGTATGGGCCGCCGCGGCCGCAGGCGCGCTGGACGACGCAGTCGACGCGGCTTGCGCCGGGCCCTGGGCGTCCGGCGCCTCGGCCTCGGGCTCGACGGTGGCCGCCTCCAGAGCGGCGGCTTCGACTCCGGCTGGCTCGGCCCTGGCCGGCTCGGCGGTCACCAAGGTCTGCGCGCCGCCGACGCGGGGCGCGGGCGCGCCTCCGCTCGCCGCGTCCACGCGAGCCGTCGGCGTATCGGCCGACTGAGCGCGCTCGGACCTGGCCGGCGTCTTCTCGCGCGGCGCCGGCGGCGCGGCCACGGCCACGGCTGCGGCTTCGACCGCTTCCGGCGCGGCGGCCGCGGTCACGGGCGGCGTGGCAGGCTGCGGCTGGGTCTGCGGCTGGGTCTGCGGCTGGGCCTGCGGCTGAACCGGGGGTGCGGGCGCCGCGCCGACCGGCGGCGGCGCAGCGGTGGTCGCCGGCGCGGCCGGGTTGGCCGGAGCGGTCGTGTTGGCGGCGGCGGCGGTCGGGGCGGGTGCGGAAGTCCGGGGACCGAGCCCGCCCTCGCGTGGGGCGTGGGCTTCGGCGGAGCGGCCGGGCTCGTGCGCGGTGGCGTCCTGGCCTGCAGGCTCGGTCGCCTCGGCCTCGAGCCCGGCTTCCGGATCGGCGTGGGCCAGCGCTGGGGCCGCCGGCGCGCCGGGGGCCTTGTCCCGGCCCCAGGCCGGCGGCGCCTCGGGTTCAACCGAGGTTGCGACGGTGGCGGCGACGGGCGCCTGCGGCTCAGGGGCCGCAATGGTCATGACGGCCAGCAGGGCCAAGGCGGCCTCGGGGTCGACCTGGGCGGGGGCAGCCTCGGCGAACTCGGAGGCAGGCGCCTCCTCGCCATCCGCGGGCGCCGCAACGGCGTCGCCGGCCGGCAGCGTCGCGAGCCCGGCGGCCTGCATCAGCCCCGCCAGCGCCGGATCGCCAGCCGCGGCTTCGCCCTGGCCGGAGAAGGCGGCCATAAGCAGGTCGAAGCCTCCGACGGCGGGCTGCGCCGCGCCGCCGGAGGCGGGGGCTTGCCCTGGGGCGGCGATGGCGGAAACGGTGGGCACGGACGCGGTCACTGGGGTTTGCCTCTGGCGGGCCTGCGGTTTAGGCGCTTGCTGCGCCGCGCTCATTCGGACCTTGCCGAGCAACCTTTGCGCCAGAGATTCACGTCGCTGTTTTCGTTGAGCTTTCGGCTATAGCGGACGGTTCTGAGCGGCCCTTGTCGCGGCTGAAATTGCCGGGCTTGCAGGGTCGCCGGGTCGTTAGCTGCCGCCCAGCCCGGGCGCTCCCGCGTGCTGGCATCGCCCTTGCGGTTGATGACCCGGGACCAGCGGCGCCTCGAACGGGCCGACGCTGAATTCCCAGGACTTTTTCCGGCGCCTCGCGTGCGCGCTCCCAAATGAGCCCCGGCAAGAACGGCCGGACTGCGCAGGGATTGCCGGGCGGAGACCTTCGTCGATGTCGCTCACCGTGACCCTGAAGACCGCGACCTCCGGCCTGCTCGCCGCGCAGACCGGCATGCGCGCGATCTCGGACAACATCTCCAACGTCAACACCGCCGGCTACACCCGCAAGACGGTCGACCAGCGCCCGGTGGTCGTGAACGGCACCGGCATGGGCGTGGAGGTCACCGGCATCAAGCGGGTGACCGATCAGTACCTGCAGCTGGCCAGCCTCACCGCCTCCTCCGAGAGCGCCCGCTGGGACGTGTTCTCCCAGTACCTGGACAACGCCCAGGCGCTGTTCGGCGACCCCTCCAGCGAAGGCTTCTTCTTCAACCGCCTGGATGCGGCCTACGGCGCCTTCGCCGCTTCGGCGGACGACCCGTCCTCCACCCTGCTGCGCAACCAGGCGCTGGGCTACGTCGAGGACTTCCTCTCCGAGACTGGCCGGATCAACACGCAGATCAAGGAGCTGGCCAAGACCGTCGATGTCCGCGTCAGCGCCGACATCGAGCGGGCGAACGCCCTGCTCGCCCAGATCAACACGCTGAACTCCGACATCTCCCGGGCCCTGCTGATCGAGCAGGACTCCTCCGGCTCGGAGAACATCCAGGCCGGACTGATCGACGAGCTGTCGGCGATGATGAGCGTCCAGGTCATCCCCCGTCCCCAGGGCGGGGTGACCATCCGCTCGGCGGAGGGCGTGAAGCTGTCCGGCGACGGGTCGGCGACGCTCTCCTACGAGCGCACGGACTCCACCAAGGGCTACATCCTGGCGACGCCGGCGGGCGGCCTGGGCTCGCCGCAGGCGATCCAGATCAACGCCGGCGGCATCCGCGGCATGTTGGACCTCAGGAACACCGAGCTGCCGGCCCTGTCCGACCAGCTGGGCGAGTTCGTCTCGCGCGCGGTGGACAAGCTGAACGCGGCGCACAACGCCGCCACCCCGGTGCCGGCCCCGCAGACCCTGACCGGTCGGGACACCGGGCTCGATATCGCCACGGCTCTTGGCGGCTTCACCGGCACCACGACGGTCACCGTGCAGAGCGCCTCGGGCAATCTGCAGCGCACGGTGGCGATCAACTTCGATACGGGTTCGTTGAGCGTCAACGCCGGGGCGCCGGTCCTCTTCACCCCGGCGACGTTCGTGACCGTGCTCACGACGGCGCTGGGCCCCGGCGGCTCGGCCACCTTCAACGCCAACGGCGCGCTGAGCATCGGCACGGCGGCCGGCAATGGCATCGCCATCGACGAAGGCACCTCGATGAAGGCGGGCCGCGCCTTCTCGCACTACTTCGGCCTCAACGACCTGGTGAAGGCCCAGGGCTACACGACCTACGAGACCGGCCTCACGAGCGCCAGCAACCACGGCTTCACGGCCGGCCAGACCATCCAGTTCGCCATCGCCCAGGGCGACGGCCGCCCGGTGCGCAATGTCACGGTCACCGTCCCGGCGGGCGCCACCATGGCGAGCCTGCTCGCGGAGCTGAACGGGACCACCACCGGCGTCGGACTGTTCGGCCAGTTCGCGCTCGCCGCCAACGGGGTGCTCAAGTACACGCCCACCCAGCCGGCCGACGGCACCATCTCGGTTGTCCAGGACACCACCTCCCGCGGCGTCGGCGGTCCGTCCATGAGCCAGCTGTTCGGCCTGGGCGTGCTGGAGCGCAACGCACGCGCCAACCGCTTCAGCGTCAACTCCACCCTGGTGAACGACCCGACCAAGCTGGCGCTCGGCAAGGTGGACGCCACCGTCGGCATCGGTGCGCTGTCGATCCGGCCGGGCGACGGCCGCGGCGCCCTGGCTATTTCCAACGCGGGCGACGTGGACACCACCTTCCAGCCTGCCGGCTCGCTGGGCCAGGTGACTATGACGGTCGCCCGCTACGCCGCCGAGTTCGGCGGCTCGATCGGGCGCGAAGCCAACGCCGCGGAGATGCGCAAGACCTCCGCCGACGCCGTGCGGACCGAGGCCACCGCGCGCCGCCAGGCGGTCGAGGGCGTCAACCTCGACGAGGAGCTCGTGCGCCTCACCTCCTACCAGCAGGCGTTCAACGCCTCCGCCCGCATGATCCAGGCGGCCAGCGACCTCTTCGAGGTCCTGGTCAAGATGGTCTGATGAGGATCGCTTAGATGGTCACCCGCGTCTCAACCGTCGGCAACTATTCCGCCGTCCTGCAGAACCTGCTGGCCGCCCAGTCTCGCCAGGCGGAGGCCGGCGAGCAGGTCGCCACCCAGAAGAACGGCAAGGACCTCAAGGACTACGCCCGCTCCGCCGAGATGCTCACCGGCATGCGCTCGCTGCAGACGCGGCTCGACGTCTATGCCGAGCAGAACAAGCTGATCGGGGACAAGCTGGCCACCCAGGACATGGCGCTGAACCAGATGATGGAGGCCGCCAACGGCGCCCGCCAGGCGATCCTGGACGCCATCGCCTCGGACCGCGCCGACACCCTGATGGAGGAGCTGAACGCCCACATGCGCAACGCGGTGGAGGGCGCCAACACCCGCTACGGAGGCAAGTACCTGTTCGCGGGCGGCCGCGTCGACACCAAGCCGGTCACCGCCCAGCAGACCAGCGACCTGACCCTTCCGCCCGGGATCATCATGCTGTTCTTCCAGAACGACACCTTCAAGCCGCAGGCGAAGCTCGACGACTCCACCACCGTCACCACCGGCATGCTGGCCCACGAGATCCTCGAGCCTTTCCTCACCGGCCTGCAGGCCGTCCAGGGCTTCCACGAGAGCGTCGACGGGCCGTTCAACGGCCGGCTCACCGACGCCCAGCGCACCTTCCTGCAGGGTCAGCTCGCCTCCTGGGACACCATCCGCTCGGACCTGACGCTGGACGTCGGCAAGAACGGGCTGGTGCGGCAGCGGGTGGACAAGGTGAAGGACGACCTGGTGACCCGGCAGACCACGCTGGCGGGCATGATGGGCGACATTGTCGACGCCGACATGGCCAAGGCCGCGGTGAACCTGGAAGCCGCCCAGATGGCGGTTCAGTCCGCGGCGCAGGTGTTCCTGACGCTGCAGAGCACCTCGCTGCTCAACTTCCTCAAGTAGCGAACTCGAGGGGCAGGACCCCGCCGAGCCGGCCGACCAGCTGCTCGCCCTTCCAGACCTCGGCTGCGTACTGGCCGATGCGGGCCACCTCGGCGCAGACCAGGGCGGCGCGGTCACTGGCGAACGGCTCCTCCAGCTCGGCGGCGATGCGGTCCTTCTGGTCGAGGACATAGATCCGGTAGCAGCTCATCTAAGCGCCTCCATCGCTATGCGGGCCACCATGGCGTAGCTTTGCCGCCATTCTGTGACGCTGGCGGGAAGAATTGTGACGCTTCGGCGCCGTCCTGCCTTTCGCTGCGCCGCCCCTCGAAAAATCCAGCCCCAGCCGCTACATAGCGCCGATGGTCGACGCCCTGACCCTGGTCCGCGACGCTCCGGACGGCCTCATCGAGGCCGCTCACGAGGCCGTGCGCCTGCCCGCCGGGACCCGGATTGTGGCGGCGATGAGCGGCGGGGTGGACTCCACCGTCACCGCCGCCCTGCTCGCCAAGGCCGGTTACGACGTGGTGGGCGTGACGCTGCAGCTCTACGACCACGGCGCGGCGATCCAGAAGAAGGGCGCCTGCTGCGCGGGGCAGGACATCCACGACGCCCGCATGGCCGCCGAGGCCATCGGCATCCCGCACTACGTCCTCGACTACGAGAGCCGCTTCAAGGAGCAGGTCATCGAGGACTTCGCCGACGCCTACTTGCGCGGCGAGACGCCGATCCCCTGCGTGCGCTGCAACCAGACGGTCAAGTTCCGCGACCTGCTGGACGTCGCGCGCGACCTCGGCGCGCAGGCGATGGCCACCGGCCACTATGTCCAGCGCAAGCTGGGCCCGAACGGCCCCCAGCTGCACCGGGCCGCCGACCCGGCGCGCGACCAGAGCTACTTCCTGTTCGCCACGACGGCGGAGCAGCTCGACTTCCTGCGCTTCCCGCTGGGCGGGTTGCCGAAACCGCTTGTCCGCGGCGCCGCTGCCGATCTGGGCCTGTCGGTGGCGGACAAGCCGGACAGCCAGGACATCTGCTTCGTGCCGGAAGGCCGCTACACCACCATCATCGACCGCCTGCGCCCGCACGGCGCCGAAGCCGGCGACATCGTCCACCTCGACGGCCGCGTGCTCGGCCGCCACGAGGGCGTCACCCGCTACACCATCGGCCAGCGGCGGGGACTGAACATCGCCGTCGGCGACCCGCTGTTCGTGGTGAAGATCGACGCCGACAAGCGCCAGGTGATCGTTGGCCCGCGCGAGGCCCTGCTGACGCATGCCCTGACGCTGAAGGAAACGAACTGGATCGGCGACGCCGCCTCCATCGCGGCCGCCTGCGCCGCCGCGCGCCCGGTCCTCGCCCGCGTCCGCTCCACGAGAGAGCCCGTCCCCGGCCGCCTGTCGCTGGTGGACGGCGTGCCGGGTGTCGCCTTCGACACCCCGGAAGAAGGCGTCGCGCCGGGTCAGGCCTGCGTCCTCTACGCCCCGGAGCAGGACTCCCGCGTCCTCGGCGGCGGCTTCATCGCAAGCACGAAGCGAGCGCTCTGATTTCCCTCCCCTCGACGGGAGGGATAGCGCGCCGCAGGCGCGCCGGGCGAGGAGTGCGGGCAAGCGTCGACCTCAGAGTCTGACCCCACTTCCTCACCCCGACCGCCTAGCGGCGGTCTGCCCCTTCCCATTGGGGGAGGGAAGGGCGCCCTCGCGCTTCACCGACCGCTGAATTATATCTCCCCCATGACCCAGTCCTCCGACCCCGTCGTCATCGCCGCCTACGCCCGCACGCCCATGGGCGGCTTCCAGGGCGTGCTCGCCCCCGTGAAGGCCACGGAGCTCGGCGCCGCGGCCGTCCGCGCCGCCGTGGACCGCGCGGGCGTCGGCCCCGAGGCCGTCGAGCAGATCCTGATGGGCTGCGTGCTGCCGGCGGGCCTCGGCCAGGCGCCAGCCCGCCAGGCCGCCATCGGCGCCGGCCTGCCGACGTCGGTGGAGGCCACCACGGTCAACAAGATGTGCGGCTCCGGCATGCAGGCTGCGATCCTGGCCCATGACGCGCTGGCCGCCGGCACGGCCGACGTGATTGTCGGCGGCGGCATGGAGAGCATGACCAACGCGCCGTTCCTGTCGAAGCAGCACCGCGGCGGCGCCCGCATCGGCCACGACACCTTGTACGACCACATGTACCTGGACGGCCTGGAGGACGCCTACGAGCCCGGCCGGCTGATGGGCTCCTTCGCCGAGGAGACCGCCAGGCAGTACCAGTTCACCCGCGAGGCCATGGACGACTACGCCATCACCTCACTGAAGCGCGCGAAGGCGGCCACCGAGTCCGGCGCCTTCAAGAAGGAGATCGTCCCCTTCGAGGTGGTCACCCGCAAGGGCGCGGTCCTCGTCGAGCAGGACGAGCAGCCCATGAAGGCCGATCCCGCCAAGATCCCGACCCTGAAGCCCGCCTTCGCCAAGGACGGCGCCATCACGGCGGCCAATGCCAGCTCCATCTCCGACGGCGCCGCGGCCCTGGTGATGACCCGCGAGAGCGTGGCGAAGAAGCTCGGCATGAACGTGGTCGCCTACGTGCGCGGCCACGGCGCCCACGCCCACGAGCCTGGCCTGTTCACCACCGCCCCGGTCCCCGCCGTCCAGAAGGCGCTGAAGCGCGCCGGCTGGAGCGGTGACGAGGTCGACCTCTACGAGATCAACGAGGCTTTCGCGGTGGTCGCCATGATCGCCGAGCGCGACCTCGCCATCCCGCGCGAGAAGCTCAACATCCACGGCGGGGCCTGCGCGCTGGGCCACCCCATCGGCGCCTCGGGCGCCCGCATCCTGGCGACACTGCTCTCCGCGCTCGAACAGACCGGTGGCAAGAAGGGCGTGGCCTCGCTGTGCATCGGCGGCGGCGAAGCCACCGCCATGGCCGTCGAGCTGGCCTGACACCGGACGCGGGGTGGGCTAGGCAGGGCCGATGCCCGTCTGCCGATACATCAACCTCGACGCCGCGACGGACCGCCGGCGCGCGGTGGAGGCCTCCTTCGCGGCCGCTGAGCCGCACGGCTGGCGGCTGGAGCGCTTCGCCGGGCTCGGCCCCGGCTACAAGGGCATGCCAAGCCCGCTGCGGCCCGGAGCCCAGGGCTGCTTCCACAGCCACCGTGAGGCGCTCGCCGCCAGCCTGGCCGACGACGAGCCCGTCATGGTCATGGAGGACGATGTCGCCTTCGCGCCGCGGACCTTCGCCGCCGTCGGCCAGCTCTTGGCCCAGCCCGGCGACTGGGACCTGCTGCTCACGGAAGGGGCCATCCTCGACGCCGCCCTTATGGTCACGGTCGCACGCGCCCGCAATTCGCTGGCGGCCGAAGGCCGGTTCGGGGTCATGGACCTGAAGGACCGGCCCTTCGCGGGCGCCACCGGCTACGTCGTGCGCGGCTCGTCCAAGCGGAAGGTGTGGGAGGCGCTGGCCGCCGCCGACCTCTCACGGCCGATCGACCTCTACCTGCGCGACCTCAGCCACGACGGCCGCCTGAAGGTGGCCCTGGCGATCCCGTACCTGACCACCCTGGCGCCGGCGGCCGACGCCTCGCAGATCGTCGGCGACGATCCGGCCTGGGACCGGCCCATCTTCCTGTTCCGCCGCTACATGTTCCTTGACCGAGATCTCGACGCCCTGGCGCGCGAGGCGCAGGCCCTGACCGCTATGGCCGAGGACGAGGGCAGGGTGCTGGGCGGTGTCATCGCCGCCGTCACCTCGCCGGGCTTCCGCGGCCGCCGGAAGTGAGCGTCGGGGCCGCTTTCGGGATCAAATCCCGGCCTGCGCCGGTTTCGGCGCACGAGGAGACCTGGAAATGAGCGAGCTTCGCAACGACGCCTCCGCCGGCCGCTACGAGATGGACGAGGAGGGCATGACCTCCTGGGCCGACTACCAGATGCGGGACGGCCGTCTCTATCTGATGCACGTGGAGAGCCCGCCGGCGCTGCGCGGGACCGGCGCCGCCGGCCGCCTGATGAAGGCGCTGGCCGAGGACGTGAAGCAGCAGGGCCTGAAGATCACCCCCATCTGCGGCTACGCCGCCGCCTGGCTGCGCCGCAGCCACGACTACCGCGACCTGCTGAACTAGCCGGGCATGAAAAAAGGGCCGCGGAGGCCCTCAACCTTACGAAATCCGGTTAACCGCTCCGGGCAGGCGACCCCCTGAACAGGAGGGTCTCCGGATAGGGCGCCGACTTACCGCCCTTTTCCGGGATATCCCCGTTCTGCGCCGGCCGGGCCCCATCTCCAGATCGGGCCCGGCCGCTGCTGCGCAGACGGTCGGGGAAGCCTGCGAAAGCTCGTCCCCCGCTTAGGTGCGGGCGACGATGGCCTCCAGGGTCTGGACGCGCATTTCGCAGTCCTCGACCAGACGACGGGCGAGATCGCGCACGCCGGGCGGATAGGCGTCGCCGCCTTCCGAAATCTCGGCCGCGAGCTGCTCCACGTCCACAAGCGCTTGATTCAGCGCGCGGATATGATCCTTGGCCAGCTGCTTGGCTTCCGCTTGGAGACGGCGCACGCGTTGGGCGACGGTCTCGGCCTTGGGAGCGCTGGTGGAAGTCTTAAGGTCGTTGTCGGCGACCACACTGAGAGACGGTGACATCCTGTAATACCTCAAATCCCCAACCCAGGTCTGTGGCCCCCTCCCGCTTCCCGATGAAGCGACCAAAAGGAGACCAGGTTCCTGCTGTCCCGTTTACGAACGACGACAGCACAGGTTCCCTGACCCGTACATGAACGGCGCCAGTCCCAGAGAAGTGGGGATTTGGCGCCACGCCATAAAGTTAAGCTGTGAGCCAAGGCACAGCTTCCGAGGGCGAAGTTTTCTGGGGCGCCCTTCAGCCCCGCTGCAGGGGCGGGCGCAGTTGACCGAGCGTCCTCGACTTGGTGCATTCAGGTTAACGGAGGAGCGCGATGGCTTTAACGGAGGAGCGCGATGGCTGAGGAAGCGGTCGAAACGGAGCTAGGCGCCGGCGCGGAGGCGCCTGAAATCTGGTCTGCGCCGCCTCCGCTCGGCCCTACACGCCTCATAGCCGCCGGCTTCCGCAACGTGCGGGCGCACATTTCCAGCCTCGCGATCCTGGCGCTGATCCTCGCCGCCGCCACCGCCGCGATCCGGCTCTCGACGCGGGAGCTGGGGGCGCCGGTGTCGGCGTCCAGCTTCGACGCGCTGAAACCCGCCTACTTCGCCTATGAGGGGCTGGTGGCGCTGGCGACGTCGGTGGTCACCGGCCTCATGATCCGGGCCATGCTGCAGGAGGGCAGGGGCCGGTTCGCCCTGGACCGGGGGCTGGTGATCTACGTCGTGCTGGCGATGGTCGCCTCGGTGATCTCGATCGCGCTGACCGGCTTCGTGGCCGCGTCGGACCCCTCGGAGATGGCCCAGGCGTTCGGGGTGTTCGCCTTCTTCGCCGTGCTGATCGCGCTGATCTACGTCTTCACCAAGCTGCTCCTGTGGCCGATGGGCTACCTGCTGGGGGATGGGACGATCACCGCCCGGCGCTCCTGGGCCCTGATGAAGCACACCACCTGGGCCTACATCGGAGCGCTCATCCTGGGCTTCCTGCCGCTGCTGCCGCTCTACTTCATCGTCATGCTGCCGTCGGGCTTCGACAGCGACGGCGCGGCCCTGCCGCTCGTCCTGCTGGAGCACGCCATCACCGCCGCCTGGGTCACCCTGTGCGCCGGCATCGCCGCGGCCGTCTGGCGCGCGCGGGTGCTGGGCGAGCCGCTCTCGCCTGCCTGAACGCCGTTCATTGACGCCTCCGGTGCGGCGGGGTCTGCTCCCCCGCGACGGGGGAGGGCATTCACATGAGCACGACGAGCGATCTCTGGGACGACGGCCGGCTGCCGGGCCTTTCCGGCCCGAAACAGGCGGGCCGGGCCCTGAAGCTGATCAAGGCCCACTGGGCGCCGGTGCTGGTGATCTGGCTGCTGATCACCGCGGCGTCCGCCGGCGCCTACTGGATGATGAACACCTACGATACGGTCACGGCTCCGGCCTTCTCGCCCGCCTACCTGGCCACCACGTTCGTGGGGGCGCTGCTGGGGGGCCTCTTGTCCGGAGCCATCATCCGCATCCTGCTCGACAAGCCGCTCGGCGTGGACGCTGGCTTCCTCACCTTCGTGCTGATCATGACCCTGGCGACCTTTGTGCCGAGCGTGGCCGCCAAGCTCCTCATGGGGACTCCGGCCGACGCGGCCGATCCCGCGGCGGCCATGGGCGCGGCGTGGCGCTCCTTGGTGATGATGATTGGCTACCTGGTCTGGATATACGTGGCGCTGAAGCTGATCCTTTGGCCGATCGGCGTGCTAGTCGGCGACGCCCAGGTCACGCCCGGCAAGTCGTGGAAGCTCATGCAGCGGGCTTTCTGGGGCTACATCTTGGGCGCGATCCTGCTGGCGGGCGTGCCGTTCGTCATCCTGATGGTGTTCGGGATCCAGGCCGCCACCAGCGGGCGGGTGGGGGAGACCCCGATGATCGCGGCCCCCTTCGCCGGGCTCATGGCCGTGGCCACCGCAGCGCTGGCGGCCGCCCTCTACCGCCTGCGGCGTGAGGACGACACCATCGCCGAGCACTTCACCTAGGGCGCGCGGCGCTCGGCCCAAAAATAGATTCAGCAATTTTTTGGAGGATCGGCCGGAGCGACCTTAGGCTGTGCTGGCCTGTCGCGTGTCGCTCGGTCTTTGATAAGTGAATTCTCGCGCATGCGCCCGCGCACGTATGGGCGCGGCACGCGCGCGTGCGGAAACCTGCCGCGAAACGTCGCTCAGGACGGTGCGGCCGTCAGCCGAGCGCCGTTCCGTGTTGTCCGTGTGGTCCGTGGTCGACCGAGCGGCCTCGCCGCTCCGCCGGCGGCTTGGCGGTGGCAGCCTACCGCCGCTTCTTGCGGAACTCGGCGGCTTTCTCGGCGCGGGCCTCGGCGCGGACGCGTTTCACCGCGCCCTTGTCCACCTGCTCGCCCTCGGCGGTGATCATCTCGTTGGCGAACTCCAGGTCGAGGAGCTTCAGCCGCTTGATCTCGTCGCGCAGGCGCGCGGCGGTCTCGAACTCCAGGTTGGCGGCGGCCTCGCGCATCTTCGCCTCGAGGTCCTTGAGCGTGGTTTTGAAGTTGTCGCCCATAAACGGCTTGCCGTCCTCGGCGACGCCCACCGGCACGGTGACCCGGTCCTTCTCGTAAGGGGAGGCCAGGATCTCCTTGATCCGGCTCTTCACGCTCTCCGGCGTGATGCCGTGCTCGCGGTTGTAGGCCTCCTGCTTCTCCCGCCTCCGCTTCGTCTCGGCCATGGCCCGTTCCACGGAGCCCGTGACATGGTCGGCGTAGAGGATCACGCGGCCTTCCACGTTCCGGGCGGCCCGGCCGATGGTCTGGATCAGCGAGGTCTCGGAGCGCAGGAAGCCTTCCTTGTCGGCATCGAGGATCGCCACGAGGCCGCACTCAGGAATGTCGAGGCCCTCGCGCAGCAGGTTGATGCCGACCAGCACGTCGAAGGCGCCGAGCCGCAGGTCGCGGATGATCTCGATCCGCTCCATGGTGTCGACGTCGGAGTGCATGTAGCGGACCCGTAGGCCCTGCTCGTGCATGTACTCGGTCAGGTCCTCGGCCATCTTCTTGGTGAGGACGGTGATCAGGCTGCGGTAGCCCTTGGCGTTGGTCTGGCGGACCTGGTCGATCACGTCATCCACCTGGCTGAAGCCGCCCTGGGACACCGGGCGCACCTCAACCGGCGGGTCGATCAGGCCGGTGGGGCGGATCACCTGCTCGACGAAGACGCCGCCGGTGCGCTCCATCTCCCAGGAGGCGGGGGTGGCCGACACGTGCACCGTGTCGGGGCGCATGGCGTCCCACTCCTCGAACTTCAGCGGCCGGTTGTCGATCGCCGAGGGCAGGCGGAAGCCGTACTCGGCGAGCGTGAACTTCCGCCGGTAGTCGCCCCGGTACATGCCGCCGATCTGCGGCACCGTCTGGTGGCTCTCGTCGACGAAGAGGAGGGCGTTCTCGGGGATGTACTCGAAGAAGGTCGGCGGCGGCTCGCCGGCCCGGCGGCCGGTCAGGTAGCGGGAGTAGTTCTCGATGCCGGCGCACGAGCCCGTCGCCTGGATCATCTCCAGGTCGAAGGTGGTGCGCTGCTCCAGCCGCTGGGCCTCCAGCAGCTTGCCGTTGGCCACCAGCCAGTCGAGGCGCTCCTTCAGCTCGGCGCGGATGCCGTTGATCGCCTGGTTCAGGGTGGGACGCGGCGTCACGTAGTGGCTGTTGGCGTAGATCTTCACGCCATGCAGGTCGGCGGTCTTCCTGCCGGTCAGCGGGTCGAACTCGGTGACGGCCTCGATCTCGTCGCCGAACAGGCTGATGCGCCAGGCGCGGTCCTCGTAGTGGGCCGGGAAGATCTCGATGGTGTCGCCGCGCCGCCGGAACGTGCCGCGCTCGAAGGCCTGGTCGTTGCGCTTGTACTGCAGCGCGATCAGGTCCCCCATGAGCTTCTTCTCGTCCACCCGCATGCCGGGCTCGAGGCTGAAGGTCATGGCGGTGTAGGTCTCGACCGAGCCGATCCCGTAGATGCAGCTCACGGAGGCCACCACGATGACGTCGTCGCGCTCCAGGATCGCCCGCGTCGCGGAGTGCCGCATGCGGTCGATCTGCTCGTTAATGGAGCTGTCCTTCTCGATGTAGGTGTCGGTCCGCGGCACGTAGGCCTCGGGCTGGTAGTAGTCGTAGTAGGAGACGAAGAACTCCACCGCGTTCTCGGGGAAGAAGCTCTTGAACTCGGAATAGAGCTGCGCGGCGAGCGTCTTGTTGGGGGCCAGGATCAGCGCCGGCCGCTGAGTCTCCTCGATCACCTTGGCCATGGTGAAGGTCTTGCCCGAGCCGGTGACGCCCAGCAGCACCTGGTCGTGCTCGCGGCCCTCCAACCCCTCGACGAGCTCCTTGATCGCCTGCGGCTGGTCACCGGCCGGCTGGTAGTCGCTGACGAGCTTGAACCGCCGCCCGCCCTCGGACTTCGCCGGACGGGCGGGCCTGTGGGGCTTCCACAGCAGCGGCATGGTGTTCTCGTCGTAGTCGAACGCGGCCGAGAAATCGGCCACGCCGCCGGACGGGGGAGCTTCGATCACATTGCGGGGCATCAGGGGCTGCAAGGTAGGTCCTCCACTCCCTCTTTGCCACCCCGCTGCTGACAGCTGCCTGGCAGCATGATCCCTGCCGCTGGTCGATTATTCAGCCGCGGTACAGCCGGTGTCGGCGAACCTCGCTCAATGCGCCGCCTCCTGCCGCTCGTCCTGCTGCTCGCCTCATGCGCTGGGCCCACCCCTCCGTCTGGACTTGGCGACCCCTTGGCGCCCACGCGGGTGGTCGGCTCGGAAGGTCAGCCGGACCCGCGCGGGGTGAGGGATGTCATCAGAGCCGAGGCCAACCGGCTCTATCCGGAGTGCGGCCGGGTTGTTCTTCCGGACCGCGCCTTCGAGCCGGTCGAGATCACCGGCGGCGGCCATCCGGAGTACGTGGTGATGTTCGGCCGCGGCCTCTGCGAGAGCGTCGGCACGTCGCAGAACTGGCAGGGCACTGGAGGGGCGGTCATCCAGGTCTGGCTCGCCTCGGGCGGCCCGCCGCGGATGCTCATGGAGCGCCAGGTGATGGGCTTCAGCGTCGTGCCGCGCGGCCTGATCACCCACCAGCACGGAAGCTACTGCCCCGGCGGCGCCGGGCCGGCCATCTGCCAGGTGACCTACGAGTGGCACGAGAACGACCGCGCGCTCTATCCCACGCACCGCCAGTTCTTCGACGGGACGCAGCGCGTCGGGCCAAGGACGATGGACTGGGACTACGAACAGGTGTCGCGCTAGCCTGAGCGCATGTCCGTCCACCCGCACTCCGACGCCATCGCCGCGGCCCAGAAGGTGCTCGACGACTTCATGGCCGCCTTCAACGCCCGCGACATCCCGGCCTTCGAGAAGACCTTCAACTTCCCGAGCGTGCGGCTGGCCTCGAACCAGCTGGTGATCCTGAACGCGGGCGACATGCAGCCCGACCGCTTCACCACCGGCGCGCTCGCCGAATGGGACCACTCCGCCTGGGAGCGCCGCGACGTGATCCACGCCGGCCCCGACAAGGTGCACATCGACACCCGCTTCACCCGCTACCGGAAGGACGGCTCGGTGATCGGCGGCTTCGACTCGATCTACGTGGTCACCCTGCAGGACGGCCGTTGGGGCGTGAAGATCCGCTCCAGCTACGCGCCTTAGCGCCGCGCCACCAGCCAGTCGCGGATCGTCCGGTTCACGAGTTTCTCGGCGTCGTGCTGCACGAAGTGGGCGGCATCCGGGATCATGACGATGGTCGTGTCCCTGGTGACCTGGTTCCAGGTGCCGGAGTGCCCGGCGGCGTTCAGCGCCGTGTCCTTCATCCCGTGGATCACCAGCACCGGCACATTCACCTTCGGCGGGGCAGGGGGCGGGGCCGCGCCCTCGCCGACCCCGCGCGGATAGTTGGCGCGGTAGTAGTTCATCATCGCGGCGAAGTCGGACCGCTTGAAGGCCTCGACGTAGCCGGCCTTCTCCTTCGGATCCTTGACCCAGCCAGCCAGCCCCTCGGCCGTGAGGCTCTTCTCCGAGCCCTCCTTCTGGAAGTTGCGCGCGTAGGCGCTGTTCTTCTGCTGGTCGGGGTTCGTGGCCAGCTCTCGGGCCATACCGGTCGGATGCGGGACGCTCAGGATGACCAGCTTGTTGACCAGGTCCGGCCTCGCGAAGGTCGTCTGCCAGGCTATGGCCGCGCCCCAGTCGTGGCCGACCACCACGGCGTTCTTCTCGCCCTCGGCGGCGATCACCGCGGCGACGTCGCCGATCAGGTGAGGCATGGCGTAGGCGGCCTCCCCCTTGGGCTTGTCGGAGAGGTTGTAGCCGCGGGTGTCCAGCGCCGCTGTCCGATAGCCGGCCTTCGAGAGTTCGGCCATCAGAGGCTTCCAGCTGCCCCAATAGTCCGGGAAGCCGTGGATCATCACCACGAGGGGGCCCTTGCCCTGGACGACGTAGTGGATCTTCACCCCGTTGTTGGTGGCGTATTTGTCCTGCTGGGCCGCGGCCGGGCCGGCGACGAGCAGGGCGAGCGCGAGCGCGCCGGTGAGGGTGAAGATGCGCATCCGAGGCCTCCCAGGCTTGTAGCTTACACCGTACAGGCTCCCCCCGTTTCGGAAAGTACCTTGTGCCGCACAGTATGTGCTGGACAGTGTGCGGCACACAGTATACGGCGCACAGCATGCCCAACGATGGCGACATCTTCGAAACCCTCCGCCAGGAGCTGCGCCGCGGCTCACTGATCCTGGCCGTCCTCGGGCAGCTGAAGGACGAGCACTACGGCTACACCCTGCGCAAGGCGCTGGCCGAGGCGGGCGTGGAGATCGAGGAGGGCGCGCTCTACCCCATGCTGCGCCGCCTGGAATCGCAGGGTCTGCTCGCCAGCGAGTGGCGCGAGGAGGACAGGCGGAACAAGCGCTTCTATCGGCTCTCGGACGAGGGCGGGCAGATCCTGGAACGGCTCACCGCAGAGTGGCGGGGCCTCAACGCGTCCCTATCCGGCATCCTGAAAGGAGAGCCCTGATGGACCTCATCGAACGCTACCTAGGCGCTATCCGCAGCCAGCTTCCGGATGAGCAGAAGGCCGATGTCACCGCTGAGCTGCGCGACGTCCTGATGTCCCAGATCGAGGACAAGGAGGCCGAGCTGGGCCGCCCGCTCGACCGCCGCGAGACGGAGGAGCTGCTCGTCGCCTTCGGCCACCCGCTGGTGGTCGCCGGGCGGTACCGCAAGTTCAACCAGCTGATCGGGCCAGAGGTGTTCCCGTTCTACTGGTTCGCCCTTCGAACGGTGCTCAGCATCGTCGCGATCATCCACGTGATCCTCGGCGCGGTGATGATCGCCACCGCCGCAGCCCCTGGCGACGCAGTGGGCGACGCCATCGGCAACCTCGTGACCGCGCTCGTCGCGACCGTGGGGTGGATCACCCTGGGCTTCGTGCTCGTCGAGCACACCGGCGCGGTGGCCAAGCTGCACCGCTGGAGCCCACACCGGCTCCCGGCTCCCATTTTCAAGCCCCGCAAATCGCGCTTCGACGCCGCTCTGGAGCTGGTCGGGCTCATCGTCTTCATCGGCTGGTGGACGGGCGTGACGCAGTGGACCAATTTTAATCCCCAGCACGACGGCCTGGTGTTCGCCGGCGGTCCGATGCGCGAGCTGATGCACAGGCCCGTACTGTGGCTCGCGATTTCCGGGATGGCCCTCAGCGCGGTGGAGCTGATCCGCCCATCCTGGAACCGCCTCACTGTCAGCGCCTCCTTCGCCTGGCACGTTGCGGCGGCGCTGGCGCTGGTGGTGTATTTGCAGGGAGGGCCTCTGGTGGAGGTCAGCGGGCCATCGGCGAAAGCGGCGGAGGTCGACTACGGTCTGAACCTCGGCCTGACCATCGGCCTTTCGTTCGCGGCGCTCGGAATGGCCTTCTCGGCGGCGCGTGACCTCTGGTGGCTGGTCCGCGGCCGGAGCGCAGGTGGCCCGGCAGTGGGCGCGACGCGCTAGTAGATGCCGTGGGCGCGGCTCACGGCCACGAACAGGCTGGCGCCCAGCGCGATCACGGCGATGAAGAGATGACGCATCGTGTCCCCCGTTGCTTTCGCAGCGGGAGATACGGCCAAGCTTGGGCTGCGGATGTGACGCGCGTCACGCGGCGGCGGCCATCGGCTCGCCGCCGCGCCCACGTCCTACCGCTTCGTCTCTTCGGTCACTTTGCCGACCGCTGCGCCGGCCGCGCCGCCCACGGCCGCACCCACCGGGCCACCGACCACCGCGCCGGCGACGGCGCCCGTGGCGGCCTTCTGCTCGGTGGTGTGCCCACAGGCGGAAAGGGTCGTGATGGCGCCGGCGGCGGCGGCGAGCAGGAGCAGGTTGCGCATGGAAGTCCTCCAATCCAGGGAATAGCGGCTGAAGTAACGGAGCCGTACCATTCAAGGTTCCGGTTTCACCATGAACTGGCGCACCTCTTGCGCCGAGCTTCGCCTGAGTGGATCAAAAGGGGACGACCGGAAACCGCGCCGCAGACCTATGTTGCATTGCAATATGTACTTGCCATGCTGCGCAAGTTCCTTCATACATCATTCACCTTTTGCCGTCGCCCGCCCCCAACGAGTCCGGGGCTGGGCAGCCCGGCGGGCGCTGCCAGCATGAGCAGGGGCGACCGGGGCGACAAATTGTGGGGGGGCCGAGGGCCCTCGCTGTTCGGGACGCGATAATCTTGAAAGTTGGAACGCAGGCAGGCGCCGAATGGCGCGTGCTGGTGAGCGCCGCTTTGATCGGCTCGGGCGTCGGCCTGGGCCTTGGGGCCGCCTACATGGCTGGGGGCCTCGGCGAGGCTGCCGTCGAATATAACCGCGCCACGCGCCTGGCCGAGGCTCAGTCGAGCTATTCGGACATGCTGCAGCGCGATGCCGGCCAGCCGGGCGTCCTGCGCCTGGCCAGCGCCACCGGCGTCGCCGCCGGCGAGCCCGTGCGCGACCGCCTCGCCGGCAAGCGCCGTGGCGGCTATTCGAGCGAGCTCGATTGCCTCACCACGGCCGTCTACTACGAAGCCCGCGGCGAGACCGTGCAGGGCCAGGCGGCGGTCGCCCAGGTGGTGATGAACCGCGTGAAGCACCCGGCCTTCCCGAAGTCGGTCTGCGCCGTGGTGTTCCAGGGCTCGCAGCGCCGCACCGGCTGCCAGTTCAGCTTCGCCTGCGACGGCTCCATGCGCGCCCGCCGCGAGGCCAAGGCCTGGGCCCGGGCCCGCAAGATCGCCTCGCGCACCCTGGCGGGCGTGGCCCTGGCCGACGTGGGCTCGGCGACGCACTTCCACACCACCGCCGTGGCGCCTGCCTGGGGCCCGCAGATGCGCCGCGTGGCGCAGGTGGGCCTGCACGTCTTCTATCGGTTCAATCCGCGCCGGAAGCCGGGCCAGATCATCCAGGCGACGCCGGCTGAGACCGTGCTCGCCAGCCTGCCTGCCGGCTCCGGCGAAGGCCCGGCGGACATCCGCCTGACCTCGGCGGTGATCGAGCCTGCGGCGGACGCGGGCCAGGCCGCCAAGCCCGCGGCGGAAGCCACCGCGGACGCCGCAGCGGCGTCGCCTCCCGCGGGCCTGAGCAAGGCCGACGGCGTGGACGCCAAGGCGAACCAGGGCTCGGAGACCTCGGCCTCCTAATCGGGCCTGCGACCGTGCAGGCGCTTGCCAAGGGCGCGCGAAGCGCCTGAGGCTGAGCGCTTGCGCAAATCGCTGGTAAGGCCCGCATGACCGCCCAGGCGCCGCTCACCAGTCTCCGTGTCCTCGGGCGGATCTCCGTCGCCTTCCTGCTGGACATCATCCGCACCGGCCGGATGGACCGCGAGTTCCTGGACGGGCTGATCACGCTGGCCATCGTGCAGGCCAATGTGACGCCGCTGGCCAGCGATCCGGCCCTGCAGCGGGCCTACGCCGACTACGAGAGCCTGCCGCCCGACGAGCTGCGCCGGCCGGTCAGCGTCAGCGCCGTCGCCCAGTCCCTGAAGCTGCCCTACGAGACGGTCCGCCGGCGGGTGGCGGCCATGGCCAGGGGCGGCGGCTTCGAGCTGACGCCGCAGGGCGTCTACGTCACCGGCGAGATGCTGAATAACCCGGCGCACAAGGCGGTGATGATCGCCAACCACGACCTGATCCGCGACTTCTACCTGCGCCTGCGGCGGCTCGGGGCCCTCGACGAGGTGGCGGCGATCGCCGCGCCGGACGGCCCAGCCGCCCAGCCCGTGAGGGCAGTCGCACGGGTCTCCTCCGACTATGTGCTGCGGATCACCGACGTCATCTGCGTGCAGGTCGGCGACCTGGTCCGCGGCCTGGTGCTGCTCGACATCATCCGCGCCAACACCGAGCACCTGCCCGACGACGAGCGCGGCACCGACCTCGGGGGCCCCGCCAGCTTCGTGCCGGACGAGCTGCGGCGGCCCGTCACCGTGGCGGCGCTCTCGACGCGCCTGCAGGTGCCGCACGAGACCGTGCGCCGGCACGTCGCCCGGCTGGTCGAGGACCGGCTCTGCCAGAAGACGCCCGACGGCCTCCTCGTGCCCGCCCACGTGCTCGCCCGCGAGAACTTCGTGCGGCTCATGGCCGAGAACCATATGCACGTGCGGCGCATGTTCGCCGCCCTGGCGAGGCTCGGCGTGACCGCGCCCTGGGAGCAGCTCGCGCAGGACCGCCGCGCCACAGCTTGACCGTAGCGTGGCGGGTTGTCGCAGCGGGCGTACCCGTATCCCCAAAATGGGTAGATCGGGGGCTTCAACCGGCGGTTGGTCTGGGTCCTTCTCCACCTTGGGAATTCGCGGCGCCACTCCCCTTTCCGGTGCGGCGGCTCCCTTGAGTCAAGGAGCACGACCTGAGGATGACCAAGCCCATCAAGCCTGCCGGCCTGACCGCCGTCGGGCAGACCGACCCTGACGCCCATCCCGTCGACCGGCACGTTGGCCTGCGCATCCGCATGCGCCGCAAGGAGCTCGGCGTCAGCCAGGAGCGCCTTGCCGACGCCGTCGGCCTTACCTTCCAGCAGGTCCAGAAGTACGAGCGCGGCGCCAACCGCGTCAGCGCCTCCCGCCTGTGGGAGATCGCCGGCGCGCTTCAGGTGGGCATCGGCTACTTCTACGAAGGCCTGCCCGAACCCAGCGAAGGCGACGCCGCGCCCGTGCGCCGCGACGTCGAGGACCTGCTGCTCATCAACGACGGCCCCGAGCTCGCCCAGAGCTTCCTGCGGGTGCGAGATCCCAAGGTCCGCCGCAAGATCGTCGAGCTGATCCGCGCGATGGCGGAAGAGGCCGAGCAGGCCTAGGCGGCCGGCGTTTTCTTTGTCGGCTGGGAGACCTCACGTACGTCCTCTAGGACACGCGCTCTAACGCCGCGAAGGAGGATCCCATGTACGTCGACGGTTTCGTGCTTGCCGTCCCGAAGCAGAACCTCGAGGCCTATCGCAAGATGGCCCAAACGGGCGCTGAGGTGTGGAAGGAGTACGGCGCGCTCTCCTACAACGAGTGCGTCGCCGATGACGTGCCGTACGGCGAGCTCACCTCCTTCCCGCGCGCGGTTCAGGCCAAGGACGACGAGATCGTGGTGTTCTCCTGGATCGTCTACGAGAGCCGCGAGGCCCGCGACGCCGTCAACGCCAAAGTCATGGCTGACGAGCGGATGAGCCCCGAGAAATGGAACATGCCCTTCGACGGCAAGCGGATGATCTTCGGCGGCTTCACGGGCTTCGTGCAGGCCTAGCGCCGGAACGCAGCCGAAACCCTCGCCGTTATGCGAGCGGAGGTCTGGGCATGCTGGAGAAGGCTCGCGAATTCGCCCACAACGCGCGCGAGGCGGTGGAGCTCGCGTCCCGCATGCCATTCGGCGAGGAGCGCAACACCCTCCTGCACATGACCGAGACTTGGCTGCTGCTGGCGCAGGCCGCCCTGGAGCACGCCCGCTTCATGCTGCCGGTCCAGGTCGAGCCCGCCGCCGAGCCGGAAGCCGAGCACCGTCCCCCCACCTAGCTCCGCGCGGCCGCCTCGAACCGCAGAAGATCACCACTTGCGGAATCATGGCTGGATTGGCTCGATGGATGGCGTTCCGGCCATATCCACGGCCCGCTAGCCTGTCCTGGCCACAGGAGGCCGCCATGTCCGACTTCGTCGTCGTCTTCCCGCTCTATCCGCGCGTCACCCAACTGGACTTCACCGGGCCCTACGAGGTGTTCGCGCGCTTGCCGAAGGCGAAGCTGATCGCCGCCTCCGTGGGCGGGCAGGACATCGAGGCAGACGGGCTGGTGTTCGCCCGGCTCGCTGATCTCGCGACCATCGAGCGCTGCGACGTCATCTGCGTACCCGGCGGTTTTGGCACGACAGAGGCCATGCTCGACGAGGCCTACATGGCGCAGGTCCGCCGGCTGGCCGCGAGCGCCGCCTATGTCACCTCCGTCTGTACGGGCTCTCTGATCCTGGGCGCGGCCGGCCTCCTGGCCGGCAAGCGCGCCGCCACCCACTGGGCCTGGCGCGACCTCTTGAAGCCGTTCGGGGCGATCGTCTCGGAGGACCGGGTGGTGCGCGACGGCCACCTGTTCACCGGCGGCGGCGTCACCGCTGGCATCGACCTGGCGCTCACCGTGGTGGCCGAGGTCGCCGGCGAGGACTACGCCCAGGCCGTGCAACTCGGCATCGAATACGCGCCCGCCCCGCCGTTCGACAGCGGCCGCCCCGAACTCGCCCCGCCGCAGGTGCTCGAGGCGGTGGTCAAGCGCATGGCCCCGATCGCCAACGCCCGCTACGCCGCCGCCGCGAAGGCCGCGGCGCGCCTGCAGCAGGCCTGACGCGACAACGGCCAGGGTCGTCGCCGACCCTGGCCGCCGTCCTGGGCGTGGTTAGCTCGAGAGAGGGACTCCTGCGCCCCGAGTGAAGCCTAGTGCTTCCGACGCTCGGTCGAGTTCTGCTCGAAGTCACCCTTCTCGTCGGGATCGTGGCTGTGGCGCCGGTCGCGCTCGCCGCCGCCGCCCGAGACGCCGGAGTAGGGCGTGTTGGTGGGCTCGGCGGGGCTGCGCGGCTTGGCGTCTTTCTGGACGGGCTCGGTGCGGTCCTCGTGGCTCGCGCCCGGACCGCCCCAGCGTTCGGTGTTGGGATGCTTGTCCGGCATGATCAGCGGTCCTGCTGGTAGCCCTGGTGATGCGTGTTCTGGTGGATGCCGCCGTGACGGCCCTGCTGCTTCAGGTTCACGTCGTCGTCGCCGGGCTGGCTCGACTGCAGGTCGGTGACCTCGTCACGCCGGCCTTGGGTGTCGCCCTCCACATCGGGCTTGTCGCCAGGATGGGAACGCTGTTCCGGCGGGATCGGGGGAGCTTTCGAAGCCATGGGTTCGTCTCCTTTTCGGAAGGAGTGAACCCCGTCCGGCCAAGCCGGTTCCTACGGCTCAGGCCGCGTCCAGGCCGATGTCCAGTACGCTCACCGAGTGGGTGAGGGCGCCCACGCTGATCACGTCGACGCCCGTCTCGGCGATGGCGCGTACCGTCTGCAGGTTCACCCCGCCGGAGGCTTCCAGAACCACGCGCCCGGCGTTGCGGCGCACCGCCTCGGCGAGGTCGGGGAGGCCGAAGTTGTCCAGCATGATCACGTCCGGACCTTCGGCGAGCGCCTCGTCGAACTGCTCGAGGCTGTCGACCTCCACCTCCACCTTCATCAGGTGGCCGGCGAACGCCTTGGCGCGGCGGACCGCCTCGCCCACGGAGCCGCAGGCGGCCACGTGGTTGTCCTTGATCAGGATCGCGTCATCCAGCCCGAAGCGGTGGTTCACCCCGCCGCCGCAGCGCACGGCGTACTTCTCCAGCGCGCGCAGGCCCGGCGTGGTCTTGCGGGTGTCCACGATGCGAGTGCGCGTGCCTTGGACGGCGCCGACGTACTCGCGGGTGAGGGTGGCGATGCCGGAGAGCCGGCCGAGGAGGTTGAGGGCCGTCCGCTCGGCGGAGAGGAGGGCGCGGGCGTTCGCGTCCACCCGGGCCAGCACCGTCCCCGCCTGGGCCTGCTCGCCATCGGCGACAGCGGCCTCGAAGGTGGCGGCCGGGTCCAGCTCGTGGACGGCCAGCCGCGCGCAGGAGAGCCCTGCGACCACGCCGGCCTTGCGGGTGGCGAAGACCGCCGAAAGCCGCGCATCCGCCGGGATGGTCGCCTGGGCGGTCACGTCGCCGGCCCGGCCGAGATCCTCGGCGAGCGCCGCGCGCACCACCGGCGCGATCAGGGCGTCGGGCAGGGGCTCGATCATTCCGCCGCGTACTTCAGCGCCGCCGCCGGCTCAAGGTCGGCAAGGGTGACGAAGGTCCGCCGCGGTTCGGCCAGGGCCTGCGCGTCGGCTCGGTAGTGTCCGCCGCGGCTTTCCCGGCGGACCAGGGCGCAGGCGGCGGTGAGCCGGGCGGCGACCAGCGCGGGCGCTCGTCCATGGACCGCCTCCAGGGCGTCGATCTCGGCGAGCAGGCGCGACAGCCCCTCGGCGGTGCGCACCACGCCGGCGTCGCGGCTCATCGCCTGGCGCAGTTGCTGCAGCGCAGGCCCGGGCAGCTTCGGGGGCATGGGAGGCTTCAAGGCCTTCGTTCCCGGGTCTGCCTCGTCGCGGGCCGCCGCGCCGGCGCGGGCGCCGAACACCGCGGCTTCCAGCAGGGAGTTGGAGGCCAGCCGGTTCGCGCCGTGCACGCCGGTGGAGGCGCACTCCCCGGCGGCGTAGAGGCCGGCCAGGGTGGTGCGGCCGTGCTCATCCGTGGCGATCCCGCCCATGTGGTAGTGGCAGGCCGGCGCCACCGGGATCGGCTGCACGCGCGGGTCGATGCCACCGGACAGGCAGGCGGCGAACACCGCCGGGAATTCGTGCGGGAAGTGCGACCCCACCGCCTCGCGCGCGTCGAGGAAGGCGCCGCGGCCGGCCTCGCGCTCGGCATGGATGGCGCGGGCCACCACGTCGCGGGGCGCCAGCTCGGCGTCCGCACGGTAGCGGCCCATGAACCGCTCGCCGTCGCCGTTCACCAGCACCGCGCCTTCGCCGCGCAGCGCCTCGGTGGCCAGAGGCGCGGGATCGCGGCCGATGTCGATGGCCGTCGGGTGAAACTGCACGAACTCGGGGTCGGCGACCACGGCGCCGGCCATGGCGGCCAGGCCTAGGCCGTCGCCCGTGAGCTCGGCCGGGGTGGTGGTCACGGCATAGAGGCCGCCGATGCCGCCGGTGGCCAGGATCACCGCCCGGGCGGTGATCTCGTGAAGGCCGCGCTCGTCCTCGGCCACCACGCCGCGGACGCGGCCGGAGGCGTCCTGCAGCAGGGCGCGCAGGCTCATGCCGGTACGCACCTGGATGTGCGGAGCCGCCATGGCGGCGACCGTTACAGCCTGCATGATCGCCTTGCCGGCCTGGTCGCCCTTCACCCGGGCCACGCGGGCGCGGGAGTGGGCGGCCTCCAGGCTCTGGACGAAGCCGCCTTCCGCGTCGCGGTCGAACGGCGCCCCGATCTCGGCCAGCGCGCGGACGGCGGCCGGGCCTTCCTCGGCGAGCAGTCGCGCCATCTCGGGGTCCACCAGCCCCGCGCCGGCGGCGACAGTGTCGTTCGCGTGCAGCGCCGGCGCGTCGTCGGCCGCGAGCGCCGCGGCCATGCCGCCCTGCGCCCAGGCCGAGGAACAGCCCTGGTTCAGCGGCGTCGGCGAAAGCACCAGCACCTTCGCGGGCGCCGCCGCCAGCGCGGCCGACAGGCCTGCGAGGCCCGCGCCCACCACCAGCACGCCGTCGTGGCGGATGCGGACCATCAGATCAGCTCCACGTCGACGTGGTGGCGGGCCTTGACGAGGTCGTAGCGCGCCGGGACCGCAGGGGGCGGCAGATCGACCATCCGCTGCACGGCCATGCGCGCGCGCTCGGCTATGGCGGGGTCCACCGTCACCTCGTGCTGCTCGTTCAGCAGCGCCTGATAGATGTTCTCCAGGCTGATCCGCTTCATGTGCGGGCACAGGTTGCAGGGCCGCACGAACTCGGTCTCCACCGCGTCCGCCGCCACGTTGTCGGCCATCGAGCACTCGGTGATCAGCACCACGCGCTTGGGCTTCTTCTGCAGGACGTAGTCGTTCATTGCGGCCGTCGAGCCGGCGAAGTCCGACACCTCCAGCACCTCAGCCGGGCACTCCGGGTGCGCCAGCACCTCGGCGCCGGGGTAGGCGGCCTTGATCTCCAGGATGTCGGCGGCCGTGAAGCGCTCGTGCACCTCGCAGCGGCCCTGCCAGGCGATGATCTTGATGTCGGTCTGCCGCGCCACGTTGCGGGCCAGGAACTCATCGGGGATCAGGATCACCCGGTCGACGCCCCACAGCCGGGCCGCCTCCTCCACCACCTGCACGGCGTTCGCGCTGGTGCAGCAGATGTCGGTCTCGGCCTTCACGTCGGCGGTGGTGTTCACATAGGTGACCACCGGCAGGCCGGGGTAGCGCTGCTTGATCAGGCGGACGTCCGCGCCCGTGATCGAGCTCGCGAGCGAGCAGCCGGCGCGCAGGTCGGGGATCAGCACCTTCTTCTCAGGCGACAGGATCTTCGAGGTCTCGGCCATGAAGTGCACGCCGGCCTGCACGATGATCTTCGCGTCCGACTTCGCCGCTTCCTTGGCCAGGCCCAGGCTGTCGCCCACGTAGTCGCCGACGCCGTGGAAGATCTCCGGCGTCATGTAGTTGTGGGCCAGGATGACGGCGTCCTTCTCCCGCTTCAGCCGGTTGATCTCGGCGATCAGCGGGGCGTGCAGGCGCCACTCCATCGGGGTGACGTGCCGCTTGACCTTTTCCCAGGCCGGCGCGGTCGCCGTCTCGATCTCAGGGGTGAAGGCGAATTGGAAACCGTCAGCCACCAGATCCTCCATTATGCTCAAAATGAGCATTACTCTGGCCTAAAAAGACGCCGGGGAGCCGGAGCCCATCGGCGGCCGTTATGCTCATACTGAGCAAAACCGGTTCAATACATAGATGCCCCGGGCAGGCGGCGCAAGGGAGCAAACCGAACGCGGGTATGTTTCCGGCCCGGCCAAGCTGGTTTTCGGGGCGCAAACCCCATATTAGGCGTGGCCCGGGAGGGGCCACCTTTCGCCGAATTAAGCACCCAAGATCGCCGCCTGATGCGACAAGGCTTCGACGGAACCCAAGAGAGCGCCCTGACCCAGATCCCCGACATCGTGCGCCGCCTAGCGCCTGCCGCCGCCCTCGCGGGCCTGGCGCTGGCCGCCTGCGCGCCGAACGACGACTACCCGCTGACGCTGTCGCAGAAGCGCCTGGCCGCGGGCGGCCTGTCCGACGCCGCCCTGCAGCGGCTCGCCGCCCACATGAGCCCGTCGGCGCGCGCGCTCGCCCAGCGC
This sequence comes from Phenylobacterium sp., assembly GCF_036563285.1. Classification (GTDB taxonomy): domain Bacteria; phylum Pseudomonadota; class Alphaproteobacteria; order Caulobacterales; family Caulobacteraceae; genus Phenylobacterium. The sequence continues at coordinate 407,202 of NZ_DATCMR010000006.1, forward strand.
CACGACCCGATGCTGCGCCAGGCCGACCTCTGGGCTCGCCCGGAAGGCTGGGCGAGCCTCGACATCGGCCAGGTTCCCACCCTCGGCCAGGCGCCGGCGGTGGGCGAGACCGCCCAGGAGATCAACGCGCTACTGCCCTACGCCGACCTGCCGATCCGGCCCATGCGCCCGTTCGTGCTGAAGGTGGGCGGCGAGGACCGCGCCCGCGCGCTCGATTGCCTCACCCAGGCCGTCTACTACGAAGCCGCCCGCGAGCCTGAGAAGGGGCAGGAGGCGGTCGCGCAGGTGGTGCTGAACCGCGTCCGGCACCCGGCCTATCCGAAGTCCGTATGCGGCGTGGTCTACCAGGGCTCGGCCCGCGCCACCGGCTGCCAGTTCACCTTCACCTGCGACGGCTCGCTGCGCTGGGCGCCTGAGCCGGCCCTGTGGCGGCGCGCCCGCCAGGTGGCCGAGCGCGCTCTGGCCGGCTACGTGGCCAAAGACGTGGGCTCGGCCACCCACTATCACGCCGGCTACGTGGCCCCCTACTGGGCCCCGACGCTGGTGAAGATGACCAAGGTCGGCCAGCACATCTTCTACCGCTGGACCGGCCCCTGGGGCGAGCCGCCCGCCTTCACCGGCCGCTACGCCGGCGGCGAGGCCCGCCTCACCCGCGCCGTCCTCGGCGGCCTCGACGCCCGCACCCAGGGCGGCCTGCTCTCGCCCGAAGCGCAGGACATCCCGCCGGACCGCACCGTCACCCTGGCCGTGGCCGGCGAAGTGCGGACCTACAAGGTGGCCGACGCCACCGCGCCGGACCGCGCCAGGACCCGCGTCGCGGGGACCCTGCTCACGGCACGGCGCCAGGCCAGCGCCGATGACGTCAAGGCGATCAACGAGCGTCTCGCGGCTTTCGAGAAGAGCCTCGAGCAGCCCAAGTCCCCGGCCGCGGGAAGCACAGACCAGTAGCGCCTGATTGTCGGCGGCCGCCCGCTTGACAGCCGCCCGCGGCGACGCCCGAAATGGCGGCGGAGCGGGGGCGCCATGGACGTGAATTTCAGCATAGATCGTCGCGGCCTGTTGTCGGCCGGCGTTGCGCTTGCGAGCTCTGTGGTCGCGGGCTGCGGCAAGTTTGGCCCTGACCCGGAGGCCGAGGCGGTGGCCAAGCAGGCCTATCAACACCTGGTTCGAGGCGAGGACGAGGCGCTGGAAGCCCTGTTGCTGCCGACGCTCAGGAAACCGGGGACGCGGCAGACCTTTGCCTTGATGCGCGGGATGATCCCCAAGAGCGAGCCCACTTCAGTCGAGCAGGTGAACTGGCGGACCTTTGCGGGTACCAGCGGGCGCACCGTCAGCTTCCAGCACGCCTACAACTACGGGAGCCAGGTCGTCACGGCGACCACGGAGCTGAAGGCGGCCGGCGGCGGCTGGCTTCTGCAGACCTTCAACGTGAACGCCGCCTTCACCGGTGCGCCCGCCGAGACGCCTCAGCCTGCGAACGCGTCCGGATAGGCGACCAGCATCGGCCTGTCGAAGACGCCGTCCTCCAGCGCCACCGCCTGGAACGCGGGCCGCCCGGAGTAGGGCGCCTTCACCCGCGCCGCCGTCTCGGCCGAGAAGCCGAAGCGTCCGTAGTAGGCAGGCTCGCCCAGCACGATGACGCCCCAGGCGCCGAACTCCCGCGCGTTCTCCAGGCCCGCCTTCACCAGGGCCGAGCCGACCCCCGCGGCTTGCCGGTCCGGCCGCACGGCCAGCGGCGCCAGGGCCGCGATGAGCTCAGGCCTGTCGGCGTAGAGGCGGCTGAACAGGACGTGGCCTGTGACCTCTCCATCCTCCACCGCCACCAGCTCGAAGAGCACGTCCTGCCCCGCGCGCAGCCGCTCCACCAGCCGCGCCTCGTCGGCGCGGCCGAAGGCGGCTTCCACCGTGGCGGCGATGGCAGGGTGGTCGGCGGCGCGGGCGTGGCGGATCATGCCGCCAGCTTAGGGCCGCGCTAGCTGGCGTGTCTCGCCGGCCGGAAGGAGCGCTCTTCCCTGGGGGCGCGGACCTCGTCGTGACCCTCGTTGCGGTAGGCCTCTGCGGCGAGCTTGCGCCAGCCTTCGGCGATGTTCAGGTAGACCTCGCGTTCCGCCGCGCTATCCGCCTTGGCCGCCATCCGAGCAACCTGCTCGGCCTGCGCCAGATATCTCTCGCTGTCCCTCAGGGTCATTTCGCGCCCTCAACTTTTGAGAGCAGCGGCGAGTTTCCGGTCGCTTCCAGTCAAGCTCACAAAATCTGGTGGATGGCGGGTGAGGCTCTACCAGGTCCCGATCTTCTCGGCCTCGGCGTGGCTGATCGGCTTGTGCGCGCGCTCGTGGTCTTCCTCGGCCAGTAGGCGCACCGCCTCCAGGGCGGCCATGCAGCCCATGCCGGCGGCGGTGACCGCCTGGCGGTAGACGTCGTCGGTCACGTCGCCGGCCGCATAGACGCCGGGAATGGCCGTGGAGGCCGTGCCGGCCTTCACCTTCAGGTAGCCCGAAGCGTCCATCTCCAGCTGGCCCTTGAAGAGCTCGCTGGCGGGGGCGTGGCCGATCGCGATGAACACTCCGTCGCAGTTGAGCGTCTGGGTCGCGCCGGTCTTCACGTTCTTCAGCCGCACGCCGGTGACGCCGGTGTCGGCGCCCAGCACTTCGTCGATGGCGTTGTCCCAGATGACCTGGATCTTGGGGTGGGCGAACAGCCGCTCCTGCAGGATCTTCTCCGCACGGAACTCGTCGCGCCGGTGCACCACGGTGACTTTCTCGGCGAAGTTCGTGAGGAACAGGGCCTCCTCGACGGCGGTGTTGCCGCCGCCCACCACCACTACCTGCTTGCCGCGGTAGAAGAAGCCGTCGCAGGTGGCGCAGGCCGAGACGCCGAAGCCCTGGTACTTCTGCTCGCTCTCCAGCCCCAGCCACTTGGCCTGGGCGCCGGTGGCGATGATCAGGGTCTCCGCCAGCCACACCTGGCCGCTGTCGGTCTCCAGCCGGAACGGCCGCTTCGACAGGTCCGCCCTGGTCACGATGTCGGTGACGATCTCGGTGCCCACGTGCGCGGCCTGGGCCTGCATCTGCTCCATCAGCCAGGGGCCCTGGATGACGTCGGCGAAGCCCGGGTAGTTCTCCACGTCGGTGGTGATGGTCAGCTGGCCGCCGGGCTGGATGCCCTGGATAAGCACCGGCTTCAGCAGCGCGCGGGCGGCATAGATGGCCGCCGTATAGCCGGCGGGACCCGATCCGATGATGAGGCAGCGGACCTGACGGGGAGCGGAACGATCTTTGGGCATTCCCGTAATGTAGGGGCGATTCCGGAGTGATGCGATGGAAGACCACACGAAGGTGCTCGCCAACTGGGCGGGCGTGGGCGCGGCCCTCGGCCTCGGCATCGTGCTGGGCATGAGCCTGCGCACCCTGGCCCTGGGCGCGATCATCGGCGTAGGCGCCGGCGCGGCCCTCGGCGCCGGCAACGAGGCTGTCCTGCGCCGCCGCGCCCGCACCCCGCGGATGCTTCCGGCCAGCGCAGAGCCCGCGCTGCACTAGGCCGGCGTCCGCTCCGCCACCAGCCTGAGGAACACATCGGCCACCCGCTCCGCGCCGCGGCCGTCGCACACCTGCGCGCTGGCGGCCGCCAGGCTGCGGCGCAGGTCCGCATCGGTCAGCAGCCGCATCAGCGCGCGGTCCATCTGGGCGTCGAAATTGTCCGCCTCTGCGTCCACCGCCAGCACCGCGCCCTGCTCGGCCAGGGCCTGGGCGGCGGGCCGCTGGTTCTCGGCCAGCACCACCACCACCGACGGCAGGCCCAGCACGCAGCGCTCCCATAGCGATGACCCCGCCGCGCCGACCCCGATGTCGGCGGCCAGGGTCAGGCGCGCCATCTCCTGGCTGTCCACATGGATCTGCAGCCGCGGGTCGCGGCGGGCCACGCGGGTGAGGCCCGACAGGCTCGGCGCCTCCGCGCCCAGCACGATGTCGAAGGCGAAGTCACCCACCTTCGGTCGCAGCCGCTCGACCACCCGCGAGGTGACGCCGCCCACGTCCGTCAGCCCCATGGAGACCAGCACCCGCTGCACGGGCAGGCCGCGCCGCGCCAGCGCCCGCTCCCGAAGGCCCGCGAACTCCGGCCGCACCGGGGCGTAGGCCGGTCCCAGCAGCAGGCGCGCGCCGTCGTGCAGGCCCTCGTAGTCCGTCGCCCGCCGCGCGATGCCGGAATCCAGGATCAGGTCGGCCGAGAGCGGCCGGTCCGCCAGGTCGTCGATCACCAGCGTCGGCCGCGCCCCGGCCACGCCACGCTGGTCGGCGTAGGTCAGTCGGTAGTGGTCGAAGACGAAGGCGTCGAACAGCTGCGGGATCATGCTGGCGCCCAGCGCCTGCGGATCGGTGGCGGCCGCCGGCAGGCGGGCCACGTCAGGGGCGAAGGCCTCGAGCAGGGCGCTCACCGCCGGCGGCGCCAGGAAGGCGAAGCTCGCGCCCTTGGCCTCCAGGGCGCGCGCCAGGGTAAGCGAGCGCATCACGTGGCCGCCGCCTACCTTGGGGCCCGCGTCGGCGACGAACAGGATGCGTGGACCGGTCATGAGCCCCCTTCGCCCGCGATCCGGGCGGCTTCAGGGCGGCCGTCATAGCGCCACAGGAGCTCGGCCGCAGCCCTCTGCGTCTCCCGCAGCGGCGGATAGCTCCAGGTCTCGAACCGGCCCTCGAACGGCCGGCTGACGCCGCGCGCCTGCAGGTCCGCGTGGAAGCGCCGGAACTTGGCCGACCCGCCGGCCAGCGGCAGCACGTACACCGGCCTACCCGTGGCCGCGGCGTCGGTGGCCAGGTTGGTGGAATCTTCGGTGATCACGATGGCGTCGGCCGCCGCCAGGAAGGCGAAGTAGGGGTTCTCGCCGCGGTCGTCCCAGATCAGGCCCGGCAGGTGGCAGAGCCCCCCCGCCATCGTCGCGCGCGCATCCGCCGGGGTCCGCCGGGTGAAGCTCAGCATCAGCGAGCCGCCCGCGGCGTCGATGGCCTCGCCGATCCGCCGGGCCAGCTCCGCCGCCTGAGCCTGCGGCAGGTCGAAGGCCCTGGACTTCCCGCCCACGATCACGGCGATCCGCGGCCGGGGGAGGGGACTGAGCCGGTCCTCCCAGCGGGCCAGCTCGTCGGCCAGCTTTTCCGGCGTCAGCCGGTTGGGCGCGCCCAGGATCGGGAAGACGTTCGGCCCCGACACCTCGTCGTGCGCCGGCGGGATCACCAGGTCGAAGGCCTCCAGCGCGCCTCTCGGATGCTGCGTCTGCACGACGAAGGTCCGTCCCTGCGATCGGGCGCGCATGGCCCGCGACAGGGGAAGCGTGGCGCGCCCGGCGGCGATCCAGATGTCCGGCCACGGCGGGGCCATGCCGCTCTCGGGCCTCAGCAGGGCCGGCGAGGGCGGGATCAGCGCGGTCGGCAGCCGCCCCAGCCCGGCCTTCCAGCCGATGCGCTTGATTACCACCTCGGCGGGCCGCAGGCGCGCGACCGCCTCCGCCAGGCCCAGGGCCTGGGCTTCGATGCCGGTGCGGCCGTCTGAGACGGCCCAGATGGTCAGGGGAGGCTGCTCAGCCCTGCTCATCGGGAGTGGGTCAGACCCACTCCACCTTGAGGATCTCGTAGGCCTTCACGCCGCCGGGGGTGTTCACCTCCACGACGTCGCCCGACTCCTTGCCGATCATGGCGCGCGCGATCGGGGAGGTGATCGACACCTTGCCCTGCTTCACGTCGGCCTCGTGCTCGCCGACGATCTGGTAGCGGGCCTCTTCCTCGGTGTCCTCGTCGACAACCGAGACGGTCGCGCCGAACTTGATCTGCGTCCCCGAGAGCTTGGATACGTCGATCACCTGGGCGCGGGCCAGCTTGTCCTCGATCTCGGCGATACGGCCTTCGATCCAGCCCTGGCGCTCCTTGGCCGCGTGATATTCGGCGTTCTCGGAGAGATCGCCGTGCGAACGCGCCTCAGCGATGGCGGCGATCACACTGGGTCGCTCCACCGTCTTCAAACGCTTCAGCTCATCGTCGAGGGCCTGATAGCCCCCGGCGGTCATCGGGACTTTTTCCATAGAGGTGATGACTCGGATTCGCCCTAAGTGAATTTCTATCTTACGGACCGCGGGCGCAGGCGTCCGGGGGGAGAGAGACTAGAATTGTGCGCCGCAAAACTCAAGAGCGGCGGTCAAGGTTTCAGCGGGTGCGGTATTCCGGGCTGATCAGGATGCCGTAGGCCTCCGTCACCCAGTCCGGGACCTTGGGGTCGAGGTCCAGCGCCTGGCCCCTCAGGGTGCGGCTCGCGCCCATGTCCCCGCGCATGGCGGCCAGCAGGCTGCGGCCGAACAGGGCCCGCGCGTTCTGCGGGTCGCGCCTCACCACCTCCTGGAAGTCGGCGTCCGCCCCGCCCAGGTTGTTGCGCATGACCCGCAGGTAGGCCCGGTCCAGCCTGACGGAGGCCTCGTCCGGCATCAGCGCGACGGCCTTGTCGCAGGGGTCGAGCTTGGTGGCCGGCGACTTCGCCCGCGCCGCCCCGGCGCAGACCCAGGCCCAGGTCTCGCCGTCGTCGGGGCTGGCCTCGGCCTTGGCCTGCAGGTCGGAGGGCGGCGTCTGCACCTGGCGCTGGGCAGCCTTGTAGCCAGCGACGACCGAGCCCTTGGCCCCGTTGCAGACCGCCTCCACCTCGGCGTCGGCGCTGCCCGCCGCTCGGCCGGCCTCGCCGGTCAGCAGCTCCTGGCCGGTCAGCTTGCCGTAGGCGTCGTAGTAGCCGGCGATCTCTTTGGCGACCCGCCGGCTCGAACAGTCGAACACCTCGCGCTTGGCGATCATCGCCGCGCCGTTGGTGAGCGAGGTCGTGGTCCGCCCCACCTGCAGCACGCTCACCTCAGCGACCGTCCCGTTGCGTCGGATGTCGTCCAGCGACAGGAACCGCGCGTCGGTGACGCCCGCGCCCAGCGCCTGCAGCCGTCCGGCCGGCAGCGGCGGCGCGGCGGCGGGGGCGGACCCGCCGCCCTTCTCGCCGCAGCCGGCGAGTGCCAGGAGGGACAGCAGGGCGGCTGTGGGCGCGGTGATCTTGCTCATGCCGCCAAGCTTAGCCGACGAGGGCGCTCCGCCAAGCCTCAGGCCGTCTCGCTGACCACCGCATCCCTCAGCTCGTCCTCGTCGGGCGCCTCGAACACGCCCTCGATGAAGTCGAAGTGCTCCGGCAGCACGTCGATGGCGAAGTTCTCGCCGCGGACGATGTTGCGCTCCGCCACCCGCGTGCGGCGCACCTCCTGCGGGGCGGTGACGAAGTGGAACTGCAGCGGCAGGCCCGCGCCCTCGGCGATCTCCCGCACCCGGTCGCGGTCAGCCCTGCGCATCAGCCCGATGTCCAGGATCGCCGGCGTCCCCGCCGCCAGCACGCCCGCCGCGCACGACCAAATCTGCGCCTCGCAGCGGGTGACCCGCTCCATCATCCACTCGAACTGCAGCGGCTGCGGCATGTCCGGCCCGAACAGCCGCGCCATCCAGTCGTCCAGGATGAACGGCACGGCCTTCTCCCGCCGTGCGAACTCCAGGGCGTAGGTCGTTTTGCCGGCGCCCGAGGGCCCGAAGATCACGTGCAGGGTCGCGGTCATGGCGCGGTGCCTAGCAGGTCCGTCCGGGGAGGGGGAGGGCGGGCCGCCGCCCCGGCCGTGCAACGCCGTCTGGGGCGACGCCTGTCCCCGGGTTCAGTTGCCGCCTCTACCTTCCCGCTCCGCGATCCGGGCGCCGCGGAGGATGCCTTCCATCGAGTAATTCCCTTCGTGGCAGGCGTACTCGTAGATCTGACCCTTGGCGGGCTTGAAGGAGTACTCGCCGGACCAGGGCTGGGTGTAGTGGACCGGGTCGTCGACCGTGAACTGGTAGAGCAGCTCGTCCTTGGCGATCCGCGTGAAGCGCTCGGTCACCGTGCCCTGCGACGACACCGGCGTGAGCGTGCGGCTCTCTTGGGTCGGGTTCACGTTCTTCGTCTCGGTGACCAGCGTGTCGCCTTCCCACCACGCCACCGTGTCGCCCAGCCAGGGCCGGATCGCGGCCGGTGCGTGGGACGCGCGGGCCTCCCGCGCGGAGGCGAAGATCGGGGCGATCCGCACGTCGTGGTTCATCTCCAGCTCGATCACGAAATAGCCCGGCGTGACGTGGAAGCTGTAGTTGTTGTTGTAGATCGCGTTGAGCATCACCGGCCCGCCGGCGTCACTCTGCGCGATCAGGCAACGCTCGCGGATCGGGAGGTCCTCCGGATCGCTGTAGGCGCCCTTTCCGGAGCGGTACTCGACCCCGTCGCGGATCGTCAGCGCAAGGCTCTTCGCCCGATCGCGGAACGGCATCTTGCCGTCGGCGGGACTGGTGATGAACGAGGAGCGCGCCTCGCCGCGAACGCGCATCAGGCCCTCGCCGGCGTCGATCCAGAAGTTGTTGTATCCCGCCGTGGCGTCCTCATCCTTGAAGGCGCCCTGGCTGAGGTCGGAGCGCCCGTTGGCCGCCTCGATCCGCGCGGCCGTCGCCTTGTCCGCGGCCTCTGCCTGCGCCTTCGGGACGACGAGCTGCGAATAGCTCGCCGGCCGCTCGAGCCGGGTCACCGTCGCGTTCGTCCAGACGCCCTCGAAATTGCGCGCCAGGGACCTGGGCGCGGCCGCTGGGGGCTGGGCGAGCGCCGGTCCGCCCGCGAGGACGAGGGCCAGCATCGCGGCTGCAGGCATCATGGCTCTTGTCATCGCATCCTCCTCCTGGGGGCCTTGTCTCCGGCCCCCAAGAATGTCCCAGTTCCGCAACGGAGCGAAAGTCTCCTCCTGACTTATTGCGGACGGCCGACGGGTCTGCTTTGAAACCCGCGGGCGGCGGGGAGCGTGCAGATTTCCCCCGCCCAGCCGTCTGCCGGAGCGGCAGATCGGGTGTGGGGGAGTTGTTCGTGGGCATATCCGAGATCTTCGCGTCGACGCCGTTCCTGTTCGTCTATTCGGGTCTGCTGGTCCTCCTGACCGTCGCCGCGATCGTCCGGAACAATCTGTCCCTGATCGCCGAGGCCAAGGCCGCACGCGAGATCATCGACATCGTCAATGCCGCCCCCGCCCGCGACGACGCCGGCAAGGTCTCGCAGCTGGTCCTGCTGAACGACACCACCGGCGCCCGCATCCTGACGCACGAAGCCTGCCGCGCCGACGACCTGCGCGAGGGCAAGGTCTGGCGCAATCCGACGTCCGCCACCGCCAGGGCGACCGCCAGCTATCTGGGCGCCATGGCCGCCCTGCCGGCCGAGCGGCACAGCCTCGAAGGCCTGCGCCCGGCCAGGACCCTCATCGAGGACGAGTACCGCCGCCTCCACCGCGGCCTCGCCGGCTTCCCCGACTTCATCATCCGCCTGGCGCTGCTGGGCACCTTCATGGGCCTCATCGCCGCGCTCTCAATCGCCAGCGCCAACATCGGCGCCGCCCAGGGCTCGGCCGCCGCCCAGAGCGCCCACATGCGCGACTTCATCCAGGTCCTGCTGGCGACCGCGGCCAACAAGTTCTGGATCTCGGCGGTGGGCGTCGCCTGCGCCCTCGTCGTGCAGATCTATCGCTCCAGCGTGGAGCGGGCCCCGCACATCGCCCGCCTCGGGGACGCCTTCGACCATGCGCTCACCGATCCCGAGATCGCCGCGGCCTGGTGCCCGCCGATGCCGACCGACGAGGAAGTCGACCGCCGGTTCGTGAAGGCCGCCGTCCTCGACCGGTTGTCTAAGCTCAACCTCAAGCCCCTGGACGAGGCGGTCGCCGAGACCGCCGCCGCGATTAAGGCCAACGCCGGCCGCTCGGTGATCACCTTCGGCCCGGCGCCCTCGCTGCGGGCCGGCGAGTGATGCGCGGCCGGTCCCGGCGCGGCGCAGGCGCGGGCGAGGCGGCCGACGACGGCCCGTTCGCCTCCTTCACCGACCTCTTCATCGGCATCCTGTTCCTGTTCCTGATCCTGGTGGCCGCCCTGATGCTGATGCACCAGGAGGCCATCCGGCGGGAGCAGGTCGAGACGCAACTGATGTCCCGGCGGATCCGTGACCTGCAAGCCAGGCTGGATGCGGTCCCCAAGCCCCCGCCCCCGCCCGAGCCCCAGGCGCCGGCCTTCCGCCTGGGCATCGTCTTCAACATCTACCAGCGGCCTGCCGGCTCCGACGTGGAGTGGACCTACTCCCGCACCGTCCGCATCTTCCGCTCGCCCGACGGCCACTGCATCAACACGGTCCTGGTGCGCAGCAACCTGAGCACCGCCTGGCGTCCGCCGACCTCCGAGGAGGACATCCCGACCCCCGAGCAGCAGGACCTGATCCGCAAGGTGGATGCCTGCGGGATCTCCGCCTCCGGCGACCATTGGGAGACGCCCAGCGAGACGGGCGTCATGAAGCGTGTCCGACCCGACCTCTACAGCGGCATCGCCGTGCTGCACAAAAAGGAAGGCGATGTCCGGCTCGAGATGGAATATCGCGTCCTCGGCGTCTTCGACCCGCACTTCCGATGAAGCCGGGCCTCGCCCTCAGCGTGTCCGGCGCCGCCGTCGCCCTGGCCTTCGCCGCCTTGGCCCAGCCGGCGCCGGGCGCCCGCGCCCCGAACGCCGCGCCCGTGGACCCCGCCACCCTGCAGGGCCTGCCCGCCGCGCGCGACTACCGCCCGCCCGAAGGGGTCCGCACCCGGACCGCCGACATCGTCAGCGACAACGTGCGGCTGACCGCCCAGCTGTTCTATGCGGCCGAGAACGAAGGCCGGAAGCTGCCCACCGTCGTCATGGCGCCGGGCTGGGGCGCCACCGCCGCGACCCTGCGCGAGGACGCCGTGGACCTGGCGCGCGCCGGCTACCTGGCCATGCTCTTCGACTACCGTGGCTGGGGCGAGAGCGACGGCCGCGTGGCGCTGGTGGGCGCACGCCCCGCCGCGGGCGGCGCCTTCACCACAGAGGTGCGCGAGCTGCGCGGCTATGTCGATCCGTGGGAGCAGGGCGAGGACTGGGCCAACGCCATAAGCTACGCCACGACCGAGCCGATGGCCGACCCCGGCCGCATCGGCCTCCTCGGCTCCGACCTCGCCGGCGGCCACGTCATCCGCCTGGCCGCCCAGGACGGCCGGATCAGGGCCCTGGTCAGCCAGGTCACCAGCGCCGACCTCAGGCCCTACAAGCCCTACCAGCCGGACCCTGCCAAGGTGATCGCCGAGGCCAACGCCGCGGCCGCCGGCCTCGCCGCGGGCCGCACGTCCTATCCCCCCAAAGGCGCTCGCACGGGCGACCTGGTCGGGGCGGCCGTGGGCAACAAGGCGGTCCGCTGGGCGCCGGTGGAGGACGCCACCCTGGTCGGCGCGCCAGCCCTCTTCGTGCTCGCCCAGAACGAGGAGCTGTTCGCCAACGCCAACAACGGCCAGCTCGCCTGCGAGCGCGTCACCGGCCCGCGCAGGCTGATGATGCTGCCGGGCATCACCCACTACGGCATCTACGGCGCCGAGCGCCGCCGCGCGATCGGCGCCGCCATCGCCTGGTTCGACCGCTACCTGAAGCCCGACGCCGCACCCGCCCAGGGCGACGCCAAGCCGCCCGAGCGCGGCGAATGCTTCCCCCCGCCCGAGCCCCCCAAGGGCGAGGAGGACCCCAACGGCAGCGGCGAGAGCAAGCGCACCCAGGATGCCTCTGGCCGGTGGAACTGACGGGCTGGTGAGTGACGAGGGCCCTCGTCACTCACCCCAGCCTTCGGTCGCAAGAGGGTGCGCACCCACACCGACCCCTTGATCTCACCGTCCATTCGCGGACTACCGTCGCGACGCGAACGTGCTTTGCCGGCCCCTGAATGGCTCTCAGTGTAGATGGGGCGGAACCTTGCCTGCCCGAGGCCGTTTGGCCGCAGTGCCAGCGGCCACGGCGAAGCCGTCGAAGAGTTGGGCAGCGCGGGGGAACTTAGACATGAAAACGGCCACAGCGTCCACCGATGTCCTGGACGCGCAGGAAGCTGGGCGAGGTCTTGCGGGGGAGATTCAGCGCGGATTGGGCGGCCAGCCCAAGGCCATTATGGTCTTCGCGGCCCCCTCCTATGATCACGAAGCGCTTCTTGCAGCGCTCGTTGCAGAATGCCCCGAGGCCCTCGTCGTCGGCGCGTCCTCGGCCGGGGAATTCCTGAACCAGCAACGCGGGGAAGGTCTGGCCTGCGCTCTCGGTTTGGCGGGCGAGGACGTCCGCTTCGGAGTTGGGGTGGCGCGCGAGATCACGTCGGACGCCGCCGAAGCGGCCCGGCAGATCGTCTCCGGCTTCAGCGGACTTGCCGACTACACCTTCCCGTATCGGTCGGCCCTGGTGATGGCTGACGCACTGGCGGGGCACGCCGACGTGCTGGTGGACGAACTGACCCTCGCCACGGGAGGCCAGTACCAGTTCTTTGGCGGCGGCGCGGGAGACAACGCGCAGTTCCAACGCACGTCCGTCTTCTGTGGCCGGGAGGTGCTGAACGGCGCGGCCGTCGCATTGGAAATCCTGACGGAAAAGCCGATCGGCGTCGGGGTCCGTCACGGCTGGGCGCCGGCATCTGCCCCCTTCCGGGTCACAGAGGCCGACGGAATGCGGCTCATCAGCCTCAACGGGCTGCCAGCGGCCGAAGCGTTCGAAGCACACGCCACGACGACAGCGCAGGCGCTGGACCGAGCCGCTCCCATCCCGTTCTTCCTGCACAACATCATCGGGATAGAGGCCGGGGAATCCCACCGGCTGCGCGTGCCGCTCGCGATTCTCGATGATGGATCGGTGCTGTGCGCAGCCGAGGTGCCCCAGGGTTCCGTGGTCTACATCATGCGCGCCTCGGTGGCGTCGGCTGTGGAGGCAGCCCAGGAAGCCACGCAGGCTGCGCTGGCGGCGCTTGGGGACAACAAGCCGCAGGCGGCCCTCTTCTTCGACTGCGTGGCGACCCGGCTGCGGATGGGTGATCAGTTCGGTGAGGAGGTGGGTGTGGTGCGCGGCGAGCTTTCCGGCGCCGATCTGCTCGGTTGCAACACCCATGGCCAGATTGCTCGCGCGGAAGGTCAGTTCGAGGGCTTCCACAACTGCACGGCCGTCGTGGCGGTCCTGCCGGAGTGATCTCCACCAGCGTTCGCGATCTTGGCCGGCTCGTCTCGGCCCTTGCCGATCGGCGTACGAGGGCCGCCCGGGCCACGGCGCTCGCCCGGGAACTGGGGTCGCAAGACCTCCTCGTGCTCCTGCGCGACCCGGAGTTGGGAGTCCTTCGTCCCGCCCCCGGCTTCCCGCAGACCCTCGCAGGTGGGCCCACTTGGGCCGACCTGTTGGCCAGGTGCGATCAGGGCGGCGCGTTCCGGAGCATGGTGCATCATCCCGATGCTCAGCATCTGGAATCTGCCGACGTCTGGGCTGAGCCAGGGGGAGCCGTGCTCCTGCTCATCGGCGGAGAGCACCGAGTGCGGGCGGCGCAGGTCGCCGAAGCCGCAGAACTGCTGATCGCCCTGCTGCAGTCGGAAGCCCGTGAAGAGGCTGCAGCGGCCAACGCCCGCGCGGAAGGTGACGCAACCCGACGCGCCATCGCCCTTGCCTCGTCCCTTGACCAGGCGCGGTCTCAGCTGGCGGCGAATGCGCGAAGCCTGCGCGACGCGCTGTCCGAAGCCGCCCGCCTAAATCGTGAGCTCCGCGCGCTGAACGAGACGCTGGAGCAGCGGGTGCAGGAGGAGATCGCTGAGCGGATGAAGGCAGAGGGCGCGCTCCGCCAGGCCCAAAAAATGGAAGCCATAGGGCAGCTCACGGGTGGCGTCGCTCATGACTTCAACAACCTGCTGACGGTAATCATTGGTGGACTCGACAACATCGCCCGCCAGCTCGACGCAGGCTCGGTTGGTCGCGACGAGGCTCGCCTGCGCCGTGCCGTGGACATGGCGACCCATTCTGCCGAGCGGGCTGCGACGCTAACGTCCCGGCTGCTGGCCTTCTCCCGCCGGCAGGCGCTCGATCCGAAGCCTCTGAAGGCCGACCGCCTGGTTCACGACATCGGAGAACTGCTTCAGCGCTCGATCGGCGAGCACATTACGCTCGAGCTCGTGGCTTCGCCTGGCCTTTGGCCGGCGTTGGCCGATCCCAACGAGCTGGAGCAGGCTCTCCTCAATCTCGCCGTCAATGCTCGCGACGCCATGCCCGGCGGCGGCAAACTAACGATCGAGACACAGAACGTCTTCCTTGACGAAGCATACCTGTCGACGGTGCCCGAGCCTGTTTCCCCGGGCCAGTATGTGATGATCGCAGTTTCCGACACGGGACACGGGATGGACGACGAGACCGTATCCCACGTGTTCGAACCGTTCTTCACGACGAAGGAGACGGGCAAGGGGACCGGCTTGGGTCTGAGCCAGGTTTATGGGTTCTTGCGCCAGTCGGGCGGTCATGTCCGGGTCTATAGCGAGGTAGGTCAGGGCACGACGGTGAAACTGTACCTTCCGCGCTACCACGGCGAGGTCGCGTCTCCCCCGGTTCCGGCGCAACGCCCTGATGTGTCGCTTCTGCGCGGGAAGGAACTCGTGCTCATCGTCGAGGACGACGACGGTGTACGCGCCTACTCCGGCGGGGTCCTGCGCGAACTGGGCTACACGGTCATCGAGGCAACCGACGCCGCGAGCGCCTTGGCGGCCTTGGAACAACACCCCGGGGTCGATCTGCTGTTCACCGACGTAGTGCTTCCCGGCGGAGTCCACGGTCACAAGCTGGCAGCCCAAGTGCGGGAACGCCGGCCAGGCGTCCAGGTGCTCTTCACGAGCGGCTATACTCGGAACGCGATAGTCCATAACGGCCGGCTGGACCCGGGTGTGCAGCTGATCACCAAGCCCTTTACCTTCGAGGAACTAGCGCTGCGGGTCAGGCTCATCCTGGACGCCCCTGGACGGAGCATCGTCAACGGGGCCATGAGCTGAACGGCGGCGGCTAACCCTTCGATCTCGTGGCAAGCTCGCCTCTAAGCGTGAGATTGATGGACCAGACGTGACGGAGGGGGAGTGGCCGCCAACTCAGCCCGCTGTCGGGCGGCAACGGCGACGACACGCTGCTGGGCTGGGTCGTGTGACGGTCTTCTGACCATGACGCTGGGCGACGTTCGGTAGGAGGAGCGGAACAGGCCCGTCGGTCGGCCATTCCAGAGGGACCTTCAGACGGAGCCATCCTCATGAGCATCATTGTCCGGGCGGCCGCGCTGGCAGCGGTCGGAGCGGGTCTGTACTGGCTGTGGTCGAGGCCCTCCGGCGACACCCGTCTGCGCGCACCGGACGCCGACGACTTCGAGGCCCGGCTGGAGGCTGTGGAGCCCCCGTCGGGCGCGCCCACCGCCGCGGACTTCGAACGTGCGCTCGAGGGCCTGCTCAGCTCGGAGCGCGCCAAAGGCGCGGCGTTCGTGGACGTTTCCGCAGGAGAGCTGCATCGCCTCGTCGGGGGCTACCCGGGCAGGGCCCACCGGATGCCCACCTGCTGCAACGTCATGCGCAAGCGGCTGCAGACCGGCGATCTGGTTCTCGACGAGCCGCAGTCGGGGGCGGGGGCGAGCCTCGCGATCCGGTATCAGCTGTCGGCGTCCCGAGCTGCGAGCGGGGCTGAAGCCGCCGATCCCGTCCAGTAGCGAGGCCGCCTTCGCGCAAAGCTAGAAGCGGACCAGCGCAAGGTGGAGGAGCTCTTCGGTTAGCCGCTCTCTCTCCCTCTCCCAAGGCTGAGCCTCGGAATCGGGTGGAGGCCCACCCGCCCTCAATCCTCCAGGATCAGGCTCTTCTTCCGCGTGTCGCCAAGGATGATCGCCGTCAGCGCCGCGATGGCCATCAGCACGGTCAGGGCCACGAAGTACCCTCCCTCGTTGCCCGCGTTCTTGAACGACAGCGCCGCCGTCGCCGCGTTGCCGCCGAAGATCGCCTGGGCCAGGCCGTAGGGCAGGGCGACGCCGAGGGCACGCACCTGGGCGGGGAACAGCTCCGCCTTGAAGATGGCGCTGATCGAGGTGTAGCCCGACAGCAGGAACAGCGGGACCACCAGCAGCAGCACCGCCTGCCAATAGCTCGTCGCCCCCTGCAGCGCCTGGTAAATCGGGTAGGCGGACAGCGCGAGGAGGACGAAGCTGCCGGCCAGCACGACGCGCCGGCCGACGATGTCCGAAAGCGCGCCGACCAGCAGCTGGAAGATCATGAAGCAGAACAGCGCGGTCGTGCTGATCTGCGCCGCGTCGGGCCGCGAGAAGCCCTCGCCGGTGGGACCCGCCGCGCTGTTGACCAGGAACGGCAGCATGTAGGCCGTGAAGGTGTAGAAGCCCACGCCGCCCGCCGCCGTCAGGACGACGATCATCAGCGTCTCCTTCGGGTACTTCGTGAACAGCAGCATCGTCTTGCCGCGTTCCTTCGCCTCGTCCGCGCCGCCCGCGGCCACGAACGAGGTGGTCTCGTGCATGTCGCGCCGCATCCAGAAGACGATCACGGCCAGCGCCGCGCCGATCGCGAAGGGGATGCGCCAGCCCCAGGCCTCGAGGGCCTCAGGCGACAGCAGGTTCTGCAGCAGGATCAGCAACAGGCCGGCCAGCAGCTGGCCCGCGATCAGCGTCACGTACAGGAACCCCGACCAGAACCCCCGGTGCCGCCGCGTCGCCATCTCGCTGACATAGGTGGCCGAGGCGCCGTACTCCCCGCCGACGCTGAGGCCCTGGAGGATCCGCGCCACCGCCAGGATGATCGGCGCGAAGATCCCAATGGTGGCGTGCCCGGGCGTCAGGGCGATCATCAGCGATCCGAAGCACATCAGGCTCACGGACAGGGTGAGCGCCGCCTTGCGGCCGGCCTTGTCGGCGTAGACGCCCATCAGCCAGGCGCCGAGCGGCCGGGCGATGAAGCCCACGCCGAAGATCACCGCCCCATTGAGGAGCTGGGCCGTCGGGTCCGCGTCGGGGAAGAAGATCGGCGCGAAGTAGATCAGGAAGGAGGTGTAGACGAACCAGTCGAACCACTCGACGAGGTTGCCGCCCGAGCCGGCCAGGATGTTCCAGAGCCGTCGGCCCGGGGACATCCCCGGCGCTGCGACAGGCGAGCGGTCCGTCTCGATCCCGGTTTCGGCCATTCAATCCCCCTACGCTGAAGATCGTTCGGACGGTTGCGGTCAAGGAAGCTCCGTCTCTGCTCCCGCTCCGTAGCCGAGGTTGAGCAGGTCGGCGAGAGGCCACGGCGCGATCCGAAGCAATTGATCTGGTAGAGAAGCCGCCGGGCCGACTAGGATTGACGCGCGGCGCCGCCCCCCCAGGGCGTGCCGCCAAACTATGTGTGTGAACGGCGGCGGCCTCCGGGCCGCCGCCGTTGCGCCGCCCGCAGCGCCAGCTCTCTCACCGCAGCGTCAGCCCGCCGTCGATCACCAGCTCCGCGCCCGTCACATAGCGGCTCTCGTCGCTGGCCAGCCACAGCACCCCGTTGGCGATGTCCAGCGGCACGCCCTTCACCCCCAGCGGCACCACCATCTCGGAGATCGCGTCCAGGTTCGGGGGCTCGTTCGTGCCCGTGGGCGCCACCGTCAGCCAGATCGGGGTCTCGATGATGCCCGGGTGCACCGAGTTCACGCGGATGCCGTCCTTGGCGGCCGCGCACTCCAGCGCCACGGCCTTGGTGAACAGCCGCACGCCGCCCTTGGTGGCGCAGTAGCCGGCAAGGCCCGGCGAGCCCTTCAGGCCCGCCACCGAGGACATGTTGATTATGCTGCCGCCGCCGCTCTGGCGCATCAGCGGGATCGCGTGCTTCACGCCCAGGAAGACGCCGTCGAGGTTCACCGCCGTCTGCCGGCGCCAGGTCTCCAGGCTCATCTCCAGCACCGGGCCGGCGAGGCCGACGCCGGCGTTGTTGACCAGGATGTCGAGGCGGCCGTGGCGGGCCTTCACCTCGCCGATCACCTGGACCCAGGCGGCCTCGTCGGTGACGTCGTGGTGCAGGTATTCGGCCCTGCCGCCGGCCGCGGCGATGGCGGCCAGGGCCTCGTCGCCCTTCAGGTCCTGCAGGTCGGTGACCACCACCGTGGCGCCTTCCTGCGCCAGCCGCTCGGCGCAGCCGCGGCCGATGCCGCTCGCCCCGCCGGTGACCAGCGCCACCTTGCCTACGACCCGTCCGGCCATGGCCGATCCTCCCGTTTGCATTGAGGCCTAGACCACGGCTGCGCCGCCCGCTAGGCCGACGCGAGGTCAAGGGGGGGGGCCTTGGAAACCGTCATCCGCAGCTGCACGCCGGCCGACGCCGCGGCCCTGGCCCTGGTCGGCCAGGCGACCTTCCTGCAGACCTATGCCGACGTGCTGCCGGCCAGCGACATCCTCGCCCACTGCCAGGGCGAGCACGCCGAGGCCTACTACGCCGCCAAGCTCGCCGAGCCGGCGTACGGCTTCTGGATCGCCGAGCTCTCGGAGACCGGGGCGCCCATCGGCTACGCGATGCTTTGCCCGCCCGACCTCCCTGTGGCGACGACCGAGGCCGATCTGGAGCTCAAGCGCATCTACCTGCTGCACCGCTTCCACGGGACGGGGCTGGGCGCGGGACTGATGGCGATGGCGGCCAACGCGGCGCGGCAACGCGGCGCCGAGCGGCTGCTGCTGGGCGTCTACGGCGGCAACACGCGCGCAATGGCCTTCTATGCCCGCCAGGGCTTCGCGCCGGCGGGCGAACGCAAGTTCAAGGTGGGGGCGAACGAGTACGACGATCTCGTGCTCGCCCGCGCCCTCTAGCTCAGTCCGGCCTCAGCGCATCCAGCTGGGCGTCGAGTCCGCAGTGAAGATCCCGTAGATCAGCCCGATGGCCAGCAGCACGATGGCCACCAGCATGATGGTGGGGATCAACCCTTCGATGCGCTCGGCCAGGTGGCGAGGCTTGTGGTGGACTTCATTCTCCGGAAGCATGGCGAGGTCCTCGCAATCTGCTGGGGAGTACTTTCCCCGATCCAGACTGGAGCAGGCGCCTTGGACGCCTCCCGGCCGCTCGCAAATGGGGCCGCCGGAGCGCGCCCTAGCCGCCTGTTTCAGTCAGGCGATAGGCGGATGTTGCGCCTGCGAAGAACGCGGGTCAACGAACAGCTGCGCCCTTGGCTCCGATTGCAGGCGAGGTGCGTCCTTGCGGCCGCAGGCGCTCGACAGATCGTCAACCGTATTCTTTGGGGCCTCGCACGGCCGCGTGTAAACTCGTCAATACGATCTTTGACACATCATTCAGAGGCTTAGGCGACCTCGAGAGTTGTCGCGCTGAGTCGTGCAAATAGGCCTGACGCGGCGTCTAACGCGCCTCAGGCGTAGCTCTGCAGCGGCCTCACCTCGAGCGGCCCCGCAGCCGTCGCCACGATGGCCTGTGCGGCTGCGAGCGCGCCTGCGGCCGTGGTGAAGTAGGGGATCTTGCCCATCAGCGCCGTGCGGCGGATCTCGAAGCTGTCCACCAGCGACTGCTTGCCCTCGGTGGTGTTGAACACCAGCTGCACCTCGCCGTTCTTCATGGCGTCGACGATGTGCGGCCGGCCCTCCAGCACCTTCTTTACGAAGGTGACGTCGAGGCCCTGGCCCTTCAGGAACTCCGCCGTCCCGCCGGTGGCCAGCACCTTGAAGCCGCGGCCGAGCAGCAGCTTGGTCGGCTCGACGATCCATTCCTTGTCGGAGTCCTTCACCGAGACGAAGACGCAGCCCTTGGCCGGCAGCACGGTCCCGCCGCCCAGCTGGCTCTTGGCGAACGCCCGCGCGAACGCCGGCGCTAGGGTCTCGCCGGGCCGCACCCAGTCCAGCCCCATGACCTCGCCGGTCGAGCGCATCTCCGGGCCCAGCACGGTGTCCACGCCGGCGAAGCGGGCGAACGGGAAGACGGCTTCCTTCACCGCGATGTGGTCGTAGGGGGTGTCCTTCAGGTCGAACTCGGCGAGCTTCCGGCCCGCCATCAACTTCGCCGCGATGGCGGCCAGCGGCCGGCCGATGGTCTTGGCCACGAACGGCACGGTGCGGCTGGCCCGGGGATTGACCTCCAGGACGTAGATCCGCGGGCTCGCGGAGTGCGGTTCCTCGATGGCGAACTGCACGTTCATCAGCCCGCGCACCTGCAGCGCGCGCGCCATCTCCTCGGTCTGCCGCTTCAGCTCGGCGATGGTCGCGGGCTTCAGCGAGAACGGGGGCAGGGAGCAGGCGCTGTCGCCGGAGTGCACGCCGGCCTCCTCGATGTGCTCCATGACGCCGGCCACGAACACCGCGCCGTCGGCGTCGCAGAGGGCGTCTACGTCCACCTCGGTGGCGCGGCTGAGGTACTGGTCGAGCAGGACCGGGCTGTCGCCGGACACCTGCACGGCGTGCTTGATGTAGCGCTCGAGTTGCTCGTCATCTCGGACGATCTCCATGGCCCGGCCGCCCAGCACGTACGAGGGCCGGATCACGATCGGGTAGCCGACCTTGTGGGCGACGGCGAAGGCCTCTTCGCCGGACCGGGCGATGCCGTTCACCGGCTGGGCGATCTTCAGCCGGTGCAGCAGCTGCTGGAACCGCTCGCGATCCTCCGCCAGGTCGATGGCGTCGGGCGAGGTGCCCAGGATCGGGATGCCCGCGTCCTCCAGCGGCTGGGCCAGCTTCAGCGGCGTCTGCCCGCCGAACTGGACGATGACGCCCAGCAGCTCGCCGCGCGAGCGCTCCACGTCGATCAGCTCCAGCACGTCCTCGGCGGTCAGCGGCTCGAAGTAGAGGCGGTCGGAGGTGTCGTAGTCGGTCGACACGGTCTCCGGGTTGCAGTTGACCATGATCGACTCCACGCCGATCTCGTCGAGCGCGAAGGCCGCGTGGCAGCAGCAGTAGTCGAACTCGATGCCTTGGCCGATCCGGTTCGGCCCGCCGCCCAGGATGATCGCCTTCTTCCGCGCGGAGGG
This sequence comes from Phenylobacterium sp., assembly GCF_036563285.1. Taxonomy (GTDB): domain Bacteria; phylum Pseudomonadota; class Alphaproteobacteria; order Caulobacterales; family Caulobacteraceae; genus Phenylobacterium. Next base: position 428,078 of record NZ_DATCMR010000006.1, read on the forward strand.
GTCGCTCTCGCAGTCGGGGACCTGGCCGAGTGCGCCGGTCTCATAGGTCGAGTACATGTAGGGCGTCTCGGCCCGGAACTCGCCGGCGCAGGTGTCGATGCGCTTGAACACCGGGCGAACGCCCAAGGCGCGGCGCTGCTCGCGCACCTCCTTCTCGGTGGTGTGGGTGAGCTTCGCGAGCCGGGCGTCGGAGAAGCCCATGGCCTTCAGCCGCCGGAAAGCCGCGGCGTCGTGCGGCAGGCCCTCGGCCCGGACCCGGTCCTCCTCCGCCACGAGGGTCTGGATCTGGCGCAGGAACCACGGCTCGTAGGAGCACGCCGTGTGGATCTCGTCGCAGGTGAGGCCGGAGCGGAACGCCTGGGCGATCACCCGCAGCCGGTCCGGCGTCGGCTGGCCGAGCGCACGGGTCACCGCCGCGTGGCGCATCTCCGGATCGTCGGCGCCTTCGATGGCGATCTCGTCGAGGCCGGTGAGGCCGGTCTCCAGGCCCCGCAGCGCCTTCTGCAGGCTCTCGGCGAAGGTCCGGCCGATGGCCATCACCTCGCCCACCGACTTCATCGAGGTGGTGAGCAGCGGCTCCGACCCCGGATACTTCTCGAAAGCGAAGCGGGGGATCTTGGTGACGACGTAGTCGATGCTGGGCTCGAACGAGGCGGGCGTCGCTCCCGTGATGTCGTTCATCAGCTCGTCGAGCGTGTAGCCGACCGCCAGCCGCGCGGCGACCTTGGCGATCGGGAAGCCGGTGGCCTTGGAGGCGAGCGCCGAGGAGCGCGACACCCGCGGGTTCATCTCGATCACCACCATGCGCCCGTCCGCCGGGTTGACCGCGAACTGCACGTTCGACCCGCCGGTCTCTACGCCGATCTCGCGCAGCACCTGGATCGAGGCGCGGCGCATCCACTGGTATTCCTTGTCGGTCAGGGTCAGCGCCGGGGCCACGGTGATCGAGTCGCCGGTGTGCACGCCCATCGGGTCGATGTTCTCGATCGAGCAGACGATGATGCAGTTGTCCGCCCGGTCGCGGACCACCTCCATCTCGTACTCCTTCCAGCCGAGCACGCTCTCCTCGATCAGCACCTCGCTCGTCGGCGACAGGTCGAGACCGCGGGCGACGATCTCCTCGAACTCCTCGACATTGTAGGCGATGCCGCCGCCGGTGCCGGCCAGCGTGAAGGACGGGCGGATGATGGCGGGAAGGCCCACCAGCTCCAGGCCCGCGCGGGCTTCCTCGAGGCTGTGCGCCACCTGGCTCTTCGGGCTCTCCAGCCCGATGGCGTCCATGGCGTCGCGGAATTTCTGGCGGTCCTCGGCCTTGTCGATCACGTCGGCCTTGGCGCCGATCATCTCGACGCCGAACTTCTCCAGGACGCCCATCTTCTCCAGCGCCAGGGCGGTGTTCAACGCGGTCTGGCCGCCCATGGTGGGCAACAGGGCGTCCGGCCGCTCCTTCTCGATGATCTTGGCCACCATGTCGGGCGTGATCGGCTCGATGTAGGTGGCGTCGGCGATCTCCGGATCGGTCATGATCGTCGCCGGGTTGGAGTTCACCAGCACGATCCGGTAGCCCTCGGCGCGGAGCGCCTTGCAGGCCTGGACGCCCGAGTAGTCGAACTCGCACGCCTGGCCGATCACGATGGGGCCGGCGCCGATGATCAGGATTGAGGAGATGTCGGTGCGTTTGGGCATCTTTTCTCGCGCGCGACGGCGGCCGCGCCATGGAGCGCGCCCGATGCCGGTCAGACCTGCAGGTTAAGCCGCCCGTTTAGAGAGGGAGTCACGGGCGCGCAAGCGGCGTCCTCGACGCCTCCCCCAAAGCGGGCCCGCCCGAACCATCGGATGTGAAAAAAAACAGGGCCTTCCCGCAACTAATCCGCTGCTTAGCCATATTGGACAGGTGAGGCGGCGCTTAGTGCGTTCAGCCGTCCCCGCAGTGGAGAGCCAAGCGTCCATGTCCCTGATCGAAAAAATCCCGACGATGAGCGACGAAGAGGTCATGAACCTGCTCGCCAATGCTCGCCGGCTACAGGCCCAGGGCGACGAGAAGCAGCAGGCGGCCGCGGCCGATCTGCTCCCCACCCTCGAAGAGGTCGCCGCCGAGCGGCGCAGCGCCCGGCAGCAGGCGATCCAGGCCAAGCGTGCGGCCGCCCGACGCCCGAAGAAGGTGGCCGCCTAGCGGCGGCGCCGAAGCGGCGCCATGGTGCGCCGCATGAAGGCTTATCTGATCATCGCCGCCGTTGTCGCGGCCACGCCCGCGGCAGCCCAGGCGCCCGCGCCCGTCTCCCGTCAGATCTCGGCCCAGGCGCGGACGATGTCCGGCCAGCCGATCCTGCTTCCGCAGGGACCGGTCCAGGTCACCTACACCGAGACCGTCGTGCCGCCGGGCGGCGCGCTGCCTCCCCACAAGCATCCCTATCCGCGCTACGCCTTGGTGATGTCGGGGCGGCTGAAGGTCACCAACCTGGTGACCGGGACGGTCTCGGAGGTGAAGGCCGGCGAGCTTGCCATCGACGCCATTGACCAGTGGCACGAAGCCGTCGTGCTGGGCGCCGAGCCCGTGCGCATGCTGGTGATCGACCAGGCGCCGCCGGGCGTGGTCAACACCGTCCGCCGCGACCCGTAGATGCGAAAACGCCCTCCACGCCGGAGCGGGGAGGGCGCCATTCGGCTCTGGGGGGAGACTAGAGGCCGCCGGGGCCGCAGTCGTTCTTCAGCCAGTTCTCCACCGTGGTCAGGACGACCTTGGCGTTGTCCGGGCTCCAGGTGTTGTAGGTGTGGCCCATGTCCGGGAGCTCGACGAGCTTGTAGTTGCGCCCGGCGCCCTTGAGCTTGCCGACCATGTCGACCGTCTCCTTGTACGGCACGATCTGGTCTCGGTCGCCGTGGTAGATGAACAGCGGGATCTCGATCTTCGAGACCTCCTTCATCGCCGACAGGCCCTTGATCGTCGGGCTCTGGAACTCGCGCAGCAGCGGATTGTCGTAGGTGCTCCGCTGGAAGTTCGCGGGCTCCGCCACGCCGGCGCCGGCGATGGTGCACTGGTAGAGGCCGTTCGGCCGCACCGCCGCGGCATAGGCCGCGTAGCCGCCGTAGGAGTAGCCATGCACGGCGATGCGGTTCGGCGCCGCCAGCCGCTGCTCGATCAGCCACTTGGCGCCGTCGTCCAGGTCGTCCTGCATCTTCTGGCCCCACTCGGCGTCGCCGGCGCGCCAGATCTTCTGGCCCCACCCCAGCGAGCCGCGGAACTGCGGCTGCAGGACCACGTAGCCGCGCGAAGCGAAGTACTGGGTCCAGCCGGTGACGTCCCAGCCCATCTCGTCGCGCGACCACGGACCGCCGTGAGGCACGATGATCGCCGGGTGCGGACCCTGGCCCGCCGACGCCGGGGGCGTCGTGAGGAAGGCGGGGATCACCAGGCCGTCGCGGGCCTTGTACTGGACGAGCGTGGTGTCGCCGAGCGAGCCGGGATCCACGTCCTGGCGCGACTTGCCCAGCAGGGTCAGCTTGCCGTCGGCCAGGAGGTAGTACTCGGGCGGCTGCCGGGGCCCTTCCTTGATCGCGAGGATCTTCGACAGGTCGTCTGACCAGCCGATGATGCGGGTGTCGAAGCCGTCGGCCACGTTGAAGGTGGCCGTCTGGCCGGCGCCGGGGTCGGTCCACTGGACGGGCCGGGTCTTCACGCCGAGTCCCTGCCGGATCGCGCGGTCTGCGGCGGCAAGCTTCTCATCGACCCAGAAGGTCTTGGTCGTTTCGGCGTTGTAGGCGAAGCCGAGCACCCGGCCACGATCGCCGGCGGCCTGCGAGAGGATCACGTCCTCGGCGTCGAACAGCTTGTGCTCGAACACCGGCTCCAGGATCTTCCGGTCCTTGATCGAGTATTCGTAGATGGCCGTCTTGTCCCGGCCCCGGTTGGTGGCCAGGTAGGCGATGTTCGGGTCGGGCGTGAAGCCGACGATCGACATCGGCTCGCGGTCCTTGGCGAACCAGCGGAAATGTTCTTCCCAGCGGTTGTTGGCCGGATTGCGGATCCACTGGGCGATGTAGGCGCGGCCGTCCTGATAGCTCAGTTCCTGCCGGGCGCGGACCTCGCCCTGCAGGTCGACCTGCTCCTCGCCGAACTTGCCCGAGCCCAGCGCCTGGCGCGAGGCCGTGCCGGTGTAGACGTCGACCTTGTAGATGTCGCGGCCGGAGGGGCCGCTGTCCTGCACGAGGATGTAGCGCGGATCGTTGGGGAGCGTGTCCACCAGGCCCGGCGGGCTCAAGGCTTCGGCGAACTCGACCTGCTCCGAACGGCTGTTGGTGCGCGGCAGCAGCGGCTTCACGTCGGAGCCGTCGAGGCTCATCAGCAGCGGCCGGATGAAGTGGGTGCGGGTGCGGCTGCCCTGGAACGAATAGTCGACCAATTGCTGCACGCCGACGATCAGCCGGTCGTTCTTCACGAAGTCCAGGAACCACAGCTCCTGCCCCTTGCCGGACGGCGTCAGCTTCGGCGGCTGGTTCGGGTTGCTGGTCTGCCAGACGGCCACGAAGGTCTGCTTGCCGTCCGGAGAGACGATGCCGGCGATGTGCTTGCCATCGGGCGACAGCTGCAGGCTGGTGACGGCAGGGCGGTTGGCGAACACCTCCGCCGCCGGCGGTGCGGCCGCTGCGGGCGTCGTCATCGCGAGCGAGGCGCATGCGGCGAGCGCCACTGCCGCTGCGCTGGAGATCAGTCTCTTGAGCATGGTCTACTCTTTTCGCGCGCATCGCGCGTCTGGGGCTGGGTTCAAGGTCGCCTCGCAGGAGGCGTTGCATCCGTTGTAACGGGCTGAGCCTCCCCGGCGTCAAGTGCTCGATTTCGCCGCGGATTTTTCAGCCATGCAATCATTTGCCGGCGCATTTTTCGATCGGCGTTACGCTTAGATGTGACGAAAATGTCGCAACTCTGGCGAGAATTGGACAAAATCCACCGAACATTGCGTCTGCTTGTCGCAGAGGGGGTGCAGGCTTGGCCGGACAGTGATTGGTTGCCGCCACGCCTCCATCCAAGGGATTCCCATGACCTCTACGAAGTCCAAGCTGCTTGCCGGCTCGCTCTTCACCAGCATCGTGCTGGCCGCGTCGGCCGCTTCGGCTCAGACGCCGGGCGAACGCCAGCCGGGCCCGCCTCCGGGGCAGCCGCCCGCCGCAACCGCCGTCGACGAACTGATCGTCACCGGCTCGCGCATCCGCCGCAACGAATACACCTCCGAAGCGCCGCTCACGGTCGTGACCTCGGAGAGCGCGACCCTGCAGGGCCTGGTCGACACCGCCCAGCTGCTGCAGACCCAGCCCATCGCCTCGGGCTCCGGCCAGACCAACAACATGCTCACCGGCTTCGTCGTGAACGGCGGCCCGGGCGTGCAGACCGTCTCGCTGCGCGGCCTCGGCGACCAGCGCACCCTCGTCCTGCTGGACGGCCGCCGGCTCGGCCCGGCCGGGGTGCGCGGCACCGTCGGCCCCGTCGACCTGAACGTCATCCCGCAGTCGATCATCGAGCGTATCGAGATCCTGAAGGACGGCGCCTCGTCGATCTACGGCTCGGACGCCGTGGCCGGCGTGGTCAACTTCATCACCAAGAAGCGCCTCGATGAGGGCATGCTCTCGATCTACGCCAGCCAGCCGTTCGACAACGGCGGCGAGGAGTACAAGGTCTACGGCTCGTGGGGTAAGACCTTCGACCGCGGCTTCATCAGCGCCTCGGCCGACTACACCCGCACCAACCCGCTGGCGCTGAGGGACCGCGACTTCACGGCCTGCGCCGAAGACCGCGCCTACGACCCGCAGACCTTCCAGCGCCTCGACCACATCGACCCGCTGACCAACGCCCCGAAGTGCTACAACGTGCTGACCAACGCGGCGATCGCCGCGGTCACCTACGGCGGCATCTTCCAGTACTCGGTGCCCGGGATCACCTACCCGGGCGCGGCGCAGGGCAACAACATCGCCACGATCATGCCGGGCCCCGCGGCCCTGGGCTTCGTCCGAGCCGCGCGCGCGGGCCAGCCGGCCACCTTCCCTTATGCCAACTACGACAGCCCTTGGTACGGCCGGACGACGGCGATCAGCCCGTCGGACCGCTTCACGTTCTTCGTGAACGGCGGCTTCAACCTGACCCCGGGCATCGAGCTCTACGGCGACCTGCTGCTGAACCGACGCGAGTCCGAACAGCGCGCCTTCCAGCAGATCTTCCCCACCGTCGCGGGCAACAACCCGAACAACCCCTTCATCGACAACACCGGCGCCCGCATCCCGATGCTGCCCGTGATCGCGGTGAAGAGCGACGGCGCCCAGGAGGTCAACTACTATCGCGCCGTCGGCGGCGCGCGCGGCAAGCTGCCCGACCTTCCCGTCGTGAGCGGCTGGGACTGGGACATCTTCGCCCAGTACTCGAAGTCGGACGCCAAGTACCAGGTGGACTACGTGCCGCTCGATCGCCTCGAAGCGGTGACCGCGTTCTCGACCGCCTGTAACCAGGCCTGGATCACCGAGAACCCCGCGACCTGCCCGGCCGGCGGCATCCCGTTCTTCAGCCGCCGCGTCCTGGGCGGCACCTTCACCCCGGAAGAGGCCGACTTCCTGTTCGAAGTTGCCCACGGTACGACGGAGTACACCCAGGTCGCCCTCGAAGGCTCTATCACCGGCGACATCATGCAACTGCCGGCCGGTCCGCTCTCCGTGGCCGTCGGCTTCCACATCCGTCGTGACGAGATCGACGACACGCCTGACGAGCAGGAGCAGATCGGCAACCTGTACAACCAGACGGCCGCTGGCCGGACGGCGGGCAAGGACACCGTGAAGGAACTGTTCGCCGAGCTCAGCGCCCCGGTGTTCCGCGGCACTCGGGTAGGCGACTTCGACATGACCGTCTCGGGCCGTCTCACCGACTACGACAGCTATGGTTCGAACTCGACCTACAAGCTGGGCTTCAACTGGCAGGTGATCCCTGCGTTCCGCATTCGCGGCACGCACGGCACCTCGTACCGCGCTCCGGCGCTGTACGAGCTGTTCCTGGCTGACCAGACGGGCTTCCTGTCGCAGACGGCGATCGATCCCTGCATCCGCTACGAGAACTCGTCGAACCAGACGCTGCGGACGAACTGCGCGGCCTCCGGCGTTCCCGAGGGCTACGCGGGCGGCGGCTCGGGCGCCACGATCTTCACCGGCGGCGGGATCGGCCGCCTGGAGGCGGAGACCTCGAAGGCCAGCACCTTCGGCGTGATCCTCACCCCCGACTTCTCGACCTTCGATTTCTCGATCGCCCTCGACTATTTCGACATCGAGATCAATGAGGAGGTCCGGCGGTTCGGGGCGCGGAACATCATCACCCAGTGCCTGCTGCGGGAATTCCCGAACGGTCCGTTCTGCGAGCTGTTCGAGCGTGACCCGACGACGGACGCCATCCTTACCGTTCAGAACAACTTCATGAACGTGGCGAACCAGGTGAACCGCGGTCTCGACCTGAACATGCGCTACCAGCAGGAGTTCGGGTTCGGCACCCTGACGGTGGACACCGAGGCGACCTGGCAGTTCGAGGACGTCACCCAGCTGCTGGGCGAGTCCGAGCCGGAAGACTTCAACGGCTCGACCACCGAGTCGGACTTCACCGCCCAGGTGGAAGCCCGCCTGCAGCGGGGCGACTGGACCGCCTACGTGGCCGTCGACATCATCAGCAAGGCCTCGGACTCGGACCAGGAAGCCTTCCAGTTCACCGACGTCCACCCTTCGAACGTCTACGGCGTCGGGCGGCCGGTGTACTACAAGCAGTTCACCGAGTTCCAAACCTACACGCACATCAGCGTACGGAAGATCCAGGACAAGTGGACCTTCTGGGCCGGCATCCGGAACCTGTTCGACGACGATCCGCCGGCTCTGTCGGGCAATGAAGGCTTCCGCATCGGCTACGGCGCCATCGGCCCGTTCGACTTCCGCGGCCGCCGGGCGTTCATCCAGATCGACCGGACCTTCTAAGTCCGGGCGACCGGAACGAGCTGGGGAGGGCGGCCTTAGGGCCGCCCTTTTCATTTGGGGTGCATCCGCCACCGCGGCTTCGACGTAAGCTACCTCGTAGCTTCCGCCGCGAGACGCCGTTGCCCGCAGCCCCCGCCGACCTGCAGCCCTTGATGACGCGTATCGCCGCCGGCGATCGCGCGGCCCTGCGCCAGCTCTACCAAGCGACCTCCGCGAAGCTTTTCGGCGTCGCCCTGCGTATCCTCTCCGACCGTGAGGAGGCCGAAGACGTGCTGCAGGAGGTCTATGTCACCGTCTGGCGCCGCGCCGACCGCTACGATGCGGCGAAGGCCGGCGTGATGACCTGGGTGGCGACCATCGCCCGCAACCGCGCCATCGACCGCCTGCGGGCGCGCGGTCCGATGGCCTATGCCGAGCCGGTGGAGGACCTGCAGATCGCTGACGGCGGGCCCGGCGCCGAAGCCCTGCTCGAGGCGGCCGGCGACGCGGCGCGGCTGCAGGGCTGCCTCGGCGAGCTCGACGGGCGGACACAGGCGGTGATCCGCACTGCCTTCTTCGAAGGCGTCACCTACGAGGCGCTCGCGCACCGGATGTCCGAGCCCTTGGGCACGGTGAAGAGCTGGATCCGCCGCGGCCTGGCCAAGCTCAAGGGGTGCCTGGAGCGATGAGCGAGCCCCACGAGCTTTCCGAGCTGGAGGCGCTGGCGGCCGAGCACGCGCTGGGAGTGCTCTCCGCGCGCGAGCGCGCGGAGGCCGAGGCGCGCATGGCCAGCGACCCGGCGTTCGCGGCCATGGTCGAGGCCTGGCGCGGGCGTATGACGCCGCTGCTCGACGCGGCGCCTGAGGTGGAGCCGCCCGCGGAGCTGTGGCCGCGGATCGAGCGCAGGCTGCCGGCCAACGACGACGTGCGGGCCGTGGGCCGCCTGCGGTTCTGGCGCGGCGCGGCGATCGGCTCGCTCGGCCTGCTGGCCGCCAGCCTCGCCGCGGTCGTGTTCCTGGCCAGCCAGGTTACCGGCCTTCAGACGCCGGTTCAGCCGGCGCCGATCCTCAACGCCAGCCTGACCCCCGGCGCGGCCGGCGCCCAGCCGCTGTTCGTCGCCGCCTTTGACCCCCAGCGGCAGGCGCTGATCGTCACCTCGCTGGTCCCGCCCGGCGCCGATCCGCTGCACGTCCACCAGCTGTGGCTGATCCCGCAGGACGGCAAGCCGCGCTCGCTCGGCTTCGTCGAGCCGGGCGCCTCGCGCGCGCTGCCGATGCCCCAGACCATCGCCCAACTCGCCGCCGCCGGAACCTCGCTCGCGGTGTCGGTCGAGCCGCCCGGGGGCTCGACCAACCCGGAAGGTCCCTCTGGCCCGATCGCCGCGTCCGGCAAGCTCACGCCGATCTGAGGCTGCATCCGCGGCGGGAAAGCGTCCGTACCTTCGCCGCCGCCAAGCCTGGCGGCCACAACAAGGGACGCAAATCTCATGCGCAAGCTCATCTCGGCCGCCGTGCTCGGCGCCATCCTCGCCGCCTCGGGCGCCACCGTCGCCGGCGCCGGCATGGCGAAGGAAAAGACTGTCACCGTCGGCGGTGCGCCAATGTATCCATCGAAGACCATCGTGCAGAACGCGGTGAACTCGAAGGACCACACCACCCTGGTGGCGGCGGTCAAGGCCGCCGGCCTGGTGGACACGCTCTCCAGCGCCGGGCCGTTCACGGTCTTCGCCCCCACCAACGCGGCTTTCGGCAAGCTGCCGGCCGGCACGGTGGACACCCTGGTGAAGCCCGAGAACAAGGGCGCGCTCACCAACGTGCTGACCTATCACGTGGCCCCCGGTCGCTACTCGTCGGCCGACCTGATGAAGGTGGCCAAGATGGGCGGCGGCAAGAACACCCTGAAGACCGCACAGGGCGAGACCCTCACCATCAAGGCGCAGGGCGGCGCCATCTGGGTCATCGACGGCAAAGGCGGCATGTCGCGGGTCACGATTCCGAACGTCAACCAGTCCAACGGCGTGATCCACGTCGTCGACACCGTGCTGATGCCGTAAGGCTCGAGCGAGCCCCGGGCGCGTCGTGCGCCCGGGGCTCGCGCCCGCCTGCGGGCCGTGCTTCAAACGCGGCCATGCAGACCCCGACCCTGACCCGCCGCGCGCTGACGGCGCTGGGCTTCGCCCTCCTCGCGACCCCGGCCGCCGCCGCCTCGGCGGCCGACGGCCGGTTCGCGCGGCTCGCCGCCCGCTATGTCGACCAGCTCGGCCGGCTTTCGCCCATCGGCGCCACCACCCTCGGAGACCACCGCTTCGACACCGAGCTCACCGACCTCTCCGCCGCCGGCCGCGCCCGGGTGCGGGCCGTGACCCGGGGGCTGCTGCGCGAGGCCGACGCCATTCGGCCCGGTGACCTCTCCCGCGAGAACCAGGTCGACCTGGCGCTGCTCCGGAACCAGCTCCGCTACGACCTCTGGACGGACGAGGTCCTGCAGTCCTGGGCCTGGGACCCGCAGATCTACAACGGGGCCGCCGGGGGCGCGCTCTACGGCCTTATGGCCCGCGAGTTCGCGCCGCGCCCCGCCCGCCTGCGCTCGGCCATCGCCCGGATGGAAAAGCTGCCGGCGCTCTTCGCCCAGGCGCGCAGCGAGCTCGTGCCGGCCCGGGTGCCCCGCGTCCACGCCGAGACCGTGTCGCGCCAGAACAAGGGCGTGCTGGCCATCGTGGAGGAGATGATCCTGCCGCACGCCGGCGAGCTCTCCGCCCCCGACCAGGCGCGGCTGAAGGCCGCCGACGCCAAGCTCCGGGCCGCCGTCGCCGAGCACCAGGCCTGGCTCGACAACACCCTCGTCCCGCAGGCGAAGGGCGACTTCCGCCTTGGGGCCAGGCTCTACGACCAGAAACTGGCCTTCGCGCTCATGTCGCCGATGTCGCGCGCGGAGATCCGTGCCGCCGGCGAGACCGCGCTGAAGGCCGCGCGGAGCGAGATGTACCGGCTGTCGCGGCAGGTGACCGGGCAGGGGCCGGAGACGCCCGACGCGGCCACGGAGCAGCGGATCATCGAAGCGGCGCTGGAGCGTTCCTATCGCGACCACGCGCCGCGCAACGGCATCGTCGAGCAGGCCCGCGCCTCGATCGGCGAAGCCACTGACTTCGTGCGCCAGAAGGACCTGATCACCCTGCCGGACGCGCCGGTGGACATCATCCTGATGCCGGAGTTCCAGCGGGGCGCCGCGGTCGCCTATTGCGACTCGCCCGGGCCACTGGAGCGCCACCTGAAGACCTTCTACGCCATCTCGCCGATCCCCGACGATTGGAGCGCCGAGCAGGCCGAGAGCTTCCTGCGCGAATACAACCGCCGCATGGTGCACGACATGAACGTGCACGAGGCCATGCCCGGCCACTTCGTGCAGATCTGGCATTCCAACCGCCATCCCTCGACCCTGCGCGCGGTGCTGGGCTCGGGACCGTTCGTGGAGGGCTGGGGCGTCTATGCCGAGGACCTGATGGCGCGGTCCGGCTTCCAGGGCGGCGACCCGCTCTATCGACTGACGCAGCTGAAGATGCGGGTGCGCTCGATCACTAACGCGATCCTGGACCAGATGGTGCACGTGGACGGCGCCTCTGAAGCCGAGGTGATGCGGTTCCTGACGGTGACGGCGTTCCAGCAGGAGCGCGAGGCGGCCGGCAAGTGGACGCGGGCCAGGCTCTCGTCGGCCCAGCTGCCGAGCTACTTCGTCGGAGTGGCGGAGCACGACGCGCTGCGGGCGGAGACCGAGCGTCGGTGGGGCTCGACCTTCAGCCAGAAGCAGTACCACGACACGGTGATGTCGTTCGGGTCGCCGCCGGTGAAGTACGCCCGCGCCCTGATGCTGGACGAGCCGATCCCGGCCTAGGCCTTGGCCTTGTCCATGAAGCCGGCGAAGCGTTCGAAGAGGTAGAGGCTGTCGGTCGGGCCGGGCGAGGCTTCCGGGTGGTGCTGGACGCTGAACACCGGGCGGTCCTTAAGCGCGATCCCGGCGTTGGTCCCATCGAACAGGGAGACGTGGGTCTCCACTACCGGCGCCGGCAAGCTGTCGCGGTGTACCGTGAAGCCGTGGTTCATGGAGACGATCTCCACCTTGCCGGTGGTCAGGTCCTTCACTGGGTGGTTCGCCCCGTGGTGACCCTGGTCCATCTTCACGGTCTCTGCGCCCAGCGCGCGGGCGAGCATCTGGTGGCCCAGGCAGATGCCGAACACAGGCGTCCCGCTCTCCACCAGCTTCTGGATCTCAGGGACGGCGTACTCGCCGGTGGCGGCCGGGTCGCCGGGGCCGTTGGAGAGCAGGATCCCGTCGGGCTTGCGGGCGAGGATGTCCTCGGCGCTGGTCGAGGCCGGGACCACGGTGGCGCGGGCGCCGACCGAGGTCAGGGCTCGCAGGATGTTGCGCTTCACGCCGTAGTCCAGGACCACGACCTCGTACTTCGGCGGGTCGCCGGGCCTGGCGTAGCCGTTCGGCCAGGCCCAGAGGCCCTCGTCGTAGGTGAACGGCTGCAGGCAGGAGGCGTCCTTCGCCAGGTCGAGGCCGACCAGGCCGGACCAGGCGCGGGCCTTTTCGACCAGGGCGTCGAGGTCGAACCGGCCGTCGGGCGCGTGCGCGATGACGCCGTGCGGCATGCCGTGCTCGCGGATGCGGCGGGTGAGCGCGCGAGTATCGACGCCGGCAAGACCCACGACGCCGCGGCGGGCCATCCAGGTCTGCAGGTCGGCGTCGGCGCGCCAGTTGGCGGGCTTGGTCGGCACGTCGCGGAAGATGGCGCCGCGGGCAGCCGTCTCGGCCGAGCCCGACATCTGCTCGATGTCCTGCACGTTCGTGCCGACGTTGCCGACGTGTGGGAAGGTGAAGGCGACGATCTGGGCCATGTAGGAGGGGTCCGTGAGGATCTCCTGGTAGCCGGTCATGGCGGTGTTGAAGCAGACCTCGCCCACCGCATCGCCGACGGCGCCCACGCCGATGCCCTGCAAGATGGTCCCGTCGGCGAGGGCCAGCACGCCGGTCGCGCCGGGCAGCAGGTCACGGCTCATGGGCGGCTCCTTGGGGTCGGGAAACTGAGGCGAGATGCGCCCGCGCAAACGGTCGCGTAGGTAGTGAGTCACGCCCATGCGGTCAATGCGGCGAGAAGGGGAGGGAGTCCATGGCCCACATCGATCCGGACCGTGAGGCCTGGGAGCTGTTCAAGTCGCTGCCGAGGGACCAGCCGATCCAGATGCTCAACCTCATCCGGCTGAAGCCCAAGGCCGAGTACCCGCCCGACCATCCGGACCACGGCAAGGGCCTGTCGGGCCTGGACGCGTACCGCGCCTACGGCCGGACCACGGCTCCGATCTTCGGCCGGCTGGGTGGGCGGCAGGTCTGGGCCGGCAAGCCGCAGGTGATGGTGACCGGGCCAGCCGAGGAGCAGTGGGACCTGGCCTTCATCGCCGAGTACCCCTCCGCCGACGCCTTCATGGCCATGGTGCGCGATCCCGACTACCGCGAGTTCGTGAAGCACCGCACGGCGGCGGTGGCGGACTCCAGGCTGCTGCGGCTGGCGCCTCTGACGCCGGGCGAGGGCTTCGGCGAATAAAGAAGGGAAGTTGTCATTGCAGCGAGGGTCGTCCGGCGCGAGCCTGGCTGCATGCTGAACCTCAAGCCCAACTGCGAGTGCTGCGACCGCGACCTGCCGCCCGGGGCGGAGGCTCGCATCTGCAGTTTCGAATGCACCTTCTGCCCGGACTGCGCGGAGGCGCGGTTCGCCGGGACCTGCCCCAACTGCGGAGGCGGACTGGTCGCGCGGCCGGTGCGGCCGGCGGGCCTGCTGGCGAAGTATCCGCCATCGACGGAGCGCTTCACCAGGCCCCACGCGGCCTGCGCCGCCTGATCGGACCCTTCCCAAACAGCTTGACCGTCCTGGCTTCACCAATTAATTGAACGAACGTTCAGTCAAATATGGGGAGCAGCTTGGCTCGCGGCTATGAGCAGAAAAAGCGGGGCGAGGCGGCGGAGGAGACCCGCCGCCGGATCGTCCAGGCGACGTTCGAGCTGCATTGCGAGCAGGGGGTGGCGGCGACGACTATGAAGCAGATCGCAGAGCGCGCCGGCGTCAGCGTCGGCTCCGTCTATCACCACTTCCCGACCTACGACGACGCGATCCAGGCCTGCGGCGCGCACGCCTTCTCCCTGGCGCCGTCGCCGGAGCAGGACCTGTTCGGAGGGATCCCGGACCGGGGCGAGCGCGTCCGGCGGCTGGCCCAGGCGCTGTTCGGCTTCTACGCCCGGGTGCGCGGCTTGGCCTATGTCATCGCCGAGCAGGACCGGATGCCTGTGCTCAAAGCTTTCGCCGATCAGGAGCGCCAGGTGCGCGCCCGCCTCGCCGGGGCCGCCGTCGGCGACGAGGGCGGGGCCAAGGTCGTGGCGGCCCTGCTGGACTACCGGACCTACGACGCCCTGCGCGATCAGGGTTTCGATCCCGACTCGGCTGCCGCCAGGGCGGCCGAGGTCGCCAATGCCTGGCTCGACCAACCTCCAGAACGGAAGGACCCCCACTGATGGAAACGCGTGTCCATGAGATCGCCGACGGCGTCTACCGGCTCTCGACCTTCGTCGACGCCGTCACGCCCGAGGGCTTCACCTTCAACCAGTTCCTGATCGACGCGGACGAGCCGATGCTGTTCCACACCGGCATGCGGGGGCTGTTCCCGCTGGTGTCGGAGGCGGTGAGCCGGGTGATGCCGGTCGAGCGGCTGCGCTGGATCGGCTTCGGCCACGTGGAGGCCGATGAGTGCGGCGCGATGAACCAGTGGCTGGCCGCGGCGCCGCACGCGCAGATCGCCTATGGCCAGCTTGGTTGCGACGTGTCCCTGAACGATCTGGCCGACCGGCCGCCGCGGGCGCTGGCGAATGGCGAGGTGCTGGACCTCGGCGGCCGGCGGATGCGCTGGATCGACACCCCGCACGTGCCGCACGGCTGGGAGGCGGGCGTGTTCTTCGAAGAGGCCGAGGGTGTGCTGTTCGCGGGGGACCTTCTCACCCACGGCGGCGACCCGGCGCCGGTGACGGAGATGGACGTGATCTCCCCGGCCTTGGCGATGGAGGAGGCGTCGAAGTCCATGACCATGGCGCCGGCCACGGTGCAGACCCTGCGCGAGCTGGCGGCGCTGTCGCCGAAGGCGCTGGCGCTGATGCACGGGTCCTCGTTTCGGGGCGACGGGGCCGGACAGCTGCGGGCGCTAGCGGACTGGTGCGAAGGCAAGGTGCCGGCCTAGCGGGCGGCGGCGGGCGGGCTTAAGAGCCCGCCCATGCGCATCACCACGGTCGGCCTCGATGCCGACGACACGCTCTGGCACAACGAGACCATCTTCCGGCTGACCCAGGACCGGTTCCGCGGCCTGATGGCCGAGGTGGCGCCGCCCGAGCAGCTCGACGCCAAGCTCGCCGAGATCGAGAAGCGCAACCTGCGGCTCTACGGCTACGGGGTGAAGGGCTTCACCCTCTCGATGCTCGAGACCGCGATGGAGCTCACCGGCAACGAGCCGCCCGGCCGGCTCATCGCCGAGATCCTCGCCGCGGGCCGCCAGATGCTGACCGAGCCCGTCGAGCCGCTGCCGGGTGTGGAGAAGGCGCTGGCCGAGCTCTCCCGCGACTACCGGCTGGTCCTGATCACCAAGGGCGACCTGCTGCACCAGGAGCAGAAGCTGGCAGCCTCGGGGCTCGGCGATCTCTTCGCCGCCGTGGAAATCGTCAGCGAGAAGGACGCCTCGACCTACGAGCGCGTCTTCGCCCGCCATGGGACCGGCGCGGCGGAGGCGGTGATGTGCGGCAACTCCATGCGCTCGGACATCCTGCCGGCGCTGGAGGCGGGCTGCTTCGCCGCCCACGTGCCCTATCCGCTGACCTGGGCGCACGAGATGGCGGACGCGCCGGAGGGCCATCCCCGGTTCGCCGAGCTGCATTCGATCGGCGAGCTGCCCGGCTGGATCCAGTCGCTGGGCTGATGTCACAAACGCGGCGGCTCGGCCGTCCTGGTCTCAGAAGATCGGGAGTGGGAGCATGTCGCGGATCATAGCCGCCATCCTGGCGCTGCTGCTGGGGGCCAATGCGGTCTTCCAGCTCGTCCTGCCGCTCGACTGGTACGACGCCGTGCCGGGCGTGCCCGCGACGGGGCCATTCAACCCGCACTTCGTGAGGGACATCGGCGCGGCCTACCTGGTCGCGGCGGCCGGGCTCGCCTGGTTCGCGTGGCGCCCGCGGGAGGGCTGGCCGGCGCTCGCGGCCGGCGCGCTGTTCCTGACCTTGCACGCCGCGATCCACGTCTACGACGCCGCCTGCGGGACCAAGCCGCTGGCCGACGTCACTCGCGACTTCGTGGGCGTCTACCTGGTGGCCGCAGTCGCCCTGGTGCTCGCCCTTCGCCGTCCGAAGGAGACCTGAACATGCTGGAAGGCTTCATCGACCGCTGGCTCGACAGGTTCGAGGCGCAGTGGAGCTACGACGCGAGCTACATGCGGGCCGTGGCGCGCGCCAGCCCGGCGAGCTTCGTGAAGTTCGCCATGGGCACGCGCTCGCCGGACGTGAAGGCCGCGCCGGCCGAGGCTCTGGTGGCGGCGGGGCTGGTGGGGACCCTGGCCGAGGACTGCGGGCCGTGCACCCAGATCGGGGTGGACATCGCCACCGCGAACGGCGTGCGGCCGGAGGTGCTGCGGGGCATCCTGGCCGGCGACGAAGGCCAGATGGGCGAGAAGGCCTGGCTCGCCTACCGGTTCGCGAAGGCCAGCCTGGCGCGTGACATGGAGACCTGCGACCCGCTGCGTGACGAGATCGTCGCCCGCTGGGGCGAGAAGGCGCTGGTGGCGATCAGCCTCTCGCTGATGGCGGCCCGGATGTACCCGACGCTGAAGTACGCCCTGGGCTACGGCAAGGCCTGCTCGAAGGTGGTGGTGGCCGGCGAGGCCACGCCGGTCGCGCACCTGGCGCAGGCGGCGTAGGCTGAAGGTCATGGACGCGGTCCTCACCGACGCCTTCGAGGCCAACCGGCCGCGGCTCAAGCGGCTGGCCTACCGGATGCTGGGCTCGGTGGCGGAGGCCGAGGACGCGGTGCAGGACGCCTGGCTGCGTTGGACCCGGGCGGGGGAGGGCGTCACCGACCCCGCCGCCTGGCTGGTGCGGACCACGACGCGGCTGTGCATCGACCGGCTGCGGGCGGCGAAGGCGGAGCGGGAGGCCTACCGCGGGCCGTGGCTGCCGGAGCCGCTGATCGAGCCGATGACCGAGGATCCGGTGGAGCGGGCGGAGGACGTCTCGGTGGCCTTCCTGCTGGCGCTGGAGCGGCTCTCCCCGCTGGAGCGCGCGGTGTTCCTGCTGCACGAGGTGTTCGAGGAGGACTACGCCGCCGTCGCCGACACCCTGGGCCGGTCCGAAGCGGCGGTGCGCCAGCTCGCCAGCCGGGCGCGGGAGCATGTCCGCGACTCCAGGCCCCGGTTCGCGGTGAGCCAGGAGAAGGTGCAGGAGCTGGCCGGCGCGTTCCTCGTGGCCTCGGCGACGGCCGACTTCTCGCGGCTGAAGAGCCTGCTCGCGGAGGACGCCGTGCTGGTGACCGACGGCGGCGGCAAGCGCAAGGCGGCGCTGCGGGTGCTGGTCGGACGCGACGACATCGTCCGGCTGATCGAAGGACTGATCTGGCGCGGCGGGATCCCGGAGACGCTGGACCTCAAGCCGGCGCGCATCAACGGCCTGCCGGGCTTCGTGCTGGTGCGCCCGGACGGACCCGAGACCATGGCGTTCGAGCCGGGCGCCGACGGGCTGATCACGGCCATCTACCAGGTGCGCAACCCCGAGAAGCTGGCCCACGTGGCCCACGCGCTCGCGGCCCAGGCGACGACGGGCTGAGCGACATCGGATGACAGGCTTCCGCGCGAGCGCGCACCGCGCGCGCAGGCGTGCGGGCGTGTGTGCGAGAATTCACTAGTCAAAGAGCGAGCGACACGTGGCAGGCGGTATCAGCCTAAGGTCGCTCCTGCCGATACTCCAAAAAATTGCGGGGCCTATTTTTTTTGCGGCGCCGCTTGAGCATTCGTCCTCCGGTAATGCACGCATATTGCGGAATGTTACTTTCGCCGAAGCCGCGAACTTGGTTCCTGATCAATTGAACAAAGTCGTCTCACAATAAGCTGACAGCCGTTGGCAAGCATACGGGCTATGATCAACGCTTCCCCGGAGGTCGTGTCGCATGTCTTTCAATCCGTTCCAGGAGCGTGGAATCCCGCTCGAGGACCAGCTCCGCAACTGGTCGGAGCTGAACGTCCAGCCGTACCGGAAGGAGGAGATCCATCCCTTCAGCCGCGCGCGGGCGATCCTGGCCAACGGTGTGGAGGTGGAGAGCGTGCTCTTCTCCCACAACATGGCGCGCAACACGCTGGACCCGGACCTGAAGAAGCAGCTCGCCTTCGTCCGGCGCGTCGAGCACCAGCAGCAGCGGACGATCAACTGGCTGATACCGGCGGACGAGACCACGCTGGAGGTGACCCTCGGCTACGAGCAGATCGCCGTGGAGATGACCGCCTGGGTCGCGCAGAACGAGCCCGACCCGTACCTGCGGCAGGTCTACGAGTTCGGCGTCCTCGAGGACTTCGACCACCTCTACCGGTACGCGAACCTCTACGACATGATCGAGGGCAAGAAGGCCGAGGCCATCGTCGGCCATCTCACCGAGATCACGCCCGGCCGCCCGACCATCTTCGAGCACCGGCACCCCTACGACGAGGTCCGCCGGCCGATGACGGCCCTGGCCGCCGATCCGCAGTCGCTGGTCAACAGTCTTACGGTGCTCTGCGCCGAGCAGCAGGTGCTCAACTACTACAACACCATCGGCAACCGCTTCCAGGAGCCGCTGGCCCGCGCGCTCTACTCCGAGATCGCCGAGGTCGAGGAGCAGCACGTCACCCATTACGAGTCGATCCTCGACCCCACCTCCACCTGGCTGGAGAACTGGGTGCTGCACGAGTTCAACGAGTGCTGGAACTACTGGTCCTACCTGCAGGAGGAGCCGGACCCGCGGATCCGTTCGATCTACGAGCTGCACCTCAACATGGAGATCGAGCACCTGCGCATCGCGGCCGAGATGATGCGCAAGATCGAGAAGCGCGAGCCCGAGGCGCTGATGATGGCGGGCGAGCTGAAGCCGCTCTCGATCCGCGAGAACAAGGCGTGGATCCGGCGCATCCTGGCGACCCAGGTGGACCTGACCTCGAAGGATTCCAACTTCGTCGCCGTCACCGAGCTCACGCCGGAGGACCGCTATTTCGCCTACAACCGCAAGGTCAACGACCAGTGGGTTCCGAGCGAAGAGGTGATCCGCGAGCACAAGGCCGCGCAGGGCGACGAGTACCGCGACGAGACGGACGGCCCCAACCCGGTGCCCGGCCTGCGCGGCGAAGAGGCCCGCGACGGCCAGTCCACCGCCTATGCCGATCGCATCCAGCGGCAGGCGGCCTGAGATGCGGCACGAGAAGATCATCGTGGCGGACCGGGGCGCGGCCGAGCCGATCTCGTTCGGCGCCTCCGTACGGGCCGGCAAGAAGGTGCGGCCCGACGCCATCGGCCTGCTGGTGCTCGACCACGTGGAGGCCATGGCCTTCTTCGACCGCTACGAGCGCTCGGACGACCCGGCGGAGAAGCTCTCGGTGGTCGAGCGGCTGTGCATGCTGCTCATGGCCCACATGCAGGTGGAGGAGGAGATCTTCTACCCCGCCGCCGGGTCGGCCACCGGCGACGAGCCCATGGTCGACCATGCCCGCGACGAGCACCAGGAGGCCAAGGGGGTGATCGACGCGATCCGCGCACGCTCCGAGGCCGACAGCCAGATGGACGAGCTCGTGGCGACCCTGCGCCTCGCCATCCAGCACCACGTCGAGGGGGAGGAGACCAGCCTCTTCCCGGAAGTGCGGCAGGCCGGCCGGGTCGACCTCTACGACCTCGGCGCGCACCTGGCTGCGCGGCGCGTGGAGCTCCTCTTCCATATGAACGGAATGACGCCCAGGGAGGGCGCGATGCAGACCAGCAGCGACATGGACGTGGCGACCACCGGCAACCTGGCCGCGGAGACGATGGCGCAGCCGGTCTCCCCCGAGGAGGCCCGCAAGATGTTCCTGGTCGGCCTGAGGAACGCGCACGCCACCGAGCAGAACTGCCGCACCATGGTGACCCGGCAGATCCAGCGGCTGGAGAACTATCCCAAGCTGAAGGCCCGCCTGGAGCAGCACCTGACGGAGGTGGAGGCCCAGATCGCCCGGCTTGACGTGATCCTCGAGCGCATGGGCGAGGACCGCTCCGGACTCAAGGACGCGGCCATGTCGATGATGGCCAACATGAGCTCGATGATGAACGCGGCGGCCGGCGACGAAATCCTGAAGAACAGCTTCGCCAATGCCGCCATGGCCCAGTTCGAGATCGCCGCGTACAAGTCCCTGCTGATCATGGGCGAGGCCGCCGGCGAGACCGAGGCGCTCCGGCCGCTGCAGCAGTCCCTGAACGAGGAGCGGGCGATGGCCGCCTGGCTCGAGGAGAACCTGCCGGGCACGGTGATCGGCTACCTGCAGCTTCGCAGCCAGGGCGGCGTGGACCCCAGCCACTAGGGAACGCGTCCTCCCTTGTGGTAGCCGACGCGGCGGGTGCAGATCACCCCCGCGGAGGACGCCATGAAGTACAAGCAGCTCGGCCGGACCGGCCTGTACGTCTCGGAGATCTGCCTCGGCACCATGACCTTCGGCGGGACCGAAGGGAGCATGTGGCGGGCGATCGGCGCGCTGCAGCAGGGCGAGGTGGACGCCATCGTCGGGCGCGCGCTCGAGGCCGGGGTCAACTTCATCGACACGGCAGACGTCTATTCGTTCGGGGAGTCCGAGCGGCTGACGGGACAGGCGCTGAAGAACCTGGGCGCAGCGCGCAAGGACGTGGTGATCGCCACCAAGGTCTATGGCGAGATGGGGCCGAAGCCCAACGACCGCGGCGCCTCGCGCGGGCACATCATGGACAGCGTGCAGGCCAGCCTGGAGCGGCTGCAGACCGACCACATCGACCTCTACCAGATCCACGCCAACGACCCGGTGACGCCGATCGACGAGACGCTGCGGGCGCTGGACGACCTCGTGCGTCAGGGGCTGGTCAGGTACGTGGGCGTCTCGAACTGGCAGGCCTGGAAGATCGCCAAGGCGCTGGGGATCAGCGAAGCGAAGGGATACGCGCGTTTCGAGACCCTGCAGGCCTACTACTCCATCGCCGGCCGAGACCTGGAGCGCGAGCTGGTCCCGATGCTGATGTCCGAGGGGCTGGGGCTGATGGTGTGGTCGCCGCTCGCCGGCGGGCTGCTGTCGGGGAAGTTCGGGCCCGGCTCGAACAACCCGGAGGACGCGCGGCGCACCAACTTCGACTTCCCGCCGGTGGACAAGGACCGCGCCTGGGCCTGTGTGGCCGCCATGCGCGAGGTGGCCGAGGCGCACGGCGCCTCGGTGGCGCGGGTGGCGCTGGCCTGGCTGCTCGCCAAGCCGCACGTGATGAGCGTGATCATCGGGGCCAAGAGCCTGGAGCAGCTCGACGACAACCTGGCGGCGGCGGAGCTGACCCTGAACGCGGAGGAGGTCGCGAAGCTCGACGAGGTCAGCGCGCTGCCGGCGGAGTACCCCGGCTGGATGATCGGCCGCCAGGGCGCGAACCGCGTGCCGAAACCGTTCGTGAAGCGATAGCCGGGCCCAGCGACCGCATTTGTCGCAGAATCCGTCCACAGTCCCGCGCGATGCATCCACAGCTTCCACAGGGCTGATGCGGCTGGGGCAGGCTACCGGTTCATGGCCATGCGGTTCGACGAACGCTTCCTGGACGAGATCAAGTCGCGGCTTCGGCCGAGCGACGTGATCGGCAAGACCGTGAAGCTGCGCAAGCAGGGGCGGGAGTACGTCGGGCTGTCGCCTTTCACCAAGGAGAAGACGCCGTCGTTCTACGTGAACGACGACAAGGGCCAGTTCTTCGACTTCTCGTCCGGCAAGACCGGCGACCTGATCACCTTTCTGCAGGAGACCGAGCGGCTCTCGTTCTCGGAGGCCGTGGAGCGGCTGGCGGCGGAGGCCGGCGTGGCGCTGCCGGCGGTGGATCCGCGGGCCGCGGAGGTGGAGAAGAAGCGCCAGGGGCTGGCGGACTGGCTGGAGCTGGCGGCGCAGTGGTTCGAGGCGGAGCTGAAGCGGCCGCCGGGGCGCGAGGCCCGGGCCTACCTGGAGAAGCGCGGCCTGCCTGAGAAGGAGTGGGCGCGGTTCCGGATCGGCTTTTCGCCGGGCGGGCGGACGGCGCTGAAGGACCACCTGGTCACCAAGGGCGCGCGGCCGGCGGAGCTCGTGGACACCGGGCTGCTGATCGCGCCGGAGGAGGGCGGGGCGCCCTACGACCGGTTCCGCGACCGGATCATCTTCCCGATCCTCGATCCGCGCGGGCGGGTGGTGTCGTTCGGCGGCCGGGCGATGGATCCGCAGGCCCGTGCCAAGTACCTCAACGGCCCGGAAACCAGCATCTTCCACAAGGGCCACCACCTCTACGGCCTGTCGGAGGCGCGCAAGCTGCTGGCCGCGGCGCCGGCCGGCGAGGAGCTGCCGCTGCTGGTGGTCGAAGGCTACATGGACGTGATCGCCTGCATCCGGGCGGGCGTGCCTGCCGTGGCCCCGATGGGCACGGCGCTGGGCGAGGACCAGATGGAGATGCTCTGGCGGCATCACCCCGAGCCCACCCTGTGCTTCGACGGCGACCGGGCCGGCCGGCAGGCGGCGGCCAGGACCATGGACCGGGCGCTGCCGCTGCTGAAGCCCGGCAAGAGCTTCAAGTTCGCGATAGTCGAGGGCGGCAAGGATCCGGACGAGGTGCTGCGCGAGCAGGGGCCGGCGGCGCTGAAGGCGCAGGTCTCGAAGACCACGCCGTTCGTCGAGGCGCTGTTCATCCGCGAGCGGGACCTGGAGCCCTACGACACGCCGGAGCGGAAGACGGCGTTCAAGGCGCGGCTGCGCAAGGCCGCGGCGGCGATCGCCGACAAGGACCTGGCGCAGGCCTACAAGGAGGACCTGCTCGCCCGCTACGAGGCGCTGTGGCCGACCCGCGAGCCGGTCTACACGGTGGGCGCGGCGGCGCGGGAGATGTCGCGGGCGCGCTGGGACAAGCGCAAGCCGGTCAAGGCCGGGGCGACGCCGGAAGCCAAGGCCGCCACCGAGAAGATGCGCCGCTCGCCCAAGCCGCTGGCCGCCGCCCTGGCGATCGCGGCAGTGCGCGACCCCCACGTGCTGGACGACGCCATCGAGCTCGTGGACCGGCACGGGTTCGGCGACGAGAAGCTGGACGGGTTCGCCCAGGCCCTGGTGCGCCTGCGCTACGAGACCGACCACCTGGAGATGGACGTGGCCGTCCGCCGGCTGCTGGCCCAGGGCATGGACCCGTCGTTCCTTGCGACCCTGGAGAAGGACGCCTCGCGGGCCGGCGTGGCCGCGCCGTTCCTGGAGGGGCCGGTGGACCGGGCGCGGGTCCTCTGGCGCGAGGCCTTCGACCTGCTGATCCGGCTGGAGAGCCTGGAGCGGGCGGTGGAGGAGGCGACACGGGACCTCTCACGCGACCGCGACTCCTCGACCCTGATCACGCTGAAGTCCGAGCGCGACCAGCTGCGCAAGCTGATCAACTCCGACTGGTCCAGCGGCGACCCGGACGCGCGGCCGCCCCTGCCGCACTAGGGGAGGCGGTCGGCGCCCGTCACACCGGAACCCTCGTCGCGGCGCTCCGTTGGGCCATCGCCGCCCGGAGGGGGCGGCTTCCTCGAACGGAGCATCATCCATGGAAGGCCGGACGGTCCCCGACGTCGTCTTCAGGACGCGGGTTCGCGACGAGAGCGTGGGGGGCGACAACCCCTTCCGGTGGGAGGACCTGGCCTCCCGCGACCTGTTCGCGGGCCGGCGCGTGGTCGTCTTCTCCCTGCCAGGCGCCTTCACGCCGACCTGCTCCAACGAGCAGTGTCCCGCCTTCGAGCGGCTCTACGACGAGATGCGGGAGGCCGGCGCCGACGAGGTGGTCTGCATCAGCGTCAACGACGCGTTCGTCATGTACCAGTGGGGCAAGCACCTCGGGATCGAGAAGGTGCGCCTGATCCCGGACGGGTCGGGACACTTCACCCGCAGGCTGGGGATG
The DNA here is from genome assembly GCF_036563285.1 of Phenylobacterium sp. GTDB lineage: Bacteria > Pseudomonadota > Alphaproteobacteria > Caulobacterales > Caulobacteraceae > Phenylobacterium. The sequence goes on from NZ_DATCMR010000006.1 coordinate 452,255, forward strand.
CTCATCGACAAGGACCACCTGGGCTTCGGCTACCGTAGCTGGCGCTACATGATGGTCGTGAACGACGGCGTGATCGAGCGATGGTGGCAGGAGCCCGGCATCAACGACGAAGGGTCGGACGACGACCCCTATGTCGAGACCCTGCCGGAGAACGCCATCGCCTACCTGCGCGGCGCCGGCGCCTAGGGAGGCGCAGCCTGCCGCAAAGCGGCCGGATCTGGGGAACATCCGCGGGGCCGGCGGCTTTCGGCACGATGCTCACCTACAACCACGATAGCGTCGGCCTCGGCGATGCCGCGCGGGTGGCCTTTACCCAGACCGGGGCCGGCGCTGACGTCGTGCTGATCCATGGCGCCTTGGCGACACGGGAGGACATGCTGCTGTCCCTCTGTCCGGCGCTCGCGCCCGAGTTTCGCGTGACGGCGGTCGACCGGCCTGGTCACGGCGGCTCCACGCGCAGCGGCTGGACCGGCTCGCCCTGGCGCCAGGCGGCGGCGGTGCATGAAGCTTCCGAGCGCCTCGGCCTTCGCCGGCCGGTCATCGTTGGCCATTCGCACGGTGGCGCGGTCGCGCTCGCCTATGCGCTGCAGTTCCCGGCGGATGTGGCCGGCGTCGTCGCCCTTGCGCCGATCACCTTTCCCGAGTTGCGCCTGGAGCACGTACTGTTCGGGCCGCGCGGGGCGTGGCCCGCAGGGCCCGTGCTCAACCAGGTCGTGTCGTCGACCTCGGACCCGGTGCTGCTTCCCTTGCTGTGGCGCGCGATGTTCCTGCCGCAGGCGATGCCCGCCAGATATGCGGCGGTCTTCCCTTTCGCGGAGGCGGGAAACAGCGCCCACATGGAAGCCGAGGGCGAGGACGCCATCCTGCTCAACCTCGGGCTGGCGCGCAGCGCCATGATGTACGGCGCGTGCAGCGTCCCGGTGCGGATATTCGGCGGCGACCGGGACCTGGTCGTGAACAACGCCCTGCACGGCAGGCTGGCGGCGAGCCTCATCCCGGACGGACATTATGCTTCGCTCCCCGGGCTAGGGCACATGCTGCATCACTTCGCCCAGGAGCCCATCGTCGAGGCCGTGCGCGGACTGGCCTAGCGGCTGCGGATGGCGCGGTTCGGCTGCAAGCGGCGGCCTGCGCTGGCCACCAGCCTTGCCGTCGCAGTCTCGGCCATCAGCCCGATCGCCGCGCCCGCCGCCACGTCGAGCGGCCAATGGGCGCCCTTGCTGACCCGGCTGACCCCGAGCGCCGCCGCTGTCAGAGCGCCATATGGCGTCGTGCCCGGAAAGCTGCGCGCGATCGCCGCCGCCGCGGCCGTGGTCCCGGCCATGTGCCCGGACGGAAAGGACTGGGCGGGCTTCTCGTCGGAGCCGCCCGGGCCCATCTCGTAGCGGCCTTCGTCCAGGAGCACGTTCGGGCGCGTACGCGTCAGGCTCTTCTTGAGGGCGCTCTTCGCCGCGTCGGCTGCAGCGACCGCAAGGCCCACGCGAAGGCCGGCCATGGCCAGACCGGGCCGCCTCGTGACGGCGCCCAGAAGGACGAGGCCGGCCGCCAGGGCGTAGAGCGGCTCCTGATCCCCAAGCTTGCCGGCCTGGGCGGCGAGCCTGGACAGGGGATGGTCGCGGGTCTGGGCCAGCCGGCGACCGACCCTCACGTCGGCGCGTTCGACGGCGTGTGCGGCAGAGCTGAGGGTCGCTGCGAGCGGCTGAGATTCCATCCGGCCGCAACGCCGCCGGCGCAGCGAGGTTCGAGCTTGGCTGTCCCGTGGGGGCTCGACCGAGGTCGTCGCGGGCGCGGAGCGGAACGGCGCCGACGGCCTGGCGGAACACCGTTGCGACAAATTCGCGTGAGCATTTCAAGACGTTAGATAGGACGTATTGCGACCTACGGGGCCGGCTCGCCTTGACAGAGGCCATGTCGAACGCCATCTGGCGTTTGCGGATTTAGCGCGCTTTCGACAGACATCATTGGGCCGCCGCGAAATTCGGGCGCGCCCCCCACGCGGATGAAGATGTCTCCCTCGCTACGCGGAAATCCAGCGGTCGCGCGGTTGCGCCGGCTTCAGGGCTGGCGGCCGGACGAGGCCATGGCGCTGCGGAGGGCAACCTTCGCGGTTGTTTTTCCATGGACACGTCCGCAGTGCGCAGGCCGCTGAGAGCATGACCAGAACGGGAACGAATTAGGGGCACGACGGGTCGTATCGTCGCAACCACATAGCGACCGGCCGTCAGACACCAATTTCTCGGCCCGCGCCTTGCAGGGGCGCGGATGCCGATTTCGGAGAATTCGATGAGCACCAACACGGCCGAAGCGGAAACCCCCGAGACCACCGGTGGCGATGGCCCGCTGCTCGACCTGACGGATGCGGCCGTCAAGAAGTTCATCAAGCAGGCCAAGGCCCGCGGCTACGTCACCATGGACGAGCTGAACAAGGTGCTGCCCAGCGAGGAAGTGACCTCCGAGGCCATCGAAGACACGCTCGCCATGCTCTCCGAGATGGGCGTCAACGTCGTCGAGGCCGAAGAGGACGCCGAGGGCACCGAGGTAGCGACGCGCGAGGAAAGCGCCGTCGTCGAGACCACCAAGGAGCCCGCCTACGATCGCACCGACGACCCCGTGCGGATGTACCTGCGCGAGATGGGCTCGGTGGAGCTGCTGTCGCGCGAGGGCGAAATCGCCATCGCCAAGCGCATCGAGGCCGGCCGCGACACCATGATCCGCGGGCTGTGCGAGAGCGCGCTCACCTTCGAAGCCATCATGGTGTGGCGCGACGAGCTGGCGAGCGGCCGCATCCTGCTGCGCGAGGTGATCGACCTCGAGCAGACCTATGGCGGCCAGGTGGCCGGCGCCGCGGAAGGCGCGCTTGCCGAGACCCAGGCCGAAGCGGCCGAGGAGAAGGAAGAGGCCGAGGCCGTCGAGGGCCAGCCGGAAGGCGAGAGCGACGACGACTTCGACGACGGCGCCGGGCCCACCATCAGCGCGATGGAAGCCGAGCTGCGCGAAGGCGTCATGGCCACCCTGGACGCCATCGCTGCGGAGTTCGAGAGCTTCCGCCTGCTGCAGGAGAAGCTGGTCGCCCAGAAGCTGAAGGGCGAGGACCTGTCCGACAAGGACCGCAAGGCCTACACGGCCGCCACGGGCGCCATCGTCCAGCACCTGAAGACGCTGAAGCTGAACAACAACCGCATCGAGGCGCTGGTCGAGCAGCTCTATGCGATCAACAAGCGCCTGATGGGTCTGGAAGGCCGCCTGCTGCGCCTGGCCGACAGCTACGGCATCAGCCGCACCGAGTTCCTGAAGGCCTACATGGGCCAGGAGATGCGCCCGGACTGGTCCGAGCAGGTGAAGCCGCTGGGCGTGCGCTGGACCAAATTCGCGGAGAACGACGGCGGCCAGATCGCCGAGATCCGCAGCGAGATCGCGGGCCTGGCGCAAGAGACCGGCGTGCCGATCGACGACTACCGCCGCATCGTCCAGACGGTGCAGAAGGGCGAGCGCGAGGCGCGTCAGGCCAAGAAGGAGATGGTCGAGGCCAACCTGCGCCTGGTGATCTCGATCGCCAAGAAGTACACCAACCGCGGCCTGCAATTCCTTGATCTCATTCAGGAAGGCAACATCGGCCTGATGAAGGCGGTGGACAAGTTCGAGTACCGCCGCGGCTACAAGTTCTCCACCTACGCCACCTGGTGGATCCGGCAGGCGATCACCCGCTCGATCGCCGACCAGGCCCGCACCATCCGCATCCCGGTGCACATGATCGAGACGATCAACAAGATCGTCCGCACCAGCCGCCAGATGCTGCACGAGATCGGCCGCGAGCCGACGCCGGAGGAGCTGGCCGAGAAGCTGGCCATGCCTCTGGAGAAGGTGCGCAAGGTGCTGAAGATCGCCAAGGAGCCGATCAGCCTCGAGACGCCGATCGGCGACGAGGAGGACAGCCACCTGGGCGACTTCATCGAGGACAAGAACGCGATCCTGCCGATCGACGCGGCCATCCAGTCGAACCTGCGCGAGACGACTACGCGCGTTCTGGCGTCCTTGACGCCTCGCGAGGAGCGCGTGCTGCGCATGCGCTTCGGCATCGGCATGAACACCGACCACACCCTGGAAGAGGTCGGCCAGCAGTTCAGCGTGACCCGCGAGCGGATCCGCCAGATCGAGGCCAAGGCGCTCAGGAAGCTGAAGCACCCGAGCCGCTCGCGGAAGCTCCGGAGCTTCCTCGACAGCTAACCTGCCGATCTTCTAAGACTCCCCGGCCGCAAGTCCGGGGAGTTTTCATGAGTCCGTCCAAGGTGATCGCCGCCGCTCTTGCCGCGGGCCTTGTGGCGACCGCCGTGCAGGCTCAACCGCTCGACCGTTCCGCCGAGAACATCCGGGCGCACATGGCCTTCCTGGCCAGCGACCTCCTGGAAGGCCGCGAGGCCGGCAGCCGGGGGTACGACATCGCCGCCGAGTACGCGGCCGCGGAGTTCCGCAAGCTGGGGCTGAAGCCGGCCGGCGATGGCGGGACCTATTTCCAGCGCGTGCCGATGGTCTCCTACCGGGCCGCCGACAAGGGCCAGTTCGTGCTGAAGGGCGCCGACGGCCGCTCGATCGAGATGGTCTGGGGCGAGGACCAGGTGGTGAGCCGCAACGCGGCGCAGGCCGAGACCCGGGTCTCCGCACCGCTGGTGTTCGTGGGCTATGGCGTCGTGGCGCCGGAGCGCGGGCGCGACGACTACGCCGGCCTGGACGTCCGGGGCAAGATCGTGGTGGCGCTGGACGGGGCGCCGCGCGGCTACCAGACGGAGGAGCGGGCCTACTACCGCTCCGGGCGCACCAAGCGCCTGGAGGCCGAGAAGCGCGGGGCCGTGGGCTTCATCTCCGTGGAAACGCCCACCAGCGAGAAGCTGTCGCCCTTCGCCAACATGACCCGCAGCTGGCAGAGCTGGAGCATGAGCTGGCGCGAGCCGTCGGGCGCGGCCTTCGTGATCGCGCCGGCCACGCCGCAGCTGGCGACCGTCAGCGTCAAGGGCGCGGCCAAGCTGTTCGCCGGCGCGCCGGTGGGGCTGGAGCAGGTCTATGCGGCGGCCGAGAGCGAGGCGGGGGATCCGCCGCGCTTCGCCCTGCCGCGCACCGCCGAGGTGGTGATGCGCACCGAGCGGCAGGACAGCGAGAGCCGCAACGTCGCCGCCCTGCTGGAGGGCTCGGACCCCAGGCTGGCGCGCGAGACGGTGGTGCTCTCGGCGCACCTCGACCACGTGGGCGTGCGCCGCGGCGAGGAGGCCGACCGGATCAACAACGGCGCGCTGGACAATGCGGCGGGCGTGGCGACCACCTTCGAGGCGGCGCGGGCGTTCGTGGACTCCGGCAGGCGGCCGAAACGCTCGGTGCTGTTCCTGCTGGTGACGGCGGAGGAGAAGGGGCTGGTGGGCGCGGAGTACTTCGCCCGCAACCCCACCGTGGCGCGCGAGGGCATGGTGGCCAACGTCAACCTCGACATGCCGATCCTGACCTACGACTTCGTCGACGTGGTGGCGTTCGGCGCCGACCGCTCGGCGATCGGTCCGGCGGTCCGGCGGGCGGCCGGGCGGATGGGGGTGAAGCTGTCGCCCGACCCGATGCCGGAGGAGGGGCTGTTCACCCGCTCGGACCACTACCGGTTCGTGGAGGCCGGCGTGCCCTCGACCTTCCTGATGACCGGCTTCGGGAACGGCGGCGAGGCGCAGTTCCGCGGCTTCCTGGCCAAGTGCTACCACAAGCCCTGCGACGACCTCTCCCAGCCGATCAGCTACGCGGCCGGGGCGAAGTTCGCGAAGATCAACTACGAGATCGCCCGCGAGCTCGCCGACGCCCCGCAGCGCCCCGTCTGGAACCCCGGCGACTTCTTCGGCGAGAAGTTCCGGCGCCGCGGGCAGGCCGCCGACCGCTGAGCCACGCAACCGGCGGTCACGAGATTGGCGGCCGCGGTCATGGCGGCTCGCCGCGGGCTGGCTAAGCTGGCCCCATGTCCGAGCGCTCAGCGCCAGCCGTAGTTGAAGCTCACCGAGATCCGCGGCTTGCGGGCGCGGTTGGCCGGCACCTCGTGCCTGAGCCAGCTCTCCCACATCAGCACCGTGCCGGGCGCCGGCTGCAGGTAGACGAAGCTCTGGGCGGCCTCGGGCGCGTCCGGCAGGCGAGGGGGCGCGGCCATCATCATCGGCAGGCGCGGGTCCTCGACCTTCAGCGCGCTGGCGCCCTTCGGCGTCGAGACGTAGACCGTGCCGGAGATCACGCTGTGCGGGTGGATGTGGCCCGAGTGTCCGGCGCCGGGCGCGAGCACGTTGACCCACAGGCTGTCGAGCCGCAGCCGGCCGCGGCGAAGGTCGAGGTGCAGCTGTTTCGCGAACGTTGCGGCATGCTTGTCGAGCTTCTTCTTCAGCTCGGCGAAGACCGGGTCGCGGAGGGGCAGATCGTCCAGCGAGGCGTAGGATGTGTAGCCGCCGTAGCTGTGTTCGCGGCTCCAGGCCTGGCCCGCCGCATCCTCGTCCGCCAGCATGCGGCACGCAGTTTCCAATTCGACGTTGAAATTTTCGAACAGAGGGTGCGTGCTAAGCGTCGCCTCGTAGATCGCAGTGGGAAAGAGAAGCCTCAGCGCCATGGAGCGGCGCTAATCGTCCCGGGCCGGAATGTCAAAGCGGCTTCACGGCTGGCGCTGCGGACGAACGATTGTTAGACAGTGATTTGAAAAGACGGCCCGCCGAGTGAAGGCGCAGGCCCGGGGGAGCGAAGAATGATCAGGACTGTTGCGGCGCTCGCCGTGGTTGGGATGGTGCTCGCGGGTGCGGGCCAGGCGGAGGCGCAGGCGCGCCGACCCGCGGCGGCGGCCTACAAGGCCCCGCGTGGCCCGGACAAGGTGCACCCCGACCTGAACGGCGTGTGGCAGGTGATGAACACCGCCAACTGGGATATCGAGCCTCACGCGGCGCGCGCTGCGCTGCAGATGCGCCCGGGTCCGGTGGTGCCGGTGCCGGCGAAGGAAGTGGTCGCCCTGGGCGCCGTGGGCTCGGTCCCGGCCGGCCTGGGCGTCGTCGAAGGCGGCGAGATCCCCTACACGGCGGAAGCCCGCAAGATCCGCGACGAGAACCGTCAGGACTACCTGAAGCGCGATCCGGAGGTGAAGTGCTACCTCCCGGGCGTCCCGCGCGCCAACTACATGCACCTGCCCTTCCAGATCTTCCAGTCTGAGAAGGCGATGCTGATCGCCTACGAATACGCCGGCGCCGTGCGCAACGTGCTGTTCAACGACCCGGGCCCGGCCCCGGTCGACAGCTGGATGGGCCAGTCGGTCGGCAAGTGGGAAGGCGACACCCTGGTGGTGACCGTGACCGGCCAGCTGGACCGGACCTGGTTCGACCGGGCGGGCAACCACCACTCCGACCAGATGAAGGTCGTCGAGCGCTGGACGCCGGTCGGCCCCAACCTGATGCGCTACGAGGCCACCATCACCGACCCGGGCACGTTCACGCGGCCCTGGAAGATGAGCATGAACCTCTACAAGCGGCAGGGCGAGGATGCCCGCCTGCAGCAGTTCAAGTGCGTCGAGTTCGTCGAAGAGCTCATGTACGGGCACCTGCGCAAGGAGCCGCTGAAGTAGGACGCGAGGCGCCCGGGACCCCCGGGCGCACCTTTCCGCTCAGGTTTCAATGTTGTAGAAACGGTTTCGAACGGACTCAGGAACGGTTCATCCCGGCCCAGTCATCTTAAGAAACTGAGATAGTCCGCGCTGGAGGCGCTCCATGAATTTTCGTCGGTTTATCGCTCCTACCCTCATCGGCGGCGCCCTGGTCGCCGCAGCCGCTCTCGGCGTGCAACAGGCTTCGGCCCACCACGCCTTCGCGGCCGAGTTCGACGGCAAGTCGCCAGTGCTGCTGCGCGGCAAGGTGACCAAGGTCGAGTGGATCAACCCGCACGCCTGGGTGCACATCGACGCGGTGACGCCGAACGGCGTCCAGAAGTGGATGGTGGAAGGCGGCACGCCGAACACCCTTCTGCGCTCGGGCATCAACCGTGACTCGCTCAAGGCCGGCACCGAGATCGTGGTGCGCGGCTACCAGTCGAAGGACAAGGCCTGCACGCCCATCTGCAAGGCGAACGGCCGTGACGTGACCTTCCCCGACGGCCGCAAGCTGTTCATGGGCTCGTCCGGCACCGGCGCGCCGAAGGACGGCTCGGACCCGACCGAGAAGAAGTAGGCTCGGCGCACAGCCAGATACGAAGAGGCCCCGGAGAGCGATCTCCGGGGCCTTTTTCGTCTTCGCCGAAGGGGCCGGGCTATTTCTTCTCCGCCGCCTCCTGCGGGGCGATGATGAACTGCTGGTGGCAGGCGACGCAGACCTCGTAGAGGCGCCCGCCGGTGTCGAACACGCCCTTCTTGTCCTTCGCCTCGGCGGCCTTCTTGGCCTCCAGCGCGCGGACCGTCATCAGCTTGGCGTGCCTGTTCCAGTCGGCGACGGGTTCGCGCGCCCGGTCGGGGAGCATCAGCAGGTTGCCGGCCTCGGCGACAATCACCGCGCCGTCCTCGACGACCTTCCAGCCCTCCTCGGTGGTGGGGGACAGGTCCCGCTCGCCGGCCTCCGTCACCTCGGTGCCGGCCCCGCGCCAGACCATGAAGGCGCCGGGGTCGACGACGTGGGCCATCAGCTCGGCCATGTCGACGCTGGAGGTGTCGTACTGGGTCTTCTCGGCCTTGGGCGAGCAGGCGGCGAGCGCGAGAACGGCTGCGCCGGCGAGCAAGGGCAGGATACGCATGTGGGCTTCCCCTGGACGGACGCGCGTGACCCGCGTCTTCAAGGCGGCGATTTTGGCCTGCGCCGTATGCGGGGTCCAGCCCCGCGGCCTCACCGCGACTGGATCGCGAGGAGCGCGCGCCACATGTCGTCGGCGAAGCGGATGACCTGCAGGTTGGCCCGGAACTCCTGCTTGGCGGTGACCTGCTCCACGGCCTCGTGCACGTAGTCGACGCTCTCGTCGAAGCCCATGCGCGAGACGCGCTCGGCCGAGGCGGCGAGGCGATTTCCGGCGGCCACGAGGCCGCGACTGGCGGTTGCGAGCACGTCCATGATGCAAGCCTGCCGCAATGGGGTTAAGGGTTCGCGTCGAGGGATGGTGAACGGAGACGAGCTATGAAGCCTTGGACGCCCCTGGCGCTCGGGCTGGCGCTGACCGCCGGCGCCGCCTATGCCCAACCCATCAACGAGAACCCGCCGACCACAACGATCCAGTGCATCGACGTGAGCGGCCGCAGCATCCCGGCGCGCTGCCAGGTGCCGGCGAGCCGCATCGACCAGCGCGAGGACATCTGCCTCTGCGACGACGGCCAGCGGGTAGAAGCCTCGATCTGCCCGGCCGGGGTCAGGGAGCCGGCGGAAGGCGTCGCCCTGATGCGGGCGCGCCGCGAGGCCCTGCGGACGAACCGCAGCCTGGTGGGCGCGACCTTCCGCGGCCAGCCGATGTGCGTGGCCCCGCGCCAGAACGGGACGCGGCGCTAAGCGCAGCTAGGGCCGGTCGGCGTGGCTGGTCTCGCCGCGCTTGCGGCCGCCAGGCGCGGGCTTCTCCTTGTGGACGGTGGTGCTGCCGGCGGGGTTCGCGCCGGACGCGCCCGACTTGCCCTTGCCGCCGCCCGCGCCGGCCGACTTGGCGTTGCCGCCGCCGGTCTGCGCCGCCTTCTTCGAACCACCCTTGGTGGGGGTGTCGGGGGAATCCTTCCGCTGAGCCATGCGCTCGCCTCCTCGAATGGGTTCGAGGGACAAACCGGCGAGCACGCGGGGCGTTCCGCGGCTACTGCCCGAGCGCGGCGTAGACCTGCTTCTGGAACATCGGCAGCAGCATGCGCCCGTTGGGCCGCGCCTGGCTGGCCATCTGGGTGACCGCCTCGGGCCCCAGCGGCATGGAGTCCTGGATCAGGTAGATCGCGACGACCTCGTTCACCGGATCGGCCTGCCACCAGGTCCCGAAGGCCCCCGGCCAGCCGAACGAGCCGGCGGGGCCCGCGCCGAAGAAGCCGATGTTGGCGGGATCGAGGATCATCGACACGCCGAGGCCGAAGCCCTGGGCGGTCCAGAACGGCAGGCCGAGGAAGGGGATCTGGCGCTGCGCTTCGGTGAGGCGGTTCTGCGCCATCAGCTCGACCGTCTCGGCCTTCAGCAGGCGCACGCCGTCCTTCTCGCCCTTGCCCAGCAGCATGCGGGCGAACTGCAGGTAGTCGTCGGCCGTGGAGATCAGGCCGCCGCCGCCGGCTTCGAAGGGGATCGGCTGCTCGGCGTGGGGGTAGGAGACGTCCTTCAGCCCGTGCTCGCCCAGCTGGTACAGCTTCGCCAGGCGCTCGCGCTTCTCCGGCGCGATCCAGAAGCCGGTGTCCTTCATGCCGAGCGGGCCGAAGATCCGCGCCTGCAGCACCTCGCCCAGCGGCTTGCCCTCGATCCGCGCCACCAGGAAGCCCAGCACCTCGGTGGCGTGGCTGTAGTGGAAGCGTTCGCCCGGGGGATAGGTGAGGGGCAGGGAGCCCAGCGCCGCGAGCCATTGGTCGACGGTGAGCGGCGTGCCGAGCGGCGGGCCCAGCGCCTCCTCGTGGGCGTGAGCGATGGGGCCCTCGGAGGTGAAGGCGTAGGCCAGGCCCGCGCGGTGGGTGAAGAGGTCCTCCACGGTGATCTCGCGAGGGGAAGGGTAGGTAGCCTCCACCGGACCGGTGGGGTCCTTCAGGACCTGCATGTCGGCGAACTCGGGGAGCCACCTGGTGATCGGGTCCTCGAGCCGGAGCTTGCCCTCCTCGATCAGCATGAGGGCGGCCACCGAGGTCACCGGCTTGGTCATGGAGGCGATGCGGAACAGGGTGTCGCGCTGCATCGGCGCCTTCGTCTCGACGTCGCGATAGCCGGCGGTGTTGAGCTGGACGATCTGGCCCTTGCGCCAGAGCAGCGTCACGACGCCGGAGAGCGCGCCCTGGTCCACGAACCCCTGCAGGGTCGGCGGGATCTGCGCCAGTCCTTCGGGCGTGAACCCGCCCGGAGCGTCTTCGCCGTACATGCTGCCTCCTGATCGTCGTTCAGGAGGAGCATGCGCAGGGCTGACGCAGGGGCGTCAAGCCGGGCGTTCCCCACGGCGGCGCCAGCGGCGAAGCCGTTCTTCAACACGAAGACCACAAAGGACACGAAGAGCACGAAGGCGCCCCGCGCGCCTTCGTGAGCTTTGCGGTCTCCGTGGTCTTCGTGCCCGGTTGCGCTGACGCGCGGCGGTTCACTGCTCGGTGGGCGCCTCGTAGGTGGCCATCATCTCGCCCTTGGCGATGGTGCGGGCCTTGAGCGCATTGAGCAGCTCGTTGTGCGGGGTGTCCGGGCCCATCGGGATGGTGTCGTTTAGCGCGAAGACCTGGAAGTAGTAGCGGTGCACGCCGTGGCCGGCGGGCGGGCGTGGGCCGAACCAGCCGTGGCCGCCCATGCCGTTGCGGCCCTGCACGGCCGACTGCGGCGAGACCAGCTCGCCGTCGTTGGCGAGGCCCTCGGGGAGCGCCGTGACCTCGCCGCGGATGTTCCAGATCATCCAGTGGATGAAGGGCAGCTCCTGCGGGGCGTCAGGGTCCTCGACGATGATCGCCCAGGCCTTCACGTCCGGGACGTTGGTCCAGTTCAGCGGCGGGGAGATGTTGTCGTGATAGGCGGAGTGGCGGTCCTCCAGCCGCCCGTCCGGCCGCTGGGCGGTGGAGGTCACGACGATCCCGGTGTCGAGGATCGGGTCCACCCGCATGATGGTCAGGGACTCGCCGGAGTGCTCCGGATGATGCTCCTGCTCGCTCATCGCCGTCTCCCTTGTCCGAGGCTTGCCCGCAAAACCGGCGGGCGAGGGGAGAGGTTTCGCGCGCCGTCTCGCGCGGCGTGCTGCGGCGCAACGGGGCCTTGGCGAGGGCAGGGCCATGTGAGCGCCGAACCGCTTACGACATGAGGCGTTGAACCCTCGGACTGACGCAAGGTCAAGATTGTTGCGGCGCGACATTGAACGCCGCCGCCGCCGTGCGTATATGCGCCCGATCCGGCCCGGGGGCCGCCGACGACGAGGATCTCGCCGCCATGCTCTTGACCCTCATGAAGGCCAAGCTGCACCGGGCCACCGTCACCCAGGCCGACCTGGAGTACGAAGGCTCGATCGCCATCGACCGGGACCTGCTGGACGCCTCCGGCATCCTGCCGCACGAGCAGGTGGACGTGCTGAACATCACCACCGGCGCGCGCTTCACCACCTACGCCATCGAGGCGCCGCGCGGCTCGCGCACCATCGGCGTCAACGGCGCCGCCGCCCGTCTCGTCCAGAAGGGCGACAAGGTGATCGTCGTGACCTATGGCATGCTGCCGGCGGAAGAGGCGCGCAACTATGCGCCGACGGTGGTGTTGCTGGACGATGGGAACGAGATCAAGAAGGCGGCCTGAGGGCCTCATCCCGCTCATTGCGGCCGGCGCCGTGGCGCTCGCCGCCTGCTCCCCCGGGGCGCCGGAGGGCGTAGATCGCGCGACCCTCGACGACGCGATCTCGCGGGCGATCGGCCTGCCCAACACCTGCCTGATGATCGCCGAGCTCGACGGCGGCGACGTCGTCTACCGCTACAACTCGGCCACGGCCTGCGCCAACGCCTGGCCGAGCTGCGAGCCCGCGGGCGGGACGCGGAAGCTGAAGGACCTGCTGGAGCAGACGGTGAAGGACCGCCAGCCCAGGACCGCCTCCTGCGACAGCCGCGACCCGGCCCGCAACGTGGCCTGGGCCGCCGGCCCCATCGCCGGCAAGCCCCTGGTCTACGCCGCGGTGATGGAAGGGGAGCCGGAGCGCACCTTCCCCGGCATGATCATGGCCGACCGGATCGCCGCCGCCTTCCGCCGCGCGAAGCTCACCCCTAGCGGGTGACCTCGTAGAGGCCGGTCACGTCGACGCGGACCTTCATCTCGCCGGCGGAGACCACCGTGTCGGCCTTCTCCATGCGCATGGCCGCGACGGCGCCCACCGCCATCGGCGGGGGCATGGGGTAGGAGGCCGTGCCTTCCGACAGGGTCACCAGGCGGGCCACACGGTGGCCCGTGGCGCGCGCGTAGAGCTCGGCCTTGGCGGCCAGCGCCTTCACGGCGGCCTCGCGGGCGGCGTTCTCGGCGGCGGTGGGGTCGTCGAGGCCGAACTGGATGCCGTGCACCTGGTTGGCTCCGGCGGTGACGGTGGCGTCCACCGCCTTGCCCAGGCCCGTCAGGTCGTGGACCGTGACGGTGACCATGTTCTGCGCCTGGTAGCCGGTGAGCCGCGGCGGCTGGTTCTGCTCGTAGGCGTACTGCGGGTTGAGGTTGAGCCCAGAGGTCTGGATGTCCTTGGCCGCGATCCCGGCCCGCTTCAGGGCCTCGACCACCTGGGTCATCTTCAGCGCATTGGCCTGCATGGCGGCCTGCGCGGTGCGGCCGGAGGTCATGACGCCCAGCGAGATGGTGGCCATGTCCGGCTGCACGCGGGTCTCGCCGTAGGCGGCGAGGTTCAGGGTGGTGGCGCGGAACATGGTCTCGGCGGCGGGCGGCGGGGCCTGGGCGAGCGCCGCGGCGGGTGCGGCGCAGGCCAGGAGCGCGGTGAGCGCCGCGGCGCGCATGAGGGTGTTCATCGGGATCTCCCAGGAGGACGGTGATCCCAGGGTGGCAAGCTGGACCTGAACGCAAGCTTTAAGGGCCGTGCAGCCCATGGTAACCGCCGGTGCGCCTTCGCTGCTGGGGCCTGTAGCTCAATGGTTAGAGCCGGCCGCTCATAACGGTCTGGTTGCAGGTTCGAGTCCTGCCGGGCCCACCAGCGTACCTCGCCCCAAGCGCCGCGGCCGGCCTCCCAAGAGAGCAGCTCGCGCCAGCTTGTTGCGATGCCTTTGCTGTTCGTCGCACTGCGTCGGGCGAGGAAGCGTGCTGGCGTGAGCACATCGAGCAGCACTCGAGCGGTGCGATCGTTGATGGACCGACTGGCGCCGCTGGTGCGCGGGTTCGGAACCCCTGAGCGGCCTGTGGCATTCCAAGCTTCGCCATAAGGAGACGTGGATTGCTACTGGAGCCCGGGACGACGTGCTGGCGCGTTGAGCGCACCCCACGCGCCGCGGTGATCATCGACATGGCGGACTACTTCACCGCCGCCAAGGCGGCGATGTTGAAGGCGCGCCGCTCCATCTACTTCTTGAACTGGGCTTTCGATCCTGACACCGCCTTCGATCCGCAGCCGGGTGGCGAGAATCCCGAGAGCGATCTCATCGGGGCGTTCCTGAAGCAGCTGGCCGAGACGAAACCGGAGCTCGACATACGGCTGCTCTGCTGGAAGGCCTCGCTGCCGATCTCAGCAACCCAGAACTTCTTCACCTTGAAGGACCGAAAGTGCTTCGTCGGGACCACGGTCTCGATGAAGCTGGACGGCAGCCTGCCGCTTGGCGCCAGCCATCATCAGAAGATGATCGTCATTGACGACTGCTTCGCCTTCTGCGGGGGCGGCGACATCGTCCCGGACCGTTGGGACACGCCATGCCATGAGGACGGGGATGCTCGACGCTTGCAGAAGAAGCGCAAGTGTTACCCCTCGCGCCATGAGCTGATGAGCGCCGTGGAGGGTCCGGCGGCCAGGGCGCTGGGCGAACTATTCCGTGAGCGATGGAAGCGAGCCACAGGAGAGGAGATCGCGCTGCCCGAGAGGCCCCTGAGGTACTCTCCCTGGCCTGCCTGCCTCAAGGCGAACCTCGGACCTGTCGCCGCCGGGATCTCGCGGACCCAATCTGCCTATCGGGATGCGCCAGAGCTGCGGGAGAATGAGGCGCTGTTCCTGGCGATGATCGCCCAGGCCAGGAAGCTCATCTACATCGAAAACCAATACATGACCTCGCCGATCATGGCCGAGGCCCTGGCCGCGCGGCTGGAGGAGCCCGATGGGCCCGAGGTCGTGCTCATCTCGACGCTGCACTGTCCAAGCTGGTTCGACCAGATGACGATGGACCGGACGCGGAGCGCCTTCCTGAAGCGCCTTGAGCTCTCCAACAAGCACCGGCGGCTGCATGCGTTCTGCCCCGTCACGGCGGGGGGCAAGATCATCATCGTTCACGCCAAGCTGGCCATCATCGACGACGACGTCGTGCGCATCGGGTCCACAAACCTCAACAACAGGTCCTCCGGGTACGACACCGAATGCGATCTGACGCTGGAGGCGTCTGCACCAGGAGCGGCCACTGCTCGGCTCCAGATAAAGGCGCTCCGCAACCAGGAGATCGCCCACTGGCTGGGAGTCCAGGCCAAGGACGTGGAGGCCGCGGTAGCCAAGGGGGGAGGCCTGGGACCTGCGATCGCCCTGCTCCAAGCGGGCGGCGCGCCGCGTCTGCAGCGGCTGGAGCCGCAGCCCCTTGGGCCGCTCGCGACTTTCATCGCGGCGCATCACATAGGCGATCCGATCGAGCGCGCAGACGCGTGGCGCCCTTGGCGACGAAGGCGCGCCATGGCTGCGAAGCTAAGGGCGCAGAAGCGGAAGCTCGCGTCCGCTGGTCTGCGCACACCGCGTACAGGAGCAATCAAGCGGGTCGTCTGATCCTGGCGCGGCCAGTTGGTCAACCGGTCGTGAGCTGACATGGACCCGCTGATCTAATCCGGACCTCGGGCACCCGGGCGTCGACTTGAGGGGCGTGAAGCGCGACCGCCGCGTCCGATAATCCACCGGGATCGCGGCCGAGCCGTTCTGAATCGCTTCAGGAACTCGGCACGGTTCGACCCGTGCCAGCGCCCACGCGTAGCTCAGGGCCTTGCGGCGCTCGCGAAGCCCGCAAGCCTCGTCGGATCAGAGTCGCAGGACGTGCTTGGCGATGATGTTGCGCTGGATCTCGTCCGATCCACCGGCGATGCTGGCGGCGCGGCCCTCCAGGTAGCGAACCGTTTCCGGCTGGGCCCAGTCCGGCCCCACAGTCTCCGGACGCCCCGTTATTTCAGGAAACCAGGGGGCGGCGTACGGGCCTGCACACTCGACGAAGAACTCCGTCATGCGCTGGACGATGTCCGTCCCTTTGAGCTTGAGGAGGGAGGATTGGGCTCCCGGCGCGGCTCCCGCCTCGACCTCGGAGAGCGTGCGAAGCTCGGTCATGGCCAAGGCCTCAAGCTCGATCTCCGCCCAGGCCAGCCGGGCGGCGAAACCCGGATCGTGCAGCAAGCTACCCTCGCCACGGCTGCCGGGTAGCCCCGCGGCCGCCTCGCGGATGCGCCTCACCAGGTCGAGTGAGAGGGAGACGAACGCCTGGCCGGTTCGCTCGTGGGTGAGCAGGCCCTTGGCGACGGTCCAGCCTTCTCCCTCCCGGCCAACCCGGTTCTCGAGCGGTACGGCGACGTCGTCGAAGGTCACCCGGTTGAACATGTGCCGGCCGTCGATGGAGACGATCGGATGCACCTCGACGCCTGGGCTATGCATGTCGAGGAGCAGGAAGGTGATCCCGGCCTGCTTCTTCGGCTCGTCCGACGTCCGCGTGAGGCAGAACATCCAGTCCGCCTGGTGCGCGTTGCTCGTCCAGATTTTCTCACCCGTCACCAGGTATCGATCACCCTGCAACACGGCGCGGGTGCGCAGGGAAGCCAGGTCGGACCCCGCTCCCGGTTCGGAGTAGCCCTGGCACCAGCGGACCCGGTTGTGGAGGATGTCGGGAAGGAAGCGCGCCTGCTGCTCCGGCGATCCATAGGCGAACAGGATGGGCGCCAGCATTCCCATGCCCATCCCGCCGACCTGCGACGGGAGGCCGGCGGCGGTCGTCTCCCGTTCCCAGATGAAGTGCTGGGTGGCTGTCCAACCCGGGCCGCCGAACTCCACGGGCCACTTGTTCGCCGCCCAACCGCGGGCGAGCATCGCGGCGTGCCAACGCGCTTCGTGTTGCGATGTGCCCTCGTACGCCTCGCCGTCCGGGAAGGTCTCGACGATCAGCTCGCGCACCTGGGCGCGAAAGGCCAGGTCATCGGCGGAGAGGCTAAGGTCCATAGACGAGGTCGCTCGGTTATTTTATAAGTCGTCAATAGGCGCTTGCGCGCCGTGGTCAAGACAGGAGCGGGCCCATGAGCGCCACTGAAGCGTTCGCTGCGGAGGAGCTCGACGGGGTCCTCGTGGGGCCGGTCAGGCGCCCCGTGAACGTCTCCCGGGCCGACAAGGGGTCGATCCACGACGACGACACGGCCCAGGCGCTAGGCTTCCGGGGTGGCACGGTAGCGGCCAATATCCATTTCGAGCAGTTTCCGCCTCTGTTGCTGAAGCGCTTTGGACCGCAGTGGTGGCGCACCGGTGGACTGTCGCTGCACTTCCTCAGCCCGACGACGCACGGGGAGCCCGTCAGGGCATTCGTAGGTCCCTCCGAAGCGGGCCAACTGCCGCGCGCGACCGCCTGGATGGAGACGGCCGAAGGCGTACCTGTCTGCGAAGGCACAGCCTGGGCAGGGGGCGACGATCCCAATTCGGCCCTCAGGCAGCGGCTGGCTGGCCTTCGGCCCGCCGCCGATCTGCGGATGCTCGCCGCCTCCAAGGTGGGTGACGAGGTCCACGACGTGCCAAGCCGCCTGGACAGTGTCCGCGCGCTGGCCCGCCTTGAGGGCATCACCGAACCCCTGCCCGAATATCGGGAGCGAAAGGTGGCCGCTCCGGCCGTTGCGATCGATGCGCTGCGCGCGGTCGAAGGCCCGCTATTCCGCTCCGACGCGGAGGCGGTCGGCATGTTCGGCGCGATCGAGCTGCAGTTTCTCGATGGCCCGATCCGGCTGGACCACGACTACCTCGCCGATGGCCGCGTCGTGGGCCTGTCGGAATCGCCGAAGACCGAGATCGCCTGGTACGAGAGCGTTCTTCGGGAGGCCTCCACCGGCCGCCGCGTCGCGCGCCTCCTCATGATGAGCCGCCTGCTCAAGGCCTCCTCGCCGCTCTGGGCCTGAGCGAGGCGCGGCGATGAAGCTTGGCGTCTGCTACTATCCCGAGCACTGGCCGGAAGAGCTCTGGGCCGATGACGCGGCCCGCATGGCGCAGCTCGGGATCTCCTGGGTCCGGATCGGCGAGTTCGCCTGGAGCCGCATCGAGCCGCAAGCGGGACGCTTTGACTGGGATTGGCTGGACAGAGCCGTCGACACGCTGGCTTCAGCCGGCTTGAAGATCGTCATGTGCACGCCGACAGCCACGCCGCCCAAATGGCTCGTCGACAGGCATCCGGACATGCTGGCGGTGGACGCGCAGGGGCGACCGAGGCGGTTCGGTTCGCGGCGCCACTACTGCTTCTCGAGCGAGGCCTATCGCGCGGAGTGCAAGCGCATCACCGAGGCCGTCGCGGGCCGCTACGGCCGCCACCCCGCAGTCGGGGCCTGGCAGACCGACAACGAATTCGGGTGCCATGACACCACCATCAGCTACTCGGCTCATGCGGCCCAGCGGTTCCGCAGCTGGCTCAGTCGGCGCTACCAATCCGTCGACGCCCTGAACAGGGCGTGGGGGGCGGTGTTCTGGTCGCAGGAGTACCGCACGTTCGAAGAGGTCGATCCACCCCTCCTGACGGTCACGGAGGCCAATCCCAGCCATCGGCTGGATTACAACCGCTTCGCCTCCGAGGAGGTGGCGAGCTTCAACCGGCTTCAGGTGGAGATCATCCGCCGCCTGTCTCCAGGGCGCGACGTCACCCACAACTTCATGGGCTTCTACACGGAGTTCGACCACTTCGACGTCGGCCGCGACCTCGACGTCGCCACGTGGGACTCCTACCCGCTCGGATTTCTGGAGCAGTTCTGGTTTTCCGCCGACGAGAAGCAGCGCTACCTGCGGCAAGGGCATCCCGACATCTCGGCCTTCCATCACGACCTTTATCGCGGCGTCGGCCGCGGCCGGTGGTGGGTGATGGAGCAGCAGCCCGGGCCCGTGAACTGGGCGCGGTACAATCCCGCGCCGCTGCCCGGGATGGTGCGGGCCTGGACCTGGGAGGCTTTCGCGCACGGCGCGGAAGTTGTCTCCTACTTCCGTTGGCGCCAGGCCCCCTTTGCGCAAGAGCAGATGCATGCGGGCCTGAACCGACCCGACAACGTGCTCGACCAGGGCGGAGTCGAGGCGAGGGAGGTAGCTGCGGAGATCGCAACGCTGGGTTCGTCCGGGGCTTCGCGCCGTGGCCATGTGGCCCTGGTCTTCAGCTACGAAGCCGATTGGCAGTTCAGCATCCAGCCACATGCGCAGGGGTTCAGATGGCTGCAGCTGGCGTTCGAGATGTACGCCGCGTTGCGGCGCCTCGGTCTCGACGTGGACATCCTGCCGCCGGAGGCGGACTTCAGCGGCCATGCCTTGGTCGTGGCGCCCTCGCTGCCCATCCTCGACGATCAGACCCTCGACGCCCTTGCGGCGTCCGGCGCGGTGGTCCTTTTCGGGCCGCGGACCGGCTCCCGCACCCGGGAGGGGCACATCCCGCAGACCCTGCCGCCCGGCCCGCTGCAGCGCCGGCTGCCGCTGCGTGTCGTCCGGGTCGAAAGCATCAGGCCCGGTGCAGGCCCTACAGTCGAGCATGGAGGCGCCGAGTATGGCGCGCGGCTGTGGCGAGAAGTGCTGGAGTGCGATCTTCCGGCCCTTGCGATGTTCACAGAGGGCGGCGTGGCATGGACGCGCAGCGAGTCGTGGCATTATCTCGCCACCTGGCCGGAGACCGCCTTGCTCGACATCGTCATCGCCACCGTCGCACAAGAGGCCCGCCTTCCCCTGCAGCGGCTGGAGGAGGGCGTCCGGCTGCGCCGGCTCGGCGATGTGCAGTTCGCTTTCAACTTCGCCCCGGAGGCGCGCCGCACGCCGGCTCCGGAGGACGCGAGCTACGTTCTGGGTGGACCCGAGCTGCCTGTCGCCGGGGTCGCGGCGTGGCGGGTCGAGGCGGCATGACGGCGGCGCAGGCCCGCAAGCGCACGCGGCTGGCGCCGGAGGCGCGACGCGAACAGATCCTCGACCAGGCCGCGCGGGTCATTCTCGAAGAAGGACTCTATGCCGTGAGCATGGAGCGCCTCGGGCGTGACCTGGGGATCAGCAAGGGGCTCGTCTACAACTACTTCCCGACCCGCGACGCGCTGCTGACGGCGCTGCTTTCCCGCGCACAGGCGGAGCTGCGCGACCGCGGCATGGAGAGCGCGTTGCAGGCCGAGAGCTATGTGGACCTAATTCGTCAGACGACCCGGCTGTACCTGGAGCAGACCCGTGATCGCGGAGCCCTCATCGCCGCCCTGCTGTCCGATCCGTCCGTGGCCAACCTGATGGAGGCGGAGAGCCGCGCGGACCGGGACCGGACCATGCGCTACTTCGTGAAGGCGACGCGCGAGGCCTACGACCTGCCGCGCCCGCTGGCTGTGGCCGCTGTGGAGATGCTGTCGGCGGTCACCGATCGCGCCGGCAAGCTGGTGGCCGAGGGGCAGATCGACGTCGACGCGGCCACCGAGCTTTGCGTCGAACTCATCACCTCGGGGCTGTCCGGCCTGAACCGAGACCGCCCCCTCAAGGGCTAGGCCGACGACGCGACGCCGAGGAAGGCGCGCACGGCGGCCAGATAGTCCGGGAAATTTTCGCGACGCACGTTGTGGCTCGCGCCCGCGATCTGCACCGCGCGAATGTTCGGGTTCAACGCCAGGGCCTCGGCTGCCGCAGACGCCGACACCAGACTGCCCAATGCCGGTTCGCCGTGGATCAGCAGGGTGGGAACGGCGATGCGATCGATCTCCGACTGCCAGGGCTGCGTGTAGGTGGGCATGGCCTCCGGATCGACCTGACGCTTCGCGGCAGCCCACGCAGGGAAGTCTTCCGGGCTCCAGCTTGGAGAGGTGGCCTGGCCGCCGGCGTAGATCTCGGCCTCGGTCATCGACTGGAAGCGCGCGACCTGTGCGCGGAACTTGCGATCGCGGGTTTCGACCTCCTCCGCCGAGGCAAGGGGGAGCAGGGGCGGGTCCTCCAGGATCACCTTGGCGACTTCGCCGGGGTGGCGGTTGGCGTACGCGGCCGTGGCGCGGGCGCCGACAGAGTGGCCCATGACAATGGGCGCCTGCAGGCCCAAGCCCGCGACGGCGTCGGCGATGTCCTGTGCAGGATCGCACGACGCGGCCGTCGAGATGCGGGAACTGTCACCGTGCCCTCGGGCGTCCAGCATCACGATGTCGAACTCGGCCTCCAGCGCAGCGGCCAGGCGGGTCCAGCACAGCCCGTTATCGGTGAGCCCGTGGGACAGGACCAGAGGAGGCAGGTCGCCGCCGGTGCGGTGATAGGCGAGGAAGCCGCTCTTGACGGGCACGAGGCCCTTCAGCCACGGCCTCATGAGCTGAGGGGCGAAAGCGTGGCGGCTACCAAGCGTAGGCCTCGGGCGCGGGTCCGCAGCCGGGGAAGATCTCCTCGATCGCGGCGACGGTCTCCTCGTCCAGGCAGACCTCCGGGACGTGAAGGACAGAGGTGAGCTGGGTGAGGCTAGCCGGCCCGATGATGGTGGCGGTGACGCCCGGTTGCCGCAGCAGCCAGGCCAGCGCAACAGCGCCGGGGGGCTCGCCGAGCCTTTCGCAGAGCTCGCTGAACCTGGCCAGTTGAGGAGCCAGGGCGGCGGCGGATTGCAAGGCGCTTTCCGATCGCCGCCGTCCGCCCCCCTCCGGCGGGCCCGCGAGGAGGCCGCCCGCCAGGGGGCTCCAGGTGATCACCCCGACGCCGTAGGCGCGGCAGGCGGGGATCACTTCGAGCTCCGCGCGGCGCTCGATCAGGTTGTAGAGGCTCTGTTCCGAGACGAGGCCCAGCCTATGGCGGGCGATAGCCTTCTCGTTGGTCCTGGCGATCGCCCAGCCCGGGAAGTTGCTCGACCCGACGTAGGTGATCTTTCCCTGGGCGATCAGGGTGTCCATGGCCTGCCAGATTTCCTCGACCGGCGCTGAGCGGTCGATGTGATGCATCTGGTAGAGGTCGATGTGATCGACCCCCAGCCGCTGAAGGCTGGCGTCGCAGGCTTTCTGGATGTGGCGGGCGGACAGGCCTCGGTCGTTGATATCGTCCGACATCGGCTCGTAGGCCTTAGTAGCGAGCACGATCCGATCGCGCCGGCTTCGGTCCTCTGCCAGCCAGCGGCCGAGAAGGCTCTCCGTCGTTCCCACGCCCAGCTGGCCGCCGTACTGGTCGGCGGTGTCGACGAAGTTGATCCCGGCATCCAGCGCAGCGTTCAATATGGCGAAGCTGTCCTGCTCCGATGTCCTGGGCCCGAAGTTCATCGTGCCGAGGCAGAGCTCGCTGACCTTCAGCGCGCTGCGGCCGAGCTGCCGGTATTTCATGCCAAGCCAGTCCCGAGGCGCATTAGGGCGCCCTCAGCGTTGGACCCGTGACCAGCGTCTCGCTGGAATCCGCCACGCAATGACGCACGATACGCTGTGCGTGCTCAGAAAGCCGCTTGTAGTCGGCATACGAGATGCCCGGCACGATCGGCTCCCGGAACCACGGCGCATAGAATTCCAGGTTCGGGATTGAGCGTATGGCGTCGGAAACGTTCGGCGTGCCCCCGTGCCAGGCCCTTACGTCGCGCACCATGATGGCGCCCGCTGGGGCCGGACAGACGGTGCTCAGGCGCATCCATTCCGGCTCTTCCTCGAGCGTCGGAATGCGGGTGCGGGAGTGCTGCGTGCCGGGAATCTGCCGCGTCGGGCCATTCAGGCGGGTGACGTCCTGCGGCAGGAAGTTCACGCACACATAGGGGCACGGGAGGTCGCGCACGGTGACTTGACCCCGTGGGTCATGGAAGGCGCTGAACGGCGTGGTGGTCTTGTCACGCCAATCGCCGACGTCGGAATGCAGCGGCTGATATTCCACCGCGCCTGGAAGACAGAAGTCGCCGCTCGCGGCCCGCAGCACATAGTCCGGCGACCCGAAAATTGCGCTGACCACCTCGTGCACCACGGGCACGTCGAGGAGCATCTGCCACTCGGGGCGGTGCAACTGGCTGCGGGTGAGGCTGGATCCGCCGAACGAGTAGCGGTGCGAACCGCGGTTGCCGCGGCGCCCTTCGTCGAGAGCGAGGATATCTCCGGCGACGGCAGCGCAGCCGTTGGCGAGGATCTCCACTTGTGCGCTGTCCAGCACGTCGGCGATCACGACGAAGCCGTCCCGGCGGAAGAGCTCCACGGCGTGGCGGACGTCGCCCGGCTCGAGGATGTCCAGGCCGCGGATGCCGTTGTTCGCCTCCAGGTAGGCCTGGAGCGCGGCGATATCCCGCTCATTTGTCGAGGCGTCTGCCGCCGGCATCGGCTTCAAGGGGCTCTCCATGATCTCGCTCATGATGCAGACTTCAACACGCTATTATACAATCCGTCAATAGTAGCCGACGTTACCGTTAGACGGCCGCCTCCTCACCTTCGGCGATCCGCTTCTCCCGTAGCGCGGCGGCGATCTCGGCGTGCCTCGCCCGCGTGATGCGGTAGGACCAGAAGATCACCATGGAGATGACCGCGACAATGGCGGGGAAGGGGCCCCAGACGAGGACGAGGCCAACCTTCACGTCATGCGGCAGCGCCGCGCCCACCTTTTGTCCAATGTCCTCCGGGAAGCGGATGATATCGAGGGCGACGCCCGCCAGGAGCACGCCGACGCTGACCGCCGCCTTGTTGGCGAAACCCAGGCCGGCGAAGTAGAGCCCTTCGCGCCGACGGCCGAACAGATGCTCGTGTTCGTCGGCGGCGTCGGCCATCATCGAGGGATAGGCGACGCTCACGAAGCCCAGTCCGATCCCGGCGACGAACGAGTTGAATTGCATCGGCCCGAGCGCCGCCGCTCCCGTCGGCATATAGAGACCGAGCAGCCAGGACCCCTGCATCACCAGCCAATTCGCGATCAGCAGCGACAGGCCGATCAGAACCACGCTCTTCTTCTCGAGCCGCAGCTGGATCTTCGGCGCCAGGCCGACGCCGATCAGCAAACCGACCACGAAGGCGTAGGTGATGAACTGGATGCTCTCGCTCTTCAGCAGCCACACGAACACGAAGGAGTGGCTGTTCAACGTCGCGTTCAGGCCCTGCGCGACGTAGGTGATCACCGCCGAAATGAAGAGCAGGCGGAACGAGCGGTTGGCGAAGATCTCCCCGACCTCGCCCGGCAGCCGCCGCCACATCGGCTGCGGAATCTGCTCCGGCTGGGGCAGCGACGGGGCGTAGCGGCGCAGCCCAATGCAGCAGGTCGTCATGCAGACCAGGATGATCGCTGCGGCAGTCCAGCCGAAGCCGGGATAACCCTCCGCACGCTGCAGCCCGCCGTCGGCGAAAAACGCCGAGAACCCGAGCGCGGTGATGGCCAACCCGGCGAGTATGCCAGCCGCTGACCGGTAGACGACGACGCTGGTCCGCTCGGCGTAGTCGTCGCTCAGCTCGGCCCCCAGGGCGACATAGGGGACGTGGAAGAGCGAAATCGCGCTGCGCGCTGCGATGGCCAGCACGGCAAGCCAGGCGAACAGCAGAGGCTTGCTCAGGCCGGCCGGCGGCGAGAACAGCAGGCCGACACATACGGCCGTAAGCGGGATCGCCAGGATCATCAGGGGCAGGCGCCGGCCGAGCCGGGATTTGATGTTGTCCGACCAGGATCCGATCACCGGGTCCACCCCGGCGTCGAAGGCCAGGCCAAGTGACAGCGCCGCGCCGACCAGCGTGCCGGGCAGACCGAGCACCACCGAGTAGTAGAAGAAAAGGAATCCTACAGCGGTGTCGAAACCGCCCGACTGCGCTGCCTGCCCGAGGCTGTAGAAGATCTTGTGGCCCACCGTTGGGCCGGCCGCGGGTCGGGACACACGAACGCGAAGGTCCGTTGCGGCTTCGCTTGCAGGTGTCGCCACGGCGCTGCTCCCCTTATTGACGGATATTATAATTGAGGCTTGACGCCCCGCCTAGCGCCGCTTTAGCTATTGACGATAGTTAAAATAAAACGGCCGGCGAGCAAGGGAAAACCCCGCCGGCTCCTGGAGAGCAAGATGAGAGCCTGCCGTTTCAGCGCCATGGCCGCAGCGTCCACCCTCGCCCTGCTGGGGGCGTGGCCGGCGGCGGCGCAGGCCACCAACGAGCTCGAGGAGCTGGTCGTCACCGCGCAGAAGCGCGAGCAGAACCTGCAGGACGTGCCGATCGCCGTCAGCGCGTTTTCGGAAGCCACGCTGGACCGGGTGCAGATCGAGGACGCCACCGACATCCAGCTGTCGATCCCCAATGCCGTGCTCACGGGCAATGACCGCTTCACTCTGCGCGGCGTCGGCAACAACGCCCTGGGTGCGGTGGACCTCGGCGTGCCGTCGTTCGTGAACGGCGCAGCCATCGGCTATCCGCCGCAGAATGAGTTCTTCGACATGGCGCGGATCGAGGTGCTGCGCGGGCCGCAGGGCACGCTCTACGGGCGCAACACGACGGGCGGCGCCATCAACTTCATCACGCGCAAGCCCGGGAAGACCTTCGGCGGCGACGTCAGCGCGCAGTTCGGGAATTTCTCGAACGTCCGTTTCGGTGGGGCTGTGGACATTCCGCTGGGCGAGCGGGTGGCCGTCCGGCTGGCGGGCTACAGCCTCGACCGCGCCGGCTACACGGAGAACGTCTCGACCGGCAACGACGTAGATGGCCGCAACCAGTGGGGCGCCCGCGGAACCGTGACCTTCGACCTGGGGCCGGCGACCAGCGCTACTCTCGTGATGAGCAAGTTCGAGGAGGACAGCTCGCGAGCCCGTGAGGGGAAGCGGCTGTGTAAGGCGCACCCGGTGCTGGGCTGCGACCCCAACGTGCTGGGCTTCGACTCGCCGAACGCCAACACCACCATCCTGCAGACCCTGTCGCGGTTCTTCACCCCGTTCCCGGCGGGCGGCAACATCTATGCCGGTGCGCCCAACCCAACCGATCTGCGCAAGATCGCCGCCGACACCGACCCCACCTACATGTTCGACCAGAGCACGGTGTCGCTGGACTTCGAGCACAACTTCGGTTCGCTCACCCTGTCGGCGATCGCGGCCTATTCCGAGTTCTCAACGGAGCAGAACACCGACTGGGACAACGCCGACCTGCCGTTCCGCTTCAGCCAGCCGATCACTTACTTCAAGGATCGCGACACCCAGGTCACGACTGACCGGCTGCTCACCACCGACAGCTACACCTCGCGCGGCACCACCAAGACCGGCGAACTGCGGCTCGCCTCGCAGTTCGAGGGCCGTTTCGACTTCCTGCTGGGCGCATTCTACCTCGAGGGCACGGGCGGGGGCGGCTTCGAAACCTGGCACCCCGCGATCGAAGCCTTCCAGAAGGCGCAAGGCCGGCCGCAGGAGAGCTGGCGGGTGTCGACCCTGTCGCGCAACGGCAAGAACGCCACCTGGGCGCTGTTCGGCGAAACCTACCTGGAGATGGCCGAGAACCTGCGCCTTACCCTGGGGGCGCGCTATACCGACGAGGAGCGTTCGGGGGAGACCCGCTCCATCGTGCTGTCGCCCGTCGGCCCCTGGATCTTCTCCAGGTTCGAAGGCAACAAGGCCACCTACAAGGTCGCGGCGGACTGGACGCCGGACCTCGCCTTCACCGAGCAGACCCTGGTCTACGGATCCATCGCCACCGGCTACAAGGGCGGCGGCCAGAACTCAGGGGCCGCAACGGGGTTTGGGCCAGAGACGGTCACGGCCTACGAGATCGGGACCAAGAACACACTGGCCGGGGGCGCCGTGCAGGCGAACCTCACGGCCTTCTACTATGACTACACCGGCCTGCAGCTGGGCCAGCGGATCAACGGCGGGGTCGTGACCCGCAACGCCGACGCGACAATCTATGGCCTGGAAGGGGAGTTCCTCTTCGCGGCGGGGGAGCACTGGCTGTTCGACGCCAACCTGTCTTACCTGCACACCAGTATCGGAACCTTCTTCAGCGAGGACGCCGCCAACCCTGCGCAGAGCCTGACCGCGACCACGCCTCCCGTGCAGATCAACCTCGAGGGCAATGAGCTGCCGCACTCGCCGAACTTCAAGGCCAAGCTCGGCGCCCAGTACCAGACGAGCCCGCTGCGCGGAGACTGGACAGCGACCTTCCGGGTGGACGCGACCTGGCAGGACTCCTACTTCGCGCGGGAATACAACACGCCCACCGACAGGATCGACTCCTGGGGCGTCATCGACCTTCAGCTTCGGCTCGAGAACGACCCGGCTGGCCTTGGCGTGCGCTTCTTCGTCAAGAACCTCACCGACGACGACAACATCACCAACATCATCATCGAAGACGCCCTGATTGGCCGCTACCGCAACGCGCGCCTGCTTGAGCCGCGGACATTCGGTGTGATCTTGCAGAAGCGGTTCTAGGCCTTCTTCGTCGGCCCGGCCTTTGGCGGCAAAGGTTTGCCGCCAGGCCGCTCCGAGTGGGGCTGCTCCGGTCAACGGATGACCCAAGCCACTGACGTAGTTTCGCGATCCCCGAAAGTGTTGGTACGGTTGTTGGTAGGTGCTTGGTCTGCCAGTGCTAAGCGCTGAAATTTTCAGTAGTTCTTAGCGAGATTTAGGTCCTGCCGGGCCCACCAGCCAACATCGCGCGAGGTTCGCGCGAGGACGAGCACGCCGACATTTTGGTGCTGCAGCAGCCAGTTGGCGCCGGCGCGCGTGGAGCCTCAACTCGTCGTCCCCTCGTCACGGCGGCCGAGCGCCAGCCGTTCGGGGGCGCCGCACGGGCCTAGTCCGAGGACGGCAGCTTCTTGGCGTCCTTCGCTCCGATCGCCTGGGCGTTGACCGAGATCGAGCCGGCCCCGCCCTTGGAGCAGAGCACCTCCAGCCCGCTCTCCTCGTCGGAGAACCGCTTGCCGGGCTGCGTGCCGGCGGAGTGGTCGGGCGACAGTGCGAGCCCCTCCGGCTTGGCTTCGGTGTGGGCCAACACCGGATGGCCGCCGACCTCCAGGCTCACCGGCGCCTTGGGCGGGCGGACCACCACCAGCTCCGTGTCGCAGACGGCGCTCTTCCAGCGCGATCCGGGCTTCAGCTCCATGCGGTGTCTACTCCTTCGCTGCGGGCTACCAGGTGTCGACCCACGCGTGCTTCTTGCCCGCGCGCGGCGGCGGGGGCGGGACGGACTCCAGCCCCATGGCCAGCCAGGCCCGCGTGTCGGCGGGGTCGATGACGTCGTCGACCTGGTTGATGGTGGCGTGGTTGAGCGCCTTGGCCCAGCTGTAGGCCTCGGCCACCAGCTGCTCGTAGCGGGCACGGCGCTCCGCCAGGTCGGTGATCGCCAGCAGCTCGGCGCGGCGGCCGAGCTTGATCGAGCCTTCCAGCCCCATGCCGGCGAACTCGCCGGTCGGCCAGGAGATGGTGAAGAAGGTCTCGTTGAACGCGCCCGTCGACATCGCCAGCGCCCCGAGGCCATAGGCCTTGCGCAGCACCACGGCGAACAGCGGCACGGTCAGGTTCGCGCCGGCGACGTAGAGGCGGGCGTTGTGCCGGATGAGGGCGGTCTTCTCGGCGTCGGGGCCGACCATGTTCCCGGGCGTGTCGATCAGGGACAGGATCGGAATGTCGAAGGCGTCGCACAGCTGCATGAAGCGGGCGGCCTTGTCCGACCCATCGGCGTCAATCGCGCCGCCGGTGGGTGAATTGGAGTTGTTCGCCACGACGCCGACCGGGCGGCCCTCGATGCGGACCAGGGCGGTGACCATGGACAGCCCGAAGCGGCGGCGGAGCTCCAGGACCGATCCCGCGTCGGCGAGGGTCTCGATGACCTTGCGGATGTCGTAGACCGCCCGGCGGTTCTCCGGAACGGCGTGGCGCAGGATCCGCTGGTCGTGGGCGCGCCAGCCGGTCGTGCGACCCTGGAAGTAGGAGAGGTAGGTCTTGGCGACGGAGGTCGCCTCGGCCTCGTCTTCGACGACGATGTCGATGACGCCGTTCGGCTCCTGTACGGACACCGGGCCGACCTCGGCAGGAGCATAGGCCCCGAGGCCACCGCCCTCGATCACCGCAGGCCCCCCGACGCCCAGGCTGGAATCCTTCGTGGCGATGATCACGTCGCAGGCGCCGAGCAGGACGACGTTGCCCGCGAAGCAGTAGCCGGAGTTCACGCCGACGAGCGGGACGAGCCCCGACAGCTTGCCGAGTTCCCGCCAGGTGGGCACGTGCAGCCCCCCCGTACCCACCGGCCGGCCGCCTGGCCCGGGAACGCCGCCGGTGCGGCCGCCGCCGCCCTCGCTGTAGAGCACGACGGGGAGCTGTGACTTGTACGCCAGGCGCAGCATGCGGTCGGTCTTGTCGTGGTTGCGCGACCCCTGGGTGCCGGCGAGCACGCTGTAGTCGTAGGACAGCACGGCGCAGCGCGCGCGCTCCGGCCCGAACAGCTCGCCGTTCACCCGGCCGATTCCCATCACCATGCCGTCGGCCGGGGTCTTGAGGAGGCGGGCCTCCAGCTCCTCCGGCGTCTCGTCCCGGTAGCGGACCGGCGTCACGATCGGGCCGAATTCGACGAACGATCCCGGGTCGCAGAGGTCGGCGATGTTCTCGCGCGCCGTCCGCTTGCCGGCGGCGTGGCGCTTCTCCGTCGCAGCCTTGCGCGCCTCGTCCCGGGTGAGCTGGTGGTAGTGGAGGACCTCGGCCACGTCGCGACGCAGAGCGTCGAGGTCGATCTGCGTGTCTTCGCGGTAGACGCCGCCTTCCACCTCGGCGGGTTCGACGAACAGGATCGGCGTGCCCTCGTAGATCACGTCCCCCACTTCGAGCACGATTTCGCGGACGACGCCTGCCTCGGGGGCCGGCACGACGTGCTCCATCTTCAGGGCTTCGAGCAGAGCCACCGGCTGGCCCTGCCGCACGGTGTCGCCCGCCTTCACCTGGATGGCGTTGATGATCCCCTGTAGCGGCGCCTTCACCGCGACGGCGCCCGGCGGCCCCTCGGCGATCTCGGGCTCGGCGGCGGGTTCGGCCTCCTGCGGCGCAGCGGCCTGCTTCAGGTCGAGAACCGCGAGGGGATCCAGGGTGTCCACCCGCCGCCCGGCGGTCCGCGGCTTGTTGGCCGCCGGTTCGAAGTAGCGCGGCGGGTCCGGCTCGTCGGCGAGCAGGTCCGCGATATGCTCCTCGACATAGCGGGTGTGGAGCCGGCCCTCGCCAAGCGCCGGGCTCTTCAGGATCGCCTGCAGGAAGGGGATGTTGGTCCGCGGGCCCGCGATCTTGAACTCGCTGAGCGCGCGCCGCGTGCGCGCCACGGCGGACGGCAGGTCGTCCGCATGGACGATCACCTTCGCGAGCAGGGGGTCGTAACGGACGCTGGTGGCGTAGCCGGGGTAGCCGAAACCGTCGACCCGGACGCCCGGGCCGTCCGGTGGCTCGTAGGCGGAGAGCACGCCGCCCTGCGGACGCGGCGAGCCGTCGTAAGCCATGGTCTCGAGGTTGACGCGCGCCTGTATGGCGACCCCGCGCGGCTCGGGCGGGGCGCGATCGAGGCCCAGCTCGCGAAGCGTGGCCCCGTCTGCGATGCGCAGCTGGGCCGCCACCAGGTCATGGCCGGTCACCGCCTCGGTGACTGTGTGCTCCACCTGCAGCCGCGCGTTGGCTTCGATGAACACCCATCTGGGCGTCCCATCGGCGCTGGCGTCGACGAGGAACTCGATGGTGCCCAGGCCGCGGTAGGCCGCGGCCTGGGCCAGGCGCGTGGCCGCCGCCAGCATCTCGTCGCGGATGTTGGGCGGGAGGCCGAAGGCGGGCGCGATCTCGATCACCTTCTGCCGCTGGCGCTGCAGGCTGCATTCCCGATCCCACAGGTGGCTCACCGCGCCCGTGCCGTCGCCGATCACCTGCACCTCGATGTGGCGGGCGAACGGGAAGAACTCCTCCACGTATAGGGCGCCGGAGCCGAAGGCGTGCTCCGCCTCCCGGCTGCAGGTTGCGAAGGCCGCCTCAATGTCCTCGACGCGGGTGACCGGACGCATGCCCCGCCCGCCCCCGCCGCCAATGGCCTTGAGCATCACCGCGCCGCCGGGGCCGAGGCTCTGCAGGAAGCCGCGGGCGTCCGTGGCGGACACCGCCTCGCTGATCCCGCGCATGACGGGGATTTCCAGCCGCTCGGCCATGGCGCGCGCCTGCGCCTTGTCGCCGAACAGGCTGAGCGTTTCGGATCGGGGGCCGACGAACACGAGTCCCGCCGCTTCGCAGGCCTGGGCGAAGGCGGCGTTCTCGCTCAGGAACCCGTAGCCCGGATGGATGGCGTCGCAGCCGGCTTCGGCCGCGAGCCGCACCACCTGGGCGATGTCGAGGTAAGCGGCAGGTCCCGAACCCTCCAGCGCCAGCGCGCGATCGGCGCGGCGCGTGTGAAGGGAGGCTACATCGTCCTGCGCAAAGATGGCCGTCGTCTTCAGCCCCAGGTCCGAGGCGCTGCGCGCGATGCGGATGGCGATCTCGCCGCGGTTGGCGATCAGCAGGTCCTCGATCATGCCGGCGGACAACCTCGACTAAAGCGGCGGCAGAGCGCCATCGGGCGCCGTGGCCACGGCGTCGACGCGTAGGCCGCCGTCCGCCTCGGGCCACCCGAGGATGAAGACCTTCACGCCGACGCGGATGTTCTCGCGCCCTTCGTTGCTTATCAACACCACAGGCGTGCCGTCCGGCGCCACGATGTGGCGTTTCCCGCCAGGATAGGTCACTTCGAACTCGTGACCGCGCCCAGTGCGGGTGACCGGCCCGATGTCTCCGGATGTGAGGGTCGAACCGGGCGGACGGTCCCAGGGCTGGCGGCCGTCCCCCATCCGCACGCCGGGCTGGAAGCGGTGGATCTCGTGCGCGCGTCCGACACCCGCGTCGCGAACCCTTCGAATTCATTGGTCGGAGCGTTGGTGATGAAGTTCACCGCCCCGGCGGTGGCGTTGCGGCCGTAGAGCGTGCCCTGGGGGCCGCGCAGGACCTCCACGCGCGCCAGGTCCACCTGCGAGAGCGCCGTCTGTAAGCTGCGCGCCTGGTAGACGCCGTCGACGTGCATGGCGACGCCCGGCTGCCCAACGGTCTGGCCGACGTCGCGGATGAACAGGACGGTGGTGTTGAAGCCGGTGCCGGCCTGCAGGCTCGGCACCTGGTACTGCAGGTCCTGAGCGGTGCGGATGCCGCGCTCCTGCAGGGCATCGGCCCCCAGCGCCGAGATCGCGCCCGCCACGTCGAGCAGCGACTGCTCGCGCTTCTGCGCGGTCACGATCAGTTCCTCCACCGTGCCGTCGGTCTGCGCCAGGGCTGCCGGCGCCGAGAAGGCGAAGGCGGCGAACGCCGTGGTGGCGCAAAGCGCAGTCTTAGAGATGCCCATGTGTCGTTTTCCCCCTCGGGATTCCACGTCCCGAACGACATCAGCCTATGCCCAAGTTTGGGATCAATCAATCAGCTGATTGATTAAAGAGCGCGGGCGGGCCGGTGAGGCCCGCCCGCCAGTATGTAGGGAGGAATTGAGAGCTGCGCGTGCTTGCCGGCCATCACGCCGGCGTCAGACAGGCATGGTTCAGCGCTCCCGTTCAATCAATCAACTGATTGAGTACGGGTCAAGTATTGGGGCGGCGGTGATTCCCTACGGGGCGATCGGTCCGCAGAGGCGCTCGAAGCCGGCGGCAGCGTAGGCGACGGTGTCGCCGATCGCCTTCGACATGAAGAGCGGGTCCAGGCTGCGCTCACCCAGTCGGATCGGCGCGATCGCCATGTGCGCCACCGCCATCCGCAGCAACTCGTGGATGCGTCGGCGCGATACCTCAGGGAACAGCGGGTGCAGGGCGTCCACATAGCGCCTGCGTACCGGCCGGACCGCGGCGTCGAACAGTGCGGTCCCAGCATCCCAGACGCTCACCTGCACGGAGGCGAGGATGCGGGCGTAGTCGTAACCGTCCGGGGTGGTGGCGAGCTCCAGGTGCGGCGCGAGGTAGGCGTGAAGCAACCGCTCGAGCCGCTCGCGCCCGGTAAGGTTGGCCGGGATCTCCGCCAGCCGCGCCATCCGCTCGGCCTGGATCCGGTCCAGGAAGGGGGAGATCACCTCCTGGTAGAGGGCCTCCTTGGTGCCGAAGTAGTAATGCACCGTCGCCGGATTGACCTTCACCTCGCGCTGGATGGCGCGCACGCTGGTGCCGGCGAAGCCGTGCTCCGCGAAGTGGCGCGCAGCCACCTTGAGCACCCGCGCCCTGGTGTCCGGGCGGCGTTCTTCAGCGGGCGGATCGGCTTTCTTGACGGCCATTCTCTGCACGTGAGGTCCTGGAGAGGTAGGGTGCGCAGCAGGTCTGAGGCTGATGCAGGCGGTAGCTGCCCGTCCTGTCAACGCGCACCGTCTTCCTATGCCGTTGCACCGGAGCAATCAATCAAGTGATTGACATGCGCGCGCCAAGACGTGCGTAGTTCTTCCGTGCGAAGGGCGAAAGCCGCGCGCCAAAGAAGAAATGGAGGGAACGATGCGGAGACGAGGGATCGCAGTCCTGGCGTGGCTGATCGGCGTGACGCTAGTGGGCCATGCTGCGGCCCAGCCCGCCTCGCCGCCGCGGCAGCCTGATCCTGCGCGGGTCGTCCAGCAGGTGCGCTCGGCGGACTACAAGGCGCCCGCCGGCGTCAACTTCCGCTCAGTGACGATCATCTCCGAAGGGGTCCGGCTTCACGGCGAGGTGTTCACGCCCGCGAACGCCCCGGCCGGGCGCAAGCTGCCGGCCGTCGTGATGGCGCACGGCTGGGGGGGGACCGCCGCCGGGTTGCGCAACGACGCCGCCGACATCGCTCGTGCCGGGTACTTCGTCCTGACCTTCGATTACCGGGGCTGGGGCGAGAGCGGCTCCAATGTGGTGCTCTTGGATCCCGAGCCGCTGCACACGCCCGGCGAGGCCGAGCCGTTCAGCGCCCGGGTGAAGCCGCTGCGTGAATACGTCAATCCGCTGGAGCAGGCGGAAGACTGGTTCAACGCTCTCGACTGGATCATGGGCGAGCCGCAGGTCGACCCCAACCGTGTCGGCGTGCGTGGGTCGAGCTATTCCGGTGGCCACGTCATCTACGTCGCGGCCCACGATCCCCGCGTGAAAGCGGTGGTGAGCCAGGTCGCGGGTACGGATTCGCGGCCGCGTCCGGGCCAGGAAGGCCCAGGCCGCGAGATGGCGACCCGGATGGCCCGGGGCGAGATCGGTTACCCAGCGCCCCGCGCGCAGGCGATCCGCGGCCTCACCGGCTCTCCGATCGGCCGCAAGGGTGAGCGCTACGCTCCGGTCGTCGCGGCCGAGAAGGTGACCGCGCCCACGCTCATCCTCCTCGCCGAGAGTGAAGAATACGGCGGCAACCCGGCCGCGGAGACCGCCTTCAAGTCGCTTAAGGGCCCTAAGGAGCTCTACGTGATCCCGGGAATCACCCACTACGCGGTCTATTCGACCCACCGGGACGAGGTGATCCGGCGCGCGGTGGCCTGGTTCGACAAGTACCTGAAGCGGTAGGGCGCACCCATGATCCGCTATGGCTGGCTGCTGCTGAGCTTGATCGTCCTCGCGGCGCCGGCCGTCGCCATCGCGCAGGCCCCGCCGTCCCGGGCCGAGATGCAGGCGCGCGGGGAGGCGGTCTATAAGGCCCGTTGCGCGTCGTGCCACGACCGTGCGCAGGACCGCACGCCGGACAAGGGGCAGCTTGCGTCGCGGTGGGGCGACGAGATCGTGAAGGCGCTGACCCACGGGCCAATGGCGCCGATGGCCGTTGGACTCTCGTCCGAGGATATCCGGGCGGTCGCGCAGTACCTCTCCGGCTGGCCGCCCGGGTCGCCGATGCCGGCGCAAATCGATCCGCCCGCCTGCACATCCTCGCCGGCGTTCCGCATGACGCAGAGCGACTGGAGCGGCTGGAGCCCGGATCACCGCAACTACCGCTACCAGGCCCAGCCGGGATTCCGCGCCGCCGACATCCCGCGGATGAAGGTGAAGTGGGCGATGAGCTATATCGGCGCGCGCTATGGCCCGCCGACGGTGGTCGGCGGGCGGCTGTTCGTGGCCAGCTCCACCGGCATCGTCTACGCGCTCGACCCCAAGACGGGCTGCAGGCACTGGCGCTTCGATGCGCCGGCCGGCGTCCGCACAGCCGTCAACGTGGGCCGCGCGAAGGCCTCGCCCAGCGGCTACGCTGCTTACTTCGGCGACTACCAGCGCAACGTCTATGCGGTGGACGCGGTGAGCGGGAAGCTCATCTGGAAGGCCAATGTGGAGGCCCATCCCAAGGCGGTGCTGAGCGGGACCCCGGTGCTCCATGAGGGCCGCATCTATGTGCCGGTCTCCTCCTGGGAAGAAGTCATGGGAGCGGCGGTTGCCTACTCCTGCTGCAGCTTCCGTGGCTCGCTGGCGACACTGGACGCCGAGACGGGCAAGCTCGTCTGGAAGACCTATGTCATCGAGCAGGAGCCGAAGCCGTACCGCAAGAACGCCGCGGGCACGCCGATGCTTGGCCCCGCCGGCGCGGCGATCTGGTCGGCGCCCACCATCGATCCCAAGCGCGGCCAGATCTACGTGGCCACGGGTGACAGCTATACCGACGTGCCGGAGACCTCGTCGGACGCGGTGATCGCCCTCGACCTCGCCACCGGGAGGATCCGGTGGAAGAACCAGGTCACGCCTGGCGACAACTACCTCATGGGCTGTTCGCGCGAGCCCAAGGCGATCAACTGCCCGCACAACGTCGGGACGGACGTGGACTTCGGCGCGTCCCCGATCATCATGCCCCTCGGCGGCGGGCGTGACATCCTATTGGCGGGTCAGAAGTCCGGCGTGGCCTTCGGCTTCGATCCCGACACCGGCAAGAAGCTTTGGCAGACGCGGGTGGGGCAGGGCGGGGCCTTGGGCGGCATCGAGTGGGGCTTCGCCACGGACGGGAAGACGGCATACGTGACCAATGCCGATCCGTTCGAGTCGCCGAAGGTGCGCCGCGGCCTGGCGGCGCTCGATCCGGCGACGGGTCGGGAACTCTGGTTCACGAGGACTCCCCAAGCGCCCTGCGGCTGGACGGCCGGCACCCGCTGCGTGAGCGCCAATTCGGCGGCGCCGACCCTGGTCCCCGGCGCGGTGATCTCCACGAGCATCGACGGGCGCATCCGCGCCTACGATCCGGCCACTGGGCGCATCACCTGGACCTTTGACACCGCCGGTCAGAAGTACCAGACCATCAACGGCGTGAAGGACCAGGGCGGCGGCGCCCTCGACCAGGCGAGCCCGACTGTGGCCGACGGGATGATGTTCGTGATGAGCGGCTACACGGCCAACATGGGCGGCGTGCCAAACAACGTGCTGCTGGCGTTCTCGGTGGACGGCAAGTAGCGGGAGAGGGTGGGCGCCTAGCTCACCATCTCCTCACGGATCCGCTTGCGGGCGAGCCAGAACAGCACCGCCGAGATCAGCCCGAAGTAGGCCGAGGCAAGCAGCGCCCAGCGCACGCCTTCGGCCGGGCCGAAACCGAAGTCGAAGTTGAACAGGTCGGACAGCGCCCCCACCACCAGGGCCCCGAATCCCAGGCCCATCATGTTGATGATGAAGAGCATGATCGAGGCTGACGTCGCGCGCATCTGCGGCGGCACCAGTCCCTGGGCGGAGGCGTAGACCGGCCCGTACCACAGCGCCCCGAACAGGTAGCTCGGGATCAGGAAGGTGAGGGCGATCACGGCGCTGTCCGACAGGATTGCGATGGTGAAGGTCGGGATCGAGAGCAGGGAGGCGACGGCCGGCACGGAGGCGTAGGCGCGCAGGTCGCGTCCGCCGAACCGGTCGGCGATGACGCCGCCGGCATAGCTGGAGATGGTCCCGAACACGCCCGACAGAAGGCCGAGCGCGATACCGATGAAGCCGATGGGCTTGAGGCCGAAGGTGGACGCCAGGCTCGCGATCTCGTCGCCGTGGACCCGCATCAGGAAAGCCGCAGTGAACGGGGCGTGGCCGTAGCCGATGAACGACTTGATGGAAGCGCCGAAGGCCATGAACCAGAAGGTGCGCTTGGCCGCGAGATAGCGCACCGTGGCGCCGAAACTCATCTGGGCCGAGCGGTCCGTGGTCCGCGCCTCGACGGTCATGGCGTTGCGGGGCTCCTTCAAGGTGGTCATCACTAGGAAGGCCAGCAGGAGCCCGGGTACACCGGCCACCAGGAACGCCGTGCGCCAGCCGTAGGCGTCGGCGATCACGCCTCCTAGCGCCATCCCCAGCAACGACCCGATCGGGGTGCCCATGGAGAAGAAGGCGAGCGCGGACGCGCGCTTGGCCTTGGGCGTGTAGTCGGCGATCAGCGCGTGGCTGGTCGGAACGAAGCCCGCTTCGCCGACGCCGACCCCGACGCGAGCCGCCACGAGGGTGGCGTAGTTGGTGGCCCGGCCGCAGAGCAGGGTGAAGGCGCTCCAGAGCGCCAGCGAGCCGGTGATGATCCAGACCCGGTTCACGCGGTCTGCGAGCCGGGCCAGCGGCAGCCCGAGCCCGCAGTAGACGAGACCGAAGGCCAGCCCGGTGAGGATGCCGAGCTGGGTGTCGGAGATCTTGAGCTCGTTCTTGATCGGCTCCGCCAGGATCGTGACGATCTGCCGGTCAAGGAAGTTGACGGTGTAGAGCAGCATCAGCAGCAGGACGGCGTAGCGCCTGTACCCGTCCGACACCGGCGGAACCGCCGAGACCATGCTGGGCGAGGACCCGCCCTCGGGCGAAACCGTCCTGGTCATCGGCTCAACTCCTCACTGGACGAAATACGCTAGACCGGCGCGCCGGCGGCCGTCGTCTCGTAGTTGGTGCGGCCGCCCGAGATCATGCCGCCGTCGACCACCAGGTCATGGCAGTTGATGTAGGCCCCCTCATCGCTGGCGAGGAACAGGGCGGCCCGGGCAATGTCCACCGGCAGTCCCGACCGCTGCAGTGGCGTGGCCTTGGCGAGGTTGCGGGTCAGCTTCTGCAGCTTCGCGTCCGCGTGTGCCGGATCGAGGCCGCTGGCGGCCTTGGAGCCGCCGAAGAAGATCGGTGTGGCGATGGCGCCGGGCGAGATGCAGTTGACCGTGACCCCGTACTGGCCGAGTTCCATGCCCGCCATTTCGGTGGCGCGTTTCACACCGGCCTTGGCGATTGAATAGAGGTAGCCGCCCATGTGTCCGCGCAGGGCGGCGACCGACGAGTTGTTGATGATCGCGCCGCGGCCCTGGGCCTGCATGATCGGGGCGGCGTGGCGGATGCCGAACACGACGCTGCCCAACAGCAGGTCCATGGCGTAGCTGAAGTCGGCGGGCGTGACCGTCATGGCGTCGCCGCGGGTGGGGCCGCCGGCATTGTTGAACAGGCA
Source organism: Phenylobacterium sp. (assembly GCF_036563285.1). Classification (GTDB taxonomy): domain Bacteria; phylum Pseudomonadota; class Alphaproteobacteria; order Caulobacterales; family Caulobacteraceae; genus Phenylobacterium. Next base: position 490,500 of record NZ_DATCMR010000006.1, read on the forward strand.
ATCCAGACGGCCGAACGCCTCGACGGTGGCGTCGATGGCAGCCTTGATTTGCGGCTCCTGGGTCACGTCGCAGGCCACGAACGACGCCGCCCGCCCCAGAGCCTCCACCATCTGCCGGCCCTTGTCCGCATTGCGGCCGGCGATCATCACCTTGGCGCCTTCGGCGACGAACAGTTCGACCGTCGCCTCGCCAATGCCGCTCGTGCCGCCTGTGATCAGCGCCACCTTTCCATCAAGCCGTCCGGCCATCTGCTACTCCGAAGGAAAGAGACGCCGGAGCAGGTCATGCTCCGGCGCCAGGCGGCCTGGGGGCCGCGGGAGGTTAGAATTCGTAGCTCGCGCGGATCGTCCAGCGGCGCGGGGGCGCCGGGAAGCCGATGCGGGTGCCGGTCTGCGACGGCGCCTCGAACTCGAAGAAGTAGTAGCGGTGGTCCAGGACGTTCTGGATCAGCAGGCTGACGTTCCAGCGGTTGCCGTCCGTCGGCCGCAGCGTAGCCGAGAGATCGAGCAACTCCACCGGCGGCTGCACGATCGTCGGGTCCAGCGCCGACTGGCCGCGCGCACGGAAGGTCGCGTCGCCGCGGAATAGCACCTCCAGGCTCTCGCCCAGCGGCTGGACGTAGCCCGCCCCTAGGGAGGCGGTATAGCGAGGCGCGAAACGCTTGCCGTTGAAGTCCTGCACCGGACGCGTCGCGGCGGGGTTGGTCGCGGTCGGCGCGGGTATCAGGAAGCAGCCGGGCTGGCCGAAGTTGAGCTGGGCGATGTTGCAGGCCGCCAGCACGCTTTCGGTATAGCGCGCATCGACCAGGCTCACAGCACCGGAAAGCTGCAGCCGCTCGGTCGCCTGCCATCGGACGTCAGCTTCGAAGCCCTGCGAGCGCGCGGCGCCCGCATTGGTCAGGAAGAAGCCGTTGCCTTGCCAGATCGACAGTTGCAGGTCCTCGAAGTCCTGCCGGAAGACCGCGAAGTTGACGTTCATCGTGCGGTCCAGCAGGCGCGCCTTGCCGCCCGCTTCGTAGCCGGTGGCCGTCTCCGGGCGGAAGCCGAAGTCCTGGGCGTTCTGGGTGTTGGAGTTGGAGTTGAAGCCGCCGCCCTTATAGCCCCGGGTGGCGCTGGCGTAGACCATCAGGTCATCGTTGATGTCCCACGAGATCTTCGCCTCGGGAATGATGTTCTCTTCGGTGGATTCGCCGCTGAAGGCGTGGCGGGTGTTGGCGATGCCCGGGTTCAGCGCACGCGCCACCGTGAGCAAGGCCGCGTCCGCCGGATTGTTCTCGTCAAGGTATCGGGTGGTGCCGAACGCGGCCAGGTCGAGACGGTCGCTGGCCGTCTTGGTCTCGCGCATCCAGCGGGCCCCCACCGTCAGGTGCAGCACGTCAGGGATGATGTGGTAGGTGCCCTGTGCGTAGGCCGAGTAGGTCTCGGCCGTCTGGTCGAGGAACCTGAGGGTGGAATATTTGCGGTCCGCCCGGTTTTCGATGGGTGAGAAGAACAGGTTGATGTCCACGTCGGTGCGGCGGTCGACGTAGAAGTCGGTCTTGAACCAGTAGAGCCCGGCCACGTAGTCGAACCGGTCGCTCACGTCGGAGACGATGCGGAACTCCTGGCTCCATTGGTCGAAGCTTTGGGTGATGGGCTCGAACAGGAATGGCGTCGGGCTCCAATCCACGTCGCGCTGGTCGTTGGACTCGAAGGCCGAGTAGCCGGTGATGGAGCGCAGCGTGCCGAAACCCACATCGTAGCTTACGTCCACGACGGCGTTCTTGGATTCCACATGCGCTGATTCACGCTGCTTGGAGGTGGTGTAGTCGAGGCCCACGTCGAAGTTCGGGTCGTAGAAGCGATAGGTGGAGAGCCGCTGCGCGAGGCCGACGTCTGCCGGGGCGATGGGCAAGAGCGTGGTGGGGCTGGTTATAAACGGACGCCCGACGGCGAGGCCGCTGATCTCGGATATAACGAAGTTGCGGCCGATCCGGTCGTACTCCGAATACTCCAGCTTGGTGCGGACGGTGAGCTTGTCGGTCGGCTCCCAAAGGAGCGTCCCGCGGACGATCTTGTCCTCCTCCTGCTCCTCTTCTTCGCGGGTCAGCGTATTGTAGATATAGCCGTCGTCCTTCGACCAGCGCACCGCCGCGCGGCCTGAGAGCGTCGAGGTGATCGGACCGTTGACCACGGCCTCAATGGCCCGCCGGTTGGTTGTCGGGCTGTATTCACCGCGGACGGTTAGCGAGGGGTCCTGCGTCGGCTGGCCCGTTGCGATGATGATCGCGCCGGCGATGGTGTTCTTGCCAAAAAGCGTGCCTTGCGGGCCCTTCAGAACCTCAATTCGCCCGATGTCGAGGAAGGTCGAGCGAAACTGGCGTTCGCGCCCGGCATAGATCTCGTCGATGAACAGGCCGACCGACTGATCGATGCCGAAGTTGAGCGAGGCGCCGAAGCCGCGGATCGAGATACCGGTCTGCTCGCCGCCCTCGGTGATGGTGAGGCCGGGGACATACTGAGAGAGCTCGTCGAGGTTCTGGATCGAGAGGTCCTTGATGGTCTCGCCGGTGACCACGGCGACAGACACCGGCACGTCCTGCAGGGTCTGTTCGCGCTTGCCGGCCGTGACGATCACCTCTTCGACGGTGCCGGGACGGCTGGATTGGGTTTGCGCCTGGGCGTTCGCCGCCATGGGCGTAAGCAGGGCGCCAGCCGCAGCTAGCGCCAGGATCGAGCAACTGGTCCTCATCGGAGCCCCCTGTCCGTGAGCCCGCGGGCGCGGGCGAATGAAGCGTTTCCTGGTGGCGTCATTCCTCCGTCGGAGGGCGCGCTCTTGTTGTCATGACATTCGGCAGGGTTGAGCGCGGCGTCAAGCTTCTCAATCACCTGATTGACCGACCGCTGGATCAAAGTGAGGATAGATTCAATGGTCGAGCTACAAACCGGCCGCTGAATTCTTGCTCGCGCACGCCGCGACGTCAGTGGGTTGATGAGGCGGACGAATGGCGCATGCTGGCCCGGATCTCAGTGTGGAGGAGCGATGCGCGGGCCGCTTGAGGGACTTTCCATTCTGGAACTGCCGGGCGATGTGGCCACCCGCTACTGCGGCCGCCTTTTCGCCCAGCTCGGCGCGCGCGTAACCTCGGCGGGCGCTACGACCGACGACACCCGCATCGGCTATGCGGGCGCCGCGGGCGCCGCCTTCGGTCGCTGGCTGGATACGGGCAAGGTCCGCGCCGCCAGCGCGCCGGGTGGGAGGTTCGACCTCGTCATCGCAGGCCAGGACCACGCCGCCGTCGCGGCCGCGGAACAGCTCGACCTGACGGCGCCGCTTCTGGCGCTCACCTGGTTCGCCGACGAGGGGCCCTACGCCGGTTGGCGCGGCACAGACGAAGTGATCCTCGCCCTGACCGGTCTGGCCTATGGCTTCGGCACGCCCGCGGGACCGCCGATGATCGCCCAGGGCCACGGGCCGCAGCTCTGCGCCGGGCTTACCGCGTTCAACGCTGCGATTGCGGCGCTGATCGCCGAGCCCGAGCAGCGGCCGCAGCGGATCGAGGTCAACGTCTTCGAGGCCGCCATGTGCTTCACGGAAACCGGGGCGATCTCGACGAGCGTCGACGGCATGAAGTCTACCCGGCTGGGGGTGAACCGGTTCGTGCCGACCTACCCCTGCTCGACCTACCGGACCAGCGACGGCTGGGTGGGCGTCACCGCGCTGACGCCAGCGCAGTGGACGGCGCTGACCAGGCTGATCGGCCGCCCCGAGCTCGCCGCAGAGCCCCGCTTTGCGACGGCCTACGAGCGGCTGATGCTAGGCGACGAGGTCGACGAGATCCTGAAGCCGCTGTTTCCTCAGCGGACCACTGCGGAGTGGGTGGCGCTGGGAGATGCGAACCGCATCCCCATGGCGCCGGTGCTGCGGCCCGGAGTGCTGCCGCGCGCGGCGCACTGGATTGAACGGGAAGCCTTCGGCCCCTTCGACGAGAGCGGCGTCCTGGGGCCCGCCTTGCCCTTCCGTCTCATCTTCGACGGCGTCGCTGCGCCGTTCTCTCCGACCCGCCACGGGGGGCCGCTCGCCGGCTTAAAGGTGGTCGACTTCAGCATGGGCTGGGCCGGGCCGTTGTGTGCGCGCACGCTGGGCGACCTCGGCGCGGACGTGGTGAAGGTGGAGTCTGCCGCCCATCCCGACTGGTGGCGCGGCTGGGAGATCGTACCCGATGCCGATCCACCTCCCACCGAGGTGAAGGCGAACTTTTGCGCCGTGAACCGCAACAAACGCGATGTCGCCCTAGAGCTCACCACGGCCGGGGGGCTCGCCGGGGCGAAGGGCCTCATCGCCCAGGCCGACGTCGTAGTGGAGAACTTTGCGGCCGGCGTGATGCAGAAGCTAGGTCTTGGCTTTGCGACGCAGCGGGCGCTGCGCCCCGGCCTTGTCAGCGTCTCGATGGGGGCGTTCGGGGCGGAGGGCCCGCTATCGGGCCTGCGCGCTTACGGCTCCACCGTCGAGCAGGCCTCAGGGCTGCCGTTCATGAATGGCGAGGCGGACTGGCCGCCCTGCATCCAGCACGTGGCCTACGGCGATCCGCTAGCCGGCCTCTACGCGGCCGCCGCGGTGCTGTCGTGCCTGTACGGCCGTAGCCGACTGGGGGGGGCGGACATCGATCTGGCGCAGGTCGCCTGCCTGTTCCAGTTCGCGGCCGACGGGATCATTGCTGAACAGGTGACCGGCAAGCCGGTCCCGAGGACCGGTAGCAGTCGGGCGAGGGCGAACGTCGCGGTGGTCGGCGCGGCAGGTACGGACGCCTGGCTCCTGGTCTGCGCGGACAGCGAGGTGGCACGCGGCGGGTTGGCCCAGGTGCTGGACGGCCGCGACCTCGAGGTCTGGGCTCGGGAACGCGATGCTGCCGAGGCCGCGGCGGCGCTGCAGGCGCTCGGCGTCCCCGCGGCGCCCGTGCAGCCGACTCATGCGCTCAGCTATGATCCCCAGCTGATGGCGTCCGGCTTCTGGACCTTCCTGGAGCGCCGCTACGTCGGCTGGCATATGGTGGGCGAGGCGCCCTTCACCTACGACGGCAAGCGGCTGCCATTGCGACTCCCTGCGCCTACGCTCGGCCAGCACACCGACGAGGTTCTGGGCGCTTTGCAGGCCGCCGGTTGACCGCGCTCAGGGGCGCACGCCGAACGAAACCGGCCCCGGCCGCCGGAGCTTCGCCGTCAAGTTCGCGAACTCGCAGAGCAGGCGGCGCGTGTCGCGCGGGTCGATCATCTCCTCGATGAGGAAGTGCTCGGCGGAGCGCAATGGCGAGCGAACGGCGTTCAGCCTGTCCTCGATTTCCTGACGCTTCGCTTCCCGGTCGGGCGCAGCTTCGATCTCGGCGCGGTAGGCGGCCTCCACGCCGCCCTCGACGGGCATCGAACCCCAGTCTGCCGAGGGCCAGGCGAACCGGTACTGGACCCGCGAATGGTCGGTGTGACCGGCTCCGGCCACGCCGAATGACTTGCGCAGGATCACCGAGCACCACGGGACCTGCGACTGGTAGATCGCCGTGAGCGCGCGGCCGCCGTGGCGCACGGTGCCGGCCATCTCGGCTTCCAGTCCGATGACGAAGCCAGGGATGTCGACGAGGGTGATCACCGGCAGGTGGAAGACGTTGGCGAAGTCGACGAACCGCGAGACCTTCTGAGAGGCTTCCGCCGTCCAGCCGCCGCCGTAGACCATTGGGTTCGACGCCATGAGCGCCACAGGCCACCCGTCGAAGCGCGCTAGGCCGGTGATCATGGAGCCGCCGAACGCCGCCCCGATCTCGAAGAAGCTGTCCCGGTCGACCAATGCGCGCACGATACGACGCGCGTCATAGGCCTTGCGGCGATTGCGCGGGATGGCCGAGAGCAGCCAGTCATCGCGCCGGTCCGGCTGATCTGATGGCGCCGTCTGTTCTGGCAGCTCGTGCACCGAGGCCGGTAGGTAGGAGAGGAAGCGGCGGGCCAGCGCGAAGGCCTCTTCCTCGGTTTCCGCCACGGCGTCGCACGCGCCAGCCTTAGCCTGCAGATCGGCGCCGCCGAGCTCCTCCTTCGTGAAGGTCTGGCCCAGCCTGGCCATCACCGGCGGGCCGGCCATGAACATGTGCGACTTGCCGCGGACCATCACCGAGTAGTGGCTGGCGATCAGGCGTGCGGCATGGATGCCGGCGATCGTGCCCAGGCCGAGCGCCACGACCGGAACCTGGCCGAGGTTAGCCACCATGTGCTCCCAGCCCGGGTTGTCCGGGATGTAGGTGCGGCCGAGTGCGTCCTGGGTCCGCACCGAGCCGCCGAAGCCGTCAATCAGCCGGATCAGCGGGACCTTCAGCTCGAGCGCCAGCCGCTCGGCGGCGATGCTTTTCTTCCCGGCAGCCGGATCTGGCCCTGACGCCCGCACGGTGAAGTCGTTGCCGCCGACCACGACCGGGCGTCCGTCGATCCGCCCGCGGCCCAGCACGAAGCTCGAAGGCGTCAGCTTCGTCAGCCGGTTTTGCTCGTCGTATTCCGCATGTCCGGAGAGCCCGCCGATCTCGTGGAAGCTGCCGGGGTCGAGAAGGCCGGCAATGCGCTCGCGCACCGTCAGCTTGCCGCCATCCTTCTGGCGTTTGACACGCTCGGGGCCGCCCATCTCGGCGGCCATCGCCTCGCGCTCGGCGATCTCGGCGAGCTCTGGCGACCAGTCTTCTGCGCCCGCCATGCGTTAAGTCTCCAGCACGACGAGCGGCTGACGCTCCTCGACCGTCTGGCCCTCGGAGACCCGGATGCCTGTGACCCGGCCTGCCTTCGGTGACCCCACCGGGATCTCCGTCTTCATCGATTCGATGACCAGCAGTTCCTGATCGGCCTCGACCACGCGTCCGGCTTCGACTGAGACGCTCAGCACGATCCCTGCAAACTCCGCCCTGACCGTCAGCTCCGCCATCAGCTTTCTCCCCTCGCCGGCGCGTTGACCGCACTCCGCCGTCTGATTCGACCTTGGCGGCCTGTCTCCTCCCGGGCAAGGACCTCAGGCAGCGGGCGTGAACGCAACCGCGGGGATCACCCGCCCGGCGCAGGGGCCGAATCCGATGGGCCTGAAGCCTTCACGTTCGGCGCGGCCGGTTATCACCAGCTCGTCGCCGTCCTCGAGCCACAGCCGGGTTTCGCCGTTCGCGAGTTCGACAGGAACGCGACCGCCCGTCCGCTCCACGAGGCAGCCCGCGCTCTCCAGCGCCTCGTCCGACAGCGTGCCCGAGGAGAGCAAGTCGCCCGGCTCCAGGTTGCAGCCGCCGATCGCATGATGGGTGACCATCTGCTCGAATGACCAGGATCCTGCGTCGAAGCTGGTGTCGGTGAGCCGGAAGGGCTTGGCGCCCGCCTCCCGCATCGCGGAGGTAAGCAAGTGGGCCTCGAAGCGGATTGCGAGGCCGCCCTCGGCGTCGTTCGCGGCGCTGTGCAGGTGGACCGGAGGGCGGGGCGCATCGCCGGGCCGGGGTGGCAGAGGCTTGCGGAAAGGAGCCATGGCCTCGGCGGTCACGATCCAGGGCGAGACCGTGGTGCGGAATGCCTTTGCCTGGAACGGGCCAAGCACACTCTCCCACCACTGGAAATCGCGTGCCGACCAGTCGTTGAGGAGGCAATAGCCGAAGATGTGCGCGCGCGCGTCGTCGAGCCGGATCGGCTGGCTGAGCCGGTTGCCGGGGCCGATCACGCAGGCGAACTCCAGTTCGAAGTCCAGCGACCGCGTCGGGCCGAACCGGGCCTCCCCCTCCACGGGGTACTGGCCGTGTGGCCGCTCCAGCGGCGTGCCGGAGACCACCACGGAGGAGGCGCGGCTGTTATAGGCGATCGGCAGGCTCCAGAAGCATGGCGGCAGCTTCCCGCCTTCCGGCCGCGCGGGTCTCGACCCCGCAATATGCGGCGCCGAAGTCATGAAGTCGGTGAACGCCCCGATCCTGGCGGGCAGGTGCAACTCGGCCTCTGACATCGGCACGAGCAGCTCGGAGACCCGGCCCTGCTCAGGCGCGCCTTTCTCCAGCAGCTGCTGGATGCGGACGCGGAGCGCCGCTACCGCGTCCGGGGCGCTCTCCAGCAGGCTGTTGAGCTCGGGGGCGGCGGCCGCTCGGGCGACGTCCAGCAACTCGGCCCTGAAGAGCCCGGCGTCCAAGGCTGCGGCCATGTCCAGGATCATGTCACCGATCGCGACTCCGCCGCGCCTGGCTCCGCCCCGACTGAAGACGCCGTGCGGCAGGTTCTGCAGCGGGAAGTCCGTGTCGCCGTTCGCGGCCTCTATCCAGCTCCGCCGACCGGCCTCGTGCGTCCCGTTCAGCTGCGCCATCGATCGCTCCTCTCCATCCCTTCCCGTTGACAGTGACGCCAGTTCGCGTGTCAATCAATCGGTTGATTAAAATTGGAGTTCATCATGCCACTGCAAGCCGGCGCAGCGATCGGCGAAAAGGGGAAACGCGATGAGGAAGTTGTTCTGCACGACGGCGCTTGTGAGCCTCGCGGGTTGGGCCGGCGCCGCCGCCCAAACGGCGCCGGCGGGCTCGGCGGCGATCGAGGAAGTGGTCGTGACGGCACAACGGCGCGAACAGATGCTGATCGACGTGCCGATCTCCATTAGCTCGGTCTCGGCCGAGACTCTGGAGGAGGTGGGGGCCAAGACCGGCGCCTCCATCCAGGGCCTCGTGCCTGCGTTGAACATCAACGCTACGGCCAGCTACGGCGGTTCGCCCGTCTCCATCCGCGGCACCTCCGGCCTCGGCGGCGGGGAGGATCCCGTCGCCGTCTACGTCGACGACATCTACACCTCGTCGGGCCAATTCTCCGTGACCGCGCTGTCCGACGTGGCCTCTGTGGAGGTCGTGCGCGGGCCGCAGGGCACACTGCAAGGGCGCAACGCCACCGCGGGGGCGCTGATCATCCGCACTGCCGATCCGCAGCCGGAGTTCGGCGGGTTCATCCGAGGTTCGGTGGAGGACCCCAACGCCCACCGTATCGAAGCGGCGGCCACCGGCCCGCTGACCGAGACGCTCCTGGCGCGAATGTCGTTCGACTGGCTGAACGAGGAAGGGTGGGCGACCAACCTGTTCGACGGCCGGAACATGGGCGGCATCCGCATGCACAACGTGCGCACGGTGCTCCTGTGGGAGCCGAACGATGCGGCGCGGGTCCGCCTGGCCGTGAACTACCAGGACCGGATCGTGAGCCAGCCCACCGTGCGCTGGGCCCAGACCAATATCTCGCCCCCTCCGGGTCCGGTGACGCCGGTCGGCACGCAGACGCCGCACATCCCGTTGCCGCGGGACGTGGCCGACCGGTTCCTGGAAGGCAACCTGGTGAACCTCAACATCGAGCCGCGGAACCATCTCCGCACGCCCAGCGTGGCGCTCAACATGCAGTACGACTTCGGCCCGGTGGCGTTGGTCTCGGTGACCGGCGCGAGCAACTTCACCAACGAGGGGGTGAACGACTCCGACTCCCTGCCGATGACGGACCGCCAGGGGCGCAACTATGCGAAGTACACCGGCTCGTCGGTGAGCCAGGAGCTGCGGCTGCAGTCGAACGGTGAAAACCTCGTCGACTGGATCGTGGGGCTCTATTACGCCCGCTACCAGAACACGATGAACTTCCACATCGTGAACGAGCGCCTCTCGGTGGCGTTCAACCAGCTCTCCCATTTCGAGTCCCACCAGACGAACCCCAACTGGGCGGTGTTCGCGGACGCCACTTGGCACGTGACCGACCAGCTCTCCGTGACGGGCGGCGTCCGCTACACCGAGGACACAAAGGACTTCCGGAACGTCTGGCGCTCGCTCAACACCGACACCGGGGTCCAGATCAACCGGCTGGCGTTCGCGGCGCCGGAGCGGACCTGGACCGACACTTCTTACCGGGCGAAGGTCGCCTGGGAGCCCTCGGACGACCTGATGGCCTACCTGAGCTACAGCAAGGGCTTCAAAGGCGGCGGCTACAACTCCTTCGGTGTCGGTCCGCAGCCCGGCTACAGCCCCGAGATCATGATATCCTGGGAGGTCGGGGTGAAAGCCTACCTCTGGGATCGCCGCGCCTTCGTCGCCGCGGCGGCCTACGACAACGAGTACGACAACCTGCAGGTCACCAGCGGCGTCCCGACGGGCGGCGTGGTGATCACCAATGCCGCGGCGGCCAAGATCCAGGGCTTCGAGGTGGAGGGCGAGCTCCGGCCCACCGAAAACTGGGTGTTCACGGGCAACGTAGCCTACATCGACGGCGTCTTCTCGAGCTTCCCGCGGGCCCCCGACATCCTCGGCGTCCAGCGCGACGTCTCCGGCAACCGCCTCACCAACAGCCCGGAATGGCAGTATTTCCTGCAGGGCCAGTACCGCACCGAGCTCACCGACGCGTGGCGCCTGCGGGCCACAGTCAACTGGCGCTGGCGCGACGAGATCTTCTTCCACCCGACGGACCAGAACCTGCCGCACCTGCGCGGCGAAGCGAATGGCGAGCTCGGGGCCCGAGTGAGCTTCATCTATGAGCCACGGGACCTCACCTTGGCGATCTACGGCGCCAACCTGAACAACAGCCGGGTGGTGGCGAACCAGGGGCTCACGTTCAGCTACGCCCAGGCCTTCTTCAACCGCCCGCGGGTGATCGGCGTGCAGCTCGAGAAGCGGTTCTAGGAGAGTGGCGGGCCGTCGCTCGTCACTTGAGCGTCGGCTCCCCGCACATCGCGCGGAAGCCGGCTTCGCTGTAGGTGATGAGTTCCTCGATCAGCGCCTTGCGGCCCTTGGCGTCCTTCAGCTGGTCGCGGGCGCGGATCGGGGCCATCGCCATCAGCATGACAGTCATGTGCAGGGCCGTGTAGATCCGGGCCCGCGGCGTCTTGGGAAACAGCGCCTTCAGGGCGTCGACGTACATCTCGCGCACCGGGTTGACGGCTTCGTTGATGATCGTCGTCGCGGGTCCGGGACTGGTGAACTGGATGGCCGCCAGGATCCGCGCGTAGTTGTAGCCGCCTTCGGTCGCGGCCGTGTGGATGTGCGGGGTCAGGTAGGCGACGAGCAGTGCGTGGAAGCGGGTGGAAGCTCCGGCGGTGGCGTTGGCGCGGGGCAGGGCCGCAATGCGCTCGGCCTGGATGTTGCCGAGGTAGCGCTCCAGCACGGCGCGGTACAGCGCCTCCTTCGAACCGAAGTAGTAGTGGGCCGTCGCGGGATTGACGCCCACCTCCCTCTGGATGGCGCGCTGGCTCGCGCCTTCGAAGCCGGCCTCGGCGAAGTGACGAGCAGCCACCTCCACCAGGCGGACCTTCGGATCGGCCTTAGCGGCTTCTGCGGGGGCGGGGGGATCGAGGTCGACCCGAGTCAGACGTCTGGTGGCCATGCCGGGCTACATAGCATCCCGGACGGTCAAGCCGCCAAGGCGCTGAGGCCGCTGGGCGAGCTGCGAAGTTGGAGACTGTCCGAACTCCATGCAAAGTGCCCCACGGCGAAGTTGACTCTGGTGCAATCAATCGATTGATTAAACCCATGGCACGCCGTTACGTCGACCTCTCCGTCCCAATCGAGAACAACATCGAATCGGATCCGCCCGGAGCGGAACCGAAGATCGAGTACATACGACACGAGGAGTCCTGGCAGGGACTGGCGCGGTCCTTCCCCGGCCTCACCAAGGAGGACCTTCCTGAAGGGCAGGGCTGGGCCGTCGAACGGCTGCAGCTCTCCACCCACAACGGCACGCACATGGATGCGCCGTGGCACTTCCACGCCACCCAGGACGCCCTGCTCGAGGGCGGGCCGAAACGGGCGATCACCATCGACGAGGTCCCCCTGGACTGGTGCTACCGGCCCGGCGTGAAGCTCGACTTCCGTCACTTGCCCGACGGCTATGTGGTTACCGCCGGCGATGTAGAGGTGGAGCTGAAGCGCATCGGCTACGAGCTGAAGCCGCTGGACATTGTGGTCGTGAACACCGCGGCCGGCGGGAAGTACGGCCAGAAGGGCTACGTGGCGTCCGGCTGCGGGATGGGGAGGGAGGCGACCCTGTACCTTACTGAGCGCGGCGTGCGCGTGGTTGGCACCGACGGGTGGTCCTGGGATGCGCCCTTCGTGCACACCGCCAAACGTTGGACCGAGACGCGCGACCCCTCGATCATCTGGGAGGGCCACAAGGCTGGACGTGAAATCGGATATTTCCAGATGGAGAAGCTCGGCAACCTCGACGCGCTGCCACCCTTCGGTTTCGAGATCAGCTGCTTCCCCGTGAAGATCAAGGAAGCCAGCGCGGGGTGGATCCGGGCCGTGGCCATCTTCGATGAGTGAGGTTCGCCCCCAGAGCGCCGCTGGCGAGCTGAAGCGCCATTGGCCCACCCTGGCAGGCGCGACACTCGGCGCGGCGTTCGGCACGGCGGCCTTGCCATTCTACACAGCCGGCCTGTTCATCACCCACCTGCAGTCCGACCTCGGCTGGACGCGGTCGCAGCTGACCGCCATCGGGCTGGCGACGACCTTGTTGCTGGCCGTATGCGCTCCGTTCGGAGGCGCGCTGTTCGACCGGTACGGCGTCCGCGGTCCTGCCGCTATCGGCTTCATCGCGTTGGCGGGCAACTTCCTCTTCATGAGCCAGGTTGGCGACTCCCTGCTGATCTATGCGGTCGTCCACCTGGCTCTGGCGCCGTTGTCGCTCGCCACCGGCCCCATCGGTCTAACGCGCCCGGTGAACATGGCCTTCGACAGGATGCGGGGCCTCGCGTTGGGGATCACGATCGGGGGCATCGGCGCCATGGCCGCCATTGCGCCGCCGATCGTGGGCGAACTGATCGAGAGCCAAGGCTGGCGGGCCTCATATCGCACGCTTGCCTGGGTCGTCCTGCTCGTCGGGCCGCTCTCACTGGCGCTGCTCAGCTGGCGTCCTCCCACGCTGAAGGAAGGCCGGCCCGCTCCGATGGCGTCGCAGAGCGGCGGCGGCTTCCTGCGCACCTGGCTGTTCTGGCGACTGGCCCTAGCTTTCACCCTCGTCGCGCTCTCGGTGGCGGGCTTCGTCACGCACTTCGTTCCGATGCTGACCGACGAAGGCATGCCCCCGCTGCAGGCAGCGCGCATCGCGGGCCTTCTGGGTGTCGCCGTCCTCATCGGCAGGCTCGGGGTGGGCTACGTCGTCGACCACGTCTTTGCGCCGCTGGTCGCCGCCGGGGTGATGCTGCTGACCGCCGCTGGGCTGGTTATGCTCGCGGTGGGAGGTCCTGCATTCGCAGCGCCCGGCGCTCTGGCCGTTGGCTTGGCCATGGGAGCCGAGGTCGACCTGATCGCCTATATGACCGCGCGCTACTACGGCATGGCTCGCTACGGCCGAATGTACGGCCTGCTCTACGGCGCCTTCCTGATCGGAACGGGCTCGAGCCCATACATCATCGCGCTGATCCAGGAGCGGGCCGGGTCCTATACGCCCGCCCTCTGGCTCTCAGCCGGCATGCTGACCGCGTCTGCGCTCCTATTCGTGACGGCGCCGCGCTTCGACGCCAGGAGTTCGCAGGCTAAGAGCGTGGCTCCGCCCGAACCCGCTGCGACACGCACATGAGCATCCCCACGCGCCGCATTGTGACGGGTGTGGACGCCAAAGGACGATCGTTCGTCCTCTCCGATGGACCGACGCCCAACCTGTTCGGTCCGAAAGGCGAGCCTTATCTGATCAACTTCTGGGCGACCAAATCCGCCCCCGCGGATTACTCGGACGCCCGGGATCCTGCAGACCACGAAATCCCGCTCCACCCCTTCCCATCAGGCGCGACCTTCCGCTTCTTCCGGGTGCCGCCCGAAAGCGCCTTCGCCGGCCAGAGCGATGAGGAACGACGCGCGAGAACGGCGGCCTACTACGCCCAAGTGGGCGCGGCGGACGCCTTCGTACCTGAGGGCCGTCACCCCGCCTTCCATCGCACCAATTCAGTGGACTTCATCGTGTTGCTGGAAGGTGAGGTGACCCTGATGTTGGACGACGGCGACGTCGCGATGAAGCCCTTCGACGTGGTGGTCCAGAGGGGGTCCAATCATGCTTGGGTCAACTTTGGAGACAGCACGGCCTTGATGCTCGCGGTGCTAGTCGACGGACGGCAAGGCTAGCGGGTTAGCTACCCCAGTCCACGTTCCACGGCTGCTCGCCTGGGGCCGGGTCACCAATGAGCCAAATCACTGAAGACGGGCGGACAATCCTGCCGCGAGCCGGGTCCGAGGTCGATCCGGCCATCGCGGGCGCGCCACCTTGGGTGGTGGCGCGGAGCGAGGCAGCGTCCCGCGGAATAATCCGCCGTACGCGACTAACTTATGGTAGAGGTAGATCTAGTACGATGCTTGGAAATTAGTCGCACGCCCCGAGTTTAGTGGGGCCCCGGCGAAGATGTCAGCCGGACCAATTCAACGGCTTTCGCAGTTTCCACGGCCGAGCGGCCGACGACACGCAACGCCATGCCGGAATTCTCCGGAGTGGCCCCTGCTAGACTGTTCCAACCGGAGGCACGCGATCGAGAACGAGGCCGAACGCGTAGCCGCGCTGAGAGAGTACGAGATCCTCGACACCCCGCCAGAGGCGGCGTTCGACCGGATCACCGCACTGGCCGCGGACATATTCGAGACCAAGATCGCCACCGTCTCGCTCATCGACACAGAGCGGCAGTGGTTCAAGTCCCTGGTCGGCCTCGACAGCCGCGAAATGCCCCGCGACGCCTTCGCGGAACAGATCATCCTCTCCGACGGCGTGATGGTGGTGCCGGACGCAGTGCTCGATGAGCGGTTCTCGGCCCACCCGCTGGTGCAGACGGCGCCTCTGATCCGCTTCTACGCCGCGGCGCCGTTGATGCTGCGCAGCGGCCATCGGCTCGGCGCGCTCTGCATCATCGATCCGCAGCCTCGCGAGGAGCTCAGCAACCGCGAAAAGCGGCGGCTGGAGGCCCTGGCCGAGATCGTCGTGACCGAGATGGACCTTCGCCTGACCACCGAGCGCCTCTCGCTGGCCCGTCATCGCGCCGAGGCGGCGACCAAGTTCGCGCGCGCCGCCAGCAGAACCGCGGAGGCCGCGAGCAAGGTCGCCGAGCGCGCGAGCCGCGCGGCCGAGGCCGCCAATCAGGCCAAGTCGGAGTTCCTGGCGAACATGAGCCACGAGCTCAGGACCCCGCTGACCAGCATTATCGGCTTCGCCGACCTGCTCGGCGCCACGCCGTCGCTGGGCGACAAGGAGCGCCACTTCGCCCACAAGATCCAAGGCGCGAGCCGCAACCTGCTGGCGATCGTCAACGACGTCCTCGACCTGGCAAGCCTCGAGGCCGGCAACGTTGCGGTGACGCCGGAGCCGATGGATGTGCGCCCGGTGGCCGCCTCGGCCATCGAGCTGGTGACCGAACAGGCAAGCGCCAAGGGGCTCTCCGTCATCCTAGAAGCCGCCGAGACATTGCCGCTGGTGCAGGTCGACGGCGCGCGGTTGCGCCAGGTGCTGCTGAACCTGCTCGCCAACGCGGTGAAGTTCACCGTCCGCGGCGGCGTGGTGGTGGCCATCACGCCGCAACAGGGCTGGGTAAGTATCGCGGTCAGCGACACCGGTATCGGCATCGAGCCCGACCGGCTCGACAAGGTGTTCGAACGGTTCGTCCAGGCCGACGCCTCGGTCGCCAGGCGGTTCGGCGGGTCGGGCCTTGGGCTGGCGATCTCGCGTCGGCTCGCCGAGCAGATGGGCGGCGTGCTGACCGCCGAGAGTGTGCGTGGCAAGGGCAGCACATTCACCCTGCGGCTGCCACTGACCGGCGCCACCCCCCGCCATGTCCGCGAGTCCGCGTCGGCGGAGGCCGGCTGATGCCCGGCATGGACGTCCTCATCGCCGACGACGATCCGCTGCTCCGCGCCCTCCTCGAGCACAAGCTGGGCGCCGCTGACTATGTGGTGCGCAGCGTGGAGGATGGCCGGGCCGCCCTGGAAGCCCTGGAGCGCCAGCGTCCCGACGTCCTGGTGCTCGACGCCATGATGCCGGTGATGGACGGGTTCGAGACCCTGCGCCGCATCAAGGCCAATCCCGATCTCGCGGGCGTAGTGGTCGTCATGCTGACCGCCCTGAAACGTGAGGAGGACGTGGTGAGCGCGCTGAAACTCGGCGCCGCGGACTATCTCGCAAAGCCCTTCAATCCCGACGAGCTGGTAGCCCGGCTCGACCGGCTGACGGCGGCGCAACGGAGCGCCTCGTGAACGTCCGCGCCTTGGCGGCCTGCCTTGTTCTCGTTCCCGCCGCAGCACACGCCCAGCCCGCAGAGGACCCCTTCGCCCGCGGAGTCGAGCTGCGGCACGCCGGCCGGCCGGCCGAGGCGCTGCCGCTGCTGGAAGCGGCGTCCAAGCTGCACGGCAATGACGCCGACGTATGGCTGAACCTGGGGTTGGCCTACTCGGCCACCGGCCAGTTCGGACCGGCCCGGCGGGCGCTGGAAGAGTCGCTACGCCTGGCGCCCGGCTATCGCGACGCCGAAGTGGCGCTGGCGAGGCTTGCCTACTTCCGAGAGGATTTCCGCGGCGCCAAGCGCCTGCTGGGGCCGACGCTGTCCAGAGATCCAATGGACGCTGTGGCCAAGGACCTTGCCACCCAGGTCGCGGGCGCCGAGCGCGCCGTGGCGGCGAGCTGGCGTCTGGACGTGGCGCTCACGCAGGGCTTTCTGTCCGACGGCCTGCCGTCTTCCTCCGGCCAGGCCGTAATCGTCGGCCGAACCTTTGCGAGCGGCTTGAACCTCGTGGCCGGCATCGACCATCAGCGGCAATTCGGACGCGAGGACACCTACGTCGAGGTACGGGCCGCCGCGCGCTGGGGGTACCTGGGCCTCGGCGGAACGCCGGAGGCGGACTTCCGGCCGGAGTGGGCCGTGCTGGGCGGGTTGGCGGGTCCGTCCCGTCCGCTCGATCCCGACTGGACATACCAGCTGGGCGCCGACGCAGGCTGGGCCCGCTACCTGGTGGGCGACGTCCGCACCCTGACGCCGTGGCTCACCGTCGCGCGCGACGAGGGGTTCGACCTGACGGCCCGCTGGATCAACGTGCTGGACGAGCGCGACGAGCACCGGATGGGCTATGGGATCGCCGCCGCCTGGCGGCCAATGGCGCGGCTGGCGCTATTCGCCGGCTGGTCCGACGCGCCGGAGGCCACCGATGGGATCACGACCGACGTGCGCGCGGTGAGCCTGGGCGCCGCCGTCGACATCGGCGAAAGCACGACCCTGCGGCTGAGCAGTGTGCGCGAGGACCGCACCACCTATCAGCGCAACGACCTGACGCTCTCCCTGACGCGGCGGTTCTGAGAGTGGCGGCCCTTTCCCTAATCTGGCTGGCGGCCATCGTGCTCGCGGCCGGCGCCTTAGGATGGATGGGCGCCCTGATCCTGCTGCGGGTGCTGAACGAGCACCGGACCAAGCGCCATCTCGCCGACCGGCGGGCGGTGGAGAAGGCCCTGCTAGGCGTGCTGCGGGGGCAGACCAACCTCGCCGCGGCGCTGGGTCCCTACCGGCGCCGGGCCCACCTCATGTCCAAGGCGCTCCTGGACTTCCTGACCATCTTCCGCGGCGCCGACCTGGAGACCATCGTGGAAGCCCTCCGCGTCGCGGGCATCGAGCGGGTGCTGCGCGACGGCGCCATGCGCGGCTCGGCGGACGGCCGGCTCGCCAGCATCGAGGCGCTCGGCGCGTTCGGCGGGGCCCAGACGCAGTTCATCCTCCTGCGCGCGGCGGGACGAGGCCCCGGCCAGGTCCGGCTGGCGGCGCTGCGCTCGCTCTTCCAGGCCGGCGGCGAGGTGTCCGTGGACAGGATGGTGGAGCACCTGCGCCGCGGACACCTGCCTCATTCCGGTCCGACGGCCGACTTCATGCGGCTGGTGGTGGAGCGCGACCACGCCGCGGCCACCGAGTCGCTGGCCGAAGACGGACTGCTGTTGGGCTCTCGGGTGATGCTGCTGGAGGCGCTGGGCGCGGCCGGAGCCTACGGGGCCATCCCGGCGCTGACCGAGAACATCGCTGCGGCCCGCCCCGAAGTCCGGGCGGCGGCCGCGGTCGCGCTCGGCAAGCTGATGCATCCCGCGGCCGAGCCGTGCCTTCGCCGCGCGCTGGACGATCCGGCGCCGGAGGTGCGCTCGGCGGCAGCCGAGGCCATCGGGGCCGCCGGACTGAAGACCCTATCGAACAAGCTGGAGGAGGGCCTCGACGACCCCGTCTGGATCGTGCGGTTCCAGTCCGCGGCGGCCCTGGCCAAGCTCGGTCCGAGCGGGCTGGGCGCGCTCCGCAAGGCGGCGCTCGCCTCCAGTAAGGCCGCGCGGCAGGCCGCCAGCCTGGTGCTGGCGCAGCAGGCCCAGGCCTGATGGACCTCATCGACGCCGCCGAATGGCTAAGCGGCTTCGCGCAGGTCATCGCCATCTTCGTCATCGGCGCCGGCGTCGGCCAGGGCGTGTTCCACCTGTGGCAGCTGGCGCTGGCGGGCCGCGCCCTCAGCCGATTTGGCGCGCCGGTCGAGCCCGCCCAGCTATGGCGCCGCTACGCCGAGACCGCGCCGCCGATCACACTGCTGGTGCCCGCCTACAACGAAGAGATGACTATCGTCGAAAGCATCCGCTCGCTGCTGGCGCTGCAGTACCCGAGCTTCGAGGTGGTGGTGGTCAACGACGGCTCCAAGGACCGGACGCTCGAAGTGATCACGCAGGCCTTCGAGCTCGGTCCGGTGCAGCGCAGCTACGAACTGGTCGCGCCGCACGCGCGCATCCGAAGCCTCTACGGCACGTCGAACCAGCCGCGCCTGATCGTCGTCGACAAGGAGAACGGCGGCAAGGCGGACGCGCTGAACGCGGCCCTCAACCTGTCGCGCGCGCCGGTGGTCTGCTCAATGGACGCGGACAGCCTGCTTGAGCCGGACGCCCTGTTGCGCGCCGTGCGGCCCTTCATCGAAGATCCGGAGCGCGTCATTGCGGTGGGCGGGACGATCCGCATCGTCAACGGTTGCGAGATCAGCTCGGGACGTGTCATCCGGGTCGGGGCGCCGAAGAACTTCCTGGCGCTCCTGCAGACCGTCGAATACCTGCGCGCCTTCCTGATGGCCCGCCTAGCCTGGAGCGAGGCCGGATGCCTCATGATCATCTCCGGGGCCTTCGGCCTCTTCCGCCGTGACGCGGTCATGGAAGTCGGCGGCTACAGCCTGAAGACGGTGGGCGAGGACATGGAGCTGGTGGTCAAGCTGCACCGCCACTTCCGCCGCGAGAAGAAGGCCTACCGGGTGGCCTTCATGGCCGAGCCGGTCTGTTGGACCGAGGCGCCGGAGGACCTCACCGTGCTGGGCCGTCAGCGCGCGCGGTGGCACCGGGGCGCGCTGGAAACCTTCGTCCGCCATGCAGGCATGATGGGCAACCCCCGCTACGGCCGGATCGGCACACTGGGGTTTGGCTACATCCTCCTCGTCGACGTGCTCGGGCCGTTCATCGAGATCGCCGGCTACCTGCTGATCCCTGCCTTCTGGCTGCTGGGCATCCTGCAGACCGACTACCTCTTCGCCTTCCTGGCCATCAGTTTCGGCTTCGGCATCGTGATCAGCGTGGGCGCGCTGGCGCTGGAGGAGACGGTCCTGCGCCGCTTCCCCGACGTGGAGACCCTGATGACCCTGATGGCGGCGGCCATCGCGGAGAACTTCGGCTACCGGCAGCTCAACAATCTCTGGCGGCTGGTGGGCACGTGGCAGTTCATCAGCCGCCAGCACTCCTGGGGAACGATGACCCGGCGCGGCTTCAGACGGGCCTGACGACGGCGGCTTGCAGGGCGGCGGCCAGGGCGTCGACATCGGCCGTCTGGAGCCGCCCTTCGTGGATCTGGACGTCCACCTCGCCGGCCAACTCGCCGAGCTCGAGGAACCCGAACATGGCCGCCGCGCCCGCCAGCCGGTGCACCACCAGCTCGAAGCCGACGCCCGCCTTCGGTCCGGCGCGCACGACCAACAGGTCATTTGTCAGTCGATCTTTGAAACGATCTGCGAGCGCCGCCACCGGATCGCTCATGCGGCCTCCGCGAGCCGCCGGACCTCGCGCGCCAGTCGAAGCGCGTCGAATGGTTTCGTGATCACCCCGAGCGCGCCCAGCGCCTTTAGCCGTTCTACCTCGGCGGGCAGCGCGCGAGCTGTAATGAAGACCGCGTGCGGCTGCGGCCCCGCGGCGTCCGAGCGGATGGCCGCTAGCAGCGACGGGCCATCCATCTGCGGCATCATCACGTCCAGCAGGATGACATCAGCCTTCCAAGCGGACAGCACCTGGAGGGCCTCCGCGCCGGATGCGGCGATACGCACTTCCAGGGTCGGGTCCATCTGCAGGGAGAGCTCGGCCAGCTCTCGAATGTCCGGATCGTCTTCGACGTAAAGCACCTTCAGTTGGGTCAAGTGGGAGCCTCGTGGGCTTGCTTTCGGAACACCGGCCTTCCGCATCGACGTCTGAACTGGTCGTGGAGAGCCGCTCGCGCCGCCCGCTGCGATTGCTGCCAACGCCGGCATAAGGTGGATGCGCGCGCGGTCCACCCCAGCCGACTCCGGAACACCGACCCCACTAGCGCGGCTCGGACGGCGCAGGGGCCTGCCCGTTCGGGGTTTGACCGGCGCTTTTCAGGGCCTGGCCGGCGTCGTGGGCGGCGTCACGAACCATCGGTTCCGCCCGATCAGCCGCCACGGCTAGGTCCCGGTCCAATCGCTCGCCGCCACGGCCGAACGAGCCGGAGTAAGCCGCGTAGGCCAGTACGGCGACACCGGCGCCGGCGGCCAGGAACAGGAACGTCATCCCGAGGGGGTGGCGTTTGCGCGCTTGCAATGCATCGCGCCGGCCGCGCTCGTAGGCCTCGCGAAGATCTCCCGAGCCCGGAGCGTCCAGGCCTGGCTCAGCTTCGATCGGATGGGCAGCCTGCCGGCGAAAGGGATTGCTCAGAGCCATGTCCGCACCGTCTGTGTGCTTGTAAGCGCGCGGCGCACGTCCATCGCCGCGCTTGGAGCCCGCTTACTTCACAGCTGGGATCATGACCCCTGCGGGCGAATTGGAATAAGCTTGGCATTCGAGAGATAACACGCGCGCGGTCCGCGCCCTATGAGAATTCCATTAGTGTCGTGCTGCGCCAAAGCGCCCTTCCGTTCGAGGGCTAGCCGGGAGCGCGCCTTGGGTCCGGACATTGGATCTCGGCCCAGCGAAGACGGCTCGCGAAGCCCGGTAGTGCGCCAACGTCCGTCTGCTTGTGTGGTCCGACCCCATTCAGGCGCGGACGGCGACGACCTCGACCTCTGCGCCATTGACGCTGGTCACCTCCCCCACAGACTTGCCCAGGAGCGCACGCGCCAGCGGCGACACGTATGAAATGCTTCCCTTCGCCGGGTCGGCTTCGTCTTCGCCGACGATACGGAAGGCCTGGCGCCTGCCATCCTCCCGTTCGATTTCGATGGTCCGGCCGAACTGCACCTTGTCGGGTGGGCCGCCCGGCTCGGTAAGCTGGGCGTTGGCCCGCCTTGCGGACCAGTACCGCAGGTCCCGGGTGGCTCGCGCCATGGCCGTTCGGTCGGTGCTGACTTCGCCCTGGGCCTGCGCTGCGGCGTAGGCGGCGCGGGCGCTGGCCAGTTGCTGGTCGAGTTCCGCCAGGCCCGTGGCGGTGACCAGGTTCGGATGCGGCGAGACTGGGCGGTCCGGCAGGTCAGCGGCCTGCGCCTCGTAGTCTTCTTCCCGGGTGAACGCGACCGCCATGCCGGCAAGTTAGGACCTCCGCCCGCCCGATGAAACCGGCGAACGTGCTCCGCTCCCGGGGGCAGAGGCCCTGCGGGGCTGGATCGGGCGCGCCCGCGGGGATAACCCGCTCCCATGGCACGAACGAAACTGAGCGCCGAGTTCGACATCGAGGTCGGTGGGGAGCCCTATGTCTGGCGGCTCCAACGCGCGCCCAGGTGGTCCAGCGATGTCGCGGAGCGACGCGGCATGGCCATAGCGGTGCGGCATCGGGAGGGGCAGCGCGAGGCAGTGCTGGAGTTTCCGGTGGGCCCACAGCCCAGGTTCGGCGCACCGCAACTCCAGGCTTCCCGCATCGACCCAAAGCTCGTCGCCAAGGCGATCTCGTCGGCCGTTGCGGCAGGATGGGAGCCGCTGTCGCGGGGAAAAGCGGTGACCATCGTGGTGGATGCAGCTGGAGGATGAGGACGCGTGTACGGCGCCTTCCAGCCCCGCCTGAGCCCGCAGGCCAGGTGCAAATCGGCACTATCCGGCGAGGCTGGGGCAGGGCTATGTCGGCCGAGGCCGCCACCGGCCTGGCCGCAAGCCGGAGACGTCGATGAGCACGTCGCGCCAGATCCACCTGGTCCGCCGTCCGAAGGGCACGCCCGAGCCGGCCGACTTCGCCGTCGTGGAGGTGGAGACGCCGGACGCCGGCGAGGGCGAGGTCCAGGTGGCCGGGGTCCTGATGTCAGTCGATCCCTACATGCGGCCGCGGCTGGACGCCGACCAGGCCCTGGGCGAGCCGCTGCTGGGCGGCGGGATCGGGCGCATCGTGCAATCGCGCAATCCGAAGTTCGTCGAAGGCGATCTCGTGCGTCACGGGGCGGGCTTCCGGGAGCGGTTCGTCTCCGACGGGCGCGGGCTGGCGGTCCTGAGGCCGGACCCTGACCTGCCGCTGACGGTTCACCTGCATGCGCTGGGCGGCACCGGGCTGACAGCCTACGGCGGGCTTCTGCAGGTGGGCGCGCTCGCCGACGGCGAGCAGGTGTTCGTCTCCACGGCTGGCGGAGCGGTGGGATCGACCGCCGCACAGATCGCGAAGCTCAAGGGCTGCTACGTCGTGGGTTCCACCGGTTCGGACGAGAAGGCGCGCTGGCTGCGCGACGACGTCCGACTGGATGCGGTGATCAACTACAAGCAGGAGCCCATCGGCGAGGCCCTGGCGCGGGCGACGCCCAAGGGGATCGATGTCTACTTCGAGAACGTCGGCGGGGCTCACCTGGACGCCGCCCTGCCGCGCATGAACGTCCGCGGCCGCATTCCAGTTTGCGGCATGATCTCGGTCTACAACGGCGGCGGCGAGCCCGTACGCGGACTGTTCAACCTGATCTACCGCCGCGTGCGCATGGAAGGCTTCGTGGCGAGCGACTTCACCCACCTGAACGCCGCGTTCCAAAGCGACATGACCGGCTGGCTCAAGTCCGGGCAGGTGAAGTACCAGGAGACCGTCCTGGACGGGTTCGAACGCGCGCCGGAGGGGCTGATCGGCCTGTTCGAGGGCCGCAACACCGGCAAGATGCTCATCCGCCTCACGGACGACGGGGGTGATGCACTTTGAAATGCCGTCCGATACTGCAGGAAGGGTTACGTCCATGAGCGACCAAGCGACCATCGAGGGCCTGCAGCTGACCTCAAACGTGCGGTCCAGCGGACAGGTCGAGGTGGCGCTGGCCCGCGTCCCGCAGCCCGATCCGGCGCCCGATGAAGTGACGGTCCGGGTGGAAGCGACCCCGATCAACCCGTCCGACATCGGGCTGCTGTTCGGCCCCGCGGACCTCGCCAGCCTGCGGACCACCGGAAGCTCCGACCTGCCGGCCGTGACGGCCGACATCCCGCCGCGCGCCATGACCATGCTGGCGGCGCGGGTCGACCAGGCCCTGCCGGTCGGCAACGAGGGGGCCGGCACGGTGGTCCGGGCCGGGGCCTCGCCCGAGGCGCAGGCGCTCATGGGGCGCCGCGTGGCCATGCTCGGCGGGGCAATGTACGCCGAGTACCGGACGCTGAAGGTGCGGGACACCCTGCCGCTGCCGCAGGACGCAAGCGCCGCCGACGGCGCGTCGTGCTTCGTCAACCCGCTCACCGCCCTGGGCATGGTGGAGACCATGCGCCGCGAGAACCACTCGGCGCTGGTGCACACCGCCGCAGCGTCCAACCTGGGGCAGATGCTGAACCGCATCTGCCTGCAGGACGGCATCGGGCTGGTGAACGTGGTGCGCAGCGACGAGCAGGTCGCGATCCTGCGCGACGCAGGCGCCAAGCACGTCGTCAACTCGAGCGCGCCCGACTTCATGGCCAGCCTGATCGCGGCGATCACCGAGACCGGCGCGACGATCGCCTTCGACGCCATAGGCGGCGGCCGGCTCGCGGGGCAACTGCTCACCGCCATGGAAGCCGCCGCGGTGGCGCGGATGACCACCTACAGCCGATATGGCTCGGACACCTTCAAGCAGGTCTACATCTACGGCGGGCTCGATCCCGGGCCGACCGAGCTCAACCGCGCCTTCGGCTTCTCCTGGGCGCTGGGCGGCTGGCTGCTGACGCCCTTCCTGCAGAAGATCGGCCCGGAGCAGGCCGGCAAGCTGCGCGAGCGGGTGTTGCGCGAGCTGAAGACCACCTTCGCCAGCCACTACACGAAGGAGATCTCGCTGCGCGACGTCCTCGATCCGGAGGTGATCAAGGGCTACATGCGGCGCGCCACGGGCGAGAAGTACCTGATCAATCCGTCCCTCGCGTAGCGGTCATCCATGCAGTTCGACGACGTCATTCTCGGCCGCCGGAGCATCCGCGGCTACAAGCCCGACCCGGTGCCCCGCAAGCTGATCGAGGAGATCATCGGCCTGGCCATGCGGGCTCCGTCGTCGATGAACACCCAGCCGTGGAACTTCTATGTGGTCACCGGCGAGCCGCTGGACAGGATCCGCGCCGGCAATACCGAGCGGAACCTGGCGGGCGTGCCGCACTCGCGCGAGTTCCGCATCGGCCAGCCGTTCGCCGGCCAGCACCGGGAGCGGCAGATCGGCGTCGCCAAGCAGCTGTTCGCCGCCATGGGCATCGCCCGCGAGGACAAGGAGGGCCGCCACGACTGGGTCATGCGCGGCTTTCGCCAGTTCGATGCGCCGGTCTGCGTGATCGTCACCTACGACCGCGTGCTCGACGGCAGCGACGACACGCCCTTCGACTGCGGCCAGGTGACCAACGCGCTCGTCAACGCCGCCTGGTCCCGGGGACTGGGCTGCGTCATCAACAGCCAGGGCATCATGCAGTCGCCGGTGGTGCGCGAGCACGCCGGGATCGCCGACGACCAGGTCATCATGAAGAGCATAGCGCTGGGCTGGCCCGACGAGACCTTCCCGGCCAATGCGGTGGTCTCCGAACGCAAGTCGGTCGCCGAGGCGACCGTGTTCGTGGGTTTCGACGACTAGGGCGCGGCGCGGCGGACCGCCCGGGCGGAGACGGGTGACCGGCCAAGCTGCGCGCCGCGGCATTGGGGCTATAGCCCGCGGCACCGTTCCTGGTCGGCGCCCTCGACCCAGTGAGCCGGAGGGGAGGGCGCCTCGCGTCCGTGCGAGAAGTTGTGGATGCGGCGACGTGGCGACCTCATGGGGCCTCGACGGATGCCGCCGCGTCTTCCATAGGCATATAGGGGACGCGCGTTGGTGCAGTATGAAAGAGTTTGTCGATCTTCCTGGCGCCTCGGGCGCGACCTACCGGTTCAAGCTTCTTCCCAAGGGCGCGACGCCGCTGCGGATCGCTGGGAACTATGCGCTCCTGCGCACGAAGCCTGACGGTTATGCGTTGGCGCACCTGGGCGTGACCAACGACCTGTCGAAGGTGCGCGAGGAGGCGCCGGCCCTTGCGGGCCGCGGGCCGCACCACCTCTACATCCGCCTGAACGTCGCCCGCAGCTCGCGCGAGAACGAGCACGCCGATATCGCCGCGGCGCACCGGATCACCGAAGCGGCCGCGGCGGAATAGCCGACCCAGCCCAGCGTCACCCACCAGGCTTTGCCCGGGTGAGCGCGGCTGTATGGTGGGCCGGCATCCGGGGGAAGGTCATCATGAGGCTGATCAAGCGCGGCGTCGTCGCCGCCGTGTCGACAGTGCTGGCGTGCTTCCTGGCTGCACCCGGGCTCACGCAGCCGAAGCCTGCCGCCACGGCAGAGTGGAGCCCCCTCCAGGCTCAGGCCATCCTGGACAAGACCCAGACGCTTACGCTGAAGCCGGACCTCTCCCACCTCAGTCCCGGCGAGCAGACGGCGGTGCACAAGCTCGTCCAGGTCGGCGGGATCTTCCAAGACGTCTATGAGCTGCAGCGCCATCGCAGCGCGCTGGCCGTGCGCGCGGCGCTCGCCAAGCGCACGGACGCGCATGGCAGGAGCCTCGCCACCCTCTACGACCTGTTTCAGGGGCCGATCGCCACGACGCTCGAGAACCGCCGCGTCGCCTTCGTCGCGACCGATGCCGAGGCGCCGGGCAAGAACGTATATCCGTGGGGCCTCACCAAGGCCGAGATCGAAGGCTTCATCGCCGCCCATCCGGCCGAGCGGGCGGCGCTGACGGATCTGCGCTCGGTCGTCCGGCGCGCCGACGCCGCGTCGCTGCAGCGCGATCTCGCCAAGCTTCGCCAGTACCCGGTTCTCGACACCCTGCACCCCGGGCTGCGGCGCCGGCTAGAGCGGCTCGCCCGCCGGCCCGACGCGAAGGTCCTCTACGCCGCGCCCTATTCGCTGGCCTATGCCGACCAGATGATCCGCGCCCATGCGCTGCTGAACGAGGCGGCGGAGGCGGTGGAGTCCGGCGACTGGGCGTTCGCGAAGTACCTGCGCAACCGCGCCCGCGACCTGCTCGCCGATGACTACGAATCCGGCGACGCGGCCTGGCTGAAGGGGCGGTTCAAGAACCTCAATGCCCAGATCGGCGCCTACGAGACCTATGACGACGAGCTCCTCGGAACGCGGGCTTTCTACAGCCTGAGCCTGCTGGCTGCACGAAACGAGGAGGGGGCGGCGCTGCGCAAGGCGATGCAGGGGATCCAGGCGCTGGAGGACAGCCTGCCCACCCGGCGCCACAGGAAGGTGCAGGAGGACATCCCCGTCGGCGTCTACGACGTGATCGCCGACTTTGGGCAGGCGCGCGGGGGCAACACCGCCACCAACCTGCCGAACGAGCCGTATCTGGTGGAGCGCTACGGCAGCATCATCCTGCTGCGCACCAACATCATGCGGAACCCGGACATCTTCGGCAGCTCCGGGGACACCTTCGCGGCCGCCGTGGCGCCGGCGTTCGCGAAGGACCTCACGGCCGACGCCACGTTCTACCGGACGCTCTGGCACGAGGTGGGCCACTACCTGGGGCCGGACCTGACGAACTCAGGAGAGGTCCTCGACGTCGCCCTGGGCGCGGACGCGGGCCTGCTCGAGGAGATGAAGGCGGACCTGGTGTCGCTCTACGTGGCCCAGGAGCTGCGCCGGCGCGGCTACTACACGGAGGCCCAGCTCCGCTCGGTGTACGCGGGCGGGGTCCTGCGGGTGCTGCAGAACAACCGGCCGCGGCGCGAGCAGCCCTACAACATGATGCAGCTGATGCAGTGGAACTGGTTCCTCGACCGCAGCGTGCTGAGCTTCGATCCGGCGACGGCGAAGATGTCGATCGACTACGGCCGCTACCATGACGCCGTGCGCGACCTGCTGCAGCAGGTGCTGGCGCTGCAGGAGAGCGGCGACCGCGCCGCAGCTGCGGCCTTCATGCAGCGCTGGGGCGCGTGGGACGAGAACCTGCACGGCCGGGTGGCGGCGAACATCCGGGCGCAACAGCGTTATCGATTCCGGCTGTTCCGCTATGCGGCGGTAGGCGCTCAGTAGCTAGCGCGCGTCGGCGGCCGAATAGGCCTCCTGCACGACGCTGAAGGGGCGGCGATCCGCACCGACGAGCACGGTGCGGTGGCGCAGCACGGCCAGCGGCTGCCCGGGGCGCTCGATGCGCAGCGTGCGGCGCTTGAAGCCCATGCCGCCGACCGCACGCCCGAATGGGGTCTGCGTCGTGAGCAGCTCGCCGTTCATCCCGGGCGTGAGCCGGGCGGGCAGATACCAGTTGTCGGCGCGCGACAGCACCTCCGCCCCGCAGACCAGCTCCACGCGCCGGTAGTGCACGGGCTCGCCGCGGCCAGGCTTCAGGGATGCGCGCACCCATGCCGGCGGCCGAGGCTCGGGGCGATTGTCCAGCCGGCGGACCTGGATGGGGACGTCGCAGAGGGTCTGCAAGACGGCCGTGGCGCTGTCGCCGTGCAGCAACCGGTCGTTCAGCCGCTCCACCGGACCGGCGGCGAGAGCGGCTGCGAGGAGGAGAGGCGTCATCCTCGGGTCGGCGCGGCCGTGCTGGCGCGGATCACCAGCCGGTGCGCGAGCGTGACGTGGCGCACGGTGTCGACGCGGCCGGCGAGCACGTCGAGCAGCAAACGCACGACCTCGTGGCCAATGGCGGGCATCGGCTGGCTTACGGTGGTGAGCGGCGGGTCGAGGTGGCGCGCATAGCGGATGTCGTCGAAGCCGACGAGCGAAACGTCGGCGGGGCACTTCAGGCCGCGCCGGCGGATGGCCTCCAACGCGCCCATGGCCATCTCGTCGCTGAAACAGAAGACGGCGGTCGGGGGCGGGTCGGCGTCGAGCAGGCCCAATGTCTGCTCCAGCCCGGACTCGATGGAGAAGTCGCCCTGCGCCACCTGCAGCGCCCAGCGGCCCCGGCGGGCCGCGGCGGCCTGGACGCCGGTGAGGCGGTCGCGGCTGAGCGGGCTCGCCAGCGGGCCGGTCACCACGCCGATGCGGCTGTGGCCCAGGCCGTAGAGATGCTCCATGGCCTCGGCGGCGGCGCGTTCGTTGTCGATGTGGGCGGAGGGCACGCCCAGCTCCGGGCTGAACTCGCAGCCGTTGACGATCGGCGCGCGGGGGCCGAGCGCGGCCGCCAGCTCGGCGAGGGAGTCCGGCAGGCGGTGGCCGAGGAAGATCAGGCCGTCGGCCTCCTTGCGGCGGAGCATGGCCGCGTACTGCTCCTCGCGCTCCTCCTCGTGGCGGGTGTCGCCCAGCAGCACGGAATAGCCTGCTGCGCTGGCGGCCTCTTCCACGCCGCGGATAACCTGCGAGAAGAAGGGGTTGGAGATGTCCGGAACCGTGACGAGGATCTTGCCGGTCCTCAGCGTTCGTAGGGACTTCGCCGCCGTATTCGGCGCGTAGCCCAGCCGCTCGACAGCCGCCATGACGCGGGCCCGGGTGGGCTCGGCCACCCGCTCCGGCGCGCTCAGCACGCGCGAGACTGTCGCGGTGGAGACGCCGGCGTCGCGCGCTACGTCCTGGATCGTCGCCATGGGCCTGTTGCGTACGGTTGAGGTTCGTGTAATCGATTACATCGGACGCGCGGAGCCGTTCAAGGAGCTTCGCCGCCCAGGGAAACGCGGGGAGGCGATATCCCATGACGGTTCAGGTCAGGCTGTTCCTGATGATGGTGCTCCAGCTCGCCGTCTGGGGCGCCTGGGCGCCGAAGCTGTTCCCCTACATGGGCATGCTGGGCTTCGCGCCCTGGCAGCAGTCGCTGGTCGGCAGCGCCTGGGGCATCGCCGCTGTGCTCGGGATCTTCTTCTCCAACCAGTTCGCGGACCGCAATTTCGCCGCCGAACGGTTCCTGGCAGGGAGCCACCTGCTGGGCGGCCTGGCGCTGCTCGCCTGCGCTTTCCTCACCAGCTTCTGGCCGTTTTTCGCCGCCTACCTCGTGTTCAGCCTGCTCTACGTGCCGACGCTGTCGGTTTCCAA
This sequence comes from Phenylobacterium sp., assembly GCF_036563285.1. GTDB lineage: Bacteria > Pseudomonadota > Alphaproteobacteria > Caulobacterales > Caulobacteraceae > Phenylobacterium. Next base: position 520,037 of record NZ_DATCMR010000006.1, read on the forward strand.
CGCCATCGCCTTCGCCAACCTAAGGGATCCGGCCAAGGATTTCGGGGCGATCCGGATGGGCGGCACCGTCGGGTGGATCCTGGTCAGCTGGCCGTTCATCTTCCTGCTGGGCGGCCAGGCCGACGCGCACCAGGTGCGCTCGATATTCATCGTCGCGGCGATCGTCTCGTTCGCGCTCGCCGCCTACAGCCTGACCCTGCCGCACACCCCGCCCAAGCGCGGCGACCAGGCGGCGGACCCGCTGGCCTGGCGCGAGGCGATCAAGCTCCTCGGCGTGCCGTTCGTCGGCGTGCTGTTCCTCGTCACCTTCATCGATAGCGTGATCCACAACGGCTACTTCGTCATGGCCGACGCCTACCTCACCCAGCGCGTGGGCATCGCCGGCAACGTGTCGATGGTGGTGCTGAGCCTGGGCCAGCTGGCCGAGATCGTGACGATGTTCCTGCTCGGCGGCGTGCTGATCCGGCTGGGCTGGAAGATCACCATGATCGTCGGCATCCTGGGCCACGCGGCGCGGTTCGCGGTCTTCGCCTTCTTCGCCGACAGCATCCCCACGATCATCGCCGTCCAGCTGCTTCACGGCATCGCCTACGCCTTCTTCTTCGCCACCGTGTACATCTTCGTCGACGCGGCGTTCCCCAAGGACGTGCGCTCGTCGGCCCAGGGGCTGTTCAACCTGCTGATCCTGGGCGTCGGCAACGTGGCGGCGAGCTTCCTCTTCCCGACCCTGATGGGCTCGATGACCATCGCGGGGCCCGACGGCGCCGCGGCGGTGGACTACCGCAGCCTGTTCATGGTCCCGACCGGCATGGCGGTGGTCGCCGCCCTGATCCTCGCCCTGTTCTTCCGCCCGCCTGAGAAGCGCCCCAGTGCGGTGGCCGCGTGATCGAAGGAGACCTGCCGTGGCTCAACAACACCTCGACCGGCGGACGTTCCTGGCGGCCGGCGCGGCGGCGCTGGGCGCGACGGTGACCACCGACGCGCACGCTGCGCCGTTCTTCGCGCGCACCCGCCTGCCGATTGGCATCCAGCTCTATACGCTCGCCCCGGACGCCCAGAAGGACCTGGACGGCACGCTCGCGGCCGTCGCGAAGATCGGCTACCGCGCCATCGAGCTGGCGGGCTTCGCCGGTCGTACGCCGGCGCAGTTCAAAGCCGCCCTCGACCGCGTCGGCCTGAAGGCGCCCAGCGCCCACATTCAGGCGCGCGGCGCGACCGGCAGCTTCGAGTCCGACCTGGGCAAACTTGCAGAAGACCTCGCCACCCTCGGCGCGACCTACGCCGTGATGCCGAGCCCCTATGTGCCCGACCGTGTCTCCCAGGCGGCCGGCGGCGACTACCGCAAGATGATGTCGGCGCTCACCGCCGACGATTGGAAGTTCAACGCCGAGTACCTGAACAGGAACGCCGCGGCGCTGAAGCGCTCCGGGATCAAGGTGGGCTACCACAACCACAACTTCGAGTTCGCGCCGCACGGCCGGACCACGGGCATGGACATCCTGCTCGCCGAGACCGACCCCTCGCTGGTCACCTTCGAGGCCGACGTCGGCTGGATGGTCGCGGCCGGCGTCGACCCGCTGGCGTACCTGCAGAAGCACAAGGGCCGCTTCACGCTGATGCACGTGAAGGACGTGAAGGCCACGACCCTGACGAACTTCGCGCTGCGCATGGATCCTACGGAGGTGGGTTCGGGCACGATCGACTGGAAGCGCCTGCTGCCGGCGGCGCACGCCACGGGCGTCCGAGGCTTCTTCGTCGAGCAGGAGCCGCCGTTCGCCCATCCGCGGATCGAGTCCGCCAAGATCAGCCACGACTTCCTGGCGCGCGTGAACGCATGAGACCGATCCGCCTGGCCATGGTCGGCGGCGGACCGGGCGCCTTCATTGGCCCGGTGCACCGGATGGCGGCTGAGCTGGACGGGCGCATGCGGCTGGTCGCCGGCGCGTTCAGCCGCGACGCGCGCAAAAGCGAGGAGGCCGCGCGGACCTGGGGCGTGCGAGGCTACGCCGACTGGCGCGAGATGATCGCCGCGGAAGCCGGGCGCGAGGACGGCGCGGAGGTGCTGGCGGTGGTGACGCCGAACCACCTGCACTTCGAGCCGGCGCGGACGGCGCTCCAAGCCGGGCTGCACGTCGTCAGCGACAAGCCGGCCACCCGCGACCTGGCGCAGGCGCAGGCGCTGGCGCAGACGGTGGCGGCCTCGGGGCGGCTTTACGGGCTCACCTACACCTACACCGGCTATCCGATGGTCCGCGAAGCCCGCGAGATCGTGCGGCGGGGCGAGCTCGGCGCGGTGCGCAAGGTCATCGTGGAATATTCGCAAGGCTGGCTCTCCGAGCCCGTCGAGCGGACCGGCGCCAAGCAGGCCGAGTGGCGGACCGACCCGGCGCAGGCCGGCGCGGGCTGTATCGGCGACATCGGGGTGCACGCTTTCAACATCGCCGAGTTCGTGACGGGTATGCGGGTGCAGAAGCTCTGCGCGGACGTCTCCACCGTCGTGCCGGGCCGGGGGCTCGACGACGACTGCAACGTGCTGATGCGGTTCGAGGGCGGGGCGCGCGGCGTGCTCGTCGCCTCGCAGATCTCGGCGGGCGCCCGCAACGGGCTGCGGCTGCAGGTGTTTGGCGAGCGGGGCGGCCTCACCTGGTGGCATGAGCGGGCGGGCGAGCTCACCCTCGATTGGCTGGATGCGCCGAGCCAGACCATGCACGCCGCATCGTCGTACCTGACGCCCTTAGCGCTTGGCGCCTCGCGCATACCGGCCGGCCATCCGGAAGGATTCATCGAGGCCTTCGCCAACCTCTATCGCGACTTCGCCGACGCGGTGACGAAGGGGAGTGCCGAGGCCGGCCTCGTGCCGAGCATAGCCGAGGGCGTGCGCAGCATGGCCTTCGTGGAGGCTGCCGTGGCTGCGAGCGGCAAGGGGTGGGTCGACCTGCAGGTGGCGGCATGAAGACGATCAAAGGACCGGGCATCTTCCTAGCCCAATTCCAGGGTGCGGAGCCGCCGTTCGACAGGCTGGAGACGCTCGCCGACTGGGCGGCGGGCCTGGGCTATGTGGGGCTGCAGCTGCCGACCGGCGTGGGCGGCCTCTTCGACGTGGAGAAGGGCGCCCAGAGCCAGGCCTACTGCGACGACGTCAGGGGCATGCTCGCGGACAAGGGACTGCAGGTCACGGAGCTTTCCACCCACCTGCAGGGCCAGCTGGTGGCGGTCCATCCCGCCTATGACGAGCTCTTCGACGGCTTCGCCCCGGCGAACTTGCGCGGCAAGCCCGCCGCGCGCCAGGAATGGGCGGTCGCCCAGGTGAAGGCCGCGGCCAAGGCCAGCCAGCGGCTGGGGCTGACGGCGCACGCCACCTTCTCCGGCGCGCTCGCCTGGCCCTATTTCTACCCCTGGCCACAGCGGCCGGCGGGGCTGATCGAGGAAGCTTTCGCCGAGCTCGGGCGGCGCTGGCGGCCGATCCTCGACGTCTTCGAGGAGGCCGGCGTCGACTGCTGCTACGAGGTCCATCCCGGCGAGGACCTGCACGACGGGGCGACCTACGAGCGGTTCCTGGAAGAGGTCGGCGGCCACGCGCGCGCCTGCCTGCTCTACGACCCCAGCCACTTCGTCCTGCAGCAGCTGGACTACCTCCACTACATCGACCGCTACCACGAGCGCATCCGCGCCTTCCATGTGAAGGACGCCGAGTTCCGGCCGAACGGGCGCGCCGGCGCCTATGGCGGCTATCTCGGCTGGGTGGACCGGCCGGGCCGCTTCCGCTCGCTGGGCGATGGCGAGATCGACTTCGGCGCGATCTTCTCCAAGCTCGCCCAGTACGACTATCCCGGCTGGGCGGTGCTCGAATGGGAGTGCGCGCTGAAGCATCCGGAGGACGGCGCCGCCGAGGGCGCGCCCTTCATCAGGAACCACATCATCCGCGTGACCGAGCGGGCCTTCGACGATTTCGCAGGCTCGGGCGCGGACGCCGCCGCCAACCGGCGGCTCCTCGGCCTAGGGGGCAAATGAGATGGCCAACCTCAACATCAAGGCGCGGCAGGAGAACACCTACGACGCCCTCGTCGTGGGCAGCGGCATCACCGGCGGCTGGGCGGCGAAGGAGCTGACCGAGCGGGGGCTGAAGGTCCTGGTGCTCGAGCGCGGCGGGCCGGTGAAGCACATCGAGGACTATCCAACCGCGAACACCGCGCCGTGGGAGACCAAGTACCCGCGCGGGCGGCTTCCCTCGAAGGAGATGAAGGCGCGCTATCCGGTGCAGCAGCGCACCGGCTATGCGCTTACGGAACACACCCGGCACTTCTTCGTCCGCGACGACGAGAACCCCTATGCGGAGACCAAGCGGTTCGACTGGATCCGCGGCTACCACGTGGGCGGGCGCTCGCTGATCTGGGGGCGGCAGAGCTACCGCTGGTCGGACCTCGATTTCACCGCCAACGCCCGCGAGGGCATCGCGGTCGACTGGCCGATCCGCTACGCCGACCTGAAGCCCTGGTACGACCACGTGGAGCGCTACATCGGCGTCTCGGGGCAGCCCGAGGGCCTGCCGCAACTCCCCGACGGTGTCTTCCAACCGCCCATGGAGATGAACTGCGTCGAGAAGGCCTTCAAGTCGAAGGCCGAGCAGCGCTTCCCCGACCGTCGGATCACCATCGGCCGCACCGCGCACCTGACCGCGCCGACCGAGGAGCAACTCGCGCTCGGACGCGGCAAGTGCCAGTACCGCAACCTCTGCATCCGAGGCTGCCCTTTCGGCGCCTATTTCAGCTCGAACTCCGCGACGCTCATCTCGGCGGAGCGGACCGGGCGGCTGAAGATCCGGCCGAACTCCATCGTGACCGAGATCGTCTTCGACGAGAAGAAGAACCGCCCGGACGGCGTCCGCATCCTCGATGCGCAGACCGGCAAGACCGAGGACTTCTACGCCAAGGTGATCTTCGTCTGCGCCTCGGCGATCCCGACCGCGTGGCTGCTGCTGAACTCCAGGAGCAGGCGTTTCCCCAACGGCTTCGGCAACGGCAGCGACCAGGTGGGCCGCAACATCATGGACCACCATCTTGGCGCCGGCGCGCGGGCCGACGTCGAGGGCTTCGACGACATGTACTACTCGGGCCGGCGGCCGAATGGCCTCTACGTGCCGCGGTTCCGCAATCTGGGGGACGCGAAGACGAAGCGTCCCGACTACATACGCGGCTTCGGCTACCAGGGTGGGGCGGGCCGCGCGGGCTGGGACCGCGAGCCCGGCGGCTTCGGCGCGGACCGCAAGCAGGCGCTGATCAATCCCGGGCCGTGGAACATCGGCCTGGGCGGGTTCGGCGAGATCCTGCCCTACGCCGACAACCGCATGACGCTGAACACCGCGGTGAAGGACAAGCACGGCCTGCCGACCATCACCTTCGACGCGGCGATCCGAGACAACGAGAAGGCCATGCGCAAGGACATGGCGGCGTCTGCCGCCGAGATGCTGGAAGCCGCGGGGTTCAAGAACGTCCGGCCGTACGACGGCGATTACGCCCTGGGCCTCGGCATCCACGAGATGGGCACGGCGCGGATGGGACGCGACCCGAAGACCAGCGTGCTCAACGCCCGCAACCAGATGCACGAGTGCAGGAACGTGTTCATCACCGACGGGGCGGCGATGACCTCGGCCGCCTGCGTGAACCCGTCGCTGACCTACATGGCGCTCACCGCGCGGGCCGCGGCCTTCGCGGTCGAGGCCGGCAAGAAGGGAGACCTCTAGATGAACGCTCCCATGCTGAACCGCAGAGAGACCTTCCTCGGCGGGGTCGCGGCCATCTGGGCTGTGCCTGTGGTGACCTCGGCCCAGGCCGCGCAGGCGGTGCTGACCTGGAACCCGCGGGCGCTCTCGCTGGAGGAGGCGCGCACCCTGGCCGCGGCGTCCGAGCGGATCATCCCCGCGACCAGCACGCCCGGCGCGATCGGCGTCGGCGTGCCGCAGTTCATCGACCGCGCGCTCGCCGACTGGTGCGAGGCCGACGACGTGCAGCGGCTGAAGCTGGGGCTGCGGGACCTCGGCGCGGGCTTCGCCGCACTGCCGGCAGCCGAGCAGGACGTGCGGCTGCGGCAGGCGGAGGCCGAGGCGCGGACGTTGGCGACCCAGCGCCCGCCGAAGCCGCATTGGTTCCTGACGCTGAGGGAGCTGACGACGGTGGGCTACTTCACCTCCCAAACCGGCGCCACCAAGGTGCTGCGCTACGATCCTGTGCCAGGTGAGTACCGCGGCTGTGTCCCGGTGAAGGAGATCGGCGTCGCCTGGGCGACGTCATGAGGCGCGCGCTGCTGGTGCTGGCGCTGGCCGCCATCGCTTCCCATGCGGGCGCAGCCGAGCGCTGGCGCCCAATCTTCAACGGCCGTGACCTCACAGGCTGGACCCCGAAGATCAACCACCATCCGCTGGGCGAGAACTGGCGCGACACCTTCCGGGTGAAGGACCGCAAGCTGGTCGTCAGCTACGACAAGTACGACCGCTTCAAGGACGAGTTCGGGCACCTGGTCTACAAGACCCCGCTTTCGTCCTATCGGCTGCGGCTGGAGTACCGGTTCGTGGGGCCGGACACGCCGGGCACGCCGGCTTGGGCGATCCGAAATTCCGGCGTCATGTTGCACGGTCAGGCGCCGGGCGAGATGGCGCTCGACCAGCCGTTCCCGATTTCGCTGGAAGCCCAGTTCCTGGGCGTCGTGGCCGGCGAGGCGCGGGGCACCGGCAACCTCTGCACGCCGGGGACCACCGTCACCGTCGCCGGCGAGGTGATGAAGGAGCACTGCCGCAACTCGCCGGCCAGGCCCATCGCGGATGGCGAATGGGTGCGCTTCGAGGCGGAGGTGCGCGGCGGCAAGGTCATCCGCCACTTCGTCAACGGCGAGAAGGTGTTCGAGTACGGCGACGTGCGGCTGGAGCCGTCGGAGTTCAAGCGCTTCGCCAACGTTGATCCGGGCGCGCGGACCGCTGCGCCGCTGACCTCCGGCTACATCTCGCTGCAGGCCGAGGGGCACCCGATCGAGTTCCGCAAGATCGAGGTGATGGAGCTGAAGGACTAGCTACTTGAGCGGCCGGATCTTGATGTTGCGGTACCAGACCGGATCGCCGTGGTTCTGCAGGGCGATGTGGCCGGAGCGGGACCGCGCGAACGGCGGCCAGGCCCTGAACTTGCTGGCGGCGACGCGGGCCGTGAACTCGGCGGAGTCCATGTCGTAGGCCACCACCTTCTGGCCGTTCAGCCAGTGCTCGACCTTGCCGCCGCGCACCACGATGCGCCCCTGGTTGAACTCGCCGACAGGACGCGTGGCGTCGGTCGCGGGCTCATAAAGATCGTAGAGCGCGCCCGCGCGCTGCTTCGGCGGCTCGCCGCGGCTGTTGTCCAGCACCTGGTACTCGGGCCCGCTGTGATAGGTCTCGCCGCCGTCCTCGGTGACGCGGAACATGACGCCGGAGTTGCCCTTCGGACTGATCTTCCAGTCGAAGGCGAGTTCGAAATCGCCGAACGTCTCCCTGGTCATGATGTCCTTGGACGTCTTCGGGTCGGGCGACAGCACACCGTCCTTTGCCGTCCAGCCCGGGTCCGGCGCCGGCGCCTTGAAGCCGCGCCAGCCGGCGGTGGACCTGCCATCGAACAGCAGCTTCCAGCCGGCCCGCTTCTCGGCCGCCGTCAGGGTGTTCTCGGCTGCGGAGGAGGCGGTCGCCATCGTCGCCAGCACCAGCCCCAGTACGATCGCCTTCATCAAAGCCCCAGCGCCTTCAGGCGTTGCTCCAGCACGGCCTTCACCTCGGCGGAGGGGCCGGGATCGGAGCCGCGCGCCTCGTTGCCAATGTAGCCGATATCCTTGAACCCGACCTCGGTCGTGTAATAGGCGCCGACCACGAGCCGACGGAACTTGCGGAAGAACTCACGGTCGTCGCCCGTCGAACGGGGCAGGGCGGAGAGCGCCGCAGTACGCTTGGCCGCATCGCCGCGCACGATGTCCGGGATCAGCTTTTTCAACCCGTCGCGGACGATCGGCCGGTCCTTGACCTGGTCCGGGTAGGGGGCGCTCACCCACTCGTCGATGAAGTCGGGAATGCCCAGCGCGCTCGCCGCCGGGGCGGTGGCCGTGGCCGGCAGGATGAAGTCCGCCAGGACGGCGGTGGCCTGCAGCTCGTCCTTGGTCAGGATCCGGGGCCAAGGCGCCGGCGCCGGTTTCACCAGGTTGGGGTCAGTGCCGTAGCCTTTGACGGATTCGGGCTTCGGGACCTTCGGGCCGAACACCACCGCCGTGCCGGCCATGCCGGCCGCCGCGGCCGCGGAGACCCAGATCAGCGCCGTGCGGCGGTCGACGGTCGAGACATAGGCCTTGGGCGCTTCGTCGCTCATGACAACGCTCCCTGCCTGGCGAGCGTGGCGAGGTGGTCGCTGGAGCGCCAGGCAAGCGCCAGGATCGACAGGGTCGGGTTCTTGTCGGGGCTGGAGACCAGCACCGCCCCGTCCGTGACGAACAGGTTCGGCACCGCCCAGGCCTGGCCGTACTGGTTGACCACTGAGTCGTTCTCCGAGGCGCCCATGCGCACCGTGCCCACCTCGTGGATCATCTCGCCGCCCTTCGAGATCGCCTTGCGGCCGTCGGTCTCCGGCTTGCCCAGCACCTTGCCGCCCAGCCGCTCGATCACTTCGGTGAAGGTCTGCACCATGTGCCCCGCCTGGCGGGTCTCGGCCTCGCCCCAGCGCCAATGGAAGCGCAGGACCGGAATGCCCCACTTGTCCTTCACGCTCGGGTCGAGCTCGCAGTAGCAGTCGTCGTTGGGGATCATCTCCCCGCGGCCGTTGAAGCCGATGCGGCTGCCGTAGCGGCGGCGCAGGTTGGCGCGGAGCTCGTCGCCCACGCTCATGTCGTCGTCGGCGAGCAGGCCCGCCGTGCCCATCGACGGCATGCCGCGGCCGCCGCCGATCTCGATGTGGTAGCCGCGCGGGAAGCCCAGCTCCTTGTGCCTGTCGTAGCCCCACCAGGGCACATAGGTGTGCTCGACGCTCATGCCGTCGTCGTTGGTGGGCGGCAGGTCCTCCAGGGCGGGGAACTGGCCGGACACGTTCAGTCCCACCGTGTCCATCAGATAGCGGCCGACCATCCCGTGGGTGTTGCACAGCCCGTCGGGAAACTTCGCGCTCTTGGAGTTCAGCAGGATGCGCGCTGTCTCGCCGGAGCCCGCCGCCAGCACGACCGCGCGAGCCGTGACCGCGTGGTGCTCGCCCGTGCGGCGGTCGACGTAGGAGACGCCCTTGGCCTTGCCGGCTGCGTCGAGGTCGACCTGGTAGGCCAGGGCATTGGTGACGATGGTCAGGTTACCGGTCTTCATGGCCGGCGGCAGGAGCACGGTGGTCGACTGGAAGTTCGCGCCGATCGAGCAGCCGCGGCCGCACGGCGTGGCGAAGACGCAGGTGTTGCGCCCGTTCATCTCCTCGACGGAGCCGGTGAGGACCGCGCCGTGCATCGGCACGACCGGGATGCCCATGGCTTCGAACCCACGGGCGTAGAACATCTCGAACGCGCGCGGAGGCGGCGAGGGCAGGAGGCAGCCGGGCGGGGAGTCCGGCGTATTGGTCAGGCCCAGCGCCGGCCCCGCGCCGGTGACGCCGATCAGCTTTTCGGTGCGATCGTACCAGGGCGCCAGGTCGTCGTAGGTGATCGGCCAGTCGTGGCCCAGGCCGTCGCGACTGCGCGGCTTGAAGTCGAGCGGTCCGAAGCGCAGCGAGATGCGGCCCCAGTGGTTGGTCCGCCCGCCGAGCATCCGTGGCCGCCACCAGGTGAAGGGCTCCGAACCCTCTGCGACCGTGTAGGGCTCGTTGGGCACCTCCCAGCCGCCGTCGATCGTGGCGTCGTAGAAACCGAACGGCTTGTCCGGGGTCGAGGTGGCCCTGAGCGGCGCCTGCGCCGGGATGTTGTACATCGGCGTCTCGGTGACCGGATCATAGTTCCGGCCCGCCTCCAGCATCAGCACCTTCAGGCCCTGGCGCGTGAGGTGGTAGGCGCTCATCCCGCCGCCCGCGCCGGAGCCCACGATGATCACGTCGTAGGGTTCAGCCATGCGCCCCCCTTGGCCGGCTATCCGCCGGGAGAGTGGCGCCAAGCTGCGGCGTGGGGAAGCGCTCAGACGGCGCGCTCTCCGCCGATCCAGGTGGCGACCACCTCGGCGGCGTCGTCGAGCAGCACCAGGTCGGCCCGCAGGCCGGGCGCGATGCGGCCCATCAGGTGGTCGACCCCTAGGAAGCGCGCGGGATTGAGGCTGGCCATCCTCAGCGCCTCCACCGGTTCGACGTCCAGCAGGGCGGTGGCGTTGCGGACCGCCCGGGCCATGTCGAGGTCGGAGCCGGCGAGCGTGCCGTCGGGCGCCACGCAGACGCCGTCCTGCACGGTGATGCGCTGGCCCTGCAGGGTGAAGGCCTTCTCCTTCATGCCCACACTCGGCATGGCGTCGGTGACCAGCATGAAGCGGTCGAGCGGCTTGGAGCGCAGGGCGATGCGCAGCACGGCCGGGTGGATGTGGCGACCGTCGACGATGATCCCGCAGTAGCTGGCCTGGTCCTCCAGCGCGGCGCCCACGGCGCCCGGAGCGCGGCTGGCCAGCGGGGACATGGCGTTGAACAGGTGGGTGAAGCCGCTGACGCCGGCCTCCAGGGCGGCGCGGATCTGCTCGTAGCTGGCGTCGGTATGGCCGGCGGCGACGACCACGCCGGCGTGGGCGAGCGCGCGGATCATGCCGGGCTCGGTGCGCTCCGGCGCCAGGGTGACGAGGGTGCGGCCGGCCTTGAGCGAGGAGAGCAGGGTGCGGGCCTTCTCGTCGAGGACGCGGAACTTCTTCTTGTCGTGGATGCCGGCGCGGGCGGCGTTGAGGAACGGCCCCTCCACGTGCACGCCGAGCACGCCGGGCACCCCCGCGGCGATCGCCGCCTCGACAGCGCGCAATGCACGCTCGATAGCGCCGAGGTCCTCGCTGATGAGCGTCGGCATGAAGCCGGTGGTCCCGAACCGGCGGTGCGCCTCGCCGATGGCGGCGATCGCCTCGACAGACATGTCGTCGTTGAAGAGCACGCCGCCGCCGCCGTTCACCTGGGTGTCGACGAAGCCCGGCGCGAGCCGGCCGCCGCCGAGGTCGTAGCGCTGGTCGCCGTTGGCGAGGGCCTCGGCTTCGCTCGTGACCGAGACGATCCGGCCGGCGTCGATCACCACGCCCAGGCCGCTGACGAAGCCCTGGCCGTTCAGAACCCGGCCGCCGACGAGCGCGACAGCCATCAGAGCGTCCTCGTGACCTTGGAGAGGCCGGGCGGCCGGTCGGGATCGAAGCCGCGGGCCCGGGAGAGCGCCTCGAGCATGGGATAGGCGCTCTGCACGAGCAGGATCGGCTGGAGCAGCGGATGGGCCGAGAGGGCGGGCAGCGAGATGGCGCCCTGCGCCGATCCGCCGGCGATCAGCACGGCAGCGCCCTGTGCGGCGAGGTCGGCGGCCAGCGCCTCGACCCCTTCGCGCGTGGCGTCGTCCTGGGCAAGGGCCAGCACCGGGAAACCGTCGCGGGCGATGGCCATCGGCCCGTGGCGCACCTCGGCGGCGCTGAACGCCTCGGCGTGCAGGCCGCAGGTCTCCTTGAATTTCAGCGCGATCTCCTGGGCGGCGGCGAAGCCGGGCCCGCGGCCGACCACGTACAGGCTGCTGGCGTGGGCCAAGGCTTGCTGGGCGACGAACCAGTCCGAGGCGTGGGCCTTGGCCATGAGGTCCGGCAGCTCGCGGAGCGCGGCGTCGAGCTCTGCGTCCTCCGTCCAGGCGCCGACGAATTGGGCGATGACGGCGAGCGAGGCGAGGAAAGATTTCGTCGCGGCGACGCTGAGCTCGGGTCCGGCCCAGAGCGGCAGCTCGGCGTCGGCCATGGCCGCGAGCGGTGACCCCGCGGCGTTGACCAGGGCGACGAGCTTGGCGCCCGCGTCACGCGCAGCTTCGGCGGTGGCGAGCAGGTCCGGGCTCGCGCCGGACTGCGAGATGGCCAGGCAGAGGACGTCCGCGGCCTCCGGCGCCGCAGCGTAGACTGAGCTCACCGACGGCGCCGCCGAGGCGGTGATCAGGCCGGTGCGGGTCTCGATCAAGTACTTGGCGTAGGTGGCGGCATGGTCGGACGAGCCGCGGGCGCAGGTGAGCACCGCGCGCGGCGGGCGGGCGCGCAGCTCGGCGCCCAACGCCCGCGCCGCCTCGGCATTTCGCTCCAGCAGGTCGCGCACCACGGCCGGGGCCTTGGCCGCCTCCTGCGCCATGGCGCTGATGTGGGGCGGGCGATGTCCGGTCGCCTCGGGCGTCACGTGGGGCAACTCGGCTCCTTCACCGATCAGGAGGTGAGCGCGTTGAGCTCGGCCACGAAGTCGTAGGCGTCGCCGCGATAGTAGGACTGGGTGAACTCAACGGCCCGGCCGTCCTTCAGGAAGCCGCGCCGCTCGATGAGCAGGCCCGCGTCGCCGGGCGAAACGCGCAGCAGCTCGGCCTGCTCCGCCGTGAACAGCACCGCGCGCAGCCGTTGCAGGGCGCGGGTCGGCCGGCAGCCCGCCGCGTCCAGCGCCTCGTAGAGCGAGGGACCCACGGCCTCCAGCGACGGAAGCGAATAGGCGGGCACGGTGGAGTACTCGAGCGCCATCGGCAGGTCGTCGGCGTAGCGGATGCGGTTGAAGCGGTAGACCGGACTGCCCGGCGAGAGGCCCAGGACCAGTGACTCCTCCGGGGTGACCCCGCCTTCGGTCCGCTTCAGCCATTCGCTGCGTGGCGTACGCCCCCGCGAGATCATGTCCTCGCTGAATGACGACAGCTTCGAGAAGTTCTTCTCCACGCGCGAGGCGACGAAGGTGCCGGCGCCTTGGCGGCGCATCAGCAGGCCTTCGGTGACCAGGCCGTCCAGCGCCTTGCGCACGGTGATGCGCGAGACCTCGAACTCCTCGGCCATGTCGCGCTCGGGCGGCAGGGCCTCGTCGGGCGCGAGCACGCGGTTGCGGATCGCTTCGCGGATCGCCTGCTGGAGCTGCTGGTACAGCGGCCCTCGGCCGCGCGGGTCCAGCGTTCCGATCAGTTCTGCAAAGGCTGGCACGACGCCCCCGAGGCTCTGGCAGGCCGCAACATGGCCTCTCTCCTATAGGTCACGCTACAAACCAATTCCATACCAATTTTATAATCACCCTCAATTGGTCTTACTTTTCGCTTGCACATCCTAGCGTTTCGGTGACAGCTAAGGTCCGACCCCAGCGTGTTCAGGGGTGTTTTCGCCCGAGTCGCGCCTCGATTGGTGCGGAATTGGTCGCATGGGAACGCGAGCCGACACGGCCGCTACAGGGGAGAAGAACCATGGGCATCAGGAAGAGGCTTCTGGCCGCGTCGGTAAGCGCAGCCGCCCTGGCCTGGCACGGCGCCGCCCAGGCCCAGACGCAGGAAGTGGACGAGGTGGTCGTCACCGGCATCCGCGCCTCGCTGCAGCAGTCGATCGACGCCAAGCGCACGGCCGATAGCCTCGTGGAGGTGATCACCGCCGAGGACGTGGGCAAGTTCCCCGACAAGAACGTCGCCGAGTCGCTGCAGCGGATCACCGGCGTCACCATCCAGCGCGATTTCGGCGAGGGCGAGCGGGTGTCGATCCGCGGCACCGCGCGCAACCTCAACTTGACGCTGCTGAACGGCCACGCGGTCGCGACCGCCGACTGGTTCATCCTCGACCAGCTGAACGCCAGCCGCAGCTTCAACTACCTGATGCTGCCGTCCGAGATCGTCGGGCGCGTGGAGGTGTTCAAGAGCCCGCAGGCCGACCTGGAGGAGGGCGGCGTTGGCGGCACGATCAATGTGCTCACCCGCCGGCCGTTCGACCTCGACCCGTTCTCCGTCTCGGCCTCGGCGCAGGTCGCCTACAGCGATCTGGCCGACGAATACGACCCGCAGCTTTCGGGCATGCTCAGCTGGACCAACGCCGACAAGACCTTCGGCGTACTCGTCGGGCTGATCTCCCAGAAGCGCCACCTGCGCCGCGACGGCGTGGAAGTGCTGGGCTACGGCTCCAACAACTTCGGCGGCGCCATCGGGACGGTCGACTACCCTGTCCTGATCGGCTCGGCCTTCTTCCAGCAGGAGCGCGACCGCAAGGGCGTGAACTTCGCCGCCCAGTGGGCCCCGACCGACGCCCTCGAGGTAAATCTGACCGGCCTCTACAGCCACATGGACGCCGACAACTTCAACCAGAACTACATGGCCTGGATCTCGAACAAGGTCGGCAACGGCGCGGCTCTGACCGGGACGGAAGTGCGTGACGGCACCCTGGTGCGCGGCACGTTCGGCCAGGCGGGCGGGTTCGGCGCGGTGTTCGACGCCGTCGACCGGGTGGCCTCCACCGAGACACGGTCGATCGACCTCGACGCCACCTACAGCCTGGGCGACGCGTGGACACTGCACGGCCAGATCGGCTTCACCGACGCCGAAGGCGCGACCGAGGCCCAGCCGTTCTGGGAGACCATCGGCGTCACCGGCGTGAGCTTCGACCTGACCCAGGGCGTGCCCCGGGTGAGCTTCGCGAACCTGGACCCGACCAGCGCCGCGGCCCTGCCGGAGCTCGGCTGGACTTCGCTCGACAGCATCGGCAACACCGACCAGGAGTTCTATGTCCGCGGCGACGCCGACAGGAAGGTGGACTTCGGCCCCTTCAGCTCGATCAAGGCCGGGCTGAAGTACACCGACCACGAGCGCGAGACCCTGCACATCGCCGGCCGCCTCGGCTCCCTCTATCCCTGGACCGGCGGACTCTGCAGCGGCCACGTTTGCGGCCTCGCCGACGTGGCAGGCGGGCTAACCCCCGGCGACTACCTGGACGGCATCGGCGGCACGGGCGTGGTCCGCGCCTATCGCCAGGTGGACCGCGCCCGCCTGGAGCAGCTGCTGCTCGGCAAGACCCTGGTGGAGTGGACGCCGTCCACGCCCGGCTCGGCCGACTACAAGTTCCTGTCGCCGTCCGACAGCTACACGATCACCGAGAAGGCCCTGGGCGGCTACGTCATGGGCGTCTTCGGGGGCGAGGGCTTCCGCGGCAACCTCGGCGTCCGCGTGGTGCAGACGGAGCAGACCGCCGAAGGCTGGCTGGTCGGCGCCGGGGGCGGGGTCCCCAATCCGTTCGGCGACATCCAGCGGGTGACCTACGAGAAGAGCTACACGGACGTCCTGCCCAGCTTCAACATCGCGTTCGACCTCACCGATAACCTCGTCCTCAGGTTCGCGGCGGCCAAGGTCATGGCGCGGCCGGACTACGCCAAGATCGCGCCGCAGATCTCGCTGACACCCTCGATCTACACCGGGATCGGCGGCAACCCGGACCTGGACCCCTATCGGGCCTCGCAGTTCGACGTCTCGGCGGAGTGGTACTACGCGCCCGAGAGCCTGCTGTCGGTGGCGTTCTTCTACAAGGACATCCAGTCCTACGTGATCAACGCGACCAACGAGGAGCTGCAGCGGGTCGAGACCAACACGCCCGACATGAGCCGCTGCACCCCGGTGAGCGGCAACCTCTACACCTGCCGGTTCGACGTCACGCGGCCGACCAACGGTCCCGGCGGGCACAACCAGGGGGTCGAGATCAGCTGGCAGCAGCCGCTGATGGCGGGCTTCGGGGTGCTGGCCAACTACACCTACTCCGACGCCGAGGCGACGAACGGGGATCCGATCCCGGAGAACTCCCAGCACAGCTTCAACCTGACCGGCTATTTCGAGAACGAGCGGATCAGCGCGCGGCTGTCCTACAACTACCGCTCGGAGTTCTTCGTCGACATCGACCGCGCCTCGCAGCTGAACAGCGCGGCGGTGAAGTCGCTCGATGCCTCGGTGAGCGTCAACATCACGGACAACATCGCGGCGACCTTCGACGCGCAGAACCTGACCGATGAGATCCTGGAATTCTACTCCGGCACGGAGAGCCGGCCGCGGGCCTTCTACCGCAACGGCCGCGTCTTCTACGGCGGGGTGCGCGTGAAGTTCTAAGGGTACCTCCCCCAACTTTGGGCGCGGCTCGCTCTTTTCCGCGCCCATTTCCTTTTTCATTGTACAGCTGGGCGTACGGCCGGAGGAAGTGATGCGGGCGAGGGCGCGACCGTGGATCGGCCGGCTGGCGGCCGCAGCCTTGGCCCTGCTGGGCGCGGCCTGCGCGACGGCGTCCCCGCCGCTCCGCGCCCAGATCACTCCGGCTCCCGTGCAGCTCGTCGAGGCTCCGGGTCTGCTCGTCGTGCGCAACGGCTTGGGAATCGCGGCGCCGCCCGGCGATGCGCCAGCGCGGCGAACGGCGGAGATCCTGGCGGACCTCACCGCCCGCGCCGGCGGGCCCCGCCTGCGGGTCGTCGAGCGCGAGGGCGCGATCGTGCTGCGGCGGACGCCGGGCCTGGGCCCCGAGGCCTACCGCCTGGAGGTCACCCCGGCCGGCGCCGTCGTCACCGCCTCGACCGATGCAGGGCTGTTCCATGGGGCGATGAGCGTGTGGCAGCTCGTCACCGCCGACGGCGGGCGCATCCCGTCGCTGCGGATCGAGGACGCGCCGCGCTACGGCTGGCGCGGGCTGATGCTGGACTCCGCGCGCCACTACCAGTCACCGGCCTTTATCCGCTCGCTGATCGACGCCATGGCGGCCCACAAGCTCAACGTGCTGCACTGGCACCTGACCGACGACCAGGCCTGGCGGCTGGAGATCAGGAAATATCCGCGTCTGACAGAGGTCGGCGCCTGGCGTGTGCCGGCCGGCGAAGGGCCGGCGCGCGACGTCGATCCGGCGACGGGCAGCCCGCGTCTCTACGGCGGCTTCTACACCCAGGACGAGGTCCGGGCGCTGGTGGCCTACGCCGCCGAGCGGCAGATCACCATCCTGCCCGAGATCGAGATGCCGGGGCACGCCACCGCCGCCGTCGTCGCCTACCCGCAGCTCGCGGCGACCTCCTCTCCGCCGAAGGCCGTGCCGGCGGACTGGGGGATCTACCCCAACCTGTTCGCCACCGACGAGGCGACCTTCGGCTTCCTGCAGGATGTGCTCGACGAGGTGATCGCGCTCTTCCCGTCGACGTACATCCACGTGGGCGGCGACGAGGCGGAGAAGCACCAGTGGAAGGAGTCTCCTGCCGTGCAGGCGCAGATGCGCGCGCTCGGAATCCGGGACGAGAAGGCGATGCAAGCCTGGTTCACGCAGCGCATCGAGAAGCACCTGGCAAGCCGCGGCCGCCGGCTCATCGGCTGGGACGAGATCCTCGACGGCGAGCTTCCGCCTCGCGCCACGGTCATGTCCTGGCGTGGCATCGCCGGTGCGCTGGAGGCGGCGAAGCGGGGGCACGACACGGTCCTGTCGCCAGCCCCGATCCTCTACTTCGACAACCGCCAGGCGGCCGGGCCGGCGGAACCCCCCGGCCGCGGCTGGATCATCAGCCTGAAGGACGTCTACGCCTTCGATCCCGCCCCGCCTCAGCTGACGCCCGAGCAGCAGGGCCACATCATCGGCCTGCAGGCCAACCTCTGGACCGAGCACATCCGGACCGAGGCCCGGGCGGCGCACATGCTGTTCCCGCGCGCGCTCGCCGTGGCGGAGGTCGGCTGGTCGCCGGCGGCCCGCCGAGACTGGAAGGACTTCGCCACGCGTGTGCCCGCGGCCGTCGCGCGGCTGCGCGCCCTCGGCTTCCCGGCCGCGCAGTCCCCCTTTGACGGCAAGCACACGCCCACCGATCCGCGTCGGCGGGACAGCCGCGAGCTGAAGACCTGCAGCAACGCGATCACTCTGGCGTTGGAGGACGATGCGCCGGCGAACGGCCCTCGCGCCGTCTTCCTCACGGACATCATGAACCCGTGCTGGATCTGGTCCGGCGCGCAGCTGGACGGGATCTCCACGATCGAAGTCGACGTCGGCCAGCTGCCGTTCAATTACCAGATCGGAGAGGACATCAAGAAGGTCACCGTCCCGCGGCCCCGCACGCCGGAAGGCGAGCTGGAGGTGCGCGTCGGCGGCTGCAAGGCGGAGCCCGCGGTGGTGGCCCCGCTGAAGACGGCCGCCGCGAACCCCGCTGTCACGACGCTCAAGGTCCAGTTGCCGCCTACGGCCGGCGCCCAGGACCTCTGCTTCACCTTCACCCGGCCCAAGATCGAGCCGATGTGGGCGGTGGCGGCCGTACGCCTGCTGCCGGGTCCGGCGCGATGAAGCCGTTGGAGAGCCCGCCGGCGCCTGGCGTGAGCGAGGTCCTGGTGGTGCAGGCGCCGGTCGCGGGCTGGGCCGCGCCGCTCGACGAGGCGCCGGATCCGGTGTTCGCCGGCCGCATGCTGGGCGATGGGGTCGCCATCGATCCCACGGCGGAGACCGTGCACGCGCCCTGCGACGGGGTCATCATCGCCCTGCCACGCACCCGCCACGCGGTGACGATCCGCGCCGACAACGGCGCCGAGCTGCTGATCCACGTGGGGCTGGAGACCGTGGCGCTCGCGGGGGAGGGGTTCACGGCGCACGTGGACGAGGGCGCCCGCGTCCGCCGCGGCGAGAAGATCCTGACCTTCGATATGGATTTCCTCGCCGGCCGCGTGCGGAGCCTGCTCACGCCGGTGGTGATCACCAACGGGGAGCGCTTCGAGATCGTGCACCGCGTCACCGGGCGTGAGGTGCGCGCGGGCGAGGCGCTCATGCAGCTTCGCCCGCTGGCGGGCGCAGCGGCCGTCACGCATGCCGGCGAGACGGTCAGCGCCGAACTGCTCCTCGACCTGCCGCACGGGCTGCATGCCCGGCCTGCGGCCCGGGTTGTGGCGACGGCGCAGGCGTTCCAGGCGGAGGTCGAGCTGGCCGCGGGTGGGCGGCGCGCCGACGTGCGTTCCGCCGTGGCGATGATGGCGCTGGGCGCGAGCCCAGGAGCGCACCTGACGGTCACCGCCCGAGGTCCGGAGGCTGCGCAGGCGGTCGAGGCCATCCGGACCCTGCTCGCGGTGATCGCGGAGGAGGAGAGGGCGGCCGCGCCGCTGGCGCCCACCCTTGCCGCCCTGGCGGCGCACACGAAGGAGGCAGGAGTGCTCACCGGCGTCACCGCCGCGCCCGGTCTCGCCATCGGCGTGGCGGTGCGGCTCACGCCGCCCGAGCCACCGCTGGTCGAGGCGAGCCGCGGCGCGGAGGCCGAGTCGCACGCACTCGCCGGCGCGATCGAGGAGGTGCGTGCGCGCGTGGCGGGATCGGGCGTCGGTGGCGCCCAGCGCGACATCCTGGCGGCGCACCAAGCCTTCCTGGCCGACCCGGAGCTGAGGGCCGCCGCCGAGCGGGGCCTACGCGCCGGGCTCAGTGCGGGCGTCGCCTGGCGCGCAGCCCTGCGCCGCGTGGCCGCCGACCTACAGGCGCTGGACGACCCTCATCTGGCGGCCCGCGCGGACGACCTCCTGGACCTGGAGCGACAGGTGCTCTGGGCGCTGTCGGGCGAGACCCCGCCGCCACCCCGCCCTCCCGCTGGCGCGGTGCTCATCGCCGAGGAGCTCCTGCCGTCCCAGCTTGTCGCCCTCGAGGGCGCGCGTGTGGCGGGCTTCTGCACCGCCCGAGGGGGAGCCACCTCGCACGTCGCCATCCTGGCGGCTGCGGCCGGCGTACCGGCGCTCGCCGCCATCGGTCCGGACCTGCTGCAGGTTCCGGAAGGCGCCACGGTGATACTCGATGCCGACGCCGGGACGCTGCGCGTGGCGCCGGACCGCGCCGCCCTCGAAGCCGCTCAGGCCGCGCTCGGCGCCCGGGAGTCGCGCCGCCGCGCCGATCGCGCGGCCGCCGCCGAACCGGCCGCACTCGCCGACGGCCTCCGGATCGAAGTGATGGCCAACCTCGGCGCCGTTGCGGAGGCGGCGGAAGCGGTGGCGCAAGGCGCGGAGGGTTGCGGCCTGTTCCGCACCGAGTTCCTCTACCTGGACCGCACCGTCCCGCCAGATGAGGCCGAGCAGGCCGGCCTCTACCAAGCGGCCGCCGAGGCCCTCGGCGGCCGGCCGCTCACCATCCGCACCCTGGACGCCGGCGGCGACAAGCCGCTCGCCTTCGCGCCAGCGCCGGCGGAGACCAACCCCGCGCTAGGCCTGCGCGGCCTGCGCGCGGCGCTGCGCACGCCGGCGCTGCTCAGGACCCAGCTCGCGGCCATCCTGAAGGTGCGCGGACCGGTGCGTATCCTGCTGCCGATGGTCAATGACGTGGCCGACCTGCGCGCGGTGCGCCGGATGCTGGACGAGCTCGCGCCGGCCGGCGCGCCACAGCTCGGTGTGATGGTGGAGACACCCGCCGCGGCGCTGCTGGCCGACCAGCTGGCGGCTGAGGCGGACTTTCTGTCCATCGGCACCAACGACCTCACCCAGTACGTCCTGGCCATGGACCGCGAGCACCCGGAGCTCGCGCCCCGGCTCGACGGCCTCCACCCCGCCGTCCTGCGCCTGATCGCCCAGGCGGCGGCGGCCGCCGCGGCTGCCGGCAAGCCGGCGAGCGTATGCGGCGGCCTGGCTTCCGATCCCCTCGCGGCGCCCCTGCTCGTCGGGGTTGGCGTGCGTGGTCTATCCGCCGCGCCCGCCGCGGTGCCCGCGCTCAAGGCACGCCTGCGCGGGCTGACGCTCGACGCCTGCAGGGTCGCAGCGCATGCGGCCCTCGATCTTCCCTCTGCGGAAGCCGTGCGCGCGCTGGTGCGCGAGCGGTTGCCGCCGGCTGACGGAGCCTCGTCATGAAGCTCTCCCTGAGCGGCGTGCAGCAGCTGGGCCGCGCGCTGATGCTGCCGATCGCTGTGCTGCCGGTGGCGGCCCTGATGCTGCGGCTCGGCCAGCCCGACCTGCTCGGTGCGCCGGCGCTGGCGGACCTCGGCGGCGGCGCCTTCGGCGTGCTCGCCCAGGCCTTCGCCGCTGCCGGCGGCGCGGTGTTCGGCAACCTCGGCCTGATCTTCGCGGTGGGTGTTTCGGTGGGCTTGGCGCGGGAGAACCACGGCGCGGCGGGGCTCGCAGGCGTGGTCTGCTTCCTCGTCGCCACGGAGGGCGCCAAGGCCCTGCTGCACGCCCCACCCGAGGTCACCGGAGACCTGGCGGTCGCCGCGTGGAAGACCAAGGAGGTGGGCAAGCTCAGCATCCCCGCCGGCATCCTCTCCGGCGTGATCGCCGGGCTGATGTACAACCGCTTCTCCGACATCCGGCTGCCGGAGTACCTGGCCTTCTTCGGCGGCCGTCGGTTCGTGCCGATCGTCTGCGGGCTCGCCGGCGTGGTGCTGGCGCTGGCGTTCGGCTTCGCTTGGCCGGCGCTGGAGCGCGGGATGGACGCGCTGAGCGCCGGCGTGATCGGCCTGGGGCCCGCGGGGCTGTTCCTCTACGGCCTTCTCAACCGGCTGCTGATCGTCACCGGCCTGCACCACATCCTCAACAACCTCGCCTGGTTCTTGCTCGGCGACTACCAGGGGGTGACGGGGGACCTGAACCGGTTCGCGGCGGGCGACCCCACCGCCGGGGCGTTCATGGCCGGCTTCTTCCCGGTGATGATGTTCGGTCTGCCGGCGGCGTGCCTGGCCATGTACCACTCGGCCCCGCCGGAGCGGCGCAAGGCGGTGGGCGGGATGCTGTTGTCGGTCGCGCTGACCTCCTTCCTGACGGGCGTCACCGAGCCGATCGAGTTCAGCTTCATGTTCCTGGCGCCGGCGCTCTACGCCATCCACGCTGTGCTGACTGGCGTCTCGATGGCGCTGATGGACGCGCTGGGCGTGAAGCTCGGGTTCGGCTTCTCGGCGGGGCTGTTCGACTACCTCCTGAACTT
Organism: Phenylobacterium sp.; assembly: GCF_036563285.1. Taxonomy (GTDB): domain Bacteria; phylum Pseudomonadota; class Alphaproteobacteria; order Caulobacterales; family Caulobacteraceae; genus Phenylobacterium. The sequence goes on from NZ_DATCMR010000006.1 coordinate 541,830, forward strand.
CAACAAGGCCACGCGGCCGTGGCTCCTGATCCCGGTCGGGCTCGCCTATTTCGGCGTCTATTACGGCTTCTTCCGGCTCGCGATCCGGGTGTTCGACCTGAAGACGCCCGGCCGCGAGGACGCGCCGGCGGTCCAGGCCGCGGCGCCCGCCGGCTCGCGCGGCGAGGCCTTTGCGCGCGCGTTGGGCGGGCGTGAGAACCTCGCAACGGTGGACGCCTGCACCACCCGCCTTCGCCTCGTGCTGCGTGATCCGGCCAAGGTCGACGAGCCGGCGCTGCGCGCGCTGGGCGCGAAGGGGTTCGTGCGACCCTCGCCGGACACCCTGCAGGTGGTGCTGGGTCCGCAGGCCGATCAGGTTGCGGGCGAGATCCGTGCGGCGGGCGGGACCTCGGATGCCCTGGTGGCCGTGCTTCGCGGTCTGAAGGCCTCGAGCGTCGAGGTCTGCGACAGCCGGCTGCGGCTTGCTGTGGGCCGGAACGCCGTCGTGGACGAGGCGGCGCTTCGGTCGGCCGGAGCGCGCGGGCTGTTCCGCAGCGCAGACCATCTGCACGTTGTGCTGGGCCCCACCGCCTCGGCGGTGGCGGCGCGGCTGCGTGAGGCCTAGTCCGCCTTCAGCCGCGCGACCATCGTCAGGACCACGACCGCCAGGCCCGCCCCGACGGCCAGCGGCGCCATGGCGTCGATAACCTGGCCCGCGGCCCAGCCGGCGTGGCGCAGCTCGCCCGCCAGCAGCGGCCCGATAATCGAGCCGAAGCGTCCAACCCCGACGGCCGCGCCGGCCCCAGCCGCTCGCACGCTGGGACCGTACAGCATGGGGGCTAGGGCATAGAGGGCGTACTGGGCCCCCAGCACCAGGAAGCCCGCTGCGGCCGAGAGCGTCAGGACCGCGGCGGCGCCCTCGGCGCGGCTGAGCGCCAGGATGGCCACCGCCAGGCCCGCATAGGCCGCGGCCAGCGTCCAGCGGTGGCCGAGGCGGTCGGTCACCACGCCCAGCGCCAGGGCGCCGGCGACGCCAACGATGTTGAAGGCCAGCGAGGCCGCCGCGCCATCGGCCGGGGGCAGGCCCTTCGCGACCACCAGCGTCGGGAGCCAGTTCAGCATCAGGTAGAGGATCACCAGGGTCAGGATGTTGGCGGCCCAGAGCAACAGCGTCGGGACCGCACGCCCGCCGGCGAACAGCGCCGGTAGCAGCCGCCGGTCGGCGGCCGGGGCGGCCGCAGGCCGGGTCTCCGGCAGCAGCAGCACGATCACCGGGACCAGCAGCAGGGGCAGGACGCCGCCCGCGACGAAGATCATCCGCCAGTCCAGCGCCTCGCCCCACAGCCGGGCGGCGAGCGCGACGGCCGCGCCGCCGGCCGGCATGCCGCAGAACATGGCGCTGACGGTCGCGCCGCGCCGCTCGGGGCGGCTGATCTCGGCGGCCACGGCGATCAGGTTCGGCATGGCGCCGCCGAAGCCGAGGCCGGTGATGAAGCGGGCGGCAAGTAGGGTCTCGTAATCGTGCGAGAGCGCGGTCCAGATGGAGCACAGGCCGAACCCGATGACCGAGGCGATCAGCACCGGCTTGCGGCCGGTGCGGTCGGCGAGCCAGCCGCCGGCGAAGGCGCCCAGGACCAGGCCGATCATGGCGGCGCTGGCGGCCCAGCCCTGCTGGCTGGAGTCGAGGCCGAGCTCGGGGACCAGCCGGGGTGCGGCGACGCCGAAGGCCTGGATGTCGTAGCCCTCGACGGCGGCGATGAGGAAGCAGACGGCCACCACCACGCCTGGGGCCACGGCGCGCGCGGTCTTCACCATCGGGTCCCTCCCAAGCCTGGCCCAAGGCCTAAGCCGATTCCGCCAAGGGGCGGCTTGGCGCGAGCCCCGCTCTGGGTGATCATCGGATGGGAGGCAAGACCATGAAGCACGTGCTCATCGCGACCCTGGCGGCGGCGCTCGCCGCCGGCGCGGCCCAGGCGCAGGACTGGAAGGCGCCGCGGACACCGTTCGGGCAGCCGGACCTGCAGGGCTACTGGTCGAACTCGACGCTGACGCCGATGACGCGGCGGCCGGAGCTCGGGGAGCGGCTGACCTTCACGCCGGAGGAAGTGAAGAAGCTCGAGCAGGCCGTGGTCGAGGAGGTCGAAGCGGGCAACAAGCCCACCGACCCGAACGCGCCGGTGAACGCCCCCAACGGCCTGGAGCTGCGCCCCGAGTTCGCCGCGGCGGGCGGTGACGTCGGCGGCTACAATCGCGGGTGGCTCGATCCCGGGCACCAGGTGATGCGCGTCGCCGGCCAGCCCCGCACGTCGCTGCTCACGACGAAGAATGGACAGCCTCCGCCGCGCAGGAACGGCGTCGCGACGAACGAGCGCTACGGCGGCGGCCTGGGCTCCTTCGACAATCCGGAGAACCGGCCGCTGGGCGAGCGCTGCGTGATCGGCTTCGGGCGCAACGCCGGCCCGCCGATGTTCCCGAACGGCTTCTACAACAACAACTACCACATCGTTCAGACCCCCGACGCCGTGGCCATCCTGGTGGAGATGGCCCACGACACCCGCGTCGTGCGCCTGAACGCCAAGCACCGCACGGACGGCGTCCGTCCCTACTTCGGCGACTCCATCGGCTGGTGGGACGGCGACACCCTGGTGGTGGAGACCACCCACATCCCCGAGGCCCAGGCCTTCATGGGCTCGTGGAAGGACCTGAAGGTCACGGAGCGCTTCACCCGCGCCTCCAAGAACCGGCTTCGCTACCAGTTCAAGGTCGAGGACCCCACCGCCTGGAACGAGCCGTGGGGCGGCGAATACGAGTTCTCGCCGCTGGAGGGCGTGATCTACGAGTACGCCTGCCACGAGGGGAACTACGCCCTGCCGGGCATCCTGGCCGGCGCCCGGCTGCAGGAAAAGGAGCGGGCGGAAGCTGCGCCCAAGGCGGCCGGCGGCCGCTGACTGCAACTCAGGGGCGCCGCGCTGGCGACGCTGCCACCGGGGCGAGAACCGCTTGACGTACGGTTAACCGGGTAACGCCACTCTCCGAGAAAATGCATCGGGGAGGGGCTGTTGGATTCGTCCGTCAGCAGCGGCGTGCGCGCCCAGACATCGGCCGAGCCCCCCAGCGGGCTGAGCCTCTACGCCGCTTCAGCGAAGAACATGCTGCCGCGCATCGTCACGAGCCTCGGGGTCGCGGGCGTGGCCGCCATCTATGTCGGCGTGGCCTGGGCAGTCGGCTGGCTGTGCCTGGTGTTCGCGGGCTTCGCGGTCGGCGCCTCGCTGCGCCCTTCGATCAAGCGGGCCGCCGACAAGGCCGCCGGCCGACGCGTTTCGGCGGGCGTGTGGGCCAACAGCACGTTCGCCGTCGTACTGCAGTGCGCGATCCTCACGGCGATCTGGCTGATGGGGGATCCGGTCGCCAAGGCCTTCGCGCTGACGTCTGCGGTGGTCGGCGCCTGCTACGTGCTGCTGCAGTACTATTCGAACGTGGCGATGTTCCGGCTGTTGCTGGCGCCCTACGCGGCGACGCTCGGCCTGATGATCGGCCACCTGGTCTGGCGCACTGGCTTCAGCGCCGCCACCGTCGTGACGGTGATCGCCGGCGGCGTCGGGGTGGTGAACTTCTTCGTGCTCGCCCAGCGCCAGCTCGACCGATCCCGCACCGCGCTGCGGCAGGCCCGCGCCGAGGCGCTGCGGGGAGAGGTCGCGGCCGAGGCGGCCAACGCGGCCAAGTCCACGTTCCTGGCCACCATGAGCCACGAGATCCGCACGCCCCTGAACGGCGTGCTCGGCATGGCCCAGGCCATGGCGGGGGACAAGCTGTCGAAGGTGCAGCGCGAGCGGCTGAGCGTGGTCCACCAGTCGGGCGAGGCGCTGCTCGCCATCCTCAACGACGTGCTGGACCTGTCGAAGATCGAGGCCGGAAAGCTCGACCTGGAGCACATCGAGTTCGACCTGGCGGAGGTGGTGCGCGGCGCCTATTCGGCCTTCACCGCGCTGGCCAACAAGAAGGGCCTCTCGTTCGCGGTCGAGATCGACCCGGCCCGCGGTCGCTACATGGGCGACCCCACGCGGCTGCGGCAGGTGCTCTACAACCTGATCTCCAACGCCCTGAAGTTCACCGAGGCGGGCGAGGTCCGGGTGACCGCCCGGCGCTCCGGCGCGATGCTCGAGATCGCCGTCGCCGACACCGGCGTCGGCATCTCGCCGGACGGCATGGCGCGGCTGTTCGGCAAGTTCGAGCAGGAGGACAGCTCCACCACCCGGCGCTTCGGCGGCACGGGCCTCGGCCTGGCGATCTGCCGCGAGCTCGCCCAACTGATGGGCGGGGAGATGAGCGTCGAGAGCGAGCTCGGGAAGGGCTCTCGCTTCATCCTGCGCGCGCCGCTGGAGCGCATCGGCGACGAGAAGCCGCCGGCCGAGTACGCGCCGCCGCCGCCCAGCGAGCGCCAGGCGCTGGGCCTGCGCGTGCTGGCCGCCGAGGACAACGCCGTCAACCAGCTGGTGTTGAAGACCCTGCTGCACCAGCTCGGGGTCGAGCCGGTGGTCGTCGACTGCGGCGAAGCGGTGATCGACGCCTGGGAGACGGGGGACTGGGACGTCATCCTGATGGACATCCAGATGCCGGACATGGACGGCATGACGGCCACGGCGCGGATCCGGGAGCGGGAGCGGGAGACCGGGCGTCCGCGGACCCCGATCGTGGCGCTCACCGCCAACGCGATGGCCCATCACATCGAGCAGTACCTGGCGGCCGGCATGGACAGCCACGTCTCCAAGCCGATCCAGGCCATGGCGCTGTTCGAGGCCGTGGTGGCGGTGACGCAAGGCGGCGACGCCGAAGAGGCCACGAAGGTCGCCTGACGGCCCCGCTACGTAGATTCCACAGGGTGCGGGCGGGGCCGTCTTTCGGCATCCGTAAGGCCGCCATGCACCTGACGTACGAGCTCTATTTCCAGGAAGGGGACGAGCCGCCGAAGTTCGAGGCGCTGACCTGCGCCTCGCTGGCCGAGCTCATGTCCGCGGCGCGCCGTCGCCTCGCCGAGCGCCGCGCGACCTCGGTCGCGGTCCACCAGTTCGGCCGCGAGCTCTTCACCCTGAAAGCCTGATCGCCCGCTACTTGTAGCGCTCGAACCAGGCGATGATCGCCGCCGCCTTCGCGCCCGATTGCGAGGGGCGCGCGGCCAGGCCGCCGTGGCTGGCGCCGGGCACCCGAACCAGGGCGGTGGGCACGCCGCGGTACTGCAGGGCGGCGTAGTACTGCTCGGCCTCGGAGGCGGGCGTGCGCCAGTCCTCCTCGCCGACCACCACCAGGGTGGGGGTCTTCACGTTGCCAACCAGGGAGAGGGGGGAGCGGGCCCAGTAGGCCTGCGGGTCCTCCCACGGCATCTTGCCGAACCAGTAGGGGCCGAAGAAGCCCACGTTGTCGGCGGTCAGCACGTGGCTCGACCAGTTGATCACCGGCTTCTGGGTGGCGGCGGCCTTGAACCGGTCGGTCTTACCGATGATCCAGGAGGTCAGCACCCCGCCGCCGGAGCCGCCGGTCACATAGAGCCGGTTCGGGTCGACGAAGCCCTTGGCGACGGCGGCGTCCACGACGCTCATCAGGTCGTCGTAGTCGTGGCTGGGGTAGTTCTTGTCGATCTCGTTGGCGAAGGCCTCGCCGTAGGACGTGGAGCCCCTCGGATTGGCGTAGACCACCACATAGCCGGCCGAAGCGTAGAGCTGCACGTCGGTGGCGAACGACGGGCCATAGGCCTGGAACGGCCCGCCGTGGATCTCCAGGATCAGCGGATACTTGCGTGAAGGGTCGAAGTTCGGGGGCGTGGCGATCCAGGCGCCCACCGGCTTGCGGTCGAACGAGGAGACCACGGGGAGGGGCTCGACGCGGGCCAGGGTCTTGCCGGTGAACAGGTCCTCGTTCAGGCGGGTGAGCCGCTGGGTCCGGCCGCCGCGCAGGACGGCGATATCGGCCGGATGGTCGGGCGTGCTCTGCGTGAAGGCCACCAGCCCGTTGCGCGCCACCGAGAACTCGCCGCCGGTGTAGGGCCGGTCGAGCGAGCCGCCGCCAAGCTGGACGTTCAGGGTCTCGACGCGCCCGTCGAGCGTGACGCGCGCCAGCTTGCGGACACCCAGGTCGTCGTAGCTGACATAGAGGCTGCGGCCGTCCGCAGCCCACTGCGGCGAGCCCACGCTGCGGTCCAGGGCGCCTGTCAGGACCCGGCTGTTCTTGCCGTCGCGGTCCATGACGTAGAGTCGGGTGTTCTCGTAGCCGCGCCGCCGCGCATCGTCGAAGCCCAGGTAGGCGATCTTCGTCCCGTCGGGCGAGACGACCGGCGACTGGTCGGGGCCCACGCGGTGGGTGAGGCGGGTCATCGCCCCGTCGCGGATCGAGACCCGGTAGAGCTCGGTCTCGTTCGGATCGATCTCCCAGCGCTCGGCGCGGTTCGTGGCGACCACCACGGCCTCGCCGTCGGGGGTGAAGTCGATTGGCCCAGCATGGTCGAACTTGCCGAAGGTGAGCTGGCGCGGCTGCCCGCCGTCGGCGGAGACCACGAACAGGTGCCGGTAGCCGGGCTTCAGGATGCCTTCGCCGTCCACGCGCCAGACCGCACGGTCGATGACCTTCAGCGGATCGGCCCAGCGGGCGCCCTCGGGCCGGCGCGCCGAGCTTCCCAGCGGCTTGCCCTCGTCGAGAGTCAGCATGGTGAACGCCAGGGTCTTGCCGTCCGGCGACCAGGTGATGTCGTTGGGCGCCTGCTCCAGCGTCGCCACCCGCGCCGAGCGGCCGGAGACCATCCAGCGCACGTAGAGCTGCGGCGGCCCGCCCGGAGCGGCGAGCACATAGGCCAGGCGCGAGCCGTCCGGCGACCAGCGCGGCGTGAGGCTGGAGGCCTCGTCCGCCACCATGGGCGTCTGGGCGCCCGTGACCGGGTCCACCATCCAGATCGAACGGCCGGCGCGGTCGGTCATCACGTCGTAGGTGGTGCGCACATAGGCGATGGCGCCGCCGTCCGGCCGCACCCGGGGGTCCCCCGCCGCACGCAGGCCGAACAGGTCGCGGGCCGTGAAGGTGCGCGCTGGACCCTCCTGCGCCATGGCGGGAGCGGCCATGGCCAGGACGGCCGCGGCCAGAAGTACTCGGATACCCATTTTGGTGTTCGTCCCCCGATTAACCGCCTGCATAAACGGCTTCTCAACCGCGATGCGTCAATCTCCCAGGTCGATCGACCCAGAAGAGAGTCGGATGGCCCCTCGCACCCTGCCCAGCGCCAGCATGCGTCCCGACGCCCTTGCCTCGCTCAAGGTGCTGGTCGTCGACGACAACGCCAATGTGCAGCGGCTGATCTGCGACGTGCTGCGCGCCGGCGGCGTGGGGCGCGTGGAGACGGCCGACGACGGCATGCGCGCCCGCCAGACGCTCGCCCGCTGGGATCCGGACATCATCTTCTGCGACTGGAACATGCCCGTGATGGGCGGACTGGAGCTGACCCGCTCGATCCGACGGGCCGCCGTCCACCCCGACCGCCGGGTGCCGAACCCGCAGGTGCCGATGATCATCGTCACCGCCCATCGGAGCCAGAAGGAGGTCGAGGAGGCCCGTCTGGCCGGGGTGAACGAGTTCGTTATCAAGCCCTTCACGCCCGCGGCGCTGCTCTCGCGCATCCAGCTGGTGCTGATGAAGCCGCGCCAGTTCATCGTCTCGGAAGCCTACATCGGCCCGGACCGCCGCCGGCGGGTCGAGCTGGCCTACGCCGGGCCCATGCGCCGCATGAGCGACCCGGACGAGGTGGTCGACCAGGTGGAGCGCACCGCGACCCGCGAGACGATCAGCATCGAGCTGGAGGCCCTGCGCCGCCTTATCAGCGTCCGCGGCGGGGTCGACCGCGAGACCCTGAAGATGACCTACCGCGTGCTGCAGCACACCAGCTTCCGCGCCCGCCAGGTGCGCGACGCCATGGTGGAGCGCGCCTCGCAGCTGCTGATCGACTACGTGGACGCCATGGGCGGGCCGGAGCGCTGCGACGCGGCCCTGCTGGACGTCCATTTCAAGTCCATGGGCCAGCTGCTGGATATCCCGCCGGAGCGCTCGAAGGAGGCCGCCAAGCTGGTCAGCCACCTGGCCGCGGTGGTGAAGCACAAGATCGGCCGCACAAAGAAGGCCGCGTGACCCGCGCCGCGCGGGCCGCTAAACCGGCGACATGGCCGAAGCCTTCAACGAAATGACCCTGCCGGCCGGCAAGGCCGAGCGATACGCCGCCGTGGCCGAGGAGATCGCCTCCGTCCTTGCCGGCGAGACGAACCAGATCGCCTGCATGGCGACCATCGCCGCCATGCTGAACCACGCGTTCGAGCACTATTTCTGGACCGGCTTCTACCTGGTGGACCCCGACAAGGACGAGCTGGTCGTCGGCCCCTACCAGGGGACGCTGGGCTGCCTGCGCATCCCGTTCGGCCGAGGCGTCTGCGGGGCAGCCGCGCGCTCCCGCCAGACCCAGATCGTCGCCGACGTGGAGGCCTTCCCCGGCCACATCGCCTGCGACAGCCGCTCGAAGAGCGAGATCGTGGTGCCGGTGGTGGACGCCCAGGCCCGGCTGATCGCCGTGTTCGACGTGGATTCCGAGCAGCCGGCCGCCTTCGACGAGGTGGACCGGCATTGGCTCGAGCGGATCCTGCTCAGGACCTTCGCGGAGGCCTGAGGCAGGCGCCCGCTTTCTGGGCAGATCGGACCGTCGCCCTATCGGCGCTTGCCGCTAAGCCCGCGCGGGGATGTAACAATCGCGGAACGGCCGCGTTTAGCGGCCGGACGTGGACGGTGGCGGGAGAGCCTATTGCAGGCGAGCTTCGACGAGGCGGACGGCGCGCCAGGCAGTGACGGGCGGCCGGCCTACGCCGAGATCCGCCGCTGGCTCAGCGAGACGCCCCACGAGATCCTGAAGACCCGCCACGCCCAGGCCGAGCTGCTGTTCCGGCGCACCGGGATCACCTTCGGCGTCTACGGCGACGAGGAAGGCGCCGAGCGGCTCATCCCCTTCGACGTGGTGCCGCGGGTGCTGACCCGCCGCGAATGGAGCTATCTGGAGCGCGGCCTGGTGCAGCGGGTGAAGGCCCTCAACGCCTTCCTGGCGGACGTCTACGGTCCGCAGGAGGCGATCCGGGCCGGCGTCGTCCCCGCCGACCTCGTGCTGCTCAACCCACAGTACCAACTGGCGGTGGCCGGCCACCGGCCGGCCGGGGACGTCCACGTCCACATCGCCGGCATCGACCTCGTGCGCACCGGCGAGGACGAGTTCTACGTCCTGGAGGACAACGCCCGCACGCCGTCCGGCGTCTCCTACATGCTCGAGAACCGGGAGATGATGCTGCGGCTGTTCCCGGAGCTGGTGGAGCGGGCCCGGGTGGCGCCGGTGGAGACCTACACCGACCTGCTGCGCCAGACCCTGGCGTCGGTGGCGCCGGCGGGGCGCGAGCAGGAGCCCGGCATCGTGGTCCTGACGCCCGGTCCCTACAACTCGGCGTTCTACGAGCACAGCTTCCTGGCCGACAAGATGGGGGTGGAGCTGGTGGAGGGCGCCGACCTCTTCGTCCTCGACGAGGTGGTCTACATGCGCACCACCGAGGGCCCTCGGCGGGTGGACGTGATCTACCGGCGCATCGACGACGCCTTCCTGGATCCGCTGGCGTTCCGGCCGGACTCCACCCTGGGCGTGCCGGGGCTGTTCGCGGCCTACCTGGCGGGGAACGTCACCCTGGCCAATGCGGTCGGCAACGGGGTCGCCGACGACAAGGCGATCTACAGCTACATGCCGCAGATCATCCGCTTCTTCACCGGCGAGGAGCCGATCCTCAAGAACGTGCCGACCTGGCGCGGCCGCGACCCGGCCGAGCTCGCCTTCATCCTCGAGCGCCTGCCGGAGCTGGTGGTGAAGGAGGTCGACGGGTCCGGCGGCTACGGCATGCTGGTGGGGCCGCACGCCAGCAAGGCGCAGATCGCCGAGTTCCGGGACAAGCTCGCCGCCCAGCCCGAGAAGTTCATCGCCCAGCCGACGCTGTCCCTATCCACCTGTCCCACCCTGCGCGACAGTTGCATCGAGCCGCGGCACGTGGACCTGCGGCCCTTCGTGCTCACCGGCGCGGACGGGGTGAGGGTGGTGCCCGGCGGGCTGACCCGGGTGGCGCTCACCGAAGGCTCGCTGGTGGTCAACTCCAGCCAGGGCGGCGGCACCAAGGACACGTGGGTGGTGGACGGCTGATGCTCTCGCGTACGGCGTCCAACCTCTACTGGTCCGGCCGCTACCTGGAGCGGGCCGACTTCCTGGCGCGCCTGCTCGACGCCACCATCCGGCTGGCGAGCCTGCCCTCGACCTACGGCGGCGATCCCAGCGCCTGGACGGGCGCGCTCGCCTCGGCGGGCGTGCTGGATGCCTACAACGCCTGCAATCCGGCGGTGACCGAGAAGGACGTCATCGCCTTCCTGACGGTCGATCCGCGCAACGGCTCGTCGATCCGGGGGTGCCTGGAGCAGGCGCGCGGCAATGCGCGGGCGGTGCGCACGGCGCTCACCCTGCAGGCCTGGGAGGCGCTGAATTCCGGCTGGCAGGATATCCAGCGCTACCCCACGCGGGGCCTCTCCCGCAGCCGCGCCGCCGACCTGGTGGAAGCCGCCCAGCGGGCGGTGGTGGCGTTCGAGGGCTCGGCCTACCGCACCATGCTGCGCGGCGACGGCTACTGGTTCCTGCAGCTGGGAGCGGCGGTGGAGCGGGCCGACAACACCGCCCGCATCCTCGACGTGAAGTACCACCTGCTGCTGCCGAGGGACGAACTGGTGGGCGGCAGCCTCGACTACTTCCAGTGGGGGACGATCCTGCGCACGGTCTCGGCGCACACGGCTTACCGGTGGGTCTACAAGGGCGACGTGAAGCCCTGGCTGGTGGCCGACCTGCTGATCTTCAACAGCAAGATGCCGCGCTCGCTGACCGCCTGTTACGACCAGATCCTGACCCTGCTGGACTCGCTCGCCGCCGACAGCGGCCGGCGCGGGCCGGCGCACCGGATCGCCTCCGCCGTCCAGCGCCAGCTGGCCGAGACCAACATCGACGAGGTGTTCGCCTCCGGCTTGCACGAGTTCGTCGACCGCTTCCTGGCCGACAACAACCGGCTGGGCGCTGCGGTGGCCGAGCAGTTCCTGTTCTGATGCGCATCCGGGTCAGCCACGCCACCACCTACGCCTACCGCCGGCCTGCCGAAGGCGTGATCCAGGTGCTGCGCCAGAGCCCGCAGGACCACGACGGCCAGCGGATCGTCTCCTGGCGGGTGGAGGTGGACGCCGACGGCTTCCTGCGCGAGCGCCGCGACGCCTTCGGCAACGTCATCCACCACTTCTATGCAGAGGGTCCGGTCGAGACGCTGACCGTGCGCGCCACGGGGGAGGCGGAGGTGGAGGACCGCGCGGGCGTGGTCCGCGCCGCGCCCGAGCCCCTGCCGCCCCAGGTGTTCCTGCGCCAGACGCCGCTCACCGAGCCGGACGCCGCGATCCGCGAGCTCGCCCAGGCGGTGCAGGGCGGCGACGCGCTTGGCAGGCTGCACGACCTGATGGCGCGGCTGTACGGCGCCATGACCTTCGAGACCGGCGTCTCGGACGCCGCGACGCCGGCGTCGGCGGCGTTCGCCAGCGCCCGGGGCGTGTGCCAGGACTACGCCCACATCTTCGTCGGCGCCGCCCGGCTGATCGGCGCGCCGGCCCGCTACGTCTCCGGGCACCTGGCGCGGCGCGACGACCCGGAGCAGGAGGCGGCGCACGCCTGGGCGGAGGCCTACGTGCCGGACCTCGGCTGGGTGGCCTTCGACGCCGCCAACGGGGTCTGTCCCGACGGGGCCTACCTTCGCATGGCGGTGGGGCTGGACTACCTGGACGCCGCGCCGATCCGCGGGGCGCGCCGCGGCGGGGGCGAGGAGAGCCTGGAGGTCGTGGTTCGGGCCGTGGACCGCACCTGTCAGGCCCAGCAGCAATGAGGACGCCCAAGTGACCTATTGCGTGGGCCTGCTGGTGCGCGAGGGGCTGGCGATGCTGGCCGATACGCGCACCAACGCCGGCGTCGACAACATCTCGACCTACCGCAAGCTGCGCATCTACGGGAACGACGGCGAGCGGTTGATCGCGGTGGCCTCGGCGGGCAGCCTGTCGACGACGCAGCAGGCGCTGGAGCGGGTGGCGCTGGGCATCACCGCGCCGGACACCGACTTGCAGGAGAGCCTGCAGACCTGCGCCTCCATCCACCGCGCCGCCTACCTGATCGGCCAGTCGATCCGCGCCACCCGGGACGAGATGGAGGGGCTGCAGCAGGCGGAGATCAACTTCGACGCCACCCTGCTGGTGGGCGGCAGCGTGGGCGGGGAGCCCAGCCGGCTATTCCTGGTCTACGTGGCCGGCAACTTCATCGAGTGCGGCCAGGACACGCCCTACCTGCAGATCGGGGAGACCAAGTACGGCAAGCCGATCCTCGACCGGGCGCTGACCTACGAGACCGACCTCTACGAGGCGGTGAAGATCGGGCTGATCTCTTTTTCCTCGACCATGCGCTCGAACCTGGCGGTGGGCCTGCCGATCGACCTGATGGTCGCCCGGCCGGGGCAGGCGCGGGCCGAGCTGACCCACCGGATCGACGAGTACGACCCCTATTTCCGCGAGCTGAACGACCGCTGGAGCGAGGCGCTGAAGGCGGCCCAGGCGTCGATCCCCAGGCCGCCCTACGGCAAGACGAGCTAGGCCGCGACGGGTCGGCTGCGAGCCGGCAGGAACCGCGGATTGCGCACCAGGGCGGCGGTGACCAGCGAGATGAGAAGCCCCACCGGGAAGATCTCCGCGAAGGTCATCGGCATCCGGAACAGCGGGTTGGCGTACTGGGCCTTCATGGTCTCCATCTCGGCCACGGCCTTGTCGTAGGCCGCGCCCGTGACGCCGGCGGCGCGTTTGGCCTCCAGCATCTGAGCCGTGTAGTCGCCGATGAAGTCGTAGTCGGTCACGGCCAGATAGACTTCCCAGGTGAGCACGTAGGCGATGGAGGCGACCACGGCGATGCCGAGGCCTATCCCAAGCGCCGGCCAGAAGCGGATCACGCCGCCCAGCGCCTGGTCACGATGCTGCTTCACGCCGACAAGAATGGACGACAGGGCCACCAGCATTATCAGGTAGCCGAGCCAGACGTTGGCGTGCGGCGCCCCGCCGTTGAGGACCAGGGTCCCCGCCATGGCGGCGATGATGACCACGCCCGAGATCAGGCCGTAGGTCAGGATGATGCGGAGCATTGTGTGTTCTCCCGATTGGACGATGCCTTGAAGCTGCACCGCCGCCCCGGGCCAGGGTATCGCCCGAAAGGGTGAATTCGTCAGCTTGCGACCGTTTCAGGCGATCAGGTGCAGGTCGCGGGCCTTGCTGATCGCCTGGGTCCGGCGGCTCACCTGAAGCTTGGCGAAGAGGTTGGCCACGTGGGTCTTCACGGTGTTGGGGGAGAGGCCCAGGGTGCGGGCGATCTCCTTGTTGGACTGGCCGGCCGCCAGGCGCTCCAGCACCTTCACCTCCTGGCCGGTGAGCCCCAGCGAGGCCACCGCTGCGGCGTTGCGCTCGAACGGGGCCGGCGCGCGGCGCTGGGTGAGCTTCCAGCCGAGCCACACCCCGCCGGCCGCGCAGGCGACGCCGATGAGGCCCACATAGGCCTCGATGGAGAAGGCGCGGGCCAGGTACTGGTATTCCAGCCACTGCAGCAGGAGGGCCCCCGCGGCCAGCACCAGGCCCCAGAGGATCACCGTGCGGATCATGTCCGGATGGTGCGTGATCCGCCCTGAGCGTCAACCGGCCGTTGTTCCGCCGCGCGGGCGTCGCTAATCAACGAGCCGGCGTGGGCGTGGCGTGGAGGCGTAGCGGCATGAGGCTGAAGCCCTACAACCAGGGCGACCTGAACGGCCTGTGCGGCATGTACGCGGTGGTGAACGCCCTGCACTTGCTGTTCGAGGCCGGCGACGTGCCGGACTTCGGGGAGGACGTATTCCGCGCGACCGCCCGCGCGATTCCGCAGGACGCCTATCCGGCCGTGCTGTGGAACGGCATGACCATCGACAAGGTGGTCGACCTCGCCAAGCGGGCGGCGGTGCGGGTGAAGCGCCGGATCGACGTCCGGATCGCCGTGCAGCAGCCGTTCGGCCACGACGACTTCCCCAGCGCCGAGGCCTACGTCCGCGAGCTGTCGGCCATCACCCGTTCGGGCTACGCCAGCGCCATCGTCGGGGTGAACTGGGGCAAGGCCAGGGGCGGGGGCGGCCACTGGAGCGTGTTCCGGGGCGTCCGCAACGGCCGCGTGCACTTCTTCGACGCCGTCGAGCGCAACCTGCCCCTGGACCGGCTGCGGGTGCGCGGAGAGCGCGGCAACCGCTTCTGCACCGACGAGACCATCATCCTGCGGATCACCGAGATCCACGGCGAGAAGGTGACAATACCGTAACGCGATAACTGAACGGCGTTCTTTCCATGTAGGACCAACCACGGCACAGTCGCCGAAGAGCCGCCTGCCGCGTGGCTGTCCTAGGGAAGAGACGAACATGGTCACCTATCGCCTTGCCGCACTGCTGGGCAGCGCCGCGCTGCTGGCCGGCTGCGCCGCGAACGAGGGGGCGCCGAACGCCCTGGCCCTGGTGACCGACACGGCCACGACGGCGCCCGCACACGTCGGCAACTTCATGCTGGTGGACCAGAACCTGGTCGCCCACGAGCTCTACCGTATGGGCAGCGGGCCGGCGGTGGTGATCGTCACCCAGGCCAACGGGGATTCGGTCATCCGGGCCTCCGCGGCGCAGGTGAACCGTCTCGCCGAGACCTACGGGCCCAAGGGCGTCGAGGTCGTCATGCTGAACCCGACCGCCAAGGACACCCTGGAAGGGGTCCAGGCCGAGGTCCAGAAGGCGGGCTTCAAGGTTCCGGTGATGATGGACAACAACCAGCTGATCGGGGAGTCGCTCGGCGTCACCCGTTCGGCCGAGGCGGTGGTGATCAACCCCAGGACCTGGCAGGTGGTCTACCGCGGCGCCCTGGGTGGCGCGCCGGACGCCATTGACGCGCTGGTCGCGGGACGGCCGGTGAGCGTCGCGGGCGCAGCGTCCAAGGGGGCGCCGATCGCCTTCGCGAAGCGCAACAGCGGCAAGCTGACCTATGTGAAGGACGTGGCGCCGATCCTAGAGGCGCGCTGCGTCGCCTGCCACAGCCCCGGCGGCATCGGTCCGTTCGCCATGACCTCCTACGACATGGTCAAGGGCTTCGCCCCCATGATCCGCGAGGTGATCCGCACCGACCGGATGCCGCCCTATGCCGCGGACCCGCGGGTGGGCCACTTCTCCGATTCCAAGAACCTGACGCCCGCCGAGATCAAGACGCTGGTCCACTGGGTGGAAGCGGGCGCGCCGCGCGGCGAGGGCTCCGATCCCCTGGCGGTGAAGAAGATCGCCGCGCCGGAATGGCCGCTGGGCAAGCCGGACCTGATCCTGAAGGTGCCGTCCTACAAGGTGCCGGCCTCCGGGACGGTGGACTACCAGCGTCCGTTCACGGTCAACACCGAGACGGAGGGCCGCTGGATCCGGGCGACGGCCGTCAAGCCGGGCGACCGGCGCGCGGTGCACCACCTGCTCTCCGGCTGGATGAAGGAGGCTCCGAAGAACGGCGTCTCCTCCGAAGGCAACTGGCGCAACTCGGTCGGCCGCTACGCGGTGGGCTCGGAAGCCGACGTCTACACCGGCGACGTGGGCACCTACCTGCCGCCGGGCGGGGCGGTGGGCTTCCAGATGCACTACACGCCCTACGGCAAGGAGGCGGTCGACGCCTCCGAGGTGGGCATCTACTTCCGGAAGGACCCGCCCAAGTACATCATGCGCCAGGTGGCGATCAGCGATCCCACGATCACCATCCCGCCGAACACCGCCTACCACGAGGAGCAGGCCTACCTGGAGTTCCCGAAGGAGGCGCTGCTCTACTCGGCCTTCGTGCACGCCCACTACCGCGCCACGGCCTCGGACCTGTGGATCCAGTACGCCGACGGCAAGAAGAAGCTGCTGCTCTCCATGCCGCGCTACGACTTCAACTGGCAGCGGGCCTACACCTTCGCCGAGCCCGTGAAGGTGCCGGCCGGCGCGCGGCTGATCGCCCGCTACTGGTACGACAACTCCAAGCGCAACCCGGCCAACCCGGACCCCAAGATCCAGGTCACCTGGGGCGAGCAGAGCCACGAGGAGATGCTGTTCACCCAGATCGAGTTCCGCTGGATGGACGAGACGGCCGCCCAGCAGATCGACTCCGACGCCCGCTTCCAGGACACCCGGCTGCTCGGCGCCATGGACGACAACCTCGACGGCAAGGTCCAGAAGGCCGAGCTGCGCGGCCAGTTCGGGAAGAACCTGGCCCCGCGTTTCGAGATGATCGACGCCAACAAGGACGGGGCCATCGACAAGCTCGAAATGAACGAGGCGATGAAGGCGATGCAGTCGCAGCGCCGCCGCGCCGAGGCCTCGCCGGCAGCTGCCGCGGGCCGTTAGACGAAAGGTTGGGCCGCCCCGCGAGGGGCGGCCTTGCCGGCTCAGTAGAAGTTGAGCTCGTTGCTGTTGAAATTGGTCACCCCGACGAGGACGATGCCGTCGCCGTTGCCGAGGTTGATCAAGGTGTCGCCGTCGCTCTCGACGACTTCGTAGTCCTTGGTCCCGGCCTTCTTGATCCAGATCTGGTCGCCCTGGTCGGCGTGATAGTCGTAGATTACGTCCCAGCCGCCGTTCTGCTCGATGATGAACCGGTCGGCGCCGAGGCCGCCGGTCAGCCAGTCGGTGCCGGTGCCGCCAACGATGGTGTCGTTGCCGTCGCCCCCGTCGATGATGTCGCTGCCGTGAACCCCTTCGGCGGTGTCGTCGCCCCCGTTGCCGTAGATCGTGTCATCGGACGAGTAGCCCACCAGCCACTCCCCTTGGTCCGTGCCGTAAAGCGTATGCTTCCACTCGCCCTGATTGGGCTGCCAGTTCGCCATGAGCTCATTCCGATTGTCTGTGAGCGCGTCCCTCGCGCCCGAACACAACTGGCGAGCGCCCCGTACCCTTCCTTCAAAGTATTGCGATGTCGGCAGCGCTTGACGGGCTCAAAGCTTTTCGTTCCGAGCGCGACCTTGGCGGCGGGCCGCGGCGGCCGGTTGGCTTACCCCACGGCGCCGTCATACATTTGTTCGGACGCGCGGAAGCCGCGCACCAGATCCTTGAGGAGCATCCGAGATGGCCGAGGCCGCCTACATCGTCGCCGCAACCCGCACAGCCGGGGGCCGCAAGGGAGGGCGCCTGCGCGAATGGCACCCGGCCGACCTGGGCGCAGTGGTGCTGAACGAGCTCGTTGACCGCACCGGCGTCGACCCCGAGCGGGTCGAGGACGTGGTCATGGGCTGCGTCATGCAGGTGGGCGAGCAGGCCACCAACATCGCGCGCAACGCGGTGCTGGCCTCGAAGCTGCCGGAGAGCGTGCCGGGCACCTCGGTGGACCGCCAGTGCGGCTCGTCCCAGCAGGCCCTGCACTTCGCCGCCCAGGCGGTGATGAGCGGCACCCAGGACGTGGTGATCGCCGCCGGCGTCGAGAGCATGACGCGCGTGCCGATGGGCCTGTCCGTCACCCTGCCGTTCAAGGAAGGGTTCGGCGGCCCGAAGAGCCCGCGGATGGAAGACCGCTACCCGAATATCCAGTTCAGCCAGTTCATGGGCGCCGAGATGGTCGCCGAGAAGTACGGGCTGACCAAGGACCAGCTGGACGAGTACGGCTACCGGTCCCACCAGCGGGCGATCGCCGCCACCCAGGCCGGCGCCTTCAAGGACGAGATCATCGCCGTCGACGGCAAGGACAAGGAAGGCGCCTCGGTCCGCCACGACAGCGACGAGGGCATCCGCTTCGACGTCTCCATGGAAGGCATGCGCGGCGTGAAGCTGCTGAAGGAAGGCGGCGCCATCACCGCGGCGACCTCGAGCCAGATCTGCGACGGCGCCTCGGGCGTGATGATCGTCTCGGAGAAGGCGCTGAAGGAGCTGGGCCTCACGCCGATGGCCCGCATCCACCACCTGTCGCTGCTCGGCCACGACCCGGTGATCATGCTGGAAGCCCCGATCCCGGCGACCGAGCGAGCCTTGAAGAAGGCCGGCATGAGCGTCGACGACATCGACCTGTTCGAGGTCAACGAGGCCTTCGCCTCGGTGCCGGTGGCCTGGCTGAACACCCTGGGCGCCGACCCGGAAAAGCTGAACGTCAACGGCGGCGCCATCGCGCTCGGCCACCCGCTGGGCGCCTCGGGCACCAAGCTGATGACCACGCTGATCTACGCCCTGAGGAACCGCGGCAAGAAGTGGGGCCTGCAGACCATGTGCGAAGGCGGCGGCATGGCCAATGTGACCATCGTGGAAGCGCTCTAGCGGCGCACCCATTGGCGTTTCGAGGGCCCCGCCTCCACCGAGGCGGGGCCTTTTCCTGTCAGCTTCAGCTCAGCGCCAGGCGCAGGGCCGCGCCCCGGAAGGCGTTCATGAGGCGCAGCGCCTCGGGGTCCGGGCGGTTCTCTCCCCAGTCGGCATTGAACACGTAGGCCAGGGTCGCGCCGGCGTTGGGGAAGCTCATGACATGGGCGGCGAAGCCGGCGGTGGCGCCGTCGTGGTGGTAGTACCGCCGGCCCTGCGCCTCGCCGATCATCATGCCCAGGCCGTACGCCGGCTTGGCCTCCGACCCGTCGCGCAGCTTCGTCGGCGCCAGCATGGCTTCCAGGCTGGCGGGCTTCAGGACGCGGCCGGCGAACAGCGCCTCCTGCCACACGCACAGCTCCTCGGCGGTCGACCGGATGTTGCCGGCCCCCTTGCCCCAGGTCCCGCTGACAAAGCTGTTGTTGCGGAAGCGCCCCGCCGCCGCCCTGTCGATCAGATACCCCTGGACCCGGCCCGGGACCACGTCGGCGCGGTCGTCCGGGGCGGTGTGCAAGAGGCCGAGGGGCCCGGTGATCTTCTCCCGCAGCAGCTCGGCATAGGTTCGGCCGCTCGTCCGCTCCAGCACCTGCGCCAGGAGGACGTAGCCGGTGTTGGAATAGGCG
Source organism: Phenylobacterium sp. (assembly GCF_036563285.1). Lineage (GTDB taxonomy): Bacteria > Pseudomonadota > Alphaproteobacteria > Caulobacterales > Caulobacteraceae > Phenylobacterium. The sequence continues at coordinate 560,926 of NZ_DATCMR010000006.1, forward strand.
GCGGCCGTACCGGGCTCCGTCTTCAGTACCTCCTTGGGGGAGCGCATCAGGGCGAGCAACTCGTCGTCGGTGTAGTCGCGGCGCGCGCGATTGAGCAGGCCGCGGATGTCGTCCGTGTCGGTGAAGTTCCACAGGCCGGAGGTGTGGTTGAGCAGCTGGCGCAGGGTGATCCGCCGGCCTTTCGGGAAGCCCGGCGCCGTTCGAGCGTATCGTCCAGGCTCAGCCGCCCCTCTTCGGCGAGCAACAGAACGAGGGCGGCCGTGAAGGTTTTGGTCACCGAGGCGACGCGACAGACGGAGGCGGGGGTCATCGCCGCGCCATGTTCCAGGTTGGCGAAGCCGAAGCCTCGGGAGACGACGGTGCGGCCCTGCTTTCGCACGCAGACCTGCAGCCCGGCGGTGAGGCGGTCGCGGACCAGCCTCTCGGCGGCGGCCTCAAGGGCGTCCGAGCCGGGGACGGCCGCGGCGGGCGCCTGCTGGGCTTGGGCCGGCGCTGCGGCTGCCGCAAGCAGGGCCGCCATGGCGGCGCGTCGAGTCGGGACGGGCAGCAGGCTCACCGGGCAAGCCTGTGGGCGAGGCGCGCGCTGTCCCAGCGCCAGAAGCACTCAAGGAAGGTGGCGACCACGGCGAGGCCGGTGAGTTGAACCACGTAGTCGGACGGGGGCTGCGGCGGGGGGACGCCTATGAGGAAGGACACCAGCGCCAGCAGCCCCACGGCGGCTATGGCGGCGAGGGCCGCCCGCGTCTGGGCGAAGGCCACCACCCAGGTCGTGTAGAAGAGGATCGCGCCAAGCCCTGCCATGAGGGCGTATCGGAGGGCGGCGCTCACGATGGTGATCTCACCGACTTGCTCGAGCTGCGCGGCCGGCAGCGCGAGGGCGCAGGCTCCGGGCGCGCCCCCCAGGAGCTCGATCTTGGCGCAGAAGCCGCCCAGCGGGGCGATCAGGTGGAAGGCCCCGAACCCGATGACCGTGATGGCCAAGGTGAGGCGCGAGAGCAACACAGCGACGGCCGGCAGCGTCAGGCGCATGCGCAGAGCGGCCCAAAGACCGCCCGAGGCGAAGGCCAGCGCCTGCGGAGGGTCCGCGATGTGCTCCACCTCGGCCGCGAGAGCGCGGGCGTGATCGGGGCGGACGTCGGCCAGCAGGCGCGCGGCTTGGCGTACGACGGCGCGGGCGAACCTGTGGGTCATGTAGCCAGTCCTTGGTGTGCGCAGGGCGCCGCGTCGGCGGTCCACTGGTGGGCGAAGGCCATTCCCTTGCTGGTCAGGCGGTACGCGTGGCGAGCGGGACGACCCGGCGTTTCCGACGGGAGCCATTCCGACTCCAGGAGGCCATCGCGGGCCCAGCGGTCGAGCAGGGGGTAGAGCGTCCCCGCGCCGACGCGGGTCGCCTTGGTGAGGTCGTAGCCGTGCCGCCAGCCGGGCGACGTCGCCAGCAGGGCGGCGAGCAGGCGCTGGGCGGCCGGGGAGGGGCGTCGTGTGCGCGTCATGCGCTTCATACTCGATATATATCGAGCTAGAGTCAAGCGGGCTCGGCTTGCGTCGCACCGCGGGCTTGTCGCATCTAGGCTGCGACAAGCGGGAGGGCGCGATGGCGGGGCGTGTGGCGGCGATCACGGGGGCGTTCGGCGTCCTGGGCTCGGCGGTCGCGCGGGCGGCGCAGGCGCAGGGCTACTGGCTGGCGCTGATCGACTATGCCCAGGACGGTCCGACGACAGAGGGCGCGCTGGCCCTGGGCGGGGTGGACCTCACCGACGCGGTGCAGGCGGGCGCGGCCATGGACGCTGTGGCCGACCGGTTCGGCGGGATCGACGCCCTGCTGAACATCGCCGGCGGCTTCGCCTGGGAGACCCTGCAGGAAGGCTCCATCGACAGGTGGCCGGCCATGTACCGGCTGAACGTGCTCACCGCCGCCAACGCCAGCCGGGCGGCCATCCCGCACCTGAAGCGCTCGGCGGCGGGGCGGATCGTGAACGTGGGCTCGAACGCGGCGCTGAAGGCGGGGCTCGGGATGGGGGCCTACGCGGCAGCGAAAGCCGGGGTGCATGCGCTCACCCAGGCGCTCGCGGAGGAACTGAAGGACGAGGGGGTGACGGTGAACGCCGTGCTGCCGTCGATCATCGACACGCCCGCCAACCGGGCCGACATGCCCAAGGCCGACCCGGCCAAGTGGGTGGCGCCCGACGACCTCGCCGCTGTGATCCTGTTCCTGGCGAGCGAAGAGGCGAGGGCGGTCACCGGCGCCCTCGTGCCGGTGACGGGAAGGGTCTAGGCCGCCAGGTCTGGCTTCTGGTCGGCGAAGTGCTTCCACTCCGCTTCGGGCAGGCGCCAGTAGACGCCGGCCTCGCGGGCCAGCATGCGCGCGCCGATCAGCTCGCGGCGCAGGGTGGCGCTGTCCCAGTGGCGCTGCTGGAGGATCTCGTTGACCTCGGCTTCGGCGTAGCGGCGGCCGTTCTCGAAGCGGGCGGCGAGCCACTTCAGGACCACCCAGCGCTTGCGCCGGGCCGCGGGGATGGACTTCAGCTTGCCTTCGGCGTCGACGAAGGCGGCCATAACGCGGCCCTCCCAGTCGATCTCAGGCGCCATCGCGGCGGCGTCCTGGTCGAGGAGCTTGCGGTTCATCTCGGCCAGCGCGCCGGGCTTGAGCGCATGCCAGCGCATGACGCCTTCGGGGCGCACGTCGATGAGGCCGAGCGCCTTCAGGACGGCCAGGTGATGGGAGACGGTCGGCTCCTTGAGCTGCAGGGTCTCGGCGAGCTCCTGGACCGTGCGCTCGCGCTGGGCCAGCAGGCCCACGATGCGCAGGCGGCTCTCGTTGGCCATGGCCTTGAAGAAGGCGAGCAGGGGGCTGAGGTCGGGATCAGGCATGATGGGCGTCTAATTAGACAAACATCGAAATAGACGCAAGCGTGGCCCGGGCGCCGCACGGCGCCGCTGAAACACGGCGTACAACGAACGTCGGTAGCTAAAGAGCACGAACGGTCGCAAAAAGGCCGAAGCGCGAGGGGGAGGGGCTGCTTCGATGAGCGCCTGGCTGATGATCGCCGCGGCCCTGCAGCCGGTGGCCGTGCAGACGGCTGCGCCCGCGCCGGCGGCGCCGGCTGAGCGCGGGATCACCGCCTATCCGCCGGCCTTCTTCGCCGAGGCCCAGCCGGTCAGCGCTTACGACATGGTGATCCGCCTTCCGGGCTTCACCTTCGACAAGGGCCAGCAGATCCGAGGCCTCGCGGGGGCCGGCGGCAACGTGCTGATCGACGGCCAGCCGCCGGTCGCCAAGAACGACGCGCTCGACGAGATCCTAAAGCGCATCCCCGCCCAGTCGGTGGAGCGCATCGAGCTGATCCGCGGCGGGGCGCCTGGCATCGACATGGAGGGCAAGTCGGTGCTCGCCAATGTGGTGCGCCGGCAGACGGCCGGCTTCCGCGCCGCGATCGCGCCCACCGCCAACTTCCTCTACGACCACCGGGTGCTGCTGTCGTTCCGCGGGGAGGCGCAGTGGCGCTGGCCCGGCGGACGGTCGGCCGAGCTCGCGCAGGTCTACGGCAAGGGCCCCAACGAGGAACTCGGGGACGGGACCCGCATCCGCTACAACGCCGACGGCACGGTGCGCCTGCGCTCGAACGTCGACGCCGATTCCGGCGGCCAGCGCATCTGGACCACCGGCGCCTACGAGCAGCCGCTGGTGGGCGGTCGCGTCCGGCTCACCGGCGCCCTGATGTTCAACCCCAGCTATGTGGAGATCTACGACCGCTTCGAAGGCGGCGGGATGGAGTACGAGTACGACCGCGTCGACCGCCGGCAGGTGGAACTGGGCGTCCGCTATTCGCGGCCGCTCGCGTCCTGGCTCGGCTTCGAGGGGATCGGCTTCCGGCAGGAGAACCGCGGCGTCACCACCGTGCATTTCGAGGCGCCCGGCCTGGTGCGTGACTTCAGGCTCCACCGGGAAGGCCAGGAGAGCGTCGGGCGGGCCACCTTCAAGATCCGCCAGTCGCCGACCCTGACCTACGAGCTCTCCGCGGAGGGCGCGCTCAACAGGCTCGACAGCGAGACGGACCTCACCGTCAACGGCGCCGCCCTGCGGGTGCCGGCCGCCGACGTGCAGATCGAGGAGCAGCGCGCGGAGCTGCAGTTCCGCGGCTCCTGGCGGGCCAGCGAGAAGCTGACGGTGGAGGCGGGGCTGCGGCAGGAGCAGTCGGAGATCACCTCCACCGGCGACGTGGCGCTGGAGAACAGCTTCCGGTTCACGAAGCCTCGGCTGGCCGCCACCTGGAACCCGACTTCGACCGACCAGCTGCGGCTGCGCGTCGAGCGGGAAGTCAGCCAACTGGTGTTCGACGACTTCGTGGCGGGCTCGGCGGTGGCCTCCACGGGCGTGGTGACCTCCGGCAACCCGGACCTGCGGCCGCAGCAGGCCTGGGTCTACGAAGCGGCCTACGAGCGCCGGTTCTGGGGCGCAGGGGCCGTGGTGCTGACCGTCCGGTACTTCGACCTGACCGATGTGGTGGACCGCATCCCGATCTTCGGCGTTCCGCCGACGCCCCTGGCGCCCGCGCCGATCCTGGCCGATGCGCCGGGCAACATCGGGCCGGGGACCAAGCTGGAGTACGTCGCCAGCATCACCCTGCCCTTGGAGCGTCTGGGGCTTTCGGGCGCCCAGTTCCGCGGGCAGGTGGCCCGGCGCGAGACGTCGGTAACCGACCCGGTCACGGGGCTGGATCGGGAAATCTCCTCCATGCGCTACGACGGGGTGCGCGAGCCTGGGCCGCTGTCGCCAATCGTCTGGGACGCCCACTTCACCCAGGACCTGCCGCGGTGGCGGGCGGTGTGGGGGATCGACGCGATCGGCGCCTTCCGCGAGACGGCGTACCGGCTGAGCGAGGTCGAGACCAAGAAGATGTCCACCCAGGTGCTGGCCTTCTACGAATGGAAGGCGCGGCCCGACATCACCCTGCGCGTGGAGGCCCAGGCCTTCAACCAGCGCAACGCCAAGCGCATCCGCGAGGCGTACTTCGGCCCCCGGAACCTGGGCTTGCTGAACTACGTGGACGTGCGCGACCTGGAGTGGGGCGGGAGCCTGTTCTTCCGGTTCCGGAAGGCGTTTGGGGGGTGACCTGCCAGCTCCCCCGACGCGGCAGCATCGACGGGAGGCGACCCTCTGGCGACGGGCTTCGCATGCAGTCCGCCTCCCGCCATCGCTGCCGCAAGGGAGGCGGCAGGGCCCGCGCCATCGCCGCCGGTCACGAGCGCTGGAGGACCGCCACCGACTCGCCCAGCCGCCGGTCGAGCTTCTCGCGAGCGTCCTGGGTCAGCGCCGGCCCCAGGCGAGCGGCGCCCTCACGCAGCTCCACCAGGCGTTCGAGGAACAGCTGGCGGCGCGCGACGCCCACCGGACGGAAGCCGAGGTTCCTGGGCACTGCGAAGGTCAGGCCGGCGTTGACGCCCGGGTGCTCGGAGCTGGCCGGCAGGCGCGCCAGCGCCGTCGCCGCCGCTGCGCATCCCTCCATCAGCTCCACGGAGACATTCATCAGACGGCGCTGATCGTCAGGGTCGTCGCAGGCGAAGGTCTGGCTCAGGACCTGCAGCATGAAGCCATAGAGGGCGTTGCCCAGGTCGACGAGGCTGGCGGCCGGCTCCTGCGTGATCCAGACCCGCTGCAAGCCTTCGGCGGGCTTGCGCATGACCGGGTCGTGGGCGGCAGGCCAGGCGGGCTGGAAGGCGGGCGCCTCCGCGGACAGGGCCGCCCACTCGTCACGGATCGCGGAGAAGCGGTCGAAGTGGCTCTCGGTCGCCGCGGAGGTCCCGGCGGAGCCTTCGCCCTCTTCCTTGATCCAGGCGACGGCGGAGAGCGCGGCCTCCAGACTGGTGATCCGCGCGACGTTGGGCAGCCGGGCGGTCTCGGCGTCGAGCTGGCGGACGCCGCTGCGGTCGATGAGCTGCGCCTCGCCGTGGCGTTCGCAGAGCCGGCGCAGCCCATGCGAGATGGAGTCGTAGAGCGCGCCCACGGTCTCGTAGTCGGCGGCGGACGGCGTCAGGCCACCGCGCCGGGCCTTGCGCTCCACATCCGCCGGCTCGAAGCCGGGGGCGTCGTCGAGGGCGTGATGGTCGGCGCGCTCCAGGAAGATGAAATGGTCCAGCGTCTCGCGGCTGAAGGGCGTCAGGCGCACCACGACGCCGGCCGGGTGGTATCCGGGCGCAAGCGGCAGGTTGGCGCGGTCGAAGTGCGGAGCGCCGCCCACGGCCACCAGCAGGTTGTTGACGGTCGCGAGGTGGGCCATCTCCTCGAGCGCCACCTTGACGATGGTTTTGCGCCAGCGCTCGACGGCGTCTGCTTGTCTGTGGGTGAGGTCCGGGTCCCCCGGCCGCTTCAGGCTGAAGGCGGCGTAGAGATACGAGCAGAGAAGATTGTGCTCGATCTGCGCGGCCTCAGTAAGGACGTGGATGAGGTGTTCGCGGGTCTCGATCATGCGGGCGGCGCGCTTAGGGTCGGGCGAGGAATCTTTCGAGTTCGTCGGAGCCACCGATGCGCTCGCCGTCGACGAAAACCTGTGGCGTGGTGGAGACGCCCTGCTCGGCCTCGAACGCGTCGACCTCCGCGCGCGTGCCGAGGATGTGCTCCTCCACCTCGAAGCCGTGTTCGTCGAGGAGGGCCTTGGCCTTCACGCCGAACGGACAGGTGTGGTCAGGCGTCACCATCCGGTAGAGCGTGGCGCGGCGTGTGGCGGTCATTCGAAGCCCCTGGTTGTCATGCGAGTAGCCGTAACCGCCCGCGATGGGGTGCGTTCCGCAGGTTAGCCAAAGGCGCGATCGGGCTAGTGGGACGTCGGTCGGCGACGGCGGGCGGCCGAGAACCAGGATCGAGAGGGGGCAGGGGGGCCCGGCGCCAGCAGGTCCGCGCGCGTCACCGTGAAGATGCACCGCCCATCAAGGTGCAGCTCCAGCGATATCCGGCGAGGGTCGGAGAGCAGGTGAGCACGCGCCAGGTCGCAAGCGCGCTCGAGGTCGGCGACCATGAACCAGCTGACCTCCTGCTCCGCGGACCGCTCGTCGAGGGTGCGGCACTCAAAGGATTGCACGGGGGGCCCCTTCGCCGGGCCTGCTGCAATTGGAAGGACCTTCCCCGCGGCCGGTCACGGGCGGCCGTTGGTGATCACGGCCACCGGGACGCCGCCGTAGGTCTGGGTGATGGAGACGGCCGCCCCGCCTGACTGGAGGACGTTCAGGTCCAGGAGACCCGCGCCTTCCTGCGCCCACTTCAGCTTGTTGTTGTCGCCGGTCTGGGCCGCCGTCATGGCGTTGTCCTCGCCCTGCTGGGAGAGGTCGGCGCGGTTGGCGGAGCCCTCCTGAGTGAGCGCCAGTGCGTTGCGTTCGCCCGATTGGGACAGCACCGCCTCGTTCGCCCCGGGCCCGATCTGCCTGAGCTCGATGCGGTTGCCGGCGCCGGCCTGGCCGGAGCGCATCGCCTGGGCGCCGCCGGTCTGCTGGACGGTGGTGTCGTTGGCCGCGCCGTCCTGCACGGCTTCGGCGGAGGACTGCGGGCCCGCCTGATCGATGCGGGTGGTGTTTGCGTCGCCCTGCTGCACCACACGCGCCCGGGCGCCCGGTCCGCCGGACTGGGTGACGACGGCGCGGTTTCCGACGCCCACCTGATCCACGTAGACCGAGCCCGGCGCAGCAGCGGCGGCGCCGCCGAGGATGACCAGACCGGTCGCAAGAAGAGGCGCTCGCATGAGGGAAGCCTTCCGTTGAGGAGGAGCCGGCCGGCGCCGAACGGCGCCGGCCGGTCCGAAGCCTTACTGGTTGATCACGGCCACGTTGTTGGAGCCGCTCTGGCCGATGTTGGCCGAGTTGCCATCCGACGCCTGGCTGATTTGGGCATTGTTGTTGTAGCCCGACTGGTTGATCCCGGCCGTGTTGTCGTTCCCGCTCTGGGAGATCGACGCGAGCAGCAGCTCGCCGGACTGGGTGATCTCTGCCGTGTTGCGGTCCCCGGACTGGTTGATCGTGGCGCTGTTGTCGCCTTCCTGCTGGTCGATGGTGGCGGAGTTGCCGTTGCCGTCTTCCGTCTGGTTCACGGTGGCGTCGGAGTTGCTGGCGCCGACCCGCTGATTGACCATGGAGGAGTTGTCGTAGCCCACCTGCTGGATGTAGGCGGACTGGCCGTTGCCCTGCTGGTCCACCATCGAGACGTTTTCGCCGACCTGGCTGATCTGGGCGACGCTCGATCCGTTCTGGGTGACGGTGGAGCGGTTGTAGAGGCTGTCGCCGTTGGTGTCGCCGAGGCCGTCGCGCGAGGTGCTGTCCTGGCTCACCGTGACCGAGCCGGGGCCGGACTGCTGCACGTCCGACGAGTTGTAGTCGCCCTGCTGGTTCACACCCCAGGTCAGCGGATTGTTGTTGCCGTCGCTCGTGCCCACCCGGCCGTCGTCGCCCGACTGGTTGACGTTGGAGGTGTTGAAATCGCCGTTCTGGTTGACGGTGGCCTGGTTACGGTTGCCACTCTGGTACACGGTCGAGGTGCTGTCGTCGTTCTGGTTCACGTTGGCGCGGTGGGAGCCGCCTTCGCCGCTGTTCTGCACGATGTTGCTGTCAGAGCTATCGCCAGACTGGGTGTTGGTCGCCCGGTTGTAGTCGCTGGTCTGGTCGATCCGGGAAGTGCCGCCGGTCGCGGCGGTCTGGTTGATGGCGGCGTTGTTGTTGTTCCCGGGCTGCTGCACCTGGGCGGTGTTCATCCCCTGGGCGGACGCGGCGCCGGCGAGCAGGAGGGCAGCGGCCGAAACCGATGCGAAGATTGAGCGCTTCATGTAATATCCATTCGCTTGGAGTGAGCCCGGTGACCCTCGCAGGAGATGCCGGGCGGACGACTTGGGTCGGTTAGATGCATGTGCGCTCGGCCGCGGCCCCTAGGGGTCGCTCGAGCGGGCAGGATCGTCTCTGCCGGTCGATCCCTGCGGTCGGGGCTGGAACCCCGGCCGCCGGGGTTCTCTTCAGCCCGGTCCGCGCGACGCCATGACGGTCTCGCGCTTGGCGGACGAAGAGGTGATCGCTTTCGCAGGCGTCGAGGCCTGGCGCTTCGGCGCGGCCGCCGGTTGGGGCGCCAGTCGCGCCGCCTGCATATCTTCCGCCGAATAGAGGCCGTCGCGCTCCTGGCGGTAGCGGTGCAGGAACGGCCAGCCGGCGTCGCGGTCGGCAAAGGTCCAGAGGCCAAGGTCGACCCCTTCGAGAACCAGGCCGTAGACGGCCTTTTCGATCGCCTGCTGGAGGGCCAGCTGGTCGGGCTCGTTGGTGGTGAACCCGGCCTCTGCCTGGAGCAACTCCTTGAAGCCGACGTACTTGAAGGCGTTGGCCCCCACCTGGAACGAGGCGATGGTCTTGGAGGTGGTCACCGAGGTGAGGACCTCGCCGGTCTTCACCGAGACGGCGCGGAGGTAGACCGTCACCGTATCCTGGCGGTACTGGGTGGACGCGCTGATCCCCAGGAAGCCCGCGCCGGCGCCGCCGGTGACCGTGTTGGTGTCATAGCCGATCACGCCGCCTTCCAGCAGCACGCCGGCAAACAGCAGGGCGGGCAAGGCGCCGGCGTTCGTCGACTTTTCGCCCAGGTAGCGCTCGCGCATGTCGCGGATGATCTGGCGTTCCTGCAGCAGGTTCTTGAGCTGCTCGCGCTCGACCACGGTGAACCAGCGCCGCGCGCCTGCGTCCTGCAGCGACTTCACGAGCATGGAGCTGGAACCCTGCGTCACCGCGCGCGACAGCGTTTGGCCCAGGTCGCTCGGCTTGAACTGTCCGGTCTGGTCGCTGAAGGCGTAGACGGCGACCGCCACGGGCGCCGACGGCGGCGGCAGCTTCGAGAGCTGCTTCTGAACGGGACTGGGCGCGGTGAACACCGGCAGCTTCGAGATCTCCGCCTTGCGCGGGCCGATGGCGCAGCCGCCGAGCGCCATGGCGGCCGCGGCGAGGAGGAGCGCGGCGCGCATCAACCCACCTTCACGAAGGTGGGCACCTCGATGCGGGTGACTTCCCCGCTCGCAGCGTCGCTGATGGTAAGGAGCACCGACTCCAGCCCCCGCAGGAAGGTGATCGTCTGGCCGCCGAACGTGATGGTGCCGCTCTCCTGCGGGTTCTCGCCGAAGATCGCCTCGGTGACCTGGTTGGCGAGGGCGGACAGCAGGCGCGACTGGAGTTGGCTGGCGAACAGGCTGGCCTGGCTTTGGCCCGGCCGGATGGCGTTGGGATCCTTGAACTCGTTCTGGGCGCCGGCGATGGCCAGCAGGTGGGGCGAGTTGAAGGGGCTGCCGCCGAAGCTCGGATCAACCGGCGTGTGGACCAGGTCCTGGGCTGCGGCTGAGCCCGTGCACACGACAGCACAGAGCGAGCCCAGTAGAAGTAATCGCATTTAAGCCCCGCCGCGCGGAACCTGCGTCCGACCCGGTGGCCGGGTGCGTCAATTTGTCCGCGTCGAGAACTAAGTACGCCGGTGTGCTGACGAATGCACGCGGAATATTTATTTAGGAGAGATCAACTCGTCCGCACGTCTGTTTAAGCTTAAGCATAGCTGCGTGTGGAGACGCAAATACAAGCTTGACTATTTGGCGTGTACTTAGAATTGCGGTGTTCGCGGTCGGGTTGAGTTAGGGGGCGGCACGCCGTGGCGTGCAGCGACGCCGCGCCCTGCTCAGTGGTCCTTATCGACCTGGCGGTGCATCTCGTCGGACTTCTTGTCGGCGGCGTTCTCGACCGCGTCGGCCTGTTTGTTGAGGGCGGTTTCCTGGGCTTCGTTGGAGGTGGCGGCGGCCTGGCGTTCGAGGGCGTCGGCCTGGCGTTCGCCGGCGGCGTCGACGGCGTTGGCCTCGCGGTGGGCGGCGTCCTCGGCGGGGCCGCTGCAGGCGGCGAGCGCAAGGGCGGCGACGGCGGCGAAGGCGGGAACGATGGCGCGCATGGGATCTCCAGGAGGTGGCTTTCCCCTTGCAACGCACGTCTCGCCGAAACGCCCAACGGCGGGGTGGCGGACCGGCGCTGATGCCCCGATGATACGGGTACAGAAGGCGCCCGTCTGAACGGCGCTGCGGGGAGGAACGATGAGACGTTTGCTGGCAGGCGCGTTGGCGCTCTTTCTGGCGTGCGCGGGCGCGGCGCAGGCCGAGCCGGTGAGGGCCAAGGTCGCCGAGGGCGTGCTGGTGGGCGAGCGGGCCGACGGCCTGGTGAGCTTCCGGGGCATACCGTTCGCGGCGCCGCCGGTGGGCGAGCTGCGCTGGAAGCCGCCGCAGCCGGCGCAGCGCTGGAGCGGCGAGCGGCCGGCGACCGAGTATCCCGCCAGCTGCATGCAGCCGAGCCGTCCGGGCGGGCCGAAGCCGTCCGAGGACTGCCTGTATCTGAACGTCACCGCCCCGGCGGGCGCGAAGGCCGCGCCGGTGATGGTGTGGATCCACGGCGGCTCCAACACCGGCGGGTCGGGCGCGATGTACGACAGCCCGGCCTTCGCCAAGGACGGCATCGTCATGGTGACGATCAACTACCGCCTGGGCCCGCTGGGCTTCTTCGCGCACCCGGCGATCACCAGGGCCGCCGGCTCCAGAGAGCCGCTGGCCAGCTACGGGCTGATGGACCAGCTGGCGGCGCTGCGCTGGGTGCAGGCCAACATCAAGGCGTTCGGCGGAGACCCGAAGCGCGTCACGGTGTTCGGGGAGTCAGCCGGCGCCATCGACATCTATGCGCTGCTGGGCCTGAAGGCGGCGCGCGGGCTGTTCAGCCAGGCGATCGTGGAGTCGAACATCACCTGGGGCGCCTCGGCGCCGCTGGCCAAGGCCGAGGCCGACGGCCAGGCGCTGGCGGTGAAGGCCGGGGCTGGGCCCACGGCGACCCTGGCGGAGCTGAAGGCCCTGCCGGCCGAGAAGCTGGTGGCGGCGCACCGCGGCGCGCTGTTCCCGATCGTCGACGGCCGGCTGATGACCCAGTCCGCGGTACTGGCGATGGCGCGCAAGCACACCGTCGACGTGCCGCTGATCGTGGGCTCCAACAGCTGGGAGGCGTGGCTCGACCAGTCGCTGAAGGGCCAGGCCGCGGTCGATTGGACCGACCGGCAGGGCGGGGCGCCGGCGCGGTTCATCGCGGCCAAGTCGGCGGACGGCAAGCCGGCCTGGCTCTACTTCTTCTCCTATGTGCCGACGGAGAAGCGAAGCCCCGACAACATGGGCGCGCCGCACGCGGGCGAGATCTACTACGTGTTCGACGGCCAGCTGAACCCGACGATGGCGCGGCCCAATCCGGCCAATCCGGTCTCCGGACCGGCCAAGCCGTCCGAGGAGGACCGCGCCATGGCGGCCACCATGCACGCCTGCTGGGTGTCGTTCGCCAAGACGGGGGCGCCGCGCTGCGGGACCACGCCCTGGCCGAATTACGACCCGAGGACGGACCAGCTGATGGAGTTCGGCTCGCCCTCCGGCGTCCGCACCAACTTCCGCAAGGCGGCGCTGGACGCGGCGCAGGCCGCGGAGCCGGCAGCACGCTGAGGGCTGGCAACCGACGGCAGGCTTGACCGTTTAGGTCGGGTGGGGACGAGTGTGCGGAGCGCGCGCGTCCTGCCGCCGGGGGCCTGGGGGCGAACGAATGTCATCTTCCGGCGACGCCGCGGAACTCCCGTTCCGGCAGCTTGCCCAGCATCTGCCGACCATGTGCTGGATCTCGGACGCCGAGGGGGTCATCACCTGGGTCAACGACGCCTGGCTGGCCTACACCGGCATGGGTCCGGCGGAGCTCGCCGGCGGCGGGCTGGCGTCCCTGCACGATCCAGAGGTCCTGCCGCGCGTGCGCGCCGAGTGGGCGCAGGCCAGGGCAGCCAGCCAGCCGGTGGAGACCACCTTTCCGCTGCGTGGCCGTGACGGGGTCCTGCGGCCGTTCCTGACCCGCGTCGTTCCGCTGCCGGACGGCGAAGGGCGCATCACGCGTTGGTTCGGCACCAATACCGACATCAGCGAACAGGCGGAGGCCGAGGCCCGCGCGCGGCGCTCGGAGGCGAGCCTGAAGGAGAACCTGACCCGCCTGCGGCTGGCCACCGAGGCCGGCGGCGTGGGCGTTTGGGAATGGCGGCTCGACACCAACGAAATGGTCTATTCGCCCGAGGCGAAGGCGATCTGTGGCTTCCCGCAGGACGGGCCGGTGACCTACGAGATGGTCGCGGCCGCAACCCACCCGGAGGACTTCCCGCACACCCGTGCGCAGGCGGAACGGGCGCTGGACCCGGCGATCCGCGACCGGACGCACTACCACTACCGCATCGTCCGACCCTCCGGAGAGGTGCGCTGGGTGACCGCTTCCGGGGAGGCAGTGTTCGAGGAGCGGACCGACGGCGTCGTCGCCACCCGCTACGTGGGCACGCTCATCGACGTGACCGAACAGCAGCGCATTCGCCAGCAGCTCGAGGAGAGCGAGGCCCGGCTGCGCGAGAGCGAGGCGCAGCTGCGGCTGGCGACCGACGCGGCCGAGGTCGGCCTGTGGGACGTCGATCCGCTGAGCGACACCCTGTTCTGGCCGCCCCGGGTCAAGGCGATGTTCGGGATCAGCCCCGACGCGCCGGTCTCCATGTCGGACGACTTCTTCCCCTGCCTGCACCCCGAGGATCGCGACCGCGTGGGCGCGGCCTACGCCGCAGCGACGGACCCCGAAATCCGCGCGCTGTACGACGTGGAATACCGCACGATCGGCAAGGAGGACGGGGTGGTTCGGTGGGTCGCCGCCAAGGGCCGCGCGCTCTTCAACGAGGCCGGCGAGTGCTACCGGGTGATCGGCACGGCCATGGACGTCACCGAGCGCAGGCGCAACGAGCGGGCGGTGCTGGAGCAGGCCCGCTCGTTGCAGGTGCTCAACGAGACGGGCGCGGCCCTGGCCGCCGAGCTCGACCTGCAGAAGGTCGTGCAGATGGTCACCGACGCGGCCGTGCGGATCACCGGAGCCGAGTTCGGCGCGTTCTTCTACAACCTCGTGGACGAGGCGGGCGAGAGCTACACGCTCTACACGCTCTCCGGCGTCGACCGCTCGCACTTCGAGAAATTCCCCATGCCGCGGAACACCCAGGTGTTCGGCCCGACCTTCGCGGGCGAGGGCGTGGTGCGCAGCGACGACATCACCAAGGACCCGCGCTATGGCCAGAACGCGCCCTACAAGGGGATGCCGGAAGGCCACCTGCCGGTCCGCAGCTACCTGGCGGTGCCGGTGGCTTCCCGGTCGGGGGAGGTGATCGGCGGGCTCTTCTTCGGCCATTCGACGCCCGCGGTGTTCACCGATACCGCCGAGGAGCTGGTGCGGGGCGTGGCGGGGCAGGCCGCGGTGGCGATCGACAACGCCCAGCTCTACCGCGCCGCCCAGCGCGAGATCGAGCAGCGCCGCCGCGTCGAGGAGCGGCAGCTGCTGCTCATCAACGAGCTCAATCACCGGGTGAAGAACACCCTGGCGACCGTGCAGTCGATCGTCGCCCAGACGTCGCGCACCGACCGCTCGTCGCAGGAGGTGCGCGTGGCCATAGAGGGCCGGCTGCTGGCGCTGTCGGCGGCCCACGACCTGCTCACCCGCCACAGCTGGGAAGGGGCCGACCTGCGCGAGGTGGCGCAGCGCGCGGCGAGCCCGTTCAGCCCGGACGGCGAGGCGCGAATCCGCATCTCCGGGCCCGCGGTCCCGCTGGCGCCGCAGCAGGCGCTGGCGCTCTCCATGGCGATCCACGAGCTGGCCACCAACGCGGCGAAGTACGGGGCCCTGAGCGTGCCCGGAGGCCACGCCGAGCTGCAATGGAGCGTGCGCGGCGGACAGCTCCAGATGCACTGGGGCGAGCACGGCGGGCCCGAGGTGAAGCCGCCCGCCGGCCGGGGCTTCGGCAGCCGGCTGCTGGAGCGGGGCCTCGCCGCGGATCTGCAGGGGAGCGTCAGCCTCAGCTATCCGCCGGAAGGCGTGCGCTGCACGATCGCCGCGCCGCTGGCGGGCGCGCCGAAGTCCACGGCGCCGTTGAAGCTCTCGCCGGCCAGCGCCTGACCCTCAGCGCGGGGTCAGGCGGATCACCGTCTCGGCGTCCCCCAGCACCGCGGCGCGGGTGAAGCGCAGCGGGAAGTAGCTGCCGGCCGCCCAGAGCGGGAAGAGGTCGCGGTAGTGCGGGCTCATGGGGTCGGCGGACTGGCGCGGCGTGTTGATGGCCATGGAGTTGTCCCAAGCGCCCACGTCCAAGACGAAGCGGACCGAGGCGCCGGCGGTCTGGGCGAAGTCGGACGGACGCCAGGTGGCGGCGCGCGGGGTGGAGGCCGAGCCTGCGACCTGCAGCGGGCCCACGGTCATCTGGGCGGCGAGCTGGGGGTCGGCGAGGACGGCGGCGGCGGGGACGAAGCGCGCGTGGTGCAGGCGGCCCCAGCTCCAGCCGGCCATGTCGGGGCCGAGGCGGCCCTTCAGCTCGCGGACGGCGGCCGACAGGCTGGCCAGCAGGATCGGGTCGCGGACGGTGGGCGGGGCGGACTCCAGCCACAGGAAGATGGGATCGGGCGAACTGGCGCCGACCAGCTCGGCGGCGGCCGGCTTCAGGACGGCGGCCGTGGTGGCGCGGCCGAGGTGCTTGACGGCCCAGGTCTCGTAGATGGCGGCGGCGGCGCTGTCCGTGGTCTCCTTTCCGTCCCAGGCCTTGAGGAGCTGCAGCGCGCGGGCGATGTCCGGGTCCTGGCTGGTGAGGTCGCGGACGAGGGCGGCGCCGCGCCGCGCCTGGGCGCTGACGTCGTCGGTCTGCAGGGCCATGGAGTCGGCGAGCGTCGACTTCGGCAGGGCGGAGAGCACCTCGTGGATGCGGGTTGAGCGGGTGCGGTCGGCCCACTCGAAGCCCAGCGGGCGGGTGTAGCCGGCCGGGATGTTCATCTCGTTGGCGGTGGCGAAGAAGCCCTTGGCCGGATTGCGGCTGGCGGGCAGGCCCCCGTCCTCCACGAAGCCCGCCCACTCGTAGCGGCCATCGCCGGGCACGGGCATCAGGCCGTCCCAGTTCGGCCTCACCGGCGTCCGGCCGGCGGCGGACCAGCCGACCTCGCCCTTCGTGTCGGCGTAGACCAGGTTGAGCGGCGGGGCGCCCCAGCGGTTGCGGGCGGTCTGGAAGTCCTCCCAGCCCCTGGCCCGCCACATCCGCGAGGAGCCGAAGTAGCCGGCCAGCCCCGGCTCGTTCCAGATGGTGCGGATGGCGAAGGCGCGGCCCTTTGCCGGGTCGAGCCACAGGACGGGCCCGTGGCGGGTGAAGCGCAGCTCGACCTCGCGGGGCGCCTGGCCCTTCACCTCGATGGTCTCGCGGATGAGCCGCATGGGCTCGAAGCCGCCCTTGTAGCGGTAGGCCTCGCCGCGCGTCTCGTAGGCGTAGATGTCCTCCTGGTCGATGTAGAAGATGGTGATGCCGAAGGCGGTGGTCCCGTTGTGGCCCAGGGAGACGCCGGGGAGCGCCGGCTCGCCCGCGCCGATGATCGTCAGGTCCGGGGCGTCAAGGTGGACGATGTAGCGCAGCGAAGGCACGCCGACCGGGCGGTGCGGGTCGTTGGCCAGGATCGGCCGGCCGGTGGCCGTGCGCGAGGCGGCTATGGTCCAGTTGTTGGACCCCTCCGCGGAGGTGGCGTCGATGAACTGCGAGAGGCGCTGTTCGGGCTTCGGCTCTGCGGTGCGCGCGCCGGTCAGCGCCTCGAAGCTCACGGCCTGCGTGGCCAGGATGTAGTCCTTCAGCACGTCGGCGGGGACGCTGCAGGGGTCGAAGCCCTGCGGGACGACGATCGGGTGCGGCGGCTCCACGCGGCGGCGCAGGCGGTCGGCTTCCATCCCGCCGACGCAGATGGCGCGGGCGCGGGCGACCTCGGAGGGGGCGTTGGAGACCAGCGCGTGGCTGCGGATACGCAGCACCTCGTCCGCCCTCCAGTCCTCCGGCCGGCTGTCGGTGAGCCTGAACTCCACGGGCATAGGGCGGCGGCCGGCGCGGACCTCTGCGACGTAGGCGTTCACCCCGGCGGTGAAGGCCTCCACGGTCTCCTTGGCCCCCGGCGCGTAGGAGGCCCACTCGGCGGCCATGTCGCCGCGGTAGAGGAAGAGCCGCGCGGCGCGGTCCTGCTCCACGTAGGCGGGGCCGAAGCTGGCGGAGAGGCGGCCGAGGCCGCGCTTGCGCCAGAGGTCGATCTGCCAGAGGCGATCGCGGGCGGCGTTCCAGCCCTGCAGGAAGAAGGCGTCGCGGGCGCTCTGCGCGTAGATGTGCGGCACCCCCCAGCGGTCGACGACGATCTCGGCCGGCTCGCGGAGGCCGGCGACGGCGGCGGCCTCCTGGCGCACGGCGGTGGAGAGGGGCTGGGCCTGGGCGGCGTTCGCCAGCGCTAGGGCCGCGACCGCCACGAGCGTGCGCCAGATCATCCGAACTCCTCCCCATCCCTTTGCCCGCTACTTGACGGGAGAAGCTGCGGCTCGTCCACATTGGCGCTGAGCGGGAGGGCGCGCGGCGTGATCGGCTACACCACCTTAGGCGTGCGGGACCTGGAGCGGGCGCGGGCCTTCTACGACGCGGTCCTGCAGCCGCTGGGGGGGCGGCGCACGCTCTCCTACGAGCGCTCGCAGTATTACGGCGCCAAGGGCGGGGCGATGCTGGGCGTGGTGCTGCCGCACGACGGGGCGCCGGCCACGGCCGGGAACGGCACGATGGTGGCGCTGGCCGCCGAGACCGACGATCAGATCGCGCAGGTGCACGCCCTGGCGCTGGCCAACGGCGGCGTCTGCGAGGGTCCGCCGGGGGAGCGGGGCGGGGGCTTCTTCGGGGCCTACTTCCGGGACCTGGACGGCAACAAGCTGTGCGTCTTCCGGATGGAGCGGCGATGATCCGGGCGGCGGCGTTCGCCCTGGCGCTGGGCCTCGCTGCGCCGGCGGCGGCCGAGGTCGTGACCCTGCCGGGGATCCAGTACGAGGTGCTGGCGTCCGGGCCGAAGGACGGGCCCATGCCGACCCGGGCGGACGCGGTGATGATGCGCTACATCGGCCGGCTCGCGACCGGCGAGGTGTTCTCCACCTCGGCAAACAACGGCGCGGAGCCCTCCCAGTTCGGAGTGCGCGAGGTGATCCCGGGGATGAGCGCGGCGCTGCAGCTGATGCGGCCGGGCGACCGCTGGCGGATCACCCTGGTTCCGTACCTGGCCTACGGCCGGCTGGGCCGGAAGTATCAGCCGCCGGAGGCGACGCTGAAGCGCGACGTCCCCCCAGACGCCACCCTAGTGTTCGAGGTGGAGCTGGTGCGGATCATCTCGCCGGCGCCACCCGCCAGATGATGTCCCCGACGTCGTCGGCGACCAGCAGGCCGCCCCTGCGGTCGACGGCGACGCCCACCGGGCGGCCGAGGATCTTCTCATCGGTGTCGAGGAAGCCGGTCAGAAAGACCTGGGCGGGCGCCAGCGGGCGGCCGCTGGCGAAGGGGACGAAGACCACCCGGTAGCCGTTGAGCGGCTTGCGGTTCCAGGAGCCGTGCTGGCCGATGAAGGCCCCGCCGCGGTAGGCCTCAGGGAAGGCGTCGGCGGTGTAGAAGGCCAGCCCCAGAGAGGCCGTGTGCGCGCCCAGGCCGTAGTCGGGCGGGATGGCGGCAGCCACCAGGTCCGGCCGCTGGGGCTTCACCCGGGCGTCGACCACCTTGCCCCAGTAGCTGTAGGGCCAGCCGTAGAAGCCGCCGTCCTTCACGCTGGTGAGGTAGTCGGGGGGCAGGTCATTGCCGATCTCGTCGCGCTCGTTGACGACGGTCCACATGGCGCCCGTCTGCGGCTCGAAGTCGATGCCGTTGGGGTTGCGCAAGCCGGTGGCGAAGAGGCGCTTGCGGCCGGTTGCGAGGTCGTACTCCCAGATCGCGGCGCGGCCCTCCTCGATGGCCATGCCGTTCTCCCCGATGTTCGAGTTGGAGCCGACGGTGGCGTAGAGCTTCGTCCCGTCGCGGCTGGCCACCACGTTCTTGGTCCAGTGATGGTTGAGGGGCTCGCCCGGCAGCTCGAACACCGTCTCTCCGGCGCCTTGGACGGCGGTCTGGCCGGGCGACCAGGGGAAGCGCACCACGCTGTGGTCGGTGGCGACGTAGAGGGTGTTCCCGACGAGCGTCATGCCGAAGGGTCGCTTGACGCCGCGGGCGAAGACGGTGCGGGTCTCGGCGACGCCGTCCCCATCGCCGTCGCGCAGCAGGGTGATCAGGTTGGGGCTGGGCTGCTGGGAGCCGACCTTCTTCATGATCAGGTTCTGGAAGAAGCCGCGGATGCCCTTCGGCGGCTTGGGCTCGGAGGACGACTGGGCGACCAGCACGTCGCCGTTCGGCAGCACCAGCAGCCAGCGCGGGTGGTCGAGCCCCTCGGCGAAGCGGGTGACGGTGAAGCCCGGCGGGGCCTTGGGCGCGGCGCCCGCCGGCCAGCCCACGGCGTCCGGCGCGCCGATGGTGGGCAGCAGGGCCTTCTGCGGCTTCGGCAGCGGCGGGTTGGGCCCGAAGCCGACCAGCGGATCGGACGAGCCGGCCGCCATGCAGGCGGCGAGGACGATGGCAACGGCGGCCAGGGTTCCGGTGAGCAGGACGCGCATGGGGACCTCTGCGGATTGGATGGCGGACCATACGCCCAGCTTCCTGGCAGGCGAAGCTGACGCCGGGGCGCCGTTGCGCGCCGCCCGGAAAGGGGCTTGGCTTGCGCCATGGACCTGACTTTGACCCCCGAGATAGCGGCCTTCCGCGACGAGGTGCGGGCCTTCCTGGCGGCGCACCGGGGCGAGTACGAGAACGGCCAGCCGAAGGACCTGCTGGCCTGGCAGCGGCTGCTGATCGAGCACGGCTATGCGGCGCGCACGATCCCGCGGGCGTATGGCGGCTACGGCGCGGAGCCGGACATGCTGAAGTCGCGGATCATCGCCGAAGCGTTCATCGCCGCCGGCGCGCCGCGGGGCATCGCCAACCAGGGCGTCTCCATGCTGGTCCCCACCCTGCTGGAGGTGGGGTCGGAGGAGCAGAAGCAGCGATGGATCGGGCCGACCATCCGCGGTGAGGTGGTCTGGTGCCAGGGCTACTCCGAGCCCGGGGCGGGGTCGGACCTGGCGTCACTTCAAACCAAGGCTGTAGAAGACGGAAAAGACTTCGTAATATCCGGTTCGAAGATATGGACCAGCACCGCCAAGCAGGCGCAGATGATGTTCTGCCTGGTGCGCACCGAACCCGACGCGGCCAAGCACGAGGGCATCTCCTACGTGCTGATCCCGATGGACACGCCGGGTATCGAGGTGCGGCCGCTGAAGACCATGACCGGCCTGGCCGAGTTCAACGAAGTGTTCTTCACAGACGTTCGCGTACCGCAGGAGAACGTGGTCGGCGGCCGGGGCCGGGGCTGGTTCGTGGCCAACACCACGCTGAAGCACGAGCGGGGGATGCTGGGCGATCCCAACGCCACGGAGGCCCGGCTGAACAGCCTGATCGAGCTGATGAAGACCGAGACGGTGGATGGCGAGCGGATCGTCGACAACCCGGTTTTCCGCGACCGGCTGATGCAGCTGCAGGGCCGGGTGTTCGCCATGAAGTTCAACGGCTTGAGGGTGGTGACTTCACAGATTTCGGGGGAGGGCGCGGGGTTGGCGGGCCTGGTGGTGAAGCTGCAGGGCTGCGAACTGAACCACCAGATCGCGGCGCTGGCGATCGACGCGCTGGGCGAGCTGGGCATCCTCTACCAGGAGGGGCCGCACCTGCGGGGCAAGGGCGGCTGGCAGCGCAGCTACATGTTCGACCTCGGCCTGATCATCGGCGGGGGAACGGCGCAGATCCAGAAGAACATCATCGCCGAGCGGGGCCTGGGCCTGCCGCGCGAGCCGAAGCCGGCGAAGGCTTAGATGCGTTTCGCGCTGTCCGAAGACCAGAGGCTGCTGCAGGAGAGCGTGGGCCGCGCGCTGGGCGAGCTGGCGCCGCTGGAGCGGGTGCGGGCCTACGCCGAGGGCGGGGACTTCGCCGACGTCTGGCGGGGTCTCGCCGAGATGGGCCTGCCGGGGCTGCTGATCCCGGAGGAGCACGGCGGGCTCGGGCTGGGATTGCTGGAGGCTGCGGTGGCGGCCGAAGCCATGGGCGCCGCAGTCGCGCCCGGGCCCTTCCTGGGAAGCGTGCTGGCGCCCCTGGCGCTGCGGGGCGGCACGCCGGAGCAGCAGGTCAGGTGGCTGCCGAGGCTGGCGAGCGGCGAGGCGACCGCGTGCATCGCGATCTCCGAGGCGGTGGCCGGCGCGCGGGACGGGGCGGGCGTTGAGGCCAGCGACGGGCGGCTCACCGGCAAGGCGCTGTTCGTGCTCGACGCCCAGGGCGCGGACCTGCTGATCGTCGCCGACCGAGCCGGCGGGCTGCATCTCGTGGAGCAGCCGCCGGCCGCCGGCGCCATGGCGACGATCGACGCCACGCGCAGGCTCTCGGAGGTGACGTTCGAGGGCACGCCGGCCGAGCCGCTGGCGTCGAACGACGGGCTGGAGCGGCTGAGAGACGCCGCCTGGGTGATGCTGGCGGCCGACACCCTGGGGGCCTCGCAGGCCATGATCGACAAGGCCGTGGCCTACGCCAAGGAGCGCCAGCAGTTCGGCCGGGTGATCGGATCGTTCCAGGCGGTGAAGCACATGTGCGCCGAGATGGTCGCCGAGCTGGAGCCGGCCCGCGCGCTGGTCTGGTACGCCGCCTACGCCTTCGACCATGCGCCCCAGGAGGCGACGGTGATGGCGGCGCACGCCAAGGCCCACCTCGCCGAGATCGGGCGGTTCATCGCGCGCACCTCCACGGAGGTGCACGGCGGGATCGGGATCACCGACCTGCTGGGGCTGCACTACTGGTTCAAGCGCATCGGCCTGAACCGCCAGCTCTATGGCGGTCCCGAGCGGGTGCGCGAGGCCGCGGCCCGGGCGCAGGGGCTGGTCCCGGCCTAGCCCTCTCCGTCGGCCGGGTCGTCGCCGCCGGCCCCGGCGCCGCCTGCGCCGCCCGGATTCCAGTCGCCGGCCGCGGGACTGCCGGAGCCGGCCACGCCCAGGCCGTCTGTGGGCGCGCGCTCGGGCTCAGAGGCCGGCTGCGGCTCTGGCCGCGGTTCAGCGTCCGGCATTGGCGGCGTGCTCAGGCTTACCCTTGCGCTTGGTGGAGGCCATCTTCTCGAGCTCCTTCTCGCTCATGGACTCGGCCATGTGCTTGGACGGCCCCTTGAGCTTCGACTTGGGCGTGTCGCCCCGCTTGGCGGAGAGGGCGGCCCCGGCCGCCTTCTGCTGGGCCTTGGACTTGGCAGGCATCGCTTGTCCTTCAGGTTCGGCCGCGCCATCACTGCGCGGCCCTTCCGAAACACCGGAGCTTGGACGGAGGTTCATGGGCGTGAGGGAGACCGCCGCTTGACCAGCCGGGCCGAAGTTCGCCGCCGCCGGCTGCCGCGCCTGCGCGTGCGGCTGCGCGAACTCTACCATGGTCAGACCCGCGAGGCGGTGCGCTTCCGCTACTGGGTGATCGTCCTCGACCTGCTGCTGATCGGCTTCTTCATCGCCGCCCCGTTCTTCCGCGACAATCCGGTGTTCCTCACCTTGGACTATGTCGTCGCGGCGGTGCTGCTCCTCGACATCGGGGCCCGGGCGCTCGCCAGCCCCAGCACCTTGGACTGGATCCGCCGGCCCATCGTGTGGGTCGACCTCTTCGTCCTGGTGACCCTGCTGTTCCCGTTCTGGCTGTTCAACCTGGCCTTCCTGCGGGTGCTCAGGCTGTGGAGCCTCGTGCACTCCGACTTCTTCTGGGAGACGGTGGGGCGCCGCTACGACGACACCCGGTGGGAGGACGTCTTCAAGACGGTGGCCACCCTGATCACCTTCATCTTCGTGGCGACCGGCTTCGTCTACGCCAGCTTCGCGCGCACCCACCCGGGCATCACGGGCTACGTCGATGCGCTCTATTTCACCATCACCTCGCTGACGACCACCGGGTTCGGGGACATCACCCTGCCGGGCACCTGGGGCAAGCTGCTCACCATCATCATCATGCTGTCGGGGATCACCTTGTTCGTGCGGCTCGCCCAGGCGCTGATCCGTCCCTACAAGGTGCACTTCACCTGCCCGTCGTGCGGCCTGATGCGCCATGACCCGGACGCCGTGCACTGCAAGGCGTGCGGCGTGCTGATCAACATCCCCAACGAGGAATAAGGCTTCAGGCGGCGGCGCGGGGGCCCTCGGCGCCGGCGGTGCGGCGGGCGGTCTTCACCACCTGCTTAGCCGCCTTGTCCGCCTTCGGCGGGGAGCCGTCGCGGGCCTCCTCGAGGAAGCGGATGACGGCGAGCTCGAAGGCGCGGTCGGACGCGCCCGGCTTGAGGGGCAGGGCGCCCTCTTCGTAGGTCTGCAGCACCAGCGGGTGGATGTAGGCCGAGCGGCAGACGGCGGCGGTGTTGCCGAGCACGCCGGCCACCGCCTTCACGCAGGTGTTGATGTTGCGCTTGGCCTCGGTGGCGCTGGCGCAGGCGGGCTGCAGGGCGAGCGCGCGAGCGGCGGCCACGGTGCCGGCCCAGGTGCGGAAGTCCTTGGCGGAATAGTCCTCGCCCAGCGCCTCGCGCAGGTAGGCGTTGACGTCGGCGGACTCCACTACGCGCTGGACACCGTCCTCGTCGATGTACTGGAACAGCCGCTGGCCGGGCAGGTCCTGGCAGGCCTTGACGATGCCGGCCAGCCGGCGGTCGCGGAAGCCGGTCTTGTGGACCTTGCCGCTCTTGCCCTTGAACTCGAACATGGCCCCGCCTGCGGCGATCTTCGCGTGCCGATCGCGCAGGGTGGTCAGGCCGAAGCTCTTGTTCTGCTTGGCGTATTCTTCGTTGCCCACCCGGATCAGGGTGATCTCCATCAGCCGGACCACGGCGGCCAGCACCTTCTCCCGGGGCAGGCCGCGCCGGGCGAGGTCCTTCTCCACCCTTGTCCGCAGCTTCGGCAGCGCGCGGCCGAACTCGATCACCCGGTCGAACTTGCCGCTGTCGCGCACCTCGCGCCAGCGGTCGTGGTAGCGGTACTGCTTGCGGCCCTTCACGTCGCGGCCGGTGGCCTGGATGTGGCCGCGGGGCGAGGGGCAGATCCAGACGTCGGTCCAGGCCGGGGGGATGGCGAGCTTGCGAATGCGGTCGAGGGTCTTCTCGTCGCCGACGGGCTTGCCATCGGCGTCGCGGTAGCTGAAGCCGGCGCCGAACTTGACGCGGCGGATGCCCGGGTCCTGGTCGCTGACGTAGGCCAGGCCTGCGGCCTGCACGTCCTCGACGGGCGTGTCGGTCTGGTTGAGGTCGCGGCCCATCGGCTGTCCGGCTCCTTCGGAGCTTCGGCAACGTGGGCCCAAGCGGCCGGTTCCGCTGAGATGACAGGAGCTTGCTTGAACTACCGCCACGCCTTCCACGCCGGGAACTTCGCCGACCTCGTGAAGCACGCGGGCCTGCTGCAGCTGCTGGCGAGGCTGACGTCCGGCCCGCCGCTCACGGTTATCGACACCCATGCGGGGCGGGGCCTCTATGACCTGGCCGGGCCGGAGGCGCGGAAGTCCGGCGAGGCGGAGGCGGGAATCGTGCGGCTGATGCGGGCGGACAGGGCGCCGGCCGAGTTCGCGCCGCTGACCGCCGCGGTGCGCAAGCTCAACCCTGGGCCGGCCGTCGCCCGCTACCCCGGATCGCCCTGGCTGATCTCCGATGTGCTGAGGCGGGAGGACCGCTACCTGGCCTGCGAGCTTCGGCCAGACGAGCACGGGGCGCTGAAGGCGCTGATGCGCGGCAAGGCCAACGTCGAGACCCTCTGCGCGGACGGCTTCGAGACCGCCGCCGCCCGGACACCGCCGCAGGGCAAGGTCCTGGTGCTGATCGACCCACCGTTCGAGCGCGCGGACGACTACCCGCGGATCGTGCAGACGGTGCGGGCGGTGCGGCGAAGGAACGGGCAGGCCCAGGTGCTGGTCTGGCTGCCGCTCAAGGACCTGGAAACCTTCGACGGCTTCCTCCGGGACCTGGAGGACGCGGTGGACGCGCCGCTGATGGCCGCGGAGTGCCGGATGCGGCCGCTCTCCGACCCCATGAAGATGAACGGCTGCGCCCTGGTGCTGGCCGGCGCGCCCGACGAGCTCGCCTCACCGCTAGAGGCGGTCTGCCGCTGGACGGCGCAGGCGCTGGGCGAAGAGGGGGAGGGGCGGGTCTACCGGTTGCGCGGCTAGGCCGCGGCGTAGAAGCCGTTCTCGCCGCTGACGCGGACGATGCAGGGCTGGCCGGCGTCGTGCGCGGCGCGGGCGCGTTTGTTGGCGGCGGCCTTGGCCACTTCCTTGTCCGAGCTGTGGTCGAGGTGTTCGCCGAGGTGTTCAACGGCCCACCCGCCACCGTGGCGGACCACGGTGAACGTCAGCCGCTCAGGTTGATTGCGCACTAGCTCTACTCCGGCGGCAAGCGCGGCCTTCGCGCGGCCCGGCGCCGCGCGATCCGCGCTTCAGAAGAAATTTCGTTGTACTATATAAGAAAATCCCGACGGTGTCCCGCTTTCCGTAGGAATTATTTCCGACCTCGGGTTGCGAAAACGGCCAAATGACAATAATTTGGAGTGATCGAACGTCGTATTGGCTCGCCGCCGCTCAGCGCAGATGTTCAATCAGAGCGCGGAGCGTATCCCCGACCCTCTCCGAATTTGATGCAAGCGCCGACAACCGGCGCCGCGAATATTTGCACCTGGAAAGGGACATCACATGGCGACCGGCACGGTCAAATGGTTCAACGGCCAAAAAGGCTATGGCTTCATCCAGCCCGACGCGGGCGGCCCGGATGTGTTCGTGCACATCTCGGCCATCGAGCGGGCCGGCCTGAACGGGCTGCATGAAGGCCAGAAGGTCAATTTCGAGCTCGAGAAGGACCCGCGCAGCGGCAAGACCTCTGCAGGCCAGCTCACGGCCGAGTAGGCCGACGACCTGATCGAATGAGAAAAGGCCGGGTTATCCCCGGCCTTTTTATTGTCTGCCGGCCACAATCGACCTCGGATGTCGAAATTCGACAGACGAGGACTGAGGAAGCGCCCAAGATTGCTGCATCGTCGACCGGGCACTTCGGGCGTCGGCGACTGAGAGACGTCGCTCCGGCCTCACGCTCCCGCCTGAACGAGGAGCCTGTACCTTGCCGGTCTATACCTTCTACTGCTGTCGACCTGACGGCGCCGCGCCGTCGTTTGAGATGTTCGAGCTCGCCTCCGACGAGGCCGCCGCCGAGCGCGCGGCCCAGCTGCTCGCCACCCACCCCAGCGCCTCCCATATCGCCGTGTGCGACGGCGACCGTGAGGTCCTCGTGGAGCGCCGCAGCTCGGTCAGCGACCGTTCGGCCCGCGAGCCGCAGGCCGCAGACCAGCACGCCTGACGCCGCGCTTCCCGATCCGGGCCGTGGCGCCTTAAGTCAGGCGCATGAAGCGGCTGGTCGACATTGCAGGCGCCCTGGCGGGCCTCGTCCTCCTGTCCCCCCTGCTGATCGTGCTCGCCGTGCTGGTGCGGCTGGAGAGTCCCGGCCCGGCTTTGCACTGGTCGAGGCGGGTGGGCCGCTACAACCGTATCTTCCCGATGCCGAAGTTCCGCACCATGCGCGTGGGCTCGCCCGACGTGGCGACGCACCTGCTGTCCGACGCCGAGCGGTGGATCACCCCGCTGGGCGGGTTCCTGCGGCGCACCAGCCTCGACGAGCTGCCGCAGCTCTGGAGCGTGCTGAAGGGCGACATGAGCCTGGTGGGCCCCAGGCCGGCGCTCTTCAACCAGGACGACCTGGTGGCGCTGCGCACCGAGCACGGCGTCGACCGGCTCAGGCCCGGGCTGACGGGCTGGGCGCAGATCAACGGCCGTGACGAACTGCCGATCCCGGAGAAGGTCCGGCTGGACAGGGAATACTTGGAACGCCGGTCGCTGGCGTTCGATTTTCGCATCCTGTTCGGCACCGCAAAGGCCGCCTTCTCGGGCCGAGGCGTAAGTCATTAGGTTTTGAGGGGAACTCTACCTCACGCCAGGAGCGTTTCATTCCGAACGCCTTGGAGAGCGAGCCCCCGTGAGCGAAGCCAACAAGACCCCCACGCCGCGCCGGCAGCCCCGCAAGGCGCCGGCCCGCCGCCCCGAGCCCGCGCCGCGCCGGCCGCTGGACCGCGCCGGCGCCTGGACCCGCGAGCACTGGACCGCCACCCGCGAGCGGCTGTCCCACGTGCGGCTGAAGAAGCCCTCGAAGAAGGCCCTCTACTGGTCAGGCGGGATCGTGGCGACGCTAGCGATCGCCATCGCCATCCTGATCGCCATCTGGGACTGGAACTGGTTCCGCGGGCCGGTGGAGCGGATGGCGTCGGCGCGCCTGCACCGCACCGTCGACATCACCGGCGACCTGAACGTCCACCCCTTCTCATGGCAGCCCAGCGCCACCGTGGACGGGGTGAGGATCGCCAATCCTTCATGGGCGCCCAACCGCGGGCAGATGGCTACCATCGACCGGATCGAGGTGAAGATCCGGCTGCTGCCGCTGCTGAAGGGCGACGTGGACCTGCGCCTGCTGCGCTTCGACCGGCCGAACGTGGACCTCTACAGCGACGCCCAGGGGCGCGCGACCTGGGACTTCTCCGACGGCAAGAAGAAGGACGAGCCCACCCGCCTGCCGCCGATCCGCAACTTCATCATCAACGACGGCAAGCTGAAGCTGCGCGACGAGAAGCGGAACCTGACCTTCAACGGGGCGGTCAACGCGGCCGAGCAGCTGGGCGCGGCGAACCGCGGCTTCGAGCTGCGCGGCGACGGCCGCCTGAACCAGCAGCCGTTCACTGCCCGGGTGGTGGGCGGTCCCCTGCTCAACATCGACAAGGATAAGCCCTATCCGTTCGACGCCGACATCCGCGCGGGCGACACCTACATCACCGCGCGCGGCGCTGTGCCGGAGCCGTTCGACCTTGGTCAGTTCCACATGAACACCACGGCGCGCGGGCCGGACCTCGCCGACATGTACGGCATCACCGGCGTGGCCCTGCCGAACACCCCGCCGTACAACGTGCGCGGCCGCCTCTCGCGCGAGGGCAAGGTGTGGAGGATCAACGGCTTCTCCGGGCGCATCGGCGACAGCGACATTTCCGGCACGATTTCCGTAGAGACCGGCCGCGAGCGGCCGCTCCTGAAGGCGGACCTGCGCACCCGCAGCCTCGACTTCGACGACCTCGGCGCCCTGTTCGGCGGCGCGCCGAAGACCGGCGCCGGCGAGACCGCGTCGCCCGAGCAGAAGGCAGTGGCGGCGACGCTGAACGCCCAGCAGCGGCTGTTCCCGGACTCCACCCTGAAGGTGGACCGCATCCGGGCGATCGACGCCGACGTCTCCTACCGCGCCGCCACGATCCGCGACGCCCCGGTGAACCTGAGCGCCGCGTCAGTGCACGTGAAGCTGAACGACGGCCTGCTTAGGGCCGATCCGCTGCGCCTCGACCTTCCGAAGGGTCAAGTGTCGGGGTACGTCCAGCTCAACGCCCGCAAGGCGACACCGGTCACCGACCTCGACCTGCGGCTCTCCAACGC
Source organism: Phenylobacterium sp. (assembly GCF_036563285.1). Lineage (GTDB taxonomy): Bacteria > Pseudomonadota > Alphaproteobacteria > Caulobacterales > Caulobacteraceae > Phenylobacterium. Next base: position 589,457 of record NZ_DATCMR010000006.1, read on the forward strand.
CCGGCTCGAGCAGCTCTTCCCGATCAAGCTCATGGGCGGCACCCCGTTCACCGGCGCCGTGGCCGCCCGGGCCAAGCTGACCGGCACGGGCGACAGCGTCCACAAGGCCTTCGCCAGCGCCAACGGCGAGGTGATGGTGGTGATCCCCGGCGGCGACATCCGCGAGGCCTTCGCCGAGCTGATGGGGGTCAACGTCGTGAAGGGCCTGGGCCTGCTGCTGTCGAAGGACCAGAGCACGACGCCGATCCGCTGCGGCGTGGCGCATTTCAAGACCTCCGGCGGCGTGATGACGGCCAACCAGATCGTCTTCGACACCGGCCCGGTGATCGTCACCGGCTCGGGCACGGTGAACCTCGGCTCCGAGCGCATGGCGTTCCGGGTGCAGGGCCACCCGAAGGAGTTCCGGCTGGTGCGCCTGATGCTGCCGGTGACGGCCTCGGGCCCGATCCGCTCGCCGAAGCTGGGCGTCGAGCCCGGCAAGGCGATCGCCCAGGGCGGGGTCGCCGTGGCGCTGGGCGCGCTGCTCACGCCGCTGGCCGCCATCCTGCCGTTCGTCGACCCGGGCCTGGCCAAGGACGCCAACTGCTCGGCGCTCGTGGGCCAGGCGAGGGCCGAGGGCGCGCCGGTCGGGAAGACCGCCGCCCGTTGACGCCCGCTGCGCGTCGCCTGCAAAGTCCCGCCAGGGACAGTGTGAGGAGACGCTCGGCATGGCCGGCAAGGTTTGGATAGCGGCGGCGGCCCTGGCGGCCGGCATGACGGTGGCGGCCGGCGGCGCGCTCGCCCACAACACCAAGGGCGAGGTGGCGCGCACCCCGGGGCACAAGGCGGCCTTGGTCCGGCACGACAATTTCGAGAAGCTCGGCGCGGCCTTCAAGGCGATCAACGACGAGCTGCGCAAGAGCGACCCGGACACGCAGCTGGTCGCCCGCAACGCGGCGACCATGAAGGCGCTGTCGACCCAGCTGCCCACCTGGTTCCCGAAGGGCTCCGGCAAGGAGGCGCGGCCGAAGAGCGAGGCCAAGCCGAATATCTGGACGGACTCGGCCGGCTTCTCGTCGGCGGCCTCGAACGCCCAGGTGCAGATCTCCAAGCTGCAGCAGGCGGCGGCGGGCGGCGACCTGGGCGCCGTGCGCGGCCAGATCCGCGCGACCGGCGGGGCCTGCAAGGGCTGCCACGACAAGTTCCGCGAAGAAAAGAAGAGCTAGCCGGTGACCGAAGCCCGGACGGAGGCGGCGGTCAGCGCACGCCTCTGGGACTGGCCGGTGCGCCTGGTCCACTGGGCGCTGGTCCTGCTCCTGGGCTTCGCCTGGTGGTCGGTCGATGACCACCTCACCTGGCACCGGTGGAGCGGCTACGCGATCCTCGGCCTGCTGCTGTTTCGCGTCCTTTGGGGCTTCGTGGGGTCGCGGACGGCGCGGTTCTCCAGCTTCGTGAAGGGGCCGGGGGCGACGATCGCCTATGCCCGCACCCTGCCAAACCGCGACCCGGCGGATGTGCCGGGCCATAATCCAATCGGCGGCTGGAGCGTCGTGGCGCTGCTCGTGGTGCTGCTCGCGACGGTGACGACGGGACTGTTCGCCGTGGACGTCGATGCGTTCGAGGCGGGCCCGCTCTCGGACCGGGTGAGCTATGACCTCGGACGCCAGTTCGCCGTCTGGCACGACCTCATCTTCCGCATCCTGCAGGTGCTGGTGGCCGTGCACGTGCTGGCGGTGGCCTATTACCTCGTCTGGAAGCGCACCAACCTGATCGGCGCCATGTTCACCGGCCGTCGCCGGTTCGCCGCCGACCCGGGGCTGACCTTCGCGCCGGCGTGGCGGATCGCGGCGGCCGCTGTGCTCGCGGCCGCCATCGCCTGGATCGTGTCGAAAGGGTTCAGGCTCTAGCTGGCTTCTGCGGCCTCGCGCAGGCACTTGAGCCAGGCGTCCTCGCGGGCCTTTTCGGCCTCGCGCAGCTTGGCCTCGGCGTCGCGCACCCCGGCGTCGTGCTTGCGCCACTCGGCGACAGCCCCCTCGCGGGCGGCGCGGGCGGCCTCCAGGGTCGGGAAGCGGGCGAGGACGGCGCGGACGGAGTAGTTCACCGGCGGGCCCACGGTCTCGCGGTCCGGATAGAAGCCGGTGATCGAGTCCTGGCTCTCGCTCTCGATGTGGAAGACGTCGGCCCAGCCCGCGTGGTGGCGCATCAGGGCCCAGGGCCGTTCGATCCGGTCGCTCAACGTGGTCTCCTAAGCTTCGTCTTCATTCCCGCGCGCGGCGCGGCCTTCGCGCGCACCTATAGCGCAGGCCCGCGGCTTTCCAACGCCCGGGACAGGATTTTGGACTTCCCAGCCCGCGCCGCGGCGTGGAATAGGCGGGGCATTCTTTTGATCCTTACGGCGTCAGTCCATTGTCCCAGATCGTCATCGCCCGCCAGTTCTGCGGGCCACCCAACTCCGGCAACGGCGGCTATGTGTGTGGGGTCCTAGCGAAGGACATCAAGGGTGCCGCCACGTCGGTGCTGCGCGCGCCGGTTCCGCTCGACGTCCACCTGCACCTGGCCAACGACGACGCCGCGGTGGTGCTGACCGACGGCGACGGCGGACTGGTGGGCCGCAGCGACCCGGCGCCGGACGCCGAGCTGCCGCAGCCGCCCGCATTCCCCGGACCGGAGGCCGCCCGCGAGGCCGGCCGGCGCTACCAGGGCCTCACCACGCGGTTCCACCCGATCTGCTTCACCTGCGGGACGGAGCGGGAGGACGGCGATGGGCTGCGGGTGTTCGTGGGCCAGGTGCAGGGCGCGGCGCCCGGCGTGGTGGCAGGGACCTGGACGCCGCACGCGGTCTTCGCCGACGCCGCGGGTCAGGTCTCCACCGAGGTGATCTGGGCGGCCCTGGATTGCCCGGGGTACTTCGCCTGGGTGGAGAAGGAGGGCCGGCACGGCGCCTTGCTCGGCACCATGACCGGCGAGGTGGTCCGCCGTCCCAAGGCGGGCGAGGAGACGGTGGTCGTCGCCTGGCCGCTGGAGCGGCAGGGACGCAAGGAGCTGGCCGGGGTGGCGCTGTTCAACGCCCGCGGGGAGCTGATGGCCCGCGCCCACCAGGTCTGGATCGTCATGGGGCCGCGGAGCTAGGGTCCTTCCGCACGGGGGAAGTGACATGCGGGCGGCCTCGGTTTCCGACTATCGCGAGCTGGCGCGGCGCAGGCTGCCCAGGATCTTCTTCGAGTACATCGACGGCGGGTCCTACGCCGAGGAGACGCTGCGGCGCAACGTGGCCGACCTCGAGGCCATCGCCCTGCGCCAGCGGGTGATGAAGGACATGTCCAAGCTGGACATGAGCATCGAGACGCTCGGCCAGAAGCTCTCCATGCCGATCGGGCTCGCGCCGGTGGGCATGGCCGGCATGTACGGCCGCCGCGGCGAGGTGCAGGCGGCGCGGGCGGCGGCCAAGGCGGGCGTGCCGTTCTGCCTGTCGACGGTGGGCGTCTGTTCGGTGGAGGAGGTGGCGGGCTGCGGGACGCCGCCCTGGTTCCAGCTCTACATGCTCAAGGACCGCGGCTACATGCGCGAGCTGCTGAGCCGCGCGAAAGACCTCGGGAGCCCGGTGCTGGTCTTCACCGTGGACCTGCCGACGCCGGGCGCACGCTACCGCGACGTGCGCTCGGGGTTCACCGGGGCGAGCCGACTGGAGGCGGCGCTGACCCAGGCGTGGGACGGGATCACCCACCCGGGCTGGACCTGGGACGTGTTCATCCACGGCCGGCCGCACACCCTGGGCTCCGTGGTGGGCGCGGTGAAGGAGAGCCGCCGGGTCACCGACTTCCTGGCCTGGATCGCGCGCAACTTCGACCGCTCGGTGACCTGGAAGGAGCTCGACTGGGTGCGCGAGACCTGGGACGGGCCAATCGTCATCAAGGGGGTGCTGGACCCGGAGGACGCGCGCGACGCGGTCAAGGCCGGGGCCCAGGGACTGGTAGTCTCCAACCATGGAGGACGGCAGCTCGACGGGGTGAAGTCCTCGGTTTCGGCCCTGCCGAGGATCGCCGACGCGGTGGGCGACGACCTCGAGGTCTACATGGACGGCGGGATCCGATCGGGCCTCGACGTGCTGAAGGCGCTGTCGCTGGGGGCCAAGGCCTGTTTCGTCGGGCGCGCCTGGGCCTATGCGCTGGGCGCAGGCGGCGAGGCGCAGGTGGCGAGGATGCTGGCGACGCTCAAGTCGGAGCTCGCGGTGGCGATGATCCTGACCGGCTGCAACTCGGTCAGGCAGGCGGGGCCTGGGTTGCTGGACCGGGACTAGGGCGCTCGCGTCTGGCCGCCATGCCGGTCTTGAAGAGCTTCATCATCGGCTTCTCGACGAGATGGTAGCCGATCAGGCCGGCGATCACGCCCGCCACGATGGAGGCGGCGAACAGCAGGATCGGGTTCGTCAGCCCCACCATCTGCAGGGCGCGGAACACCGCCGAGATGGCCAGGCCGTGGATCAGGTAGAGAGAGTAGGAGGCGTCACCCAGCGCCTGCAGCGGGCGCATCGAGGGCACGGGCCCGTGCCGCTCGATGCTGATCGCGCCGGCCACCAGGAGCAAGGAGGGGATGCCCCAGACGAGCACCCGGGCGCGCTCCACGTCGATGCCTGAGAAGCCCGCCGCGGCGAAGCCCAGCAGGCCGGCCACCACCAGGGCCCAGCCGATCCGCGGCGAGGGCAGGCGGTCCTCGGCCCAGGCCTTGCCCAGCCAGATGCCGGAGGCGAACTCCAGCAGCAGGGGATTGGTGTAGGTGGCCCAGATAGCGTTGCTGGTGTCGCCCAGCGGCCGAATGGCGACCAGGGCGACCAGGGCGGCTGTGACCAGCCAAGGCCGCACCCTGGTTGGCGCCAGCAGGCCGGCGGCGAACAGGACGTAGAAGAACATCTCGTAGTTCAGCGTCCAGCCCGGGACGATCAGCGGGGCGATCAGGCCGCCGCTGTCGTAGTGCGGCACGAAGAACAGCGACATGAGCAGGTGCTCGGCGCTGACCCGCATGTTCGGGAAGACGAACGGCGCGGCCACCGCGACGCCGGCGACCAGCAGGGTGAGGCCCCAGTAGAGCGGCACGATCCGCTGCGCCCGGCGGATCAGGAAGTCATGCGGCGAGGGCGGCTTCCTGCAGGTGACCACCCACATGATGAAGCCGGAGATCACGAAGAAGACGTCGACGCCCGCCGCGCCCAGCCCGAAGGCTCCCCCGGCCCGTTCGGCGGCGTGGTAGATGAGCACCCCGAAGGCTGCGAACCCGCGCAGGTACTGGATCGAGCGGACCTCGCCCGGCGCCTTGCGCGGCTCCACGGTCGCAGCGGTCATGATCTTTCGGCCCCTCCAGCCAAGCTGTGGTTCCAAACGGTCCGCTGCGCGTTTGGCTCCCGTAACGCTGAAGCTGGGGCGCTCTCGACGTGAAGCTCGCCTATTTCGTGCACGACCTCGCCGATCCGGCGGTGACGCGGCGCGTGCGAATGCTGAAGGCCGGCGGCGCGGAGCCGGTGGTGCTGGGATTCCGCCGCACCGAGACCGCGCCGCAGGAGATCGCCGGCGCGCCGGCCGTGGACCTCGGGCGCACCTATGACGCGCGGCTAGGGCATCGGGCGAAGGCCACGGCGCTGGCCGCCCTGTCGTCGGGCAAGTGGCGCAGTCTGCTGGCGGGCTCGCAGGTGGTGGTGGCCCGCACGCTGGAGATGCTGGCCGTCGCCGACGCCGCCCGGCGCACCTGCGGGCTCGGCGTGGACCTCGTCTACGAGTGCCTCGACATCCACCGGCTGATGCTGGGCCATGGCGCCAAGTCCAAGGCGATGCGGGCGGTGGAGCGGGGGCTCATGCGCCGCGCGCGGCTGCTGATCGTCAGCTCGCCGGCCTTCCTCGACGCCTACTTCCGGCCCTACCAGGGCGTCGGCGCCAGCCTGCCGATCCAGACGCTTCTGGTGGAGAATAAGGTGCTGGAGCTCGGCGGCCCCGGCGCCGCCAAGCGGCCCGCGCGACAGGCCGGCCCGCCGTGGCGGATCGGCTGGATGGGCGCCATCCGCTGCCGCAAGAGCCTGGACATCCTCACCCGCCTGGCGGCGAAGCGGCCCGACCTGGTAGAGGTGCGCATCCATGGCCGGCCCGCCTACACGGAGTTCGACGACTTCGAGGCCCAGGTGGCCGCGGCGCCGGGCGTGAGCTTCCTCGGCGCCTACACGGCTGCCGACCTGCCGGCGATCTACGGCGACGTGCACTTCAGCTGGGCCGTCGACTACATGGAGGAGGGGCTCAACTCCTCCTGGCTGCTGCCCAACCGCATCTACGAAAGCGGCCGCTATGGCGCCGTCCCGATCGCGCTGTCGGGCGTGCAGACCGGCCGCTGGCTGGCGGAGCGGGGCTTCGGGGTTCGCCTCGACGGCCCCGATCAGCTGGAGACCTTCCTGGACCGCCTCACGCCGGAGGCGTACGCGCAGTTGCGCAGCGAGCTCGACGCGGTCCCGCTGTCGGCGTTCTCAGCGGACGAAGACGACTGCCGAAGGCTGGTGGACGCGATCGCCGGCCGTCCGGCGCAACCCGTTCTGCGGACTGACGAAACAGGCGCTAAGGCAAAGCTCGTGGCCTGAGGGCTACGGCCGAGCTCCCTAGGCCGTTATGGCAAAGCTGTGAAAAAGCTTGGCTATTCGCCGCCATACCGGCGGCGAAAATAACACCTCAGCTAGACCACAAACGCCGGAACCGACTTGGGGGGAAGCTGTTTTAGCGGCGTCACGCGACAGCTCTGCAAGCGCGACGCTGGTCAAGTAGTACGGATTATCCCGAAGATGTTCAGTTCCAAGCCCGTTCCGGGTCGGCCGTCGCAGCCTGCCAGCGACGACCGGACCTCCGACGACGGCCTGGTCCGTGCGTTCGCCGAGCCGCGCTCGTTTGCGCCCATGGAGACCCGCCAAGGCGGGATGGGCGAAATCGAGGCGCGCTGGCCTGCCGCGTGGGAGGACCTGGAGGCGGACGCATTCATTGAAGTCCACACCCCCCGGCACGAGCCCGAAGTCATGGGCGATCCGCGCCGGGCCCTGATCGTTATCCCGGCGCTGAACGAGGCCAAGGTCATCGCCCGGGTGATCGACCAGATCCTCGCCGACGAGGGTCTGGTCGATCCGCTCGTCCTGGTGGCCGACGGGGGTTCCACCGACGGGACTCGCGATATCGTCCGGCGCATCGCCGAGCGGGATCCTCGGGTGCGCCTGATGCCGAACCCCGGCAAGCTGCAGAGCGCAGGGGTCAACCTGGCGGCCCGGCTGCTGGGCGGCGACCGGCCCTGGCTGGTGCGCGTCGACGCCCACGCCGACTATCCCGCCAACTACGCCTCGACGCTGATCGAGGAAGCCCGCCGCACCCACGCCCACTCGGTGGTCGTGTCCATGGATACCCGCGGCGAGAACTGGTTCCAGCGCGCCGTGGCGGCCGCGCAGAACTCGGTGCTGGGCACCGGCGGCTCGGCGCACCGGCTGGCGACGCAGGGCCAGTGGGTCGACCATGGCCACCATGCGCTGTTCCACGCCGAAAGCTTCGAGAAGGTCGGCGGCTACGACGAGAGCTTCAGCCACAACGAGGACGCCGAGCTCGACTACCGCCTGAACCAGGCCGGCGGCCGCATCTGGCTCACCGACAAGGTGCGCATCGGCTACTACCCACGCTCGACGCCGAAGGCGCTGTGGAAGCAGTACTTCAGCTACGGCAAGGGCCGCGCCCGCACGGTGCTGAAGCACTTCACGCCGCTGAAGATCCGCCAGGCCGTGCCGCTGGCGATCGCCCCGGCCGTCGCTTCCCTGGCGCTGACGCCGTTCTTCTGGGCGTTCGCCCTTCCCGCGCTGCTGTGGGCGTTCGCCGCGCTTTCGCTCGGCGTCGTGGTGGGCGTGAAGCAGCGCGATGCGGCGGCCCTGGTCTCCGGGCCGGCGGCCATGATCATGCACCTGGCGTGGTCGGCCGGTTTCTGGGCGCAGCTCTTCACCTGGCGCGCCTCGCCGGGCGCCGGCGGCGGGATGATGTCGCCGCAGGCCGCGTCATGACGGCCGAGCGGCCGACGGTCTCCATCGTCACCGCCAACTACAACGGCGCGCGGCACCTGGCCGCCGCCGTTCGTTCCGTCCTGGCCCAGACGCTGAGGTCCTGGGAGCTGATCGTCGTCGACGACTGCTCGACCGACGACAGCCTGGCGGTGATCGAAGCCGCCGCCGGCGGCGACCCGCGCGTGCGGGTGATCGTGCAGGCCCGCAACGGGGGTCCGGCTGCGGCCCGCAACCGGGCGCTGGCGGAAGCCCGCGGCCGCTGGATCGCGGTGTTCGACTCCGACGACCTGATGGCCCCGGAGCGGCTGGCCAAGCTCGTGCGCCGTGGAGAGGCCGATCGCGCCGACGTGGTCGTCGACAACCTGTGCGTTTTCACCGACGGCTCGGACGAGCCCTGGAAGCCTTTCCTCGCCGGCCGCGACTACGGCCAGCCCCGCTGGATCTCGCTGGCCGACTACATCGGATCGGCGAAGATGTACTCGAGCCGGCCCGGCCTGGGCTACCTTAAGCCACTGTTCTTCGGCGAGGTCATGCAGGGCGTCCGCTACCGCGAGGACCTGAAGATCGGCGAGGACTACGAGCTGGTCCTGCGCCTGCTGGCCCGCGGCTGTCGGATGCGGCTGGAGCCGGAGCCCCTCTACCGCTACCGCAAGCATTCAGGCTCGATCTCGCATCGGATGCGGCGCGAGCACATCGAGCAGATGCTCGCCGCGGACGCCGCCCTGGAGGCGGAAATCGCCGCCCACGGGCCGGAGGTGCGGCGCGCCCAGGCGGCGCGGCGCAAGTCGCTGGAGAGCGCCATCGCCTATGACCGGGTGATCGAGCGGCTGAAGGCCAAGGACCTCGCCGGCGGCGTGGCCGCCAGCCTGGCCAAGCCGGACATCTGGCCGCTGCTCACCATGCCTGTGGCCGCGCGGGTGAAGCGGTTGGGCGAGCGCCTGAAGCCGCACCCCACCGCTGCCGCGGCCTAGGCCGCTACGGGCTTCGAGGCTTCCGCACCTTCCTTGTCGGCTTGCGCGTGGGCGAAGGCCTTCGCGTCTGCCAGCAACTGGCGCCGCGCGATCAGCCAGATCACGCAGAGGTAGGCGAGGCCGCCCAGGGCGACCATGGTGGCGAACTCAAGCCAGACCGGGGCCTGGGCGAGCAGGGTGCGCGCGCCGACCACCACCGCGGCCATCGCCGCGGAGCCGATCGCGGCGGGCCAGAACGCCAGCACGAGGCGCCGCCGGGACATCTTCAGGTCCCGGCCCAGCACGTGGATGTAGGTGCAGGCGACCGCGCCCATGGCCAGCGCCACCGCGGCCGAGACGATGTCGAGGCCGAAGCGGACGGTGGCGGCGACCGAAGAGATCACCACCACGCCCAGCAGGATCGACAGCCGCAGGCGCAGGCCGGACTTGCCGTGCCCCATGAGCGTGGTCGCCATGATCGAGCACATGCAGAAGAAGAAGCCGGCGGCGGCCAGGTGCTGCAGCGGGGTGATGGCGCCGTGCCACTTGTCGCCCAGCACCAGCGGCACGGCGAGGTCGGCGGTGAGGGCCAGGCCGCAGAACAGCGGCGCGAGCGCGGCCGATCCGATGCGCAGGGCCGCGACGGCGAGATCCTGCACCGCACGCGCCCCGGCGTCATGCGTGGCGCGGGCGATGGCCGTGAAGATGTAGAGGTAGAAGGGCCCGGAGATCAGCTGGTCCGGCACGCGGACGATCTGGTAGCCCATGGCGTAGTAGCCGACGAGGGTCGCCCCGAGGACCCCGCCGATGATCAGGCTGTCCAGGTTGCGGGAGACGAAGTCGGCGAGGATCGCACCGATGGTGTGCAGGCCGAAGGCGAGCAGGCCCTTGGCCTCCTCGAACTTGTAGTGCCAGGCGACCACCGTGCCGCCGGCCTGGCTCACCCAGACGAGCTTGCAGGCCCACAGCACCAGCTGCTGGGCCACCAGGCTCCAGGCCCCCCAGCCGGAGAGTGCGGCGGCCAGTGCGGCGATCGCGCTGGCGAAGGTGGAGATCAGGTCACCGGCCGCGAACACCGAGAACCGCCCGCCGCGGATGATCCTGCCGTTGGCGACGGTGGTCAGGCTGTTCATCAGCAGGATGGGCGACAACGCCACGATCAACCAAGGCAGGCGCGGCTGGTTGAGGATCGCCCCCATCGGCCAGGCGGCGGCGATGCAGAAGAGCATCAGGGCGAAGCCGATCGCGCCGGAGAGCCAGAAGACCGTCGCTTCCTGCTCCCTGGTCACGTCGCGCTGGCGTCCCAGGGCGTACCCCATGCCGCCGTCGGAGAGGACATTCGCCAGCAGGATGAAGGGCATGGCCAGGGCGACCATGCCGTACTCCGAGGGCCCGATGAGACGGGCCAGCAGCGGCAGCATGGCGAACTGAACCATCAGCCGGATGGCGCTCGCGCCGGTCAGCGCCAGCGCCCCCAGGGAGGTGCGGTGCAGCAGCGCCCTCCGCCCGGGTCCGGCTTGTTCGGCTGCGGTCACCGCTTGGCCTTGCGATCCCTGGGCTGCGCGGCGGTGTCGGCCCGCAGCAGGCGCATGGCGCCCGGCTCCGGCGCCCAGCGCGGGTTGGCCCAGCCCGGCGCCACGTCCTCCACAGGCCAGACCTGCACGACCCTCGGCGAGGTGTTGCGGTAGGCGGTGCGCACGATCTTCTTGGAATCCACCCGGCCGAACGCAGCGCCCAGCGAGGCGAAGCACAGGGCGGTGGAGAAGTAGAAGGGCGCGATGCCGATGGTCTCGATGGGCATGCGGCAGAGCTGGTAGAGCAGGAGGCTGATCCAGCAGACCAGCGCGAGGTTCGGCCGCTCCACGAAACGCTTCACCAGCGCCAGGATGCCGATGATCAGCACGATCGAGAGCAGGACCAGGCCCACGAGGCCGAGGGTCACCAGGATCTCGACGGCGGTGTTGTGGAAGGTGAAGCCGCCGCGGCTCTCGATGCCGAAGTAGCGCCACAGGCCCTCGGCGTCCACGTTCCCCTGCAGCCAGAAGGCGTAGTACCCGCGACCCAGCATGGGCTTCTCGTCGATGAGGTCGGCGGCGCGGTACCAGAGATAGGTGCGGCCGGTGAGCGTCGGGTCCTTGTCGAAGACGTTGGCGCCGATCTCGATCATGGTCTGGGCGACCCAGCGGTAGGAGAGCCCCACCGCCACCAGCACGGAGGCCAGCACGCCGGTCAGGAAGGCGCGAAGCGCCTTGCCCGCCGCCACCAGGATCAGCAGGCCGACCATGGCGCACACGCCGATGCCGAGGCCCAGGAGGGCCCCCGCCGAACGGGCGGCGGTGACGGCGTAGACCTCCAGCAGGAAGGCGGCGACGCCGAACACGGCCCACATCCAGGCGCGGCTGCGGATCGCCAAGGCGACAACCGCCATGGATACGATGGCCCCGGTGGATGCGATGTCGGCCAGCAGGTTCTTGCTCTCCGTGAGGCCGGAGAAGGCCTGGCCGCCGGCGCCGACGCCCACGCCCACATAGCCGCCGCCGAAGACCGAGATACCGGTGTAGGCGAAGAAGGCGAGCCCCAGCCCGCGGATCACCGCCTCCTGGTTGCGCGCCGACGAGATGAGCAGCCCGGCGATCACGGTGAGGCCGAGCTCGGCGGCGTACTTGAAGGTCTCCCGCGGCGCCTCGGACCAGACGACCGACATCATGGCCAGCAGCGGCACGGAGAACAGGAAGGCGCGCTTCAGCATGACGATCGTCAGCCGCTCGCGCCGGACGAAGAGGTAGAGGGGGACGAGGCCCGCGATGACCGCGGCTCCCATCGTGCCGATGTTCGCCATGAACAGCATCGGCAGGAAGAGCCCGAGGGCGAACAGGCCGTCGGGGTCGACCTTCAGGCCGAAGATGTTCCAGACCTGGCCGGGGACCTGGCCCTCGATCTCGTCGCGGACGACCTTCGCCGTGCGGGCGCGGCGCTGCTCGCGCCAGCTCATCGGGTGCGGCGAGGGGATGTCCCCGCCGCGGACGCGGCGACGCCGAAGGTGCGGGGCGGCGGTGTCCCAGGTGGTCATGAGCCGAACCGGTAGGCGCGGATGTAGTCGATCTGCATGCGCGCGGGGAAGGGAGTGGTGTGATCGGGCGCGCCGGCCCAGTCACCGCCGGTGGCGATGTTGGCCAGCATGTACATGGGTTTGTGCATGTCGGCAGGCGTCGGCATGCGCTTCACCTCGCGGCCGTCCACGAACCAGATCACCTGGTCGCGGCTCCAGCTCACCGCGAAGGTGTGGAATTCGTCCGGCGTGACGCGCACCTCGGTCCCCTCGGCCTTGACGGCGTTGGAGTGCAGGGTGACGTAGACCTTCGACGGGTCGCCAACGCTCTCCATGACGTCGATCTCGGGCGGCCAGGAGAGGTCGGCCGGCAGCAGCCAGAAGGCCGGCCACACACCCTTGCCGCGCGGCAGCTTGGCCCGCATCTCGAAGTAGCCGTAGGTCTGACGGAAGGACGGCTGGGTGGTGATCATGCCGGAGATGTACTTGTAGCCGTCGAGCCGCTCGTGCAGCTCGGGCGGGGCGGGCTGCAAGGCGATCTCCAGCAGGCCTTGGCGCAGGCCGAAGGGGTTGAGCCCCAGCGGCCGGTCGTCGTCCGCGCGTCCGCGCCGGCGCCCGCGCATGTCGGGGTCCACGTAGAGCTGCAGCTCCTTGTTGGACTTCAGGGTCCGGACGTTGAAATCCTGGTCGTCGACGGGGCCCTCGCGCAGGGTTGTGCGCCAGATTCCGTTCCCGTTGCGGAACATCCGGAAGCTGTCGAAGTCGTCGGAGAAGGTGACCGTGATCGGCCGCCCGTCCGGGGTCTGCTTCAAGGGGCCGGTCGCCGCCGCGGCCTGGGACGGGCCGGGCGAGCAGGCGGCCAGCGCCAGCGTGACGCCCATGAGGGCCACGCCGGCGCGCCGCGAAGCGGAACTGAAGGTACGCATCACACCCACCTCAGGGTCAGGCGGCGGCGATGTAGTAGTTCTTGAAGTAGCCGTAGTAGTCGCTGGAGTCGCCGTACCCGTAGCGGGCCTGGCCCTTCACGTTGACCTTGGTCAGCAGGGCGCCGGCCACGTTGGCCCCGGACTCCTGGAGCATGTCGATCGCCGACTGCGCGGCGCGCAGCGGGGTCTTGTTCCACTGCACGAGGTAGAGCACGCGGTCGGCCTTGGCGGCCAGGATCCGGGCGTCGGCGACCCCGAGGATCGGCGGGGCGTCGAGGATCACGTAGTCGAAGCGCTCGGCCAGGGTCCGCAGGACCTCGTCGGTGTCCGGGTTGGAGAAGAGGTCGTAGGGCACGCTCTTGCCGGCGGCCGGCAGGATGAACATGCCGCTCTTCTCGTCGAACACCAGGGCCTCCTCGAGCGGGACCTTGTCCTGCACGACTTCCACCAGGCCGACGTCACGCGGGCCGAGCAGCTTGGAAGCGCCGCGCTGGCGCAGGTCGCAGTCCACCAGGACCACGCTGGAGCCCGAGAGCGCCAGGGTGCGGGCCAGGCAGAAGGAGGTCAGGCTCTTGCCTTCACGCGGCACCGCCGAGGTGAGCGCGATGATCTTGTTGTCCACGCCCGAGCCCGAGATCATCAGGAAGGCGCGCAGGTTGCGGAACGCCTCGGCGAAGCCGGAGAACGGGTGGCTGACCAGGTACTCGGCCGGGGCCGCCTCCGGACCGCGCAGGCCCTTCGGCTTGACCGAGCGGAAGTCGGGCAGCACGCCGGCGAACGGCACGCCCAGCTCGCGCTCGACGTCCAGGCGCGAGCGCAGGTGCTTGTCCCAGAACTCCGCGATCAGCATGGCCGCGCCGGCGGCGATCATGGCGGCCAGGAAGGCCAGGGCCGCGCCCAGCGTCATGTTCGGCGACGACGGGCCGGTGGGCACCGTGCCGGGCGAGTTGATCGTGGCGTCGGCCTGCTGGAGGCTGCCTTCGGCGGCGACTTCCTTGGCGCGGCCCAGATAGGCCTCGTAGATCGCCTTGGCGGCGTCGGCGCGCTGCTGCAGGCCCACCAGGCCGACCATGGCCTGGTTGTTCTGGGCGATGCCGCCCTGGGCGTTGCCGCGGCTGCCGAGCAGCGAGGACTCGCGGCCCGAGGCGGCCTGGGCTTCGGCGCGCAGGCTCGACAGGATGCGGTTGATCTCGATCTGGATCTGGGCGCGGATGTCGTTCAGCTGCGCCTGGGTGCGCTTCACTTCCGGATATTCGTCGGTGAAGTCGGTCTTCAGCTGGGCGAGCTTCACGGAGAGCTCGGCCTCGCGCTTACGCATCTCGCGCACCGTGTCGGAGCCGAGGGCTGCGCCCACGTCGGCGCCGGCGTTGCCGTTGCGCAGCTGCGCCTGCGCGGCGGCCAAGCGGGCGTACTTCTCGGCGCGTTCGGCGCGGGCGATGGCCAGCTGCTGGTTGAGGGTGGAGACTTCCTGCTCGGCCATGGTGGCGCCTTCGGCGCTCATCAGGCCGTGGGCGTTCTTGTAGGTCTGCACGCGGGCCTCGGCGACCTCGGCGTCACGGCGCATCTTCTCCAGGGAGAGGCCGAGCTCGCGGTTGGCGCGCATGACGCGGGCCAGCTTCTCGTCGAGCTGCCGCTTCAGGTACATGTCGAGGTAGGTGTTGGTGAGCAGGGCGGCCTTGCGGGGGTTCTCGGAGCTCACGCCCACCTGCACGACGTAGGTCAGGCCGGCGCGGCGCACCCAGGTGCGGCTCTGCAGCTGGTTGGCCACGTAGGTGACCAGGCGCGGGCTCGGGTTGTTGAACGGCTTGGCGGCCGGGGTCAGGCCGAACATGCCGGGTTTCATCCGGGCGTTGAACTCCGGGTCGTTCCAGAGCTGCAGCTTGCGCACCACCGCTTCCGCCACGGCGTGCGAGCGCAGGATCTCCACCTGGGTGTCGACCGCGCTGGTGTCCGGCGGCAGGCCGCCCTGGCGATCCGTCGGCGTAGCCAGGTTCTGGCCCTTCGGGTCGATCACCACCGACCCCACCGAGGTGTAGGTCGGCGTCTGCAGGGCGAAGGCGCCCAGCACCAGCAGGAACACCGCGGCGGCGACGCCGAGGCCCAGCTTGGCGCGCTGCAGCAGGATGCCGAACAGCTGACGCAGGTGCATCTTTTCTGGCTCGATCGGCCGGAAGGGCTGGCTCGGATGCGCCGGCAGTTCGTGCGTGATCGGGATCAGATTGTTCATGGGCGACCTGCGTCAAGACTGGGGGCAGGGCTGGGCGCCGGTCGGCCGAAACGGCCTCCGATCAAGTATCGCGCGTTGGACGCAAGGTCCGTGTGCATCGCGCGCTCCCAGAACAGGCCGGCTACGGCCCTACCCAAACTTCGGAAAATCTAGCGTTGCCAATAACCCCGACGCGTCCGGAGGGTTCCGGCGAAAGGTGACGCTTCCCGCGAGGTTTTCGAGAAGCGTCGCCTTTGTGATCACCAGGGGCGCAGCAGCATGCCCAGCAGACCGAAGCCGCCCTGGAAGTTGCTGAAGAAGGACTTGGCGCCGGAGGTGTCGACCACGACGATGTCGCTGCCATAGACCACCGGGTCCTCGGCCTTGCCGGAGCGGATGGCGGTCAGGTCGTAGAAGGCATGCTCCCGCTTGCCGCCGACCTGGCGGAAGATGGCGACCTTCTTGACGTTGGCGAGCTTGGGGTCCGGCCCGCGGGCGAGGGAGACCGCCTGCAGGAGCGTCGTCGGCCCGGTGAGGGGATAGACCCCCGGCTGCAGGACGGCGCCGTCGACGGTCACCCGCTGGCTCTGCGCCTCTTTCACGGTGACGATGACCTGCGGGTCCTTCATGTACTTCTTCTTCAGCGCCGTCACGAGGTCGGCGGAGAGCTCGTCGGGGGTGCGGCCGCCGGCCTGCACGGAACCGACCAAGGGCAGGAGGATCTTGCCGCCGGAATCCACCTGGACCGTGCGCTTCAGCTCCTCGATGCCGAAGACGTTGATCTCCAGCTGGTCCTGGGCCCCGATCCGGTATTCGGCGGATTCGGGCCGCAGCACGCCGGCTGAGTCGGGCGGGGGGAGGCTGGGGGCGGCGAGCGCAGGAGCGCCCGCGAGCGCGATGAACGCCGCCGCAGCGAGCGAGGGCAGATGCCTACGCATGGGTGTGTATCTCCAAGAATCGCGACCAAACGATTGCGGCAGGGCGGACTGCCGCGCGTCTTGAACCCCCAGGGAGGCGGCGTGTTCCCTACGGCAGCGCTTTAGTAGAGCTCGAGCTCCCGCAGGCCGGCGAGCCGAGCGACCACGCCGGCGTGCAGCGAGCCGCGCACCAGCCAGCGGCTGCGGCGGGTGGGAGACAGCGCCGAGGCCGCCGCGCCAGCCACGCAGGCGCCGGTCTTGGCCCCGGCAACGCCGATCTGCGCGAGGCGGGCTGCGCCCCGGCAGCGGCTCTCCAGCCGCGCGCCGTGGGTCTGGCCCGTGCGGAAGCTGCGCTTGAGCAGCCAACGCAAGGAGGCGCGGCCGGCGGGCACGGGCTCGTAGGCCAGGGCGTCGGGCGCGAAGCCGATCGCGCCGCCGGCGTCCGTGAGGCGGTAGAAGAAGTCGTCGTCCTCCCCCCCCTGGCGGCCGCGGGCGAGGTCGAAGCGCAGGCCCAGCGGCTCGATGGTGGAGCGCCGGATCAACACGTTCCCGGCATAGCCCTTGAGGATCTTGCCGTTCACCTCGACGGGGGCCGTGGAATGGAAGTCGCCGGCGGCGATCCACTCGGGCGCGTCGTCGCCGTAGACCGCCTTCACCGGCCCGAGCACCGCGTCCCAGCTGCCGCGATCGGCCTCCGCCAGCAGGGCGGCGAGCCAGCCCGGCGTGGCAGTCTCGTCATCGTCGATGAAGGCCAGGAAACGGCCTTGGGCCGCCTCGAGGCAGGCGTTGCGGGCCAGCGAGATGTTGCGCGCGGGCGCATGCACGTAGGCAAGGTCGAGGCCGTGGGCCTGCGCGACCGCGCGCACCGTCGCTTCGGCGGAGGGCTGCTCGTCGTTGTCGGCGACGATCACGCGCAGGCGCACACCCGCCGGCAGCTGCTGGCGGCCCAGCGAGGCCAGGGTCTCGGCCACGGCAGGCCTGCGGAAGGTGCAGACGCCGACGTCGACGTTAACCGTATCGGTCATGGGATGGGACGCCCGGGAAGAACCTTCACCGTGGCGGGAAATGGCTGGGCGGCGCGCCGGTTCCCCTCAGCGGGCGGATCCCGCTTCCGAGATCGTCAAGACACCGCCTGAAACCCGGAGGGAACGAGGCGCGACACGCCTGGACCCCGACCGTTCGCCGATCATCACCGACCGGATCGTGCCGCCGGTCCGCTCGATACGCCGGACAATCCCGACTCGAGCGCCGCGCGCATCCTGCACAGGCATCCCCGGCCAGAGGCCCGCCAGCCGCGCCCGGTCGGCCGCGCTCTGGTCGGCTGCCGCCCGCAGTCTCACGGAGAGCGCGCGGCGGTCGGCGTCGGCGGACTGGGCGTAGGCGGGGTCGGCGAGCAGGAGGCCGAGCATCGCTGAGGCGAGGGCGGTGGGCCGGCAGGGCACGGACGGACTGCTCCGATCCAGCCCCTTGGGCCGACAACCCACAAACCCCGGCTACCGGTTCCCGCAGGACTCAGGCGCCGAAGATCCACCCCGGCGGCAGGCTTCCCAGCTGGACGTTCTGCAGCATCATGCGGGCGGTCACTCCGGCGTCCCCGGAGACGTCTATCACCACGTCCGCGCCGCTCTGGTAGGCGCTGTAGCGCGTCCCCGGCAGCAGGAAGACGCGATCGCCTTCGCCGGCATTGAAGTCGCGGACCCAGTCCATGCCGGCCCCGTCGAAGGTGTGGAAGGTGTCTGCGCCCGCGCCGCCGGTGAGGGTGTCGTCCCCGCGGTCGCCGGAGATCCAGTCGTTGCCGGCTTGGCCCATCACGACGTCGTTGGCCTGGCCGCCGCGCATCACGTCGCCGCCGAGGCCGCCCTCGAGCCAGTCGTTGCCGAGGTTGCCCAGCACCACGTCGTCGCCGTCGTCGCCGAACAGGCGGTCGTCGTCCTTGCCGCCGACGACCCAGTCCGGGCCGCCGCCGCCGGAGACGGTGTCTCGGCCCATGTTGCCGTGCACGTCGTCGAAGCCCTCGCCGCCGCCGATCACGTCGTCGCCTTCTTCGCCGCGCAGGAAGTCGTC
Organism: Phenylobacterium sp.; assembly: GCF_036563285.1. GTDB lineage: Bacteria > Pseudomonadota > Alphaproteobacteria > Caulobacterales > Caulobacteraceae > Phenylobacterium. Next base: position 607,601 of record NZ_DATCMR010000006.1, read on the forward strand.
GAAACTGGAGCCGTGGATGGTGTCGTTGCCGAGGCCGGCTAGGATGGTGGTGGCGCCGGGCCCGGCCTGCAGCTGGTCGTCGCCGGCGGTGGGGCCGCCCAGCTTCGGCGGGGCCTGCGAGGCGCCCGCGACGGTGTAGAGGTGCTGCCCGCCGGAGGGATCGGTGGTGATCAGCTGGCCCTGGCCGTTGACGCCCAGGAGGTCGCCCGCGAGCTGGCGGGCGGGTCCGTACCAGCCGGGGATGTCGCCGCCGTAGGCGTACTCGTCATAGCCCCGGCCCATGGTCGCGCCGCCCGGCGCGTCCCAGCTGGCCGCGAAGCCGCCGAACTGGGTGGCGACGAAACGCACGTCGCCGGTGGCGGGCCCGAGCTCCTGCCGGGTGAAGGTGAACTTCACGGGATCGAACACGATGGCCCAGGCGGCTTTGCCGGCGCCGTCGGGCATGTAGTAGCCGAACGCCACCTTGCCGGTGGTGAGCCAGGTCCCCGTGCCGGTGAACTGGCTGACGCTGCCGGCCATCAGCGCTGTGGCCTTGCCGATCGCGGCCCCGTCGGAGACCGCGCCGAACACCGCGCCGGCCTCTTCCCAGATGACGAAGGTCTTGCCGGGCGGCGGCGCGGCGGGCTTCGAGCCGTAGATGGCGATGCCCGCGGAGGTGACCGGCTGGCCATTGTCGGCGAAGGCGGGTGGGGCATGGACCTGGCCGGAGGTCAACCCAGCATCGCGCAGGGTGGCCGCGGGCGTTTCGGGCGTCTCGCGCACCACCTGGGTGGAGCCGTCGGACAGCGCCCACGCCTTGACGTAGTCCACCTTCAGCGTGGCCGGGAACATGCTCGGGTCGGGGTTACCGCCCCAGCCGCCGACGGCCATGTTCAGGATCATGGCCATGGGCTCGGTCCAGTTGGCCGGGGTTGGGCCCTGCAGCACCGCGAAGCCGTCGTAGTAGAAGGTGACGGTGGTGGGCGTCCAAAGCAGCCCGTAGGTGTGGAAGCCGCCGGTCTCCAGCTTCAGGACGTTGTCGTAGAGCGTCTGGTCGCCGCCGAATGCGCGGCGGTAGTCGATGTGCGGGGTGGCCGCCAAGCCCTCGAAGATGTCGGCCTCGACCTTGGGCGTGAACGGGTGGGTCATCATCCAGAAGGCAGGCCAGGTGCCCACCGCGGTCGGCATCTCGGCGCGGATCTCGAAGTAGCCGTACTTCTGCTCGAACGAGCCCAGCGTGTTCAGCATCCCCGAGGAGTAGTCGCGGTTCCAGGCCGCGTATGAATCCTCCGGCGCGATGCGCTCGGCTTTGATGCTCAGCACGCCGTTCGAGATGGAGAACGGGTTGATGTCGAGGTCCGCCTCGCCGCGGCCCTGGAAGCCGGGCTTGGCGTAGACCTGCACCTCGCCGTTGGAGACCAGGGTGTAGGCCCATTGGTCCTTGAGGTTGCCGCCGAAGTCCGCGCGCCAGACGCCCGTCCCGAGCGACGGGTCCCACAGCTGCAGGCTGTTGAAGTCGTCCTGGAAGGTGACGGCGCCCAGCTTGGAGGTGTCCAGGGGCAGCAGGAACTGCCGGTCCGAGAAGGCGCCGACGGTCGTGCCTCGGAAGGTGAGGCTCTCGCCGTTGCCGAACCGCAGCACCACGTCGGAGCCGGACTGGCTCATGGCGCCGCGGATCTGGGCGGCGCTGTTGAAGCCATAGCCGTGCAGCTGCAGCTGGCTGTTGCCGTTCCAGTTGTAGATGACGTCGGAGCCTTCGCCGGCGCGGATCAGGAAGCTGGTGCGCTGGGTGGCGGAGCCCACCAGCACGTCGTCGCCGGCGGCGCCGTAGACCCACTGGCTGCCGTCCACGATGATCAGGTTGTCGAGCTCGTTGCCCCAGGCGTAGTTGAAGTCGCCGTGGACGATCAGGTTCTCCACGTTCGGCGCGAGCTTCAGGCTCAGCCAGCCGATCATGGTGTCCGTGCCGCCGCCGGCCGGCTCGCTGACGCGGTCGTTGGGGTGGGTGATCCAGAAGCGATTGCCGAAGCCGTTGCCGACCAGCAGGTCGCCGCCGCCTTCCCCGGAGACCGACGAGCCTGGCGCGTTCGGCGCGTTGACGGTTTCGTTGCCCGCCGAGCTGCCGACGATCCGAGCCTGCTCGGTCTCGGTTTCGGGCATGACGACGCCGCGCGAGTTTATGTAGGGCACTTAGCGACTCCAGAACCTAGCGGGCTGCACAACTCCGAAGCTGGGCCGATTGTTCTCCCGGGCCGGGTTCCGGAGCGTCATTTCGCAATTGCGAAAATGTGAGGCTTCGCGGCGCAACCGTAGGCGCGCGAGCGGGTTTGAAGCCCGTCAGTGTCCAGAGGGTTGAGTCATGCAGGAAGTCCGCTCGTTTGCGTATTCGCTCAGCCAACGCGAAGACGGCTGGAGCTGGAGCGTGTACGACGAGGACGGCGTGACCGTGGCGGGCGGCGCCCACCCGAGCCGCTCGGCGGCGCAGGCGGCCGTGGAGCGGACCCTGAGCGGCGCAGAAATCTCCTCGTCCAGCGCCTCTGCCGCCTAGCGGCGCTTCCCCTTAGCTCTCGAAGCTCGTGGCGCCGGTCATCGTCGGGCCGGCGCGCAGCCGGCGCACGGCGCGCTCGGCCAGGCCCCTGATCAGTCCGCCGCGGCCGATATCGGCCATGGCGAGCGAGAAGACGTAGGGCGCCAGGTGCGGCGTGGCCGCGAGCTCGCGGGCCGCGGCCCGGTAGCCGCGGGCGCGGCGGACGTCGATCAGCTCCCGCAGCTTCACCTTCGCCGCCAGATGGTTGCGGTGCGCCAGCAGCTCCAGGCGCCCGCGCAGGCCAAGCGGCAGGGCGGCGATCGCGCGGGTGCCGACAAGCAGGTTCTTCAGGTCTTGAAGGCTGTGCGTGCTGGAGAGGGAGGACCGCCGCTCCACGGCCACGTACCCATAGGCCTCCGTCAGCTTGAACTTGGCGCCGAGCGCCAGGGCGCTGGCGTAGAGCACGAAGTCCTCGCCGAGCCGCAGGCTCTCGTCGTAGCGGAGGCCGTTCGCCTCCAGGAAGGCGCGGCGGATGATCGGCTTCAGGAAACCTAGCTCGCAGCGAGGCCGCCCCGGCCGGCTGACGTTGCCGCGCACGAAGGTGGCGAAGTCGAGCTGGCCCGCGCGCGCGCCGCCGGCGCGGATCAGCGTGCCGAACGGCCGGTCGGGTTGGAACTCCGACACCCGCAGCAGGTCGTCGGCCACGAAGTCCCAATCGTCATCGGCGCGGGCGCGCAGCACGGCCAGCCGGCCGACGAGGAAGTAGTCGTCGGCGTCGAGCGGACAGACCCAGGGGGAGACGCTCTCGGCGAGGGCGCGGTTGCGCGCCGCGGCCGGACCGCCGCCGCTGGTGGGCTGCACCAGGATCTTCAGCCGGCCGGTGCCGTCGTCCACCGCGCGGGCGGCCTCTGCCGTGCCGTCGGTGGAGCCGTCATCGACGACGATCACCTCGGCGGCCTCCGGCTGCGCCAGCGCCGAGCGCACCGCGCGGCCAATGGTCCGCGCAGCGTTGAACGCAGGTATGATCACGCACACGTCCGGCGTGAACGTCATAGCCCAGCTCACAAACAGCCCAAGCGGCTCACGGCCGCCCGGCGCGTCAACCAAGCAGCACCGTAATAGTTGCAGAGCTAGTTGAAATGATCGGCTTAGCTGCGCCGGACCGGAACTGCGGCCGCCGCCCGGGCCTTCGACCAGAAGACGACCGTCAGCCCGGCCATCAGCGGCCAGGCCGCGGCGGCGAGGGTCATCGAGCCGTTGATCGCCCAGGCATTCATTCTTGGTCTCCCAGTCCAGCTGACCGAAAGCTCAGAACTGCGCCGCTGGCAAGCGCCATCCGCTGCCGGCAGACCGGCCAATCGCACAACAAAAGGTGAAATGTGCAGAAACCAGCAGCTTGACCATGGAACCTGAAACCGTGGCCGTTGGTTTGTCGGCAGCTTCGTAGGGACTGGGCCCTGCGAGCCAGCTTCCGAAGTTTCCGAATGTCAGAAATCACGTATGCCAACCATGCCGTGGGCAGGTCCCGCCCTCGCGCACCGCGCCTCACGTTCGACCAGTCCATGACCGAAGCCATGAACCTCATGGTTGCGGTCGTCGCGCTGATCGTCCTTGCGCCGGTCATGCTGTGGGTGGCGCTCGCCATCTATTTGCAGGACGGCGGGCCGATCGTCTTCGCCCACCGCCGGCTGGGCAAGGATGGACGCTACTTCCACTGCCTCAAGTTCCGCTCGATGGCGGTCGACGCCGAGCAGCGGCTGGCCGACCTGCTGGCCAGCGACCCCACCGCGCGTGCGGAATGGGAGAAGGACCACAAGCTGCGTAACGACCCGCGCGTGACGAAGCTGGGCGCCTTCCTGCGCAAGACCAGCCTCGACGAGCTGCCGCAGCTGTTCAACGTGCTGAAGGGCGAGATGAGCCTGGTCGGCCCGCGCCCGATCGTCGAGGCCGAGATCGCCAAGTACGGCCGCCGCTTCAAGCACTACTGCGCTGTGAAGCCCGGCATCACGGGCCTGTGGCAGGTGAGCGGCCGCAACGACACCACCTACCGCGCCCGCGTGGCCATGGACTGCATCTACGCCAAGCGCCGCAACCTCTTCATGGACGCCGGCATCGTGGCGGCCACCGTCCCGGCGGTGCTCCTGCGGCGCGGCTCCTACTAGGAGCCAGGCGCTTGCCATCCGATACGGCCCGCCGCGACCCGCGACGGGCCGTTCGCGTATCCCTCCGACCGCTCGCCCTTCTGCGGCGCATCGAAACCCGCGCGCTGCTGCTGCTGCTCGGCGCCGCGATCGGCGTCTGGGGCTTCTTCGAGGTTGGCGGCGAGGTGGCGGAGGGCGAGGCCGACGCCTTCGACCGCCGCATCCTGCTCTCCCTGCGCAACGTCGCCGATCCCAACGACCCCATCGGCCCGCGCACCTTCGAAGAGGCCATGCGCGACGTGACCGCGCTCGGCGGCTTCACGGTGCTGACCATCGTGACGGTCGTGGCCGCCGTGGCCTTCCTGATCCACGGCCGCCGTCGCCACGCCATCGTCCTGGTGGGGGCGGTGCTGCTGGCCCAGGCCTCGAGCGAGATCGCTAAGGCCATCTATGGCCGGCCGCGCCCGGACCTCGTGAGCCATGGCTCCTATGTCTATTCCGGCAGTTTCCCGAGCGGCCACTCGATGCTGTCGGCAGCCACCTACCTCACGCTGGCGATGCTGATCGCCTCGGTGGAGCCGACCCGCGGCGCCAAGCGGCTGTGCTTCGGCCTCGCGGTGCTGGTGACGCTCGCCACCGGCTTCTCGCGGGTCTACCTCGGCGTCCACTGGCCAAGCGACGTGCTGGGGGGCTGGTGCCTCGGCGCGGCGTGGAGCCTGGCGGCGTGGTTCGTGCTGCTGAGGCTCGGCTCCAGGCCGACCCATCCGCGGGGCTAGCCGCGGCCCTTCAGCGCCTTGGCCACCACGGGCGCGAGGCGCCTGGCGATCACCTGCGCGCCCCTGGCGTTGGGATGGATGCCGTCGCCTTGCATGAGCGCGGGGTTGCGGACCACGCCGGCCAGCAGGTCCGGGTACAACACCACTCCGTGCTCGCGGGCCAGGCTCGTGAAGATCGCGTTGAAGTCGCGGGCATAGCTGCGGCCCACCTGCGGCGGCGCGCCGATGCCGGCCAGAACCACACCGATCCGCCGCTGCTTCAGCCGGCGGATGATCCTGTCGAGGTTGGCCCGGGTGAGCTTCGGGTCCAGGCCGCGCAGCAGGTCGTTGCCGCCCAGCGCCACGACGCAGACCGCCGTCCCCGGCTGGACGCTGAAGTCGAGGCGCGCCAGGCCGGCGCCTGAGGTGTCGCCGGAGACCCCGGCGTTACGGACCACCGCCTGTACGCCCATCCGGCGCAGCTCCTCGGCCAACCGGACCGGCAGGGCGGAGCGGGCGGGCAGGCCATAGCCGGCAGTGATGGAATCCCCGAGGATGGTCACCACCGGTCCCGCGGCCGCCAGCGCGTGCGCGGGCAGGGCGGCCAGCGTCCCGGCGATCAGAGCGCGGCGGGAAAGCTGCAATGAAGGTGTCCTGGGCATGTCGCCGTCCTATCTAGGATGTCGTGTACTCAGCCTGAACATCGCGTCGAGGTCCCGTTGAACGAACCGCTGCTGATCCTCGACGACGTCTCGCTCACACTGCCGTCGGCGGCCGGGCCGGTGGAGATCCTCAAGGGTCTCAACGTGCAGGTGGCGGAGGGGGAGCGCGTGGCGATCGTCGGGCCCTCCGGCTCGGGCAAGTCCTCGCTCATCGCCGTGGCGGCGGGGCTGGAGCGGCCCAGCTCGGGCAGCGTGCAGCTCTTCGGCCGCAACCTGGCGAAGATGGACGAGGACGGGCGCGCCCGGCTGCGCCGCGGAAAGGTCAGCCTCGTCTTCCAGGCCTTCCACCTGCTCCCGAACATGACGGCGGAAGAGAACGTGGCCGCGCCGCTGGAGATCGCCGGCGCCCGCGACGCCACGGACCGGGCCCGGACATGGCTCGAGCGGGTCGGGCTCTCCGGCCGGACGCGGCATTATCCTCACCAGCTCTCCGGCGGCGAGCAGCAGCGGGTGGCGCTGGCCCGCGCGCTGGCGCCCCAGCCGCGGCTGCTGTTCGCCGACGAGCCCACCGGCAACCTCGACGCCGCCAACGCCGCCCACGTCGCGGGCCTCATGCTCGACCTCGTCGCTGAAACGGGCGCCGCCCTGGTGCTGGTCACCCACGACGAGGGGCTGGCTAAGCGCGTCGACGGGCAGGTGCGCCTCGGCGACGGGCGCGTGCTGGCGTGATCCCCCTGGGGTTCAGGTTCGCGGCCCGCGAGCTCCGGGCCGGTGTGCGGGGCTTCCGCATCTTCCTGGCTTGCCTGGCGCTGGGGGTGGCCGCGATCGCGGCGGCCAGCTCGACGGCCGAGGCCTTCCGGCGCGGCCTGGCCAGTGAGGCGCAGGCCATCCTCGGGGGCGATCTCGCCATCTCGGTCCAGCAGCGGCGCTTCAGCCATGAGGAACGCGTCGTGTTCGCGGGGGCAGGGCGGGTGGCCTGGGCCGTCGCCGCCCGCGGCATGGCGGAAGCCCTTTCCGGCGAGCGGCGCGCGGTCGAGTTGCGGGGCGTTGGGCCTAACTATCCGCTCGCCGGCAAGGTGGTGCTGCGCGGCGCGCCGTCCCTGGCCGCCGCACTGGCCAGGCGCGGCGACGCCTATGGCGCGGCGGTCGAGGAGTCTCTCCTGGAACGGCTGGGGCTCAGGCTGGGTGACAGGTTCCTGGTGGGCAACGTCCCTATGGTCGCCACGGCCGTGCTCGTCGAGGAACCCGATCGGTTGTCCCGCGGCTTCGCTCTCGGCCCCCGCGTGCTGACCCGCATCGAGGCGGTGGAGCAGGGCGGCTTCCTCTCTCCGGGGCTGCCGTTCGGCGAGACCGTCCGGCTCGTGCTGCCGCCGGGTGGCGATCCCAACAAGGCCGTCGGCGAGATCCGCAACCAGCTGCAGGACAAGCGCTTCCGCGTGCGCACCCGCGCCCAGGCGGCCGCCGGGCTGGAGCGGGGCATCGACCAGCTGGAGTACTTCCTGGGCTTCATCGGCCTGGCCTCGCTGGTGGCCGGCGGACTTGGCGTGTTCGGCGCCGTCAGCGCCTACCTCGAGGCGCGCAAGCCGGTGATCGCCACCCTGAAGGCGCTGGGGGCGGAAGGCGCTTTGGTGCGCGACATGTACCTGATCCAGATCGGCGTGCTGGCCGGCCTCGGCATCCTGCTCGGGCTGGTGGTCGGCGGCGCGGCGCCCCTCCTGCTAGGCGCGATCGTCGGCGACGAGCTGCCGGTGCCGGCGCTTTTCGCCCTCTATCCGTGGCCGCTGGCCAAGGCCGCCGCGTTCGGCCTGCTGTCCGCCGCCGCGTTCTCGCTGGCCCCGCTCGGCCGCGCCCGGGCGACGCCCCCGGCCAGCCTGTTCCGCCGCGACCTGACCGGCCGGCTAAAGGGGGGACCGGAGATCGTCGGCGCGGCCCTGGCCGGCGCAGGCTTGGCCGGCCTGGCGCTCGCGACCGCGCCCACCCTGCTCACGGCGGGCGCAATGATCGTGGGCGTCGCCGTGGCCTTCGCCCTGCTCTGGCTGATGGGCGCAGGCGCCGCGCGGCTCGCCGGGGGCCTGCGCACCGGCGCGCGCGGGCCGCTCCGCATCGGGCTGGCGAACCTGGCGGGGCCCGGCTCGGCCGCCAGGACCGCCGCGCCGGCGATCGGCCTTGGCGTCGCCTTGCTGGCGACAGTCGTGCTGATCCAGTCGAGCCTCCTTAAGGAGATCACGGTGGTGGCGGTGCGCAGCGCGCCCGCCCTGGTGTTCACCGAAGTGCCCGGCGACCGCACGGCGGAGTTCGACGCCACCGTGGCCCGCGCGTTCGGCGCGCGGCTCACGCCCGAGACCTATCTGCGTGCGCCCTACATCAACGGCCGGGTGATCGCGGTGAACGGGCGGCCGGTCGAACGTGCGCAGATCAAGCCCGATGTGCGGTGGGCCTACGACGCCTCAGTCACCATGTCGGCGATCGGCGCGCAGCCTCCGGCGGCTCAGATCACCGCCGGCCGCTGGTGGCGGGCAGACTACCGCGGGCCGCCGCTGGTGGCCATGGATGTGGACGTGGCGCGCGGCGCGGGACTGAAGCTCGGCGACACGGTGACCGTCTCCGTGCTCGGCCGCGATGTCACCGCGAGGATCGCCGTCCTGCGGCGGGTGGAGTTCGGCAGCTTCGGGGCCAGTTTCCCGCTGGTGTTCACGCCCTCGGCATTCGAGGGCGCGGGGTTCCGCCACGTGGCCATCGCCAAGGCCAGCAAGGCGCAGGAGCAGGTGGTGCTCCGCGCGCTCGGCCGCGACTTCGCGGAGGTGGACGTGATCTCCGTGCGCGAGCAGCTGGAGGCTGCGACCGAGCTCTTCGACCGTCTGGCGCTGGCGATCCGCGGCGCAGCGGGCGTGGCTGCGCTCGCGGGTCTCCTGGTGCTTGCCGGCGCCATCGCCGCCCGCGCCCGCGCCCGGACGCGGGAGGCGGCCACCCTGAAGGTGCTGGGCGCTTCGCGTGCTCAGATTCTGGCGGCCTATGTGCTGGAGTATGGCCTGGTGGGCGTGGTGGCCGGGCTGGCCGGCGTCGGGCTAGGTTATGTCGCGGCCTGGCCGGTGGTGGTGAAGGTGCTCGAGGTCCACTGGGGCGTCGACTGGAGCGGCATCGGCGCACTGCTCGGCGGCACGGCGGTGGTGGCCGCCGCCGGGGGATTGCTCGCCGCCTTCCACGCCCTGGCCAAACGCCCCGCGCCGGCGCTGCGGGCGGACTAGGCGAAGCCCGAAAGGTCGGGCGTGCGGCCGTTCCAGCCGGACACCTCCTCGAAGGTCGCGGCGAGCGCCACGACCGTGGCTTCCTCGCGGGGCCGGCCGAGGATCTGCAGGCCGGCGGGCAGGCCCTGGCCCGTGAGGCCGCACGGCACGCTGATGCCCGGCAGGTCGAGGTAGTTGCCGGCCCGGGTCAGCCGGCTGAGCGGGGAGGTGGTCTCGTCCACCGCCTCGATTGGCGGCGCCGGGATCGGGCAGGTCGGCGAGAGCAGAGCGTCGTAGGGCGTCATCCAGGCATGGAACGCCGCCTGGTGTTCGGCGCGGCTGGCGTGGGCTTCGGCGAGCTGGTCGTCGGAGAGGTCGCGGCCGACTTCGAAGCGGCGGACGATCCAGGGGTCCATGACCTCGCGGTGAGTCTCAATGCGCTCGCGCCAGATGCGCCAGCCTTCGCCGGCCATCAGCATGCCGTTGGGGGCGAAGGACTGGTCCAGGGCCGCGACGGGCTTGACCATCTCGACCGCAAGGCCGCTCTCGCGCAGGCGCTCTATGGACTCCAGATAGAGCTTGCCGACCTCGCTATCGACGTCGCCGAGGTGCTCCAGGGGGATCGCGGCGAGGCGCATGGCGGCGACCTCGGTGGCGAGGGCGGCCTCGGGGTCGAAGGTGCGGGTGGCGGTCTCGCCGTCGGGGCCGGAGATGACGCCCAGGGCGCGCGCGGCGACGGCGACCGAGCGCGCGAGGACGCCCACGGTGTCCAGCGCCGGGCTGAGGGGGTGGACGCCCTTCAGGCTCACCAGGCCGCGGCCGGGCTTGAGGCCGACGACACCGCAGACGGCCGAGGGGATGCGGACGCTGCCGCCGGTGTCGGAGCCCAGGGCCACGTCGCAGAGACCTGCGGCGACGGCGACGGCGGAGCCGGAGGAGGAGCCACCGGGCGCGCGGTGGAGGTGGGCGTCCCAGGGGTTCCAGGGCGCACCGACCGCCCGGTTGGTGCCCCAGCCGCCGTAGGCCAGCTCCACGGTGTGGGTCTTGCCGACGGCGCTCCAGCCGGCCTGCAGCAGGCGCTCCACCACGACGGCGTGCCGCTCCGGGCTCTCGGACAGGGGCACGCGGGCCCCGCCGCCGGTGGGGACGCCGGCGACGTCGAACAGGTCCTTGATCGCGAACACAGGCCCGCCGGACGTCGCGCCCGTCATCGGAGGGTCGAAGACGCGCACGAAGGCCTTAAGCCTAGGGTCATAGCGGCGGATGCGCGCGAGCGCTTCGTCGGGAGTCATGGTCGCCTTATCGCCGAAACCAGGTGACGGCGCAGCCTCGTCGTGGCTTTCCTTGCGCCCGCCATGACCCAGTCGCTGCCCGACCAGCTCCGATCGACCGTCCGCTTCCTCGGCCGGATACTGGGCGACGTGATCCGCGCCGAGGACGGCCAGGCGGTGTTCGACCAAATCGAGGAGATCCGTCGCGCCTCGGTGGGCTTCCACAAGGAGGGCACCGACAAGGCGAGCAAGGCGCTCGCCCAGAAGCTCGGCAAGCTCAGCCTGACCGAGACGGTGCGCTTCGCTCATTCCTTCGCCTGCTTCCTGCAGATCACCAACATCGCCGAGGACCAGATCCAGCGCCGCCGCGGGCGGGCCGGGGACGCGCGGCCGGACACCCTGGCCGGCGCGCTCCGGGCCCTGATCGCGGAGGGGGTGTCGCCGGACCTGGTGCGCGAGCTCCTGTCTGAAGCCCTGATGGCCCCGGTGATCACCGCCCACCCGTCGGAGGTGCGCCGCAAGAGCGTGCTGGACCGGCAGGGGGCGATCGCCGGGCAACTGGACGCCTTCGACCACGCCCGGTCCGACGGCGACCGCGCGGCGATCGAGAGGGAGCTGCTGCGGCAGGTGTCGATCTTCTGGCGCACGCGGCTGCTGCGGAATGTGAAGATCGGCGTCGCCGACGAGATCGAGAACGCGGTCTCCTATTTCGAGCGCAGCTTCCTGGCGGAGATCCCGCGCCTGTACGCGCACTGGGGCGAGGTGCTCGACGCGCCCGACCTGCCGAGCTTCCTCTCGGTCGGCTCCTGGGTCGGCGGCGACCGCGACGGCAATCCGTTCGTGACCGCCGAGGTGATGCGCCAGGCCCTGGCGCGGCAGTCACGGGCGGCGCTGCGGATGTACCTCGACCGCATTCATGCGCTCGGCGCGGAGCTCTCCATGTCGGCCGGCCTCGTGGAGGTGACGCCGCAGCTGCAGGCGCTGGCCGACGGCTCGCCGGACCCGTCGCCGCACCGCGCCGACGAGCCGTACCGCCGCGCGCTGACCGGCATCTACGCGCGCCTTGCCGCCGCCTATCCGCAGCTCACGGGCGAGGAGCCTGCGCGGCCGTCGTTCCCGGCGCAGCCCTACGAGGGGCCCGAGGCCCTGAAGGCCGACCTGCAGGTCGTGCTGGACTCGCTGCTCACCAAGCACGGCCCGGCCTTCGGCCAGGGGCCACTGCCGGAGCTGATCCGCGCCGTCGACGTGTTCGGCTTCCACCTGGCCACCCTGGACCTGCGCCAGAACTCCGCCGTGCACGAGCGGGTGGCCGCGGAGCTGCTGAAGGGCGCGGGCGTCGCCGACGACTACGAGAAGCTCGACGAGGCGGCCCGCTGCAAGCTGCTGGTCTCCGAGCTGTCCCACGGCCGGGTCCTGCGCTCCCCCTTCGCGGCCTATTCCGACGAGACGCAGCGCGAACTGGCCGTGCTCGAGGCGGCCGCCGAGGTGAAGCGCCTCTACGGCCGCGCTGCGATCCGGGCCTATATCGTTTCCAACACCCAGTCGGTGTCGGATCTGCTGGAGGTTTACCTGCTGCTCAAGGAGGTGGGGCTGTTCCGGCCCGGCGCCCCGCCGCGCACTGAAGTTTTCGCCGAGCCGCTGTTCGAGACCATCGAGGACCTGCGCCAGGCGCCCAAGACCATGGCCCGCTACCTGGGCATCCCGCTGGTGCGCGACCTGCTGGCCGATCACGGCCTGCAGGAGGTGATGATCGGCTATTCGGACTCGAACAAGGACGGCAGCTACCTCACCTCCACCTGGGAGCTGCACAAGACCTCGCGGGCGCTGTGTTCCGTCGTGGGGGGAGAGGGGCTCCGCCTCCAGCTCTTCCACGGCCGGGGCGGCGCGGTGGGCCGGGGCGGCGGCTCCAGCTTCGACGCCCTCCTGGCCCAGCCGCAGGGGACGGTGAACGGGCGCATCCGCATCACCGAACAGGGCGAGGTCGTCGCCAACAAGTACGCCGACCCGGAGCTTGCCCGACAGAGCCTGGAGACGCTCACCGCCGGTGTCGTGCTGGCCTCGCTGCGCAAGGCCGCCAGCGCCGAGGTGGCGCCGGCCCATTCCAAGGCCATGGACGCGCTCGCCCGCGAGGCCATGGCCGCCTACCGCGCGCTGGTCTACGAGACCCCGGGGTTCGCCGACTACTTCTTTGCCGCCACCCCGATCACCGAGATCGCCGACCTGAACATCGGCTCGCGCCCCACCTCGCGGCAGGCGACGCGGACCATCCAGGGCCTGCGGGCGATCCCGTGGGTGTTCTCCTGGTCGCAGTCGCGGGCCATGGTGCCCGGCTGGTACGGCTTCGGCTCGGCGGTGAGGAATTCCGGCATCCCGCTGTCGCAGCTGGCGGACCTGCACGAGAGCTGGCCGTTCTTCGCCACGACGCTCGCCAACATGGAGATGGTGCTGGCGAAGGCCGACCTGGGCGTCGCGCGCCGCTACGCCGGCCTGGTGGAGGATCGCAAGCTGGCGGAGCACGTGTTCGGCGAGATCTGCGCGGAGTGGGAGCGGACCCACGAGGCGCTACTCGCCATCACCGGGCAGTCGGCCTTGCTGGAGAAGCACCCGGACCTCGCCGCCGTGATCCGCTCGCGGCTCCCCTACATCGACCCACTGAACCACCTGCAGATCGAGCTGATCCGCAGGCGGCGCGCCGGCGACGAGCACGAGGCCGTCCGCGAAGGCATCCACCTGACCATCAACGGCGTGGCCGCGGGCCTGAGGAACACCGGCTAGGCATGTCCGAGAACCTGTACGAGCTGCTGGCCGGCCGCTTCCCGGCCGATCGGACCCAGCCCTGCTTCCTGCTGAGCGACGGCGCCTCGGTGAGCTACGGGGAGCTGGAGGACAGGGTCGCCCGCGTGGCCCGGCGCCTGGTGGCCGAGGGCGTGCAGCCGGGCGACCGCGTGGCGCTCCAGGCGGAGAAGAGCGTGGCGGGCGTGGTGGTCTATCTCGCGACGCTGAAGGCGGGTGCGGTCTTCCTGCCGCTGAACGCCGCCTATACGCCGAGCGAAGTCGAATACTTCCTGCAGGACGCCGAGCCCGCCGTCTTCATCCAGGACCCCGAGGCGTACCTGGCGGACGCGACCTCCGCGCCGCTCGTCGATCCCGTCGCGCGCGCAGCCTCCGACCTCGCCTCGATCATCTACACCTCGGGGACCACGGGGCGCTCAAAGGGGGCGATGCTCAGCCACGGCAATCTGGCGGCGAACGCGCTGGCGCTGCACGAGGCCTGGGGATTCACCCCGGACGACGTGCTGCTGCACGCCCTGCCGATCTTTCACGTGCACGGCCTGTTCGTGGCCATGCACTGCGCCTTCCTGTCGGGGGCGCCGATGGTCTGGCTGCCGAAGTTCGGCGACGCCGAGGTGCTGCCGGGCCTGGAGCGCTCGACCGTGATGATGGGCGTGCCGACCTTCTACACGCGCCTGCTGGCCAACCCCGGATTCACGCGCGAAGTGGCGGAGGGCGTGCGCCTGTTCATCTGCGGATCCGCGCCCCTGCTGCCGTCCACCTTCGAGGAATTCGAGCAGCGCACGGGCCAGCGCATCCTGGAACGCTACGGCATGAGCGAGGCGGTGATCATCACCACCAACCCGCTGCACGGCGCGCGCATCGCCGGCTCCGTCGGCTATCCACTGCCCGGGGTGGAGCTCAGGGTGGGCGACGGCGAGGTGATCCAGATCCGGGGGCCCAGCGTCTTCTCCGGCTACTGGCGCAATCCGCAGAAGACCGCCGAGGAGTTCACCGCCGACGGCTTCTTCATCACCGGCGACGTGGGCCGCCAGGACCCGGACGGGCGGGTCTGGATCTCAGGCCGCGCCAAGGACCTGATCATTTCCGGCGGCTACAACGTCTATCCGAAGGAGGTCGAGCTGGTGCTCGACGAGCTGCCGGGCGTCACCGAGAGCGCCGTGATCGGCGTGCCCCACCCCGACTTTGGCGAAGGCGTCGTGGCGGTCGTCACGGGGCACGGCGACGAGGCGGCCCTGATCGCGCAGGCGCGGCGCCAGCTCGCCGCCTACAAGGCCCCCAAGCGGGTGCTGTTCGTGGACGAACTGCCCCGCAACGCCATGGGCAAGGTGCAGAAGAACCTGCTGCGCGAGCGCTACGGCGGGCTGTTCGGCTGAGGATCGCCGTCGACGGTGAAGAGCTCGCCCCCGACGTCCTGCAGGAGGACCTCGACCTCGTATCCCTGGCCGCGGGCCTGCTCGGCCAGCCGCTGGGCGGCCTCCAGAGCGCTCTGGCGCGAGCCGTAGCGGCTGTAGCGCGCGCCGGGCGCCAGCAGCGTCCAGCGCCCGCCGTACCAGATCACCGCCAGCTGCAGGTTCATTCCACCCTCGGGTATCGAGCAGCTCAGCTCGACACGGGCAGACGGAGCGGCGCAACCAAGATTGTTAAGATGCGGACTTGCGGAGAGCCAAGGCAGGGCGCCGATAGTCGGAGATGCTGGACAGCATGTCCGGCTGCAGCAGGATCGCCACGCCGCTCCGAAGCTCGATCAGCCGCTCGCGGCGCAGCTGCTGCAGGGTGCGGTTCACGTGGACGATGGAGAGACCCAGCACGTCCGCGAGGATCTCCTGGGTGAGCGGCAGCGGAAAGCGCTGCGCGTCGCCGAAGCCGGCGATCTCGAGGCGGTGCTGCAGCTCCAGCAGGAAGTGGGCGACGCGCTCGTAGGCGGTCTGGCGGCCTAGGCGCACCACGTGGTCCAGCAGCAACGCGTGCTCGAGGCGCGCGGCCTGCTCGATGGCCTGCTTCAACCCCGGCGCGCGGCCCGCGGCGACAGCCTCCATCACCGGCTCGGCGTCCACCGTCTCCACCGCAGTCAGGGCGACGATGCCAGCCAGCGCCGGCGGGCCCGGGCGCTCGCCTAGTCCGAGGCCGTCGCCCGGCAGCAGGAAACCGAAGATCTGTCGGCGGCCGTCGGGCATCACCCGCTGGCGGCAGGCCCAGCCGGAAACCACGAACCGCGGGCGACGCGGCGGATAGCCCTCGGCGACCAGCTCCTCGCCCGGTGCGTGGCGTTCGCGCCGCTCGACCATGGTCCGGAGCAGCGCCAGTTCGTCTTCGCTGAGGGGGGCCAGGGTGCGCAGCCGACGCATCACCGGGTCCATCGGGCGCGGCGCGAGCCGTGGCGTGAAGCGGGCAGTCATCCGGCAGTCCCCCAGTTACGCGGCGGCGTCCACGGCGCGCACTCCGTGAAACTGCCAGAGGTGAATTTGGTTCCCGCCCGCCACTGGTTGCTCAACCCGCGCTTGCGGCTGCAAGTCACCACAAGAATGCCGCGCCGGCGAGGACTCTGCAAGAGCAGCAGTAAATGTCGGGCGCACGACACATTGTCATTTGTTGAGTTTTACGGTTTCCCCTCAGCAAGGGCGAAGACTTGCGAAATACACATTGAGCACTGGATGGAACCGCGTCCAGAGTTTCCCCGTTGAGCCGGTCCAGGATCGAATGAGGACGGGATGCGCGACCACGCCAGCTTCGGCTATCGCATCAGGCAGACGGGGGAGGGCTGGACGTGGGCCACGCTCGACCCCGCCGGCCGGGTGCAAGCGCGGGGACGCGCGCCCAGCAAAGCCGTCGCGGCTGCGCTGGTGATCCGCGCGATCGCGCGCTCAGCCGTTCCGGACGAGGCCCAGACCGCCGCCTGAGGCGAGCGCGCGGAGCAGGGCCGAGATCTTCGACTCCGTCTCACGACGCTCCGCTGCGGGATCGCTGTCGGCGACGATCCCCGCGCCGGCCCGCGCTTCGACGCCCCAGCCGGCGTCGTCCTGCACGAACGCAGCCGTCCGTATGAGGACGTTGGAGTCCAGGCTCCCGTCGACCCCCAGGTGGAACATGGCCCCGAAGAAGGGGCCGCGCGGCGCCTCCAACTCGGCGATGACCTTCATGGCCTGGACCTTGGGCGCGCCGGTGATCGAGCCCGGCGGGAAGGCCGCGCGCAGCAGGTCGGCGGCCGTGCGGCCGCCCGCAAGGCGGCCGGTGACCGTCGAGACCAGGTGGTGGACGTTGGCGAAGCTCGCGAGCCGGAAGAGCTCCGGGGTTCGCACGGAGCCGGGCGTGCAGACCCGCGCCAGGTCGTTGCGCATCAGGTCCACGATCATCAGGTTCTCGGCGCGGTCCTTCTCGGACGCCGACAGGGCCGCGGCGTAGGCGCGGTCCTCCTGGGCGCAGCGGCCGCGCGGGGCGGTGCCCTTGATCGGCTGGGTCTCCACGAGCAGCGCCTCGCCCTCGCGGCGCACCTGCAGGAAGCGCTCGGGCGAGTTGGACACCACGGCGTGGCCCGGCAGGCGCAGGTAGCTGGCGAAGGGCGCCGGGCTGGCGGCGACGAGAGCGGCCAGGAGGTCGACGGGCTGCGCGCCCGCGGCGAGCCGGCCGCGCCAGCGCCGGGCGATGTTGGCCTGGAAGATCTCGCCCGCGCAGATCCGCTCCACCACCTCGGCGACCGCGCGCTCGTAGGCGCCGGGATCGTCCGGCTCCAGCTGCGCGTGAGGCAGGCGAGGGCGGCGCGCCGGCCGGTCCAGCCAGGGGAGCGCCGCTTCGGCCCTGGGCCCGACGGCCAGGAGGCGCCTGCGGTGGTGGTCGAAGGCGAGGACGGCGGGGTAGCGGGCGCAGGCGAGGTCCGGCCAGCCGTCGAGGCGGCGCAGGCCCAGGTTCTCCACTCGATCGCCGAGATCGTAGCTTGCCAGGCCGGCGACGCCGCCCTGGAACGGGGGGCCTTCCGGGTGGACCTCGCCGGCTGGGCCGGCGAGGGCGGCGAGCGCGTCGAAGGGGTCGCGCGGATCGTCGGCGGCGAGGCTGAGCGTCGCGTCGGGCTCGGCCGCGACGTAGGACCAGCGGGCGTCGGCGCCGCCCGAGAGGAAGGCCACGGCCCAGGGCTCGTCGCCGAGCCCGAGGAGGATGTCGAGGGGCTCGCGCCAGGGGCGTTCGATGAGGGAGGCCGCGGTCACGGCGTGGCCATAGCACTTGTTCTTCCCTCCCTTAATGGGGAGGGACAGCTCGCCGGAGGCGAGCCGGGCGGGGAAGTGTGGCCAGGCGCGGAGTCGGAGCTCGATCGTGACTCCCCACCCTGGCCGCTTCGCGGCCGTCCCTCCCCATCAAGGGAGGGAAACGGTGGGCACGCGGTACTCGGCCAGGAGCGCGCGGATCTCCGGCGCGCGGCGCTCCAGCACCTCGTCCAGGCGCTCGCGCAGCTCGGTGTCCTCGCGGCGGACGCCCATGGAGACGTCGAACACCATCGGCCACTGCGGGCCGTCCAGCCACGGCCGCACCGGCGTCAGGGTCAGGGGGTGCTGCGCCTTGCCGGCGAAGTAGCCGGCGAGCGGGCCCCAGGCGACCGCCACGTCCACCTCGCCTCGGTCCACGGCCTCGACGATGGCGGCCGGCGGGTTGGGCTTGGAATAGTCGCCGTAGAGCATGTAGCCGCGGACGTTCTGGACGATGCCGCGCCTCGCCAGCGCGTGGGTCGGCGGGGTGTTGGAGCTGTCGTCGCCGATCATCTGGACGCCGATGGTCAGGCGCCTCAGGTCCGGGTCGTCGAGGGAGTCGATGGCGATCCTGCGGTCCGCGCGCGTCACGAAGACATAGGTGGAGCGGTAGTAGGGCCGGGTGGTCGCCAGCATCTCCACCTGGGTCGCCACCCCCGGCCACAGATCGCAGCGGTCGTCGCGCAGGGTGTTGCGGACGTAGCCGCGCCGCTGCGCCCACCAGGTGTACTCGACGGGCCGGCCGAGGTCCCTGGCGACCAGGGCGACCAGCCGGTTCTCGAAGCCCTCGCCGGCCTGGTTCGAGAACGGCAGGTTGTTGGGGTCGGCGCAGACCCGCAGCGGCTTCGGCTTGGGCGCGCAGGCCGTCAGCGCCAGGAGGAGGATGAGCGCAGCCCTCATCGCCCCGCCACCACGCCCCAGGGCCGGCCGCCGAGCTTCACCATCTTTACCGTGCGGCCGCTCTTCAGGTCGACGATGGCCAGGTCGCGTGAGAGGCCGCTGGCGGCGTAGAGCCGGGTCTCGTCCGGGGAGAGCGCAAGGCCCCAGTTGCGCGAGCCGGTCGTGAACCAGCGGGTGACCTTCAGCGCGCGGGTGTCGATCTCGGCCGCACGGTTGCCGCGCCCGCCGGCCACGTAGAGCCGGTCGCCGCCCCGGGTGATCGCCATGTGCACGGCCTGGACGCCGCCCTGCACGCCCGGGCCCTGGCGCAGGTCGATGGAGTTGATGGGCTTGCGCGTCGCCACGTCGAACAGGCTGAGCGTGGCGCCGACCTCGGCGCTGACCCACAGGCGCGCGCCGTCGGGGGAGAAGCGGGCGTCGCGGGGGCGGGCGCCGACGAGCACGCTGTCGAGCAGCTCGCCGGTCGCGGCGTCGATGAAGTGGGTGAGGCTCACGGCCTCGGAGGTGCAGATGACCAGCCGGCCATCGGGGCTCACGGCCATGCCCTCCGGCTCGCCGCCGACCTCGGTCTGGCGCACGACGCGGCCGGTGGCGACGTCGAGGAAGCTCACCTTCGCCTCGTCCTCGTTGGCGACGTAGAGGGTCTTGCCGTCGGGGCTGACGGCGAACCGCTCCGGGTCCGATCCGCCCGGCAGGTAGCCCCGCACGCGCCGCGTCTTCGTGTCGATGGAGGCGATGCGGTTGTCGTTGCTGACGGCCACGTAGAGCGTGGCGCCGTCGGGGGAGAGCTCCAGGCCGCGCGGCCGGTTTCCGACCGGGATCTTCGCGATCTCGGTTCCGCGTGCGCCGTCGATCACGTGGACGACGCCGGTCTGCTCGTTGGAGACGTAGACGGTGTGCGGGCTTGGGGGCGCTCCGCCCTGGCAGGCGCCGAGGAGCGCCGCAGCCGCCGCGATCAGCCAGCGGCGCATCCCCTAGTGCGGCAGCGAGAAGACGTAGAGCACGCCGCCCGCGGTGGTCTTCTGCTTCAGGTCTGCGACCGCGCCCATGTAGCCCAGGGCGGCGGTGGGGTCGCGGGGGTCGAGGTTGTTGGTGACGACCACGCCGGGCCAGCCGCCGACGCCGGCGAGGATCGCCACGTACTGATGGCCGTCGGGCCCGCGGTAGGTGACCGGCTGGCCGATGATCCCGGAGGCCGCCTTGAACTGCCACAGCGCTTGCCCGCTACGGGCGTCCACGGCTTTGAACCACCCGTCCATGGTCCCGTAGAAGACCACGTCGCCTGCGGTGGCGAGCGCGCCGGACCACAGCGGCAGGTCTTCCTTGATGGTCCACACCGCAGCGCGGCGCACGGGGTCCCAGGCGGTGAAGACGCCGCGGTGGCCGCCGGGGCCGGGCTTCATCCGCACCTCGGCGCCGACATACGGGGTGCCGGCGATGTAGTTGGCCTGCAGGTTCTGCCAGTCCATGCAGACGTTGACGTGGGGGATGTAGATCAGCCCCGTGCGCGGCGAGAAGGCCGAGGGATTCCAGTCCTTGGCGCCGGAGGCCGTGGGGCAGATGTCGCGCACCACCTGGCCCATGCGCGGGACCTTCTCCGGATTGACCTTCAGCTTGCCGGTCTTCAGGTCCACGCCGAAGCTGGAGTTCACGTAGGAGAACGGGTCGGCGGAGAGCACCTCGCCCGTCGCGCGGTCCAGCAGGTAGAGGTAGCCGTTGCGCTCGGGCCGGGCGATCACCTTGCGCACGCGGCCGCCGACCGGGACTTCCAGCAGCAGGTTCTCGTTAATGCCGTCGTAGTCGTGCACGTCGTGCGGCGAGAACTGGTAGAACCACCGGGCCTGGCCGGTGTCCGCGTCGCGGGCGAAGAGGCCGCTGGTCCACTTGTTGTCGCCCGGCCGCTGCTCGGCGTTCCAGGGGCCCGGGTTGGCGGTGCCGTAGAAGATCAGGTTGAGCTCGGGGTCGTAGGAGATCCAGCCCCAGGTGGTGCCGCCGCCGAGCTTCCAGGCCTCCGGCGGCCAGGAGGTGACGCCCAGATCCTTGCCGCGGTCCATGGCGTAGTGCGGCCGAAACTCCGAGCCGATCAGCACGTCCTTGTCGGGCCCCGTGTGGAAGGCCTTCCAGGCGACCTTGCCGGTCGAGGCATCGAGCGCCGCGAGCCAGCCGCGGACCCCGAACTCCCCGCCGGAGTTGCCGACCAGCACCTTACCCTTCACCACCAGCGGGGCCATGGTGATGGTCTCGCCGCGGTTGATGTCGCCGAGCTTGGTCTTCCAGGCCTCCTGGCCGGTCTGGGCGTCGAGCGCGATCGTGTAGCCGTCGAGGGTGTTGATGATGACCTTGCCGTCCCAGTAGACGGCGCCGCGGTTGACCACGTCGCAGCAGGCGACGCCCTGGCTGGCGGGCGCGGGGCGGGGGGAATACTTCCACTTCACCGGCGCGCCGTCGCGGGCGAGGTCCAGGGCGTAGAGGTCGTTGGGGTAGGGGGTGACCACGTACATGGTGTCGCCCACCACGATCGGCGCGGCCTCGTGGCCCTTGTTGACGCCGGTCGAGAAGGTGAAGGCCACCTTCAGGTTGGCGACGTTGGCGGCGGTGATCTCCGACAGTCCCGAGAAGCGGGTGGAGGCGTAGTCCTTGGCCGGCATGGCCCACTGGCCGTCCTCCGCCGGGATCAGCGCCGTGGCGCCCGTGGAGCCCTTCAGAGCGGGGACCTGGCGCGCGGCGGCGGGGGCGGGCGGCTTGCGGTCGCAGGCGGTCACGGCCAGCGTGGCGGCCAGGCTTGCTGCGAGCACCGATAGCGACGCGCGAAATCGTGCCATTCGTCTGGTGACCCTGGCGTTTCCCCAAGCTTCAACTCACAAGCGGGGCATTAGGATCATCTGGCGAGGAGACGGGTATGGACCTTGAGCTGAAGGGCAAGCGGGTGGTGGTGACCGGCGGCACCCGCGGAATCGGCCGAGCGATCGCGGAAGCCTTCGCGGACGAGGGGGCGGTGGTCGCCGTCTGCGCGCGGAACATCGAGCAGGTCGACGAGACGGTGGGCGTCCTCCTCGACAAGTCCGGCTTCGCCTTCGGTCAGGCCGTGGATATCGCCGACGGCCCCAGGCTGAAGGGCTTCGTGCAGGCCGCGGCCGAAGCGATGGGCGGGCTCGACATCCTGGTCTCCAACGCCAGCGCGCTCGTCAACGGCAACACCGAGGAGACCTGGAAGGCGATGTTCGACGTGGACATCATGGGCGCCGTCCGCAGCTTCGAGGTGGCCCGGCCGCATCTCGAGAAGGCGGCGCAGGCGAACGGCGACGCCTGTTTCCTGATCGTCTCCTCGATCTCGGCGGCGGAGACGGACCGGCCGGACGCCTATGGCGCCATGAAGGCCGCGCAGATCCACTTCGCCAAGGGCGTCGCCCGCGAAAATGCGCCCAGGAAGATCCGCTGCAACGTGGTGGCGCCGGGCACGGTGTTCTTCGAGGGCGGGGTCTGGGGCAATGTGAAGGAAAGCGCGCCAGGCTTTTTCGAGCAGATGATCAAGCGCAACCCGACCGGGCGGATGGCGACGCCGCAGGAGATCGCGGCGGCGGCGGTGTTCCTGGCCAGCCCCCGCTCGGCCTTCACCACGGGCATCAACATGGTCGTCGACGGGGCGATCAGCCGGCGGGCGAACTTCTAGGCCGTTACGTTGTCGAACAGCCCGGCCTGGTAGTCGCGGATCGCGTCGACGATCTCGTCGCGGGTGTTCATGACGAAGGGGCCGTGGGCGACCACCGGCTCGTTGAGCGGCTCGGCGTGGCCGAAGACCACGAAGGCGTCCTCGGACCCGACGATCTCGAGCATGTCGCCCTCGAGGTCGAGCTCGACCAGGTTCCACGGCGGCGCGGCCTTGCCGTTCACCTCCACGTGGCCGCGGACGACGTAGAGGAAGACGTTGCGCCCGGCGAGCGAGCCGAAGCCGACGCGGCCGTTCTTCTGCAGGGCGATGGTGGTCATGAAGACGCCGGTCAGGGAGGAGATGGGCCCGGTCTGGCCGCCCCAGGTCCCGGAGATCAGGTTCACCGTCGCCTTGCCCTTGTCGGCGTTGATCTCGGGGATCTCGGCCTTCTGGACACCGGTGTAGCGCGGCTGCGTCATCTTCAGGCGGCTCGGCAGGTTGACCCACAGCTGCAGGATCTCCATCGGCCCGCCGTCGCGCTTGAACTCCTCCGGCGAGACCTCCGCGTGGATCAGGCCGGAGCCTGCGGTCATCCACTGTACGCCGCCTTGGCGGATGACGCTCTCGTGGCCGGCGGAGTCGCGGTGGGCGAGCTCGCCCTCCAGGATGAAGGTCACCGTCTCGAAGCCGCGGTGCGGGTGCGGCCCGAACGGCAGGCCCTGGTTGCCCGGCGGATAGGTCTGCGGCCCGTGGTGGTTGAGGAACAGGAAGGGGTCGACCTGCTGCACCCGCGGCCCCGGCACCGGGCGGCGGGTGACGAGGTCGGCGATGTCGTCGCGCTGGGCGGCGTGCTGGGCGGTGACGGACTTGGGAGGCATGTCGCTCATATAGCGCGCGGGCGGCGAAAAGGATGGCTTGCGCGCGCGGCGCGAGCGCGCGAGACGGCGGCCATGGACCAGCCGCTCTTCTTCGACCTGCGCAGCACCCACAACCCGCACCGCTGGTACATGCCGCTGACTCCGGCCGTGTGCGTCGGCCCGCCCGGCAACCTGTTCATGTTCGGCGGCGTGGGCCTGGCTTCGGCGATCGCGGCCATGGAGCGGACCTGCGGCCGGCCGGCGATCTGGGCCACGGCGCAGTACCTGTCCTACGCGCGGCCGCCGTCGGTGGTGGACATCGACGTCTGGGTGCCGGCGCAGGGCAAGTACAACAGCCAGGCGCGCGTCATCGGCCACGTGGACGACAAGGAGATCTTCACGGTCAACGCCGCCCTGGGCGCGCGCCCCAGCGACCTCTCCCAGCAGTGGATCGCCATGCCCGACGTGCCGAAGCCCGAGGACTGCGACCCCGCCGAGCACTGGCGCGGCGACAGCGAGGGGCTGCACAGCCGGATCGAGGTGCGGGTGGTGAAGGGCCGCTACGGCAGGGCGCGTGACGGCGCCCCGGAGGAGGACGGCCGCTCCATGCTGTGGATCCGGCCGCGCGAGCGCTTCGCCATCGACGCCTCCATGCTGGCGGTGATGGCCGACTTCGTACCCTCAGGCATCGGGAATGCGCTGGGCAAGAACGCCGGCGGCAACAGCCTCGACAACACCATCCGCATCCGCCGGATCGTGCCGACCGAGTGGGTGCTCTGCGACATCCGCATCCACGGCGTCCACGGCGGCTTCGGCCATGGCGCCATGCGCCTCTTCGCCCAAGACGGCGAGCTGATGGCGACTGCGAGCCAGTCGGTGATTGTGCGGGTGCGGGAGGGCCGCGACGAGCGCTAGATCCGGCGCGGGATCACCACAGGCAGGCTCTCGTAGCCCTTCACGAAGCTGGAATAGACCCGCTTCGGCTCGGCCGTGACCACGATCTCCGGGAAGCGCTTGAGGATCTCCTCCCAGATGATGGTCAGCTGCAGCTCGGCCAGCCGGTTGCCGACGCAGCGGTGGATGCCGAAGCCGAAGGAGATGTGCTGGCGCGGCCGCTCGCGGTCGATGATGTAGGCGTTCGGGTTCTCGATCACCTCGTCATCGCGGTTGCCCGAGACGTACCACATGACCACCTTGTCGCTCTTGCGGATGGTCTTGCCGCCGAACTCGATGTCCCGGAGCGCGCGGCGGCGCATATGGGCCAGCGGCGTCTGCCAGCGGATGGTTTCCGAGACCATCGAGGGGATCAGCTCGGGGCGCTTCCTGAGCTTGTCGTACTGGTCGGGGTTCTGGTTCAGCGCGTAGATCGAGCCGGAGATGGTGTTGCGGGTGGTGTCGTTGCCGCCGACGGTCAGCAGCACGACGTTCCCGAAGTACTCGCGCGGCTCCATGTTCCGGGTCGCCTCGCCGTGCGCCAGCATGGAGATCAGGTCGCCGGTCGGCTCAGCGTTCACCCGCTCGTTCCAGAGCTTGGTGAAATAGGCGTGGTAGTCGACGAAGATCTGCATCTTCTGCTCGAGCGACTCCACCAGCCCGCCGGGCATGGGCGCGGCGGTGACCACGTCAGACCAGTAGATCAGCTGACGGCGGTCCTCCTGCGGCATGCCGAACAGGGTGGCGAGCGTCATGCCCGTCAGTTCCTTGGACACCTTGTCGACCCAGTCGAACTCCTCGCCGATCGGCAGGCTGTCGAGGATCATCGCCGCGCGCTCGCGGATCAGCGGCGCCATCACCTGCAGGCTGGTGGGGGAGACGGCGGGGCTGACGGTCTTGCGCTGCACGTCGTGGCGCGGCGGGTCCATGGCGATGAACATCGGCAGGGGACCGTCGCCCTGCGTCTGCTCGGCGATGGTGATGCCGCCCTCGGACGAGAACACCTGGTGGTTGGTGTCCACCGCCATGATGTCGTTGTACTTGGTGATCGACCAGTACGGGCCGAACTCGTGCTCGGCCGTGTAGTGGACCGGGTCCTCCTTGCGGAGCCGGTCGAAGATGGGCCAGTGGGCGTCGGCCTGGAAGAGCGCCGGCTGGGCCGGGTTCAGCTGCTCCAGCGGCAGGGACCAGGCGTCCGCCTCGGCCTGCGCCTTGATGTCCGCGAGCGCGCCGTCGGCCATGGTGGATCCTCCTGATCTATACAGCGCTTAGACGCTGCGTGACGGCAGCGTCAACTTTGAGGCCGCTGTGCGCGCGATTTCGTGATGGCCGCGCCGACCACCGCGATGCGCTCGGCGTCCGTGTAGGCGGGGTTCTCCAGCTCTTCCCCGAAGACGTCCGGGTCGAGCTCGCGGTAGGCCAATGCGCAGCCGGCCTCCGCCGCCAGGGCCCGCAGCGCCTCGCGCAGCTCGTCGCGGCCGCCATCCAGGATCGCGCTGCCGGTGTAGAGCAGGAAGCGGCCGCCCGGCGCCAGCTTGCCCACGGCCTGGCGCGCCCAGTCCAGCGACACCTGCGCCCCGTGCATCCCGCCCCCGTGGCGGTAGTCGCGTGACTTCTCGTCGACGATGTAGGGCGGATTGGCGAGGATCAGGTCGGCGCCCTCGGGAGCCCCCTCCAGGTCCGCCGCCTCCACCGCGATCAGCGGCTGGCCGGCGTGGGCGGCATTGATGCGGGCGAGCCGCAGCGCCTTAGGGTTGACATCGGTGAGGATCAGCTCGCGCACCGTGCGTCCCTGCGCGGCCGTCAGCGCGCCCACGCCGGCGCCGCCGCCAACGTCCACCACCTGGCCCAGCCACTTCCGCGTGCCGACCTGGGCCGAGATGAAATCGGCGAAGCGGTAGCTGTCGGGGCCGAGGAACACCGAGTCCTCGTCGTCGGTCGGGTAGGCCGAGTGCAGGAACAGCAGCCCGTGCAGGCGCGAGACGCGCAGCGCGCTCTTCCAGAGCTCGCCCTCACAGGAGAGCGCGCCGGCGCCCACCAGCAGGCCGAACAGCTCGCGATCGAGGAGGTCCGCAGTGAACGGGCAGCTCCAGCCGAGCACGTCGCGTAGATCGCGCGCCACCTGCTTCTCCGGGCGCTTCAGCACCCGCGAATGGCTGAGGGGTGTCGGGGTGACGAAGTCGTAGCCGTCGGCCTCGAGCCGCCTGAGCAGGCTGAGCAGGGCCTCGTCCTCGCGGGAAAATGCAGCGGGAGTCATGGACCTTCCATCCCGCGACTTGGCCGCCTGCGCAACGCTCCGCCTCACGGCGGCGTTTCCCGCCCGGAGGAGGACCTGCCCTTGGCCCTGCGTTGGCCCGAACGTCTGTGGATCGTGCGGCACGGCGAGAGCGCCGGCAATGTCGCGCGCGACCTGGCCGATGCGGCCGGCATCGGCCGGATCGCCATCGACGAGCGCGACGTGGACGTGCCGCTCTCGGCGCTGGGCGAGACCCAGGCCTGCGCGCTCGGCCACTGGTTCGCCCAGATGCCGGAGCACGAGCGGCCTCAGACGGTGCTCACCAGCCCCTACCTCCGGGCGCTGCGGACCGCCGACATCATCCGCGACTGCGGCGGGTTCTCCCCGGAGGCGAGGCGGCCCACGCCGGACGAGCGGCTGCGGGAGAAGGAGTTCGGGGTCCTGGACCGGCTCACCACCCACGGCATCCGCGAACTGCATCCCGAACAGGCGGAGTTCCGCAAGCTGCTGGGGAAGTTCTACCACCGGCCGCCGGGCGGGGAGAGCTGGTGCGACGTGATCCTTAGGCTGCGCAGCGCGCTCGACACGCTCTCGCTGCACCACGCCGGCGAGCGGGTGCTGATCGTCAGCCACCAGGTGGTGGTGCTCTGCCTGCGCTACCTGCTGGAGTGTCTCACCGAGGAGGAGATCCTGGCCATCGACAAGGCCGGCAACGTCGCCAACTGCTCGGTCACCGAGTACCGGTTCGACCCGTCCCAGGGGCAGAACGGCGAGCTGAAGCTGCACCGCTACAACTTCACCGCCCCGCTCGAGCACGAAGGCGCGCCGGTGACCACCCAGCCCGACGCCGCCATCGCCGCCCGATGAGCGGAGAGACCCTGGTCACCGATGCGCTGCTGGCGGGCTGGCGGCCGCCCGTCATTTCCGACGACAGCGACAAGGACAGCCGCGGCCGGGTGATGGTGCTCGCGAGCGGCGCCGGAGTGGCTGGCGCGACCCTGCTGACGGCGACCGCGGCGCTTCGGGCCGGGGCCGGCAAGCTGAGGATCGCTGCGCCCCGCAGTCTGGCCACGCACCTCGCGCTCGCCATGCCGGAGGCGCGGGTGTTCCCGGCGGTGGAGACTCCCGACGGCGAGCTCGCGCCCGAGGCGGCAGACGCGCTCGCCGACGTGCTCAGGAGCTGCGACGCCCTGGTGGTCGGTCCCGGCATGCTGGACGAAGGCTCCGCCGGCGAGCTGGCGTTGCGGATTATCGAGGGAAAGGGCCCGGCCATGGTGGTCGACGCCGCCGCCATGCGCGGCCTGGCTGAGGCGCCCGAGAGGGCGCGCAGGCTGGCCGGCCGAATGGTGCTGACCCCGCACGCCGGCGAGATGGCGAGCCTCGCCGGCTGCTCGAAGGAGGACGTCGCCGCCGATCCACTGGGGGTCGCCCGCAAGGCGGCCGCCGAGCTCAAGGCGGTGATCGCGCTGAAGGGCCCCACGACACTCGTCGTCAGCCCGGACGGCGCGGCCTGGCGACACGACGGCGGCCTGGCGGGCCTGGCCACCTCCGGCTCCGGCGACGTGCTGGCCGGGGTGATCGCAGGTCTGCTCGCCCGCGGCTGCGCGCCCGCCCAGGCGGCGGTGTGGGGCGTCGTCGCCCACGCCCGCGCCGGCAAGCGGCTGTCTGAGCGCGTGGCGCGCATCGGCTTCCTGGCCCGGGAGCTGGTCGACGAGATTGCGCCGGTGCTCGGCGAGCTGGAGGCGCCCCGCTAGCCAGCGGCGCCAGCCGGTGTATGAAGCCGGCCATGACCCGACCCCTGCCTCTCCTGGCCGCCGCGGCGGCCCTCCTCGCGGCCTGCGCCAGCCCGGCTCCGCCGCCCCCTCCGCCCACCGCCCAGGTTGCGCCGCCGCCGGCCGCGCCGGCCCGGCCGAAGCCCCAGTACGGAACCTTCGGGTTCGACGTCACCGGGATGGACCGCGCCGTCGCCGCGGGCGACGACTTCTTCGCCTTCGCCAACGGCGAGTGGGTGCGGCGAACGGAGATCCCCGCTGACCGCTCCAACCTGACCAGCTTCGCGGTGATCGCAGAGACGGCGGCTCAGCGCACCCGCGCGATCATCGAGGATCCCGGCAACCGCACCGCGCCGGAAGGATCCGAAGCCCGCAAGATCGGCGACTACTACGCCAGCTTCATGGACGAGGCGGCCATCGAGGCCGCCGGCGCCGCGCCGCTGAAGCCGGAACTCGACCGGATCAACGCCATCCGCAACCGCCGCGACCTGTCGCGCGAGCTGGGCGCCTCGATCCGCGCCGACGTGGACGCGCTGAACGCCACCGACTTCTACACCGAGCGGCTGTTCGGCCTGTGGGTCGCCGAGGACCTCAACGACACCACCAAGTACCGGCCCTACCTGATGCAGGGCGGCCTCAGCCTGCCGGACCGCGAGTACTACCTGGGCGACAGCGCGCGCTTCCAGGAGATCCGGGGCAAGTACAGGGCCCACGTCGCCAACATGCTGCGGCTGGCCGGCTACACGGACGTGGACGCCCGCGCCGCGCGCATCCTCGCGCTGGAGACCGCCATCGCCCGCGCCCACTGGACAGTGGACCAGACGGCGGACGTCTCCAAGGCCAACACGGTCTGGACGCGGCAGGAGCTGGCCCGCAAGGCGCCCGGCATCGACTGGGAGGCCTTCCTCGCCGCCGCGGGCCTCGCGGAACAGCCGCGCTTCGGCGCCTGGCAGGACAGCGCCATCGCCGGCATCGCCAAGCTGGTCGGGAACCAGCCCCTGCAGGCCTGGCGCGACTACATGGCCTTCCACACCATCGAGCGCGGCGCGCCCTACCTTTCCAAGGCCTTCGCCGACGAGCACTTCGCCTTCAACGGCCAGGCGCTTTCCGGCACGCCGCAGCAGCGCGAGCGCTGGAAGCGCGGCGTCGACAACACCTCGGCGGCGCTCGGCGAGGCGGTGGGGAAGCTCTATGTGGCGCGCCACTTCCCGGCCGAGCGGAAGGCGCAGGTGAAGGAGATGGCCGACAACGTCCTGGCCGCCTTCGCGCAGCGTATCGACCGCATCGACTGGATGAGCCCGCAGACCAAGGCCGAGGCGAAGAAGAAGCTCGCGAACTTCCGGGTCTATGTCGGCTACCCCGACCGCTGGCGGGACTATTCCGGGCTGCAGATCGTCCGCGGCGACGCCTACGGCAACTGGCATCGCGGCGAACTCTTCGAGTACCGCCGCAACCTGGCCAAGCTGGGCGGGCCCGTGGACCGCGAGGAGTGGTTCATGACGCCCCAGACGGTGAACGCCCTCTTCGCCCCGTCGCAGAACTCGATCATCTTCCCGGCCGCCATCCTGGAACCCACCTTCTTCGATCCGAACGCGGACGCGGCGGTGAACTACGGCGCCATCGGCGGGGTGATCGGGCACGAGGTTAGCCACGGGTTCGACGACCTCGGCGCCCAGTTCGACGCCGACGGCAACCTTAGGAACTGGTGGACGCCGCAGGACCTGGCGCAGTTCAAGGCCCGGACCAAGAAGCTGGCCGAGCAGTACAGCGCCTACCAGGTCTTCCCGGACCTGAAGCTGAACGGCGAGCAGGTGCTTGGCGAGAACATCGCCGATGTGGCGGGTCTCGCCACCGCCTACGACGCCTGGAAGATCTCGCTCAAGGGCCAGGCGCCGCAGACCCTCGACGGCTTCACCGGCGACCAGCGGTTCTTTCTGGGCTGGGCGCAGAACTACCGGGCCAAGTACCGCGAGGCGGCGCTCAGGCGGGCGGTCCTGACCGGCGTCCACTCGCCGGGCATGTACCGGGCGCTGACCGTGCGCAACCTCGACGCCTGGTACCCGGCGTTCGGGGTGCAGCCGGGGCAGACGCTCTACCTGGCGCCCGCCGACCGGGTGCGCATCTGGTAGCGGCGATCCGGATCGACGATCCCGACGACCCCCGCGTCCAGCCCTACCGGGCGGTGCGGGAACGGGACCTCGTCGGACGGTCCGGGCTGTTCGTCGCCGAGGGGCGAGTGGTGCTGGAGAAGCTGGTGGCGGGCGGGCGCCACCCGCTGCGCTCCGTGTTGGTGGCCGAGCACCGGCTGGTGGGGCTCGAGGACGTGCTCGCGCCCCTGGCGGACGGCGTGTTGGTCTACGCCGCGGGCCAGGCGGTGATGGACGTCATCGCCGGCTTCCCGATCCACCGCGGGATCCTGGCGGTCGGCGCGCGAGCGGAGCCTTCCCCGGGATCTCTGCTGGCGGCGCTGCCGGAGCGCGCGCTGGTGGTGGGGCTGTCGGCCATCGCCAACCACGACAACATGGGCGGCATCTTCCGCAACGCCGCAGCCTTTGGCGCCGACGCGGTGCTGCTGGACGCCGCCTGCTGCGACCCGCTCTACCGCAAGGCCATCCGCGTCTCGGTCGGGGCGGCGCTGACGACGCCCTTCGCCAGGCTGGGAGCAGGACAGGATGTCGCAGGGGCCCTGGCGGGCGCCGGGTTCCAGGTCCTGGCGCTCTCGCCACGCGGCGAGATCGAGCTCGACGAGGTGCGGCCGAGCCCTCGAACGGCTGTCATCTTCGGCGCGGAAGGCCCTGGATTAGCTGGAGAATTGCTGACACGGACGACTGCGGTACGCATCGCGATGGCGGGCGGCTTCGATTCGCTCAACGTGGCGACCACCAGTGGCATCGTCCTTCACCGCCTGGCGCGCCTACGCGCGGGCTGAAAGGCGCTCTTAACCCTGATCGGCGAACTTCGTGCGATGGGGAAACGGCGATCACCGCCTTCAGGAAGGCCGAACGCGCACGCCAGCACGCCGGGCGACGTGCGGCCGGCGAAGCCGCTGGGCCTGGAGCAGTCCGATGCGGTGTTCGACCGCGCGGTCAGGCTCGCCTGCGCCCTGTTTGGCGACGTGAAGGCGCAGGTGAACCTCATCGAGGGCGATGGACCGGCCTGGCGCAGCCACGACCCCGAATGCCACCTGCCGAGGGACGCCCCCGCCAGCCGCATCGTGCAGGCCGAAGGCAAGCTCCTTTGGGTGGCGGACGCCCGCAAGGACCCTCGGTTGAAGGATCGCGACACGGTCACGGGGCCGCCGCACCTGCGCTTCTTCGCCGGGGCTCCCATCCGGCTGGAGGACGGCTCGATCCCCGGCGTGCTCGTGGTGGGGTCGACCAAGGTCAGGCCGTACGACGCGGATCTCGCCGCCGGTCTGCAGGACCTGGCCGACTTCCTCGCCGACGAGTGGCTGCGCATCCATGCCAAGAAGGCCCGCGACGCTTCCGCGCGCGAGCAGGAGGTGGTCCAGCGCATTCTCAATGACGTGATCGATTCCGCGCCGGTTTCGATGGCCGTCACCGACGCCTCCTTCCGGGTGATGTCCGCCAGCCGCCGCTGGATCGCGAGCTTCCCACTGAACGAGGGCGACTTCGTCGGCCGCAGCCTGTTCGACCTGGAGAGCGGCTTCTTCGAGCAGTGGCGGCCGGTGCTGGAAAGCTGCCTCGCCGGCGAGACCTTCAAGGCCTCCCGCGTGCCGGTGGAGACCCCCGACGGCGTGCGCTGGTTCGAAGCCGAGGTGCTGCCCTGGCACGCCCCGGACGGCGCGATCGGCGGCCTCATCATCACCTCGCACAATATCACCGAGCTGGTGCAGGCTCTGGAGCGCTTCGAGCGCACCCAGGAGCGGCTGATGCTCGCGCTCGAGATCGCCGATCTGCACGTCTGGGAGCTCGACTACGTCCGCGGCGAGCTCATCAAGGTGGGCGCCGAGGACACCTTCTTCACCGAGCCGAAGACCTACGAGGACCTGACGCGGGACATCTGGGGGAGCATCCATCCGCTGGACCGCCCCGCGGTGCAGAACCTCTGGCAACGCCACGTGAGCGAAGGCACGCCATACCGCCCCGAATACCGGGTCCACCGCCTGGACGGGAAGGAGGTCTGGGCTGCCGGCGCCGTCCGGTTCATGACCGACGCCGAGGGCCAGCCGATCCGCCTCGTGGGCGCGATGCAGAACATCACCGAGCGCAAGCGCCAGGAGCGGGCGCTGCTGAAGGCGAAGGAGGAGGCGGAGGCCGCCAACCGGGCCAAGAGCGCCTTCCTGGCCACCATGAGCCATGAGATCCGCACGCCGCTGAACGGCGTGCTCGGCATGGCGCAAGCCATGGCCATGGGCGACCTGAGCGCGGTGCAGCGCGAGAGGCTCGACATCATCCGCCAGTCCGGCGAGGCGCTGCTGGCCATCCTGAACGACGTGCTGGACCTTTCGAAGATCGAGGCCGGCAAGCTGGAGCTGGAACAGGCCGAGTTCGACATCGAGGAGCTTGCCCGCGGCGCCCACGCCACCTTCTCGGCGGTGGCCGAGGCCAAGGGGCTGGAGTTCGCGCTGGAGATCCAGCCGGCGGCTCGCGGGGCCTACCTGGGCGACAGCGTGCGGGTGCGCCAGATCCTCTACAACCTGGTGTCCAATGCGCTGAAGTTCACCGAGGCCGGCGAGGTGCGGGTCACGGTCGGCCGCAAGGCCGAGGCGCTGCGGATCGTGGTCGCTGACACCGGCATCGGCATACCGCCGCAGAAGCTCGCGACGCTGTTCCAGAAGTTCGAGCAGGGCGATGCGTCCACCACCCGCCGGTACGGCGGCACCGGCCTCGGCCTCGCCATCTGCCGCGACCTCGCCAGCCTGATGAAGGGCGCGATCACCGCCGAGAGCACGCCGGGCCAGGGGACCACCTTCACCGTCGTGCTGCCGATCCCGCGGACCGCCGCGCGGCGCGCGCCGCCCCAGCGGCCGGCGCCGGAGCCGGCCAACGCAACGCGCCCGCTGCGCGTGCTGGCGGCGGAAGACAACGAGATGAACCAGCTGGTGCTGAAGACCCTGCTGAGCCAGGTGGGCATCGAGCCGGTCATGGTGCGCACCGGCAAGGAGGCTGTCGCGGCCTGGGAAGCCGAGCCCTGGGACGTCATCCTGATGGACGTCCAGATGCCGGAGATGGACGGCCCCAGCGCGACGGCGGTGATCCGCACCCGCGAGGCCATGGAGGGCCGGGCGCGCACGCCCATCGTGGCGCTGACCGCCAACGCCATGCCGCATCACATCAAGGAATACGCCGACGCCGGAATGGACGACTTCGTCGCAAAGCCGATCGAGGCCGCGCGCCTGTTCGCGGCGCTGCAGGCAGCCGCCGAGGCGCCGAGGCCCGCCGCGGCAAAGCCGAAGCGCGCGAAGCGCTAGGCGCCGAACGTGATCGCCGAGACCACCACGTCCATGACGGTGTCCCGGAAGGCGACGCGGCCGGGCTCGCCCGCGCCCGCGCCGGCCGCCACGAACAGCGGCGCCAGGTGCTCCTCCCGCGGGTGTGCTTCGCGGGCGTAGGGGGCATCGCTCCAACGGCGGATCGCCTCGTCGCGGCACGCCGGATCCGCCATCGCGTCGGAGAGCCAGGCGTCGAACTCGGCCGACCTGGCGGTGAACGCCGGCGAGAAGCCGCGCATGTTGTGCCAGCTCATCCCCGAGCCCACGATCAGCACGCCTTCGTCACGCAGCGGCGCCAGCGCCTGGCCGGCGGCCAGGTGAGCCTGCGGGTCCAGGTCCTGCCGCAGCGAGAGCTGGACCACGGGGATGTCCGCGTCCGGCGTCACCAGTTTCAGCGGCACGAAGACGCCGTGGTCGTAGCCGCGGGTCGTGGCCTCGGCGGTGGGGAAACCCGCTTGGCCGAGCAGCTCCCGCACCCGCCTGGCGAGCGCCGGTGAGCCGGGCGCGTCGAAGGTCAGCCGGTAGGTGTGCTCGGGGAAGCCGTAGTAATCGAAGATCAGCTCCGGACGCTCGCCGGAGCCGACGGTGAACTGCGGCTCCTCCCAGTGGCCGGAGACCACCAGGATCGCCTTCGGCCGCTCGGGGAGCGAGTCGACCAGACCCTTCAGCCAGGCCGCAGTCTTCTCCCAGGTGTCGGCGGGACCGCGGGTCCACTCCATGAAGAAGCAGGGGCCCGCGCCGTGGGGGATGAACAGGGTGGGAAGGGTCATGGTCTTACTCGACTACGCTTGAACTAGGCGGCCTTTCGGTCGGCCGCCGGGGCCGTGTGGGTATCGATCCAGGCCGCGAAGGTCTGGCCGAAGCCGCGCAGGAACTCGGTGGTGGACTCGTTCACCAGCTCGCCGGCCTCGTCGAAGAGGCTGAGCGAATTGCCGATGTAGGTCTCCGGCTGGTTCAGCGTCGGCATGTTCAGGAACACCAGCGACTGGCGCAGGTGGTGATAGGCGCCGAAGCCGCCGAGCGCGCCCATGGACGTGGAGACCACCGCCGCGGGCTTGCCGTTCCAGACGCTCTGGCCGTAGGGGCGCGAGCCGACATCGACGGCGTTCTTCAGCGCGCCCGGCACCGAGCGGTTGTACTCGGGCGTCACGAACAGCACGGCGTCGGCCCAGGCGATCTCGCCGCGGAAGCGGGTCCAGGCTTCCGGAGGCGTGGCCTCCAGGTCCTGGTCGAAGTGCGGCAGGTCGCCGATCTCGACGAAGGCGAACTTCAGGTTCGAGGGAGCGAGGGCCGCGATGGCCTTGGCGACCTTGCGGCTGGCGCTGTCGGCGCGGAGCGAGCCTACGACGACGGCGACGGTGCGGGGTTGCGACATGGGATGTCTCCGTAAGTTGAGAGGTTGGATCAGGCGTGGGCGGGGACGGAGGCCGGGCGGCGGTTGTCCAGGGCGAAGGCGCCTGGGCCGGCGGCGGCCAGGTAGAGGAAGGCGAAGCTGAACAGGATGGCCGCGTCGCCGCCGTTCAGGACGGGGTAGGCGCTGGCGGGGGCGTGGAACGCCCAGTAGGCAATGGCCATCTGGCCGGAGGCGATGAAGGCCGCCGGGCGGGTGAACAGGCCCAGCACGATCAGCGCGCCGGTGACGATCTCGATGACGCCGCCGATGCCGAACAGCGTGAAGAGCTCCTGCTGCCCGGGCTGGGCGCCTTCCGGGAAGCCGGCCACCTTGACAAGGCCGTGGGCGAGGAACAGCAGGCCGGCCACGATCCGAAGGGCCGCCAACGCGTGGGGCGAGAACCGGTCGGCCTGGGCGAATTGAGGCATGACGATCTCCGTTTGGGTCTCACCCGACGCCACGGTGGCCTCGGGATGGAGCGAAGATGGTCGCGGCCAGGACTGTTGATAATCCGGCCGAAATGCACAATGTTGATGCCGGAACGGAAATAATGCCATGGACCGGCTGGAAGAGATCAACGCCTTCGTCAGCGTCGCCGAGGCCAAGAGCTTCACCCACGGCGCCAAGCGGCTGGGGGTGTCCTCGGCGCAGGCCTCGAAGCTGGTGGCCCGGCTGGAGAACCGGCTGGGCTCGCGGCTGCTGAACCGCACCACCCGCGACGTCTCGCTCACCGACACCGGCCGCGCCTACCTGGAGCGGGCGCGCATCCTGCTCGAGGAGTTCGAGGCCCTGGAGAGCTCGGTGCGTGACGTGGACGGCTGCCCTCGCGGCGTCCTGAAGATCTCCGCCCCCGTCTCCTTCGGCGCCCACCAGCTGACGCCGGCCCTGCTGGAGTTCGCCGAGGCCCATCCGGAGATCAGCCTGGACGTCTCCTCCACCGACCGGATGGTCAACCTGGTGGAGGAGGGGTTCGACGTCGCCGTGCGTATCGGGCGGCTGTCGGACTCATCGCTGGTGGCCCGCAAGCTCGCCGACGTGCGGCTGGTGACCTGCGCCTCGCCCGAGTACCTGGAGCGGCACGGCGCGCCGAAGACGCTGGCCGACCTCGCGGGCCACGAGGCGATCATCGACACCAACGGCCCCGATCCGGCGATCTGGCGGTTCGGCTCCCGGAGCGAAACCCAGGACGTCCGCGTCAACGGCCGGCTACGGTTCGGCGGGGCGGAGGCCTGCGTGGCGGCGGCCCGGGCCGGCTTCGGCATCACCCGCACGCCCGCCTTCGCCGCGGCCGAGGATCTCCGGGCTGGGCGGCTGCAGGCGGTGCTCTGCAACTTCGAGAGCGAGCTGATCCACGTCCACGCGGTCTACCCGCACGCCCGCCACCTGGCGCCGAAGGTGCGCTTCTTCGTGGACTTCCTCGCCAAGCGCTACGCCGGCGAGCCGGAGTGGCACAGGGGCTGGCGCTAGGCCTTCTTCCCCGCCCTCCGGGCCATCAGGTAGGCGTTCATGGCGTGCGAGGGCTCGGCGGTGGTCCAGGCCTCCTCGAACGCCTCGATG
The DNA here is from genome assembly GCF_036563285.1 of Phenylobacterium sp. GTDB lineage: Bacteria > Pseudomonadota > Alphaproteobacteria > Caulobacterales > Caulobacteraceae > Phenylobacterium. Next base: position 643,940 of record NZ_DATCMR010000006.1, read on the forward strand.
CCCGCCTGGATGGAGGCGCTCATCGGCAGCTCTTCCCAGCGCTGCATGAGCTGCTTCTGCAGCTGCACGGCGCGCGGCTCGGCGTCGATCAGGCTGTCCAGCAGGTCCTCGACCGCGGCGTCCAGCAGGGCGGGATCGTGGACCTCCTCCACCAGGCCCCACTCGTAGGCCACCTCGGCGTCGAACAGCTCGCCGGTGTAGAGGATGCGGCGCGCGCGGCCCCAGCCGATCAGCGACGGCAGCAGGGCGGCCTCCACGACCGAGGGCAGCCCCAGCTTCACCTCCGGCATGCCGAACAGCGCCGTCTCCGAAGCGATCCGCAGGTCGCAGGCAGCCGCGATCTCAAGACCCGCGCCCAGGCAATAGCCGTTGATCCGCGCGATGACCGGAGCCGGCAGGGCGCGGATCGCCTTGCAGACCCGGTGCACCAGCTCGATGAAGGCGCGCGCCTCGTCGGGACTGGCGATCGCCGCCATCTCCTCGATGTTGGCGCCGCCACTGAACGCCTTGTCGCCGGCGCCGGTCAGCACGACCGCGCGCAGGTGCAGGTCGGCGGCCAGGCCTTTGAACAGGTCCGTGAGCTGGCGCATCAGGTCCGACGACAGGCTGTTGAGCTTTTCCTGCCGGTCGATCGCGACGAACGCCACCCGTCCGCGGCCGCGGTCCTCGTAGCGCACCTTGACGTGGGAGATCATTGTTCAGTTGGCCCTTCCGTGGTTCCATTGAGCCACCCTGGGAGGGAGATGACCATGGCCGACGGCAACATCACGAAGGACATCCTCTACGACGCCGTGGCGCCCGACGACTTCGAGTCCATGCTCGAGCTCGATCGCTACAACGCCCGATCGACGGCGTTCGACAAGATCATCTCGGCCACCCACGACCATTTCTGGGACCCGCTGGACCCGAAGTACATCGACTTCTCCGAGCCCTGGGACATGGAGAACGAGCCGCTGATGCCGGACGACCAGATCATGGTCCTGGGCATCCCGTACGTGCGCGACCACCTGGAGAAGACCGGCCAGAAGGCCAGGTTCATCAACGAGATGGTGCTTTGGCAGTTCTCCTCCATCCTGCACGGGGAGCAGGGCGCGCTCAACCTGTCGGCCAGCCTCTGCCACGTGCTGAAGGACCAGGGGGCGCAGGAGTACGCCGCGAACCAGACCCGCGAAGAAGCGCGTCACGTCACCGCCTTCGCCCGCTACATCAAAGCCCGCTGGGGCCGCCCGCGGCCGTGCGGGGCGATGCTGCAGCAGCTGCTCGTGGACATCATCGCAGCGCCCGAGGTCTACAAGAAGATCATCGGCATGCAGATGCTGGTGGAGGGCCTGGCCATGGGCGCCTTCGCCACCGGCTTCAGGTTCAACCGCGACCCGCTCGCCCGCAAGCTCTTCCAGCTGGTGATGACGGACGAGGCCTTCCACCACAAGTTCGGGAAGATCTGGGCCGACCGCACCATCCCCAAGATGACCCAGGAGGAGCGCGATATCGTCGAGGACTGGGCGGCGCACTGCTTCCAGGCCCTGCTCTTCAACCTCGGCAACCCGCAGCAGCAGGCGCAGGTGTTCATCGACTTCGGCCTCGATCCCGAGCGGGTGCTCGCCGAGTTCCGCGAGATCATCCAGAGTGACGAGGCCCGCCGCGAGCGGCTGAAGACCCAAAGCAACATCTTCCGCGTCCTGATCAAGACCCTGCTCAACGCCGGCCTGATCACCGACCGCACCAAGGCCTTCTACGGCGCCTATGTCGACATGGACGAGCTGAAGGGCGAGGGCGACAAGATGGTCGGCGACGACATCGCCGAGGAGGGCATCAAGTACCTCCAGGAGATCAACTTCCGGGACCGCGCGAAGCCGGTCAGCATCGCGGCGGAGTGATCACGCCGCCTCGGCCGCCCCGGTCATGGCGTCGCGCATCATGGTGAGCGCGATCTCCAGGGCGCGCAGGCGCACCTCCGCGCGGCCGATGTCGCCGTAGCGCATCATCTGGTGCCGCGTGGGCCCGCCCTTGGCCGCGCAGCCGAAGTGGACGAGGCCTGCCAGGCCTTCCTCCTTGTGCTCGGCATAGCCGGTGATCGAGACGGCCACGTCGGCGCGCGAGTGGGCGATGGCGCCCTCGGCCATGGCGCGGGCCGCACGCTCTGACACGGCGCCGTCGTTGTCGAGGATCTCCATGGAGACCCCCAGCAGCTCGTGCTTGGCCTCGTTGGTGTAGGTGACGAAGCCGCGCTCGAAGGCGTGGCTCATGCCGGGGATGTCGGTGAGCAGGCTGGCCAGCAGGCCGCCGGTGCAGCTCTCGGCGGTGGCCAGCATCATGTCACCGTCGCACGCCTGGGCGAGGACCTGCTGCGCCAGTTCGTCAATATGCGGCGGCAGGGCGGGATCGAGCGCTTCGGCCATTCTGCGATCCCGCCCCCGTACGCCCTAGTGCATGGCGCGGCTCTTGCCGCCGCCCATTTGGCCCATCAACTCTTCCTTGCGCGCGGCCAGCTGCTGGCCGATCGTCTTCAGGTCCATCTCGGACTTCTCGACCTCGGGGAAGTACTCCTTCTCCTCCTCCTCGACGTGGTGCTCGACCATCTCCTTGAGCACCTTCACCTTGGCAGAGAAGTACTGGTCGGAGGGTTGCATCTTCTCGATCTGGGCGATGAGGTCCTTGGCGGATTGGTGCTCGACTTCGGCCTCGTTGACCGTGTCCTCGTCCTTCACGAACTCGCGCGACGCCGGATAGAAGATCTCCTCCTCGATCTGGGTGTGGATGCGCAGCTCCATGCAGATCTGCTGGGCCAGCTCCATCTTCTGGTTGTCGTCCTTCGACTTCTCGAACTCGCGGAACATCTTCTCCACCGCGCGGTGGTCGCGCTTCAGCAGGGCGACGGCTTCGGTGCGGGTGCGGGTGCTCGTGGAGGTCTTCTTCGCCGTCGACTTGGAGGCGGAGGAGGAGGAGGACTTCTTCGTGGAGGCGCTCTTCGACGATGCCGACTTCGAGCTCTTGCTCTTCGAGGTGCTGGACTGTGTGGCCGTAGCCATGGTGCGCTCTCCGGGTTGTAGGGCGGGTCGGCCAGAGAACCCTTTCAAAAGGCGCCGGTTCCTCTTGATTTTCCCCCGGCTTGCGTCTGGTTAGCGGGATGGCGGGGGCTCCGGAGGTCACGGTGGCGGGTGCGGGCGCACTGGGGCTTGCGGCCGCGGTGGCGCTGGCCGACGCCGGCTGCGCAGTCACCGTCTGCGATCCCGCACCGGCAGCCGCCAACGCCTCCGGCGTCGCCGCCGGCATGTTGGCCCCGGCCTTCGAAGCGGCGCTCGATCCGCAGACGGCGGGCTGCCTCGACGTCCTGCTCGCCGCCCGCGACCTGTGGCCGGCGCTGGAGGCCCGTACGGGCGTCTCCGTGGACCGCTCCGGGGCGGTCGCCGTGGGGTCGGAGGGCTGGCTGGCCGCGGTGCGCAACGCCTTCGGCGGCCTGGGCCTGCACCTGGCGGACGTCCCGCGCGCCGCGCTCGACGATCTCACGCCGGGGCTGTCGCCGGTGTTCGCCCGCGGGCTGATGACCCGCGAGGACTGGCGCCTCGAACCCCTGTCGGCCCTGGCTGCGCTGCGCCGCGCTGCGGAGGCGTCCGGGGTCGTCTTCCGAACCGGGCCCGCGCGGCCTGGTGACGCCTGGCTGGTGATCGCCACCGGCGCCTCGCAGGACCTCGCCGACGTCGCCTCGGCGCTGAAGCATCTCACGCCGATAAAGGGCCACATCCTGCGCGCCGCCACAGGCGCCGCCGGCCGGGTTGCCCTCCGCGGGGAGGGGGCGTACGCCGTGGCCGCCGACGGTGGCCTGGCGATCGGCGCCACCATGGAGGCCGGCGTCGCCGATCCCACGGTGGAACCTGCCCAGGAAACGCCGCTGCGCAAGGCGGGCGCGAAGCTCTTCCCGGCTGTCGCCGAGGCGCCCGTGACGCTCCTGGCGGGCGTGCGCGCCGCGACCCCCGACGGCCTGCCGATGGTGGGGCTCGCGGGCGAGAAGACGGTGCTGGCGGTGGGCGCGCGGCGCAACGGCTGGCTGCTGGCCCCGCTGGCGGCCAGGATCGTCGCCGCTTGCGTCACGGGCCGCGATCCTGGCCCCTATGCGGCCAGGCTCGATCCGCGCCGGTTCGGGGAGGCCGCATGACGGCGTTTGGCTTCACGCAGGAGCAGGAACAGATCCGCGAGAGCGTGCTGCGCCTCTGCGCCGGCTTCCCGCCGGAGTACTGGCGCCGCTGCGACGAGACCGGCGACTTCCCGGAAGCGTTCGTCGCCGCCATGGCCAAGGCCGGCTGGCTCGGCGCGGCCATGCCCACGGAGCTGGGCGGCTCCGGCTTGGGCCTCACCGAGGCCGCCATCGCCATGCAGGCCGTCGCCGAGAGCGGCGCGGGCTTCACGGGCGCCAGCGCGCTGCACCTCAACATCTTCGGCCCCATGCCGCTGGCGAAGTTCGGAACCGACGAGCAGAAGCGCCGCCTGATCCCGCGCCTGATCTCGGGCGAGGACCGCATGTGCTTCGGGGTCACCGAGCCCGACGCCGGCCTCGACACCACCAGCCTCACCACCCGCGCGGACCGGACCAACGACGGCTACGTCATCCGCGGCCGGAAGATGTGGACCACGATGGCGCAGCGGGCGACGAAGATGCTGATCCTGGCCCGCACCACGCCCAAGGCCGACGTGACGCGGCCCACAGACGGCATCAGCCTGTTCTACGTCGATTTCGACAGCGAGAAGATCCAGGCCACCCCGATCCCGAAGATGGGCCGCAAGGCGGTGGAATCGAACGCCGTCTTCATCGACGACCTGCAGGTCCCGGCCGACGCCCTGGTCGGCGAGGAGGGCAGGGGGTTCTACTACCTGCTGGAGGGCCTCAACCCCGAGCGCGTGCTGATCGGCGCCGAGGCCGTGGGCCTGGGCCGCGCGGCCCTCAAGCGCGCGGCGGCCTATGCCCGGGAGCGCGTGGTCTTCGGCCGCCCCATCGGCCAGAACCAGGGCGTCGCCCATCCGCTGGCGAGGTCGTGGGCCGAGCTCGAGGCCGCCAACCTCATGGCGTTCAAGGCCGCAGCCCTGCACGACGCCGGCCAGGACTGCGGCGCCGAGGCCAACGCGGCCAAGTACCTGGGCGGAGAGGCGGGCTTCCGCGCCTGCGAGGCCGCGGTGATGGCCCACGGGGGCATGGGCTACGCCAAGGAGTTCGACGTCGAGCGCTACCTGCGGGAGTCCATGATCGCCCGCCTGGCGCCCGTCAGCCGCGAGATGATCCTCAACTACATCGCCGAACGCGTGCTGGGGCTGCCGAAGAGCTACTGAGCCGCCGTCAGGTCGGGACGTAGGTCAGCCTGATCACGTCCTCCCCCATCGGCTCGTGTGCCGCGAGCCGCAGCGTCGGCCGGGGTCCGGCGAAGTATGGCGTGCCGTGGCCGAGCACCACGGGGTGCAGGTAGATCCGGTACTCGTCGATGAGGCCGAGCTCGCCCAGGCTGCGCGCCAGGTCGGGTCCGCCCACCTCGATCTCGCCGTCGCGTTCGGCCTTCAGCCCGCGGATCGCTGTCTCGAGGTCATCGCCGAGCAGGGTGGCGTTCGGCCCCACCGACTTCAGGGAGCGCGACACCACCCACTTCGGCTGGCGCCGCCACGCGTCGGCGAACTCGCGTCTCGGAGCGTCCCAGCCGGCGTCGTCCTCGTCCCAATAGCGCATGATCTCGTACAGACGCCGGCCATACACGCTGCCCGTCTGCTCGCGCGCCTGCTCGATGAAGTGCCGGAAGAGCCCGGGGCCCGGCGCGAACCCCATGTGATCCACGTACCCGTCCAGGGACTGGTTCATTCCAAAGACGAGCTTGGCCATGCAGGTGCCTACCAGTTCACCGGCTCGCGGTGAACACCGCCAGCTGATCGGCGAAAGCCCGCTCGAAAGCTGGCCGGGCCTCGCCGCGGGCGACGTAGGCCATAAGGTTCGGATAGGCGTCCAGCACGCCGTGGCCGTCCAGCCGGCGCAGCACGGTGACCATCAAGAGGTCCCCGGCGCTGAACTCCCCGTCCAGCCACGCCGCATCGCCCAGCCGCCGCGAGAGGTCGGCCAGCCGGGTGTTGACCCGTTCGTCGAGCATGACCTGGCGCTCCGCGTACCAGGGCTTCTTCGTCTCCAGGATCATGGCGGCCTCCCGCTCCACGATCGGCGGCTCCACCGTGTTCAGCGCCGCGAACATCCACATCACCGCCCGCGTGCGGCCGTCGTCGTCGGCGGGGAACAGCCCCGCATGGCGCTCGGCGATGTGGAAGATGATCGCCGCGGACTCGAAGAGCACGAGGTCGCCCTCCTCGTAGGTCGGGATCTGCCCGAACGGCTGCAGCGCCCGATGCGCCGGCGCCTTCATCGCCTCGAATGAGACCAGCCGCACGTCGTAGGGCTGGCCCACCTCCTCCAGCGCCCAGCGCACCCGCATGTCGCGCGCCTGTCCCTCGCCCTCGTCGGGCGAGCTCTCGAAGGCGGTGATGGTGGGCTTCATCGGACGGCTCCCTGCGAGGTTGCCCCTGTAAGACGACCCCGAGGTCGGCTCGCCGACAAGATCACGGCTTCGGACAGGGCCCGCCCTGGCGCTGCGCCAGCCGTCCGGCCGCCGCGGCGCTGAACTCCGCGCGCAGGGCGGCCATCTGGCCGGGCCCTGGCGGCTCGTCGCCGCGCAGGGTGGCGTCGGTCACCTCCGACTGGATGTAGCGGGCGATGACGGCGCCGCACGCCTGGGTCACGGCCGCGACAGCTGCATCGCGCGGTGTGGCGCCCGGCGCGCTGTCGGCGTGGGCGTGCACGCAGTCCATGGCGATGGCGCGCCGCGCCGCCTGGCGCGCGGCCGGCCCCGGGACGGCGCGGCCCGCCATGCTGTCGCGCATATGCCGTTCCAGCAGCGCGTCGATGGCCTCCGGGCCAGGGGTCGCCCTCAGCGGCGCGGGCGGGCACCCGGCCGGCGCGGCCTCGCGGGAGCAGCCCGCCACGGCCACGGCGGCGCAGACGGCGACGAGCAGACCGCGCATGAAAGCGCTCCTCAGCGCCCCGCCGCGGCCGCAGGCGGCGCGACATAGGCGCTCTCGATCCCCCGCTTCGCCGCCAGCGGGGTGCCGATGTCGAGGTAGACATTGCTCGCCTGGGTGTACCTGGGCCACTCGATCAGCCCGGGCACGCTGGGGTTACCCGTCTTGGCGAACTGCGCCCAGATCCTCGAGGCCTGGTCGGCCACCCGCATGTCCTGCTCGTCGTGCGCCGGCGTCTTCTGCGAGCAGCCGCCGCCGCGGGCCAGGAACAGGGTGGTGGGCGAGCTCAGGCCCACGGGGATGGCGCCGAACACATAGGACAGCTCCAGGCCGTGGAAGGCGACGCAGCCCTTCTCCTGGCGCCAGCCCAGCGGCAGCTGCGAGAAGTTGTAGACCCAGGTTGGCCCGCCGGCGGCGCTGTGCAGGTTGGCCATCTCCGGCACGTCGCGGCGCAGCGAGGCCTCGCCGGTGTTGGCGCCGACGATCAGCGGGACCTTGGCCTGCCGACCGGCCTTGAAGATCTCGTGGACCGGAGCCGGGATGACCTCGCCGTCGACCACCACGTTGGCGGAGAACTCGGCCTTGGCGGCCGCCGCAATGACGTCCTGCCAGCTCGCCGCGCGCATGGCGGCGAGCGGGTTCGCGCCGTCCGCGCCCAGCGCGCGGGCAAGCGCCGCGCCGCGGGCCTCCGCAGTCTGCCGCGTCGTGGTCCGCTGGGCGGACACCAACGCCGAGCCGCTCTCCACGATCGCCTTGTGGAACAGGCCGCGGCTGAGCGGCGAGGCCATCTGCGAGATCACCTTGGTGCCCCCGCCGGACTCCCCGAAGATGGTGACGTTGTTCGGGTCGCCCCCGAACGCGGCGATGTTGTCACGCACCCATTCCAGCGACGCGCGGATGTCGAGGGTGCCGAAGTTGCCCGACCCGCGGCCCTCCGCGGCCAGCGCCGGGTGGGCGAGGTAGCCCAGCGGCCCCAGCCGGCTGTTGGCCGTCACCACCACGACGCCCTGGCTGGGCAGCTTGGGGTGGTTGTAGGTGGTCGAGCTGGACGTGCCGGTGGTCAGCCCGCCGCCATGGTAGAAGACCATCACCGGCAGCCGCGCGCCGGGGCTCCGCGCCGGGGTGACCACGTTGAGGTAGAGGCAGTCCTCGCTCAGCGGGGTGGCCGCGCCCATGCTGCTCTCGCCTTGCGGGCAGCGGTTCGGCCACCCGGTGGCGTCGCGCACGCCGCTCCACGCCTGCGCCGGCTGCGGCGGCTTCCAGCGCAGCGGGCCAACCGGCGGGGCGGCGTAGGGGATGCCGCGGAAGATGCGGGCCGTGGCGCCCACATCCGAGACGGTCTCGCCGCGCACCGCGCCCAGCCGGGTCTGCACGACCTCGCCGCCCGCCGCGCCGGCGCCGGGGCCGGAGGGCGCAGTGGCGCAGGCGGACAGGACGATGGCGGCGCCCACGAGCGGCAGCATGGTCTTGGACATGGCGTTTCCCCTTTGGTTTGTCGTTGCGCGCGACCCTAGCGCCATCGGGTCGAACCGTCACCGGTGACGGTTTCCTTCATCGCGCCTCCGCCGGCTCCAGCCGCATCAGGACGCTGTCCTTGCCCTCGTCGGTGGTCACCCAGATCAGGCCGTCGGGGCTCTGCTCCACGTCGCGGATGCGCTGGTGCAGGTCGTAGAGCAACATCTCCCCGCGCACCTGCTCGCCGGCCTCGTTCAGCACGATGCGCAGCAGGTGGCCGGTCCGCGGCGCCTCGTTCAGGCGCATGGCGCCCACGAACAGGTTGCCCTTCCAGGCCGGGAATTTGTCGCCGGTGTAGAAGATCAGGTTGCCCGGCGCGATCGACGGCACGAAGGCCAGGTGCGGCGAGGCGACGCCCTTGCGGGTTGAAACGGGCGAGACCCGCGGGCCGGCGTAGTACCGCCCCTCGCTCACCAGCGGCCAGCCGTAGTTCTGTCCGGCCTTGAGGATGTTCACCTCGTCCCCGCCGTTCGGCCCGTGCTCCGACACCCAGAACTGTCCCGTGCGCGGGTTGAGCGCCAGGCCCAGGTTCACCCGGTGGCCAAGGGTGAAGATCTCCGGGTTGTAGCCCTTGCGGCCGACGAACGGATTGTCCCGCGGGACCGTCCCGTCCGCGTTCAGCCGCAGCACCTTGCCGGCATAGTCGTCGGGCTTCTGCGCCCGGCCGATGGACTCGTCGGTGCCGACGCCCGGACAGCCGATGGTGGCGTAGAGCTTGCCGTCGGGACCGAACATCAGCCGCGTGTAGAGCGCGTCCAGGTCGTCGGCGACGAACAGCTCCTGGCCGTCGACGAGCTCGGCGCCGGTCCAGCGGGCGCGGTAGATGGTGTTGCGGCCGTACGAGCCGTAGGCCGGCTTGTGGTAGGCCAGGTAGACCAGGCCGTTCTTCGCGAAGTCCGGGTGCAGCTTGATGTCCATGAAGCCGGTGGCCGTGCCCAGCGCCGCCACCGCCGGCATGCCCTTCACCGGGTTGGGGTCCAGCACCCCGTCGCGCACAATCCGCAGCCTGCCGGCGCGCTCGGCCACCAGGACGTCCCCGTTCGGCAGGAACTCGATGGCCCGCGGAGAATCCAGCCCCCGCGCCACCACCACCGCGCGCAGGTTCCTCTGCTCCCAGGTCTCGGAGACGAACGGCCCCGCGCCCAGCTTCGGCGCGGCCCAGGCCTGGGCCCGGGGCGCCGTGCTGGCCGTGTCCCGCGGATCGCGCACGCGGCGCAGGGGATAGCTGAAGCCCGGCATGTCCGGCCGGCTGTTGCGCGCCGCCATGGCCAGCGCCACCCGCCGCTCGGCCGGCGCGCCCAGAAAGGCCACCAGCTGTCCGTGCTGCTCCGCCGTCAGGCCCGAGGCCTGGCTGGCCATCAGCCCGCCTGGCTTCAGCGCCGCGCGGACCCGCTCCGGGTCGAGCCTCTGCAGCTGCTCCAGCTCCGGCGCCCGCTCGTCCCCGCCGTCGTGACAGGCGGCGCAGGCGGCCTGGTACGCCGCCACCCCCGCCATCTCCGGCCCCCGCGACGGCGCCCCACGCGGCTGGGCCAGCGAGGCGAAGGCGGCGAACGTCAAGGCGGCTGCGCCCACGGCGGCAGTCAGATGGCGCATGGAGTTCCCCCGTGCTTTCCCGAACCCGCGCGTCCGCCCGACGGGGAGATCGGACCAACGCGCAAAGGAATTGATACCCGGCGTTCCGCCGCCGTCAAAGCCGAGAGGCGGCCCGGGCCAAAACCATCGGCGTCAGCCTCCTTCGGGCAGGCGGGGTGACGGTTGATCAGTTGGGGTTCCATGTCTGCCACGTTCGGCGCGGCGACCCCATCACTGGTAGGCGGCGCGGTAACTAGCTCTGGAAATATGAGCCGCCCTATACAACAAGCTTCCCTGATGACGACCGGCGCCGAGACGACCAAGCCTTCGTTGAACGTAGTTGCGCCGCCAAGCCAAATGGCAGCGCTCGTGGGAGAACACGACTGGGCCTCGTCCCCGCTCGGCGACGCTGACCGGTGGCCGCAACAGCTCAGGACCCTGGTCGGCGTCCTGCTCTGTTCGAAGCAGCCCATGTTCCTGGCCTGGGGCGCCGAGCAGACGCTGATTTACAACGACGCGTACAGCGAGATCCTGGCCAACAAGCATCCGGCCGCCTTGGGCCGCCCTTTCCTAGAGGTCTGGTCCGAGATCCGAGCTGACCTGACCCCGATCGTGGACCAGGCCTACCGTGGCGAGCCGGTCCACATGGACGACATCGAACTGCTGATGCATCGCCGCGGGTACGCCGAAGAAGCCCACTTCGCGTTCTCCTACACGCCGATCGCGAGCGACGACCGCGAGGTTCTCGGCTTCTTCTGCGCCTGCATGGAGATCACGGGCCAGGTCATGGCTGAACGGCGCCTGGTGCAGGAGACGGCCCGGCAGCGGCGGCTGTTCGAACAGGCGCCGGGCTTCATCACCATACTTGCAGGTCCGGAACACAGGTTCGAGTTCGCCAACCAGGCTTATCGCCGCCTGTTTGGGGATCGGGACTACGTCGGCCGTTCCGTTCGGGAAGCCTTCCCGGAGCTGGAAGGCCAGGGCTTCTTCGAGATGCTTGACCGGGTGTGGGCGACAGGCGAGCGGATCGTGGCCGATGGCGTGGAAGCCCGCATCGACGCCGGCGGCGGCGAGCTTCGGAGCCTCTATCTCGACTTCTTCTACGAGCCGGTGACCGACGAGCGGGGCGAGATCACCGGGATCTTCTGCGAGGGCTACGACGTCACCGCCCGCAAGCGCGCGGACGAGCAGCTGCGTCTGATGGTCCTGGAGCTGAACCATCGCGTGAAGAACAACCTTGCGACGGTGCAATCCATAGCCAGTCAAACCCTCCGCGGCACGGAAAGCCTTCCTGCCGCGAGGACGGCGTTCCTCAACCGCATCATGGCTCTGGCGACGGCGCACGACATCCTCACGCGCGAACAGTGGGACGGCGCCGGGGTCGGCGAAATTGCGCACGGGGTGCTTGACCCGATGGGCGCTGCGGAAGGGCGGGTGCGGATCGGCGGGCCCAAGACCCCCCTGCAAGCACGGGCCGCCCTTGCCCTGTCGATGGCGTTCCACGAGCTGGGCACCAATGCGTTGAAGTATGGCGCCCTGAGCAGCGCCGGCGGCTGGGTTGAGCTCACCTGGACGAACCGCGATGGGGAACTTGAACTGACCTGGCGGGAACATGGCGGCCCGCCGGTGACGCCTCCGGAGCGCACGGGCTTTGGCTCGCGGCTGCTGGCGCGGGGTCTTGCTGCCGAACTCGGCGGCCAAGTGGAGCTGCGCTTCGAGCCGGGCGGCGTGCAGTGCTTCATCCGAGCCCGCCTCGACGGCCAGCCAGATGAGCGTCCGGAGACGCACCGCGCGCTGGCCTAGACTGCGAGGTTGGCGGGCCCGCGGACGCGAATATTGCCTTGCCCAGTCGATCTTATCAGGATGACCCCATGCCGGACTTCCTGGAACTGGTGCTGAGGGGCGGGGCGGCGACCACCTTCCTGCTCCTGAGCCTGATCCTGCTGCGTGACGGCGGCAACCGCACCCTGGCCCGTCTCGGCGCCCTCTTCGCGCTCAGCACCGCCTGGTGGGCGCTGAACACCGCCCCGTTCGCCCAGTGGAGCTACCGCTGGGCCTTTCCCCTGGTGGTGATCACACAGGGCAAGACAGCCGCGTTCTGGCTGTTCACCCGCGCGCTGTTCGACGACGACTTCAGGATGAAGCCGCTGGATTGGGCCGTCTGGGGAGGCATGGTGGCGCTCGGCGGCGCATGGATGCTGGCCAGCCAGCTTGGGCTTCCGACCGATCCGGTGCGCATCCCGCACCAGGTGGCGCAGATCCTCCTCGCCGCCTCGGCGGCCTGGATCGCCCTGAAGGGGCGCGGCGCCGACCTGGTGGAGTCCCGTCGGCGCTCCAGGATCATCTTCGTCCTGATCAGCAGCCTGTTCATGATCGGCATCACCACCTCCTACCTCTGGCCGGGCAAGGTGCCGCCCCTGGCGACGGACCTGAACGTCGTCAGGATGTTAGTGATGGGGGTGCTCATGGCGCTGCTGGTGGCGGGGCTTCGGTCGGAAGAGATGTTCTCCACCGCCGGCGCCGTCGCCCCCTCCGCGCCGGGAGACCAGGGCAGGGTGGTGGTCTGCACCGACGCCGCCGAGGCGCGGCTGCTGGCCAGGCTGCAGCGCCTGATGGAGGAAGAGCGCGCCTATCGGCAGGAGGGTCTGACCATCGGCGCCCTGGCCTCGCGCGCCGGCGCGCCCGAGTACGCCCTGCGGCGGCTGATCAACGGCCGCCTCGGCTACAGGAACTTCAACACCTACCTGAACGGCTGGCGGCTGGCCGACGCCAAGGCGGCGCTGCTCGATCCGGCTCAGCGGGAGGTGCCGATCTCGACCATCGCGCTCGACGCCGGCTTCAGCTCGCTCGGCCCGTTCAACCGCGCGTTCAAGGCCGCCGAGGGCATGACTCCCTCCGAGTTCCGGGACCGCTCCGGCCGCCCGCAAGCGCCCAGCGCCGGATCGCCGATTTTGAAATCCGCCTAGCCGGTTTCGAAACCCGGCGCGCGTGAGGCGAGGCGCCGCCTTACCCGGTGAGGCGATGCCTTATTCGGGAACTCGCCTTGCACCAGCTTAGCGTTGGCCGCCGTTGCGGCCTGGGCTGCGGCGCCGCGGCCGCGGCCCTGATCTGTCTCTCGTCCGGAGCCGCCCACGCCCAGCGCGCCGACGAGAACGTGGTCAAGTCCGCCGATGACGCCTTCGGCGCCAGCCTCGGCAATGAGCGGATTGGGCTCTACAGCGACTCCGACGCCCGCGGCTTCAGCCCCGTCGCGGCGGGCAACATCCGCCTCGAAGGGCTCTACATCGACAATCCGACCGGGTTCTCCAGCCGGCTGGTCTCGGGCTCCACCCTGCGCGTCGGCATCGCCGCGCAGGGCTATCCCTTCCCGGCGCCGACCGGCCTGGCGGACTACACGCTGCGGCGGGTGGGGGAGGCCGGCGTCGTCAGCGCGATCGCAACGCTCGGGCCGTTCGGCACGCGCGGCCTCAGCCTCGACACCCAGCAGCCGTTCCTGGACGGGGGGCTGGGCTTCGCCGGGGGGATGGCGTACCGGCGTGACGAGCCCACCCCGGGCGCGGCGGATGAAACTTTCGCCATCGGCGGCGTGCTGCACTGGCGGGCCAGCGAGCGGCTGCTGATCCAGCCATTCGCCGCGCGGTTCGATCTGCCCAGCCTGCGCTCGCCTCCCCTGGTGTTCACCGACGGCGCAGTGGAGCCGCCGCCTTCGCCGGCGCGCAACCTCAGCCCCCGCTGGCTCAAGAGCAGCGCGGTCCGGGGGCTGTACGGCGCACTGGCGACCTACGAGGCCAACGACGCCTGGACCGTGAAGGCGGGCCTGTTCCGCGTCGATAACGAAACCGAGGCGGGTCGCACGGGGCTGCTCATGAACACCCAGCCGGACGGCGCGGTGGACCGCTTCGTCGCCGCCAGCGCGGAGCAGACCTTCGCCTCCACCTCGGGAGAGCTCCGCGCCACCTGGGAGGCGCAGGAGGGGCCGCGCCGCCAGGCGGTCCATCTCTCGGTGCGGGGGCGCGCCGCGGAGCGCGACTATGGCGGCAGCGTGCTGCACCCCCTGGGCCCGGGGAGTCTCTACGAGGATGCCGGCGACCTGCCGGAGCCGGCGTTCGCCCTGGGTCCGCACAGCCGCGACCAGGTGCGCCAGACGACCCTCGGCCTGGCGTACGCCGGCGGCTGGGCCGGTCGCGGCGAGCTGAGGCTGGGCCTGCAGAAGGTGGATTACCGCAAGACGGTCCTGGCGCCCGGCCTGCCCGAGGTGGTCTCCACCGACGACCCCTGGCTCTATGACGCGGCCCTGGCCGTGCAGCTCACCAGCCGGCTGTCGGCCTACGCCGGCTACACCGTCGGGCTGGAAGAGAGCCCTGTCGCTCCCGAGAACGCGGTCAACCGCAACGAGGCGCCGCCGGCGCTGCGCACCAGCCAGAAGGACGCCGGTATCCGCTACCGGCTGGGGCCCGCCATGACCCTGGTCGCGGGCCTCTTCGACGTCCGCAAGCCCTACTTCAACCTAGACCCGGCGCGGGTCTACCGGCAGCTGGGCGAGGTGCGCCACCGCGGCATGGAGCTTTCGCTGGCGGGCAGCCCGATGGCCGGGCTGCGCGTGGTGGCCGGCGCGGTGCTGCTGGACGGCGAGGTCAGCGGCGAGCTGGTGGAGCTCGGCCGGATCGGACCCCGCCCGGTGGGGCAGACCGAGCGGCGCGTCCTGCTGAACCTGGACTACGAGTTGCCATGGTGGCCGGCGCTCTCGATCGACCTGGCGATGAGCAGCACGGGCGACCGCGCCGCCAGCAGCGCGCCGTGGCCGCAGTTGGGGGGCAAGCAGTTCATCCTGCCCGGCCGCACCACGATCGATCTCGGCGGCCGCTGGAGGTTCCGCACGCCGCTCGCGCGCGGGGTGCTGCGGGTGCAGGTGCAGAACCTGACGGACAACCGGGACTGGGACGTCGCCTCGAACGGCGCCTTCATCATCACCAGCCCAAGGCGGGTATCCGCCTCGGTGACGGTGGATTTCTAAGGCCCCGACCAGGCCCGGGGGCCGACGACGGCGGAGCGCGGGCTAGCGGATCCGCCGGTCGACGGCCAGCCAGTTGGTCTCCCAGCTCTGCCCGGCGTCGCCTGAGAAGGCCTGCTCGAACCGCGCCTCGGTCGGCGACAGCACGGTGATCACGAAGCGCACCAGGATCGTGCGGCCGTTCAGGGTATCCTGGCCCACGAACGTCCCGCGCCCCTTGCCATCGAAGGCGCCGAAGACCGGCGCGGTCAGGAGCCCGTCGGCCAGGCTCACGTAGTTCACGCTCCATTGGCCGCTCTTCGGGTTGTAGAGCCTCAGCGAGCCGCCTTCGATCCGGCCGGCGGGCCCCGCGACGTCCAGCTCCACCAGGTTTGCCCGGCCGCCCATCAGCGGTTTCACCAGGCTGCGCCCGCGGTACTCCACCCACTTCGCCGGCTGACCCGATAGCGGATTGGCCAGCACCCGCACCTCGGTCGTCCAGTCGCCGATCTCGAAGTCGAAGTCGTGTCGCCCGTCTCGCGCAGGCTCGGCATGGGCGGCGAGGGGCGAGAGCGTCAGCAACGCAGCGGCGGCCAGGGCGCGGAGAACCATCGGGGTCAGCTCCTTCGGGCGGGCGGGTGGAACGATCGCTCCAGCTGGTCTCCCATATTTCGGCGCCGTCTGCGGCGTGAATGTGTAGTTTGCCCCGACAAGACATCGGGGGGACCGTCCATGAACAGGGTATGGAGCGCGGCGCTCGCCTTGGCGCTGGCCGCCGGCGCCGGCGCCGGCGCCGTGGCGCAGGTTCCGGCACAGCCCGCCGCCGATCCGGGCCCGCCGCTCAGCGGCTATCCCCGCAGGGCCCTTCGAGCGCCGACGCCCGCGGAACTGAAGACGGCCACCTACGTGCGCGACGTCATCTACGGTCACCGCGACGGCATGGCGCTAACCTACGACGTCTTCAGGCCGGTGCGGAACGCCAATGGCGCGCTGGTGGTCAACATGGTGTCCGCCGGCTGGAGATCGTCGTGGGCCCCGCCGGAAGAACGCCAGGCCCGCTATCAGGCGCTGATCGACAAGGGCTTCACCGTGGTGGCGCTCTACCATTCCTCGGCGCCGCGCTTCCAGGTTCCGGACGCGGTCACCGATGTCCGGCTCGGGATGCGCCACATCAAGCGGCATGCCGCCGACTACGGCGCCGATCCCGCGCGGATCGGCGTGTGGGGCGCGAGCGCCGGCGGCCATTTGGCGCTCGTCGCCGGCATGATGGCGGACGACGGAAATCCGGCGGCCGCCAATCCCCTGGAGCGTTCAGGCAATCGCGTCGCGGCCGTGGTCGCCTACTTCCCGCCCACCGACCTGGCCGCGCTCCTGAAGGGTCGCACCAAGGGCGGCGCCATCGACTTCGACGACAAGCTCCTCCCGTCGGTCTCGCCCATCTTCAGCGTGGATGCGCGGGATCCGCCGACGCTGATCCTGCACGGCGACGCCGACAAGGGTGTCCCGCCTGCCCAGGCCCAGGTGATGCAGGCGGCCCTCGACAAGGCTGGGGTCGAGAACAGGCTGACGATGTTCGCGGGGGCCGACCACGACTTCTATGTCAAGGGCGACCCGGCCAGGACCGACGCCTACGCCACCGAGGCCATGAACGCGATGGTCGGCTGGTTCGAGCGCCACCTGAAGAAGTAGTTCGAACCGATCGCCATGCAGCGCGCAGCGCCGGTCGCGGCCTCAGTTCAGGCGGAACTGGATCGGAACCACCAGGATGCCCCCGTCCACCGGTTTGCCGTCGATGGTCTTGGGCGCGATCTGGAGGTAGCGGGCGAGCTTCAGGGCGGCTTGGCCGAAGCCCATGTTGTCGGGCGCCTCCCCGGTGACGCGGCACTCGCGCAGTTGCCCGCTGGCGAGCACTGAGCAGGTGATCTCCGCCTCGCCCTCGCGGCCCAGGCGCATCGCGCGCTCGGGATAGAAGCGGGCGAAGTCGCCGGCATCGGGGCGGCGCACCCACTGGGGATTGCGGATGATCGGGTCGCGCGGCGGAGCGGGCGGCGTGGTCTGCACCGGCGGGTCGAAGGTGGTGACCGGCCCGGTAAGGACTGGGGCCTGGTCGTTGGGCGGTGCGAAGTCCTGCGGCGGGATCGGCGGGTTCAGGGGCGGCGCGGTGTTGTGGATCGGCGGCGTCTGTGGCGGTGGCGGCTGCGGGGAATCGGCAGGCGGGGGCGGGTCCTTCGGCGTGACGAACGGGATTTCCCAGATCGGCGGCTCCTCGATCGCCGGGGGCGGCGGCCCTTGGAATTTCAACATTGCAATGTACGCGCCGATCGCGACATGCACGGCGATGGAGAAGCCCACCGCGACCGTGAGCGGCGAGGCGCCCTTGTGCCGGGGTCCACCGAGGGAAATGGGGAAGGCCTGACGGATAACCACGACGTTCACTCCCTGTCAGTTGCTTGCACGCAACAATATTACAAGACAGATAAGAACGCCGAAGTTCCCGAACGTCAAGCGGGAGGCTTGCGGCTTATGGTTAGCGGCGCATTAACCATGACGGGGCGACTCCTGGGGCATGGCCGTTCAGGGAATCCGAGGGGTGGTGGAGGCGGCGATCTCGCGCGCCTCGAAGGCCACGGGTGTGGACTTCTCGTTCCTGATGAAGACCGCCGGCCGCGAGAGCGGCATGAACCCGCACGCCAAGGCCGGGACCTCCTCGGCCGCGGGCCTGTTCCAGTTCGTCGAGCAGACCTGGCTGCAGACGCTCAAGACCCACGGCTCGAAGTACGGCTACGCCCGCTACGCCGAGCTGATCTCCCGCGGCGCCGACGGCAAGTTCCACGTGAGCGGCGGCGAGGCGCGCCGCGCGGTCATGGACCTGCGACTCGATCCCCACGCCGCCTCGCTGATGGCCGGCGAGCTCGCCTCCGACCACGCCGCCTACCTGAAGGGCCGTACGGGCCGCGCGCCCACCGCCGGCGAGCTCTACGCCGCCCACTTCCTGGGGCCGCAGGGCTCGGCGAAGCTTATCGAGGCCGTGCAGACGAGGCCCGGCGCCTCGGCCGCCTCGCTGTTCCCGGACGCGGCGCGCGCCAACAAGTCGATCTTCTACCGCGAGGGCCGCGCGGCCTCGGTCGCCGAGGTCTACGCCAACCTCACCAAGACCGGCGGCGCCCAGAGGGCCGTCGAGGTTCCCGACGCCCCGGCCGACGAGGACGGCGGCTTCATGCAGTACGCCTCGGCCCGCCGAGCCGAGCGCATCCGCGAGCAGGAGGCCCTGGTGGCCCTGATCCTGCGTGGCGCCCAGCCCGCCGACCAGGCCGGCATCGGCTCGCGCCTGACCGGCTCGCTGTTCACCAGCGAGATGCTGAAGCTCCTGCAGGACGGCCGCGAAGACAGCTGATCGTATTTTTTGGGGTCAGCGGCCCGGCGAGATACACTACGAGAGGATCTTTCTCATTGTGTATCAGCCACTTACGCAACTCCGAGAGTTGTCGCGCTGAGTCGTGGAAATAGGCCTGCCGCGGCGTGTAACATCGCCTAGGCCGCGGCCCCTGCCGCGAACAGCCGCTCGATCTCCGCCTCGCCGTAGCCGATCTCGGCCAGCACCTGGCGGGTGTGCTCGCCAAGTTTCGGGCTGGGCGGCCGGACCGTCGCGTCGGCGCCCGGGAAGCGGGCCGGGGCCGCGGGGTTCGGGAACGTCCCGCCCTCGCCGTTCTCCACCTGCACCAGCGCGCCGGACGCCGCCACCTGCGGGTCCGCGGCCACGTCCGCCGGCGTCTGCACCGGCGCCCAGACCAGGTCGGCCGCATCGAGCCTTCGTGCGACCTCCTCGAAGGGAAGGGCCGCGAACGCCGCGTCCAGCTCGGCCACCAGCTCGCGGGTGTTCTCCCGCCGGGATCGTCCGGTGGCGAAGCGCGGGTCCTGGACCAGGTCCGGCCGCCCGGCCACCTCGCAGAAGGTCTCCCAGCCGCCGTTGCCGCCGCGCGGGTTGTGCACGAACCAGCGGCCATCGGCGCTCTTGAAGAAGGTGGCGATGGGGTTGATCGGATTGTCCCGCGTCCGGTTCGACGCGAGGCGCCCGAACTTCAGCTGCACCGCCAGGTCGGAGCCCATCACGTAGACGCCGGTCGCCAGCAGCGAGGTCTGCACCAGCCGCCCCTGGCCGGTCTTCTCCCGCTCGTACAGCGCCGCAAGGATCGCCGAGACCGTCGCCAGCGCGGTGGTGTGGTCGCCCATGCCCGACCGCAGCATGAAGGGATCGGTCCCCTTCGGCGCGGTCATGTTGGCTACCCCTGCTCGGGCCCAGAACGCGGTGACGTCGAAGCCCGGTTTGTGGGCGTCCGGCCCCTCCAGCCCGTAGCCGGTGATCACCGCATAGACGAGCCGCGGGTTCGCCTGCTTGAGGCTGTCGTAGTCGAGCCCGGCGCGCTTCAGCGCCGCGGGCCGGACGTTGGTCAGGAACACGTCCGCCGTCTGCGCCAGCTTCGCCAGCGCGTCGCGGCCCTCCGGCTTGGAGATGTCGAGCACGATCCCGCGCTTGCCGCGGTTGTCGAGGTCGAAGGTCGGGTTGCCGGAAAGCTCGCTCTTCACGTCGGCGAACGCGGCCCGCATGGTGTCGCCGCCCGGCCGCTCGACCTTGATCACCTCGGCGCCCCAGTCGCCCAGGATGCAGCACGCGCCGGGTCCTGCGATGTAGCTCGCGAACTCGACCACCTTCACGCCTTCCAGCAGCACCGGCGTTCCCCCTTGTCGTTGTGGGGGCACTCTAGACCGGCGCCGCAGCGTTAGGCCACGGCGCGGTCGTGGGTGGGGCTCGCCTGGGCGTCCGCGATCGCGCGGGCCACGGCCGGGACCGTGAACGGCTTGCGCAGCAGGGCGCCGGCCCCGGCCGCCAGGCAGTCGTTGGCCTCCTCCGGATCGCCCCCGATCAGGGCTACGACCGGCGTCGAGGCCGCCTTGCCGTCGAGGGCCCGGAGCGCGCGGATGGTCTGCGGCCCGTCCAGCCCCGGCATCCGGGCGTCGATCATCAGCAGGTCCAGGTCGCAGACGCGGGCGAGCTCCACGGCCCGCTCGCCGCCCTGGGCGTGCACCACCTGGTGCCCGAGCTGCTCGAGCTGGGCCCGCAGCATGGCCGCCGACAGCGCCTCGTCCTCGGCGACCAGGATGCGCAGCCGCCGCTCGGGAGCCCCTGAAGGCTCGACGAGGTCGTCCCCTCGCGCCTGGGCCGCCGCGTCGTACGGCAGCTCGAGGGTGAAGCAGGAGCCCACGCCGACGGCCGAGTGCGCCCGCAGCTCGCCGCCCATCAGCCGGGCGAGCTGCCGGGCAAGTGTCAGGCCCAGCCCCGCGCCGCTGGCGCCGGCGCTGACTCGGGCGATGCGCTGGAACGGCTCGAAGGCCAGCGCCAGCTCTTCGTCGGACAGGCCGGGGCCGGTGTCGACCACCTCGATTGCGATGCGGTTAGGCGAGGGCAGCGAGACCCGCGCCTCCACCCGGCCGCGGACGGTGTACTTGACGGCGTTGCCGACCAGCGCGCCGAGCACCTGGCGCACCCGCGCCGGGTCCGCGATGGCGGCGCCGGCCTCGCGGGCGGCGAGGTCCACCTCCACGTGCACCGCGATCTCCAGCCCCTTCGCCGCAGCCTGCGGGCGCTGCAGCAGGACGAGGTCGCGCACCAGGGCCGCGGCGTCCACCGGCTGCGGCTCGACGGTCAGCCGGCCGGCTTCGGCGGTCTCGGCGTCGAGGGTGGTGTTGAGCACCCCCAGCAGGTCGTTGGCCGCATCCAGCGCGGCCGCGAGCTGGGCCCGTGACGGCGCGGCGCGCCCGCCCTTGCCGGCGGCGGCGGCCAGCACGTGGGCGACGCCGGTCAGGCCGTTGCGGATCTCGTCGCCGAGGGTGCCCACCAGGTCGGACTTGGAGCGGGCAAGCCGCCGCGCGGCCTCCGCCTGCTCGGCCCGCTCGGCCATCAGCACCTCGCGCTCGGCCGCCAGCGCGAACTGGCGCCGCAGGATGCGGTTGACCAGCAGGGCCAGCGCCAGGGCGAGCGCCGCCGCGCCCCAGCCGATCTGCGCGTGCTCGCGGGTCTCGGGCCGGCTGAACAGGAAGTAGAGCGGCCCCGCGAGCGCCGCCGGCGCAACGATCAGCAGGCTGGGCAGCCAAGGCGCCGTGAAGATCACGCACACCACGGCCGCGGCCAGGGAGGTGAGCAGCAGGGTCTCGCGCACCGCGCCGGCGCCGTGGGCGAAGGCGGCGATCTGGGCGATGGTCCCGGCCCACAGCAGCCCGCCCAGGATCTGCACCCGCGCCCGGCGCTTCGCATCGGCCGCGGCCGGCGACTTCAGCCAGTCCATGATCGCGAAGAAGGCGCCCCAGGCGACGGCGAAGTTGACGAAGGAGCCGGTCATCCAGGCGGCGTTGGCCGCATAGCTCCCGGCCCACACGTAGACCGGCAGGCTTATGCCGAACACGGCCAGGGCGTAGGGTAGGAGGGCAGTCTGCGCCTGCAGCGCCTGCTCGCCAATGGAGCGGCCGTGCGCCTCGTCCTCAACCTTACTGCCCAGCACGTGCGCGCCCCTCGGCTGTTTCGCCGCAGAGGATAAGGCTGGCGCGGTTGGCGCAGGGTTACGCGGGATCGTTAATCCCCAGATTCGGTCGGCAACCCCTCGTTAAGCATGACCGTGGGAGCATCGACTCGTGGGACTCCGGGGGTCTCACAGGGGTGGGGTTTCGACGGGCATGGCGACTACGCGCGCGGCGCTGACGGAGGAGGACATCCGTACGCTCGTGCGCGGCGCGACCGCCGACGAACGCGCCGCCGCGGCGCAGAAGCTCTGCCGCACGATCGACAAGACGCCGCTGGGCGAGGACGAGCGCACCCTGGCCGCGGAGATCCTGCGCATCATGGCCGCCGACGCGGCCGAACTGGTGCGCCGGGCGCTCGCCGTCAGCCTGAAGGACTCGCCGCTGGTGCCGCGGGACGTGGCCCTGAAGCTGGCCCGCGACGTCGAGAGCGTGGCCCTGCCGATGCTCAGCTTCTCGCCGACGTTCACCGACGACGACTTGGCCGAGATCGTGCGGCTGGGTGGGCCGGTGCGCCAGCTCGCCATCGCCAAGCGGCCGGCATTGTCGCGCAAGGTCACCGACGCCATCGCCGAGCACGGCCAGGAGCGCGCCGTCGCGACCGCCTGCTCCAACGATGGCGCGGACTTCGCCGAGCGCTCGCTGCAGAAGGTGGTCGACCGGTTCGAGACGTCGGAGCGCGTGCTCGCCGCGGTGGCCTACCGCCGCGTGCTGCCGCTGTCGGTCACCGAGCGCCTCGTCCGGATGGTCAGCGACCAGGTTCGGGACCACCTGATCAGCAAGCACGCGCTCTCCCCCGAGACTGCCCTGGAGCTGGCCATGAGCGCCAGCGAGCGGGCGACGGTGGACCTCGTCGACCAGGCCGGCCGCACGGCCGACGTGAAGGGCTTCGTGGCGCACCTGGCCCAGGCCCAGCAGCTCACCGCCTCCCTGCTGCTCCGCGGGTTGGCTCAGGGGCACATGACCTTCTTCGAGTGGGGCGTGGCCGAGCTCGCGGGCGTGCCGCACCACCGCACCTGGCTGATGATCCACGACGCAGGGCCGCTCGGCCTGCGGGCGATCTACGAGCGGGCCGGGCTGCCGGCGCGGCTCTTCCCGGCCTTCCGAGCCGGCGTCGACACCTACCACTCGATGGAGTTCGACGGCGGCGCCCGTGACCGGGAACGCTTCCAGGAACGCATGCTCCAGCGCTTCCTCACCCAGCCGCAGGCGGCCGGCCGCGAGGACGTGGAGTACCTGATCGACAAGATGGACTCGGTGTCCAAGGCCGCGCGCAAGGGCGCGATCCGCGAGAGCGCCTGAGGGTTGCCGCGCCGGGCGTGAGCCCGCAAGCTGGGGCGATGTCCGAAGCCGCCGCGTCGTCCGAGATCAAGCCTGCCGCCACCATCCTGTTGCTCCGGGACCATCCGGGCTTCGAGGTGCTGATGGTCAAGCGGCACCACCAGATCGACTTCGCCTCAGGAGCCCTCGTGTTTCCGGGCGGCAAGAGCCATGCGGGGGACCACGACGCGGCGTGGGCTGACCACGCCGTGGGCTACGGCGACTTCGACGCCGACCAGCGGGCGCTGCGCATCGCCGCGATCCGCGAGGTCTTCGAGGAGGCCGGCATCATCCTGGCCAGACGGTCGGACGGCTCGCCCATGGGCGGCGAGGCCTGCCCGATGGAGGTGCGCGAGGCGGTGGACGCCGGCCGCACGGCGTTCCTGGACGTGGTGAAGGACCTCGACGCCCGGCTCGATCTCGACGCGCTGACTGTCTTCGCGCGCTGGATCACGCCCCCGCTGACGCCGAAGCGCTTCGATACCTGGTTCTATGCGGTGAAGGCGCCTGACGATCAGCTTGCGGCCTGCGACGGCCGCGAAACGGTCGACGCCGAGTGGATCGCCCCTTCGGAGGCCTTGCGCCTGGCGGAGACCGGCGAGCGCAAGGTGATTTTCCCGACCCGGATGAACCTGAAGCTGCTGGCGGAGGCGTCGAGCGCCGCCGATGCGGTGGCGAGGGCGGCGGCGCGGACCTTGGTCACCGTCCAGCCGCAGATCCAGAGCCGCGCGAGCGGGCGCGTGCTCGTCCTGCCCCCCGACGCCGGCTACGGGGTGGTGGAGGAGCCGCTCGAACGGGTGATGTGACCTAAGGCCTGCGCGGCGTAGGCGGCGGGTCGCCGGGCGCGGGCTGCACGGCCTGGTCCGAGGTGAGGTGGCGCCACAGCCAGTCGGCGGCGGCGTTCGCCCCGGTCTCGAAGGCGTTGCTGGTCACCGTCCGCCCCTGAGCGTCGACGTAGCTGTTCACATAGATCTCGAAGTGGGTGACGGCGGGCACGGTGACGAAGTTCACCGGCACGCCCTTGGCCTGCAGCGGCGCGAGGCCGGGCTTCATCACCTCTGGCTGGCCGCTCAGCTCCTCGAACTCGGCCATCACCACCTGGGTCGGCCGGTTGATCAGCATGGCCCAGGCGCGGTGGAAGGGCGGGTCGCCCTGGTCCAGGTCGATGGCCACGCGCCGCGAGAAGCCGGTCACCATCTCGCCGCCGCGTCCGGTCCGCGCGCGCCGGATGGAGTCCTGCAGGCCGCCCGGAGGGCCCATCTTCGTGAAGGTGGCGGGTCCCTGGAAGGCAGGGATCTGCACGGAGACGGCTTTCACCCGGACGTCCTGGCCCGCCACGGCGAGCGCATTGCCGCCGGCGTAGCTCGAGCCCCAGACGCCGATGCGGTTGGGGTCCACCCCGGGCTCGCCCTGGATGTAGGAGATGGCATTGCGCATGTCGCGCTGCTGGTCCGTGGCGGAGAGCCGGGTGCGCACCATCTCCACCTCCGTCGTCACCACTCGCGTCTTACCCTCCGTGTCGCGCTTGCTGGAGCCGCCGACCCGCAGGGGCTTCGGGAGTCGCGGGACGCCGTCGCTGGCGCCCCAGCCGCGATAGTCGATCACCATCGCCACCAGTCCTCGCTCGGCCATGCGGGCGCCGTACTTCTCGATGGAGTAGTGCGTTCCCGCCCAGCCCTGGGCGAGCACGACGGCGGGCGCCTTACCGTCCGGCCGGAAGCCCTTGGGATAGAAGATCTTGGCGTAGCAAGGCACGCCCTCGCTCCACCAGACCACCTCCTTGAAGGTTACGCCCGGCGCAAGGGTATAGACATAGTCCGGCGCCCAGAGGCCGCCTTTGTAGGGTCGGCCCGTGCGGGCGTTCGGTGGGCCGAGCTCGTTGGGGACCTGGGTCACGGTGAGCGGCGTGCGCGGCGGCGCCGGCGGGGCGACCACATCGCGGCCCTCGACATCGGGCTGGATCGTCTGCGGCCTGTCCGAAGGCGCGCTCGCCCCGGCGGCCTGTAGCAGGAGGGCGGCAACGAGCGCCGTGATCATGGTGGTGTGGCTCCCCGCGGCCCGTGTCTCGTTGCACGGGTCCTCGCGCGGCCACTATCCCGCCGGGCGGAAATCACCGCAAGACGGCGAAGGCGACGAGGTCTAGGCGCCCGTTTCGGCGACGCGGGCTTCCAGTTCCTGGACGAGGACGCGGCCCACCGGGTGGTCCTCTTCCTTGATGTCGTCGCGGACCGCGGCCTTGATGGCGTCGATGTGGGCGTCGACGAGCGGCATGGGCGCGCCGATGCGCTTCTCCTTGTCGTCGATCAGTCGGCACAGGGAAGCCGCAATGCGGGTGATGATCGGGAAGCCGTAGGTGGCGCCCAGGCCCTTCAGGTCGTGGCAGCGCAGGTAGAGGCTTTCCATAGTCTCCGCGGAGACGCCCTCGGTGCGCACGACCTGGCGAGCGGCCTCGAGCTTGGTGATCTCGTCGGCCAGCCACTGGGCGAAATTGCCGGACAGGCTCTTCAGAGCGGCTTCGGCCTTGGCGATCGCCGCCGGGTCGATGCCGCCCAGCCGACCGCCGCCGACCTTGGCCCCGAGCTTGTTCGGGACCTGGATCATCTGACCGGTGTTCTGCTGGCTCACGAGCGAAGCCTCCGTCCGAATTGCACGGCAAGGTAAAGCCCACCCGTTAACAACCTATGATGTGCAACCCACGGTTTCTTAAGCCGAAAACTGTTCCGCCAGGACCCGTTCCTCAAGGCTGTGGCCGGCGTCGAACAGCATCGTCATGGCCAGCGCGCGGTCCTCGGCCACTTCCACGCGCAGCACGTCGCGGACCTCGAAGTTGTCGGCCACGGCGCTGACCGGCCGCTTGTCGGCCTCGAGGATCTCGAAGATCACCTTGGCCGTGTGCGGCAGCAGGGCGCCGCGCCAGCGACGTGGGCGAAACGCGCTGATCGGCGTCAGCGCCAGGACCCGGGCAGCCAGCGGGATGATCGGGCCATGGGCGGACAGGTTGTAGGCTGTCGACCCGGCGGGCGTCGCCACCAGGGCCCCGTCGCAAGAGAGCTCGGTCATGCGGACCACGCCGTCGATGGAGATGCGCAGCTTCGCCGTCTGGCGGGTCTGGCGCAGCAGCGAGACCTCGTTGATCGCCAGCGCCTCATGGCTCTTGCCGTGCAGGCACCGGGCCTGCATGCGCAGCGGATGGATGAGCGCCCGCTCGGCGGCGTTGATCCGCTCCAGCAGGCCGTCCTCGGAGTATTCGTTCATGAGGAAGCCGACCGAGCCGCGGTTCATGCCGTAGATCGGCTTGCCGCTCTGCATGTGCCGGTGGAGGGTCTCCAGCATGAAGCCGTCGCCGCCGAGGGCGACCACGACCTGCGCCTCGTTCTCGCCGGCGTCTCCGTAGCGGCTGGCCAGCCGCTCGCAGGCCTCCTGGGCCTCGGGGCGGTCGGAGGCGGCGAAGGCGAGCCGCGTCACCATGGGCTTGGGGTCGTACATCGGGCTTGAAAAGCCGCCAACGAGGGCCGCTTGTCAAACCGGCTTCAGCCGGCGCGGGCGGCCTGCCGGAAGGCGGCGCCGGCGACCTGCGGCGTGACCGGCCCGAAGGCGCCGGCCGCCTTGCGCGCGCCCTCTGCGCCGCCGGAGGGACGGCCGCCGTTCAGCTCGCGCACCATGTGCAGGATGGTCGGGAAGACGCTGCGGTCGATGCCGACGGCGGCGCAGGCCAGGCCCAGGAGCTCGGGCCGGTCGGAATCGATGGCGCGCCGGATGTGGTCGGTTTCGAAGCGGCCCAGCATGGCCAGCGCCGTGCAGAACAGCGAAAGCCGGCCTTCCCGCAACGCGCGGACGAGGTAGCCGGGCCGCAGCTGGCCGGCCGCGTGCAGCTTGTCGATGAGCTTGCGCTCCATCTCCTCGCGCTCGCCCTGGCGGGCAACCACCAGGAGGCCTTCCTTGTCCGTCGACGGCGTCCCGCCGTGCGCCTCGGCCACCGCGTCGCCCAGCGCCTGGTCGAGCTTGGCGGTGTCGAGCCGGAAGCGGTCGGCCAGCGCATGGCGCAGCGACTGTCCCACCCAGACGTACAGGGACAGCGACAGCTCGGCCGAAAGCCGGGGGTGGCGGGCGAGCGGCGAGCGCAGGGCGGCCACCTTCTTCGCCTGCTCCACCATCAGGCGCATGTCGTTGTCGGTCATCTCCGCCGACAGGTTGTTGGCGAGCGCGGTGAGCACGGCGGGCTCGGCCTGGCGCAGGATCGCGGCGACGACCACACCGCCCACCTGCGGCCGTCGGGCGACCTCGATCTGATGCTCGATAGTGGCCTCGACCAGAAGGCGCACGAGGTCGTGGTCCTTCAGGACGGGGCTGCAGCGGATGACCGGCCGGGCGATCTCGATCTCGTCGAGGGCCAGCACATTGATGAGCGCCGGAGGCGCCCAGTCCGCATGGGCGAGCTTCTCGGCCAGTCGCTGGCGAATGTCCCGCTCGGCCTCGACCACCAGGCCCATGAAGATGGAGGAGAGCAGCTCCTGGGTGGCGGGCGCCTTCATCACCTCGGCATCGCCGTCTGCGGCGCACAGGTCGGTAATGGCCATGAGCAGGCGCTCGCGGTCGGCCGGCGCGCGGCTTCTCACGAGATCCATCAGCTGCTGGCGGGTCGCCCCTGGGCTCAAGGCCCTAACCCCCTCTTGGACGTCCGGACTCGGACGGCTCGCTGGGAATCTCCTCCACCGCGGTGAAAACATGCTTAAAGGGCGTGCACCATGTTTGGGGAGGACGCCGACGCATGGCCGAGCCGCTGATCCTGGCGCTGGACCAGGGCACCACCTCGACCCGGGCCATCCTGTTCGACCGCCAGGGCCGGGCGCTGGCCGAGGCTGGCCGGCCGCTGCAGCAGCATTATCCGGCCGACGGCTGGGTCGAGCACGACGCCGAGGAGATCTTCCAGGCCTGCGTCGAGGTCCTGAAGGAGGCGGTGCAGAAGGCCGCCCGAAGTCTCGACGACGTCGCGGCCATCGGCATCACCAACCAGCGCGAGACGGTCGTGGTCTGGGAGAAGGTCACGGGCCGCCCCATCCATAACGCCATCGTCTGGCAGGACCGCCGCACGGCCGACGCCTGCGAGCGGTTGCGCGGGGAGGGCCGGGAGGGGCGGGTCACCGAGATCACCGGCCTGCTGCTCGACCCCTATTTCTCGGGCACGAAGATCGCCTGGCTGCTGGATCATGTGGACGGCGCCCGCGCCCGCGCCGAGGCTGGCGAGCTGCTGGCGGGGACCATCGACGCCTGGGTGATCTGGAAGCTCACCGGCGGCCGCGTCCACGCCACCGACGCCACCAACGCCTCGCGCACGCTCGTTTACGACATCCGCAGGGGCGAGTGGTCGGCAGAGATGGGCGAGATGCTGCGGGTGCCGCTGGCGCTGATGCCGGAGGTCGGCGACTGCGCCGGGGACTACGGCGAGACGGAAGCCGGCGTGCTCGGCCGGGCGGTTCCGATCCGCGGCGTGGCCGGCGACCAGCAGGCGGCGCTGATGGGGCAGGGCTGCATCCGGCCCGGCGAGATGAAGGCCACCTACGGGACCGGGTGCTTCATGCTGGTGAACACCGGCGAGGCCGCCCCGGTGTCCCAGGCGCGGCTGCTGACCACCATCGCCGCACGCGTCGGCGGCCTCACGACCTACGCCTTGGAAGGCGCGATCTTCATCGCCGGCGCGGCCGTGCAGTGGGTGAACGAGGGCCTTGGCGTGAAGGGCGGCCCGCAGGCGGTGGAGCAGCTCGCCGCCTCCGCCCGGGACGACCACGGCGTGGTCCTGGTGCCGGCCTTCACGGGCCTTGGCGCGCCGTGGTGGGACGCAGGCGCCCGGGGTGCGCTCCTTGGGCTGACCCGCGACGCCGGCCTGCCCGAGATCGCCCAGGCGACGCTGGACGCCAGCGCGCTCCAGACCCGCGACCTCATCGAGGCGATGCGGGGCGACGCTCCCGAGGCGTTCGGGGAAGGTGTGGAGCTGCGGATCGACGGCGGAATGTCGCGCAGCCTGCTGTTCTCCCAGCGCCTGGCGGACCTGACCGGCGTCTGCGTCTGCCGGGCCACCTATCAGGAGACCACCGCGCTCGGCGCGGCCCTGTTCGCCGGACTGGGCGCTGGAATCTACCGCGACCTGGAGGAAGCCGCCGCCGCACGGCCGCAGACCGAGCGGTTCCCGCCGCAGATGGACCAGGAGCCCCGCGAGCGCGCCTACGCCCGCTGGACCGACGCCGTGGGCCGCGTGAGGTCGCGCTGATCGAGCTTCCGCCCCAGGTGACCCGCAACGCCCAGGCGCTGGGCGGCGCCTCCGCGCGCTGGGTGGAGACCCTGCCGGCGCTGGTGGCGGGGCTGTCCCGCGACTGGAGCTTGACGCTCGGGCCCACGTTGCACGGCGGAAGCAGCTCCTACGTGGCCGAGGCGCAGACCGCCGACGGCGAGGCCGCGGTGCTCAAGGTGGCCATGGCCGACTACGAGCCCATAGCGGGCGAGGTGGCCACACTCGAGCTGGCGCAGGGCCGGGGTTATGCGCGCCTGCTCGCCGCGGACCTTTCCCGCGGCGCCCTGCTGACGGAGCGTCTCGGCTTGGCGCTCGGCCGCCACGGGTACGGGCTGGAACGGCGGATGCAGGCGCTTGGCCAGGCCTTGCGCGCCGCATGGCGTCCCCTGGCGCATCCACCGACCGCATTGATGAGCGGCGCCGAGAAGGCCGCCTGGCACGTGGGTTTCGCCCCCCAGACCTGGGAGGCCACCGGGCGGCCGTGCTCCGAGCGACTGCTGGACCTGGTCCTGGCGTTCGCCCAGCGGCGGGGCGGCGCCTATGCGGCTGAAGCGGCGATGCTGTTGCATGGTGATCCACACGAGGCGAACGCCCTGGCCGATCCCGCCGCGCCGGGCGGTTTCCGGTTCGTGGACCCCGACGGCCTCTACGCCGAGCCGGCCTTCGACGTGGGCGCCCTGCTGCGCGACTGGACGGACGAGCTGCTGACCGCAGACCCGCTGGCGCTTGGCCGGTCCTGGTGCGAACAGCTGGCATCCCTCACCGGCGTTCCCGTCGAAGCCGCCTGGGAGTGGGCGGTCATCGAGCGGACCTCCACCGGTTTGCTCCTGATGAAGCTCGGCGCGGAAGCCGAGGGACGCCGCACGCTGGCGGTGGCGGAGGCCTGGGCGAAAGGGTCGGCTTGACGCCTCGCGCCTGGGAGCGGAGTCTTGCGCCCGCTGAATTCACGAGGAGACCTCCCATGGCGGACGGATCGGTAGCGGACGTCGTTTCGCTGAAGGGCAAGGTGAGCGCGGACGAGTGGCAGACCCGCGTGGATCTCGCCGCGCTTTACCGGCTGGTGGCTCTGCACGGATGGGACGACCTCATCTACACCCACATCTCGGCCCGCATCCCGGGACCGGAGCACCACTTCCTGATCAATCCCTACGGCCTGCTGTTCGAAGAGATCACCGCCTCGTCGCTGGTGAAGGTCGATCTCGACGGCAACGTGCTGCAGGAGACGCCGTACTTCATCAATCCGGCGGGGTTCACCATCCACTCGGCGATCCACGCGGCGCGCGAGGACGCCCGCTTCGTGATGCACCTGCATACCGACCAGGGCGTCGCGGTGGCGGCGCAGGCTGAGGGATTGCTGCCCCTCTCGCAGCACGCTCTCATCGTGCTGCCGAGCCTGGCCTACCACGACTACGAGGGCATCGCGCTGAACCTCGACGAGCGCGAGCGGCTGGTCGCAGATGTCGGCGAAAAGACGCTGATGTTGCTGCGCAATCACGGAACCCTGAGCGTCGGTGACACGGCGGCGAACTGCTGGATCGGGATGTACTACCTCGAGCGGGCCTGCAAGCAGCAGGTGATGGCGCTGGCCGGCGGCCGCGCCACCGTGCTGCTCGCGCCGGACGCATCGCAGGCGGAGGTCCGCAACCAGGTTTCGCGCGGGATCGGCGGGGCGCTGGCCTGGCCGGCGTGCCTGCGCAAGCTGGATCGCGAGCTGCCCGGCTACGACGCCTAGGGGCGGCGCCTCTTCCAGAGGCGCCAACCCCCCTGTTTCACCCGCGAAACGCTCAGCCATCGTTCTGTCACTGGACGCGGTGTATCCGGCGCTCGTAAGAGCCTGCCTGATCAGCGTTTAGGCCCGGGACTTCTGTCGGGCACGGAGCACCCAGTTTTGCGTCGCCACTTCTTCCTCGTCGCCGCGGTTGCGGTCCTGCTGCTGATGATAGCGGTGGGCGGCTTCAAGCTGGCGACCCGCGAGAAGGGGCCGGGCGGCGGCGGCCCCGGCGGCGGGGCGATGGCCATGCAGGGCGGCGGTGGACCGCCCGGGAAGGGCGGCCCGATGATGAAGGGCGGCCGTGGTGGCTTCGGCGGCCCGGCGCAGGTCGCCGCCGCGGTGGTCCAGCCGCGCGCCTTCACCGACGCCATCGAGGTGCTCGGCGTGGCCAAGGGCCGCCGTTCGGTCACCCTGACGGCAGCCGCGACCCAGCTGGTGGAGCGCGTGCGGTTCTCCGACGGCCAGAGCGTGCCGGCCGGCGCCGTGCTCGTCGAGCTGCGCGACAACGAACAGACCGCGGGCACGGCGCAGGCCCAGGCGCGCCTTGTCCAGGCCCGCCGCGCCTACGAGCGCTACCGTCAATTGGGCGAGCGCGGGTTCGCCTCCAAGGCCCAGATCGACCAGGTCGAGGCCGCCTACCGTACGGCCCAGGCCGACGTCTCCGCGGCCCGGGCGCGGGAGAACGATCGGGTCATCCGCGCGCCGTTCTCCGGCGTCGTGGGGCTCTCGGACGTGACGCCGGGCGCCCTGGTGAACCCCGGCGCGCCGATCGTGACCCTCGACGACCTGTCGGCCATCCGCGTCGATTTCCAGGTGCCGGAGCGCTACCTGTCCCAGGTCGCCGAAGGCCAGGCGATCACCGCCGAGGTCGACGCCTATCCGGGCGAAGTGATCAACGGCCGGATTTCCCGCATCGACACCCGTGTTGACGAGCGCACCCGCGCCATCACCGCCCGCGCCGAGTTCCCGAACCCCGGGCGCCGGTTGAAGCCCGGCATGATGATCCGTGTCTCCATCTCCCGCGGCGTGCGCCAGAGTCTGGCCGCTCCGGAGTCAGCGGTGTCCGTGCAGGGCAACTCGGCCTTCGTCTACGTGATCCGCCAGATGGGCCAGCGCACGATGACCGAGCAGCGGCCGGTGGTCACCGGTATCCGCCAGGCCGGCTTCGTCGAGATACGTGAGGGCGTGCAGGCCGGCGAGCGCATCGTCGCCGACGGCCTCAACAAGGTGCAGCCCGGCATGCCGGTCCGCGTGGTGGGCGGCCGCGGTCCTGGCGGCCCGGGCCGGCCCGGAATGGGCGGACCGGGGGCTCCGGGCGGTGGCGCGGCCCCGGCCGCGGCCGGCGGTGCGGCGTCGCAAGGCGGCGGCCAAGGCGCCGCGGGCGGCGTCCAGCCCAGCCCGCAGATGCAGGCCGCGCGCCAGGCGATGATGCAGGCCTGCGCCGCTGACATGCAGAAGCTCTGCGCCGGCCAGGACGGCCGTGAGGCCTTCATGTGCCTGCGCCAGAACTCGGCCAAGGCGAGTCCGGCCTGCCAGGCCGCGCTGGCCAAGGCGCGTCCCGCTGGGGGGCAAGCCCGGTCATGATGCTTTCCGACCTTTCCGTCCGCAGGCCTGTCTTCGCCGCCGTCGCGGCGATCATCCTTTGCGTGGTGGGCCTGGCCTCCTTCACCGCCCTGCCGGTGCGCGAGCTGCCGAGCGTCGATCCGCCGGTTGTCTCGGTGGGCACCAGCTATCGCGGCGCCTCTGCGGAGGTCGTCGAGGAGCGGATCACCCAGGTGATCGAGCGCCAGGTGTCCGGCATCCAGGGTATCGACCGCGTGAACTCGTCGTCGCGGGACGGCTCCTCGCGGATCTCCATACAGTTCACCCTCGACCGCGACCTCGACCAGGCCGCCAACGACGTGCGCGACGCGGTGAGCCGCGTCGCCAACCAGCTGCCCGACCAGGCCGACCCGCCGCAGATCTCCAAGGCGAACGCCGACGGCGCGCCGATCATGTTGCTGGCGCTGACCTCGTCCACCCTCAACCGGATGCAGCTGTCGGACTACGCCAACCGCTACCTCGTGGAGCGGCTGTCGACGGTGCCCGGCGTGGCGCAGGTGGGCCTGGGCGGCGCCCAGTTCTACGCCATGCGCATCTGGCTCGACCCCGACCTGATGGCCTCGCGTGGCGTGACGGTGGACGACGTCCAGACGGCGCTGACCAACCAGAACCTCGAGCTGCCGGCCGGCGCCCTGGAAGCGCCCGCCAAGGACTTCACGATCCGCGTGGCGCGCGGCTACTCGCGGCCCGAAGAGTTCGCCCAGATGCCGATCGTGCCGGGCGGCCAGCGCGCGGCTACCGCCACCGGGACGGCCGCGGTCGGCGGGACGCAGGCCTCGGCAGGCGCGCCGAGCGGCGTGCGCTCGGCGGTCACGTCAGGCTCCAACGCGCAGGCCTACGTCACGCGCCTGGGCGACATCGCCCGCGTCGAGGAAGGCGCAGACGAATACCGTCGGCGCTTCCGCACCAACGGACAGGACCTCGTCGGCATCGCGGTCATGCGCCAGTCTCAGGCCAACGACCTCGAGATCTCCAACGGGGTGCGCAAGGCGCTCGAGGAGATCAACCCGACCCTTCCCAGGGGCACCAAGCTCGAGGTCTCGGTCGACTTCACCAGCTTCACGCGACACGCGATCCAGGAAGTCTGGATCACCATGGGCATCTCGCTCGCTCTGGTGGCGCTGGTGAACTTCATCTTCCTGGGGACGTGGCGCGCAGCGCTGATACCCTCGATTGTCGCCCCGATCTGCATCCTATCCACCTTCATCGTGCTGGCCCCGCTGGGCTTCTCGATCAACCTGCTGACCCTGCTGGCGCTGGTCCTCGCGATCGGCCTCGTCGTCGATGACGCCATCGTGGTGGTCGAGAACATCCAGCGGCGCGTCGACGAGGGGGAGCCTCCCGTGGTCGCCTCGCAGCGCGGCGCGCGCCAGGTGTTCTTCGCCGTCGTGGCGACGACCATCGTGCTGATCTCGGTCTTTGCGCCACTGATGTTCATGCCCGGCTTCATCGGCCGGCTGTTCGTCGAGCTGGCGGTCGCGGTCGCCGCGGCCGTCGCCTTCTCTGCGCTTCTGGCGCTCAGCCTCTCGCCGATGCTGGCGTCCAAGATCCTGCGCCCCGCCGCGGGCGAGGGGTTCATCGCCCGCAAGGTCGAGGCGGGGATGAACCGGCTGAAGGGGTCCTACCACGCCTCGCTGGACATGCTTCTGGGCAAGCGGATCGCCACGGTCACTGCGGGCGTGCTGGTGCTGGTTCTGGCCGTGATGGCCGGCGGGCTGTTCCAGATGCTGCCGAAGGAGCAGGTGCCCAACGAAGACCGCCGCCAGATCGGCATCAACATCCAGGCGCCCGAGGGAGCCGGCTTCGATTACACCATGCGCATCGCGCAGCAGGTCGAGCCCCGGCTGCTGGAGCTCGTGAAGAACGGAACCCTGGAGCGGTACGCCTTCTCGGCCCCCGGCTTCGGCGGGAACTCGTTCAACTCCGGCGGCGGCAACCTGATCATGCCGGAGGACAAGGGCAAGGGCCCCAGCTCGCAGGAGCTCTCCGCCCAGCTGAACCGCGAGTTCTCCTCGATCACTGGCGCCCGCGTCATCACCTCGGTGCGGCCCAGCCTTCAGCGTGGCGGCCCTGGCGGCGGCGGCGGCGGCTCGTTCATGGACCTCGTGCTGCTCGGCAACGAGTACGCCGAGATCAATGCGCAGGCGCAGCCGCTCCTGCAGGCGGCGCAAGAGAACCCCGGCATGTCCAGGCCGCGGATCGAGTACGAGCCCACCAGCCCGCGGGTGCTCGTGAACATCGACCGGGAGAAGGCGGCTGCGCTGGGCGTCTCGCCGGCCTCGGTGGGCCGCACCCTGCAGGCGCTGTTCGGATCGACGCGAACCACGACCTACATCAAGAACGGCCAGGAGTACGACGTCCTCCTGCAGACCGACCGCGCCAAGCGGCAGACCGAAGAAGACCTGCAGAGCGTCTACGTCCGCACGAACACCGGCTCGACCGTCCCGCTCGCCTCGGTGGTCACCACCCAGGTGGTGGGCGACACGCCCAACCGGCCCAGGCTGGACCGCCAGCGCTCGGTGACGCTCGCGGTGCAGCTGAACCCTGGCTACACGGTGGACGAGGCCATCAGGTTCTTCGAGGCCGAGATGGCCAAGCTGCCCCAGCAGCCCAACTACACCTGGGGCGGCACCGCCCGCGACTATGTGGAGGGCGGCAGCTCCGTTGCCCTAGCCTTCGGCCTGGCGCTGCTGCTGGTGTTCCTGGTGCTGGCCGCGCAGTTCGAGAGCTGGATCCACCCCGCGGTGATCATGCTGACGGTGCCGGTGGCGGCGCTGGGGGGGCTGTTCGGCCTCCTGATCGCCGGCTCCTCGATCAACATCTACAGCCAGATCGGCTTGATCATCCTCGTCGGCATCGCGGCGAAGAACGGCATCTTGATCGTGGAGTTCGCGAACCAGCTTCGGGACGAGGGGCTGTCGATACGCGAGGCAGTGATCGAGAGCGCCTCCATCCGCCTGCGGCCGATCATCATGACCTCGATCTCGGCGGCGGCCGGCGCCATCCCGCTGATCATATGGGGCGGGGCCGGCGGCGAGAGCCGGAAGACCATCGGCGTGACCATCTTCTCAGGGGCGATCTTCGCGACCCTGGTTACGCTCTTCATCGTGCCGGTCTTCTACAACCTGTTCGCGCGCTTCACGAAGTCGCCGCAGGCCACCGCCCGCCGCATCGAGGCCTTCGAGGAAGCCGAGAAGGCCCGCGTCGCCAACGCGGCCGAATAGGGTCTCGGGGGCGGGATGAGGTTCAGAGCGGCGTGGCCGCTGGCCATAGCGGCGCTCGCGCCCGCGCCGCTGCTCGCCGCCGAGGCGGAGCCGCCGTCCGTGGGCGAGCTCGTGGTGGTGGGCTCGCCGCTTTCCGAGGGCGTTCCCGCCGAGCGCGTGCCGGCGCAAGTGCGAACCCTGGACCCGGCCGTGGAGCGTCCCGGCACGCCCGGCGTCTCGGACGCCCTGGTGGAGCGGCTCGGCGGCGTGGAGAGCGTGGACAGCCTCGGCAACCCGCTGCAGCAGACGGTCAGCGTGCGCGGCTTCTTCGCCTCGCCCGCGCTCGGCGAGCCGCAGGGCGTCACCGTCCTGCAGGACGCCATGCGGGTGAACGAGGCCTTCGGCGACGTCGTCCAGTGGGACCTGGTGCCGGCCTTCGCCATCGCCCGCGCCCAGGTGGTTTCCGGCTCAAACCCGGTCTACGGCCTCAACACCACTGGCGGGGTGGTGACGCTCTCCATGAAGGACGGCTTCTCGGCGCCGGAGCGGTCGGTGGAGGTCTCCGCCGGCTCGTTCGGTCGCCGTGCGGCCATCGCTCAGGCGGGTTTTTCCGCGGGCGATCTGGGCGTCTACGCAGGCCTGGACGGGCTGGAGGAGGACGGCTGGCGTGACGCCTCGCCGAGCGAGTTGGCGCGAGCCTATGCCGACGTCGCCTGGCGGCCCTCGGCCGTCGCGGAGGTGGGGCTCGGCCTGACCGCCGCCGACAGCCGCCTGATCGGCAATGGGCCTGCGCCGGAGGACCTGCTGGCGGCGCGGCGCAGCGCCATCTTCACCTATCCGGACATCACCGACACCCGCCTGCTGGCGGCGGCGCTGCGCGCCACGTTCCGGCCGGCGGCGGGCCTTACCATCGGTGGCGGCGCGTTCGTGCGCGACCTGGAGAGGAGCACCGCCAACGGCGACCGAGCCGAGTTCGAAGAGTGCGACGAGTTGGGCGTCGAGGCCCCGGACGACGCGCTCTGCTTCGGCGACCACCCGGAGGTGCTGCTCGACGCGGCCGGCGACGCAGTCACCGAGGACGAGGCAGACGCGGTCTTCAACCACACCCGCACGCGCACCCGCAGCGGCGGCGTCAGCGGGCAGCTCACCTGGGCGGCCGATGTTGGCGGGCGGGCCAATGTGCTGGTCGCCGGCGGAGCTTACGAGACAGCGGACACCCGCTACCGCAGCGGCAGCGAGCTTGGCCGCCTTGGCGCCGACCGCGGCGTGGAGAGCCTGGGCGCGGCGCTCGGCAACCCGGAGTTCAACGTCGGACTGGAGACGCGCAGCCGCTCGACCGGCGTCTATGTCAGCGACACCTTCTCCTTGACGCCGGAGCTGCACCTGTCGGGCTCGCTGCGCTGGAACCGGACGGAGCTCGAGCTGCGCGACCAGCTCGGGACTGCGCTCACCGGCGACCATGCCTTCGAGCGGCTGAACGCCGGGCTGGGCGTGGCGTGGAACGTCACCGACGCGTTCATGACTTACCTTTCCGCTGCGCAGAACAGCCGCGCCCCGACGCCGGCCGAGCTCTCGTGTGCGGACCCGGAGACGCCCTGCCGCTTCCCGAACGCCTTCCTAGCCGACCCGCCGCTGGAGCAGGTGAAGGCGCGCACGCTGGAGGCCGGCGGGCGCGGCGCGCTGGGCGCCATGCGCTGGTCGGCGTCGGTGTTCCGCACCGACCTGGACGACGACATCATCTTCATTTCGGCCGGCCCGGTGATGGGCACGGGGTACTTCGACAACGTCGGGGGCACGCGCCGCGAAGGGCTGGAGGCCGACCTCAAGGGGGAGGCGGGGCCGTTCGCCTGGTCGGCGTCCTACGCTTACGTCCGGGCGACCTACCGCACGAGCTTCGCCATACAGGCGCCCGATAACCCCGAGGCGGAGGCCGACGGCGACATCGAGGTCGGGCGGGGTGACCGGATCCCCGGCATTCCGCTGCACAGCCTCAAGCTGAACCTGGACTGGCAGGCGCGGCCATCCCTCACGGTGGGCGCCGACCTGCGGGCGTCGTCCAGCCGCTTCCTCCGCGGCGACGAGGCCAACCTGACCGACCCACTCGAGGGGTTCGCCGTCCTGGGCGTCAGCGCGAGGTGGCGGCGCGGGCGCATCGAGGCCTGGGCGCGGGTGGAGAACCTGCTGGACGCCGAATACGCCACCTTCGGCCTCTACGGCGACGCCGACGAGCTCGGCTTCGAAAGCCCGCGCTTCGTCTCGCCAGGGACGTCGCGGACGCTGGCCATCGGCCTCAGAGCCAGGTTCTGAAAAAGAGAGGCCTTCCCCGCGGCGACGCGGGGAAGGCCAATCAGGAACGGGACGCGCTCGCCGAGCGGGGGATCGCGAGGCAGGCGCGCTCGGCGCCGACGCTTGGGGTCACATCGGCGCAGAGAAGATGTCGACCGGACAGAGGCTCGACACCCGCGACGATGCGCCCGACCAGAATTCGCGTCAAGGTTGTCATCGCGGCGGGTTCGCTCGAAGCGAACTGGCGATCACTTCGGCTTGTAGCCCGTCTCCATCGCCACGTAGGCGACCAGATCCCGGCGGTCGTTGGCGTCCTTCACCCCGGCGAAGGTCATCTTGGTGCCGGGCAGGAATCCCTTCGGGTCCGCCAGCCACTGGTCGAGGTGCGGAAGGTCCCAGGTGAAGGTCGCCGCCTTGATGGCGTCCGAGTATTTGTAGTCGGGGTTGTTGGCGCCGGCCTTCTTGCCGAACACGCCGTGCAGGTTCGGGCCGGTCATGTTCGTGCCGCCGGCGTTGATCGTGTGGCACGAACGGCAGAGGCCGAACTGGGTCTCGCCGTTGGAAATGTCTGCGGCGTTGTAGGGCGCGGGGAAGGAGGCCAGCAGGGCCTTCTTCTCGTCCTCGCTCAGCGCCGCGGGCTCGGTGGCGGCGCTGCCGCCCGGCTGGCTGGAGGCGGTGGCCGCGGCGCCTTCGCCGGCTTTGTTGGCATCGGACTTCCCGCACCCTCCGAGGCCGGCGGCCAGGACGGCGGCGGCGATCGTCAAACCCAGGCGGCGCATGCGGAAGTCTCCTGACTGAAAGGGCGCGGCAAGCTAGCGCAGGCGGCCTGCGATGCAAGCGGCTCAGCGGCGCTTGCGGCGCTCGCGGTTCACCGCCTCGTCGAGCGCCTGCAGGAAGCGGGAGCGGGCCTGGCGGTCGAACGCCTTGGGGCCGCCGGTGACTTCGCCCATGGACCGCAGGTGCTCGCCGATCGCGCGGCCGGCCAGGGCGGAGCCGATGGAGTCCGGGGTGAACACCCGGCCGTTGGGCGCGATCGCCGCGCCGCCGGCCTTCAGCACCCGGTCTGCGAGGGGAATGTCGTTGGTGACCACGATATCGCCGGGCTGCGTTCGCTCGGCGATCCAGTCGTCGGCGACGTCGGGGCCGGCGTCGACGATCATCCGCTCGATCAGGGCCGAGACCGGGATCTGGATGAAGCTGTTGGACACCACGGTGGTCTTCAGACCGTAGCGGGCGGCCACCTTGTAGACCTCGTCCTTCACCGGACAGGCGTCGGCGTCGATGAAGATCTGCATGGGCCGGGGTTAGGCGGCGTCGTTGCAAGGCGCAAGCGGGCTCGGATACGAGGGGCGCAGCATGTCCATCAACTCCCAGTTCGAGCAGGCCTACGCCGCCCAGTTGCGCGGCGAGCTGAACAAGGCCGCCAAGCTCTACGGCGGGCTCGTGCTGTCCATGCCCTACCGCGCCAACCACAACCTCGGCGTGGTCTACCTGCACCTGGGCCGGCGCAAGGAGGCGGAGGCCGCGTTCCGGGCGGCGATGGCGGCCGATCCCGCTGGGGCCGAGCCGGCGTTCGTCCTCGGCGCCATGCTGCTGGAGGACGGCCGCTTCGAGGAGGGCTGGCCGCTCTACGAGCGCCGGCGTGAGGTGCGCGGCATGACCCGGCTGCCGCCGGAGGTCGCCTATCCCGAGTGGCAGGGCGAGGACGTGGCCGGCAAGCGCCTGCTGGTGCTGGGCGAGCAGGGCTTCGGCGACGCCATCATGCTGGCCCGGTTCTTCCAGCCGCTGAAGGAACGCGGGGCGCAGATCGTCTACGTCTGCTCCGATCCGATCCGCCCGCTGTTCGAGGGCCAGGGGCTGGAGCTGGTCGGCAGCGAGGAGAGCGTCGAGGCCGACCACTGGGTGTTCAGCTTCTCGCTGCCGATGCGGTTGGGGCTCAGCGTCGAGACCATCCCGCCGCCCTCCGGGCTGACCTTGCCGCCGAACGGCTCCGGCGGCGGGATCGGCGTCGTGCCCACCGGCAACAAGGACCACCGCAACGACGCAAACCGCTCCCTGGGCGCACGGGACGCCGCGCGGCTGCTGAAGATGGGCCGCGACCTGCGCCCCGAGGCGACGGGCGCGAAGGACTTCATGGAGACGGCGAAGATCATCGCCGACCTCGACCTGGTGATCTCGGTGGACACCTCGGTGGCGCACCTGGCCGGCGCCATGGGCAAGCCGGTGTGGATCCTGATCCCGGCCCGGGAGACCGACTGGCGCTGGCTGCGGGGGCGGGAGGACAGCCCCTGGTACCCTTCGGCGCGGCTGTTCCGGCAGCGGGTGGCCGGCGACTGGGCGCCGGTGTTCCGCAGGATCGAAGGCGCGCTGAAGTAGGCGGTGCCGGATGCAGGACTCGAACCCGCGACCTTCGGTTTACAAAACCGCTGCTCTACCAGCTGAGCTAATCCGGCGGCCGTCACGCGCTTATGAGGCGTTCCCCCGGGCTTGAGCAAGCGCGGCGGTTGGACGCCGGCTCCCGATGTGCTTGCCTGCTTCCGCATTGGGGGGCGCCAGATGAACGTCGAAGAGTACCGCAGCTACGACGCGGTGGGACTTGCCGAGCTGGTGGCCAAGAAGGAGGTGGGCGCGGGGGAACTGCTCTACGCCGCCTTCAAGCGCCTGCACGCCGTCAATCCGAAGATCAACGCCGTCACCATGGACCTCATGGAAGGCGCCCGCGCCGAGGCCGTGACCAAGGGCCCGCTGGCCGGGGTGCCGTTCCTGCTGAAGGACCTCGGCGCGGCGCTGGCCGGGACGGTGACGAGCTCGGGCTCGCGGCTGTTCGCAGAAGCCGTGGCGCCGGCCGACAGCGCCCTGGTGCGCCTCTACCGTGAAGCGGGCCTGGTGATCTTCGGCAAGACCAACACGCCGGAGTTCGGCTTGTGGCCGGTGACCGAGTCGACGCTGCTGGGCACCTGCCGCAACCCCTGGGACCTGTCGCGGACGCCGGGCGGCTCGTCGGGCGGGGCCGCTGCGGCGGTGGCGGCGGGTATCGTGCCGGCGGCCCACGCCAGCGACGGCGGCGGCTCGATCCGGACGCCCGCGTCCTGCTGCGGCCTGTTCGGCATGAAGCCGTCGCGGGGCCGGGTCTCGTTCGCGCCGCAGGGCGAGGGCTGGGCGGGGGCTTCGGTGCAGCACGCCGTCACCCGCTCGGTGCGGGACAGCGCAGTGCTGCTGGACATTGCCTGTGCGCCGCAGCCCGGCGACCCGTACTTCCTGCCCGCGCCCGCGCAGCCGTTTGCGAAGGAGGTGGGGGCCAAGCCCGGCAAGCTGCGGATCGGCTTCACGACCGGCGCGCTGCAGGCCCAGAAGCTCGACCCGGAATGCGAGCAGGCCGTGAAGGATACGGCGAAGCTCTGCGAGGCGCTCGGCCACACGGTCGAGGAGGTGACGGTTCCCGGCGACTTCGCGGCCATGCAGGCCGCCGCCGGGGTGGTGATCGCCGCCTCCGTCGCCGCGACCCTGGACGCCGAGGCCGATCGCCGGGGGCGGCCGGTGCGCGAGAGCGA
Organism: Phenylobacterium sp.; assembly: GCF_036563285.1. Lineage (GTDB taxonomy): Bacteria > Pseudomonadota > Alphaproteobacteria > Caulobacterales > Caulobacteraceae > Phenylobacterium. The sequence goes on from NZ_DATCMR010000006.1 coordinate 685,644, forward strand.
GGTCGAGGCCCTGACCATGGCCACCTACCGCCGCGGCCAGGGGGTGTCGGCGCAGGCCTATGTGCGGGCGCTGGCGACGCTGCACGCGTTCGGGCGCGCGGTGGCGGAGCTGTTCGAGACCTACGACGTACTCTTGCTGTCGACACTGGGGAGCCCGGCGATCCCGATCGGCTGGATCACCGAGGACCCGAAGCTGATCGGGGAGCGGCTGTTCGCCTTCATGCCCAACACCCAGGCCTTCAACAACACCGGCCAGCCGGCCATGACCGTGCCGCTGGCCTGGAGCTCGGGGGGCCTGCCGATCGGGATGCAGTTCGTCGGGCGGATGGGCGAGGAAGCGACGCTGTTCCGCCTGGCGGGGCAGCTGGAGGAGGCCCGGCCCTGGTTCGACAGGGTCCCGCCGCTCTGAGTGTTGCACGCGGCCCAGGCCTATTTGCGCGAGTCAGCGCGACAACTCTCGCTGTGAGCTAACCTCTTGATTCACTTTGTCAAAGATCCTCTCGAAGTGTATCGCGCCGTCTCCTGATCGCCAAAGAATTGCGCATCAGATCGCGCGGCGGCGGCGCTGCTGGACCAGCCAGGCGGCGATCACGCCGGTGGCGACGAGGCCGATCAGCAGGGTGGAGACGGCGTTGACCTCCGGGTTCACGCCGAGCCGGACCTGGCTGTAGAGGCGCATGGGCAGGGTGGTGGCGCCCGGACCGGAGGTGAAGCTGGCGATCACCAGGTCGTCGAGGGAGAGGGTGAAGGCCAGCATCCAGGCCGCGGCGATGGCCGGGGCGATGACCGGCAGGGTCACTGCTAGGAACGCCTGCAGCGGCGTGCGGCCGAGGTCGCGGGCGGCCTCCTCGAGCCGCTGATCGAAGCTGCGCAGCCGGGCCTGGATGACGACCGTGGCGTAGCAGAGGGTGACGGTGGCCTGGCTGAGCGTCACGGTCCAGAAGCCCCTTGGCAGGCCCAGGCTGACGAAGAGCAACAGCAGTGACAGGCCGAGGATCACCTCCGGCATCACCAGCGGGGCGTAGACCATGCCGGCGAAGGCGGTGCGGCCGCGGAAGCGGCCGGCGCGCACGAGGGCGACAGCGGCCAGCGTGCCCAGCACGGTGGCCAGGGTCGCCGAGATCACGCCGACGCGCAGGGTGACCCAGACCGCGTCGAGCATCTGGGCGTCGTGCAGCAGCTGGCGGTACCAGCGCAGCGACCAGCCGCCCCAGACGGTGACCAGCCGGCTGGCGTTGAAGGAGTAGATCACCAGCAGGACGATGGGGGCGTAGAGGAAGGCGACCCCCAGGACGACCGACACCCAGTTGAAGAGGCTGGGGCCGCGCCTCATCGGAGCACCTTCGCCTGCTGGCGTTCGAACAGCAGGATCGGCGCGACCAGGGTGGCCAGCAGCACGATGGCCACCGCCGAGGCCGCGGGCCAGTCGCGGTTCGCGAAGAACTCGGTCCAGATGGTCTTGCCCAGCATGAGCGTGCCGGAGCCGCCGAGCAGGTCGGGGATCACGAACTCGCCGACCATGGGGATGAAGCAGAGCAGGGCGCCGGCCGCGACGCCCGGCAGGGATAGCGGGAAGGTGACGCGCCAGAAGGCCTGGAGCCTGGAGGCGCCGAGGTCCTGGGCGGCTTCGAGCAGGCCGGGGTCCTGGCGCTCCAGGACAGCGTAGAGCGGCAGGACCATGAAGGGCAGGTAGGCGTAGACCAGGCCGATGATCACCGCGGCGTCGGTGTTGATCAGGGCGAGCGGCGGGATGCCGAGGGCGCCGAGGGCCGCGTTGAGGACGCCGGCGGGCTTCAGGATGGCGATCCAGGCGTAGATGCGGATCAGGAAGCTGGTCCAGAACGGCAGGATCACCGCCAAGACGAGCGCGCTACGGGCGCGGGGCGGGAAGCGGCTCATGCCGTAGGCGATGGGGTAGCCGATCACCAGCAGGATGGCCGTCGCCGCGGCCGCGAACCGCAGGCTTGAGGCGTAGGCGTCGAAGTAGAGGCGGTCGCTGGCCAGGCGGGCGTAGGTCTCCAGATCGAGGCCTTCGAAGGACGGCATCGCCGGCGCGTAGGGCGGCATGGCGAGCACGCTGTCGGACAGGGACAGCTTGGCGACGAGGGCGAACGGGAAGGCGAAGAACAGCGCCAGCCATAGGCAGGGCGCGAGCGCGGCGAGGGTGGGGCGCCTCACCGCTCCAGCCTCACCGCAGCGTCTGTCGGCCAGGTCAGCCAGACCTGGTCGCCCGAAGAGAAGGTGGGGGCGCCGGGGGCTGTGGCTTTGACCAGGGCGGCCTCGGTCTGGACAAGATAGCGGGTGCGGTCCCCGAGGTAGGCGTAGTCGGTGACGGTCCCGGCCAGGGCGTCGGGCTGCGGCTGGCGGTGGAGGGTGATGCTTTCGGGCCGGACGGCCTGGTCGCCGAAGAGGTTCACCTCGCCGATGAAGCGGGCGACGGCGCGGCTGGCGGGCCGTTCGTAGAGCTCGCGGGGCGGGCCGACCTGGGCGAGGCGGCCGGACTGCATGACGGCCATGCGGTCGGCGACGACCATGGCCTCGTCCTGGTCGTGGGTGACGATCATGAAGGTCATAGCCAGGCGCCGCTGCAGGGCCATGAGCTCGAGCTGGGTCTCTTCGCGCAGCTTGCGGTCGAGGGCGGCCATCGGCTCGTCGAGCAGCAGGATGCGGGGGCGCGGCGCGAGCGCGCGGGCGAGCGCCACGCGCTGCTGCTGCCCGCCGGAGAGCTGGTGGGGTTTGCGCGCCCCCAGCCCGTCCAAACGAACCAGGGCCAGCATCTCCTCCACGCGGGCGGCGGCGGCGGCCTTGGGCAGGCCCTTCAGGCCGAACGCGACGTTCTGCGCCACGCTCAGGTGCGGGAAGAGGGCGTAGGACTGGAACATCATGTGCACCGGGCGCCGGTGCGGGGGCAGGGCGGCGATGTCCCGGCCGTCGAGCAGGATGCGGCCAGCGTCGGGCGCCTCGAAGCCGGCCAGCAGGCGCATGAGGGTGGTCTTGCCGCAGCCGGAGGGGCCCAGCAGGGCGAAGAACTCGCCTTCCTGGATGTCGAGCGAGACGTCCTCGACGGCGACGGTGCCGCCGAACCGCTTGCTGACCCCTTCGAAGCGGACGAGCGGCGGGCTCACCGGCCGGTCAGCACCCGGGTCCACTGGCGGTTCAGCTCGCGCAGCAGGGCCTGGTCCTTGGTGGTGGTGACGAAGAGGCGCTTCGATAGCTCGGGGCCCACATACACGTTGGGGTCATCGCGGACCTCGGCGTCGAGCAGCTTCGTCGAGGCGGCGTTGGCGTTGGCGTAGTGGGTGAAGTTGGACGCCTTGGCGATCACGTCGGGCCGCAGCATGTAGTCGATGAAGCGGTGGGCGGCCGCGGCGTTTGGTGCATCCTTGGGGATGACGAAGAGGTCAAACCAGATCTGGCTGCCCTCCCTGGGCACGGCGTAGGCGACCTTGACGCCGTTCTTCGCCTCCCCGGCGCGGTCCTTGGCCTGCAGCACGTCGCCGGAGTAGCCGACCGCCACGCAGGCGTCGCCGTTGGCGAGCGCGTCGATGTACTCCGAAGAGTGGAACTTCCGCACGTACGGCCGGGCCTTCACGAGCAGGTCGGTGGCGGCGGCGTAGTCGGCCGGGGCCTTCGAATTAGGGTCGTTGCCCAGATAGTTCAGGGCGACGGCGTACATGTCCTCCGAGGCGTCGAGAAAGTAGACGCCGCAGTCCTTGAGCTTCGCGAGGTTGGCGGGGTCCAGCACGATGGCCCAGCTGTCCACCGGCCTGCCCAGCCGCTTGGCCACCGCGTCCACGTTGTAACCGATGCCGATGGTGCCCTGCATGTAGGGCACGGCGTACTTCGCGCCGGGATCGAAAGCGGCGAGGTGGCCCATCAGGGCGGGATCGAGGTTGGCGAGGCCGCTGAGCTTCGACTTGTCCAGCGGCTGGATGGCGCCGGCCTGGATGTAGCGGGGCAGGTTGTGGTTGGACGGGACGACGAGGTCGTAGCCCGTCCCGCCCTGCAGGACCTTGGTCTCCAGCACCTCGTTGGAATCGAAGGTGTCGTAGCGGACCTTGATCCCGGTTTCCTTGGTGAAGGCCTCCAGCAGGGCGGGGTCGATGTAGTCCGACCAGTTGTAGATGCGCAGCTCGCCGCCGCCCGCGGCCTTGTCGGAGCCGGCGCCGCAGGCCGCGAGGAGCGCCGCCGCCGCGAGCGCGCCCAGCGCCGAGATCCACTTCCGCATGCCCGCTCCCCCGGAATCTGCGCCACGGTTATAGGCGGGCAGGCCGCGCCCTCAAACGGCCCGGCGCCTGGAGGACCTCGTTCGATGCCGCCTGCCTATGCCTTCATCGCCCCGGTGCTGCTGCTGGTGGCTTCCAATGTGTTCATGACCTTCGCCTGGTACGGGCACCTGAAGGTGGAGCACCGGGCGCTGTGGGTCATCGTGCTGGTGAGCTGGGGGATCGCCTTCTTCGAGTACTGGCTGGCGGTGCCGGCGAACCGGATCGGCCGCGCGGTCTACGAGCCGGCCGAGCTCAAGGCGATGCAGGAGGTGATCACGCTGGCGGTGTTCGCGGTGTTCTCGGTGACCTACCTGGGGGAGCGGTTCACGCTGAACCACGGGGTGGGGTTCGCGCTGATCGCCCTGGGGGCCTGGTTCGTGTTCAAGGGACCGCTGTGATTTCCCTTCCTTGACGGGGAGGGACGCCTCGCCGGAGGCGAGCCGGGCGAGGGGGTAAGGGCCGAAGCTTCCACCCCTGCGCCTGATCCATACCTCCTCACCCGGACGGCTTCGCCGTCTGTCCCTCCCCAGGAGGGGAGGGAAAGGTTATATGCCCCGCTTCCTTTGAACCTCCTGAGCCGCATGTCCCGCATCCTGATCACTTCCGCGCTGCCGTACATCAACGGGATCAAGCACCTGGGGACGCTGGCGGGGTCGATGCTGCCGGCCGACGTCTATGCGCGGTTCCAGCGGAGCCGGGGGCGCGAGACGCTCTATATCTGTGCGACCGACGAGCACGGAACGCCGACGGAGCTGGCGGCGGCGGAGAAGGGGCAGGACCCGGCGACCTTCTGCGCCGAGCAGCACCGCATCCAGCACGACCTGGGGCGCGCCTTCGGGCTGTCGTGGGACCATTTCGGGCGGTCGTCGTCGCCGCAGAACCACCGGCTGACCCAGCGGTTCGCCCAGACCCTGTGGGAGGCGGGCTTCATCGAGGAGCGGGTCACCCAGCAGGTCTATTCCAACGCCGACAGGCGCTTCCTGCCGGACCGCTACGTGATCGGCACCTGCCCGCACTGCGGCTATGACGCGGCGCGCGGCGACCAGTGCGAGAACTGCACGCGGGTGCTGGACCCGGCGGACCTGCTGAAGCCGCGTTCAGCGGTGTCGGGGTCGGAAGACATCGAGATCCGCGGGTCGAAGCACCTGTTCCTGCGCCAGAGCCTGTTCGCTGGAAAGCTGCGCACCTGGATCGAGGGCAAGCGGGCGCAGTGGCCGCACCTGGTCACCTCCATCGCGCTGAAGTGGCTCGACGAGGGGCTGCAGGACCGCGGGATCACGCGGGACCTGGAGTGGGGCGTGCCTGTCAACGCCATGGACTGGGGGCCGAATCCCGAAGGGCAGCTGCCGGACGCGGCCGGCCTCGCGGGCAAGGTGTTCTACGTCTGGTTCGACGCCCCCATCGAGTACATCGCCGCCACCTGGGAATGGGTGACCTCGCGGGCCAAGGAGGCCGGGCGTGATCCGGACGACGCGGAGTGGGAGCGCTGGTGGCGGCTGCCGCAGGCGTCGGACGTCACCTATGTGGAGTTCATGGGCAAGGACAACGTGCCCTTCCACACCGTGGGCTTCCCCTGCACCCTGATCGGGGTGAACGAGCGGCTGGAGGCCGACGGCGCCTGGCGGCCCAGCGAGAACGCGCCCTGGAAGCTGGTCGACCAGCTCAAGGGCTTCAACTGGCTGGACTATTACGGGGGCAAGTTCTCCACGTCGCAGCAGCGCGGGGTGTTCATGGACCATGCCCTGGAGCTGCTGCCGGCCGACTACTGGCGGTGGTGGATCACGGCGAACACGCCGGAGACCTCGGACGCCACCTTCACCTGGGAGCAGTTCCGCGACCAGGTGAACGCCGACCTGGCCGACGTGCTGGGCAACTTCGTCAACCGGATCCTGAAGTTCACGGAGAGCCGGTTCGACGGCGCCGTCCCGGACGGCGGGTCCCCCGGGCCGCTGGAGGAGAAGCTGGAGGCGGACGTCCTAGCCAAGCTGCGCGAGCTCACCGGCCACATCGAGGACCGCGAGTTCCGCAAGTCGGCGACGGCGCTGCGCCAGCTGTGGGTGCTGGGCAACCAGTACCTGACCGAGGCGGCGCCCTGGACGGCGATGAAGACCGATCCTGTGCGCGCGGCGGTGGCTGTGCGCTATGGCCTGAACCTGGTGGCGCTGTTCGCGAAGGTCTCGGAGCCCTTCATCCCGTTCACGGCGGAGAAGATCGCGCTGGCGGTGGGGGAGGGGTTCCCCGGCCGTTGGCCGGATCTCGACGGGCTGCACTTGCTGCGCACGCTGGAGCCCGGCCGGAAGGTGGCCGCCCCGGAGGTGCTGTTCCGCAAGATCGAGGAGACCCAGGTCGCCGACTGGCGCGAACGGTTCGGCGGGCCGGAGCAGGGCGCCGAGTCCGCCTGAGCCGGCAACTCCGCGACGGCCCCTGCGGTTGACGTCTCCTCAGTTGAGGAGATGCGGGATGACCAGGACTGATCTAGCGATCGAAGGGATCGCCGGCGCCTGCGCAGCGATCGGCACGGCGCTGCTGATGGACCGCCTGAAACCGGCGGGCCGCGCGGCCGAGGCGGCGGACGCAGATCCGGATAGCCCGCCGATGGGCGCGAAGCTGCTGGAAGGGGTGCTCGGCTACGTGGTCTTCCGCGCGTTCATGGAAGCCGCACGGCGCACGGCCCACGCCGCCGCCTGAGCGGCCTCAATGCGCCCGCTGGCGGGCTTCCTCGGCGGCCGAGATGTCGAGGAAGTCGGGCACGGCGGCGTTGTACTGGGGCGTCCAGTTCATATCGACGACGACCGTGCGATGGCCTTCCCACATCATGTGCAGGGCCACGTAGAACACGATCAGCAGGCCCACGTAGCCGATCCAACGGAAGCGGTGCAGCAGGCGCGCGATCCAGGTCGCCGCAACGCCCATCAGCGCGATGGACAGCAGCAGGCCGAAGACCAGGATGCCCGGGTGCTCGCGCGCGGCGCCGGCCACCGCCAGAACGTTGTCCAGGCTCATCGAGACGTCGGCGATCAGGATCTGCAGGAAGGCGTCCTTGAACGACTTCGCCGGCTTCACCTTCGGCTCGGTGGTGGGGTCGTTGTCGAGGGCGGCCTCGGCGGCGGCCTCGTCCGGCTGGGCCTGGTCGCGCAGCTCGCGCCACATCTTCCAGCAGACCCAGAGCAGCAGGAGGCCGCCGGCGAACAGCAGGCCGACAACGGCGAGGAGCTGGGTGGTGATCAGGGCGAAGCCGATCCGCAGGACCACGGCGGCGATCAGTCCGTAGAAGATCGCCTTGCGCCGCTGCTGGGGCGGCAGGCCGCCTGCGGCCAGGCCCACGGCGACGGCGTTGTCGCCCGCCAGCACGAGGTCGATCATCAGGACCTGGAAGAGCGCCGCGAGGGCGCCGGCGCTGAACAGCTCTTCGAACATGCGCGCCTCAATGCGTCAGCCGCGCCGCGGCTGCAACCGCTCAGGTGCGCGGGCGTGAGGCCTCGTAGAGGGCGACCGCGGCGGCGGCCGAGACATTGAGACTCTCGAAGCCGCCGGGCATGGGGATGCGGGCGAGCTCGTCGCAGTGTTCCGATACCAGCCGACGCAGGCCCTCGCCCTCTGACCCCAGCACCAGGACGGTCGGGCGGCCGTCGAGGACGTCGGCGAGGTCCTGCCCGCTGGCGCCCGTCAGGCCCACGGCGCGCCAGCCGGCGTCGGTGAGCTCGTCGAGGGCCCGGGAGAGGTTGACGACGCGCGCCACTGGGATCTGCTCCAGCGCGCCGGCCGCGGCCTTGGCCAGCGCGCCCGTGAAGCGCGGGGCATGGCGGTCCTGCAGGATCACCCCCTTGGCGCCGAAGGCCGCGGCCGAGCGCAGGATGGCCCCGACGTTCTGCGGGTCGGTGACCTGGTCGAGCATCAGCACCACCGCGCCGGGGCCGGCTTCCAGCTCGTCGAGGCCGACCGGCTCCAGCGGGGGCGCGCGCAGGGCCACGCCCTGGTGGACGGCGCCCTGCGGAAGGTTCTGGGCGATGAAGCCGTTGTCCTGCACCTCCAGGCCCGGCAGCCGTCCGAACGCGGCCTCGATCTGGCGCGCTCGCTCGGGCGTGGCGAGCAGCCGCTCGGGCGGGCCACGGCGGGGGTTGGCCAGCGCCGCTTCCACGGCGTGCCAGCCCCAGATCCAGTCCTCGGACGGCCGCTCCCCGCGCTTGTGGAAGCGGGGCTGGAAGCCCGGCTTTTTCCCCTTGCGGGGCGCGTTGCGTTCGGGGTGCGACGACACTATAAGACCCGCTCCAAATTGGGGCCCCCGCTTCGGGCGCCTCCGTCAGGGATGGCTTCCGGGGCTCTTAGCACCGCGGGGCCCCCCAGGCGGAAGGCTTTCGCGGGCTGGGGCTTCGAAGTGGCTCCAAGCGCGCGGGGGAATGTCCCGAGTGGCAAAGGGGGCGGACTGTAAATCCGCTGCGTTATCGCTTCGTAGGTTCGAGTCCTACTTCCCCCACCACGCCTCGGAGCTTCGAAGGAGAAGAGTTCTGGACGATCCCCGTCCAAGCTTCGGCGGGTATAGCACAATGGTAGTGCAGCAGCCTTCCAAGCTGAGGATGCGGGTTCGATTCCCGCTACCCGCTCCAGTATCTGAAACCGCTTAGCAAACGCCGGCAGGACCCTGATGGCCAAAGAGAAGTTCGAACGCAACAAGCCGCACTGCAACATCGGCACGATCGGTCACGTGGACCATGGCAAGACGACGCTGACGGCGGCGATCACCATGGTGCTGGCGAAGTCCGGCGGCGCGACGGCGAAGTCGTATGCGGACATCGACGCTGCGCCGGAAGAAAAGGCGCGCGGGATCACCATCAACACGGCGCACGTGGAGTATGAGACGCAGGCGCGCCACTACGCCCACGTCGACTGCCCCGGCCACGCCGACTACGTGAAGAACATGATCACC
>NZ_DATCMR010000008.1:0-262500 GCF_036563285.1 Phenylobacterium sp.
GTGCTTCTTCATCAGGAAGGCCACGCCGGAGGAGAGCTGGGCGGCCACCTTGCGCGAGCGTTGGACGACGGCGGCGAAGTCGAAGCCGCGCTTCTCCACCATCAGGCCGTAGTCCTTCAGGTGGTCGAGCTGTTCGTAGACCTCGCCGGACTTCAGCAGGGCCTTGGTGGGGATGCAGCCCCAGTTCAGGCAGATGCCGCCCAGGGCGTCGCGCTCGACGATTGCGGTCTTCATGCCGAGCTGGGAGGCGCGGATGGCGGTCACATAGCCGCCGGGGCCGGCGCCGATGACGATGACGTCGAAAACCATCGCTAGGCCGGCGCCGCGTAGGCGGGCCAAGTCACTCCAGCGAGGAAACCGCCATCCACGGGCAGGTTGACCCCGGTGACCCCGCGACTTCCCGGGCCGAGCAGCCAGACGACCGCGTCGGCAATTTCACTGGCGTCCAGCAAGCGGCCCAGAGCTGTCGCTTCGGCCATGGCGCTCGCGTTTAGGACGCCGGCGGACACCCCCTTGTCCAGAGCGGGCGTCCGCGTGAAGCCAGGGGACACTGCGTTCACCCGCACCCCCTGGCGGCCCCACGCACGGGCCAGGGACCTCGTCAGACTGATGACGCCCGCCTTGGCCGCAGAGTAGGCGTGGGTGGGCGCAGACGTCATACCTGCGATAGAGGCCACATTGACGATCGCCCCACTGGCGCGTTGCGCCATGCGCACGCCGACTGCACGGCTTACGATGTAGGTGCCCGTCAGGTCGACGTTGATCTCCCGCTGCCAGTCGGTCAGGCGAAGCCGCTCGGGGGGATGAACTTTCCCGAGGATGCCAGCGGCATTGACCAGACCGCCGATCGGTCCGAACCGAGCCTCGGCCGCCGCGATGGTGAGTTCGACCTCGGCCTCGTCGGTAACGTCGAGGGCCATCGACGTCCCGCCGGGCGGGGGACGGTTCGGCGGATCGCGATCCAAGCCGATCACAGTCACGCCAGCCCGCGACAAGGCTGTGGCGACCGCCTCGCCGATGCCGCTGGAAGCCCCCGTCACCGCCACGGCCCCCAGCGCGCGCTTGAGCTCAGTCCCGTTCGAGAGCTGCTCCGGCTTCTCTTCCATTAGCTACCTCAATTCCGCGCTGGCTGACGGGCAGCCGAACGAGCTTCATTCTTTGATGACTTGCGGGTCTATTGCTCAGCCGCACCGGAGGCAGCGGCGCAGATGGCGTCGGCGAAGACGTCCACGAGCTGCACGGGAAAGTCGTGGCCCATTCCCGGCACTTCGATCAGTTTCGCGCTCGGGATGTGCTTGGCTGTGTCCCGCCCCCCCTCCACCGGCACGAGCGCGTCATCTAGGCCGTGCAGGACAACGGTGGGCGCAGTAATGCGCGCCAGGCGGTCACGGCGATCTCCATCGGCGACGATGGCCGCCATGTGACGCACCATGCCGCGCGGATTGTAGCCACGTTCGGCATCCCGAAGGAGGCGCTCACGCACCGCGTCATCTCCCTCCGGGTAGCCGGGGCTCCCGATGAGGCGGGCCAGGCGGACCCCACGATCGACGATGCCGGGGAGGTCATCCGGCGGCGGCACGATGCTGAGCACCGCCGTGACTTCGTCCTTCGGGCGCGGGAGGGCGGGATTGCCCGTGGTCGACATGATCGAAGTGAGCGAAAGCGTGCGCTCAGGGTGGTTCACGGCCACGAGCTGAGCGATCATGCCCCCCATGGATGCGCCCACGATGTGCGCCTTCTGCACCCCGAGATGATCAAGCAAGGCCACAGCGTCATCAGCCATGTCAGCAAGGGTGTAAGGCGGCGCAGCCCCGCCCATGACCGCGGCCAGGTCTGGATCACCTAAGTGGTCCATAGAAGTCGACCGACCAACGTCGCGGTTGTCGTACCGCACTACGAAGAAGTCGCGCGTTGCGAGCGCTTGGCAGAGCTCGACCGGCCAGCGCGTGAGCTGCGAAGCGTAGCCCATGATGAGAATGATGGTGGGGCGCCCTGGCTCCCCGAACACCTCGTACTCCAGCTCAAGACCGTTCACAGCCGCGCGCATGATACTCCGCTCCTCCGTTCTGCTGAGCCCTTCGGCCTCCCTGCCCTCTTCGGCCCCCTCAATTGAAAACACTGGGCCGACGCCGGAGCGCCGGCCCAGCAAGGGGGGAGGACTGCAAGCCTAGAAGCGCTTCACCACCCCCACTCTCACGGTGCGCCCATAGGGGTTGCCGATGAACGGGTCATAGCTGAGCTCGAGGCGCGCCTTAGATGGATCCTCGTCAAAGACGTTCAGCACTCCCGCGGTAAGTGTGGTGTCCCAAGGCAGGAACACGCGGTAGTTCAGGTCGACAGTGGTGAACGGCTCCACGCGCAGGCCGAAGGTGATCAGAGAGCACCCCGCAGTGGTGCCTGCGTTCGCGACCGTACAGCCCGAGTTCGATGCGGTCTGGATCACTGTCGGACCACGATTGTCGGTCGCGCCGCCGATGTAATTGATGGTGAGGCGCAGGTTGTGAGGACCCCGCGTGTATTCCGCGTACGCATTCGCGCGGAACCTGGAAATCGTCCCCGGCAGCCGATCGTAGTTGGTGTAGCCGAGCGCACTGTAGGCGTTGGAGACAAGCGCACCCTCATAGGTGAACGCCGCCTGTTCGTACTTCAGGACGTAGCTGGCGTTGGCCGCCAGCGTGACCTCGCCGGCGAACATATCGGGGAAGCGATATTCCACCTGGGCGTCGATGCCGGAGGTACGTACTTCGGGCCCGTTAGTCGTGTCGGAACGGATGCGCTGCATGTCTGCCGCCCGCGTCACACCTTGGGTGCAGACGTTGCCGCTGCTGAAGGTGATCAGCGGCCGAAGGGGGCTTGCACAGTTTACGAACTGCGATCCGTTGCCGGCTCCCGCGATGGCGGTGGCGATCACATTGGCGGGGACGGTGACGATCTGGTCCTGCAGCTTGAAGTTCCAGTAGTCGACGGTCGCGCGCAGGCCGCCCGCTGAGACGATGACGCCTACATTGTACGTGTCGGCCGACTCGGGGCCGACGGCTGGGTTGCCGAAGAGGTCGATGGACTTGAAAGCGTTTCCAGCCGCGATGATGCCTTGGAGCACCGTCGCCCCGCCGGCCGCCCTGTTGACTGCGGTCGGGCCCCGGAAGGTGGTGCCGACCGAGCCACGCAGAGCTAGCCAATCCGTCGCCTGCCACTTGATCGCGAGCTTTGGGTTGGTCGTCGACCCGGTGTCCCCGCCGTAGTCCTCGTAACGGATAGCGAGTTGGGCGTTCAGAGCATCCGTGACCGGCAGGTTGAGTTCACCGAACACCGCATAGATGCGGTCCGTGAGGTGAGCAGCCACCTGCTGGCCCTGGAAGATGAAGGGGCCCGTGCGGAAGGTGCAGGCCGATGTTCCCAGCACCGGACACGGGTTGACGTTCGCGTCGTTTAGCGGGCCCGGGCTGAAGTCATAGACACTGCCACGCACCTGGGCGCCGGCCGCCCAGCCAATCGCGCCGCCGCCGAGCTCTACGCCGAGCTGGCCGCTCAACACCGCGTCGAGCACCCAATAGTCAGTCACCGAATCGGTCGTGACGGTGCCGAGCAGCCACCGGTTGATTTCCGAGCTGTTTGCGTTCGCGGAAACGAAGCCGGGGTTGCTGAGGCCTTCGGCGGGGTTGCCCGCCAGGGCGTTCGAGAACGGGTTGTAGTATTGGCAGCCGTTCGCGCCCGGGGTGGTTCCTGTGCAGCCGGGGCCTCCAAGCCCGTTCAGCGCCCGCTGGAGCCGGTCGATCAGCACGTCCTGGATTTCGAAGTGGGTCGTGGAGCGGCTGTATGTGCCCGCGACTGACCAGTTGATGTCCTCCCACAGCGTACCCTCGACACCCGCGGAGACGCGGAAGAGCGTGTAGCTGTTCTTCGAGGTCGCACCCATACCGTCGATAGGCCCGCCACCTGTGGCGAAGGGGCGCCACAGCAGGAGCGAAACGCGCTGGGTAGCCGCGATCTGGGCCGCGCTCAGCCCAGCCTGCTGCAAGGCCGTCAACGCGCCCGGGTTGCTGATCGGCGCGGAGAAGACGCCGACGCTCCCTGGGCCGGCTGGACCTGAGAGCGGAGGGTATCCGGGCGACGAACGCATCTCCGGCTGCTCGCTGAACGAATACAGCGCCTCGGCATGGAAGCGGGTGGAGTCGTTCAGCTCCGAGTTGACCTCGCCGTAGAGCTGGTACCGGTCCTCCTTCTCGATGAGGTTGAGGTACGGCACATAGCTCCACGTGCAGATCGGCGTCGTCCCCGTGAAGTTGGCGACACCGCCCTGCGCTTCGCAATTTGCATCACGCGTGATGCCTGCAGTTGGCAGACCGGCCGCGCTGAGGGGGAGGAACGGACCGGGGTTGCCCAAGGCGGACCAGCCGGTGGGGTTTTCCGTCCACTCCGGAAAGGCCCAGTCTCGCTCGGTGGTGCGCAAGGGGGAGCGGTGCTGATATCCACCGCTAAGCAGTATGTTGGACCGCTCGGTCGCCCAGCCCCAGGTCGCGTTCAGCGTATAATCGCCGTCCGAGCCGGGTACGTACCGATAGTCGGCGCCCAGCTCTAGCCCGTCGAGATTCTTGCGAGTGATGAAGTTGGCCACACCGCCGATGGCGTCAGAGCCATAGGTAGCTGCGGCGCCGTCCTTGAGGATCTCTACCCTACCGATGGCGCCGATCGGCAACATGTAGGTGTCGGCCGTGCCCTCCATGAAACGCCGGCCGTTGAGGAGGACGAGGGTCCGCTGAGCGCCGAGGCCGCGCAGGTTGATCGTCCCAGCGCCGAGTCGCGCCTGCGCGGTCGGCGTGAACTGGTTCGACTCGCCCATCACGGGACCGGTGTAGGGCAACGACTTGATGAGTTCAGTCGCCGTCGGGCGCCCCTGCTTCTGAAGCTCTTCCGCATCGATGGCGTCGACCGGAAGCGCCGCATTCTCCGCAGCCCCGCGAATGTACGAGCCGGTCACGACCACCTCGCCGACGGTGGTGTCGGCGGGCGGCGGCGTCTGAGCCGCCGCAGGGGTGGCCAGCGCGGCGAACGCCGCCATCATCACGGATGTTGTTGCGAGCAAATACTGACGACGCATGGGCTAACCCCTCCCTGAGTTATGTTGTGACCAGATACTGATGTGGCAGCTCAGTACGACCTCGGCATTCCAAGGTCGTGTTGGGCGACGTAATTGAGGACCATTTCTTCGGAGACTGGCGCGATGCGGAACAGCCTGGCGTCGCGCCACAGCCGCTCCACATGGAATTCTTTGGAATACCCCATGCCGCCCATCGTCTGGATGGCGCGGTCCGTGGCCAAAGCCGCAGCATGTCCGGCCAACCACTTTCCTTGGTTTGCCTGGCTGCCGTAGGGGCGGCCGCTGTCGTAAAGAGAGGCCGCCTTGTAGTTCATCAGGCGCGCGCACTCGGCCTGGACATGCGCTTCGGCGAGTGGGAACTGGATGGCTTGGTAGCTGGCGATCGGCCGGCCGGCGAAGACCTTGCGGTCGTTGGCGTAACGGATAGCCAGCTTCGTCGCGATGCTGGCCGTGCCGAGCAGGCCCGCAGTCGTGACGATCCTTTCGGTATTCAGCACATCGAGGAGCTCTCGAAACCCGCCGTGCAGCGTTCCAACGAGTTCGTTCGGCTCCACCCTCACGTTGTCGAAGAAGACCTGACTGGATGGCAGCGTCTTGGTGCCGAGCTTGTCGATGGCCTGATGGGATAGGCCGTCGCGCTCCCGATCGATCAGGAACAGGCTTATGCCGTCGGTCTTCGCCTGCTTGTCAGCCTGCGACTTCGTGCGGGCGACGACGAGCAGGGTCGACGCCTGCGGGACCGCAGTGATCCAGATCTTCTGACCCTGCAGTCGCCAACCGTCACCGTCGCGTTCGGCGAAGGTCTTGATCTCGGGGCTGTTGCTGCCGGCGTCAGGCTCGGTCAGCGCCATCGCGAACATCTGCTCGCCCGTTACGAGGCCCGGGAGGAGCGATGCCTTCTGCTCGTCGTTACCCAATCGGCTGAGCGTTACCCCGCCGAATATGGGGTTCAGCATGAACAGCTGGCTCAGCGTGACCCCACCTCCGCCTGCGCAGAGGTGTTCCACCGCGATGGCCAGCTCGAGCATGCCGAGCCCGGCCCCGCCGTACGCTTCCGGAACGGCTATGCCGCAAAGACCGGCGTCGCAGATCTCCTGCCACATCGCCGTGGGAAACTCGCGGCGAGCATCGAGCTCCCGCCAGTATTCGAGGCCGTACTTCTCGCCCACCCGGTCGGCGGTGTGGCGCAGCATGTCCTGCTCTTCGGAGTAGTCGAAGTTCATGGAGCGACGGTCCCCCCGGAAGGCGCGCGAAGGAGCCGCACGGGGTGCTCCAGGGCTTGTTGAATGGCTTGGAGAAAGCGTGCGGCCGCGGCGCCATCCATGACCCGGTGGTCGCACGAGAGCGCGAGACACAGTTCGTCTACCGCCCGCGGCTGACCTGCCTCGTCCGGTCGGAAGATGCGCCGAGCGCGGCCGACCCCGAGGATCGAGGACTGACCGGGGTTGATGATTGGCAGCAACGCGGTCGCACCGAACATCCCGACGTTGGAGACGGATATCGCCCCGCCCTCCAGGTCCACGCTCTGCAGTCGTCCGGAGCGGGCTCGCTCCGCAAGTTCGTCTGCCGCTTCGGCGAGTTCGTCCAAGGTCTTGGCGCCCGCCCCACGGATGACGGGTGCGTAGAGCCCCCGCGGCGTCTCCACGGCGAAGCCAACGTCAGCGGTGGCGATGGGCAACAGACCGCCGTCTTTCCAAACCGAATTGATTCCGGGTGCGGCGGTGAGAGACCTGGCCACGGCCGCCAGGACGAAGTGATTGACGCTCAGCTTCCGACCGCCAATGTCGCCATTGATCTCCGACCGCAACCGGAGCAACGCCGAGACGTCCACTTCCGCGAAGATGTAGAAGTGAGGGATCTCTTGTTTCGCTTCGGTGAGGCGCCTTGCGACGGTCGCATGGTGCTTGCTGATTGGCCTGACAGTGCCGTCTGAGGGGCGGGCGCCGCCTTCCAAGAGCCGGCCCCCCTGCCCTGCTTCGATCGAGGTCTGCACGTCCGCCGCGGTGATGCGTCCGCGCGGCCCGCTGCCAGCGACCGCGCTCAGCTGCACGCCTGCTCGTGATGCAATCCGCCGCGCCAGCGGCGTGGCGAGCTGACGCGCAGTAGGCGCCTGAGAACCCACGTCCGGGCTCGGGTTGTTCGCACGGGTCGGTGGCACCTGCGTCGTCTGAGGCCCCTCGCCACCGCCCTCCACTGTCAGGAAAGCGACGACGTCGCCGACCTGCGCCGGCAATCCGGCTTCGACCTCAATCGCCTGGATGACGCCGGCATCCGAGGCTTCGACGTCGTTAGCGATCTTGTCGGTTTCGACGACAAACAGGATGTCGCCCGGAGCGACCCTGTCGCCGGGCGCCACGCGCCACTCGGCGATGACCCCCTCGGTCATCGTCAGCCCCAACTTGGGCATGAGGATGGGCTGACCCGTCACTTCAGGAGCCCGTGAAGCTCGCGGAGCGCTTCTCGAGGAAGGCGCCACACCCCTCGTGGGCGTCAGCTGAATCGAGAACGAGGCCGATCATCGCCTGCTCGTGCCGCAGGCTCGCGGCGGGCGGCATCTCAAGTCCGTCTGCGAGCGTGCGCTTCAGCAACTTCAATGTAAGCGGCGACTTCTGCCCGAGCGCTGTAGCGATCTTCATAGCCTCGGCAACGACTTCGCCGTCGTCCACCACGCGGTTAATCAGCCCCAATCGCTCGGCCTCTTCGGCCGAGATGCGGTCCCCGAGGAACATCAGTTCCTTCGCCTTGCAGGGAGAGATTTGACGGATCAGCCGCTGGGAGCCCCCTGCCCCGGGGAAAAGGCCAAGGTTGATCTCGGGCAGCCCAAATTTTGCGCTCCGGGCGGCCACCCGGATGTCGGTGCACAAAACCAGTTCCGTCCCACCGCCCAAGGCCCAGCCGTTCACCGCGGCAATAGTCGGCTTATCGACGGTCTCGACCTCGCGGAGCACAGCGTGGATCCGCTCGGCGAACTCGAGGTAGTGGGGCAGGCCGCTTCGGGAGTTCAGGTCTGCAATGTCGCCGCCGGCGACGAAGGCGCGGCCTGTCCCGGTGAAGACGATCGCCCGTACATCACGGTCGTTCGCAGCCCGACGAAGCTGCGATGACAGCTGGTCGAGCGTCTGCAGGTCCAAGCTGTTGAGCGTCTCAGGACGGTTGATGGTGATGAGCGCAGCCGCGCCCACCCGCTCCAAGAGGACGCGGTCTTCAGACATCTTGCTGACCCATGGTCTTGAGGACGGCTTCGACGACGCGCTGAGCCGAGGGGCGGTAGGCGGCCTCGAGCGCGGGCGCGAACGGCGTGGGCATGAAGGGCGCCCCGACACGCACAAGGGGGCCGTCG
The DNA here is from genome assembly GCF_036563285.1 of Phenylobacterium sp. GTDB lineage: Bacteria > Pseudomonadota > Alphaproteobacteria > Caulobacterales > Caulobacteraceae > Phenylobacterium. The sequence continues at coordinate 8,439 of NZ_DATCMR010000008.1, forward strand.
AGTTCGTCAAAGCCGATGTCGGCCATCCGGGCGACGATCTCGGCTCCGACACCGAACGCCTCGACAGCTTCGTGCGCTACGACGAGGCGGTGGGTTCTCGACAGCGAAGCAAGGACCGTCGCGTCGTCCCACGGCTGCAGCGTCCGCAGGTCGATGACCTCGGCGGCGATGCCGCGTGATGCCAACTGGGTCGCCGCATCCAACGCGAACTGCACGGCGGCGCCGTAGGCGACGATCGTTGCATCGGCGCCTGGACGCACGATTTCAGCGCGTCCGAGCGGAAGCGCGGCAGGCTGTTCGGGGAAGCTGTCCTTTCGCCCATACAGCCCCTTGTGCTCCACGAAGATCACGGGGTCAGGGTCTTCGATAGCGGCGCGGAGTAGGCCGTAAGCGCTCGTAGCGTCCGCTGGGCACACCACCTTCAATCCCGGGACGTGGGCGAACCACGCCTCAAGGCATTGAGAGTGCTGCGGCCCCGCGTTCACACCGCCCCCGTGCGGGGTTCGGAGCACCATGGGCGCCGAGAACTGGCCGCCAAACATGAAGCGCGCCTTGGCCGCCTGGTTCACCAGCGCGTCCATGACGAGCGTGGTGAAATCCATGAACATGATCTCGACGACCGGTTTCAAACCGCTCAGCGCAGCGCCCACAGCGACGCCTGCGATGGCGGCCTCAGAGATCGGGGTGTCGATGACCCGCTCCGAGCCGTACTTGTCCAGCAGGCCGCGTGTAACTCCGAAGGAACCGCCTGCCGCCGCGATGTCCTCGCCGAGCACAACGACGGTCGGATCGTCGGCCATCGCATCCATAAGCGCCCGGTTGAGGGCGTGGCCGTAGCGAAGCTCAGCCATGAGACTGCTCGCTGTAAACGTCGCAAAGCGCCCCGTGCGGGGACGGTTCGGGACCCCTCCGGGCGGCGGCTAAGGCGGCCTCGATTTCGCCGAGCACCTCCTCGTCGATCGCAGATGGGTCGGACGGGGCGCCAGCTTGCGCTGAGATCTGGGTCCACGCTCGGGCCAGCGGGTCCTGGCGCGGCAGGTCGTCGAGTTCAGCGGCCTCCCGATACTTCTGCGCATCGCCTTCGTAGTGCCCGCGCACGCGAGCGGTAAGGCACTCCAGGAAGACCGGCGATCCCCCTGACCTGAGGCCCCCGATGTGGCGCGCGGCCGCTTCTGCCACGGCGAAGACGTCGTTCCCGTCGACCTTCTCGTACACGAGGCCGTACGACCGAGCCCACGCTTCCGTCCCAAAGGCGATCTGGCTGGCGACGGGCGAGAACTCGCTCCAGCCGTTGGCCTCGCACACGAACAGGATCGGCGCGCGAAGCAGGACGGCGAGGTTCAGGGACTCGTGCAGCACGCCTTCCGCCAGCGCGCCGTCCCCGAAGAACGAGACGGCGACACGACCTGGGTGGAGCCGCGAATGCGCGAGCGCGCTGCCAAGCGCTATGGGCACCCCCGCGCCAACGATGCCGTTGGCGCCCAACATGCCAACGGCCGCGTCCGCCACGTGCATGGAGCCGCCGCGTCCGCGACACAGGCCGTCGTCACGGGCAAGCAATTCAGCAAAGAAGCCCGTCAGCGACAGGCCTTTGGCGATCGCGTGCCCGTGCCCGCGGTGCGTCGAGGCGATGGTATCCTCCGCCGTGAGCGCACTCATGATGCCGACGGAGACGGCTTCTTGGCCAATTGAGAGATGGATGAAGCCCGGGACCTCCCCGTCAGCGAACAGGCGCGAGAGTCTCTCCTCTGACCTGCGGATGAGCAGCATCCGGCGGTACAGCTCGACGCCGTCGGCCGTGCTCGGCCGGTTTTCCGCCCGGCGCTTCCCCTGTCCCGTAGCCACGTTGAAATCCACTGGCGCTTGTTGTTATGAACAATGAACCGTGAATCATGATTCATCGCAATAGCAAAGTTTGGGAGGGTCGCTGTGTCCAATCTCTCGCGCTGTGTGCGGCTGCACGCTGAGCGGTCACCCGATCGGACCGCGCTGGTCTACGAGGGCGCGCGCACCAGCTATGCCAGTCTCTGGGACCGCATCTGCCGCCTGGCGGGTTGGCTGCAAACCCAAGGCATCGGCAAGGGCGACGCCGTCGCGGCCGTCATGAAGAACAGCTCGACTTTCATCGAACTGTCCCTCGCCGTCAGTCACCTCGGCGGGCTGTTTGTGCCGGTGAATTACCGTCTGTCAGCGGACGAAATCGATTACATCCTCGCCGATAGCGGGGCGAAGCTGCTGTTCTGCGACGACGATTTTTCCGGACTTCCGCTAAGCTTTGAGGCCGTGCGGCTCGTCGGTCCGGCAGCCCAAAAGGACTCTAGCCAGCTGGGAGCGGCTTCTCCGGAGCGCCTCGAATATGTGGAGCCGGGCGAGGTGTTCCGGATCATGTACACGTCGGGAACGACGGACCGCCCCAAGGGCGTCATGCACACATACGCGAACTGGTACGCCAAGTCGGCGGACCAGATCATGGCCCTTCAGCTGAATTCGGACAGCCGGCTGCTGGTGGCGGGCCCCTTGTACCACGTCGGCGCTTACGACTTCCCGGGCGTGGCGGTGCTCTGGGCGGGGGGGACGCTCTGCATACAACGCGAGTTTGACGCCACGACCGCCTTTCAGCTCATCCATCGCGAGCGGCTGAACTGCGCCTGGTTCGCCCCTGTCATGACGACCCTGATGCTGAGTTCAGAAGCCCGCGGCCACTATGACCTGAGCAGCTTGGAGTGGAGCTTGGGCGGGGGCGAGCGCACACCGGAAACTCTAATCCAGCGCTATTCCGAGACATTCCCTCGCGCCCGCTACATCGATGCTTACGGGCTTACCGAGACCTGCGGCGGCGACACCCTGATGGAGCCCGGGCGCGAGATCGAGAAGATCGGCTCGACCGGCCGGCCCATCGCTCTTGTGGATCTGGAGATCCGCGACGAAGACGGCCAGACGCTGCCTGCCGGCGAGACGGGAGAGATCTGCCTCCGCGGTCCGAAGATCACGCCTGGATATTGGCGAGCGCCCGAGAAGACGGCGGCGTCCTTCTGGGGGAAGTGGCTGAGGACGGGTGACGTCGGGCATGTCGATGCCGACGGCTTCCTCTTCATTACCGACCGCAAGAAGGACATGATCATCTCGGGCGGGGAGAACATCGCCTCCCTCGAGATCGAGCGGGCCTTGACCGAACACGCCGCCGTCAAGGAAGCCGCGGTCATCGCCGTCCCCAACGCACAGTGGGGCGAGCGCCCGATGGCCTTCGTGGTCCTCCATGACGGCCGCAACGCCGAACCCGCGGACCTGCTGGAGCATTGCCGCGCGCGACTGGGCGGCTTTAAGGTCCCCGACGCCGTAAACGTGCGCTCCACCCTGCCGCGCAGCGCTTCCGGCAAGGTTCTCAAGCGGCTGCTCCGGGAGGAATACGAACGCAAATGAGCCCTCCCGAAGCGCGGCGGAAGATCTCTCGACAGGAGCGCAACGAGGAGGTCCGCCGAAGCCTCTTCCGCGCGGCCGGCGAGATCGTCGGCGAACGCGGCTATGAAGAGGCGTCGATCAGCCGGATTACCGAGAGGGCCGGTGTCGCCAACGGCACGTTCTACAATCATTTCGAAACCCGCCAGGAACTGCTTGACCAGTTGCTCCCCTCGCTCGGCGAGGAGATGATCGAATTCATTCGGCAGCGCACACGCGATGTCAGGCCGGAGCGGGATCGGGAGCTGGCGCGCTTTCGGGCCTTCTTTGAATTTCTGGTCGAGAACCCCGGCTTCCTACGTATCCTCAACGAGGCGGAGTTCAGCGCACCCGAGGCCTATCGACAGCACATTCAGAACGTGAGCCTCCCCTACCTCCGTATCCTGCAGCGAGCGCGCGGAGCCGGGGAAACTCGCGACTTCACCGATGCCGAGTTGGAAGCGGTTGTTCACATTCTCATCGGGGCGCGCGGCTACCTGAGCCAACGCTACGCCTATGCGGAAGGTGGCGCGCGGCTCCCAGACGAGGCGGTCTTCGACGCCTACGCCAAGCTGCTCATCGGCGGCCTTTTCGCTGAATCCGACAAGCCCGGGGCGGTGTGATCAGGCCTAAGTGCGGTTTCTCGGAAGAGAGCTCGCCGTCCCGTTATCGAAGGCGGACCATTTGGAACAGGCCCGCCTCCGGCCGCTTACCTTTGTTCGTTGAGCCCGTAGACCCGGCCGTCAGGGCCTCGGAAGTGCCGGTAGGCGTATCCCATGTCGGGGACCCGCGTGATTTCCCCCAGCAGCTCACCGCCCGCCTTCTCGATTTCGGCCGACGCCTGCTCGATGTCGTCGACCCGGAAACCGAAAGCCAGGCTGTCGTTGTAGCCATAGGGCGGGACGGTATGGGGCTGATAGAGCTCGAGCAGCGTGCCGTTCTCCATCTGGAAGACTGCAACACCCTCGAGCTCCATCATCGGCTTGAGGCCGAAGGTGTCGATGTAGAGCGTCTTGGCGGCGGCGAACGCGGGCTCCTTCAGCACCACCGCGTGCCACGTGATCCCTTCGACCTTCATAGTCTCATCTCCTGTTGAGGTGGCTTGGAGCGGGGCTCTAGTGAACCAGGCGGAAGCCGCTGTTCGGGCCGTAGCCCTGGATGAAGCCGAGCTTGATGTTGAGTAGGGCGAACGGCTCCAGAAGCCGGGCGGCGGAGAGCGGGCCTGCGTCGATAGGCTCGAAGCCAAGCTCTTCGACGAGCTTCAACGCCTGAGCCTTCGCGTCGGCGTCGTCCGCCGCAACCAACCCAGCAAGCTGCTCGCCCTTGATCTGCCCAGTGGCCATCGCGGATGCGAAGGCGGTGTTGAACGCTTTCGCCACCTTGGCAGAGGGCAACTTCTTCTGCAGCTCCTCGGCGCCGCTAGTGCTCGAAGAGTCGACGGCGAGCGTCATTTCCGCAGTCAGGGCGTTGGTGGCGTCGATAACGACCTTCCCCGCCACGACGTCAGCGAGTTCGGAAGCGGCGTTGCCCACTTCGCTGAAGGGAACGGCAATGATGACGAGGTCGGCGAACTCGCCGGCTGCACGCAGGTCCTCGCCGCGGCCGACCGCTCGGACTTCGTGATCGTTGCGGGAGAGGCCAGCTTGAAGAGCAGAGCCTACGTTGCCCTTGCCGATGATGGCGATTTTCATGGGTCATTCCTTGGGTGGGGAGGCGCGGCCGGGGGGCCGCGCCGTTTGAAGTGGCTAAGCCGTGGCGTTGCCGGGGCGACGGCGGATCAGCGCGTCGAGGCTCCACGCGCCCGGGCCGGCGAAGATCAGGTAGAAGAAGGCGAAGCAGAACATGATCGCCGTCTCGCCCTGGTTGAGGACAGGCCAGAAGCCCTGCGTCGCATGACCCATGAAGTAGGCCGCAGCCATCGTGCCGGACGCGAGGAACGCGGCTGGGCGGGTGAAGAGGCCGAGCACGATCAAAGTTCCGGTGATGAGCTCAATCACGCCGGCGGCCACGATGATCGGGGGGAGCGGGCCCGGCATGGGCATAGCCGCCGGAAAGGCGAAGAACTTCATCGTTGCGTGCTGCAGCATCAGCAACGAGGTCATGATCCGGAGCGCGGCGAGCGCATGGGGCGACCATCTAGCGAGTTTGGACATCATATGGCTCCTGAGATTGGCGCTCATTGCGCGGTGGGAACTTCGCCGAAGCGGAAGCTGGAGGCGGTGATGCCGCCGAACAGATCTTTCTGGTGATAGACGACCGCGCCGGGCTCGTTCTCAGCAGCTCCAACGGCGGCCATCAGCGGCACGAGGTGGTCTTCCTGTGGGTGAGCGGCGCGAGCGAGCGGCGCCCGCTCCCATTCGATTAGGCGCGAGCTCCGCTCCTCCGGCGAGGCGTCCGTGAGGGTCTGGTGCAGCCAAGCGTCGAAGACGCGGGATGGCTCGGCGCCGACGTCGCTGCGGGCGTCTCGGAGGTTGTGATAGCTGAGGCCGCTGCCGATGATCAGCACGCCCTCGTCACGCAGAGGCGCCAGCAGGCGGCCGAGCCGCAGATGGAGTTCCGGGTCGTAGCTGAGGTCGATGGACAGCTGCACGAGGGGGATGTCCTCGCCCGGATAGAGCGGCTTCATGATGCTGAAGGTGCCGTGGTCGTAACCCCGCTGCGTGTCGAGCCGCGCGGCGATGCCGCCGTCGGACAGCAGTTGCTGGACGCGGGCCGCAAGCTCGGGCGAACCCGGAGCCTTGTACTTGATCTCGTAGGTGTGCGGCGGGAACCCGGAGTAGTCGTAGACCATACCCGGCTGCTCTCCGGAGGAGATGGCGAAGCCTCTCTCTTCCCAGTGGCCGGTGATGACGAGCACCGCTCGGGGCGCATCGCCCAGCTCGCGGCGGATGTCGAGGAGCGATTGTTCAAGCTGGTCGAACATGCGGCGAAACGGGCCGTCGAGGTAGGGCCATGGGCCACCGCCGTGGCTGATGAAGTAGGTCGGCAGACGGGTCATTTCGTAGATCCTTGCGGATAGATGTTGGGGGGCTCAGCGCCAGTCGAAGGCGAGCGGCGCCTCACGGAAGGCGAAGCGGTCCAGGTGGCTCGCGACGGCGGCCTTGATGCCGTCGAGTTGCTCGCTGGCGGAAGCGTCCACCCGCACGGCCAAACCGTTCTCCAGCGCCTCCAGCGTCACTGTCCCGTCGGCAGGGAAACTTCTTCCACGTGCGTCCCTGGGGAATGTGATTTTCCCCTCAGTGGGCGTGAACTCGACGGTGAAATTGTGGGACCAGTGCTTGCAAAGCTGCTGCAAGTACCGGCTGGCGCTCTTGGTAGGCACGGCCGCGGCAGCGGAATGATCGTTCATTGGGGGCTCCGTCGTTCGTTGACGAAGAGATAGGCTCGCCAGACCCCCGCCGGGAGCGATAAAAGATCGATCCCATCCATCTGAATGAGAGATAGGTTGTGCTCGGGACGGTGACTCTGGATCAGCTGAAGGTGCTCGTCACCATTGAGGAGACCGGCAGCTTCTCGGCCGCTGGTCGCAAGCTGAAGCGTGCCCAGTCCGCCATCAGCCACGCGGTGATGACGCTTGAGAACCTGCAGCGCGTTCAGCTCTTCGACCGCTCAGGCCGAGCGCCGGTGCTCACGGAGGCGGGGCGGGCGCTCGCGAGCCAGGCGCGCCAGGTCCTTCGGCAGGCCGAGCTGTTCGAGCGGACGGCGAGCGCCATCGCGAGCGGCCTTGAGCCGGAGCTGACGTTTTCCGTGGACAGCATGGTCCCGTCGGAGCCCGTGATCCGGACGCTCGCGACCCTTCAGCAGCGCTTTCCAGACCTAACCGTGACGCTCTTCACCGAGGCGCTCGGCGGGGCAGAGCGGCGGGTGCGGTCTGGGTCCGCCGCCCTCGGCCTCTGTATGCTCTTTCCAGTCCAGGTGCAGGACCTGCAAGCCTACCCGGTCACGTCCATTGAGCTGGTCCCTGTCGTCGCTCCGGCACATCCCTTGGCGCAGGAGACGCGGCGCCTGGAACGGGAGGTGCTCGCCGAGCATGTGCAGCTGGTGCTGACGGACCCCGAGAGCAAGGGCGGCGGCCCGAGCTATAGTGTCGTCAGTCCCCGGGTATGGCGCTTCGTCGACCTTGGGCGGCGGCTGGAGTTCCTGCTGGCAGGCTTTGGCTGGGCGACGATGCCGCTCCACCTGGTCGAGCCGCATCTGCGCAGCGGCTCGCTCCAGCGTCTGCCGATCGAGGACCCCTCCATTCTCCCCGGCTCTATCCCGATTTACGCGGTGCACCAACGCGCCCGGCCGCTTGGGACGGCGGCCCGATCCCTCCTGCAGGACCTGCAAGAGCTCAGCGCCTGACGTGGAATTCGGGTGCGAAGCCAAGAAGCAGCATCGAGGGGTATTGGCATCGAGCGCAACTTTGATCGCCCATATCAACGAGCATCAGCTGCGTGCAGACGCGCGCCTCGGACGTCTCTAGTTGTAAGGCAGCCCTGGTTGCGGCCGCGCTGGCTCCCCGGGATCAGCGATGCCGCTGCAGTTACTCGGCTCCGGTTCGCCGCGCAGAACGGCGTCCACGAAAGCGAACTCGTCCTTCAAGGCCGCATGCATTCCGCCGTTGTGGGTAGCGCCTGGATAGGTCTTCCACACGATGTGGCTCCCGGCTCCGCAAAGCGCCCGCGCCGCTGCGTACTGCCTCCTGGGCACGAGCAAGCTGTCCGCTAGGCCCGTGCCCAGGAACACGGGGACCCGCATCCTGACGGGGGACATGTCGGCCGTTCGCAAAGTGTAGTCACGTATCTGATCCGGCGCCCGAAACGCGTTCGCGGCGGTCACCCCTTCCCGCTGCTCGATCGCGCGCGCATCGCATCCGCCCAAAGCAGCATTCAGGAGCATGCGGCCCTTCTCAGTTAGTAGCTCGTCACGCGGCGGGGCCCCCTCGCGCAGGCCGGCGCCGGCGATGCTCAGCATCGTATAATAGGCGGATCCCTGAGCTGGGGCTGGCGGCGGGGAAGCGTCGGGCGCCGAAAAGCTCGAGAGCACCCCGGTCGCAATACTCGCCTTGAGCCCGACATCCGGGGCATACGTCGGCTGCAAGCGTGTCGCTCCGATTGCGGCTCCCGATCCTTGCGATTGGCCGGTGATGACAACGACGTTTGCGATTTCTCGCCTGTGTGCGGACGTGGCGGCGCGGATGCCGTCCAGAACGGAGCGCCCCTCCGCCTGCCAGACAGTGTAGGGGTGCGGACCAGGCCCGCCGAGCCCTTGATAGTCGGTGGAAACCACGGCGAAGCCCTGCTTCAGCCATTCGTTGATGTACGCTGCGTCGCGCGGCCGGTGACCGGCCCACGAGGGGGCGCACTTGTCTGCTACACCGAGGGTGCCGTGCGCCCACGCAACTAGCGGCCACCCGCCCCGTGGCCGGGCGCCTCCCGGGAGATGCAACGTGCCGCTCACGGGCAGCACGCCCGAATTCCAGCGGGCGTCTGTGGAGGTGTAGAGAATCCGCAGCGCCTGTCCCGCGTTGGCGATCTGGGGATTCGCCGGCAGCGGCTCTTCCCGGAGCATCAAACCCGGACGGGACGGGAGCTTCCCGGTCCACCTGTAGAACGGGGAGAGATCCTGGTCTCCCGCTGAGGGGCCGACCGGAAGCGCCTCGGCGATAGCTTGTTCGGCAGCGCTCAGGATCGAGAACGCGGCGACGAGACCCACAACGATGGTTGCTCTCGTTCGCATGCCACTTCCCTCCAACTCTCGTGACGACTGGGTGAGCATTGCATCTATCAACGGGCCGACGCCATCGCCTCCCTTGGGTCCGCGCTCCTGACACCGCGTGGGTAGGTGTCCAGATACGGCGAGCCCGACTAGTCGCGCCTAGGATGGGCGGGCAGGCACCACCCCCTGGCCGACAGCAGACCTCCGGAACGGCCGGTTGGTGTCCTCAGCGACCTTCGCCATCTTTGCTGAAGTGTACCTGCTGGACCGCGCTCTGAGCGAAGTCGGCTTTCCGCCAGGAGCGGACATTGGCTTTAAGCCGCAAATCCCACTTTCGGCCTATTCGTGCTCTGCCCGTAGTGCGCAGACGTCGCGCACGATGCCGCGCAGCCATCGGTGCGCTGGATCCCCGTCCAGGCGCGGGTGCCATAGCATCGAGACGGTGAAGCCCTTGGTGGGCGCGGGGACCGCAAACGTCACCATTCCGTCGCGCAGCGTCGCCGTGTGGCGTTCAGGCACCGTGGCGACCAGGTTGGCGCTGCGCGCCAAGGATAAGGCCGTGGCGAAGCCACCCACCACGCTGGCGACCGTCCGGATCATCCCCTGTGGAAGGAAGGGGGACTCCACAGCATCCTCCTCGAGGCCCGTGCGTGACACGACGACGTGGCGCGCCGTGACATAGTCCTCGAGGGTGACCTTCTGTCCCGCGAGGGGATGTGCGGGCCGCACGGCGGCGATCAGCCGATCACGGAAGAGCGCCTGCACCCGCAGCTCCGGTCCAATCGCCTGATCGACCACGGCGGTTTCAAGGTCGACGCGTCCTTCGCGAAGCGGGAGGCTGTCCTTGTCCGCCTTCTGGTGGAAGTTGAGACGCACGCCCGGCGCTTCGGCGCTGACGCGTGCGATCAGGCTTGGCCCGAAGTTCTCCACGAAGCCGTCGCTGGTTCGCAGGGAAAACGTGCGCACGAGGGCCCCGGGGTCACTGCGCTCCACCGGCCGCAAAAGACTTTGCGCCTCCTCGACGAGGTCATGGACGCGGCTTCGAAGTGCGTCTGCCCTCGGGGTCGGAACCAGGCCTCGTCCCGCTCGCACCAGAAGCGGGTCTCCCGTCGTCTCCCGCAGACGCGCCAGGGCGCGGCTCATCGCGGACGGGCTGAGACGCAAGCGGCGTGAGGCGCGCGCGACGCTCCCTTCGGCAAGCAGGATATCGAGCGTGATCAGAAGATTGAGGTCGGGGTTCGACATCGGACACCTCGCGGAAGCTGTCCGATATATAGCGTCAAACGCAATGATAGACTGCAAATCATGCGTGTTCCGCTAGACATCGATCGCTCGTAGCTTGGCCTCACCACGAGGTGAAGCCATGAAAGACTCGCTCCAAACGTTCGCCGCCCGTGTGCGCGGCCTCTGGGGTCCCCTGACCAGTGAGCTCGTCGCCGCTTGTCGGGAGCAGTTGGAGACACTCGCCGCCGCGTCGCCAAGAGAGGCGTGGCTCGCTGATCTTCATGCAGCCGCGCCGGCGAACCGCGAGCTCTACCGCGACCCGGATCACGGGTTCGTCTTGCTCGCGCACACCGAGGCCGCCGGCCTCTTCCGTCCACCGCACGACCACGGGCGGGCCTGGGTGGTTTACGCCCTTCAGCGCGGTGAGATCGAGATGCGGACCTACGGCCGGGTCGACGAGGCGGATGGCCGGGTTCGGCTCGTCCAACGCGACAGCACGGTCCTGCGTCCCGGCCAGGCGCTGGCCTACTTGCCGGGCGATATCCACGACACGCGCTGCCTCACTGACTCGGCGCTGCTGTTTCGGTTCACCGAGCGCGACCTGAAAATCGAGGACCGCCTGGAGCGGAGAGTGACGCGCTACGTGGACGGAGGCGGCGTCTGGACACCGGCGGCGGCGTGACCAGTCTCTCAGGAACGTCCTCGGCCCGCGGGACATCCCTGGCTGGCCGCCGCCGGGCGTTTGCGGTCGCCACCATTCTCTCGGCCATGACCCTCGCTGTGCTCGACGCGGGCATGACGACCGTTTCCCTGCCGAGGCTGGCTCAATCGTTCGGCAGCTCGCCGGCGGACGCGATCCACCTTGTCACTGCCTATCAATCCGCCCTCGTCATGGCGCTCCTGCCCCTCGGCGCGATGGGCGAGCGGTATGGCCATCAGCGCATCTTCAGCCTCAGCGTTGCCCTCTTTGCGGCGGCGTCGGCGTTCGCGGCCCTCGCTTCAGATCTGGCCTGGCTAACCGCCGCCCGCTTCGTCCAAGGCTTGGGCGCTGCCGGCATTATGGCGGTGGGCATGGCCCTGCTTCGGTTCATTGTGCCTGAAGGCCAGCTGGGCCGGGCTATCGGATGGAATGCCCTGAACGTCGCGCTGGCCTCCGCCGCGGCTCCGACCATTGCCGCGCTCGTCCTTACGTTGGGCGACTGGCGTGGGCTGTTCGCGATCAACCTGCCAATCGCAGCACTCGCGCTGCTGGGTTCCCGCACGCTGCCGGCGACGCCGCGGGCCAAGACGCCGCCGGATGCAGTCAGCATGAGCCTGAGCGCGCTGATGTTCGCGATGCTGATTGTGGCGGCGCAGACCGCAATGGCTGCTCCGCCGTTGGCAGCGATGCTCCTGCTCATCGCTGTGCTCGCGCTCATGGCGCTCTTGCGCAGAGAAGCGCCGAAAACGGCGCCCATGTTCCCGCTCGACCTGTTGCGCAGCCAGTCGTTTCGCCTGTCCGCCACCGCCTCGGTCTTCTGCTTCGCAGCGCAGACGGCAGGTCTCGTAGCCCTGCCCTTCCTGTTGCAGCATCAACTGCATCAGACGCCGATCGCGACGGCGCTCTACTTTACGGTTTGGCCCCTCAGCGTCGCCGTCTCAGCTCTGCTGGCGGGGCGGCTTTCCGACCGCGCGCCCACGGCCTGGCTGTGCGCGATGGGGGCTGGAGCTTTGGCTGCGGGCCTGGCCGCATGCGCAGTCGCTTCGCACCCGGCCGAGGTCCTGCCGGGCATCGCCGCCGCCGGGCTGGGTTTCGGGCTATTTCAGTCCCCCAACAACCGAAATCTGTTCCTCTCGGCGCCCGCCGAGCGCAGCGGTGCGGCTGGCGGAATGCAGGGTACCGCCAGAGTCTCGGGGCAGACGGCCGGCGCGCTCATAGTGGCGCTTATGCTCGCCCAGCTAGGTCTCGACGCAGCCCTACCGGCCGTCTTCGCGGCGGCGGCTCTGCTCGGCCTGGCGGCCGCCTTCGCCAGTCTGTTTCGCATCTTCACATGAATACCAGGAGGAAACCATGAAACGCCCAGGAACCGCAGCTTTGCCGCAAACCGTCGCCCGTCGCGTGAGGCCACCTGGGGCGGGAGCTCTGACGAGGCGGATCACGGCTTGGCTCACCGTAGCTTGGCTGACGCTGGGCGGGGCAGCGCACGCCGCGACGGTGGGCTTCCAAACGGTGTCGGTGCCGGTTCCCGGCGACGCGCCCATGGCCGGCGCGGTCTGGTATCCCGCCGAGGCGACCGAAAACGAGGTCCCTCTCGCACTCTTCCGGCAATCTGTGGCCGTCGGCGCGCCGGTGACGGGGCGCAGCCATCCGCTGGTGGTGATCTCCCACGGTGCAGGCGGTTCGTTGGTCGACCACTATGACACGGCCCGGGAACTCGCCCGGGCGGGGTTCGTGGTGGCGTCCATCACCCACACCGGCGATACGCGCACCGACCGCAGCCGGGCGATGCGCATAACGGAGCGTCCCGGGCAGCTGATCCGCCTGATCGACTACATGACGACGGAGTGGCCCGGGCACGGCTCTCTCGACCTGAAGCGCATTGGGGCTTTCGGCTTCTCGTCGGGTGGCTTCACGGTACTGGGCGCCATCGGCGGCGAACCCGATATGACCAAGGTTGCCTCGCACTGCGCCGAGCACCCGAAATTCTATGCGTGCGTCCTGCAGCAGGATCAGGGCATCGGCGCACGGCCGACCACGATGGCACCGGTCGAACACGATCGCCGGATCCGCGCAGCTGTCGTCGCCGCTCCCGCCCTTGGCTTCGTGTTCGAGCCCTCGGGCCTGAACGGCGTGTCCATTCCGGTACAGCTTTGGCGGGCGGAACAGGACACCGTCCTGCCTCATCCCTACTACGCAGAGGTGGTCCACCGTCTGCTGCCCAAGGCCGAGTACCACGTGGTCCCCGGCGCCGCGCACTTTGACTTCATGGCGCCTTGCAGCGACGCCCTCGCCAAGGTTGCGCCCGCGATCTGCCCCGCGTCCATCGACCGGCCAGCCTTCCACAAGACGTTCAACGCTGCGGTTGTTCGCTTCTTCGAGAAGACTCTGGGGCCGGACCTGCGACCGCAGTGAGGGGCAGGCCTGACGAGTGGCGTCCCGGCGAAGGCGTATCCCGGAGCCTACGCCTATGACACGGTGATCAAATGAAGAAACCTGGGTACGGCCTGCTCGCCGGGTCAGCGCTCATTGCTTTCCTGGCGCTGACAAATGCCGCCTATTCGGCGCTTGTCACGATGTTCGGCTACGACGACATCCTGCGGCAACCGGTCGGCACGGTGCTGGAGCGCTTTCAAGCCGGCGGTCCGGCGCTGATCTTGGCGTGGACCGGCTTCGCCTGGTCGGCGCTCGTCTTCGTGTTGGCCGCCGTCTTCACCGCCCGCGCCTTCGCTCAGCGCCACGGCCAGCTCGTCTGGGCCGCGACGGCCGCAGGGGCGGCGAGCGGCTTGATCCAGGCCGTCGGCTTGTTCCGATGGGTTTTCGTCGTACCGACGCTTGCCAGTGCCTACCCGCACGCCGGCGAAGCCGAGCGCGCGGCGATCGACCAGACCTATAACGCGCTCAACCAGTACGCAGGCGTGGCCCTGGGCGAGCATCTCGGCCAAGTGCTGCTGATCCTGTGGAGCGTGGGAATCCTGGCCGCCTGTTGGCGGACGGGTGGGCTCCTGAAGTGGACATCGCTCATCGGCATGGCCTCGGTTCCACTCTGGATTCTCGGCCAGACTGAACTGTTCGCGACCGTCCTCCCAAGCCTCCCGGTGCTGGAACTCACGCCGTTTGCCTTCATGTTGTGGATGACTTGGCTACTCGCCCTGGCCATCAGCCTCATAGTCCAGCGGCCGGCCGTTCCCGCCGCCTAGGCGGATGCATGTGCTGCCGAGCGTCAGAAGCGCACATTTCCAACCTCGCCATTGAGTTCGAATTGGACCTTAGCTCCTCCCCGCTCCTCTAGCGAGCTGACAAGTGTCAACGGCTCAGGAAGCGAGTCTACGTAGCGTTCTGCGAACGAGTGGTCGAGCGGGCAGGACTCACATCCGGCAGCGCAGCGCCAGCAGGTATCAACAGTTCGGCGATCTGCGTCTAAGCTGCATTTTGCGAAGTCAGCATCGCGCCAGGAACAGACGTTCAGGCCCGATCCCAAACCGGACGTTCAGGAGGCGCCGTCCGACGTCTGCTTTGGGTCGCCAGCTCGAGGTCCGCTTCCGACCCGTTGCGGTCATTGGTGAGCCGTTGGGAACCTCCCGTTGCAGCTCCGCCTCCGCAGCCGGTGATTTACGTTTGCGGCTTAGCAGCCCTCGGAAGGCATAGCGGCCCTGATGCGGGCCGCGACGGGTTCAAGTTGCTCTTTCGTCAACGGGGTGGCAGGCGGGCTTGAGGGTCGATTTCCATAGTTCGGGATCAGGTGGAAGTGCATGTGCCCGACATGCTGGTTGGGCGCGCCGTTGTTCTGATCGAGCGAAATGCCCGTGATCCCATCGGCTTTAAAGGCCACGGTCTGGGCTATGGCAACGCAACGCGCCAGGGCCATCACGCCGGCCAACTGCTGAGGCGTGGCGTCCAGCAGGGAGACCGTGGGCGACTTGGGAATGACGAGCACGTGTCCCGCGCGGCTCGGCCGATAGTCCATGAAGGCCAAAGCGGACTGGGTTTCAGCGACGATGGCGTTCGTAGACGACCCGGCGAGGATGCGAGCGAATGGATTGGTGGGATCGTAGGCTGCACCCAGCGGCACGGCCTTTGGCGCAGATACCGGAGCCGCAGGCGGGGCTTGCAGCAACAGGGCCGCCGCCAACAGCAGTTTTGAAAACACGGTCACCCCTCCCAGCACGAGCGGTGAGCTTAACGACTTGTGGTGGAGCCTCAAGCGTCCGTGGTGCAGATCAAATGGTCCGCTAACCACCGTCTGCTGACATTGGGAATGTCCGCTCCGGGGCCAAGAGCCCGAAGGCCCGGTTTGTGGACGCGAGTCAACGTCAGCTTCCGACCCGTAGACGACGTTCAGCGCTACGGTTTGCAGCGCTCTCCGCGCCTCGGCCCTCCAGCCTGAGCTGCTGGGCGAGTGCCTCGTGTGGGTCGTTGCCGCCGTTGACCGTTGAAGCTGCGTAGAACACGGTTCCGTCGGGCGGGACCGGTCGAATGGCGGACGGCGAGACTTCAAAGGCCAGGCGGCGCGGGCGAGCCTCGGCGCGCGCACTTCCCCGCACGCCCGACCCCATTGAGATCGCTATGGGCGAGATCGCCGGCGGCCCCCCGGCAGACGAGGTTTCTCGCGAGCTGTTGCGCAAGCAAGGCGGGTTGATCGACGATCAGCGGCGCCACCTGCGCCTGCAGATGGCGAGCGAGCGGGCCGGCCTGGTGCTCAAGGGGCTCACGGGCGTGGCTGGGCTGGCGGTAGCCGTCGTCCTCGGTCTGATGGCTTGGGAGGCAAGCCGGTCGGACGGGGTGGTGATTGGCGCCTTCGCCGCGCCCCCCGACTTCGCGGCGCGAGGGATGACCGGCGAGGTGCTCGCCTCCCACGTCCAGGACCGGCTATTGGCGATGCAGGCGGCCACCGAATCCGGCCGCGACAGCGCGACCTACTCCTCGGACTGGGGGAACGATATCCGCCTGGAGATCCCGCAAACAGGCGTCTCCCTAGGCGAACTGCAACGCCTGTTGCACGAGTGGCTGGGCCGCGAAAGCGTGGTGACCGGCGACGTCGTTCGCACGCCCCAAGGCCTCAGGCTGACGGTCCGCACCCAGGGCGCTGCCCACGCCGCGAACGGCGGCGAAACCGACCTGGACGCACTGATCGCAAAGGCGGCGGAAGAGCTCTACGGCGAAACCCAGCCTTACCGCTACGGCGTGTACCTCTTGCGGCTGGAGCGCTTTGACGAGGCGCGCGCCGTCTACCAGCGCGTCGCCCTCAACAGCCCGCCCGCCGAGCAGGCTTGGGCGTGGATCGGCCTCGGCAATTTGGCCTCGACCGAGCCGGAGGCTAGGGCCGCGTTCGAGCGGGCGGCTCAGCTCAATCCCAACCTCGTCATGGCTCCCAACAACCTCGGAGCGCTCTACGAACGGCTGGGGATGGCGGAGCAGGCCTACTGGGCGCGCCAGAGGGTGCTGAAGCTGCATGAGCGCCGCGACCGTGGCGGCGTGACCGCCCAAAGCAAGGCGACCCAACGCAACTACAGCAACCTCCGTCTCGGGCAGATAGCGGGACGCTGGTCCGACGCCGCCGCGGCGGTCGAGGACATGGGCCGCCGTCCGAATTTCACGGAGTCTCGTGCCCTCGCCGTGGCTGGCAAGGCCCTGATACAGAGCGCGCTGCACGAATACGGCGCCGCCCGCGCCACGGCCGCCGCTTTTGGACCGGATGACGCCAGCATCCGGGTGCTGAACAGTCGGGTCGAGGTGACGCCGCACCTGACGGTAGCCGCGGCTAGCGGCGACTGGGCCGGCGTCTTGAGCCAAGTCGAGGCGCTGAAGCGGCTTGCCGAGAGCCGACCGCCGCACGAACGTAGACTGCTGCTGACGGCGTCGCTGAAGGCGGCGGAGGCGCGTGCGCTGGCTGAGATGGGGCGCTACGCAGAGGCGGACGCGCTGCTCGGCGCGGCGCCAGCCAACTGCTATCCTTGCTTGATCACGCGAGCCGAAATCGCTGGCGTCCGGCGCGAGCCTGCGGCGTCGGACCGGTGGTACGCCGCTGCAGCTGCCGCCGGCCCGAGCCTGCCGCACGCCCACGAAGCCTGGGGCCGCGCGCGACTACAGCGTGGCGACGCGGCCGGAGCACTCGCCTTGGGCCGGGTCGCAGAAGAGCGCGCTCCCCAGTGGGCCGATCCGATCGAGCTCGTCGGCGAGGCGCTGCTGGCGCAGGGCGACTCCAGGGCTGCTACGGAGCGGTTCGCGCGCGCCGTCCGGCTGGCGCCGCGATGGGGCCGACTGCACCTCAAGTGGGGCGAAGCGCTGGCCGCCAGTGGCGACCGCGCCGCAGCTCGCGCGCGGTGGTCGGCCGCCCTGGGTATGGACCTCAGTCCATCCGATAGGGCTCAGGTCCATGCGCTTCTGCAGACCCGCGCCTAGCGTATCACGATGTCCGCTTTCGACCCATTGCGGACGTTCGTTGGTCTCGCCTAAACCGGAGGCGCGACACTCCGTCCGGACCTTCTTGAGACACTGCAATCAGTTAGCCGCGTTATGCGTGACGCCGCCGATGAGTGGTGGGTGATCGCCAGTGCCGCAGCGACGCTGCACGGTGCGGACCAACCTGAGCCCGCTGATGTCGACGTGCTCGCAAGTGAGCGCGACGCGACTTCCGTCCTGGAGGCTCTCGGCATCAAGCCGGAGGGTGATGGGTTACATCCGCTTTTTCGATCCAGGGTGATTGGGCGCTGGACTTCGCCGCCGATGCCCGTGGAGATCATGGCAGGCTTCAACTTGCTTACTGACACCGGGTGGCGGGAGGTTGCGCTGAAGACGCGCGAGAGCGTCCGCGTGGGGGCAGAGGTCGTGTTTGTGCCCTCGCGGGAAGAGTTGGTCGGACTGCTGACGGCGATTGGCAGGCCAAAAGACCTAGTGAGAGCGCATCAGCTCCGCGCCCGCTAATCACGCATGAATGTCGGCTTTCCACCATCGGCGATGTTCGGAACGCCTGCTTCATGGCAGCCGGTGTGAATGTCGGGTTGCGGGCGCGAGGCTGACGCCGGCTTTCGAGCCGTAACGAACGTCTAGTTTGTCCGGTTGGTGGAGGCCGTCGCCAGCTTAGCTTGTTCGGCAGGGGTCAGGTCCATTCCTGCTGCCGCTCGCCACGTGGCCTGCGCCTCGTCGGTCTTGCCCAACTTTGCCAGCGCCTGGCCCCATGCGACGTACAAGGCTCCCCAGCGGGGCGCGCGCTCGGCCGCCTTCGCGTACAGGCGAGCGGCGCCGCCCCAGTCGCCGCGTCGGGCGAGGACGTCGCCCTCCCCTTTCAGCGGGTCGGCCCAGCGGGGGCCAGTCTTCTGGGCCTGCCGGAAGAGCGTCAACGCCCCGTCCAGGTCGCCTCGTGCAAGCTTGGCCTCCGCCCAACGTTCGGCGGCTGTCGGAAGCGACGGACCGAGATGAACGGCTTGGGCGAACCAGCGGTCCGCGTTAGCGGGACGGCCGGCGCTCACCGCGATCTCAGCCCTCGCGACAGCGCAGGGTATGCAGTCGGCCCGGCTGCCTGCCAGCAACGCCTCGGCGCTCTCAACGTCGCCGGCCCGCGCCAGCACCGGCGCAAGCTCGCGCCGCCTCATCGGCAGGCCGAAGCCGGGCGTGAGGGCGGCGGCGAGGGTGGCAGGATCGCGAGCAGCCGCCGGGTTTCCCCTAGCGTCCTCGATCAAAAGTCGCAGGTAGGCTGACCCTTGCACGTCGGGCCGCGCCGACCGATCGGCTGCAAGCCGAACCTGATCGGCCGCAGTGACGTCGTGCAACTTCAGCAGAGCTTCGCTCTGGTCATAAGGCGCAAAAGCGGCGTTGCCGCTGTACTCCGGCATGCGCGACATTGCCTCATAGATCCCCGCGGCGGTCTGGTAGTCCGCCGCGAGATGCGCCAGGACCGCGTCCGTAGACCGCCGCACCAGCGCCTGGGACGCGTCCGTCACCCGCGGGTCGCGGCGCCGAAGGATGGGCTGCAAGACCCGGGCCTCCTTCAGCAGCTCTTCGTCGCGCCCCATGACCTCGAGGGCGTCCTTCAGGTTCCAGCGCAGCTTCTCGAAGGTTTGGTCGAAGCGCAGCCCTTCGCGCGCGTAGGCTTCGGCGGCTTCGCCGCGGTTCTGAACAGCGGCCTCGGTCGAAAGACCGACCATCGCCCACAGCCGTTCCATTTTGTCCGGCGACTCCGCGAGCTCAAGCAACAGGGCGTCGGCCTCCCCGGGCTTCCGGGCGACGCGGCGCAGCCACACGGAGTAGCGGTAAGGCTGGGCGCCGCGGAACACCGCCTGCGCCGCCTGGTCCAGAAGAGGGTCGAGCTCTGATCCGGTGAGGGTCACGCCGGGCGTCGCGCCAAGGCGGGTGGTCAGCGCCAGCCCGCTCGCGGTCTGCACCACTTCGCCTGTCAAGCGGGTTTCGTGGCCGATGGTGCGCTTCAGGAACGTCCATAACTCGCCCACGGACACTCCGGTCTGCGGCACCTCGACGGCCAAGCCCTGGCTCCAGTCGTCGTTGAACGTCGATGGTGCACGGGAGCTGTCAGTCGCGGCCTGCATGGCAGAGAGCCGATCGAGCAGGCGGGAGGAGACCGCCACGCCGTCTAGGCCCTGGTCCGCAAGCGCTTTCGGCACGCGGATGGGCTCCACCACCAGGCCCTCGGCAGCCCGGGCTTTCCACAGGAATCCCCCTGCGCCGGCCACGACCGCGACCACCAGAGCGGCGAGGGCACCGTCGCGCACTGCGCGGATGCGGTTGCGGAATACCTCGTTCCTCGCCAGCGTAACCTGTTGCCGCAGCAGCGCGGCGTTGGCGCGCAGCACCTCCATCGCTGCCGCGGAGGGGCTCTCGCCGCTGGCCGCGGCCTCCAACGCGATGTCGACGGGATCGGAATTGCGGGGAGCCTTCGAGGCTCGTCGCCGGCGCACGCGCGCCCCTGCGTCTCCGTCCGGCATCAGCTCGCCCCCAGCCCCACCGAACGGTGTTCCACTCTTGGGTCCGGGTCAATTCCGTTTGCCCGCGGAACAACGGCGCTCCCGCGCGCGGCGAACTCGCCAGCCGACTCCACCCTGTCGGCGGCATTGAGCCAGGTCGGTTCCCCCCCACGGCGGACACTTGAAGTGTCCGCTTCAGACCGTTCCGCCGATCCGTGATACGCAGACAGCTCATGATCCGCGTGGGGGCGGCAAAGATGTCCGACGGAGAGTGGAAGGACGCACGCGGCTGGCGCTGGTTCCTTGCCGAGTTTGTCGTAGTTGCAGCGGGTGTGCTAGCCGCGCTCGTGGCTCAGCAGGTCGCGGAAAACCTGCATGAGCACCGGGTTTCGCGTGAGGCCCGCGAAACGATCTTCGCCGAGTTGAACGTCAACGTCACCAACGTGACCCGAAGGCTCGCGCTTGACGCCTGCGTCACAGATCGCCTCGCGGAGATCGACACCGTTCTCAACGAAGCGGAGAAGAGTGGAAAACTGCCGCCCATGAACCTCCCCGCAAGCGTGCCGTACTACGCAACCTTCGGTCGGCGGTGGGAAGCGGCGACCGCGGGGGGACGAACAGTCCTACTCTCACCAGACGAGCAGCGCGCCTTTGCGCGTCTTTACCAGTGGTTCGAACGCCTTGATGCTCTCCAACAGGAACAGCGGGATGCCTGGACGAGGCTTTACACGCTGCGCCTTCGCAAAACCCTGTCCCCTGAGATGCTCTACGATCAGCAAGCGGCGCTGACAGAAGCCATCGTGGCCGAGCGCTCGATTGTGGACCAAATCAAGCAGACGCAGTTCTATGCGGCCAGTATCGGCATTAAGGGCGACGCCAAACTCTTTGACGCGCCGAGTGGACCTGCATCAGGGCCCGTCAGCCAGAAACCCATCTGCCAACAGATACGAGCGGCGCCCCCTGCGGGGGAACCACGCACTTAGGCGGGCTGGCGGAGGTATCTCTTCGCCGTCGCTACGCTCACCCGAAAGTGCTTGGCCGTTTGACTGATGTGCTCCGCCGCAGTCATGGTTGCCGGCAGAGCGGGGGTGAGCCTGACCAAGTGAGCCAACCAGTGTTGCGGCGCGTTGCGGCAAGGTCCGCTACCCACCCGCTGCCGCACCTGTGAACGTCTCCTACTCAGCGGCGCGAGCTATCGAGCGATCGGCCGGCCGTCGATCCCCTTACCCGCCTCAAACGTGGCGCCAACGGCGCCGTAGACCGCCGCGACGCGGTCCAGCCTCATAGCCGCGCGCAGGCGGTAGGTCGCCTCAAGCCCGGTGCAATGTCCCGCCAGCAAGTAGCGTACGCCTGCCTTGCGGAGTCTGGCGGCAGTCCAGTCCAGCCGCTCGTGTGTCGCTTCGAAGAGGTGCAGGCCACCGATGATCGCGGTTACGCGCCGCACGCCCGTAATCTGCCTGGCGTAATCGACGATGTTTACAATCCCCGCGTGGCCGCATCCGGTGATTACCACCAAGCCATCGCGCGTCTCGATGATTAGAGCTTGGTCGTCTGGAACGTCCGGCGCGGGCGCGCCGTCGGCCAACAGCCCTCGGCTATAGTTCTGCTCGTCGGTGTGACGCGGCACGGGGCCCGTCAGCCATATGCCGGGGGCGAGCTGCACAGCGGAGTTGTGCTGAACGAACCGCACGCCCAGTGACTCCAGCTCGGGCCGCTGCCGATGGATGGGGTTAGGCGCACGCCACGGGTCGAAGAAGGCCTTAGCCACATGGACACGGCCGAGCGCTTCCTGCCGCCGTGCCATCACGGACTTGCGCAAGCTCAGTAGGCCGCCGGTATGGTCGGCGTGGTTATGGCTGAGCACCACGTCGTCGACATCGCTTAGGTCCACCCGCAGCTCGCGTGCGTTCGCCAGCACCACATCCGGCCGCGCCCCCGTGTCAAAGAGGATGCGCCTGCCGTCCACTTCCACGAGCGCCGCATAGCCCCATTCGCCGACCCCTTGGAGGTCGGTAATCATTGTGGAGAGAACGGTTACCTTCAGCGAAGCAACAGAAGCCGCTTTTGCAGGACCTGCCGCGACAAGGGTTAGGCTCCAACCCAGAGCAACGATCGCCGCGCCAAGGAAGCGCGCCAGTTTAACGACACACATGTGGCCTCCCCGCTGCATGCACGGCTCCACGCCGCGCCCCTCCGGCTCTTCTGGCGATTTCGAACCTGAGTGACCCGCGGGTTCCGTCATGCGGAACTCGCCAGCAGCGCCTCCACCCGTCTGCGGTCGGCGGGGCCAAGGTCAAGGGACGCCGCGCGGCGCCACCTGGCGACCGCCGCGTCGCGCTGCCCCTGGGCCGCGAGCGCCACGCCCCAGTCGATCTCCAGGGCGCCCCAACTCGGCGTCAGCTTCGCGGCTTCGGCGTAGGCGCGGGCGGCGTCGGCCTCCTTACCCAGGGCATGCAACGTCCGGCCATGGGCGCGGTGGGCGTCGGGCCAGCGCGGCCCCTTCTTCACGGCCAGCCTCGCCTCGCGCAGCGCGCCGGCCGCATCCCTACGGTCTAAAAGGGCCCGGCTCCACGCCTCGTGAGCGTGGGGAAACGAGGGGCCAAGCGCGACGGCGCGCGCGAATAGCCCGTCCGCATCGCCCCTCCGCCCCAATGCCTCAGCGATGACGCCGCGGGCGATGAGGAAGTCGTACCGGTCGGCCACGCCGGGGCTCACACCGGGCATCGTTGCGTTCGCGGCCAGGGCGGCCTGCGCCTCCTCCACCCGGCCAGCTCGGGCCAGCGCGATGAGATAGGCGGCGCGCTCGAAGGCGAAGCTGCGCGCATTTGCCCAGATCGGCGCAAAACCCTCTGCAGCGGCCGGCCAATCCTCAAGCGCCCGGCGTTCCCGCGCGGCCAGGCTGCCGCCGGTCGCCACACTGGCCTCCAGGGCCGCCAACGCCGCCTCGTTCAACCCGCCCTCATCTCGGATGCCGCGGGCGAGCGGCAGGTCGTGCAGCCAGATCGCGGCTTGGGCGCTGCGCATGGCGTTCTGTCGCCGACCGGTGCTGGTGGTAGGAGCTTCAAGCATCTTCTGGGTTGCGGCCACGGCGAGCCCGTAGTCGCCAGTGAAGATGGCGAGGTAGGCCTGGTTGATTAGCAGGTTCTCGTCCGCGAGATCGCGCTTGACCTGGCGCCGGTAAAGCTTGGCACCGTCCGCCAGACGGCGGCGCAGCTTCAAGGAGGCCTCGTTGTTGCCCTCCCTGAGCTCGTGACCCGCGAGGCTCAGGACCGCCGGCATGAAGTCGGGATCGATGCGCAGCGCCGCTTCGATGTACCGGCGCTCGTCTTGCGTGACGGCCCCCATTGCGGGGCGCGACATGGCGAGAAGCGCCCAGAGCCGCTCGGTCTTGTCGGCCGAATAGATCAGCCGCTGCACGATCGGCAGCGCCTCGGCCGCGCGGTCGTGCTGAACCAGCCACGTGCTGTACAGATAGGGCTGGCTGGCTGCATAGATGGCCTCGGCCGACTTCCCTACAAGCGCATCGAGATCGCCGGGCGCGCCTTTCACGGTCACGCCAGCGGCTGCGCCTACTCGCGTAGTCACCGCCAGCGCGCCGTCTGCGGTTAGGAAGACGTCGCCGGTCACCTGGGTCTCGTCGCCTAGCCAACGGACGAGGTAGCCCTGCAACTCGCCCAGGGAGATGCCAGTGTTGGGGATCGAGAGCCGGATTCCGTCGCCCCACCCCCCGCCGTAGGTGGCAACTGCGCGCGTCGTGCTGGTCTCGGCCTGAATGGTCTTCAGCCGGTCCAGCACCTGGCCCGCGACGACCGCGCCCGTAAGCCCCTTCTCAGCCATCCCGGGTGGTGTGGCGAACGGCTGAAGCACCACCCCGTTAGTGCGGGCCGCCTGCCAGACCATGGCGCTCGAGAAGACGAGCACCGCGGCGCCTGCGACGCCGGTGAGCAGCTTAACAAGCGCGCCCGCGCGTTCGCTCGTCACCTGCCAACGGATCAGCCGCCGCTGCTCGGCCAGCAGCAGAGACGCCTGGCCGACCGGCGCGCGCCCAGAGGCCTCCGCCTCCATCGCGATCTCGACCGGATCGGCGGTGGTTAGCGGCGGGGCTTTGCGCAGCCGCCGCCGCTGGGCCGTATTGTTCCCGTCCGCCATCGCTGCAGCCCCCAACTGCGGCGAGAACCGTGTTCGACTAGCTCATGCAGGTCAACGGGCGACCCGCCACTGCGGCGCTGTGCGCAAGGTCAGCTTCCCACCCTTAGGCGACCACGGGAACGTCCGCTCTCGGGCCGCGAGGGAATGTCCGCTCCTCGGACTGAGCCTTAGGACCGCTTCCGACCCTTAGGTCACGTTCAGACAGCTCTCTTCCCGCCACCCCGGGCCGGATGGGGGACGTCGGCCGCGATTGCGGCACGCCCGGCGGCATAGGAGAATCGTGCACGGTGTTACGCGGCGGCCACATGGAGGCCACTCGTCAGAGCAGAAATCCGTCGAAGTCCGTGTGCTTGCCCACCAGCTGAAGAATGAAGTCAGCTTCGCGGTCCCCGTCGACATCCAGGCGCAGGATGGTGATGTCGAGCGCCTTGTCGTGCTCCAGGAACAGCTCGCCGGCACGTCCAGTAAAGCCGTGCTTCGCAACGACGAAGGCCTGGTCGCCAGCCGCGAGGGTATCCGCGTCGATCTGTCGGAGATCAATAATGTCGCGCTTCTTCTCCAGATCCCGGATCAGGTCAGTTGCGGTCGAGCCGGAGTCTATGAGGTCGGTGAAGAGGAAAACGTCTCGTCCCGCGCCGCCGGTCAGAACATCGGCCCCGCCTCCGCCGACGAGAGTGTCGTTACCGTCGCCGCCGTCAAGAGCGTCATTCCCCCCCACTCCCGGCGCCGTGAAGCGGGTGACGATGGGTGCAGTGAAAGCGGAGTCGACGTAAACCTTCCCGTCACCAGCGAGGACATCGTCCCCCCCGCCGCCGTTCAGTTGGTCGTCTCCACCATCGCCGGCGAGCAGGTTAGTGCCCGCATCTCCGGTTAAGGTGTCGCCGTTGACGCTTCCGGAAAGATTCTCCACCGCGATGAGGGTGACGGAGCCATGCCCTGTCGCCTGGGCACTTCCTTGGATCGCCAAGCTTACGGTTATGCCATTCGTGTCCACCGCTCCCGTTCCCCGAAGGTTTGCCGTGTCGATGCCGTCGCCGCCGTCTGCCACGGCATTCCCGGCGCCGAGTGAGAGCAGGTCGTTCCCGCCACCACCGGATAATTGGTCGTCGCCGGCAAGGCCCCAAAGCCAGTTGTCGTCGCCGTTTCCGGAGAGCGTGTCTGCGTAGTTCGTGCCGGAGAGGTGCTCGATGGAGATCAGAATATCTGTTCCGAAGCCGGTGTTCTGCGGCCCAGCGATCGCAAGAGAAACGGACACCCCGGAGGATGTCGCAAATCCGTATACAGCGCGATCCACACCGGCTCCGCCCGCTAGCACATCGTCCCCAGAGCCGCCCGAGAAGTAATCGTCCCCGTCTCCTCCTTCCAGGGAGTCATTTCCAGCATCACCAAACAAGCGATCATTGCCGCTGCCCCCGAGGGCTGTGTCATCCCCCTGCTCGCCGAGGAGCCCATCATCGCCCTCGCGCCCGACGAGTAGGTCCCCGCCCGCCCCGCCAACCAAGCCGTTGGCCCCGGCATCCCCACTGAGGGTATCAGCGAAGTTCGAGCCCCAGAGCTGCTCCACGCTGAGCAGCCGATCCGCGCCCTGGTTTGCGCCTATAGCCTGGTACCCCAGGACGGCGAGGTCTACGGTCACTCCTCCGTTGGCGTTGAGATAGACCGCGACGTCTACTCCGTCGCCACCATCTAACAAATCGTCCCCCTGCTGCCCGTGCAGTCCATCGTCACCGGCGCCGCCATGCAGTGTGTCATTTCCGGTGCCGCCCCGCAGAACGTCGGCATGGTCTTCGCCGCCGCTAAGACTATCGTTGCCTTCGCCACCCTGCAGCGTGTCGCGACCCGCGCCGCCCTCGATAGAGTCATCTCCAGCACCTCCATCCAGGAGATCGTTGCCGGCCCCGCCCGCAATGTTGTCTGCGCCACCGCCGCCGCTCAGGGACTCGGCACCCGAGCCGCCGAGGATCTGGTCCGCGAAGCCGGACCCGGTCACTTGCTCGACACTGACAAGAGTGTCGCGGTCGCCCCAGTTGTCGATGGCGTAGCCGCCGCTCAGATCGACCAAGACGCCATGGGTCGGCACGAAAATATCGTATGTGTCATCGAGGTAGGTCACTGTGTCGATGCCAGACCCTCCATCGATCTGGTCAGCGCCGCTGCCTGGGATGAACTGATCGTCGCCGCCACCCCCGTTGAGAGTATCGTCCCCTCCTCGGGCGAATACGTAATTGTTCTCGGCAGAGAGAGTTATGTGGTCGTTGTACCGGCTGCCGTGCACCGCCTCGATGCTGACGAGGAGGTCCGATCCGTTCCCGGTCGCCGTGCCGGCGGTGAGGTCTACAACGACGCCAGTATCGGCGCCTTCGAAGAACACCACGTCGTACCCAGCACCACCGTCAACGGTGTCATTGCCCAGCCCTGGAGTGAACCAGTTGCCTACAGCGGATCCTAGCAGCAGGTCCCCGAATGAGGATCCGACCAACCCTTCGACGCCGATCAGCGTGTCACGGCCTCCGAACCCGTCGCTTGCCTGCCCGGGTTGGAGGATCATGCTACCGACGCTGATCGAGCTCGACGTCAGGTTCACAGCGACTGCGGACGGTGAGGAGCTGTAGTCCGCAGTGTCGACAAACTGCCCGTCGGGACCCCCGTCGAGCAGGTCACTGCCAGGACCCCCAACCAGATGATCACTTCCGCCGCCAGCGAGAATGGTGTCAGGGCCGTCACCTCCTGCAAGGAAGTCCGGATTGGACGTTCCTGTGATGACCTCCCCAGGTGGCGGACTCTCTAGCTGGACTGAGTAGCCACGCACGTCCCAAAGCGGGCCGCTCTCCTGGTGCTCAGCCCAGACCACAACATAGCCTCTTGGTCCGGCCGCGACGTCTGCTTGGCTCTTCGTGTTGAAGTTGGGCGGGCTAAGCTTTGTCTCGGGACCGTCAGCGATTCCGGCAGGACCGAACGTGCGCCCAAAAATGTGCACGCCCTCTTGCCAAACGAGCAAGAACCCACCGTTCGGCAGAGCCGCTACGCTCTGCTGCTCCTGATTTCCCGCGATTGATGTGCTCGCGAGAGTTTCGCTCCCCACGCGCGAGCCGGATGGATCGAACCTCTGGAAGAAAACGTCCGAATTGTACGGGCCCTCAGCCGGGAGGTGAGACCAGGTAATCACGAATGAACCGTCGCCCAGCACCGCGGCGTGTGGTGCGAACTGAGCACCGCCGGCCGTTGTATTCACCACCTCGGGCGAGCTTAGAGGCGCTCCGCCCAGGGCGAAGCGCTGCATCAATACGTCATGCCCAGAGGCATCACTACTAAGTCGCGTCCACAGCACCAAGATTGTGCCGTCCTTTAATTCGGTCACCTCCGGCTGCGCGAGTTGCGCACCCCCGCTCGGGACGGCGAAGTTCGCACCGGGGGTGCCATCTGGCTGAAGAATGGCGACCCGGAGCCCGGCGGCAGTTGGAGTCTCGAAGTCCTGCACCGTCCACGCCAAGCTCAGGTTTCCGCCTGCAAGTGGCGCAAGGTGAGGCTCGGTCTCGAACGAGGTGGCTGCGCCAGGAACTGGCGCAGCGGGCGCGAGAGCGGTCCCGTCGCTGGCGAACGCTCTTACCAGAACGTCATACGTCGGACCTGCGGAGGAAGCCCATGCAACCACGAAACCGCCATCTGCTGTTGCGGCGACCGTGGCATTCTGCGCGACCCATGCGGGCGTGGAGCTCACAGCGATCTCAGCGCCGACCTTCATCCCGGTCGCGTCAAACCGCTGAGCCCGAATGAAGGCTTCACCATCGACGATGCTTGTCCACGCGACTATCCAGCCACCTCCAGGCAGCATCGCCACAGTGGGCTGCCACTGGACACCGTCCGTCACTGTATTGACTTCGCTAGTCACACCCATGTCCGCCCCCCGGGTCTGCGCAAATACGCCGAGCCCGGATAAACACTAGGCGCTAAAGCTGAGCCGGCACAACTACGGTGAAGCTTGCAGCATGACTCGCCTGCTCGCCATCAGCGTGCATTGAGCGCCGGGGCGGTCTGAAGAGACCACGCGGAGCGCTGCGGAAACCGTCAGAGGAGAAACTTTCCAACGGCCGGTACCCACCCATCTCTGACGTTGGGAGGAGCCGGTGTCGGCCCCTCCCGCCGCGTCAGATCTCAAGCTGCTCCGAGAGCTCGAGCGCGTCATCGACCTCGATGCCGAGATACCGCACGGTGCTCTCCAGCTTCCGGTGTCCTAGCAGGAGTTGGCAGGCGCGCAGATTGCCGGTCTTCTTGTAGACGAGTGCGACCTTGGTACGGCGCAGGCTGTGTGTGCCGTAGGCACCAGGTTCAAGATCGACGAGCTTGACCCAGCGATCCACCAGGCGGGCGTACTGTCGCGTGGAGATATGATCGCCGCAGCGACTGCGGCTCGGAAACAACCAGTCGTCAGCGCGCCGGCCACGTACCGCCAGCCAAACCCCTAACGCTTCCCTGGTGGGCTCGGTGATCTCGAAGGGCACAGGTCGGCCCGTCTTCTGCTGGATCACGGTTGAACGCGCGCGGAGAACGCCACCCGGAGCCACGTCGCTGACGGTCAGGCGCACGAGGTCACAGGCTCGGAGCTTGGCGTCGATCGCGCAATTGAACATCGCGAGGTCACGGCGACGGCCGCTCGTTTTCAGCTGCTGGCGGATGGCCCAGATGTGCTTGGGCTTCAACGGGGCCTTCGGGCCGATGATACGCCCTGCATTCCAGGGCTTCTTCGGGACTCGAAACATATCGGGTTGGCGCATGGCCACCTCCTTGAGGTAGCCCCCACGCCCGCCGCTGAAACTAGCCAGCATCACGCCGGGACATCAGAGCTGCGCCAAGAACGGACACTAGTCTCAGTGCGGAGGGAGACACTCTCTATTCGCTCCGGCCCGCGGCTAGGGCAGACGGCGCCGCTAAGCTCGCGACCGACGCCCCCTTGAAGCTGCACTATGGCGCACCATCTGTTCGGCATTCGTTCTAGGGGCAGTAGGATCTGATGACTGACGGAGTGGCCGAGCAGATCACTTTCGCCGAGGCACTGCGGCGCACCCACGATCGACGGCGACATCTGCTCCTAGGCAACGGCTTCAGCATCGGTGTTCACCGGGCCTTCGGGTACCCGGCCCTATACGAGGACGCGGTCCATCATGATCCGGGCCTCGCTACCCTCTTCCCGCCCGACGACACCAATTTCGAACACGCATTGGAGCAATGCGGCGATCCGGCCGACGCTAGACGGGTGCGAGAAGGTCTGATCAGAGCGGTGGCGGCTGTTCACCCTGAACACTCGCTGAGCCTCACCGAAGAGCAGTGCCGTAGCTGCCGCGATTTCCTCGAGCCGTTCGTCGGCCGCAATCGCTCCCCCATGGGAACACTCTTCACCACGAACTACGACATGCTTCTGCACTGGGTGTTGTCCCGACAGGGCAAGAACCCAGGAACTAAGCAACGATCGCCGCTGAAGTGCTGGGACGGGTTCGCGGGCAACGGAGAGTGGAACTCCGAAGGCGGCGCGCAGGCGTACTATCTGCACGGCGCGGTCCACATCTATCAGTTCCCACAGCCGCGCTTTCCCGACCGTCCCTACACTCGAATGCTCAGGTATGAGTGGGGGCGTCCACTAACGAAGCAGGTGGATGCGTACCTGCGAGCAGGCCACTTTCCCGTGTTCATTGCCGAGGGCGGGTCTAAGGAGAAGAGGGCTCGCCAGCACGAGCGGGAATACCTCGCAGCCGCAAGGCACAAGCTCAGGACAATTTGCAGGAAGGACGCGAGCGGCGTGCTCTTCACCTTTGGCCACAGTTTCGGCGACAGCGACAACCACATCGCGGAAGAGATTGGGGCAGGGATCGTCCGCACTGTGTTCATCGGCACGTTCTCGAACGATGACCGAGAACGTGCCCGACAACTCACAGCGGCCTGGACGGCTGCCAGGGCGGCCGCGGGAGGGCCGGCGATCAGGGTTCGATGGTTCGATTCCGCAGAATGTGAAGTCTGGGAGCGGAGGCGACCCTTTGCTGCCTAACCAGATTTTGGGGTCCCATGGCGGCCCGACAGCGGAAGTCCCAAACGTCAGCTAAGAGTCAGGAGCGGACCTTGGGTCCCGAGCGCCGGCGCGGTGCCTAGGGAACGCCGCGCCAGTCTCACCCATTGTGAAGCTGACCGCCCGCTTCCCGGTACCCTCGTGACCGCCGTCACTGATGCATCAGCGACCCCGTCCGTCTCCGGCCGAACGGGCTCGTTATTGCCCAATTCGCGTTACTTCCGTTCGGAGCGTGCCGCTCACATTGAATGGGTGGCATCCTCCCGAGCCCGAACGCGCATTCCTGCGGGACCGCCTCGCCAGAGGCCGTCCGAGTAGCGGTAAGCTTGGTGGCTCTCATACTTCCAGACGGTCGTCAGCCGAATTCGGGGAAGAGGCTTTGCTCACTAGGCTGTTCGCGCTGCGGGCGGCGCGGCGCCTCCCGCGAGGTGAGCCTAACCTCATCGATTTCCGGCCGGACCAGAGACCGTCGAGTGTCTGCAAGAAATCTCGCTCCATCATCTGTGCCGAGCCGCCAGGGCGCCGCAACGGCCAGGCCGAACAATGAGGCAAGGATTTGCTGCGCCACCCCAGCCGGCTCGAGCTCAGCCCGCACGACCCCGGCCTCCTGCCCAGCTCGTAGATGGGCCTCCACCAATTTGGTGACACTGACCCAGTAAGCGGCCGCAGCGTCCTTGATGAACGTCGGAAGGCCTAATCCGGCAAGTACCCCAAGCAGCGCCCGAGTGTGCGGCGCGGATAGGCGTGCGACGCTGCGTTCCAACGAACTGAGAAGTTCGTTCAAGCCGAGCTCTCCGACGGCGCGCCGTGGCTTGAGGAGCTCACCAAGGGCTTCCCGGAGCAGGCCTTCGCGCGACTGGAAGTGATGGGTCGCCAAGCCGCGGCTGACGCCTGCTCTCTCGCCGACATCAGCCAGAGAAAACCCGTGGAGGCCGCGCTCCGCCACGAGCTCTAAGGTCGCTCTCGTGAGTGCATGTCGGGCGCCTGCGCGGCGCTCCTCCTGTGAACGGCGTCGAATCTTGCTTGTCATCCATCAAGATTATGATCTTGGCTTGCTGACGGGCAAGCAAGTTTCGTTCCGGCTCTGGACGGCCTCAGGGACTTAGTTGCCAGAGCTCACGTCCGTGACTCGGGAGAGTGGCCCCCTCGCGCGCCCGAACGCGTAGGGGCCATGGCAGCAACAACTACAGCTGTAATCTGCAGGTCGTGACGCCAGGATTCCAGCCTCGGCTCGCTGCTTGCGAGCCCCTATGAGCGCAGGTCGGTGCAAGTTCGATGAGCGAACAAAAGGACGAGAAGAAGCCGGAGAAGCGAGCCTACGCGAAGATGCCTGAAGCCCTCGAGCTACGAGCACTCCGAGCGCTCGCGCTCAACATCAGGGAGCACGGGAACGAGCGCTACAACTTAGTCCGAGAGCATCCCGAATTTGTCGAATGGATCGGTCGCCAGACCGGAGCCGCCGGGAAGAAGCGGTTCCGGCGCCTCGTGGATAGAGTGACCAAACCTCTTGCGGCCGATTGCACCAAACCGCACCGAGGCCGGATCGTGTACCGGGAGCAGCAAGCCTGGGCGGAAGAGGCGTGGCCGGCAGCTTCAGGGTTGCCGATCGCACCTGTGCAAGAGCTCATGGCGGGCGGTCTTCCCGTGCTCCTAGACCTGGTCGAGCTCGCTCGCTCTCTTCAAACCGCGAAAGACGATATCGAGCGTGTGCGGCACGCTGCATTGATCGACGATCCGCTGGCGCCTGGCGGCCGGGCTGCGGCCGTTCCGACTCTCCTGCTTCGCGCCATAACGGCGACGTTTGATTGCGCTGAACGCCACCTTCGGCTCTTCGACCGTGTCACCGCGCTGATGACCAACAATGCCTTCACGGTGGAGCTGTTTGAGCTGATTGCCACCCTAACGGCAGACGACCTCGAGAAGCGCGCGCTGTTCCAAGACGGCGTCCGGGCCCTCCTTCGGAAGCACGGCGCGGCCATCGCACAGGGTGCAAGCTAATGAAGAACCGTAACGGTCAGGCTGCCGCCAGTGTCGCGCTAGCCATCGGCGCCGTCGAGGGACTGCTTACCGGCGACGTCGCAACTCAGCGGATCCCGGCAGAGATGAGCCTCGCGGACTGGTGCGATTCTATCGCTCTAGACCGGACAGATCCAGTCACCGGACAGCGGCTCCGAGGCTTGAAAGTCGATGGGCAGCCGTTTTCGCTCGCAGATCGACCGCAGATGCGATGGATCTACGACCAGATTCCAAAAACGAGGGAAGAAGCGGAAGGTCAGTTCCTGATCCTAATGAAGTGCGCCCAAGTGGGGTTCACCGTCATGGAAATCCTCTCTGGGGTTTACATGGCGCTCAAGTTTGAGCCACTGCGGGTCGGCTACTTCCTCCCGGACCAAGGCCTCGCTCGGACGAAATCCGGTGACCGCTTCATGCCGATCATCCGCTCGATACCCGAGGCTTATCAGGCGCTCACCGCCGCCGACCCGCACGCTCTCCGACCGGTCCGAACCGAAGGAAATCTCGAGCGGCGGAAGATGGGAGGCTCGGAGTTTCGGTTCCTGTGGACCACTGGACGCTCAACCACCGAGTCCAATCCCATGGACGTCCTGTGCTTCGATGAAGTTCAGGGCATGACTGTCTCGGCGATGGAGAAGGTCCAGGAGCGCGTGTCCGGCTCCAAGATGAAGTTCGTCCTCATGGGCAGCACAGCGCAACATCCCGGCGGAGACATCCACGCCTTCTATTTGAAAGGCTCTCAGTGGCGCTTCCATACGCGCTGCCCGACGTGTGGCGTTGAGGAGCCGTTGGACGACTACTTCCCTGCCTGCATTGGTTTTGACGCGGAGGCCGTCCATCCGAAGACAGGCGTCGCTGGCATGCGACGCTACCGTTGCCGCTCCGGCCACTGGATCTCGGACACCCAGATCGGCACTTGGAAGCCAGATCGGCCCGACGCTGATCCGCGCTACAAGAGCGTCCACTTCCACCAGATGCTGTCGCCGACGGTGACGGCGGAAGAGATCTACTTCGCCTATCTGAACGCGGACGACATCCAGAACTTCTGGAATCGGAAGCTGGGTAAGCCCTTCCAAGATCCCAACGAGCTGCCGGTTACGGAGGCGGTGCTCGCCGCCTGCGTTGCTGAAGGCGAAAAGGCGGGCGTGCGCTGGAAGACCGCCGGCCGCAATACCTTCATGGGCATCGATCAGATGGGAGGGTTCAACTGCGTGGTGGTCATGGAACGGCTGCCTGATGGCCGCCACGCTCTGATCCACGCGGAGGAGATCTACAGCGATAAGCCGTTCGATCGATGCTCGGACTTGATGGAAGCCTTCGGCGTACAAGTCTGCGTGGTCGAGCAACTTCCGAACGTGAACGATGCCCGGCGTTTCGCGCGGAAACATGAGGGCCGCGTCTTCATCGTCACGAGATACTGCGACATTGACGAAGGCATCGCCCGTTGGGGCGGGGGTGGGCGTCCAAGTCACAGTGAAAGCCGGACGGTGGACGAGGAACGGGATCGCTGGACCGTTCACGTAGACCAACACAAGGCGATGTCGCTAACGCTCCATCGCATGGCGCTAACGGCCACGCTCTTCCCGAACCCGGTTGAACGCGTGCAGGAGGTCCGCGAGAAGGACGCCACCTTCCAGGCGCCGATCCTAAAGCAGAGGATATTCCCTCACCTGACTTCAACTGCGCTCGTCACGAAGCGAGCGAACGAGTTGGAGCGCCGATACCGTCGAGCGGTGGAGAAGCGAGGGAAGGACCCTCACTTCAGCTTCGCCTTCATGCTTTGCGAGGTGGCAATGGTCCGTGCGTTTGGCACGGCCACGTTCATCCTTCCCGACCTCGCGCAAGAGCACCCGACCTCACCCGAGCAGCACCCAATCATTCAACAGCTTCGCCATCCCGCGACCGAGGGCACGTGCGGAGCCTGTGTGCACTTCCACCCGCTCGATGGCGACGCGGGAGAACGAGGCAACGGCGTGTGCGCGGCGCTTTCCACAGGCACCCAAAAGATTGGCGTTCACCTCTCATATCCAGCGACAAACACCTGCGCCTACGAGCCGACCAGCGGGTAGTCCGTCGTTTCCTGCGAGCCGCCTCACCGGCCGTTGGCGGACATCTGCAATGTCACCCGATGTCCTAAGCAGGGGCGCCCGACGGCCGCAACTTGTCTCTCAGAAGTCCGTCGAAAATACCCCCGGACCCCCGAAGAGAAGAGGGTTCAGGGACATTTTCTAAGGGCGGGGGACAATTTCTAGCAGCGGTCCTATCGAACGGCGCGCCGAGGACGTGCGCGCCGCCGCCCATGCGCGCGAGGCTGCCCGCAGCCGCGGCGTCGCGTGGTCGGGCCTGGACCCGGGGCCCTTCGGCCGGCGGTCGTCCGAGGCTCTGCTCCGCGACGCCTGTGCGCTTCACGACGCCCTCGCGGCCCGGCGCGAGAGCCCAGCCGGCCGGCTCAGCGTCGCCCTCGCCAAGGCCCAGGCCGCGGCGCGAGACGCCCATTCCGCCGCCGAGGCCCTGCGGGGCGCCCTGGCGCGCGGCGAGATCGGCGAGCTGCCGCTGGGGCCGCTCTCCGCAGCCGCCGAAGCCCTGATGGACGCCGCCCGCCTCGCCGCCTTATCTGGCGGGGCATGTGCAACGAATACCGCTTCAAGCAGACCCTCGACCACGTCGCCCAGGAATTCAGCCAGTTGAGGCTGCCGATGCACTGGGCGGGCGGGGCTCCGAACCTCGAGCCCAGGGACTCCATCCGCCCAACGGATCCCGCCCCCATCGTGGTGGGCTCGGGCGAGGGCGCGGAGCTGAAGCAGCTGCGCTGGGGCTTCGTGCAGCCGGGCCGGCCGCCGGTGATCAACTTCCGCTCGGAAGGCCGCCGCTTCCCCTCCGGACGCTGCCTGATCCTCGCCGACGGCTTCTACGAGTTCACGGGCTCGAAGTACCCCAAGACCAAGTGGCTCTTCACGCCGGCCGACGGCGCGGAGTTATTCGCCATCGCCGGCCTTGTCCGCGAGGACCGCTTCACCATGCTCACGTGCGAGCCCGGCCCCGACGTGGCCCCCTACCACAGCCGCCAGATCGTCATCCTGCCCCGCGACCTGTGGGCCGCCTGGCTCGGGCCCGCCGAGGCCCAGCCCCCCATCGCCCCCCTCCCTGCGGGCTGGCTCAAGGTCGAGAACGCCCGTTGAGCCTGTCGATTAGCTCGAAGAAGGCGAAAAACGCCCGCGGCACGTCTGTGTTGACGTGACGGAGCCACCAGCCGCCTGGCCCACCTCGCTCGGGGAAACCGCGTTCCACCAGGACCGCGAGCGCACCTGCGTCGCCCTGCAGGGCCCGGTCCAGTTCGGACACGCGCTGCATCGCCAAGTCTATTGCAGCCTCGGGGGTCTGTCCGGCGCCGAACCAGACACCGCCGAAGCCGAGCAACCCCCATGTGAGGCCGTAGTAGCCCGATCGCAGGCGGTGCAAGTCACTGAAATCCTGGAGCTGTTGCTCCCAGGAGTGATGCAAGGCGGCTGTCGGACCGAAGGAGAAGTTCATAACGAACTTTGCCGAGCCGTATCGTTCCCACTGGATATCCAGAAAGTCCGTCGTCGCGCCTCGCGTCCGACCGAAGTCGGTCTCGGGCGTGAATTCCGGCCAGCGCGGCCTGTTCACCTTCGTATGTGGGCGCTCGAACCCGAGAGACTGGATATGGGGGATGAGGCGCGTGCGGACGCCGAACTTCAACGCCCGCCGCTTTTCCTTACGCGTCATCAGTCGTCATGGCCGTAATCCACAGCTCCCGCCGCTGTTGCCGCGCCGCTAATGCGGCCGACGTGATGCGGGAGCCACCGATCTACCCGGTATCGGTCTCCCAACTCGCGCTGGGCCTCTCTTTGACGAGGTCGCAGGCGCGCGGTTGGGCCGAATTTCGCTTCTACGCTCTTCCCCCGCCACGTGACGTGATCCCGGATGGTTTTTCCTCCCGTCACGGCCAGTGGTTGTTGTAGGGCGACAGGAGGATCGCCGCGGAGCGTCGATTTCCCTGCAGAGAGTACCTCCCCTAACGCGCCCTTCGCCTTCGGTGGCAGCCGACTAGAGGCTGATGCGCCCATCCTCGCCCCAAGCCGATAGATGAGCGCTTCCTTGAGCACTTCGCCGGCCACATCCCCAACCGGCTTCAGGGTCGGATAGCGCGTAGCGTCGGACCTAGACCGCCGATGTTCCTGTTGCAGGTTCGAGCGGTAGCGGTCTCTGACGGTTTCTCCATCCCCAAACCCGAGCAAGGCGTCCGCGGCTGCCGAGAACTTGTCCGCCCTGCCGCCGGTCATCTGGTTCGCAGCCGCGCGGGCCACTGCACCACCTCGAGCAGCTGCGCCCCCAGCCTGGCGGGCAAGCTCCGACCGGCCAATCGCCTCGAGCTCCGTCTGAGTGCGCGCCGAGACGCACTGACCCGTCCGCGTTCCCTTGTTCCAGAGCTCCCGCCCCGCCGCGAGCGCCCGTTGCCGCTCTTCCTCTATCTCGTCTAGCGGACGGCGGAACCATTGATAGAGGGCTGCTCCGCTCAGGCTGTCTACGTCGTGTCGCGCCATTGTTACCCCTGCTCCATTGGCGGGAGACCTTTCTTCCGCCGACGTTCAGAATAACCCGCGCCCGGCGCGATCCAGAACAAAACATGAACTTATTTTCTGATACATGCAAGCGTGGGCGGCGGGGAACGAACCTGGCCTGCTGGGACTATGATTTGAGGGACAACGGGAGGAACACCCCACATGACTCGCTTGATCACGCTCGTTGCCGCCGGCGCGCTCGCCCTCAGCCTCGCCGCCTGCGGCGACAAGGAACGGGAAGCCGAGGCCGACACCGGCACCGCCACGGCCACCGTCACTACCGAGGCGCCTGCGAGCGTCGTGCCCGACGCCCAGCTGCAGCAGCAGGCGCAGCAGGCCGCCACCGCCGCCTCGACGCCGGTCGACGGCTCGGGTCCGGTGGAAAGCACCACGGCGGCGCCCGGCGCAGCCGGCTCGACGACGACCACCACGACCACGACCGAGAAGCACTAGTCGATCAGGCCAGGTCTGGGCCGTAGAGCTCTGCGGCCCAGGCCGGCAGGTTGTCGGCCATGAAGATGGCGTGGCCACCGGAAAAGGCGATCAACCGCCGGGGCGGCCGGCCGAGCGCGCTGTTGTCGAAGATGATCGCCTGGTCGGCCATGAGCACCGCCTGGCGGATGATCGCCGGGTTTCGTGCGTAGCGGCCTCGGAGATTGGCCTCCGGAACGGGGTGGCCGCCCTGCGTCTCGCGGTGCGCCACCCGGGCGATCGCCTGCTCCACGGTGTCCAGATGCACGTGGAACACGACAATGCGATAGCCGAGCGCCTTCGCACGCTGCACGAGCTCCAGCTTCGACGGGTGAGAGAAGGTCGACTCGGTGACGAGACTCTGCCGGGCGGCCATCAGCACCTCCCGCCGCGCTTCGGCCAACCGCTGGCCGAGTTGAGCCTCTTCGCGCGTCAGGGCATGGCGGCCGACGCTTTCGAACACCAGCCGGTCGGCGTTGACGAACTCGGCGCTCACCCGGGCGCGCAAGACGAGGTCGTAGAGCGTCGACTTCCCCGCCCCGTTCGGCCCGGCGAGGATGTGGAACGCCGGGACGAGCGGCTGCATGCCGTCAGTCTAGGGGTTTGAGGCTGCCGTCAGCTTGGCGTCGGACGAGCCGGCCATCCTCGTCATGCCCGACAGCGCCTGCTTCGCGCCCCAGGGCGGCATAAGCCTCGTGGGTCTCGGCCTCGTACTCCGCGCCGAATTGCTCGAGGAAGGCCGTCTGCTCGATGGTGGTCAGTTGCTCGAAGGTGGAGCGGCCGGCCAGGGCTGCGCGGATGCGATCCATGCTCGCGCCCGGGCTGTTCTCCGTGGCCCGGCCGAGGAGCGCCCAATGCTCCACCTGCGCGCCCAGCGACCGGTTAAAGGTCTCGGCTTCGCGGCGTGCGACGTCCAGGAGTTCCCGGGAGAGCTTTACGGAGGCGTGCTTGGCGGTCATGGATGACACCTGTGTGGTGTCAAAATGCCACCTCAGGCCTAAGGTTTCAATAACCCCGGCGGAAAGGCCCTTAGGGCAGGTCCTCGGCGAGGATGGCCATCTCGAACATGTACGAGCCGTCCTCGTCCTCGTCCTGGAAGACGACGCCCACGAACTCCTCGCCTATATAGACCTCGGCAGAGTCCTTCTGCTTGGGGCGCGGGACGAGGTTGATGCGCGCGTTGGCGAAGGTCCCCCGCAGGTGGCCTTCCAGCTTTCGGATTGCTTTCTCGTCCACGCGCAACGCTCCTGGGGTCCCCAACGCGCGATACCTACCTGTTCGCGCGCGCCGGGAAAACCTCAGATCACGTAGTCGTACACAACGTCGGCCAGGGTGTGGTCCATGCTCCGGGCCGGCTCCTCGCAGGTCGGACAGTTGACCAGGCGGGCCGGGACGCCTGCGGCCGTGCAGCCGGCGGGGACATCCTTCAGCACCACCGAGCCCGAGGCCACCTTGGCGTAGTCGCCGATGTGGATGTTGCCGAGCACCTTGGCGCCAGCGCCCAGCAGCACGCCCTTGCCGATCTTCGGGTGGCGGTCCCCGCGCTCGGCGCCGGTGCCGCCCAGGGTCACGCCCTGCAGCATGGAGACGTCGTCGCCGATCACCGCGGTCTCGCCGATGACGATGCCGGTGCCGTGGTCGACGAACACGCCCTTGCCGATCTTGGTGGCCGGGTGGATGTCCACCTGGAAGATCTCGCTGGAGCGGCTCTGCAGGTAGAAGGCCAGCGTCTCGCGGCCCTGGCCCCACAGCCAGTGGGCCACCCGCTGGGTCTGCAGCGCCTGGAAGCCCTTGAAGAATAGGAACGGCTGGACGTAGCCCTTGCAGGCCGGGTCGCGCTCGAACACGGCGCGCAGGTCCGCCTCGGCCATCTCCACCAGCTCCGGGGCGCGCTCGTAGGCCTCCTCGGCGATGTCGCGCACGCTCATGGCGCGCAGCTCCTGGTCGCCCAGCTTGCGGGCGAGCTGGTAGGAGAGCGCGTCGCCTAGCGTCTCGTGGTTGAGGATCACTGCGGCAAGCAGGCTGGCCAGCGCCGCCTCGCTCTTGGCGGCGGCATAGGCCTCGTTGCGCAGGGCGGCCCAGACAGGCGGCGCGGCTGCCGGATCGATGACTTCCAGGCGCTGGCTCATGCGTCCTCCCGGCCCACCGGCCGTCTCCCTAGCCTAGCATGGCGCGTGCGAGCGCGCCCGGCAAAGCCCCTTCACGAGCCATATGGTAGGCCCGCAGCAACATCGCCACTGTGAGCACGTCCTGCAAATGGCCGGCCAGGGCGGCGTCCAGGGCCTCCCGGAAAGGGACACGCACCATAGCGAGGTCCTCGGTGTCATCCCTGTGATCGCCGCCGGGGGCGTGCGACAGCCCCAGCGCGATGAAGCCGTAGGCCCGCTCGTCGGTGACCGAGTTGGAGAGCTGGGCCGTCAGCACGTGGCGCCAGTCCGCGGCCTCCAGGCCGGTCTCCTCCACCAGTTCGCGCTTGGCGCTCTCCAGCGGCTCCACGTCGAGCGCGCCGCCGCCTTCGGGGATCTCCCAGCTGTAGTTGCGCAGGGCAAAGCGGTTCTGGCCCACCAGCACGACCATCCCGTCGTCGTGCAGCGCGAGGATGGCCATCGCCAGGTTCTTGAACGAGACGACGCCGTACTGCGCCGGCTGGCCCGTCGGAGCCACCGCCTCGTGCTCGCTGACCCGGATCCAGGGGTTCTCGTAGACGACGCGCTCGGATTTGCTCCGCCACGGCTCCCCGTGCGGCTTCATCCAGGCCGGCTTCTCGGACATTCAGAGCCCCTCCAACGGTGCGGGTTCCTTAGCGAAGCCGGGCGCAGCGGCCTAGGCCTGCTCTTGGCGTCCCGTGGCGAGGCGGCGGACGCGGGACGCCAGCCGCCGAGAGACCGGGACCTCTGCGCCCGACTGCAGGATGACCGTCGAGAGTCCGCCGGGGCGGCGGGCGATCCGGGCGACGCGGTCACGGCGGATCAGGGCGGCGCGGTGGACGCGCAGGAAGGCGGCCGGGTCGAGCTCGGCCTCCAGGTCGCGGATCGACTTGCGGATCAGGAAGCTGCGGCCCCGGCTGTGGATCCGGACATAGTCGCGCTCGGCCTCGACCCAGTCGATCAGCTGCACCGGGAGGCGCAGGCGCTCGCCGCGATCGGGCACCCACAGCTCGGTGAGCCAGCCGCCCTCCGGCGGCTCCGCA
This sequence comes from Phenylobacterium sp., assembly GCF_036563285.1. Taxonomy (GTDB): domain Bacteria; phylum Pseudomonadota; class Alphaproteobacteria; order Caulobacterales; family Caulobacteraceae; genus Phenylobacterium. Next base: position 48,874 of record NZ_DATCMR010000008.1, read on the forward strand.
GTGCCCGACTTCATGGCAGCGACGACCTTCTCCAGCTCCGAGATGCGCTCGGCCGCGGCGCGGGAGGCGAGCGTCTGGCGGGCCCGGTCGATGGCCTGGCGCAGGCGCTCGAACTCGACGGGCTTGAGGAGGTAGTCCGCGGCCGCCAGCTCGAACGCCTCGGCGGCGAAGCGGCTGTAGGCCGTGACGAAGACGAACACCGGCGCACCCTCCCTGGGCACCGCGCGCAGCAGGTCGAGCCCCGATAGCCCCGGCATGCGGATGTCGAGCAGGACCACGTCGAGCCCACCCGCGGCGATCAGCTCGAGCGCCTGGGCGCCGTCGCCGGCCGTGCCCACGACCGCGACGCCGGGCATCTCGGCAAGGGCCAGCGAGAGGCGGCGGATCGCCGGCGGCTCGTCGTCCACAAGCCCTATGCGCAGCGGCGCGCTCATGCCGTCTCCAGGGGGATTTCAATGGTCGCCAGGAAGCCGTGAGGGCTGAGGCGTTCGCAACGCAGTTTGGCGGTCTTGCCGTAGAGCACCTCGAGCCTGCGCCGCACGTTCTGCAGGCCCACGCCCAGGCGGGGCGGCTCGGCGCCGCCGCCGTTCTTCCCGTCGTCGGAGACGCTGAGCTTCAGGCGCGCGACCGAGGCCTCGGCGGAAATCTCCACGGTCACGGGATCGCTGGAGCGGGCGACGCCGTACTTCACGGCGTTCTCGACGAGCGGCTGCAGGATCAGGCTGGGCACCAGCGCCCCCCGCAGTTCATCGGGCACGTTCTCGTGGATCACCAGCCGGTCCTCGAAGCGCGCCTGCTCGATCAGCAGGTATTGCCGCTGGGCGTCGATCTCCTCCGAGAGCGGCGCCTTGTCGGGCACGTCCTTCTCCAGGGTGTAGCGCAGGAAGCTGGAGAGCGAGAGCACCACCCGCTCGGCCCGCTCGGTCTCCTTGGCCAGGATCAGCGAGGAAAGCGCGTTCAGGGTGTTGAACAGGAAGTGCGGGTTGATCTGGTAGCGCAGCATCCGGTTCTGTGCGTCGGCGGCGAGCGCCTGGGCCGAGACTAGCCGGATCGAGTTTTCCCTCAGCTCCTCCTCGGCTCGAATGGCGAAGAAGACCACGCACCAGGCCAGGAAGGTCCAGAAGAAGGAGGACGCCATCCACAGCGTGCTCATCAGCGTGAGTGGCTCCACCGGCCAGCGGGGGGCGACGCTGTAGAAGACCACGTAGTTCAGCCAGGCGTAGGCCACGCCGCCGGCGGCCGAAAACGCCACGCTGACCGCCGTCCGCGTCCAGACCGGCCGCTGCGAGAGCGCCGCCAGCACGGGCTTGATGGCCAGGCACGCCAGGAAGCCCGCCGCCGCCATCCCCAGGCGGCGCAGCGCCATGTCGCCCTGGTGCGGCATGGGATAGTCGCTGGAAAGGGCGCGCGCGGTGACGATGCCGTAGGTGAGAACCCACAGCCCCAAGTTCGCCAACAGGTAGTTGCTCGGTCTGCGCAAGGCCGACCCGCCCTCCCTTTCTCACGCATTCTCAGCAATTTGCGGGCCGCACCCAAGTCCCGTTCGTCGCCCTAACGCCACCGTTCGCCGCAAACCGGTCCCGTTCGGCGGCGCGCCGGACGCCGCTCGCCGCACGGCCGCAGACGGAATCCCTTACGCCGTCAACAATCGAGGGTGGTCCACTCTCGAGAGGGAATCCACCCATGCCCGTCCGTCCGCCGTCGCTCCGCGCCATCGCCGCCTTCGAGGCTGCGGCCCGGCACCAGAGCTTCACCCGCGCCGCGGACGAGCTCAACCTAACTCAGAGCGCCATCAGCCACGCGATCCGCTCGCTGGAGCTGCGCCTGGGGGTCGAACTCTTCGAGCGGTTCGGCCGCACGGTGGTGCTGACCGAGGCGGGCCGAGCGTTCGTCAGCCGGCTGCGGCTCTCTCTCGACCTGATCTCCGAGGCCTTCGACGTGCAGCCGAAGCCCAGCCGCACCCGCATCATCCTCGGCGCCCCGGCCGGCGTGCTGGAACGCGTGCTGGCGCCCAGGCTGAACGCCTTCGTCGAGGCCAACCCCGAGCCCCGCTTCGAACTGCGCCTGCTGGCCGACCACGGGCCGGTGACGGCGGGCGAGGTGGACGTCGCCGTGCTGTTCGGCGCCGGCGCCTGCTCGGGCCTGGCGCGCCGCAGGCTGGCCGGCGAGACCCTGATCCCGGTCGCCGCGCCGGCAGCCGACCTGCCCCGCCGTCCGGAGGACCTCGCCCGCGCGCGGCTGATCCACCAGCCCGGCGCGCCGTGGCGGCTGTGGCTCGAGCAGGTGGGCCTGGGCGAACTGGTCACGCCCGCCGGAGTGACCATCGACAACCCGGTGTCCGCCATCGAGCTCGCCCGTTGCGGCGCAGGCGTGGCGCTCGCCCCTGCCCTGTTGGTGCGTGAGGACCTCGCCGCCCGCAGGCTGGTGCGCCTGTTCGACGCCGAGGCGCCGCTGCGCGAGGACTACGCGGCGGTCTGGAACCCCGCCGCCGCCGGGGCCGAGGCGGTGCAGCGCTTCGTCGACTGGCTCGCCGGCGAACTGGCCCCCAGCCAGCAGCCTGCGCCGCTCAACGCGGCGGCCTGATCTCTCCATCATAGCGCAAACGATGACGGGCGGCGGTCTGGGGACCGCCGCCCGTTTTCTGTGACCCTTCCCGTCCTAGAAGCTGGCGGTGAAGCCCACGAAGATGCGCCGGCCCAGCAGGTCGTAGGTCGGGTAGCTGTTGGGCGAGCCCGTCTGCGAGATGCGGTTGTTCACCAGCGGCGGATCCTGGTCGAGGACGTTGTTCACGCCCGCGCGGACCTGGAACATGTCGTTGACGACATAGCGGGCCGAGAGGTCCAGGTAGCTCCGCTCCGGCAGGAGGTGGTTGAACACGTTGACCCCGCCGTTGCCGATGGTGGGTTCGTTGGTGTCGGTCTCCAGCTTCACCTCCCCGATGTAGCGCCACGCCGCCGAGACGGTCAGCGGTTCGATCGGGCGCCAGTTGAAGCGCAGGGTGTGGCGCCAGCGCGGGTTCAGCGTGGCGCACTGGGTGCCGAACAGGCCGGCGCAGTCGTACTCCGGCTCGCCCGGGAGCGAGATGGTCGTGGCCTTCAACAGGTAGGAGCCCGCGAAGTTGAACGACAGCGAGCCGAAGCGCTCCAGGCCCCAGCTCTCCAGGGGGAAGTTGTAGGCGGCCTGGAAGTCGATGCCCTCGGCGGTGTTGGCGCCCACGTTGACGCCGGTGCCGACGATGTAGCCACCGGTGGCGATGCTGGTGCCGAAGAGCACCCCGTTCGATGCGCGGACGATCAGATTGCAGAAGGTCGGGTCGCCCGTGTTCAGGCACTTGTCCATGATGATGCCGAGGCCGACGGCGCCGATCGTGCCTTCCAGGTCGATCTTGTAGTAGTCGACGCTGGCGGTGAACCCGCGGATCCAGCGCGGCGTGGTGGTGAAGCCGACGGACACCGTCTTCGCCGTCTCCGCCTGCAGGTCCGGGTTGCCGCCGTTCAGCACCGCGCACTGGCCGGACGGGCACTGCGGGATGTTTCCGTACTGCGCCGCGGTGATGCCGGTGTTCAGGCACTGGGCCAACGTCGCCGGATTCTGGGCGTTGGCCGCGCAGGGGTCTTCCGCCAGCGAGCTGGTGTTGGTCACCGCCTGTGGCGTGTAGAGCTCCAGGATCGACGGAGCCCGGATCGCCTGCTGGAAGGACGCGCGGAATCGGATGTCCTCCGTGGGCGCGTACTGAAGGGCGAGCTTGTAGGTGTCGGTTGCGATGCCGGTCGAGTAGTCCGAGTAGCGGTAGCCGCCCTCGAACAGCACCTCGCGGGCCCACGGCATGTCCTGGATGAGCGGGACCCGGACTTCGCCGTAGAAGTCGGTAACCGAGATCGAGTTGTCGATGTCGGTCGATGCGCCACCGGCGCCCGACAGGTCGCCCGAGAGCAGGGCCGCGTCAGGTGCGAACTCCAGGTGGTCGCGGCGGTTCTGCACGCCGAACGCAACGCCCACGGCGTTCTCGGCCCACGGCGATTTGATCCCGTAGTCGCCGAGGTCGCCCGTGACCACAGCTTCGACGATGCGCTCGGTGATGGTGCCGCGTGCGGTGCCCGTGATGTCCAGGTAGTCGAGCGCGGCCTGGCTGACCTGGCCGTCCTGGAAGATGTTGTAGGGCACGCAGCCGTTGGCGCGGGCGGTGGCGTCGATGCAGCGCGGGCCGTTCGGACCCTGCTCCACCAGCAACGCATTCTGGATGCCCGCGATCGAGAGGTAGTTCTCCGAGGCCGTGTAGAGGCTCGTGTAGTAGAACGAACCATAGACGTCATAGCTGAACGGCCCGAACAGCGAGCCGCGCGCGCCGGCCACGAACCGGTAATTGGTGTGGTCGTAGAAGCTGTTGCGGCCGCCGCCCTCGATGTTCCGCCGGCCGATGTAGAGGTCGGCCCGGCCGGTGGCGGGGTCGGCGACCGAAAGGCAGACCTGCTGCTGCTGGGCGCTCATCAGCGGATTGTTGCAGTTCACCAGGAATCCGCCGGTGTCCGACGAGCCGGACGCCTGGAAGAGGCCCGTGGGCGCGATCTGCACGTTCGACTTGTCGTTCATGAAGTTGAAGTCGGAGTACAGGTTGATGTTCTCGCTCAGCTCGTAGTTCGCGAAGAAGCCCGCCGTGTACCGCGTGCCGTCCTGGATCAGGTGGGCGTAGTCATGGCTGTTGAAGAACGGCGGCGGGGTGGTGTTCGCCGTGATGCTGTAGGGGGCGAACTGGTTGCCGACCACGGCGATCTGGGTCGCGGGCGCGCCGTTGATGATGAAGGGGGCGCCGCTGGCGCTCAGCCACTGGTTGGAGTTGGGCGAGCCTTCGCAGCGAACGATGCCCCCGGGCGCTAGGACGAGCTGGCAGGCGGAGAAGTCGCGCTTGCTCTGCACCACGGGGTCCTGGTGGTGGTAGGTGAAGAAGGCGGTGACGTTGCCCTTGTCGTCGGCCAGGTTCGAGCCGAACACGATGGACAGGTCCTGCGAGCGGCCGTCCCAGACGCTCTCCTTGGGCGCCCGGATCTGGCGCGCGGGCAGCAGGCTCTGCACATATTCGTTGTGCTGGTTGTGCTGGTAGACGCCCCACTGGGCGTCGATCTCGATGCCCTCGAAGTTACGCTTCATCACGAAGTTGACGACGCCAGCGACGGCGTCCGAGCCGTAGGTCGCCGAAGCGCCGCCGGTCAGCACCTCCACCCGCTCGATCAGCTGCGAGGGGATCTGGTTGATGTCGGGCGAGGGGTTGGGGTTGCCGGTGTTCGGGTCGCCGATGCCGAGGCGGCGGCCGTCGACCAGCACCAGGGTCCGCTGCTGCCCGAGGCCGCGCAGGTCGACGGTCGCGATGCCGCCGGGACCGGACAGGGGGTTGGAGGTGGTGGAGAAGCCGGTCTGGCTGTTCTGGTAGACCTGCGGCAGCTGGTTCAGGAGGTCGGCGGTGACCGGACGGCCGCCCAGCACCACCTCCTCCGAGCCCACCACCTGGACGGGGCTGACGCTTTCCAGGTTGGGCTGCGGGATGCGCGAGCCGGTGACCACGATCTCGGTCACCTCATTGCCGGCCTCCTGCGCCGAAGCCGGCGCAGCCGCCAGGCCCGCGAGGGCCGCGCCGCAAATCATCGAAGACGCCAGAAGGCGTTGCCGCATGGACTTGGTTTTCAAGGTTCGAATCCTCCAGCGCCCACAGGCTCGCCCGCGGCCGCGCCCCTAAAGATGAAAGTCGCCGTCCGCCGCAGCCGGGGGTCCGGCCGCGGGCTCGAGGGCCGGCGCGCTGGGGGGAAGCTATTGTCGAGGCTGAACCGCGATTACTGAATTTGTTCGATCCCCTTCATGAGAAGTTCTCATGAGTCACCTTGACCAAGGGATCCTGGGACCTGCGGCAATCCTCTGCCAAGATGCTGTAGTTTCACGTGTTTTGGAGTCCGCAAACGGAACATCGACGTGGGCGGCCGCAGTGGCGTCTTCCGGCCGCTGCAGCCGATCGTAGGCGCGGCTTAGGTTTTCGATGTTGCAAAAATAAGACATGGCGCCTTTTGAAAGTCTCACCTCGCAGACGTAACATCCATGAATCCTTCTCATGCAAAGTATGACGAGAACTCGTCACAATAGACGGCATGGATTCAGTATCCTGGTGGCCGCATCGGGGAGAACGCCATGACCGCAGCCGCCAACGTGACGACGCCGCAGGGCCCACGGGCCGCGGTGGTGTTCGGCCCCAGCGTGATCCGCAGGGACGGACCGCAGAAGGTGCTGTGGCTGGAGCCGCAGGAAGCCGCCGCCCAGCCCGGCGTCCAGATGCTGCGCCGCCAGGGGCTGGAGGTCACCTGGATGGCCGATCCCGTCGAGGCCGCCGAGGCGCTGGACGCCGGCGGCTTCGACCTGGTGATCCTGGAGACCGCGCTCGGGGGCGCCGACGGCCTGGCGCTCTGCCGGCGTATCGCGGAGGGCGCGCGCCTGCCGGTGCTGGTCTACGCCGCCCAGGCCGAGACACTCGACCGGGTGGCGGCGCTGGAGTTCGGCGCCGACGACGTCCTGGGCAAGGACGCCCACCCTCTGGAGCTGATGGCGCGGGTGCGCGCCCTGCTGCGGCGCGGCGAGCGCGGCGGCTTCGGCGAGGCGGCCGGCCGCCCCGGCGGCTGGCGCTTCGAGCCCCGGCTCGGCTACGTCACTGGCCCATCGGGCGTCACCGTCCGGCTCAGCCCCTCGGAAGCCGCCCTGCTGCAGGCCTTCACCGACCGTCCGGGCGAGGTGCTGCGCCGCGACGACCTGATGTCGCTGATGTACGAGGCGCCCAGCGCGGTGAACCTGCGCTCCATCGACGCCCGCGTGGCCCGGCTGCGCCGCCGCCTGCAGGCGTGCGAGGGCGCGGGCGACCTGATCAAGACCCTGCGGCGCAACGGCGGCTACGCCTTCCACGTGACCGCGCGGCCGGCGGAGCCACCCCAGGCCGCGGCGGCCTGACCAAGTGCGCCTTGCACCGGCGAGGCGCACGGCCCTAAACACGGCGCCCCTGGCCCTGAGCCGAAGGAGGCGCGCCCGTGACCGTCGCCCTGCCGCCCGCGCCCGAGTTCGGGGCGCTGATACCCCTGGCGCCCGCGCCGCAGGTGCTGGAGTTCCTGGCGCTGCGCCGCTCCACCTCGGCGGTGACCCTGGGCGCGCCTGCGCCGACGCTGGATGAGCTCGACGCCCTCCTGCGCCTGGCGACGCGGGTCCCAGACCACGGCAAGCTGGCGCCGTGGCGGTTCGTGCTGCTGGAGAGTGACGCCAAGGCCGCCTTCGCCGCCAGGCTCGAGGCGCTGGCCCAGGCCCGCGGCGACGCCCAGGCCGCCGCCAAGCTCGCCAAGCTGAAGGTCCCGCCCCTGGCGGTGGTGGTGATCGCTTCGCCCAAGCCCGCCGCCATTCCGGAATGGGAGCAGCTGCTCTCCGCCGGCGCGGTTTGCACGACCCTGCTCTACGCTGCGTTGGCCATGGGGTACGGCGCCAACTGGATCACCGACTGGTATTCGTACGACCCCGAGGCGACGGCCGTGCTCGGCCTGACCCCGGGCGAGCGGGTGGCCGGCTTCGTGCTGATGGGAACGCCGCGGGAGCCGCCGCTGGAGCGCGAGCGGCCGACGCCGGCTTCGCTCGTGTCACGCTGGGAAGGCTGAGCCCCAGAACGGTGGGCTCCAGAAACACAACGGCCGGACGGCGCACCGCACCGTCCGGCCTGAGGTGACACGCCCGAGGAGAGTTGGGCGAGACTAGGTATAGGCCCCATTCCCCGTTTTGGGAAGCCCGCAGCGGCTTTTTCAGCCGCCGCACCCTGCTTTTCGCCTCAGAGGAGAGTGGCCGGGCCTGAGTTCTCCTCGGCAACGGCCGATCTTAACCAGAGTCGTTCACGGCGACGTGACAGAGCTCCGCTGTAGGAGCGCAAGTAATTCGCCAGACACCGGGCCGCGGCGACTTTCCGGCGACTCCTTAGCCGCGGCCGCGATACGGCGCGACGCCCTGGTCCGGCAACCACAGGCCTTCCGGCGCAGGCCCGCTCTGCCAAAAAACGTCGATGGGAATTCCTCCCCGCGGATACCAGTACCCTCCGATCCGCAGCCACTTCGGCGCCAGCTCTGCGACGAGACGCCGCCCGATGGCGACGGTGCAGTCCTCGTGGAACGCCCCATGGTTGCGGAACGAGGCGAGGTAGAGCTTCAGCGACTTCGATTCCACCAGCCAGGCGTCCGGCAAGTAGTCGATGACGATGTGGGCGAAGTCCGGCTGCCCCGTCACCGGGCACAGGGAGGTGAACTCCGGCGCCGTGAAGCGCACCAGGTAGGCGGTGTCGGCATGTGGATTGGGCACGCGCTCCAGCACGGCCTCCTCCGGCGAGGCGTAGCCGCGCACGTCTCGGCCGAGCTGGGTCAGGTGGGTCTCTTCCATGCCGGGGCCTTTAGCCGCTACAGGTTGGGGCAACAACAGGAGGGGACGATATGGCCGGGCGCGACTTCGAAGGCATGGTGGTGGTTGTGACCGGCGCCTCGACCGGCCTTGGTCGCTCCATCGCCGTCCAAACCGCCGAGCAGGGTGCGCAAGCCGTCGTCGTCAACTACGCCCGCTCCGTCGACGAGGCCCAGGAGACCGCCCGCCAGGTGGAGGCGCACGGGGCCAAGGCGGTGCTGGCGCCCGGCGACGTGGCGATAGACGACGACTGCCGCCGGATCGCGGCCGCGGCCGAGCCCTTCGGCCGCATCGACGCCCTCTTCAACAACGCCGGCACGACCACCTTCGCCGCCCACGGCGACATGGACGCCGTCTCCGCCGACGACTTCCTGCGGCTCTACGCCGTGAACGTCGTGGGCGCCTTCCAGATGGTCCGCGCCTGCCGCGCCCTGTTGGAAGCCGGCGAGCGGCCCGGCGCCGTGGTCAACACCGCCTCCATCGCCGGCGTCACGGGCATCGGCTCCTCGGTGCCCTACGCGGCCTCGAAGGGCGCGCTGACCACCATGACCCTGTCCCTGGCCCGCGCGCTGGCGCCCCGGATCCGCGTCAACGCCGTCTGCCCCGGCTTCATCGACACCCCCTGGTTCGGCAAGGGCCTGGGCGAGCAGGGCGCCGACCGGGTCCGGGCGAACGCCGCCGCCTCCACGCCGCTGAAGGTGGCCTCGGGACCGGACGACATTGCCGCGGCGACCATCTTCCTCGCCTCCCCCGCGTCGCGACACGTGACCGGCGAGACCCTCCTCGTCGACGCCGGCAGCCACCTGGGCTACGCGGCCCGCGTCGCCCGCTAACTGCACAATTGCGGGGCGCCCGGCCCCGCCCCCGCCCAATTTCGGGTCACCTGCCGTCTCTTCGGACCCCGGGGGCGCCGCTTCGTTGCTCAATCCCTGCGGCCCGCGACCATTCCCTCCGCACAGGCAAGCCCAAAGGGCGCCGGATCGAAGGGGATAGACCATGAAAGCTCTGAAACTCGCGCTGCTGGGGGCTGTCGGCGCCCTGGCCATGGGCGGCGCCGCGCAGGCCCAGGAGGAAGACTCCGGTCCGGTCTCCCTCAGCTTCAACGTGGGCGCCGCCACCGAGTACGTGTTCCGCGGCATCAGCCAGACCGACGAGGAGCCGCAGATCTTCGGCGGCGTCGACGCGACCATCGGCTCGATCGGCTACGCCGGCGTCTGGGTGTCCAACGTCGAGTTCAACAACGGCACCGAACTGGAGTTCGACGTCTACGGCGGCATCAAGCCGGCCCTGGGCGCCGCCACCCTCGACATCGGCTTCATCTATTACGGCTATACGAACCAGCCCACCGGCCCGAACGAAGACTTCTGGGAAGGCAAGCTCGCCATTTCCGCCCCCGCGGGCCCGGCGACGATCGGCGCGGCCGTCTTCTACTCGCCCGAGTTCTTCGGAGAGACGGGGAACGCCACCTACCTGGAAGCCAACGCCGCCATGCCGCTCGGCGACAGCAAGTTCAGCGTCTCCGGCGCGGTGGGCCGCCAGTGGGTGGAAGTGGGCGTCGATTACACCACCTGGAACGTGGGCCTGGGCTTCGCCCTGACCGACAACATCGGCCTGGACCTGCGCTACTGGGACACCGACGAGAGCGACGCCCTGGGCTATCTGGCCGAAGGCCGGGTGGTGTTCGGGGTGAAGGCCACCTTCTAGCACACGCGGAAGACGCTGTTTTCGCGCAACAGGCGAGCCGCCGCGGCCCCCCGCGGCGGCTTTTCCCATTGCCCCCGGAGCCCGCCGTTTCTAGGGTCGAACCAAGCCCCGGCGAGGGCCAGGCTTCCGGGGCTTCGAACTCTGGGCGACCCCCGCCAAGTTTCATTGGCGGATCAGGCGCTTAAGGTCTATGTCGCCGCATCGTAACGTGACCGGAGGTCGGCCCATGGAGCGGATGGCGTTCCGCGTCCAGACCATCGTCGCCGACCTGGTGATCGCCGCGGCGGCGTTCGCGCTCGCCTATGTGGTGTCGCCGGTCGACCTGCCGACCTTCCGCCCGGACGGGCTGCCGGCGATGAATTTCGCCCAGCTCACCGTGCTCTACGCTGCGATTGCGGGCATCTTCACCCTCCTGTTCCGCCGCGAGCTTTCGCCGTGGCGCTACACCTCCATCCCCGACGCCCTGGTGCTGGCGCGGATCGCGCTGCTCAGCGTCGGCGTGTTCCTGCTCGCGGTCTTCGTGCTGAACCGCGCCCAGAGCCTGCCCCGCTCGACCCTGGTCATGGCGCCGCTGTTCCAGATGGTGGGCTCCATGGGGCTGCGGATCCTGCGCCGGGCGATCCACGAGCGCGCCCTGGTGGCCCTCTCGCCGCTGAAGGGGCCGACCGCACGGAGCCCGTCCCTGCTGCTGATTGGCCCGCCCTCGCTCGCCGACACCTACCTGCGCGACGCCTCGCGCAGCCACGAGCGCGCCTTCACCCCGGTCGGCATCGTGGGCCTCGACCCGCGCGACGTGGGCCAGCAGGTGCGCGGCGTCTGCATCATCGAAAGCCTCGAGAACCTGGACGCGGCGCTCGCCGACTTGCGCCGCTGGAACCGCTATCCGCGCGCCATCCTCTTCCTCGAGGAGCCCGCGCGGCTGAAGGGCCTCACCGCCGAGCAGCTGGGCCGTCTGAAGCAGGACGGCATCCGCCTCCTGCGCCTGCCCTCCATCGTCGAGCTCGGCCAGCACGACAGCCTCACCCCCCTGCCGATGCGAGACATCGCCATCGAGGAGCTGCTGGCCCGCGATCCGATCGAGCTGGACCGACACGCCATCGCCGGCCTGATCCGCGGTCGCCGGGTGCTGGTCACCGGCGCCGGCGGCTCCATCGGCGCCGAGCTGTGCCGCCAGGTTGCCGCCTTCGACTGCGCGCACCTGACCCTGGTGGACTATTCCGAACCCTCGCTGTTCGCGATCGAGCGGGAGATGGGCGACGAGTTCCCGCACATCTCGCGCTCCACCGTGCTCTGCGACGTGCGCAACGCCACCCGGCTAACCTCGGTCTTCCGGGAAGAGGCGCCGGACCTCGTCTTCCACGCCGCGGCCCTGAAGCACGTGCCGCTCATGGAGCGCCACCCGTCCGAGAGCGTGCTCACCAACGTCATCGGCACCCTCAACGTGACCGAGGCCGCCAAGGCCTGCGGGGCGGCGCACATGGTGCTGATCTCCACCGATAAGGCCGTCGACCCGACCAACGTCATGGGCGCCACCAAGCGCCTGGCGGAGGCGCTGATCCAGGCCCAGCAGACCACCGGCGACGGCACCCGCTTCTCGGCCGTCCGCTTCGGCAACGTGCTTGGCTCCGCAGGCTCGGTGGTGCCGATCTTCAAGTCCCAGATCGAGCGCGGCGGCCCGGTGACGGTCACCCATCCCGAGATGGAACGCTTCTTCATGACCATCCCGGAGGCGGCCCAGCTGGTGCTGCACGCCACCGCCACCTCCGCCGAGGGCGAGCGCCGCGATGCGCGCCTGTTCGTGTTGGAGATGGGCGAGCCGGTGAAGATCATGGACCTCGCCCGCCAGATGATCGCGCTGTCCGGCCGCAACGACGTGGAGATCCAGCTCACCGGCCTGCGGCCGGGCGAGAAGCTCACCGAGGCCCTGTTCGACGAGACCGAGCGGGCGATCCCCTGCGCGCCCAACGTGATGGAGGTGGTCGCCGGCGGCGCGCCGCGCATCACGCCCGACCACATCTCGCGGCTGGAGGCGCTCGCCACCCTCGGCGAGACCGGCGACCTGCGCCGCGCCCTCTTCGACCTGGTCTCGCAAATCCGCGGCGAAAAGGCCGAGAAGCCCCAGCCCAAGCCCGACCTCCGCGTCGTCGCCAGCCGTAGAGCCAGCGAGCAGCCGTAAGCGCGCTGGACGCGAGGTCTATTTGGCCACGAACGAAGAAGGGCCGCACCTTGGGTGCGGCCCCTCTCGTCATCAGGCTGAAGCTGAAACCTACTCCGCTGCCGCCATGGCCGGGGCCTTGGCCTTGCCGAGGCGTTCCACGAGGGCCTCGTACTCGGCCCAAAGCGCCTTGGGCGTGCGGTCCCCGAACTTCTCGTAGAACGGCGGGATGAGCGCCGCTTCCTGGCGCCAGATGTCGCGGTCGACGGTCAGCAGCAGGTCGAGCTGGTCGTCGGTGAGGTCCAGGCCCGAGACGTCCAGGCTGCCCGGCGCCGGCAGGCGGCCGATCGGGGTGTCCACCGCCTCGGCGCGGCCTTCCAGCCGATCGACGATCCACTTCAGCACGCGGCTGTTCTCGCCGTAGCCCGGCCAGACGAACTTACCGCGCTCGTCCTTGCGGAACCAGTTGACGAAGTAGATCCGCGGCAGCTTGGCCGGGTCCTTCGCCTTGGCGCCCATCTCCAGCCAGTGACCGAAATAGTCGCCCATGTTGTAGCCGCAGAAGGGCAGCATCGCGAACGGATCGCGGCGCAGCTCGCCGATGGCGTTCTCCGCCGCCGCCGTGCCTTCCGAGGCGACGTTGGAGGCCATGAACACGCCGTGCGCCCAGTCACGGGCCTCGTTCACCAGCGGCACGGCCGACGCGCGGCGGCCGCCGAACAGGATGGCCGAGATGGGCACGCCCTTGGGGTCTTCCCACTCGCCCGCGATCACCGGGCACTGGGCGGCGGGGACCGTGAAGCGGGCGTTCGGGTGCGCGGCGGGGGTTTCGCTCGCCGGCGTCCAGTCGCGGCCCTGCCAGTCGGTCAGGTGCGCCGGGGGCTCGGCCGTGAGGCCTTCCCACCAGACGTCGCCGTCGTCGGTCAGCGCCACGTTGGTGAAGATGCAGTTGCCATGGAGGGCGGCCACCGCGTTCTTGTTGGTCTCGTCGCCGGTCCCGGGGGCCACGCCGAAGAACCCGGCTTCCGGGTTCACCGCATAGAGCCGGCCGTCCTCCCCGAAACGCATCCAGCAGATGTCGTCCCCGACGGTCTCGGCCTTCCAGCCCTCTAGCGTGGGCTGCAGCATGGCCATGTTGGTCTTGCCGCAGGCGCTCGGGAAGGCGGCCGCCACATAGTGGGTCTTCTGCTCAGGCGAGGTGAGCTTCAGGATCAGCATGTGCTCGGCGAACCAGCCCTCGTCGCGGGCCATCACCGAGGCGATCCGCAGCGCGAAGCACTTCTTGCCGAGCAGCGCATTGCCGCCGTAGCCGGAGCCGTAGGACCAGATCTCCCGTGTCTCCGGGAAGTGGACGATGTACTTGATCTCGTTGCAGGGCCACGGGACGTCCTTCTTCCCGTCGACCAGGGGCACGCCGACCGAATGGACGGCGGGCACAAAAAAACCGTCCTCGCCGAGCTGGTCGAGGGCGGCCTGGCCCATCCGCGTCATGATGCGCATGGATACGGCCACGTACGGGCTGTCGGTCAGCTCCACGCCGATGGCCGAGATCTTCGAGCCCAGCGGGCCCATGCAGAACGGCACCACGTACAGCGTGCGGCCGCGCATGCAGCCCTTGAACAGGTCCTTCAGGTCCGACCGCATCTCCGTCGGGTCGAGCCAGTTGTTGGTGGGGCCGGCGTCTTCCGGCTTCTCGGAACAAATGAAGGTGCGGCTCTCGACGCGCGCCACGTCCTTCGGATCGGACGCCGCATAGAAGGAGTTCGGGCGCTTGGCCGGGTTCAGCCGCTTCAGCGTGCCCGCCGCCACGAGCTCGTCGGTCAGCTCGTTCCACTCGCCCTCGGAACCGTCGCACCAGCGGACGCAGTCCGGCTGCGTGAGCTCCGCGATCTGGCGCACCCACTCGACGAGTCGGGTGTGTTTCGTCGGCGCGGGCTCAAGTCCCGGGACGATCCTATCGCTCATTCAAAAAAACTCCCTGGCCCCGTGATCTGCCGGGCCCCCACCGGTCCCCCGCGCGATCCAACTCGTGAAAAGACGTCATAAATGCAGAACGCGCGCCTGCCTACCGCGCGCGCCCTGGCCCACTGCTGGGTCGTCGGCTAAACGCACGAAATCCCCTTTGGATCAGCCGTTTGTGATCACATCCGCTCGACCTTTGGGTCTCCTGGGGAACTTTTGGCCGAATCGCGGCGGCGGGACTCAGGAGCCGCTTTCATCAGAAGAACACCTTGCGGAAGCTGACCCGGACCGTGCGGCCCAGCGGGTCGAGCAGGTCCGGCTGGAAGTTCAACGGGGTCGCCCCGGTCGCGTCGCGGACCTCCTGGCGGCTGTCGAACAGGTTGTCGACGGTCAGTGTCAGGCGGGCGCCGCGCAGCCAGGTATGGCGCCGGGCGAACGGCTGCTGGCCGAGGTCGGCGAACAGCCGCAGGTTCACCCGCGTGGTCTCGGAGAACCTGAGGTCCTGCCCGCCCAGGAGGCCGCGCACCTCGGTTGCGCTCTGCCAGCGGGCGGTGAGCCGGGCGCCCAGCCCGTTGCGGTTGACCGCGGCTTGCAGGTCCACCTGGTGCCGCGGCTGACCGCCCGCGCCGCCCGCGGCCGAGCCGCCCAGGAAGTCGAGCGGCGCGAGGCCGGGTCGGATCACGATCTCGTCCTGGAGCCGCAGCGTGTGGAAGAGCCCGACCTGGATCGAGCCCCCGCCGAACCCGCCGCCGCGACCGCCAAAGCCGCCGCCGGGCCCGAAGCGGCCGCCGCCCGGGCCGCCGCCGCCGGGGAAGCGCCGACCCCCGCCCTCCGCGCCGGCGCCCGGAGGCGTCTGGCCGGCCTGCGGCGCCTGTCCGGCCTGAGCTGGCTGGGCGCCTGCCGGAGGCTGGCCCTGGGCTTCGCGCTGCCGCCGGCGATCGCCCGGCGCCGCCTGCCCACCGGCCGCGAAGCGACCCTCGAAGCCGGGCGGCGGCCGGGTGTTGCGCAAGGGCCGGCTGTAGTTGAAGCCCCAGCGGACCTCCTCGCGCGCCTGGCGGTCGAAGTTCACCGGGCGCACGTCGATACGCACCAGCTGCCCGCCCTCCCGGATGATCCGGCCGGGGAACGCCTGTTCGATCTCCGCCGTCGGCTCGGGGAAGGAGGCGATCAGGTTCTCGGTGCGCGAGCGCGTCCAGTCGGCGCGGAAGGTGAGGTCCCGCTCATCCCACGGCTTCCAGGTGAGGCCCAGCTTGAAGACGCGCCGGCTGTCGGCCTGCAGCGCCGGATTTCCGCCCTCGATCCGGGTGACTTCCACCGTCCGGCCCAGGACGTAGTCGAACACCCGCACGTTGGGCGTCTCGATCTCCGGATCGCCGAGCTGCTGGATGGTCGGCGCGCCGTCCTCCTGGGTGACCGAGGCGATGATTCGCAGGGGCTCTATCGGCGACCAGTTGACGCCTGCGCCCACCGTCCAGAGCGTCCCGAAGTCCGAGAGCTCGGCGACCTCCGCGTTGAAGTTCAGTGACAGGTTGCCGAGCGCCTCGAGCGTCCCGTTGCGCCGGCTGGCGATCGGCACGTCCACATTGCCCTGCAGCCGCCCGAGGCCCCGCGACAGCTCCACGGAGCGCTCGAGGCCGCTGCGCAACGACGAGCTCTCCACTCGCCGCGCATCGAGGCCGGCCGTCACCGAGGTGCGGACCTCTCCGGCTGGCAGCTCGAACAAGGCGCCGGTGAACAGCAGGTCCGCATCGCCCGACGTGACGACCGAGTGCGTCAGGTCCAGCGGTCGGTACAGCAGCAGGTCCGCGGGCGCCGCCGCGAACGGGTTCACCGTTCCGGCGTTCACCGCCGCCTGCAGCCCGCTCACGTCCAGGCCCCGCTCGGTGATGGTCTGGTTGTCGCTCCGGTCCGCGTTGGCGGTCAGCGTCCACTGCCAGCCGGAGACCGCCCCGCGCATCGACATGCCGAAGTGCGCGCCCCAGCTGTCCAGGGTCCGGGTCAGCGGCTCCAGCCGCGCAAAGCGCTGCACCGCCACTGGCCCCGCGAAGGGGGAGAATGGGCCGCCGGCGGGCGCGATCAGGGTGGTGCGCGGCAGGCCGAGCCAACTCTCGATCTCGCTGGCCTCCAGCGTGCCGTTGAGGGTGAGCGAGACCCCGTCGCCCAGCGGCCGGCTGAGGATGGCGTTCAGCGCCGCCTGGGTCTGCGGGCGCAGCAGGGTTCGGTACGGCGCCTCGTCGGTGGTCGTGAACGGAGTGGCGGCGAAGCCGGCCAGCGTCGGCGCCCCGGCCGGGATGCCCACGGCCGTCAGCGGCTGCCCGGCCAGCGCCGACAGGGCCGGATCGATCTCGGCGCCGAACGACGGCGCGGTGACATTGCCGGAGAGGCTGGCCGGCGCCCCGCCGGTCCGGAGCACGTCTCGCTCGCTCTCCAGCAGGGCGTTGGCGCCGCTGACCTTGAGGTCGAGCTGCAGGCGGGTGTCGCGCTGGATCCGCAACTGGTTGACGTCGGCGTCGTAGCTCTCGCGGCCGCCGGCCGTCGCGACCCGCGCCCCCGCCTCGACGGTCGTCGCCCGGAAGCGGCGGCGCAGGACGAAGTTCACCACCCGCTGGTCGGCGCGGTAGCCGTACTTCAGCGCCACCTCCTCCGGCAGGATGTCCACCCGCAGGATGGCTTCCGGCGGCAGGTCGCGGATCTCGGCGAAGGAGGAGATGCGCGCGCCGTTCACCAGCGTCACCGGCCGCCCCCCGCGTCCACGGCTGGAGCCGATTTGCGGCTCCAGGGCCTCCAGCAGCTCGGCCACCGAGCTCGCGCCCAGCGCGCGGATCTCGCGGGCGTCCAGCGTGATCTCCGGCGGGATGTCGCCGATCGCCGAGCCGATGGGAGGCCCGCCCGCGGCCACCACCACCAGCTCCTCGACCTCCACGTCCTCGGTGACCTCGACGTCCACGTCGTCGGGATCGGGCCGTGGCGCGGGCTGGGCCTGGGCCGCCCCGGCGATCAGCAGCGAACCTGCCGCGAATAGCGCCCAGCGGGCGCTTCGCCACGTGCGTTCAGCCAAGTGAGGTCTCCCCTGCCGTGGGCCGGCATTTCGGTCTGGGCTCTAACTCTCAAGCTTGCATTCGGATCACGGCGCCGGTTTGGCCCGATTGTTTCAGGCCTGGAGCAGACCCATGGACTCCAGCTGCGCCCGCAGCGGCTCCAGCCGCTCGGCGTAGGCGCGCCAGGCGCCGATCCCGCGGGTGTTGATCGGCTGCTGGAGCTGCACCATCGAGATCGAGCGGGCACGCCCCGCAGCTTCGTGCGGCCGCAGGCAGGCGGCCTCGAACGGCAGGCCGCAGGCGTCCAGCAGCCGGCGGATGTGCGGCTCCGGATCCCTCGCCAGAGCCTCGTAGTCCACATCCGCCCAGCTGTGGCCGAGCACGCTGCGCCAATGGTCCGTTAGCCGCCGATAGTGTGCGTAGTGCGCCGCCAGGTCGTCGAGGCTGTAGGACCAGTGGAAGTCGCGCTGGAACAGCTGCCGGTAGCAGCCGAACAGGTTGTCCATCGCGCCCCGGTCCAGGTGCACGATCACCGCGTCCGGGAGGGCGCGCGCGATGGCGCCTGCGTAGAGCCAGTTCTGCGGCAGCTTGTCGACGGTCACCGCGGCGCCGGGCGCGAGACGCTGCACGATCTCTCGGTAGCCCTCTCCCACCGCGCGCCAGTCGACGCGGTCGAGGCGGGAGGCGACGTCGGCGTCGACGTAGGTCTGCGGCGCCGCGCCCAGCTGACCTGCGACCAACGCGCCAAACGTGCCGAGCTCGCCCAGGGCCGACACCCGGCTGTGCGCCGAAAGGATCCGTTCCACCAGGCTGGTGCCGGAGCGCGGCAGGCCGACCACGAAGATCGGGCGCGGGACGCGGGGCTTGGCCGGGCTGCTCGTCGGCGGCTCCGGGAAGGCGCGCTGCAGGGCCGTCACCAGTTCGGCGTCCGCGGCGTCCGCCCATGGATAGACCCGCCGGGCCTCGTCGGCCGCCGCCTGCAGCGCCGCCCAGGCCTCGTCGCGCCGCTCCAGATCGTCCAGCTCCTTGAAGAGCGCATAGCCCAGCCGCGCCCGCTCCAAGCGCGGCGCCGCGCCCGCCAGCGCCGCGCGCAGGCGCTCCACGTGGTTGGCTTCCGAGGTCCAGCGCTTGAGCGTGGTCAACACGGCGTGGGCCTCGGTGAAGCCGGGGCGCAGGGCGATCGCCCGCTCGCAGGCCGCCTCCGCCGCGTCCAGCTCCCCCAGCGCCCGGCGCACGATGGCGAGGTCCAGCCAGACCTCCGGCCGGCCGGGCTCGAGCGCCGCCGCCCGCTCCGCCAGCGGCGCGGCGGCTTCCGGCGCCTCCAGCGCGTCCAGCAGGGCCGCCAGCCGGCCGGAGAGCCGCGGCTCGGCCTCAATGACGTCGGCGGCGGCGCGGGCCAGCTCCAGGGCCTTGGCGCGCCGTCCGAGCTCCAGCAGCGCCGAGGCGCGGTCGACGTCCAGGCGCAGGCCCAGCGCCGGGTCCGCGATCAGCCCGCGCGCCTTGCCGAGGCTCTTCTGGAAGTCGTCGATGTCGCCCGCCGCCCGCGCCACGTCGGCGCGCATCAGCCACGGTTGCGGCGACTTCGGCTGTGCCGCGGCGGCGGTCTTGATCGCCCGGCGGGCGTCGTCGAGCCGGCCCTGCAGCAGGGCGGCGCGCGCCTGCGCCACCGCCGTCTCGAAGCTGGGAGGCTGGGTCACGCCGCCGGGGTTAGCCGATCCCCCGCGGCCGGTCGAGCCGCAGGCCTACTGGTAGGCGACGGTGACGGGCACGTGGCCGGCGTAGGCGCCGCTCTCCACGGTGGACGGGATCTCCAGGCTGCCGGTCACCTCGATCTGCTTGGCGCCGAACTGGCCGCTCGTCCCGCTGAGCGTGTCGGTGGTGGACGCCTCGGGGCTGAGGGTCAGCTGGCGGTTCGCCCCGCCGCCGGACTTGGTGAGCGTCACCGAGGGCGGGAGGGTGATGGTGAAGGTCCGCCCGCCGTCGCCGCCCACGTCGAACCGCGCCGAGCTCGAGCCTGCGCCGATCAGCTCGCCGCCGGCCCCGCCCGAGGCGCTGCGCCCGCCGCCGGGCTCGATGGTGACCTCCAGGATGCCGGAGGTCGGCTTCAGGATGGTCCCGAACGAGATGTCCGAGACCTTGCTGACGTAGATCTCCTGCAGGTTGATCAGCTCGACGCTGGCCGTGGCCGTCGCGTCGGCCGCGGCCGCCTGGCCGCCTGCGCCCAGCAGTGCTGAGGCGGCCGCCGCCGCGATGACATGTCTATGCGCCAAGCTCTCACCCCTCCCGAAGGGACGCCCCGTATACCGGTGCAATCTCAGCAGGGAAAGGTGAACAGGTGGTCGCACGACCTCCGCGTGCGGAGGATCGCGCCCCGGTCGTGGTCCTACTCGTCGGGGCGCCGCGCGACGCGCACCCGCACCTCCACCCGCCGCCCTTCGCGCAGCAAGGTCAGCGCCAGGTCCGACCCTGGCGGCGCGCCGGCCACCGCCCGCATCAGGTCACTGGAGCCCTTCACCGGCTGGGCGCCCACCGCGGTGACCACGTCGCCCACCCGCAGCCGTCCCGTCGCCGGTCCGCCCTGCGCCACGTCGGCGATCACCGCGCCCCGCTGCCCCTGCAGCCCCAAGCGCATCGCCAGCGCCGGCGTGAGGTCGCCGACGCCCACGCCCAGATATCCGCGGGTAACCCGTCCGTCGCGGATCAGCTGGCGCACGACGCTCTCGGCGGTGTCCGCCGGGATCGCGAAGCCGATGCCCACCGAGCCGCCGGTAGGCGAGAAGATCGCCGTGTTCACCCCCACCACCCGCCCCTGCAGGTCGAAGGATGGCCCCCCGGAGTTGCCGCTGTTTATGGGCGCGTCGATCTGCAGGAAGCTGACATAGGCCTCGCCGATCTCGCGTCCCCGAGCCGAGACGATGCCGGCGGTGGCCGTGCCGCCCAGGCCGAAGGGATTGCCCACCGCCACCACCCAGTCGCCCACCTCCGGCAGCGCCTGGCGCGCGAAGCTCACGAACGGCAGGCCACCGGCGTCGATCTTCAGCACTGCCAGGTCGGTCGGCGGGTCGCGCCCCACCAGCCTGGCGGGGAACTGCCGGTCGTCGGCCAGCGTCACCACGATCTCGCGGGCGCCCTCCACCACGTGGTTGTTGGTCACCACATAGCCGTCGCCGCTGATGATGAAGCCGGAGCCGGCGCCCCGCTGCACCGGGGTGGCGCCGATCGGCAGCCCCGGGAAGGGCGAGCCGCCCTGCCCCACCGCCAGGGTGTCGATAGAGACCACCGCCGGCGAGACCTTGCGTACGATCGGCGCGAAGGAGCTGGGCGCGTCGCCCGCCGGCGTGGCGATGGCCGGGACCTCGATGGCCCCCTTCTCCAGCGGCGCGGCCGGCGCCGGTTCGCGCTGCTCGCAGGCCGCCAGCATCGTCGCCAGCCCCGCCATCACCGCCGCCGCAATCCGTCGCCTCACGGAACCCTCCGTCGCTCGCCTTCGGGTCACTTAGGACGTGGGGGGCCCGGGGACCATGGGTCGCCCGCGCGATAGGCCCAAAAGCAGTGCGGGCCGCAGCTTCCCCAGCGCGGCCCGCACGTCTCTGATGCCGCTCTCCTCGGCTTCCCCGAAGCCGCCGGCATTGTCGATGTAACGCCGCCGAGCGCGCGGACCCCCCACCCGCTGCGGCGGGTTGGCGCAGTTTTGGAAAATCGGGCACACCTTGAACCCGTGTCCGAGCCGCCACCCGAACCGCGACAGCCGCCCGACGAGAGCGATCCCCTTGTCGCGGCTTACCTTTCCCGGCGGTCCAACCTGGTGCGCTTCTTCGCCGCCCGCACCGGCTCGGCCGCTGCGGCGGAGGACCTCGCCCAGGAACTCTACCTGAAGCTCGCCGGCCGGCCGCAAGCCCCCGACGCCGAGAACCCTGTCGCCCTCATCTACCGCATCGCCACCAACCTGATGCTCGACCGCGCTCGCGGCGAGACCCGCGCGGCGGCCCGCGACGGCGCCTGGAGCCGCGAGGCCCGCACCCGCCTGGGCGCCGACGAGGTGGCCGAGGAGCCCGCCGCCGACGAGGCGCTCGCCTCCCGCCAGCGCCTGGCCCAGCTGGTCGACGCCGTCGCCGCGCTGCCGCCGCAGATGCAGCGCGCCTTCCGCCTCCACAAGCTCGACGGCCTCAGCCACGCCCAGACCGCCCAGGCCATGGGCCTCTCGGTGAAGTCCGTGGAGAAGCACATCTCCGCCGCCCTCAAGGCCCTCACCGCCAGGCTCGGCCGATGACCTTCCCTCTCGACGCGCAGCGGGAAAGTAATGCCGACCGCGTGGCGCGCAGCCTCGGAAGGTTCTACCGTGAATTGCGCGATGCCCGCTGGGGGGCTGCAGGCCACGGCGGCGTCTTACGATACGGAGAGGCGCATCTGCGCGTACGGCTAGGTGATGATCGGTAGTTCGGCACACGACGAAGCGCGGCTCGAAGCAGCCTGCGACTGGATCGTCCGGCTTCAGGCCGGAGACGCCGGGGACGCGCTCGGCTTCGACGCCTGGCTGGCCGAGCCCGCCAACGCGCGGGCCTACGACGCCGCCCTGGCCGTCTGGACCGAGTACGGCGCCAACGCCGCCGCCGTCGGCGAAGCCCTGCGAAACCGCAGCGTCCGTGCCGCCCCCACCCGCCGCGCCTGGTTCGTGGGCGGCGCCATCGCCGCGGCCCTCGCCGCCGCCGCCGTCATCCTCCCGCAGCTCCAGGCCGCTGATCCCGCCGCGCAGCCCTTCCAGACCGCCCGCGCCGAGCGCCGCTCCGTGGACCTGGCGGACGGCTCGCGGATCTACCTCAACGCCGACACCGCGCTCACCGTCACCCTGGCCAAGGACGAGCGCCGCGTGACCCTCGACCACGGCCAGGCGGTCTTCGAGGTCGCCGCCGACCGCAACCGCCCCTTCGTCATCGCCGCGGGCGACCGCCTCGTGCGCGTCGTCGGCACCCAGTTCGACGTCCGCCGCCGCGACGGCCGCCTGGCCGTCACCGTGGCCGAAGGGGTTGTCGAGGTGCGTCCCGTCGAGGGCGCCAAGGGCTCCGCCTTCCGCCTGACGCGCGGCGAGCGGCTGGAGCACCAGGAAGGCGTCGCCGGCGCCCGGGTCGTCGCCGCCGCGCCGGACGAGGTGCTGGCCTGGCGCAGCGGGCGGCTCGTCTACCGCGCCCGGCCGCTCTCTGAGGTGATCGCCGACCTGAACGCCCACTTCGACACCCCCATCCGCATCGAGGACGCCGCGCTCGCGGCCACGCCAATCTCCGGCGTGCTGATCCTCGACGACCAGGACGCGGTCATTCGTCGCCTGGCCTTGCTGGTTTCCGCTGAGCCGGTACGTTCCGGGTCGGGCGTGGTCTTGCGGCGCTAAAGACCCAAGCGGCCCTGGGGTTGGGGGCGATTCCTAAGGTTCGGCATCTGACGTCGCTAGCCGGCGGGGCGGCCCTGAGCCTGCTCGCCTGCCTGCGAGCCGAGGCCGCGGAGCCGAGATTCCGCCTCTCCATCCCGCCCAAGCCCTATGCCGACGCCCTTATCGACCTGGGCCTGCAGGCGCAGGTCTCCATCGTGGGCGTCGAGGCCTGCGGCGTCGCCGGCCAGGCCGGCCTCAGAGGGGCCTACACCCTCAGCGCGGCGTTGACCCGGCTCACGGCGGGCGCCCCCTGCACGTTCCGCATCGTGGACCCCCGCACCGTGCGGATCGGCACGCGCGCGCCCGAGCCGGCGGTGAGCGAGCCCGTGCGGCCCACCACCTTGGTCGGCGAGGTGCTGGTCACCGCCACCAAGCGCCCGGCCCTGGTGGGCAGCCTGCCCGCCGGCGTCAGCGTCATCCCGCAGGGCCAGATCGAGCTCACCGGCGCGGCGGACCCCTCCCAGACCACCGCCCAGGTCGCGGGCGTGCTCACCACCAACCTGGGGCCTGGCCGCGATAAGTTCCTGGTTCGGGGTATCTCCGACGGCGCCTTCACCGGGCGGGCGCGGTCCACCGTCTCCACCTACCTCGACGACACGCCGATCAACTACAACGCCCCCGATCCGGCCCTGCGGCTGGTGGACGTGGACCGGATCGAGGTGCTGCGCGGGCCGCAGGGGGCGCTCTACGGCTCGGGCGCGATCAGCGGCATCTACCGGATCGTCACCCGCAAGCCCGAGCTCGGCCGCCTCGGCGGCGGAGCAGCCGGCCTCGTGGCGGCCACCGACGGCGGCGACCCGAGCTACGAGGCCGAGGGCTACGTCAACGTCCCCCTCCTTTCCGACCGCGCGGCGCTGCGGCTGGTGGGCTACCACGAGGTCCAGGGCGGCTACCTCGACGACGTGAACCTGCGCATCTCCAACGTCGACCGCGTGCTGCGGGAGGGCGGGCGGGTCGCCCTGCGCCTCGACCTCTCGCCCGCCTGGCGCGTGGACCTGTCCGCCATGGGCCAGCACCTGCGCTCCAGCGACACCCAGTACACCACCGCCACCCAGACCCGGGACCAGCGCGCCAACCGGGTGCGCGAGGCCCACAAGAACGACTTCGCCCAGGCCGGGCTCACGGTGAGCGGCGAGTTGGGCGAGGTGGGGCTATCCTCCTCGCTGGCCTTCGTGCGCCACATCTTCGCCAGCCACTACGACGCCTCGGCGGCGCTGGTGAACCTGGGCTTCAGCGACCAGGGCGTGGCCATCTACATCGATCGGGCCGCGGTCGACATGTGGGTGCAGGACCTCGTGCTGCGCTCGCTCGGGACCGGGCGCTTCAGCTGGCTCGCCGGCGTCTATCTCGCCGACACCGACGAGCACACGCCCGGCACGTTCCGCCACCAGGTCTCCGGCGCCGCCACCCTGGCCACCATCTATTCCGAGGCGCGCCACAGCCGCCTGAGCGAGCTCGCCCTCTACGGCGAAGGCAGCTGGGCATTCGCCCCGGGCTGGAGCGCCTCGCTGGGCGGTCGGCTCTTCGAGAACCGCGTGCGGACATCGTCGCAGATCGTCGCGGTGGCGCCCTTCGCGTCGCGCGCCAGCGACAACAGCCGGCGGTTCCGCGGGCTGTCGCCGAAACTGTCGGTGCAGCGGACGTTCGACAACGGCGACCTGGTCTACGCCCTCTATTCCGAGGGGCACCGGCCCGGCGGCTTCAACTCCAGCGGCTTCTTCCCGATCCGGCCCAGCCGGCTGGAGTTCAACCCCGACCGGCTGCGCAACTACGAGGTGGGCGCCAAGCTGCGCCTGCTGGACCGTCGGCTGGGCGTCCGTGCAGCGGTCTATTACGACCTCTGGGACGATATCCAGACCGACCAGTACCGCGCCGTGGGCCTCTCCTATACGGCCAATGTAGGCGATGCCCGCATCCTCGGGCTGGAGGCGGAGGTGGGCTACGACTTCGACTTCGGCCTGTCGCTGCAGGCCAATGTGATGCTGGCCAATTCCGACCTGACGCGGGTCAATCCCGACTTCCCGCTGGTAAATGCCGCCGCGCCGCCGATGCCGATCATCGACGAGTTGCCCGGCGTCCCGAAGAGCTCCGGCGGCCTCCTGGCCATCTACGAGCGCGGCCTGCCCCGCGGCCTGACCCTGCGGCTGGCCGGCGAGGCGGGCTACGTCGGGGCCTCGGTGCAGTCGTTCAACGCCGCCCTGCCCACCGCCAGCGGCAACTACGTCAACGCCAAGCTCTCGGCGGAGGTCGCCAGCGAGGCCTGGAGCGCCGGCCTGTTCATATCGAACCCGGCCAACGAGGCGGGCAACACCTTCGCCTACGGCAACCCCTTCAGCCTGAGCCAGGTGCGCCAGGTCACGCCGCAGCGCCCACGCACCATCGGCCTGCGCCTCGCCGCCGCTTTCTGAAAATCGGCGTTAGCCCACTGGGGGGCGCGCCCAAGCGGCGCCGTCATACCGACAGGAGGAGCTGTTCAGTGGTGAGGCTGACCGCGCTCGTCTGCGCGCACAATCAGGAAGCCCAGCTGTCGCAGTGCCTGCGCAGCCTCTCCTTCTGCGACCAGATCGTCGTCGTCGCCGACCGCTGCACGGATCGTTCCGCCGAGATCGCGCGCCGCCACGGCGCGGTGGTCGTCAGCGGCATCTTCCCCCTGGAGAGCCAGCGCCGCGCCGCCGGCCTTGAGGCCGCCTCGGGCGACTGGATCTTCGAGGTCGCCCCGGACGAGCAGGTCAGCTCTGCCCTCGCCTGGGAAATCCGCGCCACCCTGAAGATGAAGCCGGTCGGCGACTGGTTCGAGGCCCCCATACACAACTACGTCGGCGAGGACCTCGTCCGCTGCGGCTGGACCGGCGGCCTCTCCGCCGTGAAGAGCCCCCGCCTCTACCGCCCCTGGGCCAAAGCCTGGGCCGACCGGCGCGTGGCGCAGGCGACCATGTCCGGCGCGCCCGCCGGCGCCCTGAAGGGCGCGCTGCGCCGCAACCTGGCCGACAACTCCGCCGAACTGGTCCAGCGGCTGAACGCCCTGGCGGCGCTGGCCGCCGAGGACCTTGCCGACGCCCGCCGGCCCGGCGCCCTGCCGGGCGCCCTCTTCCGCGGGCTCCGGGCCTTCGCCGCCGCCTACCTGCGTGCGCAGGCGTGGCGGGAAGGCCGTCTGGGCTTCCTGGCGGCGCTCTGCGGCGCGCTGTACCCGGTGCTCGCCCACCTGCGCGCCTGCGAGGTGATCGAGGCCCGCGCCCGCGCCGCCGCCGTTCCCGTCGAGCATCCGGAAGTGGTGGGCCTCGGCGCCCGCTGACGCTATCCTGCGCGGATGCAGAATGTCCTCCAGGACATCGAACGCGCGCTCGGCCCCGCCGCCCTCGTCACCGGCGACCTCGCCGGCAACCTGCACCTGATCGCCGGCGTCGGCCTGTCCCGCACACCGGAAGAGGTCGCCCTGATGCGGGCGCTGAACACGGCGCGCGATCCCGAAGAACATCCTCAATCCGGGCAAGGTGGTGGGCGAGCACCGGCCGGCTGATCACGAAGGGAGACCGACATGCGTATGCCCCTCATTGGAGCCCTGACGGCCGCGGCGCTGGCGGCCGCCACCGCGGCCTCGGCCCATCACGGCTGGGCCGGCTATCTGGACGAGGAGTTCGAGCTGTCCGGCACGGTGGTCGCAGCGGAGCTGGTCAATCCCCATGGCCTGGTCAAGGTGAGGGCCCAGGGCGGGGTCTGGGACGTGATGCTCGCGCCGATGCCGGCGATCCAGCGGGCGGGGCTGCGGCCGGACGCGCTGCCGGCGGGCGCCAAGGTCACGGCCCGCGGCCATCGCCATCGCGACGCGCAGCGCCTTGAGATGAAGACTGAACGGCTGGTGGTCGGCGGCAAGACCTACGACCTCTATCCCAACCGGGACTAGCGTCGGACCTGCCACTCCGTCTGCGGGAGGTCGACGACGTCGGGATCGGCGGTGCGCCGCAGGCCGAGGCCGGTCTTCGGCATCTCGGCCTTGCCGAAGCGCTTCTCGATGTCCTTCTGCAGGGCGCGCGCGGCCATGAGGTGGCCTGGGAACAGGGTGTCCACCAGCGAGCCCACCAGCCAGATGGTGGAGCTGGCGCTGTCCGCGGCCAGGTAGGCGCCCATGCGGATCAGCGTGCCCTTCGAAGCGCCGGCCTGGATGGCCTCGTGGATCAGTAGGCCCGCGGCGCCCACCGAGTAGACGGTGCCCGCGCCCGGCACCCACGCCAGCACGCCGTCGAGGCCCAGGCCGATGGGCCCCACGCCGACGATCCGGTCGGAGAGGCGGCGGATGCGCTCGGCGATGCGCCAGGCGCGGTGGGCGCGGTCTTGGGTGACGTCCATGGCGGCTTCAACGCCGCGGCTAGCCCCAGAGTTCGGATGACGGCGGTTCCAGCATCGATCCGGTCACCGTCAGGCCGGGCTCCCGGTCCCGGGCAAGCAGCAGCGGCCCGTCGAGATCGGCGACCTTCACGCCCTGCGCCAGGATCATTGCCGGCGCGGCCGCCAGCGAGGTCGCCACCATCGACCCCACCATGATCTCGAACCCGGCCGCCTGCGCCTCTCGTTTGAGGGCGAGCGCCTCGGTGAGCCCGCCCGCCTTGTCGAGCTTGATGTTCACATAGGCATAGCGGCCGCGGCAGGCGGCGAGCTCGGCGCGGGTGTGGAGGGTCTCGTCGGCGCAGAGGGGGACGGGGCTGTCGTAGCCGTCCAGCTCCGCGTCGTGGCCGGCGGGCAGCGGCTGCTCGATGAGCTGGACATCGAGGCGGGCGAGCTCCGGGGCTAGGCGCTGCAGGTCGTCGAAGCTCAGGGCCTCGTTGGCGTCGACGACGAGGCGCGTCTTCGGGGCGGCGGCGCGCACGGCTTCGACGCGGTCGAGGTCGTCGGGCCCGCCGAGCTTAAGCTTCAGCATCGGGCGGCGCGCTTCGGCGCTGGCAGCGTGCGCCATCTCCTCCGGCGAGCCGAGGCTGATCGTGAGGCAGGTCTTCACCGGGTCGAGGCGGGAAAGCCCCGCCAGCGTCCAGGCGCGGACGCCCTTCTGCTTGGCCTCGAGGTCCCACAGGGCGCAGTCCAGCGCGTTGCGGGCGGCGCCGGGCGAGAGGATGTCCTGCAGCCTGTCCCGCGAGATTTCGCGCGGGACTTCGGCCAGCTGCGCCAGCACGCCGTCGACGGTCTCCCCATAGCGGGCGTAGGGCACCGCCTCGCCGCGCCCGACGTGAGCGCCGTCGGCGATCTCGACGACGACAACCTCGGCCTCGATCTTGGCGCCGCGGGCGATGACGAAGGCGGCCGCCAGCGGCCAGCGCTCGGCGCGGGCTGAGATACGCCTCAGGCCATGTCCCCCGCGGCGGCGTCGATCAACAGGAAGAGCCGGCCGCCGGGGCTCGCCAGGAGCTCGGCCATGGCGAAGCCTTCGGGGTCCTTCACCGCCGCGTCCTGCACCAGCGGCTGGTAAGCCGAGAGGTAGCCTTCGACGCGCCGGCGCAGGTCGTCGTCGCCGGCGAGCCGGCGCGATATCCGGCGGGTGGCGGCGGGCGCCAGGCGGCGGACCACCTTGCGGGCCCCCTCCATATCGCCGGTCTGCACGGCGGCGGCGACCTCGTCCACGCGGGCCTTGAGAAGCAACTTTGCGGGGTCCACGCCCATCTCGCCGAGCTCGGCAGTGAGCTTCTTCTCCAGGGCGGCAGGATCGGCCTCGCCGCCGTCGATGGAAGCCAGCAGGTCCTTCCAGCCCCACCCTTCGTTGTCCTTGGCTGCGGCGGCGGGCGGCGGCCCGCCGGCGGCCTCGAACACCTGGCTGAACTCCTCGTCTGTGGCGGTCGGCGTGAGCTTCAGGCGCGGACGCAGACCCAGGCGTTGGGCGAGCGGGGTCTCGGCGGCGGCGGGCTTGGCCGCCTTGCCGGCCGGAGCGGGGGCCGGCTCGACAAGGTCGTCCAGTTCGAGGTCCGGCTCCTCCGCCTCAGGCTCGGGCGCCGGCGCAGGCGGCGGCTTCGGCACATAGGCGGCCGAGAAGCTGGCCATCGGTGCGCGCTGGACGGGCGGCGTGGCCGGTGGGCGCGGCGGCGGCGAGGCGGCCGCGAGCGGCGGCGGGGCGGCGGCGGCGGAGCCCATGAGCCGGACAGCCTCGCTGAGCATCTCGAAGTTGCGGCGTACGCGCTCCTGGAAGGCGACGTCGATCGCCTGCGCCTCCTCGGCGGTGCGGCGGGCGGCGTCCATCAAGGCGTCGATGCCGTGTTCCACCGCGCTCCTCACCGCGTCCACCTGGCCACGCGCGGCGACCGGCAGGCTGGCGGCGCGGGCCTCCAGTTCGCCCATCATAGCCTCGAGCTCGGTGAGCGTGGCGCGCGCCGCGGCCGCGCCCTCGTCGAGCCGCCGGGCGGTGGCCGCGCCGGCCTCGTCGACCATCTTCGAGGACTGCTCCACCAGGGCGCGCGCCTCCTCCAGCCGCTTCTCGAAGACCTCGTTGGCCTTCTGGCCAGCGGTGAAAGCGGCTTCGGAGAGCTGGTCCACCTGCTCGCGCGCGGTGGTCGCGTGGCGGGCGGCGGCCTCGCGGGTCTCCTCGGCGGCTCGGTGCAAGGCCTCGATGGCCGCGCGGGTCTGCGCCTCCAGCTCGGCGCGCTCGCGGGCGGCGGCCTGGGAGACCGCGTCCAGCGACTGCACCGTCGACTGGCCGAACTCCTCGCGCTCGGCGCGCGCGGTCTCGGCAAGGTCGCGGAACTGCTCGGCAGCGTCGGCCATCAGGCCCTTCAGCGTCTCGCCGCCCTTGGCCGCCCGGTCGCTCATCTCGGCGGCCGAGAGCCTTGCCTGGCTGATGAACTCGGAGAGCTTGGCGGCATGCGCCTCGGCCTCGGCGGCGAAGGCCTCGTGGTCGCCCCTCAGCGCCTGGGCCAAGGTGATCAGGGCCTGGCGCTGCTCGGACAGGCCGCCTTCCACAGCCCTCACCTGCTCGGCCACGCCGGTTCCGGCGCTCTCGAGGCGGGCGATGTGGCGTACGAGGTCCTCACCCGCGGTGCGGGCGGCGTCGCCAGCCTCCCCGGCGGCGGCCACGAGATCGGCGGCGCGGGCGGCCAGAGCCGATTCGGCCTCCTTCAGCTGGCTTTCGGCCACCTCGGCGGCGTCAGCGACCATGCGGGCCTGTTGGCCGATGGTCTCGGTGATCTTTGCCGCCTGCCCGTCCAGCGACTGCGACAGCGAGCCCTGGGCTTCGCGAAGGCGGGCCTCGGCGCCGGCGGCGGCGTCGGTCACCGCGCGAGCCTGTTCGGAGATGGTCTCGTTCACCTGCGCGGTGTGGGTGTCGAGGGTGCGGGCGAGGGCCGCCTCCGCCTGGCGGATCTGGCCCTCCGCGGTCTCGGTGGCCTGGACGACCGTGCGCGCCTGCTCGGCCACGGCGTCGACGACGCGAGCGGCCTGCACGTCGAGGGTCTGCGCGAGCTGGCCCAGCTCCGCGCGCTCGCGGCCGAGCGTCCCGGCAAGCTCCTGCGCGGTGCGGACGGACGAGCGGGTGGCGTCGACCAAGGTCTCGGCCTCCGCGGCGATGGCCTGGCGCAGCGCCAGCAGGGTCTCGCGGGCGGCGTCGGCGGCCTCTCCGGCGCGCTGGATCTCGTCGCGGATGCCCTGCACCACGTGGCCGCTGCGGGCCGCCGCGGTTAGCGCCGGCGCCAGCATCTCCTCGGCCATGGCTTTGGCGCGCCGGCTCTCGGCGGCGAGCTTCTGCCCCTGCCGGATCATGTAGGCGGCGCCCCAGACGAAGACCGCCGGCCCGATGGCCAGCAGGGCGAACACCCCGATCGCGAAGGCGTCGACGTTGAACGGGGCGATCGCCCGGCGGTAGCCGAATGCGTAGGCGATGGGCGCGAGCGCCCAAAGCACCGAGATCACCAGCGCCAGCAGGTAGATCGGCCAACCGGACGGGGTGGCGTAGGCGCCCTCCGGGGCGGCGGCCTTCCCGGGCCTGCGGGCTACGGGACGCGGCGGGCTGGTGGTCACCTCGCCGGCGAGCGGCGGCGGCTGCAGCGGCGCAGCCGGCGCGGCCTCCGCGGCCGGGGCGATGAGCGGCTCGGTGGGCGCAGCCTCGCGGAGAGGCTCCGCGGCGTCCCCAGACGCCCCGAAGTTCGTCGGCGCCTGGCGTCTACGGATCGTCATGCGGCCGTCCTTCCACTCCCGCGGGCGGCCGAAATGCGGCGTCCGCGCCCCCAACTTGCGCTACCGCCTAAGGATTACCCACGATGGAGGCCGACGCAAACCGGCTTGGCCGCAGGACTACAGGATCCAGTCTCCCGCGCCGATTTGCCCCGGCCCGACGCCGACCACGTGGATGATGTAGTTCGGCCAGACCGGGTTGCCGCCAGGCCCATCGTGGTCGAACAGCACCTTGGTCCCGCCGGCGTCATCCGAGATCAGCTTCAGCCAGCCGTCGGCGAAGGGGTTGGAGCCGGTGTAGCCCGCCGCGTCCAGCATGGCCGAGACGTCGATCTTGTCGGCGCCCGCCTGGAAGTCGCGGATCTCGGCCGGCGCCCAGTTCTCCGCACGGAACTCGAAGTGGTCTGCCCCGCCGCCGCCGACCAGCACGTCCGAGCCGCGGCTGGAGATGAGGGTATCGTTCCCCGCCCCGCCGTTGAGGGTGGAGCCCGGCCCCGGCGAGGTGACCACCACGCCCTCGCCTGCAGGGGGCGGCGGTGGGGGCGGAGGCGGCGGGGGCTCGCCGGACCCGCCGCCGGTGAGCTGCGCCCACGTGATGGTGCTGGGCTGGTAGCTCCGCCCGTCGGTCACGCCCTTTAGGTCGATGATGAAGGTTCCCCACTGGTCGGCCGTCCCGCGGCCGTCGCTGTCGAGGTAAACCCAGGTGTTGCCGCCGCCGCCGGTCACCAGCCGGATGTAGCCGTCAGCCACCGGGTCGGAGCCGGTGTAACCCACATCAGCCAGCGCGCCGGACAGGTCCAGCCGATCGCTCCCGAGCGCGAAATCGGTGACGGTCGCGTTGCTCCAGGGGACGTCGGCCCAAGCGAACTTGTCCGCCCCGGAGCCGCCAGTGAGCACGTCGGGCCCGCGGCTGGCGTTGAGCGTGTCGTTCCCCGAACCCCCAGTCAGTGTGGAGCCCGGCCCGGGCGAGTTGATCACCTGGCCCCCGGAGGGCGGCGGCTGGGCGGCGTCATCGTTGAGAATGTCCCCGCGCGCAGCCGACGGGCCGAGCGTGCCGCCGGTGACGTTCTGCAGGTTGATCGTGAAGCCCTCGTTTGGCTCCACCGAGCTGTCGCCCACTACGGCGATGTCGATGAACTTCGAGGTCTCGCCCGGGGCGAAGGTGAGCGTCCCGGCCGGCATGGTCCCGCCCGAGAAGTCGGCGGCGTCGGCCGGCGCGCTGCCGGCGCCAAGGACCGAGTACTGAACGGTCGTCTGGCCGCTGGTCTCGCCCTGGCGGTTCACCGTGAACCGCATCGTCGTGACGCCGCTCGAGCCTTCGTTCTGCCCGAGGTAGTTGCTCGTGTAGAAGCCGACAGACGCCTGGGGCGGAGGCGGCGGGGGCTCGCCGGACCCGCCGCCGGTGAGCTGCGCCCACGTGATGGTGCTGGGCTGGTAGCTCCGCCCGTCGGTCACGCCCTTTAGGTCGATGATGAAGGTTCCCCACTGGTCGGCCGTGCCGCGGCCGTCGCTGTCGAGGTAAACCCAGGTGTTGCCGCCGCCGCCGGTCACCAGCCGGATGTAGCCGTCAGCCACCGGGTCGGAGCCGGTGTAACCCACATCAGCCAGCGCGCCGGACAGGTCCAGCCGATCGCTCCCCAGCGCGAAGTCGGTGACGGTCGCGTTGCTCCAGGGGACGTCGGCCCAAGCGAACTTGTCGCCGCCGCCGCCGCCAGTGAGCACGTCGGGCCCGCGGCTGGCGTTCAGGGTGTCGTTTCCCGCACCGCCGGTGAGGGTGGAGCCCGGACCCGCGGAGTTGATCACCTGGCCCAAACCGCTCGGGGCCTGGGCCACCTGTATGCGCAGGAAGGCGCCTGTGGCTTGCGTTCCCCACGAGGCATCGCCGCTCTGAACGGCGTATTGCCAGACGTCCTCCCCCGCGGTCGCGCCCGGCTTCAGCTGGTAGCTGTAGCTGCCGTCCTGCTGGACCGTGAGCGTGCCCCGCGTGGTCTCGGTGTTGCCGACGCTCAGCAGGCGGAAGCCGTCGGCGCCGCGGTCGTTGGCGAACAGGTTGCCGGTCAGCGTCGTCGTCGAGCCCGCCTGGATGGTGCGGCTGTCGTCCACGGCGACCACGCCGTCGTCGATGATCTTCACCCCGAAAGCGTTCTGGATGAGGTCGCCGTCGGCATCGACGACCTTGACCGTCTCGGAGTAGTTCGTCTCGCGCTGGCCGCCCTGGTTCAGGGCGTTCTGCAGCGTATAGCTCAGGTCGAGTCGCTGGGCGGCGGTGTCATAGGTGACCGTCATGCGCCCGGAGCCGAAGTTGTAGGAGACCGGGCCGGCGTAGACGCCGTTGGTCACGATGCTGTTCTGGCCGACCCAGAGGTCGTCCACGCCGTCGGCCGCGTCGACCAGGATGGAGGCAGTCTTCGTCAGCGCCGCGGCGTCGGGCGCCGTGCCCTTGGCCAGGTTCGCCTCGTTCACCGTCAGCACCGGCAGCGTGGTCGAGCCGTCGGCGCCCTTCAGCACGGGCGAACTGTCCCCTGGCGTGGAGGCCGCAATGGTGAGCGTGAACGGCTGCGAGACCTGGCTCTGGTAGCCGGCCTTGTCGTAGGCGATGGCCGTGAAGCTGTAGGTCCCCGGCGCCAGCTGCGAGGAGGTGATCGACAGCGTGGAGCCCGACCCCACGACACCCTGGCCGACGAACTCGCCGTTGGCGAACAGCTTCACGGGCTCGCCGACGGTGGAGCTGGCGTGCGGCGGCGCGCTGGGGTGGCCAGGCGACACGCCCGGCGGCGGCGGCGGCGGCGGCTGCCAGGGATTGCCGTCATTGTCGACGATGAGGTTGAAGGTGGGGGTCGCGTCGTCGGTGGTCGCCCCGTTGGTCATGGTCCCGTGCTGGGCGCCGCCGTCATCCGAGGCGCTCTCGATCGACGGGGCGCGCGGCGGGGTGGTGTCGATGCGGACGCGGTGGTCGGCGGTCCAGGCGCCGGTGTACGGCGAGCCGCCGTTTTCGTACCGGATGGCAGCCTGGATGTCCTGGTACCAGTCGGCGCCCGACATGTCCTGAAGGCTGGGCGCGGGGGCAACCACATAGCCGGCGGCGATGTCGGCAGCGGTGAGCACCGTCAGGGTCTCGCCGCCGCGGTAGTCCGAGTGCAGGACGAGCTTGTCGCCCGCCTGGGCGCCGGCGCCCGCGATCGACACCTTGACGGTGAGCTGAGTGTCGTTGGTGAAGCCCAGGTCCGGCACCGGACCCGTCTGCGGCCCAACGTCGTCGACTACCTCCAGGATGGTCGGGGCCGGGCGGTTGGAGACGGTCAGGCGAACACCAGGGTTGCCCGAGCCGCTGTTGCCGGCGGCGTCGCGGCTCAGCAGGCCGAACACGTGCTCACCATCGGAAAGCGGTTCGGTCGTGAAGCTGAAGTTTACGCTGTAGGGATTGAGCGCTTGCTCGGCGTTGAGCACCAAGAGCGGGCCCACCGGGTGGCCGTCCACCGTGAATTGGAACGTATCGCCTTCGTGGTAGGGCCCCTGGAAGCTACCGCCGGAGAGCGGCGACCAGCGGAGCTCGACGGTGTTGTCGCTGGTCACTCCGCCGCCAGCCGGGGCGTCGGTCTGGTAGTGCACGCCGGCGCGGGGCGTCTCCAGATCGAAGCGGAGGAACCAGTGATCGGACACCGGGCTGGATCCGCCGGCAGCGTAATTCACCAGCGTGGTGAAGCTGCCGTCCCCATACTTGACCCCCGGCGACATCTCGACAAAGCCGGCGGCGACGTGGTCAGCGGTTAGAACGACGGCGGTGTCGTAGGTCCCATAGCCGCTGGAGCGGGCGTTGGAGCGTAGCACGAGGGTGTCGCCCGCCACCGCGCCCGAACCCCCGAGCGAGATGCGGATGACGGGCTCGGCGTCGTTGGTGACGCCCCCGTTCGGGATGGACTGCGGCGGTTGGCCGTCGGGAACGACGTCATCGATGACTTGGGTGATGGTTGGCGCGGACGGCACGGGACAGCTCCCCAGCTAGCGGACAGGCGCGCGCAGCCGCCTCTCCAGCCGGCCGAGCCACGACCAACCGACGGGGATTTTAGAATGTTCCGTATGGAGCCGGCGCTGCCGTGACGGCGCGCGCTAGGCCTTGAGGATCCGAGCCTTGGGTTGGTCGGGGCAGTCTTCCGCCGGCGCAGACAGCTTGTCCGAAAGCTTCTCGAGCTTGCGCTGCGGCGTGCGGGCGACGGTGCGCTCGACGACGGGAGTCGGCCGATCGAGCCTGGGCGTGTCGATCTGGACGCCGAAATGCGAGAAGGCGACGGCCGAGGAATGCACCACCACGGAGGCGACGATTTCCGTCAAAGTCGTCATTGCGAAGCCTCCCTGAGGCCGGTGCGATTCCGGCTACCGTCGTTATAGAAGAACCTGGGCCGTGCCGCGACGGCTGCCAGCGTGAAATTTTCGCAATGTTGCGGTCGGATCAGGACAGGCGGATGACACGGGCGTCTGCGAAGCCCGCGTCCACCACCTTGCGGCGCAGGGCCTCGGCGCGGCTAGCGTCGGCGGGGGCGTGCAGGCTGACCCGGTAGAGCGTGCGCTCGCCGCTCTGCACGACCTCCACGGCCGCGGGCCCGGCGGCCTTCAGCATGACAACGGCGCGCTCGGCGTTCTTCCGCTCCGCGAAGGCGCCCGCCTGCACCCGCCAGGCGGCGAGCGGCGGCGGCGGCAGGAAGGCGGAGCGCAGCTTGGGGAGCGGCTCGGCGGCGGCGAGGCGCACCGGCTCCTGCGCCGGCGCAGGAACAGGGGCCGACGGCGGCGTCGCGGGCGCCGCGGCGGCGAGTTGGACGTCGCGCTTGGCAGGCCTTCGCGCCGCCTGCCGGGTGTCGGGCCGCTCGCGATAGACGACGACCGGGCCGGCGTAGCGGACGCGCACCGCAAGCGGCCTGGCGGGATCGGCGCCCAGGGCGGCGGCGGCGTCGCGGCTGAGGCTGATCAGGGCGCCGCGCAAGGGCGCGCGCTGCTCCACCCGCACCTGCACGGTGGCGAAGGTCTGGACATTGGTGACGCTGACGATGGACGGGATGGCCAGCGGTGCGTCCGCGGCGATCACCGCGGTGGGCATGGCAGGCTCCGCAGCCTTTCCGCGCCGGAAGACGCGGGCGACCCAGGCGCC
This sequence comes from Phenylobacterium sp., assembly GCF_036563285.1. GTDB lineage: Bacteria > Pseudomonadota > Alphaproteobacteria > Caulobacterales > Caulobacteraceae > Phenylobacterium. The sequence continues at coordinate 84,885 of NZ_DATCMR010000008.1, forward strand.
GAGGCGGCCCTTTTGCCGCGCCGAGCCATGCCAGGCGGCGGTCCCGGTCTTGGCGAACTGCGGCGGCTGCACGGGTGCGTACCAGGCCCCGCCGGAACCAGGGTAGGAGGAGCTGCCGGCCCGAAACAGGCCGCGGACGCCCGCGCCGGTGGGGGTGGGGCCGTTCGTCGCCGCGCACGCGGACAGGGCCGCGCACCCCGCAACGGCCGCGATCAACAACGCCGCTACCTGGCCCACCCGGACGCCGGGCATCAGCAGTCCCCCGCGACAACTCGCCGCCCGTCAGGATGGGCGGCGAAGGTTTTGTTAGTCTTAACAATAGCTTGGCGGGCCCTACTTCCACCTAGCGTTGTTTGTTGACGAGAGGCGGGCGCATGCCGCGTACATGGCCGAGACAACCTCTGTTTGCAGAAAGACAACCGCCAGCGACGTTGTCGGCGACGCCGCCCGCCGTTCGTCCTAGAAGCGAAGAGGCCGACCACCGGCCAGCAGAAGGGAGCGAGTTCGATGCGCGTGATGGTTCTGGTGAAGGCGACCGCCGACAGCGAGGCGGGCGCTATGCCGTCGACGGACCTCCTGGAGGCCATGGGCAAGTACAACGAGGAGCTGGTGAATGCCGGCGTCATGCAGGCCGGCGAAGGCCTGCACCCGTCGGCGCGCGGCAAGCGGATCGCCTTCGACGGCCCGAACCGCACCGTCATCGACGGCCCGTTTTCGGCAACCGGCGAGCTCGTGGCCGGCTTCTGGATCTGGCAGGTGAAGGACCTGGACGAGGCTGTCGCCTGGGCCAAACGTTGCCCCAACCCGATGCCGGGCCCCAGCGAGCTGGAGCTGCGCCCGATTTTCGAGAACGAGGATTTCGGCGACGCGCTCACGCCTGAGCTGTTGGAGCAGGAACAGCGGCTGCGAGCGCGGGCCGGCGGCGCCTGATCAGGCCGCGAGCGAGCCCCGGAAGCTGGCGCCCTCGTGCGCCAGCAGCCACTCCTTGCGCGGCAGGCCGCCGCCGTAGCCGGTGAGGCTGCCGTTGGTCCCGATCACCCGGTGGCAGGGGACCACCACCGCCACCGGATTGGCGCCGTTGGCCAGCCCGACGGCGCGCACGGCCGACGGCCGGCCGATCCGCTCCGCCAAGCCGCGGTAGCTGAGCGTCTCGCCGGCCGGGATGGTGCACAGCGCCTCCCAGACCTTCAGCTGGAACGCCGTCCCGGACGCGCGCCAGGGCACCGCCCCCAATGCGCGCGCGTCGCCCGCGAAATAGGCCTCGAACGGGCCGCGGACCGGGGCGGGCGCCCTGCCCTCCTCCAGCCGCGCGTTCGGATAGTGGCGGCCGATCCAGCGGCGCATGGCCGCCTCGTAGTCCGTCCAGTTGAAGGCCCGGAGCATCCCGGCCTCGTCGGTGACCAGCAGCGCCGTGCCGATCGGCGTGGCGAGGCGGTCGAGCGTTAGGGTCTCAGGCTGCGCGGCGGGCATCGGTCTTCTTCCTCGTGAGGATTTCTTTGGCTTTCGGGGGCTGGACCGCGTCCGCGGCCCACAGGTGCTGGGCCGCGTAGGCGCGCCACGGCCGCCATGCTTGCGAGCGGGCGAGCAGTTGCTGCGGCGTCGGCCGAGCCCCGGCCTCGTCGGTGAGCGCCCGGAGCAGGCCGATGTCGGCATGCGGGAAGGCGTCCGGCTCGCGCAGCTCGCGCAGCGCGATGTACTGGGCCGTCCACTCGCCGACGCCGGGCAGGGCCGACAGCGCGGCGATGGCGCTCTCCAGGTCGGCGCGGGGCGTGAAGATCGTGGGGTCCGCGGCCACGGTGCGGGCCAGCGCCTCCAGCGCCGCCCCGCGCGACCTTGGCATGCCGAGGGCGGCGATGTCGGCCCCGACCAGCCGCTCCGGCGTTGGGAAGACGCACGAGAGGCCGAGGGCGGCGGCGGCCGGATCGTCGATCGGTTCGCCATAGGCTTCCACCAGCTTGGCGGCGAGATTGCGCGCGGCAGTGACGGTGATCTGCTGGCCAAGGATGGCGCGCACCGCGAGCTCGAACCCGTCCCAGGCGCCGGGCGCCCGCAGGCCCGGGCGAGCCGCCACCAGGGGCGCGAGCGCCGGGTCTTGGCTGAGATGGTCTCCGATGAGCCCGGGGTCGGCGGTGAGGTCGAAGACGCGGCGGATGCGGGCGATCACCGCTGGCAGGGCGTGCACCTTCGGGAAGCGGATCTCCGCCACCAGGTAATCGCCCGCCCCCGGCGTGACGATCACGACGCCGCGGGCTCCGTCGACGGCCAGGGTGCGGGCGTAACGGCGCGGCGCGACGGTCTCGACGCCCGGAATGGCGCGGGCGGCCAGGAAGCCGATGATGCCGTCCCAGTCGTAAGGCGCGCGATAGGGCAGGCGCACGGTGATACCGCCGGCCGCGGCGGTCACGTCGGCCGCGTGGCTGCGGCGCAAGAGGCTCGGGGCGCGGCCGAACAGCTGCTGGAAGGTCTCATTGAAACGCCGCACGCTGCCGAAGCCGGACGCCAGCGCCACCTCGCCCATCGGCAGGTGGGTCTCGTGGATCAGCTGCTTGGCGAGCAGGACGCGGCGGGTCTGGGCCACCGCGACGGGTGAGGCGCCCAGGTGCTGCTTGAACAGGCGCCGCAACTGGCGCTCGCCGACGCCAAGGCGCCCCGCGAGGCTGTCCACGTCACCGGCGTCCAGCGCGCCGGATTCGATCAGCGCCAGCGCCCGCGAGACGGTGTTGGAGGTGCCCCGCCAAGCGCCGAGGTCCGGCGAGCTCTCGGGCCGGCAGCGCAGGCAGGGGCGGAAACCCGCCTCCTGGGCCGCGGCCGCGGTCGGGAAGAAGGTCATGTTCTCGGCTTTTGGCGTGCGCGCCGGGCAGACCGGGCGGCAGTAGATCCCCGTCGTCTTCACGCCCGCGAAGATGCGCCCGTCGAACCGCGGATCGCGGGTCAGGAAGGCTCGGCGGCAGGCTTCGAAATCCATGTCCATGCCGCTGAGGATGGGCGCGCTGGTCCGCGGAGTCTCGCGGTTTTCGGACACTCATGGCGGCGCACTGGCGGTTTTCGGACCGGATGCCCGGTGGCCGCCGCCCGGTTGGCCGCAGTCCCGGCCTCTGTATATGATCGCCGATCAGCAGGGGCGCGCGGCTTGAGCAGCATCCACGACATCGCCGCCAGGCCCAAGCGCAGTAACGCCGACCGCAGCGCCGCGACGCGGGAGAAGATCCTCTCCGCCACGATCGAGTGCCTGCATCAGGTGGGCTACCACCAGACGACGACTGTGCTGGTGACCGAGCGGGCGGGCGTGAGCCGCGGGGCCATGCTGCACCACTTCCCCAGCAAGGCCGAACTGATGATCGCGGCGATGGAGTACATCCGCTGCCACATGGGCCAGGCGCACGCCGCCCAACTGACCCCGATCCGCAACGACCGCCAGCGGTTCGCCGCCCTCGTCGACATACTGTGGGGCGAGTACAGCCATCCGGTGGGCTTGGCGCGCATCGAGCTGCTGCTGGCCTCGCGCAGCGACCCGGTCTGCGGCCCGCGCTTCGCCGCCCTCACCGTCGAGCTCGACCGCCGGCACAAAGACAGCATCTGGCCGCTCGCTCAGCGCCTGGGCTTCACCGACCGCAGGCGGGTCGACGCCATCGTCCAGCTATACGCCGCAGCTATCCGCGGCCTCGCCATCGACGCCCTGCAGCCGGAGATGCGGGGCGGCGTCAACGCGGCCGTCGCCCTGCTCCACGACACCATGCTGGCCTGGGCGGACCAGCATGGCGGCGCCGAACAGGACTAGCGGGCCGCGGCCTGGGCCGGCCGCGGGGGAACGTACTTCGGCAGCTTGGCGGCCGCCTGTACCGCCGGCGCCTCGCCGAACACCGCCACCTGGTCGCCGGAGGCCGTGTAGGCCGGCCACGAGAAGCCGCCCGCGCAGGGGATCGAGTTGCCGACCGGCTTGGCCTTGGCGAAGGCCACCCAGCAGGAGTGGATACGCTCCGAGACCGCCCGGTCGTGGTCGGTCACCCGGCTCAGCCCGCCCGTCGCCGCCGTGTTCAGGCTGGCGAAGACGTAGGGGATTTCGGCCGAGTGCGGCGCGCCGTTCGGCTGCTCGGTCTTCCGCCAGGCCGGCACATAGGCGAACTGGTAGAGGAACGAGGGCGCGCCGTCGGCGGCCTGCTGCACGACGGCCAGCGCCGGCTCCTGGCCGCCCTCCCCGTTGTTAGTGCCGACGATCAGCGGCACATCGATCTCCGTCCCAGCCTTGAGTGCATCGACGGTGGCCATGGTGCGGAAGCGGCCGTCGACGACAGCGCCGGTGCCGGAGCGCGCCGCCTGGGTGGTGACGAACTTGTCGGCGGGGACGGCGCGCAGCTGCTCGACAGTGGCGGCGGCTCCGGGCAGACCCACCGCCTCGGCGATCTTCGCGCCGGCGGCCTCGGCGTCGGCCAGCGACTGGCCGGGCCGCAGCGCAGCGCCGGAGTGGATCACCGCCTTGTGGTAGAGCCCCTTGGCGCTGGGCACCGACAGCAGGCTGGTGACCATCGCCCCGCCGGCGCTCTGGCCGAACAGGGTGACGTTCTTCGCGTCACCACCGAAGGCCTTGATGTTGCGCTGGATCCACTGGAGCGCGGCGACGGCGTCCATCAAGGCGTAGCTGCCCAGCGGCTCGTTCGGAGCCGCCGCCTTGGTCAACGCCGGATGCGCGAAACCGCCCAGCGCGCCTAGGCGGTAGTTGGCGGTGACCAGGATCACGCCGTCGCGGGCGAAGGACGTGCCGTTGTAGGCGCCCAGGTGGGCGCCACCGAGGTAGCCCGCGCCGCCGTAGAGCCACAGCATGACCGGAGCGTTCTTCGCGTTCGGGGGGACCCAGACGTTCAGGTAGAGGCAGTCCTCGCTGGTGGCGCCGGAGACGCCGCCGCCATTGGCGCGGCCGTCCGCGTTGATCGGCTGCGGGCACGGCAGCTGGAATTGGGTGGCGTCGCGGACGCCCTGCCACCGCGCCGGCGTCTGGGGCGGTTTCCAGCGAAGGACGCCGACCGGCGGCTGAGCGAAGGGGATGCCCTTGAAGACGTTCACGCCGTTCTGCGACGCGCCGACGAGCCGGCCCGTGTCGATCACGGCCCGCGGCGGCTCGGCGGCGGACGCGCCGCCGGCGATCAGGATCAATGCGGACGCAAGTCCGGCCACGGTCTTCATGGATGCCTCCCTTGGATCTTCCCGTCTTCGCGGCTGTTGGCGTGAGCTTACAGTCACGGCTGACGGATATCGAGGGGGGGCAAGACGTCGGAAACCCCTTTGTGGCACAAGGCGCGCTGAAGACGGGGGAACGAGCCGATGGCCGGCGTCATCTACCTCTTGAACGGGCCGAACCTGAACCTGCTGGGCCAGCGGGAGCCGGAGATCTACGGCTCCACGACGCTCGCTGAGGTGGAGGCCCGCTGCCAGGCCGCCGCCGAGCGGCATGGCTTCAGCCTCGTCGCGCGGCAGACGAACCGCGAATACGAGATTATCGACTGGCTGCAGGAGGCGAGGACGGAAGCGGCCGGGATCGTGATCAATCCGGCGGCCTTCTCGTACCACTCGGTTCCGATCCTCGACGCCATGAAGATGTGCCCCTGCCCGATCGTCGAGGTGCACATCTCCAACATCCACCGCCGCGAGGAATGGCGGGCCCGCACCCTGCTCTCGCAGGCCGCCACCGGCACGATCAGCGGCCTGGGGGTCGCGGGCTACGCGCTCGCCATCGACTACCTGGTGGGGGCGCTCGCCTAGAGGGCCGCGGCCAGCCGCTTGTCGCGAGCGATCGAGATCGAGGCGACGATGTGGGCGACCACCGTCAGCACGATGATCGGGATGAGCCAGGCAAAGCCCACCGCCAGCGAGTTGTCGCCGTGTTCCGGCTTCATGGCGTCGGAGATCCGGCCCACGTAGACCGGGCCGATGCCGAGGCCGACGATGTTCAGGATGAACAGCAGCACGGCGCCGGCCATCGTCCGCTGACCCGGTGGGACGGCGTTCTGCACCACCGTCAGCGCCGGGGCCAGGTAGGTGGTGTTGAGCAGCGCCGGCACGGCCATGAACACGAGGGCGAGCTGCCAGGTCGGCGCCCAGAGCATCAGGATCCAGAACGGGATGGTGATGGCGAAGCCGATCGCCGGGACCCAGGCGAACCAGCGCCGGTCGCGCTTGGCGAGCTTGTCGACCAGCCATCCGGCCGCAAAGGTCCCGATGATGCCGGTGACCCCCAGCATGATGGCGTAGAAGTCCGCCACCTGGGTCAGCGTCATGCCCTTCACCCGCATCAGGAACGGCGGGTTCCAGCTCAGCGCGGCGTAGCCGACGAAGGCGGAGAGCGCGCTGGAGACCGCGGTCAGCACCAGGGTCCGGTTCGAGAAGAAGGCGGCGACCGAGGTGAAGATCGGCGGCGGGGGCTCGTGCTCCTTGCCGTCGATGTGCGGGTCGAGGCCGCCGCGCTTTGGCTCCTTCACCACGAACAGCATCACGATGGCGAGGATGATGCCGGGGACGCCAAGGGCGAAGAAGGCCGTCTGCCAGCCGTAGGCGGCGGCGATCCGGCCCGCGGCGAAGGCCCCGAGCATCGAGCCCACCGGCACGCCCAGGGAGTAGAGCGCGAGGCCCGTGCCGCGCTTCTCGGGCGGGAAGTAGTCGGAGATCAGGCTGTAGGAGGGCGGCGAGCCGCCGGCCTCGCCGACACCTACGCCCATCCGGTAGAGCGCCAGTTGGACGAAGCTGGTGGCCGTGCCGCAAAGCGCCGTGAACAGACTCCAGAGCGCGCAGGCGCCCGAGATGATCCACACGCGCCGGCCGCGGTCGGCCATCCAGGCCACGGGAATCCCAAAGGTCGTGTAGAAGGCCGCGAACGCGATGCCGCCCAGCATGCCGAGCTGGGTGTCGGTGAGGTTGAGGTCCTTGCGGATCGGCTCGGCCAGGATCGAGATGATCTGCCGGTCGAGGAAGTTCAACGTGTAGATGAGCGCCAGGAAGATGGCGACGAAGTAGCTGTACCCGCCCACCGTCCCACGGCCGGCCACACCTTGTGCGCTCATTGCAAAGCTCCCCCCGACTGGGACGCCGCCGGTTGCTCCGGCTTCAGCGCGCCCCTTACCTTGCCGTCATCTATGCACGCCGGTCCCGGGATCGCCAAGGCCCGCCTCCCACCGGGTCGAGAAGCCGACGCAAGTGGGCGTGCGGTCTGAACTTTCCGGCCGGCTGTGCTAATCGGAATCCCGGGCCGGGGGGTTCTCGATTCAGGTCGCGCGGGAGCCGGGATGATTCGTCGACACTGCAGGAGACTGGCCGGACCGGCTGCCATGCTGTCTGCCTCAGTGCTGGCGCTGGCCGCGGTCGCAAGCCCGGCGCTGGCCGACGTGCAGGGCGAGGAGAACGCCGACCAGGGCGTCGCCCGCGAGCTCGGCGAGCTGTCCATCGACGAGCTCTCCCAGATCAGCATCACCTCGGTTTCGAAGCGTCCGGAGGCGCTCAGCCGTGCGGCCTCGTCCGCCTATGTGATCACCCCCGACGCGATCCGCAGCGCCGGCGCGCTGACCATCCCGGAGGCGCTGCGGCTCGCGCCGAACCTCGAGGTGATGCGCATCGATGCGCTGGACTACTCCATCACTGCGCGCGGATTCGCCGGCTTTGAATCGGCCAACAAGCTGCTGGTCCTGATCGACGGCCGCAGCGTCTACACGCCGCTGTTCTCCGGCGTGGACTGGGACCAACACCACGCCCTGCTCGAGGATCTCGACCGCATCGAGGTGATCAGCGGACCCGGAGGCGTGCTTTGGGGCGCCAACGCCGTCAATGGGGTCGTCAACGTCGCCTCGAAGAGCGCCTTCGACACCCAGGGACTGCTGGCGGCCGTCAACGCCGGCACGCTCGACAGCGACCTGCGCCTGCGCGTCGGGCGGCAGATCGGCGACGTCGGCGCGGGGCGGGTCTACTTCACCGCCTTCCGGCGCGGCGACCTGAAGCTGGCCGACGGCGACAGCGCCAGCGACGGGTGGGACGGCTGGCAGGGGGGCTTCCGCACCGACTGGGCCGGCGACCGCGACACCTTCACGATCCAGGGCGACATCCAGGACAGCACGATCGACGAGAGCCTAGGCGCCATGGGCGGCTATGTCCGCGGCGGCAACCTGCTGGGGCGCTGGACGCGGCGGCTCGGCGAGCGGTCGGCTCTAGAGTTCCAGGCCTACTACGACCAGATCGAGCGCGAGGCGCGGCTGATCCATGACGAACTGCGGGTCTGGGACGTGCAGGGCCAGCACTCGTTCTCGCTCGGCCGTCACAACGTGGTCTGGGGCGCGGGCTACCGGATCACGCGCGATGAGTTCCGGACCCTCTCCGATCCCCAGCTGCTCTCGCCGCCGAAGCGGCGCGTCGACATAGGCAACGTCTTCGTCCAGGACGAGATCGCGCTCAGCCCCGAGCTGATGCTGACGCTCGGGCTCAAGCTTGAGACCAACACCTTTACTCGGGCCGAATGGATGCCGAACGTGCGCCTGGGTTGGCAGGTCACGAACCGACAGTTCGTGTGGGGAGCCGTATCCCGGGCGATCCGCAACCCGTCGCGGATCGAGCGCGACTTCACCCTGCCTGGGGTCGTCGAGCCGGGGCGGATGGGCTCCGAGAAGCTCGTCGCCTACGAGCTGGGATATAGAGGGCGGGTAACCGACCGGTCGAACGTGTCGGTGTCGCTGTTCTACCACGACTACGACCAGCTCCGGACGAACGAGTTCTCCGGCCCGGGCGGGCAGCTGCCGATCTTCGTGGGCAATACGCTCGAGGGCGAGACTTACGGCCTCGAAGCCTGGGCCGACATCCAGGTGGCCGACTGGTGGCGGGTCAGCGTCGGCGGCGCCGTCCTCGAGAAGCACTTCCGGCTGAAGCCCGGCAGTCTCGACATCTCGCAGTTCGAGGCGACGGGCGCCGACCCCGGCTACTGGGCCAAGGCGCGCTCGCACTTCCGCATCACGGAGCGGCTGTCGCTCGACGTCGGCGCGCGGATCTACGACGAGGTCCCGCGCCTGAACATCGCCCAGTACGTCGGCACGCGGGGCTACGTGGAGGCCGGCGCCCGGCTCGCCTGGCAGGTGACCGACCAGCTGGAGCTGGCGGTGACCGGGCTCAACCTGCTGCATGACCAGCATCCCGAGGCGAGCGAGGCCCGCCGCACGGAGGTCCCGCGCAGCGCCTTCATCTCCTTGCGCTGGACACGCTGACTTGATCCGAGCGCTGGCCCATCACCTGATCGCCGCGCTGGCCGCAATCGCCGTGGCCGCCGCGCCGGCCTCGGCCGCGGGCCAGGGCCGCTCGATCGAGTTCGCGGTGAAGGCGGCGTTCCTGACCAAGTTCGCCGCCTTCGTCACCTGGCCGGCCGGGGGAGGCCCCGCTGCGATCTGCGTCGTCGGCTCGGATCCGTTCGGTGGGCGGCTCGAGCAGGCCGTCCGGGGCCAGCCGGGGGTGACGATCCGCCGGCTGACGGAGGTGGACCGTAGTTCGGGCTGCCATGTGGTCTACGCGGCAGGCTCCTCGCGCCAATCGGTGGCCGAGGCCCTGCAGGCGGTGCGCGGCTCGCCCGTGCTCACGGTCACCGACGCCGCGCAAGGTGGTGCGCGCGGGATGATCCACTTCGTGGTGTTCGAGGACCGCGTCCGCTTCCACATCGACGCTGGCCAGGCTGCCCAGTCGGGGCTGACGATCAGTTCCAAGCTGCTCAGCCTCGCGCTGTCTGTGAAACGATGAAGCCGCGCGGCCCGGAACTGACCGACCGTCGGCAGCTGAACCTGGCGTGGCTGGGGGCGGTGGCGCTGCTGGCCGCCGGGATACTGCTGGGAGCGCAGGCGGAGCGGGGTTATCGCGCCCAGGCGGTCCGGGCTGCCTCGGTGCAGGCGGACCTGCTGGCGACCAGCCTGACGGCGGCGCTGGCCTTCGACGACCGGCCGACCATGCGCGAATACGTCGATGCGCTGAGGGTGAACCCGCGTATCGCGGCGGCCGCGGTATACGACCTGCAGGGCCGGCCGCTGGTCACCTATCGCCGCCGAGATTCCCCCGCGCCGCCCGCCCGGCTGAAGGCGCCGCTGGCGGGCTATCGCGGCGGCGTCGTGAAGGTGACCACGCCGGTGGCCGAGCAGGAGGCGCGCCTCGGCACCGTCTATGTAGAGACCGCCCGCGAGCCGCTGTCCGCGCTCCTGGCCCGTCACAGCGCGCTCGGGCTGCTGACCCTCATGGCCTTCCTGCTGCTGGGCGTGCTCACCCGCGCGGCGTCCCAGCTGCAGCGGCGTGCGGGCGAGCTCGGCGAGGCCAACGCCCGGCTCACCTTTGAGATGCGCGAGCGCGCCCGCGCCGAGGAGGCCCTGCGCCAGAGCCAGAAGATGGAGGCGCTGGGCCAGCTCACCGGCGGCATCGCGCACGACTTCAATAACCTGCTGCAGGTGGTCCAGGGCGCCTTCGAGCTGATCCGTCGCAAGCCGCAGGACCACGCAAAGGTCGCAGCGTGGGCCGGCAACGGCCTGCAGGCGGCCGAGCGAGGCGCGAGCCTGACGCGCCAGCTGCTCGCCTTCTCCCGCGCCCAGAAGCTGGAGCTGCGGACGTTCAAGATCGGCGAGCTGGTCTCCGAGATGGGCGATCTGCTCACCCGCACCATCGGCGGCGAGATCGAGTTGGAGTTCAAGCTGGCCGACGAGGGCGTGCCAGTCCTCTCCGACCGCACCCAACTGGAGCTCGCGGTGCTGAACATGGCGATCAACGCCCGCGACGCCATGCCGGAAGGCGGCAAGCTCACGATCGCGACGCGGGTGGTCGAGGTCCCGCCCGACCATCCGGTGCTGCCGGAAGGGACCTATGTGGAGCTGTGCGTTTCCGACACCGGCTCGGGCATGTCGCCGGAGGTCGCGGAACGCGCCTTCGATCCGTTCTTCACGACAAAGGGCGTCGGCAAGGGGACGGGCCTGGGCCTGTCGCAGGTCTACGGCGTCGCGCGGCAGGCGGGGGGCGGCGCGCAGATCGAGAGCGAGCTCGGCCGCGGCACCTCGGTGCGGCTGTTCCTGCGGCCCTCGGCGGAAGCGCCGGCCGAGAATGCGCCCCAGGCGCGCCAGCGCGAGACGCCGATCGTCGCGGTCGCGCCCGCGACCGTGCTCGTGGTCGACGACGACGCCGACGTACGCAACCTGGTGAAGGACACCCTCGAGATGCTCGGCTACCGCGTGCTCACCGCCGATGGCGGGCCGGCGGCCCTCGACCTGCTGGACCGCACGCGGCCGGACCTGATGCTGATCGACTTCGCCATGCCCGGCATGAACGGCGCCGAGGCCGCGGGCCTGGCGCGCCAGAAGTGGGCGGAGATGGCGATCGTCTTCGCCAGCGGCTACGCCGATACCGCCCAGGTGGAGGACGCCCTCGGCGGCGGCGCGGTCATCCTGCACAAGCCCTTTGACATGGACGAGCTGGCGCGGACTGTCGCCGACGCGCTGCGCCCCGCGCCCGCCCGCGCCTAGCGGCGCAGCGGCACGACCTTGCCCGAGGCCTCGGCGTCGCCCAGCGCCGCCGCGACCTTGCGCGCCAGCTCGTCGTCGCGGAACGGCTTCTGGATGATCCGGTCCTCGCCCACGTCGCGCAGGGCCTTCAGGTCGGCGTAGCCGGTGATGAACAGCACCGGCAGGCCAGGCCGCATCTCCACCGCCCGACGCGCGGCGTCGACGCCGTTCATGCCCGGCATGGCGTAGTCGGCCAGCAGGATGTCGACCGGCTGGTCGGTCCGCAGGATGTCCAGCGCCGCCCCGCCGCTGCCGGCCTCCAGCACCCCGTAGCCGAGCTCGACCAGCATGGCGGCGGTGATCTCGCGCACGGCGGAGTCGTCGTCCATGACGAGCACGGTGCGCGCCGAAGCGCGCGCGGCGGGCGCCGCGGCCTTGGCGGTCGGCTCGCGCCGGGCCGCGCCCGCAGCCTTGGGCAGGTAGACCTGGACCGTCGTGCCCTCGCCCAGGCGGGTGTCGATCCGCACGCCGCCGCCCGACTGCTTGGCGAAACCGTAGACCTGGGCAAGGCCCAGGCCGGAGCCCTTGCCAATCTCCTTGGTGGTGAAGAACGGCTCGAAGGCCTTGGCCAGGACCTCCGGCGTCATCCCCTGCCCGGTGTCGCTGACCGACAGCACCACATAGTCCCCCGGCGCAGGCTCCTCCGGCCGGCTCGGGGGCTGCGACAGGGTGACGTTCAAGGTCTCCACCGTGAGGCTTCCGCCCACCTCCATCGCGTCACGGGCGTTGATCGCCAGGTTCAGCACGATCAGCTCGATCTGGGTGGGGTCGACGAGCGCCGGCCACAGACCCGGCTTCAGCACCGTCTCGATGCGCACGCTGCCGCCCATGGTGGACTGCAGGAGGTCGCGCATGCCCGCCACGGTCTCGTTGAGGTCGACCGGCTTCGGCTCCAGCTTCTGGCGGCGCGAAAAGGCCAGCATTTGGGCGGTCAACTTGGCGCCGCGCTCGGCGGCGGTGCGCATGTGGCTGATGCGCTCCTTCACCGGCCCGTCGATGCCCGCCTTCGCGAGCGACTTCTCCACGAAGCTGATGTTGCCGAGGATCACCGTGAGCAGGTTGTTGAAGTCGTGGGCCACCCCGGAGGTGAGCTGTCCCACCGCTTCCAGCCGCTGCATCTGGCGAAGGGTGGCCTCCACCCGCTCGCGCTCCTCGATCTGGGCGGCGAGCTCGCGGTTGCGCTCGGCCAGCGCCTCGGCCGCGGCCTTCTCCTCGGTGATGTCGCGGCCCACCGTGTAGAAGGCGTCACCTTCCGGCACCGCAATCCAGGAGATCCAACGCCAGCTGCCGTCGGCATGTCGCAGCCGGTCCTCGAAGCGTTCGACCACGCCGCCCGCCTTGAGGCGTTCGATGACCTCTGCGGCCGGCTCGTGATCGTCGGGGTGGATCAGCAGGCCGAAGTTGCTGCCCACGAGCGCGTCGGGATCGTAGCCCAGCATGGTCGACCAGGCGGGGTTCACGCGGATGAAGCGTCCGTCGAAGCTCGCCACCGCGAACAGGTCTCGCGACAGCCGCCAGATGCGGTCGCGCTCGGCGGTCCGTTCGGTGACCTGGCGCTCCAGGTCGCCGGTTAGAGCGCGCAGCGCCTCGCGCGCCTCGCGTTCCTCGGTGATATCGCGCACGATGCCGACGAAGCGCGTGCAGACCCCGTCGTCGAACTGGGCCTGGCCGTGGCTTGCGATCCAGCGCACCGTCCCGTTCGGAGCGACCGTACGGAATTCCTCGCGGAAGGCGCCGGTGGCGTCGGGCGTCCACGTGGTCGCCGCCTCCACCGCGGTGTGGAGGCGCGCCCGGTCGTCTGGGTGCAGCCTCGCGACGAACCCGTCGTAGCTGACCTCCGCCTCCGGCGGCAGGTCGAACAGGGCCTTCGTCCGCTCGTCCCAGCTCAGCTCGCCGGTGCGCGGATCGAGGTCCCAGATGCCGAGCTCTGCGCCCTCGATGGCCAGCCGCGCGCGCATCTCGCTGGCGTGCAGCGCCTGCTCGGCGCGCTCACGGTCGGAGCGCTCGCGCGCCTGGTCCAGCGCCCGCTCCACCGCTGTCGCGAGGCGGGCGAGGTTGCGCTTCATCACATAGTCCGTGGCGCCGCGCTTCAGCGCATTGGTGGCGAACTCCTCGCCCACCACGCCCGATACGAAGATGAAGGGGATGTCCGGCTGCAGGGCGCGGGCGATGTTGAGGGCCGACAGGCCGTCGAAATCGGGCAGCGAGTAGTCGGCAAGGATCACCTCGCACGTGCCCTCCTCGAGGGCGGCGACGAACTCGCGCCGGTTCACCACCCGCTTCAGCGAGAACTGCACCTCGGCCTTGGTAAGGTGGGCGGCGAGAAGCTCGGCGTCGATCTCGCTGTCCTCCAGCAGGAGGATGCAGATCTCCCGTGAGGCTGGGCGTCCGCCAGCGTCAGGCATCGGAGGCGCTCCGGGGCGGGGGCTCGTTGAGGATCGCCCAGAACATGCCGAGGTCCTGGATCGCCTCGAAGAAGGCGTTGAAGTCGACCGGCTTCACGACGAAGGCGTTCACGCCCAACTCGTAGCTCTTCACCAGGTCGCGCTCCTCGCGAGAGGAGGTGAGCATCACCACCGGGACCTGCCGCTGGCGCGGGTCGGTCTTGACCTTCTCCAGCACCTCCAGGCCGTCGACCTTGGGCAGCTTCAGGTCGAGCAGCACCACCGCCGGATCGCCCGGCAGCCGGTCGGCGTGCTCGCCGCGGCGATAGATGAAGTCCAGCGCCTCGGCGCCGTCGCGGGCCACCACGATGTCGTTCGCCAGCTGGCACTTGGCCAGGGCCGCCAGGGTGAGCTCTAGGTCGCGGGGATTGTCCTCGACGAGCAGGATCGGCCTCAAGTCAGCCACGCGAACGATCTCCTTTGGGGGCGCTCTCGCGCTTGGGTAGGGTGAATGTGAAGGCGGCGCCCTCGCCGACGACGGCGTCGGCGGAGATGGTCCCGCCGTGGCGCTCGACGATGCGCTTGCAAAGCGCCAGGCCGATGCCGGTGCCCTCGAACTCCTCGGCCCGGTGCAGGCGCTGGAACACCCCGAACAGCTTGTTCACGTAGGTCATGTCGAAGCCGACGCCGTTGTCGCGCACCGTGTAGCTGACCAGGTCGCCGAGTTCCTCGCCTTCGACTGTGATCACCGCCTTTGGCCGCGGGGCGGTGTACTTCACGGCGTTCTGCAGCAGGTTCTGGAAGACTTGGCGGATCATCGCCGCGTCGGCCCAGGCCGGCGGCAGCTTGCCGATGCGCCAGTCGATCTCGCGGCCGGCGGTGTCCGGCTCCATCGAGCGCCGGACCTCGGTCACAAGCTTGCCCATGTCGATCCTGTCCTTCGACAGGCTCGTGCGGCCGAGCTGGGAGAAGTTGAGCAGGTCGTCGACCAGCCGGCCCGCGGACAGGGCCGCATCCTGGATGCTCTGCAGGTAGTGCTTGGACGTCAGGTCCAGGCCCCGGGCGCGGTCGGCGAGCAGCTCGGCATAGCCCACGATGTGCCGGAACGGCGCCCGCAGGTCGTGCGAGATCGAATAGGAGAAGCTCTCCAGTTCCTTGTTCGTCCGCTGCAGGCGCTCGGTGAGCTCCGCCCGCTCCTCGGCCTGGCGCAGCACCACGTTCTGGATCGCGCTGCGGAAGCCGGTGGCCGTCTCCACCTCGGCGCGGGACCAGGGCGCCGAGCGCAGCCGGACCTGCTCCTTCCAGGCCTCGAACGAGCGGCGCGGATGCAGGCGCGCCGACCCCACCTCCATCGGCTTGTGCGGGTCGCCGCCCCACTCGATCGTGCGCACCAGCTCGGGCCGGAACCACATCACATAATCGGGGTGCAGCCGGGAGATGGAGATGGCCAGCACGCCGCTGGCGGTCGCCGCATAGCGCTCGGCCTCCGGCAGCAGCTCGGCGATGGAGTCGGCCACGACCACGTCCTCGCCGGTCTGCTGCAGCCGCAGGGCCAGCCGGCGGATGTCGGCGGCGGGCGGCGTCAGGCCGGTGGTGAGCACCTCACCGTCCCGCACCACGGCAGCGCCCCCGGCGCGGGTGAGCTCGGTCCAAAGCCCGGCGTTCTCCATCAGGCCAGCTTGGAAGGTCGGCGCGACGGTCAGGCGGGCCAGGAGACTGGTTTCCACCTGGTTGAGCGACAGGCGCTCGGTGGTGCGGTCGGCCTGCTCGCGCGCCTCGATCTGCAGCGACAGCACCTGGCCGACGATATCGCAGGCCGTGCGAACCTGGGCGTTTACCTGCCGCGGGGCCTTGGAGTGGCAGGAGACCAGGCCCCACAGCTCCTTGCCCACCAGGATGGAGATCGACATCGACGAGCCGGTCCCCATGTTGCGCATGTATTCGAGATGCACCGGTGAAACGCTGCGCAGCGCCGCGTGCGACAGGTCGAGCGGCCTGCCGTCGACCGGGCTCAGCGCCGGCTCGATGGGCGACGGCGTGTACTCGGAGCTGGCGATCAGCCGGATACGGTTCTGGACGTAGAGCTCGCGGGCTTGCGCGGGGATGTCCGACGCCGGGAAGCGCTGACCGCGGTAGGACGGCAGCACGCCGTCCCCGTCCTCCGCCAGCACCACGCCGTCGCCGTTCTCCTGGAAGACGTAGAGCATCACCCGGTTGAAGCCGGTGATCGCCCTGACCTCGCGCACCGCCGCCTCGCCGATGCCCTGGATGTCCGCGGCGGAGCCGATCGCCTCCAGGAACAGCCGCAGGCGCGGGTAGAGCCCCTCCAGCGTCTCGCTCTCGGAGCGCGGCGGGTCCTCGAACTCCAGCACCACCCCCTGCGGGGTGATGTGGCCGAAGACCTGCAGCACGAAAGCGCCGACGGTGACCGTACGCAGGAACAGCGGGTCCTGGGTCGCCAGCCAGCGGCGGAGCTCCGTGACCAGCTGCAGCGCCTCGGGGATGTCGAGCAGGGACTGGCCGGGCTCGACCACCAGGCCCGAGATCTCCGACAGGTTGGCGCTCGCCTGCAACCGGCCGAAGCGCTGGGGATCGACCACCAGCAGCGCGCCGTGCGGCTGGATCCCGCCGGGAATGCGGATCGGCTCGGCCGCGCAGGCCTCCAGGTCGATCGCCCCAGGCGCCTGCGACAGGGTCTCGCTCACGCGCAGAGCCAGGCCTGGAGGGTTGCGAAGGTGCGCTGCGCGCCGCGGGCGGCCAATTCGGGCTCCGGATCCCGTTCCTCCGCCCAGGCCCAGAAGCCGCGCCACATCTCGCCCGTGCGCCGGCCGTAGGGACTGAAGTAGCTGAGTCCGCCTTCAGGAACCCAGTCGGCGCCGGCCAGGGCCCGGTTGATCAGCTGCCCGCCGAGGGTCGAGCCCTCCAGCACATAGATCGAGCCCACCGCCTCGTCCGGATCGTCCGCCAGGGCCGCCGCCGCCTGGCACAGCGGCAGGGCGTCGATCTCGGCCGCCGTGCGTCCGAGCGCGCCGAGGTCCCGGCGGAGCTGGGGCAGCCGGGTGCGGGGGCCGTAGAACGCGAGGAACTCTGGACGCTGGCGGATAGCCTTCTCCCACACCACGTGGAAACCGTGGAAACCTTCCAGCACCGTGAGGAAGCGTCGTCTGTCGGGTTCTTCACTTATGATGGAAAGAGCGGCCTCAAGTTGTGCGTGAGCGGCCGCCGTGGTCGCCCTGAGGTAGGTCGCCAATTCCACTGGTTTTCGGGCGCGCGCAGCAGTCAGGAACGGCAAGGCAAGACTCGTCACGGGCGGAACATATCCTGTTCAGCCCCCGCCCGACTGCCCGGATGAAAGAGGAAAGCAGCGGGCGGCGCAAGGCCCCGCCGGACCTGTGTCGACACCTGACAGAGGAGCGGAGGGTTCCCCGCCGCGTCATAAGATAACAGCTGGAACACCGAAGGCGCCACTCAACTTATCCGATCCTGAATTCGTGTCGTAACCATCGCGGCGAGCCTGTTTTCGCCGTCTTTTCTGAAGGCTGGGACTTGGACACCTTGGAACTCTGGGGCGGTCATGAGTGCACCGTCAACCGCATCCGCAACCGCTATCTCGACCAGACGCTGCTGTCGGGACACCAGGACCGCATCTCGGACATCGGACTTTTTGCGGACCTGGGCCTGACGACGATCCGCTATCCCGTGCTGTGGGAGCGGGTGTCGCCTCGTCGCCCGGACGAGCGGGACTTCAGCTGGTCGGACCGGCGCCTGCACGAGATCGCCCGCCATGGGATGCGCCCGATCGTGGGCCTCACCCACCACGGCAGCGGCCCGCACTGGACCAGCCTGGTGGATGACGAGGGCTTCGCCTTGGGCCTCGCCGACCATGCGCGGGCGACCGCCGAGCGCTACCCGTGGGTGCGTGACTGGACCCCGGTCAACGAGCCTCTCACTACCGCCCGGTTCAGCGCCCTCTACGGCATCTGGTACCCGCACACGACCAACGAAGGCGCGTTCTGGCGCGCCCTGCTGAACGAGATCGACGCCACCCGGCTCTCCATGCGCGAGATCCGCCGCGTGAACCCGGAGGCCCGGCTGATCCAGACCGAGGACCTGGGCTTCTGCCACGCCACGCCGCCGATGCAGGCGCAGGCCGACTACGAGAACGAGCGGCGCTGGATCACCTGGGACCTGCTCTGCGGGATGGTGACGCCGGAGCATCCGCTCTGGGCCAGGCTCTGCGCATGGGGACTGGAGGACCGGCTGCGGGTTATCGCGGACGATCCCTGCCCACCCGACGTGCTGGGCTTCAACCACTACCTCTCCAGCGAGCGGCTGCTGGACCACCGCGTCGAGCTCTATCCACCCACGCTGCGCGGCGGCGACGGCCCCGGGCCCTACGTCAATATCGAGGCGGTGCGCACGGTCACCGGCGGTCCGCTTGGCGTGCGGACCCTGCTCAACCAGACCTACGAGCGCTACGGCCGGACCATCGCCATCACCGAGTGCCACAACGGCTGCACCCGCGAGGAGCAGATGCGCTGGTTCGTGGAGACCTGGCGCGCAGCCGAGGCGGCGCGCGGGGACGGCGTGCCGGTGCAGGCGGTCACGGCGTGGGGCCTGCTGGGCTCCTTCGACTGGAACCGGCTGCTGGCCGAGGAAGCGGGCCACTATGAGGTGGGCGTTTTCGACCTGCGCGGCGGCAAGCCGAAGCCCACGGCCATGGTCCCGCTGCTGAAGGACCTCGCCGCCGGCCGCACCCCGAGCCATCCGGCGCTCAAGGGCCTGGGTTGGTGGCGACGCCAGGACCGCTTCTTCGAGCAGGTGATCGACCTGCCGGAGCCTTGCGCCCGCCACACCCCGCCGGAGCCGGACCTGGAGGCCGCCCGGCCGCTGCTGATCGTCGGGCCCGGCTGCGCGCGGGTCGAAGCCCTGGTGCACGCCTGCGAGCTCCGCCACCTGGCGCACCGCGTCGTGAATGTCGGCGCCGGCGAAGGGGAAGCCGCTCGCGAGACGCTGGCGGCGCAGCTCGCCGAAACCCAACCCTGGGCCGTCGTCAACGTGACCCCTCATGCCCGCGACGCAGTCGCCGCGGCGGCGCGGGAAATACCCGTCGTCACCTGGCTGAGAGGCGCCATGGACGGGCGCCGCCCCGGGCGGCGCGAGCTGCTGGTCGCCACCGAGGACGCCATCTCTCATCGCGACCTACAGGCCTTCGCCCACGAGGCGCTGGAAGCCCTGCGGGACGGCCGCACGTTCCGCGCCGCGTCCAACCGCACGGCGCCGGGGCTGTACCTGCCCGACGCCGCGCACACGGTGCTCGACCTGCTGATCGACGGCCATGCGGGTGCAGTGCGGCTCGCCGCGCCGCCGAGCCTCACCTGGGCCGAACTCGCCTGCCTCATCGCCCGCGAAGGCGGATTGGACTTCTACCGGGTGGAGCCGGTCAGCGTCGGCGCCATCGGCCGCCGGCCCTCCCGGGCGCCTGCCACGACGGACGCCGTGGAGCTGGTCCTTCCGAGCCTGACCAGCGCCGCACAGCGGGTGGTCGCGGGCTGGAAGCTGCTTACCGCGGGCCGCACCACCTGCGCCCTGGAGAGGGACGAGGGCGACGCGCTTCGCCATGCCGCCGAGTGAGCGCCGCCGCCTGACGCTGGCCTGCGCGCTCGCGGCAGCCCTTGCGGTCGCGGACGGCGCCTTAGCCGGGCCGCCGAGCCCGATCACCGGCGGCGAAGCCGATTATCGCCCGCTGGTGGACGCGGCGCGGGGGTCGACCTTCGTCCTGCTGGGCGAATCCACCCACGGGACCCGCGAGTTCTACCGGGAGCGCGCGCGCATCACCGAGCAGCTGATCCGCGCTGGCGCCGTGCGGGCCATCGCCATCGAAGGCGACTGGTCCGGCGCCGAGCGGCTCAACCGCTACCTGCGCGGCCAAGGCGAGGACCGTACGGCCGAGGCCGCGCTCTCCGGCTTCGACGAGTTCCCCACCTGGATGTGGCGCAACGCCGAGTTCCGCGACTTCGTCGAACGGGTGCGGGCGATCAACCTGGCGCGTCCGGCCGAGCAGCGGGTGGGGATCTACGGATTGGACGTCTACGACTTCTTCGACGCCGCGGACGCGGTCACAGCCCGGCTGGCGACGCTCGAACCGGCGACGGCGCAACGGGTCCGCAGCCACTACGGCTGCTTTGGCCGGTTCCGCCGCTCCGCCGACCGCTATTCTGAGGCCGTGCGCGGCGGCCGGACCTGCCGGCGGCAGGCCGAACAGGCGCTGGCCGAGGTGGAGCGGATCGCGCCCGTGCTCGCCGACGAAGAGGCGCGGTTCGCCCTGCGGCGCGCCGCGGCCACCGTGGTCGCCGGCGAGGAGTATTTCCGCATCCAGCAGGCCACCGGCTATTCCTGGAACGCCCGCGACCGACGGATGGCGCAGGCCGCCGCCGAGATCGCCCGCCACGCCGGCGGCGGCGTGGCCATCTGGGCCCACAACACCCACGTGGGCGACGCCCGCCACACCTCCCAGCGGCAGCAGGGCGACGTAACCCTGGGCCAGCTCCTGCGCGAGCGTGGCGGCGCCTTCCTGGTGGGTTTCCTCACCTACGAGGGCGAGGTTACGGCCGCGGAGCTCTGGGGCGGCAAGCCGCGGACCTTCGCCGTGCCGCCAGCCGCGCCGGAGAGCCACGAGGCGCGGCTGCACACCGAGGGACCGGCCGACGCTCTGCGGCTCCTTCGCGGCGAACCTGCCCGCCCGCGGGCGCGGGAGCGGGCCATCGGGGTGATCTTCAATCCCCGCCGTGAGAGGCAGTCACATTACATCGACGCCGTGCTCGAGCAGCAGTTCGACACTGTGGTGTTCCTGGACCGCACGAGGGCCGTCACCCCGCTGCCCCGCTGACCACATCTGCTGATCAGGCCTAGAGATTTCCTGGGGCGGGCTCGCCTTGCGCGGGCCGGGGGGTTCCCCTAACTGACCAGCGGGGCCGATCCGGCCGCCCATCCGGGCGGGCGGAGTTTTTCTGATGTTGTAAGGTCCCGCCCATGGACGCCCGCGTCGCGCCCGCCCGCCTGTCGATCGAAAGCGCCCCGTCTCCACAGATGCTGACCCACCTGCAGCGCCTCGAAGCGGAGAGCATCCAGATCATGCGCGAGGTGGTCGCCGAGTGCGAACGGCCGGTCATGCTCTATTCGATCGGCAAGGACAGCGCCGTGATGCTGCACCTGGCGGCGAAGGCCTTCTATCCCTCCAAGCCGCCCTTTCCGCTCCTGCACGTGGACACGACTTGGAAGTTCAAGGCGATGTACGAGATGCGCGAGCGCATGGCCCGCGAGCTCGGCTTCGAGCTGCTGGTGCACAAGAACCCCGAGGCCGAGGCCCGCGGCATCAACCCCTTCGACCACGGCCCCCTGCACACCGACATGTGGAAGACCGAGGGCCTGAAGCAGGCGCTGGACAAGTACGGTTTCGACGCGGCCTTCGGGGGCGCGCGGCGCGACGAGGAGAAGAGCCGCGCCAAGGAGCGCATCTTCTCGTTCCGCTCGGCCCAGCACCGCTGGGACCCGAAGAACCAGCGCCCCGAGCTCTGGCGGCTCTACAACGCGCGCAAGAACCCCGGCGAGAGCATCCGGGTGTTCCCGATCTCCAACTGGACCGAGCTGGACATCTGGCAATACATCCACCTGGAGAACATCCCGATCGTACCGCTCTACTTCTCGGCGGAGCGGCCGGTGGTGGACCGTGACGGCACGCTGATCATGGTCGACGACGAGCGGATGCCGCTGCGCGACGGCGAGACCCCGCAGTTGAAGTCGGTGCGCTTCCGCACCCTCGGCTGCTACCCGCTGACCGGCGCCGTCGAGAGCACCGCGGCCACCCTGCCCGAGATCATCCAGGAGATGCTGCTCACCACCACGAGCGAGCGGCAGGGCCGCAAGATCGACCACGACCAGGCCGCGTCCATGGAGAAGAAGAAGCAGGAGGGCTACTTCTGATGGCCCACCAGTCCGACCTCATCGCCGAAGACATCGAGGCCTACCTCCATCAGCACGAGCACAAGTCGCTCCTGCGGTTCCTCACCTGCGGCTCCGTCGACGACGGCAAGTCGACCCTGATCGGGCGGCTCCTCTACGACTCCAAGATGATCTTCGAGGACCAGCTTGCGGCCCTCGAGGCTGACTCCAAGAAGGTCGGCACCCAGGGCGGCGACATCGACTTTGCCCTGCTGGTTGACGGCCTGGCCGCCGAGCGCGAGCAGGGCATCACCATCGACGTGGCGTACCGGTTCTTCTCGACCGACAAGCGCAAGTTTATCGTGGCCGACACGCCGGGCCACGAGCAGTACACCCGCAACATGGTCACCGGCGCCTCCACGGCCGACGCCGCCATCATCCTGATCGACGCGCGCAAGGGGGTGCTGACCCAGACGCGGCGGCATTCGTACCTGGTGAGCCTCCTGGGCATCCGCCACGTGGTGCTGGCGATCAACAAGATGGACCTGGTGGACTGGTCGAAGGAGGTCTTCGACACCATCGTGGCGGAGTACCGCGAGTTCGCGGCCCAGATTGGCCTGACCGAGTTCACCGCCATCCCGATGTCGGCGCTGAAGGGCGACAACATCACGGAGGCCTCGGCGAAGGCGCCCTGGTACTCGGGCCCGCCGCTGATGCGCTGGCTGGAAGATGCCCCGGTCGAGGACGACCTGCGCGAGCAGCCCTTCCGGATGCCGGTGCAGTGGGTGAACCGGCCCAACCTCGACTTCCGCGGCTTCTCCGGCTTCGTGTCGTCCGGCGTGGTGCGTCCGGGCGACCGGGTAAAGGCCCTGCCGTCTGGCCGCGAGAGCACCGTGGCTCGCATCGTCACGATGGGCGGCGACCTCGACGAGGCGGTGGCTGGCCAGTCGGTGACCCTGACGCTCCAGGACGAGATCGACGTCAGCCGCGGTGACGTCCTGGCCGCCGCCAAGGCCCCACCCGCTGTGGCGGACCAGTTCGAGGCGACCCTCGTCTGGTTCGACGACGAGGCGATGCTGCCGGGCCGGCCCTACCTGCTGAAGCTGGGCGCCCGCACCGTCGGGGCCCAGGTCACCGAGCCGAAGTACAAGGTCAATGTGAACACCCTGGAGCACCTAGCCGCCAAGCGCCTGGAGCTCAACGAGATCGGGGTGGTGAACCTCTCCACCGACGCGCCACTGGCCTTCGACGCCTACGCCGAGAACAAGGACCTCGGCGGGTTCATCCTCATCGACCGGATCTCCAACCGCACGGTCGGCGCCGGCATGCTGCACTTCGCGCTGCGGCGGTCCCAGAACATCCACTGGCAGGCGCTGGACGTCTCCAAGCAGGCGCGCGCGGCCCAGAAGGGCCAGACGCCGCGGGTGGTGTGGTTCACGGGCCTCTCCGGCGCCGGCAAGTCGACCATCGCCAACATGGTCGAGAAGCGGCTGCTCGCCGACGGCAAGCACACTTACCTGCTGGACGGCGACAACGTCCGCCACGGCCTCAACAAGGACCTGGGCTTCACCGAGGAGGACCGGGTCGAGAACATCCGCCGCGTTGGCGAGGTGGCCAAGCTGATGGTCGACGCCGGCCTGATCGTGCTCACCGCCTTCATCAGCCCGTTCCGGGCGGAGCGGCGGATGGTGCGCGAGCTGATGGGCGAGCGGGAGTTCGTCGAGGTGTTCGTCGACACGCCCATAGTAGAGGCCGAGCGCCGCGACGTGAAGGGGCTCTACAAGAAGGCCCGGGCGGGCGAGCTGAAGAACTTCACTGGCGTGGACAGCCCCTACGAGCCGCCGGAGAACCCGGAGATCCGGATCGACACGACGAAGACCTCCCCAGAGGAGGCCGCCGAGCTGATCTTCCAGTGGCTGGAAGCCGGCTTCGATCCCGGCATCTAGGCCTTCAGAACTCCAGGACGATCTTGCCGAAGTGCTCGCCGGCGCGCATCGCCTCGAAGGCGGCGCGGGCCTCGGTCCACGGGTAGACCTTGTCCACCACCGGCTTGATGCGGTGCAGTTCGAGGGCGCGGCACATGCTTTCGAACATGTCGCGCGAGCCGACCGACAGGCCCTGGAGCTTGGCCGAGTTGCCGATCAGGCTGGCGGGGTTGAAGGGCTCGCCCGGCCCGGCCACGACGCCGATGATCGCGATGTGGCCGCCGATCTTCACCGCGCGCATCGACTGCTGGATCGTGCCGCCGCCGCCGACCTCCATGATGAAGTCGGCCCCGCGGCCGCCGGTCGCCTCCCGCACCGGCTTCGACCAGTCCGGCGTGGTCCGGTAGTTCACCAGGTGGTCGGCGCCGAGCGCCTTCGCCCGCTCCAGCTTCTCGTCAGAGGACGAGGTGATCAGGGTCCGCAGCCCCGCCGCGTGGGCGAACTGCAGGCCGAAGATCGAGACGCCGCCAGTGCCCTGCAGCACCACGGTGTCGCCGGGCTCCAGCCGCCCGTCGTGGAACAGGCCGCGCCAGGCGGTGAGCGCCGCGCAGGGCAACGTGGAGACCTCGTGGTCGGAGAGGAACTCGGGGACCTTCGAGAGGCCGTCCTCGTGGAAGACGCCGAGTTCGCGGCCGGCGCCCGGAATCGGGTGGCCCAGGGCCGAGCCCAGCTTCTCCAGCGTCGGGGGGCCGCTGACCCAGTTCTGGAAGAACAGCGTCGCCACCCGGTCGCCGACCGCGACGCGGGTGACCCCCTGCCCCACCGCCTCGACCACGCCGCAGCCGTCGGAGAAGGGGGTGATCGGGCCGGCCGTGGGCGGGCCGCGGCCGTACATGCCCTGGACCATGAGCAGGTCGCGGAAGTTCAGCGACACCGCGCGCATGCGGACCAGGACCTCACCCAGGCCGGGTGAGGGGTCAGGGACCTCCACCACCTTCACCTGGTCGAGGCCCCAGGGTTCGGAGACGTTCAGCGCGCGCATGGCCGATCATAGGCCCCCGCAGCCGCGGCTCGGCAAGCCTGACCCGACGTGAGCCCGCCGGATGTTACACGCCGCGTCAGGCCTAGTTGAGCGAGTCAGGGCGACAACTCTCGAGGTCGGTTAAGCTATTGATTGTGCTTGTCAAAGAACGTCTACAGTATAGCGCAAAGGCGCTATTCTGGCGAGGAATAAGCGCGGCTGATGGCGGCGAGCCGCAGGGCGCCGAGCAGGCCCACCACCGACATGGCCGCCATCAGCAGGTAGCCCTGGGCGCCGACGCGGTCGAAGAGCCAGCCGGAGGCCATGGTGGCGAGGCCGGCGAGCACGCCTGAGGAGAGCGCCGAGTTCAGCGACTGGGCGGCCGAGGCGTTGGCCGGCGTGGAGTAGCGCTGCACCAGCTGCAGTGAGGCCATGAAGGTGGCGGCGAAGGTGAGCGTGTGGAGCGCCTGGAGAGGGAAGATCAGCCAGAGGGGTGGGGAGAAGGCGAGCACCGTCCAGCGGAAGACGGAGGCGCCGGCGCCGATGAGCAGGAGGCCCATCGGCCCTATCCGGCGGCGCCACGGCTCCAGGAACCAGAGGAAGCCGATCTCCACGGCGACCGCGAGGCCCCAGAGGATGCCGGTGAAGTCCTCGGCGATCCCCTGCCGCTTCCAGGTGAGCGCCGAGAACGAATAGTAGAAGACGTGGGCCGACTGGATGAGCCCGGCCGAGCCCACGGCCAGCATGAAGCGCGGGTCGCGCAGCAGGCCGTTGATCCCCGCGAACCGCTCGCGGACGGAGAAGTGCGCGCCCTCGTCGTGGACGGTGTCCGGCGGCAGGAGCAGGCGGGCGCCGAGGCTCGCGGACGCCACGGCGGCGACCATCCAGACCAGCACGATCTCCGGCGACCCCCGCGCGAGCAGCCAGCCGACGCCGACGTTGCCGACGATGAAGGCCGCCGAGCCGATGCCCCGCGGCCAGCCGTAGTTGAAGCCGTCCTGGGTGGCGCGCCGCAGCACCAGCACGTCGGTGAGCGGCTGCAGGGTGGCGTACATGGAGGACGCCGCGAACCACACCAGCATCCAGCCGCCGAAGCCCCAGGGCAGCGCCATGAGCGCGTAGAGCCCGGCCACGGCCGCGCCGATGAAGATCAGCGCGGTGCGCCTGAGCTTGAAGCTGTCCGCCCAGACCGCCAGCAAGGGCGCGGTGAACACCCGCGCCAGCATCGGCAGCGACAGGATCAGCCCGATCTGGGCGCCGGACAGCCCGCGGTGCTCGAACCACACGGGCAGGTAGGGCGAGCTCGCCCCCGTGCCGATGAAGATGGCCGAATAGTAGAGGCCCAGGCGGACGGGCAGCGTCATGGCGGACGATTATACGGAGTCGCCGCGGTTGCCGTCCCACCGGGCGGGCGTAATGTCTGAACAACGATAAGGGAGGCGGCGGATGGCGGGTGCGAACAGCCGGGACCGGCAGCTGCGGGAGCGGGCGCAGGCGGTGATCCCGGGCGGGATGTACGGCCACCAGTCGGTGGGGCTGCTGCCGGACGACTATCCGCAGTTCTTCGAGAGGGGCGAAGGCGCCCACATCTGGGACGCCGACGGCAAGCGCTACCTCGACTTCATGTGCGCCTATGGGCCGAACCTGTTCGGCTACGCGAACCCGGAGATCGACGCGGCCTACGTGCGCCAGCTCGGCGCGGGCGACACGCTGACGGGCCCGACCGGCCTTATGGTCGAGCTGGCGGAGGCGCTGGTGGGGATGGTCAGCCACGCCGACTGGGCGATGTTCTGCAAGAACGGCACGGACGCGACCTCCATGGCGCTGGTGGTCAGCCGCGCGCACACCAAGCGGAAGACGGTCGTCAGGGCCAAGGGCGCCTACCACGGCGCGGCCGCCTGGTGCACGCCCAGGCCCGCGGGCGTGATCGAGACCGACAGGTCGCACCAGATCTTCTACGATTACAACGACGTCGGCAGCCTGGAGGCGGCGGTGGCGCAGGCCGGCGACGACCTGGCCTGCATCTTCGCGGCGCCCTTCAAGCACGACGCCTTCATCGACCAGGCCGAGCCCGACCCGGCCTATGCGCGCCGCGCCCGGGAGCTGTGCGACGCCACGGGCGCGCTGCTGGTGGTCGACGAGGTCCGCGCCGGCTTCCGGCTCACCCGGGACTGCTCGTGGACCAAGCTCGGCGTGCAGCCGGACCTGTCGAGCTGGGGCAAGTGCCTGGCCAACGGACATGGACTCTCGGCCCTGCTGGGCAACGACAAGGCGCGCCAGGCGGCGGCGTCGATCTACGTCACCGGCTCGTTCTGGTACCAGGCCGCACCCATGGCCGCGGCGCTGGAGACGTTGCGGCTGATCCGCGACACCGACTATCTGGAGCGCATCACCGCGCTCGGCGAGCGGTTGCGCGGAGGGCTCGCCGAACGGGCCAAGGCGGCGGGCTTCGGCTTGCGCCAGAGCGGCCCTGTGACCATGCCGCTGTTCCTGTTCGACGACGACGCGGACCTGCGGAAGGGCTTCTGCTTCGCCTCCGAGATGCTGGCCCGCGGCGTGTACATCCACCCCTGGCACAACATGTTCCTCTGCGCGGCGATGACCGAGGCCGACATCGACGAGGCCCTGGCCGCCGCCGAGGGCGCGTTCGCCGCGCTGAAGACGCAGGTCCGCGACCTCGCGCCTGTCGAGAAGCTCGCCTTCCTCTCCGCCGGAGCCCGCTGATGGACGACTATTCCGAGTACGACGGCCTCGGCCTTGCCGAGCTGGTCCGCAAGAAGCAGGTCACGCCGGCCGAGCTGGTGGAGGCCGCGATCGAACGCATCGAGCGGCACAACCCGACGCTGAACGCCGTGGTCTACAAGGGCTACGACGACGCGCGGAAATGGGCCGCCGGCGACCTGCCCGACGGCCCGTTCAAGGGCGTGCCGTTCCTGATCAAGGACCTGGGCATCCAGGTGGCGGGCTGGCCGCGCACCCACGGCAGCCGCTTCGCCAACGTCGTCGACGCCGAGGACACCGGCCTGACCCGCCGCTACCGGCAGTCCGGGGTGGTCCCGCTCGGCAAGACCAACACGCCCGAGTACGGGATCACCGGCACGGCGGAGGGCCAGCGCCTGGGCGCCTGCCGCAACCCCTGGAACCCCGACCACATCTCCGGCGGCTCGTCGGGCGGCGCGGCCGCGGCGGTCGCGGCCGGCATCGTGCCGCTGGCGCACGCCTCGGACGGCCTGGGCTCGATTCGCATCCCGGCGGCCTGCTGCGGGCTGGTGGGCCTGAAGGTCACCCGCGACCGCAATCCGAACCTGCCGGACGCGTTCGACTACACGCTCGGCAACGTGGTGGACCACGTGGTGACCCGCACCGTGCGCGACAGCGCCGCCATGCTGGACGCCACCGGCCATCCGGAGCCGGGCTCCCCCTATCCGCCCCCGCCCAAGGCGCGGCCCTACATGGAGGAGATCGAGACGAGCCCGGGGCGCCTGCGGATCGCCTGGTCGTGGGAGACGCCGTCGGGGCGGCCGATCAACCCGGAGATCCAGGCGGCGCTGGAAGCGACGGCGGACCTGCTGAAGGGTCTCGGCCACGAGGTGTTCGAGCGCGGGCTGGGCATCGACTACCGGGCCCTCTACGCCAGCCGCGGACCGGCGGCGGCCGCCAACTTCGCCTCGGGCATGGAGCGCCTGATCGCCGAGGTCGGGCGCGAGCCGGAAGAGGACGAGCTGGAGCCGCTGACCTGGTCGATCCTGAAGGCCGGGCGGCGGCAGGCGGGCGCGGACGTCATGCGCTCGCTGCAGGACACCCGGATGCTGAACCGCCGGACGCTGGCGGCCTTCGAGGACATCGACGTCTACCTGTGCCCGGTTCTGGGCGAGCCGGTGCCGGAGGTGGGCTTCATCGACCCGGTGAACCTGGAGCCCAAGGAGGTGAACCGCCGCCAGGGCCGCATCTACCCCTACACCCCGCCGTTCAACTATTCCGGCCAGCCGTCGATCTCGTTGCCGCTGCACATGGATGCGAAGGGCCTGCCGATCGGGATGATGTTCACGGCCAAGTACGCCGACGAGGCGACGCTGTTCCGGCTGGCCGCGCAGCTGGAGAAGGAAGCCCCCTGGAAGGACCGGCGGCCGGCGATCTACGGATGAGCCGCGGCTGGCTGGTGGCCGCAGCCCTGCTGGGGCTGGCTAGCGTGGCGTTCGGCGCGTTCGGCGCGCATGGCGTGGCCGATCCGAAGGCGCAGGAGTGGCTGCGCACCGGCGCGGTCTACGGCTTCGTCCACGTGCTGGCGGCCTTCGCGGCGGAGCGGTTCGGGGCGCGGTGGGCGCAGGGCTTGTTCGTGGTGGGCGCGGCGATCTTCGCCGGGACGCTGTGGGCCATGGCGATGGGTGGCCCGCGGGTGCTGGGCGCGGTGACGCCGGTGGGCGGGCTGAGCCTGATGGTGGGATGGGGGCTGATGGCGTGGCGCGTGGCGCGGCGGCCAGATCCCTGAGTGTCACCCCGGTTTAGGCGCAGCCGAAGACCGGGACCCATAGACGCTGGAGCACCAGGAGAGGACGCGGCTGCGCCGCGCGATATCGCCACGATTGGTGTTCATGGGTCCGGTCTTTCGCTTCGCGGAAACCGGGATGACACCTTAGTGGGAAGGCGCCTTCCTTGGCAGGGCCATGAGGTGCAGGGCTGCAGCGGAGCCCGCCATCGACAGCAGCATCACGATGGCCATCGGACGAGGCGTGCCGTCGTGGAAGATGCCGGCCAGGGCCGAGGCGCCGGCGCCCGCGGCGAAGGCGAGGCCGCCCTGCAGGGCCGAGATGGAGCCTGCTCGCCTGGGGTCCACGCTCAGCGCGCCGGCCATGGTGTTGCCCTGGATGAAGCCGTAGGTCGCCAGCAGGGCGAACAGCAGCGGCAGCACGGTCCACATGCCGCCGAGGCCGGTCACCGCCACCAGCGTCAGCGCGCCCGCGAAGCCCACCGCCACCAGGCTCGATCTGGCCAGCACCTGGTCGGGCGTGCGGCGGCGCAGGAGGTGGCGGTTCACCTGGTTGGCGCCGATCACGCCGGCCGCGTTGAGGCCGAACACCCAGCCGAACTGGGCCGCGGGGATCTTGTAGATCTGGATCAGCAGCTCCGGCGACGAGGAGATGTAGGTGAACAGCGTCGCGCCGTTCAGCGCCCCGGCCAGGCCGTAGCCCAACAGGCGGCGCTGCTTCAGGAGCTCCGCATAGGCGCGCACCGGGTGCTCGGAGCGGGCATGCGCCGCGGTCTCCTCGGAGCGGGACTCCGTCATCCGGAACCAGGCCGCGAGGCCGACGGCGACGCCGAAGGCCGCCATGAACCAGAAGATCAGCCGCCAGCCGCCCACCGCCAGCAGCAGGCCTCCGCCGAGCGGCGCCAGGATCGGGGCCAGGCCCATGATCAGCATGAGCAGGCTGAGCATGCGCGCGGTCTCGGTGTGGTCGAAGCGGTCGCGGACCACGGCGCGGGAGACGACGCCGCCGGCGCAGGCGCCCAGCGCCTGGACGAAGCGGCCGACGATCAGCTGTTCCGGCGTGGTGGCGAGCGCGCAGGCGGCCGAGGCCGCGATGAAGATCGCCGTGCCCACCAGGATCGGGCCCTTGCGGCCGAGCCGGTCGGAGGCCGGACCGTAGAGGAACTGGCCGAGCGCCATGCCGGCCAGGAAGGACGAGACCGTGGCCTGGGTCTGGCTGGCGGTGGCCCGCAGGTCGCCCCCGATGGTGGGCAGGCTCGGCAGGTACATGTCGATGGCCAGCGGACCCATGGCCGTCAGCGAGCCCAGGAGGATGACGAGGCCCCAGGGCGTTCGGTCGGGTTTCGAGGCGGCGGAGGTCACGGGCGACAGCTAGGGGCTTGGGGAGCCCACCGAAAGGCTTCCGCGGCGAGAACGTTTCCGCCCCTGGTCTTTTGCGGCAATGGTGACGGCCGCAGAGGGAGGCCGCCGATGTCCGCGCTCGAGACCATGATGCCGCCGGTGCAGCACGCCTCGGTGAACGGGGTGGAGCTGGCCTACTACGAGGCGGGGCCGCGCACGGGCACGCCGATCGTGCTGTGCCACGGATTCCCGGAGCTGGCCTTCTCCTGGCGCCATCAGATCAAGGCGCTGGCCGACGCCGGCCGCTGGGTGATCGCACCGGACCAGCGTGGCTACGGGTTGTCTTCCCGGCCGGAAGCTGTCGCGGACTACGACATGGCGCACCTGACCGGCGACCTCGTCGGGCTCCTCGACCACCTGGGCGCGGAGAAGGCGGTGTTCTGCGGCCACGACTGGGGGGGCATCGTCGTGTGGCAGCTGCCCCTGCTCCATCCGCAGCGCGTGGCCGGGGTGATCGGGCTCAACACCCCCTTCATGCCGAGGCCGCCGGCCGACCCGATCGCCATCTTCCGGGCGCGCTTCGGCCCGGACATGTACATCGTCTGGTTCCAGACCCCGGACGAGCCCGAACAGGTGCTGGGCGCCGACGTCGAGAAGACCATGCGCTTCTTCATGCGCAAGCCGCGGGCGCTGCAGGCGGCGGCGCAGCCGGCGGAGGGCGGCTCGACCTTCGCCTTCAAGGAGATGCTGGCCAGGTTCGACCCGAGCGACGAAGGCGCCCAGTTCCTGCGGCCCGACGAGCTGGCGGTGTTCGTGGAGGCGTTCCAGCGCACCGGCTTCGGCGGCGGGGTGAACTGGTACCGCAATTTCACCCGCAACTGGGAGCAGGCCGAGGGGACCCTTCAGCGGATCGACGGCGTTCCCTGCCTGATGATCACCGCCGAACTTGATGCGGTGCTGACCCCGGCCATGGCCGAGCACATGCCGCTGGTGGTGGGCGACCTGGAGATGCACATGGTGAAGGGTTCCGGCCACTGGACGCAGCAGGAGAAGCCGGAAGAGGTGAGCGGGCTCATCCTTGACTGGCTCGGCCGCCGTTTCCCGCAGTAGGTTGGCGCCCATGGAACGCAGCACGCCCCCGCCCGCCGTCTCCGCCCCCGGACACCGGCGCGGGCTGTTCCCCGAGAGCGAGGCCTTCGCCTCTGGCTGGCTGCCCGCCGCGGGCGGGCACGAAATCTACTATGAGGAATGCGGCAAGCCCACCGGCAAGCCCTGCGTGATCCTGCATGGCGGGCCGGGCGGGGCGATCAACCCGACGATGCGCAGGTTCTTCGATCCGTCGAAGTGGCGGATGGCCCTGTTCGACCAGCGCGGCTGCGGCCGCTCGCGGCCCAACGCGAGCCTGGAGGACAACACCACCTGGGCGCTGATCGAGGACATCGAGCGGCTGCGCGAGCACCTCGGCGTCGAGAAATGGTGCGTGTTCGGCGGCTCGTGGGGCTCGACGCTGGCGCTGGCCTACGCGATCACTCACCCGGAGCGGGTCGAAAGCCTGGTCTTGCGGGGCATCTTCCTGCTCACCAAGCGCGAGCTCGCCTGGTTCTACCAGGACGGCGCCTCGATGCTGTTCCCGGACGCCTGGGAGCGCTTCTGCCGGCCCATCCCGGAGGCCGAGCGCGGCGACATGATCAGCGCCTACCACAAGCGCCTGACCCACCCCGACCGCCGCGTCCAGGCCGAGGCCGCCGCCGCCTGGAGCCAGTGGGAGGGGGACACCATCTCGATCCGCGGGCCGGAGGCCCGCCCCTCGAAGTTCAACGAGATCGACTTCGCCATCGCGTTCGCCCGCATCGAGTGCCACTTCTTCGCCAACCTGGGCTTCTTCGGCCAGAAGGGCGGCGACGGGGACGGTTGGATCCTGCGGAACGCCGAGAAGATCCGCCGCATCCCGGGCTGGATCGTGCAGGGCCGCTTCGACGTGGTGACACCCATGGAGGCGGCCTGGAAGCTGAAGACCGCCTGGCCGGAGGCCCGCTTCGAGGTGGTCTGGGACGCCGGCCACGCCTCCACCGAGCCGGGGATCGTCGACGCGCTGGTCCGGGCGACGGACCAGGCCTTCAACGTCTGAGGCGGCGGTGAGCCGCTCGGCGATCGTCCGCAGCTATCTGAAGGCCATCGAGCTGCGCAAGGACGTGCTCGGTTTCTACGCCGACGACATCGTGCAGGAGGAATTCCCCAACCGCCTGTCGCCGAACGGCGCCACGCGCGAGCTCGCCGACCTGAAGGCGGCCGGCGAGAAGGGCCGAGACGTGATGCGCTCGGAGATCTACGAGATCGTCAACCTGGTGGAGGCCGGCGACACCGTGGCCGCGGAGATCATCTGGCGCGGCGTGCTGGCGATCGCCGTGCAGAACCTGAAGCCGGGCGACGTGATGAAGGCGCGCTTCGCCGTCTTCTTCGAGTTCGAAGGGGAGAAGATCCGCCGCCAGCGCAACTACGACTGCTTCGAGCCCTTCTAGAGCAGCGAGCCCTTGCCGCTGGCGACCTCGTTGTAGCGGTGCACGCGCACGCTGGAGACCAGGCCGAAGCCGATCATCACCGTCAGCATCACCGTGCCGCCGTAGGAGAGCAGCGGCATCGGCACGCCGACCACCGGCGCCAGGCCCATGACCATCGCCCCGTTGATCAGGACGTAGAGGGTGAAGGTCGCCGTCGTCCCCGCCGCCGCCAGCCGCCCGAAGTGGCTGTGGCTGATGTAGGCGGTCCTGAGCGCCATGAAGATCACCGCGGCGTAGAGGATCAGCACCGAGGTGCAGCCCAGGAAGCCGAACTCCTCCGCCAGGGTGGCGAAGATGAAGTCGGTCTGCTTCTCCGGCAGGAAGTTGAGCTGGCTCTGCGAGCCCAGGCCGTAGCCCTTGCCCAAGAGGCCGCCGGAGCCCAGGGCGATCATCGACTGCAGGCTGTGATAGCCGGTGCCGGACGGGTCGCGCTCCGGGTGGAGGAAGTTGAGCACCCGCTCGCGCTGGTACTCGTGCATGACGAACATCACGAACGGCGGGACGACGGCCAGGAAGGCTAGCGCGCCGCCGGCGATGATCCGCCAGTCGAGCCCGGCCAGCACGATGATCGCCGCCCCGGTCATCAGGATCAGCATGGCGGTGCCGAGGTCCGGCTGGTGGGCGACCAGCAGCACCGGGGCCATCAGCATGGTGGCGGGGATCAGCAGCTTCCAGGAGAGCCTCGCGGTCTCGGCCGAGGCGGAGTGGTAGAAACGAGCCAGGCCCATGACGATGCCGAGCTTCATGATCTCCGACGGCTGGAAGCTGAACGAGCCGATGGCGAGCCAGCGCTGGGCTCCCAGGCGCGTGTCCCCCACCGCCTCCACGGCGACCAGCAGCAGGAGGCCTACGGCGTAGATCGGGTACGACAGCGCGAACCAGACCCGGATGTCGATCATCGCCAGGCCGATCATCAGCGCCAGGCACAGCGAGAAGCGCATCACGTGCTTGGCCGCCCACGGATCCCACGAGGAGCCCGCGACCGAGAACAGCATCACCGCCCCGGCGCCGGAGATCAGGCACAGGGTCAGCACGAAGATCCAGTCGATCTCCGACAGCTTGACGATCAGGCGGTCGCGTTCACCCGGACGCGTGAGGGCCGAGACGGTCATGCCGGGCCCCGCGTCGCAGGCGGCGCGGCCGGCGCCGGGCCGGAGGCCGGCACGGTGGTCGGCGGCGCGATGGCGGGGGCGTCAGGCACCAGGTCGGTCTCCGGGTCGGGGACCATCTCCGGCATCGGCAGCGGCCGCTGGATGCGGGCCATGAGCTCGGGGTCCTTAAGCAGCGCCACGCGCATGATCTCGCGGGCCCTGGGCGCGGCGGCGGCCGAGCCGCCCATGCCGTGCTGCACGATGACCGCGATCGCATAGCGCGGCTGGTCGATGGGGGCGAAGGCCACGAACAGGCCGTGGTCGCGCAGCCGCCAGGGGCCGCCCTTGCCGCGCGGCATGCCGGCCTTGTAGCTGTAGACCTGCGCCGTGCCGGTCTTGCCGGCCATCAGGATGTCGCCGAGGCCCAGCTGGCTGGCCACGTAGCCGGTGCCGCCCGCCTCCGTCACCGCCGCCATGCCGTCGCGGACGTAGTTCAGGTGGTCCTGGGTGAAGGGCAGGTCGGGAACGGCGTTGCCGGGGGGCAGCTCCTTGCCCCCGATGGAGCGGATCAGCCGCGGATTGAGCGCCTTCTTCCCGTTCGCCAGCCGGGCGGTCATCACCGCCAGCTGCAGGGCGTTGGCGGTCAGCATGCCCTGGCCGATGCCGTAGGAGAGGCTCTCCCCGGCGTGCCACTTGGGGTCCTTCTTGCGGTACTTCTTCACCCACTCGGTGTCGGGGACCGTGCCCTTCTTCTGGCCGGGAATGCCGATGTCGAAGGTCTGGCCGAAGCCGAACGAGCGGGCCACCTTGGCGATGCGGTCGGGGCCGACGCGCAGGGCCACGGAGTAGAAGTAGACGTCGCAGGAGTTCTTGATCGCGTCGCGCATGTTCTGCGCGCCGTGGCCGCCCTTCTTGTGGCAGCGGAAGTAGCGGCCGCCGAACTGCATGCCGCCGCCGCAGACCACGCGGGAGTCCGGATCGATGCCGGCCTCGAGCGCCGCGAGCGCCGTCATGGTCTTGAAGGTGGAGCCCGGCGGGTAGGTGCCGGACAGGCACTTGTCGAGCAGCGGCTTGCGCTCGTAGTTGGCCAGCGCCCGGTACTCGGCGCCCTGCAGGCCGCGGACGAACTTGTTGGCGTCGAACGAGGGGCCGGAGAACATGCACAGGATGTCGCCGGTGCGGCAGTCCATCATCACCGCGCCGCCGCTCTCCTGGCCGAACACCTCCATGGCGCGGTTCTGGACGTCGACGTCGAGGGTGAGCTGGATCTCCTTGCCCGGCACGGCGGGGATGTCGCCGTTCGGGTCGTGGCGCACCTCGCGGCCGTTGGCGTCCACCTCCACCTTCTTCGCGCCGGGCCGGCCGCGCAAATCGAGGTCGAAGGCCTTCTCCACGCCCTGCTTGCCGATCCGGAAGCCCGGGTGGAGCATGATCGGGTCGGCGTTGGGGCCGGTGGGCTCGATGTCCACCTTGTTCACCTTGGCCACGTAGCCGATCACGTGGGCGAAGGCGCCGCCGTGCGGATAGAAGCGCACCTCCGCCATGTCCGCCTCGACGCCCTTCAGCTCCGGCGCGCGGACGTTGATGGCCGAGAACTGCTCCCAGCTCATGTCCTCCATCACCGACACGGGCGAGCGCTTGGGGGCGTTCTTGATGTCGCGGACGAGGCGCTTCTGGCGGGCGTCGTCGAGCGGCACGAAGTTGGCGAGGATCTTCAGCGTGGACTCGGGGTCCATGTCCTTGTCGCGCGCCACCAGCAGGCGGAAGTTCGGCCGGTTGGCGGCCAGCACCTCGCCGTTGCGGTCGACGATCAGCCCGCGCGGCGGCGGCACCAGCTTGAAGTTGAACTGGTTCGAGGCCGACATCTTCTCGTACCGCTGGGTCTCCAGCAGCTGCAGGTAGGCCAGCCGGCCGCCCAGGGCGCTGATCCCCACGCCCGCGAACCCGCCGAGCAGGAAGGCCCGGCGGTGGAACACGCCCTGCCGCTCGTTGACGTCGGAGAAGTAGATCGCCGGTTCGGCCATGGACCTAACGGAACCTCACGTCGGCGTCCTCGAACCGTTCGATGAGCCGGTGTGCGAAGGGATAGAGAAGGACTGTGGCGACGAATTGCCAAGCCACGGAAACCAGGCTGGGCTGCGACTTCACGTCCAGCATGATGAACAGGTAGCCGCCCAGCATGGCGGTGGCCGTGACCACGCCGTACCAGCTCCACAGGATGGTGCGGCTCTGCCCGGCCATCATGTTGCGCCCGGCCAGCACCAGGCCGTAGGCGAGCAGCAGGCAGACCGCCCACAGGCCCATCGCCCCGCCCCAGAAGATGTCGAGGAACAGGCCCATCAACAGCACGCAGAAGGGCGCCAGGACGGAGGGGCGGATCACCGCCCAGGCGAACACCGCCGCCATCGGGAAGACCGGCTCCGGCAGCTGCAGGCCGAACACCCGGATCGGGATGCCGAAGAGGATCGTCGCCGCCAACGCCTGGAGCATGGGAATGCCCAGCCAGCGCCAGGGCTCCATGGAGCGGGCGGCGCTCATGGCGAGGGGGTCGCGGGCGGGGCGGCCTTGGGCGCCGGCGCAGCCGCCTTGGGCTGAGGCGTGGCGGCCTTCGGCGCAGGCGTCGTCTTCGGCGCCGGCGCCGTTCCGGCGGCCTTGGGCGCCGGCGTGCCGGTGGTCTTCGGCGCCGGGGTCCCAGCCGTCTTGGGCACGGGCGTCGCGCCAGCCTTGGTCGGCGGCGTGGTTCCGGCGGCAGGCGCAGCAGCGGGCGCAGCTCCGGCCGGCGCGGGCGGGCGGGCTCCGGTCCCGGGCGGGGCGATGGAGTCCGGCAGGACGTTCATCGGCGGCAGGCCGGCGGGCGGCGGCGGGACCTCGGAGTTCTCCAGGCCCTTCTCGTTCACCAGCTGGGTGAAGTCCTCGAACAGCAGGATGCGCACGAAGTCGATGGCGGCGCGGTCCGAGGCCAGCACCACGCGCCAGCGCCCGTCGAGGCCCTTCACCGCCGTGCCGACCGGCAGGCCGCGCGGGAAGATGCCGCCGTCGCCGGAGGTCAGCACCCGGTCCCCCTCCTTCAGCGGGTCGATGCCGCGCAGGTAGTCGAGCCTCGGGTTGGGGCCGCCGTCGCCGGTGAGAATCGCGCGCGCATTGGTGCGGTCGATCATCACCGGGGTGCGCGAGGCGATGTCGGTGAGCAGCAGCACGCGGCTGGCGTTGTCGGTGACGCCGATGACGCGGCCCACCAGGCCGTTCTCGCTCATCACCGGATTGCCGACCTTGATCCCCTTCTCGCGTCCGGAATTGGCCAGGCGGGTGTTGGCGAAGGGACCGCGGCTGTCGGTGACCAGGCGGGCGGCGACCATCGGGATCGGCGGGTCGAGCTTCAGGCCGAGTAGTGTGCGGTAGCGCTCGTTCTCGTCCTTCAGGGCCACGGCCACGTCGCGCCACTGGCGCATGGTCGAGAGCTCGCCCTTCAGGCGGCGGTTCTCGGAGACGGCGAAGAAATAGCCCTGGATGGTCTGCACCCCAGCGCCGGTCCAGCGGCCGGGTGCGGAGAGCGCGTCGCCCACCGGCGCCAGGTAGCGGTCCGAGACGCTACGGGTGGCGCCATAGGCCTCGTTCTGGAAGGTCTCGCGGCGGTCGGCGAGCAGGAAGGAGATCGCGCCGACGGCGGCCACGATCAGGGCCACCGCCGCCGTCCAGGTCAGCGGGACCTTCAGTTCACCGAGCTGATTGTCCCGTAAGGACACCTACCGCCTCGTCTTTCCGCAGGTCTGCGACAGCCCCCCGTCGCCCCGGGATGAGTCTGCTCGCGAGAGCCTAGGCTAGCGTGGATTCGAGGACGCCCTTCATCCATTTCGGATGTTCGAGCACCTTGCCGCACCCCAGGGCCACGCAGCTCAGCGGGTCGTCGGCGACGGTCACCGGCAGGCCGGTGTGGTCGCGGATCTCGGCGTCCAGGCCGCGCAGCAGCGCCCCGCCGCCGGTCAGCATGATGCCCTTGTCGGCGATGTCGGAGGCGAGCTCCGGCGGGGTGGCTTCCAGCGCCATCTTCACGGCATCGACGATCTGGCCGACCGGCTCGGAGAGCGCGTCCGACGCCTGCTTCTCGGAGATCCGCACCTCGCGGGGCACGCCCTGCATCAGGTCGCGGCCCTTGACCTCGATGGACAGGCCCTCGCCGTCGGCGGGGGCCCGGGCGGTGCCGATCTCTTTCTTGATCCGCTCGGCGGTGGTCTCGCCGATAAGCAGGTTATGGTTGCGGCGCATGTAGCTGATGATCGCCTCGTCCATCTTGTCGCCGCCGACGCGGACCGAGCGCGAATAGACGATGCCGGAGAGCGAGAGCACGGCCACCTCGGTCGTGCCGCCGCCGATGTCGACAACCATCGAACCGGTGGGCTCGTGGATCGGCAGGCCGGCCCCGATCGCAGCAGCCATGGGCTCGTCGATCAGGCCCACGCGGCGGCCGCCGGCATTCAGGCAGCTGTCGTTGATGGCCCGGCGCTCCACGGCGGTGGCGCCGGACGGCACGCACACGATCACCTTGGGGTTCACGAAGCCCTTGCGGTTGTGAACCTTGCGGATGAAGTACTTGATCATCTCCTCCGCGACTTCGAAGTCGGCAATGACCCCGTCGCGCATGGGGCGGATGGCTTCCATGTGGCCCGGCGTGCGGCCCAGCATCTGCTTGGCCTCGATGCCCACGGCGTGGACGACCTTGCGGCCGCCGACGTTGCGCAGCGCCACAACCGAGGGTTCGTTCAGCACGATCCCCTTGCCCTTCATGTAGATCAGGGTGTTGGCGGTGCCGAGATCGATGGCGATGTCGTTGGAGATCGCGCCGAAGAGGGAAGAGATCATGCAGGGCCCTGGAGCAGGAAGGGGGCGGAGAAGTCCGGTCCGCCTGGCTCCCCGAGGCGACCCGAACTGCGCCGTAGACTGCGCTGAGTCGCTAGGAATTGCCTGGCAGGTTCATGCCCCTGTGCCCCGCTCCTTTGCTGAATTCAAGGCTTAAAGAGCACTGTGCGCTTTCGCGTCGCGCGCGAGTTCCTGCAAAGCTACGCGTCACGCTCCGGCCGCATTTTCGCGCCTCGCGATTCCCCGGCTTTTCAAGCCGCTTCGTCGCCGAGCAGCAGCGCGCGTGCATGGGGCAGCGCCAGCACCGCTTCCGGGGCGCCTTCCGCGACCACCGCGCCTCCCTCGAGCACGAGTATCCGGTCAGCCAGCCGCGCCACCTCCTCGATGTCGTGGCTGACCAGCAGCATGGGGATAGAGAGCCCCTGCCGCAGCGCGGCGATCTCCGCGTGCAGGCGGGTGCGGGTGCGGCGGTCCACCGCAGAGAACGGCTCGTCCAGCAGCAGCACGGCGGGGTCGCGAGCCAGGGCGCGTGCGATCGCGACCCGTTGCCGCTGGCCGCCGGAAAGCTCCGCGGGCTTGCGCCGCTCGAGCCCCTCCAGGTGAACCCGGGCGAGAAGCCCCGCTGCCGCGTCCCGGCGCTCCGCCGCAGGCCGGTGCCCCAGGGCCAGGGCGACGTTCTGCAGCGCCGTCAGGTGGGGAAAGAGCGCGTGCTCCTGGAACACCAGGCCGACCCGGCGGCGGTGGGAAGGCAGGTTCACGCCGTGATCGCCGTCGAACCAGACCTCCCGCCCGACCGAGATCCGTCCCGAACCGACCCGGTAGAGCCCCGCCAGCGCGCGCAGCAGGGTCGTCTTGCCGGCCCCGGACGGCCCCACCACGCCCAGCACCTCGCCCGGCGCACAGGCGAAGGATAGGTCCAGCGGGATCGGCGCCGCCTGCCGCAGGCGCACCTCGAGGCCCTCAGCCATGGCGGCGGCCCACCCGCGCCGAGAGCCCGTGCACCACGGCGATGGCGGCGACGGAGAAGGCCAGCAGGGCCGCGCTCATCGCCCCGGCCGCGGCCGTGTCGAACGCCTGCACGCGGTCGTAGATCGACAGCGCCAGGGTCCGCGTCTCGCCGGGGATCGAGCCGCCGACCATCAGCACCACGCCGAACTCGCCCATGGTGTGGGCGAAGGTGAGCGCAAGCCCGGAGAGCACGCCGGGCCACGCCAGCGGCAGCTCGACGCGCCAGAAGGTCCGCCAGGGCGACAGCCCGCTGACCCACGCCGCCTGCCGCACGTCCGGCGGCAGGGCCTCGAACGCCCGCTGCATGGGCTGGACGGCGAACGGCAGGTTGAAGATCAGGCTGGCGGCGAGCAGGCCCTCGAAGCTGAAGGCCAGCGGATGGCCGAAGGCGCGCGTCCAGGCCTGACCGAGGGCCGAGTTCCCGCCCAGGGCGGTCAGCAGGTAGAAGCCGAGCACGGTGGGCGGCAGGACCAGCGGCGCGGCCACCGCCGCCTCGACCAGCCCTTTGCCCGGAAAGCGCCGGAACGCGAGCGTCCGGGCGAGCACGACGCCCAGCGGCAACAGGACCGCCGCGGTCCAGCCGGCCAGCTTCAGCGAGACGCGGAAGGCCTCCCAGTCCATCGGCGTCAGCGCTTCGGCAGGGCGAAGCCGTATCGCGCGAAGATCGCCCGCGCCTCCGGCCCATGCAGGAATCCGTAGAACGCCCTGGCGGTGGGGCTCGCCCCCTTCAGCAGCACCGCGCGCTGGCGCAGCGGCTGGTGCCATTCGGCCGGCAGCAGGACGAACGTCCCGGCGCCCTTGACCGCCGCGGTGGTCGCGAGCGAGAGCGGGATGATGCCGGCCTGGGCCGAGCCCGAGGTGGCGAACTGCGTCGCCTGGGAGACGTTCTCGCCCAGCACCAGCCTGGGCTCCACCGCGGCCCAGACGCCGGCGTGCTGCAGCGCCTCGCGGGCCGCGCGGCCGTACGGCGCATGCGCCGGATTGGCGATGGCGAGCTTCTTCAGCCGCCCGTCGCGGGCCGCCGCCGCCAGGTCCCTAAGCCGGCCGTCGGCGCGCACCGCCGAACCTCTCGGCGTGAAGACCCCGATGCGGCCGACCGCGTAGAGCTCGCCGGCCCCCTCGGTTCGTCCGGCCCGCTGGAGCTGGGCGACGTAGGCCTCGTCGGCCGAGAGGAAGACCTGGAACGGGGCGCCGTTTCGGATCTGCTGGGTGAAGGCGCCCGACGAGCCGAAGGTCAGCCGGACCGACTGACCCGTCTTCCGCTGGAAGGCGGCGGCGACCTCCGGCAGGGCCGCCTGCAGGTCGGAGGCCGCGGCGACCGGCGGGCCGTCCTGCGCCCGGGCCAGGGGCGCGATCAGCAGCGCGGCGGCCATGGCAAGCAGCAGGCGCATCATTCCACCGCCAGGATCACGTGCGGCGCCTTGATCAGGGCAGTGACGGCGTCCCCCGGCTTCAGGTCGAGCTGGGCGGCGCTCTCGCGGGTGATGGTCGCGGTCAGCGTCTTGCCCTGGCCGATCTCCAGGGTCACCTCGCTGTTCACGGGGCCGTCCTCGCGAGCGAGAAGGCTGCCGGTGATCTGGTTGCGGGCGGAAGTCATCAGCCCCTCGCCCTTGGCCAGCACGATGAAGCTCGACTTGATCAGGGCGATCGCGGGGCTGCCGACCGCGAGGCCGAGGTCGGCCACGCTGCCCCGGGTGATGACGGCGACGATCTCCACGCCGTCCGCGACCTGCAGGGTCACTTCGGCGCTGACCGCGCCGTCGCTGATGCGGGACACGGTTCCGCGAAGCGCGTTGCGCGCGCTCGTCCTCATGCCCAGGCTCCAGATGTCGGCGATCACGCCCTGCTCGAGCCGTTCGACGGTGCGGGCGAGCTCGTCCTCGACGCGGCGGAAGGCGGCGATCAGGGCCTCCCCCCGCGGTGTCAGAGTGGCGGCGCCGCCCTGCCGTCCGCCAGCGTGGGCGGCGACCAGGGGCTGGTCGAAGAGGTTGTTGAGCGCCTGCACCGCGTCCCAGGCGCCCTTGTAGGAGAGGCCCAGCCGCTCGGCCGCGGCGCGGATGGAGCCCAGCTCGCCCACCGCCTGCAGCAGGGCGATGCGCTCGGCGCCGACGCGCGCGCCTTCGCCTCGGCGAAGGGTGACGGCGGCGTGCAGCGCGGACATGGGCGTTATGTAGCTGAACTACATAACGCCGTCACCCCATGGAGCGGCGCCTCATGCCGGCGAGTTCGCGGAACAGCAGCACGGCGCCGAGGGACAGCAGCGCCGGAAGCACCCCCCAGCCGGCCCAGGGCCACCCCATGGCGAAGAGAGCCGTCGCCGCGCCCAGCAGCATGCCGAGGAAGAGGCCGCCGAGCGCCACCACCCAGTTGCCCCCGCCCCGCCGGCGGAACTCGCTGCGCTTGCCCGGGGTCTGCCACCACAGGTGCATCAGCGCGCTGGCCACGACGCAGGCGGCGCTGCCGAGCGTCGCCGAAAGGCCGGCGACCGGCTCCAGGACGATCAGCGGCAGCAGGAAGGGGGCGAGCAGGACCGCCACCGGCAGCACGGCCGCCGCGAGCTTGCCGCGTCCGACCTGGCCTTCGGCGGCCGGGGCCGACTTCAGCAGGTCGGGCGCGTCCTCGGCCGAGACGGTGATCCACGCGAGGCTGCCCGCCACCTGCCCGGCCATGAGCACCAGGCCGGCCGCAGCGCCGGGGATGGCGAGGCGGTTCTCCTGGCCCGCCTCCCGCAGCAGCAGGAAGCCCAGCGGCAGGAGGTAGAGCACCCGCAGCAGCACCTGGGTGATCAGCGCCGGGTCGCGCGCCAGCAGCCGCAGCTCCTTGCGAAGGGTGGCGGCGTACACCCCCTCGGCGAAGGCGCCGGCGAGCCCCGCCCGCCGCGTGCGCCCCCCGGCTCCCGCGCCTGCCGCCGCAGCGGCGTCGGCGGCGAAGCGCGGTCCCAGCCAGGCGTTAGCCGCCGCGAAGAGGGCAAGGCCGCCGGCGAGTAGCGCCGCCAGCGGCAGCGGGTCGCCCGCCGCGGCCCGCAGCGGCCAGTCGAGTCCGGGCAAGGCGCGGACCGCAGGGTCGGCCGCGCGCCGCGCGACCATGGCGTAGAAGCTCTCCGAACCGGCCTCGCCCAGCAGGGTGCGCAGCTGGGTGGCAATGAAGAACGCCGCCCCGATCAGCGCCGCCATCACCTGCGCAACCGTGCGGGTGCGCCGCGGCCCCAGCAGGCGGAACAGGCCGGCCGACAGCAGCAGGCCGACGCCCGCCGCACCCAGCGCCAGGGCGAGCAGGACCACCAGGGCGGCCAGCCATTCCGGATGGCCCATCACCGCGATGCCCACAAGCGGCCCGCCGACGAAATAGGCGAAAGTCCCGAACACCCCCAGCGCCACCCCAAGGAAGCGCACGCTCATCACGTGGCGGGACGGGAACGGCGAGGAGAACAGCAGGTCGAGGTCGTTGCGCTCGTAGAGGGCGTCGACGGCGGCGGCGAGCGTCTGCGAGAGCATCAGGGTGAAAACGGCGACGAGGCTCACCGCCACCACCGCGCCCGCAGCCGGAAATGCGGTGACGTCGACCTTGCGCAGCACGAACCCCAGGGGCACGCCGACGGCGCCCAGCAGGAGCAGCGGCGGGAGCGCGCTGAGCCACAGGCCGAGTCTCGCCCACTTGCGGTTGCGCCGGCTGAACTGGCGGCGCCACATCAGCCGCAGCTCGTGCCGCAGCAGCCAGAGCGTGGAGCCCGGAGCGGCGATCACGCCGCGGTGCCCTGCCCTTCGGCGGTGAGCTCCAGGAACACGTCCTCCAGGGTGGCGCGCGCCTCGCCGGTGCGGGCGCGCAGCTCCTCCAGCGTGCCTTCGGCCAGCAGCCGGCCGTGCTGGATGATGCCGATCCTGTCGGCCATCCGCTCGGCCACCTCGAGGATGTGGGTGGTCAGGATCACCGTGGCGCCGTCGCGGACCCGCTGCTGCAGCAGGTCCTTCACCTGGCGGGCGACCGCGGCGTCGAGGCCGGTGAGCGGCTCGTCCAGGATCAGCAGGCGGGGCTCGTGGATGAGGGCGCCGGCCAGGGCGGTCTTCTGCTTCATGCCGCGGGAGAAGCCCTCGCAGCGTTCGCCGCGGTTCTCCCACAGGCCCAGCCACTTCAGCAGCTCCTCGGCGCGGGCCCGGGCCGTCCTGGCGTCCACGCCCCAGAGGCCGGCCACGAACTCCAGGTACTCCATGGGGTGGAGCCGGTCGTAGAGCA
This sequence comes from Phenylobacterium sp., assembly GCF_036563285.1. GTDB lineage: Bacteria > Pseudomonadota > Alphaproteobacteria > Caulobacterales > Caulobacteraceae > Phenylobacterium. The sequence goes on from NZ_DATCMR010000008.1 coordinate 129,267, forward strand.
GCGGCTCGTCGGGGGCCCAGGCGATCAGCTGCTTGGCCGCGGTGGGATCCTTCAGCGCATCGACGCCGAACACCTCGATGGCGCCGCCGTCCGGCTTCAGCAGGCCGGCGACCATGCGCAGGGTGGTGGTCTTGCCGGCGCCGTTGTGACCCAGCAGCGCGTAGAGCTCGCCCGCGCGGACCTCGAAGGCCAGGTCGTCGACCGCCCGCTTGGCGCCGAACGCCTTGGTGAGGCCGCGGATGGAGAGCGCATGGGTCATGGCCTAGTCGTGGCCGGCTTCGCGCGAGCGGGCAAGCCGGCTCAACCGAGGGCGGTGGCCACCACGCCCACGGCGGCGAGCGCCCCGCCGACCCACTGGCGCAGCGACAGCCGCTCGTTGAACAGCCGCCGACCGGCCGCCGCCGCGATCGGGGCCTCGATGACGCCGACGGCCCGCACCGGGCCTGCCGGCGCCAGCGCCAGGGCGGCGAACCAGCAGGCCGAGGCCGCCGAGCCGAAGAACCCCGCCGCCAGCGACGGCTTCCACGAGGCGGCGACCGCGCGCAGCGCCGCCGGCCGGGTGAGCGCCAGGGTCGCGGTGAGCACCACCGTCTGCAGGGACTGGGCGACCACCACCGCGGCGGCGGCCGAGAACAGCGGGTGCGCCGGGTCGAACGCCAGCCCCGCCTGCCGGTAGCCGTTCAGCGCCACCGCGAAGGCCGCGCCCGACGCCAGGCCCAGCAGGGCTCCGGGCAGCGCGCCCGCCGTCTGCCCGCGCTTTGGCCACGAGAGCACCACCAGGCCCGCGGTGGTGAGCGCGATGCCGCCCCAGGCCTGCGCCGACAGCCGGTCTCCGAGCACGGCCCACCCCATCAGCGCCGCGATCGGCAGCGAAGCCTGCTGCATCATGGTCGCGACTGCGAACCCCGACCGGTGCATGGCCAGCAGCAGGGCCGCGGTGGCGCAGACCTGCGCGAGCGCGCCGGCGCAAGCTCCGAGCCAGAACCGGACGCTGGGCTCAGGCGCCGCCGCCGGCGTCAGGGCCCAGACCACCGCCAGGATCGCCAGGGAGAACGGCAGGCCGAACAGGAACCGGACAAGCGTGGCGCCCCACGGCCCGGCGTCGCCGACCAGCCCCCGCTGCAGGGCGTTGCGCGCCACCTGCAGCGGCGCGGCCGCGGCCGTGAGGAGGATCCAGAGCATGTGAGTGCGGCGCGCGCGAGCGCGCGCCGGGCCCTAGAACCCGCTCGCGATGGCGTTCGGCGCGCTCTTCTCCTTGCGCGCGAAGAGGTTGTTGAGCGCGTTCACATAGGCCTTGGCCGACGCCGTCAGCGTGTCGGTGTCCGCCGCCTGCCCCGTGGCGATCCGGCCGTCCTCCTCCAGGCGCACCGAGACCTGCGCCTGGGCGTCGGTCCCTTCGGTCACCGCGTGCACCTGGAACAGGCGCAGGATGGCCTCGTGCGGGATGACGTTGTGGATGGCGTTGAACACCGCGTCGACCGGGCCGTCGCCGGTGGCGTTGGCGGACTTCTCCTCGCCGTCGATGGTGACCGTCAGGAAGGCCTCCTGCGGCCCCTCGGTGCCGGCGATGACCCGCAGGTGCTTCACCTGCACCTTGTCCGCGGCGCTCGCCAGCGCATCGTCCACCAGGGCCACGATGTCGTCGTCGAAGACGTGCTTCTTCTTGTCGGCCAGGTCCTTGAACCGCTGGAAGGCCTCGTTCAGGGCGTTCTGGCCCAGCTCGTAGCCCAGGTCCTTCAGCTTCTCGCGGAAGGCGTGGCGGCCGGAGTGCTTGCCCATCACCAGGTTGGATTCCACCTGGCCGACGTCCTCCGGCTGCATGATCTCGTAGGTGCCGCGGTCCTTCAGCATCCCGTCCTGGTGGATGCCGCTCTCATGCGCGAAGGCGTTCTTGCCGACGATCGCCTTGTTGAACTGCACCGGGAAGCCGGTGATCGCCGAGACGTAGCGGCTGGCGCGGTTGATGTGCTGGGTCTCGACGCCGGTGAAATAGGGCAGCCGGTCGCCGCGCACCTTCAGCGCCATGACGATCTCTTCCAGGGCCGCGTTGCCGGCCCGCTCTCCGATGCCGTTGATCGCGACCTCCACCTGCCGCGCGCCGGCCTGCACGCCCGAGAGGCTGTTGGCCACCGCCAGGCCCAAGTCGTTGTGGCAATGGGTGGAGAAGATCACCCGGTCCGCGCCGTCGACGTTCTCGATCAGGTCGCGGAAGATCTCGGCGTATTCCGACGGGTAGGTGTAGCCCACGGTGTCGGGGATGTTGATCGTGGTGGCGCCCGCCTTGATGGCGGCGTCCACGCAGCGGCGCAGGAAGTCCTGCTCGGTGCGCGTGGCGTCCTGGGCCGACCACTCCACGTCGCCGCACAGGTTGCGCGCGTGCGTCACCGACTTGGTGATCATCTCCAGGATGTCTTCCTGGCTGGCGCGCAGGATGTGGTCGCGGTGGCTGGGGCTGGTGGACAGGAAGGTGTGGATCCGCCCCCGCTTGGCCTTGCGGATCGCCTCGGCGCAGCGGTCGATGTCGGCGGCGCCGGCGCGGGCCAGGCCGCAGACGGTGCTCTCGGTGACGATCTCGGCGACCGCGCGCACGGCTTCGAAGTCGCCGTTCGAGGCGATCGGGAAGCCCGCCTCGATCACGTCGACCCGCATCTCTTCGAGGATCTTCGCGAGCTCGATCTTCTCTTCCAGCGACATGGACGCGCCCGGCGACTGCTCGCCGTCGCGCATGGTGGTGTCGAAGACGATGACGCGGTCGCGCTCGCTGCGGGGCGCTTCGGATACGGGGACGATCATTTCGAGGATCTTTCGCGGAGGTTTCGTCGGGTCGGGCGAAGGGTCGGTGAAGCCCCTGAGCGCCCGCCGCGAAAGGCTCGCGGCCTAACGGGTCGCCCAGGGGCGGCTAAGCCCCAGCGAAAGGAGAAGCAGGCTGTCGAGCCGCGTGGTCATGGCCGCTTGGATAGCGAAACGGGCCGTCTGCCGCAAGTAAGTTGCGCAAAGCGCGGCCTTAGGCCGCCTGTTCGGCAAGAACCTTGCGCACGGCGGGCCGGGCGCGCACCCGCTCGCGGTGCTCGAACACCTTCGGGAACTGCCGGCAGTCGACCCCGTCGCCCTCCAGCCAGTCGGCGATGGTGAAGAGGTAGCCGTCGGCGACGGTGTACTGCTCGCCCATCACCCAGGGGCCCTTCAGGTATTCGGCCTCGATCAACCTGAAGCAGTCGGCCTCGTTCTGGGCGACCTTGCGCCGCATGTCCTCGAACGAGCTCTCCTCGCTGGCCCAGCGGTAGCCCCGGTGCTTGTGGGCGTGGGCCACGTGTACGGTGGAGGCTAGGTAGCTGTTGAGCGCCTGCATCTGGGCGAAGCCCCAGGGGTCTTCCGGCGCCAGCCGGGCTTCGGGATAGGCCTGGGCGACATAGGCCAGGATCGCCACGTTCTCGGTCAGCACGCCGCGTTCGGTCACCAGCGCCGGCACCCGGCCCTTCGGATTGACCGCCAGGTACTCCGGCGCGCGCTGGTCGCCGGCCGCGGTGCTCATGCGCACGACCTCGTAGTCCGCGCCGGCCTCCTCCAGCGCAATCAGCGAGGCCAGCGAGCAGGATCCTGTCGAATGGAACAGCTTCAGCATCACGCCTCGTCCTCGCGGGCCTTCAGCCACTTGCGGGCGTACCAGCCGATCACCAGCCACAGCGCGCCGATGCCGGCGATCAGCGCGATGTGCGAGCGGCCGCCCTCCCCCTTCAGCACCTGGATGATCGAGTTCCCCGCAAAGGCGGTGAGCGCGATCTTCGGGATGATGCCCAGCGCGGTGCCGAAGGCGAAGTCGCGCATCCGCATGGGCGTCACCCCGGCGGCCATGTTGACGACGATGAAGGGCGCCGACGGCACCAGCCGCACGATCAGGCTGGCGAAGAAGCCGTTGCGGCCCACCAGCTCCATGAACTTGCGCAGGCCCTCGCCCGAGAACGACTTCAGCGTCCGCGCGCCCGCCACCCGGCCGATGTAGAAGCCGATCATCGCCGAGACCATGGTCCCGATCCACGAGTAGGCGAACCCCGCCATCGCCCCGAACGCCACCACCGCGGCCGCGATCAGCATGAACTGCGGTATGCCCACGAAAGCCAGCAGGGCGAAGGCCGCCACCGCCACCGGCAGCGCCCATGGCCCGACCCCGGCCCCCATCCACTGCTCGACCGCCGCCTCGCCGTCGAAGCCCAGGAACTGGGCCCCGAACAGGAACACCACGCCCACGCCGCCGAACAGGACGAACGAGACCATGAGCGCGCGCCACGCCTGGGCGTCCATGTTCGACAGGAACTGCAGGATGCGGCTCATTGCGGCTGAGGTCGCCGATTGCGCGGGGACGGTCAAGACGACCGCGCCATTGCATTGTTGCGTGTTGCGTTCTTACGCAACATGGGCAAATTTGGGGGACTATCTGAAGAGAGAGTTCGCAGTGACCGCCTACGTCTTCGAAACCATCACGCCGGACGAAGCGATGACGATCCGGCCTGAGGACACGCTGGAATTCCGCTCCGCGCCGGCGAGCGCCATCGGCGTGACCTACAACAGCTCCACGGGCCTGCTGCAGATCGTGACCATCACCATCACGGCGGGTGGCCGGTCGGTGACCTTCAACACCACGGTGGCCGAGGTGAGCCAGCGCGGCGGCATCGTCGCGGCCGACGGCTCGAAGCTGCTGATCGGGGGCGGCGCCGACGACCGGCTGACCGGCGGCCAGGGGGCAGACGGCCTCTACGGCGGCTACGGGAACGACAGCCTGGACGGAGACCTGGGCGACGATCTGATCCAGGGCAACGCCGGCGACGACCTGCTCACCGGGGGCTTCGGCGCCAACGTGCTCTACGGCGGCAAGGGGAACGACACCCTGTTCGCCTCCGACACCGGCGAGACCCGCGGCGCCTTCGCCCACGGCAACCAGGGCGACGACGAGGTCTTCGGCGGCGGCGGCGGCGACACCCTGCTGGGCGGCCAGGGCGACGACCTGGTCGGCGGCCTCGGCGGAAACGACTACATCTCGGGCGACCTCGGCAACGACGAGCTGCACGGCGGGGCCGGCGACGACACCCTGGTCGGCGGCGCGGGCGACGACGTCATCCAGACCGGCGGCGGCGCCGACCTCGTGCTGGCCGGCGACGGCAACGACCGCATCGCCGTCTTCTACAGCGGCGGCGCCACCGTGGACGCCGGCGAAGGCCGCGACACCATCACCAGCGTCTCCCCCGGCCGCGACGTCCTGAAGGGCGGCGAAGGCGCGGACGTCTTCGAGTTCGTGCCCACCACCCGGCCCACCGAGGGCCAGGACGACATGATCCTCGACTGGTCCAGCGAGGACCGCTTCGCCTTCGGCCAGGTGAGCATCTATTCGATCCAGCCGCGGCAGTACTCGGAGTTCACGGCCGGCAGCTACCGCGAGGCGCTCTCCACGGCCAACGAGCACATCATGTTCACCGGCGCGCAGTACGTGGCCGCCCAGGTGGGCTCGGACGTGGTGGTGTTCGCCGACATCAACGGCGAGGCGGCGGACGGCGCCGACATCGCGATCGTGCTGGTGGGCCGCACGCTGACCGACATCAGCCTGGCGAACTTCTAGGCCCGCTGGTCCTACTTCGCGTCGGCTTCCTGCACCCGCGCGCCGGCCAGGATGTTCGTCAGAGCGTAGTTCCCCTCATGGCAGGCGACTTCGTAGATCGCCGCCTTCGTCGCCCGGAACACCGTCTCCCCCTGCACCGGCTGCTTGTAGCGGCCGGGGTTCGACAGGAAGAAGGCGTAGTGCAGCTCCTTCGGCCCGGTGCGGGTGAAGCGCTCGATCACCCTCAGCGTAGAGCGGTCTTCGCCCGGCCCGGGCGGTGTGGTCGCGTCGGCGAAGTTGCGGGTGTCGACGACAAGCGTGGCGCCCTCCCACCAGCCGACCGACTCGCCGTCCCGCGTGCGGATCGACGCAGGCGCGTGAGCCCCGCCCAGCCGCACGATGCGCGCGCTGTTCGCCCGCTCGGTCCGGATCACCACCGCGCTCGCCGTCTGCACGATCTGGAAGCCGTCGTTGGCGCCTCCGGACGACAGCGGCGGCGCGATGCCCGCCAGGCAGCGCTCCCCATCGGGCCGCACCTCTGGCCCCGAGAAATCGCCCCTGGTGCGCGCCTGCCGCGCCCGGTTCCCGGCCTGCGCCTCGGCTGTGAACGGTACGCGGCCGTCCGCCGGCGAGACGATCCACGAGCTGCGCGCCTGGCCGCGGACGCGCATCAGCGGCTCATCGGTCTCCCACCAGTCCGTCTCGTCGCCGCCGACCTCGTCCTTGGCCGCCTCCGGCGGCTTTCCGCGGCGCTGCCGTTCGTAGGCGGCGGCCTCGGCCTCGGGCACGATCAGGGTCTTGAAATCCGCCGGCCGTGCGTAGGGGGTCAGCGTGCTGGTGGTCCAGTCGCCTTCGAGGCTCGGCGCCGGCGCCGCCTGCGCCGCGGCCGCGGAGCCCAACGCCGTCGCTAGCGCTAGGCCGCGCAGCATCCTCCCTCCCCTGCTCTATCGCCCTTGATAGCGGCGCCCGGCCTCGGCGCGCAATGCAGCGGCAAAGGAGCGGCGGCCCACGGTAACCCAGGTCACATCGCCCCCCCGCGCAAGCGCCTAGGGTCCGCCGCATGGGAACCGCCGAACAGTATCGCGCCTACGCCTCGGAAGCCGAGCGCCGGGCCGCCGCCGCCAGGCGACCCGAAGAGCGCGAGGCGCACCTGCAGATGGCCCGCACCTGGCGGCAGCTGGAACAGTCCGTCACCCGCACCCAGAGCGCGTCGAAACCCGCTTAGCCCGGTTCCCCGCCGGGCCGGCTTGGGGTAGACGGGCGCCATGCCAGATTCAGGGTCTCCCATGTCGCTCCAGTCCGCCGCCCTTTCGCGCGTCAAGCCGTCCGCCACCATGGCGGCCGACCAGAAGGCGCGCGAGCTGAAGGCGCAGGGCCGCGACGTGCTCACCCTCGCCGCCGGTGAGCCCGACTTCGACACGCCGGACAACATCAAGGAAGCCGCCATCAAGGCGATCCGCGACGGCAAGACCAAGTACACCACCGTGGACGGCATCCCGGAGCTGAAGGAAGCCATCGTCGGCAAGTTCCAGCGCGAGAACGGCCTGACCTACAAGCCTTCCCAGGTGAACGTCTCGCCAGGCGGCAAGCCGGTGATCTTCAACGCCATGATGGCGACGCTGAACCCGGGCGACGAGGTGGTGATCCCGACGCCCTATTGGGTGAGCTACCCCGACATGGTGCTGCTGGCCGGCGGCGAGCCGCGGTTCGTGCCGACCAGCGCCGCCACCGGCTTCAAGGTGCAGCCGGCGGACCTTGAGGCGGCGATCACCCCGCGCACGCGCTGGGTGCTGCTGAACTCGCCGTCCAATCCTTCGGGCGCCGCCTACACCAAGGACGAGCTGCGCGCCGTCGCCGACGTCCTGCTGCGCCACCCGCACGTGTGGATCCTGACGGACGACATGTACGAGCACCTGGTGTTCGACGACTTCAAGTTCTGGACGATCGCCCAGGTGGAGCCGGCGCTTTACGAGCGCACCCTGACCATGAACGGCGTGTCCAAGGCCTACGCCATGACCGGCTGGCGGATCGGCTACGCGGCCGGACCCGAGCCGCTGATCAAGCTGATGGCCAAGGTGATGAGCCAGTCGACCTCCAACCCCTCCTCCGTCTCCCAGTGGGCGGCGGTGGAGGCGCTGAACGGGCCGCAGGACTTCATCAAGCCGAACGCCTGCAAGTTCCAGGAGCGCCGCGACCTGGTGGTCTCGATGCTGAACCAGGCCAACGGCCTGCGCTGCCCGACGCCGGAGGGCGCCTTCTACGTCTATCCGTCGTGCGAGGGCCTGCTCGGCAAGACCGCGCCCAGCGGCCGGACGATCGGCTCCGACGAGGACTTCGCCAACGAGCTCCTGGAAGCCGAGGGCGTGGCCGTCGTGTTCGGCGCGGCCTTCGGCCTGTCGCCGCACTTCCGCATCAGCTACGCAACCTCCAACGAATGCCTCGAGGACGCCTGCGGCCGGATCCAGCGCTTCTGCGCGAACGTCCGCTGATCGTGCGCGGCGCCGAGCCATGGCGCTGAAGACCGCCTGGCCCCGGCGGCGGCGCAATCCGCCGCCGGCGGGCGTCGCCGCCCAGCCGCCGGGTTTCACCGGCGTGCGCCTCGCGGTCGAGGACGATATCGAGGGGCTGACCAGCTTCTTCAGCGCCACCCCACCGCAGCAGGCGGACGGGACCGAGCGGCTGCGCATCCTGGCGCTGTCCGGCGGCGGCGCCGGCGGCGCCTATGGCGCAGGCGCCCTGGCCGGCCTCACGCGAGCCGGCGCCCGGCCGGTGTTCGACATGGTCACCGGCGTCAGCACCGGCGCCCTGATCGCCCCCTTCGCCTTCGTAGGCCCGGACTGGGACGACCGCCTGGCCGACGCCTACACCGGCGGCGCGCCGGAGTTCCTGGACTTGACGTCATACCGCCGCGGCCAGGCGCTCTACCCGAGCGACCGCCTCGCGGCCCTCGTGCGCCGCTACATCGACGCCGACATGCTGGCGGCGGTGGCCCAGACGCACGCCGCGGGGCGCCGGCTGTTCGTCGCCACGGCCAACCTCGACGCCCAGACCACCTCCATCTGGAACATGGGCGCGATCGCCAGCCACGGCGGCGATGCGGCCCTGACCCTGTTCACCGACGTGCTGGTCGCCTCGGCCAGCCTGCCGGGCGTGTTCCGGCCGAAGATCATCGCCACGGCGGCCGGCGAGGAGACCTACGACGAGATGCACGTGGACGGCGGCGCGATCAGTCCGCTGTTCGTGGTGCCGGAGCCGATGATCCTGAGGCGCGCCCAGCACTGGAACGTCGCCGGCGTCGAGGTCTACGCCCTCGTCAACACCACCCTGCACCCCTACCCGAAGACCACGCCTGTCGGCGCCCTGCCGGTGCTGGTGCGCAGCTTCGAGCTGATGCTGCGGTCCTCCTACCGCGGCGCCCTGCGAGCCGTCGCCGCCTTCTGCGAGATCAACGGCTTCGAGCTCCGCACCGCCAGCGTGCCGTCGGACTTCGGCGGCATGAGCATGCTGCGCTTCGACCGCACCCTGATGACGCGGATGTACGACAAGGGGCTCGCCATGGCCGAGGCCGGCGAGCTCTGGTCGGCTGCGCCATGACGCTCCTGTTCAATCCGCCCGGCGCCAAGCGTCGACCGGACCCCGGACGAAACCTCGTGCGTTAGCTTGGCGACGGAGGCCCCGCGGCGGCATGTCCAACCCCCTGACCATGAAGCTGGAGCAGTTCACCCGCCTGGACACGGCGGAACGGAACCGGCTGGACCAACTCCTCAACTTTCCGACCGAGACCTATGCCCCGCGGAAGGTGATCATCGAGCGGGGCGACAAGGTTCAAAACATCCACCTTGTGCTCAGCGGGCTTGCGATGCGTCGAAAGGAGCTGAGGGATGGGAGCCGCCAGGTGATGGCGTTCCTGATCCCGGGCGATCTCTGCGACGTGGAGGTGTTCGTGCTCCAGGCCATGGACCACGACATCGTGGCGGTCGCCGAGACCACCTGCGTCCTGATTCCGGCCGACACCATGGTGGAGCTGCTCACCGAGTCGTCCAACCTGACCTGGGCGATGTGGTGGGGCACGATGGTGGATTCTGCGATCCTGCGAGAATGGATCGTCGACCATGGCGCCCGCGACGCCCGGGAGCGCCTCGCGCACCTGTTCTATGAGATGCTCGTCCGCTACCGGGTGGTGGGCGCCACCACCGACAACAGCTATCCGTTTCCAGTCACTCAGGAACTGCTGGCCGATGGCCTGGGGCTGACCTCCGTCCACGTGAACCGCGTGTTGCAGGAACTCCGGGCCGAGGACCTCATCGAATTCGAGAACAAGGTCGTGACCATTCCCGACCCCGCTCGCCTGAAGAAGGCCGCCAAGTTCGAAGCCGACTACCTGCACCTCGTGCGGACGGAAGCCCGGGACGGCAAGGTCGCCGAACGCGCGGCCGACCTCGTGCCGATGCAGCGCCAGGCGGTGGTGCAACGTGCGGTGCGACGCGTGAAGGACCGCTTCTCGTCGCAAGATTGAACACCTGCCTGTGCTCTAACATAGGTTAGCGGCCGGCGGGCGTCCCTGGTTGGCTAGATCTTCTGCTTCCAGGCGGCTCTGGCCGCGTCCTTGGTTCGGTTGAGCATCACCTTGTCGTCCTCGACGCGGTCCACCCAGCTCAGCGGCACCATGTGGTGCTTCAGGCCCGCGCCCAGGTCGAGCTTGGACAGCTCGATCTCGTCGCCGACCAGGTGGTCGACCTTGCCCACGTGGCCGCCGTCGGAGCCGATGACCTCCATGTGCTCGTGGATGTCGGAAGGCTGCACCATCACCTGATCACCTCGTCGCTGTCGTGGGCCGGAAACGAGGAAGCCGCGGCCACGGTTGCGCGAGGCCGCGCGCGTGGCATCTTCGGCCAGTGACCGAGCCGATCAATTTCAACAAGGCCCGCAAGGCGCTGCACAAGCAGCAGGCCAAGGCCCAGGCCGCCGCCAACCGAGCGCGCTTTGGGCGGACCAAGGCCGAAAAGGACGCCGAGGCGCTGGCCGCGGAGAAGGCGCGGCGCGAACTGGAAGGCAAGAAGCGGGAGGAGTGAGCCCTCCCCTCACCGGTAGGACCGTAAGGGTTACCCCACAGCCCCGTCGCGCGCCTCGGGCGGGATCGCGTCGTATACGGTGGCCGGCGTGATGTTCAGCCGCCGCCGCGCAGTCTCCAGCGGCTCGGCCATGAGCTGCTCGTAGTCCTCGCCCAGCAGCCAGGCGGCGCGGCGGCCGCGCAGGAAGCCCTGCCAGATGGCCTTGCGGTAGGGATGGGTCGACGGCGAGCGCGAGGCGGCGCCGAGCGCGATCAGCGCCCAGCCGAGGCCCTTGGTCTGGGCGTAGGAGAACGCCACCAGGCAGGCTTCGCCGAGGGCGTCGCGGCCGTAGCCGGAGAGGATGTGCCAGATGTCGTGCACGTCGCGAGTGCGCCGGCCCATCCAGGCGTAGGGGTGCGGCTCCTCGATCTGCGCCAGCCCCTGGCGGCTCACCTCGGCGAGCCCCTCCGCCGAGAGTTGCTCGGAGCGGATGAAGGTGCGGTAGGCGGCGCCGACGGAGCCCTCCGGCAGGCTGTCCAGCCAGGCGTCGTCCATCAGCTTGCGGGCGAACTCCGCCCGCTCGTAGGCGATGCGCCCGCCGTTCGGGGTCGCCAGTAGGCGGTGGTAGGCCTTGGCCGTGGCGCTGCCGTTCAGGGCGCGCATGATCTCGAAGACCTGGGTGGTGTCTTCCTTGTCGGCCAGCAGCCGGCGCAGCGCCTTCAGCGCGTGCGCCCAGTCTAGCTTCGGCGCGCCGTTGCGGGGACGGCGTGCGGCGTCGATCGTGTCGGCGGCCATCGCCATGGGAGAATCCACCTCTGTCGAACCAGCTTCGGCTGTAAAGATGACGCCCCCGTCAACTTTTTTCAAGCCCGCTTTGATCCCGGCGCGTTTCCGGGCGACAACGCCGCATCATGCGCGCCCTGCGTAAACGCTCCGTTCTGCTGGCCGGCCACGCCACCTCCATCGCCCTGGAGCCCGAGTTCTGGGCCGTGCTGGAGCAGATGGCGGCCGCGCGGAACACCAGCCTGGCCGGCCTCATCGCCGCCATCGACGGCGAGCGGGGCGAGCGGGCGCTCGCCTCCGCCTGTCGGGTGGCGGCCCTGAGGTTCGCGCAAGGCCCCTAGGGCTTGTCGGGCGCAGGCTGGTTGGGGCCGTTGACAACGCCGGCGGGGGTCGCGGGCGCATCGCCGTTGGCCGGCGCCGCGGGCATGATCGACGGGCCCTCCGCCTGCGTCGGGTGCGTGCCGCCCTGCGGCGTCACGTCCTGGCCGTTGCGCTGGACCATCATGATCACGAACCAGCCCACCAGCAGGGCCAGCACGATCCACACGAGCGGCGGGATCCTGCGGCCGGTCTTCGGTGTGGTGGCGTTGCGCTGGTCGGTCATGGTCTTGTCCCTCGTTTCACATCAGGCTCCGGAGTCGAGCAGGCCGATGGCCAGGACGAAGGCCGCGACCACCAGCAGCCCCAGGATCCCCCAGAGCAAAGGCGGCACCTGCGGTCGTCGTTCATCCTCGTCCCGGCGCATCGGCATCCTCCCCTTCGCTCGCCTGTCATTTCGGTCTTGGTATCGGCGCGTCCGGCAGGCGCGGCGCGTCGGGCAGCTTGGGGACGAGATCGGCGGGCCGCGGCGCGGCCAGGTCGGCGTCGGCCGCGCGGTGCGCGTTGCGCCACCCGACCCACACCAGCCCCAGCACCACGAGCACCGCGAGCGCGATCACCCACGGCGCCCAGGACGGCATCGGACGTCTGACGCTTTCGGCCACGAGGAGTTCCCCTGCTCCGGAAGGGAAACGGAGCGGGCGCGGCGAAGTTCCTGAAACAAGCTTGGCTGTAGCGTCAGGCCGCCCGCGACGCTCCGAACTGCACCTTGTGCGCCGCGGCCTCGATGCCCCGCTTGAACCCGAGCGGGTCGGCGATCCGCGGGAAGCTGATGGTCGAGACCCCGGTGCCGGTGACGCTCACGGTGCCGTAGTTGAGCATCCGCCCGAGCACGCTCTGCTCCACGTTGATAGTCTCTATCTTCTCCAGCCGGTGCTCGACCACGGTCCGGCCGATCAGCCCGGTCTTGTGGATCAGACGCCGGTCGGTGGCGACCAGGTCGGTGCTCTTCTGGCCCAGCCAGATGGCGATCATCCAGGGACCGGTCAGCACGATCCCGAAGCCCAGCGTCGCCAACGTCCAGAACACCGGCGCGACGTAGCAGGTCCAGTGGAACTCGGCCCGCGCCGCGACGGTCTCGCCCGGCGCCAGCACCTCGTCGACGTAGGACTTCAACATGGCGGACCCTCCGACGCCCGCGACGCTAGCAGGGCCGCGCCCCGGCGCAACGGCATCTTCGCCGCAGCCGGATTGCTGCTAGGCTGGGGCCATGTTCGCCGACCTGCCGCCCGCGCCGCCGCCGATGACCGCGCAGGAGCAGTCCATGGTCATGTGCCTGAGCGTCGCCACGACCCTGCGCCGCGAGGACGTCGGCCGCCGGCTCTGGCGCGTCTATCTCGGCCGCCTGCGCAATCGCGACCCGATGCGCGACTGGGCCAGCCAGGCCAGGCCGCTCACGGAAATGCCGTACGGCGAGTTCATGGCCCACCTGCAGCGCTGCAATGCTGGCCTGCAGCCGCGGCGGCGAAGCGGCGACTGAAGACCGCACGCCGCGAGGGGAACGCAGCGCGAACACCTGGCTGTCCTCCCCGCCTTCCCATGTTAGACAGCCTGCCATGCCGCCGTCCGAATCCTTCGAGCCCCCCGCCCCGCGCGTGAGCGACCTCGCCCGCGCGGACGGCGGGCCGGCGCGCGACTACCTGCAGGGCCTGAACCCCGAGCAGCGGGAGGCCGTCGAGGCCACCGAAGGCCCCGTGCTGGTGCTGGCCGGCGCGGGCACGGGCAAGACCCGCGTCTTGACCACCCGGCTGGCGCACATCCTGGCCACCGGCCGTGGGCGGCCGTGGGAGCTGCTGGTCGTCACCTTCACCAACAAGGCCGCGCGCGAGATGCGCGAGCGGATCACCCACATCATCGGGCCCCAAGCCGAGGGGCTGCGCTGGCTGGGGACCTTCCACTCCGTAGCCGCCCAGATCCTGCGACGGCACGCCGAGCTCGTCGGGCTGAAGAGCAACTACACGATCCTGGACGACGACGATCAGGAGCGCCTGATCAAGCAGATCCTCGAGGCCGAGAACGTCAACACCAAGCGCTGGACGCCCCGCGCGCTCGCCGGCCTGATCGACCACTGGAAGAACCGCGGCTGGCGCCCCGACCAGCTGCCGGCGGCCGAGAACGCCCAGTTCGACAACCGCGGCCAGGCGCTCTACCGCCTGTACCAGGAGCGGCTGCGCATCCTGAACGCCTGCGACTTCGGCGACCTGCTGCTGCACAACCTGACCATCTTCACGGCCAACCCGGACGTGCTGGCCGAGTACCACGACCGGTTCCGCTACCTGCTGGTGGACGAGTACCAGGACACCAACGTCGCCCAGTACCTGTGGCTGCGGCTGCTGGCGCAGAAGCGCCAGAACGTCTGCTGCGTTGGCGACGACGACCAGTCGATCTATGGCTGGCGGGGCGCCGAGGTGGACAACATCCTGAGGTTCGAGCGCGACTTCCCGGGCGCCAAGGTGGTGCGGCTGGAGCGCAACTACCGCTCGACGAGCCACATCCTGGCGGCCGCATCGGGCCTCATCGCCGCCAACAAGAGCCGGCTCGGCAAGACCCTGTGGACCGAGGCCGAGGGCGGCGAGAAGGTGATCGTCCGCGGCGTTTGGGACGGCGAGGCCGAGAGCCGGCTGATCGCTGACGAGGTGGAGCGCGCCAGGCGCTCGGGCCGCAAGTACCGCGACATGGCCATCCTGGTCCGCGCCGCCTTCCAGATGCGCGCCTTCGAGGAGCGCTTCGTGCTGCTGCAGATCCCCTATGTGGTGATCGGCGGGCCCCGGTTCTTCGAGCGGGCCGAGATCCGCGACGCCGTCGCCTACCTGCGGCTGATCTTCTCCGAGGATGACGACCTGGCCTTCGAGCGGATCGTCAACACGCCCAAGCGCGGGATCGGCGACACCACCGTCCAGAAGCTGCTGCACATCGCCCGGGTGAACGGCGTGCCCGCCAGCACGGCTGCGCGCCAGCTGGTGCTCACCGACGACCTGCCGGCCCGGACCCGCACGGCGCTGGCCAACTTCCTGCGCGACCTGGACCGCTGGCGGCTGGAGGCCGGCCGTATCCGCCACTTCCAGCTCATGGAGACGGTGCTGGAGGAGAGCGGCTACACCGATGCGCTCCGCCTCGACCGCAGTCCGCAGGCCCAGGGCCGGCTGGAGAACCTCAAGGAGCTCGTCAACGCCATGGGCGAGTTCGAGACCCTGCAGGGCTTCCTGGAGCACGTCTCCCTCGTCCTCGACCTCGACAGGTCGTCGGGCGGCGACAGCGTCCAGATCATGACCCTGCACCAGGCCAAGGGGCTGGAGTTCCCGCTGGTGTTCCTGCCCGGCTGGGAGGAAGGCATCTTCCCGTCTCAGCGTTCGATGGACGAGAAGGGCGAGAAGGGCCTCGAGGAGGAGCGGAGGCTCGCCTACGTCGGCATCACCCGCGGCCGCGAGGAGGTCCGCGTCTCCTTCGCCGCCAACCGCCAGGTCTACGGCCGCTGGACCAGCCAGCTGCCCTCCCGCTTCGTGGACGAGCTGCCGATCGCCAACGTGGAGGCCTCGTCTGAGACCGGCTACTACGGCGGCGGCCCCGGCATGCAGCAGCACGGCTCTCGCTGGGACGAGAGTCCCTCCTTCGGAGCAGGATACTCCTCCCCCGGCTGGAAGCGCGCCCAGGCGCAGGGCTACCGCGGCTCCCACCCCGGCCGGCAGCAGGTGATCGAGGGCGAAGGCCGCCTCGTCGCCGTCTCAGAGAGCTCCGCGGCCAGCGACTACAAGCGCGGCGATCGCGTCTTCCACATCAAGTTCGGCTACGGCGCCGTGACTTTCGTGGAAGGCAACAAGCTCACCGTCGCCTTTGAGAAGGCCGGCGAGAAGAAGGTCATCGACAGCTTCGTGGAGCGGGCCTAGCTGTCGCGCCCGCGGCGGAACAGGAAGGTCGCCAGACCCGCCACGATGGCCACGCCGCCGGCGATCATCGCCACGGCGCCGAGGTTCTTAGGCGGCGCGGGAACGCGCTGCAGGGCCTGCCTGGCGCGATTCTTCCAGGCCTCGGCGTGGCTGCCCGGACGTGGCTCTTCCTCGCGACGATCCGCCGGGCCTTCATGCAGCGCCGGCTGCGCGTGGGTCATGGCGTCGGGGGCGGCGTAGGGTGGCGGCGGGGGCGCGGGCATGTCGAGGTCGGCGTCGATCTCGCCGGGCGGCTCCAGCGCACCGGCGGCTTCCAGGGCCGCTGGCGAGATGTCGCTGCGGCGGAAGGTGACCACGCCGGTCGAGGGATCGACATCGCCGGCTTCCCAGCCGTGCTCGGTCCACGCCCTCACATGGTTCTTCTCGCCGTCCCGCCACCAGGCCTTGCCGCTGCGGGCGCCCTTGGGCAGCGGGAAGCCCAGCATTTCCTCGATCTCGGAAAAGCTCGTCTGCCACTGCTGGAAGTCGAAGCCGCGCAGCCGCTCGGAAAGGGGTTGGTACTTGCTCATTTGAGGTCTCCCGCGGCCTCAACGCTCAAATGGCGCAATTGGCGCCACCTTGGCCCTGAACCAACGCGCCCGTCACGCGCTTAGGCCGCGGAACCGGATGATCGAAGACTAAGGCCGTGCAAGTGAAGTCGCTGTTTACCGGAGTTGGCATGGCCGCCGTGGCAGGGCTGCTGCTGGGCGGCGCGATGAAGCCGAACCTGCGCGGCGACGACCGGCCGGAAGGCCCGCAGATCTTCGCCGGCTGGTCCGGGGTGCGCTCCACCGGCCCGTTCGACCCCGGCATGACCTTCGCCGACTACCAGGGCCAGATCCCTGACTATGTGGTCGGCACCGACTGGAAGGCGGCCTACGCCTGGCGCGACGACATCGCCTACGAGCCCGCGCCGGTGCGCGACTATTACGAAGAGAGCCGTGAACAACCCCGGGAGTACGCCCGCTCGGACTTGCGCTGGCAGGAGCCGCCGCGGGCCGAGCCTCTCTACCCGTCGATCAGCGGCGGCGTGGCGTATGAGGCCTCCGCCCGTGTGGCCGAGGCTCCGCCGCCTCCCCCGCCGCCCGAGGAGGCGCACATCGACGATGACGCGCCGCCCGAGGCCACCGGCGACACCTCGCCAGCCGTCTGAGCGCTTCTCCCCTCGCATTCGGTCACGCCCGCCGCTAGACGGGCGCGCATGAGCGAAGACGCCGTCCAGATCACCGCCCGCGGCCCCCGCGCGCAGGCCGAGGCCGCGGCGGCGGCGATCGACGAAACGCCAAGCACCGAGACGGTCACCTACTCCATCCTGGAGGAGGACGAGGACCGCGACGTCTGGCGCATCGACGCCTTCCCGACCTCCGAGGAGGAGCGCCGCGGGCTTATGGAAGTGCTGGGCGGCTTCGGGGCCCTGAGGGTGGCCACCGAGAAGCTCGCCGACGCCGACTGGCTGGCCATGTCGCTGTCGGGTCTGCCGCCGGTGCGGGCGGGCCGGTTCTTCGTCTATGGCGCACACGACCGCGGGCTCGCGCCGCCGTCGAGCGTGAACCTGCGCATCGAGGCCGGAGCGGCGTTCGGCACCGGCCACCACGGGACGACGGTCGGCTGCCTGCAGGCCTTCCACGATCTGCTGCGCGCGCAGAGCTTCCCGAAGGTGCTGGACGTGGGCTGCGGCACCGGCGTGCTGGCGATCGCCGCGGCGCGGACGGGCTCGCGGCTGGCGGTCGGCACCGACATCGACCGCGTCTCCGTGCGCATCGCCAACGAGAACGCCGCGCTGAACCAGGCCACGGCCCATTTCGTCCACGCCTCGGGGCTGGACCATCCGCAGGTGCGCGGCGGCAGGCCCTACGACCTGGTGTTCGCGAACATCTTGGCCCCCCCGCTGGTGGCCCTGTCGCAGGACATCAGGCGGGCGCTGCGGCCTGGCGGGCTCGCCATCCTCTCCGGCCTGCTGCGCACGCAGGAGCGGCGGGTGCTGGCGGCCTACACCTCCAAGGGCTTCCGGCTGGTGCGCCGCCTGCACCGCGACGCCTGGGCGACCCTGGTGCTGCGCCGCGCCTGAAGCGGAACCGCTTCAATCAAATGACGTTTCGCTCCTAACGGCCGAGCTTCGGCCGGCAGGAGCACCGCCATGTCCGACGATCAGGTCGAGCGCACGATCATCACCGACGAGACCGGCGCCGTGCGCCAAGAGGTCGTCCGGGTGCGCGAGAACTCCACCGGCTGGTGGGTCGCCGCCCTCATCGGGCTGATCGCCATCATCGGCGTCTTCTTCGTGGTGACGGCCAACACCGGGACCACCGAGGCCGAGCTGCAGGCCGCACGCGAGCAGGGCATGGCCGAGGCGGCGCTCGCCAATGCCACGGCTGACGCCCAGATGGCCGCGGTGCAGGCCAGCCAGGCCGCCCAGTCGACGATGGACTCCACCGCCCGGGCCAGCGAGATCGCGGCCGCGAACGCCCAGGCCGCAGCCCAACAAGCCGCCCAGCAGGCCGCGCAGACGGCCCAGAGCGCCGCGGAGGCTGCCCAAAATGCGGCGACCAGCGAGCCGCTTCCGGAGTAGTCAGCCGACGATCTTTGCCGCGGCGAGCGCGTCCATCCAGTGGCGCTCGCGGCGCTTGAGCATGTCGTCGCGCCCGAGCCGCGTCAGGTCCTCGTCCTCGATCACCTCCAGCACCTCGTAACTGAAGGCCTCCGCGCCGTACTCGCGCCACGCGGCCTGCAGCGCCTTGTTCACGTGGCTCCCGAGGCGGAGGCTGAAGAAGAGGGAGTTCTGCTGGGCGTGGAGGTTGCGCGACAAGCCCACCCAGGCTTCGCCGCTGGAGGCGCAGCGCACCACGTAGACCCCCGTCGGGATCCTGCGCTCCTTGTAGTCGCGCACGGCGGATCGGCGGCTCTGCTTGTCCATGGCTGCTGGCTACAGAGCACCAAAGAAGCTGTCAATTTGATCCGGGTAAAATAGCCGCTTCAGAGGCTGCGGCCCTTTGCCCTCCGCGCCGGGACGGACTACATCCAACCCATGCGCCAGACCTTCGACGAAAGCACCGATCCGTCCTTCGGGGCCAAGCACGTGCCCCTGATCCGCCAGGCCATGGCCGAGCAGGGCCTCGACGGCTTCCTGATCCCGCACGAGGACGAGCACCAGAACGAATACCTGCCCGCCGCCAACGATCGGCTGGCCTGGGCCACGGGCTTCACCGGCTCGGCCGGGGCCGCGGTGATCCTGAGGGACAGGGCCGCCGTCTTCGTGGACGGCCGCTACACCATCCAGGTCCGCGACCAGGTCGACCAGAGCCTCTTCGAGATCCGCGATCTCGTGGACGGCGGCGTGCCGGCCTACCTTGAGCAGGCCGCCGCGCCCGGCCAGGCGATCGGATACGACCCGCGCCTGCACAGCCCCGACGCGCTCTACCACCTCAAGACGGCCGCCGCGAAGGCGGGCGCCGAGCTTCGGCCCGTCACGCCCAATCCGCTCGACAAGGCCTGGGGCGAGGCGCGCCCACCGCAACCCACCGCCCCTGTCGTGCCGCACCCTCTGGAGTACGCCGGCGAGGACTCTTCCTCCAAGCGCCACCGTATCGGTGAAAGCCTGGCCGCCCGGGGCGCCGAAGCCGCGGTGATCACCGCGCCCGCCTCCATCGCCTGGCTGTTCAACATCCGCGGCGGCGACGTCATCCGCTCGCCCCTGCCGCTGGGCCAAGCCGTGCTGAACGCCGACGGCTCGGCGCGGCTGTTCCTGGACCCGCAGAAGGTAACCCCGGAGCTGCCGGCCTGGCTCGGCAACGAGGTCCGCCTCGAGACCAGCGAAGACCTGCCCCAGGCGCTCACCGAGCTGCGGGGAAAGCGGGTGGTTGTCGATCCCGCCCAATCCGCGTCCTGGTACTTCGAGGCGCTCAGCGGCGCCGGCGCCGAGGTGCTCCGCGGCGACGACCCATGCGCCCTGCCGCGGGCCTGCAAGAACCCGGTCGAGATCGAGGGCACGCGGCGCGCCCACGCGCGGGACGGAGCGGCGCTGTCGCGCTTCCTCCACTGGCTGGCGACCGAAGGCCAGGTCAACCCGCCGGACGAGATCGAGGCGGTCACGAAGCTGGAAGGCTTCCGCGAGGAGACCGGCGCGATCAAGGACCTCAGCTTCGACACCATCGCCGGCGCGCTGGGCAACGGCGCCATCTGCCACTACCGTCCGACGCGGAAGAACAACAAGCGGGCCACGATGGGCAGCCTCCTGCTGGTGGACTCCGGCGGCCAGTACCTGGACGGCACCACCGACGTCACCCGCACGGTGGCCATCGGCGAGCCCACGCAGGAGATGCGCGAGCGGTTCACCCTGGTGCTGAAGGGCCACTTGGCGCTGTCGCGGGTGATGTTCCCCGCCGGCACCACCGGCTCGGCGCTGGACGCCCTGGCGCGCGTGCCGCTGTGGAGCCATGGGCTCGACTACGACCACGGCACTGGTCACGGCGTCGGCTCGTACCTGGGCGTCCACGAAGGCCCGCAGCGGATCTCCAAGGCGCCGAACACCGTCGCCCTGCGGCCGGGGATGATCGTCTCCAACGAGCCGGGCTACTACAAGGAAGGCGAATACGGCATCCGCATCGAGAACCTGCAGGTGGTCACCCAGCCGCAGGAGATCAAAGGCGGCGAGCGCCCCATGATGGCGTTCGAGGCCCTGACTCTCGCGCCCATCGACCGGCGGCTGGTCGTCAAGGAGATGCTCACCGACGAGGAGCGCCACCAGTTCGACGCCTACCATGCCCGCGTGCTCGGCGTGGTGGGCCCCCAGGTGCCGGCCGACGTCCGCGCCTGGCTGGAAGAGGTCTGCGCCCCGCTGTGACCCGATGAGCGAGGCCCCCAACGCGGCCCAGGTCGCCTACTGGAACGAGTCCGCCGGGCCCGTCTGGGCGCAGTCGCAGGCCGCGCTCGACCGCCAGCTGGCGCCGCTCGGGCGGGCCGGCATGGCCGTGCTGGCGCCCGGTCCGGGCGAACGGATCCTCGACGTGGGTTGCGGGGCTGGGGAGACGACGCTGGAGCTGAAGGCAGCGGTCGGCCCTGGCGGCGCCGCGACGGGCGTCGACATCTCGCGGCCGCTCCTGAAGATCTCCCGCCGGCGCGCCGAGGGGTTGTCCGGGGTTGAGTTCGTGGAGGCCGACGCCCAGACCCATCCGTTCGAGCCGGGCGCATTCGACGCGGTGTTTTCCCGCTTCGGCGTCATGTTCTTCGCCGATCCCCAGGCCGCGTTCGGCAACATCCGCAGGGCGATGAGACCGGGCGGCCGACTTGCCTTCGTGTGCTGGCGGCCCCCGACCGAGAACCCGGTGATGACCTTGCCCATGGTGGCGGCCCTGCCCCTGCTCCCGCAGCCGCCCCAGCCGCCGGAACCGGGCGCGCCGGGGCCCTTCGCCTTTGCCGACCCGGAACGCCCACGCAGCATCCTGGAGGCCGCAGGCTTCCAGGACATCGCGATTGCGCCCCACGACGAGAAGGTCGGCGGCGGCGACGTCGAGGCCACCACGGAGCTCGCCATGAAGATCGGCCCGCTCGGCGCCCAGATCCGCGAGCACCCTCACCTCGCCGCGGCGGTCCGTGAGGCCGTTCGGCACGCGCTTGCGCCCCATGCGGGGCCCGACGGCGTGAAGCTCGGCGCGGCGATCTGGATCGTCACCGCACGCGCTCCCGGTTAGTCAGGCCAGCGCGAGCCCGGCCACCGGACCGCTGACCACCAGGGCGAAGGGCTGCGGGGCGCGCGCCACTGCCTCGGCCGTCACCGTCAGCAGGTAGCGGCCCGCAGGGGCTCCCACGACGCGCAGCACGTGAACGCTGTCGCCGCCGCGATTGCCCGCCTGCCCGCCCGACACCCAGGTGGGGCTCGCTCCGCCGGCGTCGAGGATAGCCGAGAGTGCCCCGGGACGTCCCCGCCGGCCCGGCCAGGCGAGCGCGATGGCCAGGTGCCCCTGCCGCGCCAGGGTGAGCTCCCACTGGATGTGGTCGCCGGCTCCCTGCAGCTGCAATGCCGGCTCCTGGCCGGCGTCGGCGAAGACCATGCGGACGCTCGGATCGGCGAGGTCCGTCAGCCCGGCCGCCGCCGAGCTGTTGGCCAGCGCCGCCGCGATCAGGCTCTCCGATGGCCGATGGCCATGGGTCTCCACGAAGTAGCCGCGCAGGCCCTCGGCGCGTCGCGCGTCCTCTGCCGAAAGCTCATGTATCTCGGCGCTGACCGGGTGACGCATGCGATCCTCCACCACCTGGCGGGCGCGTACGGATGCGGGCCGGGCGGGTATCCCATTCGCCGGTGCGTCCCGCCGGAGGGGTGTGACCCCGGTCACAGCGGCGTCAGGCGCCCACCAGCTCCAGCCACTCGTCCTCGGTCAGCACCTGGATGCCCAGCTCGGCCGCGGTCTTCAGTTTCGAGCCCGCGCCGGGGCCGGCGACCACCAGGTCCGTCTTCTTGGAGACCGAGCCGGACACCTTGGCGCCCAGCCGCTCGGCCTGGGCCTTGGCCTCGTCGCGGGTCATCTTCTCCAGGGCGCCGGTGAAGACCACGGTCTTGCCGGCGACGGCAGTGTCGGTCTTCGGCTTCTCGGCGTCCTGCACCTGGAGCTGCGCCTTCAGGTCCTCGACCATGGCGCGGTTGTGGTCCTCGGCGAAGAAGGCGGCGGCTGCCTCGATCACCGCGCCGCCGATCTGGTCCATGTCGTCCAGTTCCTGCACCGCCTCGGGGTCGCGATCAGCGACCTTGTCCATGGCCGCCAGGAAGGCCTCCGCAGTCCCGTAACCGCGGGCCATCACCACCGCCGTGGTCTCGCCGATGTGGCGGATGCCCAGGCCGTAGATGAAGCGGTCGAGGCTGATGGTCCGGCGGGCCTCGATGTTCTTCAGCAGGTTGCCAACGCTGGTCTCGGCGAACCGCTCGAGGGCGAGCAACTCATCCTTCTTCTCGTGCAGGCGGAAGATGTCGGCCGGGGAGGTCAGCCAGCCCTTCTCGACGAACAGCGACAGCTGCTTCTCGCCCAGCCCCTCGATGTCGAAGGCGCGGCGGGAGACGAAGTGGCGCAGGTGGGCGAGCTTCTGGAACGGGCAGGCGAACTCGCCGGAGCAGCGGCGCACGACCGTCTCGGCGCCGGCGTGGGTGGTCTCGCGCACCACCTCCGTGTGCAGCGGGCACGGGCAACGGCGCGGGAACTCGTAAGGGGCGGCATCCTTCGGCCGCTCCTCCGCCACAACGCTGAGGATCTGCGGGATCACGTCGCCGGCGCGCTGCAGGATCACGGTGTCACCGACGCGCACGTCCAGGCGGGCAATCTCGTCGGCGTTGTGCAGGGTGGCGTTCGTGACCACCACGCCGCCGACGGTGACCGGCGTCAGCCGCGCGACGGGGGTCAGCGCGCCCGTGCGGCCGACCTGGATGTCGATCGCCTCCAGTACGGTGCGGGCCTGCTGCGCCGGGAACTTGCGCGCGACGCCCCAGCGTGGGGCGCGGGAGACGAAGCCCAGCCGCTGCTGCCAGTCCAGCCGGTCAACCTTGTAGACGACGCCGTCGATGTCGTAGCCGAGGTGCGGGCGGGCGGCCTCCATGTCCCGGTAGGCGGCGAGCAGGCCCGCCGGCCCGGACACGCACTGGCTCTGCGGCGTCACCTGGAAGCCCCACGCCTTGAGCAGGTTGAGCGCCTCCCACTGGCTCTTCGCGAACGGCTCTGACACGTGGCCCCAGGCGTAGGCGAAGAACTTCAGTGGCCGGCCCGCCGTGACCTTCGGGTCGATCTGGCGCAGGGAGCCCGCGGCCGCGTTGCGCGGATTGGCGTAGGTGCGGCCGCCGGAGGCCTCGGCCTGGGCGTTCAGCTGGGCGAACTCCTCGTGGCCCAGGTAGACCTCGCCGCGAACCTCAATGACCTCGGGCCAGCCGGAGCCGGACAGCCGCTTGGGGATCTCGCCCACGGTGAGCACATTGGCCGTGACGTCCTCACCGACCCGGCCGTCGCCGCGGGTGGCGGCGCGGACCAGCCGGCCGGCCTCGTAGCGGATCGAGCAGGAGAGCCCGTCGATCTTCGGCTCGGCGGTGTAGGCCACTTCCTCATCGAGCCGCAGGAACCGCCGGACGCGGGCGTCGAACTCCAGGGCGTCCTCGTCGGAGAAGGCGTTGTCGAGGCTGAGCATCGGCACGCCGTGCTCCACCGGCGCGAACTGCTCCGAACGCGCGGCGCCGACCCTCAAGGAGGGCGAGTTGTCCCGGACCAGGTGCGGGAAGCGGGCCTCGATGGCGGCGTTGCGCAGCTTCAGCGCGTCGTACTCGGCGTCCGAGATCGTGGGCGCGTCTTCCTGGTGATAGCGGATGTCATGCGCGGCGATCTCGTCGGCGAGTTGCGTGAGCTCCTCGACGGCCTCGGCCTCGGTCAACTGTTCGACGGGTTTCACCGGGCCTATTTAGCGGCTCAGGCTCACGCGTCCATCAGGGCGCGGGCGGCGGCGCGGGCGGCGTCGGTGACCTCGGCGCCGGCGAGCATCCGGGCGATCTCCTCTTCGCGGTCGGCGGCGGAGAGGGCTTCCACCACGGTACGAACCCGTTCGCCCTCGCCTGCCTTGGCGATCCGCCAATGCGCCTCGGCGCGGGCTGCGACCTGAGGCGAGTGGGTGACCACCAGAACCTGGCCCTGGCCGGCCAGGCGCTTCAGGCGCAGGCCGACGGCGTCGGCGACGGCGCCGCCGACCCCCTGGTCGACCTCGTCGAAGATCATCAGCGGCTGTGGACCGGCGCCGCGGCCAGCGAGCGCCGCCTTCAGCGCCAGGGCGAAGCGCGCCAGTTCGCCGCCCGAGGCGATGGCGCCCAAGTCGCCGAACGGCGCGCCCGGGTTGGTGGAGATCTCGAAGGCGACGCGGTCGACGCCGGCGGGGCCGGCGCGCGCCTCGTCGAGGGGCTCGACGGCGACGCGGAAGCGGGCCTTGTCCAGCTTCAGGGGCCCCAGCTCGGCCATCACTGCCATGGCGAGCGCTTCGCCGGCGGCCTTGCGCCCGGCGGTGAGCTTGGCGGCGGCGGCGAGGTAGGCGTCACGCGCCGCCTTCAGCTCGGCCTCGGCGGCCTTCAGGTCGTCTTCGGAGGTCTCGACCGCCCGCAGACGCTCGGCCATGCGCTGGCGGACCAGCGGCAACTCCTCGACGCTGACGCCCAGCTTGCGGGCCAGGCCCCGGAGGTCGAAGAGGCGCTCCTCGGCCTTCTCCAGCCGGTCCGGCTCGAACTCGAAGGCCTCGGCGGCGGAGTCGATGGCCGCCTCCGCCTCGTGGGCCTCCACCAGCACCCGATCGAGCGCGGCCGACGCCTCGGTGAGCCTGCGCACGGCGGCGGTCCCCTCCCCCGCGCCGGCCGCCAGCGCCCGCTCGCGCGCCCGGTCGAGGGCCCGCACGGCGCCGGCCACGCGGCCGGAGAGGCCGTCGAACACCTCGCGGGCGCCTGCAATGTCGCCCAGCGCCTTCTCGGCCGCGCCCAGCACCGCGCGCTCCTCGGCGAGGTCGGCCTCCTCACCCTCGCGGGGGTCAAGGCGGTCCAGCTCGGCCAGGCGCAGGCTCAGCTCCTCGACGTCGGCGGCAGCCCGCGCCACGGTCTCGCGCAGGGCTTCGACCTTGTCCTTCGCGGCCCGCCAGGCGCGCCAGCCCTCGCCGACCGTGCCGGCCAGAGCCTGCAGGCCGCCGAACCCGTCGAGCATTGGGCGATGGGTGCGGGCGTCCAGCAGGCCCACGGTCTCGTGCTGTCCGTGCACCTCGAGCAGGGCCTCGCCGATCTCCTTCAGCACGCCGACGCCGGTGGCCTGGTCGTTGACGAAGGCGCGGCTGCGGCCGTCCGCGGCGAGGGTGCGGCGAAGCACCAGGTCCTCGTCGCGGGCGTAGGAGAGGCCCTTTTCCTCCAGCAGCTCCCAGACGGGATGCCCCGGGGCCGGGGCGAAGACCGCGGAGACCACCGCCTGCGAGGCGCCGCGGCGCACCAGCCCGCTGTCGGCGCGGGCGCCCACGGCCAGGCCGAGGGCGTCGAGGATGATCGACTTGCCCGCCCCGGTCTCGCCGGTGAGCGCCGTCAGGCCCGGACCGATGGACAGGTCCAGGGCCTCGATCAGCACCACGTCACGGATCCAGAGCCCGATCAGCATGGGTGCGAAGATCGCCGGAATCGCGGCTTTCGGAAAGGGTTTTGTTCTACTTTGGTTCCGGCGCGGCGGCGACGGCGGGAGCGGGGACCGCGGCCGGGGGTTTCACCGTCTCGCTTTTGTCGCGGCGGAACGGGATGCGGAAGATCCCGCGCTTGCCGCGCGCCGTAGGCTCCGTCGCCGGGCGCAGGCCACGCGACGTCAGCAGCCTGTAGGCGTCGTTGTACCAGGCGTCGCCCGGGTAGTTGTAGCCGAGCACCGAGCCGTTCCGCTTCGCTTCGTCGAGCAGGCCCAGAGTCAGATAGGCCTCCACGAGGCGGTAGAGGGCCTCGGGCGTGTGGCTGGTGGTCTGGTACTGGTCGACCACGGTGCGGAAGCGGCCCACCGCGGCCAGCGTGTCCCCGTTGCGCAGGTAGTAGCGCCCGATGGTCATCTCCTTGCCGGCCAGCTGGTCGTTGACCATGTCGATCTTCAGGCGGGCGTCGGCGGCGTATTCCGTGTTCGGGTAGCGTTGCACCACGTCGCGAAGCGCGGCGAGCGCCTGACCCGTCGCAGCCTGGTCGCGGCCCACGTCGACGATCTGTTCGAAGTAGCAGACCGCCTTGACGTAGTAGGCGTACGAGGCCGCCGGGTTGCCCGGATAGAGCTGGATGAACCGCTCGGCGTCGGCGATCGCCTCGGCATAGTCGTTGGCCTGGTAGTGGGCGTAGGCCTGCATCAGGATCGCGCGGCGCGACCACTCCGAATAGGGGTGCTGGCGCTCCACTTCCTGGAAGTAGTCGACGGCCTGCAGCCACAGACCGCGGTCCAGCCGGTCGGCGCCGGTGGCGTATAGCAGCTCCACGGGGCGCTCTTCGTAGAGGAGCCGGGGCTTCTTCTGCTTGCCGGCGCATCCGGCGAGGGCGATGGCGCAGACCCCGGCGACCAGCACCGGGCGAGCCCACGAATTGCGTAGCAAGGACACCTTCACCTCAAAGGACCAACGCGCGCCCCCACGCGAAGCATCGCTTCTACACCACGCCGCATGCGGCGCAAACGGAAGCGCGGTCGCAGCGGCCGCTAGAGCGTGGTGCGCATCCGCTCGAGCTGCTCCTCGTGCGTGGCTTCCGGCTTCGGCAGGCCGATCTGGTCGCAGATCATGTCGGCGAGCGACGGCAAGACGCTGCGCTCCTGGCGGTGGCTGTCGCCCCACAGGTCGGCCCGCATCAGCGCCTTGGGGCAGTGCAGGAACGCCTCGCGCACGGCGATCCGCAGCACCGCCTTGGGCGGCTTGCCGAACTCCACGAAGCTGTCGGACAGGGCGGCGTCCTCGACCAGCTCTGCGCGGCCGCTGACCCGGTAGATGTCGTCGATCCCCGGGATCATGAACATCAGCCCCACCTCGCCGCTCTCGGCGATGTTCTTGAGGCTGTCGATGCGGTTGTTGCCGGGCCGGTCGGGCAGGAAGAGGGCCTTGCCCGCCGCGTCCACCTTCACGAAGCCAGGGGCCCCGCCGCGCGGCGAGACATCGACGCCGGCCTGGCCGACGGAGCCCAGCACCAGGAAGGGCGAGAGTTCGATGAAGCGCCGGCCGTGCGGGTCCACGTGGTCGATGGCCTTGGCGACGGTGGTGGGCTTCGGCGGCGCGTAGAGCCGCGTCAGCGCATCCTGCATGGTCTCGGACATGGCGGCCTCGATGTTACACGCCGCGTCAGGCCTATTTGCACCACCCGGCGCGACAACTCTCGACGATGGCTACAGACTTGAATTCACTTGTGAAAGATCATCTCCACAAGTGTACACGCGAGCCGCCCGAGCGCCAAAAACTACTAGACCGCCTCCGCGAGCTCTTCGACGAAGGTCTGGACGCGCCAGGCGTTCGGACGCGCCACCAGGGCGCGGACCAGCTGGTTGTTGATGGCGTGGCCGGCCAGCTCGCCCTCGAAACGGCCGAGGATCGGCATGCCGAGGACGTAGAGGTCGCCGATGGCGTCCAGCGCCTTGTGGCGGACGAACTCGTCGGGACGGCGCAGGCCTTCCGGGTTCAGCACCCGGTCGCCCTCGATCACCACCACGTTCTCCAGGCTGCCGCCGCGGGCCAGCCCCATGCTGCGCAGGGCCTCGACCTCGTGCAGGAAGCCGAAGGTGCGGCAGTCGGCGAGCTCGCGCCGCCAGGTCGCCTCGTCGACCGCCATGTCGATCGACTGGCGGCCGATGACGGCGGTCGGGAAGCGGATCTCGAAGGCGACCTCGAAGCCGTCGGCGGGTTTCAGCGCGGCGCGCTTGTCGCCGTCGACGACCTCGACGCTCTCCAGGATCTCCATGAAGCGGCGGGGCTGCTCCTGCATGCGCTTGCCGGCGCGGTCCAGGATGCGCACGAACGGCCAGGACGAGCCGTCCATGATCGGCATCTCGGGCCCGTCGAGCTCGACCACGGCGTTGTCGATGCCGGCCATGACCAGCGCGGCCATCAGGTGCTCGATGGTGGAGACGGTGACGCCGGCGGCATTGGCGATGACGGTGCCGAGCTGGGTCTTAACGACCGACTCCGCCGTGCAGGGCACGCGGTTGTCGCGGTCGGTGATGTCGGTGCGGACGAAGACGATGCCGCTGTCGGCCGGCGCCGGGCGCACGGCGACACGCGTGTAGGCGCCCGTGTGCACGCCCACGCCCGCGAACAGCGCGGGCGCGCGAACGGTGTGCTGGAAGGCGCCGTGCTGGAATGCGTCTGCGGCCAAGGCTCGAACCTTCTTCAAGTCAATTCAGGTCGGCTCGAACGCCGAGGTATGCCCCAGTTGCCGGATAAGGGCTTCGCCGCGCCGCAGCAAAGCACTTCCCGTTACGCAATGTTTCGGATTGGGACGGTTAACACCGTGTTCGCGGCAGATGACTTTTCGAACGCCGTTGCGCAATGCGTTGCGGGGCCGCACCAGCCGGCGCGGCCCCGCTTCGATGACGCAGAAAGAGTAGTCTTTTTCGTCAGTTGGCTAGCCGGCGGAGAAAGGACGGGATCTCCAGGTCCTCCCCCTGTTCGGCGACTTCCTCGGGCGCGGCGGCCTCGACCGGCTGGGCGCCGCCGCGGACCGGGACCGGCCGGGGAGCCGGCGCCGGAGCGTCGTAAGAGGGACGCCGGCCGCCGAACAGGCTCATGAAGCCGCGCCGGCGGGGCTCATAGGGCTCGGCGAACAGCGGCGCGTCGTCGGCTTCCTCGTCGACGGCCGGGTCGACGATGCGGGTCACGGTCGGCTGCGGCGCCTCGGCGACGGCCGGAGCGGCGAAGATGTCGCCCTGCTCTTCCTCCGCGTCGAGGCTGAGGACGGGCTCGGCCACGGCCTGCGCCATGACGGGCTCAGGCGCGGCGATCGGCGCGGGCGGATCGACGACCAGCGGCAGGGCCCCGGTGTTGGCGCGGCGCTCGATCTTGGGCTCGATGGCGGCGATGGAGGCGCCGTCCATCCCGGTGGCGACCACCGACACGCGGATAACGCCGTCGAGCGCCGGGTCGAAGGCGGCGCCGAAGATGATGTTGGCTTCCGGGTCGACCTGCTCGGAGATGCAGTTGGCCGCCTCGTCGACTTCCAGCAGGGTCATGTCGAGGCCGCCGGTGACGTTCACCAGCACGGCCTTGGCGCCCTTCAGGGACACTTCGTCGAGCAGGGGGTTCTGGATAGCGTTCTGGGCGGCCATCAGGGCGCGGTCGTCGCCCGTCGCCTCGCCGGTGCCCATCATCGCCTTGCCCATCTCGGTCATGACCGTGCGGACGTCGGCGAAGTCGAGGTTGATCAGGCCGGGCAGCACCATCAGGTCGGTGATGGAGCGGACGCCGGAGTGCAGGACCTGGTCGGCCATGCCGAACGCCTCGGCGAAGGTCGTCCGCTCGTTGGCGACGCGGAAGAGGTTCTGGTTCGGGATGACGATCAGCGTGTCGACGTAGCGCTGCAGCTCCTGGATGCCGGCGTCGGCCAGGCGCATCCGGTGGCGGCCTTCGAAGTGGAACGGCTTGGTGACCACCCCCACCGTCAGGATGCCGCGCTCGCGGGCGCACTTGGCGATGATGGGAGCTGCGCCGGTGCCGGTGCCGCCGCCCATGCCGGCGGTGATGAACACCATGTGGGCGCCGTCGAGGTGCTCGCCGATCTCCGGGATCGACTCCTCGGCCGCGCTCATGCCGACCTCAGGATGGGCGCCGGCGCCGAGGCCTTGCGTCACCTGCACGCCGAGCTGGATGCGGCGGTCGGTCTTGGCGAACTGCAGCTGCTGGGCGTCGGTGTTCGCGACCACGAACTCCACGCCTTCCAGCCCCGCCTCGATCATGTTGTTGACCGCGTTGCCGCCGGCGCCGCCGACGCCGAACACCACGATCCTGGGCTTCAGTTCTGTCGCCCGCGGCGCTGAAAGTGCGATTGCCATGAGAACCCTGCGTCCTTCCGAGACCGGCCTTTGCGCTGGCACGACCCGCCCGTGCAGCGCCTCGTTTAAGGATGGGTTTACTAAGCCGCCGACACCCTTAATCGAGGGTTAACCGCATACCTTGAGTCGGAAGTCCGTCGACCGCGGCGACAGGGAAAATTCCGCTTCTTCCACAGGGACTCAGCCGGAAGCGAAATTGCTGCGGCGGGATGTCTCGCAACTCGAAGCTGGGCCGTTAAGGGCGGCGCGCAACTGCTGGTTTCGCGCGCCGTGGGACTACCCGTTGGGCGTCAGCGCGACGAGCGCGAATAGCCGGCCTTCAGTGTCCGACAGGCGCCACCCGCGATAGGCGAAGACCCGCCCCGCGCGGAAGTCGGCGGCAACCCTGGAACGCAGCCGGGCGAGCGCCGCGGCGCTCCAGTCCCCGGGCATCAGGGCGGCGCGGAGCCGCGCGGCGTCCCGCGCTGCCGGGTGCGCCGCGAGGTAGGCGTCTCCAATCCGTCGCGCCCCTTCGGGATCGACCGTCGCCGCCGCAGCGGCGGCCGGGCACGCGGCGAGCGCGGCCAGCGCGGCCAGGACCTGTCTGCGGTCGATCATGCCGCTCTCCGGAGGTGCAGCCTGAGGTGGTCCGACAGCCGCATGGTCATCGCCAGCAGCGTAAGCGTCGGATTGCCGATGCCCGACGTCGGGAACACCGAACTGCCGGCAACGTAGAGGTTGGAGACACCGTGGACCCGGGAGTTGGCGTCGACCACGCCTTCCGCTGGATCGGCGTGCATCCTGGTGGTCCCCATGTGATGGCGCGAAGCATTGGCGAGGGCGACGAACTGCGGCCGCTCCATCGGGAAGCACACCCGCCCGACGCCGGCGGTTGCGAGCTCCCGCGCGAAGGCCGCAACCTGGCCTTCCAGGGATCGCCACTCGGCGGCTGTGTAGCGCCAGGCCAGGCGTATGCGCGGCATGCCCAACGCATCGGCGCCAGAGCCGAGCGTGATGCGGCTGTCGGGGTTCGGGAAATGCTCGCTCATGAAGAAGCCGTAGAGCTGCTCCCCCTCCGCAGGAGCGGCGCCGTCCACGCCGCTCGCCACTGCCGAAATAGCGCTCACTTCGGGGCGCACGGGTGGACGCTGGTTGGGGGCGATGCGGCCCAAGGTGAAGGTGGCGTTGCCCAGCCGCCCCTGCCGCTGCGCCGCAAGTGTCGGCGCCAGCACACAATGGCTCTTGTTGTCGAAGCCGCTGGTGTAGAGGGACAAATCCCGGGCTCGGGTCACATAGACCCCGGACATCAGTCCCTGTTGCGCGTCCGTGACGCCATAGGTCATGTGGCCTTGGAAGAAGCGGCCGACCAAGTCGGCGCGATTGCCCACCCCCGCCTTTTCGGCACCGTTCGAGGCCAGCAGCAGCCGAGCGTTTTCGATCCCTCCGGCGGCGAGCACATAGGCGCGGCCTCGCGCAGCATGCCGCCGGCCGTTCAGGCAGGCGATGTCCAGCCGCTCGATCGCCCGCCCGTCCTGCGCAAGCTTGATCTCGGTGACGTTGGCATGAAGCCAGACGGTGATGTTCGGCGCCTCGAACGGCGCGGTGCGGAAGCGATCGAAGCCCTCCGGATCGTTGACGGCAGACATCCGCGAGTAGTGCCGCGGCGCGGAGAAGATCCGCCCCCCGCCCTCGGTGGGCAGCTCCGGCCGCGCGGGTTCCTGCAGGCTTGTCTCGCCGGGCGGAAAGTGCGGCACACCGAGCAGGTCGCTGGCGCGGTCGTAATAGGGCTGCATCTGCCGGCGTGTCACCGGCCAGCCGCTCCTGGAGATCCAGTCGCGCTTGGCGAAGTCGGCGGGGTCGAGCGCCACGCACTTGCCGCCCCAGATCATGCCTGAGCCGCCCAGCTGCCGCCGCCGGCCCTGGTAAAGGTGGTCGCTGAACGGGCGGTCCGCATTGTCGGGCCCGGAGATCACCGCCTCGCCCTTGCACAGGTCCTGGGTGGCGGCGTCGAAGTCGCGGCCGCCGCTCTCGATGAAGGCCACGGTACGGTCGGAGCCGGCCCACTCGCGGGCGATGGCGATGCCGGCCATGCCGGCGCCGATCACGACCAGATCGGCCACGATCTCGCTATCGCCCGGGAGCTCCCGGGCGTCGATGAAGGGCATCGTCGCCTCCTGTCGAGGGTTAGCGGCGTGCGCCGCGGCTACGCAGGTAGTCGGCCACCTGCTTGTTGGCGGCCATCTTCAGCGGGGACCGCGTCTCGCCCGGTAAGTTGCCGGAGGGCACGGCGAGGCTGGGGTCGGCGCCCCGATCCACGAGGAACCTGACCATGGCGAGGTGGCCCATCCGAGCCGCGTTGATCAGCGGTGTCTCGTCGTAGAGCACGAAGCCGTTCACGTCGGCGCCGCCGGCCACCAATCGGGTGGCGATGTCCAGCCGGCCCTCGCGCGCCGCGACGATCAGCGGGCTACCGTCGCCGGTCACCTCGGCGTTCACGTCCGCGCCGGCTTGGATCAGGGCATCGACCGCAGCGCCATCTCCGGCCGACGAGGCCTCGACCAGGCTCTTCCCAAGCGCGACACGGCTCGCACCCGCCGGGACCGGCGCGGCGTTGCGCGCCGCCTCCGGCCGCTCGGCGGTCCAACCGCTGCTGGATGCTCGAGGCGCGAGCGGCTTCGCGACCGGCTGCGGCGGCTGCGCGGCCCAGGCGGCGACGCCTGTCGTCAGGCTGAGCGCCGCGACCAGACCGAGACCGGCGACGCGGCGGAAGGCCGAGGGCCCCTCCTGCGCCAGCAGGGCGATACGCAGCCTGAGAGGATGCAGGCCGGCGGCTGGCCAGTTGCAGCCCAGCGGCGGGGCGACGGGCGACAGCTGGGTCTTCAGCATCGCCTCGGCGTAGCTGCGCCGGGCCTGCGGGTGACGGGCGACGACGGCGGCGTCGCAGGCGAGTTCCTGGTCGATCCTCAGCCGGCGCGCCGCCGCATGGACGAGTGGGTTGAACCAGTTCAGCGCCTGCAACAGCGCGACCGCAGCGTTCACCAGGTGGTCGCCGCGGCGCAGGTGGATCTCCTCGTGGGCCAGCACCACCGCCCGCTCCTGCAGACTGAACTGCGCCTCGAAGTCTGCGGGCAGCACGATGCGCGGCCGCAGCGTCCCCACGAGGGCCGGACCCACGCCGCGGGCTTCCGCCCGATAGACACCGCCCTCGAACCTTAGTCGTCCGAGCGCGCGGCTGAACCGGCGCTGCCGCCATCCAAGGACGGCCAGGGACGCGACAGCCCCGGCGATCCAGAGGCCGAACAGCGCCGGCGCCGGATTCCACGCGGCGTCGGGCAGCATCCCAGGCGCGGCGTCGAAGCCGGCCCAGGTCGGCTCGGCGCCCATCGCGGCGAGGAAGGCAGGCGCGTCCACCAGCACGCGCCTCGCCGGCAACACGCTGGTCAGCGCGGCGAGCGGTACGGCGAGCCAAAGCGCGTAGGCCGCCTCGGCTCCGAACCGCCGGGCCATCGTCGTCCGAAGGGCGATGACCAGCAGGATGGCCGCGCCTGCGGCGACGTTCACCCGCAACAGAACGGGCAGGATCTCATCGACCATTGTCGATCTCCCGGATCAGGCGCTTCAGCTCGGCGAGATCCTCGTCGCTCAGCTTCTGGCGTTCGGAGAAATGGCTGACCAGCGGCGCGAGGCGGCCGTCGAACAGCCGGTCCAGCAGGCCCTGGCTCTCCGCCGCGACGTAGTCCTGGCGCTGCACCAGCGGCCGGTAGAGGTAGCGTCGACCGTCGCGCTCGGCAGCGACGGCCTTCTTCTTCAGGAGGCGGTTGATCAGGGTCTTCACGGTGCCCTCGGCCCAGCCTTGAGCGCGGCCAACCTCGGCGAAGATCTCCTCAGCCGCCAGGGGCTCGCGGCGCCAGAGCGCCTCCATCACCTGACTCTCGGCCGCGCTGATGCGCATCGTTTACACCCGTATTTGATGCATAACGTCTACGCTCGTAAACGATCAGGTCAAGGCGTCGCGACCTTAAGCTTTCGCAATGTGCGAAGTTACAGGTTCTCGCGGAGCCAGGCGGCGGCCTTGGCGACCGGGTTGGCGCGGGGGTCCAGCGGCTCGCGGCGCAGCTTGGCGGAGTGCAGGGCCTTGGCCGAGACCGCCTCGCGCGGGCCGAAGGCGGCGCGGTGCAGGATGCCGGCGGCGGCGGTGAAGGCGGGGCCGGAGGCTGCGTCGGCCAGGTGCGGCACACGGCGCGGACGGCCCAGGCGCACGGGGCGGTCGAAAACGCGCACAGCCACTTCGCGGACGCCGGCGAGCTGGCTCGCGCCGCCGGTGAGCACCAGGCCCGCGCCAGGCTCGACGGGGGCGCCGGAGGCCTTCAGCCGGTCGCGCAGCAGCTCCAGCGTCTCTTCCACGCGCGGCGCGATGATGCCCTTCAGCAGGGACCGCGGCGCGATGACCGGGCCGGCGCCCGGGTCGTCGCCGCGCGGCGGCGCCTCGATCATCTCGCGGTCCTCGTTGGCCGAGGCAATCGCCGAGCCGTGCAGGGTCTTGATCCGCTCGGCGCCGGCGATGGAGGTGGAAAGCCCGCGCGCGATGTCCTGGGTGACGTGCTGGCCGCCAACGGGGACGGTCTCCACGTGCACGAGGCTGCCGGAGTTGAACACGGCGGCGGATGTCGAGCCGCCACCCATGTCGATGCAGACGCTGCCCAGGTCCATCTCGTCTTCTTCCAGCGCGGCGAGCGCGGAGACGAAGGGCGCGGCGACCACGCCGTCGAACTGCAGGTGGGCCCGCTCGACGCAGGCGCCCAGCGTCTGGAACACGGCCTCGGAGACGGAGACGACCAGCAGCTCGACGCCGAGCGTGCGGCCGAACATGGCTCGCGGGTCCTTCACGCCCCCCTGCCCGTCCACGCTCCAGGCGATCGGCAGGATGTGGGCGGCTCTACGGCCCGGCAGCTTGATCTGCGACAGGGCGTGGTGGATGGCGCGGACGAGGTCGTTGTCGGCGATGGGGCGCGCGCCGATGGAGACGCGGCCCGCCACGCGGGTCGACGTCAGCTGGCCGCCGGCGGTCGCCACCGTCACGCCCTGCACGTTCACGCCCGCGACGTTCTCGGCCCGCTCCACGGCCTGGGCGATGGCCTCCGAGGCCTCGTCGAGGTTCACGATCGAGCCGCCGCGGATGCCGCGCGACTGCACGTAGCCGACGCCGGCCGCGGTCAGCGTCCGGTCGCCGCGACGCACCCCGTCCGGCTTCATGATGAAGCAGGTCACCTTCGAGGCGCCCAGGTCCACGGCCGCCACGACCGGCGGACGCGACAGCGCCTTCTTCAGCCCCTCGCGGCTGTCCTTCCCGGCTTCTGCTCGGGGAGCGGTTTTCAGCATCTCCTTCGCCTTACCCACTCACGCCCCCTGCGCCGGCAGTTCGCCGGGCGGGGCGGTCTCACGCGGCCTCACGGCCACCACGTCGGGGTTGCGCAGGTCGATGCGCGCAAACCCCAGCTCCAGGATCCGCGAGCGCTGGTCCAGCTGTTCGAGCTGCATCAGCGCCTCTTCCTCGCCGACGGCGGGAAGCTGGATCAGGCCGCCGTCCTTCATGCGAAGGTCCCAGCGGCGGTTGTCGACACGCACAAGGGCGTCCATCTGCTGCATCATCCGCGGCCGTTGGGCGAGGACAGGCAGGATCTGCGGGGCGTGCTCGGCGCCGCCCGCGCCCACCACCAGCGGCAGGTTCGGGAAGCGGCCGGGATCGGCCTCGGGGATCGGGTTGCCGGCGGCGTCGATCACGACGGTCTTGCCGCCGTGCTGCCAGACGGCCAGTTGCTTGCGCTCCACGACGGCGATGACGAGCGTGTCGGGCAGCAGGCGCACGACGCGCGCTTCCTTCACCCAGCCCACCTGCTCCACCCGCTCGCGCACGGTCTCCAGGTCGAGACCCAGCAGTGGCTGGTCCTTGTAGACCTGGGCGGCGGCGACGATGTCGGGCGTCGCCATCTTCGAGGCGCCCTCGACGTGGACGGCGGCGAGGCGGAAGCCGGCCTGGCCGAACTTGCCGTCGATGCCAGCGCCGATCGCATGCGCCAGCTTCTCGCCGCGGTGGCCGGTGGCGAGCACGCCAACGAGCGCCAGGACCAGGACGGCCGCGCCCAGCAACAGGCCCTGCTTCGGGGAGAGGCCGCCGCCTAGGGCGCGCGGCGGAGCGGCCGGCGCGCTGCGGCGAGCCGAGGGACGCTTTCCAGAGCTCGGGGGCGCTTTGGCCCGGGGTTTCGCTTCAGTTCGCGTTCCCCCCCGCACTGCCGCGGGCATAAGCGTCCTCCGTGATCCAAAGCACCAACTGGTCGAATCCCACGCCCTGCGCCGCCGCCTGCTCCGGGACGAGCGAGGTGGGCGTCATGCCTGGCTGGGTGTTGACCTCTAGAAGGACCATGATGTCGTTAATGTCGTCATAACGCAGGTCCGACCGCGTAACGCCCCGGCAACCAAGAGCCGCGTGCGCCATCTCCGACATTTTCAATGCCTTTTCAAACGCATGCGGCGGAATCCGGGCGGGGACGATGTGCTGGGACCCACCTTCCGCATATTTGGCTTCGTAGTCGTAGAACTCGTGATCGGTAGTAATTTCGGTAACCGTCATGGCCTTGCCGTCCATCACGCCGACGGCCAGCTCCAGGCCGCGGATGAACGGCTCCACCAGCACCTCGTCGCCGTAGGTCCAGGACGGGTCCGCGATCTGGGTCGGCGGGCCGTTGGAGCCCTCGCGGACGATGAACACGCCCACGGAAGATCCTTCGGCATTGGCCTTGGCGACGTAGGGCGGCGGCATGACGTGTTCGCGGGCCACGTCAAAGCGGTTGAACAGGCCTCCGCCCGGCACCTCGACGCCGGCCGCCGCCAGCACGGCCTTCGACTTGGCCTTGTCCATCGCCAACGCCGAGGCCAGCACCCCGCAGTGGGTGTAGGGCAGGTTCAGCGTCTCCAGCACGCCCTGGACGCAGCCGTCCTCCCCCCACTCGCCATGCAGGGCGTTGAAGCAGACGTCCGGCTTCAGTCGGCTGAGCACCTGGGCGATGTCGCGGCCGGCGTCGACGCGGCTGACCTGGGCGCCCAGCCGCTCCAGGGCGTCGGCGCAGGCGGCGCCGGAGACCAGGCTCACCTCCCGCTCCGACGAGATGCCCCCCAGCAGGACGGCGACGTGGTGTCCGGAGAGAGGCGCGGCCATGGGGAGGTCTCGAGGCTGGAGGTGGCTCAGGGGGCCGATCCTCTACGCCATTCCTTGGGAATCCGTGACTGCGGCTGCTGACAAAAGGCTGTCAGGAGGGGCGGCCTACACAGGTGGCGAGGGAGAACCGACATGACCGCCGCCGCCCACAAGCCCCGCCCGCACGTGGCCACCGTGCTGGACGAGGTCCCGACGCCGCCCTGCGCCCGCCTGCTGGGCTGGCACGTGCTCGACGTGAACGCCGCCCAGGGTTGGATCCGCATCGGCTTCGAGGCCAAGCCGGAGTTCACCAACCCTGCGGGCTTCATCCAGGGCGGGTTTCTCTCGGCCATGTTGGACGACACCATGGGCCCGGCGGTGTTCGTGCACAGCGAGGGCGCGCTCTACACGGCGACCATCGACTTCAACGTGAGCTTCCTGGCGCCGGCCAAGGTCGGCCCGATCGTCGGCGAGGGGCGGGTGATCAAGCTCGGCAAGACGGTGGGCTTCGTGGAGGCCTATCTCTGCGACGCCGAGGGGGAGATGATCGCCCACGCCACCTCCACCGTGCGGCTCGTCCCGGCGGAGAAGGCGCTCGGCTAGTCGGGGAAGTGGGCGCGGGCGAGCGCCTGGAGCTCGGCCTCCGGGAGGTCCGCCTTGCTGGCGACCGCCCAGAGATCGAGGAACGGGCGCCGGCGCTTCGCCGCGACCTTGAGAAAGCCCGCGGCGGTGAGCGCGTTCACGAGCGTCTGCAGCGTGAAGCCGCAGCGGTGGGCCATGTAGACCTGGCCGCGCGCGATGGCCGCGCCGTGGCCGTAGAGGATGTCCATGGCCGAGATGGGCCCGGCCGGCGAGGTGTAGAGCGGCTCCGTCAGCCTGCCTCCGGCGACGAAGTTGGCGACCATCTGCAGGTCGGGACAGGTGATCACCACGAAGCCGTCGGGCTTCAGCACCCGCTGGAACTCCGCCAGCGCGGTCGGCACCTCGTGGATGTAGAGGTGCTCGATGTTGTGGCTCGAGAAGATCGCGTCCACCGAGCCGCTGTCGACCGGCGACATGTCGGTCATGTCGGCGATGACGTCGGGCTGCACGTCCGGGCTGATGTCGAGGCGCACCTCCGTCCACTGCGGCCCGTTGAAGCCTGCGGTGGTGCGGTCCTTCCGCTTCTGGCCGCAGCCGACGTGGAGGAAGGTGGGCATGGTCAGTACGGAAAGTGCTGGGCCGCGAGGTCGCGCAGCTGCGGCTCGGCCATCGGAGCCCTGGCGGCCAGGGCCCACAGGTCGAAGGCGTAGGCGCGGCGCATGACGCCGACGCTGGCGAACCCCGCCTGGTTCAGCACCTGCTTCAGGAGCGTCTGGGTAAAGCCGCACTTGTGGGCCATGTAGGTCTTGCCCTGCACGAGCGACCGGCCGTAGCCGAACAGGACGTCGTGCGCCGAGATGGGCCCCGACGGCGAGGTGTAGAGCGGCTCGTGCAGCTCGCCCTTCGCCACCCGCTCGGCCACCGCCTGCAGGTCGGGGCAGTTGATCACCACGAAGCCGTCGGGCTTCAGCACGCGCCGGAATTCGGCCAGCAGCGCCGGCACTTCGTGGAAGAAGACGTGCTCCACGTTGTGGGCCGAATAGATGGCGTCGGCGAAGCCGTCGGGCACCGCCGACATGTCGAGCATGGAGCCGATGATGTCCGGCTCCACGTCGGGGTCGATGTCGAGGCGGACCTCGTCCCAGTCCGGCGTGGCGAAGCCGCGTGTCGTGTCCGCCTTGCGCAGCGTCCCGGAGCCGACATGCAGGAAGAGCGGCATCAGCCGGGCCTGCCGATGCGCTTGATCTCCCACTCGAGCTCGACGCCGAACTTCGCCTTCACGTCGGCGCGGACCGCCTCCCCCAGGCCTTCCAGGTCGGCGGCGGTGGCCTCGCCGCCGTTGATCAGGAAGTTGGAATGCAGCGGCGAGAACATCGCCCCTCCATAGGGCCTGCCGCGCCAGCCGGCCTCGTCGACCAGCTTCCAGGAGGAGTGGCCCGGAGGGTTCTTGAAGGTCGAGCCGCCGGTCTTCTCGCGGATCGGCTGGGTCTTCTCGCGCCGCTCGGTGATCTCGGCCATGCGCGCGGTGATGGCGGTGGGGTCGTCAGGCCGGCCCTCGAACTCCGCGCGGGTGACGACCACGCCCTCCTCCGAGCCCCAGCCGTGGCGGTAGACGAACTCGCCGGGCTTATCGTAGCTGACGGGCTCGCCCCTGCGGTCGAGGCCGTGGGCGCGGACGCAGACCTCGCGGGTCTCGGCGCCGTAGCAGCCGGCGTTCATGGCCACAGCCCCGCCCACCGTGCCGGGGATGCCGGCGTAGAACTCCAGCCCCGCCAGGCCTTCGGCGGCCGCAGCCTTGGCGAGTTGGGCGTCGAGCACGGCGGCGCCGGCGGTGAGCCGGGTGTCCCCCGTGCGCTCGACACCTGCGAAGGGCTTGCCCAGGCGGATGACCACACCGTCGACGCCGCCGTCCCGGACCAGCATGTTGGAGCCGACGCCGGTGGCAATGACCGGTACGCCGGGATCGAGCCCGCTGAGGAAGGCGGCCAGGTCGGCCTCGTCGGCCGGCATGAAGATCGCGTCCGCCGGGCCGCCGACCCGCAGCCAGGTGAACGGCGCCAGCGGCTCGTCCCGGAGCACGCGGCCGCGGACCTGCGGCAGCTTGTCTTTCCAACTCATTCGGCGGCTTCGCCCAGGGCCTGCAGCTGGTCGGGGAGCGCGTAGGCCCAGCTGGTGATGTCGCCGGCCCCCAGCAGCACCACCAGGTCGCCGGGCCGCGCCTCCTCGCGCACCATGCCGGCCAGCGCGGCGGGGCCGTCCAGCGGCAGGACGCGGCGGTGACCGCAGCGCCTAAGCCCCTCGACGAAGCTATCGCGGTCGATGCCTTCGATGGGCGCCTCGCCGGCCGCGTAGACGTCGGCCACGATGACCGTGTCGGCGTCGTTGAAGCAGCGGCAGAATTCCTCCAGCAGGTCGCGCAGCCGGCTGTAGCGGTGCGGCTGGACGACGGCGATGACCTTGCCCTCGCTGACCGCGCGGGCAGCGTTGAGCACCGAGGCGATCTCCACCGGATGGTGGCCGTAGTCGTCGACGATGCGCACGCCGTTGGCCACCCCGGTGGTGGTGAACCTGCGCTTCACCCCGCCGAAGCCGGCGAGCCCTGAGCGGATGGCGTCCACGGGCACGCCCAGCTCGCGGGCCACGGCGATGGCGGCGAGCGCGTTCTGCACGTTGTGCTGGCCGGCCATCGGCAGGGTGATGTCGTCCAGGGTGATGTAGTCGCCGCTGCGCGGGTTGATGACCACGGAGAAGCGGGCGCCGTCGGGGCCCATGGTGACGTTGTGCGCGCGCACCTCGGCCTGCGGGTTGAGGCCGTAGGTCACCAGCCGGCGGTTCTCCACCCGCGCGGCCATGGCCTGCACCTCCGGGTGGTCCACGCAGACGGCGGCGAAACCGTAGAAGGGGATGTTCTCCACGAAGTCCCGGAAGGCCTTCTTCACCGCCTCGAAGTCCCCGTAGTGGTCGAGGTGCTCGGGATCGATGTTGGTGACGATGGCGACGGTGGTCTTGAGCTTCAGGAAGGTGCCGTCGCTCTCGTCGGCCTCGACCACGATCCAGTCGCCGGCTCCGACCTTCGCATTGGTGCCGTAGGCGTTGATGATGCCGCCGTTGACCACCGTCGGATCCAGCCCGCCGGCGTCCAGAAGGGCCGCGACCATGGATGTCGTCGTGGTCTTGCCGTGGGTGCCGCCCACCGCCACGGACCACTGCAGCCGCATCAGCTCGGCGAGCATCTCGGCGCGGCGGACCAGCGGCAGGCGCCGGTCGCGGCCGGCCACCATCTCCGGATTGTCGGCCTTCACGGCGGTCGAATAGACGATGGCGTAGGCCCCATCGACGTTGGCGGCGTCGTGGCCGATGAAGATCCTCGCGCCCAGCTTCTCCAGCCGCTCGGTGTTGGCCGACGCCTTGGCGTCGGAGCCCTGCACCGTGTAGCCGGTGCGCATCATGATCTCGGCGATGCCGCTCATGCCGATGCCCCCGATGCCGATGAAGTGCACGGGACCGATCTCGAAGGGGACGGGGCGGCGGGTCATGCCGCCGTGCTAGCGCCGACCGCGGCCCGTAGCAATTGCTAGCCGGCGCGGGCGGTCTGCTCCACGACGTCGGCGAGGCGCTCGGCGGCGTCGGGGATGGCGACGGAGCGGGCGGCGGCGGCCATGCGGGCCAGGCGCTGGGGGTTGGTGAGCAGCTTCTCCAGTGCGGTGGAAAGCGTCTGGACGGTGAGCTGGTGCTCGCGGGCGATCTCCGCGCCGCCGGCGTCGGCCAGCAGCTTGGCGTTCTGGCCCTGGTCGTCGTCCAGCGCGATGGCCAAGGGCACCAGGATCGAGGGCTTGCCGGCCACCGCGAACTCGCAGACCGACCCCGCGCCGGCCCGGCCGATCACCAGGTGGGCGGCGGCCAGGCGGCTGGCCATGTCGCGGAAGAAGGGCGCGATCTCGGCGTCGACCACGGCGTCGCGGTAGATGCGGCGCGCGGTGTTCATGCTCTCCTGCCGCGTCTGCTGCTGCACCACCAGCCGCGCGCGCAGGCCCTCCGGCAGGGTCGCGATGGCTTCCGGCACCAGCTCGGACAGCAGGCGCGCGCCCTGGCTGCCGCCGGTGACCAGCAGGCGCACGGGCCCATCCGCCGTCGGCGGGTCGTAGGGCAGCTCGGCGAGCGCGCGGATCGGCGGGCGGACCGGGTTGCCGACGACGATCGCCTTGCCGGCCACCTTCTCGGGAGCCTTGGCCAGCGTCGGAAAGGCGCAGGCGATGGTCTTCACGTGCGGGGCGAGGCGCCGGTTGGTCCGGCCCATCACCGCGTTCTGCTCGTGGATGACGGTAGGACGCCGATCGAGGATGGCGCCCACCAGCGCAGGCGCGGACGGATAGCCGCCGAAGCCGACGACGACGTTCGGCCCCACCTCGCGGTAGAGCGCGCGGGCCTGGTTGGCGCCGCGCAGGACCGCGAAGCCGGCGCGCAGCATGCCGATGGGGTCGCCGCGCTTGAAGGTGGCGGCGGAGAGCGGGATGCGCCGCTCGGCCGGGAAGTCCTGCGCCAGGCCCGCCACCCGCTCGTCGGAGGCCAGGATCACCCCCCAGCCGCGCGCGATCAGCGCCTCGGCCAGGGCCTGAGCCGGGAAGAGGTGTCCGCCGGTGCCCCCGGCGGCGACGACCGCGAGCTTTCGCATCAGGCGGCTTTAAGCAAAGGCGCCGGCCTTGGCGAGGCCCTCCGGCGGGACGTAGGCGCCGGGCCGCCTGCGGGTGAGCGCCAGGGCCATGCCCAGCGTCAGCCCCATGGCCAGCATGGACGAGCCGCCGTAGCTGATGAACGGCAGGGTCATGCCCTTGGTCGGGATCATGTTGAGGTTCACGGCGACATTGATGATCGCCTGCTGGCCCACCAGCACGAAGAGGCCCGCCGCAGCCACCTGCTCGAAGGGGTCGGAGAGCTTCATGGCCCGGTAGAGGCCGCGGATCACCACGAAGGCGAAGAGGCTGATCAGCAGGAGGCTGAAGACCAGCCCATACTCCTCGGCGCCTACCGAATAGATGAAGTCGGTGTGCAGGTCGGGCACGTGGCGCTTCATGACGCCCTCCCCCGGCCCGCGGCCGAACAGGCCGCCGGCCGAGATGGCCTCGGCGGCGCGGTCGACCTGATGGGTGTCGGCGGTG
This sequence comes from Phenylobacterium sp., assembly GCF_036563285.1. Lineage (GTDB taxonomy): Bacteria > Pseudomonadota > Alphaproteobacteria > Caulobacterales > Caulobacteraceae > Phenylobacterium. Next base: position 172,420 of record NZ_DATCMR010000008.1, read on the forward strand.
TCCGGCGACAGGAACTTGTCCACCCGCGCATGCACGTGCGGCAGCAGGAAGTAGGTCGACGACAAGCCCGCGACTGCCGTCGCCCCGAGCAGCATCACCCAAGACATCGGCACGCCCGCCATCCAGAAGGCCGCGCCGAAGGCGACGGTGATCAGCACCGACTGGCCCACGTCGGGCTGGGTGAGCAGCAGGCCGATTGAGACGGCATAGAGCAGGAAGGCGATCGAGACGCCCGGGACCCCCTGCCCCTTCTGCCCCTCGGCGAACATCCAGGCGACCAGGACCACCAGCGCAGGCTTCATGAACTCCGACGGCTGGAAGCCGAACCCGCCGATCTGGATCCACCGCACCGCCCCCTTGGCGGTGTGGCCAATGAACGGCAAGGCGATCATCACCAGGATCATCGCGGTCCAGATGAAGAAGGCCGCCCGCCGTATCCCCTTCACCTCGAGCATGGAAACCGTGAGGAGGATGCCCCCCGAGACGACCGCGAAGACGCATTGCCGGACCGCGAAGTGGAAAGGGTCCCCGATGTTCATGCGCACCGCCGCGGCGGGGCTGGCGGCGAAGCTCATCAGCACGCCGATGCCAATCAGCAGGGCCAGGACGCCCAGGATCCAGCGGTCGACGGTCCACCACCACACGCCGACCGCGGTGCGGTCGGAGCGGGCGAAGGCGTGCGCCTGCGAGGGCGTCATGCGGCGCCCCGCGCCGCGGCGCCGGAGGCGATCCGCTGGACCGCGCGCCGGAAGGCCTCGCCGCGATCCTCGAAGTCGGTGAACTGGTCGAAGGAGGCGGCCGCCGGCGACAGCAGCACGATAGCCTCGTGGCCCGAGGCCGCGGCGTCGGCATGGGCGGCGGCCACGGCGGCGTCCATGGTCCCGGCCTGCACGACCTCGGCCTTGCCGCTCAACGTCCGACCGAACTCGGCGGCGCCCTCGCCGATCAGGTAGGCCTTCTCGATGCGCGGGAAGAGGTCGGTGAGACTCTCGATGCCGCCCGTCTTGGGCTGGCCGCCGGCGATCCAGTAGAACTTGGGATAGCTCGACATCGCCTGGCGGGCGGCGTCGGCGTTGGTGGCCTTGCTGTCGTTCACGAACCGGACGCGGCCCAGCACGCCCACCGTCTCCATGCGGTGCGCCAGGCCCGGGAAGCTCATCAGGTGCTCGGCGACTTCCTCCGGCGGAATGCCGAGGCCGCGAGCGGCGGCGTAGGCGGCCGCGGCGTTCTGCCAGTTGTGGCGGCCCGGCAGCGAACGCGCGCGCTTCAGGTCGGCGATCTCCACCGCGCGATCGGCAGTGGCGTCGTAGAGCAGGCCGTCCAGGGCATAGACGCCGCGGCCCATGGCCTTGGACGCCGAGACCGGCACGATGGTGCGGCGGTTGGCGGCGGTGATCTCGGTGCAGATGCGCGCGCCGTAGGGGTCGTCGACGCCGATCACAGCGGTGTCACCCTTGCCCTGGTTCAGCAGGATGCGGCGCTTGGCGGTGACGTAGTTCTCCATCGTCCCGTGCCGCTCCAGGTGGTCCGGGGAGATGTTGAGGATGATGGAGACGTCGGCCTTTAGGCTGGAGGTCAGGTCGAGCTGGTAGGAGCTCATCTCCAGGACGTAGACGGCGCCGCCGTGCATGTCCTCGAGGCCCAGCACGCCCACGCCGATGTTGCCGCCGATCCGGGTGTCCCGGCCGGCCTGGGCGCAGATGTGGCCGATCAGCGACGTGGTCGTCGACTTGCCGTTGGTGCCGGTGATCGCCACCACCTTCGGCCGCTTGTGCTCCGGCGCGGCGTTCACGGTGCGCGCGAAGAGCTCAATGTCGCCCAGGATCTCGACACCGGCGGCGCGGGCCTTCTCCACCGTCCAGTGCGGCGCGGGATGGGTCAGCGGCACGCCGGGCGACAGCATCACCGCGGCGAAGCGGCTCCAGTCGGCGCTGGTCAGGTCCACGACCGGGAAGCCTTCCGCTTCGGCGGCGGCGCGCGCGGCCGGCCGCTCGTCCCAGAGCGCGACCTGCGCCCCGCCGGCGACCAGCGCGCGCGCGGCGGCGAGGCCCGTACGGGCCAAGCCGAACACGGCGACCGTCCTGCCTTCGAAGCCGCGGACCGGGATCATGGCTGAGCGCTTTCCCTCCCTACCGCAGCTTGAGGGTGGCGAGGCCGAGCAGGGCCAGCATCACCGCGACGATCCAGAAGCGGATCACCACCGTGGATTCCGACCAGCCGAGCTTCTCGAAGTGGTGGTGCACCGGCGCCATGCGGAACACCCGCTTGCCTGTCAGCTTGAACGAGGCGACCTGGATCATCACCGACAGCGTCTCGGCCACGAACAGGCCGCCGATCACGCCCAGCACGATCTCGTGGCGGGTGGCGACAGCCACCGTGCCGACGGCCCCGCCGAGCGCCAGCGAGCCGGTGTCGCCCATGAAGATCTTCGCCGGGGGCGCATTGTACCAGAGGAAGCCCAGGCCGGAGCCGATCAGGGCCCCTGCGAAGACCGCGATCTCGCCCACCCCGGGGACGAAGTGGAGCTGCAGGTAGTTCGAGAAGACGAAGTTGCCCACCAGGTAGGCGATCACGCCATAGGCCGCGGCCGCGATCATCACCGGGACCGTCGCCAGGCCATCGAGGCCGTCGGTGAAGTTCACCGCATTGGCCGCGCCGACGATGATGAAGCCGCCGAACAGCAGGTAGAACCAGCCCATGTCGAGCACGAGCTGCTTGAACACCGGGAAGGTCACGCTGGTGAGCAGCCCCGGGCTTTCCGGAGGCTTCGTCGCGAACAGGATGATCAGCGCCACGGCGGCAAACGCGATGGCGAACTCCATGGCCAGCCGGATCGGCCCGGAGATGCCCGCCGTGGTCTGGCGCGTGACCTTGGCGTAGTCGTCGAGGAAGCCCAGCAGGCCGAAGCCCGCGGTAACGATCACCACCGCCCAGACGTAGGGGTTCGACAGGTCGCTCCACAGCAGCGTCCCGCCCAGCAGACCGGCCAGGATCATCACCCCACCCATGGTCGGGGTGCCGGCCTTCTCGATGATGTGGCGCTCGATGCCTTCCTTGCGGATCGGCTGGCCCTTGCCCTGCTTGGCCTGCATCCAGCGGATGAAGCGCGAGCCCATGGCCACGACGATCAACTGCGCCGTGAACAGCGCCATGCCGGTGCGGAAGGTTTGGTATTTCAGGAGGCGAAGGACGGAGTAGCCGTCGGCCGAAAGCTGTTCGTACAGCCAGTAGAACATCAGCCCGCCTCCCCGTCGGAATCGAGCGCACGGAGGGCCGCGGCGACCGCGCCGGCCTTCGATCCGTTCGACCCCTTCACCATCACCAGGTCGCCGGGCTCTACGGCGCGGACGACCTGCGGCGCGAGTTCCGCCGCCGTTTCCGCGTACGCTCCCCGCCGAGTCGGAGGAAGGGCGTCCCAGAGGCTTTTCATCAGCGGGCCGGCGCAGAACACCCTATCAATTGAGGCGCGCTCCAGCGGTTCTGCGAGGCCGCGGTGGAAGTCATGCGCCTGCTCGCCGAGCTCCAGCATGTCAGTAAGCGCGACGATGCGCCGCCCCTCGGTCCCGCGGGCGCCGAGTGTGGCGATCGCCGAGGCCATGGAGATCGGGTTGGCGTTGTAGCTTTCGTCGATCAGGGTGACGGTCCCGCCCCGTACCCGCAACAGCTTCTCGGCGCCGCGGCCTTCCAGCGGCTCGAACGAGCCGAGCGCCGCCAGGCTGTCGGAGAGGTCGACGCCCAGCGCCTCGTGCATCAGCAGCACGGCCATGGAGTTCAGCCCCCAGTGGAAGCCGGTCTGCAGGATCGGGAAATCCAGCCCCTTGCCGTGCAGGCGCGCCTGCACGGCGGCGTGCGGCGAGGGGACCTGAAAGTCGATCAGGCGGGCGTCGCAGTCGGCGCCCGTGCCGAAGGTCAGCACCTGCGCGCCCACGGTCTCGGCCGCGTCCTTCAGGAAGTCGAACCAGACGTTGTCGGCGTTCAAGATCGCGACGCCGCCCGGCTCAAGGCCCTCGAAGATCTCGGCCTTGGCGCGTGCGACACCCTTCTCGCCATCCGGGAAGTTCTCGGTGTGCACGGGCCCCACGGTGGTGATCACCACCGCGTGCGGGCGCACGAACTTCGTCAGAGGGCGGATCTCGTCGGCGTGGTTCATGCCGACCTCGAACACCGCGCGCTCTGTCTCCCGCGGCATCCTCGCCAGGGTCAGCGGCACGCCGATATGGTTGTTGTAGGACTTCACCGACGAATGCGCGCGCCCGGCAAGGCGCAGCCCGGCCATCACCGCCTGGGTGACGCTGGTCTTGCCGACCGAGCCGGTGACCGCCCCGCGGCGGACGTGCGGAGCCCGCTCCCGCGAGGCGACGCCCAGCTTCTCCAGGGCGGCCAAAACCTCGCCCTCGACCTTCACCGAAGGCCCGGGCACGTCTCGCGAGACCAGTGCGCCGGCGGCGCCCTTGCCCATCGCCTGCTCGACGAACTCGTGGCCGTCGCGCACGCCACCCAGCGCCACGAACAGGTCGCCGGGCTCCAGCGTGCGGGTGTCGATGGACACGCCGGCCGCCGCGAAGTGCGCGGTCACCCGGCCGCCGGTCGCAGCGGCGATCTCGTCTGCGGTCCAGAGCGGCTCAGCCATGGACCAGCTCCAGCGCCTGCGCCGTCGCGGTCACGTCGTCGAAGGGATGGGTCACGCCGGCGACCAGTTGGCCCTGCTCATGGCCTTTGCCGGCCACCACCAGGATGTCGCCATCCGACAGCATGGCCGCCGCGGCGCGGATCGCCTCGCGGCGGTCGCCGATCTCCCGGGCGCCCTTCGCGCCCTCCAGCACCTCGGCGCGGATGGCCGCGGGCTCCTCGGAGCGGGGGTTGTCGTCGGTGACGATGGCGACGTCGGCGAGCTCGGCGGCGATGCGACCCATGATCGGCCGCTTGCCGCGGTCGCGGTCGCCGCCGGCGCCGAAGACCACGATCAGCTTGCCGCGAACGTGCGGGCGGAGCGCCTTCAGCACCGTCTCAAGACCGTCCGGCGTATGGGCGTAGTCGACGTAGGCCTCGCCGCCGCGTGGACCGGAGCCCACGCGCTGCAGGCGGCCGGCGGCGCCGTCGAGGGTCTCCAGCCCCGCGAACGCCTCCTCCGGCGTCAGCCCTGCGGCGATGCAGAGGCCGGCCGCCACCAGGGCGTTGGACGCCTGAAAGCCGCCGGCGAGCGGCAGGCGGATGTCGTAGGGGCGCCCGGCCGTCTCCACCTTCAGCCGCTGGCCCTCGGGGAGCAGGGTGCGCTCCACGAGCTTCAGCCCCTGCCCCGCCTCGCCCACCGACATGATCGTCTGGCCGGCGATCACCGCGGCCGCGGCGAAGGTGGGGAACGCCTCGGAGTCGGCGTTCAGCACCGCCGTCCCGCCGCGCGGCAGCAGGGTCTCGAAGAGGCGCAGCTTGGCGGCCTGATAGGCCTCCATGGTCCCGTGGTAGTCGAGGTGGTCCTGCGTCAGGTTCAGGAACCCCGCCGCCTTCAACCGCACGCCGTCCAGCCGGCGCTGGTCGACGCCATGCGACGACGCCTCCATTGCGAAGTGGGTCACGCGCATGTCGGCCAGCTTGGCCAGCCATTCGGCGACGTCGGCCGCATCGGGCGTGGTGAGCCCCGGGGGCGTCAGCTGTTCGTGCGTCCCATCGGGTTGCGAGACGGTGATCCCCAGCGTGCCCATGCTGGCCGAGGTGCGGCCCGCGTGCGCGAACATCTGGCGGCAGAAGTTGGCCACCGAGGTCTTCCCGTTGGTGCCGGTGACCGCGATGCACACGTCCGGCTGCTTGGCCCAGAAGGCGGCGGCGGCCAGCGCATAGACCCTACGCGGATCCGGCGTCGCGATCGTCGGAACCGAGAGGCCCAGCTCGCGCTCGGCGATGACCGCGACAGCGCCCTGATCCACGGCCTTCGCGGCGAACTCCGCGCCATCGACCTTGGTCCCCGGCAGGGCGGCGAACAGAAAGCCCGGCTTCACCTTGCGGCTGTCGGCGGTGACGCCGGTGATCTCTGGGTCGGCGGCAAGCTCGCGCCGGACGATCTCGGACAGGCGCCGGGTCATTGCGCCTCTCCCGGCGCGGGCGGCGCGGGCGCGGCAAGCGTCAGGATGTCGGCCTTTCGCTTCACGCCCAGGAACGGCGCGATCCGCGCGATGGTCTTGCCCGCCGCCGGCGCCGCCACCCAGCCACCGGTCGAGTAGCCGAAGGTGTTGGCGCTGGGCTTGGGCTCGTCCATCAGGATCAGCACGAAATACCGGTCCTCGGTCACCGCGCCATCGGTCGGGAAAACCGCGGCGAACGACGAGACCTGCCGGTTGTGGTTGTAGGCCCGGATGGCGGGATCGTACTTCTCGCCGGTGCCGGTCTTGCCGCCGACCGAGAGGCCCGGCACGTCGGCCTTGCCGCCTGAGCCGCCGGTCACGTTCGCCCGCATGATCTGCAGCATCTGGGCGCTGGTGCGCTCGCTCATCACCCGGGCGGCCTGTGGACGGGCGCCCTTCTCCAGCTTGCGGATGGTCAGAGGCGGCATGACCCCCCCGTTCAAGAGCGCGCCCATCGCGCGCGCAAGCGCCAGCGGGCTCACATTCAGGCCATGTCCGAACGAGGTGGAGGCCACTGCGTCGATGTCCCACTTCTTCGGCGTCAGCGGGCGCGCGGATTCGAACAGCTCCACCTGCGCCGGCTTGGTGAGGCCGAGCGCCGAGAAATACTGCTCCATCTTCTGCGGGCCGACGCCGAGGGCCAGCTTGGCGGTGCCGATGTTGGACGAGTGCTGGAACACCTCAACCAGGGTCAGGATCTTCCGGGCCGCGTGGTAGTCGTGGATCGTCCGGTAGCCGAGCTTCATGGGCTCACGGGCGTCGAAGGTGGAGCTGGGCGTCGCCACGCCTGCGTCGAGGCCGATGGCGACCGTGAACGCCTTGAACGTGGAGCCCATCTCGAAGACGGCGGCGGCGGCCCGGTTCAGTCGCTCGCTGTCGGTGGCCCCGCCCGGGTCGTTGGGGTCGTAGGCCGGCCAGCTGGCCATACCCAGGATTTCGCCGGTCTGGACGTTGGTGACGAGGCCGACGGCGCCGACGGGCCGGAACTCCATCGCCGCCTTGGTGAGCTCGTCCTCCAGCGCCGCCTGCACGCGCAGGTCGATGGAGAGCGGCACGGGCGTGTTCGCGGCGGCCGCCCGGCGGATGTCCTCGTTCAGCGCCGCTTCCGCGCCGGAGAGGCCCTCGCCGCCCGTGTCGGCGAAGCCGATGATGTGGGCGGCCGTCTTGCCCAGCGGATAGACCCGCCGCTCCTCCGGCTCGAACGAGACGCCGGGCAGGCCCAGAGCGTGCACCCGCGCCTTGGCCTCGGGCGTGAGACCGCCCAGGACGAAGATGCGGCGCTCGCCGCGGAGGGCGCGTTCCAGCCGTTGGGCGTCGAGCTCGGGCAGCGTGGCGGTGAGCGCGCGGCGCGCCTCCGCGGTGTCCCAGATCTCGCGCGGGTCGATGTAGAGCCCGTAGTGCAGCAGGTCAGCGGCCAGCAGCATGCCGTTGCGGTCGACGAGGTCCGCGCGCGCGGCCCCCACCGGGGTTGCATAGCCGCCCGAGCGCAGGCCGGAGAACACCGCCGCCCGCGTGGCGCCGACCGCCAGGATCACGAACAGGAGCCCAAACAGGCCCAGCACCACGAAGATGCGGATGCGGGTGTCGTCCTCGGGCCGGCCCGAGGCGCGCGCCCGCTCGAAGGCGTGCTCCAGCTGCCAGACCCGCCGGGCGAACCAGCGCGAGACCGGCGAGCCGCCGAGCGCCTGCTGCCCGAGGCTCATCGGGCGGCCTCGTCAGCCGCGGGCCCGTCCTCGACGACCGGCGCGGCCGGCGCAGGCGCCGGCGCGGCGACCGCCGGCTTCTCGACCGGCTTGCGGGCGACGTCCACCAGCGCGTCCGGGCTCGTCTCCCGCTTCACCGAGATCGGCGCCAGGCCAAGGTAGGCTTCGGAAAGATGGCCGATGCGGGCGGGCTGCTCGAGGTGGCTGACCTCGGCCTGCAGCAGGCGGATGCGCGCCTTCTCGGCGGCGATCTGGCGCTCGACGCGGGCGATCTCGGCGCGCTCGCGCCCGGCCACGGTCTTGAACAGGTAGACGCCCAGGATCAGCACCACGAGCAGGCCGAGCGCCACCAGGTCGACCAGCCGGAAGCCCCGGACCCTGCGCTCGAGCAGCATCATGCCGCATCCCTCCAGACCGGCGCGTCGGTGCGCACGGCCGCTCTCAGTTTCGCCGAGCGGGCACGGGGGTTGGCCGCCACCTCCTCGTCCGACGGCGCGCGCGCGCCGTTGAACAGGAGCTGGAAGCTGGGCGCTGCGCCGGCCTGGACCGGCGGCGCGTGGCGCGAGCCCGCTGGCGTTCTACCCGCTCGCACCGCCAGGAAAGACTTCACGATTCTGTCTTCCAGCGAATGGAATGTGACGACGCACAGCCGCCCATTTGGCCGCAGCACGCGCTCGGCGGCGGCCAGGCCGGCCTCCAGCTCCGAAAGCTCCTCGTTGACGGCGATGCGGATGGCCTGGAAGGACCGCGTCGCCGGGTGCACCTTGGCGCCGCGCCGGCCGCCCAGGGCCTTCTCGATGAACTCGGCGAGTTCCAGGGTGCGGGTGAACGGCTGCTCGGCCCGGCGGCGCTCAATGGCGCGCGCGATGCGCCGGCTCTGCCGCTCCTCGCCGTAGACGAAGAGGATGCGCGCCAGCTCGGCCGGCTCGGCGGTGTTGACGAGGTCGGCGGCGGTGGGGCCGTCGGCGCCCATGCGCATGTCCAGCGGCCCGTCGCGCATGAAGGAGAAGCCGCGGTCGGCCTCGTCGAGTTGCATGGAGGAGACGCCGAGATCCAGCGCCACGCCGTCGACGCCCGCCTCGCCGACTTCCTGGTCCATTTCGGAGAAGCGGCTCTCGACCAGCCGGAAGCGGTCGGCGGGCAGGCCCTCTGCGAAGCGGCGGGCGGTGGGGTCGCGGTCGAAGGCGATGACGCTGGCGCCGGTGGCCAGGATCGCGCGGGCGTAGCCGCCGGCGCCGAAGGTGCCGTCGATCACCGTCTTGCCGGGGCCGGTCTCAAGGGCCGCGACCACCTCGGCCATGAGCACGGGGACGTGGGGCGCGCCGCTCATTGCGCGGCCCCGAGCTTGGCGGCGCGTTGCTGGGCGCGCAGCTGCGCCAGCCCCTCGCGGGCGAGCTCGCGCTGAGCGGCGCGGTGGGCGTGGAAAGCCTCGCGCTGCCAGATCTGGAACCGGTCGCCGAGGCCCACGACCACCACCCAGTCGGTGAGGCCGAACATCTCGCAGAGGCTTTCCGGCAGGGTGATCCGGCCGGCGGTGTCGAAGGACAGCCTGGCCATGCCGCCGAGCACCGAGGTCTCCAGGGCCGAGCGAAGCGGATCGCCGAACGGCAGCTCCTCGATCACGCCCATGTAGCGGTCGAACAGCGCCTGGCCGCCGCCCTCGATGCAGTCGGCCTCGATGGAGGGGAAGCAGATGACTCCGTCGAAGGGCCCGGCGGCGAGCGCGCGGAACTCCTGCGGCACGACGATGCGCCGTTTCGCGTCCAGCTGTTTCTCGAAGGTCGAGAGAAACATCCCGCCCGCCTGCCCCTGCCCGCCTCGCAACCGCCGCGCTGTCCGCCCCGCCCCCGGCGCAAATCAGCTTGGTTAGCGAATGGTGACTGGGTTAACACGGGACTGAATGGGACACAATGACTCTGGATGACTCAGCAGGCGCAAAAACGCACGCCGATACGGGGTCCACGCCCCGCGTGATCTGTGGCTCGCAATGAAGGGATCAGACGGCCTGTAAGCCGGGTTCTGTGCCGCCCCCTTGCGGAGACGCGGCGGCCATTCCTCTGGACCGACCCTCGCGGGCCGGTTCTCGCGACCTACCCGGGTCCCTCAGGCCTACGACAGCCCTATCCCGGAGCAAGTCCGGGACGCGGAACCCCTATTCGGTCTTGCTCCTGGCGGGGCTTGCCGTGCCGTCCCTGTTACCAGGAACGCGGTGGGCTCTTACCCCACCCTTTCACCCTTACCTCTCCGAAGAGGGGCGGTTTGCTTTCTGTGGCGCTATCCCTGGGGTCGCCCCCGGCGGGCGTTACCCGCCGCCATGTCGTCGTGGAGCCCGGACTTTCCTCGACCCCCGAAGGGGCCGCGACCGCCCGGCCGTCTGATCCGGGCGGACCTTGGTGGCTCGGAGAACGGGAGTCAAATCAGCTTCGCCAGCGGGTGGTCACCCAGGCCGCGGACCACGGCCGCCCGGTCCGCGTCGCCCTTGTTCTGCGAGAGCTTGAAGGTGCCCTCCAGCCGCTCGACCGTGAGCCGCACCCCCATGATCGCCCGCGTCATGGCCTCGAAGCGTCCCGGCGTCATCTTGGCCCGCGTCCATGGCGGCTTCGGCAGCAGCTTTGCCTCCTCCTGGGCGGACAGCGCGTCGAGCAGCGCCACGAGCCCGGTGTCATCCAGTCCCACACACGCGCCTTCCACCTCTACCGTGACGTAGTTCCAGGTCGGCACCTGGTCGGCGGCCTCGTACCAGTCGGGGCTGACGTAGGCGTCGGGGCCGAGGCTCACCAGGGTGGCGCGGAAACCGTCCGCGACGAAGGCGGTGAGCGCATTCTTGCGGGAGAGGTGGAAGTCCAGCGCCAGCCTGCCCTCCAGCCGCCGCGCGATCACCGGCGCATGGGCGATCCGCACGCGGCCGTCTGGGGCAGCAGCGACCGTGCACAGCGGCTGCCGCTCCAACTGCGCCAGCAGCGTCGCCTCGTCCTCGACGCGGAAGCCCGGCGCGGGATGCATCAGGCGCCGAGCCGCAGCAGGGCGATCAACCGCGCGCGGGTCTCCCCATCGGCGACGCCGTCGAACCGCTCGGGGCGCCAGTGCCGCTGGAAGGCGCTGACCACCGTCTTCGTGTGCGCGTCGTACTTGCCGGACGGCGCGCAGTCGTAGCCCAGGCGTGTCAGTCCTGCCTGCAGGGCGAAGACGCCGGCGCCCTCCTCGCCCTCGGCCAGCGGCGCGCCGGGCGCGGGCGGGACCTCGGCCCACAGCCCGTGACCCGCCTCCGCCAGCCGCCGCCAGGGGAACAGCTCGCCGGGATCGATCTTGCGATCGGGCGCCACGTCGGAGTGGCCGACGATATTGCGGTCCTCGATGGTCCACCGCGTTCGGATGTCTGCAACAAGTTCGATCACCGCCGCGATCTGCGGCTCCGGGAAGGGGCGGTAGCCGAACTCGTGGCCCGGATTGACGATCTCGATGCCGACCGAATTCCCGTTGACGTTCTCCACCCCGCGCCAGAACGAGCGGCCGGCGTGCCAGGCGCGGCGCTCCTCCGGCACCAGCCGGAACACGCGGCCGTCTTCTTCCACCAGGTAGTGCGACGAGACCTTGGCTTCCGGATCGCGCAGGCGGGCGAGCGCGCCTTCCCCGGTCTCCATGCCGGTGTAGTGCAGGACGAGGACGTCGGGCGGCGCGGTGCGGGCATCGAAGTTGGGCGACGGCGCCTCGATCACGTTCATTGCGCGCGGTTCCGTATGGCCATGAGCAGCGGCATCACCTGGGAGCCCCTCAACGCGATGATCAGCACGCCGGTCAGCGCGAGCACCGCGCCGATCGCCATCCGCGGCCCGAACGGGTCGTGCAGGATCGCCACCCCGAGCCCGATCGTGAAGAGCGGCGTCAGCAGCGTCAACGCGGAGATCAGGTTGGCCTCGTAACGCTGGATCAGCACGAAGTAGCCGGAGTGCGCCGCCAGCGAGACCACCAGGGCCGAGAACAGCACCGCCGCCAGGAAAGGCCAGCCGGCCGCGAGCCCCGCCTGCACCTGGCCGGGCTCCAGCCGGGCGGAGAGCACCGCCAGCGGCCACACCGAGGCGAACCCCACCCACGCCTGGTAGGTGAGCGGCTTCACCCCCTCCATCCCCTTGATCAGCACCGCGCCGAGCGAGCCCGCGAAGGCCGCCGCGGCCACGAACAGCAGGCCTGCGGAGATGCTGAGCCCGTGCGGGTCCCACATCACGGTCATGGCGCCGGCGAAGGTGAGCGCGATGCCGACGCCGCGGCGCCAGCGGATCCGCTCGCCCAGCATCACCATCGACAGCAGCAACGTCATCGGCATGCCGAGTTGCAGCACCACGGCCGCCGACGAGGCGGTGGACAGCTTCAGGCCCACGAACATCAGGGCGAAGTTGCCGCCGCCCATCAGCAGCGCCACCAGGATCAGCCGCCAGTAGGGCCGAGGCGCCGGGAACAGGAACGGCACGGTCGCCGCCGCCACCACGGCGAACCGCGCTGCCGCATAGAACAGCGGCGGCACGTCCATCCCGCTCACCACATGCTTGGAGATGATGTTGTTGAGGGCCCAGGTCAGGCACACCGCCAGCATCAGTCCGAGGTCGCGGAGGGACATGGCCCTCCGCTTAGGCCGCGTTGGCCGGCGGGGGCAACCTGGGCCGTCGTGAAACCGGCGAGGTCGGCATTCACCCGGTGCACTCGGGCCGTTCGGTTACGCGGTAGGTAAGGGGTAGTCCTTACGGCGGACGAACTTCAGCGCCGTATGCGTGTCCGAGAAGCTGACCACCTTGTTGTCGACCAGCCCATGCGCCTTGGCCGCGGCCATGACCTCGGTGTCCTGCAACGTGGCGGCCTTGCCCTTGCGCGAGACGATCCAGAGCGCGCCCGCCTCTGCCAGCGCCGGAACCAGCTCGCCGACCCGCGCCAACTCGGCGTCGCTGTCCGCGCCATAGAAGAGCAGGTCCAGCTCGGCGAGTTCATCGACCGGAACCGCGCCGGCCGCCGCCAGCTCTGCGGTAAGCGTCGGATCCGGAACGCCGATCACCGCCGCCCGCATGCCCGCCCTCACGCCGATCTTCTGGGCGCGGCCCTTCGGATTCAGGATGGCGTCGGCCCAGTTCGCCGCCCGCTTTTCACCCAGCGCGAACCGAGAGCCGTCCGCCAGCGCCAGGTCACCGCCGTCGGCGCGCACCCCCTTCAGCGCCTCGCCCTCGAACACCAGCCGCTCGCGCCCGCGGAAAATCAGCTTCGGCGCCTCGTACTGCAGCCGCCCCTCGTCGGGCCCGTCCGCCAGGATCGCCGTGACCTCCGCCTCCTTGCCCACGCCTAGGCGGCCTGGCCGAGGCTGAGGAACTCGTAGCGGGCCAGGTGGTGGTCGGTGTTGCCGAAGGCGCTCTCGATCAGGGTCGCCCGCTTGAAGTAGTGGCCGATGGCCATCTCCTCGGTCATGCCCATGCCGCCGTGCAGCTGGATGGCGTTCTGACCCACGAAGCGGCAGGCCTTGCCGATCTGCACCTTGGCGGCGCTGGCCGCCTTCGCCCGCTCGGCGTCGTCGCCGAGCTTGATCGTCGCCATGTAGGTCATGGAGATCGACTGCTCGACGTTGATGAACATATCGACCATCCGGTGCTGCAGCACCTGGAAGGACGAGATCGGCGCGCCGAACTGCTTGCGCTGCTTGGTGTATTCCAGCGTCCCTTCGTGCAGCCGGCGCAGCACGCCGAGCGCCTCGCCGCAGGTGGCCACCACCGCCTCGTCGACGACCCGCTCGATGAGCGGGAAGCCCTGGCCCTCCGGCCCGAGCAGGGCCTCGGCGCCGACGCGGACGTTCTCGAAGGTCACTTCCGAGGCGCGGCCGCCGTCCACTGTCGGATAGTCGCGCGTGGAGACCCCTTGCGCGTCCGTCGGCACGATGAAGGCGCTGATCCCCTGCTGTTCGCGCTCGCCGCCGCCGGTGCGCGCCGTGACGATCAAGTGGGTGGCCCAGGGCCCGCCCACCACGACGGCCTTCTGGCCGTTGATGACGTAGCCGTCGCCGTCCTTCTTCGCCGACGTCGAGACGGCCGCGAGGTTGTAGCGCCCTTTGGGCTCGGCGTAGGCGAAGGCATAGACCGCCGTACCCGCGATGATCTCCCCGATCAGGTCCGCGGCCTGCCCATGGCCGGAGTGCTTCAGGAAGCCGCCGCCGATCACCACCGTCGGCAGGTAGGGCTCTACGACCAGCGCCTTACCCAGCTCCTCCATGACGATCATGTTCTCGATCGGACCGCCGCCCAGGCCGCCCAGCTCTTCCGAGAACGGCGCGCCCAAGATGCCCAGCTCCTCGGCGAAGGCCTTCCACACGCCCGGATTCCAGCCCGGCTCCTTGCCGACCACCGCGCGCCGCTGCTCGAAGGTGTAGGTGTCCGCCAGGTAGCTCGCGACCGTGTCGCGCAGCATCGACTGTTCTTCGGTGAAGCTAAAATCCAAGGGGTCGCTCCGTCGGGAAACTGGAAGGTCGATCGGTCGAGCTTTAGAGGCCCAGCACCATCTTGGCGATGATGTTGCGCTGGATCTCGTTGGAGCCGCCGTAGATCGAGGTCTTGCGGCCGTTAAAGTACTCGCCGGCCAAGCCGCGGGCGTAGTCCGGGCCCGCCTGGAAGTTGTCCCCCAGGTCGCGCAGGAACGGCGCGCCGTAGTGGCCCACCGCCTCCAGCGCCAGCTCCTGCAGCCGCTGCTGGATCTCGGTGCCCTTGATCTTCAGGATCGAGCTCTCCGGGCCCGGGCCCTTGCCGCTGCTCTCACCCGCCAGCGTCCGTAGCTCCGTGAACTCCAGCGCCGTCAGGTCGATCTCCAGCTCGGCCACCTTGCGGCGGAAGAACGCGTCCTGGATCAGCGACCCGCCGGTGTCCGACGTCTCCGTCCCGGCGATCTTGCGCAGCTTCTCCAGGTTCCGCTTCGAGCGCGCCACCCCGGCGATGCCCGAGCGCTCGTGCGCCAACAGCGCCTTGGCGCACGTCCAGCCCTGGTTCTCGTGGAAGATCCGGTTCTCCACCGGCACCTTCACGTTCTCCAGGAACACGTCGTTGACCTCGTGGCCGCCCTCCAGGGTGATGATCGGCCGGACACTCACGCCCGGGCTCTTCATGTCGATCAGCAGGAAGGAGATGCCCGCCTGCGGCTTGGCGTTCGGGTCGGTGCGGACCAGGAAGAAGCCCCAGTCGGCGAACTGGCCGAGCGTCGTCCACGTCTTCTGGCCGTTGACGATGTAGTATTCCTTGCCGTCGTCGGCGGTGATCCGCTCCGCCCGGGTCCGGAGGCTCGCCAGGTCCGAGCCCGCGCCCGGCTCGGAGTAGCCCTGGCACCACCAGACTTCCCCATTGTAGATGCCGGGCAGGAACTGCTTCTTCTGCTCCTCGGTGCCGAAGGTGTAGATCACCGGCGCCAGCATGCTCACGCCGAACGGCAGCACCGGGAGGGCGTCGGCCCGCGCCAGCTCCTCGGACCAGATGTACTTCTGGGTAGGCGTCCAGCCGGTGCCGCCGTGCTCCACCGGCCAGGACGGCGCCACCCAGCCCTTCTTGGCCAGCACGCGGTGCCACAGGAGGTACTCCTCCTTGGTCAGCTGCCGGTGCTCGTCCTGCGCCTCGCGCAGCTCGGCGGGATAGTTGTCCCGGATGAAGGCCCGGACCTCCTCGCGGAAGGCGTTTTCTTCAGGGGTGAAGTCGAGGTTCATGGGGGAGCCTCCGGGCTGCGGGTTTACGGCGTAATACGCCCCGCCCCGGCGCTTGGGAAGATTACGCTTACGTCAACGTCATCAATGCGCCAGTCCGAAATCGCTACCAGATCACCAGGCTGCGGTTGGCGTCGAAGTTCAGCGGCACGTCCACCCAGGGGTCCGCGCCCTTCTCCACCGGGCGCATGCGGAACTTGGAGCGCAGCGACAGGGCGGCCTTCCCGAAGCCGTAGCCCGCCGGGGTTTCGTCCTTGACCGAGCAGTCGGCGAGCCGGCCCACCGCGTTGACCCGGCAGCGGAGCACCGCGCGGCCCGAAATGCCGTTCGCGGCGGCCGTGGCCGGGAAGGCCAGCGCGCCCTCGTAGGGGCTGGGGGTCTCCTTGAACCGGGAGCTCGACAGCTCCGGTTCCGGCAGGACGAACCGGATCGGGATGCGCACCTGCCCGCCGGCCACCGGCTCGCCGGAGCGGGTCGTCGGACGCATCTTGAAGAGGCGGGACATTCTCAGCGCCGCCTCGCGGAAACCCTGATCGGCCGGCGTCTCCTCCAGGACACGGCACCCCTCCAGCAGGCCGTTGGCCGCAATCGTGCAGCCGAGCGTAGCGCGGCCCTCGACGCCGCCCTTCGCGGCGGCCTCGGGATAGTAGCGCGCGATGTCGGCGGCGGTCGGACCCCGCTCGGCGGTCGGACCCGCTTGCAGCGCCAGTATGAGGAGTGCAGCGAACATGGCTCCCGAGCCTCGCCGCGTCCGGCGGCGGAAGGATGGCGAAGCTCGGCCATGCGACCTTGCGTTCGCCTCAAATGACGGCCAAACGGTCGGGCCCCATGCCGCGCATCCTGACCTACAATGTGCACCGCTGCGTCGGGAACGACCGCCGGCTCGACGTCGCGCGGATCGCCGACGTGCTGGCCACCCTTCAGCCGGACATCGTCGCCCTTCAGGAGCTCGACGTCGGCCGCGCGCGGACCAACCACGTCGACCAGGCCCACGAGATCGCCCAGCGTCTCGACATGGCGTGCCATTTCCACGCCGCGATGAGGGTGGAGGAGGAGCTCTATGGCGACGCCATCCTGTCCGCCTATCCCGAGACCCTGATCCAGGTCGGGCCCCTCCCCGGCCACCCGCGGATCGCGGCGCTGGAGCCCCGCGGCGCGCTCTGGATCGAGGTCGACGTCGACGGGACCAGGGTGCAGGTGATCAACACCCATCTGGGCCTGGTGCCCCGCGAGCAGCAGATGCAGGCCACCCACCTGGCGGGGCCCTCGTGGCTTGAGCATCCGCGCTTCAGGGGTCCGCGCATCCTGCTCGGCGACTTCAACGCGACGGGGACCTCCGTCGTCTACCGCACGCTCTCGGCCAGGCTGGAGAATGCCCGGACGCGGGCGCCCGTCCGAAAGCCCAGCTCCACCTTCCCGGCCGCCCTGCCGGTGCTGAAGATCGACCACATCTTCGTCAGCCCGGAGGTGACGGTGAAGGATGTCTTCGTGCCGTTTTCCCCCGCCTGGCGCGTGGCCTCGGACCACCTACCGCTGGTCATGGACTTCGAGGTGGGCTAGCGGGCGCGCGCCGCCTCTTCGGCGATGAGCCGCGCCTCCCGATAGAGCCGCTCGCGCCTGCGCCCCAGCCGCCAGGAGTCGGCCGTGTCGGACGGGTCTCCGATGTGGTAGGCCGACACGAACTCGCCGAACGCGCTCATCTTGGGCGGCTCGATCGGCGCAAGGCGTCCCTCGCGGTTCAGCGCGTCGATGGCGCCGACCAGCCCGCCGAAGTCGGTGCGCGCCTTCTTCACCGCATCGCCCGTCACCGCCATGAAGTGGCCGATCAGCCGGTCGCGGAAGGCCGCGATGGTGAGCCGCGACCTGCGGTCGTCGCAGCGGACCGTCAGCTCGATCTCGGTGTCGAATCCCCCCGAGCGGTTGTTGAGGTTGGCCGAGCCCACGCGGGCCAGCCGGTCGTCGAAGACGCTGACCTTCGAGTGGACGATGATCGTCTCCCCCCCGGGGGTGGTCGGATAGAAGGCCCGGAAGCGGCCGAAGATGTCGGCGGCGCGCAGCCGCCAGATCATCGCGCCCCTCGCCCGGTCCATGGTCAGCTGGTCGAACCAGCTGGGCGCCTTGCCGGTGGAGATGAGCACCACCTCCGGACCGTTCGGCTCGGCGAGGCGCGCCGCGACCGCCTCGGTGATCAGCGGCGAGGTGAAGTACTGGTTCTCCAGGTAGATGCAGCTCTTGGCGCTGGCGATGGCGGCCAGCGTCAGCTTCTGGATCTCGCTCACCATCGGCCGGCCTTTCCAGGCGGGTTCGGTCCGCGCGATGGCCACCTCGGCGTCGAGGATGTGCGGCGGCACGTGGTCCGGCCACGGATCCCCGCCGGCGTCCGGCGGCGGCGGCAGGACTTCGTCGGTGGCGCGCCGCCAGCGCTCGCGGCAGTGTTCGGCCAGCACGCGCGCAGCCTCGCCGTCCACCATGGCCATCACCTCGTGGCGGGGCGCGTGGCACTCCTGCTTGGGCATGATCCGGCGCTGGTCGTCGTCGAGGTGGGCAGCGGTGTCCCAGCGGTCCACGCCGATGTCGCCGCCGCCGCAGAACGCCAGCCGGTCGTCGACCACGACGATCTTCTGGTGGTGGCAGGCTCCGAAGGGCACCGCGCTGTCGAGGCGGAACTTCACCGGCGTCTTCTCGAAGAACTTGCGCGCCTTGTGCGGGAAGAAATCCTGGCTGGCGCTGATCGGCAGGGCCGATTTCCAGATCAGCAGGCGGACATCGAGCTCGGGCCGGGCGCACGCGAGCTCGACCAGGATGCGGCCCACCTCGTCGGGGTCGTCAGGTCCGTCGTAGCCGTCGGGAAACAGCCGGGTCCGCGGGTCGAAGCCCCAGCCCAGGATGAAGATCGACCGGCGCGCCTTGTGGAACGCGTCGAAGAGCGCGGTGAAATAGGCCTCGGTGTCGATCAGGAAGGCGGTCCGCCCGGCGCGCGCGGTGCGCCAGCAGGTTTCACCGGGTCGGATGACCGTCATCTTGCTCCCTAGGCCGGGGCCCGAGCGCGGCCCACCCCCTCAAAGGCTAAGCCTCAAGGTGGGTTCCGAGCCGGTTAAGAGCAAGAAAGAACAGCGCGCCGCTCCGGGAGGAGCGGCGCGCCAGCCCGTGAGACTATTGGGCCTTCGAGGGAGACTTTGCGGCGGCGAACTCCTCGGGGCCGCCCATGTAGGCTGCGCAGCCGCCGGAGAGCTCGGCGGTGACCTTTTCCTTCAGCGAGCCCCGGGCCTCGCGCTTGGCGCGCGCCAGCTCGGCCTCGCCGCGCTGGCGGATGACGTCCAAGCGGCTCATCTTCGCGGTCTTCAGCAGGGCGTCCACGCCGGCCGTGTCGACGCCTGCGGTTTCGGCGATCCCCTTGCAGCGGCTGGCGCGCAGGTAGTCGAGGTCCGAAACCCGGGGGCTGGCGACGGCGGCGCCGGCGACGGCAAGGCTCAGGCCGGCGATGAGTATGGCGGCGGTCTTCATGGTCTCTCTCCCAAACAAACTGACAAGGGGAAGCTGAGCGCCGACAAAGCTGATCTCAAATGAATTGGGTGTAATGAGCAGTAGAGTCGGATTAATTATCAGCAATGATACATGGATGTTACTACCGTCCGTAAACATCTTGTAATGTTCGGACGCGCCGGGCATGTAGGCGGCATGGCCGCCCCGCAGCCCAAGCTCACCGCCGACGAGGTCAACGCCCTGATGCGGCGCGCCTTCCCGGACGCGCCGCAGGACGGCCTCCCCAAGACCGTCGCGGTCGCACCGGGCCGGGTGACTGTGGTGCGCGCCTATTCGCCCGGCATGCTGCGGCCCGGTCAGCTGATCTCCGGGCCGAACCTCATGGGCATCGCCGACAACGCCGCCTACGCCTTGGTGCTGGCCCACGTCGGCGACCAGCTGATGGCGGTGACCTCGTCCCTGCTGATGAACTTCCTGCGCGGCGCCAAGCCCGGCGACATCCACGCGGAGGCCGAGCTGCTGCACCTGGGGCGCCGCAACGCCGTCTGCGACGTGCGCCTCTGGACCGAGAGCCCGGACCGGATCTGCGCCCAGGCTAACGTCACCTACGCGCTGCCGCTGTCATGAGCGAACCTGCCAAGGCGCCCGCGCCGATCAAGACGCCCTGCGTGAAGGTCTGCGTCGTGGACGGGGAGAGCGGGCTCTGCCTGGGCTGCTACCGCCAGCTCAACGAGGTAGCCCAGTGGGCGCGGTTCTCCGAGGAGGAGCGCGAGCGGATCATGGCCGAGCTCCCGGACCGCCGGGCGCGAATCCGGCCGGAGAAGCTGGCAATCTTTCGGTAACGACGGCCGTTCACCGCTTGAAAACCCGCCGGCCTTAACCTTTGGCGCTCAAGAGAGGCCGGAACCGGCCCTTAGAGGTGAGCCGCCAAGGGTGTCGAACGCGCTGAAATACGCCCTGGTGACCCTGGTCGCCTCCGCCTCGGCCTTCACCACCGCCGGCGCCGTGGTCCTGCTTGCGCCCCGTGCGCCCGAGCTGCGCGCCGCCCGCGCCGAAGCCGCCCTCATCGAAGTCGCTCCCGAGATCGCCGCCGTCGGCCGCGCCGAGATCGCCAAGGCCTCCGACGGCCACTACTGGGCCGAGGGCGAGGTCAACGGCCAGACCGTCCGCTTCCTGGTCGACACCGGCGCCACCGCCGTCGCCCTCACCCGCGAAGACGCCGCGCGCCTGGGCATCCCGGTGGACGAGCTGAAGTACGGCTACTCCGTGGTCACCGCCGGCGGTCAGGCCCGCGCCGCGGCCGTCAAGCTGAGCTCGGTCTCGGTGGCCGGCGCCCGGCTCGAGGACGTGGACGCCGTGGTCATCGAGAAGGGCCTCGACACCAGCCTGCTGGGGATGACCTACCTAGGCCGCCTCTCCAGCTTCCAGGCGACGCGCCAGGCGCTCTTCCTGCAGCCCTGACACCGCGGCCAGCGCCGCATCGATGACCTCCAGGCCCGCCCCCGGCTTCACCCCCTCGACGGTGAGGATCCGCCGCCACGTGCGCGCGCCGGGCGCACCGTGGAACAGCCCCAGCATGTGCCGCGTCATGGCGGCCAGGTGGGTCCCCTTCTCTAGCTCGCGGGCGACGTAGGGCCGGTAGCGCCGCACGGCCTCCGCGGCGTCCACGGTCTCGCCTGCGCCGAACAGCCGCCCGTCGGCTTCGCCGAGGATCGCTGGCGTGTGATAGGCCGCCCGGCCCAGCATCACCCCGTCCACGTGCTTCAGGTGCTCTTCGGCGTCGTCCAGCGACTGGATGCCCCCGTTGATCACGACAGTCAGGTCCGGCCGCGCCCGCTTCAGACGCCAGACCAGCGGATAGTCCAGCGGCGGGATGTCCCGGTTCTCCTTGGGCGACAGCCCCTTCAGCCAGGCCTTGCGGGCGTGGACCACGAAGTGGCGGACGCCGGCCTGGGCGCAGAGGTCCACCAGCCGGTACAGGCTGTCCTCCGGATCCTGGTCGTCCACGCCGATGCGGCACTTCACGGTCGCGGGGACCTTCACCGCCGCCGCGATCGCCGCCATGCACTCGGCCACCAGCTCCGGCTCGCGCATCAGGCAGGCCCCGAACCGGCCCGACTGCACCCGGTCCGACGGGCAGCCCACATTGAGGTTGATCTCGTCGTAGCCCTCCGCCTCGCCAATCCGCGCCGCCTCGGCCAGATCGTTCGGCTCCGAGCCCCCCAGCTGCAGCGCCACCGGATGCTCCGCCGGATCGAAGGCCAGGAGCCGCGACCGGTCGCCATGCAGGATCGCGCCGGTGGTCAGCATCTCCGTGTAGAGCACGGCCTTGGTCGTCAGCTGACGGTGCAGGACCCGGCAGTGCCGGTCGGTCCAGTCCATCATAGGTGCAACAGAAAATCTAGAAGCTTGATACAACTCGTCTTCCAGTAAATTTCAATGCGCTAGATGCTCGTGCGACCCCGGCAAACTGCGCCGATCTTCGACATTTTTCGCCAGAGTTTCTAAACTCACAGCACCCGTTTCGCACCGAAAAACCATGGCTTCGATCAGAAAGCAAAAGTCCGGCCGCTGGCGCGCGCAGGTCCGACGCAAGGGCCAGGTGTTCAGCGAGACCTTCCAGCGCCAGGCGCACGCAAAGAGATGGGCGGCGGACGCCGAACTGCAAATTGAGCGCGGCAAGGCTCCCCGAAAGCCGCGAGAGGCCGCGCTGTCGACCTTCGGCGAGCTCATCGAGCTGCACATCGCCGACATGAAGGAGGTGAGCCGGGCGCCCGGCCGGTCCAAGTTGGCGACGCGGCGCTCACGGCCTGAGCCGATCACGCGTTCCCGCGTCGCCTGCGACGTGCTCGTCGGGCGATCTGGCCGGCATCCAGCGGCGGAATGGCGTCGTGTCTCGCGGCGCCCACCGTGTCGGCCACCTCAGCGCCCCGGAAGCCCAGCGGCCGGTTCGGGGGAAGCGTGGAATCCACAGCCGTCTGGTGTTCCATCTCGGCGTTCAACTTGGCTCCGAGCAGGATCGCCAGGGCAGAAAGCCAGCTCCAGAGCAGGAAGCCGAAAACCGCTGCCACCGAGCCGTAGGCGGCCGTGAAGCCGGCGAATGCGCCGACGTACCAGGAGACCGCGGCAGACATGCCCAGCCACGCCGCGGCCGCGAGGGTGCTTCCCCAGCTCACCCACCGCCAGCGGGCGGGCCGCCGATCGGGCGCGGCGCGGTAAAGCAGGCAGAAGGCCACGGCGGCCAACACTCCGAGCGCCGGCCACCGCAGCAGCGCCAGCGGCGCCCAGCCCTCCGGCAGCCGCAGGATCGCAAAAGCTGCTGGCGCCACAACCAGCCCGGCGCCGGCAAGGATGGCGAAAGCAAAGCCGCCGAGGGTGATCCCGAGGCTAACCTTGTTCAGACGGACGACCCCACGACCCTCGAGCTCGAGGTAGGCGATGTTCAAGCCCCGGATCAGCGCCTTGGTGCCCGTGTTGGCGGTCAGGACGGCCAGAAAGAGGCTCAAGGCGAACGCAGCCCCGAGACTCGTCTGCTGCTGCTGGGCGAGGCGCACCATCTCGTCGCCGATCAGCATCAGGACATCGGCTGGCACGACCCCGTCCAGCAGGGCCAGGTGGCTGCGCGCGAGGCTGGGATCTGCAAAGAGGCCATAGAGCGACACCAGCGCGGCGAGCGTCGGAAACAAGGCGACGACCCAGCAGTACGCGATGCTTCTCGCGACCATCGCCAAATCCTCTGAGAGGAAGCCCCGCCCGAAGCGCCACAGCACATCCAGCCAGCCCCTAAGGGGTATCTGTACGGGCCACTCGGCGGCGCGGCCTCTGGAACGAGGCGTGGCTGTGGTCATCTCGGAATCTACCGCTCCCAGGCGCTGCCGTGAAGACATCGCGAGTGTGGCTTCAGGGTCCACTGAGTTGGGCAGACCCCACGTACCTCTTTCGGTGCTCTAATATCGATTGGCGGCCCGCCAAGATGCGGCGAGACATTCATCAAACTATATTTTCGTCGACCGCCACATAACCGCACCGGCATTAGCAATAACTCTAATGCATATTGATGCGCAGCAACTCGTTTACATGAACAAGCGGAACCATTCCCACATAGCGGCGTTCATTTGGCGCCGGAGCCATCGTCATGCGACGCAGAGGCGCGGCCTTGAAAGACCTCATGAAAAACTCGGTTCTCGCGCGCGACGGGCTCTTCCTCATGATCTGCGCGCCGGCGGAACTCAATCGCAGCGGTCGAATGCTGGATCTGCGCCGGCTGACTCCGTTCGGCGTTCGCCTGACCGGGGCCTGCGTCGCACTCGCGGCGGGTCTGCTTCTGGGCGGGGCGATGAAGCCGGAACTGCTCAGCGAGAACCTCGTGAGCGGGCCGCAACAGTTATCTGGCCGCTCAGGTGTCCGCGCGATCGCCGCGGCCGATGACGGCGCCGCGATGGCGGCCTATCGAGGAAATCCTCCGCACTATGTGCTCGGCCTCGGCCCGGCCTAGTCGGACACGCGGGGAACGACCGGGGCCCGCCTTTCCTGTGACCATTCGCCAGGGGTCCGATCCTGGTGGCGCTTGCTGAAAATACGCGGCTGACGGACCGGTCGATGCCCCGGAAGCAGCGTCGCGAGATCGCGCGATCCAGGTCGGTTCACCAATCGCGTTCGCAATCACTCGGCACACCCACAGTGCGCCAACTGCGCAGCCATCACTCGCCCTGGTCCCGAAGCACCAACATGCCTAGGTGCTCTGCCACGTACGCAGGCTTGTTGTGCCCCTCGATCTCCATGGTCTTCTCCTGCTTCATGAGGAGCCGGCCTGGGCCCTTCTCTTCCACGCTCAAGATCTTCGTATGGATCCGTACCCGTGAACCGGAGGGCACAGGAGTCAGGAAACGGACCCGGTCGAGGCCATAGTTCAAGGCGAAGGCCACGTCGCGAACAATCGGGAAGTCCGGCGGCCCGTGCTCGCTGAGCAGGGACAGACTGAGGAAGCCGTGGGCGATCGTGCCCCCGAAAGGCGACTCGCGCTTGGCCCGTTCCGGATCTACGTGGATGAACTGCGGATCGTCCGTGCATGCCGCGAACTGGTTGATCCGCTCCTGCCCCACGGTGATCCAGTCGGAGGGTGAAAGCTGGCGGCCGGCGTAGCCCTTGAACTCTTCGGCCGAGATCTCTTTGCGCATGTGGGCTCCTAAGCAGGCGCACGGCCACCTCCGGCCGTGAGGGCGGTCGCCGACGCGAGATGGCAGGCGACCCGCTGGCCTGGATAAAGCATCTCGAGCGGCGGCTCCTCGACGGAGCAAGGCTCGAACCGGACAGGACAGCGGGTATGGAAGCGGCAGCCCGATGGCGGATTTCGCGCACTCGGCTGTTCGCCCTCCAGCAGGCCCCGGCCCGTCGTGACCGCGCCCACGTGCAGCGTCGGCGCCGCCGCCAGCAGGGCGCGGGTGTAGGGATGCCTCGGGGCCGCGAACAGCGTCTGGGCCTCACCCACCTCCACGAGCTTGCCCAGGTACATGACCCCGATCCGGTCGCTGATGTGTCGCACCACCGTCAGGTCGTGGGAGATGAACAGATAGGCCAGCCCAAGCCGCTTCTGCAGGTCCAGCAGGAGGTTGAGGATCTGGGCGCGGATTGAGACGTCCAACGCTGACACCGCCTCGTCGCAGACCACGAGCTCGGGCTCCAGCGCCAGCGCACGGGCAATGCTGATCCGCTGACGCTGGCCGCCGGAGAATTCGTGCGGATAGCGGTCCGCCATGTCGGGGAGCAGGCCGCACAGCGCCATGAGCTCGGACACCTTGGCGCGCCGCGAGGCCGCATTGCCGATCCCGTGCACGTCCAGCGGCTCGGCGATGATGTCGCCTACTTTCATTCGCGGGTTCAGGGAGGAAAACGGGTCCTGGAACACGGTCTGCATGCGCCGGCGCACCTGGCGCAGCCCTGCGCCCTTGAGGCGGCTGATGTCGTCCCCGTCGAACAGGATTCGCCCAGCGTCGATCGCCTGCATGCGAAGGACGGCCATGGCAGTGGTGGACTTCCCGCAGCCGCTCTCGCCGACGATCGAGAAGGTCTCGCCACGATTGATGCTGAATGAGACGCCATCGACGGCGCGGACCGTCGCCGCCCCGCGCCCTCCAAACAGGCTGCCCCTCACCGGGAAATGAACCTTCAGGTCCTCCACCTGCAGGAGCGGCGTCGCGGGCTCAGACATCGGCGTAGCAGGCCCACTGCCGCTCCGCGTCGATCCGAAGCGGCGGCGGCGCGCCACGGCAGCCGTCCGCTGCCAAAGGCAGCGCGGTGCAAAGGCGCAACCGCCCGGCAAGCGGGCAAGGTCCGGCGGCTGGCCTTCTATCGTTTCCAGCCGTGCCTTGGCCTGAGCGCCGGGCGCAACGGAGGAGGCCAGCAGCGCGCGGGTGTAAGGGTGGCGCGGCCCGGTGAAGAGCGCCTGCGTCGAGGCGCTCTCCACGATACGGCCGCCGTACATCACCGCCACGCGGTCTGCGACCCTCGCGACGACGCCGAGATCGTGCGTGATCAGGATCATCGCCGCGCCGGTGTCCGACAGCAGCGCCTTGAGGAGGTCCAGGATTTGAGCCTGCACGGTCACGTCAAGAGCCGTCGTCGGCTCGTCGGCGATTATCAGCGCCGGCTCGCAGGCGATCGCCATGGCGATCATCACCCGCTGGCGCATTCCGCCCGAGAACTGGTGCGGGTAGTCGTCCAGGCGCTCGCGCGCATCGGGTATGGAGACCTTGGCGAGCAGGTCTCCCGCCCTCGCCCGAGCCTCACGACGGCTGAGGCCCATGTGGACGCGCAAGGGTTCGGCGACCTGTTCGCCGATGGTCAGCACCGGATTGAGGGAGGACATCGGCTCTTGGAAGATCATCGCGATCCGGTTGCCACGCAGGGCACGGATGCCGCTCTCGCTTAGCCCGGTAAGCTCGAGGCCGTCGAAGGTCGCCCGTCCAGCCTCGATGCGACCGGCGTCGCCAAGCAGGCGCAGAAGCGAGAGCGCGGTGACGCTCTTGCCCGAGCCACTCTCGCCCACGATCGCGAGCGTCTCGCCGCGATCCACCGAGAAGGAGACTCCGTCCACCGCGCGCAGTGCGCCGCGGCGCGTGCGGAACTCGACGGCCAGGTTCTCGACCTCCAGGAGGCGGGTCATTCGAAGCCCATCCGCTCTTTGAGGTCGTGGTCGATCCAGATGCGGGCGTAGATCGGTCCGGGCCGCACGGCGCCGGCGCGCAACTCGCCCCCATAGTTGCGGACCCAGGGCCACCAGGCTGTGTAGAGGTAAGGCGTCGGCAGCCAGATGTAGGGTGCGTCGTCCATGATCTTGACGGTCAGCTCGCGCACCACGCGCACACGCTCGGCCTCGTCACGGATCATCACCATCCCGCGGATCTGGCGGTCCACTTCGGGATCTGAGTACATCGACGGGTTCCAGAGCTGCCCGGTCAGGAAGCTCTTCCTCAGGGTACTGGTTGGGCTGACATGGCCGGTGGTGAAGAGATAGGCCGGACCGTGCGTCCGCGTCGTCATCCGGGAGAGGAAGGCGCCGTATTCAAGCGGCTCAATGGTGACCTTCACGCCCACCTGGGCCCAGTAGTCGGTGATCACCGCCGCCAGGTCCAGGTGCGTGGGCGTGCAGGTGCAGACCTGCATCTTTGTAGAGAATCCGTTCGGGTAGCCTGCCTCCGCCAGCAGCTTGCGGGCCTTGGCCGGGTCGTAGACGAACAGCTCCTTCACCGAGGCCGGCATCTCCTCGAGCGGCTGGTAATAGGCGCCGAACTCCGGGTGCTGGGGATAGGCCATCAGCTCGGCCTGGCCCTCGTTCAGCTCCGAGACCAGGCGCTTCTTGTCGATGGCCATGTTCAGCGCGCGCCTGACGCGCACGTCGTCGAACGGCTTCTGGTCGACGCGGAGCGACACGATCGTGCCCTCGGGCTGAAGCCACCTGTGCCACCTAAGCTCAGGCGTGGTCTCCTGGAGGTGCTTCGCCATGGCCCATCGCACGGCCTCCAGGACGTCCAGCTTGCCGGTGCGGATGGCGGTGACGTAGGTCGCCTCGTCCTTGATGATCCGGTAGGTGACCCGGTCGACGAACGGCAGGCGCCGCGGCGCTCCCCCGATGGTCTCCACGCCCCAATACTGCGGATTCTTCGCGAAGGTCTGAACGCTACCCTGCAGGTACCGATCGAGCCTGAAGGGGCCCGTGCCGGTGACGTTGCGCCAGTCGCGCTGGTCGATGTTGGCCGCCTCGCGCGGCACAATCCCGGAGTAATAGCCAAAGCCGAACCGGTACGCCCATTCGACGGTGTAGTTCTTCATGTGGAACACGACCGTATGACGGTCGCGCGCCTCCACCCGCTCGATGTGGCTGAAGTACTCGGCGATCTTCTTCGGGCTGCGGTCCACGTAGTTGTAGCTGAAGACGACGTCGTGGGCGTCGAACTCGCGGGCCTTCATCACACCCGGTTTGTCGGGCCACATCACCCCGCGGCGCAGGTGGACCACCATGGTGAGCGGCCCCTCCCACTCCCAGCTTTCGGCCAGCTCCCCGCGCAGGGCCTCCTCGGGGATGTAGGCGTCCAGGGTGTAGGGATAGGGTCCGCCACGGCTGGTGGATTTCGACAGGTCCGCGGCGAAGAGCTGTTCGCGCACGTTGCCGGTGTCGTGGTTGCTCTTCCAGGTCCAGTCGGCCGGGTCCCACGAAAGGGCTGAGAGCGTAACAAACGCAGTGCCGACGTTCAGCTCGCCCCCGTATTGCGGCCTATCGGCTGGCGAGAGGGGCGGAACGACGCCCGTCCGCGGCGGTCCGCACGCCGCCAGCATCACGAAGGCCAAGAAGGCGGCGGCAATCCTCATCGGCTGCCCCGCATGCGCGGATCGAGCACGTCACGCAGGGCGTCGCCGAAGATGTTGATCGAAAAGACCGCCAGGGTGAGGCAGATCCCGGGCGCCAGCGCCAGCCAGGGCGCCACGTACATGTAGGAGCGTCCGGACCCGGTCAGCATCTCTCCCCAGGTCGCTGCGGGCGGCGGCACGCCCAATCCCAGGAACGACAGGCCCGCCTCCGCCAGGATCACCGCTCCGATACGCGACGTGAACAGCAGGATCACCACTGGGCCGATATTCGGCAGTATGTGGCGCCACAGGATGTGCAGCGGGGAGGCGCCGATCGCCTGCGCCGCGCGCGTGTAGGTGTTCTCGCGAACCGACATGACCGCGCCCCGTATGATCCGGGACCCGCCGATGCCGTAGAGCAGGCCCAGGACGACGATGATCTGGGTCATGCCGGGGCCGAGCACCGAAATGACCACGATCAGGAGCACCAGGTCGGGGAAAATCATCCAGGAGTCGACCATGCGCTGGGTGACCAGGTCGAAACGGCCGCCGAAATAGCCCGCGAGCATGCCGACAATGACGGAGATTACCGTCGCCAGGGCTGAGGTGAGCACGCCCACGAGCATCGAGGCCTGGCCGCCCATCAGCAGCCGAGAAAGTACGTCACGACCGAGATTGTCGGTGCCCAGCAGGTGTTGCACCGAAGGCGGCCGCAGGCGGTTGAAGACCTCGGTTTCGTTCTCGCCGTAGGGGGCCAGCGGGTGGGCGAACACCGCGCAGAACACGAAGAACAGGAACACCGCCGCGCCGACGGCGCCGAGGGGCTTCTCCCGGATCAGTCGCAGCGTTGCGCTGCGGACACCTTCCGCAGCCGCCGCAGGCGCCGCGGTTTCGAGGGTGACAGCGCTCATCCGTAGCGCACCCTCGGATCGAGGTAACCGTAGGCGAGGTCGACGAGCAGGTTGATGACCAGCACGGACACCCCGACCACCAGGAAGACGCCCGTCACGATCGGGTAGTCGCGTGCGAACACTGCGTCGAGGAACAGGGTGCCCATCCCCGGCAGCAGGAAGATCTGTTCCAGGATCACCGCGCCTCCGATCAGCAACGGCGCCTGCAGGCCGATGAGCGTGACCACCGGGATCAGGCTGTTGCGCAGGGCGTGCCGGAAGATCACCGCGCTCTCGCGCAGCCCCTTGGCGCGAGCCGTGCGGACATAGTCCTGGCGAAGCACCTCGAGCATCATGGTGCGCGTCATCCGCATGGTCACGGCCGACAGTGACAGTCCCAGCAGGATCGCCGGAACGAGGACGTGACTGAGGTTGCGCCACGGGTCCTGGAACAGCCCGACGAACTCCAGTTCGGGCGACCATCGCCACCAAACCGACGGGAACACCATGACCAGCGTCCCCAGCCAGAAGCCGGGGATCGACAGCATCAGCAGCGAAAAGGACCGCGCGACATAGTCGCCGGCGGTGTCCTGACGAATGGCGGAGTAGATCCCGATCGCAATGCCCACGCTGATGGAGACCAGGAGCGCGAGCACGCCCAGCTCAAGGGTGACCGGAAGCCGCTGCAGGATGAGCCGGCTGACCGGCGCATTCTCCCAAAGCGAATGGCCGAGGTCGCCCTGCAACGCCGCGCCTGCCCAGTTCAGATACTGGCGCCACATGGGTTGGTCCAGGCCGAGAGCCGCACGCAGGCTCTCACGGTCCTGGCTGCTTGCGACGTCGTTCTGGGCCAGCATCAGGTCGATGACGTCGCCGGGGATCATCCGGATGGTCAGGAAGACGATCAGGCTGGCGAAGACCAAAGTGGGGAAGAGCGCGAGAAGTCTGCGAAGGACGTAGGCGCCCATCTGGTCAGCCCCCCTGTGCGCGTGGAACGCCGCGCCGTGACAGGACCCGAGCTTGCCGAGCCGCGGCGCGGTGAGTCAATCTAAGTCGATACCGGTCACTCAAAGCTTCAACCCGGGAAAAGCTGGCGGAGCACTGCTGCTCCGCCAGAGGGGAGGAAGTTGGTGCGAAGCCCGGGGGCGGACTTCGCCTTGGATTCAGAAGCGCTTTCTCACGCCCACCTCGAAGGACCGGCCGAGCGGGTTGCCTGTGAAGGGGTCGTAGCCGTAGGGGAGCCGCGCGAAGGGCGGGTCCTTGTCGGCAAGGTTGAGGATCGAGGCGTTGAAGGTCGTGTCCCAGGGCAGCTCGACCCGGTAGTGGAGGTCGAACACCAGGTTGGCCTTCACGACGCCGCCGCCGGCGGTGACGTTGTTGGCCGGGTTCAGGACATAGCCGCCGCCCGGGTTCGTGTTCAGCGGCGCATTGATGACCGCCGGCCGGTCGTCCCTCAGCTTGCCGTCGTAGTCCGCCACCAGGCGAAGGCTGTGGATGCTCCAGCGGAACTCCGCGAAGGCGTTGGCCCGCCACTTGGGCACCTGGGCCGAGAGGTCGTAGTTGGCCTTGCCCAGTGCATCGAGCGGCGCCTGGATCGTCGCCCCGTTGAAGGTGAAGGCGCCCTGGCGGTACTTCAGCGTCTGGACGGCGGAGACCCCGAACGCCAGATCGCCGCCGAAGACGTCTGGCAGCCGGTATTCGATGTTGTAGTCGATGCCGGCCGTCTCGAGTTGTGGGCCGTTGACGTAGAAGGTCTGCACCGTGGCGATGTCCGCCCCGCGCGCCTGGGCGCAGGGGACGGTGAACTTGATGAACTGGGCGAACGGCGAGGCGCAATTGGCCGCGGCCGCCGAGTTGTTGCCGGGGATCACCGCCGCGGTGATCGAATTGAATGGCACGGCGGCAATCTGGTCTTCAATGCGGTAGTGCCAGTAGTCGACTGACGCCCGGATGCCATTCCAGTCCAGCAGCACGCCGACGCTGTAGTCGGTGCCCTTCTCGGGCTGCAGGTCCGGGTTGCCGACCGTCTCGACCGAACGCGACTGGTTCTGCGCCGCCGTGACCTGGGGCAGGCTGAGGGTGGAGCCCCCGAGGAGGTTGGCGGGCGGGTTACGGAAGGTGGTCTCGTAGGTGGCCCGAAGCGCGATGGGACCGATCACCTGCCACTTCGCCGCGATGCGCGGGTTAAGCGTGCTGGCCTCGCCGTAGCTCTCGTATCGAAGCGCGAGTTGCGCGTTCAGGGCTTCCGTGAACGGGAGGTTAAGCTCGCCGAAGACCGAGTTGGTCTTCTGGGTCACGTCGATCGGAGTGTTCACGCCCAGGAAGATGAAGGGCCCGGTGCGGGCGAGGCAGCTCGAGTCGCCCGGAATGGTGCAGGGGGTGACACGGGCGTCCAGGTACGGGTCGATGGTCGAGGACAGGCCGTTCAGCCGGTACTGGTAGCCGACCGCCCACTTAGGAGCGCCGCCGGGGAGCTCGAACGGCAGGGCGCCGTCCACGGCGGCGTCGGCCACGAAGAGTTCCGTCTCCCGCAGCCCGAAGCCCTGGTAGAACAGGTGCTTCACCACGTCATCGCGGTTGGCCAGAGCCGGCACGAAGGCCGGGTTGCTGCCGCCCAGGGCGGTGTCGGTCTGAACCGCGCTGCCGAAGGGGTTGTAGTAGTAGCAGTTGGCCGCCGCATTGCCCGCGTCGGCGGGGTTGGTGGACGTGCAGTTCGGGCCGCCGAACCCCCGCAGGGCGCGGTCCAGGCGGGTGGCGAGCATGTCCTTGCCCGTCTCGTAGAATTCGTTGTGGCCTACCGTCAGGGCCACGTCGAAACCGATGCCGGCGAAGAGGTCGCCGTTCACCGAGGTCGAGACCCGCCACATCTCCGCTTCACGCTTCAGCTGCTGTCCGCCGCGTCCGCCGGTGGTCTGGTTGCCGCCGGCCGCGAGCGGCCGCCACTGGCCGGCGTTGGGGTTCACCTGGACGATGGAGGCGATCTGCGCCTCGGAATAGCCGGCGGTGCGCAGGAAGTTCAGCGCGCCCGGATTGCTCACGGGGATGGTGAAGAGCGGCGCGCTCGTGCCGGCGATCCCGTAGCTGGGACCGTAGCCCGGCGACACACGGTAGTCAGGGAGCTCGGTCCGCGACCACAGCGCCTCGGCGTGCCAGTTGATCGTGTCCGTGAGCTTGAAATTGACCTCACCGTACACCTGGTACTGGTGGGTCTCCTCGACGAGGTTGTCGTAGGGCACGTAGCTCCAGTAGCAGGCCGGCGCGGCGCCCACGGCGCCGCCGACGAAGCCCGGGAAGGTGTTGAAGGCGCCGCACGCCGGGTCGCGTACCAGGCCGCTGGCCGGCGCATTGGGAAGGTTCGCGGGGACGACCGGCGTGCCTGAGGTGGACACACCTGGCGTCTGGGGCGTGGAAAAGGCGCGATAGACGCCGGGGTTGCCGAGGCCGGAGAAGGCCTGCGGGTTCTCCCAGTAGCGGCGCACCACCCAGTCGCGCTCGACGCTGGCGAGCTGGCCGCGGTGCTGGTAGCCCGCCGTCACCAGGACATTGGCTTGGTCCGAGGACCACCCCCAGAGCGCGGCGAGGGTGCCGTCCGGCTGGTCGGCGCCGGGGATGTAGCGGTAGTCCGCCGCGAGCTCCAGGCCGTTGAGGTCTGTGCGCGTGATGAAGTTCACCACGCCGGCCATGGCGTCCGAACCATAGATGGTCGAGCCGCCGCCCCTGAGGATCTCGACGCGCCCGATGGCGGCCACGGGGAGCAGGTTGGTGTCCACCTGCGCATTGGCCCCGGAGTTCGGCGCGCGGCGCCCATTGATGAGCACCAGGGTGCGCTGCGAACCGAGGCCGCGAAGGTCGAGCGAGCCCACTCCGATCGCGCCTCCGGCGCTCGCCGGGAACTGGTTGGAGTCGCCGAGCACTCCGGCGACGCCGGGCAGCTGCTTGATGATCTCGAGCGCAGACGGGTTGCCCTGGCGCTGAAGGGTGTCGGCGGTGATGACGTCCACCGGCAGCGCCGCGTCCTCTGGCGTGCCGGCGATCAGCGATCCGGTGACCACGACCTCCTCCACCACGCTCGGTGCGGCAGTCTGCGCGTAGGCGGGAGCGCCGGCCATGGCCGCGGCCAAGGCCGAGATCGCCGTCGTGGTCCACAAGGCACGATTTCGCAAAGTCCCCTCCCCTTCGGTTCGTTTCCTCGCCGTCCCCGCCGCTGCTGGGCGAGTGACTCGGCCGCGCCGTCGGTTCAAAGACGCTGCACAGGACGATAACATGCAGCAAATTCGTAGCAAGCTTTTTGAATTGAGTGTCCGGTTTGTAATGAGAGCCCCTTACCGCTGATCTCTCTTATGAGGCGAGCAAACGCCACCTGGACGTTTTTTCTTGAAGATTATGTCACTTTGTACGACCCTTGCACGGGGACTGCAGCCGCTCGACGCGGCGCGCGAGGGGTAGCTGGCATGGGCACGAGCAGGTCTGAGGCCGTCGCGCGGCTCACGACGGCCGGCGAGCCCCTCGAGATCGGGGTCGAGCCGGTGGGCGGCGTTCCGACGCGCGTGTTCCGGCGCGCGCCTCCCACGCTTCTCGCACTGGCGGACCGCGCTGTTGAGTTTTTCGGAGAGCTGCCGTTCCTCGTCTTCGATCAGGAGCGCCTGACCTTCCGCGAGGTGGGCGAGACCGCCGCGCGACTGGCCAGCGGGCTGCGCGATCTCGCCGGCGTCGGGCCCGGCGATCGCGTCGCCATCGCCATGCGCAACTACCCGGAGTGGGTGACCGCGTTCATCGCCATACAGAATCTCGGGGCCGTGGCGGTGGCCATGAACGCCTGGTGGACGCCGCGCGAACTGGCGCTGGCCCTCGCCGATGCAGAGCCGAAGGTCATCTTCGTGGACGCCGAACGGCTGGAGCGGCTCCCCTGCGAAGCCGACATGGGCGGGCTCGTAGCCGTCGCCGTGCGGACTGATGCAGGCCGCAGGCGCGACGTCGTCCGCTACGACTCGCTGCTGACGTCTTCGCTTACAGACCCCTTCTCGGCGGCGTCTCCGGACGACGAGGCCCTGATCATCTACACCTCGGGCTCCACGGCCGCTCCGAAGGGCGCGGTCTCGACACACCGGAACATGATCCAGGCGCTGTTCTCGTGGCGCCTCGACGCCGCCGCCGACGCCGTCGCCGCGGGGCGGCCGCCGCCCGACGAGACCCGCGACCCGCCGACCGCCCTCCTCCTCCCCGTGCCGCTCTTCCACGTATCCGGCAGCCACGTGGGCCTGCTCACGAGCCTGCTCACCGGACGGAAGCTCGTGCTCATGCACAAATGGGATCCGGAGGCCGCGCTCGATCTGATCGAGCGGGAGACGGTGACGCATTTCACCGGTCCGTCGGCCGTGACCGGCGACCTTGTGCTGACCGCGCGGCGGGCCGGGCGGCGGCTGGACAGCCTGTTGAGCGTCGGCGGCGGCGGGGCGCCGAGGCCACCGGAGCAGGTGCGAGCCATCCCGGACGCCATTCCGACCGCCGAAGCCAACATCGGCTGGGGCATGACCGAAACCAACGCTATCGGCACGGGCCACAGCGGCGCCGCCTACCAGGCCCACCCGACCAGTTCAGGGCTGCCTTCTGCGATCCTGGACTTCCGCGTCGTCACGGAGCTGGGCGTCGAACTCCCCGAGGGAGAGGCCGGCGAGCTCCAGGTGCGAGGCGCCACGGTGATCCGGCGCTACTGGCGCAAGCCCGCCGAGACCGCGGCGTCCTTCCATGACGGCTGGTTCCGCACCGGCGACCTGGCCCGGCTGGAGGGGGGCCGTCTCTATATCCTCGACCGGCTGAAGGACATGGTCCTACGTGGCGGAGAGAATATAAGCTGTCCGCAAGTCGAGGCCGAACTGGCGGAGCATCCCTGCGTGGCCGAGGCCGCGGTGTTCGGCGTCCCCCACGAGCGGCTTGGGGAGCAGCTTGCGGCGGTCGTCACCACACGTCCGGGCGCCCGGGGCACGGAAATGGAGCTGCGCCATTTCCTCGGGCAGCGGCTCGCCGCCTTCCAGGTGCCCCACGCCATCAAGCTGGTGACCGAGCCTCTGCCGCGGACCGCCTCGGGCAAGATCGCCAAGCGCCTGCTGCGCGACGCCTGGGTGGCTGGTATGGCGACGGGGGCGCCCAACTCCGCCTCAGGCACGGCGCCTCAGATGGCTTCACGCACCCGATGACCAGCGCCCCGCCCAAGCAGATCAAGACGAAGGCGTCGCGGCGGCCCAGCAAGTCGGCCGCAGTGGAGCGCGTCTACAGCGCCGCCGTTCAGCAGAAGCGCGAAGCGATGCTGGGGCAGATCCTTCGGGCGGCCACGCGCCGTCTCAACCGGGTGGGGCTCTCCAACACCACGATGGAGGACACCGCGGGCGATCTGAACCTCCTGCCCGGCGCCCTCTACCACTACGTCAAGGACAAGCAGGAGCTCGCCTATCTCTGTCTGAAGCGCGGCTGCGAACTGCGGCGCGAGCAGCTCGAGCGGGCCGACGAGCGCGGGCTGGACGGGCTCGAAAAGGTCCGGCGTTACCTGCGCAGCGTGCTGCGCACCGGACAGTCCCGTATGCCGGTCTTCCACGAGATCAACTCGCTGGCCGAGCCCTACCGCAGCGAGGTCCGCGAGCTGGTGCATGCCAACAACCAGCGCCTGCGCCGCTTCCTCGCTGAGGGACAGCAGGACGGCACGGTGGCAGACGCGGACCTGGGCCTCACGACGCTCGCCATCATCAGCATCGTGGACTGGGTGTCCTTCTGGTACTCGAAGGACTTGGGCTACACGCCCGAACAGGCATCCGCGGAGATCGACGACATCGTCACCCACGGTGTCTACCGGCGCGACCTGCCGCCGATCGAGTTTCCACCCGTCGACCTGGACATGCTCGGCGCGCCGGGACCTCCGGCGCCCGCAGAGGCCAAGCGGCACGCCATCCTGAGAGCTGCGCTGCACGCCTTCAACCGGCATGGCTTCGGTGGGACCTCGATCGAGATGATCGCGGCCGACCTCGGGGTCACCCGGCAGACCATCTACCGTCAGTTTCGCGATAAGGAAGAACTGCTGTTCCACGCCCTGCAGCGGGCCCAGTCGTTCAACGACGCCCGGGCTCAGATCCCGGCCGGCTGCCACATCGTCGACGAGGAGGTCCTGCTGCGGCGGGCCCTTTTCCATGGCCACGCCACCGAGGCCGGCCCGATGCGGACCTACGCCCTGCTCACCTCCCTGTCGGAGACCCACCGGAAGGAGCTGATGAGCAACCTGGAGGGGGTGATGAGCCTGGACCTCGGCCGGATTCAGGTGGGTCTTGATCAAGGCTTCTACCGACGGGTCGACCTGTTCATCGCCGAGCGCGTGCGATCCGGCCTCTACAGCTGGTTCCCCATCTGGTTCGACCCCAAGGGACCGAACACACCGATCGAGATCGCCGACAACCACACCGCCCTCTTCCTCTACGGACTCAAGCCGCGCGCGCACCCCGAGCGGTTCAGCGGCGCCGAGGCATCAAAACGCTCTCGTCGTGCCCCGCGCGCAGGATCGGAGAGCTGAATGTTCGCCACGCCTGTTGGTCCCGTGGAGCCCGGCTCCAGCGTCATAGCCGGGCCGTTGCGCTCGCCGCGCAACCTGCTCGGCGCGCAGACCTACGGCGACCACGCGTCCATTCACGACGACGACACTGCAAGGAAGCTGGGCTTTCGCGGGGGGACGATCGAGGGTCCGACCCACTTCAGCCAGTTCGCGCCTCTGGGCGCGGCGCTGTGGGGTGAGGACTGGATTCGGCGCGGCTGCGTCTCCGCTCACTTCCGCAACCCTTCCTACGACGGGGAAGAGGTCCGCGCCTTCGCCGACAGTTCCACGGCGGGAGATCGGTGGGCTCGCATCTGGATGACTAAGCCGGACGGTACCGAGATCCTCACCGGCAGCATGTCGATCGGGCCCGATCACCCAGTGACGGCGCTCGACGAACGCCTGGCTGGGCTGCGGCCGCTGACCGAGCCATTGCGGATACTCAGCGAGGCCCAAGTCGGCATGCGCTCGGCGCGCCAGTCGGTCGACATCTCCTCGACTCTCCAGATGGGCGATCTCTATCCCTTCACGCTGCAGCAGAAGCTGCAGGTCATCACCGAGCCGTCACCCATCTATGCAGGTGCGGAGAATTCTTTCGGTAGGGCCACTCTCCCGATGGAAATGATTAGCGTCCTCACGCAGTACGACGCGCCTCCGCTCTTCCAGGCGGACCCCCGAGCCATCGGCCTATTCGCAGACCAGGAGATCCGCCTGCTGCAGGGGCCACTGTTCCCTGACGAGCCCTATGAGCTCGACCGGGAAATCGTCGCCCTGAGCGGCAGCCGCCGGACAGAGAGCGTCTGGATCCGGAGCCGAATCTACGCCCCTGACGGGGAGATGCCGTTGGCGAGCGTCCTGCTCAACAGCGCCTATCTGAAGGACTCCATTTAGCAAGTCGGCAGAGCGGAGCGGATCAACCAGCCTGACTTCCAAAAAAGGGGAGGAGGTTTGCCGTCTTACGGGCCGGCAGGACAGCGAAGCGGAGGACGGCATGTCGTTGCCGGGCGGCAGGACCCGGTCAGATCAGCCGCGAAGAGGCCAGGGGGGCTCGATGGCGGAGACTGCAGTTACCATGCCGCGATGGCTGGCCAACATGTTAACTCATGTTAATCGAGCGCGGGTGAGCCGCGCACGGCAGCGGATCGGCATTGATGCCCACGTATCGAGTCACCTACACGTCTTCCAACGGTGCCCGATCCTCCAACGTCTGCGTCTACCCAGACGATGCGGCGGCCATTAGGAGCGCGCGCCTTGCACTGTCAGCACACCTCATTTCGGGAGTCGTAGGTCTGGTGACGCGAGAAGGCGACCACGCCCGCTGTCTCGGCGAGTGGCACTGGAGCGACAGCGAGCCTGTGTGGTGCAAAGCCGACGAACTGAGGATGCGGGCTGCCCGCTAGGACCCGGCCTTCACGACGAGAGCCACTGATCCGACGCTGACGGCAGCGGCGATGGGCCGAGGAGGGCCAAATGCGTCGTAAGCCGACCTGACGCGGGAGCTGAGACGTGGACGTCCCGTGTCGGGGCCCCGGAGCGGACGTTCTGAAGGTCGGCTCGGGGTGGAAAGCTGACATCTGATCGCCACCCTTGATTAGAGCGGGATTACAACCTGGCTGACAGTGGGCGAGTTATCGGAGAGCTTTCTAACGCGGGCTCCATGGAAGATGGCGGAAAGCTTGAACTGATTGGTCTCGATCGATGCCGCGAACATCGACTTCCCCAAACGTTCCGACCATTGATGAGCCAACGGGTCCTGGTTCGGGGCATCCAGTCCCGGATAGGCGAGAGACCAGTTGACTCCCCACACATATCCTTCGGGATTACCCGCCGCCTCCCACGCAGGGTAGTCCGTAAAGAGGTCGTCCCACGAGATTGGCCACACATCATCACGAACCCGCGTCTCGACGTGAACGTCCACGACGTGGGTGAGTGTCAGTTGGAACGTACCCCCGGCCTCTACGATGAAGACGTAGTCTCGACCGTGCGGTGAGAACCCGTGGCTCATGACCCCAAAATCCATCTCAGGGAGCCAACCCCGGATTACGGCTCGCAACG
This sequence comes from Phenylobacterium sp., assembly GCF_036563285.1. Classification (GTDB taxonomy): domain Bacteria; phylum Pseudomonadota; class Alphaproteobacteria; order Caulobacterales; family Caulobacteraceae; genus Phenylobacterium. Next base: position 210,789 of record NZ_DATCMR010000008.1, read on the forward strand.
GGTTCTCTGGCAACGGCCACACCTCATTGATGATGGCTGGCAAGCTAGGCCGCACAAGCGCGGTCCGCTATGGGTCGCAAGCGGATATCAGCTTCGGCCTGCAGAGCCGACATTCGCATCTTCCGAAGCTACCTTCCGCACAGCTTGCGATGAAAGCGGCCGCTCGGCGGGCGGCGACCCAAAGCCCCCGCGACGCAGGCGGCCAGAGGGGCGAGTAGTGGTGATCATCGCGCTACTCACGCACGGCATGATCTGCGGCGCGCGAGGCACGTGCACGCGGCCGGAGCTGCGGCCGAGGTCGCGGGACGCTGGATGGTCCACATGCGCAAGGCGTCCGGCCCAGCATCCAGGGATAATGCAAGCTGTGCATTGAGATATATTCTTCCGCGGAACGGCATTCTGCCGATTGATGAGCCGAGTTCGAAATGTAAATCTCAAATACAAGAGTTCACGAATAACGCATTTGCTCTAACGGCGAGGCCGCTCTGCCTACGATCACAGCGGCTATGGCATCTATTTTCCTGCAACTCATGGTGAATTACCGTGGCCGTCACAGAGCAACTCCGCTTGAAATCAGCCGGCCTGGTGACCGCGAGTTCAGTCACGCCCCAGGCAGTGGACGACGCGGCTGAGGTCTCCCAGAACGGGAGCGTCACGATCGATCTTCTGGAGAATGATCGTGGCGGCGGAGCAAGGAGCGTCTACTCGGTCGACGAGGCGGGCACGACAGGCGCAGCATCTTCGTCCACGCTGCTGAGCGGGGCGCTGGTCACCCTAGTCGACGGAAACCTCCTCTACGACCCTAACGGCAAATTCGACTTTCTGGGCACGGGCAGCACGGCGACCGACACGTTCGAGTACCTGCTGCAGGTGGGCAACGGCGCCATCAGCAAGGCGACCGTCACGATCACTGTGATCGGTGAAAACGACGCGGCGGCCATCGGGGAGCTCGGCGATCACGAGGTGACCGAAGACGAGTCCCCGATCACGCTGACGGCGACGGGGCAACTCGCCGTGGTAGACGTAGACAACGGCGAAGCCTTCTTCTCTTCAGAGGTCGCCGCCGCAGAAGGAAACCTCGGCTCGCTTACTCTGGCGGCCGACGGTAGCTATGCGTTCCAGGTTTCCAATGCCGCGGCTCAGCACCTAGGCGCTGGCGACACGAAGGTCGACACCTTCACCGTCCTGACCCTCGACGGGACTTCGAAAGAGCTCAGCTTCACCGTTCACGGTGCAGCTGACGTATCGAACGTTCTGCTGCGACCTGTAGCGCTGGGCCAAACGATTGAAGACTCCTGGGTCGGATCGGACATCTCGACCGTCACCAGGACGACCGCTTTCGGCTCGACGACCACCGTGCACCGCTCTGGCTGGAACGACAGAAGCGACGAGGTCGCAGACCGGGTCCTGGTCTTCGACCCCCTTTCGAGCGGCCCGATGCAGGCCAAAAATCAAGGTGGCGACCCGGTGATCGGTTCGCAGACCATCTTCAAGGAATATCTCGGAACCGCGAACACCGAACAGGTCGTGCGGAATTACCAATACACTTACATTCAGGACATCCGCTCCGTAGCCGAGTTCGCGCTCACAGGCCCGGTGTCGAACGCCACCCTGGTGTTCGAAAGCGCTGGATCGATGGATTTCAACGCCTTCGTGTTCTCACTCTATGCAGGAGACGGCGTCGTGACGGCCACGGATCGTTCTGCCGGGGCCGGCGACGTGGCTGGCACGTGGAACGCTGCGACGCGCAGGTTCGAGGTTGATCTCGATGAGGCATTGATCAACCAGCTACTTGCCAACGGAGCCACCCACATTGGCGTAAACGTCCGCGCGACAGGACCATTTGTCGGCCAGGATTATAGTACGCCAAGCTTCACCGACGTCGTCTACGACGATGGCCCGGGCGGTTCGGTCGACTACCATCAGACGACCACCAGCTACCACGTGGAAAACATCCACAGCGCCTTCTTCCAGGCTCAACGGCCGATCCTGGATATTACTTACATCGGCTGAAGCCGACGTGCTGGTCACCGGATGATGCCGCATGGACGCGTAGAGGTGCCGACAAGCGGATCTAGGCAGGTCCCAGCCGACAGCGACGCTCCAGCCATCAGCAGAGCGGGCAGCCGGCATCAACCTAGTGCACTCAATCGGACTGCCTGAGGTCTGAAGCCGACCTACTTTTCCGGCCTTAGAGCGGACGTCCCGAACGTTGGCTCATAGTCAGGAGCAGGCCTCCAAGGCCTCTCGGGAAGCCGTCCCCACATGTCGGTCCTTCAGCGGACTGGACCGACTGAGAGTGCTCTGGCGCGCGAACGGATATGGAAGGAATGGCGAACTCAGTGCACCCGATTTGCACACGCGCCCGCGTAAGTCATTGATCTATTTCGTTCTCCCTGCCCAGTCCATCATAGGTGCAACGGAGAGGCGGTGGGGCGGGTGGGTCGTCACCGCGCCTGGGTAGGCGAGAAGGGCCGCTTTCGCAAAATCACCCGACGACGCGGCCGCCGACCAGCGTGGCGCGGACCAGCTCGGCGGAAGGCGTGGCGAGCGCCTCCTGCAGGGGGACCTTGAGCAGGCAGAGGTCGGCGGGAGCGCCCACGGCCACGCGTCGCGGCGAGCCGCCCGGCTCAGCCGGGGCGGTCAGGTACATGGCGAGGGCGGCGGCGGCGTCGACGCGCTCCGCCGCGCCGAGGGTGCGCCCCGCGAGGGTGCGGCGCTCGATGGCGGCGGCGATGCCGGCCCACGGGTCGGGAGACGCGTAGGGCGCGTCGGAGCTGCCGGCGACAGGCACGCCGGCGGTGCGCAGGCTGGCGCAGCGGTAGAGGTCGGGCTGCTCTGCGGGGTCGACCTGCGCCAGATAGCGGTCGCCGCGCTCGCGCACGAAGGCCGGCTGGGTGACGACGGTGAGGCCGAGCGCCTTCAGCTGCGCGATGGCGGCCCGCGGGATCACCCCGCCGTGCTCGATCCGGTCGCCGGGCCGCGCGCCCGCGGACTCGAAGGCAGCCAGCGTCAGCGCGAGCTCGCCGGCGGTGACGCAATGGACGGCGACCGCCCGGCCCTGGCTCCGCGCGCCGCCGATGCGATCGGCGAAGTCGTCGAGGTCCGGCAGGTCGGCGTCGTCCAGCAGCACCTTCACCGGCCCCACCGCGAAGGCGCCGTCGGCCGGCGCCTCAAGCGGCGCGCCGCTCATGAGCGTTAGGCGCTGCGGCAGGGCGCCTTCGCGATGGGCCTCCGCCAGGCGCGCGGCGGACGCTGCGTCCGTGGTGACGCTGGCGTCGGTCAGGGCAGTGATCCCATAGCCGGCGAGCTTCCCGCCGATGGGCGCGAGCGGCGGCGGGTCGGGCGCAAGCTGGCCTCGAAGCCAGGCGTCTGCGCGCCACAGCCAGCCTTTGTCGGGATCGGAGCCGGGCGGCGGCTCTGGCCCGAGGCTCGCCCAGGCGAGACTGTTGAGCACCCACAGCGCACCGGTCTGGTGCTGCACCCTCACGCGATGGGCGGGGGCGAGGTCATCGAGCGCTGCACGGGTAAGCTGGCCCGCGATCGTCTCGTGATAGCCGGTGACCCGCACCCAGGCGCCGGGCGGGCGTTCGACGAGCGTAGTTTCGATGCGCGCCGCGAACCCTCGTGCGTCGGTGACGCCATCCAGCACGACCGAGTCCGCCCGCGCGGCCAGGCCGAAGAGATGGATGTGGTGGTCGACGAGGCCCGGGATCAGCGCCCCGCCCTGGCCATCCAGCTCGTCGGGCCCGCGCAAGCCTCGCCCGATCTGCGCGATGCCGCCCCGCTCGATGCGGACATCGACGCCGGGGCGGCCGTCCACCTCCACGTCGCGCAGGATCACGCCGCCGCCTCCAGGTCACAAAGGCTAGCCGCGCCGGCCGCGCAGACGGCCAGGCCGGCGTCCACCACGCACGATCGACGCTCTGTCAGCGCCCGCAGCGCGCCGGCGGCGGCCGCAAGGCCGGTGACAGGGTCGGCGAGCGCGTCGCCCAGGAACTGCGGGACCCCATCGCTCCAGCGCACGAGCCCGCCCGCCGCCGCGGCATCATCGCCGAAGGCTGCGCGGTCGCGCGCGTCTTCCCAGCCGTAGCCGCTGATCGCCACCCAGATAAGCCCGGGGTTTGCCTGCGCCATCCGGTGCGGATCGAGCCCGAGCGAGGCGAGGCCGCGCCGCCGCGCGCTGGTGATCAGCACGTCCGCGGCGGCGACCTGCGCGAGCAGCCGAGCGCGGCCGACGGCGCTCGACAGGTCGAGGCGCAACTCGGTCTTCTTTCCGTTCAGCCGCCGGAATAACTCGGGCGTGTGCTCGCGGGTCGGGTCTGGCCGCCGCAGGCTCTCCACCTTGACCACGTCCGCGCCGGCCTCGGCCATTATCGCGCCGCACAGCGGACCGGCCCAGAGCGCCGAGAGGTCCACGACCCTTGAGGTTCGGTCGCGCGCCGAGCCCGCACCCAGCGGCAGCGTGGGCGCATCGGGCGTGCGGGCCGACACCTCCCCTACCAGTCCGACGGGCAGGCCCAGCTCCGCGGCGTCCGCGGCCAGGTCCCGGGCCGGCCGCAAAGGTGCGATGGCCGAGATCGCCGCCCACGGCTCGGCGCCCCACTCGCAGCCCAGCCAGGCGGGGACCAGCTGGCGGTCCTCTTCCCGGGCGAGGTTCACGGCGATCCACCGGTCGGCCGCGCGAACCAGGCGGCAGGCGCCGTTTGGCGATCGCAAGCCGGGCTCCGCCAGCGGCAGGTGCCCCGCCCGATCGGTGATGCCGAGCGCGGGGACGTCCACCCGCCCGCCGGTCAGCGCCGCGATCTCGGCCGACAGGCGCTCGAGCGCAGGCGCGATGGGGTTCACGGCGGCTCCACCGCGTCCACGAGGCCCCACCCGAGCGCGGTCTGCGCATCGAGGGTCGTCCCGGAAATGGCGAGCCAGCACGCGCGGCGGCGTCCGATGCGGCGGGGAATGGAGACGGTCCCGCCGGCGCCGGGGATCAGGCCCATCCCCACCTCCGGCAACCGGAAGGTCGCGTCGGGGGCCGCGACCAGCCGGCCGGCGGCCGCGGGCGCCTCGATACCCGCGCCGACGCAGGCGCCGTGCACCCGCGCCGTCAGTCGGGAGCCCAGTGCGTGGGCCAGGCGGGCCGGCGAGCGCATCATGCGGATCAGGTGCGCCTCGCCGACGTCCGCGGCCCGGCCGAATTCGTCCAGGTCGCCGCCGGCGCTGAAGGCAGGCCCCTCCCCCGTCAGCACCACGGGGCCCTGCTCGCCGAGGGCGAAGGCGAGCGCCTCGCAGAGTTCGTCGCGCAGGCGCGCGTCGAAAGCGTTGCGCGCGCCTGGTCGGGTCAGACGGATATGGATCGTCTCGTCTCGTTCCACCGCCACCCGCGGCGCGCCGTCGTCCGGCCGCTCGCGGGCAGGGTTCGCCCCGCGCCAGGCGCGGAACCCGTCCGAGGCCAGCAGCATGGAATAGGCCAGCGACTCCAGGGTCAGCGCCTGGTCGAAGGTGAGCTTCAGGCTGACCCGCAGGAGCTGGGCCGCGGCGGCTGCCGCGATCGGCTGGCGCTCGATTGCGTCTCGCAGCGCGTCCGCCGCGGCATCCAGATCCCCGACGCCGACCCACGGGAAGATCGCCGCGGGCTTGGCGCTCAACAGGATGTCGTAGGGCTCGAGCCCGGTGCGCGGCAGGGGGCCGCTTCGGTGCAGGCCGATCCGCACCCGCCCCGGCTCTCGGGCGGGCTCTGCGGCGCCCACCTCAACGACGTCGACCCCGGCGCCTCCGAGGTCCGTCAGGGTGGCGAGGAGGTCGTCCGCCACGGCCCCCTCAGGCCGGCGCGAGCGGCTTGGCGAGCTCGGCTCTCAGCTGGCGGCGCAGCAGCTTGCCGGTGTCGTTGTAGGGCAGCGCCTCCCGGAATTCCCAGACCTCCGGCGTCTTTGTGGAGCGCAGGCGCTCCCGGACGAAGGCGGCCAGCTCGTCGGGCGTCGGCCGCGCCCCATCGGCCACAATCACCGCGGCGACCTGCTCCCCCCACTGCACATCCGGCAGGCCCAGCACGGCCACGTCGCCCACCGCCGGGTGCTGGCGCAGCACGTCCTCGATCTCGCCGGGCGAGATGTTCTCGCCCCCGCGCACGATCACGTCGTCGAGCCGGCCCTCCACGAAGAGGTAGCCGGCCTCATCCATCGAGCCGCCGTCATTGGTGGGGAACCAGCCGTCGTCGCGCACGGCCTTCCTGTGGGTGTATTCGCCGGAGACCTGCTCGCCGCGGACGTAGATCTCGCCGTGCTGGCCAGGCGGCAGCACCTCGCCGTCCGGCCCGCGGATCTCCAGCTCGACGCTGGGCAGCGGCCGGCCGACCGAAGCCAGCCGGTGGCGCACGGCGGGGTCGTCGGAGGCGATGGCGGCGCGGTGGTCGTCGGGCCCTAGAACGGCGATCGTCGAGCTGGTCTCGGTGAGCCCGTAGGCGTTTACGAAGTCCACGTGCGGCAGGAGCTCGAGCGCGCGCTCGATCACCGGCAGCGGCATGCGGCCGCCGCCGTAGGAAAGCGCGCGCAGCGCTGGCAGCCACTCTCCAGTCTTCTCCAGCACGTCGAGGATGCGGCCCAGCATGGTGGGCACCAGCATCGCGTGGGTGATCTGCTCCGCCGCCGCCAGGTCCACCCAAGCCCCCGGCGTGAAGGCCGGCAAGTGGACGATGCGTCGGCCCGCGTAGACGCCGGTCAGCACCGCCGAGATGCCAGCGATGTGGTACGGCGGCACGCTGACCAGCGCCGCCTCGTCCTCGTCGGCGCCGAGGAACTCCACGGTGGAGATCACATAGGCCCCCAGGTTGGCGTGGCGCAGGATCGCGGCCTTGGGCTCGCCGGTGGTGCCGCTGGTGAACAGCAGCACCGCGATGTCCGGGTCGGCGGAGGGGGGCTCCGCGTCGCGCAGCGCCTCGTCCAGGCAGGCGGCGTCGAAGGCGCTGCGGGCGACCACCGTCACGCCCTCCGGCGCCGTCAGCCGCCGCAGCATGTCGTCGTCAACGATGGCCACGGACGGCGCGGTGCGCGCGAGGAGGCGGGCGAGGTCGGCGTCCGGCAGGCGGTAGTTCAGCGGCGCGAAGGACCTGGCGATCAGGCCGCTGGCGAAGATCGCCACCGGGAGCGAGGGCCCGTTCAGGCCGACGAAGGCCACCGTCTCTCCGGCATGCTGCAGGAGCCAGTTGGCGCCGGCCCGCGCGCGCCGACGCAGCTCGTCGAAGCTGATCCCTTCCGCGCGGCGGCCGAGCGCCAGCCGGTCGGGGGCGGCGTCGGCGACCATGTCGAGGAGGAGCGTGGTCTGCACGGGCCTAGTCCGAGGACGGGAGCTTCTTGGCGTCCTTGGCCCCGATGGCCTGGCCGTTCACCGAGATCGAGCCGGCGCCGCCCTTGGAGCAGAGCACCTCCAGTCCGCTCTCGTCGTCGGAGAACCGCTTGCCGGGCTGAGTGCCGGCCGAATGGTCTGGCGACAGGGCGAGCCCTTCCGGCTTGGCTTCCGTGTGGGCGAGGACGGGATGGCCGCCGACCTCCAGGCTCACCGGCGACTTCGGCGGGCGCACCACCACCAGTTCGGTGTCGCAGACGGCGCTCTTCCAGCGCGATCCCGGCTTCAGCTCCACGGCGTTCCCCTCGTTGCTTTGGCTGCGCCCAAACTGCGGCGCCCGCCGCACGATCTCAAGCGTGCGGCGGGCGCCACGGCGTTCAATTCAGAGGCGGCGGGCCGCTTTGGGCCCGCCGCTCTGGGACTATAGGTCCGGCGTCTCGGACTGCTCGCGGGCGAAGCGGCGGTTCGGCGCGCCCACGTTCAGCTCCTTGGCGTCGAGGCCGCCGTCCTTGTTGGCGTCGAGCGTCGCGAACTGCTTCTTGAGGAACTCGGCCCGCGGACCGCGCAGCTCGGAAAGCTCCACCACGCCGTTCACGTTGTCGTCCAGGGCTCCGATCATCTGCGACTGCTGGAGCGCCACCTGCAGGTCGTCACGGACCTTGTCGACGGTCTCGTCGGCCCACCGGTAGTTCACCCGGAAGTACATCATCTCCTCGTGGGACTGCTCGCCCCAGGTGACGTTGATCTTCGGGTCCGGGTTGGCGTGGTTGTGCGGCGAGTTGTCGTACACCCACGTCGCCACCAGCTTGGTTCCGGCCTTCACCAGGATCGGCTCCACGGGGTCGTAGTCCCGCTGCCAATTGAAGTCGTACTTCGGCAGGGAGAGCAGCATCTTCTCCTTGCCGTCCGGCGTGATGGCCTTCAGCTCCACGTGCCGCCCACGGTAGTGGGAGTGCGGGTAGAGCGTGTAGATGTAGGCGTCGGCCGGGAAGGTCATGTACGCGACCTCCTTGTGCCGGGCCTCGCCCGCGGGGATGAACAGGGCGAAGTCGCCGATCACCACCGAGCGCTTGATGTACTTGGGCTTCTCCTTGGTCAGGTAGAAGCCGACCAGCGACTTGTCCTCGGCTTCCTTGCCGAAGGTCGTGTAGTGCATCTGGAAGTTCAGCTCGCCGCCGCCGGGGACGGGCGCGCCCGCGCCTTCACCCATGACCTGGGCTTCGGCGCCCGGCGTGTAGGAGCCCACCGAACCGCCCGGGATCTTTGCCCGCGGCAGCTTGGGGTCCGGACGGTGGTTCGAGACCACGTGGTGCAGGACCCGGCGGTCACCCGGCTTGATCGAGATGGCGCGCAGGAAGGTGTCCTCGCCGAAGGGGTTCTTCACCCGCATGTTCTGGTAGGGGACGATGCCGGTCGCCGGCACCTTGAAGGCCGGCAGCTCGACGATCACGTCGGGCTTGCCGAGGCTTTCCGGCCACTCGGCCGCGACGCGGGTCTTGTTGACCAGCAGCGGGTCGGCCCCGTCGCCGCGCGGCGAGCCGGCTTCGATCCAGTGGACCAGCTTCTTGGTCTGCTCGGCCGTCAGGCCCTGGTCGTTCTTGAAGTGGCCGATATGCGGGTCGGCGAAGTACGGGGGCATGCGCTTGGTGCGCACGCTCTCGCGGATCATCGGGGCAAAGCCCTTGACCACCTCGTAGCTATCCATGGCGAAGGGACCGATGCCGCCCTTCAGGTGGCAGCTGACGCACTTCTCCTGGAGGATCGGAGCGACCTCCTTCGAGTAGGAGATCTTGGAGAACTCGGCTTCCTTGCCGCGGGTGGCGAAGGGGATCAGCTTGCCGGCCTTGAAGTCGACGCGCTGCACGCTGGCCTTGCCGGCGAGCACGGCGTCGATCGCCTTGGCGGTGTAGGCCTGCTTGGCCGGGGCGCGGGTGTTCGGTGCTGCCGCCGCGAAGCGGTCGTCCAGGGGGCCGTGGTAGACGACGCGCCAGGTCTTCGGCTCGATGACGAACACCTCGCCCTCGCGCTGCACGCGCAGCGATTCGCCGACCAGCTGCTGCTCGTCCATCAGCACCGGGATCTCGACGCCGGTGGCCTTGGCCTCGGCCGACACCAGCTCGCGGGACTGGCCGGGGGTGGAATTCAGCATGAAGAACAGCACGCCCTTGGCAGCGTAGGCGGCCTTGAGCTTGGCCAGCTCGCCGGCGGCGGCCTTCGAGTACGGCGAGCCCGCCGTCTCGGTCATCAGCACGATCGCCGGCGCATAGCCGTAATAATAGAGCTGATGCGCGAAGCGCGTGTGGTCGGTGAGCTGGAAGTCGTCGACCCGCTCGGGGGCCCCCGACGTGACGCTCTGCGCCTGTACGACGCCCACAACGCTGATGCCCGCGAGCGTGACGCCCGCCGCAACCGCAACCGCTGCCAGAACTGACTTCATCCCGTTCCTCCCAGAGGGGGTGGTCTATAACACCGTTTTTGTACAGACGTGTTGCAGGCGCGCCAAGAATCCGGGGCGGCGAAGCGCCGCGTTCGATGCCGCCTGCGATGCAGGGGAAGCCTATGGATTTGCACGCTTATCTTGACCGTATCGGCTGGCGCGGGGAGGCCCGGCCGGACCTCGCGACGCTGCGCGAATTGCACCGCTCGCACCTGCTGGCGATTCCCTACGAGAACTTTGACGTGCAGCTCGGCCGGGCCGTGGGGCTGGAGCCGCAGGACGCGTTCGCCAAGATCGTCGAGCGGCGCCGCGGCGGCTGGTGCTACGAGATGAACGGCCTCCTAGGCGCGGCGCTGGAGGCGATCGGGTTCAAGGTCACGCGGCTGGCGGGGGGCGTGCACCGCGCGGCCATGGGCGACGTGATGGTGGGCAACCACCTGGTGCTGCGGGTCGACCTGGAGGAGCCCTGGATCGCCGACGCGGGCTTCGGCGACGGCAGCCTGGAGCCCTACCCGCTGAAGGAAGGCGCGTTCACGGCGCATGGCTTCGACTTCCGGCTGGAGCGGCTCGGCAACGGCTGGTGGCGGTTCCACAACCACCCGTTCGGCGGCGCGCCGAACTACGACTTCCACGAGGAGGCCGGGGATCCCGCCCGGCTGGCCGAGCGCTGCGGCTTCCTGCAGAGCGCGCCGGAGTCGCCGTTCGTGATGAACGCGGTTGTCCAGCGGTTCACACCCGACGGCCTGCTGCAGATGCGCGGCAGGACGTTGCGGCGGGTCACCCCGGCCGGCGCGGCCGAAGAGCTGATCGGCTCGGCGGACGCGTACCTGGAGGTGCTCGAGCGCGAGTTCGGGCTCGTGATGCCGGAGGCCGCCAGCCTGTGGCCGCGCATCGAACGCCGCCACGCGGAGCTGTTCGGCGAGCCGGCCTAGGGTGTTACACGCCGCGTCAGGCCTAGTTGCACGACTCAGCGCGACAACTCTCGAAGTTGCCTAACCTGCTGACCTACAATGAGAAAGATCGTCTCATCGAGTGTACAGCCACGTCGCCTGGCCACCAAATATTTGCGTTACCGCCGAAGCGCGAAGCCCACCCGCAGCGTGCGGGGCGCCGCGAAGCTTTCGATGCCGTCGGCGGTCTCGCCGACCTCGAGCGTCTCGTCGAAGATGTTGTCGGCGGCGAGGTAGACCTCGGTGGTCTCGCTCAGCGACCAGCCGATGCGGGCGTCGACGCCCAGCCCGGGGGAGAGCCGGCGCGTGTTGAGGTCGTCCTCCCAGCGCATGCTCTCGTAGCGAAGGTCGGCGGAGAGGCTCAGCGCGCCGATCGGGCGCCAGTCGAGGCCTGCGGTCACGGTGAGCTCCGGCGTCTGCGCCGGGCGCTTGCCGGTGAGCTGCGGGGCGGACGAGCCGCCGTCCACCTCGGCGTTGGTGGCCGCGAAGGCGAGGCGCCAGCCCAGCGCCTCGCCGAAGTCGCCGTCCGCCTCGCCTTCGACGCCGAAGGCCTCGATCTCGCCGGCGTTTTGGCGCTGGCGCAGCACCCCGCCGGCCGGGACGAAGCCGGCGGTCGGGAAGTTCCCGGGGCCGATGCCGATGGTGACGTTGGCGATCGGGTCCTTGATGCGGTTCCAGAAGCCGGTCAGCGCCCAGCGGAACGGCGCCTCGCCGCCGATCCCGGCCTCCAGGCCGGCCAGGGTCTCGGGCTCAAGACCGGGGTTGGCCTCGGTGATGTCGTTGCCGACCCGGAACGGCCGGTGCAGCTCGTTGAGCGTCGGCGGGCGGAAGCCCAGGTAGCCGGCGCCGCGCAGCCATAGGGCCTCGGAGAGGCTGTAACGCACGCCGAACCGCGCGGTGGGCGTCGTGCCCTCGGCGTCCGGCGAGGTCTGGTTGAGGGTGGAGGCGCCGTTCGCCAGGTCCCACTCCCGGCGCAGCGACTCGGTGTTGCTCCAGGTGTCGATCCGCGCGCCCCCGGTGACGATCCAGGGCCCGCGGTCGAGCGCGGCTTCCAGGTAGGCGCCGCCGACGAAGGTCTCGCCGCCGGCCTCGCGGCCGCGGGTGAACTGGCCGGCCATGAAGCGGAAGCGCTCGCGGGTGAAGCCGTGGGTCCAGCGCGCGTCGCCGCCGGCCTCCCAGGCGATGTCGCCCCACTGTCCCTGCAGGGCGGCGTTGAGGCCGAAGCCCTGGGCGGGCGTGTTGTACTGGTCGTTGGCCGGCGTGGTGGTCGCGCGTCCGGCGGCGACGGCGACGGAGGAGTTCTTGAGGTCGCTGCCGCGCGCCCAGGCCTGCAGCCGCCAGCCGCCGACGCCCTCGCTCGCCGGCTTGCCCAGGGTGAAGGTGGCCGAGAGGCCAGACGCGATGGAACGCGCGCCCCGAAGCCCCGCGTTGCGCCGCTCCTCGTAGGCCCCCAGGCGCGCGGCGGCCTGGATGTCGCCCAGCTGGCGCTGGACGCGGAAAGCAAAACTGGCGTCGTGCAGGTCCACGGGCGTGTCCGCCGCGCCGGCTGCGGGCTCGCGCACCGCCATGTAGCCGGAGGTGGTGGAGGCCGCGCCGGTGACCAGCACGCCCGGCCCGCCGATCGCCGCGCCGAGGCGGTAGGTCTCCCGCTCGCCGGCGGAGACGTCGAGAGCCGCGACGCCGTCCTGCGCCGCCCGCTCCTGCAGGGCGATGACGCCGGTCAGCGCGCCGGCGCCATAGGGCCCTGCGCCCGCGCCGCGGACGATGGTCGCGCCGTCGAGCCCCTCGGGCGGCAGCGCGCTCCAGATGACCCAGCCGCCGAACGGATCGTTCTGCGGCGCGCCGTCGAGGGTGACCAGCGCCCGCCCCGCGCCCGACGGCGCAATGGAGCGCAGGGACACGCCTTGGGTGGTGGGATTGGCCGCGCCGGAGCCGGTGCGGCGGAACAGCGACACGCCGGGGGCGTGCTTCAGCGCCTCGTCCAGCCTCGGCGTTGCGCGCAGCTCGTCGGCGCCGATCTGCACCGCGCTGAAGGCCGCCTCGCCGCCCAGCGGCGCCAGGCGCGGCGGATAGACGATGACCACCTCGACTTCGTTGACAGGCGGAGGCGGTGGCAGATCGGCCATATCTATTTCAACTCTCTTGGAATTTCCCCCGGGTCTTCTCGCCGGTCGGCGCAAGGGCTATCCAGCCGCGATGGGATTAGCAACTAACAAGGTCGCAATCGTCACCGGCGCCGGCAGCGGCATAGGGCGCGCGGTGAGCCTGGCCCTGCTGGGCGCCGGCTGGTCGGTGAGCCTGGCCGGCCGCCGTGCGGAGGCGCTGGAGGAGACCGCGGCGCTGGCGGGCGAGGCGCGCGACTGGGCGATGCCGGTGGCTGCCGACGTCAGCGATCCGGCGGCCGTCGAGCGGCTGTTCCAGGCCACGAAGGCGCAGTTCGGCCGCCTCGACCTGCTGTTCAACAACGCCGGTTCCGGCGCCCCGCCCGTGGCGCTGGAGGACCTGTCGCTGGACCACTGGAAGCGGGTCGTCGACGTGAACCTCACCGGCGCCTTCCTCTGCACCCAGTGGGCGTTCCGGCTGATGAAGGACCAGGACCCGCGCGGCGGGCGGATCATCAACAACGGCTCGATCTCGGCGCATGTCCCGCGGCCGCGCTCCGTGGCCTACACGGCGACGAAGCATGCGATCACCGGGCTGACGCGGTCGGCGTCGCTGGACGGGCGGGCCTACGACATCGCAGTCGGGCAGATCGACATCGGGAACGCGGCGACGGAGATGACCCAGCGCATGGCGTCGGGGGTGATGCAGGCGGATGGGAGCATCGGGCCGGAGCCGGTGATGGACGTGCAGGCGGTGGCGGATGCGGTGCTCTACATGGCCGGGCTGCCGCTGAGCGCCAACGTGCAGTTCATGACGGTGATGGCCACGAAGATGCCGTTCATCGGGCGGGGGTGATGGGGAGCTGTTCCCTCTCCCGCTGGGCGGGAGAGGGTCGGGTGAGGACCGGCTCGCGCAGAGCAAGCGCACTGGATGTCGGCTCAAGGGCGCGCGGCGGTGGCTACGACCCTGCGAGCGGGCCTGGCATCCAGCGCTGGCCCAGCCGGGCCTCACCCCGGCCCTCTCCCGTTCGCTTCCGCTCTCGGGAGAGGGAGCTTAGGCGGCGTTCGCCTGAGCGGGCTCGGCGGGCGCTTCTGAGACCGGCTTCAACCCCTCGGCGCAGGCGGCGGTGTAGTCGTCCATGAGCTGGGTGCAGTAGCCGAGGTTCAGGGCCATGAGCTCCGCCGGGTCGCGCACGCCGCCGAGGGCGCGCCAGTAGTCGGCGATGGCGCGGCCTCGCCGTTCGATCAGGCCCAGACCCACGCCCACGGCCGCGGTCGCGACCTCCGGCAGGACGCTCCGCGGCTCTTCGATTCCCGACATGTCACTCAACCCCGCTGGTCCCCCGACCTGCGAAGCTTCAGCCTACCACCGGGTCAAACGGCCGCGCGTTCACATTAGATGGAGGCTAGTCGGCGAAGGCGGGCTCGCGCTTCTGGAGGTTGGCCATCACCGCCTCGACCTGGTTGGTGGAGCCGATCAGGGCCACCTGCTCCCTGGTCTCCTCCAGGAAGATCTTCGCGATGTCGGCGTCGGATTGCGCCAGGTTGAGCAGGCGCTTGCCGCCGCGGATGGCGTGCGGGTTCTTGGACGCGATCTCGCGGGCCATCGAAAGCGCCTCGGCGCGCGGGTCGGCGGCGACGCGGGTGGCGAGGCCCATCTGCACGGCCTCCTCGCCGGAGAAGACGCGGCCGGTCCAGGTGAGCTCGCGGGCCACGTCGTCGCGGATCAGGCCGCGCATCAGCACGATGCCGCTCATGTCCGGCACGAGCCCCCACTTGATCTCCAGCACGGCCATCCTGGCGTCGGGCGCGACGATGCGGATGTCGGCGCCGAGCGCCAGCTGGAAGCCGCCGCCGAAGGCCACGCCGTGCACCGCGGCGATCACCGGCACCGGGATCTCGCGCCAGACGTAGCAGGCCTGCTGGGCGCGGTTGGCGCCGGCTTCGGTGCGCCCCTTGGTGAGCTCCTCGACGGTGCGGTTGCCGCCCTGGCGCTCGCCCGAGGCCATCTGCTGGAAACTGCCCATGTCAAGGCCGGCGCAGAAGGCGCGGCCCTCGCCGGAGAGCACCACCGCGCGGATCTCCTTGCGGCCCTTCAACTCCTCGCCGGTCTCAACCAGCGCCTCGAACATGGCGTTGTCGATGGCGTTCATCTTGTCGGCGCGCACCAGGCGGACGTCGGCGACGCCGTCCTGGATGTCCACGGTCACGCGATCGGTCATGGCGTCCTCCTCAAGAGCCTGCGCGCGCCAGGATATAGCCTGAGCGCGGGAAATGGATGTGCAGCCGGCCGAGATCGGCGTCGTCGCGCACGATCGTCACCCGCTCGTCGGTGGCCGCCACGAGCGGACCCTCGATGGGATCCTTGCCGTAGTCGTCGGCGGCGACGCTGACCGGATCGCCAGGCGCAAGGTCGGGGTCGGTGTGCTCGGGGGCCGGGGCGGGCTGCGCCGCGCGGGCGGCGTCCAGCGCCTCGGCCGGCGTCATCTCGGACCGGCGGCCATGGCCGATCGCGCGGACGCGGTCGCGCCAGGCCAGGGTGCGCGGCAGGCCGTCCAGCAGCTCGTCGGCGACCTTCGGCGCGGCGAGGCCCAACCACCAGACGTTCATGTAGCCGGCGACGTCGGCCAGCGAGGCCTGCTCCCCGCCGAGGAACTCGGCGCCGGCCAATCCGGCCTCGATCTCCTCGGCGTGATGGCGCCAGGCCTGCCGCATAGTCGGCGCGGCGGTCTTCATGGCAGCGGTGTCGAAGGGACGGCCCGACAGCTTCTCGCGGTCGGCGATGAATTCGCGCGGCACGTTCTCGCCGATCTCGCCGAACACCAGCACCACGGTCGCCTGGAACCACGGCCGGTCCGCCGCCAGGTTGGCCTCCCAGTCGCCGCCGTGGATCACCTTGGGCCCGGGGAAGCGCCGCTCGATCTCGGCGAGGATCACCTTGGTGTCGCAATAGACGTCCGCGCCGGCCTGCATCACCGGGATGCGCCGGTAGCCGCCGGTGAGCGGGACGAGCTGCGGCTTCGGCATGATCACCGGCTGGATCACGCTGCGCCAACCAAGCCCCTTCACCCCGAACATGACCCGCGGCTTCTCGCTGAACGGCGAGGTGTCGTAGTGGTGGAGGATCAGCTCGGGCACTCAGGCGCCCTTCCCTTCTCGGCCGCGATGGCCCGACGCCGTGAGCCTGTGCCGAAAGGACGCCACGTCAAGCAACCCCGCGTCAGAACGGCGAGGCCAGGGCCTCGTCCTTCTGCGCCGCCTTCGCGCGCTGGAAGGCGGGGCGGGCATTCAGGCGCTCCCAATAGGCGCGGATTTGCGGGGAGAACGTCTCGTCCAGCTTCAGGTGGTGGGCGAGCAGCAGAGCGTAGCCCACCGACGCGTCGGCCAGGGTGAAGCGGCCGGCGACGAGCCAGTCGCGGCCATCGGCGAGCGCCCGGTCGATCCAGCGCAGGCGGCCTAGGAACCACTTGGCGTAGTCCTCGGCGACCACTTCCGCCTTGCCCGGCTCCAGGCGCGAGTAGCGGAGCACGATGGCCTGGGGGAAGGTCAGGCTGGCCTCGCCGAACACCAGGAAGTTCAGCCAGGCGCCGTAGTCGGGCTCGTCGGGCGCGACGCCGAGCTGCGGGCCGTACTTCACCGCCAGGTACTGCAGGATCGCGGCGGACTCGGTCATGAAGGTCTCGCCGTCCCTGAAGGCCGGGATGGTGCCGAGCGGGTTGATGGCGAGGAACTCCCTGGCGTGCACGCGCGGGGGGAACGGCAGGAGGTGCAGCCGGTAGTCGACGCCGAGCTCCTCCAGCCCCCAGAGCACCCGGAAGGAGCGCGCGTCGGCGCAGTGCCAGAGCTCGATCACGGTTCGCGCAGCTCCTCCACCAGGTTGCGGGAGAGCGCATTCAGTCGCGCCGGCCTGTTCAGGGTGGCCCAGACAACTTCGCCGTCCTGCCGCAGCTCCAGGTCGGCCATGGTGGGCCCTCCGCGCCTCGTCGGCCCCATGCTTCCCGCCGCAGCCCCGCGTGGCAAGCCTGCCCCGGCGTCAGCGTTGACCCTTGCGGCGGGCGGCGAGCATCTTCGCTCATGGATCTCTCCCGTTCCGTCCAGGGCTCCACTGTGCTGGTCACCGGCGCCGCCAGCGGCATGGGCCGGGCCACGGCGGAGGTCTTCGCCGCGGAGGGCGCGCACGTGGCGCTGAGCGACATCCGGCTGGAGAGCGTGCGCGGGGCGGCGGACGACCTGGCGCACCGGGGCTTCTCGGCCGAGGCCTGGGCGCTGGACGTCGCCGACGGGGAGCAGATCAAGGCAGTGGTGGGGGAGGTCGTCCAGCGGTTCGGCGGGCTCGACATCCTCGTGAACAGCGCCGGGATCAGCGCCTTCTGCGCCATCGACGATCCGCACTATGACGCCGTGTGGGACCGGGCGCTGGCGGTGCTCCTGACCGCCCACCAGCGGCTGGTGCGGGCCGCCCTGCCCCACCTGCGCAGGTCCAAGGCGCCGCGGATCGTCAACATCGCCTCCACGGAGGCGCTGGGGGCCACCTCGCGCGACAGCGCCTACGCCGCCGCAAAGGCGGGCGTCACCGGCCTGACCCGCGCGTTGGCGGTGGAGCTCGGCAAGGACGGCATCACGGTCAACTGCATCTGCCCGGGCCCGATCCTCACCGGCATGACAGAGGCCCTGCCGGAGGCCGACCGACAGACCTTCGCCAACCGCAGAACGGCGCTGCGCCGCTACGGCCAACCTGAGGAGGTGGCGCACATGACGCTAAGCCTTTGTCTGCCCGCCGCCTCCTACGTCACCGGCGCGGTGATCCCGGTGGACGGCGGGCTGATGGCGCGCAACGCCTGACTACTTCTTGGTCTGCAGGTAGGCGATCACCGCCTGGCGGTCGGCCGGTTTGGCGACCTTCACGAAGGCCATGCTGGTGCCGGGCGCGACGCCGGCCGGATTGGCCAGGAACCTGTCGAGCTGCTGGGGGGTCCAGGTCGTGCGCGTCGAGATCTTCTTCAGCGCCGGCGTATAGCCGGCAAACGACCTGTCGGCGGCGGCCTTGCGCCCCACGACCCCGGCCAGGTGCGGCCCGGCCAAGCTCTTCTGGCCGCGCGCCACCGCATGGCAGCCGGAACACTGCTGGAAGACCTGCTCGCCCTTCTTGGCGAGGGTCTGTGCGGACGCGCCCGTGGCGGCCAGGGTCAACGTCAGCACCAGGAGACTACGAACCACAGGTCCTCCGTACTCGTTCTTCGAGAGTTCAAGACACGCGGGGGCTTCCCTAGCGCAACCCGAAGCAACGCGCGATGCTTCAGAGCGATGCAGGCGCCTTTTACCCGTCGAGCCCTCATCGCCGCTGCGGCGGCGCTTGCGAGCTGCCGCCCCAGCGCCGCGGAGACCCAGACCCCGATGCCCGAGACAGGCCCGCTGACGAAACGCAGGATACCCGCCTCGGGAGAGGAACTGCCGGTGGTGGGGCTGGGCACCTGGCAGGCGTTCGACTTTGGGCGCGGCGGGGCGGAGCACGCCCAGGCGCGCGAGGGGCTGCAGGCGTTCGTGGCGGGCGGCGGGACGCTGGTGGACTCCTCGCCCATGTACGGCCAGGCGGAGGCGCGGGTCGGCGACCTCTCGGCAGAGCTGGGTATGAGGCCGAAACTGTTCCTGGCCACCAAGGTCTGGACCCGCGGCCGCGAAGCCGGCGTCGCCCAGATGCGCGACTCCCTGCGACAGATGCGCGCCGACGTGATCGACCTGATGCAGGTGCACAACCTGCTCGACCTCGACGTCCACATGGCGACGCTGCGGGCTTGGCAGGAGGAGGGCCGCGTCCGCTACGTGGGCGTGACCCACTACCACCAAGGCGCCTACGAGGCGCTGGAGGCGGCCATGCGGCGCTATCCGCTCGATTTCATCCAGATCAACGCCTCGGTCGCCGAGCGGGAGAGCGAGGCGCGCATCCTGCCGCTGGCGGCGGAGCGCGGCATGGCGGTGCTGATCAACCGGCCGTTCGCCGGCGGTGACGTGTTCGCGCGCGTCCGGCGCCTGCCGCTGCCGGAGTGGGCGGGAGAGATCGGCTGCACGAGCTGGGCCCAGGTGCTGCTGAAGTACGTGCTCGCCAACCCGGCGGTCACCTGCGCCATCCCCGGCACGCGCAATCCCCGCCACATCGCCGACAACCTGGGCGCGGCGCGGGGCCCGTTCCCGGACCCGCAGATGCGCAAGCGGATCGTGGAGGCGGTGGCGGGGGCCTAGTCCCCTTCGAACCTGCCTGGCCGCTTCTCGCGGAAGGCGGCGATCCCTTCGCGCTGGTCGGCGGTGCGGCTGGCGAGCAGGAACTGGTCGCGGTCCATGTAGATGGAGGCGTGGGAGGTGGCGGCGGCGATGGCGTTCACCGCCTCCTTGGTCATGCGCACGGGGAGCGGCGGCAGGGCGGCGACCTTGTCGGCCAAGACGTGGGCGGCGGCGAGCGCCTGGCCGGCCTCGACCAGCTCGTCGCACAGGCCCCAGTCTAGGCACTGAGCGGCGTCCGCCTTCTCGCCGAACATGACGTAGCGCTTGGTCCTGGCCGGTCCGATGAGCGCCACGAGCCTCGGCAGGGTCCGCCAGCTCATGTTCATGCCGAGCGGGACCTCGGGCAGGCGCATGTAGGCCCCCTCGCCCATCAGCCGGAAGTCGCAGGCGACGGCGAGCGCGCAGGCGCCGCCGATGCAGTAGCCCTCGATGGCGGCGATGGTGACCGCCTCGATCTCCTGCCAGGCGCGGCAGAGGTCCGGGCCGGCCATCACCGTGCGGCGCTGCTCGATCAGCTTCGGCTGCTCGCTCCCGCCGCGGCCGGAGAGGTCGGCGCCGGCGGAGAACCAGGTCTCGGCGCCGGTGAGCACCACCGCCAGCACGTCGGTGCGCAGGCGCAGCAGGCGGGCGGCCTGGGTCAGCTCCTCCATCAGCTCGGCGTTAAGGGCGTTGCGGGCCTCGGGTCGGTGCAGGCGCACCTCGACGACCGCCTCGCGGCGGCTGACCCGGATCGTCTTCCAGTGGGTGTCGAACAGCGCGTCCATCAGCTTCTCCCTGCCGCCGAGGCGCCGGCGATGCGGCCGAAGACGGCGCCCGCCATCAGGCCCGTGCCGCCCGGATAGTTCTCGTAGAAGAGCCCGCCCACCAGCTCTCCCGCCGCGTAGAGGCCGCGGATCGGCTCGAGGTCCACGTCCAGCACCTGGGCGTTCCGGTCGATCCTGAGGCCGCCGAAGGTGAAGGTGATCCCGCAGGTGACGGCGTAGGCCTCGAACGGCGGCTCATCGAGGATGTTGGCCCAGTTGGACTTCGGGATGGGCAGCTCCGCGCGGCGGCCGTCCTTAACGTTGGGATCGAAGGGGACGTCGGCGCGGACGGCGGCGTTGTAGGCGCGCAGGGTCTCCAGCGCGCGGGCGCCGTCGGTGTCCTCCAGCTTGGCGCAGAGGTCTTCCAGGGTGTCGGCGGTGACCCGGGTGACCTGGCGGATGCGGTACTCGTCGCGCAGCAGGTGGCGGACCTTGGCGTCGAAAACCTGCCAGGCGAACTGGCGCGGCTGCGCCAGCACCTCACGGCCGTATTTCGCGTAGGTGTAGTTGCGGAAGTCGGCGCCCTCGTCGAGGAACCGCATCCCCCGGGCGTTGATCAGCACGCCGAACGGGTAGGAGTGCTTCTGGAAGGCGTCGCCGACGGCGAGGTCGCCGAACTCCGGGGCGTTCTTCTCCCACTGCACGGCGTGGCAGCCCGACCACTGGCCTGCCGGCATGGCGCCGATCTCCAGCGCCATCCGCAGGCCGTCGCCGGTGTTGAACCGGCTGCCGCGGACCTTGGCGAGGTCCCAGCCGGGGCCCAGATAGCGCGTCCGCCACTCGGTGTTGCCCTGGAAGCCGCCGGCCGCCAGCACCACCGCGCGGGCCGGAAGGTCCCGGGTGCGGCCGTCCTGCTTGACCCGCACGCCCTTCACACCCTCGTCGTCCAGGATCAGGGACAGGGCGCGGGCGCCGTAGCGGACCTCGATCCCCTCTCGGGCGGCGATGCGGGTCCAGGCCTCCAGCAGGCCCGGGCCGCCCTGGTGCGCCTCGACGGTGAGGCCGCCCCAGAACCTGAACCGGCCGCCGACCTTGAAGGCCTGCCGCCCCCAGATCGGCGCAAAGCGGTGGCCCTTGGCGGCCATCCACATCATCGTCGAGCGCGAGCGGGTGACCAGCAGCTCGCAAAGCTCCGGATCGGTGCGGTACTCGGTGACCCGGCCCATGTCCTCGAAGAACTGGGCCTCGGGGTAGGCCCCGAAATCGGTGGCGGCGCACTCCTCGTCCGTCAGGTCCGGCATCAGGGCGCGCAGGTCGTCCACGCCCTCGTAGGCGAAGCGCATGGCGCCGGCGGTGAAGCGGGTGTTGCCGCCGCTGAGCGGCTCGGGTGCCCGCTCCAGCACGAGCACGCTCGCGCCGGCCCCGCGTGCGGCGGCGGCGGCGGCGAAGGCCGCGTTGCCCGCGCCGACGACGATGACGTCGTGCAATGCGTCCCCCCTCTCTTTTTTCTTGCGAGCAATCTAGGCTGCGGGCGGCGCGCGTAAACTGCCGCCAACGACGAGATGGGGAAGAGACAGATGCTCAAGGGACTTGCGGTCGCGCTTTCGCTGACGCTGGCGGCCACCGCCGCCCAGGCTGCGGACTACAAGGCGCCGCGGACCGCGTTCGGCCAGCCGGACCTGCAGGGGACCTGGACCAATGCGTCCCTGACCACCCTGGTGCGGCCGGCCGGCTACAAGTCGCTGACCATCCCCGAGGCCCAGGCCAAGGCCTTCGAGCAGCGGCAGGCGCAGATGCGCGACGCCCAGAACCGTCCCTCCGACCCCACCGCCGGCGCGCCGCGAGTGGGCAACGACCCGGGCGGCTACAACAACTTCTGGGTCGATCCCGGCACCCACATGGGGCGGATCAACGGGGAGGTCCGCACCTCCTGGATCGTCGATCCGGCGGACGGCCAGCTGCCCTACCACGCCGAGGGCAAGAAGCTGTTCGAGAAGACCCAGAACTACGTCCGCAACACCTTCGACGGTCCCGAGACCCGGCCGCTCGGCGAGCGCTGCATCCTGGGCTTCGGCTCCACGGCCGGGCCGCCGATGCTGAACGTGCTCTACAACAACAACTACCAGATCGTGCAGACGCCGGATTACGTGACCATTGTAGTGGAGATGAACCACGACGCCCGCGTCATCCGCCTGAACGACCGCAAGCATCCGCCCCGCAGCATCAAGAAGTGGATGGGCGACAGCGTCGGCTGGTGGGAGGGCGACACCCTGGTGGTCGAGACCACCAACTTCCACCCCGACGAGTCCTTCCGGCCCTATTTCGGCAACTCGATCTACATCTCGACCGACGGCAAGGTGACCGAGCGGTTCACGCGGGTTTCGAAGGACCAGATCCTGTACCGGTTCACGGTGGACGACCCGAAGGTCTATTCGAAGCCCTGGACCGCCGAGATGCCGCTGAACGCCTCGGACAAGCCGGTCTACGAGTACGCCTGCCACGAGGGGAACTACTCCCTGCCCGGCATCCTGGCCGGCGCGCGGGTGGCCGAGAAGGAAGGCCGCAAGCCCGAAGCCGTGGACGTCAGCGAGTAGGCGGAACAGCCACGCTCCGGAAGCGTTGCAATGGGCAGTGAGGGAGGCCGCCCAGTGTCCGCGTCCGAGCAGTACATCCTGATGGCCGAGCAGGCGCTCAAGATGGCCAAGACCGAGATCTCCGAGGAGCGGCGGCGAGCCATCGTCGACATCGCGCTCGCCTGGAGCCGGCTGGCCGCCGACGAGCGCAGCTTCGCGCCGGTCCCGCGGCCCGCCAACGAGGTCTCCCCGCCCCTCGCCTGACAACCACCGCGCCTGCCCCTATGCTGCCCGGCGCAACGCGGGGACGTCCTTGCCGCCTGAACCCGAGCCAGCGCCGGCCACGGAACCCCCCGCCACGGGCCGCGGGCGGGTGCGGACGCTCGTCTACCGCGCCATAGGGGTCGCCGCCGTGGCGCTGGCCACCGCCGGGGTGTTCCTGCCGTTGCTGCCGACCACCGTCTTCCTGCTGGTGGCGCTCTGGGCCTTCGCGAAGGGCTCGCCGGAGCTGGCCGACAGGCTGCGCGCCCACCCCCGCTTCGGGCCGGTGCTGCGGCGCTGGGAGGAGAGGCGGGCGATCCCCAACGGCGCCAAGGCCACCGCCGTGGCCATGATGGGCGTCAGCTGGACGATCCTGGCGCTCACCGTCCACAACCTCTGGGTCACCGGCGGAGTCGGCCTCCTGCTGCTGGCGGTGGCGGCCTATGTCGTCACGCGGCCGTCGGCCTGAATGGCGCGTCCGCAGACCCACCCGCGGCAAGCCTTGCGGCATCGGATCACCGCCTATGCCATGACGGTCGTCGCCACCGCCGTCTGCGCGGGCGCGCGTCTGGCGCTCGAGCCCATCTTCCATCAGCGCTCCAGCTTCCTGCTGTTCGTCCCCGCCCTCATGGCCGGCGCGGCGATAGGGGGCGTCGGGCCGGCGTTGCTCGCGACCGTGCTCGGGCTGGCGGTAGGCTTCATGTTCAGCGGAGAGGCGCTCATCGCCGATCCCGCGAACCTGGTGAGCGCCGTGGTCTTCGTCCTCCTGGGCGCGGCCAGCGGCGTGGCTGGCGCGTGGCTGCGCCGCGAGGCGCAGCAGCGCGCGGCGGCGCTCTCCGACGTGGAGTCCCGCGAGGCCCACCTGCAGTCGATCCTAGCCACCGTGCCGGACGCCATGATCGTAATCGACGAACGGGGCGTCATGCAGTCGTTCAGCGCCGCGGCCGAGCGGCTGTTCGGCTGGACGGCGGCCGAAGCCATCGGCCAGAACGTCTCCATCCTGATGCCCAACCCGTACAGGGACGCCCACGACGGCTACCTGGACCGCTACATGACCACCGGCGAGCGGCGGATCATCGGCATCGGCAGGGTGGTGGTGGGCGAGCGGCGCGACGGCTCGACCTTTCCCATGGAGCTGGCGGTGGGCGAGATGCGCTCCGGCGACCACCGCTTCTTCACCGGCTTCGTGCGCGACCTCACCGAGCGCCAGACGACGGAGCGCAGGCTGCAGGACGTGCAGGCCGAACTGGTCCACGTGGGCCGCCTCACCGCGATGGGCGAGATGGCCTCGGCCCTCGCCCACGAGCTCAACCAGCCGCTCTCGGCCATAGCCAACTACGTGAAGGGCTCGGTGCGCCTGCTCGATCAGGAGCCGGTGGACCGCGAGAAGGTCCGCTCCGCGCTGTCGAGCGCCGGCGACCAGGCGCTCAGGGCGGGCGAGATCATCCGGCGCCTGCGCGACTTCGTCGGCAAGGGTGAGGCGGAGAAGCGCATCGAGAGCCTGCCGCAGCTGCTGGAGGAGGCCGGCGCGCTGGCCATGGTCGGCGCCAAGGAGCGCGGCGTGCGCCTGCGGTTCGACATCGCCAAGCCGGTCGACCTGGTCCTCGCCGACAAGGTGCAGATCCAGCAGGTGGTCCTGAACCTCATGCGAAACGCGGTCGACGCGATGGAGGACACGCGCAAGCGCGACCTGCTGGTGGCCGCCGAGCCCGCGGCCGACGACATGGTGATGGTCTCGGTGGCCGACACAGGCCCCGGCATCAGCCCGGAGATCGCCGACCACCTGTTCCAGCCGTTCATGACCACCAAGCAGCAGGGCATGGGGGTGGGGCTTTCCATCTGCCGCACGATCGTGGAAGCACACGGCGGCCGCATTTGGGTGGAGACCAACCCCGCGGGGGGCGCGATCTTCCGCTTCACCCTGCGCGCCGTGCCGGAAGGGGAGCTTGCCGAGTTTGAGTGACGCCATCGTCCACGTGATCGACGACGACGAGGCCATGCGCGAGTCGCTGGCTTTCCTGTTGGACACCGCGGGCTTCGCGGCGCGGACCTACGAGTCCGCCGTGGCCTTCCTCGGCCGCTCCGGGGAGCTGGAGCCGGGCTGCATCGTCACCGACATCCGCATGCCGGAGATGAACGGGCTGGAGCTGGTCAGGAAGCTGAAGGAGCGAGGTGTCCCGCATCGCGTGATCGTCATCACCGGCCACGGCGATGTGCCGCTGGCGGTGGAGGCCATGAAGGCCGGCGTGGTCGACTTCCTGGAGAAGCCGTTCAATGACGACGCCCTGCTGGGCGCCGTGCGCTCCGCCCTGGACGCCTCAGAGCGCGCCAGCCAGCAGGACGCCGAGAGGAAGCGGTTCGAGACCATGCTCGAGAGCCTGTCGCCCCGCGAACAGGACGTGCTGCGCGGCGTCGTCGCCGGCAAGCCCAACAAGATCATCGCCTACGAGCTGGGGATCAGCCCGCGAACCGTGGAGGTCTACCGGGCCAACGTGATGACCAAGACCGGCGCCGGCGGCCTCTCAGACCTCGTGCGGATGGCCCTGCTGGCCGGATTCTAGGGCTCAGCGGCCGCCGGTCAGGTAGTCGATCAGCACGCTCATGTTCTGGATGTAGGCGCCTGTGGAAATCCCCACCGGCGGGTTGTCGGCGGGATACGGCGAGGTGTCGGTGAAGTCGCCGACGTGCGTCGTCGCATAATCCCCGTCGGGCTTCGCCGGCGGCTTGGCGCCCGTGTAGGGGTGGCTCTGCGAGACCAGGGGCGTCGGCCAGTAGCCCTCGGCGTCGAGGCTGGCGACCAGTTGCCGGGCGCGATCGGCCGGGATCTGCTTGGCGGTGCGGTCGGCGCGGACGTTGAGGTCCGAGGTCTGCAGGTCCCGCGTCGCGAAGTACTTCGGCAGCGGCACGAAGCTCGTGGCCATCAGCGGCGAGCTCTTGGTCACCTCCTCCGGCTTCGCCGCCTTCAGCCGGTCCAGCCTGCGGCGCATGCCGGCCAGGTCGATCTTCCGGAAGCCCGAGTAGTGGGCCAGCGTCCGCTCCGGGCTGTAGTCGACATAGTATGCCCCGTTGACGATGTTGGAGCCGCGCCGGTGGACGTAGAGCGGGCAGTCCGTGCCGATTTCGATGAAGGTCGGGTGTGTGCGCCCGTCCGGCCGGGGCTTGGCCAGCTTCACCTTCTCCAGCCAGTCCAGCCCCTCGCCCACGCGGGCCAGGTACTTCGTGTCCCCGGTGAGCTCGTAGAAGGTCATCAGCCAGTCGAGGTTCGAGGCCGTGGTGTGGGTGGCGAACGCCTTCGGTTCGTAGCTGCGCGCGGCGGCCGGCTTCAGGTCCGGCCCGTGCTGCAGGCCCCAGCCCGGTTGCGGCGGGCCCTGCTGGGTCACCACGAAGCTGTCCATGGCCCGGCGCACGGCCGGCAGCGCGCGGGGGGCGCCCAGCGCCTGGTGCACCATGATGAGGAACTTGATGTTCTCGCCGGCCACGTCGTCATTGAAGGTGATGTAGCCGGTGTAGTCGCCCGCGAACGCCGGCTTCGGCGGCCAGCGCTGCGGCCAGCCGCCGTTCGGCATCTGGCTGTCGAGCACGAAGCCGATCGCGCGGTCGAGCGCGGGGCGCCACTTCGGATCGCGTTTCTCCATGTAGAGGCGCAGCAGGAACTGCATGGCCTCCGACGTGCCGGCGTCGTCGAAGGTGGCGTTGCCCCAGTTGTGCTGGAATTCCTCCATCCTCCAGGCGTTCTTGCCGTAGGTGTCGTACCAGTCCTGCAGCGAGCCCTCGCCGGCGAAGTCGATCAGGTAGTTCCAGCCGCCGCTGGGGTGCTGGCCCCAGGCGAGCGCCTCGGCCGCCTTCTCCGCCGCACGGTAGTAATAGTCGTCGCCGGTGGCATGGTAGGCGTCGAGGAACAGGTGCCCCATCGTGGCCGTGCCCGGCGGCTGCACCCACACCATGGTGGGCTTGGCCTCCAGCTCGCCCCAGCGGCGCTTGAAGTCTGAGGTGTAGGACCAGACGTAGCCGCCGTTGTAGGCGACCTTCTCCACCATGAACTCGGTGGCCTTGCGCATGGTGGAGAGCACCTGCTCGCGGGGCGGCGCCTGGGCTGCGGCCGGCGCGGCGAACAACAAGGCGGCCATCACGGCGACCAGGGCCCGGATCATGCGCGTCTCACTCCCACTCACTTTCCCAAGCTATAGCGCCATTGCCACCGGTGTCATAGGCTCGGGCGCATGGCCGATCTCGACCGCCGCAGCCTCATAACGCTCGCCGCCGCCACGCCGGCGCTGGCTGCAGCGACCGACCCGCCCGACCCCTCGGAGACCGTCCGCCTCTGGCCCGGGTCGCCGCCCAGCGCGCCCGCCGTCCTGCCGAAGCAAGAGATCGTCGACCGGGTCGCGACCTCCGGCTTCCGCGACCGCTTCGTCACCGGTGTGGGCGCCCCGCTGATGACCGTCTTCCGGCCCGTGCGGCCGAACGGCGCCGCGGCCCTGATCATCCCGGGCGGCGGCTACATCCGCGTGGTGATCGACAAGGAAGGGTTCGAGCTCGCCCACCGCCTCACCGCCGCCGGCGTCACCTCGTTCGTCCTGCGCTACCGGCTGCCGAAGGAAGGCTGGGCCAACGCCGCCGACGCGCCGCTGGCCGACGCCCAGCAGGCGATGCGGATCCTCCGCGCCCGGTCCACCGACTTCCGAATCGATCCGAAGCGGGTGCTGGCCATCGGCTTCTCCGCCGGCGGGCACGTCGCTGCGTCGCTCGCGGTGCGCTCGGACGGCGACGCCCGGCCCGACCTCTCGGCGCTGGTGTACCCGGTGATCAGCATGTCGCGGCCGCACGCGCACATAGGCTCGCGGGAAGCCCTGCTGGGCGCCTCGCCAGGCCCGGAGCGGGAGGCCGCCTACTCGCCGCACCTGCACGTCACCGCGCAGGCCCCGCCGACCTTCCTGGTCCATGCCGCCGACGACGCCTCTGTGCCGCTCGAGAACAGCCTCGCCTACCTCGCCGCGCTGCGCGCCCAGAAGGTCCCCGCCGAGGCGCACGTGTTCGAGGAAGGTGGCCACGGCTTCGGCCTGCGGCTGATCCGCGGCAAGCCCGGCGAGCGCTGGCCGGAGCTGCTGATGGCCTGGGCCGCCCGCCGCGGCTGGCTCGCATGATCACCCGCCGCAGCCTGATCGCCGCCGCGGCCGCCCTGCCCGTCGCGGCCCATGCCCAGCCGGCGGCGCCCGTCGCCCCAACCCGCTACGGCCCGGTGCGCGGCTACGTCGACCAGGGCGTCAGCGTCTTCAAGGGCGTCCGCTACGGCGTGGCGCAGCGCTTCCGCGCGCCGCAGCCGCCGCCCGCGTGGACCGGCGTCGCCGACGCCACCCGGTATGGTCCGGCCGCCCCGCAACGCGGCGCGGAGGCGAACCAGTCCGAGGACTGCCTGGTCCTCAACGTCTGGACGCCGGGCCTCGACCGCGGCCGGCGACCGGTGATGGTCTACATCCACGGCGGCGCCTATTCGAACGGCTCCGGGTCTTCGCCACTCTACGACGGCGTCAGGCTCTGCCGGCGCGGCGACGTGGTGGTCGTGACGTTGAACCACCGGCTGAACGCCTTCGGCTACGCCTACCTCGCGCCCTTGCTCCCCGAGCTCGCCGACAGCGGCAACGCCGGCCAGCTCGACCTGGTCCTGGCGTTGAACTGGGTGCGCGACAACATCGCCGCGTTCGGCGGCGATCCCACCAAGGTCATGGTGTTCGGCCAGTCCGGCGGCGGCGCGAAGATCGCGACGCTCATGGCCACCCCAGCCGCCGCCGGCCTCTTCCACCGCGCCGCCACCATGAGCGGCCAGCAGGTCACGGCCTCGGGCCCGAACAACGCGAGGCGCCGCTCCCTCACCTGGCTGGACGCCCTGAAGCTGAAGCCGGACCAGGCGCGCGAGGTGCTCACCCTGCCGGTCGAGCGTCTGTTGGAGGCGCAGGCAATCGAGGATCCGGTGCTGGGCTTCGGCGGCCTCTACTTCGGCCCGGTGCTCGACGAGCGCAGCCTGACGCGCCACCCGTTCTATCCGGACGCGCCCGCCCAATCCGCGAAGATCCCGATGATCATCGGCAACACCTTCGACGAGACCCGCGCCTTCATCCGCGCCGAGCCGGGCCTCACCTGGGACGACCTGCCGAAGCGTCTGACCTTCGCCAACCTGCGCGTGGACGTGAAGCCCGAGGCCGTCGTGGCCGAGTACCGCCGGCTGTACCCGCGCTATTCCCCCGAGGAGATCCTGTTCGCCGCGACCACCGCCGGCCGCTCCTGGCGTGCGGCCATCATCGAGGCGGAGGAACGCGCCAAGGCCGGAACGCCGGCGTGGGTCCACCAGCTCGGATCGGGCGGGGCGTTCAAGGCGCCGCACACCGCAGACATCCCGCTCGTCTTCGACAACGCCCAGCCCGACCAGCAAGCGCTCGCCGACCTGATGAGCGAGGCCTTCCTCGCCTTCGCCCGGTCGGGCGACCCGAACCATCGCGGCCTGCCACGCTGGACGCCGTACACTCTGCCGCGGCGCCGGACGCTGATCTTCGACTTCCCGCCACGATTGGCGGATGACCCGCGCGGCGCCGAGCGGCAGTTCTTCGGGAAGGTCCCGTACGTGCAGCCTGGGACGTGAATACTCGAAGATCGTCGTGGCCGGGCTTGTCCCGGCCACCCAGAAGCACCGAGGCCGCGGATCAGCCGGCCAGCGTCAGTGCTTCTGGATCCGCGGCACAAGGCCCGGGATGACGAGCTGATCTGGTGCGCCGCCTACCGCGCCAGCCAGCCGCCATCCACGGGGACGATGGCGCCATGCATATAGTCGCTCGCGGCGCTCGCCAGGAACACGGCCGCGCCGGCGAGGTCTTCCGGCCTGCCCCAACGGGCGGCGGGGATGCGCTCGAGGATCTGGCGGTTGCGGGTCTCGTCGGACTGCAGGGCCGCGGTGTTGTTGGTCGCGAAGTAGCCCGGCGCGATGCCGTTGACATTGATGCCCTTGGCCGCCCACTCGTTGCACAGCGTCCTGGTGATGCCGGCCAGGCCGCTCTTCGAGGCCGTGTATGACGGCACCCGCAGCCCGCCCTGGAAGCTCAGCATCGAGACGATGTTGATGATCTTGCCGCCCCGGCCCTCGGCCATCCAGCGCTTGGCCACCGCCTGCGAGAGGAAGAAGACCACCTTCAGGTTGGTGTCCATCACCGCGTCCCAGTCGTCCTCGGTGAAGTCGAGGCTGTCGGCCCTGCGGATGATGCCGGCGTTGTTGACGAGGATGTCGATCGCGCCCGCCTCCTCCACCACGCGGCCGATCGGCTCGGTCGTCGAAAAGTCCGCCGAGATGGCGGTGAACCTGCGGCCGGCCTGCTCGACCAGGCCGCGGGTCTCGTCGGGCGCGCTGCGGCCCACGGCGACGATGTCCGCGCCGGCCCGCGCGAGGCCCACGGCGATCCCCTGCCCCAGGCCGGTGTTGGCGCCGGTGACAAGCGCCCGCTTGCCGGTCAGGTCGAAGAGGCCGCTCATTTCAGCTGGCAGATGTCGAGGACGCGCATGTCGGTGTAGTCGAGGTTCTCCCCGCCCATCGCCCATATGAAGGCGTAGTTGGACGTCCCCGAGCCCATGTGGATCGACCAGGGCGGCGAGACCACCGCTTCGTCGTTGGCCATGATGATGTGGCGGGCCTTGTCCGGCTCGCCCATGAAGTGGAACACCCGGTCGTCCTTGCCGAGGCCGAAGTAGAAATAGACCTCGCTGCGGCGGTCGTGCAGGTGCGGCGGCATGGTGTTCCACACGCTGCCGGGCTTCAGGATGGTGAGGCCGAGCAGGAGCTGCGCAGACTTGCAGGTCGCCGGCACTACCAGCTGGTAGATGGTCCGCTCGTTGGAGGTCTCCAGGGCGCCGCGCTCCAGCGGCACGGCGTCGGCCAGCGAGAGCAGCTTGGTCTCGAACCGCGCGTGAGCCGGCGTCGAGACCAGGTAGAACTTCGTCGCGCCGGCGAAGGTCACGTCCTTCGACCCCATCGGCACGTAGAGGCAGTCCCGGGGCTGCAGGGTGAAGGCCTCGCCGTCGACGCTGACCGTCCCCGCCGCCTCGCCGACGTTGATCACCCCCAGCTCGCGCCGCTCCAGGAACGGATGGCCCGCGGCCGACTCCGGCTCGGCCTGGTCCGGCAGCTTCACGGCCGCGGCGGTCGGCGCGGCGCCGCCCACCACGAACCGCTCGTAGTGTGTGTAGTTCAGCACCACCTGGCCGGGGACGAAGAGGTCGCCGATCAGGTAGCGCTGGCGCAGCGTCTCGTTGTCGACGCCCTCCATCATGTCGGGATGGGTGGCGTGGTAGATCTTCTTGAACACCAGGTGCGCTCCGTCAGACGAGGGCGGGGGACGGCGCCGTCAGCGGCTCGTCCAGCTTGTAGGCCCGCTTGGGCAGGTTGTACGCCAGATCGACGATCACCTCGGCCGCCTCGTCCTCGGCGATGCGGTGCTCGGCCACCAGGCGGGCGAGGAAGCTCGCGTCGACGCGCCGGGCCACGTCGTGCCGCGCCGGGATCGACAAGAAGGCGCGGGTGTCGTCGTTGAAGCCCACGGTATTGTAGAAGCCGGCCGTCTCCGTGGTGTTCTCGCGGAAGCGGCGCATGCCCTCCGGGCTGTCGTGGAACCACCAGGCGGGGCCCAGCTTCAGCACCGGATAGTGGCCGGCCAGCGGGGCGAGCTCGCGGGCGTAGCTGGTCTCGTCCAGCGTGAAGACGATCACCGACAGCCGCGTGTCGTTGCCCAGGCGGTCGAGCAGCGGCTTCAGGGCGCGGACGTAGTCGGTGCGGGTGGGGATGTCGGCGCCCTTGTCGCGGCCGTACTCGCGGTGGAGCCAGCGGTTGTGGTTGCGGAACGAGCCCGGGTGGATCTGCATCACCAGGCCATCGTCCAGGCTCATCTTGGCCATCTCGGTGAGCATCTGGGCGCGGAACAGCTCGGCGTCCGCGGGCGTGAAGACGCCCTCCATCACCTTGTGGAACAGCGCCTCGGCCTCAGCTTCGGAGAGGTCGGCGGTGGCCGCCGTCGGGTGGCCGTGGTCGGTCGAGGTGGCGCCCATCTCCATGAAGGCGGCGCGGCGGATGCGGTGGGCCTCGAGATAGCCCTTCCAGCTCGCCACGTCCTGGCCAGTCATGGCCCCGAACTGCTCTATGGAGACGGCGAATTCCTCGTGCTCGGGATCGACAACCGGGTCGGGGCGGTAGGCGGTGACCACCCGACCCTTCCAGCCGCTCGCGCGCATGGCCTTGTGGTGGCGCAGATCGTCAGTGGGGCTCTCGGTCGTCGCCAGGAGCTCGATGTTGAACCGCTCGAACAGCGCCCGCGGCCGGAAGGCGTCGGTCTGCAGCGCCTCGCCGATGCGGTCGAAGTAGAGGTCGGCGGTCGAGGCGTCCAAGGCCTCGTTGAAGCCGAACACCTCCTTGAAGACGTGGTTCAGCCACATGGCCGACGGCGTGCCGCGGAACAGGTGGACGTTGCGGGCGAACAGCCGCCAGGCTTCCCGGGGATCGGCGCCGCTCGGGCCCCTGCGCGAGGGCACCCCCAGCTTCTCCAGCGGCACGCCTTGCGAATAGAGCATGCGGTAGAGGTAGTGGTCGGGCGCCAGGAACAGGCTGGTGGCGTCGGAGAACGGCTCGTTTTCGGCGAACCACTCCGGGTCGGTGTGGCCGTGCGGCGAGATGATCGGCAGGGACTTGACGCGCGCGTAGAGCCGGCGCGCCACCTCGCGCGTGGCGGGATCGGCCGGAAAAAGCCTGTCGTCGCTGAGCGTCAGCGTCCTGGCCATGGCTCGCCCTTTCGCGTCTTCCCCTGCTGGTTTGGTAACCGGTGTCATACACGGGTGCAAGCCGCTTCCACCCGCCGCGGGTTGTGCGCGATGAGTAAATTGACACCGGTTACCTAATGTCCCAATGTCCGCCCCGGCCAGACCGCAAACAGCGCCCGAGAGCGCCGGCCGGAGGACGAGAAAAGGTGAATCGACCGGCGGCGCAGGCCGCGACCCGCTTCGATCCGGCCACCGTGGCCCGGGCGTTCGTCGACGCGCGCCGTGCGGCAGCCGCCCTGCCCGAATTCCCCGGCCCGCTACCGGCCGACATGGCCGCCGGCTACCGCGTCCAGGACATCGCCATCGGCCTGTGGCCGGACGAGGTGGTGGGCTGGAAGGTCGGCAAGATCCCCGAGCACCTGCAGGCCGAACTGGGCGCCGAGCGCGTCATGGGCCCGGTGTTCGCCAGGAACGTCTGGCAGGCGGACGGCTCGGCGCCGACCCGCCTGCCCGTGATCGCCGGCGGCTTCGCGGCCGTCGAGGGCGAATACGTCTACCGCATCGGCGCCGACGCGCCCGCGGACAAGCTCGACTGGACGCCCGAGGAGGCGCTGGGGCTGGTGGAGACCATGCTCGTGGGCGTGGAGTTCGCCGCCAGCCCCTTGGCTACCATCAATGTGCTGGGGCCGCGCGTGGTCGCCAGCGACTTCGGCAACAACGCCGGTCTGGTGCTCGGGCGCGCCGTGCCGGACTGGAAGAACACGCCGGCGCCGGCCTGCGAAGCCTATGTGGAAGACAAGCTGGTGGGCCGCGGCTCGCCCGACTCGCTGCCGGGGGGGCCGGCGGGCTCGCTGGCCTTCCTGGCGGCCGCCTGCGCCCGGCGTGGACGGCCCCTGAAGCGCGGCCAGCTGGTCACCACCGGAGCCGCCAGCGGCATCCACGACATCGAGGCCGGACAGTCGGCCCGCATCACTTTCGGCGACCTGGACGAGATCCGCTGCGTGGCGGTCGCGGCCCGGCCGGCCCAGGGCGGGGAAGGAAATCCATGAGCACCAGCACCGCAGCCCCTGACATCGCACCCACCGCCGCGGCGGGACGCTACCGCTGGGTCGTGGTGGCGCTGCTGTTCATGGCGATGGTCATCAACTACGTCGATCGCCAGACGATCGGCCTGCTCAAGGCCGACCTGTCCAAGGAGTTCGGCTGGAGCGAGACGGACTATGCCGACCTGGTCTTCTGGTTCCAGGCCGCCTACGCGATCGCCTACCTGGCGTGGGGCCGGATCATGGACCGGATCGGCGCCCGCTGGGGCTTCGGCCTGGCCTTCCTGATCTGGCAGCTCGCCCACATCGCCACCGCTGGCGCGCGGTCGTTCGGCGGCTTCGTGGCGGCCCGCGTCATGCTGGGGATCGGCGAAGGCGGCGGCTTCCCGGGCGGCATCAAGGCGGTCGCCGAGTGGTTCCCCAAGAAGGAGCGCGCGCTGGCCACCGGCCTGTTCAACGCCGGCACCAACATCGGCGCCATCGTCACCCCGCTCGTGGTGCCCGCCATAGTGCTGGCCTGGGGCTGGCAGGCGGCGTTCATCGTCACGGGGGTGGCCGGGCTCGTGTGGCTGCCGATCTGGCTGCTCGTCTACCGCCGGCCGTCGGAGCACAAGAAGCTGTCGGCCGCCGAGCTGGCCTACATCCAGCGCGACCCGCCGGACCCGGTGGAGAAGGTGCCGTGGACCAAGCTGCTCGGCTACCGCGAGACGTGGGCCTATGCGATCGGCAAGTTCCTGATCGACCCGGTCTGGTGGATGTTCCTGTTCTGGCTGCCGGACTTCCTGGGCAAGCGCTACGGCCTCGACCTGAAGACCTTCGGCCCGCCCCTGATCGCCATCTACCTGCTCTCCGACGTGGGCAGTGTGGGCGGCGGCTGGCTGTCCTCGCGGCTGATGCACATGGGCTGGTCGATCAACCGGGCGCGCAAGACCACCATGCTGATCTGCGCCCTGCTGGCCGTGCCGGTGGCGTTTGCGGCCTTCGCCAGCAACGTCTGGCTGGCGGTGCTGATCATCGGCGTGGCGACGGCGGCCCACCAGGGCTTCTCCGCCAACCTCTACACCCTGCCCTCCGACGTCTTCCCGCGCTCGGCCGTGGGGTCGGTGATCGGCATCGGCGGGATGATCGGGGCCATCGGCGGCATGGCGATGTCGAAGTACGCCGGCTGGGTGCTCGAGCAGATCGGCACCTACACCCCGATCTTCGTGGTGGCGGCCTCGGCCTACCTGCTGGCGCTGCTGGTCGTGCACCTGCTGACGCCGAAGATGGAGCCGGTGAAGATCTGATGCGCGCGCTCGCTCTCCTCGTCCTGGCGATCGCCACGCCGGCCGCAGCCGCAGGCCCGGCGGCGGTGTTCGTCAACGAGAAGGACGTGGTCCGCCAGGAGCCGCCGCCGCACAACGGCCGCGGCATGAGCACGGCCTACCGGATCTCCGACGTCGCCCCGAACCGGACGATGGAGTTCAGGAAGCGCGTCCTCCACAAGGGCGCGGCCATCGGGCTCCACGTGCTCGGCCACGACGAGGTCTATTACGTGCTTTCGGGCTCAGGCGACGTCACCTCGGACGGCGTGACCAGGCGGCTCGGTCCGGGCGGGGCGGCCTACCTCTACAAGGGCGCGAACGTCGGGATCAGCCAGGTCGGCGACCAGGACTTGGCGCTGATCATCTCCTATCCCGTCGAGGCCAAGCCGGCTCAGTAGGGCGCCTGCGCGGTCGACTTGCGCACGATCAGGGTCGGCAGGCGGTCCTGCGGATCGCGGGCTTCCGTCTCGCGGCCGATCAGGCGCTCTACAGCCAGCCGGCCGATCTCGCGGGTCGGCGTGCGCACCGTGGTCAGTGTCGGCCACAGGCGCGAGGCGATCTGGAAGTCGTCGAAGCCGACCACCGACAGCTCCTCCGGCACGCTGATGTTCAGCTCGCGCGCGGCCTGCAGCACGCCGGCGGCCATCTCGTCATTGCCGGCGAATATCGCGGTGGGGCGCGGCTGCTGGGCAAGCAGGTTCAGCGCGCACTGGAAGCCGGACTCGAAGGTGTAGGCGCCCTCGACCACGTAGCGCCCGGTGAGCACCTGGGAGCGCTCGGCAAGCCCCTCCTCGAACCCGCGCCGCCGCTCGTGAGAGGAGCGGAAATTCACCGGCCCGGAGATGTGGCCGATGCGGGTGTGGCCGAGGTCGGCCAGGTGCACCGCGGCCTCCCGGCCCCCGATCCGGTCCCGGGTCTCGATCATGTGCTCGGGATCGTCGAGCGACACCGACGCCACGCGCACGTAGCTGCAGTCGATGTCGTTCAGCAGCTTCGCGGCCCGTTCGTCCTCGGAGACGGA
The DNA here is from genome assembly GCF_036563285.1 of Phenylobacterium sp. Classification (GTDB taxonomy): domain Bacteria; phylum Pseudomonadota; class Alphaproteobacteria; order Caulobacterales; family Caulobacteraceae; genus Phenylobacterium. Next base: position 246,620 of record NZ_DATCMR010000008.1, read on the forward strand.
AGGGGTCAGCACGACACCGAACAGCCGCTGGCGCTCGATGAAGCCCTTCAGGTCGGCGAGGAAGGTCGGGCTGTTGCGGTCGCAGGGGTGGACGACGAGCTCGAAGCCGGAGCCCTTCATCCCGTCGAGCAGGCCGAGCTGCATGTTCACGACGTACTGCGGGTTGGGGTTATCGTAGACCAGCCCGATCAGGAACGAGCGGCCGTAGGCCAGGGCGCGCGCCTGCGGGTCGGGCGCGTAGCCGAGGTCGGCGATCACCGCCTCGATCCGCTCGCGGGTGTCGGATCGGACGAAGGGCGAGGCGTTGATGACCCGGGAGACGGTCTTCTTGGAGACGCCCGCGATCCGCGCGATATCGTTGATGGTCGGGCGCCGCCCGTGGTCTCGGCCGGACGAAGGCTTGCTGTTGTGTGTGCTCACGGGCGGTCCGGCAGTTGCTGCGGCTATTCATAACCGGTGTTGTGCGGCGCGGAACAGCGCTCAGCTTGCATGCTCCATGACACCGGTTACCATTCTCCTATGAGCCACCTCCTGCAGATCGATCCCCGCGACGACGTCGCCGTGGCCCTGCGCCCCGTTTCGGCCGGCGATGCGGTGGCCGAAGGCGTCGTGGCGGCGGCTGACATCCCGGCGGGCCACAAGGTGGCGCTGCGGAGGATCGCGGCGGGCGAAGAGGTGCGCAAGTACGGCTGGCCGATCGGCCGGGCGACCGCGCCGATCGCCCCCGGCGAGCACGTCCACAGCCACAACCTGGCCACGGCGCTCACGACGCACGAGGACTACGCCTACGAGCCCGCTGCGCGGGAGACCCTGCCGCCGCCGGAGGGGACCTTCCTCGGCTACCGCCGCAAGAGCGGGAAGGTGGGGACGCGCAACGAAATCTGGATCCTGTGCACCGTGGGCTGCGTCGCGCGCACCGCGCAGAAGATCGCGGCCGAAGCCGACCGCCGCTTCAAGGGCCGCGTGGAGGGGGTGATCGCGCTCACCCACCCCTTCGGCTGCTCGCAACTGGGCGGGGACCTAGACGCGACGAGGACGATGATTGCGGCGCTCGCCGCACACCCGAACGCCGGCGGGGTGCTGATCCTGGGGCTCGGCTGCGAGAGCAATCAGCTCGCCGCCCTGCTGGAGTCCGCGCCCGACCTCGACCGCGAGCGCCTGCGCGCCTTCACCGCCCAGATTACCGAGGACGAGGTGGAGGAAGGGCTGAAGGCCGTCGAGGAGCTGGTCGCCGTCGCCGAGCGCGACGTGCGCGAGCCCTGCCCGATCGCCGACCTGGTGGTGGGGGTGAAGTGCGGCGGCTCGGACGGGTTCTCAGGGCTCACAGCCAACCCGCTGGTCGGCCGCATCGCCGACAAGGTCACCGCCGGCGGCGGCACCGCGGTGCTGACCGAGATCCCGGAGATCTTCGGCGCCGAGCGCCTGCTGATGGCCCGCGCCAAGGACGAGGCGACCTTCCGCGGGATCGCGGCCGTGGTGAACGACTTCAAGGCCTACTTCGTCGCCCACGGCGAGCCGGTCAGCGAGAACCCCTCCCCTGGCAATATCGAAGGCGGCATCACCACGCTGGAGGAGAAGTCTTTGGGCGCGGTGCAGAAGGCGGGTCGTGGGACCGTGACCGAGGTGCTCCGCTACGGCGAACGGGTCCGTGACAAGGGCGTGGTGCTGCTGGAGGCTCCGGGGAACGATGCGGTGTCGTCCACGGCCCTGACGGCGGCGGGGGCGACGGTGATCCTATTCACCACCGGGCGCGGCACGCCGCTGGGCTTCCCGGCGCCCACCCTGAAGCTCGCCACCAACTCCAGCCTCGCCCAGCGCAAGCCGCACTGGATCGACTTCGACGCGGGCCGCATCACGGCCGGCGAGAGCGTCGACGACGCCGCCGACCGGCTGATGGACCTGGTGCTGGCCACGGCCTCGGGACGGCTCACCAGGTCCGAAGAGAACGGCGAGCGCGAGATCGCGCTCTGGAAGCGCGGCGTCACCCTTTGAGGCGGCTGTCCGACGCGACGCTGGGCGAGGTGCGCACGCCGGTGCGCACGCCGGCCTACGACCGCAGCGCTGTTCAGGTGGGCGTCGTCCACTTCGGGCCCGGGGCTTTCCACCGCGCGCACCAGGCCTGCTACTTCGACGACATGCTGGCGCACGATCCGCGCTTCGCGATCTGCGCCGTCTCGCTGCGCACGCCGGACGTGCGCGATGCGCTGCAGCCGCAGGACGGCCTCTACACCGTCATGGAGCGCGAGGCGGAGCCGACGTTCCGGGTGGTGGGCTCGATCCGTGAGGTGCTGACCGCCAGCGATGAGTCCGAGGCTGTGTTCGCGCGGCTCGTCTCCCCGGGCGTGAGGTTCGTCACCTCCACCGTCACGGAGAAGGGCTACTGCCTCACGACCACCGGCGACCTCGATCTCGACCACGCGGACATCCGGCGTGACCTGGCGAGCCCCTCGCGGCCGGTCAGCTTCGTCGGCTGCGTCGTCGAGGCCGCTCGGCGCCGCCGCGAGGCGGGGATTGCGCCGCTCACGGTGATCAGCTGCGACAACCTGTCGAACAACGGCGCGAAGCTGCAGGCGGCCTGCGTCGCCTACGCCCGGGCCCGCGGCGAGCCGGCGGTGGCGGACCTGATCGGGGAAGCGGCCTTCCCCAACACAATGGTGGACTCAATCACCCCTGCGACCGACCAGGCGCTGCGCGACGACGTGGCCCAGGCGCTCGGTCTCGAGGACGCCTGGCCGGTGCAGCGCGAGCGGTTCTTGCAGTGGGTAGTGGAGGACAGGCTCGGCGCCGAGGGCGACGCCTTCACGCGCGCCGGCGTCACCCTGGCCCGCGACGTGGCGGCCTTCGAGAAGGCCAAGCTGCGGCTGCTGAACGGCGCGCATTCCACGCTGGCCTATGTGGGCCTGCGGCTCGGCTACGACACCGTCTCGCAGGCCATGGGCGACGAACGCCTGGCGGCTTTCGTGGAGCGCATGATGCGCCAGGACGTGCCGCCGACTCTGCGGGCCAGCGAGCTCGACGTGCCGCGCTACATCGGCGACGTGCTGGCCCGCTTCCGCAATCCGGCCATCGGTCACAAGCTCTCGCAGATCGCCTGGGACGGCTCCCAGAAGCTGCGGTTCCGGCTGCTGGAGACCACGGCCGAGCTGCTGGACCAGACGCGCCCCGTCGACCGCCCGGCCGTGGGCGTGGCCGCCTGGATAGGCTTCGTGGTTCGCCAGACGCAGGCGGCCGCACCGATCACCGATCCGCTGGCCGCGGAGCTCGGCGAGGTCGCCCGCCGCTGCACCGGCGCGGCGGAACAGGACGTCCACGAGTTCCTGGCCCTGAACGCCGTCTTCCCATCCGCGCTGGCGGCGCAGCCCACCTTCCGCGAGGCGGTGACACGCGCTTACGCCCTCCTGCGTGACTCGCCGGACACGGCCCTGGCGCTCTGACACGCCAAGCTGCGCCGGCTGTTGACACCGGTGTCACTGAGTCGCATGTTCTGCGCGACGGATCCGGGGGGCCTCTATCGCCTCCCTTAGTGCAACTGCGTCTGACACCGGTGTCAGAACCCTCTGGCGCCGATCTCAACAACAGCCGCATCGACGGCGGCGCTCCGGGAACAACCGGGGCATGGGGAGGAGACCAAGATGACCAAGGGCGCTCGCCTGAACCTGCTCGCGTACGGCGCGTCGGTTCTCGTTCTCGCTGCCGCCGGCGCGGCCCAGGCCCAGCCCAGCGGCCCGGGCGGCTCGCCTCCTGGCGCCCGCCTGCCCGACGGCGCCCAGCAGACCACGACCCCTGTGCGCGACGCTCCCCAGCCGGGCGGCGAGGTCGAAGAGCTGGTGGTCACCGGCTTCCGCGCGTCGATCGAGAGCGCCATCGCGGTGAAGCGCGAAGAGACCGGCGTGGTCGACGCGATCAAGGCCGAGGACATCGCCAAGTTCCCGGACAACAACCTCGCGGAATCCCTGCAGCGGATACCCGGCGTGGCGATCACCCGGGCCGGCGGCGAAGGCCGAAACATCACCGTCCGCGGCCTGGGCCCCGGCTCCACCCGCGTACGCATCAACGGTATGGAGGCGCTGGCTTCGACCGGCGCTTCGGACGCCGACGGCGGCGCCAACCGCGCCCGCTCGTTCGACTTCAACGTCTTCGCCTCCGAGCTCTTCAACAGCCTGGCGGTGCGCAAGACCGCCTCGGCGAGCGTCGAGGAAGGCTCGCTGGGCGCCACGGTCGACCTGACCACCTCGCGCCCCCTCGACTTCCGCACCGAGCAGACGCTCGTGCTGTCGGCGCAGGCTGGCTACAACGACCTGTCGAAGAGCTGGGACCCGCGCTACGCGGTGCTGGCCTCCAAGACCTTCATGGACGGCACGCTCGGTATCCTGGGCTCGGTCGCCTACTCCAAGCGCAACGTCCGCGAGGAGGGCTTCAACACCGTCCGCTGGGGCGAAGGCACGTCCAACGGCGGCTGGTGCAGCCCCGCCGGCTTCGACACCAACGCCACCACCGCGGGTCAGCAGTTCAACCCGGCGGCCAACGCCACGGTCGGGACCACGGCGGCCAACTGCTTCGCCGGCGATCCCCGCCTGCCGAACACCCAGGCCAATGTCGACAACTACCTGCGCGCCGCGGACCCCGGCAGCTGGCACCCGCGCATCCCGCGCTTCGCTCGCCTCGACTACGAGCAGGAGCGCCTGGGCATCACCGGCTCCATCCAGTGGAAGCCCACCGAGCGCACCCTGGTGAGCCTCGACTACCTCTACTCCGACTACAAGTCGCACCGGCTCGAGAACTACCTGGAGGGCATCTCCTTCAGCCGCGGCGCGGCCTCGCCTGAGTTCGGCAAGCCCTACATGATCCCGCGCATCTTCGAGACCGACGCCAACGGCACCCTCACCTACGGCGAGTTCGACAACGTCGACATCCGCCTGGAGAGCCGCGAGGACGAGCTGCGCACGATCTTCACGCAGTACACTCTGTCGGCCAGCCACGAGTTCAGTGACAGGCTGAAGGTCAGCGGCCTCTACGGCACCTCGAAGTCGAGCTTCAAGAACCCGATCCAGACCACGATCACCTTCGATCGCGCGAACCAGGACGGCTGGATCTACGACGCCCGCACCAGCGCGGACATGCCGTCGATCACCTGGGGCTTCGACATCACCGACCCCAACGCGTTCACCTTCACCAACGCGAACGCCAACGGCACGGTGCGTCCCTCGGAAGTCCGCCTGCGCCCGCAGTTCGTGCAGAACGCCTTCGACATGGCGGTCGGAGACGTGGAGTTCGAGTTCAACGACACCTTCACCCTGCGGGCCGGGGCGGTCTGGAAGAAGTACGTCAACGACGGCCAGGAATACCGCCGCACCAGCGAGTTCGCCTTGCCGGCCATGCCCGCGGGCGTGACGATGACCAGCCTGTCCACGCAGCTCACCGGCTTCGGCGACGGGCTGGACGGGACCAACATCCCGAACGGCTGGGTGGTGCCCAACTTCGCGGCCGTGGCGCAGGCCTACAACATCTACTCCGGGACGGGCCCCTTCGCCCTGTTCGGGATCGAGAACACCAACGCCCGCGGCAGCTGGCGCACGATCACAGAGGAGTCGACCGCCGGCTACCTGCAGCTCGACTTCGACACCGACGCCCTGCCCTGGCGCATCCGCGGCGACGTGGGCGTTCGCTACGTGCAGACCGACGTGACGGCCCAGGGCTACACCTTCGCCGGCGGCGCTCCCGTCCAGCTGACGGTGGAGAACTCCTACAACAACCTGCTGCCGGCCATGAACGTGGTGGCCGAGATCACTCCGAACTTCCTGGCCCGCGCCGCCGCGGCGAAGGTGATGGTGCGTCCCGGCCTGGGCGCGCTGAACCCGGGCGGCACGCTGAACACCACCGGCAACCTGACCATCACCGCCGGCAATCCGCGCCTGAAGCCGCAGGAGGCCAACACCTACGACCTGTCGTTCGAGTGGTATCCGGGCGGCAACGGCCTGGTGGCCATCGGCTTCTTCTGGAAGGACTTCCAGACCGACTTCGCCACCGTGCGCCTGACCGGCCCCTATTCGAGCTTCGGCCTGCCGGACTCGCTGCTGGTCGGCACCGGCCGTACGCCCAGTGACGAGGCGGCCTACACCACCACGATCAACACCGAAGGCGGCGAGCCGCTGAAGGGCTACGAGATCAACATCCAGCAGCCCTTCACCTTCATGGTGGACCGCTTCGGCACGCCGGAGTGGGTCGGCAACTTCGGGGTGCTGCTGAACTACACCCACGTGACGGGCACGTCGGTGTTCTGCGCGGGCACTCCGGTGAACGGCGTCTGCCCGGCTGGGCTGTCGCTGGAGAACCGCTCCACCAACATCTCGGAACAGTCCTACAACGCCACCCTGTTCTACGAGGACGACAAGCTGTCGGCCCGCGTGTCCCTGTCCCACCGCAGCGACTACCTGACAGCGGTGCCGTCGGCGAACCAGGGCAGCCTGATCACAGGCCGGCGGCAGGACTACCAGGACGCCGACTGGGTGCCCGACGTGACCACGGTCGACGCCTCGGTGTCCTACCAGCTCACCGAACAGCTGAAGCTCAGCCTCGAGGGCCTGAACCTCACCGACGAGCATCAGCGCCAGTACAACGACACCCGGGCCCAGCGTGTGTGGACCAACCACCACTTCGGCCGCCAGTACTACGTCGGGCTCCGCTACACCTTCTAGCGTCCGACAGGCGGACCGGGTCCCTCCTCCCTGCCCGGTCCGCCCTTCTGTATCCGGAGCAATCGATGGCCACCCGCAGGGACCTCCTCGCCACCGGCGCCGCCGGCCTCGCCACTCTCGTCGCCGGAGGCGCAGCCGCGCAGGCCGCCGATCCCTGGGCCGAGGCCGCGGCGATCGTGGCGCGCATCCGCCCGCCGACCTTCCCCAACCGTGACTTCCCCGTGGCGCAGTTCGGCGGCGACCCGCACGCCGTTTCGGATTCCAGCGAGGCCTTCCGCCAGGCCATCGACGCCTGCCACGCGGCGGGCGGCGGGCGCGTGCTCGTCGGTCCGGGCGAGTGGCTGACGGGCCCGATCCATCTGAAGAGCAACGTGAACCTGCACCTGGCGAAGGGCGCCGTCGTCCGGTTCAAGACCGATCCGAAAGCCTACCTGCCGCTGGTCTTCACCCGGTGGGAAGGCATCGAGTGCATGAACTACTCGCCGTTCGTCTATGCGATCGACTGCGAGAACATCGCCATCACGGGCAAAGGCACGCTCGACGGTCAGTGCAGCCGCGAGCACTGGTGGACCTGGAAGGGCCCCTGGAAGCAGAACCAGCACGGCTGGGTGGAAGGGATGCCAAACCAGCGCCCAGCCCGGGCGCGTCTCTTCCAGATGGCGGAGGAGCGTACGCCGGTCGCTCAGCGGATCATGGGGGAAGGCGCCTACCTTCGCCCGCCGTTCATCCAGCCGTACCGCTGCAAGAACGTGCTGATCGAGGGTGTCTCCCTGCGCCGCTCGCCCTTCTGGCAGGTGCACCCGGTGCTCTGCACCAACGTCACCATCCGCAAGCTCGACATCAACAGCCACGGGCCGAACAACGACGGGATCGATCCGGAGTCGTCCCGCGATATCCTGATCGAGGACTGCTACTTCTCCACCGGCGACGACTGCATCGCGATCAACTCGGGCCGCAATGAGGACGGCCGGCGCGTGAACGTGCCGTCCGAGAACATCGTCATCCGCAGGTGCCGCATGGCCGACGGCCACGGCGGCCTGACCATCGGCAGCCAGATCTCCGGCCACGTGCGCAACGTCTTCGCCGAGGACTGCCGGCTCGACAGCCCGAACCTCGACCACGCCATACGCTTCAAGAACAACGCCCTGCGCGGCGGGATCGTGGAGCGGATCCGCTACCGCAATCTGCAGGTGGGCGAGGTCCGCAAGGCCGTGGTCACGGTGGACTTCAACTACGAGGAAGGCGCCAACGGCCGCTTCACCCCGGTGCTGCGCGACGTGGTGGTGGAGAACGTCAGGAGCGCCAAGAGCACGCGGGCGGTGGACCTGCAGGGGCTGCCCAAGGCGCCCGCGCGTGACATCACCCTGGTGAACTGCGACTTCCAGGGCGTGGCGGAGCCGTCGGTCGTGCGCTTCGTCGAGGACCTGAAGCTCCGGAACGTGCGGGTGAACGGCCGCAACGTCCGCGACCTCTCGGTCGTCTGATGCTGCGTCTCGTGGCGCTCTGCGCCGCCCTCGCTTTCGCGCTTCCGGCCGCCGCCCAATCGCGCAGCGACGCCGAAGCCTGGCGCGCGGCCGAGCAGATGGCGGCGTCCATCGCCCCACCTCGGATCCCCGCCAGGACCTTTGCGCCGCGCGCGAGGCCGGACGGCAGGAGCGACACCCGGCCTGCCATCCAGGCGGCGATCGCGGCGGCCTCTCGGGCGGGCGGCGGGCGGGTGGTGCTGGGCCCCGGCGTCTGGTTCTCGAAGGGGCCCATCCGGCTCGCCAGCCGCATCGAGCTGCACCTGCAGAAGGGCGCCACCCTGCTCTTCTCGCCGGACCCCGCCGACTATCTGCCGCCGGTGAAGACACGATGGGAGGGGACGGAGGTCTTCACCTATTCGCCGCTGGTCTATGCCGCAGGCGTGGAGGACGTGGCGATCACGGGCGAAGGCGTGATCGACGGCAATGCGAAGAGCGGCTTCCACCTCTGGGCCAAGCTTGCCGAGCCCGACTTCCAGCGCCTGCGGCGGATGGGGTTCGAGGGCGCCCCCGTCGAGCGGCGCATCTTCGGCCAGGGCACGCACCTGCGCCCGCCGCTGGTGCAGGTCTTCGGCGGCAAGCGCGTGCGGCTGGAAGGCTTCACGGCGAAGAACTCGCCGTTCTGGGTGAACCACCTGGTCTACGTCGACGAGGCCGTGGTGCGCGCAATCCGCGTGGAGAGTCACTTCCCCAACAACGACGGGGTGGACGTGGAGAGCTCCACCCGCGTGCTGGTGGAGAAGAGCCACTTCCGCACCGGTGACGACAGCGTGGTCATCAAGTCCGGCCGCGACCTGGACGGACGGCGGATCGGCCGGCCCAGCGCCTGGGTGCTGGTGCGCGACAACGACATGGGCGGCGAGGACGGCATCGCGCTCGGCAGCGAGATGTCCGGCGGCATCCACGACGTGTTCTTCACCGACAATGTGCTGAGGAAGGGCGTCTCGGCGATCCGCTTCAAGGCCAACCTCGACCGCGGCGGCACGGTCGAGCGCGTGCGCGTGCGTCGCATGACCATCGAGGCCTTCGACACGCTGTTCTGGTTCCAGTTGAACTATCCAGGCGAGCTGGGGGGCAACTTCCCGTCCACCTACCGTGACATCGTCTTCGAAGACTTCCGGGTGGAGCGCGTGGGGACCTTCTTCGACGCCCACGCGCCCGCCAACGCGCCGCTGAAGGACGTGACGCTCAGGAACATCCGCGTCGGAGAGGCCAAGACGCCGCTGGTGCTCGAGAACGTGGAAGAGCTTAGGCTGGAGAACGTCGTCCTGGGCGCCCAGCGCATGGACGGCTTCGTGAAATCCCAGGCCGTGGGGGCAAGGCCATGACACCGAACCGCAGAACCGTCGTCGCCGGCGCAGCCGCCACCGCAGCCGTGGCAGCCGGCTCCGCCGCCCGCGCTCAGGCGCCGCGGAAGCGATACGCCATCGTGGGCGTCGGCCACCGCTCGCGAATGTACCAGGACGCCATCTGGGGCCCCTACAAGGCCCACGCCGAGCTGGTGGGGATCTGCGACACCAACCCGGGCCGTCTGGCCTACGCCCGCAAGCGGGCCCTCGACGCCCGCGCCGCCGAGCCGGCCGCCTTTGCGCACACCGACTTCGACCGCATGATCCGCGAGACGAAGCCGCAGGTGGTGATCGTCACCACCGTGGACGCAACCCACGACGCCTACATCGTCCGCGCCCTGGACCTGGGCTGCGACGTCATCACCGAAAAGCCGATGACCACCACGGCGCCCAAGGCGCAGGGGATCCTCGACGCCTGCCGCCGCTCCGGCAAAGACCTGCGGGTCACCTTCAACTACCGCTACTCGCCGCCGCGGACGCAGGTGAAGGACCTGCTGATGAGCGGGGAGATCGGCGACATCCTGTCGGTGGACTTCAACTGGCTGCTGAACACCAACCACGGGGCCGACTACTTCCGCCGCTGGCACTCCAACAAGGCGAGCTCCGGCGGCCTGATGGTGCACAAGGCCACCCACCACTTCGACCTGGTGAACTGGTGGCTCTCCGCGGTTCCCGAGACCGTCTGGGCCTACGGCAAGAAGGAGTTCTACACCCCGGCCACCGCGCGCCGGATGGGCCTGTCGGGGCCGCACCGGCGCTGCATGACCTGCCCGGAGAAGGCCAAGTGCAGCTTCTACCTGGACCTAACGCGCGACGCCTCGCTGAAGGCGCTCTACGTAGATAACGAGCACCACGACGGCTACTTCCGCGACCAGTGCGTCTGGCGTCCCGAGATCGACATCGAGGACACCATGAACGTGATCGTGAAATACGACACGGGCGCGACGCTCAGCTACTCCCTCAACGCCTGCAATGCCTGGGAGGGCTACACGATCGCCTTCAACGGCACGAAGGGCCGGCTCGAGCACCAGATCGTCGAGCAGGTCTATGTGGCCGGCGCCGACATGGTGCAGGGCGGGGTCGCATCGGGCGGCGTGACGACGCGGGTGATGCCGTTGCGCGGCGCGCCGAAGAGCCTGGAGCCCTGGACCGGCGAAGGCGGCCACGGCGGCGGCGACAAGCTGATGCTCGACGACATCTTCCTGCCGGGCAGCCACACCGACAAGTACGCACGGGCCTCGGACCAGAACGGCGGCGCCTACTCGATCCTGATCGGGGCCGCCGCCAACCGCTGCTTCGAGACCGGCGGGCCGGTGCGCATCGCGGACCTCGCGACCGGCCTGAAACGGCCGCCCTTCACGCCCATGCCCACCCGGGCCGATCCCGTGCCGATGCCGCCGAGGCGGTCCCGCTAGGGACGCGCCTTCCCTTCCGCGAGCTCGGCCAGCCAGATCTCGAGGTTCGTGTAGCCGTCGCCGTCGATATCCTCGTGGCCTTCGGGGCGCACGGGATCGAGCCCTCGCCGGTGCTCCCACTCGTCGGGCATCCCGTCCTCGTCGGAGTCCTGGCGGGCGCGGCCGCGGGCGAGCTCGGGCCAGCCGCCGACGGAGGCCTGGCTGTCGACGATCCGGCCCTGGCGGCTGCGGATGCCCTCGACGATGCGCGCGTCGACCGGATCGCGCGGCCTCGAGGCGCCGGCCTCGAACAGCACCCGGCGGTAGGCGTCGGCCGCAGCCTCCGCGGTCACGGGGGCAACGTCCGGCGGGCCTGGCAGGCGGTAGTCCGCCGGGGGCGCGCCGATCACCAGGCTCCAGGGATCCTTCGGCGCCACGCCGTCCATCAGGTTGCCGGCGAACCAGGCCTTCGAGAGCCGGTTCTTCTCCTCGAACGCCGACTTGCCCTTGGAATCCGGTCCCGGCACGTAGGCGTTGTCGACGAAGCTGTAGGTGATGTGCGCCGCCTCGTCGGCGTTGTAGCCCGCCCGCTCGCGGCCCCAGTTGTAGAAGACGTTGGAGCGGAACTCGATCACCGGACCCGTCGGGTCCTTGTCAGGGCCGTTGTAGTTGCCCGGCCGGGGCATCCGGGCCGTGTGGCTGGCCCACAGGTTGTGGTGGAAGCTCATCCGCGCTCCGTAGCCGCCGCGCACAAGGCTGCCGTAGCCGTGCTCGCCCTTGTCGTGCTTCGAGCGGTTCAGGGACTCGGCGATCACCGACCACTGCACCGTGACGTCATAGACGCCGGCCTCCGGCGGGTCGTAGCGGGACCCGGCCGAGAGCGTCTCGTCCACCGACCAGCTGGCGGAGACATGGTCGAGGATGATGCGGCGCCCCCGCACGATGTCGATGGCGTCGGCCTGGACGCCGGTCTCGTCGCCCAGCCGGGAGCGGACGAAACGCACCACCACGTCGTCGGCGGCGATCACCAGCGGCTGGTCCCGCAGGGTGATCCCGCCGCCCGGCGCCGTCTGACCGGCGATGGTGATGCGGCCGTTGCGGACGCGCAGGGGCGTCTTCAGCCGGATCGTCCCGCCCGTCTCGAAGATCACGGTGCGCGGACCCTTGGCTTCCACGGCCGCGCGCAGGGTGCCGGGGCCGGAATCCTCAAGGCTGGTCACCTTCACGACCGCGCCACCGCGCCCGCCGAGCGACAGCCGCCCGGCCCCCTCCGCGCCGGGGAACGCCACCACGTCGGGCGGCCCCGCCGGCGGCGCGGTGGCGCAGCCGGCGAGCAGCATCAGGGGAAGGAGCATCAGAATCGGCCGCATGGACCAATCCTAGAACTTGTAGCGGACGCCCACGTAGTACTGACGGCCCGAGTGCTGGTACGTCGACGGACTGTTGCGGACGCTGTCCACATAGCGGTCGTTGTACTCGTCGGTCAGGTTCAGCGCCTCGAGCGTCAGGGCGAAGTTGTCGTTGATCTCGTAGCGGGCCGAGGCGTCGACGTTCAGCGTCTCGTTCTTGCCTTCCACGTCGTTGTTGTTCTGCCCCGGGATGCGGGTCAGGAAGCCGGCGCGGTAGGACGCCGAGAGACGGGCCATGAACCGCTCGTCTTCGTAGTAGAACGTGGCGTTGTAGGCGTTTTTCGAGAGGTTCAGCAGGTCGTTGGTCACATAGGCGGTGCCCGCGACGCTGGTGGCGTACCGGATCTTCGACTCCACCCAGGTGTAGTTGAGGATCGCCCCGAAGTTGCCCGTCCACTCCGGCAGGCCGAACCGCTCCGGGAGGAAGGTGAACGGCTGCTGGTAGCTCACCTCGATGCCCTTCAGCGGCCCGCCCGGGGTGTTGACGAACGTGGTGAAGTCCCAGAGCTCGGTTCCGTCGAAGTTGGACGGCACGATCGTCGAGGCCTCGCTGGCCAGCGGGCCCTCGCTGAAGGGGATGTCGTCGATCCTCAGGTTCTGGATGTAGGTCGAGATGTCCTTGTGGAAGAAGGCGAAGGACAGGAGCGACTCCGGCGCGAAGTACCACTCGGCGCTGAAGTCGTAGGTCTTGGCGCGGAACGGCTGCAGCAGCGGGTTGCCGAGGTTGGCCGACGGATTGGCGCGGTTCGACGTGGTGGTCGAGCCGCCGGGGTTCAGGGAGGTCAGGGTCGGGCGCGCCATCACCTTGGCCGCGCCGAAGCGCAGCACCAGGTCGTCGCGTACGTCCCAGGCCAGGTTGATGGACGGCAGGGTGTCCGAGTAGCGGTTCTCCACCGTCACCAGGGTGCCGGACGCCCGCGACTGATAGCCGGTGGCGAACAGCGCCGTCGTGACGTAGCGCAGGCCCAGGTCGCCGCGCAGGCCGCGGCCGAGCACGTCGGTGTTGAACGACAGCTGCGCATAGACGCTGTCGTCGTCCTCCTTGATCATCTGGTTCAGGCGCCGCGCGTCACCGTTGGTGGGCCCCGTCATCCGGAAGTCGTCGGGGTCGTCGCTGGCGCCGCCCGGCAGCGGGCCGTTGCAGTTGCAGTAGATGTTGTAGGCGCTGGCGAAGGCCTGGACGTTGGGGATCACCCAGCCCGAAGGCGCGCCGGCGGGCAGGTTCGAACCGAAGCCTGTGAGCGTGGTGGCGAGGCTGGCGCTGGTGACGCCGGCCGGCAGCGGCGGGAGGCTGTCGGTCTGGTTCTGCCGGCGCTGCTCGTAGGTGAAGAAGTCGTAGCGCTTGATCGCCGCGCCCCATTTGAACGAGACGCTGGGGAGGGCCTCGAAGGTGAAGTCCAGGCGCGCCGTCTTCAGCTCGTTCTCAACCCCCTGGGGACGCAGCCGCAGCTCGCTCAGCAGGGCCGCGGGCGTGCCGGCCGGCGTGACTTGCCATTGGGCAGGGTCGTTAGGATCGAAGCCGAGCGTCATCGCCGGCATCCGCTCGCCGCTACGGTAGTCCCAGGAGAAGCCCTGAACGTTCTGGCGCTCGAGCGTCACCGTCGTCTGCACGGGGCTGTCGAAGTCCGAGAAGGCGCGGCCCGCGATGAGGCTCATGCGGAACTGGTCGGTGAACTCGTGATCCAGCGACAGCGTGTACTGCGAGAACTCGGTGCTGAGGTCCGAGTAGGTCGTCGACGTGCGGAAATCGACGTTGTTGAAGCGGCCGTAGACCAACTGCCCGTTCTGGTCGACCTCCGCCTCCAGGACATGGGTCTGCGGCTTTCCGCCGACGGTGGAGTCACGGCTGAAGGAGATGGCCGAGAGACCGCTGTCGACCCGGATGGTGTCGAGCTTCGCCAGCAGAACGTCGAGGTTCACCGTGGTGCGGTCGGTGGCGCGGAACTGGAACGAGCCGGTGAGGCCGTAGCGGTCGTTCTCGTAGTCGCTGCGGGCGTAGCTCGGCAGGCGCGGATGGAAGGTCGTGGCGGCGCTGGCCAGCTGGTAGGCGGCGACGTTCTGCGGCGTGTTTGCCGGGCGCGGCACGCCGGTGGCGCAGTTGGCCGCCGTGGCGCCGATCGCCGTGGTGTTCGGCCGGTTCTGCGGCGTGAAGCCCACCGGCGAACAGAAGCCCTGCACCGACGGCCCGTTGTCCCAGCGGGTGGAGTTGTAGCCTTCCTCGCGCACGTTGCGCTTGGTGTAGGCCAACGAGACCAGCGCGCCGATGCGGCCGTCGAGCCATGTGTTGGACAGGAGGATCGCCGCGCGGGGGTCCCAGCTCTCCGCCAACTCGTTCATGCCGTACTCGAGGGAGGCGGCGGCGGTGAACCCCTTGAAGTCGAACGGCCGCGAAGTCTGCAGGTCGACGGTCGCGCCCAGCGAGCCCTCCTCCACCTCGGCCGCCTGGGTCTTGCGGACCGTGACGCTGTTGAACAACTCCGAGGCGAAGATATTGAAGTCGAAGCCGCGGCCGCGGTTGGTGCCCGCGCCGCTGTCCGGGCCCCCGGTGGTGGCGAGCGCTTCGATGCCGTTCAGCCGCACGCGGGTGAAGTCGGGCCCCAGGCCGCGGACGCTGATCGAGCGGCCCTCCCCAGCCTCGCGGTCGATGGAGACCCCCGGGATCCGCTGGATCGCTTCCGCCAGGTTGTTGTCGGGGAAGTCGGCGATGTCCTCCGCCTTGATCACGTCCACCACGGAGGTCTCGGCGCGCTTGACCTCGACCGCATTGGCCAGGCTGGCGCGGAAGCCGGTGACGACCAGTTCCTCCACGTCCGCCGCCTGGGCGAAGGCCGGACCGGCGGCCACGGCCGTCAGCAGGGCGGCGGCCGCGGCGCTGGCGCGCAGCGAAAGGACGTAAGCTTTGGACTGATGCACGACGAGGCCCCCGGACGTTTCCTGACACCGGTGTCAACGCTCGACAGAGTCTCTCTGACACCGGTGGCAAAAGACTACCCGACGGCGCGGGCTTGGCAAGTGGGCTGCGGAATTGTCCCGCGATCTTGCAGGGATAACCGCGATCTGTGATCTCTACGGGATGGCGGGGGAGGCTCAATTGCGCGGCATGCTGATCGCTTCTGCGGCCGTGGCCGCGCTTGCGCTGCCCGCGGCGGCCGCGGACTACCGTGCGCCTCGCACGGCTTCGGGAGCGCCTGACCTGGGCGGCGACTGGACCAACCGCTCGCTCACCAGCCTCGAGCGCCCGAAGGATTTCAAGACCCTGGTGGCTACCGGCGAGGAGGTCGCCGTCTACGAGACGAAGCGCCGGGGCCAGCCCCCTGAGGCGCCGCCGGACGACACCGTCGGAGGCCTGGAATCGGAGTGGTGGGAGACGGACGTCGGGCTGGCGCGGATCCGCGGCCAGGCGCGCACGTCCTGGCTGGTCTCGCCCGCCGACGGCCAGCTGCCGCTGCGCGCCGAGGCCGTGGCCTTCTTCAAGGCGCGGCGCGAGCGCAACAAGACCAACTACGACAAC
>NZ_DATCMR010000001.1:0-70014 GCF_036563285.1 Phenylobacterium sp.
GTGCTTCTTCATCAGGAAGGCCACGCCGGAGGAGAGCTGGGCGGCCACCTTGCGCGAGCGTTGGACGACGGCGGCGAAGTCGAAGCCGCGCTTCTCCACCATCAGGCCGTAGTCCTTCAGGTGGTCGAGCTGTTCGTAGACGTCCCCGGACTTCAGCAGGGCCTTGGTGGGGATGCAGCCCCAGTTCAGGCAGATGCCGCCCAGGGCGTCGCGCTCGACGATGGCGGTCTTCATGCCGAGCTGGGAGGCGCGGATGGCGGTCACATAGCCGCCGGGGCCGGCGCCGATCACCACCACATCGAAATCCGTGGCCATTCCTTACTTCCGCTCCTTCCCGCGAAGGCGGGAATCCATGCCGAGGCTCCGCTTGGGTCCCCGCCTTCGCGGGGATGAGCGGGGGGTCAGACGATCATCGTGATCGGGTCTTCGATCAGGGCCTTGAAGGCCGCCAGCCAGCGCGACCCGACGGCGCCGTCCACTACGCGGTGATCGCAGGTGAGCGTCACCGACATGACCGTGGCGATGGCGAGCTGGTCGCCGCGGACCACGGGCCGCTTCTCGCCCGTCCCGACCGAGAGGATGCAGCCCTGCGGCTCGTTGATGATCGAGGCGAAGGTCCTGATGCCGAACATACCGAGGTTGGACACCGAGAAGGTGCCGCCCTGGAATTCCTCGGGCTTCAGCTTCTTGTTGCGGGCCCGTTCCGCCAGGTCCTTGGCCTCGCGGGCGATCTCGGCCAGGCCCTTGGTCTCGGCCTGGCGGATGATCGGCGTGATCAGGCCGCCGGGCACCGCCACGGCCATCGCAATGTCGGCGTGGTGGTGCATGGCGATGCCTTCGGGCGCGTAGGAGGCGTTGGCCTCGGGCACGCGCTTCAGGGCGATGGCGGCGGCCTTCAGGACGAAATCGTTGACGCTGACCTTGAGCCCTTCCTTCTCCAGCAGCGCGTTGACCTTGGTCCGGGCGGCCAGCAGGCCGTCGATCTCCAGGTCGATGGTCAGCGGGAAGTGGGGCACGTCGCGGAAGCTGTCCGTCATCCGCCGCGCCACGGTCTTGCGCATGCCGTCCAGCGGGATGAGGTCGTAGCTGCCGGCGGGGATGCCCATCTGCTCCAGGCTCTGGACCTGGCGCGGCTCGGCGGCCGGACGCGCGGCGGGCGCCGGCGCGCCGGGCTGAGCCGCGGCCGGGGCGCTGGCCTGGCCGGGCTGGGCGGCTTCCACGTCGGCCTTGACGATGCGGCCGTGCGGGCCGGAGCCCTTCACCGCGGAAAGGTCCAGGCCCTTCTGCTCGGCGATGCGCCGGGCGAGCGGCGATGCGAAGATCCGCGGGCCGGGCGAGGCCTGGAAGGCGGCGGCCTTGACCGGCTCCGGCTGAGGCGGCGCGGCAGCGGGCTTCGGGGCCTCGGCTTTCGGGGCCCCCGCCTTCGCGGGCTCGGACTTGGCGGGCTCGGCCTTGGGCGCCTCCGCATTCGGGCCGGAGGCCTCGCCCTCGCCGGAGAGGCGGGCGATGACCGTGTTGACCTTCACGCCTTCCGTGCCCTCGGCGACGAGGATCTCCTCGACGGCGCCCTCGTCGACCGCCTCGACCTCCATGGTCGCCTTGTCGGTCTCGATCTCGGCGATCACGTCGCCGGAGCGGACGGAGTCGCCCTTCTTCACGTGCCACTTGGCGAGCGTGCCCTCCTCCATGGTGGGCGACAGCGCTGGCATGAGGATGTCGATGGGCATGGTCAGATGCTCGGCTGGGCTTCGACGAGGGCCACGGGCATCCAGCGGTCCTGGCGTCGCGCCAGGCGCTGGTCGGGCGTCTCCTCGTCATAGATCATGGGATCGGGATCGCGGCCTTCGAACCCGGCCAGGTCGACGCCGCGGACGTTGAGCACGCCCATCAGCGCGCCCTCGATCTCCGAGACGGCGGCGACGTAGGCGCCGCATTCGGCGCACAGCAGGAAGTCGGTGACCCGCAGGCCGAAGCGGTAGCGGTTCACGCTGCCGGGGGCAGCCTCGATGTGCAGATGGCCCTCCGGGTCGCTGGTGGTGAGCGCGCCGCGCGTGCGGCAGAACGAGCACTGGCAGGCGCGCAGCGGGAGGTCGGCGGCTGCCCGCGGCGTGTCCAGGATCGCTCGGACGGCGCCGCAATGGCAGTGGCCGGCGAGCTGATGGCTCATGCCGGCTCCTTCGACAGGTGCGAGAGGCCGTGCGCGTTGGCCTCCCAGTTCTGTCCGTCGAAGAGCTCGATCTTCAGGTCGAGGCCGTCGGTGGTGTCCAGGCAGCGGGCGTTGACGCTCCAGCCGTCGGGGTTGGAGCGCGGCCGGTAGAAGCCCTTGATGCCGCATTCGGAGCAGAACAGGTGCTTCGCCACGCGGGTGTTGAAGGTGTACTCGCTGAGCCGTTCCGCACCCTTGGTGATCCGGAAGCGGCTCTCCGGCACGATGATGTGGATGAAGCCCGTCTTAGCGCACATGGAGCAGTTGCAGGCCTGGGCCTCCACCTCCGCCGGAAGGCAGACCTCGAAGCGCACGCCGCCGCAGTGGCAGCCGCCGCCGCGCCAGCTGAAGCCGTCGTCCGTCACTTGTAGCTCACCTGCTTGGCGGCCTTGACGATGTCCTCCACCGAGGGGAGCGACAGGGCCTCCAGGTTGGCGGCGTAGGGCAGCGGGACGTCCTTCTGGCAGACCCGCGCGGGCGGGGCGTCCAGGAAGTCGAACGCCTCCTCCACCACGCGCGCGGCGACATAGGCGCCGACGCCCATCGGGCCCCAGCCCTCCTCGACGGTGACGAGGCGGTTGGTCTTCTTCACGCTCTCCACGACGGTTGGGATGTCCATCGGACGGATGGTGCGCAGGTCGATGACCTCGGCGTCGATGCCGTCGGCGGCCAGCTCTTCGGCGGCCTTGAGCGACAGGCCGACCATACGGGAGTAGGCGACGATGGTGACGCCGGAGCCTTCGCGTCGGACCTTGGCCTTGCCGATCGGCACCACCCAGTCGATGCCCTCGGGGACGTCGAACTCCTGGCCGTAGAGCATCTCGTGCTCCAGGAAGACGACGGGGTTCGGGTCGCGGATGGCCGCCTTGAGCAGGCCCTTGGCGTCGGCCGCGTCGTAGGGAGCGATGACCTTCAGGCCAGGCACGTGGCCGTACCAGGCGGCGTAGTCCTGGCTGTGCTGGGCGGCCACCCGCGCGGCGGCGCCGTTGGGGCCGCGGAAGACACAGGCGGTGCGCAGCTGGCCGCCGGACATGTAGAGGGTCTTCGCGGCGGAATTGATAATGTGGTCAATGGCCTGCATCGCGAAGTTGAAGGTCATGAATTCGACGATCGGCTTCAGGCCCGCCATGGCCGCGCCGACCCCCAGGCCGGTGAAGCCGTACTCGGTGATCGGGGTGTCGATCACCCGGCGCTCGCCGAACTCGTCCAGAAGGCCGCGGGAGACCTTGTAGGCGCCCTGGTACTGGGCGACTTCCTCGCCCATCAGGAAGACCGTTTCGTCGCGGCGCATCTCCTCGGCCATGGCGTCGCGCAGCGCGTCGCGGACGGTGACCTTTACCAGGTTCACGCCAGCGGGCAGCTCGGGGTCCTTCAGCGGCTCGGCGGGGACGACGGCGGCCGGCCCCTCGCCTTCCGGCTGGCCCTTGGCCTGTTCGGGCGGCTTCTTCTCCGGGTCGCCGGCGGAGGCCTCGGCCTCGCCACGCCCGCCACCGGTGTCATCGGACTTCGGCGCAGCGGCCTGCGACGGCTGCGCCGGAGCGCCCTCCCCGACGAGCCGGGCGATCGGGGTGTTGACCTTCACCTCCTCGGTCCCTTCGGGCACCAGTATGGCTTCGACCACGCCCTCGTCGACCGCCTCGACCTCCATAGTGGCCTTGTCGGTCTCGATCTCGGCGATCACGTCGCCGGAGCGGACGGAGTCGCCCTCCTTCACGTGCCATTTGGCGAGCGTGCCCTCCTCCATGGTGGGCGACAGCGCCGGCATCAGGATCTCGGTCATGCGCGGGCCCCTTCCACGGAGGCCTCGGTGTAGACGTCGGTCCAGAGCTCCGACGGCTCGGGCTCGGGGCTCGTGCGGGCGAACTCCGCGGCGTCGGCGACAATGCGCTTCACCTCGGCGTCGATGGACTTGAGCGTCGCCTCGTCGGCCCAGCCCTGCTTCTCGAGGATCTCCTCCACATGGTCGATGGGGTCGCGGGTCTTGCGGATCTCGTCGACCTCCTCGCGGGTCCGGTACTTGGCCGGGTCGCTCATGGAATGGCCGCGGTAGCGGTAGGTCTTCATCTCCAGGATGTAGGGGCCGTTGCCGGAGCGGGCGTGCTCGGCCGCCTTCTCGGCGGCGGCCTTGACGGCCAGCACGTCCATGCCGTCGACCTCCTCGCCGGGGATCTGGAAGGAGACGCCGCGCTTGTGCAGGCGGGTCTCGGAGGACGACCGCTCGATGGAGGTGCCCATGGCGTACTGGTTGTTCTCGATGATGTAGACGACCGGCAGCTTCCAGACCTGAGCCATGTTGAAGCTCTCGTAGACCTGGCCCTGGTTGGCGGCCCCGTCGCCGAAGTAGGTGAAGCTGACCTTGCCGTTGTCGCGGTACTTGTTGGCGAGCGCCAGGCCGGTGCCCAGCGCCACCTGCGCGCCCACGATCCCGTGGCCGCCGTAGAAGTCCGCCTCGGTCGAGAACATGTGCATCGACCCGCCCTTGCCCTTGGACGAGCCGCCGGCCCGGCCGGTGAGCTCGGCCATGACCTCGCGCGGGTCCATGCCGCAGGCCAGCATGTGGCCGTGGTCGCGGTAGCCGGTGATCACCTGGTCGCCGGGCTGCTTGATCGCCTGCACGCCCACCGCCACGGCCTCCTGGCCGATGTAGAGGTGGCAGAAGCCGCCGATCAGGCCCATGCCGTAGAGCTGGCCCGCGCGCTCCTCGAAGCGGCGGATCAGCAGCATGTCCCGGTAGTAGCCTAGAAGCTCGTCCTTGCCGGCGTCCGCCTTGTGGTCAGAGCCGTTGGCTTTCCGCCGACCGGGCTCGCCGGTCTGCCCACGCGCCATGCGTCACTCCGTGATCCAGAACTGGATGTCCCTTGGGATAACCGCCAAGGCGGCTCAAGGGGTCAGGCGGATCACATAGTCCCTTGGATCGGCGAAGCCTAGCAGGGAGCGCGCCCTTTCCTCGAGCAGGTCGGCGGAAAGGCTGGTGTCGCGCAGGAGCTGGGCGCGGAGCTCCAGGTCCTGCCTCTGGGCGCGCAGGCGCTGCAATTCCTTGGTCTTGGCGATCAGGGTGGCGTCGCGCTGGCCCGACCGCAGCAGGCCGCCCTCGCCGGTGAAGGCGTGCACCGAGAAGTAGAAGATCAGGAACGCAAGCGCGACGGTGGGCAGGTAGGTACGAAGGCGGTCGAACACGGCGAATCCTTCTGGATCACCGCGAAGGATTTGGGCCGGTGTGGTTAAGGGTGCGCTAACCCCGCAGCCGTTCGAGCACGACCGACACCTCGGCCTGGCGAGCCGGGATGCGCCAGTAGCGCTTCAGGAGCTGCTGGGCGCGTTCGCCGGGCGCGAGAGCGAAGCCGTGCGCTTCGTAGAAGCCGATTGCCCAGGTGGCGGCGGCCCAGGTGCCGATCAGGAGCTTCGGCTTCGACAGCGCCTTGAAGTGCTCCAGCAGGCGCCCGCCTAACCCCTGCCCCTGCGCGGACGGCCGCACATAGGCGTGGCGGATGAGGTCGGCGTCGTCTACCGCCTGCAGGCCCATGACGCCCACCACCTCGCCGTCGCGTTCGACGACGGAGAAGACCACGCCCCGCGCCATCTGCTCGCCCAGGTCCCCGGCGGACATGTAGGGCTCGTGCCAGCAGTCGTCCGGGATCGCGCCCTTGTACCGCTGGGCGGCGGCGTTGATGATCTCGAGGATCGTGTCGGCTTCGTCCGGGCGCGCGGGGCGGATTGTCTCGTCCATGTGGACGATCATGGCGGAGCTTTCGCTGCCCCGCCATGGCGCTGGGCTACAGTCAGCTGGCCCGGCGTATCAGGCCCGCTGCTTCAGGGCCGAGCGGCCGAGGTAGAGGGCCTGGTCGCCCAGCTCCTCCTCGATGCGCAGGAGCTGGTTGTACTTGGCGGTGCGGTCCGAGCGCGAGAGCGAGCCCGTTTTGATCTGACCGCAGTTGGTGGCGACCGCCAGGTCGGCGATGGTGGAGTCCTCGGTCTCGCCCGAGCGGTGGCTCATCACGGCCGTGTAGGCGGCGCGGTGGGCCATGTCGACGGCGTCGAGCGTCTCGGACAGGGTGCCGATCTGGTTGACCTTCACCAGGATGGAGTTGGCGAGGCCCTTGTCGATGCCCTGGCTGAGGCGCGCCGGGTTGGTGACAAAGAGGTCGTCGCCCACCAGCTGGACCTTGCCGCCCAGGCGGTCGGTGAGCTGCTTCCAGCCGTCGAAGTCGTCCTCCGCGCAGCCGTCCTCGATGGTGACGATCGGGAACTTGCCGACCAGGTTCTCGAGGTAGTCGACCATTCCGCCCGGATCGAGGGTCTTGCCCTCGCCTTCCATGACGTACTTGCCCTTCTTGAAGAACTCGGTGGAGGCCACGTCGAGGCCGAGCACGAAGTCGTCGCCGGCCTTGTAGCCCGCGGCCTGGCCCGCCTTCATGATGAAGGCCAGCGCCTCTTCGGAGCTCGAGAGGTTGGGGGCGAAGCCGCCTTCGTCGCCGACGTTGGTGTTGTGGCTGGCGTCATGCAGCGCCTTCTTCAGCGCCTGGAAGATCTCCGCGCCCATCCGCAGGCCTTCGGCGAAGGTGTCGGCGCCGGTGGGCAAGATCATGAACTCCTGCACGTCGATCGGATTGTCGGCATGCGCGCCGCCGTTGATGATGTTCATCATCGGCACCGGCAGGACGCGGGCCGAGACCCCGCCCACGTACTTGTAGAGCGGCAGGGCGGCGGAACTCGCCGCCGCCTTCGCGGTCGCGAGGCTGACGCCCAGGATGGCGTTGGCGCCGAGCCGGTTCTTGTTCGGCGTGCCGTCGAGCTCGATGAGCATCCGGTCGATGCGCCGCTGGTCCTCGGCGTCGGAGCCGGCCAGGGCGTCGTAGATCTCGCCGTTGACCGCATCCACGGCCTGGGAGACGCCCTTGCCGCCGTAGCGCTTCTTGTTGCCGTCGCGCTTCTCGACGGCCTCGTGGGCGCCGGTGGAGGCGCCGGAGGGGACGGCGGCGCGGCCCATGGAGCCGTCCTCCAGGATCACGTCGACCTCGACCGTGGGATTGCCGCGGCTGTCCAGGATCTCGCGGGCGGTGATGTCGACGATCTCGGTCATGGGGTCCTTCCGGCTGTTCGGGAGCGGCCGGAGGCTTAGCCCATGGGTCGTGGCCGGGGCAACGCCCGGCGATCACACCTGGAACTTCGGGGGCGGCAGGGCGAGCCCCGTGTCGGGGACCCGCTCGCCGCGGAAGAAGCGGACCAGCATCGCCTGCACCTCCGGATGGGCCTCGAACACGTTGTGGCCGGCGTTCTCGACCAGGACCTGGGACTTGTTGCGGAACTGCGCGGCGACCTCAGCCTGCTCCGCCAGGACGGTGCGTCCGTCGAGGGAGCCGGCCACCAGCAGCGCCGGATGGGCGATGTGGATCGGACGGCGGAAGTCCTCCCCCAGGTCTGCGCCCGGGATCGCCCCCAGGAGGTGCGGCATCGGGAAGTTGAGCGCGTCGCCGATCACGGACGTCCTGGCCTCGCGCTCCACCATGGCCAGCTTGCGGGGCGAGATGCCGGAGGCGAGGTCCATGGCCTCTGGCATGCCCTCGATCCCGAGGACGCCGCCCATCTGGCCGGCGAAGGCCGAGAACATCTCCGTCTTGCCTGCGTCGAGCATGCTGTAGAGCCGCGGCAGCATGGCGAGCGTGTCCGGATTGGCTGCCAACGATCCCGCCGCCATCTGCACGGGGAAGCCGCCGACCCGGACATCGACCGGAGCCGGTCCGCCGAACCGCAGCGACATCGGGACGGGGTCGGCCTCCATCCGGGTGTGCACGCGGCGCATCAGGTCTGGCAGGCCAGGCGCGCCGGCGAGGGCCGCGACCTGTTCGATGTAGCCGTCCCAGCGGGCGGGCCGCTTCACCGTCTGGTCCTGGCCCTCCAGGCTGGCCAGCGCCACTCGGTCCACGTGCCTGCCGTGCCGCTTGAGCACCGCGAGGCCGAGGTGGGAGCCGTAGCTGATGCCCCACAGGCTGATCTTATCCGCGGCGAGATGCTGGCGCAGATCCTCGATGTCATCGGCGCTCTCGTTGGTGTTGTAGCCCCGCATGGCGACGCCCTTCGCCGTCCAGTCGGCCCATGCGCGCTGCAGTTCGGTGCGCATGTGGGCCGTCAGCCCGGCGCGCGTAAACAGTGGCACAGGCCCGGAGGGACGCGGGCGTCGCGGGATGTGGTTGGACAGGCCCGTGCCGCGCTGGTCGAAGGCGATGACGTCGCAGACCTCGCGCAGCGCCAGCAGGATCGGGAAGCGCGGGCCGGTGAACGTCCCCGTCGCGGTGCCGCCCGGCCCTCCGGCTAGGTAGACAATGGGCGGGCCAGGCCGCGGATTGGTGGAGGCAAAGCGCACGTAGTGCAGCCGGATGCGGCGGGACCTGGGATCGCGGCGATCCTCGGGCGCCTCGAAGAAGCCGCGCTCGGCGTCGGTCTCCTGGCCCTTCCAGCCCTTGAAGCGGAACGGCCCTGCTTGGGCTTGTGGCTGGGCAATGGCCGCGGCCGGCAGGGCGAGACCTGCGGCGGCGAGGACGGCTCGGCGATGGATCTGAAGGCTCATGGCGCCAGCAGACCGCACGTCGCGAGCTCCGGGCGCGCGCATCGGCCAACGGCGCCGGCGGATCGGCGAACAGCCGCGCGCCTCCGCGAACGGCGCCATAGACTGGCGGAATGTGGCGCAGCCTCCTGATCGCGGGCTTCCTCGCCCTGCTCGCCGGTGCGGCGCGGGCGGACGTGGGGCCGTGGGAGGTATGCCGCGGCGCGGCGAGCGCCGACGGTCGTGGGCCGGTGCTCACAGACTGCCGCCCGCTCGTCGGCCGCATCGACCCGCAGGGGCGCGAGATCTGGCTGCGCGCGCCGGTGACGCCGCGCCGGGGCGAGGGCCCGAAGGCGGTCTTCGTCTACGCCGCCGCCTCCACCGAAGCCTGGTTCAACGGCGTCAGACTCGGCGCGAACGGCCAGCCCGGCCCCACGGCCTCAGCCGAGCGGCCCGGCCGTTACGAGACCGCCCTCCCCATCCCGGACGCGCTCTGGCGAGCCGAGGGCAACGAGCTGGTGGTCCGCATGTCCGCCTTCCACGTGGGCATGCGCTTCGCGGCGCCGGTGGGCGGCGTCGGCATCGGCCGCTATCCGCAGCCCTCGCGCCTGCCGTTGCTGGCGGTGACCTTCGTGGCCGCAGGCGCCTTGGCGGCGGCGGCCTTCGGCTTCGGCGCGATCCACGCGATGCGCAGGACGGGCTCGAGCCTGCTGCTGGCGGCGCTGGCCGGCGTGGCCGCCACCCAGGCCCTGGTGGAGAACCTGCGGCACCTATGGCGGTACGACTATCCCGTCCACGCCTGGCGGATGGTGGCCATCTGGCTGCTGGCGGTGGCGTTCTCGCTGCTGCTCGTCGCCTGGTCGGGCTCCCGCTTCATGCCGAGGCGGCGGAAGCTCCTGCTCGCCATCGCCGCCTTAGCGGTGCCGGCGAGCTACGCGGTCCAGGGATTCGACGTGAAGTCCAGCCTGGCTCTCACCGTCGGTGCAGGCTTGGCGGCGATCGCCGCCCTGGTCGGCGTCCGCAACCGCGTCCCCGGCGCGCGGCCGACCTGCGGGTGGTTCGCGCTGTTCCTGGCCGCCGCGGTGCTGGCGCCCTTCTCCCTGCTGGACATCTCGTACTTCGTGCTGGCCGCCGCCCTGACCCTGCCCCTGCTGGTCGCCGAGGTGCTGCGGCTTGGCCGCGACGACCGAGACCGGGAAGCCGCCCTCACCCGCGCCGCCAGCCGGCCCGACCGGCTCACGGTGGCGAGCGCCCGCGGGGTCGAGCTTGTCCCGATGAAGGATATCGTCGCTGTGCTAGGAGCCGACGACTATGCCGAGCTGCGTGTCGCAGGCGGCCGCAGCCTGCTGCACGCCGTGCGGCTGGAGCGCCTGGAAGCCCAGCTGCCGGCCTCCTTCCTCCGGGTGCACCGCTCCGCCATCGCGAACCTGGCGCATGTGCAGCGGCTGGACCGGGACGGCCACCGCTGGCGGCTGGTCATGGACGACGGCGTGGTCCTGCCCGTCAGCCGATCGAGGCTGCCGGCGGTACGCGAGGCCCTGGACCCGCCGCCGCTGGCCGCCGCCAGCTAGGGCCGGGCACAAAAGCAAACGCCGGCCCACGGGACCGGCGTTCGGAAATACGGCGAAGACGCGCGTCAGGAGGCGCTTAGTCTTCCTTCGGCGTCAGGACCTGGCGGCCCTTGTACATGCCGGTCTTCAGATCGACGTGGTGCGGACGCTTCAGCTCGCCCGTCTCCTTGTCCTCGACGAAGGAGTTGCGGCCCAGGGCGTGGTGCGAACGCCGCATGTTGCGCCGCGAGGGCGAGGTTTTGCGCTTGGGAACGGCCATCGGAATCTCGAAATGACTGCGGCGGCCCGAACGAGGCCGCCGACGTGAGCGCGGGTGTATGCCTCAAAGCCCGCGCGCGATCAAGGGACCAGCCCGGCTAGGTGATCCAGGCCGGATCGAAGGTGGAAAGCGCCACCCCGTCGAGGGTCACCGACCCCGCCGTGAAGAGGATCACCGTGTCGCCCGCCGCCTCGGTGAGCGCCCAGCCCGTCCCCGGCTCCAGAAGGATGCGGTCGCCGGCCGCGCCGTCGAAATCCGCCACCACGTCGTTGTCGGCGGCCCAGAAGAAGTAGAAGCGGTCCGCCCCCTCTCCGCCCGAAAGCGTGTCGGTCCCGCGGTCCCCGGCGATGAAGTCGTTCCCCTTGCCGCCGCCGATCAGGTCGGCGCCCTGCCCGCCGTAGAGCGAATCCGCACCCCAGCCGCCGGCCAGGGTGTCGGCGCCCAGGTTGCCCTGGCCGAAGTCGTCGCCGTCGTCCAGGCTGATGCGGTCGTCCTGCTGGCCGCCGTAGACCACGTCGGCCCCGGAGCCGGCGTAGAGGGTGTCCGCCCCGGTGTTGCCGTGGAACCAGTCCGCGCCGGCGCCGCCGTAGAGCAGGTCGTCGCCGCCTTGCGCGGCCACGCTGTCGGCCCCCGTGGATCCGATGTAGCGGTCATTCCCAGCCGTGCCGAAGGCCACCTGCAGCGGGGTGTCGTCGTAGAGCGAATAGAAGCTGAAGCCAGAGTCGATCTGGGCCTGGCCGGTCAGGTGGAGGTTGTCGCCCTGCTTGAGGAACTCGTCGGTGTTGAAGCCCGGGCCCTGGGCCTGCTGCACCGTGGCGTTGGCTCCGTAGTCCGTGTCGATGCGACCCATCAGGAAGCGGCTGGCGCCCCATTCCTGGGCGGCCGCGGCCTGCAGCTCGGCGAGGTTGGCGGCGTAGGCGTCGGCCCAGGCAGGGCTCGAGGCGTCCTGCTCACCCTGGAACCAGAGCACCGTGGTGGATACCGCCCCCCCCAGCGCCGCACGGGCGGCGGCGACCTTGGCCGTCGTGGCGTCGAACAGCGAGCCGTCGCTGCGCGGCGACCAGTCCTCGCCGGGAGCGTCGGCCAGAGGGGTCGAGCCCTTGACGCTCTTGACGATGTAGAGGGTCTCGCCGGGATGCTCCTGCACCCAGGCGTGGGCGAAGGCGACCTCCGGGCCCCAGGCATTGGGGTTAGCCGGCGTGCCGGTGTTGACGCCGGGCGTGAGGGTGCGCCAACCGGCGTCGGTCCAGATCTGCACCTGTGCTGTGGGCTGGTACCAGGCCGGCAACTCGGACGGCGAGACCTGGTAGCCGAGCGCGTTGGATTGGCCGGCGACGACGACGAGTTCGGTCAAATTGCCCCCTTCAAGGCCCCCGACGGGCCCTGGCAGACGCCAGATCGACGACGCTGAGACTGACGTGGCGCGGTTAATCCGCGGCTCATTCGGATGTTAGGTGGCCGAGACGCGTCGCAATCGGTAGTGGGGCACGCCGTCGCAGGCCACAAGCTGTAGCTTGGCGGCGGGGTGAGGACGCAGACCCCCTCTGCAGGATTGGGCGATTGCGCGCGGCTGACGGCGTTCTAGCTTACACTGTCAATCAGCTGGAGGCGCACATGCCGCAGGACCTGATCTTCGCGCCGATGGGGGCGCTGGCGCTGCTCACTTTCACCGTCCTGGGACTGATCCCGGCGCGCCGCTTCCGGGCCGCGTTCGCCGGCCAGGTGGCGGCCGACGACTTCAAGTTCGGCGAGTCCGGCCGGGTGCCCGGCGCGGTGTCGATCCCGAACCGTAACTACATGAACCTGCTGGAGATCCCGCTGCTCTTCTACGTGGCTGGGGTCATGTACTACGTCGCTGGCAAGGTGGACGGGATGGTCGTGGCCGTCGCCTGGACCTACGTGGCCCTACGGGCGCTCCACTCGCTGATCCACCTGACCTACAACAACGTCTTCCACCGGCTGACGGTGTTCGCACTATCGAACTTTGTGCTGATGGCCTTCTGGCTGCTGTTCTTCGTTCGCTAGGCGGTCTCGGTCCCGGTGACCGTCTCGCGGATGTAGCGAGCCAGGAAGTCGGTGAAGGCGCGCACGTGCGGGCGGCCCTTCAGTTCCTCGCGCACGATCAGCCACATCTCCGAGTCCAGCTCAGCCGGCGGCGGGAAGCAGCGGACCAGCTCGGGCTCGGAGTCGCCGACAATGGTGGGCAGCGCGCCCAGGCCAAGGCCCGCCTTCAGGTTGGACGCCAGATTGATCAGGCTGTTGCTGCGGAAGCGGATCACCGCCTCTGGGGCCGATGCGGCCAGCCAGGCGATGCCGGGGAGCTGCGCCATGCGCCCGTCCATTCCGACGATCTCGTGGCCGGGGATCTCCTCACGGCTCCTCGGCGCGCCGTGCTCGGCTGCGTAGGCGCGGCTGCAGTAGACCGTCCACTGCGCGTCCGGCAGGCGGCGCGCCACGATCCCCGCGCCTTCCGGCCGGGAGCCTGCGCGAAGCGCCACGTCGGCCTCGCCGCGCGCCACGTCCAGGCGCGCATCGTCGGTGATCAGCTCGATGGTGATGTCGGGATGCAGGCTGCGGAACGCCCGCAGGCAAGGCGTCACAAGCCGGTTGGCCAGGGTGTCGCTGGTGGTGACCCGCACCGAGCCTGAGAGGGTGCGGTCGCGCGCCGCGAGCGCCGCCTTCAGCGCCTCGGCCTCCCGCTCCATCCGCTCGGCGGTATCGGCGACCAGCTGGCCGGTCTCGGTCAGGGCCTGCCCGCCCCGGCTGCGCTCGAACAACGCCGAGCCCAGGTCGCACTCCAGGGCGTCCAGCCGGCGCAGAACGGTGGTCTGGTTGACGCCCAGCAGGCGTCCTGCCCGGAGCGCCGAGCCTTCCCGCGCGACGGCGAGCACGTAGCGGAGGTCGTCCCAATCCACGCCCGTCATACTGCGCGGGCGCAGCACAGCTGTGCAAGATCGCAGATTGGCGAACACGGTTCGGCGGTGATATCCGCCCCGCCACCTCGCTCTACAGCAGAGCTCTCACCCAGCCCCCGCCGGAAGCGCCCGCTTCCGGCGGCGCCGTCTTGCACCTGACTCCTTGGGGGAATTTCCGATGAGAACCGCCACCACGATCCTGCTCGCCCTGACCGCCGCCGCGTGCAGCGCCGCGACCGCGGCGCCGCCGAAGCCCGCGGCCGGTGAGCCCACCCTGGCCGAGGTCCGCAAGGCGACGGAGCGCTTCCAGGACGTCAACGTGGCGCTGGCGGAAGGCTATATCCGCGACCCGTTCGACCTGTGCGACACCGCCGAGATGATGGGCAAGCCGGCGCACCTTGGCGCCATGGGCGTGCACTACTTCCGGCCCGACCTGATCGGTGTCTCGGCGCCGCCGAACCCGCGGGTGGACGGCGAGGGCCTGCACACCGACTTCCGAAAGCCGTCGATCCTGATCTACGAGCCGCAGGCCGACGGCTCGATGGAGCTGGTGGCGGTGGAGAACCTGGTCTTCATCAAGGCCTGGGAAGCCGCCGGCCACAAGACGCCGCCGAGCTTCCACGGCGTGACCTGGGACAGGATGGCCGACGACCCCAAGACCGCCATCGACGAGGCGCACATGTTCCAGCCGCACTACGACCGCCACGTCTGGATCTATCGGGACAACCCGAACGGGGTTTTCACCCCCTTCAACCCGAACGTCTCGTGCAAGCACCACAAGGGCGCCAAGTCCCACCCGGGCCACACGACCCAGGCCGACCACTAGGCCTTCAGGAGCCTCTTCGGCGCGACGTTGGCCCACGCCAGCCGCATGAGCCCGGGCAGCCGTCCGGGCTCTAGCTTCCCGTACCAGACGAAGGTCGCCCCGCCCCTCCCCCAGTACCCCGGGACCGGCTCGATGACCTCGCCGTCGGAGAGGTTGTGCTGATCCTCCGGGTCGAGCTTCAGCATGATCCGCGGCTCCTTCAGGTGGATCGTGCAGAAGATCTTCTTCGCGACCCGGAAGGACGGGATGTCGAAGTGCAGCTCCTCGTAGGCCTCGGGGAGCGCCAGGGCGGCCCGCCGGATGTCGTCGGGCGTCAGGGCCATCAGACCAGGCGGCTCCGCTCCTTGGCCGCGCCGATGAAGCTGGCGAACAGGGGGTGCGGGTCGAAGGGCCGGCTCTTCAGCTCCGGGTGGTACTGCACCCCGATGAACCAGGGGTGGTCGATGCGCTCGCAGATCTCCGGCAGCACTCCGTCGGGGGACAGGCCGGTGAACTTCAGCCCTGTGGCCTCGATCCGCTCGCGGTAGCTGATGTTGACCTCGTAGCGGTGCCGGTGTCGCTCGGCGATGGTGGGCGAGCCGTAGATCTCGGCCACCTTCGAGCCGGGCACAAGGATCGCATCGTAGGCCCCGCAGCGCATGGTGCCGCCGAGCTCGCCGCCCTCGGAGCGGACCTCCTTCTCGTTGCCGCGCACCCACTCGGTCATCAGGCCGACGATCGGCTCGGAGGTGGGGCCGAACTCGGTGGACGACGCCTGCTTGATGCCGGCCAGGTTCCGGGCCGCCTCGATCATGGCCATCTGCATGCCGAAACAGATGCCGAAATAGGGGATGTCGTGTTCGCGGGCGAATTGCACGGCGCGGATCATGCCCTCCGAGCCGCGCTCCCCGAAGGCGCCCGGCACTAGCACGCCGTGCACGCCGGTGAGGCGCTCGCGGATCTGGCTTTCGTCGCGCTCGAAGGCCTCGCCCTCGATCCAGTCGAAGCGCACGCGCACGGTATTGGCCACGCCGCCGTGGATCAGCGCCTCGATCAGCGATTTGTAGGCGTCCGTGAGCGCCGTGTACTTGCCGACGATGGCGATGTTCACCTCGCCGTCGGGGTGGGTGAGGGTGTGGACGATCTGCTGCCAGCGCGACAGGTCCGGCGCCGGGGCGGTGTCGCGCATGCCGAATACGTCCAGCACTTCGCGGTCGAGGCCCTGCACATGGTAGTCCAGCGGCACGGCATAGATGTTGGCGCTGTCCATGGCCTGGATGACCGCGCTGGGGCGCACGTTGCAGAACTGCGCGATCTTCTTGCGCTCGCCCTCCGGGATCGGCTGCTCGCAGCGGCAGAGCAGGATGTCCGGCTGGATGCCGATCGACCGCAGCTCCTTGACCGAGTGCTGGGTGGGCTTGGTCTTCATCTCGCCCGCGGTCTTGATGAACGGCAGCAGGGTCAGGTGGATGTAGCAGGCGTGGCCGCGCGGCAGCTCCTGGCCGAGCTGCCGGATCGCCTCGAAGAACGGCAGGCCCTCGATGTCGCCCACCGTGCCGCCCACCTCGACCAGCACGAAGTCGACGCCCTCGCCGGGATCGGCGAGCACGAAGTCCTGGATCTCGCCGGTGACGTGCGGGATCACCTGGACGGTGGCGCCGAGGTAGTCCCCGCGCCGCTCCTTCTCGATGATCTTCTTGTAGATCTGACCCGTGGTGATGTTGTCGCCGCGGGTGGCGTTCACCCCGGTGAACCGCTCGTAGTGGCCGAGGTCGAGGTCGGTCTCGGCCCCGTCGTCGGTCACGAAGACCTCGCCGTGCTGATAGGGGCTCATCGTCCCCGGGTCGACGTTCAGGTAGGGGTCGAGCTTCCTCAGGCGGACCTTGTAGCCGCGGGCCTGAAGGAGCGCGCCAAGGGCGGCGGACGCGAGACCTTTTCCCAATGAGGAGACCACGCCGCCGGTGATGAAAATGTACCGGGCCATGGGCGTTCAGATTAGCCGTGATTCGGAGCCGAAGGCTGCCCCGGACTGAAAACCATCCACCGCTACGGTTGCGACGGCGCGGGAGCCGGCGCGGTGGGCGCCGGGGCGGGCAGCGTCGTGGCCGGAGGGGCCTCGCCGGTGAAGGGGTTGCGGACGGTAGGGGCCGGGGCGGTCAGCGGGCCGGGCGCGCCGGGGACCGGGACGGGAGCGCCCGGCTGGGCCGGAGCCGGCGTGGCCGGCGGACGGTTCAGGGTGTTCGGATCGACGGCGTCGACGTTCAGCCGGTCGACCAGCGACGAGGCGCCGCGCTCCCGGCCGGCCAGCAGGGTCAAGCCCAGCGCCAGCACGAAGAAGGTGATGCCCAGGATCCAGGTGGTGCGGGTCATCAGGTCGCCCGCGCCCCGCGCCGTCATGAAGCCCGAGGGGCCGCCGCCCTGCCCCAGCACGCCACCCTCGGAGCGCTGCAGCAGCACCACGCCGATCAGGCCGAGGCTGACGAGGATCTCGAGGACGAGCAGCAGGTTCAGCAGCATGAGCGATCCAGTGCGTTCGGGCGGCCACAGACGCCGCCCGAAATTGAAGCGGGCGCTCTATCACCGTGTGTGCGCCATTGCCATACCTAGGTCGTCGCAGTCTCCTGACAAGCGATGATTCTCGAATTGAAGCGCCTGCCCATCCTGGAGACCGAGCGTCTCCGGCTCGAGCCGCTCACGGCCGAGGACGCCGCGCACATCTTCCCGATCATGGATGACCCGGAGGTGATGGCCTACTGGGACTGGCCCGAGATCGACGACCCCGACGTGGTGGCCGAGATCGTGCGCGGCCAGGTGGAGGCGATGGGCGCCGGCAAGGCGATCCACTGGGCGATCCGCACCCTCGAGACAGGTGAGTTCATCGGCGCGTGCGAACTGTCGTCGATCGACCGCCGGCACCGACGGGCCGAGATGAACTTCATGCTGAGCCGCGACGCCTGGGGCCACGGCTACGGCCTGGAGGTCATGCGCAACGTCACCGCCTACGCGGCCGTCAGCGGCCTGCGGAAGCTCACCGCCCGCACCCATCTGGGCAACCGACGCTCCGAAAACCTGCTGCAGAAGCTGGGCTTCAAGGAGGAAGGCCTGCTGCGCGGCCACATCCTGAAAGACGGCGAGCGGCGCGACTGCCGCATCTTCGGCCTTCTCCTCTAGCTGCGCCGTGACTGTCTGGGGGTCATGAGCTCGCCCATCCAGGTCGCCGGTTTCGACCACATCGTCCTGCGGGTGCGGGACAAGGAGCGCATGCTCGCCTTCTACTGCGGCGTCCTGGGCCTCGCCGTGGACCGCGACCGGCCGGAGCTCGGCCTGACCCACGTCCGGGCGGGGCCGCAGATGATCGACCTCGTCACCGTCGACGGCCCCCTCGGCAAGCTTGGCGGCAAGGGGCCGGAGCCGGAGGGCCGCAACCTGGACCACTTCGCCCTGCAGGTGCGCCCCTTCGAGGTCACCGCCATCCGCGCCCACCTGGCGGCGCATGCCGTCGAGGTGGTGGAGGAAGGTCCCCGCTACGGCGCCGACGGGACGGGCTATTCGCTCTACGTCCGTGACCCGGAGGGCAACACCGTGGAGCTGAAGGGGCCGCCGACCCCGGTCAGACCAGGAAAGGAATCAGCCGGCTCCTGACGCGGCGGGCGTAGTCCTCGTAGCCGGTCAGGTTATCCCGCAGCCAGCGCTCCTCGATGAAGGTCCGGGCCAGGGTGGCGACGAACATCGCGCTCACGCCGATGACCGCCGCATAGCTCCCCAGCCACAGCGCCATGCCGATGAACATGAGGAGGTTGCCCGTATAGATCGGGTGCCGGACCACGGCGTAGACACCGGTATCGACCACGCGTTGGTTCTCGGCGCTCTGGTCGTGGATGGTCGGCGCCGCGAACTGGTTCTCCGCCACGGCGAGCTGTCCGAGCGCAATGCCGAGCAGGGTCATCACCACCCCGGCCGTGACCGCGATCGGCCCCGGCGGCGGCAGGAGCTGCAGATAGAAGACGTCGGCCGGGATGAAGGCCAGCCACGCCAGGACGTAGGCGAGGTAGATCGGCACCCCGATCCTGTCGACCAGCGGCTGCTTCTTTTCCCTCTCGGCGACGACCGGCTTCTGCCGCACGGCGAAGCTGGCCGGACGCCAGATCGCGATGGCGACCGTGCTCGCGAGCACCAAGGCGCCGGCAACCGCGATGAAGATCCAGGCGCGCGGCCACTGCCATGTTCCGCCTGGCACGAGCCCCGCCGGCACGAGCAGCAGGATGGCCAGCCCGATCACCAGCGACATCGCCGCCCGCAGGGCTGCGAGAATCTGCATCGGCGCCTCCCCCGAGGAACGGCGGAGTGAACGCCGGTCTCGTGGGGCGCGCAAGCAGCTCTAGAGCGCGCGGATGATCCCGAGGAAGTCGGCCGCCTTGAGCGAGGCTCCGCCCACCAGAGCGCCGCCGACCTCGGCTGCATGCAGGATCTCGGTCGCGTTGGAGGGCTTCACCGAGCCGCCGTAGAGGATCGGGACGCCGCGCGCGGCCTCGCCGAACATCTCGACCAGGGTCGCGCGGATGGCGCGGTGGACTTCCTCGATGTCCGGCGTGGTGGGCGTGCGCCCTGTACCGATGGCCCAGACGGGCTCGTAGGCGATGGAGAAGGTCTTGCCGGCCAGCTCCTGCGGCAGGGAGCCCCTCACCTGCCCCGTCACGACCTGAAGGGCCTTACCGGCGTCGCGTTCTTCCAGGGTCTCGCCGACGCAGACGACCGGCTCCAGGCCGGCGCGCAGGGCGGCCTTCACCTTGTTGGCCACCATCTCGTCGGTCTCGCGCCAGCCGGCGCGGCGTTCCGAGTGGCCGAGGATCACCAGCTTCGCGCCCGCGTCGGCCAGCATCTCGGCCGAGATGTCGCCCGTGAAGGCGCCCGCGTCGTCCCAATGGGCGTCCTGGCCGCCGACCAGCACCTTTGATCCGTCCAGCGCCTGGCTCATGCGGTGCGTGAGAGTGGCGGGGGGGCAGATCGCGACCCGCGCCGGGCAGTCGCCCACGCCGTCGGCGATGGCCTTCGCCTCGGCCAGGGCGGCGGAGGCGCCGTTCATCTTCCAGTTCCCGGCGATCAGCGGCGTCGGAGCGGTCATTTGGCCTCACTTTCGTCAGATGTGGCGCGCGGTTAAGCCAAGCTGCGGCCGCTGTCACCTGCTTGCGGGGATTGGACGGCCTCCACTATACCGGCCCGCACGCCGCACCCCGGAAAGGGAATAGATGTTCGCTGCTCTGCGCGCCTTCGCGAAGTCCTGGGTCGCCGCGATCCTGATTGGTCTCCTGATCGTCAGCTTCGCCGTCTTCGGCATCAACGACATCTTCACCGGCGGCGCCGCGGGCGACGCCGTGGTCAGCGCCGGCGACGCCAAGGTCACCTCGGTGGAGTTCCGCTCCGAGTTCGACCGCATGAAGAGCCGGCTCGAGCAGCAGGCCGGCCAGCCGATCAGCCTGGAGATGGTCGACCAGAACGGCTTCGATCGGCGCATGGTCGACGGCCTCGCCGCGCGCGTGGCCGTCTCCGAGATGATGAAGAAGCTGGGGATCCGCCCGTCGTACGAGCTGATCAGCCGCGAGTTCCAGAAGATCCCCGCCTTCTTCGACCCCGTGTCCGGCCGCTTCGACAAGCGCCAGTTCGAGAAGGTCGCGGCCGAGAACAACATGACGCCGGAGAAGATCATCGAGGACATCGGCAATGAGTTGGCCGAGCGCCACCTCGACGCCGGCCTGGTCGCGGGGATGCGGATGCCGCGGGCCTATGCCGCCATGGCCGCGGTCTACATGACCGAGGCGCGGGACGTGGCCTTCTTCACGATCCAGCCGAACATGGTGCCGCCGCCCGGCGCACCCACCGACGCCCAGTTGACCGCCTTCATGCGTGAGAACGCCGCCCAGCTTACCCGGCCGGAGTACCGGGTGCTGAGCCTCGTGCGCTTCTCGCCGGAGGCCGTCGCCGGCAGCATCGCCATCGATCCGGCCGAGCTTCAGAAGCGCTACGAGTTTCGCAGGGACACGCTGTCGACGCCCGAGACCCGCACCCTCGTGCAGATCCCGGCCAAGGATCAGGCCACTGCCCAGCGGATGGTCCAGCAGCTGACCGCCGGCCAGACCCCCGCCGCCGTCGCCAAGGCCGCCGCCGTCGAGCCGATCCTCTACGACAACAAGCCGCGCACCGCCGTGGCCGACCGCAAGGTGGGCGAGGCCGCCTTCCGCCTGCAGGCCAACCAGGTTGCCGCCGTTCAAGGCGACCTGGGCATCGCCGTGGTGAAGGTGCTGGCGATCACCCCCGGTCGCACCGTCAGCCTGGAGGAAGCCCGCCCGGCCCTCGAGCAGGAGCTGCGCCGCGACGCGGCCATGGAGAAGGTCTACGCCCAGAGCCAGGCCTATGACGACGCCCACCAGGCCGGGTCCAGCCTCGCCGAGGCCGCCCAGAAGGCGGGAGTCGGATCGATGACGCTGGGTCCGGTCGCCAAGACGGGCATCGACCAGCAGGGCAAGCCTGTGCCGGGCCTCACCCAGAAGATCGTGGAGACCGCCTTCGGCTTGCCGGCCGGCGGGGAGAGCGAGCTCGTCGAGGCCGGCAACGGCGAGTACTTCGCCGTGCGCGTCGAGCGGATCATCCCCTCGGCCCTGCCGCCGCTGGCCGAGGTGAAGGACCAGCTCACCCGCGTCTGGACCATGCGCGAGATCGGCCGGCGGATGGAAGCCCGCGCCGAGGAGTTCGCCGGCCGCATCCGCAAGGGCGAGACCCTGGAGGCGGTGGCCGCCTCCGCCGGCGCGCCGGTGAACCGGATGGAGCGTCTGGACCGCGCCACCGCCGGCCGCAACGCCGCGGCGCTTGGCGGTGAGCTGCTCTCCCAAGTGTTCATCGCCCGCCCGGGCGAGGTCTTCACCGCCCGCAACACCCAGTCCGGCGTGGTGGTCGGCCGCCTCCTTGCGGTCCGTCCCGGCGGCGGCCCGATGCTGGCGCGCATGGCCGAGGATGCCCGCGGCCAGATGAATGGCCAGATGTTCGAGGAGCTGCAGCAGGCCTCGCGCCTGGCCGCCCGCAACGAGATGAAGGTGAAGGTCGACTACAACCGCGCCCGCGTCGCGATCGGCCTGGAGCCGGTCGAGGCCCCCGCGGCCAAGGGCGGCAAGGCGAAGAAGTGACCGTGGAGCCCGACTTTTCGGCCTTTGAACAGGCCTTTCGGGCGGGCGCTGCGCAGGTCGTCTGGACCCGGTTGATCGACGACCTGGAGACGCCGGTCTCAGCCTACCTGAAGATTGGCCATGGCCGGCCGTACGCCTTCCTGTTCGAAAGCGTCGAGGGCGGCGCCTTCCGCGCCCGCTACTCGATCATCACGCTGAACCCCGACCTCGTCTGGCGCTGCCGCGGCGACCAGGCCGAGGTCGCGGAGGGCGCCGACATCGCGGCGGGCCGCTTCACGTCCCAGCCCGGCGGCGCCCTGGACTCCCTGAAGGACCTGGTCGCCACGTCGCGTATCGAGCTGCCGCCCGGCCTGCCGCCCATGGCCGCCGGCGTGTTCGGCGCGATCGGCTACGACATGATCCGCCTCGTCGAGCGGCTGCCCGACGTCAACCCGGACCCGCTCGACCTGCCCGACGGGGTGCTCACCCGGCCCTCGATCGTCGCGATCTTCGACGCCATCGCCCAAGAGATCCTGCTGGTCACGCCCGTGCGACCCGACGGGACCTCGGCCAAGGACGCCTACGCGGCCGCCCAGCAGCGGCTGCACGAGGTCGCGGCCGACTTCAAGCGCCCAACGCCGGCGCTGGTGGGCAACGGCGAACCGGAGCCCGACCGCTTCACCACGCCGGTGAGCCGCGAGGACTATCGGGAGATCGTGGCCAGGGCGAAGGACTACATCCGCGCCGGCGACATCTTCCAGGTGGTGCCCAGCCACCGCTTCCGCGCGCCGTTCGAGCGCGATCCCTTCGCGCTGTACCGCTCGCTGCGCCGGACAAATCCCTCGCCCTTCCTGTTCTACCTGAACTTCGGCGACTTCCAGTTGGCGGGCTCGTCCCCTGAAATCCTGGTCCGGCTGCGCGACGGCAAGATCACCATCCGCCCGCTCGCCGGCACCCGGCCTCGGGGCGCCACCCCGGCCGAGGACCTGGCCCTGGAGCAGGAGTTGATCGCCGACCCCAAGGAGCGGGCCGAGCACCTGATGCTTCTCGACCTTGGGCGCAACGACGTGGGCCGGGTGGCGATGCTCAACGAGGCCGGCTCAAACGCCCCGCCGCAGTCCGGCCTGAGGCCGCCGCGCGTGCGGGTGACCGCCAGCTTCTTCGTCGAGCGCTACAGCCACGTGATGCACCTGGTCTCCAACGTCGAAGGCGACGCGCCCGACGGCCTAGACCCGGTGGACGTCATCATGGCCGCCTTGCCCGCCGGCACCCTGTCCGGCGCGCCCAAGGTGCGGGCCATGGAGATCATCGACGAGCTGGAGATCGAGAAGCGCGGGATCGGCTATGCGGGGGCCGTCGGTTATATCGGCTCCGACAACTCGGTGGACACCTGCATCGTGCTACGGACCGCGCTCTTCAAGGACGGCATGATGTACGTCCAGGCCGGCGGCGGCGTGGTGGCCGACAGCGACCCCGACGCCGAGTACGACGAGACCTTGCAAAAGGCCAAGGCGCTCCGGCAGGCGGCCGAGGAAAGCTGGCGCTTCGTCTAGTCCACGCCCTTGGCCATATGTTCGGTGACGAGCGGCGGGGCGAGGATCATGGCGGTGGCGAAGGAGAGCGCGGCGGCGGCGGCCAGCGCCGCGGCGGCCAGCACCGGCCACATCCGCTCCTTGGGCTTCGGCGGGGAGACGAGCGCGCGGGCGCGGGCGATCGCCTCGTGGTCCAGGGCTGTGTCGGTCGCGGCCATAGGTTGCAAGGATCGCCGGAGTCGGCCGCTTCGCCAATCGGCGGCGCTTGGCGCGGGAGCCCTCAGACCGTACAGAGGGCGGCATGATCCTGGTGATCGATAACTACGACAGCTTCACCTACAACCTCGTCCACTACCTGAACGAGCTGGGGGCGGAGACGCATGTGCGCCGCAACGACCAGATCTCGGTCGCCGAGGCGCTGGGCCTAAAGCCGGACGGCGTGCTGCTGTCGCCGGGGCCCTGCACGCCCAACGAGGCCGGCATCTGCCTCGACCTGCTCAGTCAGGCCGACCCGGCCCTGCCGATCTTCGGCGTCTGCCTGGGCCACCAGGCCATCGGCCAGGCTTTCGGCGGCGAGGTGATCCGCGCCAAGGCGGTGATGCACGGCAAGACCAGCCAGATCCATCACAACGGCAAGGGCGTGTTCAAGGACCTGAAGAACCCCTTCACCGCCACCCGCTATCACAGCTTGTCCGTCCGCAAGGAAGACCTCCCGCCGGACCTCGAGGTCACCGCCTGGACCGAGGACGGCGAGATCATGGGCGTGCAGCACAAGAGCCGGCCCGTGCACGGCGTGCAGTTCCACCCGGAGAGCATCGCCACCGAGTGCGGCCACGAGCTCCTGGGCAACTTCCTCGACATCGCCGGCGTGAGGCGGCTGGCGGCCGTCTAGGCGATGTCAGACGCCTTCAAGCCGCTGCTGGCGCGCCTCGCCGACGGCGCGACCCTCTCCGAGGACGACGCGGGCGACTTCTTTGCCGCGTGCCTGCGCGGGGAGCCGACGCCGGCCCAGGCGGGCGCAGCGCTGACCGCCATGCGGATGCGCGGCGAGACCATCGGCGAGATCACCGCCTGCGCGCGGGCCATGCGGCGGGCGGCGATCAACCTCGAGACCCCCTTCCCTACCATCGATGTCTGCGGCACCGGCGGCGACGGGCTGCACACCCTCAACATCTCCACCGCGGTCGGCTTCGTGGCCGCGGGCGGGGGACTGAAGGTGGCCAAGCACGGCAACCGGGCGCTGTCGTCCAAATCGGGCGCTGCCGACGTGCTGACCGAGCTCGGCGTCGACATCACCGCGGGCGCAGAGCGCCAGCTGAAGGCGTTGGATGAGGCCGGCATCTGCTTCATGTTCGCCCCGGCCCACCACGGCGCCATGCGCCACGTCTCACCGATCCGTGCGGAGCTGGGCTTCCGGACGATCTTCAACCTGCTCGGGCCGATGACCAATCCGGCCGGGGCGAGGCGTCAGCTGATGGGCGTGTTCGCCGACCGCTGGGTGGCGCCGCTCGCCGAGGTGCTCGGCGCCCTCGGGGCCGAGAAGGCCTGGGTGGTGCACGGCGGCGGGATGGATGAGATGACCACCACGGGCGAGACCAGCGTGGCCGAGTACCGGGAGGGCAAGGTGCGGCTGTTCACCGTCACGCCCGAGGCCGTGGGGCTGCCGCGCGCCGCCCTGGCCGACCTGACCGGCGGCTCGCCGAAGGAGAACGCGGCCGCCCTGCGCGACCTGCTCGACGGCGCCAGGGGTCCGTACCGCGATATCGTCCTGCTCAACACCGCCGCCGCCTTCCTGGTGGGCGACAGGGTCGAGACGCTGCGCGAGGGCGTGGAGCTCGCCACCGCGGTGATCGACGACGGCCGCGCCAGGGCTGCATTGGACCGCATGGCCGCCATCACCCGGGGCGAGGCGTGAGCGACATCCTGGCGAAGATCGCCGCCTACAAGCGCGAGGACGTCGTCCAGCGGAAAGCTGCGCGCAGCCAGGCCGACGTCGAGGCCGCCGCCATGGCCGCCGACAAGCCGCGCGGCTTCAGGGCGGCGCTGGAACGCGAGCACGGACCGGGGCGCCTGGCCCTGATCGCCGAGATCAAGAAGGCCTCGCCGTCGAAGGGCCTGATCCGCGCCGACTTCGACCCTCCGGCCCTGGCCCGCGCCTACGAGGCCGGCGGCGCGGCCTGCCTCTCGGTGCTCACCGACGGACCCAGCTTCCAGGGGGCTGACGCCTACCTGACCGCGGCGCGCGAATCGAGCGGCCTGCCCGCCCTGCGCAAGGAGTTCCTAGTCGATCCGTGGCAGGTGGCCGAGAGCCGCGCGCTCGGCGCCGACGCCATCCTGGTGATCCTCGCCATGGTCGACGATGGACTGGCTGCGGAGCTCATGGCGGCGGCGCAGGCGCTGGGCATGGACGTGCTCGTCGAGGTGCACGACGAGACCGAGATGGCCCGCGCCGCGGCGCTGGACGCCGACCTCGTGGGCGTCAACAACCGCGACCTGCGGACCTTCCAGGTGGACCTGGCGATCACCGAGCGGCTGGCGGCGGACGCGCCGGCGGGCGCCCTGCTGGTCACCGAGAGCGGCATCTTCACCCCGGCCGACGCCGCCCGCCTGGAGGCCGTCGGCGCGAAGGCGATGCTGGTCGGCGAGAGCCTGATGCGGCAGGCTGACGTCCCCGCCGCGACGCGGGCCCTGCTCGGAGAGACCCCATGACGCGGAGCCTCGCCTGCGCCATCGCCATAGCTATCGCCCTGCCCTCGGCGGCGCTGGCCGACGCCGGCGCCCGCGACGTCGAAGCGGTCATGACCGAGTACGTCCGGCTCTGGAACGCGGGCGATTCCGCGGCGATCTCGTCGCGCATCTACCGCCTGCGCGCCGACAACCCGATGTCGACCCAGGCCGGTCTGCAGGCCGAGTTCGACCGGCTCAAGGCGCAGGGCTACCACCATTCCGTCACCCATTCAGTCGAGGGCTGCCACCTGACGCCGACCCAGGCGATCGCCCAGCTGCGCTTCACCCGGCTGAAGACCGACGGCCAGCCCATGCCGCCCAAGGAACGGGCGACGCTCTACGTGCTGCGCAAGTTCCCCGAAGGCTGGCGGATCACCGACCTTATCGGCATGAGCGCCAGCGCCAGGCTTTCGTGCGCCTCCTACAGCGACTGATCGGAGATCTCGATGGACCTGCCCCCGGCCGGCTGATCGGCCCATCC
The DNA here is from genome assembly GCF_036563285.1 of Phenylobacterium sp. Lineage (GTDB taxonomy): Bacteria > Pseudomonadota > Alphaproteobacteria > Caulobacterales > Caulobacteraceae > Phenylobacterium. Next base: position 26,192 of record NZ_DATCMR010000001.1, read on the forward strand.
AAGCGAGGCGGCGCAGCGCGGCATCGGTGACGGTCACCTCTGAGTCGTCGCGCCGGCCGCGGAAATTCCTCAAGCCTCTCCGCGCCTTGGGTGGTAACTTGACATTAAGGCAGAACGCCTAGAGAACATCGATAACGTTCGCGCTTTGTTTCTAAGCGCGCATCAATCGAGGTTCCGCGATGCTCACCAAGAAGCAGCACGAGTTGCTCATGTTCATCCATGAGCGGATCAAGGAGAGCGGCGTCTCTCCCTCCTTCGACGAGATGAAGGAGGCGCTGGACCTGGCGTCGAAGTCGGGCATCCACCGGCTGATCACCGCGCTGGAGGAGCGCGGCTTCCTGCGCCGCCTGCCGCACAGGGCCAGGGCGCTGGAGGTGGTGAAGCTGCCGCAGCAGGCTACGACCGCCGCCCCGCCCAAGGGCCGCACGCCCTTCAAGCCCACGCTGGTGGACCCCGGCCCCGGCTCGCCGGTGGCGGCGAACGACGTCCGCGAGCTGCCGATCCTCGGCAAGATCGCCGCCGGCACGCCCATCGAGGCGATCCAGCAGGAACGCGACCGCATCCAGGTGCCGGAAAGCATCCTGGGCGCCGGCGAGCACTTCGTCCTGGAGATCCAGGGCGACTCCATGGTGGGCGCGGGCATCCTCGACGGCGACTTCGTGGTCATCCGCCGCACCGATGCGGCCAACTCCGGCGACATCGTCGTGGCGCTGGTGAAGGGCGAGGAAGCCACCCTGAAGCGCCTGCGCCGCAAGGGCGCCTCGATCGCCCTGGAAGCGGCCAACCCGGCCTACGAGACCCGCATCTTCGGGCCGGACCAGGTTGCGGTGCAGGGCAAGCTGGTGGGGCTGATCCGCCGCTACCACTGACGGGGGCGTGTTACACGCCGCGGCAGAGCTATTTGCACGACTCAGCGCGACAACTCTCGCTGGCGGCTAAGTGGCTGATACACATTGAGAAAGAACCTCTCGTAAGTGTATCGCGGACGCCGCGTGGGGCCAAAGAATAGCGGTTCGGAAATTCAAGCTGGGCTTGAACCTGGGCCCTGAACCGGGCGTTCTAAGGTGGGGTCCGGGGGAAGCTCATTTGCGACTCCGCTCGGCCGTCTTGAGGGTCCGCACGTACGTGGGCCGCAACAGGGATAGACCGTACATGCGCATCATCACCCTTGCAGCGATCGCCGCGCTCAGCCTCGCCGCCGCCGCCTGCTCGAACAACGAGGCGAAGGACGCCCAGGCCGACGCCACGACCGCGGCCCAGGAAGCTTCCAACGCCACGGCCGCCGCCGCCGACTCCGCCGCCAGCGCGGCGGCTGCGGGCGCATCGGCCACGACCCAGGCCGCCCAGGACGCCGCCGCCGCGGCCGGGGCCGCTGCGGAAAAGGCCGGCGAGCACGCGGAGAAGGCCGGCGAGGCCGCCCAGGAAGCCGGCGAAGAGGCCGCCGAGCACTAGGGCCCGCGGTACTCGAACTCCACCAGGTAGACGTTTTCGCCGGGGCCGTGCTTGGCCACCTTCAGGAGGTCCACGACCCCGGCGAACCCCGAGCGTCGGGCGAGCTCCGGCGTCACGTCCTGCAGCGTGATCTGCCGGATCGAGGTCACCTCGATATGGCCGGGGCCCAGAGGATAGCGGCCGCCCACCTTTACGCGCGGCTGCTGCCAGATGCGGACGCTGCAGGTGACCTCGCCGCGCATCACCGGCTCCCTGAGGCGCTTGGTGAACTGCATCAGCGCAGGTCCAAGCCCCAGGTCCACGGCCGGCGCCCCCGCAGGTCCTGCGCCCAGACCACCCGCCAGCCGCCGCGCTCCCGGTAGAGCTCGGCCGAGCCGCCGCGGGCGAAGTCCGCGCCGGTGAGCAGCAGGGGCGCCGGACAGGCGCCCCGCTGGACGGCGTTGCGCAGTACGACAACCTCCGCCCCCGTGCAGATCGCCTCGAGGCGGCCGTCCTTGAGCGGCCGCTTCACGTTCCAGGCTGCGGCGAGGCGTACCGGCGCGCCGGGCTTGGCGAGGCAGCTCCAGGCGTCGCAGTCGAAGGCGGCGTCGCGCGCCTGCGCCCCCTGCGGCTCCAGCCCGCGCCGCCGCGACCAGAGCTCGGCGCCGAACAGCTTCACGTCGGGCCGCAGCAGCACGGAGTGCTTCTCCGCGCGGACGGCCACGGCGGCGCCGTCCGCGGCCACCCAGACGTCCGGCGCCGGCGGCCGGGGGACCAGCAGGACCGCAAAGGCGAAGGGAGCGCCGAGGAGCCGCAGCGGTCCTTTCCAGACGCAGAGCCAGATCAGGCCGACGAAGGCCGCCGGGAGCGTCCAGGCGGGCGCGCTCGGCACCACGAGCTGGGCGTGCGGGGCGGTCGCCGCCGTGTGCGCGATGCGGTTCATCAGCTCGATGCCGAAGCCGGCCGCCGCCAGCGGCGCCTCGCCGAGGCCGAACGGCGTGAGCGCCGCGCCGATCGCCAGCGCAGGCATCATCAGGAACGACGAGATGGGCGCCGTCAGCAGGTTCGAGACCAGGCCCCAGGTCGCCACACGGTTGAAGTGCTGCATGGCGAACGGACCGGTGGCGAGACCCGCCACGAAGCTCGCCGCCAGGCTGACGCCGGTCCAAACGACGGCGGCCTGGACGATGCGGATGGGCCAGGGCGTGTTGATCTCCTTCACCGGCCTTGGCAGGGCGTCGGCCAGCGCCACCAGGGCGGCGGTGGCGGCGAAGGACATCTGGAAGCCCGGCTCGGTGACCGCCTCGGGATGCAGCAGCATCACGGCCATGGCGGCCAGCGCCAGGGCGTGCAGGCTGATCGCCTGGCGGTCGACCAGGATCGCGCCGAACGCCACGGCCGCGGTGATGGCGGCGCGCTCGGCGGGGGGCGGCGCGCCCGAGAGGACGAGATAGCCGCCGACCGCCGCAAGGCCCACGACCGCCGCGAGCTTCTTGCCCGGGACCCGCAGCGCCAGCCATGGCCAGGCGGCGATCGACAGCCGCGCGAAGGCGAAGGCGAAGCCGCCGACGATGGCCATGTGCAGGCCCGAAATGGAGATGATGTGGGCGAGGCCGGCGGCGCGCAGGTCGTCCACCTGGCTCTGCGGGATGAAGGCCTCGTGGCCCGTGGTCATGGCCGCCGCCAGGCCGCCGCTCGCAGGGCCCAGCTGGTCGACGATCCGCCGCGAGAGCTCCCACCGGATCGCGTTGATGCGCATCTGCAGGCGCAGCCGCCAGGGCGCGCGGTCGAAGGTGTCCCAGGTGGTGGGCGGGGTCAGCGCGAAGCCGACGCCGCCGACGCTCTCGAAGAAGGCGTCGCGGGCGAAGTCGTAGGCGCCGGGGCTGGCGGGCGGACGCGGGGCGTTGACGATGGCGAGCAGGCTGATCGGCTCGCCCGGCGACGGCACCGGAGCGCCGGGCCGCAGCGTCACCCGCACGCGGATCGGGGTCGCCTCAGGGAGCCAGTCACCGATGCGGGCCGGCGCGATCAGCAGGCGCTGGCCGCCCTCGCCCGGGCTTGCCACGTCGACCACCCAGCCCTGGAGGCGCTGGGGGCGGCTCTCCTCGGGGGCGATGGGCGCCTTCACCGCCTCGGTGCGGACCTTGGCCATGGAGAAGCCGCCGGCGAGGCAGGCGGCGAGCACGAGCGCGACGGTGACGGGGCGCGAGGCGCTCCAACGGGCGGCGGCGGTCACCAGGACGGCGGTAACGGCGAGCCCGGCCCAGGCCACCCAGGCCTGCGGCTCGCGCAGCAGGGTGAAGTAGAACGCGGCGCCCAGGCCGAACGCCACCGGCGTCCACAGCGTCCAGCGGTCGGCCTGCCGTCCAACCTGGGCTGCCAGCCATGTCACGGCCACGCCTAGGCTAGGAGGCTTGCGAAGGCGCATGCTAAGAGGCGCCGCGCCCGCCGAGGGCTGCGCTTCCCCAGAGCCTTCGAGTTCGATGCCCGACCGTCCCGTCGTCACCCGGATCGCCCCCTCCCCTACGGGCATGATGCACATTGGCACGGCCCGCACCGCGCTTTTCAACTGGCTTTACGCGCGGCACACCGGCGGCAAGTTCCTGATCCGCGTCGAGGACACCGACCGCGAGCGCTCCACGGCGGAGGCGGTGCAGGTGATCTTCGACGGCATGAAGTGGCTGGGCCTGGAGCCGGACGAGGAGCCGGTCTTCCAGTTCGCCCGCGCCGACCGCCACCGCGAGGTGGTCCAGACGATGCTGGAGCGCGGCGCGGCCTATAGGGACTTCATGACGCCCGAGGAGCTGGAGGCCGAACGCGAGGCCGCCCGGGCCGAGGGCCGCGTGGTCCGCTCGCCCTGGCGCGACAGCTCGCCCAACGACGCGCCGGACCGGCCGTTCGCCGTGCGCCTGAAGGCTCCGCAGACCGGCGAGACGGTCGTGGACGACCAGGTGAAGGGCCGCGTGGTGTTCCAGAACGAGCACCTGGACGACCTCATCCTGCTGCGGACGGACGGCAACCCGACTTACAACCTAGCCGTGGTGGTGGACGACCACGACATGGGGGTGACCCATGTGATCCGCGGCGACGACCACCTGAACAACGCCGCGCGCCAGACGCACATCTACCAGGCCATGGACTGGGAGGTCCCGGTCTGGGCGCACCTGCCGATGATCCACGGGCCGGACGGCAAGAAGCTGTCGAAGCGCCACGGGGCGCAGGCGGTCTCCGAGTTCGACGACATGGGCTACCTGCCCGAGGCCATGCGCAATTACCTGGCCAAGCTGGGCTGGGGCCACGGCGACGACGAGATCTTCTCGGACGAGCAGGCGATCGGCTGGTTCGACATCAAGGACGTGGTGAGCGCGCCCGCCCGGCTGGACTGGGACAAGCTGAATCACGTCAACAACCACTACATCCGCCAGGCCGAGGTGGACCGGTTGGCCGCTCTGGTGGAGGGCGTGCACGCCGGCCGCGGGCTGAAGGTCCGCGCGGCCCTGCGCCCGGTGCTGGCCCGGACCATCCCGCTGGTGCGGGACGGGGCCAAGACCCTGCTGGAGCTCGCCGATGCCACGGTGTTCGTGCTGCGCGAGCGGCCGCTGGAGCTGCCCGAGAAGCAGCAGGGGCTGCTCACGGACGAGAGCAGGGGCCGCCTGGCCCGCCTGCGCGACCGCCTCGCCGATCAGGCCGCGTGGGAGGTCCCCGCCCTGGAGGCCCTGATCCGCGGCTTTGCGGAATCGGAGGGCGTCGGCATCGGCAAGTTCGGGCCGGCTCTGCGGGCCGTGCTGTCGGGCGGATCGCCCGCCCCGGACCTCGCCGGCGCGCTGGTAGCCCTCGGAAAAGATGAAAGTCTTGCGCGCCTCAACGACGCGCTTCCGAACGCGGCGTAAACCGCTATAAGCGCGGCAAACGGGCGTTTCATTCTACGTATTTCTAGAGGGGTTCGCATGGGCGACACGGCGAAGGTCGGCATCGGCGGGAAGACCTACGAGGTCCCGGTCCTGAAGGGCACCGAGGGCCCGGACGTGGTCGACATCCGCAAGCTGTACGCCGAAGCCGACGTGTTCACCTACGACCCCGGCTTCACCTCCACGGCGTCCTGCGAAAGCAAGATCACCTTCATCGACGGCGACAAGGGCATCCTGCTGCACCGCGGCTACCCGATCGACCAGCTGGCCGAGCAGTCGAGCTTCCTGGAAGTCTGCTACCTGCTGCTGCACGGCGAGCTGCCGACGGCGGACGCCTATACCGAGTTCGAGCACAACATCACCTACCACACGATGTTGCACGACCAGTTCGACCGGTTCTTCATGGGCTTCCGGCGCGACGCGCACCCCATGGCGATCATGGTCGGCGCGGTGGGCGCGCTCTCCGCCTTCTACCACGACAGCACCAACATCGACGATCCGCAGCAGCGGATGATCGCCACGCACCGCCTGATCGCGAAGATGCCGACCATCGCGGCGCGCGCCTTCAAGTACTTCCGCGGCCAGCCCTTCGTGCATCCGCGCAACGAGCTCTCCTACGCGGAGAACTTCCTGCGCATGTGCTTCTCGGTCCCGGCCGAGGACTGGAAGCCCAATCCGGTGCTGACGCGGGCGATGGACCGCATCTTCATCCTGCACGCCGACCACGAGCAGAACGCGTCCACCTCGACGGTCCGCTCGGCCGGCTCGTCGGGCGCCAACCCGTTCGCCTGCATCGCCGCCGGCATCGCCTGCCTCTGGGGCCCCGCGCACGGCGGGGCGAACGAGGAGGCGCTGAACATGCTGAAGGAGATCGGCACGGTCGACCGCATCCCCGAGTACGTCCAGGGGGTGAAGGACCGCCGCTATCGGCTGATGGGCTTCGGCCACCGGGTCTACAAGAACTACGACCCGCGGGCGAAGGTCATGCAGAAGACCTGCCACGAGGTGCTGGCCGAGGTCGGCAACCCGAATGACCCGCTCCTGAAGGTGGCCATGGAGCTGGAGAAGATCGCGCTCAACGACGAGTACTTCGTCGAGCGCAAGCTCTACCCGAACGTCGACTTCTACTCCGGCATCACCCTGCGCGCCCTGGGCTTCCCGGCCGAGATGTTCACGGTGCTGTTCGCGGTCGCCCGCACCGTGGGCTGGATCGCCCAGTGGAAGGAGATGATCGAGGACCCGGCGCAGAAGATCAGCCGTCCGCGGCAGCTCTACACGGGGGCCTCGCAGCGCGACTACGTGGCGGTGGAGAAGCGGGGCTAGGCGCCCCGCGCGTCCAGGATCTCCAGCACCGCCTCGGCGGCCGCCTCGTTGGGGTCGGGTCCGCCGCGGCCCATCCTGTCGAGGGCGGCGTACTGCGCCGCCCTTTGCGTTTCGCGCAGGGCGGCATCGTCCAGCCTCAGCGCGATCTCGCGGGCGAGGTCGGGACCATTGCAGGCGTCCTGCACCAGCTCCGGGGCGACGAAGTCCTGGGCGGCGATGTTGAAGAGCGTGATGTACTTCGTGCGGATCAGGCGCTTCAGGAGCGCATAGGTCACCGGGCCGAGGCGGTAGCCGACCACCATGGGCACGCCGGCGAGCGCTAGCTCGGTCGTCACCGTGCCCGAGCAGGCCAGCGCCACGGTCGCAGCCTTCATGGCGTCGTGCTTGGCCTCCTCGCCTTCCAGCACATGTGCCCGGTGCGGCCAGCCGGCGACGCGCGCCTTCACGGTCTCGGCCACCGTCGGCGCCGCGGGGATGACGACGTGCAGCTGGGGCCGCTGCGCCTTCAGCCGGCTGACCGCATCCTCGAACGGCGGCAGCACGCGGTGGATCTCGCCCGGCCGGCTGCCCGGCAGGACCAGCAGGACCGTATCGTCGGCGGCGGCTCCGATGCGCTGGCGCAGGCGGGCCGGGTCCGCGCCGGAAAAGTCGATGTTGAGCGCGGCGTTGCCGACGAAGGTCACCGGCAGGCCGGCCGCCTCGAAGTAGGGCGCGTCAAACGCGTGGATGGAGAGCAGGTGGTCGACGGCGCCGGCGAGCGTCTTGGCCCGCCCGGGCCGGCTGGCCCAGACCTGCGGGCCCACGTACTTGACGATCGGCACGCCGGGCAGCTGCTTCCGGAGCTGCTGCGCCACGCGCAGGGTGAAGCCCCAGGAGTCGATCAGGACCGCGACGTCCGGCCGCTCCCGCACCGCCAGCGCCACCGTCTCGCGGAGGCGGCGCACCACCTTGCCGTAGGCGAGCAGGCCCTCGAGCAGTCCCAGGATGGAGAGCTCGGCGATGTCGAACGGGCTTTCCAGCCCCTCCGCGCGCAGCTTCTCGCCGCCCACGCCCACGAACCGCACCCCCTCGCCGAGCCGGCGCCTCAGCGCACGCGCCAGGCCGGCGCCGCGGTCGTCGCCAGAGGCCTCCGCCGCCACCAGCATGACGGTGAGCGGCCGCGGTCTCATGGGGCCTGCGGCTCCACGCCGAGGATGAAGACGCCCAACTCGTCGGCCGCCGCGATGACCGCCTCGCGGTCGAGCACCAGCAGCCGTCCCGCCTCCCCGACGATCCCGGCCAGCCCGGCGCGGGCGACGGCCTGGACGGTGGCCAGGCCGATGGTGGGCAGGTCCACGCGGGTCTCCTGGATGGGTTTGGGCGCCTTGGCCAGCACGCCTGCCCCGGCCCCGGGTTTGCCCTTCAGGTGGGCCGGCAGGTCGGCGACGCGGGCCAGCATGGCGTCGGTGCCCTCCTGGGCCTCGACCGCCAGAACCAGGCCGTGGGCGACCACGGCGGCCTGCCCCACGTCGAGGCGGCCGATGGCGCGGGCGACCTCCAGGGCGCGCTCGGCGTCGCCGTGGTCCGCCTCGGAGGGGACGTGGCGGCCCAGCGGCCCGGCGGGCAGGCCGAGGTCGTCCATCACCTCGTGCGCGCCCTCGACGGCGAAGCCTTCCTTCTCGAACTCGCCGACCAGCAGCCGAAGCAGCGCGTCGTCCCCCCTGCGGGCCGCGGCGATGGCGCGGGGCAGCACGGCCATCCCGCGCAGGTCCGGCACGAGGGCGCCGAAGTCCGGCCGGCTGACGTTGCCCGCCAGGCAGACGGCCTCGCAGCGGGCCTCCTTCAGGGCCTTGAAGCACTTGCCGAGCTCGGCGATCCCCACCTCGGCGCCGGCGTAGTCGGCGAGGTCGGGCCCGGCGAAGCCCTTCAGGCGGATCACGAAGACCGGCCGTCCGGCGCGCTCGCAATGCTCGGCGATCTCGACGGGGAGGTCCCCGCCGCCGGCGATCAAGCCGAGCTTCTTCATCAGACTTCGCGTTCGGGCAGGCAGAGCGGGCGGCTGGCGTCGGCGCGGATGAAGTCGATGATCTCCATCACCTCCGGACTGTCGGCGTAGGTCTCGGCGGTGTCGGCCAGCCGCTCCTGGAAGGTGCCCTCGTCGGCGAACAGCAGGCGGTAGGCGGCGCGCAGGGTGGTGATGGTCTCGCGGCTGAAGCCCCGGCGCTTCAGGCCGACCAGGTTCAGGCCTTCGAGGTGGGCGTGGTTGCCCCAGACGGAGCCATAGGGGATCACGTCCTTCACGACGGCCGCGAGCCCGCCGATCATCGAGTGCCGCCCGACCCGGGTGAACTGGTGGACGGCGGCGAGGCCGCCGACGATGGCGAACTCGCCGATCTGGCAGTGGCCCCCGAGCGTCGCCTGTTTGGTGAGGATCACATTGTCGCCGACGGTGCAGTCGTGGCCGACGTGGCTCTCGATCATGTAGAGGCCGCGCGAGCCCACCTTGGTCACCCCGCCGCCGTGGACGGTGCCCAGGTTCATGGTGGCGTGCTCGCGGATCAGGTTGTCGTCGCCGACGACCAGCCGGGTGTCCTCGCCCTTGTAGGCGGTGTGCTGCGGCGGCCCGCCAAGGACCGCGAAGGCGTGGATGTCGTTGCGGGCCCCGATCTCGGTGGAGCCCTCGATGACCACGTGGGAGCGGACCTTGGTGTCGGCGCCGATGCGGACCTTCGGCCCGATCACGCAGAAGGGCCCGACCTCGACGCCGTCGGCCAGCTCGGCCCCGCGCTCGACGAGGGCGGTCGGATGGATCGTCACGCTCACTGGGTTTCGACCACCATGGCGGCGAACTCGCACTCCGCGGCGAGCTTGTCGCCCACCAGCGCCCGGCCGCGGAACTTGAAGATGTCGCCGCGGTGCTTGATCACCTCGACCGGCATGCGGATCACGTCACCCGGCCGCACCGGCGAGCGGAAGCGGCAGTTGTCGAGGCTCATGAAGAGGATGGTCTTGCCGGCCACGTCGACTTCCAGCGACTTCGACATCAGCACGGCCCCGGTCTGGGCGATGGCCTCGACGATCAGCACCCCGGGCATCACTGGATAGTCCGGGAAGTGGCCCTGGAAGAAGGGCTCGTTCACGGTCACGCACTTGATTCCGACGATCGATTCCGAGGGCCTGTACTCCTCGCAGCGGTCGACCAGCAGGAAGGGGTAGCGGTGGGGGATGCGCGACAGGATCTCGGTGATGTCGATCTCACCGGAGCCTTCGTTCACCGGCGCCTTGCGGCTCATGGCTTCCGCTCCTCCTTGCGGCTCGCCATGCGCGCGAGCCAGGCCGTCTCCCGGTGCCACTGGCGCATCGGGCGGGCCGGCATGCCGCCCCAGGTCTCCCCGGCGGGCACGTCCTTCATCACTCCGGACGCAGCCCCGATCCGCGCGCCGTCGCCGATGGTGACGTGGTCGGCCACCCCGGCGCGGCCGCCGAACTGGACCCCGTCGCCGATGGTGACGCTCCCGGAGATGCCGGTGTAGGCCGCCATCGCACAGTTCCGTCCGACGCGCACGTTGTGGGCGATATGCACCTGATTGTCGATCTTGGTGTTCTCGCCGATCACCGTGTCCTCGAAGGCGCCGCGGTCAATGCAGCTGTTGGCGCCGATGGTCACGCCATCCTGGATGATCACCCGCCCGAGCTGGGGGATGTCGATCAGCCCCTTCGGACCGGGGGTGGCCCCGAAGCCGGGCTCCCCGATCACCGCGCCGGCGAGGATGCGCACCCGGTCGCCGACCAGGGCGAAGCCGATGGTGACGTTGGCGGAGATCTCGCAGTCGCGCCCGATGGCGACGCCCGGGCCCACCACGCTGTTGGGCCCGATCACCGTCCCGCGCCCGATCTGGGCGCGCGCCCCGACCACGACGCCAGGCGCCAGCGTCACGCCCTCCTCGAGGCGCGCGTCGGGGGCTACGCCCTCACCGCCGCCGGCCCGCCGCGGGCGATGGAGCCGCTCGGCAGCCAGCGCGTAGGCCCCCTGCGGCGTTGGGGTGACCAGGGCCGCACAGCCGGCCGGCAGGAGGGCGGCGTCGTCCGGGCGGACGAAGCAGGCGCCGGCGCGCGCGGTCTCCAACGCGGCGGCGAGCTTGCGGTCGGAGAAGAAGGCGACGGTGTCGGCCTGGGCGTGGGCCAGGATGGCCACGCCGTGAACTGGCCGCGCGGCGGCGGCCGGGTCGGCCAGCTCGGCCCCGGTCAGCCCGGCGAGCTCGCCGAGCGTCACCGGGCCCAGGTCTTCGAAGAAGCGCGGGTCGGGCATGGCCCTTCTTAGCCGGACTCGACCCGCGGTCTAGACCTAGCGGCGAGTGGTGGCCGGCGGCGTGGCCGCCGCGGGACGCGCCGCCGGAGCGGCCGCGGCCGCCTGGTCGAGGCGCTCGCGGTCGAAGGCGAACTGGGTGATCTTGGCGTTGAGGCCCGCCACCACGGCCGGGGTGATGTCCATGGCCGGATTGGCGATGACGACCGCCTGGCGGTTGACCAGCAGCGAGCAGCCGCGCTGCTGATAGACCTGGCGGATCACCGGCTCCATTTCGTTGCCGACGCGGGAGATGGCCTTCTGCTCGGTGGCCTGGACCTCGCGGTCGCGGAGCTGGGCCTTGCGCTGCAGGGCGTTGACCCGGACCTGCAGGGCCGAGGCGCGCTGCTCCAGCGTCGTGCGGTCGAGCGTGGCCTTTTGGGTGTCGAGGGTCTTGCCCTCGTTCTCGATGGCCGTCCGCTCGCCGTTCAGCTCGGCGTTCACCTGGCCGACGATCTGCTGCATGCGGGTGTCGATGTACTTGCCCACGGTGGAGCCGCCGACGGCGCCCTCCACCGACAGGACGCACACGCCGCCGACGGCCGGGCCGTGGGTGACGGCGGCGGCGGCCGGAGCCGCTGCGGGCGGGGTCGCCGGACGTTGCTGCGCGAACGCGACGGAGCCCGAGCTGAGGGCGACAGCAGCGCAGGCAGCCACGGCGAGAGGTTTGAAGGTCATTGGATGTCAGAACCTGGTTGAGGTGGAGAACCGGAAGGTTTCGGTCTTGTCGTAGTCTTCTTTGGCCAAAATCTGGCTGAAGTCGAAACGGATCGGACCCATGGGCGATCGCCAGAAGATGCTCAAGCCGACCGATGCGCGCAGCGACAGATCGTCCTTCACGCAGGACTTCCGCTGGCCGGGGGCGCCGGGGTTGATGATGCTCTTGGTCGGATCGGCCGGATCCGGGATGATGGGGTTGAGGCAATCCGGTTCGCCGGGCTGGTAGACCAGGTCACGGTCGTCCAGCAGGCCGAGGGTGCCGACGTCGCCGAACACGGCGGCCTTGATGCCGTACTGCTCGGGCAGGAAGGTCGGAATCGACAGCTCGACCGAGCCGATCGCGTAGGCCTTGCCGCCCAGGGCGTCGCCGCGCTGACTGGAGATCTCGCGCGGGCCGATGCCCGCGGCCTCGAAGCCGCGGAAGTTGTTGCCGCCCTTGTAGAAGCGGTCGTTGATCCGCACCGAGTCGCCGGCCCAGCCGCCGACGAAGCCCGCCGAGGCCGTGACGCTGAGGATGAAGTCGCGATTGAAGCCGTGGTACCAGCCCGCCTCGCCTTCACTGCGCAGGTAGTTCACGTCGCCGCCCAGGCCCGCGAGGTCCTGGCTGGCCTGGACGTAGAAGCCGCGCGTGGGGCGCAGCGGGTCGTTCCGGCGGTCGAGGCGCACGTCGTAGCCGATCAGCGAGGTGACAAACGCGCCGCGCTGCTCGCACAGCGTCGAGGAGATCAGGAAGCTGTTGCAGAGCGAGTCGTCGATATCGACCTTGTCCTGGCGCAGCGTGTAGCGCAGGCCGGCGCGCGAGTTCAGGCTGAGCGGGAAGCCCAGGCGAAGGCCGCCGCCCAGCGTCTCGGTCTTGTAGGCCGAGTAATCCGTCAGGTCGTACTTGTAGTAGTAGGCGTCCGCGCCGGCGGCGAGGTCACGGCCCAGGAAGCGCGGCTCGGTGAACGAGAAGTCCACCGTCTGGCGGATCGAGCCCAGGGAGACCCGGGCCCGAACGTTCTGGCCGCGGCCCCGGAAGTTCCGCTGGGCGATGCCGAGGTCGATGATCAGCTGGTCGACGGAGGAGTAGCCGGCGCTGAACGACAGCTCGCCGGTGGGCTGCTCCTCGACCTGCACCCGCAGGCCGGTCCGGTCGGGCGCGGAGCCCGGCGTCTCGGTGATCTCGACCTCCTTGAAGAAGCCGAGCGCCCGGATCTGGTTGCGAGAGCGGTCCACCAGCGCGCGGTTGTAGGCGTCGCCTTCGGTGAGGTTCAGCTCCCGGCGGACCACGTAATCCAGGGTCTGGGTGTTGCCGACCACGTCGATGCGGTCGACGTAGACGCGGGGGCCCTCGTTGATCTGGAACACCACGTCGACGGTCTTGGTCTGGCGGTTGGGCGTGTAGCGGGGCCGGACGTCCACGAAGGCGAAGCCGGCCGCGCCGGCCGCGAAGGTCAGGGCGTCGGTCGCCTGCTCGATCTTCTCGTCCTCGTAGAGTTCGCCCGTGCGCAGCGGCACCAGGGTCTGGAGGACCTCGGTGTTGAGCTTCTGCAGCTCGCTCTGGACCTTGATCTGGCCGAACTTGTACTCGGGGCCCTCGTCCAGGGTGTAGGTGACGACGAAGCCGTTCTTGTCGGGCGCCAGCTCGGCGATCGCGGAGGCCACCCGGAAGTCGTAGTAGCCGCGGTTGCGGTAGTGCTTGCGCAGCTGCTCCTTGTCGTACTCGAGCCGGTCGGGGTCGTAGTTCGCGTTGGTCGAGAAGAACTTGTACCAGGTGGTCTGCTCGGTCACGACCACGTCGCGCAGGTCGTTGTCCGAGAAGGCGGTGTTGCCCAGGAAGTTGACCCGGAGGATGCCGCTCTTCGGGCCCTCGTCGATCTTGAAGATCAGGTCGACCCGCTTCTGCGGCAGCTCGACGATCTGCGGCGTCACATTTGCCGAGATTCGGCCTGAGCGGCGGTAGAGCTCCACGATCCGCTGGATGTCGGACTGCACCCGGGCGCGGGTGAAGATGCCGCGCGGCCGGACGGACACCTCGTCCCTGATCTTGTCTTCCTTGAGCCCTGAATTCCCTTCGAAAATCACCCGGTTGATGATCGGGTTCTCGACCACGTTGATGATCAGGTCGCCGTCCTGGAAGTCGATCCGGACGTCGGAGAACAGGTCCGTGCGGAAGAGGGTCTTCAGCGCCACGTCTATCCGGGCCGGGTCCACCGTCTCGCCCGGCTGGATCGGCAGGTAGGAGATGACGGTGGTGGGCTCGATCCGCTCGTTGCCGCGCACGATGATGCGCTGCACGACGCCGCTCTGCGGCGCAGGCGCAGGGGCTGGGGTCGCGGGGGCAGGCGCGGTCGCCTGCGGCTGCTGGGCGAGCGCCGCCCCGGGGGCGACGAGCGCGGAGGTGCCCAGAAGCAGGGCAACGCCGGAGGCTAGCGCAGCGCCTTGGGCGCGGTGTCTGTACATCGAATCAGCCGTTTTGGAAGGGTCGGTGGCTAGGAGAATAGCCCGCCGAAGAAGTTGAACACACGCAGGCGCTGCAGATCGTTCCAGGTGGCGAACAACATCAAACCGAGCACCAGTGCAAGGCCCACCCTGTACCCTGCCGCCTGAACCTTGGCAGCAAGAGGGCGCCGGGCGACCGCTTCGTAGGCATAGAAGAGCAGGTGTCCCCCGTCGAGCACAGGGACCGGCAGGAGGTTGAGGAAGCCGATGCCCACGGAGATGTGCGCCATGAGGCTCACCAGGGTGAGCAGGCTGCCCGCCACCAGGCTCTGGAAGTCGGGCGCGTGCTGGACGTTCTGCTTGGTGAGCCCGCCGGCGATGTGCGCCATGCCCAGCGGTCCGGAGATCTGGTCGGCCTTCTCGCGGCCCGAGATCATGCGGCCGAGATAGAAGACGGTCGTGCTGATCACGTCCTGGCAGCGCTGGACGCCGCCGACTATCGCCGACAGCGGGCCGCGCCGCTCCATCACCGTCGGATGGTCCTCGAACGCCAGGCCGACGCGCCCGAGGCGCTGGGTGCCGCCCATGACGTCGCGCACGTCGCCCCGCTCGGGGGTGCCCACCAGCGTCACCTCGCTGCCGCTGCGCTCGACGAGGAACTCGGTCACGCTGCCGGTGCGGAGGGCGATCACCTGCTGGACATCGCTGTAGTGGCGTACGGTCCGACCCTGGGCCTCCAGGATGCGGTCGCCCGGGCGGAAGCCGGCCGCCTGCGCCGGGCTGCCCGCTTCGACAGCCCGAACCACCACGTCGGCGCGGGGCTCGCCGACCGTCATCAGCAGGCCCGCGAAGATCACCGTCGCCAGCACGAAGTTCGCGAACGGCCCGGCCGCCACGATGATCGCCCGCTGCCACAGCGGCTTGAAATGGAAGTAGCGGGACAGGGCCCCTGCCCCCTCCTTGGCCACGATCTCGGACTTCAGGGTGTCGAGCTCAGCCTGGTCGGGCAGGCTGGCGGCGTTCTCGTCGCCGGCGAAGCGGACGTAGCCGCCCAGCGGCAGCCAGCCGATCCGCCATTCCACGCCGTGCCTGTCCGTCCAGTGGGCGATCGCCTTGCCGAAGCCGATGGAGAAGCGGTCGACGGCAGTGCCCAGCCAGCGCGCCGCCAGGAAGTGGCCGAGCTCGTGGACCGTCACCACCACGCCGATGATCAGCAGGAAGGGGATGATCCAGTAGGCGGCGGTCTGCAGGAAGCCGATCATGTCTGAAGCTTCTCCAGTCTCAGGCCCGAGCCATAAGGCCGTCCACGACCTCGCCCGCCACGCGGCGCGCCGTCGCATCCACGGCCCGGGCGGCCGCCAGGGCGTCGTCGTCGGAGGCCGACGAGAGGTCCTCGCCGGCCGTTTTGTCGAGAGTCTCGGCCACCACACGGGCGATGTCGAGGAAGCCGATCCGCCGCTCCAGGAAGGCGGCCACGGCCACTTCGTCGGCGGCGTTCATCACCGCGGGCGCAGCGCCGCCGGCCGCCAGCGCGTCCTTGGCGAGCTTGAGGGCCGGGAAGCGGGCGAGGTCCGGCTCCTCGAAGGTGAGCTGGCCGGCGCGCGCCAGGTCCAGCCGCTGGGCCGGCCACGGGAGCCGGTCGGGCCAGGCGTAGGCGCAGGCGATCGGCGCGCGCATGTCGGGCGGGCCGAGCTGGGCGAGCGTCGAGCCGTCGGCGTATTCGACCAGGCTGTGCACGATGGACTGCGGGTGGATGAGGACCTCGACGCGTTCGGCGGGCATGGAGAACAGGTAGGCGGCCTCGATCACCTCCAGGCCCTTGTTCATCATGGTGGCTGAATCGACCGAAATCTTGGCGCCCATGTTCCAATTCGGATGGGCGAGCGCCTGTTCGGGCGTGGCGTGGGCCATCTGCTCGCGGCTCCAGCCGCGGAACGGGCCGCCGGACGCGGTCAGGATCAGGCGCGCGACGTTGTGGGCGTTGGCCGGGTCGAACACCTGGAAGATGGCCGAGTGCTCGGAATCCACCGGGATGACCACCCCGCCGGCGAGCTTGGCCTGGCGCAGCAGCGAGGGGCCGGCGCAGATCAGGCTCTCCTTGTTGGCCAGGGCGACGACGGCCCCGGCGCGGGCTGCCGCGAGCGTAGGCGCCAGGCCGGCGAAGCCGACGATGGCCGACATCACCCACTGGGCGTCGGCGGCGGCGGCGTCGGCGACGGCCGTGGCGCCGGCGGCGGCCTCGATTCCCGTGCCGGCCAAGCGCTCGCGCAGCTCCGGCAGCTTGGTCTCATCTTCGATGACCGCCAGCCTCGGCCGCCAGGTGCGCGCCTGCTCCGCCAGCTTGGCCACGTTGCGGCCCGCGGCCAGCGCGGTGACCTCGACCTCCACCCCCGCCTTCTCGAACAGATCAAGCGTCGAGACCCCGATGGAGCCGGTGGAGCCCAGGACGCTCACCTTGCGGGGCAGGCTCAATGTCCCCATCCCCAGTGGTTGGCAAGCCGGGCGATGGACATCACCACGACGGCGAACATCAGCCCGTCGACGCGGTCCAGAAGCCCGCCGTGGCCAGGGATCAGGTCGCCCGAATCCTTCACGCCGAAGCGGCGCTTGATAGCCGATTCCCAGAGGTCCCCGGCCATGGTGGCCAGCCCCACCACCAGCCCGATGAAGCCGGCGGCCACCAGGTTGAGCCGGAACACCGACAGCGCCGACATCAGCGTGCCGACCAGGGCCGCGGCCAGCAGCCCGCCGACGAAACCCGACCAGGTCTTGTTGGGCGAGAACCGGGGCCAGAGCTTGGGGCCCTTCAGGGTGCTGCCGACCGCGAAGGCGCCGATGTCGGCCGCCCAGGTGACCGCGAACAGCATCATCACCCACCAGTGGCCCTGCTCCGACATGCTGTGGTTGGCGTCGCGCAGCCAGACGATGCACATGCAGGCGGGCGCGATGTAGATGACGCCATAGGCCGCGTCCGCCGGACGCTCGGCCACACCGCGCGCCACCAGGGCCGCGGCCGCCGCGCCGAGGACCACGGCGCCCCATGCCAGCCAGTAGTGCTCGAAATGGACGAGGAACACGGCGCAGAGCACCGCCGTCGTGACGGCGGCCGAGATCCGCACCGGCGCCTGCGGGGCGCTCATGCCGCCCCACTCGATCGACAGCAGCGCCACGGCCATGGCGATCACCACCAGGAAGAACCAGCCGCCGAACCAGGCGGCGGCCAGGGCGGCCGGGACCAGCACGCCGGCCGAGGCGACTCGCAGACCCAGGTTGGTCCAGTCGAAGCGTCTAGCCTGCGGCAAGGACGTCATCGGCCACGACAGCCCCATAGCGGCGGTCGCGGGCTGCGAACGCCTGGAGGGCCGCCTTCAGGTGCTCCTCGCCATAGTCGGGCCAGAGCACGTCCTGGAAGACCAGTTCGGCGTAAGCGGCCTCCCAGAGCAGGAAATTGGAAAGCCGCTGCTCGCCCGAGGGCCGGATGATCAGATCGGGTGGCGGGGAGTCGGCGGTGGCCAGGTAGCCCTGGAAACGCGCCTCCGTGAGGTCGGAAGGCTCGGCGCGGCCGGCGGCCACGTCCTCGGCGAAGCGCCGCGCGGCGTCGGCGATGTCGGCCTGGCCGCCGTAGTTGAACGCGACGTTGAGGAAGAACCGGTCGTTGTGCGCGGTGCGGGCCTGGGCGTCGTCGATGATCTTCACCAGCTCCTTCGAGAGCCCCTGGCGGCGGCCGATGACCCGGACCCGCACCCCTTCCCGCTCGAGCCGGACGATGTCGCTTTCGAAGTACCGCTTGGGCAGGGCCATCAGTTCGGCCACCTCCGTGGCCGGACGGCTCCAGTTCTCGGTGGAGAAGCCGAAGACGGTCAGCCAGCGGATGTTCAGCTTGGGCGCGGCCTCGACGGTGCGCTTCAGGGCCTCGACGCCGGCGCGGTGGCCCAGGGACCGCGGCAGGCCCCGCTGCTTCGCCCAGCGGCCGTTGCCATCCATGACCACGGCGACGTGCAGGGGCGCGGGCGCCTCGGCGCCTTTCTGCGGCGCGCCCGCGGACGGATGCTTCTCTTGGGCGGCCATGACGTGGGTGATCCTAGGGACGCGGCGTGCAGCGCGCATCAAGCGCCTGTGCGCTAGACGTGCATGATCTCTTGTTCCTTGGCTTTCAAGGCTTCGTCGATGCGCTTGATCGCCTCGTCCGTCAGCTTCTGGACCTCGCCCTCGAGCTTCTTGTGCTCGTCCTGGTTGATCACGTGGTCCTTCTCGGCCTTCTTCAGGTCGTCGTTGGCGTCGCGGCGGATGTTGCGCACCGCCACCCGCTGCTGCTCGGCGTACTTGGCCGCGATCTTGGCGAGCTCCTTGCGTCGCTCCTCGGTCAGCGGCGGGATTGGGATGCGCAGGTTCTGGCCGTCGACGACCGGGTTCAGCCCCAGACCCGAAGAGCGGATCGCCTTCTCCACGGAGACCACGAGGCCGCGGTCCCAGACGTTGACGGTGATCATGCGCGGCTCGGGCACGCTGATGGCGCCCACCTGATTGATCGGCATGGAGCTGCCGTAGGCGTCGACGTTGATCTGGTCGAGGAGGCTCGCCGAGGCGCGGCCCGTCCGCAGGCTGCCGAACTCTTCCTTCAGCGCGCCGACCGCCTTGTCCATGCGGTCCCTGTACTTGGAAAGCACCGGCTTCTCGGTCGTGGCCATGGCCCCTCTCTCCCTTGTCTCGTACGAACTCGTAGCGCTCACGCGATGGTCGTATAGACCCCTTCGCCCTTGAGCACCTTCAGGAAATTGCCGCGTTCCTTGATGGAGAACACCACGATCGGCACCTGGCTGTCGCGCATCAGGGAGACCGCCGAGGAGTCCATCACCCGCAGGTCCTTGGCCAGGACCTCCTGGTAGCTGAGGGTCTCGTAGCGCTCGGCCGAGGCGTCCTTCTTCGGGTCGGCGGTGTAGACGCCGTCGACGCTGGTGCCCTTGAACAAGGCGTCGCAGCCCATCTCGGCGGCGCGCAGCGCGGCTCCGCTGTCGGTGGTGAAGAACGGCGCGCCGACGCCGGCGGCGAAGATCACCACGCGGCCCTTCTCGAGGTGGCGCAGGGCCCGCCTGCGGATATAGGGCTCGCAGACCGCCTCCATGGGGATCGCCGACTGGACGCGGGTGTAGACGCCGATCTTCTCCAGCGCGCCCTGCATGGCCAGCGCGTTCATGACGGTGGCCAGCATGCCCATGTAGTCGGCCTGGGCGCGCTCCATGCCCCGGCCGGCCAGCGAGACGCCGCGGAAGATGTTGCCGCCGCCGATGACCAGGCAGAGCTCGACGCCCGCCTTCACCACCTCGGCGATGTCCTCGGCGGTGCGCTCCAGGACGGCGGTGTCGATGCCGAACGCCTGGTCGCCCATCAGGGCCTCGCCCGAAACCTTGAGCAGGACACGTTTGTGGCGCGGCGGGGCGTCGGGCATCGGCAGGTCCGGGTGTTGCGGCGAACGGTAGTTATAACAAGGGCGCGGCGCGCGTGAACGCGCCGCGCCCCCATTTTTTGGAGCGGGCTTGGGCCTTAGGCCCGGCCGGCCATCTGCGCCACTTCCGTGGCGAGGTCCGGACCCGCGGGGCCCTTGTCCACGCCTTCACCGAGCGCGAAGCGGACGAACGCTTTCACGGCCACCGGCCCGCCGGCTTCCTTGGCCGTCTCGGCGATCAGCTGCTCGATCGTCTGGTCGGGGTTCATCACGAACGGCTGCTTGAGGAGGACGACCTCCTCCTGCCACTTGCGGATGCGGCCCTCGACCATCTTCTCGGCGATCTCGCGCGGCTTGCCCGATTCCATCGCCGTCTGGGTCTGGATCTCGCGCTCCTTGGCCACGACCGCGGGGTCGAGCTCGTCGGAGGTGAGCGCCAGCGGCGGGGTCGGGGTGCCGGCCACGTGCATGGCGATCTTGCGGCCCACGTCCTTCAGCTTCGCCTGGTCGCCGGCGCCCTCGAGGGCCACCAGCACACCGAGGCGGCCGACGCCTTCGCCCTGCGCATTGTGCAGGTAGAGGGCCACGGCGCCCTCGCCCACCGTGAGGCGAGCCGAGCGGCGCAGGCGCATGTTCTCGCCGATGGTGGCGATGAGGTTCGTCACCATGTCCTGCACGCTATCGCCCGAACCGAGCTTGGCCGCGGAGATGGCTTCGACGCCATCGACGTCCAGGGCGACCTTGGCGATGTCGCGGGCCGCCTGCTGGAACTTGTCGTTCTTGGCGACGAAGTCGGTCTCAGCGTTCAGCTCGATGAGCACGCCGGTCTTGCCGTCGCCGGAGATCAGGCCCGCAACCAGGCCCTCGGCCGCGGCGCGGTCCGACTTCTTCGCGGCCTTGGAGAGGCCCTTGGTGCGCAGCCAGTCCATGGCCGCCTCGACGTCGCCATTGGTCTCCTGCAAGGCCTTCTTGCAGTCCATCATGCCCGCGTCGGACTTTTCGCGCAGTTCCTTGACCAGCGCAGCGGTGATCTCCGCCATGGTCAGCTCCTTCATGGGTCTAGAGGCGGCGGACCGGCAGCCGGCCCGCCGTAGAGGGTCCTGTGGTCAGCGAAAGCCCGAAGGGGCTCAGCTGGCCTGTTCTTCGCTCGGCTGCTCGGCCGCAGCCTCGGCCCCGGCGTCCGCCGCCGGAGCGGGGGTATCAGGGGTCAGGTCACGGGCGAGCGCCGGCTCCACCGGGGCTTCCGAGGCGCCGATGTCGACGCCCGAGGCCACCTGGCCGGCGGCCAGGCCGTCGAGGATGGCGTCGGCCAGCAGGTCGCAGTAGAGCTGGATGGCGCGCGCGGCGTCGTCGTTGCCGGGGATCGGATAGGTAATGCCGTCCGGATTGCAGTTGGTGTCCAGGATCGCGATCACCGGGATGTTCAGCTTGCGCGCTTCCTGGATGGCGATGGCTTCCTTGTTCGTGTCGATCACGAACATCAGGTCCGGGATGCCGCCCATGTCCTTGATGCCGCCCAGGGAGAGCTCGAGCTTGTCGCGCTCACGGGTGAGCTGCAGCAGCTCCTTCTTGGTGCGGCCGCTGTCGCCTTCCAGCAGGCCTTCCAGCTCGCGCAGGCGGGCGATCGAGCCCGACACGGTGCGCCAGTTGGTGAGCGTGCCGCCCAGCCAGCGGTGGTTGACGTAGTACTGGGCGCAGCGCTTGGCGGCCGTCGCGATCGGCTCGGAAGCCTGGCGCTTGGTGCCGACGAACAGGATGCGGCCGCCGCCGGCGGCGACTTCGCGCGCCTTCACCAGGGCCTGGTGCAGCAGCGGGATCGACTGCGACAGGTCGATGATGTGGATGTTGGAGCGGCTGCCGAAGATGAACTTTTCCATCTTCGGGTTCCACCGGTGGGTCTGGTGGCCGAAGTGCGCGCCGGCCTCGAGCAGCTGGCGCATAGAGAATTCAGGCAGAGCCATAGTCTGTGTCTCGTCTTTCTTCCGGTTGAACCGCCGCAGGCAAACCCTCCGAAGAGGACCGGAACGGACCTGGTCGGGATGTCTCCCCGGCCGGGCCGAACGCCTGCGTGTGGATTGGAGCGGCGGAAATAGGGGCTGAAGCCCCAAAAATCAAGCCCGCAGAGATGCTTGGCCTTAGAGGTCCTCGACCAGGACCACGCCGGGGGCGGTCTTCACCGCGCCGCGCACGGCTGGATTGAGAGTGAAGCGCTCCGGGAGCTTCACCTCGATCTCGCGCCCGCCGCCGAGCGGGGCGACCAGGACGACCTCCGCCCCCCGGCCGCTGGGCACGCCGAGGCGCGCCTTCAGCGCGTCGATCGCCAGCGTCTCCGGCGAGACGTAGACGCGCAGGCCGGAGACCACGTTCTCGATCGCCTTCTCCACCGGCTGGGCGCTGTCCCCGAAGAACCGGACCTCGCCTTCGGACGCCTTGGCGCGGACCATGATCGAGACCGCCTTGCCGGGCTCGAGCGCGTCACGACAGCGGCGCAGGGCCTCTGGGGGGAATAGCACCTCGTACTCGCCCGTGGGGTCGGAGAGAGTCACGAAGGCGAACTTCTCGCCGGTGCGGCCGGGCTTCTCCTGCTTTCGCCGTACGATGCCGGCCATGCGCAGGGCCTCGGCGCCGGACAGCGCCTTGGCGACGGCGTCGGCGTAGAGGTCGGTCCGCTTGCGCCGCAGCGCCTCCACCATGTCCTCCAGCGGGTGCCCGGAGAGGTAGAAGCCGATCGCCGCCAGCTCCTCGTCGAGCCGCTCCGTGGGGGTCCACGGGTCGCGCTTCGGCATCTTGCGCTTCTGCGCCTCGGCCAGGTGGTCGGTGGAGTCGCCGAAGAGCGCGGCCTGGTCGGAGGCGCGCTGGCTGGCGACCGCCTGGGAGAAGCCGACCAGCAGGTCGGCGGCCTCCACCAGCTGGGCTCGGTTTGGGTGGATGGAATCGAAGGCGCCGGCGCGGGCCAGGGTCTCGAAGGTGCGCTTGTTGATCTGCTTGGGGTCCACCCGCTCGACGAAGTCGAAGATGTCCCGGAAAGGCCCACCTTCCTTGCGAACCTGGACCACGTGCTCCATCGCCTGCAGGCCGACGTTGCGGATGGCGCCCAGGGCGTAGAGCACCTCGCCGTTCTCCACCTCGAAGTCGGCGGCCGAGCGGTTGATGTCCGGCGGCTGGATCTTCACTCCGAAGCGCTTGGCGTCCTGGTAGAAGACGCTGAGCTTGTCGGTGTTGGCCATGTCGAGGCTCATCGAGGCCGCGAAGAACTCGACGGGCGCGTTGGCCTTCAGCCAGGCGGTCTGGTAGCTGACGACCGCGTAGGCCGCGGCGTGGGACTTGTTGAAGCCGTAGCCGGCGAACTTGTCCACGAGGTCGAAGATGGCTCCGGCCTGCTGGCCCGAGATGCCGTTCTTCTCGGCGCCGGAGACGAACCGGGCGCGCTGGGCGTCCATCTCCTCCTTCTTCTTCTTGCCCATGGCGCGGCGCAGAAGGTCGGCTTCGCCCAGGCTGTAGCCCGCCAGGATCTGGGCGATCTGCATCACCTGCTCCTGGTAGACGATGATGCCGTAGGTCTCGTTGAGCACGGGAGCCAGGGTCGGGTGCAGGGTGTCGATCGGCTTGCGGCCGAACTTGCAGTCCACGAAGGCCGGGATGTTGTCCATCGGGCCGGGGCGATAGAGGGCGCCGATGGCGGTGACGTCCTCGATCGAGCCTGGGCGGAGCTGGCGCAGGGTGTCACGCATGCCCTGCCCTTCCAGCTGGAAGACCCCGACCGTCTGGGCGTTGCTCATCAGCTCGTAGGTCTTGGGATCGTCCAGCGGCAGGGCGGCGATGTCCACCGAGGCGCCGCGCTTCTCCAGGTACTTCACGGCCCGGTCGATGACGGTGAGCGTCTTCAGGCCCAGGAAGTCGAACTTCACCAGGCCGGCTGACTCCACCCACTTCATGTTGAACTGTGTGGCGGGCAGGTCCGAGCGCGGGTCGCGGTAGAGCGGCGTCAGCTCGGTGAGCGGGCGGTCGCCAATGACCACGCCGGCGGCGTGGGTCGAGGCGTTGCGGTAGAGGCCTTCCAGCTGCAGGGCCGTGTCGAGCAGGCGGGCCACCGCCTCGTCGTTGTCGCGCTCGTGCTTCAGGCGCGGCTCGATGTCGATGGCCTGGGCGAGCGTCACCGGGTTGGCGGGGTTGGCCGGCACCATCTTGGCCAGACGGTCGACCTGACCCAGCGGGAGTTGCAGCACACGACCGACATCGCGCAGGACGGCACGCGCCTGCAGGGTGCCGAAGGTGATGATCTGGGCCACCCGGTCGCGGCCGTAGCGCTGCTGGACGTAGGAGATCACCTCCTCGCGCCGCTCCTGGCAGAAGTCGATGTCGAAGTCGGGCATCGACACCCGCTCCGGATTCAGGAAGCGCTCGAACAGCAGGCCGTACTGCAGCGGGTCGAGGTCGGTGATGGTCAGCGAATAGGCGACCAGCGAGCCCGCGCCGGAGCCCCGGCCGGGGCCGACCGGGATGCCCCTCGCCTTCGCCCACTTGATGAAGTCAGACACGATCAGGAAGTAGCCGGGGAACCCCATCTGGGTGATGACCCCGATCTCCCGCTCGAGCCGCTGTTCGTACTCCTCCACAGGGCGGGCGTTGGCGCGGCCGGCGGCCATGCGCAGCTTCAGGCCTTCGCGGGCCTGGTGCGCCATCTCCTCGGCTTCCGTACGGCCGCCCTCGGTGGGGAAGCGCGGCAGGATCGGATCGCGCTTGTGCACCATGAAGGCGCAGCGCCGGGCGACGTCGAGGGTATTGTCGCAGGCCTCCGGCAGGTCCTGGAACAGGGCGCGCATCTCGGCGGCGGGCTTGAACCAGTGCTCGGTGGTGACGCGCCGCCGCTCCTCCTGGCCGATGAAGCTGCCATCGGCGATGCAGAGCAGTGCGTCGTGCGCCTCGTACATGCCCGCCTTGGCGAAGTAGGCGTCGTTGGTGGCGACGAGCGGGATGTCGTGGTCGTAGGCGAAGGCCACCAGCTCCGGCTCGGCGGCCGCCTCACGGGGCATGCCGTGCCGCTGAAGCTCAATGTAGAAGCGGTCGCCGAACACCCGCTGCATCTCTTGGAGGGCGCGGCGGCCCTCCTCGGCCTTCTTCGCGCCGGCGGCCAAGAGGTGGTCCACCGGACCGTCCGGTCCGCCGGAGAGCAGGATAAGTCCCTCGGCCCGCGCAACGACCTTCTCCCAGGCCACGTGCGGCTCGTCGGCGGCGTCGCATTCCACGTAGGCGATTGAGGAGAGTTCGCAGAGGTTGAGGTAGCCGCGCTCGTTCTGGGCGATCAGCACGACGGTCGGCGTCTTGGCCCACCGCTCCGGCGGCTTCTCGCCGATGCCGGAGACCGGGAGCGCGCAGCCGATGATCGGCTGGACGCCGTCGCCCTTGGTGGCGACGGAGAACTCCAGCGCCCCGAAGAGGTTGGCGCGGTCCGCGATGCCGACGGCCGGCATGTGGGCCGCCTGGGCCAGCTTGCCGATCTTGTCGGCCTTGATCGCGCCTTCCAGCAGGGAGTAGGCCGAGCGGACCCGCAGGTGAACGAAGCCAAGCTCGCTCTCGCTCACGATCGCCCTCTCCCCCATACGCATGGCGGAGATCAGCCCAGGTGAGCCGCCACCGCGCACATCATCCAGACAAAGCTGGCCACCGAGGCAAAGGCCAGTGATTCCCGAGCCAGACGAACCATGTGCGACGTTCCTGCTGTGGATGTTCGTTGAATGTTCTTATTTCTGGTTTTGTTCTCGCAGTCAAGCCGGTGGGTTGCGACATCGGGCGGCCGCTTTGCCCTCGCTACGCGACATCCTCTGCAGCCATCCTAGTCCGCTTGCGCGGCAGCGCCGCCGGCTTCGGCTTCACGCCGAACAGGAAGCGCATCGGCCCGATCGGGCGGATCGCCAGGTGGTAGATGGCGAGGGCCGGTCCGGCCGTGATCAGCACCAGCAGCGCGCCCTCCAGGGGCAGCGGCAGGCGGACCGGAAACAGCAGATAGGCTGAGATCAGCAGGATCGGCTGGTGCAGTACATAGATCGGCAGCACCGCTTCGTTCAGGTAACTCAGCACCGCCGACGGCCTGTTCAGGTAGCGGGCGCCGTAGCCGAACACGGCGAGCACCGTGGCCCAGCCGTAGAGCCCGTCGCTGACCCAGTAGGCGAGGGAACCGGCGCCGTGCGGCGGCTGGCTCATCGCCCAGGCTCGGCAGGCGAGGTTCACGGCGAGCAGCGCCACGGCTGCCAGCGCAAGGCCGCGCCGGCGGGCCTCGACGAGGCGCCAGAAGTCCCCTCGCCCGGCCGCCAGCACCCCCGCGGAAAATGCCGCGATCCAGATCAGGTGCGCCCCCCAATCGTTGACGAAGGACCAGGTCTGCGGGGCCCACCGGTCGATGACGACATGGCCGGCTGCGAGCATGATCGGCGGAACCAGCAGGAACCCGGCCAGAGGAAGGCGCGCCTCGAAGCGTGCCCACTGCTCACGGCCGACAGCGCCGAACAGGGCTGACAGGACCATTGCGTATGCGAACAGATAGACCAGGAACCACAGGTGGTCCCAGGTGGGCACGGTCTTGCCGAGGGGCGCCACCAGGCTCTGGTCAGCGCGCAGGTACGAGCCCAGCCAGAAGTCGAGGTAGCCCTGCTGGGTCACGCCCTTGTCGACCAACTCGATCCAGGTCTGCGGCGGGATCACCACGAACATGCCGAACAGGATCACAGGCTGCAGCCGAAGGAGGCGGTTCCAGGCGAAGCCGCCGGCGCCCAGCTTGCCCAGGAGGAAGCGGCTGGCGACGCCGGAGATGACGAAGATCATCACCATCCGCCACGCGCCCAGGGCCGACATCGGCCACTCGAGCCAAGGGACGAGCCGGGGACTCTTCAGGTTGTAGGCCCAGGTCACGTAGAGCAGGCCGGTGTGAAAGAGGATCAGCAGGGCGAAGGCGAGCACGCGCAGCCAGTCCAGGTGGTGCTTGCGGTCGGTCATCAGCGGGCTCCAGGGACCTGTGGTCAGGCCCGCATGGTTCCCGCCGCCGGCCCACGGGTCTCCCCATCCGCTGCAAGGCCGCCGGATTGAAGGAAATGGCGCTGCTTTTCAGGTTCCGGTGAGCGGCAGCTCGGCCGGTGGGTCCGTCGCGGCCCGGTATTCGGAGGGGCTGACGCCCATCACGTGGCGGAAACCCCGGTTGAAGGTGTTGACCGAGGCGTAGCCGACCGTCAGAGCGATCGTCAGGATCGGGGTGCGCCGCAGGGCCGGGTCGCGAAGCTGCCGGCACGCTTCGGCGATACGGTAGTGGTGCAGGAAGGCGTTGAAGTTCCGGAAGCCCAGCTCCTGGTGGATCAGCCTCCGCAGCCGGTACTCCGGCAGGCCGACCCGACCGGCGAGGGCCTTCAGAGACAGTCCGGCCTCCGCATAGGCGCCCGCCTGCATCAGCCGCTCCAGCTCCGCGAGCGCCTGGACGTCCCTGCCCTCCGCAGGCAGGACCGCCCGGGCGCGTGGACCGGCGGGGAGCAGGCGATCCAGGGCGTCCGGGCGCAGGAACACGAAGGCGAGCGCCGCGAGGGTGGCGAGGTTGAGCACGCCCAGCGCGGCGTGAGCCTGGTAGTTCGCGACGGTGTCGGGCGGGATGACTACCCGCAGTAGCACGCTGGTGGCGACCGCGTTCAGACCCAGGATCACCGCCAGCACGAGCCGGGCGCGGCGGCGCGCCTCCACGAGGTCGTGACGCCAGCTCTCGACGATCCAGAACACGGCCAGCCCGGCGAACAGCGCCTGCAGGACGGTCGGGGTGATCTCGCCCACGAGCCGGGGCAGCTCGGCGCCGGCCGGCAGGAAGGCCTGGACCGGCTCCTCCAGGAAGAGCTGCAGCGCGAACAGCGCCAGCAGGACGCCGGGGAAGCGCCGACGGTCAGTGAACAGGCGGTGCGCCAGCAGCATGAAGAGCCCGGGCCCGGCGTTCCGCATCACGTTGAGGAAGGGCCGCCAGGCGCCGACGTCGATGCGGTAGGCAGGCGCCATCCAGGGGCCGTACTCGTGCCGGCCGAGGATCACGTGCGCGATGATCGCGAGGCCGATCAGTCCCGCCAGTTGCCCGCTCGCCTCGCGCGGGTGGGCCACGACGAGGCGCAGTCCGATGAGCGCCGCCAGGGTGACGGTCGCCGTATCGACGGCGAAGAAGATGAGCTCCACGGGCAACCGACCGCCTCCCCGGGGACAGCTTAGCCCAGGTTCGCCCCCGACGAAGAGCGGCCGCCTAGGCCCTCACCTGCGCCTCGAGGTGGCCGTCCCTGAGCGCCCAGACCCGGTCCATGTGGCGGGCGAGCTCGAGGTTGTGGGTGGCGATGAGGCACGCGACGCCGGTCTTGCGCGCGAGGGCATAGAGGCTGTCGAAGACAGCGCCGGAGGTGGTCGGGTCGAGGTTGCCCGTGGGCTCGTCGGCCAGCAGCAGGCGGGGCGAATTGGCCAGGGCGCGGGCAATGGCCACCCGCTGCTGCTCGCCGCCCGAGAGCTGGGCCGGCTGGTGGTCGGTGCGCTCTCCGAGGCCCAGCTCGGTGAGCAGGGCCCTCGCGCGGTCCTGGGCAACCTTGCGCGGCCGCCCGGCGATCATCAGTGGCAAGGCCACGTTGTCGAGGGCGGAGAACTCCGGCAGCAGGTGGTGGAACTGGTAGACGAAGCCGATGGTGGAGAGCCGGATCCGCGAGCGCTCCCGGTCGTCCAGCGCCGAGCACTCCACGCCCAGCACCGTGATCTGGCCCGCGTTCGGCCGCTCCAGCAGGCCCGCCGCGTGGAGCAGGGACGACTTGCCCGAGCCGGAGGGGCCGATCAGGCCCACGATCTCGCCGGGGGCGACGTCCAGATCGGCGCCGCGCAGCACGGTCAGCCCGCCGGCCGCGGTCTCATAGGTGCGCTCCAGGCGGCGGATGGAAAGGACGGGCTCACTCATAGCGAAGCGCCTCCACCGGATCGAGGCGCGACGCCCGCCAGGCGGGCGGCAGGGTGCAGAGGAAGGAGATCAGCAGCGAGAAGGCGACGATGCCCGCGACCTCTGTCCAGTCGATCTTCGCCGGCAACCGGCTGAGGAAGTAGACGTCCGAGGAGAACACCGCCTGGCCGGTCACCCGCTCCACGACGGTCTGGATCGGGTCGATGTAGGTGGAGATCAGCACGCCCAGGGCGACGCCGGCGACCGTGCCCGCCAGACCGATCATGGCGCCAGTCAGGAAGAAGATCCGCAGGATGGAGCCCTGCCCGGCCCCAATGGTGCGCAGGATGGCGATATCGCGGCCCTTGTTCTTCACCAGCATCACCAGGCCGGAGATGATGTTCAGCGCCGCGATGACGATAAGCATGGCCAGGATCAGACGCATGACGTTGCGCTCGACCTTCAGCGCCCCCCAGTAGGAGGCGTCCCGCTGGGTCCAGTCGCTGACCAGGGCCGCGGGACCGGCCGCCTTGTTGATGTCCGCCTTCATGCGCAGGGCGCGGTCCGGGTCGGTGAGCCGCACCTCGATCGCGTCGGCGGTGCCCTCGCGACCGAAGAACAGCTGGGCCTGCTCGAAGGGCATGAAGATGTAGGCCTGGTCGTACTGGCTCATCCCCGCCGTGAAGGTGGCCAGGATGGTGTAGGGCTTCTGCAGGGGCGTGCCGCCGAAGGCCGTGGTCCCGCCGGTAGGGGAGATTAGGGTGAGCGTGTCGCCGGGGCCGACGCCGAGGGCCTGGGCGAGCCGGTCTCCGACCACTATGGCGTCGCCGCCATATTCACCCTGGCCGTAGCCGCGCAGCGAGCCGCGGGTGACGTTGCTGGAGACGATCTTTGTGGCGGCGAGGTCCCGAGCCGAGAGGCCCCGCACGATGGCCCCGGTGATCTGCTCGGGCCCCATGGCGATCGCCTGGGCCTCGATGACGGAGGCCGCCTGCACGACGTTGGGCACCTGGCGGATGCGCTCGACAGCAGGCGCGCGCTCGGGGCCATCGAGGACGCCGCCGGTGACATAGATGTGGCCGTTGAAGCCGAGGATCCGGCCCAGCAGTTCGGCGCGGAAGCCATTCATCACGCTCATGGTGGTGATCAGCACGGCCACCGCCAGCATGATGCCCACGAAGGAGATGATCGAGATCAGCGCCACCCCGCCCTGGCTGCGCTTGGCGCGCAGGTAGCGGCCGGCGAGCATGCGCTCCCAGTAGCCGAAGGGCGCAGCCCGCCCGCGGAGGGGTCCTTCGGCGGTGGTGCTCACTCGGTAATCGCCTTCACGGCCTGCTCAAGGGGCAGCGACTGGCGCTCGCCGGTGGCGCGGCGCTTGACCTCCACGACGCCCTCGGCAACGCCCTTGGGGCCGACGATGAGCTGCCAGGGGATGCCGACGAGGTCGAGGGAGGCGAACTTGGCGCCCGGCCGCTCGTCGCGGTCATCCAGGCAGGGCTCTCGGCCGGCGGCCATGAGCGCCCGGTATACCTGTTCGGCGACCTCGTCGACGGCGGCCTCGCCAGGCCGCAGGTTGACGACGGCCGCGCCGAAGGGGGCGACGGCCTCGGGCCAGATGATGCCGTTCTCGTCGTGGCTGGCCTCGATGATCGCCCCCGCGAGGCGCGAGACGCCGACGCCGTAGGAGCCCATCTGGACGAGGACCTCCTTGCCGTCGGCGCCGGCCACCTTGGCCCCCATGGGCTTCGAGTACTTCTCGCCGAAATAGAAGATGTGTCCCACCTCGATGCCACGGGCGGTCATCCGCTTGTCTTCCGGCATGGCCTCGAAGCGGGCGGTGTCGTGCATCTCGTCGGAGGCCGCGTAGAGGCTGGTGCGGCGGGAGACCTCCGGTTCAAGGTCGCCGTCCCAGTCGAGGTCCGGTCCGGGCGCACCCATCTCCACCAGGTCGCGGTGGGCGAAGACCTGGCTCTCGCCGGTGTCGGCCAGGATCATGAACTCATGGCTCATGTCGCCGCCGATGGGGCCAGGGTCGGCCTTCACGGGCACCGCCTTGAGTCCCAGGCGCGCGTAGATATTCAGATAGGCCAGGAACATGCGGTTGTAGGACCGCCTGGCCGCCGCCTCGTCGATGTCGAAGGAATAGGCGTCCTTCATCAGGAACTCGCGGCCGCGCATGACCCCGAAGCGGGGGCGCCGCTCGTCGCGGAACTTCCACTGGATGTTGTAAAGATTTTTCGGCAAGTCCTTGTAGGACTTCACATATGCCCGAAAAATGTCGGTGACGACCTCCTCCGCCGTGGGCCCGTACAGGAGGTCACGGTCGTGGCGGTCCTTGATGCGCAGCATCTCTTCGCCGTAGTCGTCGTAGCGGCCGCTTTCGCGCCAGAGGTCGGCAAGCTGCAGGGTGGGCATCAGGATTTCGACGGCGCCGGCGCGGTCCATCTCCTCGCGCACCACCTGCTCGATCCGCTTCAGCACCCGCAGGCCCAGGGGCAGCCAGGCGTAGATGCCCGCCGCCTCCTGGCGGATCATGCCGGCGCGCAGCATCAGCTGGTGCGAGACGATCTGGGCGTCCGAAGGCGCCTCGCGCAGCGTGGGCATGAAGTAACGCGACAGGCGCATGGGCTTCCTGGGGGCGGCGAAGAGCGGAGGCGCGTTGATAGCCTCAGCCGCGAGAGCTTTGCAACGCGCCTAGTAGGTGGCCGGGAGCGGCGGAAGTTTGACGACCCCCAGGCGGATGATCACCCAGAGGATCGCGAACAGCACGGCCGAGACCCAGGTGGTGGTGAGGAACTTGCGCTTCAGCTTCGGGTCCACCGGCGCGCCGGGGTCGCCGCCGTCGCCCTTGTCGATGCCGGCCTCGGCGTGGGTGGTCGTCCCCAGCGGCAGGACGGCGAACAGCACCGTCCACCACAGAGTGAGGTAGATGGCGATGGCGGTGATCGGGCCCATCAGTGGGCTGCCTTCGGAGTCTGCATGAGCTCGACGAGGACGCCGCCCATGTCCTTCGGGTGCACGAAGATCACCGGCACGCCGTGGGCGCCGATGCGCGGCTTGCCGCCATTCAGCACGGTCGCGCCCTTGGCCTGCATGTCGTCGCGGGCGCGCTCGATGTCCTCGACCTCGAAGCAGACGTGGTGCTGGCCGCCCTTGGGGTTCTTGGCCAGGAAGGCGTGGATCGGCGAGGCTTCGCCATAGGGCTCGATCAGCTCGATCTGGCTGTTGGGCAGGTCGACGAAGCAGACCCAGACGCCCTGCTCCTCCATGACGAACTTCTCGCCGATGGAGGTCGCGCCCAGCATCTCGCGGTAGAGGCGCACGGAGTCATCTATAGAGGGGGTCGCGACCCCCACGTGATTGAGCTTGCCGATCATGGGCGGGGATATAGCGCCCACGGGCGCTCGGCGCGAGGGCGGTGCGGCTACTGGGCGGGCTCCAGGGCGGCCCCGGCCGGCTCGAACACCGCGCCGGTCGCGAAGAGCTCCGCGATGCGGTCCTCAGGCACGCCGGCTTCGCGCAGGATCCCGCGGGTGTGCTGGCCGAGGTCCGGCGTCGGGTGGCGGAAGCCGCCCGGGGTGCGGTGGAAGTCGGCGAAGGCGCGGGCGCTGATCATCGGGCCCAGCCGCGGGTGCTCCCAGCGCTCGGGGAAGCCGTTCTCCACGAGCCAGGGGTCCTCCAGCGCCTCGGCGGCGCGGCGCACGGGGGCGGCCGGCGCGCCGGCGGCGGCGAGCGCCAGGGCGGTGTCCTCGCGGGGCCGGGCGGCGAAGGCGGCGGCCAGGCGGTCGGCGAGCTCGCCGTCGCGTGGGGCGGAGAGCGCATCCTCGCCCAGCTCGATGCCGAGCACCGACTGAAGCGCGCTGGCTTCCGCAAACGTCTGGCAGGCGACGGCGATCCAACCGTCCGCGCACTCGTAGAAGCGGGTGAGCGCGGAGACGCCGGGGCAGTCCTCGCACCCTTCGTCGTTCGCCGGGCGGCCGGCGTAGTCCACCACCTCCTCGATCTGGAACAGCAGGCTCTGGGCGGTGAGGCTGGTGAGGATCTCCTGCCCTTCCCCGGTCCGCTGGCGGGCGTTCAGGGCCGCAATGACGCTGGCGGCGACGACGCCGGCCGTCGCCACGTCGTTGACGGCGATGGTGTAGAGGACCGGATCGTCCGCCCCGCCCTGGCTCGCCTGCATGCCGCCTTCGGACTGCAGCAGCGGATCGAACCCCGGCAGGGCGGCGCGGGCGCCGGTTGTCCCGTAGGCGTTGATCGAGCAGGAGATGATCTTGGGGTTCACCGCCTTCAGGGCGGCGTAGTCGATTCCCAGCCGGCCCCGGACCCCCAGCCGGTAGTTGTCGATGACGACATCGGCGTCCTTCGCGAGCTCCAGGAACAGCGCGCGGGCGGCGGGCTGCTTCAGGTCCAGGCCCAGGCCGCGGACCCCGCGGTTGTAGAGCAGGAACTGCGGCCCGTCGGAGCGGAAGGGGTCGGCCTCCGGCCCCTCGATCTTGATCACCTCGGCGCCGAAGTTCGCGAGGATAGTCCCGGCATAGGCGCCGGCGATGACAGTGCCGAGGTTCAGCACGCGGACGCCTGCCAGCGGGGAGCCGGCGGAGGCCTTCTCGGTCGGCGTGGGCCTCGGCTCCCAGGACGGCGGCGTCTCGACCGGCTGCGGCAGCCCCCTCACCTGCGCCGGCGTGCCGGAGAGCTTCGCCGGCGGCGCGGGGACGGCCACCTTGCCCAGCGTCGGGTGTTCGAACTGGCAACGCAGCCCAGCCTCGCGCACCACCTCGCCGGCGAACCAGGCTTCGCGCCGCCCCACGGGGGCGCAGGGAACGTCGTTGGCCTGAAGGTCGGCGAGCCACTCGGCGCGGGTGCGGCTGGCGAAGATGCCGGTCAGCATGTCGCGGGCTGCGATCATGTCGGCTTCGAACATCTCGAAGAGGTCGCCGACGCCGGCCACTTCCAGGGCGCGCTTGTAGAAGCCGGTGAACAGTGTCCCGAGGAAGAACCACTCGCCGTCGGCGCACTGGTAAAGGCGGTAGCGCGGGTTGGCGCCCGGCGGGATGCCGCGCGGCAGCGGCGGCTGGCCCAGCAGGCGGGCGGGGCCGTTCACCTCCGAGGCGCCGTGCAGGCCGCTCACGGTGAGCGCCTGGCCCCGTCCGGACCGTGTGCGCTCGAACAGCGCCGAGCCGATGGCGGCCGCGCCCATCACCGCCTGCCCGTACTGCAGCACCGGCAGGATCAGGTGGACCGGGCGATCGGCGTAGGCGCCCTGCTTGAAGGCGGCGCCCATCAGCGCTGAGAGCAGGCTGTGCCGCGCCGGCAGCTGGCTCCAGGGGCCGGAAGTCCCGTAGGGCGGCATCCAGGCATGGATCAGGTGCGGGTGCTCGGCGGTGAGGGCCGCGCCGTCGAGGCCCAGGGCCTCCAGCCGGCCGGGAGCATGGTCAAAGATCGCCACGTCGGCGCCGGCGATGAGCCGCCGCGCCTCCGCGCTGTCCGCCTCGAGCGTCACCACCTGCTTGTTGCGGTTGAAGGCGAGGTAGCCTGGACGGTCCTTCGCCCAATCGCCGCCGGGCGGCTCGACCTTCACCACCTCGGCGGCGAAGTCGCCCAGCAGCATGGCGGCCATCGGCCCGGCCACGCCCTGGCTGAAATCGGCGATGCGGACGCCCTGGTACGCCGTCACGGAAACGCGCCCTCCCTTGGCGGGCGCTCTTGCCGGCGCCTCCCCTCATGAAAGACGCGGGGGCGACGTTCGTCTAGAGGCGCAGGACCGTGGTCTCGACCACAGGGCGGCGCCCCCAGATGCGCTGGCTGGCCTTCTTAACGGCGCGGGACATGGCGGTCTCCACCGTCTCGTCCTGCTCACGGGCCTCGCGGGAGAGACGTTCGAGAGCGGATTCGGCCTCGTCGGCAAGGTCGTCGAGGACGTCGTCGAGCGGATAGTCCTCGTCGGTGGGCAGGCCCAGGGCGCGGACCTGCGGCCCCGAGGCGATCTTGCCCTTGCGGTCGAGCACCACGGCCACAGAGACCACGCCGTTGAAGGCGGCATGCCGGCGCTCGCG
This sequence comes from Phenylobacterium sp., assembly GCF_036563285.1. Lineage (GTDB taxonomy): Bacteria > Pseudomonadota > Alphaproteobacteria > Caulobacterales > Caulobacteraceae > Phenylobacterium. The sequence goes on from NZ_DATCMR010000001.1 coordinate 60,741, forward strand.
AAGGGAGGGGCCGTTCTCCGGCGTCAGCACGCCCGCGTCGACGTAGAGCCGGCCGGCCGGCACCTCGTCCACGATCTCCGCACGGCCGGGCGCGAGCCGGACCATGTCGCCGTTCCGGGGCGCCAGCTGCTGCGGCACCTGCAGGTCGCGGGCGAAGGCGCAGTGTTCGAGAAGGTGGCGGCGTTCGCCGTGGGTCGGGATGGCGATCTGCGGCCGCGCCCAGCGGTACATCTCGGCCAGCTCGTCGCGGCACGGGTGGCCGGAGACGTGGATTCCGGGGTGGTCGCGCTCGGTGTAGAGGCGCACCCCGCGGTCGGCGAGCTTGTTCTGCAGGTTGCGGATCGGGATCTCGTTCCCCGGGATCACCCGCGAGGAGAAGATGCAGGCGTCGCCCGCGCCGAGGTTCACGTGCGGGTGGGAGCCGTCGGCGATGCGCGACAGCGCCGCGCGCGGCTCACCCTGGCTGCCGGTACAGAGGTAGAGGATCTTCTCCGCCGGGAAGTAGCCGGCCTCGGAATCCGTGACGAAGTCCGCAACGTCCTGCATCAGGCCCACCGATTTCGCCGCCGCGGCCATTCGGTGCATGGAGCGGCCGACCAGGGCCACCCGGCGGCCGTTGGCCTCCGCCGCGCGGATCACCGTGTCCATGCGCGCCACGTTGGAGGCGAAGCAGGCGACCGCCACCTTGCCCTTCATCTGCCCGATCAGCGGGGTGATCGCCTCCCGCACCTCGGCTTCCGAGCCCGCGACCCCGTCGACGAAGACGTTGGTCGAGTCGCAGACCATCGCCAGCACGCCCTCGTCGCCCAGCCGTCGGATGGCGTCCTCGTCGGTCGGCGCGCCCAGCAGCGGGTGCGGGTCGATCTTCCAGTCGCCGGTGTGCAGGATGGTGCCCAGCGGCGTCTTGATGGCGATGCCGTTGGGCTCGGGGATCGAGTGGGTGAGCGTCACCAGCTCCATGCGAAACGGCCCGAGCTCGATCACGCCGCCCAGCGGCACCTCGGTGATATGCACCTGCTCCAGGAGGTCGGCCTCCCGCAGCTTCTCGCGCAGGATGAAGGCGGTGAACGGCGTGGCGTAGATCGGCGCCTTCATCCGCGGCCAAAGCCAGGCCACGGCGCCGATATGGTCCTCGTGGGCGTGGGTCAGCACGATGCCCAGGATGCGGTCGGCGTAGTCTTCGATATAGGCCGGGTCCGGCAGGATCACCTCGACGCCCGGGGTGGATTGGTCGCCGAAGGTCACCCCCAGGTCGACGACGACCCACTTGCGGTCGTGCGGCGGACCGAAGCCGTAGAGGTTGAAGTTCATGCCGATCTCGTTGGACCCGCCCAGCGGCAGGAAGACGAGCTCGTCGGCGGCGGATTTCGCCATTACGCGGCCTGCTTGTTGCGGCGCCAGATCTCCAGCATGCCGCGGATGGTGAGGTCGGGGTCGAAGTGGTCGATGGAGCTGGTCGCCCCGTGGAACAGGGAGGCCACGCCGCCCGTCGCGACGACGGTCAGGGGCCGGCCCTGTTCGCCTTTGATGCGGGCGATCAGGCCCTCGATGAGGGCGATGTACCCCCAGAACACGCCGGACTGCATGGCTCCCACCGTATCCGTGCCCACCACCCGCTGGGGCTTCTGGATCGCGACCCTGGGCAGTTTGGCCGCCGCGGTGTGCAACGCTTCCATGGAGAGGTTGATCCCCGGCGCGATCACCCCGCCCTCGAAGCCGCCGTCCTCGGCGACCACGTCGAAGGTGGTGGCGGTGCCGGAGTCGATGACGATCAGGGCACCGGGATAGACGGCGTGAGCCCCGATGGCGTTGACGAGGCGGTCGGCGCCGGCTTCGGAAGGCTTGTCGATGCGCACCGGGATTCCAAGGTCCGCGTTCTCGCCGATCACCAGCGGCTCAACGTGCAGGTAGCGACGGGCGAGGTTGCGCAGATTGAAGATCGACTGCGGCACGACGCTCGAGACGATGCAGCCGTCGAAGGCGCCCAGCGCCAGGCCGGCCATGTTGAGCAGCTGCGACAGCCACACGGCGTATTCGTCGGCCGTCCGGGTCGACTGGGTGGCCGTGCGCCACTGGGCGGTCCACTTCTGTCCGTCGTGGACGGCGAAGAGGGTGTTGGTGTTGCCCTGCTCGATGGCCAGGAGCATGCGGGTCAGGTTCCCCCGAAGAAGACGTCGCCTGCCGTTACGCGTTCAAGGCTGCCGTCGTCCAGCCGAAGCCGCAGGGCGCCGTCAAGATCGAGCCCCTCGGCGACCCCGGAGAGGGTCCGGGCGGGCAGCCTGGCCTCGCAGGGTTCGCCCAGCCCCATGGCGCGCTCGGTCCAGCCTCGGGCGATGGGGGCGAAGCCCTGAGTGGTCCAGAGCCTGCGCCAGCGCTCGAAAGAGGTGGCCAGCACCTCCAGGGCGGCGCCGGGCTCCGGCGGCGGGGCGGCCATGTGGTCGGCGAAGGCGGTGGCGGGACGCTCCAGGTTGGTGGGGGCGTGCTTCAGGTTCACCCCGATTCCGACCGCGACCCAAAGGCGCTGGTCCGGACTGGCGCCGGATTCCACGAGGATGCCTACCGCCTTCCGGCCGTGCACGAGGACGTCGTTGGGCCACTTCAGCCGGGCGGCGCCTGGGCCCAGGCAAGCGTCGGCCAGGTCGGAGGCCGCCAGCGCGGCCACGAACGACACCTGGGCGGCGTCCACCGGCGGCAGGTCGGTGGTCATCAACAGGGTGGCGGCGAGGTTGCCGCGCTCGGTCGACCAGGCCCGGCCGCGCCGGCCGCGGCCGGCCGTCTGCACGGCGGCGGTGATCCAGACCGGGCCGCCCTGCCCGGCCTCCGCGCGGCGGCGCGCCTCGGCGTTGGTGGAGTCGATCTCGTCGTAGGCGTCGATTGGCGGGTGGTCGCCCACCCTCTACGCCAACCCGAAGGCGCGGGCGGCCTCGCCGGCTTCCGGATAGATCCAGATGAGCGCGCCGAGCACCAGCGGGAAGGAGAACAAGGCCAGGGCGATGGCGATGAAGCGCGCCTCGAACGGCGGCTTGTCGGTGGCGCCTTCGGCGGTGTCGAACCACATCACCTTGATCAGGCGCAGGTAGTAGAACGCGGCCACAACCGAGCCCACCAGTCCTGCCACCGCAGCCCAGCCCAGGTCAGCGTTGATGGCGGCCTTGAACACGAACACCTTGGCCCAGAAGCCGGAGAACGGCGGCAGCCCCAGCGCCGACAGCGAGAACGCCGTCATCGCCAGCGCCAGCCCGGGCTGCTCGCGGCGCAGGCCGGCCATGTCCTCGATGGTCTCCATGGACCGGCTCGAGCGCGACAGCGCCGCCAGGCAGGCGAAGAAGCCGGTCACGTCAATCATGTAGAGGACCATGAACGTCAGCATGGCCTGCATGCCCTCGCCCGTGCCGGCGGCCATGCCGAGCACGGCGTAGCCGATGTTGGCGATCGAGGAGTAGGCCCACAGGCGCTTCAGGTTCTTCTGCGCCAGGCCCGCGAAAGCGCCGACGAAGACCGAGATCAGGCCGATGGCCACCAGCACCTGCTGCCACTGCGGGATGGCGCCGGCGAAGCCCTCGGCCAGGACGCGGCCGAACAGCACCATGGCGGCGAGCTTCGGGGCAGCGGCGAAGAAGGCCACGATCGGGGTCGGCGCCCCCTCGTAGACGTCGGGCGTCCACATGTGGAACGGCGCGGCGGAGACCTTGAAGGCCAGGCCGCAGATCAGGAAGACGAGGCCGAACAGGAGGCCGGTGTTGGCCCCGCCGCGGGCGGCCACCGCGATGTCCTCGAACAGGGTGGAGCCGGCGAAACCGTAGATCAGGCTGGCGCCGTAGAGCAGCAGGCCGGACGAGAGCGCGCCCAGCACGAAGTACTTCAGCCCGGCTTCCGAGGCCTTGGCGTCGTCGCGGTGCATGGCGGCGAGCACGTAGAGCGCCAGCGAGTGCAGCTCGACGCCGACGTAGAGCGAGATCAGGTCGCCGGCCGAGGCCATCATGCCCATGCCGAGCGCGGCCAGCAGGATCAGCACCGGGAACTCGAAATTGCGCACCCCGCGGCGCTCGAACCATCGCTGGCCGAGCGGGATGGCGACGGCGCTCGCCACATAGATCGCCACCTTGGCGAAGGTCGAGGCCTGGTCGGAGATCAACCCGCCGGAGAACGCACGGCCGAAGGGCGCCGTCGCGGCGGCGACTGCCGCGGCCAGCAGGGTCACGATGGCGGCCGCCGCCAGGGCGGTGGTGGCGCGCGGCGCATAGGCCCCGAACACCAGGAGCAGTAGCGCGCCGCCGGCGAGCACCAGCTCCGGATAGGCAAGGCCGAGATCGGCGGAGAAGGTCATAGCTGGCTTAGCCCCCGGTCGCCGCGCGGTAGGCCGTCACGAGCTGGTCCACCGAGGCCTCAGTCAGGTTGAACACGGAATTCGGGAAGACGCCGAGGTAGAGCGTCGAGACGATCAGGGGCGCGAAGATCACCACCTCACGCCATTCCAGGTCGGTGATGGCCGCGAGCTTTGGATTCGCCAGCTCCCCGAAGATGACCCGCCGGTAGAGGGTGAGCGCATAGACAGCGGACAGGATCACGCCGGTGGCTGCGAGCAGCGCCGTCCACGTGGAGGCCTGGTAGGTCCCGGTCATGGTCAGGATCTCGCCCACGAAGCCCGAGGTCCCCGGCAGGCCCACGTTGCCCATGGTGAAGAGCATGAACACCGCCGCGTACCACGGCATGCGGTTCACCAGTCCGCCGTAGAACGCGATCTCGCGGGTGTGCATGCGGTCGTAGACCACGCCGACGCAAAGGAAGAGCGCGCCCGAGATCACCCCGTGGGAGATCATCTGGAAGATTGCCCCCTGCTCGCCCTGGGCGTTGCCGGAGAAGATGCCCATGGTCACGAAGCCCATGTGGGCCACCGACGAGTAGGCGATCAGCTTCTTGATGTCGGTCTGCCGAAAGGCGACCAGCGAGGTGTAGATCACCGCCACGACGCTGAGCGCGAACACCAGCGGGGCGAACAGCTCCGAGGCCTCCGGGAACATCGGCAGGCTGAACCGCATGAAGCCGTAGCCGCCCATCTTCAGCAGGATGCCGGCCAGGATCACCGAGCCCGCCGTCGGCGCCTCCACGTGGGCGTCGGGCAGCCAGGTGTGCACCGGCCACATGGGCATCTTCACCGCGAACGACGCGAAGAAGGCGAGCCACAGCCAGGTCTGCAGCCCCTCCTCGAACCTGTAGGTCATCAGCTCGGGGATAGAGGACGTGCCGGCGATGCCGATCATGGCCAGGATGGCCGCCAGCATCAGGACCGAGCCCAGCAGGGTGTAGAGGAAGAACTTGAAGGCCGCGTAGACTCGCCGAGCGCCGCCCCAGATCCCGATGATCAGGAACATCGGCACCAGGCCGAACTCGAAGAATATGTAGAACAGGATCAGGTCGAGCGCGCAGAAGACGCCGATCACCAGGGTCTCGAGGATCAGGAAGGCGATCATATAGTCGAGCACCCGGTGCTCGATGGACCGCCACGAGGCGGCGATGCAGAGCGGCATCAGGAACGCCGTCAGTAGGACGAACAGCACCGAGATGCCGTCCACGCCCATGCGGTAGGTGATGCCGGCGAACCAGGGGAGCTCCTCGACGAACTGGAAGCCCGCCTCGTTGGGATCGAAGCGGACGACGAGCAGGATGGAGAGGGCCAGCGTCGCCAGGGTCGTGACCAGCGCGATCCACTTGGACGTCTCGACCGTCTTCGGGTCCTCGGCCTTGCCGAAGAAGCGCAGGATCATGATCCCCAGCACGCCGACCAGCGGCGCGTAGGTGATGAGCGAAAGGATACCGGTCATGTCAGATCAGCTCCCCAGCGCTCAGGAATTCCACGCCCAGAGGGCGTAGGTCAGCAGGCCTACGACGCCCAGGAGCATGACGAAGGCGTAGTGGTAGACGTAGCCGGTCTGTAGCCGGCCGGTCCCGCGGCCCACCGCGTAGGAAACGGCCGAGAGGCCGTCTGGCCCGAGACCATCGATGATCCGCTGGTCGCCGCCCTTCCAGAACAGGTCGCCGAGGAACTTGGCGCCGCGAACGAAGGTCGCCTGGTAGAGCTCGTCGAAGAACCACTTGTTGTAGAAGAAGATGTAGAGTGGCCCCTGGCGCGCCGCTAGCCGGGCGCCGAGCCCTTCCCGCAGCAGATAGACGTAGGCCGCGATCAGCAGGCCGAGCACCGACGCTACGAGCGGGGCCAGCACGACCCACAATGGGGCGTGGTGCTCCTCGTCGCCCGTGTGCACTGGCGCGGCGCCTTCGGCGGCCTGGGCGGCCTCGCTGGGCGCGCCGTGGGCGGCGGCCTGGCCGTGGGCCGCGGGCGCGGCGTGGGTCGCCTCGGCCGGGGCGTTGAAGATCGCGCCCCGCCAGAACTCGCTTTTGTGCTCGCCGATGAACTGGTGGTGGAACAGGAACCCCGCGGAGATCGCGCCGACAGCGAGCACGATCAGCGGCAGGCGCATGGTCCAGGGGCTCTCGTGCGGCAGGGCCGGGCCGTGGTGGCCGTGGCCGTGATCCGCATGCACATAGGCGTTCGGCGCGTCGGCCAGCGGCTCCTCGTGGCTCTCGTGCTGGGCCGCAGTCGCGTGGTCGTCATGCCCGGCATGCGCGTGGTCGTGATGGTCGCGGTTGTGCCAGTGGTGCTCGAGGTCTTCCGACGTCCAGCGGGCATGGCCGTTGAAGGTGAAGAAGGCCAGGCGCCAGGAGTAGAAGGCGGTCAGGCCGGCCACCAGCACGCCGATGATGAAGGCGAACCAGCCCATGGCGTGCCCGACCTGCGCGGCCTCGTAGGCGGCGTGGATGATGGCGTCCTTGGAGTAGAAGCCGGCGAAGCCCAGCTCCACGCCCGGGATGCCCAGGCCGGTGATGGCGATCGTGCCGATGGTCATCACCGCGTAGGTGATCGGCAGGTACTTCGCGAGCGCGCCGTAGCGGCGCATGTCCTGCTCGTGGGCCATGCCGTGGATCACCGAACCGGCGCCCAGGAACAGCAGGGCCTTGAAGAAGGCGTGGGTGAACAGGTGGAACATGGCCGCCTGGTAGGCCCCCACGCCGGCGGCGAAGAACATGTAGCCGAGCTGCGAGCAGGTCGAATAGGCGATCACGCGCTTGATGTCGTTCTGGGCCAGGCCGACGGTGGCGGCGAACAGCGCGGTGACGGCGCCGATGACGGTGACGATGTTCTTCGCGACCGGCGCGTACTCGAACATCGGGGACAGCAGGCAGACCATGTAGACGCCGGCGGTCACCATGGTGGCCGCGTGGATCAGGGCCGACACCGGCGTCGGGCCCTCCATGGCGTCCGGCAGCCAGGTGTGTAGGAAGAACTGGGCCGACTTGCCCATGGCGCCGATGAACAGCAGCACGCAGGCGAGGTCCATCAGCCGGTACGTCTGGCCGGCGAACTCCCAGCCCCGGTCCGCGACGGCGGGGATCTGCGGGAAGATCTCGGCGAACTGGATCGAACCCGTCGCCCAGAACACCGTCATGATGCCGAGCGCGAAGCCAAAGTCGCCGACGCGGTTGACCACGAAGGCCTTGATGGCCGCAGCGTTGGCCGTGGGCTTGTGGAACCAGAAGCCGATCAGCAGGTAGCTCGCCAGCCCCACCCCTTCCCAGCCGAAGAACAGCTGCATGAAGTCGGCCGCGCTGATCAGGCTCAGCATGGCGAAGGTGAACAGCGAGAGGTAGGCGAAGAACCGCGGCTTGGACGGATCCTCGGCCATGTAGCCCCACGAATAGAGGTGCACGAGCGAGGAGACGGTGGTCACCACAACCAGCATCACGGCCGAGAGGCCGTCGAGGCGGAAGCTCCAGTTCGACTGGAAGTCGCCCACGTGGATGAACGGCGTGTAGGTGAGCGTGAAGGGCTCGAGGCCGCCCCATGTCCACTGGCTGAACACCACCCACGACAGCACGGCCGACAGGAACAGGAAGCCGGTGGTCACGGCCATGGAGGCGGTGTCGCCGATCCGCCGGCCGAAGAGGCCGGCGATCGTCGCGCCGATCAGCGGGCCGAACAGGATGATGGTGACGAAGGTCTCTGCGGACACGGTGAGATCAGCCCTTCATCATCGAGGCGTCATCCACCGAGATGTCGCCGCGGTTGCGGAAGAAGGTGACGAGGATGGCCAGGCCCACCGCGGCCTCGGCAGCCGCGACGGTGAGCACGAACATGGCGAAGATCTGCCCGGTCACGTTGCCCAGGTAGACCGAGAAGGCCACCAGATTGATGTTCACCGCCAGGAGGATGAGCTCGATGCTCATCAGGATGACGATGATGTTCTTGCGGTTCACGAAGATGCCGAAGACGCCGATCGTGAACAGGATGGCGGCGACCGCCAGGTAGTGGGAGAGCCCGATGGTCATTCGCCCACCCCTTCGCCCGGCTTGAGGGAAACCACGCGCATGCCGGTCTTCGGCGTGCGCAGGACCTGGTCGGCCACCAGCTGGCGGCGCACGCCCGGCTTGTGACGCAGCGTCAGCACGATGGCGCCGATCATGGCCACCAGCAGCACCAGGCCCGCCGCCTGGAAGAAGTAGATGTAGTCGGTGTAGAGCACCCGCCCGATCGCCTCGGCGTTGGTGACGTCCTCGGCGCCCGAGGCCTGCGGGGTGTGGTTCAGGTGCGCCGCTCCGCGCGTCGCCACGGTCGAGGAGACGAAGACCATCTCCAGGGCCAGCAGCACCCCGATCCCGCCCGCCAGCGGCAGATAGCGGGCGAAGCCTTGCCTAAGCGCGGCGAAGTCCACGTCCAGCATCATGACCACGAACAGGAACAGCACCGCGACGGCGCCCACGTAGACGACGATCAGCAGCATCGCCAGGAACTCGGCGCCCATCAGCACGAACAGCCCGGCCGCCGAGAAGAAGGCCAGGATCAGGAACAGCACCGAGTGCACGGGATTGCGCGACGACACGACGGCGAAACCCGCCGCCAGCGTCACCGCCGCCATCAGATAGAATGCGATCGCCTGCAGGGCCATCCGGCTCTCTTTTCCCTCGAATCCGCGCGTGGCGCGGCGGCGCCTGAATCAAGCGCCGCCGGTCTTATCGGTACGGTGCGTCCAGTTCCAGATTCTTCGCGATCTCCCGCTCCCAGCGGTCGCCGTTATCCAGCAGGCGCTCCTTGTCGTAGTAGAGCTCCTCGCGGGTCTCGACGGCGAACTCCAGGTTCGGGCCTTCCACGATGGCGTCCACCGGGCAGGCCTCCTGGCACAGGCCGCAGTAGATGCACTTGACCATGTCGATGTCGTAG
>NZ_DATCMR010000004.1:0-48412 GCF_036563285.1 Phenylobacterium sp.
GATGCGGCAGCATCGGCGGGAGGGGGACCGGTCGCCGAAGAGCGACCGGTGGAGGGGGCAGGCGACCACGCGGCGCTCGCCACCGCCGACGGCGCGACCGCTGCCGAACCCCCGGACAGCTCGTAGGCGCGGCCTGCCCCCTCCACCACGCGCTCTTCGGCGCGCGGTCCCCCTCCCGCCACCGCTTCCGCGGTGGGGGAGGTAGCAAGGCACGCGCCCAGGCGCCCTCATCCGTCCGCGAACCCACGAACACGTCCAAAGCCCCCGGCCTCCCAGCCGGCAGGGCCCGTTCGTGTTCTCCGTGTTTTCCGTGTGGTCCGTGGTCATTTCAGAGCGGCTTCGCCGCCCCGCACTGGCGCTCGGGGGAGGGGCGCTCTATATGCGCGACCTCTTTCATGACCACGACCGACGACGCCCGGCTGAAGAAGCTGAGGTTCCGCGCCTGGCGCCGGGGCTTCAGGGAAGCGGACCTCATCCTGGGGCCGTTCGCCGACAAGCACGTCGCCACATTCGGCCCGGACCAGCTCGACGCCTTCGAGGCGCTGCTCGAGGTCCCCGACCAGGACCTCTATTCATGGATCGTGGGGACGGCGCCCACGCCGCCGGAGTTCGAGGGCCAGATCATCAACAGCATCAAGGCGTTCGCCGCGGAAGCTGGCGCGGTTGCAGGAGGCCCCCGTGGCGGATGACGCTTCCCGCCCCGTGACCAGGGCCGAGCTGCGGCGCGTGGCCGACGACCCCGGCGCGCTGTCGCTGGTGGGCGCGCCCGAGGGCTTCGACGCCCTGGTCATGGCCGACGTAGTCAAGGCGCGGAAAGGCCTCTCGGTGTTCGTGGCCCGCGACGGCGCGCGCCTCTCGGCCTTCGTCGACGCCTTCCGCTTCTTCGCCCAGGACGTGGAGGTCCTGACCTTCCCGGCCTGGGACTGCCTGCCCTACGACCGCATCGGCCCCTCCGCCGGCGTCGCCGCCCAGCGCATGGCCACGCTTTCTCGCCTCGCCCAGGGGGTGGACGAGAAGAAGCCGGTGCTGCTGGTGACCTCCATCCCGGCGGCCATCCAGCGCGTGCCGCCGGTCAACGCCATCAAGCGGGCCAGCTATTCGGCCCGGTCCGGCAACAGCGTCGATATCGGTGATCTGGAGGCCTATTTCGCCGTCAACGGCTACAGCCGCGCCTCCACCGTCTCGGAGAAGGGCGAGTTCGCCATCCGCGGCGGGGTGATCGACGTCTTCCCGCCGGGCGCCGAGGAGCCGGTCCGCCTCGACCTGTTCGGCGACACCCTGGAGAGCATCCGCGCCTTTGATCCCGAGACCCAGCGCTCCACCAGGCAGCTGAAGGAGGTCAGCCTCCTTCCGGTCTCCGAGGCCCTGCTCGACAAGGACGCCATCTCTCGCTTCCGTACGGGCTACCTGGAGGCGTTCGGCGCGCCGGGCGACGACCCGCTCTACGCCGCCATCTCGGAAGGCGGCCGCCGCGCCGGCATGGAGCACTTCCTGCCGCTGTTCTACGACAGCATGGCGAGCCTCTTCGACTACTTGCCGAAGGACGCCCTGGTCGCCCTCGACCACCTGGCGCGCGAGTCCCGCGAGGAGCGGCTGGCGCTGATCCGCGACGCCTACGAGAGCCGCGCCCAGAGCGAGCGCAAGGTCCAGTACCACCCACTGGAGCCCGAGCGCCTCTACCTCGACAGCGACGAATGGCTCGACCTCCTCGCCAAGCGTTCCACCCGCCGCTTCTCCTCCTTCCAGGAGGCGGAGGGCGAGGCCGTCATCGACATGGGCGCGCGGGCGGGCCGCAACTTCTCCGCCGAGCGCAAGCTCGACAGCGTCAACCTCTTCGAGGCAACCGCCGACCACGCCCGCAAGCTCGCCGCCGACGGCAAGCGGGTGCTGTTCGCCTCCTGGTCCGAGGGCTCCTCCGACCGCCTGGGCCACATGCTGGCCGACCACGGCCTGAAGGACATCCGCTTCGCCGCCTACTGGGACGCGGCCCGCTCGGCCGACCCGAAGAAGCCGCAGCGGGTGGTCCTGCCGCTGGAGAACGGCTTCGAGACCGACAACCTGGCGGTCATCTCCGAGACCGACATCCTGGGCGACCGTCTCGCGCGTCCCAAGCGGCGCAGGCGGGCTTCCAACTTCCTGGCCGAGGCGTCCTCGCTCACGCCGGGCGACCTGGTGGTCCACATCGACCACGGCATCGGCCGCTACGAGGGCCTCAAGACCCTGGAGGTGCAGGCGGCCCCGCACGATACCCTGGAGATCCAGTACGGGGGCGAGGCCAAGCTCTACCTGCCCGTCGAGAACATTGACCTGCTCACCCGCTACGGCGCCGACAGCGAGGGCGTGCAGCTCGACCGCCTCGGCGGCGCCGCCTGGCAGGCCCGCAAGGCCCGCGCCAAGGAACGCCTGCGCGAGATGGCCGAGGGCCTGATCCGCATCGCCGCCGAGCGCGCCACCCGCAAGACCGACGCCGTCGAGCCGCCGCACGGCACCTTCGACGAATTCTGCGCCCGCTTTCCCTACGAGGAGACGGACGACCAGCTGGCCGCCATCGGGGACGTGCTGGAGGACCTGGGCGCCGGCAAGCCGATGGACCGGCTGATCTGCGGCGACGTGGGTTTCGGCAAGACCGAGGTCGCCCTGCGCGCCGCCTTCGTGGTCGCCATGAGCGGCCAGCAGGTGGCGATCGTCGCCCCCACGACCCTGCTCGCCCGCCAGCACTACAAGACCTTCGCCGAGCGCTTCGAGGGCTGGCCGGTGAAGGTGCGCCGCCTGTCACGCCTGGTGCCCGCCAAGGAAGCGGCCGAGACGCGCGAAGGGCTGAAGAACGGCGAGATCGAGATCGTCGTCGGCACCCACGCCGTGCTTTCGAAGCAGGTGGGCTTCAAGAACCTCGGCCTGGTGATCGTCGACGAGGAGCAGCACTTCGGCGTGAAGCACAAGGAGAAGCTCAAGGAGCTTCGCGCCGACGTGCACATGCTCACCCTGACCGCCACGCCGATCCCGCGCACCCTGCAGATGTCGCTCTCGGGCCTGCGTGAGATGTCGATCATCGCGACCCCGCCGGTCGACCGGCTGGCGGTGCGGACCTACATCACTCCGCACGACCCCGTCGTCGTCCGCGAGGCCCTGCTGCGCGAGAAGTACCGCGGCGGCCAGGCCTACTACGTGGCGCCCCGTGTCTCTGACCTGCCGGAGCTGGAGCGGTTCCTGCGCGAGCAGGTGCCGGAGGTGAAGTTCGTCGTCGGCCACGGCCAGATGTCGGCCACCCAGCTCGAGGAGGTGATGAGCGCCTTCTACGACGGCCAGTACGACGTGCTGCTGTCGACGACGATCGTCGAGAGCGGCCTCGACATCCCGACCGCCAACACCCTCATCATCCATCGCGCCGACATGTTCGGGCTGTCCCAGCTCTACCAGCTGCGCGGCCGCGTCGGCCGGGCCAAGGCGCGCGCCTACGCCTACCTGACCACGCCCGCCGAGAAGCAGATCACGCTCTCGGCGGAGAAGCGCCTGAAGGTGCTGCAGTCGCTCGACAGCCTGGGCGCGGGCTTCCAGCTCGCCAGCCACGACCTCGACATCCGCGGCGGCGGCAACCTGCTGGGCGAGGAGCAGTCGGGCCACATCCGCGAGATCGGCGTCGAGCTCTACCAGCAGATGCTCGAGGATGCGGTGAACGAACTGAAGGCCCGCGCCGGCACGGAGGGCGAGCTGGTCGACCGCGGCTGGTCGCCCCAGATCAACACCGGCGCCGCCGTGCTGATTCCGGAGGAGTACGTCCCCGACCTCAACGTGCGCCTGGCGCTGTACCGACGCCTCTCCGAAGCCGAGAAGGCCGACGACCGCGAAGCCCTGGCCGCCGAGCTCATCGACCGCTTCGGCCCGCTGCCGCCCGAAGCCGGCCAGCTGCTCAAGGTCGTGGCGATCAAGGGACTCTGCCGCGAGGCGAACGTGTCGAAGATCGACGTCGGCCCGAAGGGCGCCGTGGTCACCTTCCGCGGGGACGAGTTCAAGAACCCGGGGGCCCTGATCGGCTTCGTGCAGAAGAACCAGGTCGCCTGGCGCCTGCGGCCCGACCACAAGGTCGTCGTGAAGGGCGAGTGGGAAACCCCCGAACAGCGCCTCAACGCCGCGGAGAAGGTGCTCGCCGAACTGGCGAAGCTCGCCGCCTAGCTCAACCCCGCCGGCGCCTCTGGCCGGCGGGCAGGGGCGCGATCTTCTGCCGGCGCTTCTCGTGGCGGGCGTCGTTGAGGGCGCGCGTGGCGCGGATCGCCACCTCGACCCGCTCGGCGCAGACGAGGCCGACGGCGAACAGCAGGAAGGCGTCGGTGACCTCGCCCACGGTCATGTTGAACGCGCTGGCGTGCTCGGTCACCCACGCCCGGATGCCGAGCCGGATCCCCACCACGCCCAGAAGGATGGCCATCCCGATCCGCGAGGTGTGGCCCGTGAGCACCTCGGTCTTGGGGTTCACGGTCACCAGGGTGAACTGCCCGCGCCACCAGCCCAGGGCCGCGCCCGCCAGCATGGCCGAGCCATAGAGCGCCAGCATCGGCAGGCTGGTGGCCGGGTGCTGGCTCAGCGCCACCGCCGTCAGGAAGACCAGCGACGCCGGCACGATCCACAGCCGGTCGATCCGCAAGGTCTGGCGGCTCATGCTGCGCCCCAGCACCAGCACGAACAGGGCGCCGACGATGAGATAGATCCACAGCGGCAGGTGCGGCAGCATCAGCTTGCCTTCAGCCCCGCCGCCTGGAACGCGGCCTCCTCCAGGGCGCGGGCGACCGTCTCCGGCCCGCCCACCTCGGCCGCGCCAATGTCGAACTCGAGCACGAACGGCGGCTTGCCGTCGCCGGCCTCGAAGGCCGTGCAGCCGATCACCGCCGCGATCCGCTCGCCCGCCGCCCGCGCCGCCGGCAGCGGCGTAGCGGGCAGGGCCAGGGCGAACACCTCCGGCCCGAGCCGCGCGGCGGTGTCCTCCACCCGCACCAGCCGGCCGATCATCGAGCCGATCTGCGGGATCGCCCGGTCGAGCCAGCCGCCGGCCCGCGCCGCGGTCACCTCCGGCCGCTCCGCCACCCGCAGCACGCAGATCGACAGCGGCCGGTTGCGCACCCGCGAGGCCTGCGCCAGCCGCGCCAGATGCGCCGCGAACAGGTCGCGCGTGAAAAGCCCCGTGGCCGCATCCATCAGCCCCGAGCTACGCGCCCGCTCCAGCCCCTGACGCAGCGTGGCGCCCCGCCGATAGCTGCGCGCCAGCTCCACGATCCGCTTGGCCGTCTCGCGCTCCGAGGTGTCCGGCGAGGCCACGTCGGAGATGCCGCGATGGTAGGCCTCCGAGATGGTGAGGTGGGACTCCCGCTGCATGTAGAGCAGCGCAGGCGTGTGGTAGAGGCGCGTGTTCCGCCGCAGGCCCGCGGCGATGGACAGCGCCTCCTGCGTGTTCTCGCCGGCCCACAGGACCACGGCGTCGAAGGTCTTCTCGTGCAGGTAGTCGAAGGCGGTGTAGGCGGTGAAGGCGCCGACCACCTCCGCCCCCTGGTCGCGCAGCGCATTGGTCAGCGCCAGGAACTGCGGCGCGGGCTCGCCGATGGCTAGCACGCGGTAGGGGCTTACGTCCGGGTCCGGCGTGTCGATCTCCCGGCCACGGTCGGCGAAGGTCTCCTGCCGCAGCTCCAGTTCCTCCTCGGCGACCGCCAGGCGGACCAGGGTCTCCAGCCGCATGGCCGCCTGCGCCGGATGCAGCGGCGGCGCCAGCGTCAGGTCGAACCCGTGGGTGAAGAGCGACGGGTCCGGCTCCCCGATAGCGACCACGGGCAGCTTGCGCGGGGCGCAGGCGGCCTTGAGCCGCTTGGCCAGCGCCAGGGCCTCTTCGCCGCCGCCCTTGAGGTCGATGATTGCGACTTCGATCTGCAGGTCGGCCAGGCAGGCGATCGCCGCATTGGGGCCGCGCGCCGTCACCGTGCGCCAGCCGAGCCGATCCAGGCCGTCGGCCAAGGGACCCGCCAGGACGTCGTCGCGCGCAACGATCAGGATACGCGCCTGGACGCCTGCCGCCATTTCCCCCATCCCTGCGCCAACGCCGACAGGTTCCTTGGCATGGAATCGCGGGCGTCGGGAATAGGACAATAGGCTGCCCGGCGAAGTTGCGGCAGCGGCGAGGGGTCGCGGGAATGGCAGGGAGCCTGGAGGGGCAGGTGGCGCTGGTGACGGGGGCCTCCGGCGGCCTGGGCGAACACTTCGCCCGGCTGCTGGCGCGGGAGGGCGCGGCCGTGGCCGTGACCGCCCGCCGGCTGGACCGGGTACAGGCGCTGGCCGCGGAGCTCGGCGGCCGGGCGCTGGCGTTGCAGCTCGACGTCGCGGACGCCGCCGCCATCGGCCCCGCCATGGACGAGGTGGAGCGCACGCTCGGGCCGCTGTCGATCCTGGTGAACAACGCCGGCGTCGGCGGCGAAGGCCTGGCGCTGGAGGTGTCGGCCGACGACTGGGACGCCACCTTCGCCGTCAATGTCCGCGGGACCTTCCTGGCGGCGCGCGAGGCGGCCAGGCGGATGATGGCCTCCGGGGTGGCGGAGCGCGGCGACGCGCGGATCGTCAACATCGCCTCGATCGCCAGCCACACGGTTCTGCCGGGGCTCGCCGCCTACTGCGCCTCTAAGGCCGCGGTGGCCATGTTGACCAAGAGCCTCGCGCGCGAATGGGCGCGGCGGGGCATCGCCGTGAACGCGCTCGCGCCGGGCTATATCGAGACCGACATCAACGCCGACTGTGGCCCACGGAGGGGGGGCAGAGGCAGCTGAAGGGCTTCCCGCGCCGGCGGCTGATGGACGCCTCCGACCTCGATGCCGCCTTCCTGATGCTGGCCGGCCCCGCGGGCCGCGCCATCACCGGGAGCATCATCACCGTGGACGACGGCCAGTCGCTGCCCGGCGGCGGTTGAATGACGGAAGGGCAGGGGCCTAGTCTCGCGCCAAAGGGAGTGAGACATGCGCCAAGGACCGCTTTCCGGCCTGAAGATCGTCGAGTTCGCCGGCATTGGCCCCGGGCCCTTCTGCGGCATGCTCCTGTCCGACCTCGGCGCCGACGTGGTCCGCATCGACCGCAAGGGCGCCAGCCGCGGCGGCGCGCCGGCCGACGTCACCTCACGCGGCCGCCGATCGGTGGCCCTGGACCTCAAGAACCCTGCCGCGGTCGAGACCTGCCTGAAGCTGATAGAGAGGGCGGACGGCATCATCGAGGGCTTCCGGCCCGGCGTGATGGAGCGGCTGGGGCTGGGTCCGGACGTCGCCCTGCGGCGCAACCCGAAGCTCGTCTACGGCCGTATGACCGGCTGGGGCCAGACGGGGCCGTGGGCGAATGCCGCCGGCCACGACATGAACTACATCGCGCTCACGGGGGCCCTGCACGCCATCGGCACCGACGACAAGCCGACCCCGCCGCTGAACCTGGTCGGCGACTTCGGGGGCGGCGCCCTCTACCTCGCCTTCGGCCTGCTGGCCGGGATCATCCACGCCCGCGAGACAGGCAAGGGGCAGGTGGTCGACTGCGCCATGACCGACGGCGCGGCCTCGCTCATGGCCATGTTCTACGGCTTCAAGGCCTCGGGGATGTGGCAGGAGAAGCGGCGGTCGAACCTGCTCGACGGCGGCGCGTACTTCTACGACACCTACCGCTGCGCCGACGGCAGGTGGGTGGCGATCGGCTCCATCGAGCCGCAGTTCTACGCCCTGCTGCTGGAGAAGACCGGCATCCAGGACCCCGACTTCAAGCGCCAGATGGACCGCGGCGCCTGGGACGGCCTGCGCGGCAAGCTCGCCGAGGTGATCGCCAGCAAGACCCGCGACGAGTGGGAGGCGATCATGGGCGGCACCGACGTCTGCTTCGCCCCCGTCCTCGACCTCGACGAGGCCCCCAAACATCCCCATAACGTCGCCCGCCAGACCTTCGTGGAGGTGAGCGGGGTCACCCAGCCGGCGCCCGCGCCGCGGTTCTCGGCCACGCCCGGCAAGATCCAGGGACCACCGCCGGCCATCGGCGCCCACACCCGTGAGGCCCTGCTGGACTGGGGCTTCACCGGGCCTGAGATCGAGGCGCTCGACAGGGAAGCGGCCCCGGCAACCTGAGACGTTTCCTGACGGTGGCGTTCAGGTTGGGTTCAGCCGCGGGGGCGCAAAACTCATCCCAGGTTGCTCGTCGCGCTCTCCCGTCCCTCGAAGCGGCGGCCAGCCTGATGGAACGACACGCCCATCGGCGGCCCGCCATCCCTCAACCGGGTGGCGGGCCGTTTCCATTTGCGCGCTTGCCTTGACCGCGAGTCGCCCCACCCTCCGCGACGATGGCCATGGGCAGGTTCTTGGCGCGCGTGCGGCCCGTGGAGTGGGATCCTCTCCACTGGAGTCGGATGTCCCTCAAGATCCTGGGACGGTCGCTGATCCGCCTCTGGGGTCGCGACGTCATGCTCTACAACGGCGGCGTCTCCTTCTTCGTCATGCTCGCCATTTTTCCGGCGCTGGCCATTGCCATGGGCCTTTATTCCCTGCTGGCCGACCCTGCGCGGACGGCGGAGCAGGGGGCATGGCTCGCCCGGCTGATGCCAGACGCCACGCGGCTGGTCTTCGAAAGCGAGCTCATCCGCCTGGCGCACGCGCCGCGCGACGCCATCTCGATGCAGAGCGGCCTGGCTCTGCTGATCGGCGGCTATGCGGCGCATCGCGGCTTCAAGGCCCTGCTGGCGGGCCTGTCCTTCATCCACGACGAGGACCAGCCGCGGGGCTTCGTGGGCTTCAACCTTCTGGCGCTGGCCGTGCTCATCGCCACCTTCGCCGCGCTCGGCGTGCTGTCGACGGTGTTCTTCAGCTTTCGGATCCTCGGCGAAACCTTCGAGCTTCGACCGCTCCGTGGCGTCATCTGGTTGTTCAGCGAGTGGACCTGGGCCAGCGCGGGCCTGACGCTCGGCATGGCGCTGATCTACCGCTGGGCGATGTCGCGCAAGCCGGTGCATTGGGCGGCCTCGGCGCTCGGCGGCGCGTCTGCGGCGGCGCTGTGCATTTTCGCGTCCTGGGCTCTGGGCTACTACGTCGAGCAGATCGCCGAACTGGGCGCCACCTACGGTTCGGTAGCCACCGTTGTGGTGTTCCTGATCTGGCTCTCCTGGAACGTGAACGCGCTGTTCTTCGGTGGAGCGCTCGCCACCGAGGTGGAGCTCGCCATCTACGCCAATCGCCCGGTCAGCCCTTCGACACCAGGAAGCTGAGGACGCCCGCCTCCTCGCCGCGCTCGAGCAGCTCGAAGCCCGCCTCGGCCGCGAAGTGGGGCACGTCGATGCGGGCCAGGGGATCGTCGGCCAGCAGCCGGACCCGCGCGCCGGCCGGCGCATCCTCCAGCGCCCGGCGCAGGCGCAGCGTCGGCACCGGGCAGCGGTGGCCGCGGGCGTCGACAAGGATCTCTTCAGCGGGCATGAGCCGGCGGATACAACACCGGGGGGCATGAACCCAAGCTTGGCCTTTGTGCGTTGAGGCCGGACCGGGAACAAAGAAGGCGCGGATGAGAGGGGTGGGGGAGGTTTTCGAGACGGACGTGCCGGCGCGGCTGGACCGGCTGCCGTGGAGCCACTTCCACTGGCTGGTGGTGGCGGCGCTGGGGATCACCTGGATCCTCGACGGCCTCGAGGTGACACTTGTCGGCGCGCTCGCCCCGGCGCTGAAGGGGCCGCTCGGCCTCGGCCTCTCCGACGCCCAGATTGGTCTCACCGCCAGCGCCTACGTGTTTGGCGTGGTGGTGGGGGCGGTGGTGTTCGGCCGGCTCACCGACATCTTCGGTCGCCGGCGGATGTTCATGATCACGGTCGGGATCTACGCCGCGGCCACCGTGGCCAGCGGCTTCAGCTGGGACTTCTGGTCCTTCATGCTGTTCCGGTTCGCAACCGGCATGGGCATCGGCGGCGAGTACGGCGCCATCAACTCCGCCATCGACGAGCTGGTGCCGGCGCGCCGCCGCGGCTTCACGGCGGTGGCGGTGAACGGCACGTGGTGGGTCGGCACCGCCCTGGGCGCGGTGGGCTCTACCTTCCTGCTGGACCCGGCGGTGATCTCCCAGGACTGGGGATGGCGGTTGGCCTTCTTCACGGGCGGGCTGCTCGCCGTCGTGATCCTGTTCATCCGCCGCTACGTGCCGGAGAGCCCCCGCTGGCTGATGACCCATGGCCGGCACGAGGAGGCCCAGGCCATCGTCGCGGCCATCGAGCGTCGGGTGGAGCGGCGCACGGCGCTGCCGCCGATGTTCGCGCCGCACCCGAAGATCCGGCTCGTCGGCCGGACCCGGACCAGCTGGTCCGAAGTGGCGATTACGCTGTTCAAGACCCATCCGAAGCGGACGGTGCTTGGCGTCATCCTGATGGCCACCCAGGCCTTCTGCTACAACGCCATCTTCTTCACCTACGCCCAGATGCTGACCCGCTTCTACGACGTGCCGCCCAAGAACGTCGGCTGGTTCATCCTGCCGTTCGCGCTGGGCAACGTCTTGGGGCCGCTGGTGCTGGGGCGGCTCTTCGACAGCTGGGGTCGGCGGCCGATGATCGGCGGCAGCTACGCGATCTCCGGCGTGCTGCTGTGCCTGACCGGCTGGATGTTCGCGCAAGGCATGCTCACCGCCGAGACCCAGACCATCGCCTGGAGCGTGATCTTCTTCTTCGCCTCGGCGGCGGCAAGCGCCGCCTACCTGACGGTGGGCGAACTCTTCCCGCTCGAGACCCGGGCGATGACCATCTCGCTGTTTGTGGCCTTCGGGACCCTGCTGGGCGGCGTGGGCGCGCCGGCGCTGTTCGGCGCCCTGATCGGTCAGGGCGAGCGGGGCGAGGTGTTCCTGGGCTACCTGCTGGGCGGCGGGTTAATGCTGGTGGGGGCGCTCGCGGCCTGGTTCCTCGGCGTCAAGGCCGAGCGCAAGCCGCTGGAGATGGTGGCCGCGCCGCTCTCCCTGGCGTCAGAAGAGCGGCGCTGACCGGCTACTGAGGCGTGGTCGGGCTGCCGCCGCCCGGCGCGCTGGTGGCGCCCGTATTGCCGCTCGTGCCCGTCATGCCCGGCGAGCCGCCGCTGGTGGCGCCGGCCGAGCCGGAGTTCATGCCCGCGCCCTCCGCGCCCGAGCTGGGCGTACCGACCGTCCCGGTCGCGGCCGTGTCGGCGCCCGTGCCGGTCGTAGCCATCGACGCGCTGGCGGCCGCGTCGGAGGCGGCGCTGTCGGACGCCGCAGTCGCGCCAGCGTCCTCAGACTTGTTACCGCAGGCCGCCAGCAGGCTAAGCGCGCCGGTGGCGATGAGGGCCGCAGCCCAGGGTCTCGATTTCATCTGTGATCTCCCTCCGAAAGGCGGCCCGGTTGGCCGCCCCGCCGCGCCAACCACACGCCCGGGGAGGAGTTCCGAAAACGTGATCGCGGTTAGGAAATGACGCGGTCAGCCGGCTCGGCGCACGGGGCCGCAGAGCCGCTCGGCCTTCAGCACGGCCCAGCCCTCCCGGGTGAGCACGAACGCGTGCGGCGAGCCGCGCCAGCCGTTGGCGGCCGCGGCGGCGCCGGCGCGCTGCATGAGGCGTCGGCCGCAGAGCCGGAGGCACAGGCCGAGCACCACCGGGTCGCGGTCCACCAGCGGTGCTTCAAGGGCCGCGGTGAGCACGGCGCGTTCGTCGGAGGTCAGCTCGTAGGGGGCAAGCATGTTCGCCAAACGCCGACCGGGCATCCGCGTTGCCGACCTCCAACGCGGTTGTGATTTGGCCGTGGCCGGGCTTCCCTTCGCGGCCGGCATTTGGGAGGGTCCGCAGCGTTCAAGGAGAGGGGCCCGATGAAGACCAGAGCCGCCGTGGCGTTCGCGGCCAAGCAGCCGCTGGAGATCGTGGAGCTTGACCTCGAAGGCCCCCGCGCCGGCGAGGTGCTGGTGGAGATCAAGGCGACTGGGATCTGCCACACCGACGCCTATACGCTGGACGGCTTGGACAGCGAGGGGATCTTCCCGTCGATCCTCGGCCACGAGGGCGCGGGCGTGGTGGTGGAAGTGGGGCCCGGGGTGACGAGCGTGGCTGTGGGCGACCACGTGATCCCGCTCTACACGCCGGAATGCCGGCAGTGCAAAAGCTGCCTCAGCCGCAAGACCAACCTCTGCACCGCGATCCGCGCCACCCAGGGAAAGGGGCTGATGCCGGACGGGACCAGCCGGTTCTCGTACAACGGCGACACCATCTTCCACTACATGGGCTGCTCGACCTTCTCGAACTACACGGTGCTGCCGGAGATCGCGGTGGCGAAGATCCGCAAGGACGCGCCGTTCGAGACCGCCTGCTACGTGGGCTGCGGGGTGACCACGGGCGTCGGCGCCGTCGTCAACACGGCCGACGTGGAGGCGGGAGCCAACTGCATCGTCTTCGGCCTGGGCGGGATCGGGCTGAACGTCATCCAGGGGCTGAAGCTGGTGGGCGCCGGAATGATCGTCGGCGTTGACATCAACCCGGCGCGTGAGGAATGGGGCCGCCGGTTCGGCATGACCCACTTCGTCAATCCAAAGGAGGTTCAGGGCGAGCTGGTGGCCCACCTCGTGGAGCTGACCGGCGGCGGCGCTGACTACACCTTCGACGCCACCGGCAACACGACCGTGATGCGCCAGGCCCTGGAGGCCTGCCACCGCGGCTGGGGTCAGTCGATCATCATCGGCGTGGCCGAAGCCGGCAAGGAGATCGCGACGCGGCCCTTCCAGCTGGTCACCGGCCGGGTCTGGAAGGGGACGGCGTTCGGCGGCGCGCGCGGGCGCACCGACACGCCGAAGATCGTCGACTGGTACATGGACGGGAAGATCGAGATCGACCCGATGATCACCCACAAGCTGTCGCTGGAGGACATCAACAAGGGCTTCGACCTGATGCACGCCGGCGAGAGCATCAGGAGCGTGGTGGTCTATTGAGCGGCGAGGTGATCTGCGTGGCCCGCAAGGCCTCGCACGGACCGAAGAAGAAGCCGCAGCTGGTGATCCGGCTCGTGGAGAACCACGGGGTAGAGGGCGACGCCCATGCCGGCGCCACCGTGAAGCACCGCAGCCGCCGGCGGCAGTTCCCCGACATGGCGAACCTGCGTCAGGTGCACCTGCTGCAGGCCGAGCTGTTCGACGAGCTGGCGGAGCAGGGCTTCGCGGTCACGCCCGGTTTGATGGGTGAGAACGTCACCACCCGCGGTGTCGACCTGCTCGGGCTCCCCAAGGGCGCGCGCCTGAGGCTCGGCGAAGAGGCCGTCGTGGAGGTCACCGGGCTGCGGAACCCCTGCATTCAGCTGGAGAAGCTGCAGGCGGGCCTGATGGCTGCCTGCCTCGGGCGCGGCCCGGGCAACGAACCGCTGCGCAAGGCGGGGGTGATGGGGATCGTGCTGAAGGGCGGCGAGGTCAGAGCCGGCGACCCGATCGGGGTGGAGCTTCCTGCCGGGCCGCACGAGGCGCTGAAGCCCGTCTAGCCGCGGGTGTTACGTCGCGCGTCAGGGCTATTTGCACAGGTGAGCGCGACAACTCTCTGCGTTGTCCAACCTATTGATTCAGTTGTCAAAGACCGCTCTTTAAGTGTCTCACGAGGCCCGGCGGGCGCCAAATAATGGCGCTCACGAACTTGCGCCGAGGGCCGTGTCCTTCAGCTGGGGGAAGACCTTGCCGACCTTGGCGAGCAGGTAGTCCCCGTACGTGCCCTCGAACTCGTGGACGCTGGCGCGGTCCCACCGCTCGGACTTGTCCGCCTCGATGCGGTCGGCGGCCACGGGCAGGGGCTGTAGCCGGGCCTCGAAATCCGGGTCGAAGAACAGCGGGAAGGAGAGGCGGTCGTGGCCGCTGACGTTGCGCACGCGGTGCGGCGTGGACTTGAAGCGCCCGCCGGTCAGCCGCTCCAGCATGTCGCCGATGTTGCAGACCAGGGCGTCCTCGATCGGCGGCGCCTCGATCCAGCCCGACGGCGTCCTCACCTGCAGGCCGCCGTAGCGATCCTGGGCGAGCAGGGTGAGCAGGCCGTAGTCGGTGTGCTCGCCGACCCCCCAGTGCTCCTGCGAGCCCCCGGCCGGATAGTGGAAGATGCGAAAGAGCACGGTGGGCTCGGCCGTGTAGGTGCGCGAGAACCAGTCCGCGTCGAGGCCGAGGCTCAGTGAGACGCCCTGCATCAGCGCGGCGGCCGCTCGCGTCGCGCCCTCCATGTACGCGGTGGCGGCCGCCTTCAGTCCGGGGACCTCCTCCGGCCAGAGGTTCGCGCCGTGCATGGGCACGCCTGCCCGCACGCGAGGGTGGTCGGGCGAGAGCTCGGTCCCGAGGTAGAGCCCCTCCTTGAGGTCCGGCCTTCCGGAGGTGAGTTCCCCGCCGATCGGGAAGTAGCCCCGCCAGGCGCGGCCGCCCCGGCTCATGGCGATGGCCATCTTCCGCTCCAGCGGCAGGGCGAAGAAGCGGCGGCTCTCCTCCTCCAGCGCCTGCAGCACGTCCGGCGCGACGCCGTGGCCGACGGCGTAGAAGAAGCCGTGGGCCTCGCAGGCCGCGGCGATCTCCTCGGCGACGCGGACGTGGTCCCCGTGGCCCACCAGCGGGGCGATGTCGATGATCGGCAGGCTCTCCATGGGCGCAGCAAGCGCACAGGCCGGGAACCGGTCAAGCGCGGCCGGGTTTCGGCCTTGCAGCCAAGCTTTGGGAGGCCCTGCGCATGATCGTCCACGCCCGCCTCGAGGACGCCAGGCTCGAGCCCGCGCCGATCCGGCCCGAATGGGTGATGGAGGGCCAGCCGCTCGCCCGCAGCGCCGAGCTGTCGCGCTCGCCGGACGGGACGGCGCTGACCGCGCTCTGGGACTGTACGGCGGGCACCTTCAACTGGTTCTTCGCCGGCGACGAGACGGTGCACATCCTCGAGGGCGAGGTGCTGGTCTCCGGCGACGACGGCGTCCGCACCCTAAAGGCCGGTGACGTGGCGCTGTTCCCGGCGGGCACTTGGTCGACCTGGCGCGTGCCGCAGTACGTGAAGAAGGTGGCCTTCTGCCGCGATCCGCTGCCGAAGCCGGTGCTGAAATTCGTCGGCGCGGTGCGGGCGGTGAAGCGCCGGCTCAAGGGCGGCGCGGCGGCGCCCGGCGGGCTCGTGCCCGCCAGCGCCTGAGCCTCAGGCGGCGGCGACCGACGGGCTGCGCCGGCGGCGCGCGCGGGTCTTCAGCAGCCAGTAGGCCATCACGGCGAGCGGCGCGAAGGCGAGCACGAAGAGCATCGGCGAGCCGCGCACCTCCTCCGGCATCACCTCCTGCTGGCCGAGGAAGAAGGATCCGGTGGCGACGAAGCAGGCCGCCGACATGCGCCAGATGTGGCGGGCCAGGCGCGATGACCCTACCAGCCCGCCGCGGCGGATCACGGACAGGTCGTCGTAGGCGCACAGGCCGCCGATCGCCGTCAGGAACACGCCGCCTCCCACCCCGTCGCCCGTTGTCGCCGCGCCCAGCAGTGTGAGCACGCCGATGGCCAGGACGAAGGCGGCGGCCGCCACGAAACCGGCCCGCTCGGCCAGCCCCACCTGACCCGGCGGCGTCCGCGCGGCCTGCCAGCCGGTGGCGACCAGGTACATGACGAAGAGCGAGCCCAGCGCCATCTTCTGCGGACCCAGGAGCGACATGACCGCGGCGCTGGCGGCCATCAGCAGCATGGCTCCGAAGAAGACATGGCCCGCCGTGCGGTGGAGGCCGCCGCCCTTGCGCGCGGTGAGGGCGCCGAAACCGGCGAGGATGGCCACCCCGCCGGCGGCGACGTGGGCAATGAGCAGGGGCGCGGGAACCGTGTCGATCATGAGAACCTCCGACATTCCCAATTGTCCCGCGGCCTGCCGCCGGGGACCATGACCGCGGAGGTCAAACGTTTGACCTTGCGCGACAATCCGCGGCTCAGACCGGGTCCTGCCGCCGGCGCAGCCAGACGCAGACGCCCAGGAAGGCGACGCCCACGACCAGGCCCGCCCAGAGGTCGGGGTTCGCGAGCACCTGCATGGGATCGACCTCCGAGAGCCGGCTGATCGCCGCCTTGCCCCGGCCGCCGACCGTGAAGGCCTGGTTGAAGCCGCCGAACACCCGCGACTCCAGCAGCCCCAGGACGTGGCGCGTCTGGAACGCCAGGAACTCGAACATCGCCAGGACCAGCCAGGGCGCCACCGCCCACACGAAGGTCATTCGCTTGGCCCAGGCCGAGACCATCAGCAGCCAGCCGTAGAGGGGCAGGTCCCAGAGCATGCTGACCAGCAGGCCGTAGGGGATCATCACCCAGAACATCGACAGCTGCAGATGCTTCCAGAACAGGGACGGATCGACCCCGTTGGCGATCAGCACCGCGAAGCTCCAGGCCAGCATGATCAGGTGGGTGGCCAGGGTCACGGCGATGATGACCGCAGGCTGCACGAGCATGGGGATGGCCGCCTTCGACAGGACCGTCGTCAGGTCCGAGACCGGCAGGGACTTCCAGAACAGCAGGCTGCGATCGCGCCGCTCTCCGTGCAGGGCGCCCAGGCAGTAGAACACCGCCACGATGCCGCTGATCAGGAAGGTGGCCGCCGCGGCGGCCGCGAAGGGCATGTTCAGGCTGAGGGCCGCCTTGGGATCCGAAGCGGCCCGCAGCACGTGGGCGGGCAGGTTGCGGGACTCATAGAAGAAGGCGAGCAGCACCACCCCGGCGACGATGGCCGGGGCGACATAGACCGCCGGGTTCTCCCACAGCTCACGGCGGACCGAGGCCAGGAACGGGCGGACCTTGCGGTTCGGGGCAGGGGTAGGGGCTGCGACGGCGTCCACGGTCATGCGGCCCTCCCGGCGGCCATCGGATTGGGTCCCATCAGCGCGACGAACAGGTCGGCCAGGCTGGGGGTGCGGGCCTCGCCCATCAGGGCCATGCGGTCGCGGTCCTGGTCCTCGAAGATCAGGTAGCTGCGGTCGAACACCTGACGCTCGTGCAGCGGCTTCAGGGCGCGGGCCTTGGCCAGCTCGTCGGGTCTGACCGCCACCTCCACGAAGCGCCGCTCCAGGTCCTCCATGGCGGCCTCGAGCACCACCCGGCCGTGGTGGATGAAGACCACGTCGGTGAGGATGTGCTGGATCTCCTCCACCTGGTGGGTGGAGACCACGATGGTGCGGTCACCGTCGAAGTAGTCGTTGATCAGACTGTCGTAGAAGGCCTTGCGGTAGAGGATGTCGAGGCCGAGCGTCGGCTCGTCGAGCACCAGGAGCCTGGCGTCGATGGCCATGATCAGCGCCAGGTGAAGCTGGGTCACCATGCCCTTGGAGAGCTCGCGCACGCGGCTGGTGCGCTTGATGTCGGTGCGCTCCAGGAAGGCCTCGGCCTTGGCGCGGTCGAACTTCGGATGCACACCTTCCACGTAGTCGAGCGCCTGGCGCACGCGCAGCCAGCGGGGGATCACCGCCACGTCGGCGATGAAGCAGACGTCCTGCATCAGCCGGTCGCGTTCGCTCCACGGATCCCGTCCCAGGACGCGCAGCTGCCCCTCGCAGGGGGTGAGGCCGAGGATGGCGTTGAAGGTGGTGCTCTTGCCGGCGCCGTTCGGGCCGATCAGGCCGACGATCCGGCCCTGGCCGACGGTGAGGTCGACGCCGCCCAGGGCGACGGTCTTGCCGTAGGCCTTCCTCAGGTTGCGGGCTTCGATCACGTTCATGGATCAGGCCTCCGCCGCCTGCGGACCTGCGGCCAGCAGGTCCTCGATAGACAGGCCGAGGCGGCGGATCGTGGCGTGGATCTCGGGCCACTGCTCGGTGAGGAACTTGTGCCGCTCGGCGAGCCGCAGCAGCTCCGGCGCCCCGGAGTTGATATACATGCCGATGCCGCGACGCTTCTCCACCAGGCCCTCGTCGACGAGCTGCTGGTAGGCCCTCAGCACGGTCAGCGGGTTGATGCGCGAGTCGGTCGCGACGCTGCGCACCGACGGCAGGGGATCGCCCTCCTTGAGGTGGCCATCGAGGATCATCGCCACCACCCGGTCGCGGAGCTGGCGGTAGATCGGCTGACTGTCATTCCACTCTGGGTCCATGATGGCTCCGGGCCGCAAGGGGCCGGACTCCGGCGTTGCACTGGTGTTGTAGTTATGTATAACACTAACGACATGGCAAGTGGAAATTCGATCCGGGGCTGAGATGTCCGAACCGACGGTAGGCGCAGGGTTCGCCAGGGGTCTCTTCGAGCTGGCGGTGGCCAAGGGTGCGCCGAGGGCGGCGCTGGCCGAGGCGAGCGGGGTCGATCCGCGCGCGCTGGAAGACCCGGACGCGCGCGTCCCGTTCTCCACCTACAAGGCGATCATGCGCGCCGGTAAAGCGCTGTCGGGCGACAGCGCCCTGGGCCTCCACTACGGGGAGGGGGTCGACATCGCCGACGTCTCGATCGCGGGCCTGATCAGCCAGGCGGCCGAGACGATGGACGAGGCGCTGGCCCAGCTGAACCGCTATGTCCGGTTGATCGTCGAGGCCGAGGCCGTGGGCGCGACCGAGCGCTTCCAGCTGGTGCGGGACCGCAAGGGGGTCTGGCTCACCGACACCCGCGCCAACCCCAACGATTTCCCGGAGCTGACCGAGTCGGCCTTTGCCCAGCTGGTCTGCGGCGCAAGGCGGGCGACGGGCTTCACCTTCGTCAAGGCGGTGCACGTCACCCACCCGGAACCGCCGCACGCGGCCGAATACGAGCGGATCTTCCAGTCGCCGGTCACCTTCAACAGCGACCGCAACGCCATGGAGGTGCACGAGGCCGCCGCGAACCTGCGGATCCCGGCCACGATGAATCGCTACGTCTTCGGGGTGCTGAGCGAGCGCGCCGAGGCCCTGCTGAGGGAGCTGGAGAGCGCCCGCAGCACCCGCGGCAAGGTGGAGAAGCTGCTGATGCCCGTCCTGCACAAGGGCGAGGTCAACATGGACGCCATCGCCAGCGAGCTCGGCATGAGCCGCCAGACCCTGTTCCGCAAGCTGCGCGCGGAGGGCGTGACCTTCGTGGGCGTACTCGACGAGCTGCGGCGCACGCTCGCCTTGCACTACCTCTCGGGCAAAAAGGTCTCGGTGAACGAGACGGCCTACCTGGTGGGGTTCTCCGACCCCAGCGCGTTCTCGCGGGCCTTCAAGCGCTGGACGGGGAAGCCGCCGAAGGTCGCGACGAAGATCGATAGCTAGCGGAACCATACCGGCCGCCGCCTGTTCAGGGCGGCGAACCGGAGCTACGCCATGAAATCCCCCCGTCCGCAGCGACGCGAATTCGAAGTCGTCAGGAAGCGCAAGCTGGTCTGGCGCCATGCGCCGCCGAGCGTCCGCCGCGCCCGCCCGACCACCGACGACGACCTCAGCGGCCTGGTCTTCTACGGCCAGGCCTGAGGCCTGCCGACGGCCCACCAGGCCAGCGCGCCGAGCGCCAGCGCCTGGACGACGGCGATGATCAGGAGCCGGGTCCTGAACGGCTCCTTGCTGGTCTTATGACGCAGCAGCTGCTGGGCCGCGATCGCGCCCACCGCCCCCCCCATCACTGCGAGCTCGAGAAGCGTCCGCTCGGGCGCCCGGCGGTCGCCACGCACCGCGCGGCGCTTGTCATCCGCAAAGGCCGCGTACGTGCCGACGTTGATGACCACCAGATAGAGCGCGGCGAACAGGATCATCCTAGCGTCGGCCCCGCGCGGGTGGCGGATGGGGTGGGATTCGAACCCACGGTGGGCGTGAACCCACGGCGGTTTTCAAGACCGCTGCCTTAAACCACTCGGCCACCCATCCGGACACCGCGGCTCATAGCAGGGCAGGCGAGGGGCCTCCACCGTCGCGCGGCGGTTAACCGCAGAGCAAGGTTCTGCGGCAAGGCTTAAGACGCCTGCGGGGGGCGGAGCCGCCGCTGGGGGCGTCGCCGATGGATAAGTCTTTGATTTCGCGCCTCGTGCGCCTGGCCGCGGTCGCCGCCGGCGCGGCGTCGCTGGCCGCCTGCGCGACCGTGGAGCCGCGCTACGCCTACGACCACGAGCCGCCGGCCCGCGCCGAGAAGCCGGGCAAGGCCAAGCGCGGCGGCAAGCAGGCGAAGGCCGCGCCGGGCCAGAAGATCGGCAAGCCTTACGAGGTGAACGGCCGCCGCTACACGCCCAAGCCCGACCCCAAGTACAGCGAGGTCGGCCTGGCCTCCTGGTACGGCCGACAGCACCAGGGCAAGCCCACCGCCAACGGCGAGCGGTTCGACATGAACGCCGTCTCGGGCGCGCACAAGACCCTGCCACTGCCGTCGATCGTCGAGGTCACCAACCTGGAGAACGGCAAGCGCCTGAAGGTGCGGGTCAACGACCGCGGGCCGTTCGTGGACGGCCGCATCATTGACCTGAGCCAAGAGGCCGCCCGCAAGCTCGGCTTCGAGAAGCAGGGCGTGGCCAAGGTGCGCGTGCGCTATGTCGGCGCGGACGCCCACATCGAGACCGCCACCATCCAGGTGTGGATCGACTAGACATCCGGCGCGAACCGGACAAGTTGGCCGCATGACGCGCGGCCGGTTCATCACATTCGAAGGGGGCGAGGGGGCGGGGAAATCCACCCAGCTCAAGCGGCTCGCCGCCCGCCTGCAGGACCAGGGGCAGGAGGTGGTGGCCACCCGCGAGCCGGGGGGATCGCCGGGCGCGGAGAGCATCCGCGAACTGGTGCTGAAGGGCGCCGCCGACCGCTGGAGCCCGGTGACCGAGACGCTGCTGATGTACGCCGCGCGGCGCGACCACATCGAGCGGGTGATCCGCCCGGCGCTGGCGCGCGGCGCCTGGGTGGTCTGCGACCGGTTCGCCGACTCCACGCGGGCCTACCAGGGCGCGGCGGGCGGCACCGATCCCGGGCTGATCTCGGCGCTGGAGAGCCACATCCTGGAAGACACCCGGCCGGACCTCACGCTGGTGTTCGACCTGCCGGTCGAAGTCGGACTGGAGCGGGCGCATGCGCGGGCCGGGACGGAAATGCGCTTCGAGAGCAAGGGCTCGGCGTTCCACGAGCGGCTGCGGGACGGCTTCCTGGCCATCGCGCGTGCGGAGCCAGAGCGGTGCGCGGTGATCGACGCCACGGGCTCGCTGGAGGCGGTGGAGCAGGCGGTGTGGGCGGCCGTCGAGGCCAGGCTCGCGGTCCATGGCTGACGTCCCGCACCCGCGCGAGGTGTTCGAGCTGGAGGGGCACGAGGCCTCCGAAGCGGCGTTCGAAGCCGCCCGCGCGCGGGGGCGGCTGCACCACGCCTGGCTGCTGACCGGGCCGGAGGGGGTGGGGAAGGCGACCTTCGCCTACCGCGCGGCCCGGCGCCTGCTGGGGGCGCCGGCGGACACGGAATTCGGGGTCCTGGGCGCCGATCCAGCGCATCCGGTGAGCCGCCAGGTGATGGCCCGCTCGCACCCCGACCTGATGGTGCTGGAGCGGGTCGGGGAGGATGGCAAGCCGCGCAAGGTCATCCCTGTCGACGACGTGCGCAAGCTCGCCGAGTTCTTCTCCAAGTCGCCGGCCAGCGCGCCGCACCGGGTGGCCATCGTCGACGCCGCCGACGACCTCAACAACGCCGCCGCCAACGCGCTCCTGAAGACGCTGGAGGAGCCGCCCCCGAGGGGCGTGCTGCTGATGGTCAGCCACGCGCCGGGCCGGCTGATCGCCACCATCCGCTCGCGCTGCCGGCGACTGGCGTTCGCGCCGCTGGAGCTGGAGGCCGCCGCTGCCTTCGTGGAGGCCCGCGCCGGGACCAACGAGGAGGACGCGCTGCGGCTCGCCAAGATGGCCCATGGCGCGCCGGGCAAGGCGCTGGCGCTGGGCGAGGCCAATGCGCTGGCCATCGACGACGCGGCGCGCCACCTCCTGGCCGACCTGCCGCGCGTGGACGAGGCCATGGCGCTCTCGCTGGCCGACCGGTTCCGCGGCGGGGAGGGGCAGGCGCAGCTCAACCTGCTGTTCGATCGCCTGGCGCAACGGGTGCACGAGATGACCCTGACCCGGATGGCCCAGGGGGCGGGGCCGCTTGATCGCTGGGCGCAGGCGTGGGAGACGCTGCAGCGCCTGCCGCGGGAGGTAGAGGCCCTGAACCTCGATCGCACCGATGCGCTTTTCACGGCGTTGGGCGAGCTGCGCCAGGCGGCCCGCGCCTAGGGACCTCCGCGCTCCGGATGCTGATCGACAGCCACGTCAACCTGCACGCCCCCCAGTTCGACGACGACCGCGAGGCGGTGATCAGCCGCGCGCTGGCCGCCGGCGTGCGCCTGATGGTGAACATCTCGGACAAGCTGTCGAACTACGACAAGGTGCGCCACGTGGCGCAGCACCCGGACATCTGGTGCACCGTCGGCACCCATCCGCACGAGGCCAAGGAAGACCCGGACCTGGCGCCGGAGCGGCTGATCGAGCTGGCGGCCGACACCCGCGTGGTGGGCATCGGCGAGTGCGGCCTCGACTTCCACTACGACCTGAGCCCGCGCGAGGTGCAGGCCAAGGTGTTCCGGGCGCACATCGCCGCCGCGCGGGAGACCGGCCTGCCGCTGGTGGTGCACACCCGCGAGGCCGACGCCGTGATGGGTGACATCCTCGAAGAGGAGCACGCCCGCGGACCGTTCCGCCTGCTGATGCACTGCTACACCTCGGGCGCGGAACTCGCGCGGCGGTGCGCGGCCCTGGGGGCGTGGTTCTCGGTCTCGGGCATCGCCACCTTCAAGGCCGCGGAGGACGTGCGCGCGGTGATCCGCGAGATGCCCGAAGACCGCATCATCGTGGAGACCGACTGTCCGTACCTCGCGCCCGTGCCCTACCGCGGGCGGCGCAACGAGCCGGCCATGCTGCCTCACGTGCTGGCCAAGCTGGCGGAGGTCCGCGGCTGGGAGCTGAAGGAGGCGGAGCGGCGGACCGAGGACGCCTTCTTCGCGCTGTTCGACCGGATCCCGCGGCCGTGAGCGGGGTGCTGGAAATCACCATCCTGGGCTGCGGCTCGTCCGGCGGGGTGCCGCGGGCGGACGGGGAGTGGGGCGCCTGCGATCCTTCGAACCCGAAGAACCGGCGCTCCCGCTGCTCCCTGCTGGTGCGGCGGCGCGGGGAGGGGGCGGAGCAGGAGACGACGGTCATTGTCGACACCTCGCCGGACCTGCGCGTGCAGACTGCCGAGGCCGGGGCCAAGCGGCTGGACGCGGTGCTGCTCAGCCACGACCACGCCGACCAGGTGCACGGGCTCGACGACGTGCGGGCCTTCTTCCTGCGCCAGCGGGCGCGGATCCCGTGCTTCATGGACGCGGCCACGGACGCCACCATGATGCGTCGGTTCGGCTACATCTTCGAAGGCGAGGGCGGCTATCCGGCGATCTGCGACCGGCGTGCGATCCCGCCGCACGGGACAACCTGGGATATCGAGGGACCGTCCGGGCCGATCCCGGTCAGGACCTTCGACCAGGACCACGGCGAGGTCCGCTCCGTGGGCTACCGGTTCGGCGGCGTGGCCTATTCCTCCGACGTGGTTAACCTGGACGAGGCGGCGTTCGCGGCGCTGGAGGGGCTCGACGTCTGGATCGTGGATGCGCTGCGCTACCGGCCGCATCCGACGCATGCGCACGTGGAACGGACGCTGGAGTGGATCGCGCGGGTGAAGCCACGGCGGGCCATCCTGACGAACCTGCACATCGACCTCGACTACGAGACGCTGTCGAAGGAGCTGCCGCCGGGCGTGGACGTGGCCTACGACGGCCTGCGGTTCGAACATCATCTGGAAGGCGAATTCGCGTGAGTCTTTCGCGCCTTAAGCTGGGTTTCCTCGCGTCCGGCAACGGCACCAGCGCTCGGGCCATCGTCAACGCCATCAAGGCGGGCCAAATCCCGGCCGAGACGCGGCTGCTGGTCAGCAACAATCGCACGGCGCCGGCGCTGGACTGGGCGCGCGAGGCCGGCGTGCCCACGCTGTGCATTCCGACCCATGCCGATCCCGAGGGCGCGGACGAAAGCCTGGCCGCCGAGATGGCCGAGCATGGCGTCGAGCTGATCGTGCTGTCGGGCTATCTGAGGAAGCTCGGACCGGCGACGCTGGCGCGCTACGGGGGCAGGATCCTGAACATCCATCCAGGGCCGCTGCCGGCCTTCGGCGGCCACGGCATGTACGGCCGGCGCGTGCACGAGGCGGTGATCGCCGCCGGCGTCGCCGAGAGCGGCGCGGCGATCCATCTGGTGGACGAGGAATACGACCGCGGCCCGATCGTGGCCCAGCGCAGCGTGCCGGTGGAGGCCGGCGACACGCCGGAGACGCTGGAGGCCCGCGTCACGGCCATGGAGCCGCTGTTCTTCGTCGAGACCCTGAGGAAGATCGCCGAGGGAACGCTCGGGCTGCCCACCTGAAATCCGGGATGCTCTATATTTCCGATAATCTTCCTTAGGCGCAGATTGTCTGCGCCCCCTCAGGGCGGAGAAGTGCGTCTCCCCTGGGTCGTGCGGCCGTCGCGAAACCTCATCCGATAGCCTGTGACGTGGCCGGCGGCGTCGACCTCGAACGCGATCTCGTTGCCGAGCGGGTCCACGAAGGTGGACGCGCCTGTCGGCGTCAGCGGGCGCGCGGGAAATCGCGGCGCCTTCATGTGCAGCGCGCCGGCCTCGATCCGCAGCTCGGTCGTGACGCCGTTTTCCTGCGCGTAGGCGCCGGCGAAGCGGCCGAGCTGGACCTGGTTCAAGGCCGCGGTGGCGCGCGGCGGCGGCAAAGGCGTGGACTGCATCTGCAGGATTCGCCACCTTCCGCCCCGGCGGACGTAGACCGTCGAGCCCCAGGCCCCCGGTCGTCCGTCCCGTTGCAACACTGTGCGCAGGATCGCGGTGTCGCCGCTCACCACGAGGCTCGCGGGCGGCTCAAAACTTAACGGTGGCAAGGGCGCCGGCGCACGGTCCCGCCTGGTCAGGTTGCGCAGCTGCGTCGCCCGGTCCTCTACGTAGCCCGGCGCATGCACCCAGACGAACTCGGGCGCGTAGATCTCCTCGAGCGCCTTGCGGTCCCGCCGCGCGATGGCCGCGTTGAGGTCATCCATCAGCGCGCGCAGCTCGGCCTGGACCTTGCCGGCGCGGTCCTGTCCCGCCGCAGGGCCGGCCACGCCCGCAGCCACGAGCCCGATGAGCAAGCTTCGCCGTTGCATCTGCCCAGGTTAACCCGCTCAGGGTTCGGCGGCCATCTGCTGCGACAGCCGGCGCAGGACCACCGCCGCTCCGAGGCTCAGCAGGCAGATGGCGGTTAGCGCCCAAAGCGTGGCCGTTCCGCCGAGGCTGGAGATCAGGAAGGCGCCGATGGACGGCGCGAGCGCCTGGGTGATGGCCACCGGCCGGCCGATGCGGCCCGAGATCACCGGCGCTTCCAGCGGCCCGAACAGGAACAGCGGCAGCGCGCCGCGCGCCACCGACACCAATCCGATGCCCGCGCCGTAGCACATGAGCGCCGGGATCATCGCGCCCGTGGGCAGCCATGGCAGCAGGCCGACGCCCAGCGCAATCGCGCCGATGGCGATGATCATCGTGAGGCTCGGATGGTAGCGCGCGCCGAAGATCGACTCGCCGAACCGCGCGCTGACCTGGGCCGGTCCGATGAACACGCCGACGGCGACCGCAGCCGCGAGGCTCAGGCCGCGCTCGCGCAGGATGGTGACCAGGTGCACCGAGACAATGGTCGCCGCCATGGTCTCGGCCATGAGCACGAGGCCGAGGGTGACCGCCGCGGCCCTGGCGGTCCTGGAGAGCGCGGCGTGCGTCCCCTCGCCTGCGCCGGCGCTCCCTGCCCCCTTAACCTTTTCCGCGTCGGGCAGGAGGAAGCGGTAGATCGGCAGCGCGATGGCCAGATGTATGAGCGCATAGATCCCGCAGGTCCCGCGCCAGCCCACCTGGGTGAGCAGGAAGCCGGAGAGTGGCCAAAAGGTGGTGCTGGCGAAACCGCCCCACAGCGTCACCATGGTGATGGCCCGGCGCGCGTCGAGCCCATAGAGCCGCCCCAGGGCCCCGAAGGCCGCGTCGTAGTAGCCGGTCGGCATGGCCAGGCCGATCAGCACCCAGCCCGCGAAATAGACCGGCAGGTTCGGCGAGAGCGCCAGCGTGCCCAGGCCGGCGGCGAACAGCAGCGACGAAGCAGTGAGCGCCGGCTTGCCCCCCTCGGCGCGGATCCAGCGGCCGACACGCGGCGCGATGGCCGCGCCGGCCAGCGAGCCCACCGACATGCCGGCGACGACCCAGGTGAACGGCCAGCCGGTGTCGACGTGGATCGGCTGGCCCAGCACCGTCAGCAGATAGAGCGTGCTCCCGAAGGCGATCAGCTGCGCCAGGCCGAGCCCCGAGGCCACCAGCCAGCGCGGCCGCGTCAACGGCCCCTCGTCGCCCGCGGGTGCGCGGGTCCTGACGGTGGGAGCATGGAGGCCATGGCGAAGCTTCCTACACGATTCCGGCCGTACAGCGGCCGTTCATCTTGCCGGGCGCACGGTTGCGCTTGCGCGTCGCCTCCCGCGCCCTACATTTAGTTCTTACTGAACACAGACAACGCCGTTCCGGGAATGACCCACATGCGCACCCTCGCCTTCGCCGCGGCCGCCCTGCTCGCCAGCGGCTCCGCCGCCCTCGCCGCCCCCGCCACCGTCTCCGTCACCGTCGGCCCCGAACTGACCGCCAAGGCGCAGAAGGAATTCGGCGTCCGTGACGTCGAACGCCTCGCCGCCGACCTGCGCAAGGAGGTCGAGCGCGAGCTCGCCAAGACCGGCGCCTATGACGGCGCCCGCGTCGAGCTGGTGCTGACCGACGCCAAGCCCAACCGGCCGACCATGCAGCAGATGTCCAAGATGGGCCTGTCCTTCGAGAGCTTCGGCGTCGGCGGTGCGACCATCGAGGGCCATGCGATCCGCGCGGACGGCTCGGTCACCCCGCTGAGCTACCGCTGGTACGAGACCGACATCCGCAATTCCTGGGCGACCACCACCTGGCACGACGCCCAGTGGACGTTCGACCGCTTCGCCGCGCGGCTCGCCCGCGGCGAGACCCTCGCCAGCCGCTAAGGCTCGCTCCACAACCTGAGCCGCACGCCGGCGCATGGTCCTGATCGACCGTGCGCCGGTTCGCGTTTATGGACAGCCGATGACCTCCTCCCCGCCTTCGGGCGACCTGCCGCCCATGGAGCGGCTGCTGGCCATCATGGCCCGGCTGCGCGATCGCGAGAGCGGCTGTCCCTGGGACATCGAGCAGACCTTCGCCACCATCGCCCCCTACACGGTCGAGGAGGCCTACGAGGTGGCCGACGCCATCGAACGGGGCGACCTCTCGGACCTGAAGGAGGAGCTCGGCGACCTGCTGCTGCAGGTGGTGTTCCACGCGCGCATGGCCGAGGAACAGGGCGCCTTCGCCTTCGAGGATGTGGCGCGCGCGATCAACGACAAGATGGTGCGCCGGCACCCGCACGTGTTCGGCGAAGAGACCTACGAGAGCCTCGAGCACCAGAAGGCCGGCTGGGAAGAGCTGAAGGCGGAGGAGCGCGCCGCCAAGGGTCGCCAGGAGAGCCTGCTCGACGACGTGCCGGTGGGGCTGCCCGCCCTCACCCGCGCCGTGAAGCTCTCCAAGCGCGCCGCTGGCGTGGGCTTCGTCTGGCCGACGGTCGAGGACGTGCTGAAGAAGCTGCACGAGGAGGTCGCCGAGATGGAGGCCGAAGTCGCCGCCGGTGACCTTGAGAAGGCCCGCCACGAGATCGGCGACGTCTTGTTCGTGGTGGCCAACCTGGCCCGCACTCTGGACGTCGATCCGGAGGATGCGCTGCGAGCGACCAACGCCAAGTTCGTCCGCCGCTTCCGCTACATCGAGCAGCGGCTGGCGGAGCGCGGCAAGACGCCGGCGGAGTCGGACCTCGCGGAGATGGACGCCCTCTGGGACGAGATCCGCGCCGCCGACAAGGCCTAGAAGCTGCGGCCGGACTCCTTGGCGATCGCGCCGAGTTCGCGGTCGAACATCCGCGCGGCCTCGACCAGGGTAGCGACCGAGCGGCGATAGAAGGCCGCGGGGATCTTTTCGAAGTGGTCCGTGGGCTTGTGGTAGTCTGGATGGTCCTCGACCCCGAAGTAGGCGAAGGGGACCTTGGCGGCGTGAAAGGCGGCGTGGTCGGACTGGTGCGTCCAGTCCTCGTGACCGGTCCAGGGCGGCCCGTCGTGCCCCAGCTTGAGCTTCACCCGCGCCCGCGTGGCCAGCGCCTCCAGCCGCGGCTTTAGGAACGGATAGTGGCTGGCGCCGGCCACATAGAGCTCGTCCTTGTCCCCCCGGCCGACCATGTCGAGGTTCATGATGAGCGCCGTGCGGGCCACCCGCGCCGGATAGGCCTTCACGAAAGCCCGCGACCCGGCGAGGCCGCCCTCCTCCCCGTCCCACAGAGCGATGATCACGGTGTGACGCGGCGGGTCTTCCCGGAAGGCCTCGGCGATGGCGAGCACGGCGGCCACGCCCGAGGCATTGTCGTCCGCGCCGTTGAAGACCTCGCCGTTTTGGACGCCCAGGTGGTCGTAGTGGGCGGAGACGAGCAGGATGGGACCTGACGGCGAGCGTCCCTCGATGCGGCCGACCAGGTTCACGCCGTCCCTGGGCTGGCCGCGAATGACGCCGGCAAAGGGTTGCTCAAAGGTCGCGCCAACCGGCTTCAGGCCGATCTCGTTGAACCGCTGCAGGAGGTAGGCGCGCGCCTTCGCGGAGCCCGGCGACCCGATCTCGCGGCCCTGCATGTCGTCGGCGGAGAGGACGCGCACGTCGTCCAGGATCCGGTCAGCAGGAGCTGCGCCCAGGCAGAGGACGGCGGCGGCTACGGCCGCAAGGCGAAGCATCAGTGGGCGCGCACTTCCGCCTGCGGGAACAGCTGCTCGAACTGGCCGAGCGCCTGAGGCGAGAGGCTTACCGCCAGGCGGACGCTGCCGTCCTTGCCATCGTTGCGCTCCACGACCCGGCCGTGGCGGTAGAGCCAGGCGATCGCGGCCCCCTCGCCTGCCGGGGCATAGACGTCCACCGGCGGCGCCTCGTCCACCAGGGCCGAGACCGCGCGGAGCAGCTCGTCGGCCCCCTCACCCGTGACCGCAGACACGGGGATGGCGGGCGGATGGGCCCGCCGGGCGTCGCCGGCAAGATCTCCGCGGTCCTCTTGGGGAAGTAGGTCGACCTTGTTCCAGACCTCCAGGATCCGACGCTCGTCCATGTCGACGCCCAGCCGCTCCAGCACAGTGCGCACGTCGGCCGCCTGGGCTTGGCTCTCCTCACTGGCGATGTCGCGCACGTGGAGCACCACGTCCGCCTCTTGCACCTCCTCGAGGGTAGCGCGGAAGGCCTCCACCAGCTCGTGCGGCAGGTCGGAGATGAAGCCCATCGTGTCGGACAGGATGGCCGGGCGGCCGTCGGGCAGCTTCAGGGCGCGCAGCGTCGGGTCCAGGGTCGCGAAGAGCATGTCCTCAGCCACCACCTCGGCGTGGGTCAGCCGGTTGAACAGCGTCGACTTGCCGGCGTTGGTGTAGCCCACCAGCGCGACGGTCGGGTACGGCACGCGCTTGCGCCCGGACCGCTGAAGGGTGCGCGTGCGGCGCACCTCCACCAGCTCCTTCTTGAGCTTGGTGATCTTCTCGGAGATCAGCCGCCGGTCGGTCTCGATCTGGGTTTCGCCGGGACCGCCCATCACCCCGAAGCCGCCGCGCTGGCGCTCCAGGTGGGTCCAGGTGCGGACCAGGCGCGAGCGCTCGTAGGTGAGCCTCGCCAGCTCCACCTGCAGGCGCCCTTCGCGGGTGCGCGCGCGGCGGGCGAAGATCTCCAGGATCAGGCCCGTGCGGTCGATGACCTTGGCGTCCCAGGCCTTCTCGAGGTTGCGCTGCTGCACGGGCGTGAGCGCGTCGTCGACGATGACGACGTCGGCCTCCACCGCGCGCACGGTGGCGGCGATCTCCTCGACCTTGCCCTTGCCGAACAGGGTCGCGGGCGTGAGCTTGCGCAAAGACGCGACCAGGCTCTCGCGCACGTCCAGGTCAAGCGCCTCGGCCAGGCCGATGGCTTCCTCGAGGCGTGCTTCAGGGGCCCGCGAAGAGCCACGGCCTTCCCGGTCGGGGTGGATCACGACCGCGCCCTGTACGGGCGCCTCACGGTCTATGGATTTCGAGTTCAATCGGCCTCGTCTTCAGCCGGCTCGTACAACTGCACGGGCTGGGCCGGCATGATGGTGGAGATGGCGTGCTTGTAGACGAGCTGGGATTGCCCGTCCCTGCGGAGCAGAACGCAGAAGTTGTCGAACCAGCTCACCACCCCCTGCAACTTCACGCCGTTCACCAGGAAGATGGTCAGCGGCGTCTTCGACTTGCGCACGCTGTTGAGGAAGGTGTCCTGCAGGTTCTGTTTCTTGTCGCTCATCGGCTTTCCGCCTTTTTTTGAATCGGCCGGCCACGCGCCGCCCACACACGCAAAGTCACGCTAGAACGGGAATTGCGACGGGCGCAATCACGCACCGCGCCGTCAGATCGCGGTCGCCCTGGCCCGCTCGATATAGAGACGCCGCAGCCGCGTCGCCACCGGTCCCGGGGCGCCGTCGCCCACCTTCTTGCCATCCACGCTCACCACGGGCAGCACCAGGGTGCCGGCTCCGGTGATGAAGGCCTCCTTGGCGGCGAGCGCGTCGGCGGGCGTGAATGGCCGCTCGTCCACCTGCAGGCCCTCGTTCGAGATTACGTCCAGCAGGGTGTGGCGGGTGACGCCGCGCAGGATGTTGGCGTTGGTGTCGCGGGTGCGCAGGCGGCCTTCGCCGTCGACGATCCAGGCGTTGGAGGAGGCCCCCTCAGTGACGAATCCGAGCTCGTCGACGAACCAGGCCTCGGCGGCGCCCGCCTCGCGGGCCTTCTGCTTGGCCAGCGCATTGGGGAGCAGGCCCACCGTCTTGATGTCGCAGCGGCCCCAGCGGTTCTCCGGCGTGGTGACGACGCCGACGCCCATGGCGGCGCGGGCCTCGTCCTTCGCGCGATCGACGGCCTTCACCGTCATGATCACCGCTGGACGGACCAGGACGGCCGGGAAGGCGTGGTCGCGGGGCGCCACGCCGCGGCTGACCTGCAGGTAGAGCAGGCCGTCGCGGACGCGGTTGCGGCGTACGGCCTCCCTCAGGACGAGCGTCAGGGCCGCCCGGCTCATCGGCATGGGGATCGAGAGCTCCGAGAGGCTGCGCTCCAGCCGGGCGAAGTGGCCCTCCGCGTCGGCCAGCTTGCCGTCGAACAGGGCCCAGACCTCGTAGACGGCGTCGGCCAGCTGGTAGCCGCGGTCCTCGATGTGGACGACCGCGTCGGCATGCGGCACGAAGCGGCCGTTGACGTAGGCGACGCGGCCCATCAGCCGACCTCTTCCTCGAGCTGGCGACCTCCGGAAAGGCCGAGCGACTTCAGCTTCCGGTGCAGGGCCGAGCGCTCCATGCCGATGAAGGCGGCGGTGCGCGAGATGTTGCCGGAGAACCGCAGCATTTGGGCGTTCAGGTACTCACGTTCGAAGACCTCGCGCGCCTCGCGCAGCGGCAGGGCGATGATCCGCTCGGCGCCCAGGCTGGAGGCCTGGTCGTTCACCGTGGCCTCGGCCGGCAGCATGTCGGCCGTGATCGGCTCGGACGGAACGCCCGAGGCCAGGATCAGCATCCGCTCCACGTTGTTGCGCAGCTGGCGCAGGTTCCCCGGCCAGGCGCGCACCTGCAGGGTCGCCAGCGCATCGTCGGCGAGCTTGCGCCGCGGCATGCCGGTGGCGCCGCAGATCCGGTCGATGAAGTAGTCCACCAGCTCCGGGATGTCCTCGCGCCGCTCAGAGAGGCCCGGCACGTTCACCGGCACCACGTTGAGGCGGTGGAACAGGTCCTCGCGGAACCGGCCGGCGGCGATCTCCTCGCGCAGGTCCTTGGAGGTGGACGAGATCACGCGCACGTCCACCTGCACGTCGCTGTCGCCGCCGACGCGGCGGAAGCGCTGCTCGACCAGCACACGCAGGATCCGGCTCTGGGTGTCGCGCGGCATGTCGGCGACCTTGTCGAGGTAGAGTGTGCCGCCGTGGGCGCGCTCGAAGACGCCGATCTTCGCCGTGCGGCCGGCTTCGCCCTCCTCCCCGAACAGCTCGACGTCCATGCGCTCGGGCGTCATGCCGGCAGCGGAGAGCACGACGAACTCGTTGCGGGCGCGCGGCGATGCGCCGTGGATCAGGCGGGCGACCGTCTCCTTGCCGGAACCTGGGGGCCCGGAGATCAGCACCCGACTGTTGGCGCCCGCAAGCTTGGCGATCATCTGGCGCAGCTGCTGGGCGGCGACGGAACGGCCGATCAGGCCTTCGGGCGTGATCGCCTGGACGCGCAGCCGGCGGTTCTCGCGGCGCAGGTTCGTGGCTTCCAGCGCACGCTCGACGCACAGCACCAGCCGGTCCGACTTGAACGGCTTCTCCAGGTACTCGTAGGCGCCGCGCTTGATGGCGCTCACCGCAGTCTCGATGTTGCCGTGGCCGGAGATGATGATCACAGGCAGGTCCGGATCGAGCTGCTTGACGAGGTCGAGCAGCTCCAGGCCGTCCATCCCGCCGCCGGTCATCCAGATGTCAAGGATCAGCAGCGCGGGCTTGCGCGCGCGGATGGCGGCCAGCGCCGATTCCGAATCCGTCGCCGTCCGCACGGCGTAGCCCTCGTCCGAGAGGATGCCCGCAACCAGCTCGCGGATGTCCGCCTCGTCGTCGACCACCAGAACGTCAGCCGCCATTCGTCTCTTCCCTTCAAGCCGTCACGGCTTCGGCAGGCGCCTGCGCCTGCACGACCGCGCTCTGCGGCAGGCGCAGGACCGCCAGCGCCCCCTGCCCGCTCCGCGCGTCGGCGAGCTCGAGCTCGCCGCCGTGGTCTTCCATGATCCGTTTGACGATCGCGAGGCCGAGGCCGGTGCCCTTCTCGCGGGTCGTCACATAGGGCTCCGTCAGCCGGTCCCGATCCTTCTCCGGCAGGCCTATACCGTTGTCCTCGACCTCGAAGGCGAGGCCAGCGTCGTCCAGCACCAGCCGCGCGGTGATCCTGCCCTTCAGATTCGGCGCCTTGGCGTGCCGGGCGCTGACGGCCTCGGCCGCGTTCTTGAGCACATTGGTCAAGGCCTGGCCGAGCATCCGGCCGTCGGCCAGGACCGTGGCCTCCGGCGTCGGCTCCTCAAGCTCGACCTCGATCTCGGGGCTCGCCACGCGCTGGGCGAAGACGGCGGCCCGGATCAGCTCGGCGGCGTCGTTTTTGGCGAACTTCGGCGCGGGCATGCGGGCGAAGGCGGAGAACTCATCGACCATGCGGCCGATGTCGCCGACCTGGCGCACGATGGTCTCGGTGCAGCGGTCGAAGGTCTCCAGCTCCGTCTCGGCGATGTCCTTGCGGTACTTCTTCCGCAGCCGCTCGGCCGACAGCTGGATGGGCGTCAGCGGGTTCTTGATCTCGTGCGCGATGCGGCGGGCCACGTCGCGCCAGGCGGCGTTGCGCTGGGCGGTGACCAGGCGGGTGATGTCGTCGAAGGTCAGAACCAGGCCATCCTCCGAGCGGCTGGCGCGGACGCGCAGGCGGCGGCTCTCACGGCCCCGCACCACGTCGACCTCGTCCTCCGCCTCGCCGCCGCGGCCGGCCTGCTCGGTGATGCCCTTCAGCTCCGGCGCCACCTGCGCGAGCTTGCGGCCGCGGCCGTGGTCGCCGGGAAGGTCGAGCAGCAGGGCGGCCTGCCTGTTGGCGGCCGAGATCTTGCCATTGCGGTCGAGGCCGATGACGCCGGCGCTCACCTCGGCCAGCACGGTCTCGATGAACTGCCGCCGCCGTTCGGCCTCCTCGTGGGCGCGCCGCAGCGCCTCCTGCTGGGCCTGCAGGTCGTGGGTCATGGAATTGAAGGCCCGGCTGAGGACCGCGATCTCCTCCGGGTCGGACTCGGCATCGACGCGGGCGGAGAGGTCGCCGCTCGCGACCCGGCCGGCGGCCTGCACGAGCCGGCCCACCGGCGCGGAGATGGCGTTGGCGGCGCCCATGCCCAGCCAGACCGAGCCCACCAGCACCAGCAGCGCCGTCTCCGCGTAGGACAGGGCGAAGATCATCTGGATCAGCTGCCGGTCCCGCTCGGCCTCCTGATATGGGGCTATCGCGCCCTCGGCCTCCCGCAGGGACGACATGATCCCGGCCTGCAGCGGCCGGGAGACCCACAGATAGGCGTCGGGATAGGCGCGCAGCCGGTAGAGGGCCCGCATGACCTCCGACTCGCGGAACTCGGGCACGGCGATGTCGCCCTCGTCGGCAGCCTTGAAGCTCGTGGGCGGCGGCGCCTGGAAGGCCGGCGCGTCCGGCGCCTCCGCGCGGGCCAGGATCCTTCCCCGGGAGTCGATGATGTAGGCCGAGGGGAACGCGTGGTAGGAGGCCAGCGCCTCCAGGTAACGTGAGGCCTCGTTGGAGCGGCCCTGCAGGGCGGGCGTCTCGCGGTTGAGATCGGCGGCCATCGGGGTGACGTGGTCTCCGATGTAGCGGCTCTGCTCCTCGATGTAGGTGCGGAAAACGGTGGCCGAGTTCTCCATCGCCGAGCGCACGCGCTCGCTGAACCAGTTGTCCACCCCGCGGGTGACCAGCACGCCGTAGAAGACCAGCGACACCACGGCCGGGACGACCGCGGCCAGCGCGAACAGCATGACGAAGCGCACGTGCAGGCGCGCCCCGGCGTCCACCTCGCGGGCGCTCACCAGGGCGGCGAAGCGCACGGCGACGATGGTGGCCAGGGCCACGATCAGCACCAGGTTGAGCGAAAGGACGGTGAGGATCACCCGGCTCGCCGGGCCGATCGGCGTGCCGCTGGGCGGCGGCGAGGTGGCGAGCAGGATGGCCACGCCGGTCAGCACTGCGGCCAGGACGTAGCCCCCGACCAGCACTGCGCGGGAATTCACCGCCCGCCAGACCCGGGCGGCGCCCGCGCTGGACCAGATGTGTTCCGCAAGCAACGCCATGAGCGAGGGGAGCCTACGGCACTGTGCCCTAAACTCAACAGCTATGTTGCCAATGGGGCACTTAACTCAGCGCCGGCCACGGCCCATCTCGACGCCGAGGTCCTGGATCTTCTTGCGCAGGGTATTGCGGTTCAGCCCGAGGATCTCGGCGGCGCGGACCTGGTTGCCGCGGGTGGCCGCCAGGGTCAGCTGGATGAGCGGCCGCTCCACCTCCTCAAGGACGCGGTCGTACAGGCCGGCAGGCGGAAGGCCGTCCGGCTGGTCGGCGAAGTAGGTGGAGAGCTTGCGCTCCACGAGTTGGGAGAGCGTCGTCGGGCCCTCCTGCCCTTCGGCCGCGGGCTGCTGGTCGGCGAGCTCGCGCTCGACGATGCGGGCGGAGATCAGGTCCTCGCCGTACAGCGCGCAGACGCGGCGGATCAGGTTCTCCAGCTCGCGGACGTTCCCCGGCCAGGCGTGGCGCTTCAGGCGCTCGAGCGCGCCCGAG
This sequence comes from Phenylobacterium sp., assembly GCF_036563285.1. GTDB lineage: Bacteria > Pseudomonadota > Alphaproteobacteria > Caulobacterales > Caulobacteraceae > Phenylobacterium. The sequence continues at coordinate 35,447 of NZ_DATCMR010000004.1, forward strand.
TCGATGGTCTTGGCCGGCAGGCCCTCGCGGTTGGCGCGCAGCAGGAAGGCGCGGGCGAGGTCGGGGATGTCCTCCGTCCGGTCGCGCAGCGGCGGCAGGCGCAGGGGCGCCACGTTGAGGCGGAAGAACAGGTCCTCGCGGAACAGACCCTCACGGATGAGGGCGCGCAGGTCGCGGTTGGTGGCGGCGATGATGCGGACGTTCGGCCGCCGCCCGGTCTTGGGGTTAAGGGCGGGCTCGGACCCGTCGATCACCCGCAGGAGGCGGGTCTGGGCGTCCAGCGGCATGTCGCCGATCTCGTCCAGGAACAGCGTGCCGCCGTCGGCCTCCACCAGCTTGCCGTGGTCGCCGTCCTCCTTGCCAAACAGCTCGGCCTCCACCCGCTCGCGCGGCACGGCGGCCAGGTTGATGGTCACGAACCTGCCGTCGCGGCGACGGCCCATGTCGTGCAGCGCGCGAGCGACCAGCTCCTTGCCGGTGCCGCTCTCGCCGAGGATGAGGACGGTGAGGTCGGCGCCCACCAGTCGCGCGATGGTCCGGTAGACGTCCTGCATCGGCCCCGACCGCCCGATCAGCGGCAGACGGTCGTCGCGCACCGCCCGCGCCTGCGCCTTCGCGGCCTCGGCGTCGGCGGGCCGCGACAGGGCCCGGCGCGCGGCCGAGGTCATGTCATCCAGGTCGAAGGGCTTCGGCACATAGTCGAAGGCGCCCACCTCGGCCGCATTGACGGCGGTAAGGAGGTTGTTCTGCGCGCTCATCACGATGATCGGGAGCTTCGGCCGCTCCTTCTTGATGCGTGGCAGGACGTCGAAGACGTTCTCGTCGGGCATGACCACGTCGGTGACCACCAGATCACCTTCCCCGTCCGACACCCACTTCAGCAGCGTGGCGGCGTTGCCCGTCGCCCGGACCTGATAGCCCAGCCGCGTGAAGGCCTGGCTGAGCACCAGTCGGATGGAAGCGTCATCGTCGGCGATCAGGATCTTCTTCGTAGCCGCGTTCATGGGCCTCAGACGTCCTCTTCGGAAACGATGGGGAGCAAGACCCGGAAGACCGTGCGGCCGGGCTCGGACTCGAAGTCGATCAGGCCGCCGTGGCCGGCGACCAGCTTGGACACCAGGGCCAGGCCTAACCCCGCGCCGTTCGGCTTGGAGGTGACGAAGGGCTGGAACAGGTGCTCGCGCAGGTGGGCCGGCACGCCGGGGCCATTGTCCACGATCCGCACTTCCAGCGGCGCACCGCGCAGGGACTGGCCCTTGGCGGCGCGGACGCGCACGCCGTGGCGGTAGGCGGTGTAGATGGCGATCTCGCCACGGCCGTCCCCACGGGCGTGCGCGGCCTCGGCGGCGTTCTTCACCAGGTTCAGGAAGACCTGGATGAGCTGGTCTTCGTCGCCGAGCACCGGCGGCAGCGAGGGATCGTACTGCTCGCGCAGCACCAGCCCGTCGGCGACGCCGTTGGCCGCCAGCGCGCGCACCCGGTCCAGGATCTGGTGGATGTTCAGGGGGGTGAGCGACGGCAGGTGGTCGTCGGAGAACGCCTCCATCCGCTCCACGAGGCGGCGCACGCGGTCGGTCTCGTCGACGATCAGCTGGGCGAGCGGGGCGTCCTCAGGCTTGGCGCCGGACTTGAGCAGCTGCGCCGCCCCGCGGATGCCCGCCAACGGGTTCTTGATCTCGTGGGCCAGCATTCGGCCGAGGCCGACGATGGAGCGAAGGCCCGCCGCCTCCGCCCCGCCGCGCTCCACGCCCAGCCCAGTCCGGACCGAGAGCGTCAGCAGCACCGAGCCGTCGCCGAGCGGCGCGGCCGCGCCGTCCGCCTCGAACGGCGGGAGGCCGAACAGGTTGATCTCCACCCCACGCTCGCGGACGCGGGCGTCCTCCTCCAGCGCACGGGTGAGCAGGGAGACCAGCGCCGAGCCGGGCGGCAGGGCGGCCCGGAAACGGCCGCGGGCGAGCAGGCCCAGCCCCTGGCCGAACAGCGCCTCGGCGGCCTCGTTGACCGCCACAAGCGCGCCGTCGGCATCCACCACCATCGCTGGGTCGGGGGAGAGCTCGAAAGCCGCGGCCTTCAGGGCGTCGCCGTCGAGCCCCTTGGCGCGGGTGCGCGTGCTGCCGGTCATGCCGCCAGCCTTGCGCCGGCGTTCAGCCAGAGCTCGGTGAGCCCCCGCTCGACGGCGGCGGCATCCTCCAGACGGCAGAGCGTCGAGCGCGCCTGCCGGCGCGCCTCTGGGGACGCCGGCCAGGGCGCGTTCTCGATGTAGGACGCCAGGTGCTTGCGAAAGATGCGGATCCCGAGCCGCTCCCCATAGAAGGCGATGCTGTCTCGGAAGTGGGCCAGCGCGATCTGCAGACGTTCCTCGGGGCCAGGCTCAGCGAACGCTCGCCCGTCCAGCTCCGTCCCGATCTGGGCGGCGATCCAAGGCCTCCCGTAGACGCCGCGGCCGATCATCACCGCGTCCGCGCCGGAGGCTTCCAGCGCCTGCCGGGCGGTGGCGGTATCGACGATGTCGCCGTTGACAGTGACGGGAACAGAAACCGCCCTCTTCACCTCGGCCACGGCGGCCCAGTCGGCGCGGCCCTTGTAGAATTGGCAGCGCGTGCGGCCGTGGACGGTGATGCCCTTCACCCCCAGCGCCTCCGCGCGGGCCGCGAACTCCGGAGCGTTCCTTGATCTGTCGTCCCAGCCCAGGCGCATCTTGACCGTCACCGGGACATCGACCGCCTCCACGGCTGCGGAGACCAGCTCCATGGCGAGGTCCGGCTCGCGCATCAGCGCCGAGCCGCACTGCGCGCCGGTCACCTCGCGCGCCGGGCAGCCGAAGTTGAGGTCGATGACCTGGGCGCCCGCCCGTGCGGCCAGCCGAGCACCTTCCGCCAACGCGGCGGGCTCGCGGCCGATCAGCTGGACCACCATCAGCGGCAGGCCTTCGCCGACTGCCGCCCGGCGGACCACGTCGGGCCGGCCGCGGGCGAGCTCGGCGCAGGCCACCATTTCGGTGGAGACATAGGCCGCGCCTAAGCGGCTGGCGGCGCGGCGGAACGGGAGGTCCGAAACGCCGGTCATCGGCGCGATCCAGACGCGACCGCGGACCCTGACTCGACCAAGCTCGAGCGCACTGCTCATTTTCTAATCATCCCAAACGCCGTCTTTTTAGGCACATTGTGCGGCGCCGTAAAGCTGGAACCGCGCGGATTCCCGCCCTAAACAACAGCCATGAGTTTTTCCGCGGTGGTGGTCGCGGCGGGGGCGGGATTGCGGGCCGGGCCGGGTGAGCCCAAGGCCTGGCGGACACTCGGCTCCCGACCGCTCGTGCGCTGGTCCGTCGAGGGCCTGCTGGCGGCCGGCGCGCGCGAGGTGATCGTCGTGGTGGCGCGCGAGCGGCTGGGCCAGGTGGACGAGGCGCTGGCCGGCCTTGAGGGCTGGAAGGCCGTGACGGGAGGCGTCACTCGCGCCGATTCCGTCCAGGCGGGCCTCGCCGCGGTGACCGCGCCGCGCAACCAGCCGGTGCTGGTCCACGACGCCGCCCGCCCGTTCGTCACCCGCACCCATGTCGACCGGCTGCTGGCGGCCCTCGACCTCGCCGACGGGGCGGTCCCTGCCCTGCCCGTCCCTGACACCCTGAAGCGCGGCGACTCCCTCGTGGACGAGACGGTCTCCCGCGAAGGGCTCTACCGCGCGCAGACCCCGCAGGCCTTCCGCCTCGGCCGCCTGAAGGCCGCCTACCGCCGTTGGCCGACCGGCGAAGAGCCGACCGACGATGCGGCTGTCGTGGAGCGCGCCGGCGGCAGCGTCGCCATGATCCCCGGCGACCCCATGCTGATGAAGCTGACCTACCCTGAGGACTTCCTCATGGCCGAGCAGCTGGCGGCTTCGCGGCGGATCGTACGCATGGGGCTGGGGATCGACGCCCACAGGTTCGGGCCGGGCGACGTGGTCTGGCTGTGTGGCATCCGCATCCAGCACGACGTGGGCCTGGTCGGCCACTCCGACGCCGACGCCGGTCTTCACGCCTTGACGGACGCCGTCCTGGGCGCGATCGGCGCGGGCGACATCGGTGAGCACTTCCCGCCTTCTGACCCCCGCTGGAAAGGCGCCTCGTCCGACCAGTTCCTCACCCACGCGGTGGCTATGCTCACTGCGCGCGGCGGCCGGATCCTCAACGCCGACGTCACCCTAGTCTGCGAGCGGCCGAAGGTGGGGCCGCACCGGGCCGACATGCGCCAACGGATCGCCGACTTGCTGCGGGTGCCGACGGACCGGGTCAGCGTCAAGGCCACGACGACCGAAGGCATGGGCTTCACCGGCCGCGAGGAAGGGCTGATGGCCCAGGCCGTCGTGGCCGTCGAGACCCCCCTCTAGCTCACGGCAGCCAGGTCCAGTTCTCCTTCAGGCGGCGATAGAGCGCGCCGGCGATGTTGATGTAGTCGTCGGTCCATGGCCGGGCCTTGCCGGCGTCGACGCGCCGCCAGCGCGGGTCGTCGGCGAACCAGGCCATTCCGGCCGGCGACCGGGCGACGATGACCGCGTCCTCCGCAGACTCCCAGGTGCCCGCCGGGTCGTCTCCGGGCCGGTACTCCTGCACCATGGCCACGCCGCCGGCGGCCGCCGCCACCGCCTGCGCCGGGCCCATCAGGTCGAGGTTGCGGTTGGAGAGGTGCAGGATCAGCACCCCGTCAGGCGTCAGGTGGGTGAGGTAGTCGCGCACGGCTTCGACGGTCAGCAGGTGGGCCGGGACGGCGTCCGACGAGAAGGCGTCGATCAGCATCACGTCGAACAGCGCCTTGGGCTGCTTGGCCACCGTGAGGCGCGCGTCGCCGAGGACATAGTCGATCCGACCCTTGGCGCACTCGGTCGTGTAGCTGAAGTTCTTCGGGTCGGTGGACACCTTCACCACCAGCGGATCGATCTCGAAGAAGGTCAGGTGGTCGCCGGGCCGGGTGTAGGCGGCCACCGTGCCGGTGCCGAGGCCCACGGCGGCGACGCGGATGGCCGGCTTGTCCGCCTTCACCGCGTCGAACACCTGCCCGATGGGCGAGTTGGGGGTGTAGTAGACGAGCGGGCTGCAGCGGAACTCCGGCGCGGTCGCCTGGGCGCCGTGCAAGGTGGTGCCGTGGGCCAGCATGTTCACCCGACCGTTCAAGCCGGGGACATAGGTGTGGGACTTCTCCAGCACCCCGAAGAAGCTGCGCCACGTGCGGCTTTCCTCGACACGGTTGCCGACCGCCTGGGCGCAGACCGAGATCACCACGATCACCCCGAAGAACATGATGGCGTAGCGGCGCAGCAGGAAGGCCGACACCACGGCCGTGGCCAGCAGGGTGCGGGTGCCGATCTCCACAAGCTCGCGCTGACTGAAGTTGCCGAGCACCGGCTCGACGGTCGTGCTGGGCGCGATGAAGGTCATCACCACGGGCGCGAACGCGGCGGCGGCCACGCCCAGGAAGAGCCAGGTCCAGTCCCACAGGCCCACCTTCGCCGGCCCCATCGGCCGCACCAGGCAGGAGAGCGCCAGGACCGCGGGGTACTCCCAGATGTTGCTGAAGATCACCGGGGCCAGAAGGGCGTTGAAGGCCCCGCCGAGCACCCCGCCCAGCGACATCAGCAGGTAGAACTCGGTCAGGCGCCGCGGGTCGGGGCGTCGCGCCACCAGGGTCTGGTGGCACATCAGCGCCGTCAGGAAGAAGGCCGCGAGGTGGACGCCCAGTTGCATCAGGTAATTCGACGACTTGAAGGGCAGCATGGCCGCGCAGGCGGCGACGGCGGCGGCCTGCAGGAGCAGCGTCACATCCGGCGGGATCAGCGGCCGCGCCTGGAAGGCGATGATGAAGGTCGCGAGGTACAGCGCAAGCGGCACGACCCAGAGGAAGGGCGCCGAGGCCACGTCGGTGGTGATGTGGGTGGTGACCCCCAGCATCAGGCTCGACGGGATCGCCGCCAGGGCGACCCAGGCCAGGCGGTCGCGCCAGGTGATCGGCGGAGCCGGGGCCGAGCTGTCGGCTTCCACCGCGGCGGCGGTGCGGGCGCGGCCGACGAACAGCGCCAGCCCCGCCATCAGCGCCACAAAGGCGGCGTAGCCGAGGCTCCAGCCGCCCTTCTGGCCGGCGAGCGTCAAGGCGGGCTCCACGGCGATCGGGTACGCGAGCAGCGCCAGCAGGCTGCCGAGGTTGCTGGCGGCGTAGAGGACGTACGGCTCCTTGCCGTCCTCGTTGCCGACCGTGCGGGCGTGCCAGGCCTGCACCAGCGGGGCTGTGGCCGAGAGCACCGCGAAGGGGGCGCCGATGGAGAGCGCCAGCACGCCGAGCAGCCACAGGTTCGGGTGCTCCACAGAGGGCTGGCCGAGCAGCTCGTTGACCCGCAGCGGCAGGGCGAGCGCGGCGACCAGCAGGGCGGCGCAGTGGACCAAGGCCTGGGTCCTGACGCTGGCGATCCGCTGCAGGGCGTGGGCGTAGCCGTAGCCCGCCAGCAGGGCGGCCTGGAAGAACACCATGCTGGTGTTCCAGACTGACGGGCTGCCGCCCAGCAGGGGCAGGACCAGCTTGGCCACCATCGGCTGCACCAGGAAGACCAGGGCGGCGGAGGAGAAGACGGTGATCGCGAACAGGGCCTCGGGCGGTCGTGCGGCTGGCCTGACGGCGGCGGCTGAGGTCATGGACGCGGTCGGCCCTGCTGTGCTGTGGTCGGCGGACCTTATGAGTGCTTCGGGGGCGCGCCCAAATGTTTTCGCTGGAGATCGTCACCCTGGCCCGGTTGCTGGTGGACGAGGCGCGGGAGCGGTCCCTGCGCATCGTCACGGCGGAGAGCTGCACCGGCGGCCTGGTAGCGGGCGCCATCTGCCAGGTGTCGGGGGCCTCGGACGTGTTCGAGCGGGGGTTCGTCACCTATTCGAACCGGGCCAAGCAGGAGATGCTGGGGGTGCCGGGCGACCTGATCGCCGACCTCGGCGCGGTCTCCGAGCCGGTGGCGCGGATGATGGCGGAGGGCGCCCTGGAGAACTCCAACGCCCACCTGGCGGTGGCGATCACCGGGATCGCGGGCCCGGCCGGCGGCACGCCGATGAAGCCGGTGGGCACGGTGCACATCGCCACGGCGAGGTCCAACCAGCGGCTCATGCACAGGCAGGAGTTCTTCGAGGACGAGACCCGCGAGGGCATCCAGCTGGCGGCGGTGCAGTCGGCCCTGCAGATGCTGCGCGACCGGATGGCCTGAGCGGCGTGTCACACGCCGCGTCAGCGCTATTTGCACCACCCAGCGCGACAACTCTCGAGATGGACTAAGTCTCTGAATTAACGCGTCAAAGAGCGTACGCGAGAGTGTACGCCTCCAACGCCAAAGTATTGGTGGGTCAGCCCGGGGACGCCGCTTCGGCGGCGACCTGCTGGGGGAGAGGCTGGCCCGGCTCGCCGTAGAGCTTCTTCGCGCGGGCCTCGAAGCAATGCATCAGCCGGTCGACGGCGGTGGTGAAGTTGGCGGTCAGCAGGGCCGACAGCAGGCGGCTCTTGAACTCGAAGTCGATGTCGAACTCGATGCGGGTGCAGCCGTGGCCGGCGTCGAGGAAGCGCCAGCGGTTCTCCAGCTTCCTGAACGGGCCGGAGAGCAGGCTGGTGTCGATCTGCTTGTTGATGGCGTCGCGCCGCACCCGAGTGGAGAACCGCTCCTTCAGGAACGAGAACCCCACCTTCGCCTCGGCGTCGACCGCATCGACGCCCTCGGAGAGCTTGCGGCCGTTCCAGGTGCGCATCTCGGTCACCCAGGGGACGAAGTCGGCGTACCTGGCCACGTCGCCCACCAGCTGGAACAGCTGGTCCGGCGTATAGGGCAGCATCTTGGAGACGTGGTGGCGCACCGTCCGCTCCTAAGCGGCGCTCTCGCGCGCGATGCGCGCGGCCTGCAGGCGGGCGAAGTCGTCGCCGGCGTGGTGCGACGAGCGGGTCAGCGGAGACGAGGCGACCATCAGGAAGCCCTTGGCTCGGGCAATTTCCTCCAGCGCCCGGAACTCGTCGGGATGGACGAAGCGGTCGATGGGCGCGTGCTTCCGGGTGGGCTGCAGGTACTGGCCGATGGTGATGAAGTCGACGCGGGCCGAGCGCATGTCGTCCATGACCTGCATCACCTCCTCCTTGGTCTCCCCCAGACCGACCATAACGCCCGACTTGGTGAATTGGGTCGGATCGCGCTCCTTCACACGCTCCAGCAGGCGCAGCGAGTGGTAGTAGCGGGCCCCCGGTCGGATGCCGAGGTAGAGGCGCGGGACGGTCTCCAGGTTGTGGTTGAAGACGTCCGGCCGGGCGTCGATGACGCTCTCAAGGGCGGCGATCGGCTTGCGGGCGAAGTCCGGCGTCAGGATCTCGATAGTGGTCGCGGGCGAGGCGGCGCGGATCGCGCGGATCACGTCCACGAACTGCCGCGCGCCGCCGTCGGCGAGGTCGTCTCGGTCCACCGAGGTGATGACGACGTGCTTCAGCCCCATCTTGGCGACGGCGTCGCCGACTCGGGCGGGCTCGTCCAGGTCCACCGGCGCGGGCTTGCCGGTGGCCACGTTGCAGAAGGCGCAGGCGCGCGTGCAGACCTCGCCCAGGATCATGAAGGTGGCGTGGCTCTTGTCCCAGCACTCGCCGATGTTGGGGCAGGCCGCCTCCTCGCAGACGGTCACGAGGCGGTGGGTCTTCACGATCTCGCGGGTGGCGGCATAGCCCGGCGAGCCGGGCGCGCGGACACGCAGCCACTCGGGCTTGCGGAGGATCGGCGTGTCGGGGTTCGCCTGCTTCTCCGGGTGGCGGGGGCGCTTCCCCGTCGTGTCGATGACCACGGCCATGGGCCCTAGATCGTCTGTCCGGGCGTCAGGATCAACCCAGGCGTGGCGATGTGGACGGGAGACAGGGGCGGCAAAGCTCGTCTAGTCTGTCCGTGGGGGGACATTCGATGCCGGAGCATCCATGCGCCTTGCCTTCGCAGCCCTAGCGCTCGCCACCCTCGTTTCGCCCGCGGCCGCCCAGACCGTCGTCCCGGTGACGCCGCGCGCCTACGACCCCGCGCCCTGGTGGATGGACAAGCCGATCATCGCCTCGACCGGCTACGTCTGGACCGAGGTGGCCGCGAACCGGGCCAACGCCGCCGCCACCTACGAGGCGGTCGACAAGGACCTCTCCCAGGCCCAGAAGGCCGCCGCCGACAAGGTCCGGGCCCTGGGGCAGGCGCTGGCCGCCTACGGCGCCGAGAAGGTCCGCGTGGAGACCTCGTTCCGGGTCCAGCCGCTCTACGAGCAGTACCGCGACCGCCAGGGCGAAGTGAACGAGAACCGCCGCGCCGACCAGATCGAGCGCTACCAGGTGGTGGCGGAGGTGCGCACGGAGATCCGCGACGTGCGCCTGGCCGAGCGGGTCTATGCGACGCTGATGGCGGCCAAGCCGTCCTCCACCCGGCCGGTGACCTTCCGGCTGGAGCCGGAGAACGAGACCCGCACCCAGATGTTCAGGCTGGCGGTCGAGGACGCGCGCCGCAGGGCGAGCCTGGCCACCGACGCCGCCGGGACCCTGGTCGGCGCGGTGAAGCTGATCGATCCGACGGGGCGGGCCTGCGAGACCGACGTGCTGGTGGCCGGCGCCGGACGCAGCTACGGCGGCGACCGGGACGCCTACCAGGTCGCCCCGCCGCCTCCGCCCCCGCCCCCGCCTGCGCCGCCGGCCGTGATGGAGGATATCACCGTCACCGCCGCTCGCCGGGCGCGCGAGGTGGGCCTGAACGTCGAGGCCATCCAGTTGCCGGTCCAGCCGCCGCTGCAGCGGCTCGAGGCGCGGGCGTGCGTGGTCTACAGCCTGGGGTGAGTTCCCTTCCTTTCCCCGCAAAGCGGGGAGAGGGGGACCGCCCGTCGAGGCTGGCGCCAGCGAGCCGAAGAGCGGGTGGCGGAGACGGCGGGCCGAGGCAGTGCGGCCGCCCTCCCTCTCCACCACGCCCTCTGCGGGGCGCGGTCCCCCTCTCCCGCCTTCGGCGGGAAAGGAAGGTTTTCATCCGGGAATCCGGGGGATAGGTTCAGCTCCAACGAAAACGTGGGAGGGCCGCCGTTTGGCGCCGCCGTTTGACGTCCGCCGCGCGGAGACCTCGGTCTTCGACGCGCTCATCGAGGCAAGCCGCGTCCACGGGGCCAAGAAGCCGATCCTGGAGGACCAGGAGCGCCGGCCCCTCAGCTATCAGGACCTGATCCGGGCCTCGTTCGCGCTCGGCCGCAAGATCTCGGCCTTCACTAAGCCCCGCGAGCGGGTGGGCGTGCTGCTGCCGTCCAGCGCAGGCGTGGTGGTGACCTTCTTCGCCCTGCACGCCTTCGGCCGCATCCCGACGATGCTCAACTTCACGGCCGGCATCCGCAACCTGCGGGCGGCGTGCGAGTTGGCGGGCGTCAAGCGGGTGCTCACCTCCCACCGCTTCGTCGAGCAGGGCAAGCTGCACGACATCGTCGACGCGCTGGAGACGATGACGACGGTGACCTACCTGGAGGACGTCCGCGAGACGGTGGGGATCGCCGACAAGGCGTTCGCGGCGGCGGCCGGCGCCTTCCCGCTGCGGTTCCGGGCGCCCGTGCGGGCGGAGGACCCCGGCGTCATCCTGTTCACCTCGGGCAGCTTCGGCTCACCGCGGGGCGTGGTGCTCTCCAACCGCAACCTGGTGGCCAACGCCCGGCAGATCGAGGCGCATATCGACCTCGACCCCTCGTGGGTCTTCTTCAACCCGCTGCCGACCTTCCACTGCTTCGGCCTGACCGGCGGGGTGATCCTGCCGATCCTCACCGGCATGAAGGCTTTCCAGTACCCCTCGCCGCTGCACACCCGGCAGATCCCGCCGCTGCTGAAGGACACAGGCGCGGCCGTGCTGCTCGCCACCGACACCTTCGTGAACCAGTACGCGCGGGCCGCCGACCCGGGCGACCTCTCCGGCCTGAAGTTCGTGGTCTGCGGGGCGGAGAAGGTGCGCGAGGAGACGCACAACCTGATCACCGAGCGGTTCGGGCCGATACCGCTGCTGGAGGGCTACGGCGCGACCGAGGCCTCGCCGGTGATCGCGGTGAACAAGCCCAACGATAACCGTCGTGGCACGGTGGGCGGCCTCCTGCCGGGCATCGAGACCAAGCTGGAGCCAGTGGAGGGCATCCCCGGCGGCGGCAAGCTCTACGTCCGCGGCCCCAACGTGATGGCGGGTTACCTGGCGGCCGACGGGACCGTCGAGCCGCCGGTCGGCGGCTGGCACGACACCGGCGATGTGGTCTCGATCAGCGACGACAAGTGGATCAAGATCCTGGGCCGGGTGAAGCGCTTCGCCAAGGTGGGCGGGGAGATGGTCTCGCTGACGGCGGCGGAGGACCTGGCGAGCTCCGTCTGGCCGGATTGCCGGCACGCCGTGGTGGCGGTGGCCGACCCGAAGAAGGGCGAGCGCCTGGTGCTGGTCACCGATTTCCGCGACGCTGACTCCGCCCCGCTGATCGCCCACGCCAAGGCCATCGGCGCGCCCGAGATCGCGGTCCCGCGCCGGATCATCCGGGTCCCTGAGATCCCGGTGCTGGGCAGCGGCAAGACCGACTACGTGGCCCTGCAGAGGATCGTCGACGCCGAAGAGCGCCGGGCCGCGTGAGCCCCAGGCTCCAGCTCCTCCACAGGATCGGCTTCTACTACTTCGCTGGGGCGCCGATCGCCGGACTGGCGCTGCTGCTCGGCGCACTGGCGCTGAACCGGCCCTACCCCGAGGCGCGGGCCGCAGTGGGCGTGAACCCCTTCGAGATCTTCGCCTACCTCTACTTCTGGTTCGCAGCGAGCGGGATCGCCCTTTTCGCCGGATTCCTGGCGCCTGCGGCCGCCGCCATCGTCTATGGCGCCCGCCGCCACCCGGTGATCCGCGTCGCGACTTGCACGGCCGCCGCGGGGGCCGCAGCCCTGCTCACCTATCGCCTCTTCCCGCCAGGCGACGGCCAATTCGTTCGCGCGCCGGAGGCCTGGCATGTCATGACCGTGTGGGCCCTCGCCTCCGCGATCTGCACGCTGGCCTGGCCCCGGGCGGCCCGGTTCTGATCGCGCTCAGATGGGGAGCATTTCGCGCAGCGCCCGCCGTAAGCAACGCCCTGTTGCGGCCCTTCTGTTCTTTGTCGGGGCTGGCAGCTTCCTGGCCGGGCTCGCCCGATTTGCGCGGCTTCTTGCGGCCCCAGTCGCGGATGCTCTGCCTCCAGGCGTGGCTCTTCTCGGCGCCCTCATTTTCCTCCCGCTTGAGATCTTTGCGATCACCGCGCTTGGAGGGCTGGCGCCTATCGGGGCAGGTCTCCTGTGCGGCGTGTGGGCGCCACTCAGGCCATGGGTGCGTGTGGCTCGGGTAGCGGCCTGCACCGCAGCCGCGGCGGCGATGTCCCGCCTGACTTACCGCTTGGAATTGATGGAGCACGTCTGGCCGCTGCCGTACACCACCCCTCCGTGGAGCGAGGTGGTGCTGATCTGGACGTCGGTCTGCCTCTTATGCGCGGTGGCATGGGACCTCATCGAGCACAGCTCTCAGATATGCAGCACCCGGCCGTAGGCGTCGAGGCTGGCCTCGTGCATGGCCTCGCTCATGGTGGGGTGCGGGAAGACGGTGGCCTGGAGCTCGGCTTCGGTCGCTTCCAGGGTCATGGCCAGGGTGAAGCCCTGGATCATCTCGGTGACCTCGTGGCCGAGCATGTGGGCGCCGATGAGGGCGCCCGTCCTGCCGTCGAACACCGTCTTCACGAAGCCCTCGGTTTCGCCGGCCGCAATGGCCTTGCCGTTCACACGGAAGGGGAAGCGGCCGACCTTCGGCTCCAGCCCCTGCTCCTTAGCCTGGGCCTCGGTGAGGCCGACGGAGGCGATCTGCGGGTTCGAATAGGTGCAGCCGGGGATCGGGCTCTTCAGGTTGGTGGGCTTCAGGCCGGCGATGTGCTCGACGCAGTGGACGCCCTCGTGGGACGCCTTGTGGGCC
>NZ_DATCMR010000007.1:0-8944 GCF_036563285.1 Phenylobacterium sp.
GCCCGGCGAGCGGTGCATCTGGGAGACGATGACGCGCTGGGTCCCGTTGACGATGAAGGTGCCCTTCTCCGTCATGAGCGGGATGTCGCCCATGTAGACGTCCTGCTCCTTGATGTCCTTCACGGAGCGGGCGCCGGTCTCCTCGTCCGTTTCGAAGACGATCAGGCGCAGCTTCACCTTCAGCGGCGCGGCATAGGTCATGTCGCGCTGGACGCATTCCTCGACGTCGTACTTCGGCTCCTCGAACTCGTAGGAGACGTACTCGAGCACGGCGCGCTCGTTGAAGTCCTTGATCGGGAAGACGGACTTGAAGACCGCCTCCAGCCCCTCGTCGCGGCGGTCTGCGGACCGCGTCTCGCGCTGCAGGAACTGCTCGTAGGAGGAGCGCTGAACCTCGATCAGGTTCGGCATCTGCACGGCTTCAGGGATGCGGCCGAACGAGTGACGGATCCGCTTCTTGCCGGTGAAGGACTGCGCCATTTGTTTCCCTTGAGGACGCGGCGGGACGGACTCCCGGCGTCTTGAATGTCATCCTGCGTCCACCCTCGGCGCCTCCGGAAGGAGACGGGACGCTGGAATGCCCCCTGGTGTCGTCGGGGGCGTCCCTTCGCAAGGCCGGAGGGCGGCGGGCCATGCCTCGGGACAACACGCGCGAAAACGCGTTGCTGGAATCGGAGATTTCGCGAAGGAGCCCAGATAGGCTGTTTGGGGCCGGAAGGAAAGCCCCTTTGCGCAACAAAAAGACGGCGGCGCCGGGTGGAGATCCCGACGCCGCCTCTTTGGGGTGGACCCGGGCTCTCCCGGGTCCGTTTGCTAGCTTCCGATAGTCTACGCTGGTCGCGCAGCCCCCTAACCAGGGACCCGCTGCGGATGTTCCCACCCGTTCATCCAGGGTTCACGAAAAAAATCCGGCGCTACCGCAAGGTCGAGTGTCCGACACATGCCGAACCACAACATATGTATGTTTCTCACGCCGCGGTGAGCGCCGCCCGGCCCTTGAATGGCCGCCATGCAGCGCGAGCATAATGCGCCAGGTACTCCGGGTGCTCGGTCCCATCCAGCGGTCCCAAAGGTGAACCAGGCGGAATAATTGCAGCCCGCCTGCCCGTGGTGCAGCAATCGGCGAACGAAAAGGGCCGGAGGTCGCCCCCCGGCCCTTCGCAGTCTGTCGGCAGATGCCTTGAGACGTGCTGGCTTACTTCACCTGCACCGAGGCGCCGGCGTCTTCCAGGCGCTTCTTGATCTCTTCGGCTTCTTGCTTGGAGACGTTTTCCTTCACGTTCTGAGGAGCGCCTTCGACGAGGTCCTTGGCTTCCTTCAGGCCGAGGTCCGGACGCACGGCCCGGACTTCCTTGATGACGTTGATCTTCTTGTCGCCGCCGCCGGTCAGCACGACGGTGAACTCGGTTTGCTCTTCGGCGGCTTCGGCCGGAGCCGCACCACCACCAGCGCCCGGAGCGGCGGCCACGGCGACCGGAGCCGCGGCGGAGACGCCCCACTTTTCTTCGAGGAGCTTGGAGAGCTCGGCGGCTTCCAGAACGGTCAGGGCGGACAGGTCGTCCACCAGCTTTTGCAGATCGGCCATTTGGCTAGGTCCTTTTAAGTCAGGGTTGTCGGGAAGATGACGATCAGGCGGCGTCTTTGGTCGCGTACGCGTTCATGACGCGCGCCAGCTGGCCGGCCGGAGCTTGCAGGATGCCGGCGATACGGGTCGCCGGAGCCTGGATCAGGCCGATGAGCTTGCCGCGGAGCTGGTCGAGCGACGGCAGGCTCGCGAGAGCCGTCACCGAGGCCTTGTCCAGCACCTGTTCACCCATGAGGCCGCCGACGACGGAGAACTTGTCGTTGTCCTTGGCGTACTGGGTGGCGACCTTGGCGGCGGAGACGGGGTCCGGCGCGAAGGCGATGGCGACAGGGCCCTTGAACAGGGTCGTGACCCCGTCGCCGGCCTGATCGCCCAGAGCCTTCTGGGCCAGGGTGTTCTTCACCACCTTCAGCTGGGCGCCCTGCTCACGCAGACGGCCCCGCAGATCGGTCATTTCCGCAACGGTCAGACCCAGGTAGTGGGTCACGACCACGGCGCCGGAAGACGAGAAGACGCCCTTGAGCGTCTCGATCGCTTCCTGCTTTTGAGCGCGGTCCATTGCGGTCTCCTACTCAGGTTCGGCGCGCACGAGATTGCCCGCGCCGGTCAGTCCAACCTGTCGAGAAAGAGAAGCCGCAGCCTCGCGCACGGCTCATGCGCCGTCGCGGAACTCCATCTTCCCGTCTCCCGGCGGCGGAGGGAGGCTCTCCCTCTGATTAAGGCTCCGGTGGCCCCGGATCCCCGCTGTTCTCGGACAGGATCAGGGCGCGCTATCCTGCGCCCTGCCCTCGCCGCCTTGCGGACGGCGAAAACTTTGAAGAGGCGGGCTCTTACACGAAGCAAGCCGACCTCTCAACAAAAAGGCGCGGGAGGATCCCCCCGCGCCTTCTGATGTCCTCAGGCTGCCGCCGGGCTTAGGCGCCGAGCGAGCCCGCGTCGATCTTGAAGCCCGGCCCCATCGTGGACGAGAGGCTGATCTTCTTGATGTAGGTGCCCTTGGCGCCGGACGGCTTGGCGCGGTTCAGCGCGTCGACCATGGCCTTCACGTTGGCGAGCAGGGCGTCCTCGGTGAACGAGGCCTTGCCGATGCCGGCGTGGATGATGCCGGTCTTCTCGGTGCGGAACTCGATCGAGCCGCCCTTGGCGTCCTTCACGGCCTGGCCGACGTTGGGCGTCACGGTGCCGACTCGCGGGTTCGGCATCAGGCCGCGCGGGCCCAGCACCTTACCCAGGCGACCCACCAGGGCCATCATGTCGGGGGTGGCGATCACCCGGTCGAACTCCATGAAGCCGCCCTGGATCCGCTCCACCAGGTCCTCGGCGCCGACGATGTCGGCCCCGGCGGCGGTGGCTTCGGCGGCCTTGGCGTCCTTGGCGATGACCGCGACGCGGACGTCACGGCCGGTGCCCGACGGCAGGGCGACCACGCCGCGGACCTGCTGGTCGGCGTGACGCGGGTCGACGCCCAGGTTGACGGCGATCTCGACGGTCTCGTCGAACTTGGCGTTGGCGTTGGCCTTCACCAGCTTGACCGCGTCGGCGACGGGATGGGTGGCCTCGCGGTCGCCCGTCCACTTCTGCATGCGCTTGGGTTGCTTCGCCATGACCTAGCGCTCCACGATCTGAAGGCCCATCGAGCGGGCGGAGCCCTCGATGATGCGGGCTGCGGCCTCGACGTCGTTGGCGTTCAGGTCCTTCATCTTCTTCTCGGCGATGTCGCGCAGCTGGGTGCGGGTGATCTTGCCGACGGTCTCGCGGCCGGTCTTGTTGGCGCCGGACTTAATGCCCGCGGCCTGCTTGATGTAGTAGGTCGCCGGGGGCGTCTTGGTGACGAAGGTGAAGCTCTTGTCCTGGTAGACGGTGATCA
The DNA here is from genome assembly GCF_036563285.1 of Phenylobacterium sp. Classification (GTDB taxonomy): domain Bacteria; phylum Pseudomonadota; class Alphaproteobacteria; order Caulobacterales; family Caulobacteraceae; genus Phenylobacterium. The sequence goes on from NZ_DATCMR010000007.1 coordinate 3,453, forward strand.
CCGTCGGCAGGGGCGTGCCCTTCTGTTCCTTCTCGGTGCGGGCGTTGAACTCCTTGCAGAAGCCCATGATGTTGACGCCGCGCTGGCCCAGCGCCGGCCCGATGGGCGGCGAAGGCGTCGCGGAGCCCGCAGGCACCTGCAGCTTGATATAGCCCAAGATCTTCTTGGCCATTGCTGTCTCCAATGCGGCGGCTAGCTAAGCCGCCTATGTGGCCGTGGTGCGGGCAGCCCCTCCCACGGATTTGAAATCCGCGCTTCGCGCGAAGCGCGCGGCATTACCAGTTGCGCGAGGCCGCGGCAACCGCGGCCGAAGGTCAGCTGGTCTTCTCGACCTGATTGTATTCCAGCTCGACCGGGGTCGCGCGGCCGAAGATGGAGACCGTCACCCGCAGGCGGGCGCGTTCCTCGTCGACCTGCTCCACCGAGCCATTGAAGCTCGCGAACGGACCGTCGGTGACCCGCACCTGCTCGCCGATCTCGAACTGGATCGTCGGCTTCGGCCGCTCCACGCCCTCCTCGATGGCGCCGATGATGCGCGCCACTTCCTTCTCGGACACCGGCATCGGCTTTGACCCGGAGCCCAGGAAGCCGGTCACCTTCGGGGTGTTCTTGATGAGGTGGTAGGCCTCGTCGGTGAGCTCCATCTTCACCAGGACGTAGCCCGGGAAGAACTTGCGCTCGGAATTGACCTTCCGGCCGCGGCGGATCTCCACCACGTCTTCGGTGGGCACCAGGATGTCGGAGAAGTTCTCCTCGAGCCCCTGGGTCTTGGCCTGCTCACGGATGCTCTCGGCCACCTTCTTCTCGAAGTTCGAGTAGGCGTGGACGATGTACCACTTGTGGCGCGGATTGGATTGTTGGGCGGGTTGTTCGGACATCTTCCCTCTTAGCCCCCGCTCGCCAGACGCAGGATCAGCCGGATCGCGGACCCGAGGCCCCAGTCGACGAAGGCGAAGAACAGCGCGGCGAGCAGGACCATGATGGCCACCATCACCGAGGTGATCCAGGTCTCCTTGCGGCTCGTCCAGGTGATCTTGCGTGCTTCGGCGCGGACCTCCTTGGCGAACTGCGGGATGCTGGTGCGTTTCTTCGGCTGGGCCTGAGCGACCGCCGCGGGCGAGGCCATGGCCGCAGCCGTCTTGGCGGCGCGGTGCCTCATCGCTGACGGGTTGGAGCCCGGTTTCTTGGCCATGGCGGCGTCTTAAACTCTCTGATGGGCTCGCCATTCCGGCGCGCCCGGGTTCTCGTCTACTCGTTATATAGGGTGGCAGGAGTGGAGGGACTCGAACCCCCGGCCCTCGGTTTTGGAGACCGATGCTCTACCAGCTGAGCTACACTCCTTCGCCGCAGGCCTGAAAGGCCTGGCCCCCGAACAATGAAGAGCGCGCCGGGAAGCGGTCAGCCTTCCGGCGCGCTCGGCTCATCGCCGGAGCCGCGTCGTTTAGCAGGGGGCGCCCTACCGGGCAAGGCGGGATCGAAGCGCCTCCCAGGCCGTTCGAGTGGGCTGAACGACGCATCTGAAAAGGACGCCGCGATGGCGCACAGCGACCGCATTCACTGGAACCGCGACGACGAGCAGAAGCCCGGCGATCCGCCCCGCACCGCCTACGAGCCGAAGGGCTCCGAAGGGTCCAGCCGCAACGCCAAGACCATGACCGATCCGGTCACCGGCGAGCCGCAGAAGGGCGCGCCGGAGCCGAACCAGGCCGACGCCGGCGAGACCGAAAACCTGGACTAGGACCGGCGGGTCAGCCGGCGGCGGCGGCGGGCGGCGCCGGGGCCGCGCACTGCAGGGCGAGGTAGTCCACCTTCACCTCGGCGAGCTTCGGCCCGCAGGCGCCGACTTCGCCCTTGGCCTGGCCGGTCACGGAGACGCCCACGCCCTTGGACATGTCCACGCCGGCGTCGGTGATGTCGTAGGTCTTGCCGCCGGCCGCGATGGTCACGCAGCCAGCCTTGGGCTGCGCCGGGCAGCCGACCGCCGCCACGCCCTGGCCTTGCGCCTCGCCGCCCGCGGCCTGGGCGGCGCTCGTCGCATTCTCGCCGCAGCCCGCCAGCGCCATCGCCAGGACCACGGCCGTCGTACTTGCGAATATCACGCGCATCGTCTGAGTCTTCCCTTACGCACCCGTCTTGTCCGGTTCGGACAGCGGAACTGTGCGCCCGGGAATCGGGCCCGGCAACGGCGAATTCCGCCGTTACGTCAAATTTCCCGCTACAGTTAAGCTGTTGTTTTTGCTCGGCGCCGGGACGGACCTACGGAGCACTCGCTGCGCTGAGGGCACGGTAGGCCATGTAAAGGATCCACACGCCGATCCAGATGAACCATGCCCAATGGACCTGGGGCCGGTCCTTAGTCTGCTTCGCCGTCAGGAAGCGGCCGTTGCGGGTTTCGAGGGTGACGGTCACCCCCTGGGAGCGGAGCGCCGCGTCCCTCAGGTCGAAGAACGTCTGCGCCTCCTCCGCCGGGATGAACCGGCGCTCTACCGAGAGCCCTCTGATCAATTTGATGGTCCGCCCCCCGCCCTCGTGCTTGGACGATCCTCGCAGCCCCGGCATCTCAAAGACTCGGTCCCAGGCCGCAACCTGCACCTCGTGCGGCAGCACCACCTTGGAGATCCAGACCCCAGCCCGCGGCAGCCCTACGTCGATCATCATCCGCCGCGCCGCGGTCCGCGGCGTCGTCAGTTGTTCGCTGAAGAAGCTGTCCAGGAGGTTGAACTCGAGAAGATCGCGGTTGTCGGGGTGCGGCTCGTACGGCCGGCTGAGGCGGTAGCGTTCGACGGTCTCGAGCCGGTTCTCATCTAGGTCGTCCGAAACGCACATCGGCTCGAGCTCGCTGACCTCGCCGAAGTACCGGCTGTAGTAGTCGATGTAGTTGCGCACCACGCCGGCCGCGTCATTGGCAAGGCTCCGCCGCATCGCGTCCGCCCGCCAGGCGCCGTACACCGTCGTGACTTCGAGCGTGGCGGGCGACCCGGGCTCAGGCCCCAGCTCGTACGTCTCGTCGACCTGCCAGCTCTCCACCACCGGGTCGTCGCCCATCCATTCCAGCTCGGCGTCCGCCTCCAGCGGCAGAGCCCAGCCGAGATGGACCTTGTAGAGCCGGTCGAGCCGGCCACCCTGCGGGTAGCTGGTCGGATCGAGCCAGTAGCTGGCGCCCTCCAGGCGCAGGCGCACGATGCAATGGTCAAAGGCGATCGTGCTCGGATCCTCGTCATCCAGCACCCATCCCCGGAAGGTGTTGACCAGCGCCGGGACGGCGTCGAACCCGGCGTGGTTCAACAGGGCGGCGAGCAGCCGGGATGCGTCCTTGCAGTCGCCGCAGCGAGCGCTCCAGATCTGCGCCACCGGCCGCGGCACGTACCCGCCCTCGCCCATCGACACGGCCTGGTAGCGCAGTCCGCTCTGCACTAGCCGGAGCAGCTTCACGGCCAGGTCCGCAAGACCTGCCGCCTGTGAGCTCATCTCGTTCAGCTCTGCTTGGAGGTCGTCGGGCAGCGGCTCGGCCGCGAAATGGCCGCGGAAGATGTCGGCCACCTCGCTCCAGGCGAGCGGATCGGAGACCCGGACGCGGGCGTTTCGCCGCTGCCAGTTCGGCTCGTCCGGCTCGGCCGGGATCGCTGGGGTGGCGAGCGCACGCCAGGTGTGCTCGACCAGCCCGCTGGGCATGGTGCGGACCTCAGCCTCGGGGGCGTGGTTCCAGGACTGCATGCGGAGCTTGCGCTCCGGGCGCGTCAACAGGCGCACGCGGGTCTCACCGACCCAGCACGCCCAGGTGAATCCCCATTCCGCGGCGAAGCGGCCGCGGAACACCGGCTGGGCGCCGATCACCGAGCAGGCGTAGTCCACCACGTCGCCCACCCGAACGTCCGGGATCACGAGGTGGGCGGTCAGCCGCCCATCGTAGCGGGCGCGCTCCAGGTCGCGCTCCCGCCGGAACACGCTCAGCAGGGGAATCGGATCGACCTCCCGGACCGCGTCCCCGCGGATGACACGCACGTAGTGGTAGACGAGCGTCTCGTAGCTCGGATCAAAGTCGAGGTTGATCTGGGCGGTGTCCTGCAGCCCGTCCGGCCCAACCACCTCCACGATCGTCCGCGTCAGATAGACGTTCTCCGGACCCGCAAGGTTGACCTGGGCGTCCGAGAGCCAAAAGCAGCGGCCATCGTCGCTGCGGTCCTCCCGGGCCCTTTCAGTGCGTTGGAATGGCCGCAGGTCGGCCCAGTCCCAGGGCTCCACCCTGCGCACGACCGGTTCGCCGGCCGGCCCGATCGTCGCCGAATCCGCCACCTTGATCCCCCTTCAGGGGCATCAGAGCACGGACGACCTTGGCCGCGCAAACGGCCGGCCGAGCAGCCCCTAGCGGTCGCCGATGCTCACCCGGCCGATGCCGGAGACCGACTTGCGGACGTCGCCGGTGACCGACTTCACGCGCACGCCGCCCAGGCCCGAGATCGAGGCGTCGAGGCTGTCGGCGACGCCGTCGAAGTCCACCCCGCCCACGCCCGAGACGTTGGCGCGCAGCAGGGTCGCGCGGCCGCTGGCCACCTTCACCTTGCCCACCCCTGAGACGCTGGCGTCCATCGGGCCGGAGAACTCCTGCACGTTCACCCCGCCGGCTCCGGAGAGATGCGCGTCCATCCCCTGCCGCACACGCCCGGCGCGCACTGAGCCTGCGCCCGACAGGTGAACCACCAGCCAGTCGGCCGCGCCCATCCGCACCGAGCCCGCACCGGATTCACGGATCGTCGCGGCGCCCGCCACGTCGGCCACGGTCCAGTGGCTGCACCCGGAGTTGGAGAGCTGAAGGCTGCCGGAGCGGCCGATCTCGCCGGCCACCGCCCCGTTGGCGCTCACGGCCACGTCCCGCGGCGTGCGGATGACGATCCTGGGGACCTCGTCCCACCGCACATCGCCGACGTCCTGGACGCGGACCCGGCCCTTGTCCTGGTCGCGGTCGCAGTCGCGGATCCGCTTGCGCAGCCCGCCGTCGACGATGGTGCGCGAGCCTTCGGTGCGCACCTGGATTGGGAGCTGCGCGTGCGGCGAGACCACCTCCACGCGGACGTCGCTGCGGTTTTCCGGGACCACGGTGACCCGGGCGACCGCGTCGCGGATCTCCACGGAAGCCGCCTGCGCCGCCCCCGCCGTCAGCGCCGCGCCGGCCGCCAGAAGAAGCATTTGAAGACGCATGGCCTTTTCCCCAGTCCTGTTGGAGAGAGGCTAGGCCTGCCTGTGCGCCGGGGCAGCTTAATTCGCGGTCATGACACCGATGTAACAGAAGGCGTAACCGCCAAAGAGAAAGGCCGCCGGGTTTCCCCGACGGCCTCTCGTCTCAGCTCGAGTGGACCCTTGCAGGCCTACTTCAGGATCTTCGACACCACGCCGGAGCCCACCGTGCGGCCGCCTTCGCGGATGGCGAAGCGCAGGCCCTGGTCCATGGCGATCGGCGTGATCAGCTCGATGGTCAGCTCGGCGTTGTCGCCGGG
>NZ_DATCMR010000010.1:0-223344 GCF_036563285.1 Phenylobacterium sp.
GGCCCACAAGGCGTCCCACGAGGGCGTCCACTGCGTCGAGCACATCGCCGGCCTGAAGCCCACCAACCTGAAGAGCCCGATCCCCGGCTGCACCTATTCGAACCCGCAGATCGCCTCCGTCGGCCTCACCGAGGCCCAGGCGAAGGAGCAGGGGCTGGAGCCCAAGGTCGGCCGCTTCCCGTTCCGCGTGAACGGCAAGGCCATCGCGGCCGGCGAAACCGAGGGCTTCGTGAAGACGGTGTTCGACGGCAGGACGGGCGCCCTCATCGGCGCCCACATGCTCGGCCACGAGGTCACCGAGATGATCCAGGGTTTCACCCTGGCCATGACCCTGGAAGTCACCGAAGCCGAGCTCCAGGCCACCGTCTTCCCGCACCCCACCATGAGCGAGGCCATGCACGAGGCCAGCCTCGACGCGGATGGGCAAGCACTCAGCCTTTAGGGCGCGACCCTGCTGCGATCCGTCAAAGGCTCAGCTCGCCATGTCGAGCCGGATCCTTACACCTCGAGCGGCGGAAACAGGATCGAGGGCATGATGCCAGGGAGCGGCGCCTTCCAACGACGCGCGACTGGCAAAGGGAGTGGATGTCCGCTTCCGCCCGTTGCGGACTTTGGCGCTCCACCCTGTCGCGGACCCGCCTGTGCTGCACTTCCGCAGCACGATGCTGCCTCGCGTGCTGCCGTTCCTCCGCGACAGTAGGCAGTTGATCATTGTACAGCGCCTTCATGGGTGGGAGCCAAACCATAGGCCGCGCGTGGGCCCTGGGGCTGATCCTGGCGTGCTTCGCGCTGGGTCTTCGGCTTGTGGTGCCCGCCGGCTTCATGGCGGGCGTCGACGCCGATGGCCGGCCTACCCTGGTCATCTGCACCGCCGGACCGGGACAGCCCGCAGGCGGGCACGATGATCACGGTGCCCCGGACCCGGACGACACCGCAGCCTGCGCCTTCGCCGGCGCTGTGGCCGGCCCCGCGCCCGACGCATCGTCTCTGCTGACGGCGACCCTCGCCGCCTACGTCCCAGTCGCCCAGCCACTCGCTCGCGACCTGGCGCCTGGCCGCGGCCTCGCCGCGCCGCCGCCGCCCTTGCGCGGCCCACCGCTCCAGCACGCCTGATCCGGCCCACTGCGGCCGGCACCCCGCCCTGCGCGTAAGATGTGAGCGGACGCGCGCCTGCGCGTCCTGGAGCCCTCGATGCGATCCCTACTACTGTTGTCCGCCGCCACATGCGCGGCGCTGGCCGCCGCGCCCGCGGCCGCCGCCGACGCCCCCACCGTCGAGACGATCATTGTCACCGGCTCCCGCGATCCTGAAGACCCGCCCGCCGTCGCCGCAGCCCGCGAGCGGCTGTCGCAGACTCCCGGCGCGGTGTCGGTGATCTCGCGCGAGGCCTACGAGCGACGCTTCGCGGTGGCCCTCGACGACACCCTGCGCGATGTGCCCGGCGTCTATGCGCAAAAGAAGTGGGGCGGCGACATCCGCCTGTCGATCCGGGGCTCGGGGCTTGGCAACGCCAACCACAACCGCGGCCTGTTGATCGCCGAGGACGGCGTGCCGCTGAACGAGGCCGACGGCTTCGGGGACAGCCAGGTCGCCGATCCCCTGAACACTCGCCTGACCGAGGTCTATCGGGGCGGCAACGCCCTGCGGTTCGGCGGGGCCTCGCTGGGCGGGGCGATCAACATGGTAACCCCTACCGGCCGCGACGCCGGCTTTGACGCCCGTCTGCGCCTCGATGGCGGCAGCTTCGGCATGGCGCGGGAACACTTGGCAGCGGCCCGCGAGCTTGGCGACTGGGACATCTACGCCGCAGCGACAAATCAGACCGGCCAAGGCTGGCGGCCGCAGAGCCAGCAGAACCTCCAGTTCGGCACGCTGAACGTCGGCCGGAATTTCGGCGAGGAGCGCGAGGTCCGCTTCATCCTCAACGGCTCAAACATCAGCCAGGAGATCCCGGGCGCGCTGACGCCCGCGCAGTTCGTAGCCAACTCGCGGCAGGCGGCGCCCGCCAACTACGCTAATGACCAGGGCCGACACCAGCGGGGCCTGCGAGCGTCGCTCCGCGGCACGTGGCGGGTGGACGAGAGCCTGTTGCTGGAAGGCGCGGTGTACGGCGTGTGGAAGGACCTGGACCACCCGATCTTCCAGGTGATCGACCAGCAGAGCCGCAACTGGGGCGCCTTCGGCCGCGCGAGCTGGGACGGAAGTCTCTTTGGCCGCCGCGCCGACCTGTTCGCGGGGGCCTGGCTGCGCAGCGGCGACCTCGACTCCAACTTCTACGTGAACGTCCGCGGCGCCCGCGGCGCCCCGACGTCGCGCACGCTCCAGAACGCGCAGGCGGCGGATGTCTTTGCCGAAGGGCGACTGTTCGTCACGGAGCGGCTGGCGGTGATCGCCGGGGGAACCTCGGGCTGGGCCAGCCGCGACTACCGGAGCTTTGCCGTCCCCGGCGCGCCGGCCACCTTCGAACTCACCGCGTCGAAGGACTACTCCTGGTTCGCGCCGCGTATCGGGCTTCTGTGGGAAGGCGAAGACGGCATGCAGCTGTTCGCCAACGTGACCCGCGCTGTGGAGCCGCCGAACCTCGGCTCCATGTCGCCGACCAACGCCGGCTTCGCGCCAGTGGAGGCGCAGGAGGCGGTGACAGCGGAGGTGGGGACGCGCGGCCGCCGCGGCCCGTTCCTCTGGGACCTGGCCGTCTACCGCGCCGTGCTCGACGGCGAGCTCCTGCAGTACACGGTCACCGCGGGCGTGCCGGCTCCCACGTTCAATGCTGGGCGGACCATCCACCAGGGCGTCGAGGCCGCGCTCGACTGGCAGCCGCTCCGGTCGCTACGCCTGCGGCAGACCTGGACCCTCTCGGACTTCCGCTTCGAGGGCGAGCGCCAGTACGGGGACAATCGGCTCCCGATCGCGCCGCGGTCCTTCTATCGGGCCGAGCTGCGCTACGAGCACTCCCGCGGCTGGTGGATCGCGCCTGCAGTGGAGCGCGCCTCGTCGGCCTGGGCCGACTACCGCAACACCGTGAAGGTGAAGAGCTATGCCATCTGGAGCCTCGGGGCGGGCGCTGCGCTGGGTCCGCGGACGGCGCTCTTCCTCGACGTGCGCAACATCACCGACGAGGCCTATGTCTCGAACGTGCAGGCGCAGATCCTGGCCTCTCCCGGTGTGGGGGCGTACTGGCCGGGCGACGGCCGTTCCATCTTTGGAGGCGTGACATGGACGTTCTGAAGTCGCTGGCGCTGGCGGCAGCGCTCTCGCTCGTGGGCGGGACGGCCCTGGCTCACATCACTGTGTGGCCCAGGCAGTCGGTGCAGGGCGCGCGGGAAAAGTACGTGGTCCGGATTCCAAACGAGCGGCGCGCTCCGACAGTGCGGGTGGAGGCGACCTTTCCGGCGCAGGTGAAGGTCAGCGCCTTTGAGGACAAGCCCGGCTGGAAGGTCGAGCCGCGCCGCGACGCGTCCGGCGCGATCGTAGGCGCCGTCTGGACGGGCAGCCTGCCTCCCGACCACTTCGCCGAGTTCGGTCTGCTGGCCATGAACCCGGCATCCGGCAGCGCCCTGACCTGGAGGTTCGTCCAGGTTTACGCGGACGGGACACGCGTGGAGTGGGCCGGGCCGAAGGGTTCGGCGACGCCGGCGCCGCAGGTGGAGCTGCAGCCGGGGTCAAGCTCGGCGCCGCACCATTAGCCCAGGTACCTCTGGTCACGGCGGCCGTGAAGTTCGGTTGCCACCCCTTTCTGACGTTCGGCAGGTCTCCTGGTGGAGCAGCGCCTCACGCCGCTCCTAGTCCCGGTGGATTCAATCCAGAGATGCTGCCAAACTTTGGCAGTAATCGGTGATACGTCGGCTCCAGGTTACGGAGTCGCTATGCCTCGCGCGCCACGCCTGCTCGATCTGATCCAGCTCCTGCGCCGTTACAGGCGACCTGTCCCAGGCGCGGTGCTGGCGGCGGAGCTCGGGATTTCGATACGGACGCTCTACCGCGATATTGAGACCTTGAAGGCGCAGGGGGCTCACATCCAGGGCGAGGCCGGTCTTGGCTTTGTGCTGCGACCTGGCTTCATGCTGCCGCCGCTGATGTTCTCTGAGGAAGAGATTGAGGCGCTGGTCCTTGGGTCGCGCTGGGTTTCCGAGCGCGCGGACGGATCCCTCAGCGAAGCCGCTCGCGACGTGCTGTCGAAGATCGGCGCCGTTCTTCCCGCCGATCTCCGGGATGGTTTGGAGCGCTCGGGTCTTCTGATCGGACCAGGTGCCCCTGTCGCGGCTGGCGACAGCGAGTTTAAGGCCATCCGCCAAGCGATCCGCTCGGAGTGCAAGCTCCGGATCGTCTACGCCGACGAGAACGGCGACAGGACCGAACGATCCATCTGGCCTGCCGCCGTGGCCTACTACGATCGCGTGCGGGTGCTCGTCGCCTGGTGCGAGCTGCGCGAGGGTTACCGACACTTCCGGACGGACCGGATTGCCACGCTGGAGGCGACGTCGGAGCGGTATCCGCGGCGGCGGACCTCTCTGCTCAAGGAATGGCGCGCTCAGCGCGGCCTGCCGGAGCAATGACTGCTGCCACAATCTGACAGGACGGATTCGTAGCCTCTCTTCGTCGCCGCCCACCGCGGCCTCGTTCATCCGGAGAGACGCCTGTGCGTAGCAACCGCCGTGGGGTCCTCGTGAGCAGTGCCGGAGCGGGCCTCGTGCCCAGCCTCATGGGTTGGGTCACCGCCACGGCTGCTCCGGCCGAGCCGAACACCTCCAACGAGCAGCAGAGAGTCCTGATGAAGCGCCGATATATCGACAACCTCGTCATGATCGCTGAACTGACGGTCAAGCCGGACCGGCTGGAGGAATTCCTCGAGTACACAGTCTCCAACCTGCAGGTCAGCAGGTCCTACCCGGGCAACATCAGCTTCGACATCCTGGTCAACGAAGCGAAGCCCCACGTGGTCACGTTTTACGAGGTGTGGGCGTCGCCGAAGGCGCAGAAGCAGTACATGGCCTGGCGAGTCCAGGCCGGCGACCTGACGAAACTTCTCTCGTTCCTGTCAGATCAGCCCCGGTTCACCGCTTTCCGGAGCCTCGCCGTTTAGCTTATCCTGCACCTGGCTGCAGATCCAGCACTTGCCTCACATAGGGATGACGGCAGTGCCTAAGTTAGGCTGCGGGATTGTGAAGGCAGGCCAAAGCCCACAGGCTCCCGTCGCCGTGGGACGCGCGGCTCGCCGGAGGTCAGCTCTTGGCACAGCCGACCTGCTGAGGCCTGTCGGTAGATTCGTTGGTACGGTGCGCCAAGCGACCGAATAGCCGTTTAACAATTCGAGTCCTGCCGGCGGAAACCACATCTCTGACGCTGCCTCGCTCAGTTCGTGGAACACAGATTATGCGCGAACGGCGGTCCTAGCTCCTAGCGGAGGGGAAGGTCCGCTTAGGGTTGGGCAGGCGATGTCCGCTTTCGACCCGTAGCGGTCATGCGTGTGCTGGATTGTCACCCCACCTCACCCGCCCCGCCCATTGGGACCATTGGCGCCACGTCCGCTTAGCTGAATTGGTTCGCATTGCTGAGCTTCGCGTCGGCCTCGGCGCAGCCATGGTCGTTACCCGTCACCGACTGCGCGGGCGCCAGTGTGCATTTGGGCTGGGACCCCGCTCGTGGGGAGGCGAGCGGGGTCTTTGCTTTCGCGCGTCACGCGCTTAGCGTGTGGGTCGACGGTCCTCATCCCCGACAAGATAGCCGTCATCAGGAAGGGACCTCGCCCGGTCCTGAACAGTACGGGCGGGGGCCTGACCTTTCCTCCCATGGTCAAGCTCCGAAACGGCGTAAGCTGATCTCGGGAGGGGTCAGCGTGGATCGTCTAGTTCGGCGGGGAAATCTGCCCCGTCCAACGAGGCGCGGAGCTACAGGGCACGTTGTGCTCAATCACTGGCTCGCCGCACTCCTCCTCTGCCGAGCTAGTCGTCGAGCAGCGACTTAGCTCGTCGTGCGACCCCAGCCATAATTCCGTTCTCGAACTCACTGAGCAGAACTCCGTCGCAAAACCGGTCCTGCCTGACGATTGCGGTCATGAGGCGGCTCAGTTCCTGGGGGCTGGCCCGATCCAAGCATGCAGGATCGTTTAAGAGCCGCCGCGCCTCGTCCGAGTCGCGCCATTCTGGCCAGTCGAACGGCTGAATCCAGCCGTTCTGATAGGCAGCTTGAACGAACGCATTCGCTTCATCTGACAAGCTACTGAAGCCGATCTGCCAACTGCCATCTTGGAGTTCTCGGGCGGCTACGAACTCGCCCGGAATGAACTCAGGGGCCGATAACACCTCGGCAAAAGCGGCCAGGGCAGAGAGAGCAGAGCGCAGGTCCGCCTCAAAGTGCGCATCTTCCATCAGACAGCAGCTTCACCCTTCTCCGAAGTAGCTTCTAGCGTCGCCGATACGTCAGCCACATACCGATCCATGGCGCCCAGCCATGCCTCGCTGTGATGTGGAAGGAGTTGGTGCAGGCGGGGCATCTTCCCATCAGCGGTACGAAGCTCCCAATGCTCGCTCCCGTTGGACTGTTTGAGCTGCCCCCCAATGAGGTCAGCCAGAGTGCGGTTGTACGTTGCGCCCGGTCCGGTCCTCCTGAACCAACCCGAAGGTCCGGTATCCACCATACCGGTCTTTCCAATCGTAGCGACGTTCAGCGGCTTGCCGTCAGGTGAGGCGTGCTTCAGGTTCAAGCCACCGAGCCGGTCCGGGTAAAAGCCTATGGCTTCCGCGCGGGCTAAGAAGGCCTTCAGGTGCCCAGCTTGCGCTGCGTCCTTCTTCCCAAGCTGCTCGAAAAACTCGTCCACCCCGAGCGAAACGCCTCTCTGGGGCGCCGCCCCGATCGCGGGGGAGTGCACGCTGATCGAGTACGGGGAGTTGCCCTCCTCGATCTTGACTACACCTCGCTCGATTAGCGTTGTCTGAGCCAGCACACTTGGCACCACCACTTTCTCGTTCCCCAGAGGGCGGCTGTAGATGGCGAGTTCAACAAGGCTGAAGGTGAACCGGAACCCCGCGTGTCCTTGCAACAGGTTAGCCAATGGGAGGATGTCTTCCCGGATACCGTCTCCCACTACCAGGACGAGCGCCCGGCCCCTCCGGAGGTTCTGAGCGACTGCATCGATAAATTCGGCTTCGTCCAGCGCCTGATCAGCATCTCTTGAGACTACCTGGAAGAGCGAAGCCTCCGGTTCGCCCGCTGCCTTTCGCGCCTGCTGCACAGCACGGTCGAGCCCCTCATAGCCAAGCTCAAAGATGGCTGAGGCGTACTCCATGACCTGGGCGATCACCTTTCGCCGAGCCTCGGGATTTCGCCAGAGCTTCGCCTCCACAATGGCGAGGCGGCCCTCCTCCGTTACGAACAGGTTGTCCAGGTACTTGGTGCCGCCGAAGTCCAACGGCAGTTCTCGACACGCGGGGATTAACCGACCGAAGTCAGGCTCAATCTGAGATATAGGAAGGACCTCGGGATGCCGGTGGAGCAGGCTCTGCAACCACTGCTCATCGTAGCCGCTGGCGGCAGTGCCTCCAAGATCGACCCGCTGTAGCGCTAGGGAGGCATCAGCTTGAATGAGAACTGGTTGGCCTTCGCGACGGCGCATTTCGCTCACCCCTCACACGTCCATCACGAGCTTGACCTTGGTCTGCTGGGCCGTCCAGTGAGGAACAGCCTTGTGCGCTGCTCCCAGCACCACCGCTCGGCCCGCTATCCCTCCAGTGGCGCAGCCGTGAGGGCCACCTTCTCTAGGTAGTTACGGTATGCCGCCAGCCTCTCGTCCGCCCGTCTGTCCGGGTCACGCGCTATCTGCTCAAGCTCGGCCAACGCGCCGCTAGCCGTTAGCCAAGGCACCTCAGCGTCCGAACACGTCCTGCGCCTGATGGCTTCCTCGAACTGCTGCCGCTCAGCCTGCGTGAGCAGGTCAGGACGCTCGAAGTAGATCAGGCGCCGCGCGAGAGTTCTCAATCTACGATCTTCAAACTCACCGCAGAGCATTACCCGCCGCTCCCACGGTACGCTGTGGAACGTCTGCATGAGGCGCTCGTCAGATGGCGACCAGAATCCCTCGTAGAGGCCCTCCTCCACGTGTTGGGAGGGCTCGTAAGCCTTCTCAGCGGCTTGGGCGGCGGCGAGTAGCCGAGCTACGAAGGCCTCGTCCTGCCGAACGCGCTCGGCTCTCGCGCGTAGCTCGTGCTCCGGCACCTCCCGCAGGACGTCCGGAGGGGAGTCAGCAAGCCGCCACAGGAACGGAGCAGCGTTGGTCCTGAACCGGCGGATGGGCTTGGGAGAGCGAGCCACTCGCTTCGCCAACTGCTCGTCATCGAGGCCCGCGAGTTCGTCCAGGTCGCAGAGCAGATCGAGCGCATACCGCAAGCGTCCTTGCCCTCGTCCGAGCGGCGACACGACGTACGCGACGCCAAAGACGCCGTAAGGCTCGAAGAGCACGAGCGGATCGTTGTCGGCCAGGAACCGCTCGACCGGCTCAGGTCGCGCGAATTCGATGAAGCGCGCCCAAGCTTCCCGCGCCCTCTCCTTCACGATCCGGCACATCGCGATCATCGCGTAGACGTCTGCTAGCGCGTCGTGAGCGTTGAAGTCTGAGAACCCGTTCGCAGGAGCGAGCCGATCGAGCTTCAGGGTGGGCTTACCGGCATCGTTCTCGGGGACGTTCAGCAGGCCTGGGTGGAGAGTGGCGACTGCCTTCATGAGCAGGAGCGCGTCCGCTCGCCCACTGCCGTTTGTGTTCGTCAAGTATGGCTGGTGCAAGCAGGCATAGAATGCGTTCCTGAGGAACTCCTCGTCGAAGCGCAAAGAGTTGTAGCCGACAAAGACGGACGGGCAGCGTCCGCTCAGGTGCTCACGGATGGCGCTCACCATCTCGTAGTGCGAGGGCCGCTGCGGATCGAGGATGTCCTCAATCGACTGCCCAGTGACATGCAGCGCACCAGGGCTGGCAACGATGTGTGGCTGGAGCCTCGACCTGATCTCAAACGGCTCCTCGATGATGTTCAGATCGTCATCGGTGCGAATGCACGCGAACTGGAGGATTTGGTCCCAGCGGGATGAGGTCCCTGTGGTTTCGAGATCGTAGAAAATCAAGCTCATAGCCGCAGGGTCGCACAGAAAGCTCTGCCGTCAATCTTGCGTCTGAGGCCGTAGCCTGCTGTCCTATACTGAAGGTTGGGGACCAGCATGCCAGACGACAACGAGAAGCCGATCCCGGCAATCTTCGGGACGATCCATCATCGATCGCCGCAACGCCCGAATGGCTACACGCCAGAAGACATTTCCTGGATGAATGTGATCGCGAACAAGCACATTCCGGAACTCTATCAGGAGCTACTGGCGGCGCATCGGGCGGCGTTTCCCGGCGATTCCCGCCGCGATGGATAGGGGCATTAGCGAGGCGCTCGCTCAGGCGGCGGCCTGCTATAACTATCCGAAGACGCTGCTCACCTACGACCCCAGCGCGTCCCTACCGCACTTTGTAGCGCTCGGTTTCGCCGTGTCCGCTGGGGACCGCACCCACCTGTCCTACCCCGCCTTCGAGCAGGAGATCGGTGATCAACTTCGATCCCAGGACCCAGCCCGAGCCCGTCTGGGTTTGGCATCAGTAGTCTATTGGGGACATCTCAGTCGCAATCACGGCATCGCGGCCATTCAAGCTGCGAAGGCCATCGAAGCTAACGCTGGCATACTGTCGCGAGTGGCGGCCCACGTGGACCAGGGGCGGCTCGGGGACGCTCTTGTCCTGACCGGAGAGCTTCCCGCGATCGGCAGTACGTCTTTCGGCTCCAAAGTCATCGCGTTTCTTGCGCCCGAGGCAGCAGGTGTCTTCGACGAACAAATCTATGAGTATCTGGCAAGGTGCGTCTCGGGCCTGGAAACCCGTGCGGAAGCCCGTTGGATAGGGAGATCGACGGCGCGCGACGCGTGGCCAGCGTTTGGCCAGCTTACTAAGCGGAAGAAGCATGCTCGGATCGCATCAGGGTACGCCGGTTGGTGTTCCTTCCTGTCTGAGACAGCAGCGGAGCTTACGAGGAGCGAAGCACCCGCGCCGCATGGACTACTTGCGTGGCGTGCTGTCGATGTTGAACGCGCGATCTTCCATCTAGCGAGCCGCGTCGCGAGGACTGCTTGAGGAACTTATCCCCAGGCATCTGCCCGGACCGCGCAATTTCTCAGCGTCTCGATCGAATAGTGTAGGTCAACGGGAGGACCCCCAATGAGTGACTTCGAAGAAGACGATACTGCCGTTCTCCCGGATACCCAGGAGATGCGGCACCAGATGGTGCAGATCGCATCAGGCCTGTGCGCCGAATTCCGGCGCGGCTTCAACGGCACGGGGGAAGTTGAGCGGCTAGCGGCGCGGGGTGAACCGCACTGGATTTTGGACCTCCTCAGCCTCTGGCGCCCGGCTGGCCAAGCTTCAGGCCAGGATGGGCTGCGCCTTGCCGTGCGGAACGGCTACCTCAACTTCTACCGAAGGGGTCAATCCGTCGCCCGCGTGGAGTTTGTACGTGGGCAACTCCGAGGCCACGTTCACTCAAAATATTTCAGTGCCGCCGCTCGCGAACGTGGTGGACAGGTGTACGGCGAATTCGCCGGTGATCACGTGAAGAGCCTGTACGAGCAGGTCCGCTACGATGGCCTCGACACGCTACTGGCTTGGATAGCCCTGATCGACACGAAGTACGCGGGCGTGGAGAAGCGGCTCGTCGATGACCTTGTGGGCCTAAACAGCCACGTCATCGATCTCGAAATGGGCCTTCCTGGTTGGCGCCATCGGAAAGCGCCACTGCGTATGGACATCGTGACGATCGACGACGGACAAGTGGTCTTCTGGGAAGCGAAATGCGCGGGCGACGCCCGCATCCGCGCACAGGCAGACCCAGAGGTTCTTATCCAGCTTGCACACTACCGAGAGTTCCTTGTTCAGGATGTGCATCGCTGGCGCATTGCCCAAGCGTACCGAGAAGCCGCAGCAGTGCTGACCCGTTTGCGAGCAGTTGCCGATGCGGTGGAAACTCGGCGTCCACTCGGGCAAGCCATCCTAGATGCACGGCACAACGAGCAACTCACCGTGGCCCGCGAGGCTGCTTTGGTGGTCATCGACGAAGCTGCTGTTGAGGTCGGCGCACCCCAAGGCCGGAAGTGGCACACTTGGCATCAGAATGGCCACTTGGCGAAGCTCAAAGGTAGGGCGCGGGTTCTTGCCCAGGCGACGCCCGGCATACTTCGATTGGACGCTGCGGTTTGAGTGGACCAACCCTCACCGTCCACCGGGCCACTGACCAGATCGGCGGCAACTGCATTGAGATCGCCGGGGACGGGCACAGGCTGATCCTTGATGTCGGAAGGCCACTCGATGCGCCTTCCGATGCTCAGGGGCTGATCCCGGCCACGCTCGACCTCGCAGCCCCGGACACGAGCGTCCTGATCTCTCACCCCCACCAGGACCACTACGGCCTCTTGGAGGAAACCCCCGCTTCCTGGCCTGTGTACTCAGGCGCTGCGACGGAGCGGCTCATCCGCCTGACCGCTGGCATCTTCCGCAAGAGGGTCGATCGCCAGTTCCGTCATTGGATCGTTGGGCAGGCGACGCAGATCGGCCCGTTCACAGTCAAGCCGTGGCTGACGGACCACTCCGCCTTTGACGCGCACATGCTCCAGATCGACGGCATGGGGAGGCGCATCCTCTACTCCGGCGACTTCCGACGACATGGACGCAAATCCGGCCTCGTGGAGCGCCTGATGGCCGACCCTCCTGCGAACGTGGATGTGCTCCTAATGGAGGGGACCAACCTCGGCACAACCAAGCCGTCGAAGACTGAGGCTGCGCTCGAAAGCGAGTTCATCGACCTCTTCAACAGCACGCCTGGACGGGTTTTCGTCGCGTGGTCGGCTCAAAACGTGGACCGCACCGTCACTCTCTACCGAGCCGCCCTCCAGGCGGGGCGCACCCTGGTCGTCGATCTCTACACGGCAGAGGTCATGCAGGCGCTCGGGGACTTCGGACGGTTGCCGCTGCCGGATTGGTCAAGGATCATGGTCGTCGTCACCAGCAGCCTCGCTCGAATGTACAGGCGCCGCGGTGACGAGGCGTTCGTGCAGCAGATGGTCGAGAATGGCATCTCCGCGAGGAAGCTGGAGCAGCATCGCACCAAGTGGGTGGTGATGGTGCGCCCCTCCCTTGCCCGCGATTACGCCCGCTCTGGTGTCACTCCGACTTCAGATGACGCTTGGTCGTTCTCACAGTGGTCAGGGTATCTCAAGGCTCCGGACGGTCAGGCTCTACAGCAGTGGTTCGACCAGGGCGGGGCACAGGCGAAGCATATCCACACCAGCGGCCATGCCTCGCCTGATGATCTGCGGGCGTTCGCGAACGCGATCGCTCCGAAGTGGCTGGTGCCCATCCACGGCATAGCCTGGGATGAAGAGCAGGTGGGCTTCCCGCCTGTGAAGCGGCTGCGGGATGGAGAGCCGCTTCTACTGGCCTGACGCTAACGATTGCCTCGATTCGTGAAGCTTGACAGTGTTCCGCCACCCGAGGGGCCACGCCGTGCCGAACTACTTTGTCGGTTCAACCATTGCGGTTTCATCCGACTACGTTGGGGCGGTCAATCAGGTGGTTCCGCTAGACCTGAACGGGGACGGACACCTCGATCTGCTAATTGCGGACACCTCCCTTAAGAACAGCGGCACACCGCTCCGCGCGTTGCTCGGCGATGGCAAGGGGGGCTTCAGCGACGGCACTGCTTCTGTTTTTGGGTCAAGCGTCCCGCAGACGATCTCCGCGCGCGGCAGCGCCGTCGCGGATTTTAATGGAGACGGACGTCCTGACGTCTATTTCGGCGATCAGGGCTTTGATGAGCCGCCATTTCCCGGCGCCCACAACACGCTCATCGTGAGCAGCGGTGCCGGTTATGTCGCCGCTGTTGGCGTGCCGGGCCAGTCGGATTTCACCCATTCGGTGGCCGCAGCCGACGTGGACGGGGACGGCGACATCGATATCTACGTGAACAACCTTGGCCAAGGAGACCGTGCCCCATACCTCCTGGTGAATGACGGGCGAGGCCAATTCACCCTCGCGCGGCTCGCCTTCGCCTCCGAGGGTTCCTTCACGGATTGCCTGTTCTTCTACGCCGATGGCGATACGCACCCGGACCTGTTCCTTGGGGGCGATCTCAGCATGGCGGCATCCACCGTTCTGCTTAACGACGGGCGAGGCGTCTTCGGAAGTCCGATCGTCGTACCGAAGCCGAACGGCAGGATCGTCTCTGACTCCGAGGCCGTGGACCTGAACGGGGACGGGCGGCTGGACCTTGTACTGATCGAGACCACACATCAGTCGGTCGGGGGCTACGTGCAGGTCCTGATCAACACGCCGCACGGGTTTGTCGATGAAACGGACAACCGCCTTCTGGGTCTGAGTGGGGGCCAACTGGGGCCGTACTGGGCATACGAAGTTTTCGCCGCAGACATGAATGGCGACGGCTCAGTGGACATCGTGCTTTCGCAAGGTGTGGACTCGGATTCCTCCCCACTCCTGATCAACAACGGAAGTGGCCAGTTTGTCCGCATGCCCGTAACCCTGCCCAATCTCACCGTCTTTCAAAAGCTCACGGTGGGCGATGCTAATGGCGACGGTCTAACAGACATATTGGCCGTCGAGGGAAATGCGGGCGGAGAGCGCATCCACGTCTACTTGAACAGCCATCCGGGTCATACCCAAACCGGCACGGCTTCCAACGACGGCCTGATGGGCTCGTCGGGTGGCAACACGATCCTATCCGGGGCGGGAAACGACACCGTTGCAGGCGGCTCGGGTCAGAACTTTTTACGCGGGGAAGAGGGCGACGACTTGATTGTTGGCGGCCCGAACTTCGACGACGCCCACGGCAACATGGGCAATGACACCGTGTATGGTGGCCTCGGTGACGATTGGGTTGTCGGCGGAAAGGACAACGACCTTCTGTTCGGCGACGAGGGGTGGGACATCGTGTATGGCAACCTCGGCAACGATACCTGCGAAGGCGGAGCGTTCATCGACTGGGTACGCGGCGGCCAGGGTGATGACCTCGTAGACGGCGGCGCGGGCGACGACTGGCTGTGGGGGGATCGCGGCTCTGACACGGTGACCGGCGGCTCGGGCGCGGACACGTTCTTCTTTCACGGTGAGGCCGGGATCGATCGGATCACGGATTTCAACTTCGGGGACGGAGACCGCATAAAGGTTGAGTTCGGGACGTACACTGTTCAGCAGATCGGCGCGGACACGGTGCTCGACTTCGGAGGCGGGAACCAGTTGGTGCTCCTCGGGATGTCGGGGTTCAGCACTAATTGGCTGGTGTGATCCGAGCGCTTGACGTGAGCCAAACTCGTGAGAGGCTAGCCACATGATCAGCCCCAGCAGCCGCGTCGCCGCCCATTTAGGCGGCTGATTTCGCCGCCTCATTGGAGGCGACATGCTCAACAACGATTATGATCTCGGCGGGCCGATGCCCCTTCCTGGGCGCGGACGAAAGCTGCAACCGATCCCGCCCGGCAGCGCCCTGGAGGCGGTTGGCCTCCTCGATCGTCACCGGCCCGGCTTCATGACCGATTTCTCCCGCAGCAAACCTGTGCAGCGGCAGGCAGTGCTCGCCGTCCTGGCCCAGTCTGTGGGGCCGTTCCTCGACACTGCCACGCCGCAAGCGGTGGCCGAGCAGGCTTCGGCTGTCGAGGCGATCGCCCACCTCCTCTTCACGCTCTCCCCGAAGGAGGCGATCGAGGCTGCCTACGGGCTGTGCCCGCGAGGCCTTCTTGGCACCTTTGCGCGGGTCACGGAGCCGCTCCGCTGGGCCGACTACGTGCGCCTCGTCGAGGTCTGGGGCGAACCCTCCCAAGCTGCTCGTCAGCAGGTCCTCAGCCACGTGCCGAGGCTCGCCGCAAAACGCGTCCAGGCACTCCTCGACCTGGACGAAACTCTCTGCACGGCGCGGCTAGCCAGAAGGGTGCGCTGCCCTTCGGGCGCCCAGGTCTGCAATGACATCCTCGCGGTGCTACGCTCGCACAGGGCGGACCTCGCGAACGAGGAAATCACCGGGTTCGCCGCTCAAGCTGACCAGTACAGCCCGCTGAACGTGCAGTTGGATCGCCTCCTGGGGCTCATCCAAGAGCTTCCGCCCCTCCCCATTGAGGTGCCGGAGGGGTTCGTTCACCTAAAGTCGCGCGAGCAGTTTGAGGACGTGGGCAACCGCTTCCGTAACTGCATTCGAAGCAAATTTGAGGAGGCAAATTGCGGTCAGACGGTCTGGATCGAATATAAGCGACGCCCCGCCATCGCGGCTCTTCTGACCACTAACCGGGGCTGGCTGTTGAGCAAAATCCATGTGCCGAGGAACGGGCCTCCGCCGCCCGATCTCGTGGAGGAGGTCCGCGCCGCCCTAGCCGTGGCAGGTATGCCCTTTATTGCGCCCGCACCTGTGACGGGGGCACTGGCTAGCGTACGGTGGGCCATCATGCGGCACGACATGTTCGGCCTTGGGCCGGATGAGTTCGACGGGTGTGCGCCGGAAGTGGACTGATTCGCCGATCAGACGTCCCCTTGTAGACCGCTCGGAAATGATGTCCGAGTCCCCTGCTGAGAGGGGGCGGGCTACTGCATCAGCACTCGGTCACCCGCGCGTGCGCGGCGGTTGAGCAGGTCGGCCGTGTGCTGGGCGTCGAGCTCGGAAAGCCCCCTCTGTGGGACCATGGCGATCACCGCAGGCTCCCCTGTCCAGATGTCGATGACGCTGAAGGGGCCGCGATCACGGCGCAGGACGTACCGGGAGAACATAGGTTCATTGTGCCCGATCGGGCACCGCGCGGTTAGGGCTGCGGGTTGCGACTCAAGGCTCGAAGTCGCGCTCGATCCTGAACGGCAGGCCGTGCTCCTCGGCGAACGCCTTCACCTCGAAATACGAGTGGAAGTGGGTCGCGACGCGGTTGGCGAGCAGGTGAGGCGACAGCTCAGGCTCCAACCCGCGCTCCTGGGCGAGCTTCAGCTGGGTGGGCCGATCGAAGATCAGCAGGTTGGCTGACTCATAAGCGGCATGGTCGCCGAAGTCGTACCACTCGACGACCAGGTCTGAGCCTCGCGCGTAGACGGTGTGGGAGCCCGGTTTCCCGAGCATGCGACTGCGGTCGCCCACCACGCCGCCATAGCCATCTTCCAGCGGAATGACATTCGTCATTGTTCCTCCGTTTCCAGTTTATCTAGGATTGCACGCGGTGCGACGCCAAGCGCTGGCACGGCGGCTTCGCCATGGCCTCGCCTTGCCGAGCCTAAGCGGTGGTGCGGCTTGTCGCGGTGCAATCGTTCAACGCCTAAGCTTGCCGCGAGTTGCTGCTCGGGTCAGGCTGAACGGCTTGCGCCGCCGGCTGTGTGGAGCCGCGCCATGAAGGTGCTGATCGAGCGCCTCAGCCGCAGCGGGCGAGCCGTAACGCCGGTTAGGCGTCCAAAGGTTCGAGTCCCGCCGCTAGGCGGGGTTTCACCTCCGAAGCCAACTGCTAAGCTCTTCCGCAGAAGGATCATTCGGGAGACGCCGGCATGGGCGCGAAGATCTTGCTCGCAGCGCTAGCCGTCTGCGCCCCGGGCGTGGCCCTCGCCGATCCCTGCGAGGCGCCGCTGCCGCGGCCGGGCACGGCCTTCATTGGCCAGGTGCGCTACGTCGGCGACGGCGACAGCCTCTGCGTCGGGACCTCCAGCGATCCACGCACCTGGGTGGAGGTACGGCTCGCCGACTTCTACGCCCCTGAGCTCCAGGCGCCGGGCGGCGCAGAGGCCAAGCGGGCGTTGCAAGGCGTGGCCTCGGGTCAGATGCTCCAGTGCCGCGCCGGCGATCGCTCGTATGACCGGGTGGTGGCGCGTTGCACCTTGGGCGGCGCGTCCGTCGGTGACCTTATGCGGCGAACAGGCGTGCGCGAGGGCGGCCGCGGCCGCTAATCGAGCGCTTGTGAGCTGAGGGCGCCACAGGCGCCGCGCTACCCTCTTCGCGACATGAGGAGGTGGCGATGACGGTGCTCAGCCGAGACGAGCTTTTCCAGCGCGCCTGGGACCGGCCCCTGACCGACGTCGCCGCTGAGCTCGGCGTCACCTCCACCGCGCTGAAGAAGACCTGCGACCGGCACGACATCCCGACCCCCGGCCGCGGCTACTGGGCCCAGCTCCGGGCCGGGCGGACGTTCCCGCGGCCGAAGCTGCGGCCGGTGAAGGACAAGCGGCTCGAGCAGGTGAACATCTTCGGGGCGCGCACTTACCCGCCGGCCGTCGAGGCCGCGCAAGCCCTCACCCGGGAGACCTCGCGTGCCGCCAAGGCAAGGCCCCAGGCGGCGGCCCCGCAGCCGGCGGCGGCTGCGAGGCCTGAGGCGCCCGAGAGAGCGCCGCCGGAGCCAAAGGTGTTGGCTGCAACTCGCAATGCGCTTCTAAAGGCTAAACCGGACCGCCAAGGCTTCCTAAGCGCCCGTGGCAAGGGCGTGGTGCCCACATACGTCGGCGAGCCCTCGGTAGCGCCTGCCCTTGCGTTCCTCGCCGCCTTGGTGCGAAGCGCTGAGGCCCAGGGCTGTAGCTGGCAGGCGAATGAAACCGGCGTGGCCCTCTTAGTCGCCGGCGAGCCGATCGCCTTTCGGCTGGAAGAGAAGCCTCGGCGCACCCGGCATCTCCCGACGGAGGCTGAGTTGGCTCGCAAGGCGCGCGAGAACTGGCGGCGTAGCGAGCTCTGGCCCACCTACGACGAAGCGCCCTCCGGCGACCTGTCTTTGGTGATCGACGCCAACGACTACTCGGGCCTGCGTCGGACCTTCTCGGACGGCAAGACGGCGCGGCTGGTCGACAAGCTTCCCGACATTCTGGCGGCCTTTGTCGGGCACGCGGCGCTGATCCAGGAGCGGCGCAGGGAACGGGAAGAGCAGCAACGCCGGGCCGAGGCGGCCGAGGCGCGGCGACTGCGCGAGGCGGCATTTGCGGCGCGCGAGATGCGGCGAGGGGAGTTCGTCGATCTGGTGGCTGGCAAGCTGCAGGAGCGGGCCCGGCTCAGCACCGCGCTCGCGCACCTCGAGAGCCAAGACACAGGAGACCGGCCGCGCCTTCTCGAGATGATGGCCTGGATCCGGCGCAAGCTGGCGGAGATCGACGCGCTCATTGGCGCCCCGTTTCTCGACATCTCGGCGTGCGCCGCGAAGCTCGAGTTTGATGAGGCGCGCGCGCTCGCCCAGGCGGCGGAGTCGACCTGGTTCTACGCGCCGGCTGTCGCTTTGCAGCTTTGGGAGATCGACGAGGTGAAGGACGAGGCGCGCAGCCAGGGACCTTACGATTGGGCGCGCGCGCAGGGGCTGGCGACGGTGGAGCCCGCTACGGAGCCCGGGTAGGAGAAGGAGAGCGCCTTGGCCATCGTACGTCTTGGGTCGAGCGGCGAGGTCGAGGTGATCGAGCCCGCGACGCCGGAGGAAGACGCCGCCGCGAAAGCCGGGCTGCATCGCCTGATCGCCCTGCTCGTGGCCATGGCCATCGACGAGGATCGAGCAGCGGCCGTCGCAAGCCAGGCTGCCAGGGCGCCGCCCGACGACCGGCGTTGAGCCCCTAGCTCGCCGCCGCCCGGTCGAGGTGGGCGCGGACGTCGGCGGGCGTGATCGCCCGTCCGGCGGAGACCTCTGCGAGTTCATCGATATGGTCAGAGACCCGTCGCAGGCTGCGGATGGCGCGGGGACCCTTGAAGGTGCGCAGCAGGAGCGTGAGCGCGGCGTCCTCGATCTCCACGCGCGCCTCGATGAACAGGCGCAGGTCGTCGTCGGTGACGTCGTCGTAGTCGTAGGTCTGGATGTAGAGCGCGCGGTCGGCGACCGCGGCGGAGATCACGCTCTCCTTCGAAGTGGAAGCCAGCGAGAACTCGTTGTTGCCGACGAAGACCAGGCCCAGCGGAAATGGGGCGTAGCACCGGTCACTGTCGTTCCAGTAGCGCAGCCCTTCGATGGCTTCGCGCGAGAGGTTCTGCGCCTCGTCCAACACGATGGTGAGGTGGGGAAAGGCGGTCGCGGCGTACCAGCCACGGCGCGCAGACTGCGGGTCGAGCCGCGCCCAGGCGCAGAGCGTCTCATAGATCTCGGTGCGCAGCTGCCAGATCGAGCTCGGCACGTTGCCGGAGCTGGCGTTCGTCACGATGCGCAGGGCCTCCAGCGTGTGCTGCAGGAAGAGCAGCTCGCGGGCATTGCGCCGCCCGATCTTCACGATCAGCGCCTGGCCCTCGATGCGCTTGGCGAATTCCTCGATAGCGGTGGTCTTTCCGATGCCGGGCGGCCCCGCAAACACCGAAATCCGCCGGCGCTCGTGGGTCGCGTGCATGCGGGCGATCAGTCGCCTGGCAATGCTGGTGGCGACGTACTCAGTCATGGCCCTGCGCCTTCTCCAGACGCTCCGTGAGCGCCATCTCGCGGGCGCGCCGAAGCTCGGCGGCCGAGGGCGCGGGCGGCACGGCGTGGGCCTCGCGGATCACGGCGGCCTGCTCGCGCCTTTGAGCGCCGAGGTCGAGCGGGGGGAGGGGGGCCGGCAACGTGGCGTCCGCCTGGCGCGCGCCCCATCGGATCTTCAACGCCACGGGGTCGATCTCGGGCGCTTCCGTCGCCAAGGCCGCGACATGCCTCGCCTGCGCCTGTTGGCGGCGGCTGGACTCCCTTGCGCCCTCGATCCAGCGCGCTGGGTAGGCGACCTCCGGCTGCAGGTAGACCCAAGCGCCGGCGAGCTTCGCCAGCGGCGGGGCGTCGCGACGCCAGGGCAACGCCAGGTCGACGGCGCTACGTGACGGGAGGGCTGCGAGCCGCTCATGCGTGTAGCGCTGGCCGCCGATCTTCAAGACGCCACGGTCAACGCGGCGGCTGTCGGGGTCGGCAAAGGCGGCGTCGAGCGCCAGCGGATCCACGTGCACGGGTCGCCAGCCCTCCGCGACCTTGCGCTCCAGCCAGGCCTCGGGCGAGCGTCCCTGCCGCGCGCCGCCGACGGTCCGGTGGTTGTGCGCCCGGATCAGGCCGTCCAGCGTCTGGCAGAAGTCATCCCAATCACCCGGGTAGGGGAGGGGCGGCTTGCCGACAGTCTGGGTCTTCTTGGCCATGCGGTCTGCGCCGGCGTAGCCGGGCAGCAGGCTGAACACCTGCCGGTCGAGCCGCGCGAAGAGGCTCTCGATCGGCTTCGCGGCCGCATTGTAGGGACGCGCGAAGATCAGGGTGCGGGCGCCGGGCTCATTGAGCAGTTGGAGTGCGCGGTCGATCTTGGCGAGCGCGGCGAACTCGGAGCCGTTGTCGAGATAGAGCCCCTGCGGGAAGCCCCAGCCTGGGGCGGCGACCATGGCGAGGAAGGCCTCGATGACGTGCTCCTGGCGGATGCCTTCGCCGCGCTCCAGAAGCAACGGATGGACCCGGAGTCGGCCCGTCGCGGCATCCATGAAGGCGATGATCTTGGGCCAGGCGGACGAGCCGTCGGAGCGCTGGACGATGACGTCCAGGTGCTTCACGTCCGCCACCACCCGCTCCATGGGCAAGAAGCCCGTCCAGTCGCGACGGATCCGGGGCTTGGCGTCGTCGAACGCCTTGCGATCGTTCCGCCGCTGGTTGACCACCCGATAGGCGGAGAACCGCTCCACGTAGCGGCGCGACAAACGCAGGGCGCTCTCGGGCAACTTCAGGCCGTGGGCCTGGCAAAGCTCGAAGAGCATTGCCTCCGCGAGCCGGCGGATTTCAGCGCCGCCGGCCTGTTCAGCGCGGGAAGCCCACAGACCCCGGAGAGTACGCTCGACCTCCCGCGAGAGGGCTTCAAGCCGAGCGTTCTCCACCCCAGCCTGATGCGCTGCGCGATCGAAGACACGGGAAACCCACACTCGGCGCCGACCCGCGTTTGCGGGTCGGGCTCGCGAAAGGCCGCGAAGTCCTCGGACGTGATACCGCCCAAGCCATCTGTAGATGGTCCGGGGACTGACGCCGGCGCACATGGCCGCGCGCTGGACAGCGGCAGCGCGATCTGCAGACGGCGCGGCCTGATCGATGAGCTCGCGCAGCGCCTCCAACCGGACCATGAGGCGGCGATCTGCTGTGGTCCGTGGCTCGAGGGTCGTTGGGGCCTGCTCGCGCTCTACCCCCTGAGCGGCGCTCTTCACCTCGTAGGTCAGGCCACCACGCCCACCCCGACCTGGCGCAATCCGCACCTGCAGTCTGCGGCCCCGCCACAATCTCCCGCGAGAAGCGGCGCGCAGCGCCGCTCGGGCGGCTTGCACGCTGACACCCTCGGCTTCGGCGAACGCCGCTGACGTGAGCCACACTTCGTATTGCATCGGTGAGCAGGGCCGGCTGCGCCGGGCAGGGTGAGCCGCGGCCCTCGATCAAATTTCTTATAATCACGCCAGGAGCAACACGATTCATTTGAGCCGAAGCTGCGTCGCCAACGCTTCGCGAGCCCTGCTGGCGTCGAGCCTAGCCCTCACATCTAGCGTTATCGGAAACGGGTGGCGTCAGATGCGGACGTGGGCGGCGGTTAAGCGGCTGGAATTCTTTGGAGATCCGGCGCTGTAGGTTTTATACTGCGGGCATGTCGGACATCGCCCCCAAACCTACTGAACGCGCCACGCTGTCGTTGAGGATCGGGCAGTGGTTTGAAGCCAACGCGACTGGATGGGGCGTGCTCGCCGTGCCGCTCGTTGTGCTCTTGCTCGCTGGCGTCGCGTACGCGAGGTGGTTCTTCGCCTGAGCCAGTCGGGACGCAGATAGGGGCGGATGACCACTAGGACGCCATCTAGGCGCAGGGCGGAAACGCCTTCCGATCACCTCTATTGCTAGAGCAGAAGAATTCTCGAGGTCTTGCAGCCCTATACGACTTCCTACACAGCCGCACGCGGCAGGGTCGGATCCTGACTCATAGCTGATGTTCGGGATTTCCGCTTCGGGCGCTGACTTAGGACCTGGCTTTTGGCCCTGACCGCCTGGCCAGGTCCGTGAGGAGGTCGAAGCGGACCTGCTCGAGAAGGACTACGGCAGCGTTCCTGTTCGCATCGACGGTCTGAGAACCCCAAGTACCCACACACCAACACGACGTCTGATCTGCGCGTGCTGCGTCCTGCGAGAGGACGAGGTTACGTGTGGGCGCTGACGGCGCTGCGCTCATCCCCGCTCTACAAATAGGCGCGGCGCAACCGGGGCTGGCCGAGTGCGACAGATGCTGAGGCGGTAAGGCCTGCCCAGGTTCGATTGACCTAGCGGCGTAAGCGTGTCCGGATACGGACCAAATCGGAGGGATTTATGTCGGACGGATCTGGTGGCCTGTCGGTCAGCCGCGACGCTCAAGCGCTCATGGCGTTCGAGGCGAACAAGAAGTCCATGGGCGTCACCTACCTCCTTTGGCTGTTCCTTGGTGGGCTCGGCGCGCACCGGTTCTATCTGGGGAAATCAGCGTCTGGCCTCGGGATCTTGGCTCTGAGCGTTCTGGGATGGCTCACCTTGTTTGTGGGCATCGGCGCGGTTTTCCTGATCGTCATGGGGATATGGGTGCTCGTCGATGCTTTCCTGATCCCCGGCTACATCCGCAGCCACAACACGCTGTTGATGGCGAAGCTCAGCTCGTCGCCCTCGCCACTGGCCGCCGCGGCTATCGGCTGAGCCCGCAGCTGGACCGAGGCTGAAGGATGGGTGTGGAACGAAGCGGACGCCGGCTCGCGCTGGGGCGACCGACGTCGCGCGATAGACGGAGGGGTCTGCTCTCTTTGGGTTTGGCGATCACCTTCGCTTTCGCGCTCGGCGCCATCTCGTGCGCCGCCCGGCCGTCCTCGACCACCGTGGTTGGGGTGATCGATGGTGACACAGTCGTCATCGCCTCGCCGAGAGGGCCCGAAATGCGGGTCCGCTTGGCGGAGATTGATGCCCCAGAGAAGGGGCAGCCCTGGGGATCAAAGTCGAAGGAAACGCTTTCAAACCTCGTCTACGGCAAGGCCGTTGTGCTGACTGTAACTGGTCAGGATCGCTACGGCCGAACGATCGCGCGGCTGCAGGCAGCCGGGCAGGATGTGAGCGCAGAGATGGTGCGGCGCGGCGCGGCCTGGGCCTACCGGGACTACCTCAAACAGAAGACCTTGCTCCAGGTCGAGGCTGATGCTCGACGGGAGCGGCGCGGGCTCTGGGCTCTGTCTGAGCGTGAAACCGTTCCGCCCTGGGTTTGGCGCCGCGGGGGCGGCGCGTCGACACTGCAGTCAGCGCCTCTCTCTTTTCTTCAATCACCCACGTCGGGAGGCTGCGGGACAAAGCATTCGTGCCGTGAGATGTCGTCCTGCGCTGAGGCGCGGCGGTACGTCAAAAGCTGCGGTTTAAGCAGCCTCGATCAAGACGGAGACGGGGTTCCCTGCGAGGTCCTTTGCCGTTGAGCGACTTGGGGGGTGGATGCGCCAAGCTCCTGCAGTCTGGCCACGTACCAATCCCGTAAGCAGGCTCGGTCGTGGCACGCTTCGCGTTGACGCCAAGCCTCGATTTCCGTCGCCATCTCCCGGATTGCGCCGGCGGGAACCGTCGCTCGCAGACGCCCGCTGCAGCTCATCTTTCCGTTAGAGCATCGAAAGCATCGAGCACTGCAGTCTCGACGGCTGCCGTGCTTCTGGTCGCCAGCCGATCTGCTGCAAGGCGAGCTTGTTCGCATAAAGCGAAAGCTGCTGGGCATCGTCGAAGATCATCCGCTTCAAGCTCTGCAGCGTCGGCGGCGACACAGGTTGCGGCCGCCGTGGCGGCCATCTCCGACGTTTCTCACAAGCAAGGAGAGGCAGCGCGGCCACGATGCAGGCCGCCGACAGCGCATGCCGGCCCTGCCTTCCGAATGCGAGCCCGTTCATGTTCCGCCGTTAGGCAGGCGGAAGTTGATCGGAATGCGAACCCTCGAGCCGCCCACCAGCCTTCCGTCACGAGTCATTGGGCGCATCTTGAACAGCCGGGTCATACGAAGCGCCGCCTCACCGAACCCACCATCGGCGGGTTCTTCACTCGTGACGGAGCAGTCGACCAGCACGCCAGCTGCCGAAACTTCGCAAGAGAGCACCGCGCGCCCCTCCAGACCCAATCGCATCGCTCGGTCGGGATAATAGCGCGCAACCTCCTCCCCACTGGGCCGTCGAAGCCAGTCAGGAGAGGTGATAACCGTTGGTCTGTTGTCGTCGGCAGGGGGACTGCCGCTCTCCCCCCGTCCGGCAGGGCTGTTCTCCTGCGGATCAGGCACGGCAGGCGAAGCTGCGGCGGTCCGCGGCCGTTCCGCAAGCGGCGGGGAGGAAAGGATCACCGTCTCCTTGGCGGGTGCTGGCGCGCGAAGAAGGCGAGCATGAACGTATGCAGCGGCACCCGTAGGCAGGGTCACCTCAGCCCAACCGTTTGCGGTGACGCCGACCACAGTCAGTCGGGTGGCCGGGGCGAGTTGCGTCAACGCTGCGGCCGATGCGCTAGGCTCTTCGCGGACGTTCACCTGCACAGGGCCAACGGTCCATGTCTGCCCTATTAGGCGGACTAAGTCTGGCGGCTCACGCGCAGACAGCGCGCTCTTGCGGACATAGCGATCCTTGAGCGGGCCATGGACGATCTTCGCCCAGTCCGCCCCGTCCGTCTCGTCCGCCCCTTGGATGACGCTCAGGGACGCCCCACGCATGAGCGGCTCGCGATTTGTCACCGCTTCGCTCATCTCGGAGTAGGCGGAGGTATTCACGCGCACGAAGACTTGTTGCGGGTCAGTACTGAAGGGATCGGAGGACGACCCGCATCTGGAGAGCAGGAAGCCCAAGAGCAGGATCACCACGACGATCCAGAAGCAGCCTGCGCCGCCGCTCTTTGGCTGCAGAGCGGGCGCGACCGAGGTTGCCCCCTCCTCAGCGCCTCTCTCTGACGGTTGATCTACTTGCTGTTCGTCTGTGACAGCTTGCGACGCTGGCTCTTCGGCGCTGGCCGCCGCGCGGAGAGGGTCCTGAGAAGGCCAGCTGGACTTCGGCAGAGACCAAGGTCCGGAGTCGTCGCTGTCCGCGGCGGTCTCAGGCGGCGATGGGGGCGGGCGCTCTGGAGTAGGTGCTTCCGGCGCGGGCGTCGGACTGCTGTTGCTAGGCCGGGGTGGAGCGAGGGCCTCGAACAGCTTTTGCAGGTGGGGCACGCTGGCGGCCGCCGTGCGGCTCACGACCTGGCCGTGCAGCTCCACCTCGACTTCTGTATCGGGGCGCAGATCGCCCGCTCGGATGGCGCGAAGCCAACGTTCTTCTGTCGACAGTCTGATCCACTTGCCCTCGACGACGAAGGCGACCGCAATTTGGTCGTCGGGGGCGTATCTGGACGTCACCGTGAGCTCTCGTCAGATGCCCTGGATGACGCCGCGACGAACGCGCTGGAACCCTTCGTCGAGCGAGGCCCGGCGCGCCCATGCCGGGCTGTTGATCCGCAACGTGTCGCCAGCGTGCAGGTCGAACGTCTTGCCCAGTTCGATCTTCGCCTGCCGTCCACCCATGTGGCGATAGAACTTATCCCAGTTTTGGACCACGTCCGGCGCCGGCAGCAGCATCCCGTACCAAACTGTGTCCACCTCCACCCACCACAGCTTACCATTCTCGTCCGGCTGTAGCGCGTCGTCTCCAAGCTCCCCGACGACCATCGCGCCGTTGCTCTCGCCGAAAGCTTGCAACGCGCGGCGGTCACCGCTCGCGGCGATGCCGTTGAATTCCTCCAACAACCTGGCGATGCTGGGGTCCTGGTCGAGATCATTCAGGGCCAAAGCTTTTTCGGCGTCCGTTGGGGGAGTTGGGGACGGCTCGGGCTGCAGCGGCTGTTCGGGTTGCGGCCGAGCGGACCAGCTCACCGCATCTTTACGCTGCAGCTCCAGCGGTCGGAGCTCCTCATTGCGAGGAGAGCCGCTGAGGGATCTTGCGAGGCCTGACACGCGGGAAGACGCCGGGGCATCCCAACGCGCGCGCTCACGAACCTCCCGCTCAAGCATCTGCAGGCGATGCTCGAGCATATCGACTCGCCTCCGCATCTCGGCGCTCCCGGACTGACTGCTTACGGTCGGCTGCGGCGGCGCTGGCTGCGCCCGTCGTGCAACTTTGGCTCGGAGGCCCATTGATACGACGACGGTCAGAACTCCGGCAGAGACGACGGCTATCGCGATCATCGCGATGAGTTGCCAGCTCACGGATTGCTCCTAGTGAGAGTTGCGCTTGCTTCGATCACCGGAGCCGCTCCTTCAGCGTCAGATTGCGATCCCGCTGCTCGATCGGCAGGTTCATCATGTTCACCAGGGCGCGTAGTTCAGTGATGAACGGCGGCTCCACGAACAGCGTGTCTTCCGTGACATCGTCCGGGGTCACGTCTCGCAGCGCGCTGAGCAGCTTTGCACTGACCGTCTGCTTGATCTGACGAGCTGCGTCGCCGGCAGGCCCGGACAGTTCGACGTCGAGCCCCGTCTGCTTCTTGAGCCCAACAAGGAAGGCTTTCAGCTCGGTCAGCGGAACGTCGCGAGGATCCTTCGCACCTAGGAGTCGCCGCACGTCCTCCATGGCCGTAAGGTCCACGCGGCCACCGCCGATGGCGACGTTGAGGGATTCGCCGAGCGGCGCGATGCGCGATTCATTCGATACCGCACTCGAGGAGCCCGCGGCGAGGAGGCCCAACGCCACCTCGTGCTTGGGCATTTGCGAGAAGAGGGTGTCGATCTGCAGATCCTGTGGATTGAGATCCGCGCCGATTGCCAAGAGACCGGCGAGGTGGTGCAGGGGAGTGTCGTTCACCGCCCCGCGATCGAAGTAACGCAGCAGCGCCGACCCGCGACCGGCAAAGGCCAAGGTGAGGCTGCTCATGTCATCCTTGTCGACAACGCCTTTCGCAATCAGCTCCTTCAGGACGATGCCAACGTAATAGAAGAGCCCGCCCACAGCGATGCTGGCGCACTGCCGAAGACCGGCGCCCTCCCGTTCCATGGAGAAGGTGGGGAAGTTGGCCTCAAAGTTCCGCCCAAACGAGGGGGCGTTCACGAACAGCTCGACGAAGTTCAGACGGGCGTCTGGATTGAGGCTCGCGGCTCCCTTGTCCGAGAGGCTCGTCGCCACATCGCTGAAGTCGATCTTCTCGAGAACCTTGATGTTGTTCGCGAGATACCGGGTGAAGAAGTCACCGCCCGCGAGGCGGAACGAGTTACGCCAACGCAACTCTTGGCGGTACCAAAGCGCGATGTCGGTCGTGCCCCCACCGATGTCGAACATCAGCATGAGCTTGCCGGCCGGCGCTTCCTGGTGGCTGCGCCCGTACATAAAATAGTGCGCGGCCGCGGCTCCTTCCGTTTCGAAGGCGACGGGGACCTGCGGAGCCTCCGCCAGCCGAACCTCGAGGAGCTCGGCCCAGGCCTCCCGCACCTGGCTCTCGAAGTCGCCCCTGTCTTGGCGTGTGAAGGCCTGCGGGAACGAGAACCGCCAGCTTATCGTCCGCGGATCTACTCCCCGATCTACGAGTTCGGCGGCGGACATCATCATCACCTGCCGCAGGAACCGGCGCGTGAGACGACGTGCGGCCTCACCTGGAGCCCACTTGATCCCGAAAACGAGCTCCCCGGTGGCCACGAGGCCCATGAACTCGGCGGCGCTTCCGGTGCTGCCAAAGTTAGGCACGAAGAAGATCGTGTCGGAGAAGCCGTGCGCGTCGTGACCGCGCTGCAGCTGCGTCGAGAGTTGATCGGGCATCGCGCCCGCGAGGCGAAAGTCGCGCTTGCGAACCACCGTCGGGAAGGGCGTGTCGTGCCGCTTTAGCGGGAAGAACTGGGTGTAGGCGGACGACAAGCGTTCGCGCTGATCCGACTCCTTCTGAGTGTGACGGATCGGGAAGAGCAGCCGGTCTTCGAACGCGATCGGTCGGTTTGATCCGCCCTGCAGCTCGTAGGCCACCGTGTTGGTGGTCCCGAAGTCGACGGCGACGGTGGCATCAGCGTGGCTGGGCGCGCTCTTCTTCAATCGAACAAGGGCTAGGCCCACCGCCCTCGGAGGGCCTTCACCGCCCCGCCGGCGCGCAAAGAAGATGGCCTCGACGCCACGTGGGAGGCGCTGGAATTCCGCAACGAGCTTGTCGCTCTTAGCGTATTGCAGCCGCTGGAGCAGCAGCTTGCCCTGACCGTCCTTGAATTCGGTGTGCGGGCCCCCGAAGAGCCGCGCGTCGTGGGTCAGGCCATTGGGATCTCCCCACTCCTGCAACTTGCGCACGCGGTCGGCCGTCGAGACGGTGTCTTGCAGAAGGTCCTCGGCGAGGAACTCGGCCGACAGCGCGAACCGGGTCTGGAGTTCATAACGCGGGTTGTACTGGAAGTGGAGGAAGTTCCACCGCCAGTTTGGGGCGGTGAAGTTTGGCCAAATCGACAGGTCGTCGGGCCGGTCTTCGTTCAGCTGAACATCGGCCGTCTCTCCGAGGCCAGCCCCGAACGACTTGCGGATCGCATGTTGCTTGCTGGAGGTGAGGGTGACCGTGAGGCGCACCCTATGCTCTTCGCCCACGAGAGCCATATCCGCTGCGGTCGCGAGGTCCTCGGCATTGAAGAGGGCGAGGACCAGAGGCGTGAACGGCATAAGCGCCGCTTCGAAGCCTTTCCGGCCGTGAGCCTCGATCTCTGTGCCCGGCGTGAAACCGACGAGTTCGTGGGTGAAGAAATCCCCGGGCTGAACGACGAGCCAACCCTTCTTCGCTGCGTCTTGACGGATCTCGTCGAGCGTTGCTGGCGCGGCGGCGTCTCGAAGGGAGTAGCGCTCCCATACGGTAATCGTCTCGGCCGCGCGGCCGAAGCTTTCGGCCAGCGCGGGGTCGATGAGCACGACGCCCTTGAAGACGTCCTTGAACTCTCCACGAAGCTGAAGCGTGCAGTCGCTGTGACCTTCGGTGATCCGCTCGGCAGCAAGAGCACGGGTCTGGCCGAGGAGAGCGAAGAAGGCGTTTGGCCACGTTGTTCTGACCTCCGCCGGACCCAGCGGCGCTTCAGCTTCAAACCGCGACCGGCAAGCGTCGTAGTAGGCCTCCAAGCGGGGCAATAGGCGATCCACAATCGGGCCGGTTGCGCCAAGCGTATGCACCAGCTCTTGAGTCAGTCCCTCGATGTAAGTCGCCAGAACCTGGTAGTGCCGCGGCGACAAGCCGGCGGCCTTGGTCGGATCGCCGATGCCATCGACCAGCCACGGCACTGATGCCGATTGGACCCGATGACCGTCACGACCGGCGGTGATCAGAACCGCGGGCGAGAGAAGGCCGATAGGGACAGCTGCCTTCGACCGCGCGAAGACGCCGCTGCCACCTGTTCGCTCTCGGAAGAGAACGCAGCCAATCGACAGCCAGCTCACATGGCTGGGTGCAATCGAGCTATTCGGGAGTAGGTGCTGAAGGACGGCCCGTAAACGCTGGCGACTCTCGGCGGGGCGGCCTAGGTCGACCGGCACGACGTCAAGGTCGTACATCGTGGAAAACTCTGGCTGCAAGGCGAAGAGAGCCAAGAGCCCACGCCACTGCGCCTCAATTTCCTGGTGCAGTGGGTGTGCCGGATCCAGAAGAGCGTGCTGGAACACCTGGGTCTGAGCCCAAGCGTCAGGGATGCTTTTTAGGTCGCTCGGACGCGCCGTTTCGCTGCCGACAGATAGGGCCTCAGCCAGGGCGTCGAGGTTCGCCACTGGCTCCCACGTTGCGTAGGTCGAAGGCTGCGGCAACGCCTTGTCGGTGCGGATTGGGGGAAGATTGTAGACCGGCATCAAATTACGCCCTGCCCGTGTGGCTATACTGGTGGAGCGATGCCACCATGACGCCGAGGCCGCGGTTCTCGCCTGGCGCGGCCTGTTCGTTGATCTTGCGGATGAGTTCGCTCGCGCTGGGAAGTGCGTCGGCCGCCGCGTGATTGACGACCACTTGGTCAAAGGCGGGCCCGAACGCCTCTTCCCGGAGCGCCTGGGCGATCTGGTAGGGATCCGTCGGATTCTCCTCGCGCGTCACCTGCGCGACCAAAGGCGTGGTCCGCCAGAGATCAAAGCGGGTGCGCGCGCTTGGGCTGTAGTGCTCGATGCAAGCGGCCCACCAGAGGAACTTCTCGAGGTACTCGGTGAGCTTCCGAAGCTCTGCGTCAGGCGGCGCGGTCTTGAAGTCCACCTTGTCGAGGCCTTGCACACGATACCAAGGGTCATTGCCGAAGATCCGCTTGAAGCCGCCGCGCTGGCTAAGAAGCGGCCGCCAGTAGAGCCACGCGGTCGCAAACCGAAGCATTTGGCCTAGCCGCTCAAAGGGCGCGTCCGGACGGTTAGGATCAGGCGAGGGGAGGTCGGACCACGACAGGACGTCATCCTGTTGCCGGGAGCTCACAAAGACTCGGTTCTGACCCTCTTGTTCGATCTCTTTGGTGAGGAACGTGACGACACCAAGCGCCGCCAGAAGTTCTGGGGCGAGCGGCGGATTGGCCTGCTCCGCCTTGCCTGGGCGGTGGTAGCCCAGGTCGAACATGCGGTTCCAGCCGACGAAGTAGAGCTCGTCGAAGACGCCCTCATCCTTGAAGAGGTTGTGGTAGTACTTCAGCGCCCCTTGCGACTGCAGCAACAGTTGCTCGCGCCGGGCGACGTTGGCCTGAACGCCTTCTTCCTTCTCCGGTGCGTTGAAGGCGAAGTAGGGGAGCATGAGGATGCCCCCGAGTTTGACGTTCCGTGTGACCCGTCGTTCTCGCAGCTGATTGCGAATGAGACGAGCGAGCGTTGGGAAGCCCGCAGCCCCCGTCCCGCCGAACACGGAGCCAGCTAAAACCAGACGGACGTCCTCCCCGCCCTTGGCTTGCTCAATCTTCTGGATAAGCGTGCGCCAGAACTCGACATCCTCGCCGACGCGCGCCGTCATCGCGGCGGCCCCGATGTTGGGGCGGCCCCGATAGCCTTCATCGAGAGGCATGTCCTGCTCCTCTTCGCCCGCGGCGAAGAGCAGGTCGAAGAGGTGGCGATCTTCCTGGGGCATAGAGGCTTCGCCCAAGACCATCGCGAGCGTGGTTTGTTGGTCGCGATGAGGCACCCAGACCTCCTGGCCCGGCAGGAGAGAGCGCAGCTCGGTTTTTAGCAGCTCGGTTTGCTCGCCCAGCCGGTTGGAGCTGTTTTCAGCGCGCCACAGTCGCCGAGCCTCAACGTACTTGTTGAGCAGGTCCAGGCTACGGGTGACGTTTCCGTTGCTCTGATCCTGGTCGACGAAGCCCACGGTCAAACCTTCGGGACCTAGCCCGGCGGCGCAGGTGTGAATGACGGACTCGACGATCTTCGCGCCGGTGCCGCCGACGCCGATAATGATGTTAGTAGGCATTTACCGGATCCAGGTCGTGGCAAGCGGCACCGACGGACGCATGACGCGAGGAGCCGCGATGGCGGTGCCGAGGTAGTAGGTGAGAACCGTTGCGACCGTGATGACGATGATCGCGATTTGGAGGGTCTGCCCCGAGAGAACGTCGGCGAGGGCGTTGAGGCGCAGGGCGTAATAGGCAATGCCAGCGAGCAGAAGCACGGCCGCGATGAACAGGGCCCACCAAAGGCCACCGGCGGACCTCTGGCCTTGCACTCCACTGACCGTGTGAGCGCGCTTCTCGGCGAAGATCAGCCAGCCGCAGGTCGCAAGAAGCGCGCCGGTCAGGGTGTAGACCAGCCAGAGCAAGGTCCGCTTTTGTGCGTCCTGCCTCACCGCATCCAGCCGAACCGTCGCTTCGGGCACCGAGCTTTGATCGGGCGCGTCGAGCGCGCCGTTTGTGGGCGCCACACTTGCTGCGCGCATGGCCTGGTCGACCACGGTGGCGTTCAACATCGCGGGCTCGCGCGTCGTCCACAAGAGGATCCCCGCTGCGACAACCAGCGCGCCGATCGCGATACTGACAGAAATGCCGAGGCTTCTGATCACGTCAGAACTCCGAGAGATTTACCGAGGGCGCGCGTCATCGCTCGACCTTCACCAAGAGGGCGGTGGCAACGGTGGTCTGCCCCTCAGGCGTAGCGCGCTGGAGCGAGGACTCCATAATGCTCGCGATGTCGCCAAGGTTGAGGACCGGGAAGAATGTCGGTCGCTTGGCGACCACAGCAGCGGCGTCGCCACTGTCGAAGCTCCAAGCGCGCATCCAGGCCGCCGCGGGGTTTGGGGTCGAGATGCCCGCACTGCCCAAGTACGTCGCGACCAGGTAGGTACGGCCCGCCGTCAGGCCTGAGGCCGAGTTCGCATTGAGGCTGAATTTCGCCGCCGTGGGGCTGCCGTTCACCGGCGCCCAGGCGCCGTTCAGCGCGCCGTAGTCGGACCACGTATCCCCTGCGCATCGCCTAAGCGCGCCATCGTTTTTGAGCAGCCAGACGTGGGTTCGAGCCTTCAACGGTCCCTGCCAGACCGCCCCGCGGGGAACCGCACGGGCGGCGTCAAACTCGCCTTCGACTCCGCCGCCCGAAGCCTTCATCTGGCCGAGCTGAACCCGATACTGGCGCAGGTGCGAGAGGGTTGGCGCAGGCACGGCTGCGCCCGCGGTGACGCCAACGCTCGTGACCTTCAGTGGGGTCGCCGCACCCGCCCTCCAGGCTGAGGCGCTCGCGCGGGAGAACAGACTGTATTTGAACCGGTCAGCTGCGAACGCCGGGCTGCCCCCGTCCAACATCTTCGATATGAATTGCGTGACCGCCTTTTCAGGCCCGACGAGCAGGAGGAAGAGGGGGCGCTCTCTTGCCCCTTCGTACTTGCCGCCATTGGGCAAGTCATAAACCGCGCCAGAATAGGGTGCCCGGAGACCAACCACGCCAACCGCGCGGCCCTCGGTCAGCATGGCGGAGAGGGGGCCGCCCAGGGCGACCTGGGGACTGCCGACCACGGCCCCACTGGAGAGCCAGAGATCCGTCACGACGACGCTCAGCGCGTCAGGAGGGCTGCGCTGGATATCCTGCAGTACGAGATCGATGCGGCTCTCCAGGTTGTCGCAGCCTGGCTTGTCGCTGCAACGATAAGGAGCCGGAGAGGCATACCCTCGCGCCGCCTCTGACGCGATCGACTTCAAAGTCCTTCCGAAGGCGACGTACTGAACCTTCCCCGCGGCGGCGGTTGGTATCATGGCGAGCACATCGCCAAGAGGACGCAGGTCTTGGGACTGAGCTTGTGCGTAGCCGGCCATGCTCAGGGAGGCGTCCAGGTACACGCGAATACGCCCGTCCGCAGTGCGCGCGCTCGCTTCGCGCGGTGCCACACCCTGTGGAAGACAGTCAACCTGAGCGGCGCTCGTCTTCGTCGGCGAACTGGAATGCTCTGCGTCCCCGCATGCGGTGAGCGTCAGTGCGAGCCCAAAGCAGCCAAGGAACAACCCCGCCCGTTTGCTGAAATCAACCTTCAAGCCGCGCCCCCCAGCACTAGCGGCCGCGACCTTGGCCTTGCGATGCGAGCGCTGTCTAGCGTCATTTTTTGAAGTGCCTTCAATCCTCTTAGCCGGACAGGTGTATGCGGGGTACGGAGGGATAGTGCGGGTTGACATGCCCGCTAGGGTCGACCTCCAATGGGGCGGGGGAGCGTTGTGGCGGCCGGTTCTAACATCGCAGAAGAGGTGCGGGCCGCCCACGAGGCGCCCACGGACCTGACAATCCATGTCCTCACGGACCGTCGCTGGGTGTCGCTCTCGTCGCCCGCCAAGTGGCGCCGCGCGATCCAGTCGCGTGACCTCGAACGGCACTCCACAATTCGCATCGTCCGCGGCGATGAAGACCCAGAACAGATGTCCGCGGGCGACGCCCCCGAGTTGGCTGAGCTCTTCGAGCAGCTAGCCCCTCTGCTGCCGGACCCGCCTGAGCCGCAGCTTGAGGGGGCGGGCGCACGGCCAGCGTCGATATCGGAAGACGCAGCTGCACCGCCCGAAAAGCCGCAGCTGATCGCCAAACCGGTGTCCACTCCGGCCATCAGCGGACGGACTGTGCCTGGGCCTAAGCTTGGGCGGGGGGAGGTCTCTCCGGTTCCAGCTCGAACCAAGGCCGCCCTGACGCCAGACGCGGCGTGGACGGCGATTTCATCGGTCACAAGTCCCGGCCCGGCTCCGCCCTTGCCTTCAGCGCGGAAATGGACACCACCGCCTGGAGCGCCGGTCGCCAAGGCCCGCCGAAACGACCTCCGCCGGTGGGCCGCTTGGGCCGTGATTGGCGTGGCTTGCGCGGTTGCTCTGACGCAGTCGCCGCTCACACGTGTCGGCATGGTGGTCAGTGCTGCCGCGCTCGCCCTGTTGATGTGGCCAAGGGCACGTGGACCAGAAGGCAAGCGCGCTGTGGCTGAATTCCGAGCCGCGCGCGAAGCCTGGGCCGCCGTTCAGCGAGAATGGTCCGGGCGGGCCTCTGTGACCCCCTTCGATGAAGCTCGGAGCCAGCTCGAAACGGCAAAATCGGCCTACGATAAGCTCATGGCCAAGCGCGGACGCTTGCTCGCTGAACTAAACCAACGAAGCTTCCAAATGGATCGCCACCTGAGCGGCATCCTGATCCGTTCGGCCCACATCCCCGGCGTAGGAGCCAGCCGGGTCACGACCCTTAGCGCCCACGGCTATCGGACGGCTAAGGATGTGAACGGCGGCGTCCAACATCTCTATGGCTTCGGGCCTGCTACCACCCAGCGACTTCTTCAGTGGCGAGCACACTGCGAGCGGTCATTGCGCTACAATCCGCGGCTTTCAGAGGATCCTAAGGAAGTTGCGAGGATCGACGCGTTAGTGAAGCCAGAGAGCGATGCACTAACGGCCACGCTGGCGGCCGGCCCGGAAGAACTTGAGCGTCTTCGGGCGAGGATCATCGCGGCGCGCGAGGAACTTCAGCCGCGCCTCGAAGCCGCGTGGTCAACCTTTGCGGTGGCCAAGCTGAAACGCCGCGCCGCCTAGGGCACCTATGACCGTTCATGACCCCAACCTGGCCTTCGTCGTCCAGGCGGCAAAGCTGTCCGGCTTGGCTCCGCCGACAAGTGGCGCAGAGCCTTTCGTGATGGCGACTTGCGTCCCGAGATGCTCGCGGACGTCGAACGGGGTGGCGCTCCCGAGATTGACGCCGGCGCGAGGCGGCCTCCGCGGGTCGGTTGCCACGCGCGCAAGGCAAGCCGCCACGTCCCGTCCGAAGAGACCTGGGTGAGTCTGTCGACGGCCGCTACTTCACCCGGAAGTAGGTGCGGCTGCCGATGGGCTCCCCGTTTTTCTCGAATCTTCCGGAGGTCCAGCGCTCAGGGCGCTCCATAAAGACCTCGTAGACGATTAGGCCGAAGCACTTGGCGGACAGCACATAGTCGCGGTTCGCGGCCTTCTCGTAGATGGGCTGATAGGGTGTGCCTTCCCAGTTTGAGCCGGGCATCCAGCCCGCGGTGTGGACCTCGTCGCCATCGATGAGCGCGTTCAGCGCTGATTTGATGGCTGAGATTTCCGAGGCGTCGAGGCGCTTCATTAGCTGCTTATACTCTCCGGCCCGAGCCATGTTGGCGACGGGGCGACCGGACATCAGGTCGACGAGCATGGAGGATCTCCTGGATTGGGATGGCCCGTCTTGAGAGGGTGCCTGGGAGGGTGTCGATAAGACGCGGAAGATGGGGCGTCTCAGGCCCGGACAATGATCTCGATGGCTTCGGGAGCGACGCCGAAGGCGGTAGCAACCATCGCCTTGGCGTCATTCAGGGTCTGGGCTGGCGTGCGCGCGGTCGCGGCGCGGGCCGGCGACGCGAGAGTAGTGCTCGGGGGGGCGCTCGCCGAGGAGGCGAGGGTCTGCCAGTGAAGCGCCGCCTCATCGATGCCAAGGCTTTTCAAAGTGGGGAAATACTGGGTGGGGCTCGCGCTTTCGAGCGGCAGCTTCGGGCCATTCAACAGAGCGTACTCCGAGAACATCACGCACCAACGGCTTGCGTTCTCTGAGGAGGGGACGATGTCGTCGATGCGGCCGACCAGAAAAGCGTGCTTGTGCGGTTCTGGACCTTCTGCTTTCCACGGGCCTTGCCGATGCCGCGCGCACACAACGTACCGACAGGTCAGCGCCCGCTTGCGGTTGAGCACCCATGACTGCGTGCCACCGTCCGCGAGGAGGTGCTCGGCGCTCTTAAAGGTAAGGACGGTGAGAACTTGGGACATGTGGCGGCTCCTGCTGCGCGTCTTCATGCATAAGATGTCGCGTCTTTCGCGTCAAGTCGATCAAGATGCGGAAGATGTCTCTCATTAGCGACGCCAGATGCATCGTGCGCGACGATCGCCAAGCCGGCTCCGCGCGCGCCGCGCGGCGTTAAATAAACAACCGAGGATGTGCGATGTGCTGTTCACCGCCCCGTGCACACTATCGGCTGCAGCAGTAAAGGTGCAGTTCAGGGTGAGGTCAGGCATGGAAACCACCAGCCAAGCCCATCGATGTAAAGCCGGAGGTGAGCACGTGCCATCGCGGCCGCAGTCTGGCACCCGTGTGAAATGCCGCTTTGCGCGCGTCAGCCAACGTTGGCGCCAAGAGGACGTTGGTGGATGATGGGTCGGGCGATGCATATTGACACTTTTGATGAACTGCCGCCGCGGGCGCGTTCCATAGTAGAACCTCTACAGCGGCTACTATCCTACTAGCTGCTCCATCCGTGGGACTTGGCAGTTCTACTTCGGCGGGAGCAGAGGCTCCCTCCCTGGGGAGAGCGACGCTTCTGAGCACAGTGATCTGGGGCTTCTTCCGCGTGGTGCTCGTCAAGGGGCCGAAGGCTTTCCTGGGATAGTGGCAACGTCATCGAGGAATTGGCATTGACGCTGAAGATCACCCGCCGAAGCATCCCAGCACATGTAGTGCTGCGCATTGCTGCAGGCCAAACCTGGACTGAGTTGCTCACTTGGATGAGGCGTCACGAGTCACCTCGGTGGGTGTTCAGAGGCCAAAGCCAGAAGTGGCCTCTGAAGCCTGCGGCCGGCCGTGGGGTGAAAAGCTACAGCACAGCGCGAGAGTTACAGCTGTTCGACGAGTTTCGGCGACTGGCATCGCCGTTCGTAGACAGGTCGGCTGTCTCGACCTCGTGGGATTGGCTATTCGTGGCACAGCATCACGGGTTACCGACCAGACTGCTCGACTGGACTACCAACCCGCTGGTGGCGGCATATTTCGCTTGTCAGCCGCCCGCTCGCCGCAAACGGGACGGCGTGTTGATCGCAGTCGAGACGAGTTCAGTTGGCGTCTTGGATACGGCTGCAATGGAGGCAGGCCCGTTTGCCCTTAGCAAACCCCGGTTCGTCTACCCAACCGCAGTGGCGGCGCGGATCACGTCACAGCGCGGGCTATTTAGCGTGCATCCTCAGCCGGAGAAAAATTGGATTCTCAAGAAGGGCTTAGAGCGCTTCGAAATTCCTGCCGCCCATAAGGAACTGATCCTGGGCTACCTCGCTGGTGTGGGTGTGGATGCGGCGATGATCATGGCTGATATCGACGGTTTGGCGTCTAACCTTTGCTGGCGCTACCGCGGCGGAATGGCCATACAATGAGCCTAGGCCCACCATGGTAATGACAGTCCCAACGATCGCCCGGACCGACCGACGCTGGTTCAGGGACCTTCCGGATCGCCTCCAAGAGGCGGTGGAAGCGTACGACTACCAGTCTAAGCCCGAGTGGAGCGACTTGGCCGACCTCTCAGAGGTAACGGAGCTCCAGAGTATCGTCACCCACGGGCAGTCCGCTGTTATCGAGGATGGTCACTGGATTGCGCCGGCGACCGTATATGTGCGCCTCCTATATGAACCCGGCACCAAGGAGCAATTGGAGCTCTCCGAAGCGTTTCCCGCACGCATAGAGTTTGAGGTGCGAGATGATGAGTCGATCGCAATCACCTCAATTCGAGCGGACGTGAGCTCGTTCTATGATGACGAGCCCTCTGAGGAAGAGACTCCGTAGACGGGGCAGCTGACTACCATCCCCGAATAATGGTCGTCGCCCACGTTAGCTAAGAGGCGTGCCTCGCCCGTCCGCTTCCGGGGTCACTTGGGCGGCTTCTGCCCCCGCGCCCGTACAATTCCTCAAGGGCGGACACGTCGTCGGGCACCGCCGCCTCATTGGATTGAACGGCGCAGGCTAGAGGCCTTCGAAGCTAGGCGCCCAGCACAGATGGACACCAACCGAGGCGCAGAGGTCCTTCCAAGTTAGATCCACCGGCTCCGACTCGAGGACGAGGACCGGCTTCACGATCGAGTGCTTCTCACGCAAGCACTGTGCGTATCGGAGCACCTGACCGAGGCCCAGCCGCAGCTGTCTTTCTTCGTTGGCGTCCGTGCGGCTTTTCACCTCG
The DNA here is from genome assembly GCF_036563285.1 of Phenylobacterium sp. Lineage (GTDB taxonomy): Bacteria > Pseudomonadota > Alphaproteobacteria > Caulobacterales > Caulobacteraceae > Phenylobacterium. The sequence continues at coordinate 38,308 of NZ_DATCMR010000010.1, forward strand.
GCAACAAAGGTGGAGCAGCCGACTTGCCACGCTAGATCGAACATCGGGGTGTCGCCGACGGGGGAGAGTGGCTCCGCGGGAATTGAAGCCACGAACCTCGCAAGTGCGTTCTGCGTGACCGCATGCCCGCGCAACGCGCGCTCGACCACCCCTGGATCGATGTCGAACGGATCCCGCAGGCCAACCGAGGTGGCCTCGTCGGCTACTCGATATGTTCCGCCGAGCTCGATCGGCAACGGCTCTGCCAAACGCCCTTCACGGAGCTGGGGGAACATCTCCAACATCTCCGCTGGAAAGCGGGTGAGGTAGGCCTGGAAGGCCCGAACTTCGTCCGGCCGATATAGGATGAAGGGGAATGCAAGTGCCTTGGAGCTTCGGGATTGAATTGCGTCCCGGAGGGCGAACAGCTCCACGCGACGCTCCGTGAGCTCGTCCGCAGAGAGGGGCCGGTCAAATGGCGTGTACCCCTCGAGGGCGAGATACCAACCCGGCTGTAGATGCGGTGCGATACCTCGAGACCTAGTGCCCCTGGCCGCCCAGTAGATCTGGTCCAACCATGGCTGTCCGACGGCGCGCGAGCGGCCAACGATCGCCCGCTCCCGCGAGCTGTAATGAAAGACGACATCCCCCGATCCAACCTGCTGAATTGCGTCATAAGACCAGTTGGGCTTGCCATCCTTGTCGCCAGCCGGGGCGCGAAGGTCGGTCCCGATGTCGCGACGCCCAGTGATCTCGATCCAGTAGTTGTGCGCCATACGTTGATCGGCAGCCTCTGTAGCTGAATCGGGGGCCCTGGCACGCCAGGCCTACGCATGCGACCGAAGCTGACGTACGAAGCCGCCATTGTCATCCCATGAGCAGGCTACGCATTGACCGTTGGCACAAGGGACTCGAGGATGGTTAGGGGCCGACGTCTAATGGCCGCGAAGCTCGTCTCCTAGGCGCTTCGCATGCAGACGACCGGCGAGGGGACTCTACCCATCTCGAGTGGGGGAGTTGGGGGAGTGCAGTTGGACGACAAGCCAGTTTTCATCGACGCCTTCGCGGGCTGTGGAGGGCTTAGCCTTGGTCTGCTGCGGGCAGGATGGAGCGGCCTTTTCGCCATCGAAAAGGACAGCTTCGCCTTCCGGACCCTCAAGTACAACTTGGTCGATCAAGGCTCCCGGCACCGTTATTCATGGCCGGCCTGGCTGGCCCAAAAACCCTGGACGATCGAAACGCTCGTCGAGGAGCATCGCGAGCAGCTCGCCGCGCTGCGAGGCAGGGTTGACCTGCTAGCCGGTGGCCCACCCTGCCAGGGCTTTTCGAGCGCCGGTCGCCGGCGCATCGGCGATCCGCGGAATCAGCTGGTCGAGCGGTACCTGGAATTCGTGGAGCTCGTACTGCCCCGGATTGTCCTAATCGAGAACGTGCGAGGGATTACCTATGACTTCGTGGCAAGCGAGCGCGACAGCCCTCGGAATTTCGCGAGCGAGTTGGAATCGCGGCTTCGGGAAAACTACCACGTCTACTCCGATACGATCAGGTGCTCGGAATTCGGTGTTCCCCAGCAACGACCGCGGTTCTTTCTCGTGGGCATTCTGAAGGGGAGGATGCCTCAGCGGCTGACCGCAAGCGACGCGCCCTTCGCTCGGCTTCGATCGTCGAGGAAAAGCTTCCTTGAAAAGAGAGGGCTGGGCCCGGTGGTCACCGCCAGCCAGGCCTTGTCGGACCTTGAGTCGAAGCGAGCGCATTGGGGGCCGTGTCCGGACACGCCCGGATACCAGGCGATCGTCGCCGGGCGGCCAAGGACGTACTACCAGCGCCTCATGCGAGACAACTTCGACGGCGCTGTGCCGGACACCCGCCTCGCAAAGCACCGCCCTCACATCGTCGAGCGGTTCGCTCGCATCATCGCGGAATGCAAGGCCGCCGGGCGGCTGAACGTGCAACTAAGCCTGGCGATGCGAGAGCGGTACGGGATCAACAAGATGGCGACGCGCGTGCTTGATCCCTCGAAGCCTGCGCCCACCATCACGAGCATGCCGGATGATCTATTGCACTACTCCGAGCCGCGCACCTTGACTGTGAGGGAGAACGCCCGGCTGCAGACCTTCCCTGACTGGTTCGCCTTCCAGGGCAAGTACACGACCGGCGGTGAGCGGCGTGCGCGGGAGGTCCCACGCTTCACCCAGGTCGCGAACGCAGTTCCTCCGCTGGTCGCGGAGCTTTGGGGCGAGGTCCTGATGGGATACGCGGCCAAAATGCGGAGCCAGGCTGCGAAAGACCTCGCGGCGTGATGCGTCGAGGGACGTTAACTCGTCGTGCGGTGCGGCCGCACCTTGGCGGCTGACATGACTGCTGCTCGAACAGAAGCCGAGTTCCCCGCAGGGCTCGTGAATTGGGCCGGCCACCGTTCCGGCGGCGTTCGGCGTCTCTTCGACGAAGGCAGCGGCCGCCCTGGAGGGCTCGTCCTCGAGACCAACCTCCTAAATCGCCTCGAGGCATGGGCGAGGGCCTATCCCGCGGGTGGACCTGGCACGCCTCGGATCATCCTCCTTGTCGGCGGCCCCGGTAACGGGAAGACCGAGGCTATCGAGTCCACCATCCGCTGGCTGGACGAGGCCGTTGGCTGCGAGACGCGACTGGTGAGTGAGCTCGCCCGATCGTTCTCTCCCGAGGACGGGCTTGTTCCAAGGCTTGTCGAGGTTGACCTGCGGGCGCTTGGCGCTTCCGGGGGGCCGGGACGCCTGGCCCTCGTGCAGGACGCGACTGCCGTTACCGGCACGGAGTCGCGGTCGGCGGCGCAGCTCTTGCTGCATGAGCTCGCCACGGTCAGGTCGACCGACACCGCGTACCTCTGCTGCGTCAACCGTGGCGTTCTCGACGACGCGTTGATAGAGGCGATCGATATCCACGCTGACTACGAGCGGCTGCTTCTGGAGGCCGTGACACGCGCAGTTAGCCTGTTCCCGGACGCACCAGCTTGCTGGCCCCTTCAACAGTTCCCCCATGTGGCGGTCTGGCCCATGGATGCCGAGAGCTTGCTCGTCCCTACAACCCGGGGCGGGACAGCGCCTGCACAAGCGTTGCTGGCCGCAGCTCTCGACGAGACGCGGTGGGGCATGGCGGGATCTTGCGGGGCCGGCCCCTCCTGCCCGTTCTGCAACAGCAGGGAACATCTCTCGCGTCCACGAGAGCGCGAGGCGTTGCTGCGCGTACTGCGCTGGTATGAGATTGCCAGTGGCAAGCGCTGGAGCTTCCGGGACCTGTTCTCCGTCGTCTCCTACCTGCTTGCCGGCCACCGCATGACGCAGGCGGCGAGCAAGCTCTCCCCCTGCGAATGGGCCGCGACCATGCTCCAGGCAGACGAAGCCGCCAAGCGCGAGGCCAAGCCAACCAAGGAGAGCTCTACTGCCATCTTCCAGCTCGTGGCGGCGCAGTATCAGCACGCGTTGTTCCACTCTTGGGACCGGGAAGCGGCGCCCTCTCTTGGGCGGGACATCCGGGAGCTGGGCCTCGACACCAACAACACCGCGGTTGGCCTCCAGTGGTTCCTGACGTCCCGGCGGAGCAGGCATTACCTGCCGGCCACGATTGCGAGCTCCTTGGACGGTGTAGCTGAGCTGCTGGACCCCGCGCTCGCCGAGTCCACCGCGGTAGTCCAGGCGACGCAGCGGACGCATTTCGCCCTGCGGGAGCTCGACGTTCGCTTCAGCCGGTCCGTGGCCGAGGGAATTGAGTTCATACGCCGGCTGCAGGCGATTCCGAACATCGAGATGGACCTACTGGAGAGGCTACGCAAACTCGACGCCCTGCTGTCCGAGAGCACCATGCGCCGGAAGCGCCCCGAGGTGGCCGCGCGGGTGCAGCGGCTCGTCCGGGATTTCGCGTGCAGGGTTGTGCGCAGGACGCTGGGTGCAAGGACGGCAACTGTCCCCGACGCCGCGATCCTCGCGGAGTTCCAACGGGTGTCGGAGGACGAGCAGGGTAGCGACCTCTACGACGTTGCGCGTGAGGTCGAGCGCCTGTTGAACAAGAACCAGGACTTCGAGGTCTCGCTCACTACAACCTTTGGACAACCCCTTCCCCCGGCTATACGCCGCGCAACCCTTGTGGTCCCAGCTAGGCAGGTGAAACCCCTCGAGGAGGAATCCACGGGTCGCCCGCGCAACCCTCTCGCGTTCCTTTCGGTAGGGGGCGGCAAGTCAAGCCAGGCGATTGCCCTGACCTACGACTTGTTCAAGGCGACGAAGGAGCTTGCGCGCGGAATGTCGCCGGCATCCTTGCCGCGGACCGTGCTCGCGCTCATGGACACGACCCGCGCCCGCCTTGCAGGACCCATCGTGCGGGATCCGGACATTCTCGATCGAGCACGCATCGTGCTGGGTGCCGGCGGGGTAACGGTCGAGGAACGTCGCCAAGGCTTTATCGCTCGGAAGCTGGGGGCGACCCGATGAAGCTGGCCGCCTTCCACGAGGAGCCATGGCGCACCTCGCACGAAGCCTACCGGCGCTCCGCACTCGCGCTTGCGCCAGCGCCCGAGTACGCAAGCTCTGAGGTCGTGCTTTCCTCACTGTACCGCGTGATTGGGCTCCCGGAGCTGATCGAGCGGGAGGTCCCACAAAATGGCCGGGACCTCGACAAGGAAATCCAGGCATTCAGGGATCGCAAGCGGACCCGCGCCGGCGCGGCGCTCGAGCCTGACGCACTGCTGATGTTGCTTCACTCGGCGCTGGAAAGCCCGAAGCTGCCGAACCAATCGTCGAAGAGGTTTCTCCAGGTAACTCCACTTGTTCCACAGGCTGCGATTTTCTCGGGCGCTCCTCGCCTGAACGGCAGCCCCTGGTCGGCCGGCAACCTCGTGCGGCGAATGGTCTGGCTGGGCTCCGCCAGTCCGGAGGAGGCCCAGGTCGCCTGGGAGGGCTTGTTTGACGCCCTCTCGGTGTCTGCGGACGACGACATCTTTGCGCGGTTCCTGCAGACCGAGCTTGCTGCATGGCGTTCTGAGCCTCGCTGGTCGCGAGCCGCGGCCGAGGAAATCCCCGCCCTCGCGCCCGAAGACCGCCTCGGCCTTTCCTACCCGGCCCGCCAGTTCGCAAGGGATCTTGCGCCGATCATTGCCGCCAAGGCAGTCGTCACGCGACGCCAATGGACAAGCCTGGTCGAAGCCGTCCTAAGGATTGCGGTGGTCGCCCATGTGGCGTGGATTTTGGATGTCCAGGCCCGTACATGGAGTCTTGTCCGGGCGGCGCTCGATGGGGCGGCTCCGGAGTCTGTAGAAGCGACTCGCAAAGCACTGTTCCCGCGCCCCTTCAGCTATCTTTCCTACGGTGATCGGGCACTGCCAGGCATCAAGGACCGTGCCTCGGCCTACCTGCGCGCCCGCGTCGGCCTCAATGCGGTGCTGTGGGCCCTGGAGGACACGCATGGTCGCGTCCCCGACACGCTTGGCTCCGCTTCCGACGTGCATGCGCTGCTTTGCGAGGTAGCGGCCAGCAGGGGCAGCCTCGTGGAGCTCGGGCTTCGTGACACGATCGAAGAGATCCAGGAGCGCGAGAACAGGACCATCCTTTGCAGCAAGAACATCGGCTCGAACATCATGGAGTTCGCGCGGCATGTCCTTGGGCAGCGCCAGACAGCCAGCTCCGTGCTGAGGGGCTATGACCAGGGGTTTGCGCTGAGAAAGAAAAGCGCGAGCGCATCGAGCCCGTGGATCGTGGGCCTGGGGCCAGTCGCGGTACTCGCGCTGGTGCATTGCTCGCTTGCAGGAAGCGCGGGACCGCGCTCCGTGCACCGGCTTGCACAACACCTTTCAGGGTATGGCATCGCCGTGGACTATCGGGACATTGCCGCCAACGACCTCGGCCACCAGCTAAGGATGCTGGGCCTGGTGCTTGATAGCCCCGACGCCGAGAGCGGGATGCTGCTCGTCCCGCCCTTCGCCGGTGTCAGCGCATGATGCGGTTGGCCTCAGAAATTGCGACAATCGTGCGCGCTCGTGCCGAGCAAGCTTCGATCGGCGGATCGGGCGAGATCAGGCTCATCTTCCACGGCCCGCCTCTGGAAATACTAGAGGAGGCCTTCCACCTGCTCGGCAGCGACGGCCATGCTGGCGTCCCGGTGCTTCTTCAAATCCCCCGACGTGCTGCGGGCGAGGACAATCCGCCCGTCGGCGTCTCTGGCCGATGCGACGCCACGCACCTGCTCAACTTAAGGAACTCGCCGACGCGGCCGACCTATGTGGCCCTCGTGCCACCAGGCGAGCACAGCAATCGATCGGTCGAGACAACGAGCGACGAGTTCGGCATGTCCGCATCGAACAACAGCGGGAATGTGCCATTCGAAGCCTGGTGGGCCGACGAGTTCGTCCAGGACCTACTTGGCCGCGTAGTCACCGAGTCGGGGCTACCCGACGAGGACGTCCGCACCCTCGCCGAGCGGGCCGCCTCCGCGGCGGACGAGGTTGACACTGAGCGGACACGGCGAACCGGCGCTTGGCGATCGATAGGGCGGCTCTTCGAAGCCTTGTCGCCAGTAGGCACCCTGTCTCCGGCCGATCGCATCTCGTTGGCCTGCGGCGTCCCGCCCATGACAGGCGAGTCGTTGGCCGCGCGGGAGCAGCTGGGTGTCCTCGAAAAAGTAGCGGACGCCCTGTCGGAAGGCTTTGGGGCAGGCATTTCCAAGATCGAGGCCGAGGAAGCTGACAAGGCGAGCCTACAGAGCTTCCTCGAGCATCTCAGGCAAGTCTGCGACAGCCCCACGGGATTCGAGCGCGCTCCGGCCGCCTACTACGGGCCGGCAGGGCTTGAACTGCCGCCGCCGCCCGATTGGTGGTTCGTGCTCACTGCCGAGAAGTGGGCGGAACTGCTGTCGGAGGATGCAGTCGTCGCAGGTGACATTGAGGTCTCTTGCTCAAACGAACTGATGCGCTTCCGCAAGGGCATGCCGCTCCTGGTGGAGCGGGAGGTCGAGCTCCAGTTCCAGACGGTGGGAGCGAACGCGGCTGCCGCCCTTCTTACGATCGAGCGCACCCCGGCGGGCCCGGCGGGCAAGCAGGTTGGCCAGGTGCAGTCGGACTCAGGGGAGGCGTTCGTCGACGACAACCCTCCTCCACACGGTACTCCAATCCGGTACGTCGTTTCAGCGCCAGGCTTCAAGCAGGCCAGGATGCGCATCATCTCGCTAGCCTCGTGGAGGCCCGGCATCTTCGTCGGTTGCCGCCTGGCCACCAAGCTATGGCCGACCAAGCGAACCAAGGGCAAGAAGTCGCCTGAGTGGGAGGCAGGGCTTCTCCTGCCGGGCTCGGGCCGATACGAGTTGGTGGTCTTTTCTTCGCCCGGGATCGCCGTGGAGGCCCACGCCAGCGGCAGTTCCGATGAAGCCGCCCAGCGGGGTGAGGAGCCAAGCCTGCTCGCAGTCCGCGAAGTGGACGAACGCCAGTCTCAGGTCGAAGTGGAGGTCGAAGGCAACTTCCAAGTCGACATCAGTTTTACCCGGACGGCCGGCGACGAGACGTTGGCGCGCGAGACCTGCAGGGTGGCGCTGACGGTCGAGGAGGTACAGCATCAGGGATGCCGCAGCGAGTTCGAGCGGTTGATCCGCGCGAACAGGCGCGTAGTCCATCCAGCTGCAGCCCGCGCAGTGGTGCAGCTCGATCGCAATGCTCGCGCGTCCAGCCTCCAGGACTGGATGTTGTCCGAGAAGCTCTGTTCCCGTTCCTACCGGCCGGTCGTCATGGCGGAAGACTATGTCGACGCGTGGGTACAGCCCGACTGGACAGGAGAATTCGGCCCGATCTTGTCTAAGGGGCGTTTCATTCAAGACCCGCGGCCGGCAGCCGCCGAGTTCGAGCCGCCAGCCGGGTTTGTCGAAGCCAGGCAGCAGATAGCAAGCAGGATTCGAGGAGCAGGCGAGCAAGGAGGCCTGGTCGAATCCGCGGAGCTTGGCCGCTGGGTCCACACCGACCCTGAGTTCCGCGAGCAGGTCGAGCGCTACCTCGGTTGCTACCACGCGTGGCTGCAGGCGGCTCCGGACGTGGCGTCCTGGATCGATGTCATCGCCGTCACGTCGGTAGACCAGGGTGGGAACCTGACGCGCGTCCCAGAGGCGATCATGCTCTCGCCGTTGCACCCGGTGAGGATCGCCTGGCAGTGCATCGCCCAGCAGGTCCTGCTCGAAGCTGACGAGGGCGGGAGGCCCTGCCCGGCGGCCAGCGTACTGGATCCCGACTGTGTACCCGACCTCCTAACGCTTGGAATCAGGGCACCCGATGGCGTCGAGCGAACCGAGTTCCTCGCTGTGGAGAACGGGACTGACTACTGGTCGGTGCTGTGGAACGGGCGGCAGCTGTCCGACCTGCCGAGGCGGTCGCAGCGGGCACCCTTCGGAGAGGGGTTTGGGGTGTCCGTCGGCGGCATCTCCGCGGGCTTCAGTGCCGCCCAGGTGGGGCGGGCGTTGCACGACGTCTCGGACCTACTCGCGGCAAAGCCCCTCATCAGCATTGCGGTGGCGAGCGCGGGAGGTACGACCGACGCCTGCAACCAGGGCCTCATCGACTGGTGTTCCAATCGCTACGAGCAGGACGGACCCCGCCCCGTCCGGCAGTCGGTCGGTCCCCGGTACCTCGACATCTATGACGAGCGCGACGACGCCTCGAGGCCCGACGACGCCACCGTCGCGAACCTCTGCGAGGATACCGGCAACGCAGTGCGCTGGTTCACCCGCCAGCCCGACGAGGCAGGGCCCGACCTCGGCATCATCGCACAGCTCGACATGGCAGAGCCCATGGCGTCGACGGTCCAAAGCAGGTCGGCAGTGGGGCACGGGGCCCTCATCCGGCACCGCGTACGCCGCCAGCTTCCGGGTGCCTTCCTGAGCGAGTCCCGCCAGGGCATCCCCCCGACTTCCTCCGGGGATGTCTTGATGGACAAGGTCGGCGCTTGCGTGACTGCAATGGAGAACCGTGGCGAGCAACGCACGGGAATGCGGTTCGCGCCGAACGTAAACGCGATCCACCAGATGCTGGAGCGCAGGAAGGCCGACTTCGTCGCCATTTCATCGTCCGCTGTCGATCCCGCATGCTTCCTTGGGGGTTGGCTTGAAGGCACGTTTCTCTGGGACTACGACCTGCCCTCATATTCCCATCGTGCAGGTGATACGAACGGCTACTACCTGCTCTCCCGCGTCAAGGACGCGGACCGCGAAGCGCTAGGGCGTGCGCTGGCGCGCCTTCCAGGGTGCGCGTCACTTCCCCGGGATCTCGTCCAAGACGTTCTGCTGGAGGTCGCCCGGCGGGGCATACCAACCATCCGGGGCCTAGCGGGCGACAACGCCGGCGCGACCGGCGACCTCGGCATGTTCCTTGCGGTGCGGCTGCTACAGGATCGGTTCCGCAAATCTAGCCAGTACGACAGCCTGCTGCCAGTGATCGGTGGCTCGGAGGACGACGCCCAGGTCTGTCTGGTGGTGCCTGTGGATCCATTCCGCGGGTACTTGTCCGACCTCGCTCGCAGCCTGAATCCCCGCGACGCTTCTCTGTCACGACCGGACTTGCTAGTGGTTGCCGCGAAAATCTCACCCGCGGGAGTGCGGCTGCACCTCACCCCGGTCGAGGTCAAGTGCCGCCCAGGCTCGGTCTTCCCGGCTAGCGAGGTGGCAGGCGCGCTCGGTCAGGCGAGGGCTCTCTGCACGCTGCTCGCTGACATGGCACCGGCCGAGGGGCAGCCAGCGGCGTGGGCACTCGCGTTCCAGCACCTGCTCCTGTCGATCATCGGCTTCGGCATGCGGGTCTACAGCCAGCACCATGACGTGGTCGACCAGGACCGGTGGGCAACCTTTCATGAGCGGATTGCCGCATCCATCCTCGGCGGCGAGTGCGAGGTCACCGTGGACAGGCGCGGCCGCCTTATCGTCATCGACGACGCCCCGATGAGCAGGGTCCGTGACCACGACTCGGACAAATTCGACGAAACGATCAACATCGGCCTCAAGGATGCAGCTGTCATCGTCGGCGGCGACCCTCGGGAGTTCTATGATGGTGTCCGCGCGAAGGTAGGGGACTGGGGGTTCTTCCCTGGCCCGCAAGGCGATCTTCGCGATGCCGCGCAGCCCGAGCCGGACACCAGTCCTGCAGCCGAGGAAGCTGTATGGCCCGAAGGCGAGCCGGCAGAACCATCCGGGCCCGGAGGGGTCCAGGAGGGCCACCATTCCAGCGAGCAGGTTCCGGGGCCTCAGCCCGCGGCCGCGTCCGAGCCCTCCAGAGCGGGCGGAATCTTGCTCGACATCGGGTCGACGGTCGACGGCTTCCAGCCGAGGCCCATCAGCCTCAACATCTCCGACACGCGCCTCAACCACATGAACATGGGCGTCGTTGGTGACCTGGGTACGGGCAAGACGCAGCTTCTGAAGTCGTTGATGACCCAGATTTCCAGCGCTTCGCAGGCCAATCGTGGGGTTCGCCCTAGGTTCCTAATCTTTGACTACAAGAATGATTACAGTGACGAGCGCTTCGTTGCCGAGACTGGTGCAAAGGTCGTTCAGCCCCAGAACCTTCCCCTAAACATGTTTGATACGACGGGCGTGGCTGGGCTCAACCTGCCCATGCAACGCTACCTCTTCTTCGGCGACGTGCTCGACAAGATCTACTCCGGCATTGGACCAGTCCAGCGCGACAAGCTCAAGAATGCCATCCGGTCGGCCTACGCCACGGCCATTGGCGGCCGGCAGCCGACGCTCCACGATGTCCGCCAAGCGTACAGCGAGATCGTTGATGGAAAGTCTGACTCCGTCCTCTCGATCATCGGCGACCTCGACGACATGCAAGTCTTTGAGGCCGACCCGGCCAGGACGGTCCCATTCGACGAATTCTTCAACGGGGTGGTGGTGATTTCGCTTAGCGCCCTGGGCTCCGACGACAGGAGCAAGAACATGCTCGTCGCGGTGATGCTCAACCTCTTCTACGAGAACATGCTGCGTACCGAGAAGCGTCCGTTCGAGGGATCGGATCCCCAGCTGAGGGCTATCGATTCCTACCTCCTCGTCGACGAGGCGGACAACATCATGCGCTATGAGTTCGACGTGCTGCGGCGGCTGTTGCTGCAGGGTCGCGAGTTCGGCGCCGGTGTCATCCTCGCCTCGCAATACCTCCGGCACTTCAAGGCGGGGGCAACGGACTACCGCGAGCCACTGCTTACTTGGTTCGTCCACAAGGTGCCGAACGTCACGCCCGGCGAGCTATCGGCCCTTGGCCTTACCGGCTCGGTCGCCGAGCTGGCGGAGCGCGTAAAGTCCCTCCAGAACCACCAGTGCCTCTACAAATCGTTCGATGTGCCTGGGGAGATCGTTCGTGGGCTGCCCTTCTTCGAGCTAGTGCAGCGGGACGCGCCAGGCTAGACCGCGCCGGGCATGCCCGACTTCCTGACGCCGGCGCAGCGCTCGGAGCGGATGTCGAAGATCCGCTCGCGCGACACCTCGCCGGAGCTCGCGCTCCGGAAGGCGCTGCATGCGCGAGGCTTCCGATTCCGCCTCGACGACCGCAAGCTGCCGGGGCGGCCTGACATCGTGCTTCCGAAGCACAAGGCCGTCGTGTTCGTCCACGGGTGCTTCTGGCACCGCCACCCTGGCTGCAAGGTCGCGACGACGCCGAAATCCAACACCGCCTACTGGCTTGAGAAGTTCGATCGAAACGTAAGCCGCGATGCCACCGCAGCTTCGACGCTCTCGGCGGCAGGGTGGCGCGTCCTGGTTGCCTGGGAATGCGAGCTGGATTCTGGCCGGAAGGTTCAGGCCACTGCCGACCGTCTGGCCGCAGAGCTTCTAACTGAAACGAAGCCCTAGTGTCTCACAACCGTGTGATCGAGCTCTGGCGAGCGGGGCGGTTGTATAGCCAGTTGTGGGGGAAATTGCTGACGTACCGAATATACCCGCAGTTTCAAGGCGCAGGGCGGACGGGCGGGGCTCTCAACTAGCGAAGTCTTTGAAAAGCTGAACAAAAATATTGCTGTATAGGTGCCCGTATGGGCGGTGCCTCAGCTACGAAAAAGCGTGAAAAATCCGTAGCAAGCGGCGGACTCCCTCTCGCCAAGAGCGGGATCGCCAGCGCGTGGGGAGGCGACTCCCGCTCCTGGTGTAGGCCGGCCGGCAGCAGGTGCTTTCTCAATCTGCTTTCCCAATCGCGCAGAGAGAGAAAGCTAATCGCTGATAGGGTTGCGGATGTCCTGGCGCGATGTCAGCGGGACCGGGAAAGCAGTCGCTTCTGAAGAAAGCTCGACCTCTCGCGACCGCTGACGCTGTTGCCATTCGTCTGGATCTTGTCCGCGGGGCACGTCGCGCGGCGGGACACGAGGAAGAGCGAGTTTGCTGCTGTGAGACCGCCCCTGGACGACAATTCCAAAGAGCTGTCGCGGACAAATCGAAAGGGCGGTCCCATCGAGTTCGGTGAAGCGGGAAAGCTCGTCAGGCATGATTGAACTGTACGTTGCATACAGTACATCCGCCAAAGAAACGCTGTAGCCAATTTACGCCGAGCGGACGATCCGCCTCGCCTGGTACGGCGGAATGATCGCGGTGATATGCGCCGCCCAACGAATCCGGGCGTCGTGGCGAGTGGGTCCGGCGACGCTTTCCAGGTCCCAGAGGCCCGGGCGCGAGCCCCGCAGCAGGCGCTTGACCAGCACCTCGTCTGCGTCGGTCCCCACCACCACGACATGGCCCAGCATGTCCGGTGTGGGTGGGGTGCGCTGGTCCTCGAAGTAGATGAGGGCGCCGTCGTCGGCGACGCCGCGCATGGAGTGTCCGACCACCCGCAACGCCACGGCCTTGTCGGTGCCTCCGGGCGGGATCGGCGCGAGGTCGCCGGCTTCCTGTCCGGTGGCGAAGAGCACCACGCCGTCGGGGTTCGCCCCCACTCGTCCGATCACCCGCACCAGCCCTGCCTCCGCCGCCGGACGCATGGGGCCGGTCGCGTCGTAAAGCCACTCCGGGCGCACGCCAAAAGCGGACGCATACTCCTTCGCGCGGCGATAGGAGAAGGGGGCGTTCCCGTTCTCGTTGGAGGCGTAGGTGTTGCGGTTCCAGCCGAAGGCGTCGGCCGCGGCTGCGGCCGTCTCGAAGCCCTTCGCCTGCCGTGCCTCACGCAGCCTCTGGAAGCGATCGTCCATCCGGAATCCTGTGCGGCCGTTGGACGCTGTAGATAATCTACAAATTTAGTTGCCGCAATCGCTGTAGCTAACATACAGTTCGCGCCTGGAGGCAGAACATACCATGAACACCACCATAGCGAGCGCCTGCTATGCCGCCCTGCGGCATGGCGGCGCGCCCCCGGTTGACGCGCGGGCCCAGCTCGGCCTCGGCCGCCGGGTGGCTTTCGAGCTCGAGCTATTCTTCCACGGCCGCTTCGGCGGGCCGATGCGTCCCCGCTTCGCCCGCCACCACAGGCACGTCACCGCGGTCCTGGCGGAGGGCGGATTTCCGGTCATGCCGGAGCGCCGTCCATGACCACCCGTCCCGCTGACGATGCCGGACAGGTGGTCGCCAAGGCGCTCGCCCGCCGCGCGCCCGCCGACCGGGCGCAGTTCCTGAAGGAGCTGCTGGCCCACACCGCCGCCGGCCTCGTCGTCATCCAAGGCGACCGCGAGGCCGGCGAGGCGGTCTACCGCCTTGCCGACGCCGTGGTCGCCCGCGGCGGCGACTGACCTCAGTCCATATCCGACGAAGAGAGGGAAGGCGCATGAAGCGCGTCTACGATCCCGCGCGGGCCACCCGCGAGCGCCTGCTGGTCCTGGAGCAGCGGGAGAAGACCAGGGCGGAAGCCCGTCAGGTCGGCGACGGCGTGGCCGAGTCCGTTCACCTGGCGCGACGGCGCGGCGCGGCGTTCGAGAAGCCGTCAGCCGGCCACTCAGGCCGCGAAACCCCGTACCGGCGCATGACTGGGCTGGATTGGCTGATGAAAAAGGGCCGCATCACCGGCGCGCAGGCCCAGGCCGGCGAGCGCTACGGCGCCGTATACCGGCGGGCCGAGGCGGGGCCGAAGATCGGCTCGACGTTGGAGGTGCAGCCCGGCTTCGCCGATCCGGGGGGGCCGCCGCTCACCTTCGTGCTGGCGCAGGCGGAGGGCCGCCGCCAAGCGGAGGCCCAGCTCGGCCGCTACCGCGAGCGGCTGATGGGGCAGGCCGACCTTATCGCGGCTTGCGACCTCGTCTGCGGGCGCGAGCTCACCCCGCGCGAGGCGGCCGGCGCCGAGCGCGAGGCAGGCCGTCTGGAGGCGGTGCTGAAGGTGGCCCTGGACCTGCTGCTGGCGCCGGCGCGCTAGGGCTCGGCGTAGCCCTCGGCGCGGAGCTCGAGCTGGCCGCTGCTGGGGTCGTGCTGGAAGACCAGGCCGCCCCCGGCCTCGCCCTTCCCGGGCACATAGCTGAAGTGGGTGCGGCGCTCCTCGACCAGCTGACCACCGGCGCTCAGCCTGCCGACGATCTCCACGTCCGCCGCGGTCTCGAAGCTCGAGTTGCGCACCTTCACCGGCAGGGTGAAGCCGGCGTCGGCCCGCTGCGGCGCTCCCGCCGTCACGCTGAGGTTGGGCGGCGTGCGGTCGTCCGTGAGGCCCTCCCACGCGAGATAGCCCACCGCCGCCAGCGTGAGGGCGAGGCCCAGCGCCGCGGCGACCCACTCGGCAAGCGGCGTGCGTTCGGCGATGCTGCGGGTGGGCGCCTTGCGGGGCGCGGGCTTGCTGGCGGCGGGTTTGCGCGCGGCCATCAGACGACGAGCCTGGCGAGCGCCGCGCCGAGCGCCGCGGGAAGGCTCAGGACCACCACGGCGCGCACGGCGTCGCTCAAGCCACCCTCCACCCGGCCGAAGGTCCACAGGATGTAGGCGCTGACCAGCAGGGCGACGCCATAGCCGGCGACGGTGAAGTGCAGGAAGGCGCGGAACTGGCTGTCATGCGATTTCTGCCCCGCGAAGCCCACCGAGAACACCAGGGCGTGCAGGAGGACGAGCGAGGCCAGCACGAGGATCACGCCGTGCCACGGGCTCATCTTGAAGCCGATCAGGATCATCTCCTCGGTGGGCGCGACGTTGAAGGCGAAGAACAGGGCGCCGGCGGACATGAGGAACAGGTGGCCGACATAGCCGGCGCGGTCCTCCTTGGTGCGGCCGGGCGGGCCGCCCGTCAGTTGCTTGTTGGCGAGGACCGCGCCCATGCTGGCCGGGGCTGCCTGCACCACGATCATGCCCACGGCCTCCCGAATGGTGGTGTCGGGCCGGATCAGCCCCATCATCACCAGAAGGACAACCGAGACCACGCCGCCCACGAAGAGCGCTGCGAAGGCGTCCAGCACGTCGTCGGCGACCGTGGTGTCGTCGCGGAAGCCGGCGTAGCGGCTCAGGCCGATGACCACGCCCGCGGTGACCATCACGAAGAGCGCCAGCCGCAGCCGGTCCATGTGGAAGCCCAGCTCCCACATCTCCATAGTCATCAGCAGGGGAAAGCCGAAGATCAGCGCCCCGGCGGCAGCCCGCGCCAGCCCGCGGGCGTAGCTCTCCTCGCGGGCAAGTTCTGCGTTCATCGCGGAGCACAACGCGCGAACGGCCAAGCTTGATCCGCCGCCGGCTCTCAGCCGGCGCGGCCTCGGTCAGACCGCCTCGCCGCGGCTGGCGGCGATACCGAGCTGCAGGCTCGAGGCTATGGTCCGCGCGCGCGCCGTGAAGAGCAGGGCGGCCTCCGGTGGGCAGACCTTCTGCGCCGTATCGGCCCACAGCCCGAGCCACCGCTCGAAGAGGGGGGCATTGATCTCGGCGACCTGCAGGTGCGCCCGCATCGGGGCTCCATGGAAGCGGCCGGTCATCAGCAGCACCGACGACCAGAAGTCGCACAGCTTCGCCAGGTGGGCGTCCCAGTCGGCGATCCGCCTGTTGAAGATCGCCCCCAGCTCGGCGTCCTCGCGCACGCGCGCGTAGAAGCTATGCACCTGGGCGTGGATCATCTCCTCGGTCACGCCGACCGCATAGCCGGGGGCAAGCCGCGCACGGCGTTGGTCGCGGACCTCACGGTCGAGATCGGCGGGGAACTTCAGAGATGCCATGGTGGCATGGTTGCCGACGCCTGGGCGCGGGCGACATTCCGTAGAACTACCTAGATATGCGATCAGTCCTCGGTGTCGACGCTGGCCTGCATGGCCTCGTTGTAGCGCCGCCCCGCGACGGTGCGCTCGTTCACCAGTTCGTCCACGCGCTCGACCATCTCGGCCGACAGGCGGATGTCCGCGGCGGCGGCGTTCTCGCGCATGTGGACCGGATTGGTGGTGCCTGGGATCGGCACGATGTTCTCGTCCTTGGCCAGCAGCCAGGCGAGGCACAGCTGGGCCGGCGTGCAGCCGGCGTCCCGCGCCAGGGCCTCGAAGCGGTCGAGCAGCTTCAGGTTCTGCTCGAAGTTCTCGCCCTGGAAGCGCGGCATGCCGAGCCGGAAGTCGCCAGGCTCCAGCTCGGACACGTCACGCACGTTGCCGGCCAGGAAGCCGCGACCCACGGGCGAAAAGGCGACGAAGGCCACACCGAGCTCCCGGCAGGCGTCGAGCACCGCGATCTCGGGATTTCGGGTCCACGGCGAGTATTCCGTCTGCAGGGCGGTGATCGGGTGGACGCCATGGGCCCGCTTCAGGGTCGGCGCGGAGACCTCCGAAAGCCCGATCGCGCGGATCTTGCCCTCGGCCACTAGGTCGGCGAGCGCGCCGACGCTGTCCTCGATGGGCACGCGGCGGTCCCACCGGTGCAGGTAGTAGAGGTCGATCACCTCGGTCTGCAGCCGCTTCAGGCTGCGCTCGCAGGTGTCCTTCAGGTTCTCGGGCCGGCCGTCCAGGGCGCGCTGGTCACCGACCGTGAGACCGCACTTGGAGGCCAGCACATAGTCGCCGCGGCGGTCCTTCAGCACCTCGCCGACCAGAGTCTCGTTATGGCCGACGCCGTAGACGGCGGCAGTGTCGAGGAAGGTGTAGCCGGCGTCGAGCGCGCCCTTCAGCACCCGCTCGGCCTGCTCCCGGGGCGGCGGCGCGCCATAGGCGTGGCTGAGGCTCATGCAGCCGAGCCCGATCGCCGAGACCTCGAACTCGCCAACCATACGCCGGTCCATCGCCCGCTCCCCTGCTGCCGCCGCTCAAAGGGCCTCGCCGCGCCTCCGCGTCAAGCCGTGTGTCCAGGGTCACAGCCGCCCGGCTAGGGGTTGCGTATCTCCCGTACAGCCAAGCTCGGTCGGGGAGCGACCGGCGGTTTGAAGTCGTTGCGCTCGCGCTCGCCATCGCCTCAACGGCGGCGCGCGCGCCTCGGCGGCCCGGGGTCTCGGGGGAGGCCCTCTGCGGTGCGGGCGACCGCGCTGCTGCAGCTGGTGACGGGACTTCACCCCTCACTCGCCAGCCGGGCCTGCCGCCGGGGCTACGGCTCCGGTTCCCGCGTCCGGGTTGAATTATTCGTTAGAATACCGCCGGAACGCGAACCGGGTTTGCGAACTCATACGGGGCTTCAAGGACGAGCCCCGATGAAAACCTTCCAGCGCAGGCTGACCCTCCTTTTCCCCGCGGCTGCGGCCGCCTTCGCCCTGGCTGGGTTCGCCCACGCCGACGAGGCCGCCGAGGCCATGCCCTCTCCGCAGGGCACGGTCGGCGTGTGCGTCCGATGGGGCGCCGACGCCAACAAGCTGGCCGACGTCGTGGTGGTGGAGCCCTCGGGCGACCAGACCCTCGACACCGCCATCCCCGGCACCCTGCTCGGCATGCCGTGGAAGCGGCCGCAGGGCTATGGCGGCGAGTGGGTCGGCCTCTCCGTCGGCGTCGCGGGTTCGCAGCCCAAGGGCAAGGTCCCCGACTGCGCCTCGCTGGCCGCGGAGGACGTGACCGGCCCGGCCAGGCCGCTGGCGATCGGTAAGCTGCTGAAGGCCTAGGCGGCCAGCTGCAGCGGAAATTCCAGGCTCCAAACCAGTCCTTCCGGTTCGAACCGGAGCTCGGCGGCGCCGTTGAGCTCGGCGGCCATGGCGTCCAGCAGGCGAGAGCCAAACCCGCGGCTTTCCGGCGGCTTCACGGTCGGACCGCCGCGCTCCATCCAGGTGAGTGACACTCGCACGGGACGGGAATACCTGTCGCGCTCGACGTTCCAGTGCACCGAGATGCGCCCGTCAGGGCTGCTAAGCGCGCCGTACTTCGCCGCGTTGGTGCCGAGCTCGTGGAACGCCATGCTGAGCGCCAGCGCCGTATGCGGGGAGAGTGCGACGTCGGGGCCGGCGACCACGGCGCGGCCGCCCCCCCGGAACCCCAGCTCCTCCTCCACGATCTCAGCCAGGCTCGCGTCGGCCCAGCTGCGCCGCGTCAACCGGTCGTGCGCCTTCGAGAGCGCCACGAGGCGGCCCTCGAACCGGTCCTGGAAGTCGTCCAGGTCGCGGGCGTTGCGCGCAGTCTGCGACGCGAGCGACTGCACCGTCGACAGCGTATTCTTCACCCGGTGGTTCAACTCGGCCACCAGCAGCCGCCGCCGCTCCTCCGCCTGCTTCTGCTCGGTGACGTCGTGCACCACCCGCACGCCGTACAGGAACTCGCCGTCCGGCCCGTGCACGGTCGAGCTCATCACGTGCACCCAGACGCAGCGCCCGTCGGCACGGAGGTAGCGCTTCTGGGTGGCGTAGCGCTCGATGTCGCCACGCACCTGCCGCTCGAACTGCGAGCGGTCCGCCGGCGCGTCCTCCGGGTGGGTGATGTCGAAGACGCAGCGGCCCAGGAGCTCGGCCTTGTTGTAGCCGGTGATCTCGTGGAAGGGCTCGTTGACCCGCAAGAAGCGGCCGTGGCAGTCGACCTCGGCGATGCCCGCCAGCGCGTGCTCGTAAGTGGCGGCCAGCCGCTGCTGGGCCTCCCGCAGCTCCGCGTCCGCGGCGACCCGATCGGTCACGTCGACCGTGAAGCAGCGGGTGTTCCGGAAGTTTCCGGCCTCGTCGAAGCAGACGCTGGACGAGATCAGCACATGCTTGATCGAGCCGTCCTTGGCCTTCAGTCGAGCTGGGTATTTGTCGAGCGTCTCCCCCCGGGAGAGCCGGGCCAGAATATCCTCGATGGCGCCGGCGTCGGCGTGGAAGTCGCTGATCTGGCGGCCGAGGTACTCCTCCGGCTGGTAACCCAGAAGCTGCAGCTCCGCCCGGTTGGCGCGCAGGATCCGGCCGCCCCCGTCCACCAGGTGCAGGCCCACGGCGCCATTCTCGAAGAAATCCTCGAGCGTGTCGCTACGGTCGGGAATGCCGCCCTTGGCTGCAGTTTCGAGCGTGGCCGCCATCTCACCCCTGACCAGATGCGCGAGGCCGCACGGCGCCGCAGCGTCTGCCACGTCGCTTTTGAGGTGAACGCGCAACGGCGAAGCCTGTTCCGGGAACCAAGCGGCGCCTTCATCATTGTTCCCGAGGTGGGAGACGCCAGGACCGACGTTGGCCTGACGCGCGCGGCGCTTGCCGCGCGCGCGTTTGTCCGTGTGCCCCCCGCCGTGTGTGTCAGTCGCAGTGAGGGTGGGCGATGAGCGTGGCCGTGGCCGCAGAGCCTAAGATGCGGGCCGCCGTGGTGGCGGGGCCGGGGATGATCCGGATGGAGGAGGTCTCCCGGCCCGAGCCGGGGCCCGGCCAGGTGCGCGTGCGGCTGGAAGGCTGCGGCGTCTGCGCCTCGAACCTGACGCCCTGGGAAGGCCCGGAGTGGATGCAGTTCCCAACCGAGCCGGGCGCGCTGGGCCACGAGGGCTGGGGCGTGGTCGACGCCGTGGGCGAAGGCGTACAGGGTCTGCAGGTCGGCGACCGAGTCGCCGCACTCAGCCACAAGAGCTACGCCGAGTACGACGTCGCCGACGTGGGCGCGGTGGTGAAGCTGCCGGACAGCCTCGCCGGACAGCCGTTCCCGGGCGAGCCGCTGGGCTGCGCCTTCAACATCTTCCGCCGCTGCGACATCCAGCCGGGCCAGACGGTGGCCATCGTCGGCATCGGCTTCCTGGGCGCGATCCTGACCCGGCTAGCGACCGACGCCGGCGCGCGGGTCATCGCGGTGTCGCGCCGGCCGTTCTCCCTGGACCTGGCACGCGACATGGGTGCGGCCGAGGTCGTGGCGATGGACGACCACTGGCGGATCATCGAGCAGGTGAGGGAGCTCACCGGCGGCAAGTTCTGTGAGCGCGTCATCGAGGCGGTGGGCAAGCAGTGGCCGCTGGATCTGGCCGCCGAGCTCTGCGCCGAGCGCGGCCGGCTGGTGATCGCCGGCTATCACCAGGACGGGCCGCGGCAGGTGAACATGCAGCTTTGGAACTGGCGCGGTCTCGACGTCATCAACGCCCACGAGCGCGACCCGGAGGTCTATGCCCAGGGTGTGCGCGAGGCGGTGGAGGCCGTGGCCTCGGGCAGGCTCGATCCCAGCCCGCTCTACACCCACGTCTATCCGCTGGAGCGGCTCGACGAGGCGCTGAACGACACGCGCGATCGGCCGGACGGTTTCCTCAAGGCGCTGGTGACCTTCTGATGAGCGAGGTCATGGAGGAACCCCGAACGCGCGCGACCGTGCGCCGTCCGCGCCTGGGATTCCTGGGCGTGGGCTGGATCGGCCGCCACCGCATGGAGGCCATCGTGCAGACTGGCGCCGCCGAGGTGGCCGCCATCGCCGATCCGTCGCCCGATATGGCCGCCGAGGCCGGCAAGCTCGCACCAGGTGCCGAGGTCGTGGCCGGGCTGGATGAGATCCTCGCCGCCGACGTCGATGGGGTGGTGATCGCCACGCCGTCGGCCCTGCACGCGGAGCAGTCGATCGCGGCGCTGAACGCCGGCGTCGCCGTCTTCTGCCAGAAGCCCTTAGGCCGGACGGCGTCCGAGACTCAGGCGGTCGTGAACGCCGCGCGCGCCGCCGACCGGCTGCTGGCGGTGGACCTCTCCTACCGGTTCACAGAGGGCATGCAGCGGATCCGCGAGCAGATCGCGGCTGGCGAGCTCGGCCGTGTCTTCGCCGTCGACCTCGTCTTCCACAATGCCTACGGGCCGGACAAGCCGTGGTTCTACGACCCCGCGCTGTCGGGCGGCGGCTGTGTCATGGACCTGGGCGTGCACCTCGTGGACCTGGCGCTGTGGGCGCTGGATTTCCCTGCCGTTACAGAGGTCTCCAGCCAGCTCTTCGCCGGCGGCGAGCCGCTGGTGGGCGGCGACAAGGTTGAGGATTACGCCGTCGCCAACCTAGAGCTTTCGACGGGGACCGCCGTCCAGCTCGCCTGCTCGTGGCGGCTGCAGGCCGGCTGCGATGCGGTGATCGGCGCGTCCTTCTACGGCACGCTGGGCGGCGCGGCGCTGAAGAACGTCGGCGGCTCCTTCTACGACTTCACCGCCGAGCGCTACCGCGGAACGGTTCGCGAGACCCTGTCCGGGCCCCCGGACGCCTGGGGCGGCCGCGCCGCCGCCGACTGGGCAACGCGTCTGGCCGCTGGCGAGCGGTTCGATCCCGCGTGCGAGCGCCTGGTGGACGTGGCCCGGGCGCTCGACGCGATCTACGGCCGGTGACCGCTACAGGATGAAGTTGCCGAAGCCGCTCCAGTCGTAGCGGATGTCGACCACCGTATCGGCCCTCCCGTCGCCGTCCACGTCCAGGCTGAGCGAGGTGATATCGGTCACCGCGTCATAGGCGAGGGTGGCCTCGCCGGCGGTCCCGCCGAAGGCGGCCACCAGGGTGAAGGCGTCGTCGCCGGTCGTCGTGACGTCCGCGTCGATGCCGGACAGGTCGATCACGTCCCACTTCTCGAGGTCCATGATCAGGTCGCGGTCGGTGGGCTTGGAATCTTCGGCCCGCGTGTAGACGAAGTGGTCTTCGCCGCCCGCGCCCCACAGGACATCGGCGCCGACGCCGCCGGTCAGGCTGTCGTTGCCCTTGCCGCCGTCGAGGGTGTCCGCGCCGCCGGGGAACGAGCTGCCGTTCCAGGTGACGTCGATGTCGGTAACGATCGGTCCCGAGGTACCCGTGCCGTGGCTGTACGCCCGCACATGGCCGTCGCCGAGCAGGGTGTCGTCGCCCTCGGCGCCGTCGAGGTAGTCGCCGCCGGCCGCGCCCGCCAGCAGGTTCGCGTCGCCGTCGCCGGAGAGCTTGTCGTCGTAGATCGAGCCCGACAGGCCCTCGAAGCCCTTGAACTCCATGTTCCCCTGCAAGGTCCACTGTACGGAGCCCTGCAGCGCCAGCGAAGCCTCGACGCCGGCGGAGGTGATGTCCGTGGCGTTGCCGAAGAAGCTTAGGACGTCGACGTCGTCGCCGCCATCCAGGTAATGGTCGCCGGTCCCCACCTCGACGAGGTCGTCGCCTTTGCCCGCGTGGATGACGTCATTGCCGGTGACGCCCGTGGTGTTCGAGCCGCCCCAGATCCAGTTGGCGCCTTCGTCGCCGATGAGCTCGTCGTCGAAAATGGTGCCCGACAGGTGCTCGATGCCGGTGAGGTAGTCGTAGCCCTGGCTGCCGGTGTCCTGCCACGTCCCCTGCAGGTTGAGGTCGACCTTCACGCCGGCGGTGGCCCCGGAAGCGTACGCCGCCCGGTCCCAGCCGTCCTCACCGTGCAGCTCGTCGTCGTCCGCGTTGCCGTAGAGCAGGTCGTCGCCGTCGCCGGCCTTGATGACGTCCTTGCCCGCGTCGCCGCGCAGGTAGTCGTGGCCGTCCGCGCCGTCGATCTCATCGTCGCCCTTGCCTGCGCGCACGAAGTCGTCGCCGCCGCCGCCGTTGACGTAGTCGTTCCCGTCGCCGGCATCGAGGTAGTCGTTGCCGGGCGTCTCGCCGAAAACCGCGGCGCGGTCGTCGTAGCTGACGATGGGTCCGGAGCCGCCGATCCCGTGGGTGTCGACCATCCTCTGGCCGTCGCCGAGCAGGACGTCGTCGCCATCGTCGCCGTACAGCTGGTCGTCGCCCAGGCTGCCGGCGAGGTAGTTGTCGCCGCCGTCGCCGCTCAGGGTGTCTGCGTAGAACGAGCCGGACAGGCCTTCGAAGTTGAAGGCGTACATCGAGCCCTGCTGGGTCGCCTGGTAGGTGTGCTGCTGGGCCAGCGAGAAGACGACGCCGGCGCTGGTGATGTCGCTGCCGTTGCCGAAGAAGGACAGCACGTCGTAGTCGTCACCGCCGTTCAGCAGGTGGTCGCCGGCGCCCACCTCGATCAGGTCGTCGCCTGCGTCGCCCACCAGGGTGTCGTTGCCGGTGACGCCGCTGCCGTCCGAGCCACCCCAGATCCAGTTCGCGCTGGCCGTGCCCCAGAACACATCGTTGAACCGCGTGCCGGAGAGGTGCTCGATGCCGAGGAACTCGTCGTTGCCGTAGCCGGTGGCCTGCGCCCCGGGGGTGATCAGGTAGACGGTGGCGCCGTGCGTCGCGCCGCTGGAGAACGCCACCCGGTCCCAGCCGGCGCCGCCGATGAAGAGGTCGGCGCCGAGGCCGCCGTGCAGGAAGTCGTCGTCCGCGCCGCCGTCGAGCGTGTCGTCGCCGTCCTGGCCGCGCAGGATGTCATGGCCTTCGTGGCCCTCGATGATGTCGTTGCCGGCGCCCCCGTTGACCTGGTCGTTGCCGGCGAGCGCATAGACGGTGTCGTTCCCGGACGAGCCCGTGAAGACGTCGTCGTTGATGGTGAGCGTCGGCATGTGGTCCCCGTTCCCCGATGTGGCCGCGTACGGCCGAGCTTGCGGGCGCGGGGGAGCTCAGGCAACGGCCAATGCAATCTATCCACGCGATTGTGCACGCCGGGCGTGCGGCCGAAGCCTCCGGCCCTCCCGCGCCGGACGAAGCTCCAGCAGAGACGGGGAGGGGCTCCCAGGCCGTGACCTGGGTCACAGCCTGAGCGTCAGACCAGGTCTCCTCCACAGGCTCCCGCCGTGGTGCCGGTCGCCTTGAAGGCCTTGATGACGTTGCGCCCCGTGGTCCAGCGGTGGACCTCGTCGGGCCCGTCCACCAGCCGCTGCGAGCGGATGTGGGTGTACCAGCGGGCCAGCGGGGTATCGAGGCTGTAGCCCAGCGAGCCGTGCAGCTGGATGGCGGTGTCCACGACCTGGTGCACCATGTTGGCCAAGTAGACTTTGGCGATGCCGTTCTCCTGCCGAAGGTCCAGGCCCTTCTCCGCCTTGTAGGCGATGTGCAGCAGCATCAGGCGGCTGATGTAGAGCTGGGTGGCGCACTCGGCGAGCATGAACTGCACCGCCTGCCGCTCGGCCAGCGGCTTGCCGAAGGTCTCGCGGCTGGTGACCCGTTCGGCGGCCATGTCCAGCGCCCGCTGGGCAAGAGAAATGTTGTGCATGCCGTGGCGCAGGCGGCCGTAGGCCAGGCGGTGCTGGCCCATGTTGAAGCCGTTGCCCTCGCCGCCCAGCAGGTTGGCGGCGGGCACCACCAGGTTCTTGATCTCGATCTCGGCGTGGCCCCCGCCCATGATGTGGCTGAGCGGGCCCTCGAGCGCCATGGTCGGGATGTTCCGCTTGATGTTGTAGCCCGGGTTCGGCAGCTCGACGATGAAGGTGGAATAGCGCTGGTGGCGCGGCGCGTCCGGGTCGGTCATCGCCATGACCAGCGCCATGTCGGCCACCGAGGCCGCTGAAGAGAACCATTTCTCCCCGTTGAGGACGTAGTTCTCGTTGCCGTCCTTCACCGCCCGGGTCTGCATCCCGGTCGCGTCGGCGCCGGCGGCCTTCTCGGTCATCGAGTAGCAGACCCGCTTCTCGCCGTTCAGCAGCGGCTTCAGGAAACGCTCCTTCTGGTCCTCCGTCCCGTGCGTGAGGATGGTCATCATGGTGGCGTCGTCGGGACCCTGGGTGTTCATGGAGAGCGCGCCCAGGTAGCTCTCGCCCAGCTCCATCTGCACCAGCGCATTGGCCAGCGGCCCCAGCCCCATCCCGCCGTATTCCTTGGGGATGAAGGGGCACCATAGACCCTGCGCGCGGGCCTTCTGCCGGAGCTCACCCAGGATGGTCTTGTAGTCCTCGCCATCGATCAGCCGCTTCTCGGCCGGGATGCACTCGTCGTGCACCCACTGGCGCACCCGCTCGCGCAGGGCCTTGGCCTCGGCGGGAATCTCGAAGTCGATGGCCATGGCGCATCCTCCCTTTGTGGTTTGGACGACACCCTGGGGCGCTCACCGGGGGGAAGGCAAGCTCAGCGCGAGGTGCGGATCCAGTCGTCGACGCGCTTCTCCAGCAAGTCGAGCGGCACGGCGCCGGCGCCGAGGACCACCTCGTGGAAGGCGCGGATGTCGAAGCGCGTCCCCATCGACGCCTGCGCCTTCTGGCGCAGGGCGAGGATCTTCAGCTGGCCGATCTTGTAGGCGGTCGCCTGCCCGGGGCTGGTGAAGTAGCGGTCGACCTCGCGCACGGTGTCGAGCTCGGAGTTCAGGCTGTTGTTGCGCATGTAGGCGATGGCCTGATCCCGCGTCCAACGCTTGTGGTGGATGCCCGTGTCGAGGACCAGGCGCACCGCGCGCCAAATCTCGAGGCTGAGGCGGCCGAAGTCGTCGTAGGGGTCCTGGTAGAAGCCGGCCTCCTTGCCGAGCCGCTCGGCGTAAAGGCCCCAGCCCTCCGAGTAAGCCACGAAGCCGCCGAAGCGGCGGAACATCGGCAGGTCCGCCTGCTCCTGCTGGCGGGCGATCTGGAAGTGGTGGCCGGGCGCGCCCTCGTGGAAGGCGATGGCCGGAAGCTGGGGCTTCAGCGTCTGGGTCATGTCGGCCAGGTTCACGTAGAAGATCCCCGGCCTCGAGCCATCCTCGGAGGGACGGTTGTAGAAGGCGGTCGACGCCGTCTTCTCGCGGAACGGCTCCACCGCGCGGACGTCCAACGGCGCCTTGGGCAGGCGCGAGAACTGCTTGTCGGCGACGGCCATGTAGTCGGCAATCACCTTCTTGGCGTCCGCCAGGTACTGCTGCTTGCCGGCCTCGGTGTTGGGGTAGTGGAACTGGGCCCCGGCCTGGATGTGGCGGAAGAACTCCTCCAGCGTGCCCGTGAAGCCGACCCTTGCCTTGATCTGCTCCATCTCGCCGCGGATGCGGGCGACCTCGTCCAGTCCCGTCTGGTGGATCTGGTCGGCGGTCATGTCCGTGGTGGTCATGAACTTCAGCATGTCGGCGTAGAAGGCCTGGCCCTGGGGCAGGGCCCAGACGCCGTTCACGGTGGTCGCCTTCTTCGACATGGCGTCCAGCGCGGCCAGGTAGCGGGTGAAGCCGCGCCGCCATTCGCCCTTCATCGCCGCCTCGCCAGCCGCGAGCAGACGCGCCTTGGTGGCGGCGTCGGCGTTGAGCGCGCCGACCTTCTTCTTGAAGTCGGCCCAGACGGGGTGTTCGGGCCCGGCGTCGAAGGGGGCGCCCTTGAGCTGGTTCTGGGTATCCGGGATCACGCGCCCAAAGACGAACGACGGGGGCAGGAAGCCGCGGGCGGTGCGCTGGTCGATGTCGGCGCTGACTTCGCGGCCCACGCGCTCCACGGCCCGAAGCCGCGAGACGTAGGCCTCGGCATCGGCGACGCTGTCGACGCGGTGGTTGTTGATCAGGAAGACCGGGATGCCGTTCAGCGCCCCACCGCCCGAGCTCACGGCATAGCGGTGCCAGTACCAACGGTCGAGCCGGCGGCCGGTCTCCACCTGCTTCTCGAACAGGTCCCAGGAGACCTGCGAGCTCGGGCTCAGCCGATCGCGGCGGAACTCGCGCTTCATGCGGGCGAGCTGGCGCTCGGCGATCTCGCGGCCGCGCTTGCGGTCGGCCTCCGTGTAGTCGTCGAGCTCGCCGTAGCGCTCCTTGCGGCCGAGGTTGGTGAGGGTCTCGGGGCTCTGCCGGGCCGCCTCCAGGAAGGCCTGCTCGAAGAAGGCGGCGAGGCGGGCGTCCTCCGACTGGGCGGCGGCCGGCGCAGTGCGCGCGGGCTGGCCCAAGGCGTCCGTCGAGATGAGGGCGGCGCCCAGCGCCAGCGCCGAGCAGGCGGTGCGGAACATGGTGGAATCCCCGTTTGGCCGCCGACCTTAAGCGCCCGCGCGGCGGCTGCAATCTCTGCGCAACACCGGGCCCTAAACTCGCCCGCAACGACGACAAACGGGAGGGGCCGATGGCCTACGCAGTCTTGGATCGCCGCTCGATGCTGCTCGGGCTTGGGGCCGCGGCGGCCGCGCCGGGCCTCGGCTGGGCGCAGGTGGCGCAAGGCGTGGGCGCCATCCCCGGCGTGCCCGCGGCGCGTCCGGAGAGTGTCGGGCTCTCCAGCGCCGGCCTCCACAAGATCAACGCCATGATGGCCGAGCACATCGCGGCCAACCGGATCACCGGCGGTGTGACGGCGGTGGCGCGGCGCAATAAGCTCGTGCACTTCCAGCCGCACGGCTTCCACGACTGGGGCGCCAAGACCCCGATGCGGCCCGACGCCATGTTCGTGATGATGTCGTCGACCAAGCCGGTCACCGGCGTGGCGCTGCTCCAGCAGATGGAGCTCGGGCGCGTCTCCCTGTCCGACCCGGTCAGCAAGTACATCCCCGAGCTGAAGGCCGTCCGCGGCGCCGCCAAGCCTGGGACGCCTCGCCTGCAGCCAGGCCAGACCTACACCGACGACCAGCTGGAGCCGCAGGCCCGCGAGATCACCATCCGCGACCTCGCCACCCACACCTCGGGCCTCAACGCCGGCCCGCAGCGACGGCCGGGCGAGACCCTGGCCCAGTACATCCCGCGCCTGAGGGAGGCCGCGCTCGACTTCCAGCCGGGGACCCGCTGGGCCTATTCCGCCGTGGTCGGACCCGACGTGCTGGCCCGTGTCGTCGAGATCACCTCCGGCCAGCCCTACGATCAGTACCTGAAGCAGCACATCTTCGATCCCATCGGGATGAAGGACACCGCCCACAACCTGACGCCCGAGCAGTCGGGCCGCGTGATGCGCCGCTACGTGTACGAGAACGGCGCCTGGGCGACGCCGCGGGGCGGCGGCGGGCCGCCGATGCGGACCAGCTATTTCGCCGGCTCCTACGGCCTCGTCAGCACCGCGCGCGACTACCTGCTGTTCGAGACCATGCTGCTGAACAAGGGGACCATCCACGGCCGCCGGGTGCTGAAGCCGGAGTCGGTGGCGCTTATGAGCTCCAACCTGGTGGGCGACCTCTACCGCGGCACCCGTGGCGACACCCGCGGGACGGGCTTCGGGGTCCAGGTCCGCACGGTGCTGGACGCCGAGCTGAGCGGCTCAGGCCGGTCGAAGGGCGCGTTCGGATGGGGCGGCGCCTACGGCACCATGAGCTGGACCGATCCGGCCGAGCAGCTCGTTGCCGTGCTGATGATCCAGCAGCCGGTCGACGTCGTACAGCGCGATTTTCAGCGGGTGATCCGCGACGCCATCACCGCCTGACGCTCTGATCACGGATATTCGAAATTCCGGTCCGCTCCGGCCGGAACTTCGCCGTGGCCTCTCCGGTTGAGGCGCCGCTGGCCGCGCAAGCGGGGCTGTCGAAATTATCTTCGTCTCCAGCGGCTTGGCTGTAGGAACTTCGACGCCCCTCTTTCGGTTGGCTACCGGGGGAGGCGCGGCAGCGCGACTCCTTGTGCGTACTGGAGAGCGCAGATGGCCACGATAGTCACACCCCTCACCGATGGCGGCCGCGTCGAGGTCGAATGGGTCAACGGCGGTCAGCTGAAGGTCCAGAAGTACGACGCCAGCGGCGCCCCGGTCGGCCCGCAGGAGGTCAGCTCCCCCCTGATGAACAGCGCGGCCGGCCCTGAGGTCGTGGCCCTCGCCGGCGGCGGCTATGTCGTCGTGACGACGTTCGCCTCCAAGGGCGGAGCCCTTATCGACGCCCGCGTGTACGACACCGGCGGGCCGCGCGTCGCCACCCTCGACTTGCCGGGCGGCGGCCACGGCTACGACATCGCCGCCTCTCCGGACGGCGGCTTCCTGGTCGTCTCCATGGAGAAGGGGCAGGTCCCCCCCGGCGGCGGCCAGCCGGACACCCAGTACCATCCCTTCCTGACCCTCTACGACAACAGCGGGCAGGTGGTGCGCGGGCCCGTGCAGATCACCGGCGACCTGCCCACCATCACCGTCCAAGCCGACGGCGACTACCTCGTCCAGTGGAACGACGGGGGCATCGCCCGCACGCTCGAGATCGACCCGTCCAACCCGCCCGCGCTCGCCAAGCCCGCCGCGCCGACCCTCACCATCCT
Organism: Phenylobacterium sp.; assembly: GCF_036563285.1. Taxonomy (GTDB): domain Bacteria; phylum Pseudomonadota; class Alphaproteobacteria; order Caulobacterales; family Caulobacteraceae; genus Phenylobacterium. The sequence goes on from NZ_DATCMR010000010.1 coordinate 67,441, forward strand.
GGACGACCAGGGCAAGTTCCAGGGGCCGGTAACCGACTGGTCCACGGACGCGACGCCGGTCGCGCGGGTGGCGGTGACCCAGGTCGGTACCGTGTTGGTCACCCGCCACGACGGCGGGACCGCCTGGGAGAAGAGCCTCGACGGCGGGGTGCAGGTCACCCAGGCCGATGTGGACCGCGGCTATATCGACATCCCCGTGATCGGGTTCACGGGCGACGGCATGCCGAGCACCTGGTACGCGCGCTTCAAGAGCGCCGACGGGGTGGTGAGCGATCCGGTCCAGGACAGCTTCAGCTTCATCCTGCGGCCGGAGATCTGGACGGTCACCGACGACGTTGGTCCGCAGACCGGCGCCCTGGCGAACGGCGCGACCACCGACGACAGCACGCCCACCCTGCAGATCGGCCTCGAAAGCAGCGGCATGAAGGCCGGTGAGACGCTGTACGTCCGCGAGAACGGCACGGCTGTGGGCCAGACGGTGCTCACCGCCGACGACGTCGCCCGCGGCTATGCGAACATCACTACCACTCCGCTCAGCAACGGCGAGCACACGCTGTACCCGCACCTCGGCGGACCCAACCTGCAGTTCAAGCTCACGGTGGCGGCGTCGTCCAGCGCGCCCGCCGACAATCCCGCCACGCTGAAGGACTGGTCGGGCGCGGCGAACACCGGCCAGTCGCTGGTCAATCTGGGCGGCAACGAGCACGGCCTGCCGGGCGGCAGCTACGAGGCCTACTCGACCGGCACCCTGCACCAGTTCTACGTCTCCGCCCCCGACGGGGTGAAGACGCTGGTGATCGACGGCCACACTGTCATCGCCGACGGCGTGTTCACGCCCTCGTCCTGGGAAGCGTCCTTCGGCCTGGGCACATTTACGATCAGGAGCTTCGATCCCGACACGGGCAAGGTCACCATCATCTTCAACCTCGAAGAGGCGGTGCGGCATAACCCCGGCGCGAGCCAGGCTTTCTTCAACACCAGCGTCACCCTCACCGACACCGACGGCGATCAGACGAGCGGCCGGATCGACGTCACCATCTACGACGACCTGCCGAGGGTCTCGGCGGACACCGCCACGGCCCAGGTGGGAGCCGGCGCGGTCACCGGCCAGCTGTTCGCCAACGACGGCAGCGCCGACGGGCTGTCGCTCTGGGGGATGGGCGGCGCCCAGACCTCGGGAACCGTCACCCTCAATGGCGCGCGCGGTGTGCTCACTGTGCAGTCGAACGGCCACTTCAGCTACACCGCCAACAACGGCGCGACGAACGGGACCGACACCTTCACCTACGAGGTGGTCGACGGCGACGGCGACCGCGCGAGCTCCACGCTGAGCGTGCGGGTCGAGGAGGCGCCGAGCGGCGCGAGCGGGCGGGTGATCCAGTCGCCGGGGCCGGGCTCGACCCTGACCGGCGGGACGGGCGACGACACGCTGATCGCGAGCCAGGGGCCTGACCAGCTCACCGGCGGCGCCGGGGCGGACGTGTTCCGCTGGACCAGCACGCCCTGGCAGTTCGCCAACGTCACCGACTTCCGGGTCGGCATCGACCGGCTGGACCTGTCGCCGCTGCTGCAGCAGGCGGGCTACACGGGCTCGGACCCGGTGGCCGACAAGTACATCTGGATCGTCGACCGCGGCGCGGATGCCGGCATCCTGTTCGACCCCGACGGCGCGGGCCCGAACCCCCAGTGGCCGCACTTCGTGGTCAACCTGCAGAACGTCGAGACCTCCGGCCTAACCTGGGCGCAGCTCGCCGGCGCGGGGGGCGGCAACCCTCCACCGCCCACGGGCAGCACCGTCAACATCTCTCCCGCGACGGTCACGCACGCGGAAGGCAATTCCGGCCTCACCGCCTACAGCTTCACGTTGACCCGGACCGGCGACACCAGCCAGGTCGCCACGACGGCCTACCGCGTGCAGGGCTCGGGCGAACGGCCGGCCGACAGCGGCGACTTCCAGAACGGCTGGATGCCCAGCGTCTCGTTCGGCTGGAACGCAGGCGAGACCAGCAAGACGATCACCGTCTACGTGACCGGCGACACCGCGGCCGAGGGCGACGAGACGTTTAGCGTCGTCCTGCAGGCCAACAGCGGCGGCAGCAATCCGACCGCCGTCGGCCCCAATTCCACCGCCGTGGGCGTCATCACCAATGACGACGGCGCAGGCAGCGGGACCCCCGGGCAGGTCTACACCTCGCCCGGCCCGGGCTCGACCCTGCAGGGCGGCGCCGGCAACGATACGCTGATCGCCAGCCAGGGCGCTGACGTGCTGACCGGCAACGGCGGGGCCGACACGTTCGCCTACCGCGACATGCCCTGGTCCGCGGGCCGGATCACCGACTTTGCGATCGGCTCCGACCGGCTCGACCTGTCCGGCGTGTTCCAGGACATCGGCTACTCGGGGTCGGACCCCGTGGCCGACAGCCATGTGCGCCTGGTCAACGCGCTCGATGGGCGCAGCACTCATGTCTACATCGACCGCGACGGCGCCGGGACTGGCGATCAGTGGGGGACCTTCGCCTTCACCCTGGAAGGCGTGTACGGCGGCGGCGCGGCCGGTGCGAGGAGCAGCCTGACCTGGGCGCAGCTGACCGGCAGCGGCGGCGGCTCCGAGCCTCCGCCGCCTCCGCCCCCGCCGCCGCCAAGCGGCGACGGTCAGGTGCTTCGCTCCGACCAGTACGGGGACACCATCGTCGGCGGGGCCGGGAACGACACGCTCCATGCCGGCCAGGGGCCGGACCAGCTGACCGGCGCGGGCGGCGCGGACCACTTCGTCTATGGCGCACTGCCTTGGAACGCCGGCCGTATCACCGACTTCACCCCCGGGACCGACAAGCTGGACCTCTCCGGTCTGTTCGACGCGGCGTCCGGCGGCTCGGTCGAGTTCCGCGGCGATGGCCAGGGCAACACCCAGGTCTACTTCGACCGCGACGCCCCGAACAGTGGCGACTGGCCGTTCCTGATCACCACGCTGCAGGGGGTGGCCCCGGGACAGATCGGGGCTGCGGACTGGATCGCCTGACGCGGACGCGGCGAATAGGCACAAATCGGCGTCTAACGTCGGCCGGCTGACGTACGCCCGGATAACGCCGTGCTATGGGACTCCTGTCGAGGGAGAGCGTCCATGGCCGTGCACCGGCTGAAGTCTGCATCGCGGCTTGCGTCGGCGGAGCGTGAGCTTCCGTACTGTGTCGAGCTGCTCGAGGAGGAAGGCGCGGGGGGCCAAGCAACTGTGGTCGCCATGAGCCTGACCGCCGGCGTCGCCTACGCCGCCTACTACGCCGCGGCGCGGGAGTACTTCGGCCGCCGCGTCCAGCTGCGCCACAACGGGGCCGTCCTGGCCACCTTCACCGCCTAGGCGCGTCCGCGCCGGACAGGTTGCGCCGTCTCCGCCGGGTGCAGCAGCGACGCAATGGTCGAGAACAGCTTCTCCACCTCGATCGGCTTGGCCACATGGGCGTCCATGCCGGCCTTCAGGTAGGCGTCGAGCTGGTGGGTGAGCACGTTGGCCGACAGCGCGATGATCGGCGTGCGCCGCAGTCTGGCCCGCTGCTCGAGCTTGCGGATCTCACGGGTGGCGTCCTCGCCGTTCATCTCGGGCATCTGGACGTCCATCAGCACGATATCGAAGTCGGCCCCCGCGAAGGCCTGCACGGCCGCGCGGCCGTCCGGCACGATGACGAGCTCTGCGCCGAGCGGCTGCAGCAGAGAGCGCAGCACGAGCTGGTTGGTGGGATTGTCCTCGGCGGCCAGAATCCGCAGGGCGTCGGTCCCTGAGAGCTCCACCGGCTGGGCGGCGGCCTCCTCATCCAGGGCCTCGGCCGAGGTGGAGACCTGGGTCAGCGGCAGGACCACCGTGAAGGTCGATCCCGCGCCCGCCGTGCTGGCGACCGAGATCTCCCCGCCCATCAGCTCGACGAGCTCGCGGCAGATGGACAGTCCCAGGCCGGTGCCGCCGTAGCGGCGGGTGGTGGAGGCGTCGGCCTGGGCGAACTTGGCGAACAGCCTGGGCACGACGTCGGCATCGATGCCGATGCCGGTGTCCCGGATCCGAAGGATCAGCGGGCCGTCAGTGGCGTCGCGGCAGGCGGAGATGGTCACCGACCCGCTCTCCGTGAACTTCAGGGCGTTGGACACCAGGTTCGAGATGACCTGGCGCAGCCGCAGGGCGTCGCCCATCCAGACGCCGCGCACATCGGCCTGCACCCCGAGGATCAGCTCCAGGTCCTTCGCCGCGGCCGCGCCCTCGAAGGTGGCGCAGGCGGCGGACAGGGTCTTCTGCAGGTCGAACGGCGCCTCGCACAGCTCCAGCTTGCCGGCCTCGATCTTCGAAAGGTCTAGGACGTCGTTGAGCAGGCCGAGCAGCGCCTGGCCGGACTCGCGCACGACCCGGATGCGCTCGCGCTGCAGCGGCGTCAGCTCGTCGGCCTCGATCACCTGGGTCATGCCCAGCACGCCGTTCAGGGGCGTGCGGATCTCGTGGCTCATGTTGGCCAGGAACTCGGACTTGGCCACGTCGGCGGCCTGGGCCTGGCGAAGCGCCTGCGCGTTGTCGCGGAATACCCGGACCGAGCGGGCCATGGCGCCGATCTCGTCCTTGCGCTCGGCGCCATAGAGCGGCGTGTCGAGCTCGCCGGCGGAGAGCGCGTCCATCGCCTCGGCCAGCCGGCCGATCGGCCGCGCGATGCGGGTGGCCCCGATCCAGAGGGCGAAGCCGGCGCCGGCCGCCGCGGCGGCCACGGCCAGCGCCAGGCTCGTGATCCGGCCCAGGCGCGCGCGCTCGGCGGCCTGGCGGATCATCGCGGCGGTGTCCTCGTGGTAGACGTCGCCCCAGGCCTTGGCGTCGCGCGAGAAGCTGGCGACGGCGTCGTCCAACCGGGCGAAAGCGTGCTTGGCGGCCGCGGGATCGCCCGCCAGGGCCAGGTCGGCGCCGCGTCGGGCGTCGCGGTAGGCGGCGTCCATCCGGCCGGCGAACATGGCCGCCGCGCCGGCGGTGGCGGGATCGTACCGCGCCATCAGCCGCAGGCTCTCGCGCCCCTCGTGGTAGGCCTTGTCCAGCTCGGCGGAGGCGCGCTGGGCGGCCGCGGGGTCCTCGCTGAAGATCAAGGTGCGGTAGGCGGAATAGCCGACGACGCTGACGCGGCGGTTGAACCGCGCCGACATCACCTCGGCCGGCGAGCGGTGCTCGACCAGGATCTGGGCCGCGCGGGCGACCTGCTGCTCCTGCCAGAATCCGATGCCGGTGCAGATCAGCGCCACGACCGCCAGGATGACGGTCGGCAGCACGACCTTCGTCGAGATCTTGAGATCGTCGAGCTTCATTCGACCAGGCGCCTCTCCCCAGCCGTCAGCCTGCCTCTGGCGCCGTGAAGGTCCGGTAAATTCTGGAGAATTCGCCAAAACGTTTGCCGGGGGCAGCCTGCGGCGCGGTGTGACCGGGGTCACGGCGAGGCGGCCGCGAAGGGCGCTTGCTGGACTCTCAGGGTTTCTCCGGCCCCGTGAGGCTCAATGTTGCAGCTTGCCTTCTGGTTGGTGGCGTCGCACGCGGTGTGCGACTTCGCTCTCCAGCCCGACGCGATGGCCAGGGGCAAGAGCCGCCGGCACGGGGTCATCCTGGCCGGCGACCAGCGTCACGAGCCGGGCTGGCTGATGTGGCTCTCGGCGCATTCCATGGTCCACGCCGCGGGCGTCGCCGGCGCCCTGGCCATCGTCGGCCGCGCGGACCTCTGGTGGCTCGGTCTGGCCGAAGCCGGCCTGCATGGCGCGATCGACCACCTCAAGTCCGACCGCCGCATCACCATGATCACCGACCAGGTCCTCCACCTCGCCTGCAAGGCTCTGTGGATCGCAGCGGCGGCGGCTCTGCCTGAGGTCTAGGGCCTAAGCGGCGGCCTTACCGGCGCGGAGGCGGTCGAAATCGTCGACGATAGCCTTCAGCGGTTCGGTGCAGCGCGGCGCAGGCGCCGTGCGGCCGCGGAAGAGGATGGCCTCGAGCTCGTCGCGGGCGCGGCGGACCCGGCTCTTCACCGTGCCCACCGGGCAGCCGACGATCTGCGCCACCTCGTCGTAGGAGAGCCCGCCCGCGCCAACCAGGATCAGCGCCTCGCGCTGGAAGGCGGGCAGCATGGCGAGCGCCCGGCGGACGTCCTCCAGCTCGACGTTGATGGAGGGGTCGTCCGGGGCCATCAGGGTGCGCTCGATCACGTCGGCGTCGAACTCCGCGCGCCACTTCAGCCGGCGCTGGCCCGAGTAGTAGCGGTTGCGCAGGATGGTCGAGAGCCAGGCCCTGAGGTTGGTGCCCGGCTGGAACTGGCTGCGGCACTGCCAGGCCTTCAGGATGGTCTCCTGGGCGATATCCTCGGCGAGCTCTGGGTCACGGCAGAGGCTGCGCGCGAAAGCGCGCATGAACGGGGCTGCTGCAAGCAGCTCCCGCTCGAACCCGTCTTGGACTGGACTCGTAGTCTGGCTCATCTTCGCCCCCCCTACGGCGGCAGAAACGACTAAAGCCAAGCTTGGTTCCCGAAATCGCCGTTTCAAGCCGTTTGAACCGGGCTTGGCCACATGCGTTCGATCAAATGAAAATGGCCGGGGCGGGATAGGTGTCGACGGACATCCGCAGTCAGTGGCGACCCGGCGCACGCGACCTCCCGGCGTTGGCGGTCCTCGTCGTGGCTTATTCGGCAGCGGCGGTCGGCGGGTTGCAGTGGACCATCGTGCCCGGCGCGGGCACCGCCGTGTGGCCGGCCTCCGGGATCGCCTTCGCCGCCCTGGTGCTCGGCGGCGCCCGGCTGTGGCCGGGCGTGTTCCTGGGCCGGCTTCTCGCCGCCCTCGTGGTGAGCTCGCCTCAGCCCTGGTGGGTCGACGCCGGGGTCGCCGCCGCCACGACGCTCGGCGCCCTGGTCCCGGTCTGGATGATCCGGCGGGCCGGCGGCATAGATCCGCGGCTTGGCAGCCTGAAGGACATGGTGCGCCTGATCGGCCTCGGCGCGGTTCTGGGGGCCGTGATCTCCGGGCTGGGCGCGAGTGCGGCGCTGGCCGCGGCCGGCATGCCGGGCTCCCGGGTGCTGCTGTTCTTCGAGACCTGGGCCTTCGGCTTCGCCGTCGGCGTGATGGTGGTGGCGCCGGCGATCCTGGCTTGGTGGCGCCGGGACGAGCGCGCCATGACGGTGCTGGGATGGCTGCACCTGGCGGTCTGCCTGGGAGCGATAGCCCTGGTGGCGGGCATCGTCTTCACTGGGCCCCCGGACGCGCCCTACCGTACCTGGCACCTGTTTCCGGTCCTCGTCTGGGCGGCGCTGGCGTTCAGCGTGCGCGGCGGCGCGCTCGCCCTGATGATCACCTCCGGGCTGGCCATCTACGGCACAGTCAAGGGGCTGGGGCCGATGTCCATCGTCGAGGATAGCGCCGCGGGCCGGCTGCTGATCGCCCAGCAGTTCGCCGCCGCCAGCGGAGTGACCGTGCTGATCCTGGCGGCGGTCGCCGACGAGCGCCGCGGGAGCGCCAAGCTCGCCAAGAGCGAAGCGCGGCTGCGGGCCGAAACCGAGGCCCTGGAAATCCTCAACGCCACGGGCGCGCTCATCGCCGCCGAGCTCGACCAGGCGACGGTGGTCCAGAAGGTCACCGACGCGGGCGTGGCGCTGACCGGCGCCGAATTCGGCGCCTTCTTCTACAACGTGGTCCAGGACGACGGCGGGTCCTACACCCTGTACACGCTCTCCGGAGCCCCGCGGGAGGCGTTCGAGAACTTCGGCATGCCGCGCGACACCGAGGTCTTCCACCCGACCTTCGCCGGAACCCACATCGTCCGCTCCGACGACATCACCAAGGACCCGCGCTACGGCAGGATGGCGCCGCACCACGGCATGCCGGCGGGGCACCTTCCGGTGCGCAGCTACCTGGCGGTGCCGGTGAAGTCGCGCTCCGGCGAGGTGCTGGGCGGGCTGTTCTTCGGCCATTCGGCTCCCAGCGTGTTCGATGAGCGCGCCGAGCGGATCATGGCCGGGATCGGGGCCCAGGCGGCGATCGCAATCGACAACGCCCGGCTCTACCAGTCCGCCCAGCGGGAGCTGGCCGAGCGCCGACGCGCCGAGGAGCACCAGCGGCTGCTGATCAACGAGCTGAACCACCGGGTGAAGAACACGCTGGCCACCGTACAATCCATCGCCGCCCAGACCGCCCGTTCGGTGCAGGATCCAGCGGAGGCCAACGACGCCTTCCTGGCCCGCCTCATGGCGCTGTCGCGCGCCCACGACGTGCTCACCCGCCAGAGCTGGGAAGGCGCGGACCTGGCGGCGGTGGTGCAGGGCGCCATCACGCCCTTCGACGGGACCGGCGGCGAGCGGTTCCGGCTGTCGGGGCCGTCCGTCTGGCTCGAGCCACAGATGGCGCTCGCCCTGGCCATGGCGCTGCACGAGCTGGGTACGAACGCGTCGAAATACGGCGCCCTCTCCGCCGCGACAGGGCGGGTGGAGGTGGACTGGTCACTGCGCCCGGCCAAGCCTGACGCCCTGCTGACGCTCACGTGGCGCGAGACCGGCGGGCCCAAGGTCGAGCGGCCCACACGCAAGGGCTTCGGCTCGCGCCTGCTGGAGCGCGGCCTGCCGCACGAGCTCGGCGGGACCGTCGACCTGGATTACCGCCCCGGCGGCCTCGTCTGCACGATCGAGGCTCGGCTGGCGGGCGCCGGAGACGCCGCGGATATGCGGTCCATAACCGCCTGATCGGAACAGCTTGGCCGTGACCGCGTTTTCAAAACGCAAGCTCTTCGACGCTGGTCACGCGAGAGCTCGGCCCCCGGCCGCGCCCCCATTCCCCCGTCGGCCGGGGGCCTCTTCGCCCTTCAGGCAAGCTCCAGCCGGCGCTCGCGCGCGGCCTTCGGCAGGCCGGCGTCGCCGAAGTACCGCCGGGTCGCGATGAGCCCGCCCTGGCGGTCGTGCACGGAGAGCCGCACGTCCGAGCCCAGCTCCGCGAGGCAGGCGGCGAGGCTGCGGGCCTTCTCTTCCGCCCGTGCGCCCGACAGGAACATCAGTTCGCCTGTCATCTCGCACTCCACGCACCAGCCGCCCGCGACGGGGCGCACGGTGATCTGGCGATCCTTGGCCACGGCTTGTCCTCCCTTGCGGGCAGATTGCGCCTGCTTGGCCGTACCGGCCATTCACACTTTCGCGCGGAACGAGCTTAAGCCTCGGCTTCCCATTGCGGGCGGCCGGCCTGCATGCGCCAGGTCCCCAGCCATTCGAGGGCGCCTTCCTCGCGCCCGCGGCCGACGTGCATTGCGAGCGCGCCGCTGCCGTTGGGCAGGGCCGCCTGGGAGATCAGCATCAGCCGCGCTTCCTCGATGGCCGCGGCGTCGGACGCCTGGCCCAGGACGCGCGTCCATTCGGGCTCTCGGCCGCCCCGCAGACAGCGGAAGGTGTAGTCGCCCAGCACCATGATTGTCGGAAAGGCCCGCCCCAACAGGATGCATCGCTGATACACGGCTGGCGCGTAGGATCAAGCGATACGCGGCGCGCGATGGTTAAGCGATGCGCCGCTGCGCCTCGCCGAGCTCCAGGGTGGGGTCCGCGGCCTCGCCGGCGGCAATGTTGGGCTGGCGCTGCAGGACGCCGAGGCTGGCCTCGAAGTCCTGCACGATCTCGACGAGCTCCAGCGCCGGGATGCCGTGGGCGCAGCCGTCGGGGAAGCGGTAGCGCCAGAAGCTGGCGATGTGGGAGATCGCCCCGATCCGCTCGCCCAGCATGGTGAACATGGTCGGCGCCTTGATCAGGAAGTCGCGGAAGGGGGCGGTGCGGCCGCCCTCGGTCAGGTCGGCGAAGGCGTGGTCGTAGAGGCTGAGGGCTTCCAGCACCTCGGCGCGGTGCACGGCGATGGCGCGGGCCAGGCGCTGCACGGCGCCATCGAGGTAGATGCTCAGCTCCAGCTCGCCCAGGCCGCGGGAGCGGATCTGCTGGAGCTCGGCGACGACGGCGCCGAGCCTTGGCCAGAGCTCCGAGAGCATCCACTTGTAGTAGAGGAAGCCCTTCCAGCTGAATACCCCCTCCCGGTATGCGTCGCCTTCCAGGTTGAGGGTCAGGCGCAGGGGCTCGAGGCGCTCGTCGATCTGGGTGGAGAGCAGGATCTTCACCAGCTTGGCGGCCTCGTCGCCGGAGTCCCGCTTGTTGGCGTAGGCGAGCTCGATGAGCCGGCCGATCTCCTCGCCCACGAAGGCCTGCATGCGCCGGCAGTCGGCCTCGGAGATGGCGAAGTAGCAGGGGGCGATGTCGATCTGGTGGGTCTTGAAGTGCTCGCGCAGCAGGAACGGGTCGAGGGAGGGCAGGGCGTTGAGCAGCTCCACGACGCGGCGGTCGCGCTGGAACTCGGCCGGGCCCCGGCACAGGTCGAGCAGCATGGCCTGCCAGCCCCGCTGGCCCACGAACATGGCGCGTGCGCCCAGCCCCAGCTCCGAGGTGTGGAACGGGATGATGATCTTGGTGGCCGAGGTGGGCGCGCCGTCGAACAGGTCGCGCTCGTCGGCGCGGATCTTGTGCTTGACGATGATCGCGGTGTTGAGCAGCGGGCTGGAGAAGAACGGGCGGGCAGAATAGTCGGGCTCGGCCGCGTCGCGCTCCCATACGGCGGTCAGGTTCAGCACACGGCTGGTCGAGCCGGCGCTGTGCAGCGCCGGCAGCGGCCGGATCTCCCGGGCTGAGGTGACCATAGGGCGCGATATCCCGCGTACTCAAAACCGCGGTTAACCTCGCAGCCCCCTGGTATTGTTCGTCTTAAGCCCTGCCTGCGGCAGGCTGTCGCAGGCTCAGGACTGCCCCATGCCCTGGCCGGAGGACTGCTGGCTGTCCTGGGCGATCTGGCCGCCGCCCTCGCTCTTGCCGCCCTTGATGTCGGTCTGAGGGGACAGGTGGCCGTCCTTGGCGGCGCCGCCCTCGTGGTTCGGCTCGCCGCGCCGGCCGCCGTCCTGCTGCTGTTGCTTGTCCTGCTCGTCCATCGACGCGCTCCCATGGCTTTCACCCGGGGCAACCCGGCCGGGCCGGGGCCGGTTCCGCCTCAGGCGGTCAGGGCGCCATCGTCCTCGGAGGCAACGCGGCCGCCGTGCGCGCGGCGGGCGGCGGCGTAGTCCAGCACCTGGTCGGCGAGGCCCAGGATGCGCATGGGCTTGTGCAGGCACAGGGCGCCCTCCAGCGCGTGCGCCTCCATGTCGATGTCGTGGGCGGTCATGTAGACGATGGGCAGGTCGGGGATCGCCCGGCGCGCGGCGCGGGCCACGTCGAAGCCGGTGGTTCCGACGCCCAGGTTGATGTCGGTGAGCAGCAGGTCGAAGTCCTGCCGGTTGGCCGCGGCCAGGGCCTCGTAGGCGTCCACGTCGGTGGCGGCCTCGGTGACTTGGGCTCCGCGGTGCTCGAGCGCGTCGCGAAGCAGCTTACGGTCGGACGCCATGTCGTCGACCAGGAGGATCCTGAACAATCTCGTCTCTCATCAGTCAGCGTCGTGCCCCAACGAGGGGATCAACGCCTACAGCAAAGGTTTGGTTCGTTCCGAACGCCTTGGCCTTAGGAACATGGACGGCAAATCGCAAGTTCTGTGCCGCACCGGGGCTCGAAGGGAGATCGGACGATGCAAAGCCAGACCGCCCCGGAGGTCCACGATTTCGTGCTCCGCGCGCTCGCCGCCAGCGAGATCGCCGAGAGCTGCTCGCAGCCCGCGATCAAGCAGTCGTTCGTCTCGCTGACCGCCCGCTGGCTGGCGGAGGCGGAGCGGGCCGGCGAGCAGGCGCGGCGGGCCCGGCCCCCCCAATCCTCGTAATCAGGGCTCGTCGTAGACGATCACCGCGCAGCCGTGGGCCGCGGCGTTGGCGTAGGCGCGCTCCAGGTCCGGCGGTATGCCCGAAGGGTCGGTGATCTCGCCGGTGCGGCGGATGGCCGGCTCGTCCCAGCCGAGGTCGGCCAGGGCCTTGCGCGCCACGGCGTCGGCCTCGATCTCCTCGCGGCCGCGCGCGAACACCAGCAGGTCGTAGCGCCGCCCGTCGGGGACGGAGTTCCTCGGCCCCGCCACGGCCTGGACGGTCAGTACGAACACGGGCGGCGACTCGTCGGGCATCGCACGTTTGTGACGGCGAGGGCGGGCGGGCTCAAGGCGCGGCTCCAACGAAAAGCCCCCGGCCAGGGACGGGCCGGGGGCGGTATCGGGGGTGTGTGTCACAGACGAGCGGCCAGGGAATGCCTCGGGGAGGCCGCTCAGCTTAACAATTCCTGCTGCCCGGCTTGGTTCCCGGACCCGGCTCGGCCGTCGTTGTCGAAGGCCCGACCCGCCACTCCGCCGCCATGCGCAGCCACTCCCGGCGCAGGGCGGGATCGGCGAACTCTTCGGCGCGCAGCTCGCACTCCTCCGCGCGGCCGAGGCAGAATTCCGGCGTCAACATCGCGCGGAAGATGGCCATCGTCTTCCCCGCCGTCATTTACAAGTGCTGGGTCAGCGACCGACAATTATCACACGTCCGTGTGCAGGGGGCGGGCGGAACACTCACCCGGCTGCAAGGTTCGGAGAGCATGGTCGACGACGAGCCGCGGGACGATCTCTCCGATCAGCCGCCGAGGGTGATGGTCTTCGCACATGGGGTGCTGATGATCGGCCCGGGGGCCGGCAGCCTGGCGCTGACCCCGGAGGCTGCGGTGCGGCTGGCCGAGAGCCTGCTGGCTGCCGCCAAGCAGGCCGCCGGAGAGGGCGGCGACTAGCGCGCGCGGCCCAGCGTCTCGGCGATCCGCCCGGCCAGTTCGGCGTAGTCCCCGCTCTTGGGAAGGGCCACGCTCCCGGCGACGGCGTGCCGCGCGGTCTCGAGGTCGAGGCCGGTCATGTAGATCACCGGCAGATCGGGCCAGGTCCGGCGCGCCTGGCGCGCCACGTCGAAGCCCGTCGTGCCGGCGCCCAAGTCGATGTCGGTGACCAGCGCGTCGAACGGTTCCGCCGCCATGGCGGCATAGGCGTCGAGATCGGTCGCGGCGCAGGTGGCCCGCAGGCCGACGCCCGTCAATGCGTGCACGAGCAGCTCGCAGTCGCGGGGATCGTTCTCGACGATCAGCACATGCAAGGCCGCTCTCCCGCTCTGAGCGCCAAGCTTCAAGGGCCGGGGCTTAGGGAAGTCAAATGATTACGGCAGGGCTCCCGCGGAGGGGCTCCACGGGGGGTGCGGCGTTTCGCCGGGCCGGTTCCGCTCGGTTTAACAAGGAATTTCAAGCAGCTCAGCTTCATTGCGCCGTGCATCGCAGGTTGTTTTCGTGTAACCTGAGTTAATCATCGGCTCCATTCCTGGCCTGCCGGTGGCTGAGAGACGTCGTGCTCCCGCCCTCCCGGAGAGCCCTCTCGTGCCGCGCTATTTCTTCCATGTGTCCGACAGCATCGTGATCCCCGACCTCGACGGCGTCGAGCTGGCCGACGACGCCGCCGCCCGCGTTGAGGCGGTCACCGCCGCCGGCGCCATGCTGCACGACCACGCCGGCGAGTTCTGGAACTCCGGCGAGTGGCGGGTAACGGTCACCGACGCGGCCAGGGTGGTGCTGTTCACCATCTGCTGCCAGGCCCTGGCGGCGCCGTGGCCGCCGCGGGTCTACGATCCGGCGCCGCGCCCGCGCCTGGCCTGAGAGGCGCCCTTAACCTGGTTTAACGACGACTGCCGGAATTTGGGGCACAGTGTCCCCTTACCTGGCAGGTGGCTCAATTGGTCGCTCGCGCAATGCGAAGAAGACCATGACCCTCACCTCCGAAAATTCGCCCGAACACGGCCGACTCATCCGGAAGCTGGAGAGCATCTCCAGGCTGGATCCCGCCGACCGCAAGGCGCTCGGCGCCCTGCCGCTGCGGACCCGCAGCGTCGAAGCCGGCGTGGAGGTGATCGCCCAGGGCTCGTCGCCCACGGAGGCCTGCTTCGTCATCGAGGGCTGGCTGTGCCGCTACGCCCTGACCATCGACGGCGGCCGGCAGATCGTCTCGTTCCACATCCCCGGCGACCTGCCCGACCGGGACAGCGTGCACATGCCGCATCTCGACCATGCGATCGGCTCGGTCTCGGCGGCCAGGGTCGCCTTCATCCCCCACGCCGACCTGATCGCGCTGACCCAGACCCATACGAACATCGCGCTGGCCATGTGGCGCGACTCGGTCGTGGACGCCGGGGTCTTCCGACAATGGCTCACCGGGCTCGGCCGGCGCACCGCCCGCCAGCGGGTCGCCCACCTGATCTGCGAGATGGCGACGCGCCTGGAGCTGCTGGGCCTCTCCGACGGCGACCACTTCGCCTTCCCCGTCAACCAGGCGCAGCTCGCCGACGCCCTGGGCCTGTCCGCCGTGCACGTGAACCGGATGGTCCAGGACCTCAGGATCGAGGGCCTGATCACCTGGAAGGCCTCGGTGATGACCATCCACGACCCGGCCCACCTGCGCGCCGTGGCCGGGTTCGATCCGGCCTACCTGGACCTCAAGCCGATGGTCCGGCCGCACTGAGCCGCGCCGCACGCGCAAAGGCCCGCGCCAAGCGCCAAGGCGACGCTTGGATCAATCGGGCGCCGCGGAGGCCTCCAGGTGGGCGCGGACCTTCTCGGCGAACTGCCAGGGGATGAAGGGCTTGGGGCAGACGAGCGCGTCGTCGAAGCCGCAGGAGTGGGGCTCCAGCTCGGCGTGGCCGGTGATGAATACGATGGGCAGGTCGGGGTGCAGCTCCCGGGCGCGGCGCGCCACGTCCAGGCCGGTCGGACCGCGGCCGAGGTTGATGTCGGTGACCAGCACGTCGGGCGGGCCGGCCATGCTGTCCAAAAGGACCAGCGCCTCGTCCCCGTAGCTGGCGAAGACGACCTCGAAGCCGGCGTCGCCGAAGGTCTCTTCCAGGAGCACCGCGATGGCGGCCTCATCCTCGACGAGCAACAGTCGCGGCACTGCAAGCTCCCTGCCTGGGCGCGCCGGTCTAACCGCCGCCGCTCCGATGTCCACTCAAAAAGCACCGGATCTAAGGCTGTCGGGCGTCTTTTGAGCGCGGACGGAACCGGCCGTGTCCCTTCCGGTTAAACCGCGTCACGCCTGCGCGGGGGAGCTGATGTACCGACGACCGGGCCGGATGTCCGCTGGGCGGCTGCCCACGCCGGTGCAGCCGTCGAACCTGCTCAGCCGCCGTCGGCCGCCGTCGCGCTGGGCGATCGCCCTGGTGGTGCTGAGCCTCGCCCTGTTCGCCCTGGCGGCGGCGCTGCTGGGGGCCTCGCTGGGCTGACGCGGCGCGTCTGGGGGCGGCGCCCGTCACCGGGGCGGAAAGGGCTGGGTCTCCCAGCCGCCGGTCTTCGGACGGAACACCACCGTGGGGCGGGAGGCGCCGGAGGGGTCGACCGCGACGCCGGCCAGCCAGTTCATCGGCAGCGGCCCGTCGGCGCGCAGCAGGCGCGCGTCGGAGAGGCGGTAGGCGCTGTAGGTCGCCGTGCTGAAGTCGGGGACGTAGATCGCATCGCCCCACAGGACGAAGCGGGAGCTGTCGTTGGTGGGGTCCGGCTGCCGGCGGGCGACGATGCGCAGCGCGTACGGCGGCCGCGTCGCGGGCGTGGCGATCGCCGTCCCCGTCGCGCGGTTGTCGCGGGTCATCAGCAGGAGCAGCCGGCTCTGGTCGGCGGCGTCGACCAGCAGGCGGTCGCGGTAGACGCCGCAGCCGGGCGGGAGCTGCGGCAGGGCCTGGGGCGGCGGGGAGGGGGTCCCGTCGAGCCGGGTGACGGTCCACAGGCAGGCGCCGTCGCGGCGCACCAGCCGGCCCACGGTGTTGGCGTCGAGAAGGGCGGGGGTGGCGCGCTCGCCTTCCTCCCGCTTGAGGCGGATGCGCGCGGTCCGGCGGCCGGTCGCGGGGTCGAACCGGATCACCGCCGGCCCGCGGCCGTGCTCGGAGACCAGGGCGGTCGCCCAGCCATCCCCGGCGCGCAGGTCGTGCACGGCGGCGACCTTCGGCGTGCGGACCGCCAGCCGCCGCAGCCGGCCCGTGCGGGTGGCGACCACGCAGGTCAGGGCGCCGTACTTGGCGAAGTAGGTCTGGGTCATCTCGCCGAGGCCGCAGGCCAGGACGTCGGGGCCGAGCGGGGTGACCCTTTGCAACTCGGTGCGCGGCCGCTCCTCGGGCGGCTGGTTGCGGCCGCGGCCGGTGGCCAGGCGGCCGTCGCTCCACAGCAGCAGGCGGTCGGAGAGCTTGGCCAGCGGCTCGCCGCGGACGTAGCCGGAGGGGATCGGCGGGGCCTGGGCCGGCGCGGCGGTCGCGGCCACCAGCGCCAGGGCGATGGCAGGCAGGAGGCGGGACAGGGCCATTTCAACTCCAGCGCCCCGGCGGAGCCTAGCGCGCGCGGCGGCGTAGCGCCAAGCGCACTCCCTCTCCCGCTCGTTGCTGCGCGGCTGCCGGCGCCGCGGGGCCTTGGGCCGGCATCCGGCGCGGACGGGGTGCACGAGCCGGCCCTCACCCCAGCCCTCTCCCGAGGCTGCGCCTCGGGAGAGGGGGAGCCATGCGCCGCTGCCGTCTCCCTCTCCCGCTCGCGGCAGCGGGCGGAGAGGGCCGGGGTGAGGGCCGGCTGGGGTGGCTCCGGATGCCGGACCCGAATGCAGGGCGCCGCCGCCGGGGGCGCGGGCCCTTGGGCGGGCATCCGGCGCGGGACGCCTGCACGAGCCGGCCCTCACCCCAGCCCTCTCCCAAGGCTGCGCCTCGGGAGAGGGGGAGCCATGCGCCGCCGCCGTCTTCCTCTCCCAAGGCTGCGCCTCGGGAGAGGGGGAGATCACCGCATCCAGCTCAGGGGGCCCGTGTCGCCCAGGTAGCGGCGGGGCGGGGGGCGGCGTTCGACGGGGCCGCGGCGGTTGGCGGCGAACTCGCCGAAGGCGTCGGCGGCGTGGCTGGCGTGGTCGTGCAGCGGCCCGCCGTAGCTGTGCGTCGCCTTGTTCCACCGCTTGCGGTAGGCGCGCAGCCGGTCGAGGCCCCGGCCGCAGCGCTCGGCGTCGAACCAGGTGAGCGGGATCAGCAGCCGCCCGGCATGGATGCGGTCCTCCTTGTCCATCGCCGCGCCCACCGAGACGTTGGTGAGCCCCAGCCCGGCCAGGGTCTCCAGCCGCGAGCGCCCGGTGCCCAGCTCGCGCGCCATCACGTCGTGCGGCAGGTGGTGGGTCCCGTAGACGTAGGGCTTCTCCGAGATCGCCTCCTTGACGATCCGGGTCAGGCCGTCGCCGGAGGTCTCGAAGTAGTCGATGGCGCGGACCTCGCGCCCCTGCTGCTGGAAGAACCAGACCGTGGTGTAGTCGTCGATGCCGAGATCCCAGGCGGTGTCGACCTTCAGCGCCGGGTCGTAGGGCACGCGCCCGATCCTTCCCTCCCGCTCGGCCTGGCCGAGCAGGCTGGCGTAGTAGGCGCCGGGGGCGGGGGCGTCGAACTCCACCAGGTACTCCGAGGCGAAGCGGGCGTGGCCCTCGTCCTCCGAGCCCAGTTCGGCGATCAGCTCGGCCCGCTCGCGGTCGAGCTGCTCCTTGGTGAAGATGCCGGTGTCCGCCGCGGAACTCTTCAGCGTCAACCACTCGCCCGGCCGCCGCGCCCGGTCCTCCCAGGCGCGCACCGCGTGGTTGCGCCCGCGCGGAGTCCACAGGAACAGCGCCCAGCCGTCGTTCTCCAGCAGGATCGGGCGGATGTAGGCCCAGGCCTCCGGCTTCGACAGCGACCACTCCGAGAACACCACGCCGGCGGGGGAGGACCCCACCAGGCTGTCGTAGTTGTCGGCGCCGCCCACCTGCCAGACCGAACCGTTGGAGAGCTCGATCTTCATCTCGGCGTTGTTGCGCGACTTGCGCGCCGTCTGCGGGAAGGCCTCCTCGATACGGCGGCGCCCGGTGTGCGGGTTGACTGCGTCCCAGATCGCCTTGCGGGCCTGGGAGGCTTCGGGGAGCAGGTGCCAGTAGGTGCCGGGCTTCT
Source organism: Phenylobacterium sp. (assembly GCF_036563285.1). GTDB lineage: Bacteria > Pseudomonadota > Alphaproteobacteria > Caulobacterales > Caulobacteraceae > Phenylobacterium. Next base: position 85,385 of record NZ_DATCMR010000010.1, read on the forward strand.
TCGACGCCGCCATCGCCGCCCAGTGCAGGGCGACCTCGTCCTTGCCCCACCGGCGGTGGGCGACCACGTCGGCGCGCCGGCCCTCTTCGTGGACGAGGTAGTTGTAGAGCTCGAGCTGATGGTCGCGCGGCTGCCAGGTCAGCGGCAGGTCGAGACGAGTGATCTTGCCGCCGCTCATTCGCCGGCCCCTTCTTCGGCCGCAGCGCCGTCGTGGGGCGGCAGCGGGACTTCGCGGACGCGGGTCACGCCGTCGTCGGCGACGTACCGCTCGAAGTGGCGGAAGCGCACCACGAGGACGCGGCCTTCGCCGAGGTCCGGCTCCTCGCGCCGCCAAATCCTGTCGTCGCGGTCCACGTGCCACTTGAGCGCGCCGATGTGGGCCCGCGCGACGCTGACGGTGGCCGGCGTGGCGGCCTCGGCGACGTCGAGGACGGCGTCGGCGCGGGCGTCGGCGCCGGCCTGCTTGGCCAGGCGGTAAGCCTTGGCGAACTCCGGATATCTGTCGCGCCAGAGGAAGAGGGTGGCTTCGCTGGGCATGCCGTCCGTCCCGGCGATGCGCCTCCACCGCTCCCCCGCGGACAGGCGATCGAGGATCGTCTGGGCGACCTCCTCGGAATAGGTGACCTTGCGGGCGCGTTTCTCCGCCGGCTTCAACGTCTTCGGCATGGGGGCTCCTGGTGCTGGTCCCGGCGCGGGATGCGTGCGGGAAGGAGGCCCAGGGTCTCACCGGGGGCGCGGAATCCCGGCCGAATGACCGTGCCGCCAAGAGCCGCATGGAAATTGTTTGGAGGGGGATGGCGCGCCGCGGCGCCGGCGGCCGGCGCCCTGCGTGCGGGTCCGGCATCCGGAGCCGGCCCAGCCGGCCCTCACCCCAACCCTCTCCCCCTCGCTGCCGCGAGCGGGAGAGGGAGACGGCTCCCCTCGCTGCCGCGAGCGGGAGAGGGAGGTCCCCAGGGAACCAGCGGCGGGCGGGTGGGTTCGAAGCTCAGCTTCGAGGATGAGCAGGAGGATGGGATGCGGATAATGAGCCTGTGCGCGGCGGCGGCGATGACGTTCGCGCTGGCCGCTTGTGACAAGTCACCCCAGGCGGCGGACGGCGCCACGGCGACGGGCGATCCCGGCAACGCCGCGGCGACCGGGACCGGCGCGGTGGCCGACACCGGCCGCGACAACGCGGCTACGACCGGCGCCGACGTGGGCGGCGCGGGCCAGGTGGCCGAGCCGGGCGGGGCGACGAGCGCCGGCGGGGCGACCTCGCCGAAGAACGACGAGCATTAACGCTAAAGACACCTAAGGTTGTAAGTCTGGGGCTCGCACAACTTCTCGCGTTGTTGTGCCCGCGACGGCGCCCTCGCCTGTATCCCCAGGCGGGGGCGTTTTCGTTGTCGCTCTAGACCTTGAGGTCGAGGTTGCGGCCGACGTGGCTCTGGGTGAGCGGACGGGCCTGCGGCTGGGCGCGCGCCGTCTCGGCCTGCTGGTCCTCCGTCTGGCGGACCACGGGCTTCACCGGGGGCACCGGGTAGAACGTAACCTGTTGCACGCTGAGCTGCATCACCCGCCACCCTGGACCAGCGGGTTTTAACGGGCGGTTACTCGCACGTGATGCAACCGGCGCCGCTTGGCGACAGTTGAGGCGTCCGTGAACTGAAGGAGAGACCTATGGAATTCATCGGCGCCATCATCATCGGCATCATCGCCGGCTGGATCGCCGAGAAGGTGATGCGGCGGAACCACGGCATCCTGACGAACCTGATCGTCGGCGTCGTGGGCTCGTTCATCGGCGCGTTCATCGCCAACCGGCTCGGCTGGAACACCGGCGACAATGTCATCATGGCCCTGCTCGTGGCCGCGGGCGGCGCGATCCTGCTGCTGTTCGTCTGGGGCCTGATCGCCGGCCGCCGTCGGACGGCGATGCGCTAAGGCGCAGACGCCAAGGACGCGATGCGAGGCCCCGGCGGTCGCCGCCGGGGCCTTTTGCATGGCCGGACGTCAAGCATTGCAGGGTAGGCGGCAGGTAATCTGCGATTCACCGTGAATCTGAACGGGCAGGTAACCACAGTAAATCGGCGGTGAAGTCTAATAAAACCGCACAGTAACGATGTTCGTTGGTGAAGACGAAATCATACCTGCGTTATCTGGCGGCTCGTCGCGGGGGATAACGCGAGAGATGACCTTGAAGATTTCAAACACCAACTGGCTGGACAGCCTGCAGGCCGCCTCCGTGGCGGCCGCCAAGTCCACGCAGGACTCCAAGTCCGACAAGAAGGCCGAACCGGCCGCCAAGACCGAGGCGCCTGCGCCGGTGACCCCGGCGCAGCCTGTCGCGGCGCCGCCGTCGCTGGCGTCGTCCACCCTGAGCGGGCTGATCGCCCAGCTTGCGGGGACGCCCGCGCAGGACAAGGCGGCGACCCCGGCCGCCACGCCGGCTGCCCCGGCCCAGCCGGCGGCTGCAGCGCCTGCCGTGCAGGTCCAGGTCGCGGCCAACACCAACACGCCGGCCGCAGCGGCTGCCCAGGCCAAGGCCAAGGTCGCCGCCAAGCGTGCGGCCAAGACCCTGAAGGCCCATGCGCCGGCGCTTCACCAGGCGCTGAGCGCGGCGCTGCTGCAGGCGCAGGAGCGTGCGCAGAAGGCGAAGAAGGCCGATCCGCAGCCCACCCACGGCAAGGACAACCAGCACGGCCACGCGCCGACGCCGCCGGCCCCGCCGGCTCCGCCCGCGCCGCCGACCGCTCCTCCGACCTCGGGCTCCGGCTCGGGCTCCGGCTCCAACGCCGGCGCCAACGGCGGGCAGGGCCCGGGCGGCGCGGCGTCGCCGCCGGCCACCGGCTCCGGCTCGAATTCTGGCCAGGGCTCCGGTTCCGGCTCCAGTTCCGGGCAGGGCCCGGGCGGCGTGACGCCGCCGCCCGTTCAGGCGAACCCCCCGTCGGCCCCGCCGGCTCCGCCTGCCTCGGGTTCGGGCTCGAACGGCGGGTCCAACGGGGGCTCGAACGCGGGCTCCAATCCGGGCCCCGGCTCGGGCGGCGTGACGCTGCCGCCGACGGGGCAGGGCCCGGGCGGCGCCCAGGGCTCCGGCGACGGCAATGGCCACGGGCAGGGCGACGACCACGGCCAGGGCCACGGCCTGCCGCCCGTCGTGACGCCGCCGCCGCCGCCGGTTCCGCCGCGGCCGCCCGTGCAGACCAGCCCGCCGGTCCCGCCCGCGCCGCCGCTTCCGCAGCCGGTGATCACGCCGCAGCAGCGCGAGACGCCGAGGTTCCTGGACTTCGTGCGCGAGCACGTCCGCGACCAGCCGGCGCCGGTCTATTCGGCGCTGCCGTTCTCCAAGCGCGCCGGACATCCGGCGATGGCGGGCGGCCGCGTGTCGGAGGCGCAGCTGAAGCGCGCCAGCAGCCTGCAGGTCACCGCCATGCGCGCGGTGGTCAACACCCAGGCCTCGCTGCCGCTGCTGCAGCTGGCGCAGTCGAACGCCTACAGCTTCCAGAGCTTCTCGGCCTCGGCCTACCGGTCGAAGTTCTCGCTGTTCGCCTAGGGCGCAGCTTGGCGTCCGCGGACGGGCTCATTCCGTCCGCGGACTTGCCAAAAGCGTCTGGCGCGAGGGCTCCATGCATGGCAAGCCGCAAGCCCGCGGACCGTTGTCCGCGGCGCTTCGCGCGTGCCGTCTGGAAGCCGACAGAACTCCTCATGATGATGGTCGAGACCGAGCTGAGACCGAGCCCCATCCATGGGCTGGGCGTGTTCCTGCTGGAGCCGGTGAAGAAGGGCGACCTGGTCTGGCGCTTCGACAGCCGGATCGACCGGGTCTATGCGCCGGAGGAGGTGGCCAGCCTGCCGGCGCACATGCAGAGCTTCCTGGAGACCTACTCCACCTGGCATGAGACGGCCGGCGTGTTCGTGCTCTGCGGCGACAACGGCCGGTACTTCAACCACTCCGAAGAGCCCAGCACGGTCTCCGACGGGCCGGCGTTCGGCACCGACCGGGCGGCGCGCGACCTGGCGGCCGGCGAGGAGCTGACCAGCGACTACCGCACAATCTGCGACCACGTTCGCAAGAACGGCGCCGGGTTCTAGACTGCGCCCCTGGCTCGGGGGGCGGGATGCTGAGATTCGCGACGCAGGTTCACAAGTGGCTCGCCCTGGTGGTGGGGCTGCAGGTGCTGGGCTGGGTGCTGGGCGGGCTGGTGATGACCGCCATCCCCATCGAGAAGGTCCGCTCCGAGCACCACCGGGCGAAGTTCCAGGCGCAGGCGCTGCCCCGGCAGGGCGTGCTCGACGCCCAGGGCGCGGCCAGGGCCGCCGGCGTCGAGGCGGTCGAGGCGACGCTGAAGACCACTCTGCGCGGGACGCTCTGGGTGCTGAAGGACGCCGCGGGCGGAACCCACGTGGTCGACGCCGCCTCGGGCCGCCACCTGCCGCCGCTGCCGCAGAAGGAGGCGCGGCTGCTGGCCGGCGTGCAGTACGAGGGCGAGGGCAAGCCGGTGGCGGCGCGGTTCTACGCCAAGGCGCCGCAGGAGACCGGCCGCGAGGAGCCGCTGTGGCGGGTGGACTTCGACGACGCCGAGAAGACCAGCGTCTACCTGTCGCCCGACACCGGCGAGGTGGTGACGATGCGCTCCAACCTCTGGCGGTTCTACGATTTCTGGTGGCGCGTTCACATCCTGGACTTCGAGACCGGCGAGAACTTCAACCACCCGGTGCTGATCGGCCTGGCGGCGCTCACCCTGCCGATGGTGGTGTTCGGGATCGTGCTCCTGTGGATCCGGCTGTCGCGGGACCTGAGGGCCGTGCGCCGCCGTCGCTAGAAGAGCCGGGCCTGGCCGGCGGCCGCGCCCGCGGCGGGCGTCGGCGTGGCCTGGGGGAGGTTCACGCGGAAGGTGGCGCCGGGCTGGCGCTCGATCTCCAGGGTGGCGCCGATCTGCTGCACCAGGGAGCGCACCAGGCGCATCCCCAGTCCGGTGTTCGGGGGCTCCTCCGGCAGGCCCTGGCCGGAGTCGCGGACCGATAGCGTCAGGCCGGCGCCGGCGTACTGCAGCTTCACCGAGATGACCCCCTCGGCCGGCGGCGGGTAGGCGTATTTGGCGGCGTTGGTGATCAGCTCGTTGACGACCACGCCCAGGGCGACCGCCCGGTCCAGCGGCAGGGTCGCGGGCTCCGCCTCGCACTCGATCTTCACCCGATCGCCTTCGATGAGCGAACCGGCGAGCCGGGTGCAGAGGTCGTGCAGGTAGGCGGCGAAGTCGACGTCGTCCTTGCGGCTCTCGCGGTAGAGGCTGGCGTGGACGTCGGCGATCGCCTGGATCCGGTCGACGGCCTTCATCAGGTGCGCCCGCACCGTCCCGGCCTCGCCCATCCGCGCCTGCAGGGCCAGCATGGAGGAGACCATGGCCAGGTTGTTCTTCATGCGGTGGTTGAGCTCGTCGAAAAGCTCCGTCTGCCGAGCATCCGTCGTCTTGCGCGCGGTAATGTCGACGATGAACTGAGCCAGCCGGTTCTCGCCGACCCGCGACAGGCGCAGCTCGTACCAGTGCTGGCCGTGCGGCGACTGGTACTCGAAGGAGACCTCCTCACCCTTCAGCGCCCGGTGGCAGGCTGAGAGGTAGGCGGGCGAGACGTTGGGGAGGACCTCGCTCTGGCGGCGCCCCACCACCGAGGCGTCCAGGCCCAGGATCCGCAGCAGCGCCGGATTGGCCTCGAGCACCACGTAGTCGACCAGCCGCCCGTTCTCGTCGCGGATGGCCTCGACCAGCGCGAAGCCTTCCGAGACGGTGTCGAACAGGGTGCGGTAGCGCAGCTCACGCTCCGCCAGGAGCTCGTGCTGGTCCCGCAGCCTCGCGATCAGCTGGCGGACATAGACGCCGCCGAACCCCACGCCGGCCGCCGAGGCCACGTAGATCGTCAGGTTTACCGCGGTCTCCGAGCGGTCGTAGACCAGCCCCATCGGGACGAAGAACAGCCACCAGCCCGACAGGGTGCTGGCCACCAGGGCGGTGAGGGCGGCGGGCCAGCCGCCCGCCAGGGCGGCGAGCAGGACGGCCGGGTAGTAGAGGCTGAACGGGGCGACGTTGACGAAGGCTTCGCCCAGCAACAGCCGTCCCATGGTGGCCGCCGCGACTAGGCCGAGGGCGAACAGCTGGGCTGCCGCCGAGCGTATCCATTGCGATCGTCCGCTGGAGCCGTCCGCTCCCGCCCGCATCAGCCCAACCCTGATTTCGTCACAGCCTGAATAAACCGTGGCCCATATTTGAGCGCTTGGCGACTCCCGTTCGCCGAATGTGGGCCAGCAGTCACAACCGGCGCGACAGGCGATGACTGGCACGGCGAAGGTAGGAGCTTTCACGAACTCCTCGGTGGGCAAGAAAAACAACCTGCGCCGTCTGCGCGGCTTGGTTGGTCCCACGCCTTCATTGCCTAATGAGGCGGCCCAGCTCGACCTATTGGCGTGCCGAATTGTCGCAGTGCTCGTCTCAGGCGAAGTTGCAACCGCCCGTCGGCAGCCTAAGCTCACGGTCAAATCATGGGGAGGCGGGCGATGCGGATGAGGTTCGGAGCTTTGCTGGCGGCGACGCTGCTCGCAGCCGCGCCGGCGGCGATGGCGCAGGCGCCCAACCTGGCGGCGGTGGAGAAGGCGACGGTGGCGGCCACCCGGCCCACCGCCCTCGACCGCTACATCGCCCGACCGGAGCCCGCCTACGGCTGGAAGCTCGTCAAGACGATCCCCGGCGACGGCTGGCAGGCCTATGTGCTGGAGCTCACATCGCAGACCTGGCGCAGCGGCAAGGACGTGGACCGGCCGGTGTGGAAGCACTGGCTGACGGTGATCCGGCCGACGCAGGTGAAGTCCTCCACCGGCCTGCTGTTCATTGGCGGCGGCGACAACGGAGACCCGCCGCCCACGAAGCCGTCGGACCGCGGCGTGCGGATGGCCACCGAGACCGGCACGATCGTGGCCGAGCTGGGCATGGTCCCGAACCAGCCGCTGAAGTTCACCGACAGCCCGGACAAGGCCCGCTTCGAGGACGACATCATCGCCTATACCCGGGTGAAACACTTCTCGACCAAGGACGACACCTGGCTGGTGCGCCTGGCGATGGTGAAGAGCGCGGTGAAGGCCCTGGATGCGGTGCAGGAATTCACCGCCAGCGCACAGGGCGGGGGCCGCAAGGTCGACCGGTTCGTGGTGTCGGGCGGGTCGAAGCGCGGCTGGACCGCCTGGCTGACGGCGGCGACCGACAAGCGGGTGACGGCGGTCATGCCGCTGGTCATCGACGCGCTGAACTCCGAGGCGATCACCCGCCATCACTTCGAGGCGCTGGGCTTCTTCTCCTCGGCCCTGGACGACTACGTCGAGCACGGGCTGTTCCCGCACAAGATCGGCACGCCGGACTACCAGGCGGTGCTGGCGATCGAGGATCCCGTCAACTATCGGCGCCGCCCGCAACTGCGGATGCCGAAGTTCATGATCAACGCCGCCGGCGACGAGTTCTTCCTGCCGGATAATGCGCGCCACTATTACGAGGCGCTGCCGGCGGAGAAGCACATCCGCTACGTGCCCAACACCAAGCACAACCTGTCGAATTCCGACGCGGTGGACTCGATGGTGGCGTTCTACGATTCCATCGTGCGCGGCACGAAGCGGCCGGACTTCAAGTGGACGAAGCGGGCCGACGGCGCGCTGGTGGTCAGGCCCGACACCCCGCCGAAGGAGGTCCGCCTGTGGCAGGCGACGAACCCGAAGGCGCGCGACTTCCGCCTCGACGTGATCGGACCCGCGTACACAAGCACGGTGCTGACGCGTCAGGCGGATGGGTCGTACCTTGGCCACGCGGCCAAGCCCGGCGCGGGGTTCACCGCCTACTTCGTCGAGCTGACCTGGGACACCGGGACGAAGTATCCGTTCAAGTTCACGACGCCGGTCCAGATCACGCCCGACGTCCTGCCGTTCAAGTGGGAAGACGCGGCGAAGAAGTACCCGCAGACGAAGCGTTAGGCCGCTGACCCGGTGAGTTGGCTTGCAGCCTTCAGGCGGCCGCTTCCGGCCTTCGCCGCAGCGTCGGCGCTGGCCGTAGGGGTCGGCGCGGCGGTGTGCGCCCTGAGCGGCGTCCCCGAGGGTGTGTGGGGCCGCAACCTGGCCGCCTGGCTGGTCGGCGCGCTGGCGGCGATGGCGCTGAGCCGTTTCGCGGGTGTCCGAACCTTAGCGGCCGTCGCTCTCGTCGCGCCGCTGGGCGTGGCCGCGGCGATGCTCTTCGACGGTCAGCAGGGCGTGCATCGCTGGCTCGGCCTGGGTCCGGTCTACATCAACGCCGCGATGCTGCTGCTGCCGCCGCTGGTCGTGGCCGTGGGGGCTCTCGCTGAGCGGTGGTCGTGGTGGTGGATGCCAGCCCTGCTCACCCTGGCCGTCCTGGTCCTGCAGCCCGACGCGTCCCAGGCAAGTGCGTTGGCGCTCGCGATCTGCGTCGCCGGGTTCAGCACCTCGTCGGCCCGCGTGAAGGTGGGCATCGCCCTGGGCGCCACGGCCCTGGCCGCGCTTTCGTGGACGCGGCCCGACCCCCTGGCGCCGGTCCCCGAGGTGGAGGAGGTGATCGGGCTCGCGGCCCGGCAATCGCCATGGCTCGCGGGCCTGGCGGTGCTGGCGCTCGCAGCCTTCGCCGTCACACCGGCCTTGTCGGCGCGCGGGACCGCGGCCCGCTCCACCGGATATGCGCTCAGCGCGCTGTTCCTGTTCTGGAGCCTCGCGCCAGCGCTGGGCGCGTTCCCTGTCCCGCTGGTGGGCATGGGCCTCAGTCCAATCCTGGGCGCCTGGCTAGGCGTCGGGCTGCTGGCTGCCACAATGCGGGCGCGCACGGAGCCAGGGGCTGCGGCGGAATTCCGGCGCGGCGAGCGCGCCTAACTCAGCTCGCGCTCGGCGTAGTCGCGGATGGCGTCGCTGATGAACTCGGCGGCGCCTGGCCCGATCTGGTCGAAGCGGTCCTTGAACTGCGGCATCTCGCGGTAGATGTCGGCGAGGGTGAGGCCCGCGCCGATGGCGGGCTCCACGCCCCAGCCGCGGAAGACGGTGGCGCAGTGGGCGCGCACCAGAGCCTGGACCGCCTCGCTGGTGGCCGGCAGGCCCTGGCGCAGGGCGTCGGCGACGGCGGCGTCGAAGTCGCGGCCGTCCTTGAGGTAGGCTTCCTTCTGTTCGTCCGACCAGCTTGCGCCAACGGCGTTAGAGCGGTCGATCCTGTCCTGGACCCACCCGCCGTAGCGCTGGCGTAGCCAGTCCTCGGCCTGCGCCTCTTCGCCCTTGGCCAGTTCGAACCCCCGGTAGATCTTCTGGTCGTCCATCGTCCTTGCTCCTTCGAGAGCGGCGAGGGTCTCGTCGATGGTGCGGATCAGCTGCCGGTAGCGCCGGGCCTGGGCGGCGAGCTTAAGCCGGTGGGCCTTGAGCGCCGCCGCCCGGTCGAAGTCCGGTGCGTCCAGCACCTGCGCGATCTCCACCAGCGGGAGACCGATCTCCCGGTGGAAGAGGATCTGCTGCAGGCGCAGGAGCTCATCCTGCCCGTAATAGCGGTAGCCGTTGACCCCGACGGTGGCGGGCTTGAGAAGGCCCACCTCGTCGTAGTGGTGCAGCGTACGGACGCTGACGCCCGAAAGCCTCGCCACTTCGCTGACCGTGTAGAAGCGCACGTCGATCGATCCCTTGCCGATGGCGTGACCATTGCGGCCTCACGCGACGTGAGGGTCAACCGGTCAGCGCCAGTTGCGGGGCAAGCGGCGCAGGAGGCCCTGGCCGAAGGCGGCGCCGGAGGGGCCCACGCGGTCGAAGCCGCGGCGGCCGCCGTCCATCTTCGACTTCAGCGGCGCGTGGAGCAGCGGGAAGAGGGCGCCTGTGAGGACGCCCCACACCAGGAAGCTGGCCAGGAAGCCGGCGGCGGCGCGGCCGGCGGCCATGGTCCCCGAGCCCATCAGCGGCAGGACGACCACAGGGGCGGCAAGCCACAGCACGAAGCCGAAGACGGCGCCAAACAGCCAGCCGCCGCGGCGGTCATTGGCGGCCCGGCGCAGGACGAGGCCGTAGAGCGCGCCGGAGAGGGTGAAAGCTCCGACGAGGACGCCGGCCGCGAGCGGGCGAGGCAGGCGCATGACCTGGTCGGCGGCGACCTCGAAGGAGCCCAGGACGAGGAAGGGCAGGGCGGCAGGGACCGTCGCCGCCAAGCCGGTGAGCACGCCCGCCAGGATCGGCCGCTGCAGGGGGCCGGCGTCCATGCCGTGGGCGCGCAGGAAGCCCATCATGAGAGGAGCTCCTTCAGCGTCGGGCACTCGCGCATCTCAGGGGTGTCGCGGAACGTCTCGATGAGGTGCCGGTAGGCCTGGCCCACGGGGCGAGGGTCGCGGTTGAGGTCGAAGAGGCCCACCGGATTGACGTTGCCGAGCGGCTCGGCGAGGGCGATGTCCCAGTCGACCTGGTCGGTGAGGCTGTACCAGGTGAAGCCCACCACCGGCACGCCGGCCTGCTGGATGAGGCGCACGTTGTGCCACTGCCGCCAAAGCCAGCGCGGCGCCTCGCGCGCGTCGAGGTGGTTGGTCTCGGTGTGCATCAGCGGCCGGCGGTAACGGTCCCAGTACTGCGAGGCGATCACGTACCAGCCGAACAGCTCGCCGAGGGCCTGGGGGTGGCCCTGCGTGTCGATGAGCTTCTCGTTCCAGTCGTAGTAGTCGACGCCGAGGATGGTGCGGCGGGGAAGCTCCCGGGACATGAACCAGGCGTATTCGTCGTCGGCCATGCCGTGGTCGCGCAGGTGGGCGCGCATGCGGTCACTGACCGGATGGGCGAAGGCCAGGTCGAGGGGCAGGAAGCGGCGTTCGTTCTCGAACGCCGCGACGCGCACCACCTTCGGGTCGGGGGTGGCCGGCTGGTAGAACTCGCCGCTCTCGCTAGTGACGAAGACCGCGTCAGGGCGGCGCGCCAGGATGGCGTCGGTCATCTGCACGTTGGCGCGGGCGAGGTGGCGGGCGGCGGTGACGAAGGCGCGCTCGTCGCGGCGCTGCTCGTTCCAGAGGCCGTCGAGGGCCGAGAGGCGCGAGCAGACGAACATCTCGTTGACCGGGGTGTAGAAGCGCACGTCCGGATAGCGTTCGGAGAAGGCGATGGCGTAGGCGGTCAGCGCCTCCGGGACCTCGGGGTTCTGGAAGTCACCGAGCCAGTCGGGCAGGCCGAAGTGGCAGAGGTCGACGATGGGGGTCAGCCCCAGGCGCGGCATGGCCTCCATCGGCCCGTCGACCAGCGACCAGTCGAAGCGGCCGCGCGCCGCACAGGCGAGGTGCAGGGGCGGGCCGTAGCGGACGTGAGTGAGGCCCAGCTCGACGGCGAGCTCCAGGTCCTGCGGCCAGCGGCGGTAGTGGCCGGCGGCGTCCATGAGGTCGCGCCGCCAGCGGCCGTTCTCGACGGTGGGATAGCTGCACTCCACGCCGGTGGCGAAGATGAAGGCGTAGGGGCCGCGGGGCTGGGCGCGGACGTCGCGCAGCGGCCTCGGACGCCGGAGCGGGGGAGGCGCGTTGCCGGCGCGGTAGCCCACCGGGCGGGTGTAGAGCGCGCCCAGCACCGCGCCGTAGGTCAGGTGGCCGAGCAGGATGCCGAAGCGGTCGGTCCAGGTGAGGCCGGCGAGCAGGGTCCAGGCGTTGGCGCGCGCGACGAGGGCCTCGGCGTGCATCAGCCGAAGCTGCGGATACATGATCAGGATCGCCAGGGCGGCCGGGATCAGCGCGAAGGCGAGCCCCTGCCACACGGGCTTCCAAGGCGTGAGCGACCAGAAGACATAGGCGTAGAAGACCGCCCACAGGATGCCGACGCCGATGTGCATCAGCAGGCCGATGGCCCAGGCGGCGGGCTCAGGCCCCGCGGGCATTAGCAGCGTGCCGAGCGTCAGCACGATGTCCGGCATGGGCAGGCCGGCGAGCAGCAGGGGGCGAGCCAGCGCCTCCCAGGCAAGCGCGCCGGCGGCGCCGGCCGCAACCGCCTTGCGGACCGAGACGATGCGGATCATGGGCGTGGCGTCCCGGCCGCCGCGGGGGCGGCCGGGTCAGCCGGGGTCAGCTGCGCACGCGGACGCGGGCGTGGTCGTGGGCGTCGCTATCCTCGATGCCGACGCGGCCGCGGTAGACGAGCTCGCCCCCGAGCCAGCCGCTGACCGCCAGGATCACGACGGAGACGAACGACAGCGTCACGCCCGACGGGGCGACCGCGTCGCGGAAGTCGCCGCCGGCGCGCAGGTAGAAGCTGACGGCCTCGAGCGCCACGACCATGACGTTGGCGATCATGTGCGCCCAGGCGGTCTTCATCGCGCGCACCCGGCGGTCTCCCGAGAAGTCGATGAGGCCGAGGATGGCGGCGAGGGCGGCGCTCGCCAGGCCCGCCCCCAGCAGCCACATGGAGGCTTCCGCGAAGCCTTCACGGCCGTTGGCCAGGTAGATGATGTCGGTGACGAGGGCCGAGATGAAGAAGGCGATGGGGAAGGGCACGATCATCGGGTGAAGCGGGTGGCCGCCGACCTTGGCGGTGCTTTTCGGATTGCTGTGGTCGATCTCTGACACGTCCAATTCCTCCTGCGTCCTGGGCGTTAGACCGCCCCGGCGCGCCGAGGTTCCCGCGAGGATCAAAAGGGAACCTTCGGCGCGTTTTCGACTCTGACGTGCAAGAAAACGCAGGAGCGCGGAAAATGGCTCAGGTCGTGGTGGTCACCGGCGCGTCGGCGGGCATTGGCCGGGCGACGGTGCGCGAGTTCGCCCGCCGGGGCGCCTGGGTGGCCCTGCTGGCGCGGGGACCGGATGGGCTCCAGGCCGCGGCCCGCGAGGTGGAGGCGCATGGCGGCCGCGCCTTGGCGATCCCCACCGACGTGGCGGACGAGGCCCAGGTGGAGGCCGCGGCCGCGCAGGTGGAGGCCGAGCTCGGGCCGATCGACGTGTGGGTGAACAACGCCTTCGCCGGGATCTTCTCGCCCTTCCTGGAGATCACCCCGGAAGAGTACCGGCGGGTCACGGACGTCACCTACATGGGCCAGGTGCACGGGACGCGCGCGGCGCTGAAGCGGATGCTGCCCAGGGACCGGGGCTCCATCGTGCTGGTGGGCTCGGCCCTGGCCTACCGGGGCATCCCGCTGCAGTCGGCCTATTGCGCGGCCAAGCATGCCCTGCAGGGGTTCCAGGACTCGGTGCGGGCCGAGCTGATCCACGCCAAGAGCGGGGTGAACCTGGTGATGGTGCAGCTGCCCGGGGTGAACACCCCGCAGTTCGACTGGGTGCGCGCCCACATCGACGGCCAGCCGCAACCGGTGGGGCCGGTCTACCAGCCGGAGGTGGCGGCCGAGGCGATCTGGTTCGCCGCGCACTCCAAGCGCAAGGAGGTGGTGGTGGGCGCGCCGGCCATGCAGGCGGTGGTGGGCGACAAGCTGATCTCGGGCTGGCTCGACCGGTACCTGGCCAAGACGGCAGTGGAGGGCCAGAGCGGCGAGCCCATCGCCCCCGGACGGCCGGACAACCTGTTCGAGCCGCTGCCGGGAGACCACGGCGCGCACGGCCGGTTCGGGGCGGGGGCGCGGACCCGTTCGCCGATGCTGTGGGCCAGCCGCCACCGCGGGCCGCTGGCCGCCGCGGCGGCCCTGGGCGGGCTGCTTCTGGCCGGCGGTGCGCTGGCGAGGCGCCGCTGAGCGGCTTGACTTTGCATCCCTGAGCCCGGCCACATTCCGGGTTGAGGGGGACGGGATGCGACGAACACTGATGATGGCCGCCGCCGCGCTGGCGCTGGCTGGGTGCGCCACCACCCAGGGTGCGAAGCCGGCGGACGCGCCGAAGTCGCCGTCGGCGCCGCTGGCCAAGGGGCTCGATCCGGCGGCCTCGTCCAATCCCTTCCCGAGCACCTACCGGCCGCTGCCGAGCCGGCCGCTGGCGGTGGTGGGCGCGAGCATCCTCACCGGAACCGGCCAGCAGCTGGCGAACGGGGTCGTGCTGGTCCGCGACGGGCGGATCGAGGCGGTGGGGCCGGGGCTCGCGGTCCCCGCGGGTTACGAGACGGTGGACGCGACCGGCAAGTGGCTGACGCCCGGGCTGATCGACACCCACTCGCACCTGGGGGTCTATCCCTCGCCGAACGTGCCGGCGCACTCGGACGGCAACGAGATGAGCGACCCGAACACCGCCCAGGTGTGGGCCGAGCATTCCGTCTGGCCGCAGGACCCACAGTTCAACACCGGCCGTATCGGCGGGGTGACCACCGTCCATGTGCTGCCGGGCTCGGGGAACCTGATCGGCGGGCGCGGCGTCACCTTGCGCAACGTGCCGGCGCGCACGGTGCAGGAGATGAAGTTCCCCGGCGCGCCCTACACCCTGAAAATGGCCTGCGGCGAGAACCCCAAGCGCAACTACGGCTCGCGGGGGCGGGCGCCCTACACGCGGATGGGCAATGTGGCGGGGTATCGTTCGGCCTGGATCAAGGCGGCGGAATACGACCGCAAGTGGGGCGACTACCGGCGCAAGGCGTCGAACGGCGAGAAGGCCGACCCGCCGACGCGCGACCTGCAGTTGGAGACGCTGGTGGGCGTGCTGCGCGGCGAAATCCTGGTGCAGAACCACTGCTACCGGGCCGACGAGATGGCGCAGATGATCGATGTGGCCAAGGAGTTCGGCTACCGGATCACCGCCTTCCACCACGCCCTGGAGAGCTACAAGATCGCCGACGTACTGGCGCGCGAAGGCATCTGCACCGCGACCTGGGCGAACTGGTGGGGCATGAAGCTGGAGGCGTGGGACGGGATCGAGGCGAACGTGCCGCTCGTCCACGCCGCCGGCGCGTGCGCGATCATCAAGTCCGACGACCCTGACGTGATCCAGCGGCTGAACCAGGAGGCCGCGGAGGCCCTGGCGGCGGGCCGCGACGCCGGCCTCCAGATCTCGGAGGCCGAGGCGATCGGCTGGATCACCTCGAACCCGGCCAAGGCGCTGGGCATCGCCGACCAGACCGGCAGCCTGGAGCGCGGCAAGCGCGCCGACATGGTGCTGTGGGACAAGAACCCGTTCTCGATCTACGCGCGCGCCGAGCGGGTGTGGATCGACGGCGGCGTGGCGTACGACCGGCGCGACCCGCGCCTGCAGCCGAAGTCCGACTTCGAGCTCGGCCTAGGAGGCCTGAGATGATCCGCTCCCTGATGATGGCCGTAGCCGTCTGGGCGATGGCCGGCGCGGCCGCGGCGCAGACCGTGGCGATCACCAACGCGCGCGTGCTGACTGCCGGACCAGGCGGGGAGATCGCCCGGGGGACTGTCGTCATCCGCGACGGCAAGATCGCCGCCGTGGGCGCCAATGTGGCGATCCCGCAGGGCGCCCAGGTCGTCGACGCCCGGGGGGGCGTGGTGACGCCGGGGCTGGTGGCCACCAACTCGGCGCTGGGCGCGGTGGAGGTGAACTCCGAGGGCAACGACCTGTCGGTGAACAACGCCGGCTTCGGCGCGGCCTTCGACGTGCAGTACGCGCTGAACCCGGACTCGGTGGTGATCCCGGTGGCGAGGCTGGGCGGCATCACCAGCGCGATCGTGACGCCGCGGCCCGGCGCGCCAGGACCGCCGACGGACCATCAGGACGATGGCGCGATGCACGACTTCGCCGGCGACGGCGACCTGACGACGCGTTCGACGGGGCTGTTCGCCGGACAGGCGGCGGTGATCCAGCTGAAGGCCGGCGGCGGCGAGATCCTGGTCAAGCCCAAGGTCGGCATGGTGACCACCTTCGGGGAGGCCGGCGCAACCCTCGCGGGCGGCGCCCGCGGCGCGCAGGTGGTGGTGCTGAAGGCCGCGCTCGCCGACGTGCGGGCCTACATGAGGAACCGCGCGGCCTACGAGCGCGCCGGCTACCGGGACCTGGCGCTGTCGCGCGCCGACCTCGAGGCGCTGATCCCGGTGGTCGAGGGGCGGATGCCGCTGGTGGCGATCGTGCACCGAGCGTCCGACATCCGCGCGGTGCTGAAGCTGGCGCGGGAGGAGCGGCTGAAGCTGATCCTGTCCGGCGCCGAGGAAGGCTGGCGGGTCGCCGAGGAGATCGCCCGCGCCGGCGTGCCGGTGCTGATCAACCCGACCACCGACCGGCCGGCCAGCCTGGAGATGCTGGGCGCGACCATGGAGAACGCCGCGCGCCTGCACGCCGCCGGCGTGACCATCGCCCTGGAAGGGCAAGGTGGCGGGCACCGGGCGCACGAGACGCGCTACAACGCCGGGAATGCCGTGGCCCATGGCCTGCCGCCAGCCGTCGCGCTGGCCGCGGTGACGATCAACCCGGCGCGCATCTTCGGGGTCGCCGACCGGCTGGGCTCGCTCGAGGCCGGCAAGTCGGCGGACCTGGTGCTCTGGTCAGGCGACCCGTTCGAGCCGCTGTCGCGGCCCAGGCTGATCCTCATCGAAGGCCGGCCGCAGCCGCTCACCTCCCGGCAGATCGAGCTGCGCGACCGCTACCGCGACCTCAACCGGGCCTACCCACCGGGGTACACGCACTAGGTGTTTACCCAATCCCGGTAACTTGGCGTTTGGTCAGGGGCTGGCGACTCGCTAGCTTGCCGCCCTGTCGGGGATCGCAGTTTGACCGCGAACACAGAGACGAGGCGGACGCGCCGATACGCGTCGGCGCCGACGGCGGCTGCGCTCGCGGGCCTGGCCCTGCTGGGCTGCGCCTGTGCGACGGCGTCGGTGGTCCCGGCTCCGGAGGCCATCAATGGGCGCGACCTGGAAAACGCCATTGCGATCTACGGGCCCTTCGACGCCAAGATTACGATCAAGGGCCGCACCCACTACGTGTGGCGCAAGACCGTCGAGGTGGACGGCCAACACCTCGGTTGCGAGCTGCGGGCCGAGGTCGCCTATCGCAACATCGTGCGCCAGACCCAGGTCGAAGGCTACGACGGGGCCTGCGCCCAGTTCTCGGTCCGCTACACGTCGACGCCGGACCTGCGGGAGGAGGACCCCGGAAAGCCCGAGCCGGACCTGAAGGTCGCGACGCCCAAGCGCAAGCCGGCGCCGAAGCCGAAGGCGGTGGCCGCGGCGAGCAGCGGGCGCGAAGCGGAGCGCTAGGAACGGCTGCGCGGCGCGCGGGTTCTGCGGGCATGCGCCTGCCCCTCAATATCCTGATCGTTCTGGCCTGCGTGGCGCTCTCCGTGGTGGTCTGGTACGCGAGCGGCGGGCGCGCGTTCGTCTTCTTCCTGCCGCTGCTGCTGGGGCTGCCGTTCGTGTTCCGGCGAGGTGCGGGCCGCGGCCGCAACAGCCCCTGAATCAAATCTGACGTAACACGCAAATTCCCTGGAACGGCGTACGATGCGCGGCGTTGGCCTCACATACGGGAGCCTCGCATGATCGACCTGAACAGCGCCTCGGCGGAGGAGCTCGCCACCTTGCCTACGGTGGGGCTGGCGGCTGCCTACGACCTGATCCTCTATCGTCCATACCTGTCGTGGGAGGAGGTGGAGTTCGCTCCGGGGTTCGACCGGGCGCGGGTGGCCGAAGTGCGGGCGGGCGGGGCCACGCTCGGGCCGCCGCCGCAGGAGCGTGCGCTGACCGAGGCGGACCGGCGCGACCTGCAGGCTTAGAGCCCGTTCACCAGTTGCAGTGAGCGTCCACCCATAGGGTCATCGATCCTACGGCGCGCCCCGCCTGCGCCTTGTCCATGCACTGGGCAAAGGCGGTCTGGAATTTCGAGAACCCCTGGGCGCTTGCCAGCATGACCGGCGCGGTGGTGGCGGCCTCAGCCGTCGCCGCGCAGCTGCGCGCCTGGGCGAGCGCCGCGGGCGGGACCGGGCCTTTGCCGGCAAACTCCGCGATCAACTCGCCCCTGAGCTCCGGCATCGGCAGGCGGCGCGTGGGGGAGGGCGTGAGCGCGATCTGGCGCGGCGCCGGACGCGTGCAGCGCGGCGCCTCCGCCTGGCCTGTCCAGAGCTGTTCGGCCGGACCTTGGAATGCGACGCTGGTGCGGGGGAACACCCCCTCCGCACCTGCCGCGGCCGGCAGGCCAAGCACGATCGCCACCGCGGCCCCGCAAACCAGGGACTGTCCACGCATACGTTCTGAACCCCCACCCGTAGGTGGCGCAGAGGCCATCAAAGCTTGGCCTTAGAGTCAACGCGGGGTTAGCGCCCCTGCGGCGGCCTGTCGCGGCATGCGGTGAGTGATGTTCGCATTTTGTTCTTGACCGCCGCGCGCGTTTTCTGGGGATGACACCCAGCTTGGGCCGCCCGCGGCCGGCTTTGGGCGCCAGCGTGGAGCGCGCGACGATCCGAGGGGGCTCGTGAGGCGGGCCGAGCTCCACCTGCTCACCGGTGCTGTCCTCGAAGATCAGGACATGGCTTTCGCCGCGCGCGACCGCGAGCGCCGCGGCCTTTGCCACGGCTTCAGATGCGCCGGAGGCGAGGCAGCGGTGGCCGGCGAAGGCAGTGTAGGTCGGCGTCATCGTCAGGTTTTTACCCGGATATATTTCTTCGTCAATCTGGAGAATCGCAATGACCGTTCGTCACGCGGCGCTGGCCTGCGCCGTCCTTCTCGCCGGCTGCGCTACCCCGCGCACCGAGCATGTGCTGAGCGTGCTCGGCCTGAGCCAGGCGGCCTACTGCGCCCTCACGCCCGAGGCGCGGGCCGAGGTGCGCCGAAAGATGGGCGTGCGGGTGCAACTGGTGGGCTGCCCCTTGGACGCTCAGGCCCGCAGGCCAAATGCAAGGAAGGGAAGTGGTGCCGCCGGGCAGGATTGAACTGCCGACCTCAGCCTTACCAAGGATGCGCTCTACCACTGAGCTACGGCGGCGAAAGGCGAGGCGGGGGCTATAGCCAACGTCGCGCGCCGGGGGAAGCCCCAATTCCGCGCGCCTGTCCCTTGACGGCGGAGACGCCTCGCCGCACCCCTCCGACATGAGCGCGGACGGCAAGCCCCCGAAGCCGGAGAATGCGAGCAAGGAGGCGAAGCTCGCCCAGGCCCTCCGGGCGAACCTGCGCCGGCGGAAGGCGGGTGCGCCTCCAAAGCCGCCGAAAAAGGAGGGCGAGCCCTAGTCGTCGGAGCCCTTTGCGGGCGGACGGCTCGCACGCTAGATACGGCGTCTAGGCCGCCCCCGCGACACCGCAAGGGATGCGGTCCTGCTTCGAAGGACCTGGATTGGACCGCATCGCCATCACCGGCGGCGCGCGGCTGGAGGGAGAGATCCCGATCAGCGGCGCCAAGAACTCGGCCATCAAGCTCATGGCCGCGAGCCTTTTGACCGAAGAGCCGCTTCGCCTGACCAACATGCCCAGGCTGGCCGATACGCGGTTCCTGGGCCGGCTGCTGCAGCGGCTCGGGACGCAGGTGGAGGAGCGCGAGGGGCCGGACGGCTCGGAAACCGTGCTCACCACCCGCGAGATCGTCTCCGGCTTCGCGCCCTACGACCTGGTCCGCCAGATGCGGGCGTCGTTCAACGTGCTGGGACCGCTGCTGGCCCGCACCGGGCAGGCGAAGGTCTCGCTGCCCGGCGGCTGCACGATCGGCGCCCGGCCGGTGGACCTGCACCTGAAGGCGCTGGAGGCGCTGGGCGCGCAGATCGACCTGCACGAGGGCTATGTCTACGCCCAGGCGCCGCGCGGCCTCTCGGGCGCGGAGATCGAGTTCCCGTTCGTGTCGGTTGGCGCCACCGAGCACGCGCTGCTGGCCGCCGTGCTGGCCCAGGGCGAGACGGTGCTGAAGAACGCAGCCCAGGAGCCGGAGATGACCGACCTGGCCGACTGTCTCAACAAGATGGGGGCAAAGGTCACCGGCGCGGGGACGGCTGTGATCCGGGTGCAGGGCGTTGCGCGGCTGTCCGGCGCCACCCACGCGGTGCTGCCCGATCGGATCGAGACGGGCACCTATGCGCTCGCGGCGGCCATGGCAGGCGGCGAGGTCAGGCTTACCCGGACCCGCAGCGATTTCATCCAGGCCCTCATCGACAAGATGGTCGAGGCCGGTGTCGAGGTGACGCCGCACAACGATGGTTTGACAATCAGGCGCAACGGGGCGCGGCTGAAGGCCGTTGAGGTGGCGACCGACCCCTATCCCGGCTTCGCGACGGACCTCCAGGCGCAGTTCATGGCCCTCATGACCCTGGCGGATGGCGAGAGCGTCATCCGCGAGACCATCTTCGAGAACCGCTTCATGCACGCGCCGGAGCTGAGCCGTCTGGGCGCGGACATCCTGGTGCAGGGCGGCGAGGCGCGGGTGCGCGGGGTGGCCTCGCTCGAAGGCGCCCAAGTAATGGCCACCGATCTAAGGGCGTCGGTCAGCCTGGTGATCGCGGGACTCGCGGCGCGCGGAGAGACGGTGGTGAACCGCGTCTACCACCTCGACCGCGGCTTCGAGCGGCTCGAGGAGAAGCTCTCCGCGTGCGGAGCCCAGATCCGCCGCATCAAGGGTGACGAAGAGGCTCCGGAGGACTGATGGCCGAACCGCAGCCGCTCCGTCTGCTCGCGCAGGACGCCGACGATCTTGCTGTGATCTCGGCGGCCCTGCAGGACGCCGTGGCCAAGGTGGGCGACATCAAGTTCGAGCCGAAGGCGCGCCGGCTCACCATCGCGTTCAACCGGTACTGCTGGGAATGCGGCGGCGGACAGCGCGTCCGCACCGGACTGCAACTCGGCGGCGTGCTGGCCGTCCAGGCGCGCAAGATCCGGCGCAATGCCCCCGACGCGGTGCTGGAGGTGCTGGCGCTCACCTTCGAGCCCGGCGAAGCTCCAGGCGGTGTGGTCACGCTGAGCTGCGCCGGCGGGGGTGACCTGAGGGCCACTGTCGAGTGTGTCGAGGCCGTGCTGGCCGACGTTTCCCAGCCCTGGCCCACGCCGCGCACGCCCGCGCACGAGCTCTAGACCGGCATGGCGCTGGCGGCGCGCCACCGCTAAAGAGGCGCGCCATGCGCCGCTTCCGCTTCTCAGACCCCGGCTTTGAGGCCGTCTTCTCCGCCTTCGTGGAAGAGCGGCGCGAGACGCCCGAGGCGGTCGACGCGATCGTCCGCGACGTGCTGGCGGCCGTCCGAAGCGAGGGGGTCACGGCCCTCCTGCGGTTCGCCCGCGAGTTCGACAGCATCGAGCTGGACGAGGGTTCGATCCGGGTCTCGGGCGCCGAGATCGAGGAAGGCGCGGCCGCCTGCCCGGCCGAGGTGCGCGACGCGATCGCCTTCGCCGCCAATCGAATCCGCGCCTATCACGAACGGCAGCGGCCGGCAGACCAGCAGTTCACGGACGACGCCGGCGTAGAGCTGGGCTGGCGGTGGACGCCGCTCGAGGCGGTGGGGATCTATGTCCCGGGCGGTCGCGCGGCCTATCCTTCCACCGTGCTGATGAACGCGGTCCCGGCGGCCGTGGCGGGCGTCGAGCGGATCGCCATGGTGACGCCGCCCGGCCGCCTGCAGCCGGCGGTGCTCGCCGCCGCTAAGACGGCCGGGGTCACGGAAATCTGGCGCGTCGGCGGCGCCCAGGCGGTGGCGGCGCTGGCCTACGGCGCCGGACCGATCCGCCCGGTGGACAAGATCGTGGGGCCTGGCAACGCCTTTGTCACCGCGGCGAAGCGGCGGGTGTACGGCGCAGTGGGCATCGACGCGCTGGCGGGTCCATCCGAGATCGTGGTGGTCGCAGACGGGCTCAACGACCCGGAGTGGATCGCCGCGGACCTGCTCTCGCAGGCGGAGCACGACCCCGCCGCCCAATCCATCCTCATCACCGACGACGAAGCCTTTGCCGGGCGGGTTGAAGCTGCTTTGCAGGTGCAGCTCTCGACGCTTACGACCGGCGCGGACGCAGCGGCGTCCTGGCGCGACCACGGCGCGGTGGTCATCGCCCCTCTGGACGAGTCGCCGGGCCTCGTCGACCGCATCGCGCCGGAACACGTGGAGTTCGCCGTGGAGGAGCCCGAGCGCCTCGCCGATCGCGTGCGGCACGCGGGCGCCATCTTCCTGGGCCGCTATGCGCCCGAGGCGGTGGGCGACTATGTGGCGGGCTCGAACCACGTCCTTCCGACCAGCCGCGCCGCGCGCTTCTCGTCCGGGCTGTCGCTCTACGACTTCCTCAAGCGCACCTCGATCGTGAAGTGTGACGCCCAGTCCTTCGCGGCTCTGGCGCCGGCGACGATCGCCCTGGCCGAGGCCGAGGGGCTTCCGGCGCATGCGCGCTCGGCGGCGATCCGCCTGGGGCAGACTAGGCGCTGAGGCGGAACCTCCTGCAAGCTCAAGGCGTTGCGGCCCGGCCCTTGGAGTAGAGCTTCAGCGTGATGCCAGCACCTGCCGCCGCGCCAGAGGCCGCGGCCCCTCCCGCCGACGCCGTCGAACCTTCGCTTGCCGAACAGCTGACCGGGTTCGTCCGCGACGCCTGGGCCCACCTCGCGCAGCTCGACGCCCGCGAGGCCGGGCTGAACTTCCTGATGTCGGCAGGGGTGATCCTGCTGGCGCTCGGCGGCATGTTCCTGCTGCGCCGGCTGGTCGACTACTGGCTGCGGCAGTTCGCCAGCAAGTGCGAGGTGGAGGGGGCCGACGACCAGAAGCGGGCCCCGCGCGCCGTCGGGGTCACCTGGACCCTGCTGCGGCTCCTCGTCGTCGCCGCGGCCTTGTTGGGTGTAGTGGCGGTCTGGGGCATCGACCCGTGGGCGTGGATATCCGCCGGCGCCGGCGCCCGGATCGCTCGCCTGGCGCTCGTCGTTTTCCTGGTCGTCGCCCTGGTCGAGGTCGCGGGTTTCGTGATCCGACGATTGGTGGAGAGCTTCGCCAACCGTGGCGGAGACGGCCGGCGCGCCGCCCAGATACGCTCCCTAGGCCCGCTGCTGACCGGCTCGGTCCAGGCCGTGCTCCTGGTGGTGGGCCTGCTTACCTTCCTGTCGGAGCTCGGCGTGCAGGTCGGTCCGCTACTGGCCAGCGCCGGGGTGGTGGGGCTGGCCGTCGGTTTCGGCGCCCAGACGCTGGTGAAGGACTTCCTGACCGGCGTCTTCCTCATCGCCGAGGACGCCGTGTCCGTCGGCGACAATGTGCGCATCGGCGACGCCAGCGGGACGGTCGAGGCCATGACCCTGCGGACGATCCGCCTGCGCAACATGAACGGCACGCTGCACATCTTCCCCTACAGCGAAGCGCAGGTGATCCATAACCGCACCAAGGCCTTCTCCTCTTACCTTATCGCCGTCCCGGTGGCGTACGATACCGACGTGGACCGGGCCCTCGAGGTCATGCAGTCGGTCGGGGACGAACTCGCCCGCGACCCGGACTTCACCGAGGTGATCACCAAGCCGTTCGAGGTCCTGGGGGTCGATCAGCTGACTGAAACCGCCGTGACGTTGAAGGCTCGCCTTACCACCGAGCCGAAGGCGCAGTGGAAGGTTGGACGCGAGTACAACCGGCGCCTGAAGAAGGCGTTCGATGCCGAGGGCATCTCCAGCCCCTTCACCAGCGTCCAGATGATGCCGGCCTCCGAGGATCCCGACGATCCGGAGCGTCGCCGGCAGGAGCCGCGCTCGTTCGATCCCCTGAACGGCCGTCAACCTAGCTGAACAGTAGCTGTCTTCCCGGCCCAAAGGCCGTTCAGGGTAGACCCTCTAGGGTGCATCTCGTCGAGGGCGTCAGCTCTCGAGCAGCATTCGCAAGAGGACGGAGAACGACAATGCGGACTTCGAAGACGAACAAGGCCATCGGCGCGGGCGCGGCCGCCGCCCTCCTGGCGACGCCGCTCGCCCTTGGTGCGGCAGCCCCCGCCCAGGCGGCCGGCATCAGCGGCGTCACCAGCTGCGCCGCGCCGGGCGGCAAGCAGGAGGCCGGCGCGGTGATCGGCGCCCTGGTGGGCGGCCTGATCGGCAACAAGGTCGGCGGCAGCAAGCCGGCCGCAGAGACCGTGCTCGGCGCAGCCGCCGGCGCGGCGGCCGGTTCGGCGATCGGCTGCAAGATGCAGCACACCGCCCACGAGAAGGCCTCCGGCTATGGGTACGCGCCGTCGACCTACACCCGTGGCGGCTATCGGCTTTCGTCGCAGATCGCGCCGGCCAGCTACCACCGGCTGGGCGACACCTTCGTGGCCACCCGCTCGGTGAACCTGCGCTCGGCCCCCTCCACGGGCTCGGCCCGCGTGGGCAGCCTGCGGGCCGGCGAGCGCTTCCAGGCCATGGCTCAGGTGCGCGGCTCCGACTGGGTCCTGGTGGGGCAGGGCGGCGTCGGCGTCGGCTACGTCCACCGGGCCTACGCGGAGCCTGCCGACCACCGCTACGCTGCGCGGTACTAGAGCTCAGGCCAACGTTCGAACGCCCGGCGCCCTGCGCCGGGCGTTTTTTCGTATCCGGGGCGTTGGGCTGCAGCGCGGGATGACGCGCCCCCCCGGATTGCAATAAAGCTCCCCCACCGCCCGCCCATCCATCAGGTCATGGCCGCCGACGACCGCAACACGCACCGACTGCAGAGCGTCGAGCTCGACGAAGAGTCGCTCGCGGCGGTTTCGCGCGACCAGGAGCAGGAGCGGCAGATCGCCATCTTCGACCTGCTCGAGGAGAACCACTTCGCGCCGGAAGGCGCCGAGGGCGGTCCCTACGACCTGCGCATGGGTCTGGTGGACAACCGGCTGGTGCTCGACGTGAAGGGGCCGGAGTACGAGCGCCGCCACATCCTGTCGCTCTCGCCGTTCCGCGGGCTGATCAAGGACTACTTCATGATCTGCGAGAGCTACTACCAGGCGATCCGCAACTCGACGCCAGCGCAGATCGAGGCCTTGGACATGGGTCGGCGGGGGCTGCACAACGAGGCCTCGGAGCTCCTCCAGACCCGTCTGAAGGGCAAGGTCGAGACCGACCTGGACACGGCGCGACGCCTCTTCACCCTCATCTGCGCGCTGCACTGGCGGGGCTGATCCTGGATGGCTGCTGAGGATCGTCCGCCGTCGCCCGGAGCCGTGCTCTTCGCCTGCAACCTGAATCGGGTGCGCTCCCCCATGGCCGAGGCGCTCCTGAAGCGGCTGGCGGGAGATCAGATCTTTGTCGACAGCTGCGGGACGAGGATCGCCCAGCCCGAGGTGGACGAAGGCGAGGCCGCCGTCGATCCCTTCGCCGAGGCGGTCATGGCGGAGCTCGGCTGCGACCTCTCCGGCCACAACGCCAAGACCTTCGACGATCTGGAAGACAGCTCTTTCGACCTGGTGATCTCGCTGACGCCGGAGGCGCAGCACCGCGCCGTCGAACTCGCGCGCGGCCGGGCGGTCGACATCGAGTACTGGCCGACCTTCGACCCCACCCTCACCGAGGGCTCGCGTGAGGCGCGGCTGGCAGCATACCGGGAAGTGCGTGACGCCCTGGCCGCCCGGATCGCGGCCCGATTCCGACGCTAGGCGCCCCCATCGACCTAAGCCGGGACGCTGCGTTATAAATTGCGCGCTGTTCACGGCTCGCGACCTCGTCTAAAGGCGCGGGCCGTCGTTTTATTCTCCGGTGGGAGTGTGCATGGCGAAGGAAGAACTGCTGGAATTCCCGGGCACGGTCAGTGAAGTCCTGCCCAATGCGATGTTCCGCGTGAAGCTCGAGAACGACCACGAGATCATCGCTCATACGGCCGGCAAGATGCGCAAGAACCGGATCCGCGTTTCGGCCGGCGACAAGGTCCTCGTGGAGATGACCCCCTACGACCTCACCAAAGGCCGCATCACTTTCCGCGTCCGCTAGGAGCCACTTGCCCGCGACGCTGCAGCGCCTGGTCCTGGCCTCCGCAAGTCCCAGGCGGCTCGACCTACTACGCCAGATCGGGCTGGAGCCCGACGCCGTGGCGGCCGCCGAGGTCGACGAGACCCCCCTCAAGACAGAGACACCCCGCCTGCTGGCCGTCCGGCTGGCGACGGCCAAGGCCGCGCGCGTGGCCGAAGCAGAACCAGACGCCTTCGTGCTGGGCGCCGACACGGTCGTGGCCGTCGGGAGGCGGATCCTGCCCAAGGTCGAAAGCGAGGCCGAGGCGCGTGCCTGCCTCGCGCTCCTGTCAGGGCGCTCCCATCGGGTGCTCACTGGCGTGGCGGTGATTGCCCCCGGCGGCGCGCGCGCCCAGCGGCTGGTGGAAAGCCGCGTGCGTTTCAAGCGGCTGACGCCCGCCGAGGTGGACGGTTACATCGCTTCCGGCGAGGGGTTCGGGAAGGCCGGCGGCTATGCGATCCAGGGCAGGGCAGGGGGCATGGTGATCAACCTGCAGGGGTCCTATTCGGGCGTCGTCGGGCTGCCCCTCTACGAGACCCGGAGTCTCCTGACCGGCTTGGGCTATCACGCATGAGCGAGCGGCGCGCCTACCTGGACCGGGGCATCGGCGAGACCCGCGGCGTGGTCACCCTCGAGGGCCGACCTGAGCGGCTGATCGTACGCCGGCACGACGAGGACCCAAGGCTGGCTCTGGGGGCGCGGCTGGTAGCGCGGGTCGCCAGCTTGGAGCCGGCGCTGGCCACCGCCTTCCTCGACCTTGGGCCAGGCGCCGAGGCCATCCTGCCGTTCAAGCCCGACGCGCGGCCCGTGCGCGGCCAGTCCGTCGAGGTGGAGATCCGCGCCGAGCCACGGCGCGGTAAGCTGGCGATCGCGCGGCTGGTCGGTGACGCGGCTGGCGCGCCACGGCTCCTCTCTGCGCCCCACGACGTCGCCGCCGAGCTGAAGACCTACGTCCGCGATGTCGAGCCGGTGGAAGGCCGCGCAGCCCGTGACGCGGCCGACGCAGCCGAGGCCGAGGCGCTGGAGATCCTGCACCCGATCCCAGGCGGCGGCGTGCTGGCCATCGAGCCGACGCGGGCGCTCACGGCCATCGACGTCGACCTCGGCGAGCGCAAGGGCGCCGACGCCAAGCGGGTGACCCGGCAGGCGAATCTCGACGCGCTCGGACTCGCCGCCCGCCTCCTCAGGCTGAAGGGCCTGGGAGGCATCGTGGTGATCGACCTCGTGGGCCGCGGCCACGACGGTAACGCCCTTCTGGCGGCGGCGCGCGCCGCGTTCGGGCCTGACAATCCGGGTGTCGCGATCGGCCCTGTCGGGCGTTTCGGCACCATGGAGCTGTCCCTCCCGCGCCGCCTGCGCCCGCTGGCGGAAGTCCTCTGCCGCGACGACGGCACGCTCAGCGACCGCACGCTCGCGCAGCGCCTGGTCCGACGCATCCAGGCGGAGGCGCAGGCGCAGGGCGGCGCTCGTATCGAGGCGGCCTGCGCACCCGCCGTGGCCGAGGCCGCAGCGCCGCTGACCACCGAGCTCGCGGCAATCATCGGGTCGCGCTTCGCCGTCCGCCCCGATCCTGCGCTTCCGCGGCAGCGGCTGGAGGTCTCGGCTCTATGACGGCCAAGTGCCCGATCTGCCGCAAGCCGGCGGTGGCCGAATACCGTCCCTTCTGCTCGCGACGCTGCGCGGACGTGGACCTGCAGAAGTGGCTCACCGGATCCTATGCCGTCCCTGCCGTCGAAAGCGACGAGGGCGCACAGGACGATGACTTCGACGAGTAGCGTTTCGGTCGCTGGACTTCGGCTGGCGCGTCTTCTATAGACCCGGCCTCCCGCGACGCGGCCCCTGCCTGGGTAGCTCAGTTGGTAGAGCAGCGGATTGAAAATCCGCGTGTCGGTGGTTCGAATCCGCCCCCAGGCACCATTCTCCTTTCCGGCGAAGTTGCAGCGCCGCGACCCTCCGTTGCGAGGCCGCCGCATTGTTGGCCGGAGCCGCGCGTTCGGTGAGCGGAATTATTTCCGACCACGGTTCCGCCGAAAGATGCTGCAATGCAGCAATCGGAATTCCGTCAAAGTCGGAAATACTAGGGGCGTGGAACGGATCAGGCTGTGTGCGTCGCAGCATGCACGCGCATGACAAATCTTTTGCTGGTGCAGCTCACTCGCCTGCCCCCTTGACGCCTGAATTAGGGGTTGCCAAAGGGTCGCAGCCGCACGTCTAACATAGCGGTAAGATTTCAAGTTCCTCGCGAGAGGGGCGAGAAGTCGGCCCCGCTTCGAAACGCCCACCTTCCACCTGTTGGGAGTACGCGTTCCGGGTCGGGCGCAGCGACAGCGGCTCTGGCGTCCTGGTTCGAGTGATCGTGCCCGGGCGGCGGGCATGTTTCAAAAACTAGGGTGGAGACGCTCTCGCGCGACGACCCTCCGGCCAATCGTGCTAGACCAACCAGGAACTGGCGACAGATGCTCGACAACAAATTGAAGACCCCTTTCATCGCTCTCGTCGGCGCCGTCGCGCTGATGGCGAGCGCGCCGGCGTTCGCCCAGGACGCCGCCCCGGCCGCCCCGGCGGCCTCCGCTCCGGCGGCTTCGGCTCCGGCCGGTGACGCCGCCGCCGCTCCGGCTGGCGGCGCTGCGGCTCCGGCCGCTCAATCGGGCGATCCGCCCACCATGAAGAACGCCGGCAAGCTGAACATCGGCACGATGTTCATGGACGCCGACCCGGTCGTGAAGGTGGTGATGATCGGCCTGGCCCTGGCCTCGATCTTCTCGTGGGCCGTGCTGATCACGAAGATGCTGGAGTTCCGCGCGCTGAACCGTGTGACGGACAACTTCCTCGAGCAGTTCCGCGGCGCCAAGTCGATCAACGACATGAACCGCATCGCGCTCGCCGAAGAGTTCGACGGAAACCCGCTGGCCGACATGGCCGCCGCGGCCGCGCAGGAGATCGAGCTCAGCCGTCAGGCTGGCCTGCAGATCGGCGGCGACCACCGCGACACCACGATCATGCGCGCCCAGGCCGCGGTCGGCGCGGTTCAGGCCTCGCTTGCTCGCCGTCTTTCCGGCGGCATGCAGTACCTGGCCTCGGTCGGCTCCAACGGTCCGTTCATCGGCCTGTTCGGCACCGTTTACGGGATCATGAACTCGTTCATCGGCATCGCGAACACCAACACGACCAACCTGGCCGTCGTGGCGCCCGGCATCGCCGAGGCCCTGCTGGCGACCGGTCTTGGTCTCTTCGCCGCGATCCCGTCGGTTATCTTCTACAACTACTTCCAGACGCGCATCTCCGCCTACGGCGCGCGGACGGAAGGCTTTGTGGCTGAACTGATGAACGCGATCTCCCGGCAGCTCGACAAGGGGGCCTAAGCTCGATGGCTGCCAAACTTTCGGGCGGCGGCGCAGGCCGGTACCAGGAAGAGCAGAACGCCGAGATCAACGTCACCCCCTTCGTGGATGTGATGCTCGTGCTTCTGATCATCTTCATGGTGGCCGCGCCGATGGCGGCGGTGACCGTCGAGGTCGCCCTGCCGCCGGCGGTGGCTCCGCCTTCCGCCAACCCGCCCAAGCCGGTGTACATCTCGATCAAGCCAGATGGCCGGATCTACGTGCAGGACTTTCCGTCCGATCTGTCCACCCTGGGTGACGATCTTCGCGCGCGGCTCGGCGAAAGCCGGAACCCGACGAAGGAACGGATCTTTATCCGGTCGGACAAGGACACGCTCTACGGCGACTTCATGGGCGTCATGAACATGCTGCAGGACAACGGCTTCTACAGCGTGGCCCTCGTCGGCGAAGAGCTTTAGCGAGGGGTGTTGAGACATGACTGACGCAACACCCGAAGAAGTCCTTCACCATCGTCACAACCCGTTCGACGATCCGAAGCCGAAGACCAGCCGCAGCCTCATCATCACCATCGTGGTGTCGGTGGCGGTGCACGCGATCCTCGGCGTGTATCTGTGGAAAACCCGGTTCGAGCCGAAGTACCGCGAGTACTCCGACGAGATCACCGACGTGGAGATCGTGAAGCCGCAGGCGCCTCCGCCGCCTCCGCCGCCTCCGCCTCCGCCGCCGCCGAACACGCCGCCGCCGCCGCCGCCGAAGCTGCAGCCCAGGCCGCCGGTCGCCGTACCGGACGTCCCGTCGATCCCGCCGCTGCCGGTCCCGCCGGTCGAGAAGCGGATCGAGGAGCCCCGTCCGCCCGCCCCGCCGCCGCCGGAGCCGCCGCGTCCGTCCGTGATCACCAACCCGGACTGGATGCGCCGCCCGAACGCGGAAGACCTGTCCCGGTACTATCCGGAACGGGCCCAGCGGATGAACCTGGAAGGCCGCGCGACGATCAGCTGCTCGGTGCGCGCCAACGGCACGCTCGAGAACTGCTCGATCATCAACGAGGACCCGGCTGAAGCCGGCTTCGGTGAAGCGACTATCCGGGCCTCCAAGCTGTTCAAGATGCGGCCGATGACCAAGGACGGCTCGCCGGTCGAGGGGGGCACCGTACGGATTCCCCTGCGCTGGGTGCTGCCGAAGGGCTAAAGGCCACTTTGGCAACCGCAAGCAAATCGCCCCGGAGGCCAACAGGCTTCCGGGGCTTTTTCTTTGCCATTTCGCCGAACGCCCGCTCTCATCCCCCCTGACAGCGGATGGGGGAGGGCCGTGACGGAGCCGCAGGCGCCGAAGGTGGGCAGAGGCCGGGGAGGCGATCTCCTGTTCCTCGGGGTGTCGGCGGCCTCGGTGGCGGCCGTCGTCGTGCTCAACGCCTTCAACACCTTCCATGACCGCGCCCGCATGGGCGACGAGATCGGTTTTTGGGAGCCGCTCGTCTGGGAAGGGTCCAGCGGCCTCATCGTTCTGGCCCTTACGCCCGCGGTCATGGCCTTCGTCCTCCGCGCCTGGCCGCTGGGCCGGCCGCTCTGGCGCACGGTGGCGCTGCATGCCGCGGGCGCGGTCGTCTTCTCGCTCGTGCATGTGACCGCCATGGGCCTGGCGCGCAGCGCGATCTACGCGCTCGTCGACGCCCGGTACGACCCAATGGGGCCTCTAGCCGATTGGCCCTACGAGTTCCGCAAGGACCTGATCGTCTACGCCGCTCTGGTGGCGCTCTACGTGCTCTGGCGGCTGCTCGGCGCCCGGGCCGCGCCGACCCAGGCCGCCGGAGCGGGGATCCTCGAGGTGCGTGACGGCGCGCGCCGCCACTTCGTCCCGCTCGCCGAAGTCGAATGGGTGGAGGCGGCCGGCAACTATGTGGAGCTCCACCGGCCGCAGGCCAGCCTCCTGCACCGCGCCTCACTGTCGGAAATGGAGCGGCGGCTCACCGATGCCGGTTTCGTGCGCATCCACCGCTCGCGCCTCGTCCGCCGCGAGGCCGTGGCCGCCATCGAGTCGAAGCCCGCGGGCGACTTCATCGTGCGCCTGCGCGGCGGCGGCGAGATCGCGGGCAGCCGCCGCTACCGGCGGCCTCTGCTGGCCGACTGAGCGTGCGTCTTGATCGCGCCACGTCGGCCGACTAGAAAGCCCGCTCGCGAAGGCGCCGCCCTAGCTCAGTTGGTTAGAGCGCCAGATTGTGGCTCTGGAGGTCTCCCGTTCGATCCGGGAGGGCGGTACCATCGACTAAGTGAGTGAAATGGCTGGGGTTTTGGCCTTTTCGACTCTCTTCCAGCCCTCCAGATTCTGCTGCAACGTGTTGCGTGTTGCACACCTGTTGTTGCACTTGTCGTTCCACGGACGTTCTCGGTCCGAAGTGCTGGCCGTCGCACATCTTGCAAACCGCTCCCGAAACCTGGCCGAAGATGGAGGCGCGGTCCGTCAGAGCCTGCTCGCGATGGCCGAGGTGTGGAGGCTTCGGGAAGAGCGGGATCGCGCCCTCAAGGTCGCCGAGGAACCCAAGCACGCCTGGGTCATTCTCCGCCTTGGCGGCCCCCAAGCCCTGCATCCCCTACCGGCCGCCACAGTGACACAGCGCTAGCCCCCGGTCCTGTCCCCATGGCCGGGGGTTTTTCGTTGGAACACCGGCTGCCCTGCGCCAGTTGTGGGCCGCGCGACCAGCGTAGACTATCGGAAGCTAGCAGGCCCCCGGCGTCCCAGCCCGCCGGGGGCTTTTCGCGCGGTCAGGGTGAACTCGCGACGGCATCGAGGGCATCTCCTGTGGCCGGACCCAAGGCTCCTCAGTGTTCGGAGCGTGCGCCGTACTGCGGCGCGCACAGTCCCACAACCGGAGGCAGCGCGACCTTAGGTCCAATCTGCACGTCAAGGGGTCTTTGGTACGGCCAACGCTCGCAAGCACGAGCCGCCAATGTCCGCCTCCAGCGTCCTCATCGCAGACGACGATCCGCTGCTCCGGGCCATTCTCGAGCACAAGCTGAGTGCGGCCGGATACCAGGTGACCAGCGTCGAGGACGGCCGAGCTGCGCTCGATGAGGTCGAAGCGTTGCGCCCGAACCTGGTCGTGCTCGACGCGATGATGCCGGTAATGGACGGCTTCGAGGCGCTGCGCCGTCTGAAGGCCAACCCCTCCTTGAATGACGTCGCCGTTGTGATGCTCACGGCGCTGAAGCGAGACGAGGACATCCTGAGCGCCCTGAAGCTGGGCGCGGCGGACTACCTCGCCAAACCCTTCAATCCTGACGAGCTCGTCGCTAGGTTGGACCGCTTGGTCGGCCAGCGGAGTGGTGTGTGAGGGTATTCGTCGCGGCGGCATGGGTCGCCCTGGTTCCGGGTCTCGCCCACGCACAGAGCCCATCCACCGACTATGAGCAGGGTCGCCAGTTGCGGCTCGCCGGCCGACCCGCCGAGGCGGTCGCACGACTGGAGGCGGCGGCGGCGGCCAATCCCCGCGACGCTGACATCTGGCTGAACCTGGGCCTGGCCTATTCGGACGCCCGGCGCTTCGCGGACGCAGAGCGCGCCCTGGACGAGGCGCTGCGGCTCGCCCCCGACTACCCCGACGTGAAGCTCGCCCGGGCGCGGGTCGCCTACTTCCGCGAAGATTTCGCCGAGGCGCAACGGCGGCTGGCGGCGACGCCCGACAGCGAGGAGGCGCGCACCCTGGGCGGCCAGATCTCAGTCGCCCGGCGAGCGACGCCGCGCTGGCGCCTCGACGCCTTCGTGAGCCGCGCCGACCTCACAGAGCGGCTTCCATCGCAGACACGGGCCGGGTTGGCTGCGACGCGGGGCCTGGGCGGCGGGCGCCTTGCGACAGTCTCGGGCGAATACGCGCGCCAGTTCGGCCGCGAAGACGCCTACCTCGAGGGCTTGGTAGGCGCGCGCCGCGGCTATCTTGCCGTGGGCGCGACGCCGGACGCCGACTTCCGTCCCGAATGGCAGGTGCGCGGCGGGCTCTACGCGGATCCCGTCTCGGTCGGCTTGGAATGGACGGCGCAGGTCGGCGCCGACGCGGCCTGGTCCCGCTATCCCACAGGGGACGTCCGCACCGTGCAGCCGTCGCTGACTCTGGCGCGCGGCGATGCGGCGCTGATCACGGCGCGGTGGATCAACACGCTCGACGAGCAGGACGACTATCGTTCGGGCTACGCGATCCGCGGCGTGTTCGCCGTCATGCCGCACCTGCGCCTGTCGGCCGGGTGGGCCGATGCGCCGGAGTCCACCCAGGGGATCACCACCGACGTGCGGGCCGCGAGCGTCGGCGTGGCGGTCGAGCTGGGACACGACCTCACCCTGCGCCTCGATGCGGTCCACGAGATGCGCCCGGCCTACGATCGCGACGAGCTCACCTTGGGCATGACCCGGCGGTTCTGAGCCCGTTGTCGCTCCTGTCTCTCATCTGGGCCGTAGCCCTGGCGATGGCCGTCAGCGCGCTCGCCTGGATGGCGACCCTCATCGCGCTCAGGCTCGTCAACGTCCGCAAGACGGTTCGGCGCAAGGCCGACCGCGCGGCGGTGGAGCGTGCCCTGATCGGGGTGATGCAGGGCAAGGGTGACGCCAACGCGCTGCAGCCTTACCGGCAGCGCGCGCGGCTGATCGCCGAGACCCTGCTGGACTTCATCGGCATCGTCCGGGGCCAGGACCGCCAGGCGGTGGTCGACGCGCTCGAATCCCTGGGCGCCGACCGCATCCTGCGGGCCCGTGTGACGCGGGGCTCGCTTGCCGGGCGCCTGGCGAGCATCGAGGCGCTCGGCGTATTCCCCGGGGCGGAGACCCAGCATGTGCTGTTGCGCGCCAGCGACCGCGGCCCCCAGGGACTGCGGCTCGCGGCGCTGCGCTCGCTGCGCCAGGCAGGCGGCGAAGTCCGCGCGAGCGACGTGCTTCAGCGGGTCGGCGCCCAGCGCCTGCGTCCGTCGGGCGGCGTGGCGGAGTTCCTGCGCGAACTGGTGGCCGACGATCCGGCGTGGGCCGCTGCAGCCCTGTCCGGCGAAACCCTTGCCGCCGAGCCGCGACTGATGCTGCTGGAGGCGCTCGGCGAGGCGGGGGCCTACGAGGCGATCCCGGTGTTCACGACCTATGCGGCGTCTGAGTGCCCGCGTATGCGTGCGGCCGCGGTTACCGGACTTGGCAAGCTGATGCATCCGGCGGGGGAGGCCTGCATCCGCTCCGCGCTGGACGACAGCGAATGGGAGGTGCGTTCCGCCGCGGCGAAGGCCGCCGGCGACGCGCGCCTGGCGGGGTTGCTCGATCCGCTCGCAATGCGGTTGGCCGATGAGGTCTGGCGTGTGCGTCACCAGGCCGCCCATGCGCTGGCGAAGCTGGGGCCGGGCGGCCGTCAGCGCCTCGAGGCGGCGGCAGGCTCCGGAGGCGGCGGCGTCGCGGCGCGGGCCGCGTCGCTCGCCCTGGCGGAAGCGATCACCTGATGGACGCCGCCGCCGCCGCCCTGATGGTCACCCAGTTCGCCGAATCCATCGCCTGGTTCGTCATCGCATCGGGCCTGCTGCAGAACATCTTCCATGTGTACCAGCTGCTGTTGGCGGGCCGGGCGCTGCGCCGCGACCGCGGCATCGCCGAGACGCGGCAGCTCTGGCGGCGCTACGCGGAGGCCGCGCCACCGATCAGCCTGCTGGTGCCGGCCTATAACGAAGAGCTCACCATCGTCGAAAGCCTCCGCTCGCTGCTCTCGCTGCAGTACCCCAGCTTCGAGGTGGTGGTGGTCAACGACGGCTCCAAGGACGGCACCCTAAAGGCCCTCGTTGAGGCTTTCGACCTGGACGCGGTGGACCGAGACTACGAGGCCGTTGCGCCGCACAAGCCGATCCGCGCGATCTACGTGGCGCCGAAGCAACCGCGGCTCGTGGTGGTCGACAAGGAGAACGGCGGCAAGGCCGATGCGCTCAATGCGGCGCTCAACCTTTCCCGCGCCTCCATCGTCTGCTCCATGGACGCCGACAGCCTGCTGGAGCCCGACGCCCTGCTGCGCGTCGTCCGACCGTTCGTGGACCACCCGCAGGAGACGATCGCGGTCGGCGGCACCGTCCGCGTGGCCAACGGCTGCGAGATCCGCTTCGGGCGGGTGTCGCGCGTCGGGGTGCCGCGCAACTTCCTGGCGCTCGTCCAGACGATCGAATACCTGCGCGCCTTCCTGATGGCGCGCCTGGCCTGGAGCGAGCTGAAGTCCCTGCTGATCATCTCGGGCGCCTTCGGCCTGTTCCGCCGCGACGCGGTTCTGGCGGTGGGCGGCTACAGCCTGGGCACGGTCGGCGAGGACATGGAACTCGTCGTGAAGCTCCACAAGCACTTCCGGCGGCTGGGCGAGCCCTACCGCGTGGCCTTCCTGCCGGAGCCGGTCTGCTGGACAGAGGCTCCGGAGACGCTTGGCGTGCTGGGCCGTCAGCGGGCGCGGTGGCACCGGGGTGCGCTGGAGACCTTCCAGCGGCACGCGGACATGCTGTTCAAGCCGGGCTACGGACGCGTGGGCAGCCTGGGTTTCGGATACATCCTGCTGGTCGACGTACTCGGGCCCTTCGTTGAGCTCGCCGGCTACGTCCTGATCCCGGCGTTCTGGCTGCTGGGGGTGCTCAATGTGCAATACCTCTACGCCTTCCTGGCGATCAGCTTCGCCTTCGGCGTGGTGATCAGCGTCGGGGCCCTTGCGCTGGAGGAGCAGGAGCTCCGCCGCTTCCCAAGCGCCGGCAGCCTCGGCGTGCTGCTGTTGGCCGCGATCGCGGAGAACTTCGGCTATCGCCAGATCAACAACTTCTGGCGCGTCCGTGGCTTCTGGCAGTTCGTCACCAAGCAGCACAGCTGGGGCGCAATGACCCGGCGCGGCTTCACCCGCGGCGGATGACGGCGCGGAGCTCGGCGTTCAGCGCCTCCAGCGCCCCCGGCGGTGCGGCTTGTCCATCGTGAAGCGCCTGGTCGACCACCGCCGCGAGACGGCTGAGCTCATGGTAGCCCAGTGTGCCCGCCGTCCCGGCGAGCCTGTGGATCACGTCCGAAGCGGCCTCGACGTCGGCTGTCTCCAGCACGGTGAGATCATCCTGCGCGCGCACGACGAACCTGGCCTTCAAGGAGGCGAGCGGATCGCTCATGCACCTTCCACCAGCCGGCGGACATCGGCGGCCAAGGTCGCGGCCTCGAACGGCTTGGTGATGATGCCGATCGGGCCTGCCTCAAGGAGTCGCTTGTGCTCATGCGGCTGCGCCCTGGCGGTGACGAAGATCGCAGGCGTGTGAGTGAAGCGCCCTGTCGCGCGGAGCGCCGCCAGCAACTGCGGCCCGTCCATGCCCGGCATCATCACGTCGATGAGGAACAGCTCGGGGGCCCAGCTCTGATCCTCGACCAGGCGCAGCGCATCGGATCCGTTCTCGGCGAGGCGCACGTCGAACGACGGATCGAAACCGAGCGACATCTCCGCGATCTCGCGAATGAACGGATCGTCGTCGATGTAGAGCACGCGCATCGGGTCAACCTGCCGTTTCGACCGGCCGGGCCAGCTTCTTAACGGTGCGCGTCAGCGCGTCGAAGCTGACCCGAGACTTGGTCAGGACCGCCTCGACCTTATGGATCACGGCCGAGTCGATCTCCTGGCCCGAGTAGATGATCACCGGCGGGCTGGTTCCGCTCCGCTGGAGGTCGGGCAGCAGGTCGAGGCCGCTGCCGTCCGGCAGGGCGATGTCGAGGATCACCAGGTCGGGCGCACTGGCCAACGCCTGGCGGGCCTCGGCGAGGGAGTGGGCGGCGCGGACTTCGCCGAACCCTTCGAGGGCGGCGGCCACGACGTCGGTGAGGTCCACGTCATCGTCCACATGGAGGATCTCCACGGAGCGACGCTGTCCCAGCGCGCCGGCCACCGCCCGCTGCAGCCGTTCCGGTTCAATCGGGGTCGTGATCCAGTCCGCGATCGGCAGAGTGGAGACCGCCTGACCGGGTTCGCCCGCGACGATGATCACAGGCGGCAGGTCCAGCTCGGGGTCGGCTCGCAGGCTCTGGGCGAGCGAGAGGCCGTTCCCGTCGGTCTGTCTCAATCCCATGAGCAGAGCGCGGTACCGGTGCGACCTCAGTGCGGCCTCGGCTTCCTCGACGGCGCCAACCGCGACCGACGTGAAGCCCTGCTGCTCGAGCGCCTCGCGAAGCGCCGCAGCGGACTTGGCGTCGGGCTCGCAGATCAGCACCTGTGCAGCCGGCGGGGCGGCCGATCGTTCCGGCGCAGCGATCGGGAGGGTCAGCGCGAAGACCGCGCCTTGCGCGCTGCTTTCGGCGAGCTCCAGGACTCCGTGATGGAGCTCGGCGATCTCGCGGGAGATGGCCAGGCCGAGGCCCGAGCCGCCAACGCTGCGGACCGCCGATCCGTCGGCTTGGGCGAAGCGCCGGAACAGCAAGGCCTGGAACGATTCCGGCACCCCGGGGCCCTCGTCTCGGACGAGGAGCGTTGCCCGGTCGTCGGTGCGTTCTACCCGAAGCTCGACCCGGGCGCCCTGCGGAGAGAACTTCACGGCGTTGGAGAGCAGGTTCACGGCGATCTGCACCAGGCGGTCTTCGTCGCCGCGGACAGTTACCGGCTCATCAGTACGGTGAAATTCGATCCGCACCTGTCGTTCGGAGGCGAAGCTGCTGATGGATTCCGACGCGACCTCCGCCACCTTCCGCAGATCGAGCTGGCGATACTCGGGCTGGATCTTGCCGGATGCGATCTTCTGCATGTCCAGGAGATCGTTGATCAGGCGTACGAGGCGATCGCACGAGGCCTTGGCGATGTGGACGAGGCGACCCGCCTTTTCGGGGAGCTGGCCGGCCGCGCCCGCCTGCAGCAGTCCCAGCGACCCCGCGATGGACGTGAGGGGCGTACGCAGTTCATGGCTGACGGTGCTGACGAACTCGTCCTTCAGGCGCTCCGCCTCCTTGCGCTCTGTTATGTCCCGCAAGGCGGCGACCAGGTGTACGCCGTCCCGCAAGCGCATGGCGCCAAGGGCGACCTCGACGGGGAACATGCTCCCGTCCTTGCGGCGGGCCGTGAACTCGCGCGGGAGGCTTAGGGCGGGGTCCCCGCGCAGCGCAAGCCGGCGAAGGAAGAGCCCTTCGCCTTCAGCGAAGTCCACCAACGTCGAGCTGTCGCGGCGTATGAGCTCGGACCGCTCGTAACCGAACATCCGCTCAGCGGCAGTGTTGCAGGTCTCGATTGAACCGCTCGGGTTCAAAGTCACCAGCGCATCCATCGTGCTGTCGAAAACGGTCCGCTGCCGCGTGGACTCCTGCTCCACCTGCTCCAAGAGACGTTGGCGGTTGCGGTTGTGGCGGGCGACCATCGCGGCCGCGCCGCCCAATACGCCCAGCAGCAGCAAGACGAGCAGGAGCGCAGCGAGCTGGACCTGCTGGCGGCGCTCTCGGTTCAGCCGCAGCTGTGTTTCGAGCTCGATGGACTCGGCCGACACCATGTCTGTGACGGTCAGCCTGATGGCGTCCATCGCCCGCTTGCCGCGTTCGGAGCTGACGAATTCGGCGGCCTGGGTGGCTCCGGCGCTACGGCGCAGCGCGATCCCCGTCGTCATCAGCTCCGATTTCGCATCGATCTGCCGGCGCAGGAGGTCGAGCCGCGCCTTCTGCTCGGGGTGGTCGCTGAACTGCGCATCGAGCACGCGCAGCTGCGCGTCGAGCCGCGCCGTTGCATTTGAGTAGGGCTCGAGGAACGCCTCCTTGCCCGTGATGATGAAGCCGCGTTGACCGGTCTCCGCGTCCTGCAGGAGGGAGAAGACGCGCTGGACCTGTTCGCGGGTCTCGTAGGAGCGCTCAACACGAGCGCCGAGCTGTTCGGCGCTCCTGAGGCTGCTGAACATCAGGGTCGCGGCCCCGAAGACCGTCAAGGGGATCAGCGCCAAGGCCATTGCAGCCCCAAGGCGCCGGGCACGGGACGCCGGTGGGCGGAGGTGCGGGCGGTCAGGCGACGAGGACATCGGCGA
Source organism: Phenylobacterium sp. (assembly GCF_036563285.1). GTDB lineage: Bacteria > Pseudomonadota > Alphaproteobacteria > Caulobacterales > Caulobacteraceae > Phenylobacterium. Next base: position 124,401 of record NZ_DATCMR010000010.1, read on the forward strand.
CCTTGTCGCAGCCGCCTCGCTGGAAGGCCAGCAGCACTACCAGCGTTATCGTGTCGCTACAGCGACTGGGCTCGTTTCGAACGTTCGGCCGCGAGACGCCGGTCAGCGGCGTCGGACAGCCGACTCCTGTCGGCCTGCCGGCGGTACTGCACGAAGCTGGAAGGGCTGCCGTGCCCCATCATTGCGGCGCCTTCCGCGTCGCTGCAGCCGGACAGGGCGAGCTCCACGCCGCGGGTGTGCCGCAGGCCGTGAAGGTCGTAACCCTTGCCCCTGATCCGGCCCTCTGCGGCCAGCAGCTCAATGAGCTTCGCAAGCTCCTGGCCCAGACCGTCCTCCGTATAGGGGCGGCCTGAAAGATTGTAGACGAGCGTGCTTGGCTCGAACTCACCGCCGGCTTTCGGGAGCTTGCGCCCCTGGCGCGGCGTGCTCGGCGGCGAATCCGGCGTCAGGGAGAGCCAGCGCGTCAGGTGGGCGTCTTCCGGAATGTCGACGAAAATCCTGCGTTTCCCGGAGAGGAAGCGGAAGCGCCCGTCCTGCCGCGCGGAGCGGGGCATGCGCACCAGGTCTCCTCGCCGCGCTCCGGTATATCGGGCGATCGCGATGGCGCGCGCCAGCCCGAAACGCTTCCGAAGGAGCGCCTCTTCCATGACGATGCGGAAGACGCTCTCTGGCCACGCGAGGTGCGGTTCCTCCAGTTCCCGCGGCCTGCGGACCAGGCCAACGATGGGGAACGGGTCCGCCGTGAGCGTCCCCATGATGATGGAAGGCTTCAGGACGTTCTTGAGGATCTGGAGGCGGATGTTCGCGGCGCGGTGCCCGCGCTGCGCCCAGAGACCCTTCAGCCGGAACACGAAAGCTGCCGTAAAGGTGCTGATCGGCACCCGCCCAAGGTCGGCGTCGAACTCCTTCAGGATCAGCCGGTATTCGTACTTCGTGGATGCGGCCAGGTTGATGAAGTCGGGGTTCTCGAGTTCGTACGCGCGGACTGCGCTTCCGAGCGTCGTCGGTGGAGGAGCGAACTTGACGGCCGAATGCAACGAGAGCTCGGCAATGAGGCCCTCGACGTGGGCGGAGAGGGCATCTTGCGCCAGGCCGTCCGGGAGTCGCACGCAGGGCAAGCCCTTCTTGCGAAGGTAGAGCTGCACGCTGCCGTCGCGACGCCGGATGCGGTTGACGTACTTCATGGGATTCCCACCGCTTCCTCCAGGGGGTAAGACGCGCGGCGAGCAGGCTGCCGCAGGGCCCATGAGCGGAAAAATTCCCCAGCCACTATCGGGCGCGCGGGAGTGCTCGGATTGAAGCGCCTGACTTCCCTTTACCGGGTGCGGCGGCCGGAGCGTCGCGCCACGGCGGCGAGGCCAGCCTCCACGAGCTCTGCGTCTCCGGACGGCGACGCCCTTAATCGCACTTCGGGAATACGCAGCAGGAGGTCGTCTATGTCGGCCTTTCGCCAGCGACGCAGGCGCAGCCCGAGCCGCAGCGGGCAGGCGCCTTGGCTCAGGAGCAGGCGTTCCGCCGAGCGAGGGGACATCCCGAGGTAGGCTCCCGCGGTGCGGCGGTCCATCAAGGCAGGCCAGGGGCGGGCATACGGCTCGGGTTGCACAGAGATTCAACGGCGCACGCGCGCCTCCGCTGCGCGATCGCGTGAAGACTTGCGGGAAGGTAGTGCGCAGCTCGGCGGCGTACGCTCTTGGTCGCGGTCAATGCGACCTGCGAGGCGCCTCGGGCGTTCCCCGACCATGGAAGCGTGGTTACTCCCCGTGCTGCTGGGTCTGGGACTGGCGGCGTCCGCCGGTCTCAAGACCTTCGTCCCGCTCCTCGTGATGGCGGTCGCCGCCCGGTTTGGGCTGTTCGGCTTTGAACTTGCGGGGCCCTTCGCCTGGCTGGCGTCATCGGGCGCACTGGTCGCGCTGAGCCTGGCGACCGCCGCTGAACTCGCAGCCGATAAGATCCCGTTTGTCGACCACCTCTTGAGCCTGGTGGGCGTGATCGCGCGCCCTGCGGCGGGCGCACTGGCCGCCGCAGCGGCCTTCAGTCACGCCGATCCGGCCATCGCGGCCTTAGCGGGCCTGGTGATCGGCGCACCGACCGCGTTGGCGGTGCACTCCGCGCAGGCGACGACGCGCGTCGCCAGCACCGCCTCCACAGGCGGGCTGGGAAATCCCATCATCTCCCTCGTAGAAGATGTCGCTGCGTTCGCCTCAGCGCTGCTGGCGCTGGCGGCGCCGCTGCTCGTTCCGCTGCTGCTCCTCGTCGTGGGGATCGTCGCCTGGCGAGCCATCGCAGTCGTTCGCGGGGCGAGCGGTCGCGCCCGGGTGCGGCGACGCGCCTACTGAACTCTTGGTCTGCTACGCCTTGTGCAGACACCCCGAGACCTGACGGTCGCTTGCTCGGGTAGCCGAAGGCCGCCGCACGGCAGCCGTTGGTTCTCCTGCCCCCGAGGACCGTCGGAAGTTCAGCTAAGGGTGGAAAGGCCAGCGCGGCAGATCACGGCGCGCGGACGGCGGTGTGTATTTGGCGGTCCCCGTCGAAGACCTAAACCTCGGAGCAGGTGGGGTGTTGGTGGAGCAGCCTCTCGCCGGCAGCAACGGCCTGGGCGTCGGTGGCCAGTTCATGGGCCTCGAACGTCGGTGTCGAGCCGTCCGGCCGACGGCAGAAGAAGGTATACAGCGGCAACGGCTAGGCTCCGTCGCAGACGCACTCGTCACGAGGGCGCTCGGCGACAGGGGGTGCGGGGGTGGTAGCCCCCGTGCGATCGATCTGGAAGAGTTGCGTGCCGGGGATGCCGACTTCGATACATTCACAGTTAGGATAGCGTTCTAGAAGGGCGTGGACCGTGGGGAATACGAGCTCGGTCGCGGTGACCATGACGGTCCGCACCGACGGGACGACGTCCTTCATGAACATCCGCAGGCGGTACACGGAGCGAAAATAGAAGGCCCGTCGCACCACCCATATCTGGCCAAAGGTCCGTATTGCACAGCTCGTGGCCCCGCGGGGTTGAACCTTGTTGCGAGGAAGAGCGCGGCAGCTACAAGCCGCAAATCTCCACGGTCGCAGGCCGGGTTCCCTGCGTCATGCATCCATGTACTGACGTGCGGGTTTTCCACGACTGATCAACGGCAGGGACAGTGCGCGCAGTGCGAAAGCCGACCGCAGGGAGCCCGCGTCTCGACGACCTCTTGGAGAGTATCAGCGACGGGTTCTACGCAGTCGATATCGACTGGCGTTACATCGTCTTCAACCGCGCGGCGGAGGAATTCTTCGGCGTCTCACGGGACCAGGTGCTTGGCCAGGTGATGTGGGACGTGTTCCCGCAGGGGCGTGGAACGCCTTTCGAAGCGGCGTGCCGGGCCGCCATGGACGAAGGTACGATCACGCGGTTCGAGACCAACTCGGCGTTGCGCCCGGACCGGGCGGTGGAACTGCGCATCGGCCCACTCAAGGGCGGCGGCGTCACGGTCGCGCTGACGGACGTAACGGAACGGGCGCGCGCCGCTGAAGAGCTTCGACAGGCTGGCGAGCGGAATTCGCGGCTGGCGGCTGAACTGGAGGCGGTCCTCTCGCAGCTGGCGGAAGGGGTGATCCTGGCAGCTGCCGACGGCAGGATCCTGTTCATCAACGATGCGGCCGAGAGGATCCATGGCGTGCGGGCCCTCGGGGTGATGCCTGAGGATTATACGACCACCTATCATTTGTTCACCGATGACGGTCGCCCATACCCCTTCGAGCAGCTTCCCTTGATGCGGGCCGTACGAGGCGGTGAGAGCGTGCTGGACGCCTCCTGGCGGATCCACCGGCCCGATGGGTCTGAGGTTCGGGCCAGCGGCTCTGCGCGCCCGATAGTTGACGAAGCGGGCGAACGGATTGGCGCCGTCCTCACGGTGAGGGATGACACCGAGCGTCAACTTGCAGAAGAACGCCTGCGCGAGACCACCCAGCGTCTGGACGCCATCCTCAGCAACACCCGGATGGCCATCTTCCTGATGGATGAGCGCCAGCACTGCGCCTACATGAACGACGCCGCAGAGCGCCTCACGGGCTACCGATGGGAGGAGACGCGCGGCCGGCCGCTGCACGACGTGATCCACCACACCCGGCCTGACGGCAGCCATTACCCTCTCGCCGAATGCCCTATCGACCGCGCCTTCCCTGAGGATCATCAGCAGCAGGGCGAGGACGTGTTCGTGCACAAGGACGGACACTTCTATCCCGTCGCGTTCACCGCCAGCCCGATCCGGGACGACCGGTCCAGAACCGTCGGCACTATCATCGAGGTGCGTGACATCAGCGAAGACCGACGCAACCAGCAGGCGCGCGAACTGCTGATGCACGAGGTCGATCACCGGGCGCGCAACCTCCTTGCCGTCGTTCAATCGGTTGCGCAGCTCACCCCGGCCCAGACCGTGCCGCAGTTGCGCGAAGCGCTCCTGGGCCGCATCAGCGCGCTTTCCCGGGCCCATGCGGTGCTTTCCCGAAGCTCGTGGGAGGGCGGCGGCCTGGCGGAGATCGCGCATCAGGAGCTGTCGGCGTTCACCGGGCCTGAGCGGTTCGAGCTTTCCGGTCCCGCAGTCATGCTTCCCGCGCGGCAGGTCCAGCCACTCAGCATGATCCTGCATGAGCTTGCCACCAACGCGGCCAAATACGGGGCCTTCTCGGAACCGGATGGACGGGTTTCGCTGCGGTGGGACGCGCAAGGCGATGGCGCTCTCCTCCTGCGGTGGGAGGAGCGAGGGGGACCCGCCGTTGCGGCGCCCAGCCGCACCGGCTTCGGCAGCCGGCTCATGGAAAGTCTCGCAAAGCAGCTCGGCGCGAAGCTGGACCTGGCCTGGGCTCACGAGGGGGTGCGCGTGAGCCTGGCGTTCCCACCCGGGGGGCCGCCGGATTAGCGTCGGATCCTAGGCGCCGGCGGCCTCGCAGGCGGCCGCGAAGATGCGCCGGTTAATCGGCTTCTCCACCACCAGTGCCCGCGGCTCTGATTGCAGCATGGACGCGTTTCCGGTCACGAAGACGTAGGGCACCTCACCGAGTTCGGTCGATATCGACCTCACGGCCTCAAGACCTGTTCCGCCATGGATCCGCATATCGGCGGTTATCAGGTCCGGACGGCAAGCTTTGGCGCTGCTCAGGGCCTCGGCGGGACTGTCGGCGAAGGCGAAGCTGGTGAAGCCCATCTCACGCAGGAGGTGCTCGACCTCCAGCGCAATGAGCATCTCGTCTTCGATGATGAGCGCGTGGCGCCGATCAGTGTCCGCCATGAGCAGTCCACAAGTGGAGTGACGCAACGCTCCTACCATCTGGTGACGCTTGGGCAAGGGCGGGAAGCCCATCCCGAGGGGAGTTGCGGCCGAGGCTTTCACCAATTGACCGGATGGCGGGCGACCACTTGCCGCCTGATCAAGCTTTCGCGCACGCTTTATCATTGAGCGGCTTTGCTTCGTCGGGTGAACGATGGACCTCAACCAGACCGTGGCTTTCGTCGAGGTGGTGCGCGCCGGCACCTTCGTGGGCGCGGCGCGGCGGCTGAACCTGCCGAAGTCGACTGTGAGCGCCCGAATTCAGGCGCTGGAGACCGAGCTGGGGGCGGTGCTGCTGCGTCGCTCGACGCGGCAGGTGTCGCTGACGGTGGAAGGCCGGGCCTATTTTCAGGCGGTCGCCGACGCCGTGGACACCCTCAAGGCGGCGGCTGCGGCAACGGCCAATGAGCTGGGCGTGCTGTCGGGACGTATCCGGCTCACCGCGCCGCTCGAGTTTCCGCACGAGATCCTGACCACCACAGTCCGCGAGTTCCGGTCCCTGCACCCGAAGGTGCAGTTCGACATCATCCTGACCAACGAGGTCGTGGACCTGGTCGCGCAGAACGTGGACGTGGGGCTCCGGTTCGGCGAGCCGGGAGGCGCCGGCCTGATCGTACGCAAGGTCGGGACCTCGCGCTTCGGCTTCTATGCGAGCCCCGCCTACCTGGCGGTCTATGGTGCGCCGGCCAGCCCCGATGACCTTGCGCGCCACGCTGTTCTGACCTTCTCCTCGCCGGAGGGGAGCCGGTCCCTGACGGGGATGGTGTCGCCGGGACGGCAGGCGGACGCTCCGGCTTCCTCGAACAACATGGGGCTGTTGCGCGACCTGGCGCTTGCCGACCAGGGGATCGTGGAGCTGCCGGAGTCGGTGGTCGCGAGCGAGGTCGCTCGCGGCGAGCTGGTCAGCTTGCTTGAGCCCTGGCGGGGGCCGCCGGTGAACCTGAACCTGGTCTTCCCATCGCGGCGCGACATCACCCCCCGCGTGAAGGCTTTCGCGGACCACCTGGCCGAGTTGTTGCGGCAGGATAAGCCAATCCAATGGACACAGTACCCGGCTAAGTCCGCCTAGTCGGTCGAACCGCCAAGGCTCAGCTTCAGGAGGCGCGGGGGCGGACCCGCGAAAACTGAAGGTGAGACCCACATGCTGGACCTGCGCCCGTACGAAGAGCTCGGCTCCGAACGCCTGAGCTGGCTGACGCAGAAGCTCCACTTCTCGGTCGGCTCCTACTTCAATCCTGAGCGCATGGGCTGGAGCTCGCTGCGCGTCTGGAACGACGATGAGATCGCGCCGGGCGCGGGCTTTCCCCTCCACGGTCACATGGACATGGAGATCGTCACCTTCGTGCAGCAGGGGGCGATCACCCATGCCGACGATCTTGGCCATTCCGGGCGCATCGAGGCGGGCGACGTGCAGGTGATGTCCGCCGGCTCCGGCATTCGGCACTCCGAGTACAACCTCGAGTTCGAACCCACCCGCATCTTCCAGATCTGGATCACACCCGCAGCGCGGGGCGGCCGCCCGTCCTGGGACACCCGGCCATTTCCGCGGAGCGGTCGTGAAGGCCGTTTCGCGGTCTTGGCCAGCGGCTTCAACGACCCGGAGGCCCTTCCGATCAACGCCCCCGCTCGTGTCGCGGCGGCGACGCTTCGGAAGGGTCAGGACGCCGAGTACGCGCTGGCGAATTCGCGGCGCGGCTACCTCGTGCCCCTGAAGGGGCGGATCGAGGTGAATGGCCTGGCCGTGGGAGAGCGCGACGGCCTGGCGATCAGCGAAGAGGATCTCCTGCGCGTCCGCGCAGCAGACGACGCCGAGGTGGTCCTGGTGGACCTGCCCTAGGCGCAAAGCCGGCTCCACCGGAGCCTTTCATCCAGCGATTGGAGACTGAGATGTCGGACACCCAGACAACCTGGGCCGAGCGCGCGCGCGCGGCCCTGCGGATCATTGCGGGCCTGCTGTTCCTCGCCCACGGCCTGGTCAAGCTGACCGGTTTCCCGGCGGGAGCGGAGCCCGGGCAGGTGGAGCTGGCGAGCCTTTTCGGCGCGGGGGCCGTGATCGAACTGGTGGGTGGATCGCTGCTGGTTATCGGCCTGTTCAGCCGGCCGGCCGCCTTCCTCATGAGCGGCGAGATGGCCGTCGCCTACTTCATGTTCCACGCGCCGGCGAGCTTCTACCCGGCCGTGAACGGTGGCGACGCCGCAATCCTGTTCTGCTTCATCTTCCTCTACCTCTCCGTCTCAGGGCCGGGCGCGTGGAGCGTGGACTCCCTGATCGGCAGCGCGCCGCGCAGCGTCGTTCAAGCCTGAGGATTGACGTCCCGAGGCGATGTACGGGGCGCCCCATGGAGGGCGCCCCGCTTCTTGTCAGCTAGTGGGCCGCTCCCTGTCGCGGTGGGCGTGGTACGCCAGGCCCCACTCTGCCATCGCATCAAGAACCGGACGTAGCGACGCCGCTAGTGGCGTGGCCGCATATTCGACATGCAGCACGCGGCCGGGCCATTCGGTCCTGATCACCAGCCCGTCACGCTCCAGTTCCCGCAACTGCAGCGACAGCATCCGCGGGCTCACCTTGGTCAAGCGCCGCCTGAGCTCGCCGAACCGCCTTGGTCCTTCAAGCACGTGCAAGAGGATCAGAGGTTTCCATTTTCCCCCGACCACCTCGACCGTCAGGTCTACGGAGCATCGTCCATCGATCGCCGGCATCATCCCTCGCAGTATCGCTCATGTAACCAGTATCAAGACGCTCTCTTATTTACTCTCAATATCTGGACGCCACATCACACAGATCACTGTGGAGCCGAATAGATGTCCAGAAAGAGAGTAGTCGTAACCAGCGCCTCCGGCGTGCAGTCGCGGGCGGTCATCACCGCTCTCGCGGCGGCGGGGCATGACGTCGCTGGACTCACCCGAGGCGGCGAGAAGGCCGCCCTGGTGCAGGCCGCAGGCGCCGCCGCGGTCGTGGCCGACCCCCTGCGTCCCGACAAGCTGGCGGCCGCCTTGGAAGGCGCGCAGGTCGTGGTATTCACCCCGCCGGTAGATTACCGGCCGGGTGTCCGCGAAGCTTTGGCGGAAGCCCTGGCCCTCGCCGCGAGGAGCGCTGGCGTCGGACGTCTGATCCTCAATAGCGGCGCGTACGCCTTCGAAATTTACGATCGGCCGGTAAGCGCCACCCTTCGCGCCGTGCGGGAGATCCTGGGATCCTCCGGAGTGCCTTTGACGGTGCTGCACTCCACGGTCTACATGGAGAACCTGCTTGGCCCCTGGGCCCAGGAAGGGCTTGCTCACGGGCGCCTCGCGTACCCCTTGCCCGCGGATGTGAAAGTCTCCTGGATTTCCCACCGCACCCTTGGCGCTGCAGTCGCGGCTGCCGCGGATCGGCAAGATGGCGAAGGCGAGACCTACCTCCTGGGCGGGCGCCAGGCGCTGACGCTTTGCGAGGTGGCTGACGTACTGGCGCGCCATCTCGGAAGGCAGGTGGTCGCGGAGGCCATGTCGCCCGACGCGTTCGCCGCGGTGCTTCACGGACATCTCAATCCGCCTGCCGCACAGGGTGTGGCGGACTACTACCGCGCGGTCGCGCGCTTTCCCGATGCCTTGGCCCACAGCGATCTGGCCCGCTTGGGGGTCCAGGCGGAAGCGCTGGAGGATTGGGCGAGCCGGCAGCCATGGTCCTTGGCCCGGTGAGCGGCTCACCCATGCGCGGGTCCCCCACTCGGCAGGTGACCCAGTTCCACGCATTCCTCGAGGCCTGGCTCTCGGGCGCGGTCGTCCGGCCTGGAGCTCTCGATCGCACCCTTGCCGCCTTCGCGCCGCAATTCCGCTGCGTCGATCCGGAGGGGGGCGTGCAGACGCGCGCCGACCTCGCGGGCTGGCTGCTCGGGGCGCGGGGCGCAAGGCCCGGCCTTCGCATCGAGGTGACGGAGCTCGAAGAGGTATGGCGAACGCCGACCGCGAAGCTCTGCTCCTACAGGGAGAGCCAGGCGGCGCCGGACGGCCGCAACGTCCGGATCTCGTCGGCGCTGTTCGTGCGCGAGGGGCGCGAGCCATGGCGCTGGCTCCACGTCCACGAGAGCTGGGCGGAAGGGTGAGACCGGCGCCAAGCGGTTTAAGGCAGCTCGCCGCGACCGGCGGGTTCGAGCCGTGCGCAGGCCGACCGGAGAGTGTGAAGCGAGTGGGCTTCGAGATCCTCAGCCGGTTGCCTCCGCAGCGAGAGCCTCGCGGACCGCGCGACGTGCTCCGACCTTTGCGAGATAGGCCTGGAGCCGTGGGAAGGCTGTGAGTTCCACCTTGTGGATCGAAGCCCAGCGAAGGATGGTGAAGGCGTACGGGTCGACGACCGTATAGGTTTCGCCGGCCAGGTGCTCCGAGCGTGCGAGTTGGCGATCCAGGCTTTCGAGGCGGGCATTGAGCTTCTCGATCGTCTGAGCGCGGACGGCCTCGCTCGGGCGCAGCCAGAGCGGACCGAAACCCTTGTGAACCTCTGTGGCGATGAAGTTCAGCTGCTCGGCCACGCGGAAGCGCTCGAGCGTACCGGCCGGAGGGAGGAGGCCGGCCTCCGGACCCTGCTCGGCGATCCAGGGCAGAAGGGCCGCGACCTCGGTGAGGATCTCTCCGGAGTCGAGTTCGACGGCGGGAACTGAGTTCTTCGGGTTCACGGCCGAAAAGGCGCGGCCGCTTGCGGTCGTGCGGGTGCGCATGTCGACGAGGTCCAGGGCGAAGGGCAGTCCGGTCTCACGCAGTACGATGTGGACGGCGAGCGAGCAGGCGCCGGGGGCGTAATACAGTCTCATGGGAGGCTCCTGCCCGGGCGGCCGAAGCCGCCCGGGGTTGAGGGGACTAGAAGCGGCGGACGTAGGAGAGGCTCCAGGCGTCGAAGCTGGCCTCGTCGTCGTTCTCGTAGCGGGTGTAGCCGGCCCGCAGGCCGTTTCGATCATCCAGGAAGTACTCGGCGCCCACTCCGGCCGCCCAGAAGCCGGCGTCCTCGTCGAGGCTGAACCTGGTCGCCCCTTGCCGGGCCTCGCCGCTGAAGGCCCCGTGGGCCGCGCCCGCCCGGCCGAAGACGGAAAAGCGTTCGGTGATGGGCAGCCGCGCCACCCCGAAGACGCCAACCAGATAGTCCAGGCCGAAATCACCTGTGATCCGGTTCGCTCCGGTCCCGGTCGCGAAGTCCTCGTCCTTCACGCCGAAGGATCCCTCCGCCTCCACGGCGAAATGAGGCGTGAAGGCATAGCCGCCACGCAGCGTGATCGCGCCGAGGTTCACGTCCGGCTCGTCCGAGGTGGTCAGGTGCGAATATCCCGCGGACGCGTAGACGCCCACGTCGGCGGACTGGGCGAGGGCGGCGGTGGGTAGCAGGGCGGTCGCGGCCCACACGGCCGCAAGGGTGCGGAGTTTCATGTTCTTCTGTCTTTCTCTCGATGAAGGGGGTGGGGCGCGAGGCGCGCAGGGGGAAGATGGGCCCCGCGCCCCGGTGGTCACTCGGCGGCCAGGGCGGCCGAGCGTTGTGGGACGACGATGCGAACCCGCATCGTCATCAGCACCTCGTCACGTTCGTTGATCGTCTCCAGGTCGACGGCCATCGTCCCGATCGGCCGTCGGGGGTCGGCCTCGATCTCAGCGACGCGGCCGAGCACGCGCAGGGTCTCGCCCGGGCGGACCGGCCGTTTCCAGCGCACATGGTCGATCTCCTTGCCCACCAGGCCCCAGGCATGGCCGATCTCGGCGTCGACGATCAGCCGATGCATGAAGGCCATGGTCAGGTAGCCACTGGCGGCGAGGCCCTGGAACACGGGGTGGGAGCGGGCGCCGTCCGGATCCGTGTGGAAAGGCTGTGGGTCCCAGAGACGCGCGAACTCCGTCGCGGTTTCGAGGGTCAGGGTGCGGGCGGCGGTCTCGAACGTCTCACCGACGCGAAAGTCTTCGAGGTATCTGGTGTCGGACATGCTCGCCCCCTGCTGTCGTCCTGAGCTCGTGCTCAAGCTTGGCCAGAGGTACGTACGGCGGCGGCTGGCGAGTAGCTGGCGGTTGGTGGTCGCTGTGTCCAACTGGGTGGACGACGGCGCTGCGTCAGCCGAGTCGCGCCGCGAGGTGATCGGCGAAGGCGCGCACCCGCGGGGTGATGTCGCGCCGGGATGGGAACACCAGGTGCATCACGATGGGCGGGCCCTCCCAGCCGTCCAGCAGCCTCACCAGGCGTCCCGCCTTGACCTCGCGCTCGACCATGGGTTCAGGCAAGGCGACGACGCCGGCGCCGCCGGCGGCAAGCTCTCGCAGCAGCGCGAGATTATTGGACACGATGGTGGCGTCGGGCCGGCCACCTTCGGCGCCCTCCACCAGCAGCGAGCGGCTGCCGTCGGCCGCGGAGTAGGCAAGGCGGTCATGGGCCACCAGGTCCGCCACGTCGCGGGGCCGGCCCCGACGGGCGACATAGGCGGGGCTCGCGAAGAAGCCGAAGCGGCTCTGGCCGAGCTTGCGGATGATCAGCCCGGCCCCGCCCGGGTCTCCGAAGCGCAGGCCCAGGTCGACGTTGTCGCGCACGAGGTCGACCATCTCGTTGCTGAGCAGCAGCTCGAACTTCACCTTCGGATGCTGCGACTGGAAGGAGATGAGCGCCGCCGACAGCACGTCGCGGGGGAATTCCAGGGGCGCGGTGAAGCGGATGAGCCCGGAGAGCACGCCCGCGTCGGGCGCGCTGGCCGCCTCCGCCTGGACAATGGCGTCGACCGCCTCCTCCACCTGGGCGAAGTAGGCGCGCCCCTCAACGGTGAGGGTCAGCTGCCGCGTGGAGCGCTTGAGCAACTGGGCGCCAAGACGGGTCTCGAGCGCCTGCACCCGGGCGCTCACGGTGGACTTCGGTACGCCGAGGCGCCGCGCCGCAGAGGCGAAGCCGCCTGCGCGCACCACCTCCACGAAAACGCGGGTCTGGTTCAGATCCACTGTCCATCCTGCTGAACGAAGCATCCCGTCCGGCCAGGATACCGGTCGCCAGCAAGCTGCGCCATACCGGCTCCGAACACGGAGCCAACCCATGTGGAAGTCCTTGAGCCGCGTCCTCGCAGCCCTCCTCGCCGTCAGCGCCCCGGCGGCCCGCGCGGTGGAGCCGACGCGCGTCGACATCCTATGGCTGGGCGGCCCGACCATGCTGATCCGCTTCGGCCCGATTTCGATCCTCACCGACCCAGTGCTGGGTGAGGGGCAGGCGGCGTTCCGGATGTTCGATCCGAACACCGGGCGTCCCGACGGCGTCCACGCCCGTGTGCGCCCGATGCCAAAGGCGCCACGCCTGTCGCCGGACCTCGTGCTTCTCAGCCACGACCACGAGGACCACCTCGACGAGACGGCGCGCGGGCGGCTCGCAGGTGTCGCGCCGTTCACGGCTCCTGCGAGCCAGGTGGCTGGTTTGCAGTCGAAGGGCGTCCGGCGGGCCTCGGCGCTGCGCTGGGGCGAAACTCAGATCCTCACCCGTGAGGGATACGAGGTCAGCATCACGGCCGCGCCCGCGCGACATTCCACAGACCCAGCGGCCGCCCAGGCGCTGGGCGAGGTGAATGGATACCTCATCACCTTCCGCCGTGGCCCCTTCCAACGTTCGCTATACTGGACCGGCGACAGCTTCCCCCCGGACCGGCGGGAGTTGCTGCCGGACCTGCTCTGGCCGGACCTCTTCGTGCCGCATCTCGGCGGAGTGGGCGAGGGCGGGCCCTTTGGGCGTGTGAGCATGGCGGCGGAAGACGCGCTCGCCTTCGCGCGCCTGGTGCGCCCGACAGCGGTGCTGCCGATCCATCACTCTACCTTCTCCCTCTACCGGGAGCCCGTGGAGGTGTTCCTGCGGGCGTCCGCCCAGGAGCCCTGGCGCACGGAGCAGCTCTCGGAGGGCGATGTCCTGACCCTGCGCTGAAGCCCGCGGTTCTTCCAGAGGAGGCGCCGCATGCGCCAGCTGACTGTCGTCGCCGCCGGCCGCGTCCAATGGCGCGAGGTCCCTGAGCCGACCCTGGCGGAGCGCCACGGAGCCCTGGTCCGCCCGCTCGCCGCTGCAGTGTGCGACTTCGACAGGGCCGTGATCGCTGGCGACTACCCCGCCCTGCCATACCCGATCGCGATCGGCCACGAGATGGTCGCGGAAGTGGTCAAGCTGGGCGAAGAGGTGCGCACCCTTAGGCTTGGCGCGCGCGTTGTCCTGCCCCTGCACATCTCGTGCGGCGCATGTCCCAGCTGCCGCGCTCGCCGCACGAACAGCTGCCAGGCTCGCCCGCCGCTCTCCAACTACGGGCTGGGCGCGCGCGGAGGCGATTGGGGCGGGGCGATGTCGGACCTGGTCTACGTCCCGTGGGCCGACCACATGGCGGCGCCGCTCCCGGCCGGTTTGACGGCGTTGGACTGTGCGGCGGTGGGTTGCAACCTCGCCGACATCCACCGGACGCTGTCGCCGCAGCTCCAGCGGTTCACAGATCCCGCTGTGCTCGTCGTGGGCGGCCGGGCGCACAACATGGCCCTGTACGCCGTGGTCATGGCCAGGGCGCTGGGCGCCAGGCGTATCGACTTCCTGGACGACGACGCCGAGCGGCTGGAAGAGGCGGAGAGACTCGGCGCGAGACCGATGCGGATGGGCCCGTCCGAGGGCCGCAGCTATCCAATCGTGGTGGAGTGCGGCGGCGCGCCCGAGCGTCTGGCGACCGCGCTAGGCCGCGTGGCTGCAGATGGAGTGTGCACGCCGGTCTGGCCTTATGCGGAGAGCTTCGCCGTCCCGGTCGGGGCCATGTTCTACCGCAATGCCACCCTGGTGACCGGCCAGCCCCACGCCCGTGCGCACATGGACCCGGTGCTCGACCTGATGCTTCGAACCGGCATGAGCTCCACCTCCATCCCGGTCGAGGTGTTGCCGTGGGCCGAGGCTCCCGAGGCGTACGGGCGGGGAGGTATCAAGCGCATCTTCATCCGGGAATGAGCCGTGATGTTATATCGGTCACGTTCGGCGCGGGCCGGCGATCCGGCCGAGGAGCTCGGCGAGCTGGGCGGCTTCGCGCTCGGAGACGCGCTCGCCTACGGCTTCACCGATCGCCGCCGCATAGACCGGCCACATGCGCCTGCGCACGCCGCGGCCTCGTCTCGTCGGTGCGACCAGGTGACCCCGTGCGTCGTCGGGGCAGGGGCGGCGCTCCAGGAGCCCGGCGTCGACCATCCGTTCCAGAAGGCGCGAGAGATTGTACTGCGGAAGGAGCAGCTCCGCCTGCAGCTGCCGGGGCCGCAGGGGCCCCTGGCGCTCGAGTTCCAGAAGGACATCGTACCATTCCAGCGCCGGAAGGCCCGCGTCCTTAAGCCGGGTCTCTACCAGGCCGAGGGCGACCTGGTGCGCCCGCAGGAGGCGGGCCCAGGCCATCTGGATCGCTTCGGACGGGGTTGGATCGATGCGGGTCGGGTTGCTCATATCGATGCATATGCATCGGACTTGACAGTCGATGCAAGCGCAACGAAATTGATGCAAGTGCATCGAAACTGGAGGTGAAGCCATGCAGGCCAGGACAGTCGATTATGGAATAGCGCTGCTGCGCGTCAGCCTGGGCGCGATGTTCCTCGCCCACAGCGTTCTGCTGAAGGTGTTGACCTTCGGAATGGAAGGGACCTCGGCGTACTTCGTGGGCCTAGGCCTGCCCGGATGGGCGGCCTACCTGGTGGTTGCGGCGGAGATCGTCGGCGGCGGGCTGCTCGTGCTGGGCGTCGCGGTGCGCGTGGTGGCGCTCGCGCTGTCGCCGATCCTGCTGGGCGCGCTCTTCATGGCGCATCTGAAGAACGGCTGGGTGTTCACCGCCGCCGGCGGGGGCTGGGAGTATCCGGCCTACCTGTTCGTGCTCTGCGTCGCCCAATCCCTGCTCGGGGCCGGAGCCTTCGCTCTGTCTCCGCGCCTGCAGCGCGGGCCGAAGCTCCTGCGGGAGGTGCTGGCATGAGCCTGCGCCTCACCCTCGTCAGTCACCATCTATGCCCCTATGTGCAGCGGGCGCTGATCGTCGCGCGCGAGGCGGACGTCGAGCTGGAGACGGTCTACATCGACCTCGCCGCCAAGCCGGCCTGGTTCCTGTCGCTCTCGCCCACCGGCAAGACCCCGCTCCTGCGGGTCCAGGACGGCGAGCGGGACGAGGTGCTCTTCGAGAGCGCGGCCATCGCCGAATACCTGGACGAGCTCTCCGGGGGGGCGCTTTCGCCGCGGGACCCTCTTGGCCGGGCACAGCAACGGGCGTGGGTGGAGTACGCCTCGGGTGCGCTCGCCGATATCGCCGGCCTGTACATGGCGCCGGTCGAGCGCGAGTTCGAGATGAAGCGCCGAGCCCTGGTCGCCCGCCTGCAGCGCCTCGAGGGTGTCGTGAAAGGCCCGTTCTTCTCCGGCCCCGAGTTCCGGCTCGCGGATGCGGCCTTCGCGCCGGTATTCCGTTACTTCGACGTCTTCGAGGCCGAAGCCGGTCTGCACCTGGCGTCTGGTCTGGATCAGGTGGGGGCGTGGCGTTCGAGCCTTGCCGGACGGCCTTCGGTCAGGGACGCGGTCGCTCCGGATTACGCCGCGCGGCTGCGCGCTTTCCTGGTGCTGCGGGGCTCGCATCTGAGCCGCCGGATCGGCGCCTTTAGGCGTGAGCTCAAAGGCGCGCCGACCCCCGCCGAGCTTGTCGATCTGTAGGCGAGATGGGTTCTCGGCTCCTCGGGTCGACATCGTCATGGACGGCGCCACGCACTCCTGCGACCGATCTGGTTCGCGTCTCCACCTCCTGAAGCAGCGGTGGCAGGAGAGCGCCCTGCGCGGCCCGAGGTGGACGAGGCGGGCGCTCCCATGATTGACGCGCCGCAGCCGCTGGAACACGCTCCCCGCAGGGTGCTCGGGGAGGGGCCAATGATCCAGATCGGGTGGCGACGTGCGCCTTGGCGCGGGACTGGGCTCCTGGCTGCGGCGGCCGTGATGGGAGTGACAGGGGTAGGGTGGTGTGGAGCTGCCGCAGCCGCCACCTATTCGGCGGAGATACGCCGTACGGCCCTAGGCGTGCCGCACATCAAGGCGGCCGACATTGGGAGCATCGGCTACGGCTACGGATACGCCAGCGCCCAGGACAACATCTGCGAGATCGCCGACCGCATCCTGACCGTCTCGGGCGAGCGGGCGCGCCATCTGGGCGCCGGTGCGGCGGACGCCAACATCATGAGCGACCTCTACCACCGTGCGGCCTTTGCGAAGGGCGATGTGGAGCGGCTGCTGGCGGGCCCTCCTGGGTCGGTGGACACCCCGTCACCGGACGCCCGCGCCATGGCGCGAGGCTATGTGGCCGGCGTGAACCGCTACCTTCGGGAGACAGGCGTCGCGAAGATCGACGACCCGCGTTGCCGCGGGGCGGGCTGGGTCCGCCCGCTGACCGAGATCGACTTCTGGCGGCACATGTATGTGGGCCAGACGGTGGATGGCCTCTTCGCGCCGGTCGGCTCTGCGCAACCGCCCGGCTCGAGCGCGCGCCAGGCGGCGCTGCCCGCGGACGCCCGGTTGCTGGAGGAAGAGACGGGGCTCGGCAGCAACGCCTACGGCCTGGGCCGGGAGGTGACCAAGTCCGGGCGCGGCGTGCTGCTGGGCAACCCGCACTATCCGTGGACCGGGGTGAACCGGTTCTACCGCACCCACTTCACCATTCCCGGCAAGCTGAACGTGGTGGGGGTGAGCTATGTGGGCATGCCGCTCATCCGCATGGGGCATACCGAGCATGTGGCGTGGAGCAACACGGTCTCGACGGCCAGCCGCTATGGCTATTTCGAGCTGAAGCTCGATCCTGCCGACCCCACCCGCTACCTGTACGAGGGCCGCTACGAGCCGATGACGCGGCAGACCTTCACGGTCGCGGTGAAGGACGGGCCGCCGGTGACGCGCACGCTCTACGCGACGCGCTATGGGCCCGTCGTCTTAAGCAGCACCTTCCCCTGGACGACCGAGCGCGCCTTCGCTCTGCGCCAGGCGCCCGTGGGCCTGCGTGACGTCGACCAGTACATGGCCGTCTGGCAGGCGAGGTCCGTGCGTGAGCTGCAGAAGGTGCTAGCCGCCAGGCAGTCATATCGTTTCAACACCACGGCGGTGGACGCCGGCGGCGAGGCCTTCTTCGGCGACATGGGGATGATACCCAACGTGCCGGAGGAGCTGGCGAAGGCCTGCATCGTCTCCGACGTGGGTCGCGAGGCGTGGACCCGCGGCCGCCGCGCCGTGCTGGATGGTTCGCGCGCGGCCTGCGACTGGCGGACCGATGCGGACTCCACGGCGCCCGGGATGTTCGGCGCTCGCGCCGCGCCACAGCTCTTCCGCACCGACTACGTCACCCAGAGCAACGACAGCTACTGGCTGACCAATCCTGAGCAGCCGCTGACGGGCTACAGCCGGGTGTGGGGTGACGAGGGGACGGCGCGGAGCCTGCGCACGCGGCTCGGCCTCGACCAGGTGAAGCGCCGTGTGGAGGGAACGGACGGGCTCGAGGGGCGCAAGTTCGATTTGGCGGCGCTGCAGAAGGTGATGTTCGGCAACCGCCACTACGGCGGCGAGCTGACGCGCGACGAGCTGGTGACCGCCTGCCGGACGTCGGGTCGCGCGAAGCTGCAGCCGGCCTGCGAGGCTCTCGCCCGGTGGGACCTGAAGGTGGACCTCGACAGCCGAGGCGCGCACCTCTTCCACCTGTTCGCGGAGAACGGCGGGCTGAAGTTCAGGACGCCCTTCGATCCGGTCGATCCGGTGGGCACCCCCCACACCCTGGATAGTTCGGACCCGGCCGTGCTGGCGGCGCTGGAGAAGGCGGTCGACCGGTTGGCGGAGCTGAAGATCCCGCTCGACGCCCGGTTGGGCGACGTGCAGCGAGACGACCGGGGACGCGGCGAGCTCGTGCCGATCCACGGAGGGGCCGGCGGGGAGGGGGTGTTCAACGTCATCACCGTCGCGCCGGAGCAACTGAAGCCGGAGCTCGGGTGGACCCAGATCCGCCACGGCGCGAGCTGGGTCATGGCGGTGGAGTTCACCGACAAGGGTCCGGTGAGCCGCGGACTACTGACCTATTCCCAGTCCACAAACTCCGGCTCCAAACACTACGCCGATCAGACCCGGCTCTATTCGCGGAAGCAGTGGGATGACCTGCGCTTCACCGAAGCCGCCGTGGCGACCGGCACGGTCAACCGGCAGGTGGTCAGTGAGTGACCTGGGTGTGGGGACGTCCGGCTAGGCCGGCGTCAGTCGCCGCACATATTCGGCGACGGGCTTCGGCCAGGGCGAGATGATTTGAGACAGCTGTTCGCGATCGCCCTTGAAGAGCGCCCTCAGCGCCTCCTCATAGCCCGGCAGATCGCCGGCCAGGGACGTCATCACGCGATAGGCGGCGTCCTGCCGAGCACGGGCAAGATCCGTCTGCGCTCCGCTTCGACTGGCGGTCTCGACCAGGCGGCGCAGCGCCGCTGACGCGCCGCCGGGCTGGGTCGCCAGCCACGCCCAATGCCGCGGCAGGAGCGTGACCTCACGGGCGGTGACGCCAAGCTTCGGCCTGCCCCGGCCCGGCTTCACCGGTGCTGAGGGCGGCTGGATCGCAATCGCAGGCGTCGCGGTGGTGGGATCGAGCTCCACCTGTTCGCCGGTGGCGTCGCTGAAGATCAGGACGCGGGACTCGCCCGCCGACAAGGCTGCGTGGGCGGCGGCCGCCACCTTGGCGGGCTCGCCGCTGGCGAGCAGCCGGTGGCCGGCGAAGGCCGTGTAGGTGTTCGGCGCCATGGCGGTTTATTACCCGGGCGGAAAGCAGGATCAACGGCCTTGCGTTTGCCGCGTCACGGGCGGCGGGAAGCCTGCAGCTCGGCGCCGGCAGTCCTGCGGTTGCGGGCGAGGTCGAGCCGAAGACGCTGGGCCGGCGGAGGTTCGTACCCGATCAGCTCGTAGACCCGGGACATGCTCCCGAAGGTGCGCCTGTACCAGTTCGAACCGGGCAGGGCGGAATCCTCGTCGATGCTGAACGTGCTGACCGAGCCATTCTGCTCCAGGTGTCCACGCAGCGCCTCGAGCGCCTCGGCCGGCGCCAGAGGGACCGGGTGGTCGCGGAACCGGCAGGGGCGGACCTCCCTGGCCTTCAGGGAGGCGGCAAGCTGGGAACGGGTCGGCTCGGCGTCGACGAGGGCCATGGCGTTCACCAGGCCGCCGAAGCGCCGAGAGATGACTGCGGCGCAGTGGGTCTGCGGATGGCGATCGATCAGAGAGTGGCTGATCCGGCCGTGGTCGCGGAGCACGATGCGAAGGTCGTCCAGCAACTCGGCGTCGGTGGGGTTGCGGGATTTGCATTGCCGGAACTGGGCCTGGACAGCGGCGAAGGTGGCGGCGTCTACGATCGGCTCGACGGCCTTCGGCACGCGGACCCACTGGCTCCTCGGCACGCGGTGGCGGCTGCCCAGCGCGCCCTTGGTCTTGTTGCGCTGCAGGGCGCCCGCGTACTTCTCGTTCCTGAGCACCTCCCTGACCCGGAAGCGCGTCCATTTGTGACCCGCTTCGGCCGTGATGCCCTCGCGGTTGAGCAGCGCCGCGATCGGGCCCAGGCGCAGGCCATGGACGAGGAACAGGCTGTAGATGCGTCTCACCGTGCGCACCTCCTCCTCCGGCCCCGCGACGAGGATGGTGCGGGTGCCGCGCAGCGCCTTGTGCTCGCCGCTCTCCATGTGGAAGCGCGGCCGGCGGTCCGGGTCGACCGCAACCCGACGCAGGCCGTAGCCGGGCGGCCCGTTCACCCAGAAGCCCTTGTAGGAAAGCCCCCGCTGGGCAGTGGACGTCTTGGAGGCCAGCTCCCGGCTGAACTCTGCCGCCATCGCCCGCTTCACGTGCTTCACGATGGTCGACCCGAGGCTGCCGTCGTTGCGGAACGGCTCGGCCGTGTAGAGGATCTGCACGCCGGCCTCACGGCAGATGAACTCGTAGTGGCCGCCCTGGTCGATGTCCTGGAAGCGCCCCCAGCGGCTGACGTCATAGACCAGCACCACATTGAAGCCCGGCGAGCCGCCGAGCACGTCGGCGAGCAGCTGCTTCAGGCCGTGGCGGCCCTTCAGGCGCAGGCCGCTCACGCCGGCATCCTCGTAGGTCTTCACCAGGGCGTAGCTGTGCTCGGCGGCGAAGGCGGCATTGTGCGCGGATTGGAATTCCAGGGAGTAGTTCTGGTGCTCCCTCGACATGCGGACGTACTGGGCGGCTCTACGGCCTGGCTCCGTCACGGTGGGCATGGAGGGTCCTCCCGCTCGCCATCATGCACGGGCAGGTGGAGGGCGGACAGACCCGAAGTTGTGGCTCAAACTGGGTTTGGGGCGTCCAGGACGCTAAACGGGATAAGGTTCGTACCCGATCAATTGGATGCCGCCGGAAGACCTTCTCAGACGAAGAGGCCGGTGGAACTTCCCCTGGAGCGCGCAGCCCCCGACCTGGAGGGGCCGGGGGCCTCGACAACGTCTGGCGTCACGCTTCAGAGGGTCGTCGGGTTCGCCCGTACGTCATGGGTGAGAATCGCGACCCATGGGATCTCCTGTTTACCCGATTTGGGGAGATCGGATGTGACATAGCGCGCGGTGACCGCGGGCATCTGGCGCTGGCCGTCAGCTTGGCCCGCTACGCACAGACGTCGCCTGCAGCGCATTAGGCTCCAACGTCATTTGCGGGCCTCCAGCACGATCCGGAACTCCTTGCCGACGTTGTGCAGCGTCGCGACCAGGCGGTCGGCTTCGGCGGGGGTGATTTCGCCCCGTTGAAGCTGGGTGGCGTAGGGCTCCTCGAGGAGGAGCTGGACGGAGACAGTCCTGAAGTCGACGCCCGTGTAGTGGGCGAGCGGGGTCGAATGGGCGCCGGCGGCGGCCCAGCGGTCGTTGAGCTCGCGGTCGAAGAGCGAGAGCATGGCAGGCGTGATCGGACGCACGTGGGTCGGATCGTCGATGAAGTTGTCGTGGCGCGGGTGCGGGACGTGGATCGTGACCCGGCAGCCCGCTGCGGCGATGCGCCAGGTCTCCTGCATGATCTTGAGGAACACTCGCGGGTCGCGGCCCATGTGCTCCAGGGCGTGGATGAAGAGGATCTCTTCGGCGCAGCCCGCGGGCCAGGGCCAGGGCGTGCTCTCGAGGTCGAACACCTCATCGGGCTCGCACTCTGGGGCGGCGTCGACGTTGATGTAGCCGGCCATCTTCCGCCGGCCGCAGCCCAGGTTGAACTTCATGCCTTCCCATTAGCACGGCCGCGGCGGTTGCGAGGGGCGGGCCCGGCCTCGTAAGTCTGGGCAGATGCCCGGCGCCGAACCATCGCTGCAGGAGTTGATCGGCGCTGCACGCGAGGCGGCCAAGCGCGGGGTCGCGAACCTGTCGGAGGTCGAGGGCATCTACGAGGAGGCGGCCCACCGCTTCCCGCATTCGGGTGAGGCCTTCCACTGGCTCGGCGTCGTCAAGCGGCAGCTCGGCAAGCCTGCGGACGCGGAGGCGGCGTTTCGGCGCGCGCTGGCGCTCGACGCCAGTCTGCCGGCGACGCGGCGACTGCTGTCGATGGCGGTGCTGGCGCAGGGGCGCTACCCCGAGGGCTTCGAGCTCTACGAAGCGCGGCACGAGCTGCCGGCGATGGCCAAGCCGGCGCTGCCGCAGCCCGAGTGGCGCGGGGAGGATGTGAAGGGCAAGCGGGTGCTGATCTGGCCGGAGCAGGGCTTCGGCGACCAGATCATGTTCGCGCGGTTTGCCGTCCTGCTGAAGACCCGAGGGGCGGACGTGACGCTGCTCTGCCGGCCGGGGCTGGTGCGGCTGCTGCAAGGCTCTCTGGGGGTGCGGACTCTGGGGGCCGAGGGCGCGGTGGACTTCCCCGACCCGGACTACTGGGTGATGACCTGCTCGCTGGCCTGGCGCTGCGGGGCGACGGTCGAGACGGTTCCGAACGCGCCGTACCTGCGGCCGGTGAGCGCTTGGCCGTCGTTGGGCGAGGGATTCAAGGTCGGGCTCGTGACCCGAGGCAATCCCGGACACATGAACGATCCTAACCGGTCGCTGCCGCCCGAATGGGCGGAGCGGCTGCGCGCGCTGCCGGCGCAGATCATCGAGCTCGATCCCGCCCAGACCGGCGCGAAGGACTTCGCCGACACGGCGGCGATCATCGACCAGCTGGACCTCGTGATCTCGGTGGACACAGCGATGGCGCATCTCGCCGGAGCCATGGGCAAGCCGTGCTGGGTGATGCTGTCGGGCGTGGAGACCGACTGGCGCTGGATGACGGACCGGGCGGACAGCCCCTGGTACCCGTCCATGCGCCTCTACCGGCAGACGCGACTGGCCGAGTGGTCGGACGTGATCCAGCGCATCGAGACTGACTTCAAGGCGCTGCTCTCCGACGAAAAATAGATGTCGCTATTTTTTTGGGATGTTCATGGTGTGTTCTAATTTGCTCCCATGGCAAACACTCCCAAACACAAGCCTCCCGAACAGGCCTCGCTCACCCTGAAGCTGGGGAACGCACTGGAGGCCAAGGCCACCGGATGGGGCGTCTTCGCCCTGCCCATCTGCCTGCTCGTGCTGGTCCTCAGCGCGACCTTCGCGACCCTGGTGCTGGGATAGTCGGTCGGACGACGGACCGGGGCCCGGGCCGTGTCTTATCGCCGACCGTCCGGTGCGGAATCCGGCGTCTCGCACGTCTTAATCCGTGAGCCCGGCGCCCACTCAGACCCGACGGGGTGTCGTGGCTCGCCAGTGTCTTGGCGCCGGCGGCTGCGGGCGCGGCGGCTGGAGGCTCTTGCCGCCGCGCCCGGAGCTCCGCCGGCGGGTGGAGGGGACTTGCTGCAGCGGATGCCTGCCCGCATGCGAACGCCGCCGCTCCGGCCGAAGACGCAGCGGCTGGTGGCGTGCGCCGCCATGCGCGGGCAGTCCACGGAAGCCGTCGCTGCGCGGCTCGGATGGAGCGTGAGGGCCGTGGGCCAGCAGCTTTCGGAGCTGAGGGCGCGCGGCCTGGCCCGGTGGGCGCACGTGGTCTGTCCGGAGCGGCTGGGGAACAGCATCTGCCTGCTCAGCTACGTAAGCCTCCGCAGCGTCGAGCCTGCGGACACCGACGCCTTCGAGGACTGGTGTCGGGAGGATACGTTCGTGACCCAGGCGGTGCTGCTGGCCGGGCGCTGGGACTACGCCCTTTGGTCCTGGCATCGCGACACTCGGAGCGCCTCCAACTGGCTTCGCCTGGTGGAGTCTCGTGCTGAGGTCGGCCGCTGCGACACCCGGGTGGTCAGGGTGCTGTTCGGGCACGTGCTGGACGGCGCGCCGGTGTTCCACCGATGAGCTCGAAACCGGGAGGGGACTACAGTTTGCCCAGTTCCTGGGCTCCTGATCGGTCAGGGAGCTGTCGGAGCGCGTGAGCGCCTTCAGCGACGCCCAGGTGTTCGTCGAGCGCGCCGGCCGCGCCGCGGACATGGGTGAGCTGACGGGCCTGCTCAGCGAGGTGACGCGGGAGCTCGGGTTCGATCATGGCACCGGACCCACGTACCGCAAGATCGGTGGCCGTGTGGTGTACACGCTCGCGGACCTGGAGGACTGGGCGCAGCGCGGCACGCGTGCATCCACAAGCGATGAGGGGAGGGGAGTGGTGCTGCCGGCCAAGCGCCATGCTGCTGTCGCTCCGGCTTATCGAAAGCTCTGACTATGCTCACCGAGGTGGAGCTCGTCTTCCACCAAGGCGTCATGGAGCGGTGGATCCGCTTCGGACGCTGGACAGACGAGCGGATCATCAACCGGCGTCGCCGTGTCGTCTGCTTTGCGCCCGGTGAGCTGTTTGCACTCGTGCGCTGGCAGGCCGGTGAGCACGGGACGCTGCAGTCGCGCATCGACATCCTCCGTGCTGTGCCCATCGGCGAAGCCTTCACGACCGTGCCCTTCGTTGCGCCGGGCGCTGAGGTGTTCGCGCACGTTTTCGGCTGGCCGAAGGTGCAGAAGGTGCTCGAGGCCATCGAGGCGGTGGAGGCCGCCGGCGTCGATCCGCGTGATTGTGCGCCTGAGTATTGGCGGCACGTGGCCAGCCGTGTCGAAGCGGGCCTGAAGCCGAGGGCCTATGGCGCCAAACGCCATCGTGCGTGGCTGCTGCGGAAGGGGCGGGCGGGATGACTGCGCGCGCCGTCCTCACCTCGGCAGCCGTAGGTTTGGCCGCCATCGGAGCGTCCCCGATGGTCGACGGGCCGCCGGTGGTGGTTTGGAACACCACGTCCAGTGCGCCTCTCGGCTTTTGGCTGATTGAGCGCCATGCGTCCCTGGGCCGCGGAGATTGGGCGGTCATCCAGCCTGATCCACGGACTGCGCACTGGCTAGCGGACCGACGATACCTGCGGGTGGGAGCGCTTCTCATCAAGTCCGTCGCGGCGGTGGAGGGGCAGACGATTTGCCGGCAAAGCCATGTCGTGACGGTGGACGGGAAGCCTGCTGCGTTCGCCCTAGAGGCCGATCGGTGGCGGCGAGCACTGCCGATGTGGGCCGGCTGCCGCACGCTTCGACCGGGCGAGCTGTTCCTGATCAATGCGGATCCCTACAGCCTCGACGGCAGATACCTCGGCGTCACGCGGGTGCGGCAGGTGGTCGGTCGGGCGACGCTGATTTGGTCGCCGTGAGGCGCGCGGCGGGTGCGTCCGTCGCGCTCGCGCTGCTCGTGCAGGGCTCGGCGCACGCGCAGTCGGTGCGCACTTCCGACACTGAGTTGGACCGGGCCTTTGCAGCGGCTGCCGCCTCCTCAGGTCTCCCTGAACAGTGGATCCGATACGTAGTCGCCGCGGAGAGCGGCGGGAATCCATTTGCGACCTCGCGGGCAGGAGCGATGGGCCTGATGCAGCTTATGCCGAGCACCTGGCGCGAGCAGCAGCAGCGGCTGGCGCTTGGTCCCGACCCCTTCGATGTATCCGACAACCTTGCCGCCGGCGCTGACTATCTGCGCCAGATGGTGGCGCGCTTCGGCTTATCCGGCGGCCTGGCTGCGTACAATGCAGGTCCAGCCCGCTACTTGCAGTACCTCGCCGGACGATCGCTGCCTCAGGAAACCCGCACCTATGTCGCGCGGCTCGCGCCGCAGCTCCTTCGCGGGGATGGCGCTAAGATTCAGTCCAAGCGGAAAGCAGCGCCCTGGGCGCATAGCCCTCTGAATCCCACGCCAGAGGGGGGTTCGAACCCGTGACAGACCGATGGCAAGATAAAAGGCGCGGGACCTGAAGGTCCTAAGCGCTTGTGGGTATTGGAGAACGTGAAGTGCCCGGCTTGAGGGATGGTACCGCGAAACACCTCTTGCCCGTGTGATCACAACAAGAGGTGCGGGACCGTGATAACCCGTCGGCTGCCTAAAGTGGATGATCTTCCTCGGCGTCCTAGCGACGGGCCGTCCGGCTCTAGTCTGAGCTCGGGCCAAGGTTCACTTAGGTCTGCGCTGAAGGGTCGCTTCCCCTGAAGACGGGCGTAGCGGCTATTGTCCGGCCGTCGTACAGCGCGCCCGCGGCTTTACCTGAGACGGCCGCTTGGCCATAGGACCGTGCCAAGGCGAGACAACGGGCGCGGCGGGGTGGGCACGCCTCTTGCTTGGCGGGCGCGGCGGCGGGGTCGCCGGAGTGAAACGGGGCGGAATGCACGGTCGAATCCTTCTCGTCTTCGGGACGCGGCCCGAAGCGATCAAGATGCTGCCGGTCGTCAAGGCGCTGCGCGCCCGGCGCTCGCTGCATACTGTCGTGGCGACCACGGGCCAGCACCGCCAGATGCTGGACCAGGTCTTCGGGGCCTTCGGCGAACGGCCAGACATCGATCTCGATCTGATGTCCGCAGGACAAACCCTCACCGACATCACGGTCCGCGTCCTGGCCCGCATGGGCGAAGTCTTCGACGCGGAGAAGCCGGACCTGGTCCTGGTTCACGGGGACACCACCACGGCGATGGCCGCGGCCCTGGCGGCTTTCTACGCCCGGATCCCGGTCGGACATGTGGAGGCCGGCCTGCGCTCGCACGACATCGCCCGACCCTGGCCGGAGGAATACAACCGCGTGTCCATCGACGCGGTGGCCGACTTCCTGTTCGCACCCACGGAGGTCTCGGCCGAGAACCTGCGCCGGGAATCGCCGCGCGAACGCACCATCGCCATCACCGGCAACACCGGCATCGACGCCCTGCTGTACATGGCCGAGCGGGTCGACGCCTCGACGTTGGCGGAGCTGCCGGTCCAGCTCTCGCCCGGCAGGAAGCTCGTACTGGTCACCGGCCACCGGCGCGAGAGCTTCGGGGGCGGCTTCGACCGCATCTGTGATGGCATCGCACGCATCGCGGCCCGCGACGACGTCGAGATCATCTATCCGGTCCATCTGAACCCGCAGGTGAAAGATGTGGTGACGCAGCGGCTTGGTGGCGGCCTCGGCAACGTCCACCTGATCCCGCCTGTCGACTACGTGCAGATGGTCGCGCTCATGAAGCGGGCCGACGTCATCCTCACCGACAGTGGGGGCATTCAGGAGGAAGGTCCCGCGCTGGGCAAGCCCGTGCTGGTCATGCGTGAGGTCACCGAGCGACCCGAGGCGCTGGCTACGGGCGTGGTCTCCCTCGTGGGCACCGATCCCGTGCTCATGGCCGGCGAGGTCTTCCGCCTGCTCGACGATCCCGACTACTACGCCGGCCGGGCCCGCTCGGTCTTCCCCTACGGGGACGGCACCGCGGCGACACAGATCGCCGACATCATCGAAGCGTACGCGCGCACCAAGAGAGCTGCATGAAGATCTGTGTCGTAGGCCTGGGCTACATCGGGCTCCCCACCGCCGCCATGCTGGCGAGCCGCGGCCACGAGGTCGTGGGCTATGACGTGAACCAGCGCGTCGTCGATGCGGTGAACGCCGGCCAGGCGCACTTTCATGAGCCGGACCTGCAGATGCTGCTGACCGCCGCCGTGACCACCGGCCAACTTCGCGCGGCCACCGCGCCTGAGACGGCGGACTACTACATCATCGCGGTGCCGACGCCCGTACGCCCCGGCGGCGCGCCCGACATGAGCTACGTAGAGAAGGCGTCCGCCGCCATCGCACCCACGCTGAAGGCTGGCTCGGTAGTCATCCTGGAGTCCACCTCGCCCGTGGGCTCCACCGAGATGGTCGCCGACGTGCTCCGCGAGGCGCGGCCGGATCTGACCTTCCCGCGCTACAAGGATGACATGGTAGAGGCCGAGGTGGCCGTCTGCCACTGCCCCGAGCGCATCCTGCCGGGCCAGATGGTCCGCGAGCTCGTTCAGAACGACCGCATCATCGGCGGCCTGACCGATAGCTGCGCCCAGAAGGCGCTGGACCTATACCAGGAGTTCGTCACCGGAGAGTGCTACGTCACCGACAGCCGCGCCGCCGAGCTGGTGAAGCTGAGCGAGAACGCCTTCCGGGACGTGAACATCGCCTTCGCCAACGAGCTGTCAATGATCTGCGACAAGCTCGAGGTCGACGTCTGGGCGGTGCGCGAACTCGCCAACAAGCACCCGCGGGTCGCGATCCTGGAGCCGGGCGCCGGCGTCGGCGGGCACTGCATCGCGGTCGATCCATGGTTCATCGTCAACTCTGCCCCGGACGAGGCGCGCCTGATCCGGATGGCGCGCACCGTCAATGACGACAAGCCGCACCGGATCATCGAGCGCGTCACCCGACTGGCCGACCGCTTCAAGAACGCCGTCGTCGCCTGCTACGGCATCACCTACAAGCCCGACGTCGACGACCTGCGCGAGAGCCCGGCGCTGGAGATCGTCGAGGCACTGGCGGCGGTGGACGGGCTGAACGTGCTGGTCTGCGAGCCCACGGTGAAGGAGCTGCCGCCGTCGCTTGCCGGCCGCGGCAACGTCCGGCTGGTCGATCCTGGCCAAGCACAGCGCGAGAGCGACATCGTGCTGTTCCTGGTCGGACACCGTCAATTCAAGCGCCTCGATCCCAACGCGTTCCTGAACAAGGTCGTGGTGGACGCAATCGGCCTCATAAGCCGGCCGAATGGGCGTGCGCACTAACGCGCGCCGGCCGGAGCATTGCGAGCCTCATTGATGAACCAAGTTCCCTTCGTCTCCCGAGAATATATCGAGGAGCACTACCAGCGACCGGTGAGCGACAAGGCGCGCGCGCGCCCGTACCGGATCTGCACCCGGTGCGTGATGGACACCAGCGACGAGCAGATCCAGTTCGACGACGCCGGCGTGTGCGACCACTGCCGGTCCTTCGAGCGTGACGTGAAGCCGAACTGGCATGTCGGCCCGGAGGCCCAGGCCGAGCTCCAGACCACCATCGACAAGATCAAGGAGAACCGGCGCGGCAAGGACTTCGACTGCATCCTGGGCCTGTCGGGCGGCCTGGACAGCTCTTACATGCTGCACATGCTCGTCGAGCAGTTCGGCTTGCGGCCGCTGGTGTTCCACGTCGACGGCGGCTGGAACACCGACTTGGCTACCAGCAACATCCAGACGCTGGTCGATGGGCTGGGCTTGGACCTCTACACCGAGGTGATCAACTGGCGCGAGATGCGCGACCTGCAGCTCGCCTTCTTCCGGTCAGGCGTGCCGCACCTGGACATCCCGCAGGACCACGCCTTCGTCGCCACGCTCTATCACTACGCCAACAAGCATGATGTCCCGTACATCATGAACGGCGGCAACTACTCCACGGAGTGCGTCCGCAACCCGCTCGAGTGGCTGTACTACGGGACCGACCTAGCCCAGATCAAAGACATTCACGGGCAGTTCGGCACCATGCCGCTGAAGGACTATCCATTCAGCTCTATCTTCTTCCACAAGATGTACCTTCCGTACGTCAAGGGCGTGAAGATGCTCCGCCCACTTAATTCCATGCCCTATTCGAAGAAGATCGCGATCGACACGCTGTCGAGCCGCTACGGCTGGCGCAGCTATCCGCAGAAGCATTTCGAGAGCCGGTTCACGCGGTTCTTCGAGGGCTTCTGGCTGCCGACGCGGTTCGGCTACGACACGCGGCGGGTGCAGTACTCGTCGCTGATCCTGACCGGCCAGATGGAGCGCGAGGAGGCGCTGCAGCTGCTGGCCCGCCTCCCGTACGATGTGGACGCCATCCAGGACGACATTGTCTATGTGGCCAAGAAGCTGCAGATCTCGACGGCGGAATTCATGGAGTTCCACACGCTGCCGATCCGCAGCTACAGGGACTATCGGAATCAACATTGGGTCTTCGACCTGGGCGCCAAGGTCCTGAAGGCCATCGGCGTGGAGCGGGCGATCAAGAGATAGCGGCCAATGCTGGCGGTGGTGAACTACGGGTCCGGGAATGTCGCGGCGATCTCCGCCGTGCTCTCGACGCTGCGTGTCGAGCACAAGGTGGTGTCCGAACCTGCCGACCTGGTGAGCGCCGACCGCTACATCCTGCCGGGCGTGGGCGCCTTCGATCCCACCATGGCGCGTCTGGAGGAGGTGGGCTTCAAGGCCGAGCTCGAGCGCCAGGTCAAAGGGGCCAACAAGAAGCTGCTGGGGATCTGCGTGGGCATGCAGCTCCTCTCGGACGGCAGCGAGGAGGGGGAACTCCCGGGCTTCGGCTGGATCCCCGGCAAGGTCCGCAAGATCGACACCAGCGGCCTCAACCGGCCGCCGTACCTGCCGCACATGGGCTGGAACTCGCTCGACCTGAAGGGCGCGTCGCCGCTCTTCGACGGCATCGAGCTCGCCCACGGCTTCTACTTCCTGCACAGCTACTTCTTTGACGCGGCCGACGCGCGCGAGATCCTGGCGACGACCCAGTACGGCGGGGACCTCCCCTGCGCAGTCGCCAACGGGAACGTGTTCGGGGTGCAGTTCCACCCCGAGAAGAGCCACGCCAACGGCACCCGGCTCCTGAAGAACTTCGCGGAGCTCGTCTGATGCTCCGCTCGAGGATTGCGCCGTGCCTGCTGATGGAGCGCGGGGACCTGATCAACACCCGCAAGTTCCAGCCGTGGAAGTACGTTGGCGACCCCGTCAACGCGGTGAAGATATTCAACGAGAAGCAGGTGGACGAACTCATCCTGCTCGACGTCGAAGCCTCGATCAGCGGCCGGTCGCCCGACTTCGACCTACTGGCCGAGATCTCCGCCGAATCCCGGATGCCGCTGTGCTACGGCGGCGGGATCAAGGATGTCGCCACCGCCGCGCGGCTGACCTCCATGGGCTTCGAGAAGATCTCGCTGAGCTCGGCGGCCCTGGAGCGGCCGGCGCTGGTGCGGGAGGTCGCTCAGGAGATCGGCCGACAGAGCGTCTGCGTAACGCTCGACGTGAACAAGGATCTGTTCGGCGGCTACCGCCTCTACACGCATCGGGGCAAGAAGGCCCACAAGATGAGCCTCAAGGACGCGCTAACGGCGTTCGGGGAGGTGGCGGGCGAGATCGTCATCAACGCGATCCACCGCGACGGAACCATGGAGGGCTACGACCTCGACCTGGCCGCCCAGGTCCGCAAGGCGACCGGCGGGCCCCTGACCTTCGTGGGCGGCGCGGGGTCGGTCGACCATTTCGCGGCGCTGATCGATCAGGTCGGCACCTGCGGCGCGGCGGCCGGCACCTTCTTCGTCTTCAACGGCAAGTACCACGCGGTGCTGCTGTC
This sequence comes from Phenylobacterium sp., assembly GCF_036563285.1. GTDB lineage: Bacteria > Pseudomonadota > Alphaproteobacteria > Caulobacterales > Caulobacteraceae > Phenylobacterium. Next base: position 155,281 of record NZ_DATCMR010000010.1, read on the forward strand.
CTACTGCCGACCCGAGGCGGCGGCGTGAGTTCAGCGCTTCGCTAGGCGTGTCAGTCGCCCGGTGGCTTTCCGCTCACCGGAGCCGCCATCCACAGTTCGTTCCGACCGTCGTCTTGACTGGCTTCAGTGTTTGACGACCACGCGGCCGGGTTCGCCGCTCAACTTCTCCACCGGATTAATCGGCGGAGAGAAAAGAGCAATAGAGCTGCTACGTGTCGGCCGCGATTCCCACGGGCAGGGACCGCCCCCATGTTATGTCAGCCCCTCCGCTGGCGTGGCATACTTTAGTCCGCTTTGAACACGTACTGGCTGCATCCCGTCCCGAAGAAGCCCAGCTTAACCGGATTGTGATAGTGGCGGACCAGCGTCCACGGCAGGGCTCGGCGAAGCTCCTCCAGCGTGCAGGACTCGTAGGGATAACCGCCAAGCCAATCGTGGACGTCGTGCTGTACGTCCATGCCCCGCTCCGGCGTGGGCGGACTCTTCCCAGTTGCCTTGTAGTAGGTCCACAATAGACCGTTATAAGCTGCCGCTACGGCCTTCTGAATGAGGGCGGGGGACTTGGAATAGATGGCCTTTTCGACTTTCCACATCCCGCAGAATGGCGATTTCTCGTAAAGGGCGAGCGCCAAGAGGCCGCCCGGTTTCACCAGGGACTTAGCTCTGTCAATGGCTCGCCACATGTCGCCGGTGTGGTGCAGGACGCCCCAGGAGTGAACTACGTCAAATTCGCCGGTTAACTCGAACACGCTGGCAACCTCGGCGGACCACCGGTCGGCGGGAGCAAATCTGCCGAGCGTGGTTTTCGTCGCGGCGACTGAGTTCGGGTCAATGTCGATGCAGGTTACGTGAGCCGCACCTGCCCGAAGCAGCGAGAGGGCCGGTAGACCGGACCCACAGCCGATGTCAATGACGCGCTTCCCCTCCAGGTCGCTCGGGTCGAACAGCTTGCGGACCCCGGCGTCGGACTTTGCTATTCGGTCCCGGTCGATGGTACTGGCGAAGGACTTCCAGTTTTCTCCGAAGGCGAAGTGGTTGTCGGCTGAGAGCAAATCAGTCATTTCGGAACTCTAGCACGAACGGTGCCAAGCCCGCGAGAGCAACCATGAACGCTCAATAAGCTGACAGGCACGTTCGACCGAGCTGATCTCTGCTGCGGGAATTGCACCCCGAGCCGTCGGGGGATACCGGCAACCGCCGCCATCGGATGCTCGCCGCGCATGGCCATGGTCGCTGGAATGCTGTCAAAGCTCCGTTCGTCCAGTTTCATATGGATGCCCTGATCTGCCGCGCAAGATCGATCCATTCGCGCGCTATTGTCGGAGGTGACAGTCGCGCGACGCGTGCCTGCGCGCGCGCGCCATAGGCCGCCCTGGCCTCAGGCGCCTGCATCAATAGCGACATCTGCGAGGCCAGCCCCTTGATGTCCCCATCGGGGACCAAGACGCCGCAATCGTCCTCCTCCAAGATCTCGCGCGCGGCCCCAGGGCTGTCCATCGCGACAATACATCGTCCGGCAGCTGCAGCCTCAATGATGGCGTTCGGATAGCCCTCGTAGTGTGCAGTATGCGCAAACAGGTCGGCCTGCTGCAGTTGGGTCTCTGGTCTGTCTATAACGCCAGGGAGGACGATTCGGCCGTCCAATCCGAGCCGCTCAACTTGCGATTCCAGCCTCTTCCGCTCAGCGCCTTCCCCGTAGATTACGAGCTCCCAGTCTTGATGGTCCGCCGCCACCACAGCAAACGCGTCGATTAGTCGGTCGAAACCCTTCTGTGGCTCCAGGCGGCCCAACCCGACGACGGTTCGCCGCGAATACGCACTCTCGGTTTTGGTGAGCCGGTCCCTAGCTGGCGGCGGCGCGGGATTCGGAATCACAGTTGTCTCCAGCCCCGCGTGCCGCGCGAACCAATCGCCAATCTCCCGGGTCTGGACGCAGACGGCGTCCGCCCAGCCGTACAGGATCTTGCGAAGTGCAGCCTTGAGGGGTGGCAGGCGATGGTGGCCCGGGTGGTTACGCTCCGCGACAATCGTTGGGATCTGTAAGCCGCGTGCGGCGAGCACCGAGACGACGTTAGCCTCGAGCAAAAATGAAATCGATATATCTGGCCTGATGGTCTTGAATACCTGCCGAACTCGGAACACGCGTTGTACGTTGACTTGCACAAACCCTAGTGGGCCTCCTCCAGAACGAACGGCAGCGAGTTGATGGCGGACGACGCGATCGTCGACTTTGAAGAAGGGCGGCGTCCCAGGACTTTCGAACGTGACCAGATGGACCTCGTGGCCCATTGCCTGCCACTCGTTGCTCAGCACGGCCGCGACGCGCGCCGCACCACCGCCCGACATGTCGGTGATGGAAAAGGCGATTCTCATGGTGCTCGAAGCTAGCCGGCTCTGGCCTAGGCCGCCGATGGGAAAGGCAGGGTGTCGGGGTTGAGGGCTTTTCCGCGGCGCGGCTGACCGTAAAGAAGTGACACCGCATTGCGCATACTGTGCTCCAGCGAAAACGTCTCAATTGCAGCTGTAGATGGGACATAGGGGGTCCCCACTATGGAGGCGGCGCTGTCGAGTGCTCTGGCGAACCATGCGGGATCCTCCAGATCGACCGTTACCAGCCTGGCCTTCATGCAGTCAGGCAAAGTCTCAATCCACGGAGCGTCCACCGTCGCGACGGCGGCCCCCGCGAAGATCGCTTCGTAAACGCTTCGAGGTGATGAATCACTTCGAGGAATAGACACCGCCATGAGCGCCGAATGCAGGAGCTGGTACATCTCCGCGCGTTCCATACGTCCGTGATCGATATCGCCCTTCTTGAGGACGTTCTCGACAGCAGCGCGGTATTCGGCGTCCCATAATGGATAGATGAAGTCGAGCGGCGTCGCTGATGAAGACGCGTTCCGGCTGACTGCAATCTCCAGAATTCGATAGAGCTCCGCCATCCCTCTAATGGAGACAACGCGCGTTCGGGGCCGACTTCCGTTCGGCGTCGCCGCGGCCACGTTGACGCCGTTCTGGATTACGATGGGGGTCACCCCCGCCAAACGCTCGACCCCGTCCCGCATTGCAATCGAATCGACTGTCACGATGTCTGCCGCCTTGAAAAGGCGCTTTGCCATGGCGCTGTAGAATTTCGATCTGAAGGGCCGGACCAGAACCTCACTACCCTGGGGCGTTCCAATGAATGGAACGCCAGCCAGCCAACATACTAACATGTAGTACATAGTATGGGCGTGATAGCGGTGGTGACGGTGCGCCGTGTAGTAACGTCGGAGGGCTAGTGCCTGCAGCGGTGCGGCCGCAAGCTTCACCATATTCCGCCACGTGTGACCGGCAGTCGATTGAACTGGAAATAAGAGACGGTCGATAATGAAAAGACGGGTGATCCTATCTGAATCCGAGACAAGGACACGATGCCCCTCACTATTGATAAGGTCGGTGAGGAAATCGACTGAAACACGGCCGTCGACGATTTTCAGTACGGCCCGATACCAATCCATGGTGTGGTAGCAGCGGGCGTTCCCGACGAATGTGATTGGCGCCAGGCCTTCAATAGCGTTGCGCGTTTCGGAAATGCTCATGACATCGCTTCTAGCAGAGATGAAAAGCGGTTTGCATTTGGGCGAGTGAGATAGCCAAACAAAGTCAAGGGTCCACCGCGCGCGCACCGACCGCTTGCGGCGTTGGGCTCGACGCTGATCTTGGAGCCAATGATGATCGTTGCCACGAGCGTGATGCTCGGCGGGCTAACCTGTTCGGCGCCAGCCGAATGGTCAGGCCTAAGGCGAGCGCAACGACAAGCAGGATGTGTCGAAGTTCAAGCGTGCCGTGGCTCGTGAGCGCTTGCAGGCCGAGAGTGATCCATAGGAGGAGGAGGAGGTGGCGGAAGCGCTCAGGGAGCGAAAATGCTTTCGCGACCGAAATGCCTCCCATCAATAGAAGGAACAGAAGTGGGATTGGTCCGGCCTCGCCTAGCATCATCAGATAGAGGTTGTGGGCGCCTTGCCAGACCCCTCCCTCGCCAATGCCCCCTACAAGGAAGTGGAAAGAGCCTAGCCCGCCACCCAACGGAAAATTGTCGGCGAAACGCTCGAGAGAGAGATTCCACAGCACCGTGCGGCCTGTGCTGGTCTCAGAATTGATCTGGCCTCCCAGAATTCCAGTGATTTGGACAATTCGGATCGTCTGTGAAGAAGAAAGAACCCCAGAATATTGGGCCAGAATTTGCATTGTAAGATATTGAATGTTCTGAATCACGACTAAGCCAATAGCCGCCAAAAATGTTACGATTGCGGTTCGCTTCGGCTTCCTTAAGTCGAAGGCTTGGTAGAGCATAAGCGCCACGAGGACGACGATCCCGCCCTTCGAAAGCGTGCAGGCTACGCCCGCGGCTATTCCTGACGCAGCGACAATCTGCAGCCGTCGGTCCTTGAAGGGAAAAACGGTGCAAAGAATCCAGCCGAATATACCGACGTAGCTCGCCTCATTCGGGTTAGAGAATAGGCCGCGGAACCGGCCATCATTCGCATACGCTCCCTGATCCAAAACCTTTTCCAGAAGAGGAGAGGCCAAAATAAAGGCGGCCGAAATTGCGTAAACATTCCTGGTGAACAAGATGAAGCTGTGCAGTTTTTCGGTATGTTCTGTAGTTGCCACATAGTTGACAACGCCAAGCGTGACTGCTGCGGAGGCTAAATACATGTAACAATAAGGTATAGCGCTCTCTATATCATTATGAATGGCAGAGAAAAGCAACCCCAAGCCAAGATAGCTTGCGATGGTGCCGAGAAACAAAATGGTTGGCCAACCAAGCGCGCGCGTGTTGAGTCGCAGCAGCAGGACAGCTGCCGCCAAAAACATACCTGGCGAGGCGACTTGCCCCACACCGAAGGCGCGGCTGAATAGATCGTTCAGACTTAGACCGGCGGCGACCACGAGAAAGCGAGCAGCCAGGTCAGCGAATGAAAGCCCGGGAGCTGAATGGCCGCGGATCAATTGTTCACCCTTATCCTTAGTTGCTTGAGACGGACGACCGCGGCAGGCCCGCAGTGGGAAGCGAATTACCCTGAACTCGCGCGCGATCATAAATCGCCCAAGTGACGACGAGATTAGCGAGGATTCCGAACACGCAGTACAGCGCAACCGCGGTGAGGGCGCTTCCGCCAATGGCCGCAGTGCCGCCCAAGGCGGCTGCTCGGCCGATCATGGTCATCACCCCAAGCCCCAGTTGCAGCCTTTCAGCCGCCAAGACTGGAACCGCGCGAATGCAAGGCACAGTCAAGAGGTTGCTGAACAGCCATGCTCCAAGGAACATTCCGTACTGGCCGGCTTCTAACCACTCGTTGCCGAATAGGACCGAGAACCCCCAGGGTAAGAACGGGGTGATGGCCACGAGAGGCGTGATTCCGAAGATAAGGAGCACCAAGATGTGTTGCCTTATCGGCGGTGCGATGGAGACCCCGCCGTTGCTGGCCTCGGCGTAGCGCGGGTAAATCGCGCCTCCGACGGCGTTTCCAACTAGGTCGAGGGGAGCGCCGATTATCGAACGGGAAAGGACGTACAGCCCCGCCTCTGTTGGACCGTAGAAGAAGCCGAGAAGCAGAACCGGAAGACTTTGAGACGTAGCGCTGAGCCAGTCTTGAGGGGCACGGAACAGTGGGTAGCGGCGATACTCCCAGGCTGTAACCCAGAGCTGCTTAACAGATATCGAGAACGGCCGTCGCGCAAACGCGGCCATCCGCCCCCAGGGAATCAAGAAGGCTGTTTGGGCGACGATACTGACGACATAGGTGACGACCAGCGTCAGCGAATTCGGGCCTTGGAAGCCCAGGATCGCTCGTGGGACATTGGCCGTGAGCGTCTGCACCAGCCCGGACAACGAGAGCCGGACAAATTGTCGGTCGCGGGTCTGCCACTGCTGCAGGGCCAGCATGATGGCCATGAAGGCGAGGCACGGCGCGAGAAGGTGCGCTACACCTTCGTGCCGTAGTTGCAACGCTGCCAGTCCCCCCACCCTGGAGAGCACCGCGATGGCAATTGCCAGAACCCCTGACAATCCGATCCCGGAAATGCACGAGACGATCAGAATCCGAAGCGCCCGCCTCTCGCTGGTCGGCAATATGATCGCCCAGTAGTAGGCGAGACCCGCCACGGGCGTAAGGACGGCAATGAACGACATGAATATGCCGAGGTCGCCGAAGTCGCCCGGCGTATACTGTCGGGTCAGGAGCGGGTAGAACCCAAAGTTGATTACTTGAGCTGCGATCGCGCCGCCGCCTAGCGTGGCGATGTCTCGGATCAGCGACCGGTCGCTGAGGGCGGTCCGAGTGGCCTGCGCAAATTTCGGGAAAGGATTCAATGCGCGCGCACTTTATCGTTCAACCCGTCCCAGCGGATAAGGATGGGGCCCTTGGCGAGCTCCATCATTAAGGGCCCTGGCGCGATCCGCTCCGACGTCATCCCAGTGCATAGCGCTTCGGACGATTTCAGCCAGGCTGTAGGTCGGCTTCCAAGTCCCCGTCTCGAGCAGCCTCGTTGGATCCGCAATAAGGGCCGGCGGATCACCGTCCCGCCGCGGGCCGACCGTATAAGGTAGCGCCTTGCCACTGACCATCTCGACGGTCCTGATCACCTCGAGCACTGATGCTCCATTGCCGTAGCCGCAATTGAAGACATGGAACCCGGCGTGTGTTTCTAGGTCCAACAGCGCCGATAGGTGGGCCGCGGCGAGATCGGATACATGGATGTAGTCGCGCAAGCACGTGCCGTCCGGCGTCTCGTAGTCGTCTCCGAACACCACCAGGGGGCCACCGACGCCACGAACGCACTGGATGGCAGTTCGAATCAGGTGTCCGGGATTCGGTCCCCGGGGACCGCACCGAAGGGCTGCGTCCACGCCCGCCACATTGAAATAGCGCAAAGCCGTCGCGCGCAGATCGTGGGCCGCGCAAACGACCTCGATCGCCTGTTCGGCCATCAACTTCGAGACGCCGTAGGGACTCATGGGCCGCGTCGCGGCGTCTTCATCGACTTTGGGTACCTCGCTCTGCCCGTAGACCGCCGCAGTCGAAGAGAACACCAGGCGCCGAACACCTGCGCGCACCATTGCCTCCAGCAGCGCGATTGTCTTGCAGGTATTCTCGTTCAGGTATCGGATTGGGTCTTTCACCGACTCGGCGGGAAGTATTTTTCCTGCGAGATGAATCACCGCGGAAACGTCGCCTTGGCTAAAGGCCTCCGAGAGCAAGCGCGGGTCGCTCACATCCCCGACAATAAGCCCTGCCTGTGGTGGGGCGTTGTCCGGGTGACCCGTCGACAGATCATCGAGAATCTGGATTTCATGGCCGCGATCGGCCAAGGCCCAGGCGACGTGCGAGCCTATGTAGCCGCACCCGCCGGTGATCAATACAGTCATAGCAGCCTACCGGGTCTTAGAATTGGTTTAATGCTCGTAGGCGCGCGCGCTGATCCAGAAAACCGCACGGCGTGTCATGCAACATTGTTAGCCCGCACCCAGGACTGCAATGACAGCATGGACCAAAGCTGACTACTTGCGTCCACCTTGCCGTCGGAGTGTGCTCGCCAGACGGCTTTTGTGGATTCGAGATTCAGCAGGCCAGTAGATTTAATGGCCGCATCATTCAGCAGCGACTCTGCCCAATCCTTCAGAGGGCCGCGGAGCCACTTACCTATAGGCGGGCTGAAGCCCGCCTTCGGCCGGTCGATTAAGGCTGCCGGGACAAACCGCGACAGCACTCTTCGAACACACCATTTTCCCAGACCTTCTCGTAGCTTAAGCGAGGCCGGTACTCTCCAAGCGAAATCTATAACCCGCTCATCTAGGAAGGGAACGCGACCTTCCAATGAAGCAGCCATTGTGGTGCGATCCAGTTTCACCAGCACCTCATCGGGCAAGTAGCCCGTGAAATCGTGGAGCATCAGAAGCTCAGGGAAGTCGGTGATCACTGACTTATTCGTCTGCCACAGGCGATTCTCAACTGGGGTGTTCAGTTCGATCAGCCGCGGCCCAAGTTGGGCCGTTACGAAGTGCAAATATATGTCGTTTAGTTCCTTGGCACCGTAGTGGATCAACCGGGCAGCATGCCAAGCCGCCCGGCCCCCCCGGCCTGGTCGTAAGAAGCCCTGATCGCGTATCCGGTCGCCGCCGAACACCGCAAGGCTAGTCGCCAAGGCTTTTAGGAACGCGGCTGGCGCGCGCGCCAAGGCGCGTCTGACCCGCATAGCCTCCAGGTAGCGCTTGTAGCCAAAGAAGAGCTCATCTCCGCCATCCCCTGAGAGGCAGACGGTCACGTCCTGCGACGCCATCTTGCTCAAGAGGTACATAGGGATGCTCGACACGTCCGATAGGGGCTGGTCGAGCACGCCAGTCATGAGCGGAACGGTCTCGAACACCGTTCGGGCTTCTACGTAGAGTTCGCGATGCTCGGTCCCGAGATGTGCGGCTACCGCCTTCGCGAAAGGCGCTTCGTCAAGGCCGGGTTCGTCGAACCCGATCGAAAACGTCTTGACCCGTTTGCTGGAGTTTTTCTGCATCAGTGCCGTAATGAGCGAGGAGTCGACCCCGCCAGACAGAAATGCGCCGATCGGGACATCTGAGACGAGCTGCCTGCGAACTGAAGAATCCAGCAGTTGCTCCAATTCATCAAGCGTCTCGTCCACGGAGCGATGCGCCTGCCGACTTGGCGCCGCTTCAGCGACAGCCTGAGCGACGTCCCAGTAACGGGAGAATAAGGGCGCGCCGGGCGCAAGGAAGGACACGATAGAGCCTGGAGCGACGGCCCTCACGCTGCGATAGATCGTGTTGGGGCTTTGGATATGGTTGTTGGTGATCAATGACCTAACTGCATCCCCGTCCAATGATCGATCAAACTCGGGAAGTATCGACAGGGCGCGGATTTCGGAGGCGAAAGAGAGGCGATCGTCGCCACTACTGTAAAACAGCGGCTTAACGCCAGCTCGGTCGCGTGCAAGCGACAACTCGCGTCGAGCCTCGTTCCAGACAGCAAACGCAAATATCCCATTCAGCTTCAGGCAGGCTTTAGCGACACCCCATGCGGAAATCGCATTAACGAGGACTTCCGTGTCCGACGCGCCGCGAAACCGATGACCCAGGGACTCGAGTTCCCGCCGCAGCTCTGCCGTATTGTACAGCTCGCCGTTGTAGGTGGCCGTAAAGCGACCGCAATCTGACGTCATCGGCTGTAGGCCAGTGGGGGTCAGGTCTACGATGGCGAGACGGCGATGGGCCAGGGCCACTCGGCCGCGAGGTTCAATCCAGACGCCCTCTCCGTCTGGGCCTCGGTGAGCTAGCGTATCCGACATCTGCTTAGCGTAGCGGCCGATATTTGGATCAGCAGTCGCAAGCCAAAGCCCGGCCACTCCGCACATTGCTCAATGTCCTCAGTCAGCCGTGCGATAGAATGGCCGAATTAGAAGTTGACAGAGATACGCCTCAGTCCGGGCTGTAGCATACAAGCTGCGCCGCTTATTGATCACACCGCTTTTAGTCGCATGCAGAAGTGCGAGATCGTAAAATAATGAACGGGCCAGTTCTCCGTCGCCCTTCCCAGAGGGTACATGGGCGACCAGGTGGTTTGCGCTAGCCTGAAGCCTGATCTCGAAAACGCTTCCGCCCAGATATACGGCGGTTGATGCTTTTCCCATTCGATCGTGGGCATAAGAGGATTTCGGAGCCCTATGTCATTCCAGAAATTGCGGCTGTCGCAATCCGTAACCACCAGGTCCGCGCCCTCGGCCATTAGACTTCGCAGGTGCGTCAGGGTGGCCACATATCGCGACATCGACTCTGGGTTCTTGTGCAGATCTATCGTTGCGGCTTCGTCAAGATGATTGATCACCTGCGAAAGTATCACTGCGGTGAACGGCCCATCATCCGGTGTTAATTCCGACAGATACTTTCGCTGCGCCTCGACCACGTTCGCGAGTCCCAGCGTTGCGATCGCTTCGCGGAATTGTCTAAAGGTTCCAGCGGTGCTGCCGTCCGTTTCGGGTTCAATGCCTAGCGCTCGTTTCGCACCATGCAAGCCCGCCCAAATGGGGAAGGCTCCCTTGCCGCAGCCGACGTCAAGGACGATAGCTCCTTCAAGCGGAACGCCCCGAAATAGAAATTCGCAACGCTTCCTGTAGCGGTCAGCGGTTTTGAAGCCAACATGCGCGGCAGCCCGCGCTATAGCCTCTCTCGAGGGATTGTTTACCAACATTACTCTGCCCTTAAGGATCCGGATGGATCGCAAAGATAGGGACCTAACTTACAGGTGCGCCTGTCATACTGTTTGTTTCCTGAAATGACATAATGCGGACCGCTACGCCATTGAGTAATTGTCGCGCCAGCTCGCGGGCTTCTCGATCTCAACGTGCCATAGTTGCTGGATGCCACGGATCGTGCGAATCACCACAGCGACTAGATCGGGCGCGCGCTTCCTAATGCCGAGAAGGTCGGTCGTTCGTTTGTTCTCAGCGGGGCGCCGGGTTGTGGCCGGCTTTGATCGTTATGCGTCAGGTAATTCAATCGCTTGCTAGCGGAGCCATCGAGGCCGCAGACGTGCCCGCGCCGCGGGCGCGCAGAGGGGGGCTCCTGATCGAGACCGCCGCGACCCTAGTCTCCGCCGGCACCGAGCGGATGCTCGTGGAGTTCGGCAAGAGCAACCTCGTCGAAAAGGCCCTCAAGCAGCCCCAGCGCGTCAAGGAGGTGCTCGCCAAGGCTCAGACCGACGGGGTGCTGGAGACGCTCCAGGCGGTCCGCTCGAAGCTCGATCAGCCGATCCCGCTCGGCTACTGCAACGCCGGCCGGGTGCTGGAGGTCGGGCCCGGCGTGGAGGTCTTCAAGGCCGGCGACCGCGTGGTCTCGAACGGCCCGCATGCCGAGGTTGTCGCCGCGCCGCAGACGCTCAGCGCCAAGATCCCCGACGGCGTGACGGACGAGGAGGCGGCCTTCACGCCGCTCGCCGCGATCGCGCTGCAGGGGATCCGCCTCGCCGAGCCTGCGATCGGCGAGCGGGTCGCCGTCTTCGGCCTGGGGCTGATCGGCCTGATGGCGGTGCAGATCCTGCGCGCCAACGGCTGCCGCGTGCTCGGGCTCGACTTCGACGCGAAGAAGCTCGCCCTCGCGCGAGGCTATGGCGCCGAGGTCGTCGACCTCTCGGCCGGCCAGGACGCCGTGGCCGCGGGCCTGGCCTTCTCCGACGGGCGCGGGGTCGACGCGGTGATCATAGCGGCCTCCACCAAGAGCAGCGATCCCGTGACCCAGGCCGCCAAGATGAGCCGCAAGCGCGGCCGCATCGTGCTGGTCGGCGTGACGGGATTGGAGCTGGACCGGGCCGACTTCTACGAGAAGGAGCTGACGTTCCAGGTCTCCTGCTCCTACGGCCCCGGCCGGTACGATCCCACCTACGAGGAGCGGGCGCAGGACTATCCGTTCGGCTTCGTCCGCTGGACCGAGCAGCGCAACTTCGAGGCCGTCCTCGACCTCATGGCGGCCGGCTCGCTGAAGGTGGGCGACCTGATCACCCACCGCTATGCCGTGGCGGATGCCGGCAGCGCCTATGCGGCCCTGACCAGCGACGCCCAGGCCATGGGGATCGTGATCACCTACGCGGACGGGGCCTCGAAGACCAAGCTCGGCCGCACGATCGCCCTGCGGGACGTGCGCCGCAGCGCAGGCGGCGCGCGGCTGGGCGTCATCGGGGCCGGCAACTTCGCCTCGCGGATGCTGATCCCGGCGCTCAAGGGCGCGGGCGCCGAGCTCGTCACGGTGACCAGCCAGGGCGGCGTCTCCGCGCTGGTGCATGGGCGGAAGAACGACTTCGCCCAGGCGAGCACGGACGTGGACGCGGTGATCGCCGATCCGGACCTGGATGCGGTGGTGATCGCGACCCGGCACGACACCCATGCCGATTTCGCGGAGCGCGCCCTGCAGGCCGGCAAGTCGGTGTTCGTCGAGAAGCCGCTGGCCCTGACTGAGCCCGAGCTCGACCGCGTCGCTGCCGCGGCCGCCGGAGGGGAGGGGCCGTCGCCCATCCTGATGGTCGGCTTCAACCGCCGGTTCGCCCCCCTGGCCATCAAGATGCGCGAGCTGCTTGGACAGCTGTCGGAGCCCAAGACCTTCATCGTCACGGTGAATGCCGGGGCCATCCCGGCCGGCCACTGGACGCAGGACGCCGAGGCGGGCGGCGGCAGGATCGTGGGGGAGGCCTGCCACTTCGTCGACCTGCTCCGCTACCTCGTGGGCGCCCCGATCGAGCGGCTGCATGCGGTCAAGCTCGGGCGGCCGGCCGCAGGCGTCGCCGAGGACAAGGCGACGCTCGTGCTCGAGTTCGCCGACGGCTCCCACGGCACGATCCACTACTTCGCCAACGGGGCGAAGACCTTCCCCAAGGAGCGGATCGAAGCCTTCGGCGCGGGCCGCATCCTGCAGCTCGACAACTTCCGGGCGCTGCGCGCCTGGGGCTGGCCCGGCTTCTCCAAGATGACCAGCAGCCGGCAGGACAAGGGCCACGCAGCGGGCGCTGCGGCCTTCGTGCAGGCGCTCAGGACCGGCGGCCCGGCGCCTATCCCGCTGGAGGAAGTCCTCGAGGTCAGCCGCTGGTCGATCCGGGCAGCCCGCTTCGAGGACTAGGGCTGCGGATCAGGCCAGGTGGTGGACGTACACCGTCGAGGCCTCTCCACGATGCACCTCGATCTCGGCCGCCGGCTCTGCGCCCATGCGCCGGTAGAAGCGGTGGGCCGGGGCGAGCGGCGCGCCGACCACGATCTTGAAGGCGCGCTCCCCCCGCTGGGTCAGCTCGCGCACGAGGCCCTGGTACAGCTCCTCCGCGCATCCCTTTCCGCGCCACGCCGGGGCGACCGCCAGGCTGAGGAGCTCGGAGGCTGGCAGGGCGGCGTCGGCAGGGTGGGCGGCGCTGTAACGCAGGATCTCCAGGATCCGCAGAACGCGGCGTGGCCGAACCAGCGAAGGCCCCAGCGCGGGGGCCAGGCGCCGCCAGCGCCCCAGCATGCGCCGGTACACGCCGCCGAGGCTTCCCGCGCTGGTCACGAATCCGACCACGTCGCCGTCACGCTCGCAGGTCAGCAGGAGCGCCCCGGGATCCTCGTCCAGGCACTCGTACATCAGCGTCAGGAAGTCGGCGCCCAGCTGCGGCAGGAAGCCCTGGTCGATGCAGTCGATGTGCAGCTGCGCGACCTGCCGGTAGACGCGCCGGTCGCGGGGCATCAGGGGGAGGTCGCCGCAGCCACCGGCGCCTGGCCGGTCTTCAGCATGAGCAGCTCCGCCGGCGGCGCGGGCAGGCTACGGAAAACCTTGAACGTCAGGCTGGTGTCCTTGGAGAGCACCGACCACACCGTCAGCGCGATGCAGGCGAGGTAGGCGCCCAGCCCCTGGTGGGCGACGTACCATTCCTCCAGGCGGCCCTTGTACGGCATGATCACGTGATCGTAGAACCGCTCGGCGTCGCCGCTCTCGTGCAGCATCTCCTCCTCATCGCGGAAGACGATGGAGCCGATGCCGGAGAGGCCCGGCCGCACCTTCAGGATGGCGGCCTGCATCTCGGTTGGAAAGGCGTCGAAGCAGCGCTGCGTCTGCGGCCGCGGCCCGATCACGCTCATGTCGCCGCGCAGGATGTTGATGAGCTGCGGCAGCTCGTTGATCTTCGTCTTCCGCAGGAACTTGCCCAGCGGCAGGATCCGGGGATCATCCTTCAGGGTCACGGTGCCGGTGCCCATGTTGGGACTGTTCTCGAGCATGGTCGCGAACTTCATCACGCCGAAGGGCTGCCCGCCCCGCCCGACGCGCTGCTGGACGTAGAAGATCTTGCCCTCGCCCGTGAGCCTCAGCGCCAGCATCAGCGGCAGCAGGAGCGGCGAGAGCAGCAGCAGGGCCAACGCCGAGAGCAGGATGTCGAGCAGTCGCTGCATGGTCACATCCGGTTGTCGAGATACTTGCCGGTTTCCTTGTGGGAGAAGTCCGGGATCATCTCGTGGAATAGGTCAACGATCTCCGGCTTGTCCCAGGTGGGACAGGCGCGGATCTCGGCGATACGTGCCAGGAAGCGGTCGAGCCGGGCGGCGTCGAACACCGGTTCATTCTTGATCACGCCGATGGACCTGAAGCGGTCCATGTCCAGGGTCTCTGCTTCGGTGAAGAACTCCTCGAAGTCCTTCTCCCCGGTGGTGTCGCTTTCGAAGAAGTAGACGGGCCACTTCCGCTGCGGGATCAGCGCCTCGGCGCGCTCACGGGCCTCGTCTTCGGTGCTGCAAGGGTCGGGCTCGTACCCGAGCGTCTCCAGGTAGCGGACCGCGATGTCCGAGAAGCGGGTGAGGTTCAGGGCGGCGCTGAGCTTCGGAAAGAAGATGTCCCGATTGTCGCCGAGCAGACAGGACGACAGGCACAGCTCGCCCGACTCCTGCGGCGTGACGAAATACCGGCGCACGTCGTTGGGCGCCGAGATCGGCTGGCGCTTGGCGAACCGTTGGTTGAACCCGTGCAGCAGCGAGCCGTCGGAGAACGCCACGTTGGCGAACCGCGCGGTGGAGATCGGCAGCTCCAGGCTCGCGCGCATCAGGAACATCTCCATGATCCGCTTGCTGGCGCCCATCATGTTGACCGGGTTGGCGGCCTTGTCCGTCGAAACGCAGAAATACTTGCGCGCGCCTTTGGCCTGCGCCTGGGCAATGGTGCTGACGGTGTTCAGCACATTGACCTCGATCAGCCGCATCAGCGTGAAGGGGTCCTTCTCGCTGCGGACGTGCTTGAGCGCCGACAGGTTGAGGACGTAGTCGTACCCGGCTTCCGCGTTGAGCAGGGCGTCGAACTCGCGGCTGGCGCAGTCGAGGGCGAAGGTGCGGAAGTCGCCGTCCGCGTAACCCAGGGTGCTGCGGATATCGCGCACCAGCTCGACGAGATTGTTCTCGCTGATGTCGACAGCGTGCAGCGCCCGGGGATTGCGCTTGAAGATCTCGCGGCAGACCGCCTGCCCGATGGAGCCCGCGCCGCCGATCACGAGGAAGCGGCTGGAGGCGACCAGCTCCGACAGCTCCTGCTCGTGCGTCGAGATGTCGTCGGCGAAGAGGGCCTCGTCCCGGCCGACCAGGCTCAGGATGTTCAAGCCAGCCTCCCGATTTCGCTGTCCGGCACGCTGGACGGCAGGTTGACGATGCGGTCCTCCAGCCAGTGCGAGATTTCCAGGCCGTCGTTCTGGCACGACTCGAACATCGGCAACCGGCTCATCAGACGCCAGACCGGGCGGGTCATGACGCCGCGGGCGTTGGTGTGCTCCAGGAACGCGTCGCGCTCCTCGACGGAGTCCAGCACCACCGCGTTGAGCCAGTAGTTCGCGGTCGTCCCCTCCCGGGCGCGCACCAGCCGCAGCTCCTTGGCCGCGCAGAACTGGGCATAGAGGTCGGCGATCTCGGCCTTTATCCGCAGCATCTCCGGCAGACGCTCCAGCTGGGCGACCCCGAGGGCGGCGTTCAGGTTCGGGAGCCGGTAGTTGTAGCCGGTCTCCTCGTGGACGAACTCCCAGGCGTGGGGCGTCTTCGCGGTGGTGGTCAGGTGCTTTCCACGTACCGCGAGGGCCGAATCGTTGGTGACGATCATGCCGCCGCCGCCGGTCGTGATGACCTTGTTGCCGTTGAAGCTGAGCGTCGCCAGGCGCCCGAACAGGCCGGTGTGGGCGTCGCCCACGTAGCTGCCAAGGGACTCCGCGGCGTCCTCGACGACGGGAATGCCGTATTCATCGCAGACGCTGACGATCTCCTCGATGCGGCAGGGCAGTCCGAAGGTGTGCATGGGGACACAGGCCGCGATGCGGGCCCCCGTGGTGCGGTTGAAGCAGCCGCCCTCGCGCCGGTCCGCGTGGGCCTCGAGCCATTTGCGCAGCGCGGTTGGGCTCATGCCCAACGTGTCGCGGTCGACATCCACGAACACAGGTTTCGCGCCGGCGTAGCTGAGCGCATTGCAGGTGGCGATGAAGGTCAGCGCCTGGGAGATCACTTCGTCGCCGCGGTTGACGCCGACCAGGAGGAGGGCGGCGTGCAGGGCCGCCGTTCCGTTCATGGTCGCCACGCCGTGGCTCGCGCCGACGAAGGCCGCCATGTCCTGCTCGAACTGGGTGACCCGGGCGCCCACGGACGACACGAAATTCGAGTCGATGCACTCGGCCAGATAGACCTTCTCGTTCCCGGCGAAGACGGGGCGATGGAGCGGGATGTAGTCGTCGCCATAGATGCTGCGGACGAAGCCCACCACGTCATCGAACAGGGCGGATCTGGCGTTCATCAGCATTTCTCTCCCCCTGCCGTCGTCTCCAGCACCTTCACAAATCGTGCCGAGAGCTTCTTCCGGTCGAACTCGCGGCGCGCAAGTTCCTGGCCGCGAACGCCCATTTCTTTGAGCTCAGTGCGGTGCTCGGCCGCCCATTCCAAAGCATCCGCGAACGCCTTCGGATCGTCGGGTGGCACGGCCAGGCCGCAGCGGTTCTCCGCGATCAGTCCGGCGAGCCAGCCGGGATAGTTGTTGAGCACCGGCAGACCCGCAGCGATGTAATCGAAAAACTTGTTGGGCGAGGTGCCGTAATAGAAGGCCGGGACGTTGGCCAGGACCTGCATGCCGACATCGGCCGCGGCGTTCAGCTGCGAGAGTCTCGCCTTGGCGACGGGATCGAGGAAGATGACATTGGTCAGCGCTTCACTGGCCGCCCGCTCCTGAAGCGCCGCCTTCTCGGCGCCGTCGCCGATCAGCACGAGCTTGATGTCGTCGCGGCCGCGCAGCCTCAGCTCCCGTGCCGCGTCCAGCACCGCGCCCAGCCCGTTGGCCATGCCGTGCGTGCCGGTGAACACCGCCATGAGGTCGCCGGCGGAAACGCCCTCCGGCCGCCAAGGCTCGGCCCGCGCGGCGAAGATCGCCAGGTCGCAGCCGTTCGGAACTAGGGTGATGCGCGCCCTTGGAACACCAAGGCGCGCGATGCCGTCGACGATGCCGGGCGAAAGGCCGATCACATGGTGCGCAGAGCGATAGCTCACCCACTCCAGGATGGACATGGCCCCAAGGATCACCGGGTTGCGGATCACTCCCATGGCCCGGGGCAACTCGGGCCACAGGTCCCGCACCTCAAAGACGAAGCGCTTGCCGCGCAGCCATCGGGCGACGATCCCGGGGATACCGGCGGTCAGGGGCGTAGTCGTGGCGAAGACGAGATCGTACGGCTCGCGAAGGGCGACGCCGATGCTGCGCAAGGCGAAGGTCAGGAAGGTCCCGGTCCGCTTGAGGAAGCCGTCGCGGTTCGAATAGGTGAGGCTGAGCTCGATCACCTCGAGCCCGTCGACGAGGCCGCGCCGCATGCCGCGGTTGAATGGACCGGAAAGCCCGGTGGCGCCGCCCTTGTAGCTTCCGCAGACCATCAGGACCTGATGGCCTGCCGCGCCGAGCGCGCGCGCCATCTCGTAGGAGCGGATGCCGGTCGCGCCGAGTGGGGTGGAAAAGTGCTGGTGGAAGTAGAGGACCCTCATCCTTGCCATCTCATCTCGGATACGAGGGTCCCGGACTGGGCGACCTCGACCTCGAGCACCGGCAGCTCGGTGCGTTCGAGATAACGCCGGGACTCGTAGCCCTTCGTGAGCTCGACGCGCTTGGCCGGTGTGTCGGACTCGACGTGGAGTGAAACGCGGCCGTTGGAGACCGACAGCCCGTCCAAAATCCAGTCGCCGGGCGCGAGCCGCCAACGCAGGACAGCCGAGTGCTTGAACCCTGACAGGGTGTCGGAGACCCGCAGCCTGCCCGTGGAGAGCTCCACGCGGCGTTCATGCCGCGCCCCGCGAGCGTCTGTGTAAGTCGCGCCGAAAGCCGTCATTGCGTCGTCGGCCACTAACGGCTGGACGATCTCGCTTTCAGGCCAGGCGCCGAACAGGAAGCGGCCAAGCCTTGGCATCTGATCGCGCCGGTCGAACTGCACGGTGTTGTGCGCCTCGACGCCTGCGAAGTAGTTCAGCCACTCCGGGTCGGTGTTGTAGCTGTAGGTGCCAGCGTCCCTCAGCAGGTTCTCGCCGTCCAGCCAGAAGTCCAGGTGCAGCAGGTCAGACTGGCTGGGACGGAAGCGGAAGCGGGGATAGCGCAGGAGCGCCACGTCCGGGGGTCGCCGCAGCACGGCGAACCCACCGTCGGTGCCCGCGTGCGACTGCGGCGCATCGAGTCGGCCGTCCGGCAGCTTAACGCCAAGCCACTCCGCCGCCCCGTCCCAAGTCCCGGCGGGGTAGGCGCGGGCCGCGCAGAACAGGGCCGCCGCCAGCTGCACCGTGGGGCGGTGGTCGCGGTAGGGCTCGTCTCCCAGGCGCAGGAGCTTGGCGCCGTCGTTGGCCCCGACATTGGGGGCGTCGCCGTCGAGGGGGCTCGTGATCCGGTGCAGCCACTCCGTGGCGGCCGCCGCGCGCTGGTAGAACCGGCTCGAGAAGCCTGGAAGCTCCAGCCGCCGGCGCCACACCTCGACCATGCACAGCGTATCGAGCAGCAGGCGGTGGTAGTTGACGGAGTACTGGCTGAAGCTGCCGTCCTCCTGGACCAGCCGGCCGATGCGCTCCTCGAGCATCGCACGTCCCTTGGCCTCCCAGCGCCCGCCGCCAGCGCCGAGCCACGCGCCGCCCACGAACAGCGCGGCGGCTTCGGAGGTGCCGTGGTTGTTGTCCTGCCCGATGGCATACGACGTCGTCGGGAAGATGCGAGTGAGGTGGAGGCGGACCAGCTGGACCATAGCCGGCTGCGGCGCGCGCACCGGACCCAGGACGACATCGCCCATGGCCAGGTGTAGCACCCGGATGGAGGCTTCCTGTCCGCACTTCCAGTTGGGACCGCGGTAGGGCGGGTTCTTTTCGATCCAGTCGGCGAGCCAGCCGTTCAGCCGCTCCAGCGCCGCGCTGTCCCCCTGCCGCGCGCGCTGCGCCAGCGCCAGGACCCAGTCGAAGCGGGAAAGCTCCCAGATTCCCTTGATGTCGCCGACCGCCGGATCGAAGTCCGGGATTGCCCACCAGGGCCGTGCGCTGTCGGGCACGCGCTGCCCGGTGAGCGGATTGACGTGCCAGTCGGGCGTCGCGGTCGGCAGCGCCGCCCGCAGGTGGCTGAACAGCAGGGCGTCGCAGGTCCAGGCGCTGCTGGCGGGCGCACTCACCGGCGGCATCTGCGCCGCCTGCAAGAACTCACCGTGGGGCAGCGAGCCGGACAACCGGCGGATCCCGCTGGCCGGGAACTTCAGCGCGCCTCGATAGGCCGCCACGCGGGCGAGGTTGCCGAGCCCCAGGCGAGCGAACGTCTCGACCTTCGTGGCGAGGCCGCCACGAAAGGGCTCGATGCCGGGAGTCATTGCGGGACTATCGCGCCCCGCCGCCGCTGGTGATCGTCCAGAAGGTGCGCAGCACGATCTGCAGGTCGAGCAGCAGCGACAGCTTTTTCACGTAGAACAGGTCGTACGTGAGCTTCACGCGCGCTTCCTCGGCGCTGGCGGAGGGCGCGGCGCTGACCTGGGCCCAGCCGGTAATGCCCGGCCGAACCAGATAACGGTAGGCATAGTTGGGCAGCTTCGAGAGGTAGTCCGTATGCAGGGGCACGGCCTCGGGGCGGGGGCCGATCAGGCTCATGTCACCCTTCAGCACGTTCCAGAGCTGCGGCAGCTCGTCGATCCGGAAGCGGCGCAGCACCCGGCCCACGGGCGTGACCCGGTTGTCGCCGACGATGGCGGCCTTGAGGGCCTCGCCCGGACGTTCGGGGCGCATGGTCCGCAGCTTCCACATGCGGAACGGGACGCCGCCCAGCCCGACGCGCTCCTGCAGGAAGAAGATCGGTCGGCCGCTGGTGACCAGCACCGCCAGCATGGACAGGAGCAGGACGGGCACGGCGACCGGCAGGATGAAGACCACGAGGCCGATATCCAGCAGCCGCTTCACGAGCCGGTAGGAGGCGATGCCGCCGGGGGGCAGGTGCTCCACCTCGAAATGTTCGAGCGAGACTGCGCCGCGGAGCTCCTCAATGTATTCGCCGACGTGGCGGACCCGGCAGCCCGCGAGCATCGCCCGCGACAGCGCCTTCGACCATTCGGCGCTGACCGTCTCGGTGAGCGAGACCAGCACCACGTCGAAGGGGCGCAGGTCGGTCTTGGGATCTGTGATCACCCGGCCGAAGGGCAGCGCAAGCCGGCCTTCGCCCATCAGCGGAGCGATCACCGCCACGCGGTTCGCGGCCAGGCGGTGACGCAGGAGGACGACGAGGCTCGCCACCGCCACCGACTGAAGGACCATGGAGGTGAGCAGGAACCGCGAGAAGAACAGGCGGCCGCCGAGGATCGCGAGCGCGTAGACCCCGAACAGGACGGCTGTCGCCATTATCGCCTGGCCAAGCTTGTACTCCAGCGTCCCGTGCACCCGGGCCGCGTAGAGCGCGGCCGCCACGGTGCAGGCCACGTTGATGCCCAGGTGCAGTTGGTTCTCCGCTGAACCCGCCCACAGGGCCCAGCCGCCGATGAACCAGGTGCTGATCGAGGTCCACAGGACCATGACGAGCGCAGCCACCGATGCGGCGGTGAGACCGGCGCGGTCGAGTCGGGACTGGCGGGGCGGCGCCGCCTCACTGGCCTCGGCGTGTTGGATGGCTTCCATCAGCATTCTGCGTCAGTGCGCGGGGGATCGGGTGTGTCCCCGATGCTCCCCAATGGCGCATTCCCCCGTTTTGCGACGTCCGGCCAGCTCCCCAGCAAGGCCCGTGCCGCCATTGCCAAGGTTCCCGACTCAATCTCCGCTGTAACCGTGTCGCTAAACCGCCTCTTAAGGTCGAGCGAGCGAAGCTGACGGCTCTCTCCCGAGGAGGGTTCCATGCCCCGACGCCAAACGGCCCGGCTTCTGATCGAGGAAACGGCCGCAACCGAGAGCGCGGCGCCTGCGTTGTCACTCGCGTCCGGGGACGAGCGGCCTGTCCGTTCGCCCGCTTTGGAGCTGCAGGAGGCCCTCCAGGAAATGCTCGCCGCTCGAGTCGCACCCCAGCCGCAGCCCAGCGTGACGCTGGCGTTCGGCCTCGGTCTGATCAGCGTCGCCGGCGTCTGCGCCGCGTTCTGGATCGCTGTTGGCCGACTGGTCATCTCGCTCGCCTGACGTCACCGTCCAGCGGACGGGACGTTCCCCCTCAGCTCACATAATACTTTTTGTATTCAGCGTAGTAGTAACCCGGGTCACCATAGCCGTATCGGGTCTGCGCCTTCATATCCACCTGGGTGAGCGCCACGCCGCCCAGGTGAGCGCCGGTGCCGCCCAGCAGGCGGAACGCCGCCTCGATGGCGTGCTGAGGCGTCTTGCGCCACCGCGCCAGGAAGATCACCGCATCGGCCTTGGGAGCCAGGACGCGGGTGTCGGCGACCGGCAGGACCGGCGCGGTGTCGAGGATGATCAGATCATAGCGGCTGCGCAGCTCGGTGAGCAGCCGGTCCATGGCCGCGGTACCGAACACGTCCTTCGGCGTGACGTTGCTCTTGGAGATCGCCAGGAAGCTTGCGCCGCTCTGGTCGTCCACCTGGACGGCGTCCTTCAGGGTGGCTTCGCCGCTGAGGACCTCCAAAAGGCCCGCCTTCGGCTCCGAACCCAGGACGCGGTTCACCGTGCGGCGGCGAAGGTCGCAGTCCACCACGATGGTGCGGGCGCCCTGCAGCGCCGAGGCGCGGCCGAGGCAGATTGACGTGGTGGTCTTGCCCTCCCCAGGGAGGGCGGAGGTAATTGCCACGACCTTAACCTGCTCGCCTAGGCGGGCGTACAGGATCGACGTCCTCAGGTTTCGAAATGCCTCTGAGAAGCTCGAAAGAGGCTTGGCGACGATATAATCTATCGGCGAGGCTCCCTTAGCCTCGTCGGCCACAGAACTCAGCAGCGGAATGGACCCAAGATAGGTCGTCTCAAGCCGCCGCTCGACGTCCTCTGCCGTCCCGAGACCTGCATCGAGCATTTCGGCAAGTACGATAGCACCCACGCCGCAGCCCAGCGCGAGAAGGAGCCCCAGCGCCAGGTTCAGGGCCACCTTGGGTGAGCTTTGAGCCGTGGGGATCTTGGCCTTGGAGACAACCCGCGCGTCCGACTGCTCTATGCCTTGCTGGGTGCTCGTTTCCTTGTAGCGGTTAAGGTAGCTCTCGTAGAGCGTTCGCGAAGCCTCTGAGGTGCGCTGCAACTCGTTGAGGCGAACCATGGCGCGGTTGTTGGCCTCCAACGCTCCACGGGCGCCTCCCAAGCTTCCGCCAATGGCGCCAGCGCGCTGTCGCGATACCTGAGCTTTTGCTTCGAGGTTCGAGATCAAGCGCCGGATTTCGGCCTGGATCTGAGTGTCTATGTCTTGAAGCTCGCGCTTGGCCTTCAGCATTTCGGGATGCCGCTCGCCGTAGCGCCCCTGCAGGTCGGCTACTCGGGCGCTTAGTTCCGTCCGCTGCTCGCGCAGCTTTTGGACCACGGGGGAGCTAAGCGCCTCCCCAACGTCTTCGCCAGTCGAGCCGCGGGCAAGCTGGGCGCGGGCTGTAGTGAGGCGGGCCTCGTCCTCCGCGACCTGCGCGCGCGCCTGCGCGAGGGTCTGGTTGTAGTTGGAGATCTCTTGCTCCGTGAGGTTCGTGCCGGAGGCGCTGAGCAGGTTATTGGCGATCTTGAATTGCTGGACCGCTGCCTCGTCAGCGAGCACTTGTCCGCGCAACTCGTCCAGCCGTGAATTGAGCCAACGAGTCGCCTGTTGCGTGGCGTCGAACTTGGCCTCCATCTGCTCAAGCAGGTAGAGCTCCGCGAACTGGTTGGCGATCCGAGCCGCTTTCGAGGGCGCCTCTGATTCAAAGGCCACGTCAATGATGTAGGTGAGACCGGCGCGCTTTACGGAGAGATTCGCCAGGACTGCGTCCACTACCCGCTCGCGCTGCTTTTGCGCTTCGACCGGGGTTAGCTGTGCGGCGGTGGGGTTAGCTCTCTGAAAGAGTGCGGTGACGGCCCCGACGCCCGTCGGTTCAGCGATCGCGTGGTTGAACTCAGGGTCTTGGTCGAGCTTAAGCGCTGTGACCACGCGTTCCGCCAGTTGACGGGATCTAAGCACCTCCACCTCAGTATCAACAACGGCCGTGTCAGCCGGCAGGCCCGAGAGAACCTCCTGAACGTTAGTGACCCGTTCTTGGCGGGGGTCCAACATCACGTTGGCCGTCGCCGTATATTTGGGCGTCGCCTGAAGCGTAAGAAGGATCGCGAGTACAAGTACTGTTGCAGCCACCGCGCTGAACAGCTTGAGGCGACGGCGGAATGCCGTGTAGAGGCGTCTCAATTCGAGTTGCCCAGCCATGGAAGCGAACTGGCTCATGGCTGGGGCGCCGCCCGTGCTGGATTGCTCGACCACGGGCGAGGGGTTGTACACGTTCATCGTCGCCTCAAATGCACCGACCTCGCCCGCACGGCGTGCGGCGATGGGACAGTAGGCCTATCAGCCTTCAAGATCGACACCACCCGCGAGGTGCGGGTAGCGACGATATGTCAAAACTGGGCTGTAAGGGTCGCGCCGACGCGGTTCTGCTCGAAGTCGTTGCCCGCACCGCGGCGCGTGTCCTGCTTGGACCGGTCGAAGCTGACCGTCAGGCCCACGTTGCGGTTCAGCAGGTAGGTCGCGCTGACGCCGAGCGTGTTGCGGCGGTCTTCACGACCGATGTTCTCATAGTCGTCGTTTCCCCAGCCAGCGTAGCCGGAGAGGATCACGTTGCGCAGCAGCTCGTGATCCACTCGTGCGCCCAGGTTCGTCGACAGGTAGCCCGCCGCGCCCGGAACCGGGCTGTCTTCAATGGTCCGGGTGCCCGTCAGCGTCACGGTGGTGAGCTGCGTCGGGAACCACTCCAGTTGGGCCCGAGCGCCGAATCCGTCGATGTCGCCATGGCTCGGATCGTCGAAGGACTGGCTGAGGTATCCCACGCCGATCTCGCCGCGGGTCACGGCGCCGAGTTCGAAGTTGACCCCGACGAGGGCTTGGTAGCCGTCGGAATCGCGATTGATGTTCGTGGCCGACGCGCCCCGGTCATACTCGTGCTTGTTGGTCGACAAATCGACGAAGAACGCCGTGGCGGGGCTGACGGCGTAATCGGCACGACCGCCCAGCGTCGTGACGGTGCGATCCCGGAACGATTGGTCTACGGTGCCGCCGCCCTGCCGCGGGGGGTTATCGTACTCAAAGGTACGGGCGTCGAAGCGGCCGGCAACCATGAGCCGGTTGAACTCATGCTGGAAGCCCAAAGCGACGGCGCGCAGGTCATACTGCACAGGCTCGAGGGCGCTCTGGGGAGCGCCAGGGGCGGTGCGCGGCTCGGTCAGGTGAGACCAGTCGAACCGGCCGTTGACCCGGGTGTCGCGCGACACGTCCAGGCGACCCGCGACGCCGACCAGCCAGTCGGTGGTGTTCTCGTCCTCGTTGTCCTGGAACTGGTTCACGATGGCGCGGGCGTAGCCGAACACCTGGTGACGGTTCCAGTCGGAGTTGAACGTCACCTCCGGCGCGATGCGGATGATGTTGTCGTCGATCTCGTTGTCATCCCGCGCGTAGATATTGTCGTTGTGCTCGGCGGTGAGGGCGATCTTCGGGAACACCAGGAACGTGCCGGCGCGCACACCGCGCGCTTCGTAGCCTTCGCGGGGACGCTGCATGACCGTAATGTTGCGGTCGCGGGCGAAGTTGCTCTCCGCGCGGCTGGTGATGTTCATGCCGCCAGTCGTGTCGCCGGCGCGCGCCGCGCCCGAAGGCGTGGTGCTCTGCGTGGTGCCAGAGGAGTTGGGGACCTGCGCGAGGACCGAGGTGGCGAAGCCGGAGCCGGCGCCCAGGACGATGGCCGAGCTCGCGGCGAGCAAGCGCTTGTAGGTCAACACTGTTCAGTACCCCCAGATATACTTAACGGCGATGGCCGAACCCACCCCTTGTCGGTTCGGCCTCACCTTACTTGGACGTGCGGTCGGCTATGTGACCGCGGTCACACCTTAGCCGACGTAGACAGGCGGAGCCGGCGGCGCGACCGGCGGCGGCGCGGTGTTATCCGTGGCGGCCGTCTCGGTGGGCTGCGGCTGATTGGTGTTCGGGTTCGAGTTCGTCGTGGTGTTCTGCGCCTGCTGCTGCACGACAGCCTGCACCGCGCTCAGGGCAGTGCTCACGCCCGGGACGTTGGTCACGCCTTGGCTGGCAAGCGTGGTGGACGCCTGGGTCAGCGCAGACTGGACCACGGCCGGCGGCGCGCCCGCGGTGGTGACCTGGGTGGCCACGGCAGCCTCGACGGCGGCCGAAACCGCTTCGGCGGAAGCGCCCTGGTTGGCCGCGACCGCGGTCTGGACCGCTTGCGACACGGCGGCGGCTAGGACGGTCGCCTGCTGCGACTGGACCGCGGCGGCGACGGCCGGGACGGCTGTCAGGCCTTGCGAGGCCAGGGTGGTCACTGCGCTGGCGAGGGCCGCGTTGGCGAGCACGGGGTCGGCGCCCGAGGCAGCGATGGTGTTGGCGATAGCGGCTTCGACCGCGGCCTGCACGGCCTGGGCCGAGGCGCCCTGGTTCGAGGAGACCGCCTGCTGCACCGCCGAGGCGATGTTCTGAGCCAGCGACTGGGCCGAGGCCTGCGCCTGAGGCGTGAGCTGCGCTAGAGCCACCCCGCCCGCGGCCACGCCGGCCACGGCGGCCGTCGCGGCGATCGCCTTGGCGGCCACACTGAAAGTCGTCGACTTAAGGTTCATCTCGAAGCCCCATCACCGCGAACTGGTTCGCATACGTTCCTGAACACATAAGCTATGGCTCAGCTCAAGTCGAATCCGCTTTAACACGTCGTTCACTGACTTTTTATGTCGGAGGTGTCGCACAACTGCACACCTGATGGTTAAGGCGTCAGGGTTCGGAGCCAAAGGGCAGCCGCAATTCTCCCCTCAGGGTTGCGAATTCTCCCTAGTACCGCCCGCACGTTGGCGTCGCGGCTGTCTGTGCGTCCGAATGCCAGCGCTTCGTTCTGAACCGCGGCGCGCACCTCAGGCGTAAGCTGCGACCAATGCTCCAGGGCGTACCCGACACGCCAGGCCGCCACCGAGTAGTCGAGTGGAACCAGGTCGTAGGAGCGGGCGAGGTGCTGCAGACCCGCCGGCCCGAGCGAACCCCGCCGTTGGGCGTCAATGTACATCAGTCGAAGCCGGGCAGCGTTGTTGTAAGGGCTCAGCGCCAGAGCACGCTTCGCCTCGGCTTCCGCCCCGGCCAGGGCGGCAGGGGTCTGATCGCCGCTGAGCAGATCGAAGGCGCGTCTGTCGTGGGGCTCCGAGAACCCGAGGGCGGGGCCGCTGAAGGGAGGGGCGGGCCAACCGGACAGGGCCGCGAGCGCTGCGCCGGAGAGCGCCGCTGCGCCGATCACCATGGCGGCCGCGGCCGGAAGTCGCCAGGAGCCTTTCGCTGCGCTCATCGGCGCGACCTCCCCTGGGCAAGGCTGAACTGCAGGCCAAGGAGGAAGCTCCAGAAGGCCGCCACCGAGAACATCTCCAGTGCAAAATCCGTCACGCCGTGCGCGAGGAAGACAACGTCGACCCCGACCAGCGCAAACAGGAGGTTGGTCGTGCGGGTGCGCTGCACCGTCGCCCGCACCGTATTCCAGAGCAGCAGGCCGATGCAGGCGAACATGGAGAGGCCGCCCACCATCCCGGCTTGCTCGAGCCAGCTCAGGTAGATGTTGTGCGCCGCCCGGATGTTCCACAGGTGGTCGAAGTTGCCGGCGCTCAGCAGCATCCGGTTCAAGTCGTCGAAGGTGCCCAGCCCGTATCCAAGCAGGGGCGCGTCCTGGACGGCGGCCCAGTGGATCCGCGCAATGTCCGCCCGCTCCGCCACATTGCGGCTGGCCCCGAGCAGGCGGGTGATCAGGTAGTCGCCGCCGAACGCCAGGAACGCCAGGATGAGCAGGGCGGCTGCCGCGGAGCCTGCCAAGGCGCGTGACCAGCGGGCGCGTCCCGCCATGACCTGCAGGACGGCGAACACCGCCAGCCCGCAGAGCGCCGCGACGAAGCCGCCGCGGGAGGCGGTCATGAACAGGCAGCCGAGGAACAAGAGCGCGGCGATCCCGTACGGGGCGGCGCCGGTTAGGCGGCCCCGGTCCTCGCTGCGCAGCGTCCGGACGATGGGCCCAGCGCTGAGCACGAACAGGGCGGCGAAAATCGTGCCGGCGGTGTTCGCGCTGAGGAAGCTCGCCTCAAGGCGGCTCTCACCAGGGCCGCGGCCGACCACGAATGCGAAAAAGGCCCAAAGGGCGTAGGGCGCGCCAACCCCGAGGATCATGTTCAGCGCGAGCCTGGCGCGGTTGTCCGAGGCGCCTGCGGCCAAGCCAACGAGAAAGACGCAGCCTAGGCCTACAAGCTTCAGGATTTCGATGAGCGTCGCAGACTTGTTGATCGTACCGGCGCCCGGGGAGATCTCCAGATAGGCCCAGGAGGGATGCGGTCCTCCCGGAACCCAGGGCGTGAGCGACCACAGGGCCGCGCCCACGACCACCGCGAACAGGAGCGCGGGCCCTCCGAGACCGGCCGGCCGCAGGGCAGCATCGCGAAGCCTTGGCCGCACCAGGCACACTCCCGCCAGCAACGCCCACAGCAATGTGAAGATGAGCGCGGTCTGGGGCCGCATGGCGCCGTACAGGGCGAAGCCGGCGAAGATAAGCGCCACGCTGGCTATGGCCAGCCAGCCGTCGTCCTGGCGCCAGCTCACGCGCGGACCGTCGTCGGACGGGTCGGTCCGTTTGATCATCACCGTGGAATCTCCACCCCGAGAGGGGGGAGGAGAGCCTAGCGCAGGCTCGCGAGCAAGAGCCCGTCGGTAGCGGCCGGTTGCGGCGCAGCGGCGCCGCTGGCGAACGCCCACTGCGAGGGCGATCCGTCGACCTGGCGTTCGCGCCATTGATAGGGCGTCTTCTGCCAGGGGAGGACCCAGGCGCTCAGGTTGTCGAGCACGTAGTCGCCCTTGTCGGTGGCGACCAGCAGCACCGCGTGGGTCAGGCCCCGGCTGGTGCCCACCACGGCGATCGACAGAGCCGAGGCCGGGACGCCCCCCTGCAGCAGCGCGCGGCGCTTCTCCAGGACGTAGTCTTCACAGTCGCCGGCGTTCAGGCCCGCTTCCAGCGGCGTGGCCCACAACTCGGACACGCCATAGATCTCCTGATCGGAGCGCTCGGCGATCGCGCGGTTGACCGCATCGTTGGTCTTGGTGAGCAGGCTCCAGGTCGCAGCGCTCAGCGCCACCGGCGCCCCGCCGGCCTCGCGCGCATCGCGGGTGGGAGGCGAGATGGTCGTCGTGCGCGGCCGTGCGTCGGAGATCCGCTGCAGCCCCGGCGTCGGGAAGGCCCGGCTCCAATCATAGCTGGCGAGCCCGGGCGTGGCGGCCCGCGCGGGCTGCGCGGCCCTTTGCGCCTTGGCTTCGGCGAAGGCGCGCGTCCAATCGAAGGCGATTGCGGCCACGGCGGTCGACGAGCCCGTGGAGGCGAGCTTCATCTGCTCGAGCTCCGCGTGCGACGCGCCGCAGTCGCCCGGCTGGCGTTCGCAGAACTGCACATAGCCTCGCGGGGCCACGGCAGGCGCGCCCACAGTCATGTGCGTCGAGGCCTCGGGCATACTCGCGCAGGCTGCCGAAGAGAGGGCAAGGCCAAGCGAAAGTACCCCATGAGTAAGGGACTTTATAGAAGACACCACACCACACCCAACTTTGTATTTGTTGAGCGTGTTGTACGGCGCGCGTCTTTAAATCATGCTTGAGAGACATAGTTCTTATGCGGGTAACAGTACTGGTTATCGCGTAATTTACTACTAATCGACTGTAAACGCTTGGCGGGCCAATTCACGTGCTGTTCACCTTGCCTGTGGCCTCGTTCTTGCCGGGACGACGCGTCGCAGTCCCGAAACCTGCCAGGGGCTATTTCTCGGCGACCTCATCTGCGGTAGAAGCCCCGGCTGGGGCGCGTTCGGAGTTTTGTTGAGATGAAACGGCTTGTTGGCCTGATGGTCATTGCCGCTGCGAGCGGCGTTGTGGCGCTGTCCGGCGGCGCCGCCTACGCGCAGTCCGCCGATGCGTCACAGACCGTCGCCGAGTACCGCCTGGGCTCCGGCGACAAGATCAAGGTCACCACCTTTGGCGAAGAAGCGCTGACGGGCGAGTTCCTGGTGAGCGGCACCGGCAAGGTCTCCCTGCCGCTGGTCGGTGAGATCGACGCGGCCGGTCAGACGGCCCGCCAGTTCCAGCAGCGTGTCGAAATGGCGCTGAAGGACGGCTACCTACGGGACCCCAAGGTCAGCGTCGAGGTGCTCAACTACCGCCCCTTCTACATCCTGGGCGAGGTGAAGGAGCCGGGGACCTATCCCTACACGAACGGCCTGACCGTCAAGAACGCGGTCGCCACCGCCGGCGGCTTCACCTACCGCGCCAACGAGAAGCGGGTCTTCATCAAGCGCGCTGATGCGCCCAAGGAAGAGGCCATTCAGCTGACCGACACGACGCCGGTGGCGCCGGGCGACACCATCCGGATCGTCGAGCGGCTGTTCTAGGTCCGGGCGTAGGCGTCCTCGAAGCGGACGATGTCGTCCTCGCCGAGGTAGGCGCCGGACTGCACCTCGATCAGGTTGAGCGGGACCTCGCTGGGGTTCGACAGCCGGTGCTTCGCGCCGAGCGGCACATAGATTGACTCGTTCTCGCCCAGCCGGCGCCGCTCCCCGTCCAGCTCCACCTCTGCGGTCCCATTCACGACCACCCAATGCTCGGCCCGCTGCGCGTGCTGCTGCAGGCTCAGCTTGCCCCCCGGGTTCACCGTGATCCGCTTCACCTGGAAGCGCTCGCCCACGTGCAGGGCTTCGTACCAGCCCCAGGGGCGATAGACCCGGCGGGTCTGCACGGCCGTGGTGTGGTTGGTGGCCTTCAGGCGATCCACGAGGGCCTTCACCTCCTGGTCGGCGTGGCGGCCGGCCACCAGCACCGCATCTGGCGTGGCCACGACGATGAGATCCTCGACCCCCACGACTGCGACCAGCGGGCCTTCGCTGCGCAGATACGAACCCGCGGTTCGCTCGGCCACCACGTCGCCGATGGCGACGTTCCCGCTGGGGTCGCGCTCGGCCAGACCCCACAGGGCGCCCCAGGCGCCGACGTCGCTCCACAGGAAGTCCGACGGCACCACGGCGGCGCGGGCGGTGCGCTCCATCACCGCATAGTCGATCGAGATCGAGGGGCTCGCCGCGAAGCCCGCCGCGTCCAGCCGGCAGAAGTCCAGGTCCTGGCTCGCCGCGTCCAGAGCGATCCGGGCGGCGGAGAGCACGGCGGGCTCATGCGCATGGAGCTCCGCCAGCAGGGTGGCGGCCGGCAGCAGGAAGATGCCGCTGTTCCAGGAGTAGTCGCCGCTGTCGAGGTAGG
Source organism: Phenylobacterium sp. (assembly GCF_036563285.1). Taxonomy (GTDB): domain Bacteria; phylum Pseudomonadota; class Alphaproteobacteria; order Caulobacterales; family Caulobacteraceae; genus Phenylobacterium. The sequence goes on from NZ_DATCMR010000010.1 coordinate 185,726, forward strand.
CCTCCGCCGTGGCGAGGTCAGGCTTCTCCACGAAAGCGTCGACGCGGTGCGCGCGGCCGGCGAGCGGGGCGCCTGCGCGGATGTAGCCATAGCCCGTCGCGGGCGAGTCCGGGCGGATGCCGAACAGCACCAACTGCCCCTGCAGGGCCGCGGGGAGACCGCCTTCGATGGCCGCCAGGAAAGCCTGAGTGTCCGGGATCGCGTGGTCCGCCGGCATGACCAGGATCAGGGCCTCGGCTTCCTGCGCACTCGCCACCAGCGCGGCGACCGCCACCGCGGCGGCGGTGTTCCGCGCCGTCGGCTCGAGTACGATCCGGGGATCGCGGGCCCCGATCTCGCGCAGCTGCTCGGCGATGACGAAGCGGTGCTCGGCATTCGCGATCACGATCAGGGGGTGGAACCGCTCGGGGTCCGCCGCGCGCAGAGCCGTTTCCTGCAGCAGGCTGTGGTCTCCGGTTAGCGGCAGGAGCTGCTTGGGGTAGCTTTCCCGCGACAGCGGCCACAACCGCGAGCCTGCCCCGCCCGACAGGATCACCGGGTGGATCCTGGGAGCCATGCCTAAGCCTTGACCACGTTGGCGCGGAACAGGCCGCGGCGCGCCATGGCGTTGCGGCTGTCGACGACGAGCTTGGCGTGAGCGCTGACCAAGGCATAGTCGACCGCCGCATGGTCCGTTGAGATGAGCACCGCGTCCACCGCTGCGAGCGTCTCCGGCGTTAATTCAGCGGAGCGGCGGCCGTTGTACTCGGCGTGCTCGCGGGTAGGCGGCACCTCGGGCACGTGCGGATCATGGAAGCTGACCTCCGCCCCGCGGGCCTCGAGAAGCTCCATCAGCTTGAACGAGGGGCTTTCGCGCACGTCGGCGACGTCAGGCTTGTAGGCGAGGCCGATCACCAGGACCTTCGAGGCGCTGAGCGCCTTCTGGAACCTCTGGTCCAGGGCGCGGTCGAGCACCTCGACCACGTGGTTCGGCATGGCGGTGTTGATTTCGCCGGCGAGCTCAATGAACCGGGCCCCCAGGTCAAACTCGCGAGCCTTCCAGGTGAGATAGAAGGGGTCGATCGGGATGCAGTGGCCGCCCAGCCCCGGCCCCGGATAGAAGGGCATGTAGCCGAAGGGCTTGGTCTTGGCGGCCTCGATCACCTCCCAGACGTCAATGCCCATGGCGCCGTAGATGAGCTTCAGCTCGTTGACCAGGGCGATATTGACCGCCCGGAAGACGTTCTCCGTGATCTTCACGGCCTCCGCCACGTCGGGGGTCGAGACCGGCACCACGGTCTCGACGACCTTGCCGTAGAAGCTCGCCACGAGCTCCGACGCCTGTGGTCCGTCGCCTGCCACCACCTTCGGGATGGTCACGGTCCGGAAGCGGGCGTTGCCGGGGTCCTCGCGCTCCGGCGAGAAGCCCACGAAGAAGTCTGCGCCCGCCTGTAGCCCGCTGCTCTCGAGGATGGGCGTCAGCACCTCCCGCGTGGTGCCGGGATAGGTGGTGGATTCCAGCACCACTAGTTGTCCGGGGCGCAGGCGCGCCGCGGTCTGGCGGGCCGTCTCTTCGATATAGGAGAGGTCCGGCTCCCGGTGCCGGGTGAGCGGCGTCGGCACGCAGATGACGATGACGTCGCACTCGGCGAGGCGGTCGAAGTCGCTGGTGGCCGTGAACCGTTGGGCCGTGACCACGTCACCAAGTTCATCGTCCGTCACCGCGTCGATGTACGAGGCCCCGGCGTTGAGACGCTCCGGCTTGGTCGTATCAATGTCGAAGCCCACGGTGCGATATCCGGCGCGCGCCGCGGAGACGGCGAGTGGCAGGCCGACGTAGCCCAGGCCGATCACCCCCGCCGTGGCGGAGCCGTCGGCCAGCGCGCTGCGAAGCCGCTCGAACGTCGAACTCTCGTGCATGCCTGCTCCGGCTAGCGTCTCACCTTGGCTGCGCACCTAGCACCCTCAGGCGCGCCTGCAATCCCTTACCGCCGCCCGTAGAAGTCCAGGTACCAGTCCACGAAGCGGCCGACGCCCTCCTCGATGGAGGTCTTGGGCCGGTAGCCGAGCGCGGCGGTGGTTTCCGAGACGTCGGCGCTGGTGTTGGTCACGTCGCCTGGCTGCATCGGCATCAGATCGAGCTTGGCCTTGCGGCCCAGCTTCTCCTCGAACACTTGGATGTACCGCATCAGGTCAACCGGCTGGCTGGCGCCGATGTTCAGGACCCGCCAGGCGGCGACGCCGCTGGTCGCGGGGTCCGGCGCCTTCGGGTCCCATGCCGGGTTGACCTCGGCCGGGCGGTCGACGGCCGCGACCAGGCCATCGACGATGTCGTCGACGTAGGTGAAGTCCCGCTGCATTTTGCCCTGGCCGTAGACGGGCAGGGGGCGCTCTTCGAGGATCGCCTCGATGAAGCGAAAGGGCGACATGTCCGGCCGACCCCACGGGCCGTAGACGGTGAAGAACCGGAACCCCGTCGAGGGGATTCCGAAAAGGTGGGCGTAGGCGTGCGCCATGGCCTCGTTAGCGATCTTCGTCGCGGCATAGAGGGTGATCGGGTGCACGGCGTGATCGTGCACGTCGAAGGGCAGCTTGCCGTTCGCGCCATAGGCCGAGCTCGTCGAGGCATACACCAGGTGCTTCGGCTGCACCGAGCGGCAACCCTCCAGGACGTTCAGGAAGCCTGTCAGGTTGGCGTCGGCATAAGCGTGCGGGTTCTCGAGGCTGTAGCGGACGCCGGCCTGGGCGGCGAGGTTGACCACCTCGGTCGGCTTCGTCTCTGCGAAGACCGCAGCCATGCCCTCGCGGTCGGCAAGGTCCAAGCGGGCGTGCCGGTAGCCAGGCGTCGCCTCCAGGATGGCCAGACGCGCCTCCTTGAGCCTCACATCGTAGTAGGCGTTGAGGTTGTCCACGCCCACGACCTCGTCGCCGCGGTCGAGCAGCCGCTTGGCGAGGTGGAAGCCGATGAAGCCGGCCGAGCCGGTGACCAGGATAGCCATTCAGGTCCTCTGAATCGTGGTTCGAAGGCTGATAGCACGGGAAGTGCCGATGTCCCTCGGCAGCCACGTCGCGGACGTGCGCGCCGCCTATTCCTCCTCGCGGGGAGGGGGGCCGCGGCCGGCGCGCTGGGCCGGGGGCCAGGTCTTCAGGACGTACTTGGCGACGGCCTGGATCTCGCCGGCGCTCATGGCCGAGCCCAGGGCCGGCATCTCGCCCTGGCCCTGCGCCACCACGCGCGTGATGTTGGCCAGATCGGTGCGTCCGCGCAGCGACGGGGCGGGCCCTTCGCCGCCATTCGCGCCATGGCACAGCGCGCACTTGCCGTCGTACTGCGCCTTGCCGAGCGCCAGCTCCTGCGGCGTGGCTTCGATCCTCGCGGCGGCCTGGGTCGAGGCGGGCGGGGCGGCGGCGAGCTGGATGCCCCCGGGCGGCGGCGCGCCGTTGTCGCTCATGCCGTCGAGGGTGAGCGCCACCAGCTCGGCGGGCTTTCCGGTGCCGGACACGGCCACGACCACGTACTGCCGGCCCTTGTGCATGTAGGTCATGGGCGCGCCGGTGACGTAGGCGGGCAGGGCGGTCTCGAACAGGACCTTGCCGTTGCGCTTGTCATAGGCGCGGAACTTGTTGGTGCCCGTGCCGCCGGTGAGGTTGCCGGACTCGCCGAGGAAGAACAGCTCCTTGGTCAGCACCGGGCTGGGACGCACGTCGAACATGCCCATGCTGTCGAAGTCGAGCTTCAGGCCCTGCAGCGCCTTGTGCTTGCGGATCTGCTCGGAGGCGGTCCCCAGGGGGATGCGCCAGAGGTGCCGGCCCGTGTCCATGTCCACCGCCACCACCTCCGACCACGGCGGCTTGAAGAGCGGCAGGCCTTGGGGACCCATCACCACGTGGTTGCCCGACTGCACATAGGCCATGTTGGTCCGGGCGGGATCGCCCTTCGCCAGCCCCGCAGCGTTCGGCTTGTGGCGGATGGGCACGTACATGATGTTCGTCGTGGGATCGACCGAGGCGCCGTTCCAGTTGGGGCCGCCGCCGTAGCCCGGGTTGATCAGGGTGCCGCGCAGGCCGGGCTTCACCTCCACGAGCGGCGTGTAGATCGGCCCCTTGTTGTACTGCTTCATCAGCTCCACGGCCTGGGCCCGCAGCTCAGGGGTGAAGTCGATCAGCCGGTCCTCGGAGTAGCCCTGGGCCAGCAGCGGCAGGGGCCAGGTCGGGAAAGGTTGGGTGGGCGAGAGCTTTTCGCCGGGGACGCCGCCCTGTGGGACGGGGCGCTCCTCGATCGGCCAGATCGGCTTTCCGGTGATCCGGTCGAAGGTGAAGATGAACCCCTGCTTGGTGAGCTGGGTCACCGCCTTGATGCGCCGGCCGTTGCGGACGATGTCGTGCAGGATGGGGGCGGCGGGGTTGTCGTAGTCCCAGATGCCGTGGTGCACCGTCTGGAAGTGCCAGACCCGCTTGCGGGTCTTCGAATCCAGCACCAGCAGGCTCTCGGCGAACAGGTTGTCGCCGGGCCGCTCGACGCCGCCGAAGTCGTTCGAAGGCGTGTCGGTGGCGAAGTAGACGTAGCCGGTCTCCGGGTCGGCGCTCATCATGGTCCAGGCGCCGGAGTTGCCCGCCCAGGCCCAGCTGCCGTTCTCCCAGGTCTCGTTGCCGAACTCCCCCGGCTGCGGCACGACGTTGAAGGTCCAAAGCAGCTTGCCGGTGCGGACGTCGAAGCCCCGGAAGTTGCCTGGCGTGGCTTCCTTGTTGCGGGCCCCGCCGGGGATCACCTGGGCGACGATCACGTCCCCCACGACGATAGCGGGCGAAACCGAGCGGACGTCGGTGACGGCCCGGCCTTCGGTCAGCCCCTTCCGCAGGTCGATCCAGCCGCGGCCCCCGAAGGCCGGGTCCGCCTTGCCGGTCCTGGCGTCCACGGAGATCAGCCGCCCGTCGAGCGAGTTGTGGATCACCCGCCGCTCGCGCCCGTCCGTCCAGTAGGCCAGCGAGCGCGGGGCCAGCGACGCCCCGCCGGCGCCCATGTCGACCGGTTGGGGCTCGTAGGTCCACAGCGTCTTGCCCGTCCCGGCGTCGATGGCCGCCATGCCGTTGTTGACCCACGGCATGTAGAGGACGCCGTCCACCAGCAGGGGCGTCGACTTGTAGTTGTTGGAGGAGGGGGACCCAGACGTGTCGGCGCTCCAGCGCCAGGCGACCTTCAGCCGGTTCACGGTCTTGCGGTTGATCTGGTCGAGCGGGGCGTAGCGCGTCTGGCCCGCGTCTCCGCCCCAGTAGGTCCAGGCTCCGGGATCGTAGCTCCGCAAGGTGGAGGTGACGCCCAGGCCTCGCCCACCCCCGGTTCCGGCGGCGGAGACCGGCAGAGAAAGCGATAGCGACAGCGCGGCCGTGACTGCGGCTGCCGCGCCCAACTTGCGCAGCATCGAAATTCCTCCCCCGCCGGACCTCGAGCCGGCTTGAATCGCGGCTTTGGCAGGTCCGAGGCGCCGACGGATTTCGGGGTCCTTCGGCGCTGTAAACATCGCCGGGAGGAGTCGCGTGCGCAAGCGATGCGCAGCTGTCGCGATCACAATTCGTGCGGGCGCGGAACAGCTCTGCCGTTCGCGGTTTCCCATGGCGTAGCTTTTGACACACCGGTCGGAGTTCGAGCCATGTCCCTTCGTCTGCTCAAGCCGCTGGACTGCCTGCCCGCCGCCGGGGGCGGGGTCGTACCGGGACAGACGGTCTACCTCGGAGCCAACACGGGCCCGACCTACCGCGTGGTTGCCCTCGATGGCGAGAAGGCGTGGGTGCGCGACGAGCAGAAGGGCGCCGAGCACATCGTGAACATCTGGCGCTGCTACCCAGCCTTCGTCGACTGACGCCCCAAAGGGCGACGCCTCGACGGACGACGGCCCGTGACGACGCAGGGCGCGATAGGCTATGCGCCGGCTGCCAACTGCGCCGGGGCCCGATGCTTCCACCTTTCCAGAACCTGACCGAAGCGGCCGCCTGGTACGGCGACTGGTTGCAGCAAGCCGCACTGCCGCTATGGGCGACGGCCGGGGTGGATCAGGCGAGCGGCAGCTTCCACGAGGCGCTGGCGCTGGACGGGCATCCTTCCGGTGCGGTGCGACGCTCGCGGGTGCAGAGCCGCCAGACCTGGGTGTTCGCCACGGCCGCGGGTGCAGGAGTGGGCGACGGGTACGCTGCGGTCGCAGGCGAAGGGTGGCGGTTCCATCAGGTCCACTATCAGCGGCCGGACGGGCTGTTCGCCTTCTCGGCTGACCACGCGGGCCAGACCGTAGACGCCACGCCGGCGCTCTACGAGCAGGCGTTCTCCTTATTGGCGATGGCCGCGCTGGACAGGCGCGCCGAGGCCGTCCAGCTGCGGGAGGCGCTCAACGCCATGCGCCACGGGGCCGGGGCCTTCCGCGAGCTTGGCGCGAGGCCCTTCCAGGCCAACGCCCTGATGCATCTTTTCGAGGCCGCGCTCGCCTGGGAGGCGCGCGGGGACGAGAGCTGGCGACCGCTTTCCGACGAGCTTGCCGAGCTGGCGCTGAACCGCTTCATTGACGCCGGCTCGGGCTTCCTGCGCGAGTTCTACGACGAAGAATGGCGACCGCTGGATGAGCATGCCGGCGGCCTCGTCGAGCCGGGCCACCAGTTCGAATGGGCGTGGCTCCTGGACCGATGGAGCGCCTCAAGGGGGCGCGAGGACGCGCGCCAGTCGGCGCGCCGTCTCTACAGCCGAGGGCTTATGGGCGTGGACCTCGAGCGGCAGGTGGCCGTGGGCGCCATCTGGTCAGGAGGGCAGGTCCGCGAGCCGCTCGCGCGGCTTTGGGCCCAGACGGAGTTCCTGAGGGCGGCGCTGACGTTCGGAACGGAAGCGGAAGCCCTCATGGCGGCGAGGGGCCTGGCCAGGTTCCTGGACACGCCGGTCCGCGGCCTGTGGCGGGACAAGATGCGCGCCGATGGGAGCTTCGTGGACGAGCCGGCTCCGGCGACCTCGCTCTACCACCTGGTGGCCGGGCTATTGCCGCTGATTCAGCGCGGCTGACGGCGACCTGAGGAGTGTCGTGGGGCTGAGCCCTAGTTCGCGCGCAGGAGGAAGACAGCGCCGGCGACGGCGCCCCAGAAGAGGGCCGCACCGCCGAGGGCGATTGCCAGGCCGATCTGGCGGCCGGCCTTGCTGGGCTCGTCCGCCAGCTCATGAGCGGGCGCCTCTTCAACCAGCTTCCAGCCCTGAGCAGCGCTGGCTGTCACGGGCTGCGCTGACGTCGGCGCGTCGTCCATGGTGATGTTCGGCTGGCTCATCGCAGGTCCCCTCGCATACCCATTCTGGCGCCTGAGCTCAACAATGCCAGTACCGGATTGCCGCGGGATCGTGGCCTTGGACCCTGAATCTCTTGTGAAGCTTCCAGTTCGAGCCTCTGGATACTCGACGAAAAGCCCCCGATCCTGCACGGGACCGGGGGCAGGTACGTTTCATCGAACGCCGCTCTCGGGCAGCGCGAGCTGAACGTAGGTGTCGGGAAGCTAAGAAACAGAAAAGCCCCCGGTCCTAGGAACGGAAAACCGGGGGCTGGCCTCGTTGTCACAGCTGGCGGCTGGGTAAGTGTCCAGGGGAATGCGCGCCGCCTAGCTTAACAATGGATATGGCTGAGGTTCGTTCCTCGGGCCTAGGGGCCTATGACGCCGCGCCGCCGTCGCTCCATTCGGCGGCGCCATCGCGCCAGCTCCATGAGCCAACCAGGGTCAGGTCGTCTCCCTCCAGCCGCAGGACGGAAACGGTTCCGTTGATGGCCTGCGTGGTGGCTTGGTTTTCAAGCAACAGACTACCTTCGAGCTTGGCCTCGTGATCGCCAGACAGGTTGAACTCGCGCTGCCAGCGCGTGCCGGCGCTGCTTCCAAACCTAAAGACGTAGGTGTTTGCCACTGCGCCCTGAGCCCCCCGCGCAGGCCTTTATCATCGTCAGGCGGACGTCTTTAGTCGGAGACCCGACCAAGGCGTCGTACTGCAGAATACACAACCGCCTGTCGATAAGCAGTTATGGCCGCTGACGGCCGGGATGATGGGCGCGCATAGGCCCCGCGGCGCGCACGCGACCGATGGCCGCTTCCCCCATTTGCGGGATGATCCCCAGCCGTCGGCTGAACTAGCACTTCTGGCCAGATCGTTGTCCCGCTCGCGGGGCCGAGTTGGAGTAGAGCAGATGCAGCGCAGTGCGCTCGGCGCGGTCCTGCGGCCGCTTCTTGCCACCCTGGGCGCGGTGGTGATCGCAGCTCCGTCGGTCGCGCTCGCGAACAGCTCGGGGCAGCGCACGGCCACCGTGGTGTTCGCCTCGCCGCCATCGCAGGACGGCTACACCGCGGCCTCGGCGCGGGTGACTTACGCCTTCCTCGCCTGCTCGGGTGAGATTTCCGTCAGCTACAGCCTTGTCCCGGGCTCGGTGAGCCCGGGTCCGCAGTACCGGTTCGGCGGTGCGCTGCACGCCGTCACGGGCTCCGCGCCCCAGCCGGGCTCCATCCGGTTCGGCGGCACCGTGCACCGCGGCGGGACGGTGGTCGGCCGGTTCTCCGACTGGAACGCCGCGGGCCCCATGGGCCTGGGCTGCTACAACCAGACCCAGAAGGTGGGCGTGCTGCGCGATTACCTGCCCTCAAACGCGACGCCGCAGCAGATCGCCGCGTTCCTGAACTCCCTCACCCTCACCGCCGACCCGGCCGACCCGCTGCGAAGCATGAGCTTCGAGAGCAGCCTGCGGGGCGAACAGCGCCGGGCGGAGCAGCAGGCGGCGGAGACGCAGAGGAAAGCCGAGCGCGAGAAGGCGGCTGCGGCCGAGCGGCAGAGGGCCGAGCGGGCCCAGGCCGCCGCGGCGCAGGCGGCGGCGCAGGCTCGGCCTCAGGCGACCGTCGCTCCGCGGGGCCTGGCGCCCGCCCGCCCGGCCGCGCCCCCGCCGCCCACCGCCGCGGAGCGCGCCAACCGAGCCATCCAGCAGGACCAGATCCTTGCCGACCAGAGGCTGGCTGAGCAGCGTCGGCAGTACGCCGCGCAGCAGGCTGCCGCCGAGCAGGCGCGGCGGGACAACCAGGCCCTGGGCGATGCGGCCGTGACCGCCCTGGCGCCGGTGTTGAGCGATGCGCTGGACAGCTGGATCGAGAGCGGGGAGCGCAAGAAGGCCGCCGAGCTCGGTCGCCAGTACCAGCAGGCGATGGCCGGCCGGACCTGCTGGGACGCCAAGGGGGTCCCGCTGGCTCGCACCGAGATCAAGCTGGACACGCCCCTGAAGGTGATGATCGACGGGACCGACTGCGGGACCCAGGCCGCTTATAGGTTCGAGGCGCTGGTCTTCTACGCCGTCGAGCCGATGCGCATTCGTGTCCGGGCTACCCAGGGTGGGGTGGGGCAGGCGCAGCCGTTTGTGGAGGTGTGGGCGAACGGGAAGGTGGCGGCGCGCGGGGACCCTTGCATCCAGATCTGGTGCAACGGGGCGAATGTGGAAGTGCGCCTGCCGGCCGCAGGGGCCTACACCATCGTGACCGGGAACAGCATCGGCGAGGGTGTCGAGCTGGTGGGAGGTTTCGGGACCGCCAACCTCCTGCTGCAGAGACTGGACGCCCCAGCCGCGCCGGCGATCCCGGCCGCTGCGCCGGCGGTCGCCGCCGCCCCGACCGTGGTCGGCGCGCCGGCAGGGATCCCGCCGCCCGGGCGCCCCGTGGCGCGACCCGCGCACGAGGTCGCTGCGGCGCCTGCGGAGAAGCGGCTGATCGTCGAGGCCGACCGCCAGAAGCTCGCGGGCCTGAAGTCGCTGCTGGCGATCGGCTGGACGCCGGCGCGCTCTGTCGAGATCAATGCCCAGGGCGCGGCCCCAGCCGGCGTCCTGAACACCCGGTGCAACAAGCTGGTGGACCCGACGCCGCTCCCCACGCTCCTGACCTATCGCCAGAGGCCGGATGGCGGCCGACCCGGCGGGGTGCTGCGCTTCGCCGGAGAGGGCGGCCGTTGCCGACCCCAGAATGCCGGCATCATCCAGTACGAGGACGGCGCCCAGTGGATCGGCGGCGTCACGAGCCTTGAGACCGCTCCCTACCTGCCGCTGCCCGAAGGCCTGGGAGAGTTCAGGTTCTCTGACGGGACGACCAGGACCATGCGCGCCCGCCGCACGTCCGATGGCGCCAGCTGGGAAGTCGCCGAGCTCCTGGTGGAAGAACTCCCGCCGCCGCCGAGGGCGAAGGCGGCCAAGCCGGCCGCCAAGGGCAAGGCGCGCGCGAAGAAGCGCTAGGCAGGCCGGTATCGGCCGATCTGTTCCGTGTCAGCGCGCCGTGCACCCTGTTCCCACCTCCCGCGGGCTAGGGTGCGGGCTCAGTTCGCGGCGGGAGGACCAGAGCTCTGGGGTTCGCTGCTGTTGGGGGCAGCCTTGGGGCGCTCCGTCGTCGCAACGGGACCGTTAGCCAATCCGCAAGGCATCATAAGTTATGTTCCCGACACTGGAGAAGCCGATGACCCTTGCGATCACAGCCCTGGCCGTCGGCCTGCCCCTCGCGGTGACGGCGCTGGCCGCCGTCCTTGTGACCCGGCGCGCCAGCTAGAGAGGCTGGTCCACCAATGCGAGGGTGCGATCTCGGCTCGAGCGACTGGGTCCGTGGGCCGTCCCTGAACGTGGCTATGCGTAGGGCGTCAGCGGGTCGTTTCCTTCTCGCGCGGAGCCCAAGTCCGGCGCTGCATGGCTTGCGCCTTCGGCTTTGGCAGGAGCCGAAAGCGGGTCTGGCACCAGGCGAAGTCGACACCGATGTCGAGCAAGGCGTCCGAGCGGCCGCACGGGCAGGCAAATTCCATGACCCCGATGACCCGGTAGGTCTCTCCGGCCTGAAGGGGGGCCGGCCTTCCTGTGGCGTGGTTCGGCGCCGCGTTCACGCACAGAACCAGATCGCCGGGCCCGACAGCGTCGCTCATAGCTTCCATCCACTCGCTTCCGCCCGAGACTAGACCCGGGCGCGCCAGGGGCAAAGACGGCTTCCCGCCCGGCGCCGAGGTTCGAAAGGCCCGCTGCCGGGTGGAGGGGCGTGGCGGAGCACTGGGAAGCTCGCGCGGACCCGTGGTCCCATTGCGTCTGTCACAGCGGGGCTAGACGCGCTTCTGGTTGAGGGGGGACAGGTCTGACCCCCCTCGCGTCCTGATCTTCAGTCCGGCTCGCGGCGTCGGCCGGGCGGTTGCCGCTGAACTTCGGCTGGGGCGGAGCGTTGGTCCTTCAGGAGCCGGCCCACCGAGACGCCGGCCTTGGGAGGCGCGTCGGATGGCGGGGACCGCCGATTTCATGCAGCTCTGGCGCGAGGCGCTTCAGAAGTGGGAGCGGCAGACCAACGAGGCCCTGAACGCGGCTTCCGGCGACGAGGCGTTCAGCCGCGCCATGAACCAGTCCATGGCCGCCATGGCCCGGCTGCAGGCCCTGCAGGGCGAGGCGATCGAACGTGCGCTGACCCGTCACAACCTTCCCAGCCGGGCGGACTTTCGGGAGCTGGGGTCGCGGCTCGATTCCATCGAGGCCCAGCTGTCGGAGCTGAATCGCCTCTTCGGGGAAATCGTGTCCGTGGCGCGGGGCGCGGCGCCGCCGGCCGCACCGCCGGTCCCGCGGCCGGCGCGGACCCGCAAGCCGCCGCAGGACGCCGCGTCGTGAGCGGCGCCCCCGATCTCCTCGAGCGGCTGCAGGTTGAGGTGGAGCGCGCCCGCGAGCGCAATATCAAGGGCTGGAACTACCTTGTCTCCTCCGGACCTCCCCGTGGGGTGACGCCGAAGGATGTGGTGCTGAACCGCGGGACGCTCAGCCTCTACCATTATCGGCCGCAGGTTTCTGAGGTGTACCGCACGCCGATCCTGTTCGTGATGGCCACCACCAACCGCGGCTACATCTTCGACCTCGCGCCGGGCCAAAGCTTCGTCGAGTTCCTGCTGAAGCGCGGCTACGACGTCTACGTCATCGACTGGAACCCGCCGCGGGACGACGAGTGTCGGCTGCGGTTCGAGGACTATGTCCTGGACTTCATCCCCAGCTGCGTGGCGGAGGTGCAGGAGCGCTCAGGGGAGCGCGAGGTGAGCCTGGTGGGCTACTGCATGGGGGGCGTGCTCGCCCTGATCCATGCCGCCCTGCACGCCGATGGTCCGGTCCGCAACCTGGCCTGCTTCACCACTCCCTTCGACTGGAGCAAGTACGGGCTCTTCAATCGCTGGGCCGATCCGCGCCACTTCGACGTGGACACAATCGTCGACACCTTCGGGAACCTCCCGGCGGACCTGATCTCCACCTCGTTCGAGATGCTGCGCCCGGTGAGCAAGGCGGTGGGGCAGGTGCAGGTGTGGGACAACATGTGGAACGACGAGTTCGTGAAGTCCTACCGGGCCTTCGACCGGTGGGGCGCGGAGACCCTGCCGCTGGCCGGGGAATACTTCCGGCAGATCGTCAAGGAGCTGTTCTTCGCGAACAAGCTCTACACCGGAGAGCTCGAGATCGGCGGCCGGCGGGTGGACGTGGGCGCGATCAAGGTCCCGTTCCTACATGCGATCGCCGAGCACGACCACATCGCCCCGTTCGAGGCGACCCGCGAGCTGATCGAACGGGTCGGCTCGACGGACAAGGAACAGCTGGTCCTGAAGGGAGGGCACGTGAGCCTCATCGCCGGTCCCAACGCCGTGCGTCGCCTGTGGCCCAGGCTGGACGCCTGGCTGGCGCCGAGGTCCGCATGAACGACCTCGGTCCTGCTCACGTGCTGCCCCGTGACGTGGAATGCGGCGGAGAGCGACTCGCCTTCCGGCTCATGCAGGCTGCCGACGTCGATGCGGTGCTGGGCTTCGCCCGCGCGCTGCCGGAGCACGACCTCCTTTTCCTGCGCCGCGACATCACCCATCCGAAGGTGGTGGAGGCGTGGGCCCGGGAGCTGGAGGGCGGATCGCTCACCAGCATCCTGGCGGTGGCCGGCGACAGGGTGGTGGGCTGCGCCACCGTCGTGCGCGACCCGCTGTCCTGGTCGCCTCACGTGGCGGAGCTGCGCATCGTGCTCGGGGAGGAGATGCGGGGCCGCGGCCTGGGCGCCCTGCTCACCCAGGAGGCCTTCGCCCTCGCGCTTGCGGCCGGCAGCGAGAAGATCTTCGCCCAGATGACAGTGGACCAGAAGGGCGCCATCGCCATCTTCGAGGGCCTCGGGTTCTCGCCCGAGGCCATGCTTCGGGACCACGTCCGCGACCGCAGCGGCCGGAGCTATGACCTGGTGGTGCTCAGCCACGACGTGGCGCGGGTGAACGCGCGGCACGCGGCCTACGGCCTCGACGAGGCTTTCTGAACTTCAACGGAGGACGGACGATGTCGGAAGACGGCAAGGGTGGCGGCGAACGCTGGACCGAGGGCATGAAGAACGCGGGCGAGCGGATGCGCAGCGCGGGCGCGCAGCTGGCGGAGAACAACCGCCAGATAAACCTGCGCCTCATCGAACAGGCGGAGCAGAACGCCCGGGAGGCGTTCAACGCCTTGCGGGAGGCCGCCCAGGCCAGGTCCATCGCCGATGTCACCGAGATCCAGAACCGCTACCTGCAGGAGCAGGGCAAGCGGGGCATGGACCAGATGCGCGAGATCGGCGAGCTGATCGCCCGCTTTGGCCGCGAGGCGGTCGCGCCGGTGGCGGGCCAGCCTGAGGGGCAGGGCTCTTCCGGCAGCGAGGCCGCGGCCTCAGGGCCTGGCAGCCAGCCAGGCGGGGCTGGCGGCGCCTGAGGTCAGTGCGCCGAGGGCGGCGCCGGGTAGAAGGCGGCGCGGCAGCCGGATCGGTCGAAGGGCGTCCACTCGCCGTCCGGCTGGGCCAGGCGATCGGCGACGGCGAAGAGGGCGGCCGGGTTGGCGCCCAGGCCGCAATGGCTGCCGTAGACCTCAATGTTCTCCGACCGCTCCTCGCCGGCGTCGATGCAGTTGCGCCAGGCCACGATCCCGTCGCTCTTGCTGTAGATCGAGGTGGCCGGCACGGCGAGCGGCGCTGAGGCTTCGCGCAGGCGCTGCTCCATGGCCGGGCCGGAGAGCTTTTCGCCGGTCACCCGCTCGTACACCGGAGCCACGGTGGTGGCGCGCGGGTCGCCGGTGAAGGGCGAACCCAGGGTGATCACCTGGCGAACCTGTTCGGGGAAGTGGCTGGCGAGCTCTCGGGCCATGACGCCGCCGAGGCTCCACCCCACAAGGCTCACCTTCTGGCCGGTGGCCTCGTGGATGGTGCGCAGGCGCTCCGCAAGCTTCTCGCCGTTGGCGCCGATGGAGCGGGGCCCGAGGTTGCGCCCCAGCTCCCACGCATGGGTGTCGTAGCCGAGGCTCTCCAGGTAGCGGCGCAGAGGCGCGGTCCAGAGGTCGTCGGTGATGAAGCCGGGCAGCACGAGCACCGGGTGGCCGTCGCCGCGCGGCGCGAAGCTCAGGAGCGGGGCGGCCAGCGGCAGGGTGGCGTATTCGAACGCCGCGCGCTGCATCTCGGCCAGGGCCAGGAACATCGAGGGCGGCTTTATCCGGGCGGCGGCGGTGGACGGCATTTGCATCGATCCCGACTTGCGTGAGGCCCTGCAAAACACCCGGTCGGCAGGTGTGTTCCCTGGGGAGGTGGCGCCTCCAGTGGGCCAGTGGCTTCTGAGTCGCCGCGCAGGGCCACAGCAAAGCTTGTTCCGGCGGTCTCGGGCGTCTGGGCTCCGGCGGGCCGGAGCAAGGCCGTTGAACCTCACACGCTTCATCCAAGCGTGACGTCCAGGAACATCATGGCCACGAAGCCCAGCATCAGGGCTGCGGTGCTCAGCCCGCTGCGCTCATCACCATGGGTCTCTGGAATGATCTCCGAGCTGACGACCCAGATCATGGCGCCTGCCGCGAACCCCAGTCCCCAGGGGAGGAGGGGGGCCGCTGCGGACACCGCCGTGAGGCCGGCCGCCGCCGCCACCGGTTCGACGAGGCCGGTGAGCAGCGCCACCAGGATTGAGGTCCCGCGCGGGTAGAAGGCCGCCAGCGCGGCGGCGACCGCCAGGCCTTCCGGCACGTTCTGCAGCCCGATGCCGAGCGCCATGGAGGCGCCGTTCTCCAGGGAGGCGCTGTAGCTGACGCCGACGGCGAGACCCTCCGGCACGTTGTGCAGGGTGATGGCGATCACGAACAGCCATATCCGCGAGACGGCGGGAGCCTGTGCGCCGTGCCGGCCGGCGACGAAATGCTCGTGCGGCGCGACGGCGTTGAGCAGGTGCAGCGTCGCCGCTCCCAGCAGCACGGCGGCGCCCACGAGGGCGGCGGCGGGAACCTGGACCAACCCCAGGTCGGCGGCGGCCTTCAGGCCCGGCAGCAGGAGGGAGAAGAAGGCCGCGGCGAGCATCACGCCGGCCGCGAAGGCCAGGAAGGCGTTCTGGAGGGGGGCGGAGATCCTTCGCACGAGGAGGAGGGGCAAGGCGCCAAGCCCGGTGGCGGCGCCCGCCAGGAGGCTGCCGGTCACGCCTGTCAGGAGCAGGCTCAGCCTCGGCGCCCGCCCGATGCTTGATCGCGGCGCCCCGCCGCGACGGCCGTCTTCACGCGCGTCTGCGTCGCCGCTGCGTTCAAGGCCGAAGGGCGCCCGACGACGGCCGCTGGAGCTGCTCCACCGGCTCGCGATGAATGGACGTCAGCCCCGTGGGTGCCGTGCGGACGTCCCCGCCCGCAGCCGGCTGCACTGTCAGCGTGAATTCGCCGATAAGCTGGTTGTACAGGTCGGCCCGCTCCATCGGCCCCATGTGGTTGACGCCTTCCACAACCCGCAGGTCGCCCGCAGCGGCGGCGGTGGCGATGCTCCGGTTGGCTTCGAGCTTGGTGACGATATCCCTGTCGCCGCCGATCACCAGGATCGGCAGGCTCGAGCGGCCGACGGCGCCAGTGGCGTCCCAACGGAACATGGCCAGCGTGCCTTTGGCCTGCACGGCCGGCGGGTTGCGCACCGACAGCAGCGTCGTGTGCTCGAGCTGGGAGCGGGTGACGTAGCGCCCGAACCCCAGCCGATGGGCCAGATGCGCCGAGCCGCTGAGGTAGCTCTGCCACTGCATGAGCCATATCAGCGGATGAAGCAGGACGGTGAGCCGCGCCCCCGGTTCTAGCAGTGGACGCTGGATTGCGCGGAGGAACCGGCTCAGTACGATGGTGCGCAGTGGGTTGGTGTAGGTGGTGTTCAGCAGCACCACGCCGGCGATCCGGCTTTCGAGCTCCGGCCGGTCCCGCAGCAGGGTCTGGATCGTCATGCCGCCGATGCTGTGCCCGACAAGCACGGGGCGCTTGGGTCCGGCCAGTTCGATCAAAGCCGCCAGGTCGGTTGCGAACGCCTCGAGGGAAACGCCGCCGTGGCCCGCCCTGGATTTGCCCAGGCCAGGAAGGTCCCAGAGGATCAGCCGGAAACGCCCGGAAAGATTCTGTCTGGCGTAGCGCCAGAAGGTGCTGTCCATCCCCCAGCCGTGGGTGAAGATGATGGGGGGCGCGTGCTGCGAACCGTGCTGCTCTACGTACAGCCTTGAACCCGTCGGGCTTGCGATCATCTCGCCATCGCCGCGCTCGGCGCGGGTGGGAACCTCGTCCTTCCGGGTAAGGATTGGGAGGAGCAGGCTGCGGCCGAGCAGCGACCAAAGCAGACCCGCGCCGCCAAGCCAGAGCCGCCAGTCATCCCGCGCCCGGATGAGGTCGCCCGCGGCGTCCCGCACCCACTCGCCCTGGTGCCAGCTCCACAGGAGGTAGGCCGACGCGCCGAGAACGGCCAACGACAGCCAGGTCGTTATCGAACGTGCTAGCGGTAGTTGGGTCATTGTCGCGTCCAGCCAGGTCTGACGCGCGTCAACGAGGCGCTACAATCGGCTGTTCCCGCCCCCATCAAAAAGGAAGGCCCTGGCGAAAGGCCAGGGCGAGTGTGACACAGTGAGACTGGACGTTTCGGCGGCATGCCCATCCGCCGTGAGCACGGAGGTTTTCCAGGCCTGAGTTCGAGCGCGTGGGACATCGTGAAAACCAGGACGTGCCGGACATGCCTCTCAAGCACTAGCCAACAGCGATGATTACGATCAGGTCCGTCGCCCATGGACGGTGATCGAGTACGCGCGCTCCGCCTTCCCGCTCCTGCCAGAGGGGTATTGCGCTGGACGGGAACCAATTCGCGCCACCAACAGTTAAGCTTCGTTCGAGCGGGGGCGAGATGGATTCAAAGTGCCTCGACGTGTGCGTGGCGGGCCGCCCCGAGGCAGCGCCTGCGGCCCCGGACCTGTTGCCGATGCTACAGCACAGCATCTTCGACCAGGCGCCGGGCTTCATCGCCGTGCTGCAGGGGCCGGAGCACGTCTTCGCCTTCGTGAACCGCGCCTACGTGACCCTTGCGGGTGAACGCGACTACGTCGGTCGTCCGGTAAGGGCCGTGTTGCCGGAGATCGAGGGCCAGGGCTATTTCGAGCTTCTGGACCAGGTCTACAGGACGGGCGAGCGCTACACCGCCAGCCACGTCCCGGTGCTGCTTGCCCGCGCGGCTGGAGCCCCGCCCGAGCAGAGATTCGTCGATTTCATCTATGCGCCCATCAGGGACGAAGACGGCCTCACCATGGGCATCTTCGTGGAAGGGCACGACGTCACCCACGCCTACTCCAGCCACCGAGCGCTGGAGGCGACCCAGCGACGCCAAGCGCTGCTTATCGAGCTTAGCGACCGCATCCGTGACCTGGAGGAGCCGGCGGAGATCTCCTACGCCGCGGCGGAGCTCCTGGGGCGGGCGCTTAACGTCAGCCGCGCGGGCTACGGGACCATCAACGTCGCCGACGAGACTATAACCATCGACCGGGACTGGAATGCGCCCGGGATCCAGAGCCTGGCCGGCACCCTGCACTTCCGCGACTACGGATCCTACATCGAGGACCTGAAGCGCGGGGAGACGGTGGTTTTCGCCGACGCCGAGGAGGACCCGCGCACGGCCGCAACGGCCGCAGCCTTGAAGGCGATCAGCGCTCAGGCAGTCGTGAACATGCCTGTGACGGAGCAGGGCGGGTTCGTGGCTCTGCTTTACCTGAACCACGAGCGCGCGCGGCAATGGACGGACGATGAGCTTGCCCTCATTCGCGAGGTGGCCGAGCGCACCCGCACCGCCGTCGAGCGTCGCCGCGCCGAACGCGACTCTCGTGAGCTGACGGAGCGGCTGCGCCTGGCCCAGCGGGTGGCGAGCGCGGTGACCTGGGAGCACGACCTCCGCGCCGGCCTCACTTACTGGAGCGATCCGAAGGCGACCCGCGACCTTGTCGGAGTCGAGCTACAGTCGCCGGCCTCTACGAACGAGTGGATAAGGCACATCCATCCGGAGGACCGAGCGGCCTACTTCCAGCAGTGGAATGCGAGCCTCCCCGCGGGCGAGGGCCACGTGCTGGTGCGCATGCTTCGGGGCGGAGAGCTTCGCTGGCTGGAAGCTTTTGGTCGTGTGACCGAGAGAGACGACGCGGGGCAGCCGTTGCGCGTGGTCGGGATCTCGATGGATGTCACCGAACGTCGCGGCGCAGAGCTCGCAAGGGCGGAGAGCGAGGCGCGCTTGCGCCTCGCCGTCGAGGCGGGGCGGATGGCGGTCTGGGAGCACGATCCGGTCGCCGGCACGATCACCAGCTCACCCGAGCTCAATCGCATCCTTGGCTATCCCGAAGACGCTGAGCTCGACTTGGCAGACCTGCGGTCCCGATACTATCCCGGGGAGCAGGAGCGACTTGCCGCCATCGGCGCTCGGGCGCTGCAGAACGGCGAGCGTTTCATCGACGCGGAGTACCGCTTTTACCGCCCGGACGGTGATTTGCGCTGGTTCCTCATCCGCGCAGAGATCGTACTCGACGAGGCCAGGAACCCCATCCGCACCGTCGGTGTGTTGCTGGACATCACCGACCGCAAGACCGCCGAGGAGTCGCTCCGTGAGCGCGAGGCCGACCTTAAGGCGGCGCTCGACGCCGGCGCCTTGGCTATATTCGACTTCGACCACCTGGCCGGCCGCATGCGGCCGTCCCCCCGCCTGGCGGAGCTGTATGGCTTCCCGCCGGGTCATACCCTCACCCTTGCGGACATCCGCTCGCGCTATCACCCGGACGACGCGGCGGAGATTGTGGCGCAGGCCGTGAGCGACCTTGCCGACCTGCAAAAACAGAACTTCCGCTGGGAGCTGAGACTCCTGCTCCCGGACGGTACCGTGAGGTGGGTGGAAGGGCTTGGCGAATACGTACGCGACCAGGAGGGAAGGGTTCTGCGCTCTCGCGGCGTGGTGCTGGACGTCACCGAGCGGAAGCGCTGGGAGCAACAGCAACGGCTGTTGATCAATGAACTGAACCATCGGGTGAAGAACACGCTCGCCATCGTGCAAGGCCTCGCTCGCACCTCCTACCGCCGCGGCGAGGATGCCGGGGCAGCTCGTGAAGTGTTCGAGGCGCGCATTCAGTCCCTATCCGCGGCGCACGACCTGCTCACCCGTAGAAGCTGGGAGTCGGCGGAGATAAGCCAGGTGGTCACCTCAGCGACCGACGCAGCGTTGGGGCCGGCGGCTGCGCGGGTGCACACCTCCGGTCCGGAGCTTCTGCTCCCGCCTCAGACTGCTGTCTCCGTGGCGCTGGCCGTCCACGAGCTCTGCACGAACGCGCTAAAATATGGCGCGCTCTCCGCCCAGGCGGGGCGTGTGGAAGTGCGCTGGACGGCGACGGATCCCAAAGGTGAGCCTCGCCTTCAGATGAGCTGGAGCGAACGCGGCGGCCCGCGCGTGGACCCGCCGAAATCGCGCGGCTTCGGCACGCGCATGATCGAGCGCGGGCTGGCTAACGAGCTGAACGGCACAGTGCGACTGGATTTTGAGCCGGAAGGCCTGTCCTGCTGGATCGACGCGCCGCTGCCGGCGCTCCCCGGCCCCGCCGTTTAGTGGCCGCGCGACCGAAAGAGCAAACCCCCGAGAAGCGTGTCTCCTTACTTTGACGGCCTACGAGCGGACTCCGACCGTTCGTGACGTCGCCGAGGTCCGGTTGCGACCCGCCGCAGCCCCTCGCGCGGCCAGGTCGATCCCGGCGGGCCCGCCACAAGTCGCTCCAGCAGGGCGCGGAGGCGTCGGGCAGTTCACTGCATCGTGGCTGATCCTGGCGGGCAGGCGATCACGGGATCAGCTGCAGGAGCATGACCACCAGCCCTGCGACGGATACGCCCCAGGTGGCGGTGCGGATCCAAGGAAGTCCGGCCGTGTACACAAGAAAGTAGGCGACCCGGCCCCAGAAGAAGAGTTGAGCGCCGGCCGCGCTCAGGGTGTTGGAGCGATCGGTCACCACGACCGTCAGGGCCAAGGCTGCAAACAACACGAGATTCTCGAGCATGTTGCGGTGGGCTCGGGCCGAGCGCCCAGCCATTCCGCTGAGCTCTGCCATCCCCTCCCGGTTACCCGCCAATGCCGGAAGCCCGACCTGCCGGGTCGCCAGCAATACGGTTACCACCACCTGAATGAGTGTCAGGACAACGGACCAGGTCAGCATCTGCAGTTCTGTGGTCACGACCTCCCCCTTTTTCGATCTTAGCGAATGCGGTGCGTCCGCGGCGCCGGCGGGCTGCCGCGCAGCTCACCAGCTGCCTGGAGAACGGTGTTCAACTATCCGCGGGAGGTCAACTGCAGCCTTCCACCCTTCGCCAAGGTACGGGGCCCCGCTTCAGGTGGAGAGGGTAGGGGGCCAGGAGCTCGCGCGGCTCATGTCCGACTGCGCTCCGCGACACGGCTCCGGAGGTGGTCGATCAACACCCCCATCCGACCATAGATCGCCGGGCCGCGATCCTCCGGCGCGATGGTGTTCCACCGGGGCGTCAGCAGGGCCAGCGCCTCGTCCGGCCGGCCGGCTTCGGCGAGCCGTGAGGCGACTTCCGCAGCGAGCCGCAGCCCATGGAAGCGCGACCGGGCGCGGTCCGCGAGGGCGAAGCCCCGGGCGGCTTCCGCGAGCGCCGCGTTGCGGTCGCGTGACCAGAGCATCTCGAACCTAAGGGCGATCAGGTCGACCTCCAGGTAACGGGTGTCTCCGCGCTGGATCAGCTCGTCGGCCTGGGCGAGGATCGCCAGCCCCTCGTCCGTTCGGCCCGCGGCATGCGCCAGCCTGGCGAAGCGCATCAACGGCTCGAACATCACCAGGGCGACCCCCATGGCGTTCACGCCTTCGGTGGTGCGGCGGAAGAGCGGCAGACCGCGAGTCAGGTCTCCGGCCTCGATCAGGTCCTCCCCCTGGTTCATCAGGGCGTGGGCCTGCCAGTGCGGCAGCTCGTGGCGGCTGGCGATGGTCATCATGGTGGCGGTGACGTCGGCCGCCCGCCCCCGCTCTTCCAGCTTCAGGAGCGTGCCGTGGAGATATCCCAGGGCCAGCAACTCCGAGACCGGGTGTTCGAGGCTCCGCCCCAGGTCGGCTGCGGTGTCGAACGCCTGCATTCCCTCCCGGGTGCGGCCCACCGCCACCAGGGAGAGGGCGCGGAAGATCCAGGCCTGCACGGTCGGGGAGGTGCCGAGCTGCAGGGCGAGCTCGCGCTCAGTCTCAGGTCGCGACAGGGCCAGACCGGCCTCCAGCGTGACGAGGGCGCGGTCGGGCTGCCCGGAGAGATATTCGATCACCCCCTGCGCCGCGTGGGCGGTGAGGCCAAGTCCCGGGTCCGGCGACTCCGCAGCCAGCGACATCATCATGCCGGCGAACTCGCCCGCCTCGTTGCTGAGCGCCCGGTTGTAGTAGTAGCGCCACAGCATCCAGAGGTTCGCCATCTGGCTTTCGCCGCTGCCATGTCGGCCGAGCCGCCGGGCTTCGTCGTAGATCCTCTGGACCTCGGGGTGGGCGTACCCGAGCACAAGGACGGAGGCGTTTCCCAGCGCCACGTAAGCCTGCATCAGGCGGGTGTCGCGCTCGGGGCTGGGCGGAAGGGCGGCGATCAGGTCCACGGCTTCCGCGAACAACAGCCTCGCGGCGCCCATCGCGGCGTTGCGCGCGGCGCGACTGCCTGCCTGCAGGAGATAGGGCGCCGCCTCGGCGCCCAGCCCGGCCTGGCGGAAGTGGTGCGCAAGCACCTCCGCCATCGGCGCGAGGTCCTGCGCATGATGCTGTTCGAGGTGTTTGGCCAGATTACGGTGCAGCTCGCGGCGTCGCTTCAGGAGCAGGCTCTCGTAGGCGACCAGCTGCGTCAGGTGGTGGCGGAAGCGGTACTCCGGCTCGGGTACGACGCGGGTCTGCTGTATCAGCCCCTGGGCCACCGCGGACGTCAGAGCCACGGTCACCGTCTCCTCGTGGCCATGGAGCTTCACAAGGTCGCGTTTCAGGAACTGGCGGCCGATCACGGAGGCGGTCCGGAGGATCTCGAAGACGGATTCATCGAGCCGGTCCAGCCTCGAGCGGATAACCGCCTCCACGCTGGCGGGAAGGTCCGCGCCCTCCTGGCCGCCCCCGGCGACCAGGCGGCCCCCCACTACGGACAGCCGTCCTTCGTCCAGCAAGGCGCGCGCAAGCTCCTCGACGAACAGCGGGACGCCGTCGGTCTGGGTGTGGATCCGTGCAGGGAGCCCCTCGTCGATCTCGGCCGCGCCGCTGAGGCCCCGCAAGAGCTCGGAGGCCTCCGCCACAGTGAGGGGCCTGGGCATGATCTGGAGGCAATGGGGAAGGGCCGGCCAGTCCGCACCAGCTTCCGGGCGGGCGCAAACCAGCAACATCAGCGGATGCACCGCGCAGCTTTCCGCAAGCTGCACGAGCGCCTCGCGCGAAGCCTCGTCCGCCCATTGCCAGTCATCGAAGACGAGCACGAGCGGCGTCGTGCGGGACGCGAGGGTGGCGACGGCCACGAGCGCGTCGCGCAAGGCCCTCCTGAGGCCGATCCCCTCAAGGGAGGCCGGCAGCCTGTGCTGGTCGCTGGCGATGGAGAGCAGGTGGAGCAGGTGCGGAAGGTAAGGCTCGAGCCCTGGGTCGATGGCCCGCAACCGGCTGAGCGCTTCCGACTCCACGTCCGCAGGCGGAACATCATGCAGTCGCAGCACCTCGCGGAGCATGTCGCTCAAAGGGCCGTGCGTCCTCGCCTGCTCATGCGCCCGGCAGCGCGTCTGCAGGAAGAGGCAGCCGGTGTCCTCCGCCAGGATTCTGAGCTCGTGGGCCAGCCGGCTCTTGCCGATGCCCGCGTCCCCGTTGAGCCTCACCGCGTGGCCCTGCCCCTGCAGGGTCTCGGCGAGCGCGGCTTCCAGCGCGGCGAGCTCCTTCCGGCGGCCGAGGAGGGGGGACAGGCCCCGCAGGGCCTCCGCCGCCAAGCGGTCGGGGACTCCGGATCGTTCGAGCAGCGCGAACGCGCCGTCGGTCGCGGGGCGGCTCAGGAAATAGGGTGAGAGACGCCGTTGCACCGCCGGCGGGACCAGCAGTTGCCCCGGCTCCGCCTGCTGGGCGAGCGCTCCGGCCGCGTCGGCTTGCGGACCGGTGAACCGGCTCTGCTCGGGGTCCGGGGAAAGCGTGACGACGGCCAGCCCTGTGGAGAGGCCCATGGACGGGTCCACACCGCGGGCCCTGGCGCAGGCGGCGAGGGCGAAGGCCGCTTCGGCGGCGCGCAATTCGCCGTCTTCGGATACGGCGCCGAGCCCGAAGGCGACGCAGCATCCCTGCGCCTCGAAGTGGACCACGGCGCCGCCCCACCTGTGCGCCTCGCCTCGCAGGCTCGCCTCCAGGGCGCTCGACCAGTCGTCCAGCGCCTCCGGGTCCGCAGCCGCTTCGGCCGCCGATGCGAACCGCATCCGCAGCACGGTGAGGGGACGGCGCTCGGTGCGCTCTTCCCGCGCGAGCCTCTGGGCAGCCTTGGGTGCGCGCAGGATCTGTCGCATGTCCGCGATCAGCTGCTCGAGCTCCGCGCGGTCGTGGTCCGACGGCCAGCCCACAAGATTGCGCGCCTGTCCCCGGCGGAACGCGAGGGGCATGCGCACGTCGTCGAGAAGCACGGGGATGAGGACGCCCCGCTCGCGCGCCTCGTTTGCTTCCGTCCGCACCCAGTCGGAGGAGATGGAGGCCTCGGTCCACACGACCAGGACGCAGCGGGCCGCCTCCAGCGCATGTTCGATCGCCGAATCCCAGGCCGCGCCGCTGCCGATCTCGCGATCCCACCAGACGGTGAATCCCTCGGCCAGGAGCCGCTCGACGAGGGTTCGCACCCGCGCCCGGTCCTTCGAGGCGTAGCTCAGGAAGATGTCCGACATGCTGACACCCCGGCCGGCGCTCCTGTTCAGTCGACGCGGCCATGCCGGCCGCGCCACCCAACGCCTGGAGAGCACATGCCCGCCGGATGCCGTCCCCCGTCGCACGATGCGGGAGGCCACCTGACGTTGTCCAGACCCTAAGCGGCAGCACCCGCACGTGTGGGCGGCGTGGAGGATGGCGCTGGCGGATCAGTTGAAGCGGTCCAGCTCCTTCACGATGAAGGGGAACACCTCGCGGTGGGCGTTGCGGCCGATGAACATGTCCATGTGCGCATAGCCGGGGAACAGTTGCTGCCTGTACAGAGCCGGGTCGTTGTACTGTGAAAGCCAGGCCCGCGTGCGCTGGGCCGTCTGCGGGTAGAACAGCCTGTTGGCGGTTCCCGAGAGAAAGGTGATCGGCAGGGCCATCCTGCGCGCGCCGGCCTCGGTGAGGTAGGTGTCGGCCCCGGTGTGGTCCACCGCGCGACCGCGGCGCACGATGTCCTGCAGATGATAGAATGGCCGGATCGACACCCTACCGAAAAGGTCCGCCAGGTTGATGTGCGTGCCGTGGTTCAGCTGCGCGTGGTCATAGCTCGGCCCATACACTGCGAAGATGCGGCGGCAGGTCGGGCTCTTGCAGGCCTGGCCCTCCGGCACCGGGATTTGCCATGCCACCGCGTCCATCAGGTGGTCGGCGTCGCCGCCGCGCGAGGAGAAGTCGAAGACGCCACCCAGCTCTCCGACACCCTCGAGCAGCCCGACGGTGTTCAAGTCGGCCTTGACGTAGTTCAGCCAGTCGGTGACCGGATGGAGCGTGAGCTGAGAGCTGATCGCTGACCGCACCCCCTCGATCGCGCCGTGCGAGAGCCCCATGAGCAGCGACATCGAGGAGACGCAGTGGCTGACGACCTGCACGTCGCGGGCGCCGGTGAGGCTGCGGACCTTCGCCACGGCCGCGGGCCAGTCGAGGAGGGCGATATCGTCCACGGTGAACGGCTGCGGCGGATCGGCGGGGCTGCCTGAATCCGGACTGGCCCTGTAGTCGAACAGCCAGGTGTCGTAGCCCGCGGCCACCAGCGCTTCGGCGAAATTCTGTTCCACAGTGTCGATACAGTAGCTGCTGGCTCGGATGGAGAAGCCGGGGGCCACGATGACCGGTCCCTTGTGGCCGCCGCGATAGCGGGTGAGGCGGTTGCGGAATCCATCCGCGTGGTCGATCCAGGCGACTTCCGGGTCTGGCAGGCTGACTCTGCGCAGCGGTGCGCCGGCAAGCTCCGCGGCATCGATGACGGCGTCGTCCTGCTCCGGGAAATTCCTGAGGTCCGCGAGCATCCCGCCATAAGCCCGGAAGAGGGTGAGTCCGAAGAAGGCGGCGAGTTTCGCCAGGTAGACGTTGGCGATGGCGGACCGCGCCTGGGGAACTTCGTCGAGGACCTTGCCTGCCCAGTCGTGCTTGACGTCGAGCCGGATAGAGGCGGCCTGCGCCGCCAGGTCGTCCAAGTCCAGGGTGAGAATGCCCTGGGCGACCAGGGGCCCGTCGCCGTGCTCTCCCGCATGCAGGGTGACGAAGAGCGTGGTGACGTCGGCCCAGGGATTTGACTGCGGCCGTTGCTTGAGGATCTTGCGCCCATGGAAGCGAAGGGGGCCTGACGGGCCCTCGAGGACCATGTCGTAGGTCATCCGCCAGGTCTCGACGAGATCATCGACAACTGGCAGCAGGTGGAAGGCGCCTTCGCGGACCGGCATGGGCTTGGCCGAGAGCGCCGGGCAGGCGACCACGCCCGAGATACGTGCGTAGTGCAGCGGGTCGGCGATCATGCGGTTCAGGTCGTCGGTATGGACCGTGAGCTCGAACGAAAGGCTGGAGCCCTCGGCCTTTCCCCAGGCGGCCGCCAGGGCGAAGTCGTCGTTGATCCGGGCGGCCGCAGGCGTGTCGCGCCGAACGTCCCGCAGGCTCACCCAGCCCCGCATCGTCTCGGTGAACTGGAACTGGGGGCTCAGCAGGTCCGGATGCTCGTGGATGATCCGCTTGATGACGGCCTTGGCCACGTCCACGCCGCCGGCCTTGAGGTGGGTGGTCGCCTCATGGAAGAGCGCCCTCGCCGCAGCCTCGAGCCTGTGTTCGACGGCGTCCGCCGCACCTTCCAGGCGCTCGCCCATGCGCTCGAGCAGCGACTTGCGGTGGCGGTCCTCCTCCCGGCCGGCGGCTGGCTCGGGCGGCGGCTGGTAGGACTTCGTCGGGGCGATCTCGTAGTCGATGGTCCAGCCCCGGTCCCTGGCAAGCAGTTCACAGGCCCGTTCGGCCACGGCGGTGATGGTGAGGAGAGGGTTCACGCCCACCGCGCCCGGCATGGCGGCGCCGTCCATCACGTAGAGTCCCGGATGGATGTCTTGGCCCGCAGTTACCGAGAACACGCGGCCTTGCGCGTCCACCACGCCATCCGCAGCGTCGTCGGCCATCCTGCAGCCTCCCACGGGATGGACCGTGATCACTCTCTTGCCGAGTGGGTCGGTCCATAGGGGATTGGGGAAGAACTGTGCCTCGATCGCCCGGGCCGCCTGCCGCAGGACGTCGTTGTCACGGGCGATGGCGCCGGTGCGTCCACCGTCCGGCCATTCGATCCGGAGCCGGTCGTCGGCCAGCGAGAGCACGCCGGAGGCGTCGTCCACGCTCATCACCAGGTATGTCTGTGTGCGCGCGACCGGCCCCTTGTAGGCCCAATCGCCCAGGCTGCCGGGGCTGGTCTGGAACGCCTCGCCCATCGCCTTGGCGTCCATCAGCCGCGACTTCATCTGCGCGGGCCCGAACTGGGACGGATTGCCGGCCAGCGCTTCAGCGAAGAAGAAGGCCGGCGGCAGGGCAGGCGCGAGCGAGCCGGGGATCACCCCTTCCTCGATCACGAGCCCATGGCTGGCGTCAGGGGTGTCTCGCATGTCGATGACCCCGGCGATGCACGGACCCGGGTAGGCGCCGGCGTCGATCTTCACCGGCCCCACGCCGACCCCGCCGAGCACGCCCGGAGGGCTGTCCGCGCCGGCCTCCGCGGACTTCAGGGCGTAGCTGTCATAGCCGAAGGCGACGACGTCGCCGTTCCCCGAGAAGCCCCGTCCGAGCTGGTCCGAAAGCGGCAGCCCCCGCGCCCGGGAGCAGAGCAGGATCTCCGTGGAGCCCAAGCTGCCGGCTCCCAGCACCACCACGTCGGCGGCCATCGTCGTCGGCTCGCCCGGCGCGCTGGGCCCGTTGGGCGACAGGTGGACCTTCCACTCCGGGCCGTCGCGCTCGATCCAGTCGACCCGGGTCCGCGTGAAGATCTCGGCGCCGTGGCTGGCGGCGTCCGGGAGGTAGTTCATCAAGGTGGTGTTCTTGGCGCCGAGGTTGCAGCCGCTGCAGCAGTCGCCACATCCGTTGCAGGCGGGCTGCGGAACGCCGAAAGCGTTCGTCCGGTCCTCGAAATTGACCGTGATCGGGGGCCGGTAGAACTTGGCCCCCATCGCCTTGGCGCTGCGTTCCAGCGCGGCGAGCTTGGGCAGCCTCGGGGCGTCGTCCGGGTAGGGGACGGCGGCGAGCATCTGCCGCGCCCGGTCGTAGGCCTCCGCAAGCAATGCAGGGTCGGACCGGAATGCGGCCGGCCACGGGGAGAGCTCGAACAGACGAGGCTCGATCTCCAGGGCGACATTCGCATTGATCAGGGACGTGCCGCCCAGCCCGCACCCCGTGAGCGCCCAAACGTCTCCGCCCATGTGGAGGTGGAAGAGACCATCGGCCGGTCCAAGCTTCCCATTCGCGGTGTCCACCTGGAAACTGCCCTGCGCATTGCCGAGCCGGCTGGGGTATTCGCCGGGCCGCAGCTCGCGGCCACGTTCCAGCACGCAGACCTTGCGCCCCGCCCTGGCGAGCCGCGACGCTGCGACGCCGCCGCCGTAGCCGGAGCCGATCACCACGACGTCGTAGCGCGGAGATAGCGCCGTCATGTCCCGAGAGATGCGCTGCGTCAGGGTCATGGCCTGGCCTCCGCCTGAGCGTCCAGTGCGCGGTCGAGGCGTATGCCGGACCGCTTCATGATCGCCGCTTCGGCTTCAGCGCTGAACGCCCCCCAGTCCGCCTTGTCGAGCGCGAGGGCGGCCTCGAGCTGGGCGAGCAGCGGGTTCGTCCGGTCGTGAAAGCCCCCCGCTCCCTCGGCCCGGACGGGCGGCATCTCGCCATTGAGGGGGTCGTTGAAGAGCCGCAGGGAGGCGACGTTGAGCGCGTCGTCGACAAGGACGATGGCCCCGCCCTGCAGGGGCATGAGCGTGGGCTGGTCCATCACCCAACCGCCGGTGTTGAAGATGGTCACGGGCTTTTTCCATCCGTCCACCTGGAGCTGGTCCTGGAAGGGCTTGTGCGTGTGTCCGAAGACGAAGGTCAGGTCGTCAGGGAGCTCCGCCATGGCGCATTCCTGGAACTCCCTCACCACCGGTCCCCCGAGGTACCAGCGCAGGTCCGCGATCTCCTGGGCGTTCATGACGGTCGCGAAGCCGTTGCGCTGGGATTCGGCTGCGCGGCCCAGCGTGAGTTCGATCAGGCCGCTGGCCAGGCCGCCGGCCGTGACCCCCCGCCAGAGCGGGGTATCCGAGGCTATGCCGTAAGGCCGGCCCGCGGCCAGGATCCGTCCCGCCACGAGGTCGGCGAACCGGTGCGCGGCGCCGGCGTCCAGCATGGTCTCGTAGAGGCTCGTCGCGGCGTGGCCGAGCGCCCCCGCGCCGCCGAGGTCCGACCAGAGGAAGTCCACCCACGGACCGTTTTCCGCCTCGATCTGCGCCACCGACACCGGGCCCTCGGTCCCGCCGGTGAGCCACGTCCGAAGCCGCGAGACGGCGCGGTACATGGCATCGATATAATGGCCGTGGTGGAGGACCACCGCGCGGCTGGCCTCGCGGTCCACCAGGCCCAAGTTGGGATAGGCGATCTTGACCTCGGCCTCGGCAAGGTGCGGTCGGGTGCGCATAAGGCGGGTGAGCAGCTCGCAGGTCAGTCGCGGCGGCTCGAGCAGCAGGGTGCGCTTGATGGTGTCCCGCTGGTAGTCGGCCTCCGGCAGCGCTGCGATCTCCTCGAGGAAGAGCCCGTCCTGGGCCACCCGCCAGAGATGATGATCGTGATTGCCCGGCAGGAAGATCACCTGCTTCGCGAACAGTTCGGGAACGCCGGGGGGGAAGAGTTCGTCGATGAAGCGCAGGTAGGCCCAGCTCACCTCCCGGCCGCTGGAGAGGCCCAGATCGAGGGCGTCGCCCATCAGCACCAGGGTTGGGGGCGTCTCCCCGGAGAGGCGGGGCAAGGTGCTCCTGAGGCCGCGCGCCAGGGCCGTGAGGGTGCGGCCCGGCAGCTTGGGGCGCAGATGGCCCTCCTCGTCGGTGTGGGTCAGCAATGAGTAAGCCGCACCCAGGTGGAGGTCGGAGACGCACACGTAGCGTAGCCCACCCATATCAGGTCCTCCTGATGCAGCGGTAGAAGGCCCGACGCACCGCCAGCTCCCGGGGGTCGTCGCGCTTGTAGAGGCCAAGGCTGTTGGTCATCCACGCATAGGCGACGCCGTCGGCCGGGTCGGCGAAGGCGAAGGACCCGCCGACGGCGAAGCTGCCGTAGGCGGCCGGCGTCCCGAACCTCCAGCCCTCGCCGGGCTTCTCGAAACAGAGGGAATAGACGAGCTCATCCTTGATCACCTGGTCGAGGCGGCCGCAGCGCGGCGCCGCAAAGCCCTCCGCAAGCAGCGCGAGGACCGCGGGATCGAGCGGAAGGGCGTCAGTTGGGCAGGCGAATGCGTTGTACAGCGCGGCGAGGGCTCGCGCGGTGCCGATGCCGCCGATCGCGCCAAGCTCCATGCCCCGCCAGCGCTCCGCGTCGAGCTCGGCGGGCCCCTTCAAGAGCAAGGGGTTGTTGAGGGCGCGGAAGCTGAGGCTCCAAGGCAGATAGAGGTCGACCACCAGCCGCCACGGCATGTTGGCGTGCCGCGTGACCAGGTCGGCGAGGCCGAAGCCGTCCACGCGCGCCAACCGTTCGCGGGGAATTTCGGGCGGCAGCCCTATGTAGAATTCGGCGGCCAGCGGCGCCGCCAGTTCCTCCCGGAAGAACGCGCCCAGGCTGCGTCTCGAAGGGTCGCGCCGCCGGATGAGTTCGCTCGCCAGCCAGCCAAGGGTGTAGGAGTGGTTCCCGGCCCACTCCCCTGGCCGCCAGTTGGGCCTCTGCCGCGCGATGGCGCTGGCCATCAGGTCCTGGCGGCCCATGTTCGCGGGCGTCAGCCTGATGTCGATGGCGGCCACGCCGGCCTGTTCGGAGAGCAGCTGGCCTACAGTGACCGTGTGCTTCCCGTGAGCCCCGAACTCCGGCCAGATGTCGATTACCGGTTCGTCGTAGCTGAAGAGCCCCTGCGAGGCGGCCACGGCGCAGGTGAGGCCCGTTACCCCCTTCGTAAGGGAGTAGCCGAGCACCATGGTGTCTTCCGTCCAGGGTTCGCGCCGTTCCCGCGTCTTCCAGCCACCCCAGAGGTCGACGACCTTTTCCCCGCGCAAGTAGATCGTGCAGGCCGCGCCCAGGGCGCCTTGAGCCAAGAGCTGCGCGGCAAAGGCTTCTGCGACCGGCTCAAAGCCAGGGGAGACGTGTCCGAGCGCGTCTTCACCGGCGCCGCCAGCCATCGCCTAGCGCGCCCGCCCGGACGGCGGCGCCCCGCACGGCGCCTGGCAAATCTGCGGCCAAACGGGACAATCGACCATGCCGCGCCCCCCAGCGTGCATCGAGCCAGCTAATCCGTAGCCGGTTTTTCCGAATGATGCCCAGCAATTCCGTCCTGGCGACGGCGCCTCTCGGCGAAAGCCGCTAGGGTAGGGTGACGACGTCAGCCTCTGGCGATCGACCGCCGCAGGGCCGCATCGGCGAGGTCGGGGGACGGCCGACCTCGGGTCCTCCGATGTCGACCTCAAGCTGCGGACCTGACCGGCGGGACCGCCCCAAGAACATGGCGGTCCTCCGCATGGCGACGGGTGAGGGGCCCTGCGGCTAGTCCTCCCGCATGGCCCGCCCGAAGCTGTCGCGGAACGGCTCCGTCAGGTAGCTGATGGGGCGTCGTTTGCCGGTGACGATGAAGACCTCGGCGGGCATCCCGGGCTGAAGGCTCGAGCGGGTGGCCTTGGGCAACTGGGTCGTGGGCAGGGAGACCTGAGCGACGTAGTAGGTCTCGCCGGTGCGCGGGTCGGTGAGCGCGTCGGCGGAGACCGACTGGACCTGGCCCTCGAGGATGGGCAGGCCGCGCTGGTGGAGGGCGGGAAGGCGAACCTCGGCCTTGAGCCCTGACCGGACGCTGTCGATGTCCAGGGGAGAGACCTTGGCGTCGATGACCAGTTCCTCGCCGGTGGGGACGATGTCCACGACGGGCTCGCCGGGGCGGATCACCCCGCCGGGCGTGACGAACCTGAGGTTGGTGGCGCGGCCGGTCTGCGGAGCGGTGATGACGGTGCGCTGCTGGATGTCGCTGGCCGAGCGGACCCGGTCGCCGATCTCCATGAGCCTGTTCTGGACGTCGCGCAGCTCGGCGGTGACGTCCTTGGTTTCGGAGCGGCCGAGGTTGGCGCGCTGGAGCTGCGCCTCGGCGATGGCTTCCCGGGTGCGGGCGATCTGGGCCGCCTGGTCTCCGCGCTGCCCCTGCAGCTGGGCAAGGGCGCGCTCCAGCGCCAGATAGCGGGGCTTGGTGGTGAGGCCCTTCTCCAGCAGGCCCTTGGTGGTTTCCAGCTCTTCTTCGACCAGGCGCATCTGGCGGTCCGAGGCCTGCAGCTGGGCCTCGTAGGCGGAGACCTGGGCCCTCAGCTGCGCCGTCTTCTGCTCGAGCACCGCCATCTGCCCGCCAAGGTCCGCGCCCCGGGCCCGGAACTGCATCTGCTGGCCCTTGAGGATCTTGGCTATGTCCGGGTCGCCGCTGCGGGCGAGAAGCTCCTGCGGGAAGGCGATACGTTCGAGGCCGTCCCGCTCGGCGACGAGGCGGGCTTCCTGCGCCCTCAGGGCCGCGTAGCCGTCGCCCACCAGGTCGGCCATGGCCGAGGTCTGGGTGTCGTCCAGGTAGATGAGCGGCTGGCCGGCCTTGACCCACTGGCCTTCCTTCACGGCGATCGTCCTGATGATCCCGCCTTCCAGGTGCTGCACGGTCTTGCGGTGGCTCTCGGCGCGTATCGCTCCGGGCGCGACGGCCGCGCTGGACAGTTCGGCGAACACCGCCCAGCCGCCGAACAGGCCGAAGAAGACGGCGATGGCGGCCAGTCCTATCAGGAGCGGCCGGCCCAGCGGCGGCCGCTCGGAGCCTTCGCCCCAGATGGCGGCGGCGGGGAGGCTGTGGGTGGTCTGCTGGGACATGGTCACTACTGCTGCACGCGGACGACTTGCGGGCGGGGCTGGGGACGCGGCATCAGCGCCTGCAGCACCTCGTCACGGGGACCGTAGGCGCCGATCTCGCCGTCGCGGAGCATGAGGATGCGGTCCGCGCGCTCCAGCAGGGCCGCCCGGTGGGTGATCAGGACCACCGTGCTGCCGGCCGCCTTCAGGCGCTGGACGGCGTCCGCCAGGGCCGCCTCGCCGTCTCCGTCGAGGTTGGAGTTCGGTTCATCCAGGACGACGAGCCTGGGACGCCGGTAGACGGCGCGGGCCAGGGCGATGCGCTGCCGCTGCCCGCCCGACAGGTGCTGGCCGCCGTCGCCGATCTCGGTCTCGTAGCCCCGCGGCAGGCGCAGGATCAGCTCGTGGACGCCGGCAAGCTGGGCGGCCTCCACGACCGCCTCGGCGTCGATCTCGCCCAGGCGGGCGATATTCTCGGCCACGCTGCCCCCGAACAGCTCCACGTCCTGGGGAAGGTACCCCACGTGACGGGAGACGTAAGCGCGCGGCAAGGCGAAGACGTCCGCGCCGTCGAGACGGACGAGGCCCGCCGTCGGCGGAATGGCTCCCACCATGAGCCGGGCCAGGGTGGACTTGCCGGCGCCGGAGGGACCGACCACCGCCAGCGTCTCCCCTGCAGGCAGGCCAAAGCTGAGCCCCTTGAGGATCAGGGGTGCGGCCAGGGTCGTGCGGTACACCAGACCCTCGGCGGCCAGGGCGCCGGCCGGCGGCGGCAGCGTCATGGCGTCAGGACGGTATTCCGGCTCCAGGGCGAAGGCCTTCAGGCGCAGGACCGCCGAGCGGACGCCGATGATGTTGCGCCACCCGCCGATAACCTGCTCCAGCGGGCCGAAGGCCCGCGAGAGGAGGATGGAAGCTGCGATCATCGCCCCGCCGCTGGTCTCGCGCTGCATGACCAGGTAGGCGCCCAGCGCCAGCACCAGGGTCTGCACAGCAAGGCGCACGAACTTGGTGGCCGCGGCCACGCCGCTGGCCCGCTCGAGCGTCTGGTCCTGCAGCGACGAGGCGCGCTCCTGCGCCGCCCCCCAGCGGGCGCCGACCGCCTCGATCATGCCCATGCCCTCGATCACCTCACCATTGCGGATGGTGGCGTCCAGCTGACGGCGGGCCATGAACGTCGCCTCACCCGCCCGAAGCGCCGGCTCGCGGGTGAGGAGCTCCCCCGCCAGCGCCAGGCCGAGCAGGACGGCGGAGGTGAGGATGGCGAGCAGGCCGAACAGAGGGTGCAGCAGGAAGGCGGCGACGATGAAGATCAGCGTCCAGGGCAGGTCGAAGAGGGCGACCATGCCCGGTCCGGTGACGAAGCCCCTCAGGGCGGCCAGGTCGCCCAGCGCCTCTGGGCCGTAGTTGCGGTTGCGCAGGCGGCTCTGGACGGCCCGGACAAAGAGCCCGGGGGCCAGGCGCCGGTCGATCCAGCCACCCATCTGCGCCAGCAGGCGGGTGCGGGCGTAGTCGAGTACGGCCAGGGTCGCCAGCGCAAAGCCAGTGATGAGCGTCAGGTAGAGCAGGGTGGGCCCGCTGCGGCTCGCCAGCACCCGGTCGTAGACCTGCATCATGTACAGTGGAGCTGCCAGCAGGAGCAGGTTCTCGAAGAAGCTGAACAGTCCGACGGCGATGACTCCGTCCCTGCACGCCCGGATGGCGGCGCAGACGCGGCAGTCCTGGGCGCCATTCACTGTCGGATTCATCTGTCCCGCCGCCAAACAAGTTCAGCCCCGGCTGTGCGCCGGGGCTGAGTTGAAGTCACTGTGGTCGAAGTACGCAGTTACGCATCGAAGCTGAAGTTATCGATGGCGTTCTGGGAGGAGCTCGTGTCCCAGCGCAGCCACTCGATGTCCTGGAAGATCGGGTTGTTGCTCAGGTCCACGTAGCCGATCTGGCTGATGACCAGGGAGCCCTTGGAGGTAATCCAGGTGCCCGTGCCCACGATGTTCTGGAACCCGTTCACCGAGAACGTCGTGTCGGCGTTGTCCGGGTTGAAGTACCGGAACTCGTAGGGGGTCGAGCAGCAGCCGTTGTGGTTCATCAGGTCCATGGTCGCGTCGCCGCCGTAGTTGCCGAAGTGCACGTGCGGACCCGCGCTGGGGTCGTAGAACGACTGCACCGTCATACCCCCCTCGGTGTGGGACAGGGGAGCAGACCCGTTGGCGGCGCTGTTGAAGCCCATCGTGGCGGTGATGCCGCTGTTGACGATGCCGCCGCTGTTCCCGGCGACGGTGACCGTGACGGTCGCCGTGCTGGTGTTCCCTGAGGAGTCCCGCACCGTGTAGGTGAAGGTGTCGGTGAGGGACTGGCCGTCGTTGAGCGCCTGCAGGGCCGCCGCGTTCTGCGGGTTGTAGAACACCTGGTTGTTGGCGACCTGGATGACCGCCCCCTGGGCGCTGGTGCCCGTCGTGCCGCCGCCGTTCAGGCCGATGACCGTGAGGCCGGCGCCCGTGTCGTTGCCGAGCACGTCGATGTAGATCCGGTTGTCCTCCCCGGTGGCCGCCGTGTCGTTCGCCGCACCGAAGTCCGTGACGCCGTTCACCGTGACGTTCACCGTCTGGGTCGCGGTCCCGCCGTAGCTGTCGGTGACCGTGTAGGTGAAGGTGTCGACGACGCTCTGCCCGTTGTTGAGCGCCTGCAGCTGTGCGGAGCCGGTAGGGTTGTAGACCACCTGCCCGTTGACGATCGTGACTGCCGCGCCGCGTGCGCTGGTCGACTGCACGCTCGAGAGCGTCACGGTGTCCAGGTTGTCAGGGTCGCTGTCGTTGGCGAGGACATTGATCGTGATGCTGGCGTCTTCGCTGGTGGAGCGGCTGTCGGCCTGCGCGATCGGATTGTCGTTCGTGCCCCGCAGTGTCCAGGTGACGGCGCCTCCGGTCACGGCGGCGCCGTCGGAGACGCCGTACTGGACGGATACCGTAGTGGCCTCGCTCTGCGAGAGGCTGTTGTAGGCGATGTGGGTCGGGTCGAACGAGAAGGTGTTCGTCGCCGGATTGTAAGACACCCCGGCGGGCAGCGGCGAGGAGAACACGACCACGGACAGGGGGTCGCCATCAGGATCGCTGGCGTTGGAGAGCGCGTTGAACGCCAGGCTGGGCCCGCCTTCCACGGTGTCGCCGATGAGACGACCGGTGATCACGGGAGCATCGTTGGTCCCGGTGATGGTCCAGGTGGCCGTCGCCGGCGTCGTGGCCGTGCCGTCGCTCACACCGTAGGTAACCGACACGGTCTGGCTGACGCCGGCGGCCAGCTGGTTGTAGGCCGGATCTGTGGGGTTGAGCGTGAACGATTTGGTGGTTGCGTCGTAGGTAACGCCGGCCGGCAGGGTGGCGGGGACATTCACCACGCTCAGCACCGCAGCATGGTCGACGTCGGAGGCGTTGGCCAAGGCGTTGAGGGTGACAGCGGCGCCACCCTCCGCGGCCGAGCCGCTGACGGGGCCTGAGACGATCGGCTTGTCGTTCGTGCCGGTGACGACGACGGTCACGGGCTGGGTCGAGGACCCCCCGTGGTTGTCGATGACGGTGACGTTGTAGGTCACCGTCAGCTTCTCGCCGGCCGCCAGGAAGTCGAAGGTGCTGTCGGTGGCTGCGAAGGTAGCGGACACCCGGCCCGCGCCGGCCGACTCGGTCAGCGACACCGCCATGGCGGTGGCCAGGGCCGCGGCAAGCCCGGCAGGAGCCGCACCGGCCGAGTAGGTCACGCTGGGCGCCCCCACCGTGACCGTGTGGGTGTCGGACAGGTCGACGTCGGTGAACGCCAGGGTCTGGGCGAAGCTGTCGACCGCCGAGGAGCCCGTCTGGCCGGAGGCTTCGGAGAAGCCGGTGGCCTGCAGCGACACATTGTCGATGATGCCCCCGAGGCTGTCGTTCGTGCCGACCTCCCGGAATTCCACCTTTCCGGTCGAGCCGCTGCTGACCACCTCGAAGCTGTAGTGCTGGGCTGCGGTGGACGAAGGACTCAAGGTGGCGATCACCTGGCCGTTGAACAGCACCTGGAAGCTGTTGGACGACGCGGGTACGCCGGAACGGGCCGCCGTGTCGAAGCTCAGCAGGTAAGCGGTTCCAGGCTGGGTGGCCACGGTCTGCGAGACGTCGTCCGCGCCGCCGCCGGTGTTGGCGTCGAGCTCGAGGACGTTGCCGCTCATGCCCGTGACGCCGTAGGTTCCTGCGGAGAGAACTTCGATGGCGCCGCCAGACCCCGCGTTGCTCCAGCCGGTCGCGCCGGCGGAGAAGTCGCCGTTGGTGAGCAGGTTCGCGCTCTGGGCGGGCTGCACGACCGGCGCGTCGTTGGCGCCGGTGACGGTCCAGGACACCGAGGCCGGCGTCGTGGCGATGCCGTCCGTGACACCGTAGCTGACCGTCACGGTGCGGGTCTCGCCCACCGCCAGGCTGTCGTAGGCGGAGTTTGCCGGGTTGAGGGTGAAGCTCTTGGTCGCGCCGTCATAGGTGACGCCGGCCGGCAGGGCGGCGGGGACGTTGACCACGCCCAGGACCGCGCCGGTGTCCACGTCCGAGGCGTTGGCGATGGCGTTGAGCGTCACGCTAGCCCCGCCTTCCAGGGCCGCGCCGGTGACGGCGCCTGTCACCTTGGGGGCATCGTTGGTCCCCATGATGGTGACGGTCACCGTGGCCGTGCTAACGGCGCCGGCGGCGTCGCGCATGGTGTAGGTGAAGGTGTCCGTGGTGGTCTGCCCCTGCGCCAGGTTCTGGAAGGCGCCGCCCGGGTTGTAGGAAACCGTCCCGTCCGGATTGGCGGTGACGGAGCCGACCGCACCCGTGGTGTCGACCGAGACCAGGGTCTTGCTGTCGCCGGCGTCCGCGTCCGTGTCGTTGGCGAGCACGTTGATGGTGACCGCGGAGCCGTCCTCGACCGCGGCAGAGGCGTCGGCCACGGCCACGGGCCCGTCGTTGGCGCCGGTGACCGTCAGGGTCACGGTGGAGCTCGACTGGGCGCCGTGCTCGTCCTGCATGGTGTAGGTGAGGGTGACGGTCTCGCTGACGCCGAGCGCCAGGTGGTCGAAGTCCGCACCCGGGTTGAACGCCAGCTTGTTGTC
>NZ_DATCMR010000003.1:0-162013 GCF_036563285.1 Phenylobacterium sp.
GCCTACGAGCTGTCCGGGGGTTCGGCAGCGGTCGCGCCGTCGGCGGTGGCGAGCGCCGCGTGGTCGCCTGCCCCCTCCACCGGTCGCTCTTCGGCGACCGGTCCCCCTCCCGCCGATGCTGCCGCATCGGGGGAGGTAGGCTCGTCATCATCGTCGCAGGCCTGGCCCAGGCCGAGCTTGGTTTTCAGGCGCGCCAGCTGGTGCTCGAGGGTCTCGTCCAGGAAGGTGTCGAGGCGGGCTTCCTCCTCGAGGTGCTCGCGGATGTCGCCCGTGAACTCGTGGAAGGTCTCGTCGTCGGGGAATTCGTCCCAGACCTCGTGCTCCAGGCGCACGTAGAGCTGGTTGCGGCGGGCGGCGACCGCCTCCTTCCGCTGCTTGTCCATCTGCGGAGCGTACTCGCGCAGGAACGCCTGCTCGTCGCGCTGCAGCTTCATCTCCAGCGCGTAGGTCATGCGCACGCCGCGGGCGAGCTTGTGGAAGCAGTCGACGTAGATCTTGGCGTCCTGCGAGGTCTCGGCCTCCGCCGCCCGCTCGGCCATGACCTCGGCCAGCCGCTCGCCGATGGCGGCGAGCTTCGCCAGGCTCTTGCCCTGGCGGGTCTCGGAGATGTGGCCGAACTCGGACATGAACATAACAAGAACACAAGGTCCAGCCCGGCAGCAAACATTCGGTGAGTCCTTATTGTCGCAGGCCTCCACGGCCCCGGGCGGGAGCGGGCGTGGCCTTGCGGGTTCGGCGCGGCGGGGCGAGGCTAGGGGAATGGCCTCTCCCCTGCCCTTCCAGATCGAGCCGCTGCCGGCGACCTTCGGGGCGGTGGTGACGGGGGCCCGTGTCGCCGAGCTGGACGAGGCCGGGTTCGAGGCGCTCTACGCCGCCTGGCTCGACTACGCCCTGCTGATCCTGCCCGGACAGCACCTGACCAAGAGCGAGCAGGTGGCGTTCGCGCGGCGGTTCGGGCCGCCGGAGTTCGAGCTCGCCGCCATCTCCAACGTGCGCGCCGACGGCAGCGTGCGGCCGCCGGAAGGCGACGACGACGTCCTGAAGATCCTGAAAGGCAACATGGGCTGGCACCAGGACTCCACCTACATGCCCGTGCAGGCCAAGGGGGCGGTGTTCAGTTGCGAGGTCGCGCCGCGCACCGGCGGCGAGACCGGCTTCGCCGACATGCGCGCGGCCTGGGACGCGCTCGACGCCGCGACGCAGGCGCGGCTGGAGGGCCTCAGCGCCCGCCACTCCCTGGCCTACACCCAGGGCAAGCTCGGGCACGTGCACTCAGGCGGGAGCGCCTATTCCGGCTACGGCTTCCACGACGGCGAGGCGCCGCTGCGCCCGCTGGTGAAGGTCCACCCGGAGACGGGACGCAAGAGCCTGGCCATCGGCCGGCACGCGTTCGGGGTGACAGGCATGGCTGAGGGAGAGAGCGAGCGGTTCCTGGAGGGCCTGGTCGAGGCCGCCTGCCAGCCGCCCCGCGTCTGGACCCACGCCTGGACCCCCGGCGACGTGGTCGTCTGGGACAACCGCTGCCTGCTCCACCGGGCCATGGCGTGGGACCTGCGCGAGCCGCGGGTGATGTGGCACTCACGGATCGCGGGGAATCTGGCGACGGAGGGGGTGTAATGGGGAGGGCCCGCATTCGTAGAGTGCGCCCGTTTCGGCGTCGGTTCAGAGCCGACTTGGAGCGCAAAGCAATTGTCGCGATCGGATTGCCCGTTGCTGCTGCGATCGTGCTCTTCGCTGCGCGATGGTTGGAGAAGCCCGCCGTTCGAGCGGATCAGATGCTGATCGCAGGCGCGGAACGCAGTGTCAGGCCCGATGAAATAATAGGTCGAGCATCCGTGATTGACGGCGACACACTGGAGATCCGAGGTGAGAGGATCCGACTTCATGGTGTTGATGCACCGGAAGCGAGCCAAACCTGCCAGCGGAGCGACTCTTCCTATCGCTGCGGACGAGACGCAGCACTCTACCTCAGTGACCTGATCGGCACCGGCACCGTGCATTGCAGGAAGCGCGACATAGACCGTTACGGACGAACCGTGGCGACGTGTCAGTCGGCGGGCAGAGACTTAGGCGAGCTACTGGTATCGGCTGGATGGGCGCTGGCTTACACTCAATACTCACTCGACTATCTCGCCGCGGAGCGTAAAGCTAAGCAAGCAGGACGGGGCATTTGGGCAGGTAGTTTTGTCCAGCCAGCCGAGTACCGAGCGGAGCGTCGCGGAGGGGGCAATTGACAAAGCAGACCACCGGCATCGAGCCGACTGCACCGGTTTCGAGTGTGCCAACCAAGGTAGCGATAGGCCCGACGGCATCAGTTGATTTGAGCTTCCTTCCGGAAGATGAGCGGCGTGCACTATTGCTGGATTACTCCCGTGGAGTACTCGACATTGCGAAGAAGGCTCAAGACCTTCACGTAGACATCGGGGCTCTCCAAAGCACGCTGAGCACCTTGAGCCACACGACCAAAGAGGTGGCGGCAAGCGGTGCCTCGGTCACCGTGACTCACACCCAAACGACATCGATTGGGCGCACTGAGATCATCATGGGAAACACGGAAACAGCGCAGCGGGGTAAGCTGTCCAAGAGCCAGACGGGAGAGCGCGATTTCACCTGGCTCTATATCGTGGCAGGCCTTATCGCCTTGGTGCTCGTGGTGTCCGCGCTCGCCGGAAACTAGTCGTCGTGCTTCGCGCCATCATCCACGCCACTCCGGCCACGGACGTAGACGGCGTTATCCGCGATCTCACGCGGCGCGCGCACGCAGACGGTCTCGATCCCGCCTCAACTGCCTCTCTCGTCGATAGCACCCGAACGGTTGTGAGTGCCCTAGTAGAACAGGGCGCGCGTTTGACCGCTGTCGGCAGCCAAATGGCTGTCACTCGAGAGGTCCAGGGGCGAGGATATAGAGTGTCAGTTCGCTTCCATACTAAGCCTCGGCGCGGACTGCTTAGCCGCCTGTTTAGCCGGTGAAACGTGGCTCGCCGCCGCTACCGCTATAAGAGGTACTCCCGTGGGCGATCCGACTACGGCCATGAGCGAGCTCGGCAACACATTGAAGACGCAAGGCGGCTTACGGCTGAGTTAGGGGGTGCCGACCAGGACGTGAAAGCCTACTTCTTTCGGCTTCCGGCTGCTGAAAGGGAGAGCATCCTTCGCGAGTACGAGCGGCAGTACGGGAAAGCCGCACGCGAGTACGCCGATGCCACGATACCCAAGTGGGCATCAGGTCATACCAAAATGAGTGGCACGGTCGCGGAGCGGCTATTCAACCTTCTTCCACCGCGGATGCCCCTCCCGGACAAGTACCGTCTCACCGAGACACTTTGGAAACACCACGGCCCATCATCGAAGAAGGTGCTGCGCATTGGCCTGGATGTTTCAGGAGAGGAGGTCGCAAACGCCTTCCTTGAACACGTTTCGGCGGTCGTAAAGACGTTCGAGATTCCGTGGCAGCTGGAAGCAAGGTTTCGATGGCTGTCTGCTGGTGACGTCGCCGTAAAGCAACAACTACTCAATCACTTAACGTCTGCAGAAGTGGAACTCGCGGCCGAAGGAATACGCGCGCAGACCCCGGTCATGTTGGCGCACATGAGATCTGAATCGGGCTCGATGACGGGCCGCATGGCGCAAGTCATCAAGATTGGGAAGCACGAACTTGAAATTTTAGTCGATCGTGGCACCTCGGGAGCGTCAATCGAGGATCCACGCTCGGCGGGATACGCTCCTGGCACGAATGGCCAGTCTTTCAATTGGGGATGTCTAGTGTGGCTCCTCATCGTCGCGGTTATCGTGTTCGCTCTGCTTCAGGATTAGCTCGTGGTGCCCGGTAAGCGAGCCGTCTTTGTGAAGATGCACGATTGGCTTCAGGATATGTTCCCGCTATGTTCTATAGAGGAATGCATCAGCGGCCACCAGCTACGCCGCACCCAGAGGGTCACGCTGAAGACGGCGTGGTTGATGGCACATCGAACGTGGGAGGCGATGCGAGATGGTGATCTTGCGCCGTTCGAGGTCGGTAGCGGCGCTGTTGAGGTGTACGAGACGTTCAAAGGGCGCGAGCCGGGCGAGTTCCCATTGCACCGCTGTCGCGCCTAGGCCTTTCGCTACATCGGGCGCGCGGCCCTAGGCATGAACGACCTGGAAAGGACCTCTAGGGCGTTATTCGGGTTTGTTGATAAGCGACTCAAGTACCGGGATTCGTACAGGGCGGCGCTCTAGCAGGGAGGCGGACCATGGCACATGACGCCGTCCGGCTAAGCTTCAAGATCGATGCCTTTCAACCTGAGACCATCCCCATGGCTCGGCTCGCCGAGTACATGGCAGACCTCGCGGCCATGCTCGGAGAGAAGGCGGACGTGCATTTCGTCAGCCTCGAAGATGGCTGCGTTCAGATCATGCACGATGTTGGCTTCACCGCCTTCCCGAAGATTCAAGAGCGGCTCGCTGCGATCCGTGATGGGATAGCAGCAGCGGAGGCGATGAACGCCTACCGGGCTCTCAACAAGAAGCTCGCGCTGGACAACACCTTCGCGA
This sequence comes from Phenylobacterium sp., assembly GCF_036563285.1. Lineage (GTDB taxonomy): Bacteria > Pseudomonadota > Alphaproteobacteria > Caulobacterales > Caulobacteraceae > Phenylobacterium. The sequence goes on from NZ_DATCMR010000003.1 coordinate 4,534, forward strand.
CGTACGCGGACATCGGGGCGGGGGCGACTTTCCTAGAGTTCCCCGGCGTGCACGCGCCCAAGCCAATTGAAATTCTGCCGGTGGAGCAGCCGGGCGCTTTAATCGGCATTGTGCAGGGCGTTGGTGGCAGGGTCGTCAATGATGCTCGCGTGGCGGTCTTCATCGACACGGGCGAAACAGTTCACCAGTGCGTCGCCTCTAGAGCGATAGCCAAGACCCTTGGCCCCTACATTCTGGACGGCGCCGAGCGCCGCTTCGAGGGTTCTGCGACCTGGCAGAGAGACGAAAACGGCGCGTGGTCGTTGAAGAGGTTCGTAATAAACAATCACGAACCATTGGAGAGTCAGACCCTTTCCCAGGTGGTCGACCGGATGCGTGCGGTTCCGTCTGGATTGGCCGAGTTGCGCGACCCTTGGGGGGACATCATGCGCGACCGGAACGAGGAGGGTGAGCCGCATTGATCGTCGGCGTTGACGCCACGTTCCTCCTCTACTTCTTCGCGCCGCCGGAGGGGGTTGGCGTCCCATTGGATTTCGCAGGCCAGCCCATATCGATGGCGAAGGAGCGAGTGCAGGGCCTGATCGCCGAGTTGGAGAAGCAGGGCTCCACGATCATCGTTGGCACGCCAGCACTGAGCGAAATCATGGTGCGCTCCGGCGTCCAGGCCGGCCAGAGCTGGCTGGCAATGATGAACCAGTCGAAGGCTTTCAAGGTCGTACCCTTCGACGCGAAGTCTGCCATCGAAGTGGCGATCATGGGTGGCCATATGGTTAAAGGAGAAACCTCAAAGGCGGCGACGGGCGGGACCTACGCTAAGCTGAAGTACGACCGGCAGATCGTAGCTATCGCCGCGACCGAAGGGGCTACCACCTTCTATACGGACGATGTCGGGCAGCGGAGCTTGGCGCTGCGGCTAGGGATGAGCGTTCGCGGCTTGGCCGAAATCCCGATACCCACGACTGCAGCGGCTCAAGAGCTGCCTTGGAGTGGCGGCATATGACACGCAAGCCTAAGAGCATCAGGCGCGCACTTCGAGGACGCCGCCCGCGAGGCGGGTGCCGACCGCACGAGCGAGACCTTCGAGGCCGTCTTTCGGGCCACCCTGGGCGACACCCAAGCCGTCCGATACTCCAAAACGGAAGAAGCCCGGCCACAAGGACCGGGCTTCCCGTGCATAGCAGGCTGTTGCTCTAATCCACTGAGCTACCCGGACACAGAGCCGAAGCGTTGTGGCGTCCGGAGAGGGATTCGAACCCCCGACCTCCAGCTTCTTGTTGGGCGGTGCTAGCCCGCCCGTAGCTGCGTTCTACTGGAAACCCCCGCGGCTCCAATGTGGCGAGGTGCCGCGTGTCGGTACGCACTGGATGATGTCGCCACACGAAAAAGCCCCGGCCTTGCGGCCGGGGCCTTCGTCGTCTCAGCGCTAGGCCGCCGCCGCTAGATGCGGCGCATCGGGTCGGCGTCCGGGGTCCCCGGGATGCCGGCGCTCGTGCCGCGCTCGGTGTCCGACGGGGCGTCGCTCGCGAACCCGCCCGTCGTGCTCCCGCCCGAGGCCGCGAAGGAGCGGTCCTCGGCGTAGAGCTGGCGTTCGCGGGCGATCTCGTCGGTGCTGTAGGGCTGGGCGTTGGCGTCGAACTGGCTCCAGCCGGACTCGCGGTAGGCCTGGCCGCGGACTTGCGCGTCTATGCCGTTGCGGCCGTGCAGGACCTGCTCGATCTGCGAGGCCTCGTGGTCCTCGGCCTTGACGCTGACGAGCGTGCCGCCGCGGCGGACGCCTTCGGAGTAGACGTGGGCCTCCTCGTCGGTGTGGCCGGCTTCCTTGAGCGCGCCCAGGAGGCCGCCCGTGGCGCCGCCGGCGGCCGCGCCGACCGCTGCGCCGGTCAGCGTGGAGGCGAGCCAGCCCGCCGCCACCACGGGGCCGAGGCCGGGGATGGCCAGCATGCCGAGGCCGGCCAGCAGGCCCGCGCCGGCGCCCAGCAGGCCGCCGGTGGTCGCGCCCTTGCCGGCGCCGTCGGCCACGTCGTTCTCGCCGTCGCCATTGGCGTCGCCGAGCGGGCCGCGGCCGCCCATGGCGGTGGCCTCGCCGCCCGGATGCTTGTGGCCTTCGTGCCAGTTGTCGGCGTTGTTGGAGACGAGGCTGATGCGGTCGCTGTCGACGCCGGAATGCTCCAGCGTCTCGACGGCGCGGAGAGCTTCGGTGTGGCTGTCGAACAGCCGGGTGATGGTCCTGGTCATGGGGATCTCCGTTCGGAGGTTAGGCGGGTGGGAGGGGTGATGGGGCGGGGCCGGCGGGCTAGCCGGCGGTGACGGCGCCCTTGTAGTCGACAGACACGGTGGCCTTCTTGCCGTCCTTGACAGCCTGGCCCTTCCAGATGCCGGAGGCGTCCTGGGTCAGCGCGCCGACCTCGCCGTAGCCTGCGCCTTCGATGGCGCTGCGGGCCTGGGCCTCGGTGAAGGAGTTGGCGCCTGGGGTCTGGGCCGCGCCGTCGGCGGTGGGGGTGGTGTCGACGGCCTCGTTGCGCGGGGTCTCGGAGGCGGCGACGGCCGGTCCGTTGGTGTTGTCCCCGCCCTCGGCGTTCTTGGAGCTGTCGCCGCAGGCGGCGAGCAGCGCCGCGGTGGCGGCGAGCGCCATCACAGTTCTGATCATTTGAAATTCCTTGTCCCGTGTGGGGCAGGAAGCTGATCAGGGGTCGGAATGTTCCGACGGTGACGCCTGCTACGTGCGTCTCCTCGCCCCCCTCCACCACCCGCTCTTCGGCGGGCGGTCCCCCTCCCCCGTGGAACGGGGGAGGTAGCTACTTCGGCCGGAAGCGCTTGTTGGCGGGGAAGCCCTTGGGGGCCAGCTTGCCGGCGCCGGCCCGGCGGCCCAGCCATTCGCGCCACTCGGGCCAGGCGCGGGTGCGGCCCGACGCGTCGACGGTGGTGAGGTTGTCGTCGCCCTTGAAGGCGGCGGCGTCGCGCAGGCCGCCTTCGCGGTAGGACTGCAGCTTGACTCCCTTGCCGCGCGGCATCTCGGGGAGCTCGGCGGTGGGGAAGACCAGCAGCTTGCCGTTGTCGCCGATGACGGCGAGGTGGTCGGCGTCGCCCAAGGGGACGCAGACCAGCGCCTTGCCGTTGAGCACCTGCTTGCCGGCCCGGCGGTTGGCGAGCGCCTCGTCCACGGGGAGGATGAAGCCGTAGCCCTCCTTGGACGCGATCACGCGCTTGGCGCCCGGGCGGTGCATGAAGACGTCGACGATGCCGACCTTGTCGTCGAGGTCGATCATCAGGCGCACGGGCTCGCCGTGGCCGCGGGCGCCGGGGAGCTTGTCGCAGCCCAGGGTGAAGAACCGGCCGTCGGAGGCGAAGATCAGCAGCTTGTCGGTGGTCTCGCCAGGCACCAGGAAGGCCAGCTTGTCGCCCTCCTTGAACTTCAGCTCGGAGGGGTCGTCGACGCGGCCGCGGGCGGCGCGGATCCAGCCGCGCTCGGAGAGGATGACGGTGATCGGCTCGCGCACGATCATCGCCTCCATGGCGGCTTCGGCGTCGACCTGGGGGGCGTCGGCGAACACCGAGCGGCGGCGGTTGAGGTCGCCGAGCTGGGCCTTGGTGTCCTTCAGGCCCTGGCCCACGAGTTTCCACTGGGCGCGGTCTGAGTCGAGCATCTTGAGGATGCCGTCGCGCTCGTCGGCGAGCTCGGCGTGCTCGCGGCGCAGCTCCATCTCCTCGAGGCGGGCGAGCTGGCGCAGGCGGGTGTTGAGGATGGCCTCGGCCTGGATCTCGGTGAGCGCGAAGGCCTCGATCAGGCGGGCCTTGGGCTCGTCCTCGTAGCGGACGATGCGGATCACCTCGTCGAGGTTGAGGTAGGCGATCAAGAGGCCGTCGAGGATGTGGAGGCGGGCCTCGATCTTGGCCAGCCGGTGGCGGGCGCGGCGGACCAGCACGTCGCGGCGGTGGGCGAGGAAGGCCTGCAGGGCCTGCTTGAGGGACATGACGCCCGGGGTGCCGCGGGCGTCGAGGACGTTGAGGTTGACGCTGAACCGGGTCTCCAGCGCGGAGAGCTTGAAGAGGCTCTCCATGAGGACCTCCGGCTCGACGTTGCGGCTCTTGGGCTCCAGGACCAGGCGGACGTCCTCGGCGGACTCGTCGCGCACGTCGCCCAGCAGCGGGGCCTTCTTGGCCTCGATCAGCTCGGCGAGCTGTTCGACGAGGTCGGCCTTCTTCACCTGGTAGGGGACCTGGGTGACGACGATCTGGTAGGTCCCGCGCCCGGTGTCCTCCTTCGTCCAGGCGGCGCGCAGGCGCACGCCGCCGCGGCCGGTCTCGTAGGTCTCCAGCAGGGAGTGGGCCGGCTCGACGATCACGCCGCCGGTGGGGAAGTCGGGGCCCTTCACGTGGGCCATCAGATCGGCGGTCGAGGCGTTCGGGTTGTCGAGCAGCAGGAGGCAAGCGTCGATCAGCTCGCCGGCGTTGTGCGGCGGGATCGAGGTGGCCATGCCGACCGCGATGCCGGTGGTGCCGTTGGCCAGCAGGTTGGGGAAGCCGGTGGGCAGGACCACGGGCTCGGTGTCGGCGCCGTCGTAGGTGGGCTTGAAGTCGACGGCGTCCTCGTCGATGCCGTCGAGCAGCAGCATGGCCGCCGTGGTGAGCTTGGCTTCGGTGTAGCGCATGGCGGCGGGGTTATCGCCGTCGATGTTGCCGAAGTTGCCCTGGCCGTCGACCAGCGGGTAGCGCTGGGCGAACTCCTGGGCCATGCGCACGAGGGTGTCGTAGATCGACTGGTCGCCGTGCGGGTGGTAGCCGCCCATCACCTCGCCGACGACCTTGGCGCACTTGCGCGCGGCGGCCTCGGGGTTCAGGCGCATCTCGCGCATGGCGTAGAGCACGCGGCGCTGCACGGGCTTGAGGCCGTCGCGCACGTCGGGGAGCGCGCGGTCGGTGATGACGCTGAGCGCATAGGCGAGGTAGCGGCGGCTGAGCGCCTCGCTGAGCGGCTCGTCGATGATGCGGCCGGAGTTGTCCGGGCCGGCGGGCGGCGGGGCGGTGGTCACGTCGTTCATGGAATCACGCGGGGCATCTAGGCCCCATCCTTAGCGCGGGCCGGCCAATGCGGCGACGCTGCGACGCGCCGCAGGCGCCGTTTTCAACACGAAGAGCACGAAGGACACGAAGAGCACGAAGAGGCCGGCGCCGACCCTTGGTGGTCTTCGTGCTCTTCGTGGTCTTCGTGTCTGTGTTGCGCTTCGCGCCTCAGAACGGGAGGGGCTGGAGGTCGGGCTCGACCCAAGCGCGGCGGGCTTCGACGCTGAACAGGCGCTCGCGGCTCCAGTACTTCAGCAGCCAGTCGGAGCGGCCGTAGGGGCTTTGCAGGAGGCCGTTCAGGGCGTCGGCTCTGGGGCCGGGATGACCGGCGAGCCAGGCGGCGGCGGCGCGCAGCGACGCCTGGGTGATGGTCTCGTGGTAGCCCTCGGTGTCGGTGTTCGGGACGCCGGTGGCTGCGTTGTAGGCGCGGATCAGGCCGGGCATCTCGCGCGCGGCGTCGCGGCCGGGGGCTGTGATCAGCCAGAAGGCGGCGGCGAAGTGGGCGGCGTGCGTCCACTCCGGCTTGGGCAGGGTGCGCGTCTCGACGCCCAGCCCAATGCGGTCGATGTCGTCTTCGGTGAACATGGTGGCTCCTCTTGGAGCCCCGGTGCGAGGCCGCAGCAAAAACCCCGCCGGGGCGGGGTCTGCGTGGGTCGACTGCTGGGGCTTGGTCGGGCTAGCAGGCGCGCGCAGACACCGCCGGGCGGCGTTGTTGCGTCTGCTGCTGCTGGGTCCGGTGAGCGGCCATGGCGGCGCTTGTAGTCGCACGCGGCCGTTGCGTCAAAGCGGCGGCCACCGGAAAGTCCGGGCATGAAGTGGGTGGCGATCCTGGCGATGGCGGCGCTCGCGGCCTGCGCGACGCGGCCGGCGGCGCCGGACCTGACGGCGCAGCGGCAGGCGGTGGAGGCCGTGCTCGCCCGAGTCGCGCCGGAGCATGCGGCGGTGCTGGCCGCGGCCGACGCCGGCGACGAGGCGGAGCTGGCGCGACGGGTCGAGCGGCACAGGGCAGCGCGGGCGCAGGTGCTGGAGCCGCTGGCGGGGGCCGGCAATGCCGAGGCGATGTTCCGGCTGGCCTGGGACCTCCGCGACGAGGAAGCGCCGGGCGCCATCGTCCGCTGGCAGCGACTGGTGACGCGGGCGGCGGCGGGCGGGCATCCGGACGCGCATGACGAACTGGTGCGCTGGTGGTGGCACCAGAAGGGCGACGGCTCGCTGGCGGCCGTCCAGCGGTACCGGGCCCGGGCGCTGGACCATGCCGCCCCGGCCGCGGCGGGCGGCCAGTGGCATGCCATCAACCGGATCGGCGTCTACATCGCCGGGAACGTGCACCAGTACCCGGCGAACCTGCCGCTGGCGGCGAAGGTGCTGCGGCTGTGCGCGCGCGGCGGGCACAGGGAATGCCAGGAGCGGCTGGCCGGCGCGGGCTCCTACGACCTGGGGGCCGACCCGGCTGAGCGGGCGTTCTGGCGTGACGTGGCCGCTGGCCTTGCGGTGGACTGGCGGCCCGAGCCCTGGGCGGCGATGGCCGGCGAGTGGCGCGAGCTGCGCGCGGAGATCCTGGCGCATGGCGCGGGCTCGGTGGGGACCTACGGCCCCTGCAGCACTTCGACGCCCTGGTGCCGCGGCAGCGCGGTGGACCTGGACTAGAGCCGCCCCGCCTCGCTGAGCCGGTCGACGAGCCACAGGCGCGCCGGCGGCAGGGGGCGGTTCAGCGGGTTGAAGATGAAGGCTTCGAGGAAGTGGGCGGTGAGGTCGAGGCCGGCTCTCACGTCGCCGGGCTGCAGGCGCGACTGGGACGAGAGCAGGAACGGCGGAAGGGCCAGGAGGCGCTCGGCGTAGGGCTCGCCCGCTTCGCGGCTCACGGCGCGGCCGGTTCTAGGGCTGACGTAGACCAGGTCGTCGGTCGTGCCCGTGGCGGCGCACTTGGAGAAGTCGAGGGCGAAGCCGAGGTCCTGCAGCAGGCCGGCCTCGAAGCGCACAAAGACCGCAGGCCAGATCTCCGGATGGGCGAGCGCCTGGCAGAGCGCCTGGAAGGCCAGGTAGGCGCCGGGGTGCGGCTCTCGCTCGGGAAGCGCCCCGGCGGCGACGGCGGCCGCGGCGGCGACGCCGGCCAGGGCCAGCGGGTCGTCGAACAGGGCGGCGGGCCCTTCCCCTGCGGATTCGAGGGTGGCGGAGCCCAGCTGGTCGGAGACGCGGGCGCGGTAGCGGGCGGTGACGGGGCTGCCGGCCTGCAGGAAGGGCTTCATCTTGCGTGACGCGCCGCCGGCCACGTGGGCGGCGTACTTGCCGTGATGGGCGGTCAACAGCTCGACGATCGCGCCCGTCTCGCCGTGGGCGCGGGCGGAGAGCACGAAGGCGTCGTCTTCGAATTCCACCTAGGAATCGTATTCCAGACCGATCGAGCCGTAGAACTCCTTCTTGTCGGCCCACTTCTCGTCGACGGCGACGTGCAAGAAGAGGTGGACCTTGCGGTCGAGGATGACCTCGAGCTCCTCGCGGGACTTCTGGCCGATCCACTTCAGCGTCTGGCCGCCCTTGCCGAGCACGATGGGCCGCTGGCTGTCGCGCTCGACGACGATGGTCTGCTCGATGCGGACGCTGCCGTCCTGGCGCTCCTCGAACTTGGTGGTCTCGACGGCGGCGGAATAGGGCAGCTCCTCGTGGACACGCAGGTAGACCTTCTCCCGCGTGATCTCGGCGGCCAGCAGGCGCGCGGGGAGGTCGGCGGTCTGGTCCTCGGGGTAGAACCAGGGGTTCTCGGGCATCAGCTCGGCGAGGCGTTTCTTGAGGTCCTCGACGCCGGAGCCCGTGGCGGCGGAGATCATGAAGACCTCGGAATAGACGCCGGTGTCGAACAGCCGCTTGGAGATGTCGAGCAGGGCCTCGCGTTTCACGGCGTCGACCTTGTTCAGCGCCAGGATGGCCTGTTTGCCGGCGCCCTTCAGGCCCTCGACGATGGTCTCGACGTCGATGCGGGCCTTCTTGTCGGCGGGCTTGTCGCCGAGCTCGGCGGCGGCGTCGACCAGGTGGACGATGGCGTCGGCCTCGTCGGCCCCGCCCCAGGCCGCCCGGACCATGGCCCGGTCGAGCCGGCGGCGCGGCTGGAAGATGCCGGGCGTGTCGACGAGCACGATCTGGGCCTCGCCAGCCATGGCCACGCCGCGCACCGGGAAGCGGGTGGTCTGCACCTTCTGGGTGACGATGGAGACCTTCGCGCCCACCAGGCGGTTGGTGAGCGTGGACTTGCCGGCGTTGGGGGCGCCGATGACGGCGACGAAGCCTGCGCGCGCGGTCATTGGGGCACGTCCGTCTGGCGGCGCAGCATGCGGTCGGCGGCGAGCTTCTCGGCGTCGCGCTTGGAGCCGGCCTCGGCGCGCTCGGGCTCGAGGCCCTCGACGCGCACCTCGATGGTGAAGCGCGGCGCATGCGCCGGGCCTTCCTGCTCGACCACGACGTAGTCAGGCAGCGGCTTGTCGTTCGCCATCGCCCATTCCTGCAGCATGGTCTTGGGGTCCTTCACCGGCTCGTCGACGTGCTGGAAACGCTCGTCCCAGGCCCGGAGCACAAAGTCCTTGGCCGCCGCGAAGCCGCCGTCCTGGTAGATGGCCGCGATCAACGCCTCGCAGGCGTCGCCGAGGATCCGGTCATTCTTGCGCGCGCCGATCTTGGTGGCGCTGGCGTCGACGCGCAGGGCCTCGGGCAGGCCGACCGCGCGGGAGACCTCGGCGCAGGCGTGGTAGTTCACGAACTGGCCCATCAGCTTGGAGAGCTCACCCTCGGTGGCGTGCGGGGAGACCTCCATCAGCCGCTCGGCGACGATGAGGTTGAGCACCCGGTCGCCCAGGAACTCCAGCCGCTCGTTGTCGCGGACCTTCTTGGCGCCCTGCCCCACGCTGGAGTGGGTGAGCGCGCGCTCCAGGAGCTCGCGGTTTTGGAACCGGTAGCCGACGCGGCGCTCGAGCTCGGCGACCGCGGCCTCGCGCGGGCTCATTTCAGGGCGTGGAAGAAGCGGCTGGGCCGGGCGTCCAAGAACCAGGTCCAGGGCTTGAAGATGGAGGCGCCGGGATACCAGGAGAGCAGGATGATCTGGGCCTTGCCCACCAGGTTCTCGGCCGGGACGTAGCCCACGCCCTGCATCTCCGGGGCGACGCGGCTGTCGGAGGAGTTGTCCCGGTTGTCGCCCATCATGAAGTAGTGCTTCTCGGGCACTACGAAGGTCTCGGTATTGTCGAGGTCGCCGTCGGTCCCGTAGTCGTTGGTGACGTAGGTGCGCCCGCCCGGCAGGGTCTCGCGATAGACGGTCACGTCACGGGCGGCGCCGAACGAGCTCTCCTCCCGCTTGGTCCCCAGGGAGTCGCGCTTCACCTGCTGCCCGTTGATGAACAGCAGGCCGTCCTTCATCTGGATACGGTCGCCCGGCAGGCCGATGACGCGCTTGACGTAGTCGGTGTGGCCGTCGCTCGGCAGCTTGAAGACGACGATGTCGCCGCGCTGCGGGACGTTCTCCAGGATGCGGCCCGGGAAGATCCGGGGGCTGAACGGGATCGAGTGGCGGGAGTACCCGTAGGTGTACTTCGACACGATGATGTAGTCGCCCTGGTAGAGGTTCGGCTCCATCGAAGCCGAGGGGATCGTGAAGGGCTGGAAGAAGATCACCCGCAGGAACAGGGCGATCAGCAGCGCATAGACCACCGTCTTGACGATCTCGACGATCTCGTTGACGGCGCCGGACTTCTCGGGGGTATGCGCGGCCTGCACGTTCTCGCTCATGCTTGTCCCTGACGGTGGGTCCGGCAGGCCGGACGGCGTGTAGCTACGCGCTCGATAACGCGCGAGCAAGGCTTGCGCCGGCCCAGCGGCCGATGTCGCGGGCTCAGTTCAGGGGACGCAGGAAGCGGCTGGTGTCGAGGTTGAGCCAGGTCCACGGCTTGAACACCGAGGCCCCCGGCTTCCAGGCCAGCAGCACGACCTGGGCCTTGCCGACCAGGTTCTCCGCCGGGACATAGCCGACGCCCCCGGCCTCAACGGGCACGCGGCTGTCGCCGGAATTGTCGCGGTTGTCGCCCATCATGAAGTAGTGGCCCTCGGGCACCACGTAGACGGGCGTGTCGTCGAGCTCGCCGCCGCGGCCGAAGTCGTTGATGACGATGGTGCGGCCCCCCGGCAGGGCCTCGCGGAAGCGGGCCACGGGCCGACCGCTGTCATGCTCCGTGGCGTTTCCGAGGAACGTCTGCGGCGCTGCGCGGCCGTTGATGTGCAGCACCCCCTGCTTCATCTGGATGCGGTCGCCGGGCAGGCCGACGATGCGCTTGATGAGGTCGGTGCGGTTGTCGAGCGGGGTCTTGAAGACCGCGATGTCGCCCCGTTGCGGGGCCTGGGCGAACAGCCGGCCGTCGAAGACCTGCGGGCTGAACGGGATGGAGTGGTGCGACCAGCCGTAGCTGAACTTGGTGACCACCACGTAGTCGCCCTCGAAGAGCTTGGGCTCCATGGAGGCCGACGGGATGGTGAAGGGCTGGAACAGCAGCACCCGCAGGACGAGGGCGATCAGCAAGGCATAGATTACGGTCTTCACCGTCTCCCAGCCGCCCTGGCCGTCGGATCTTTGGGTGGCCGGCGCGGCCTCGGCAGTCGAAGTCATAGATCGTCCCTGGTCGTCGTCCGGTGCGGCCGGACCGAGTCGGCTGGGGCCTGAGATAGCGCACCCTGGGCCCGCGCGCCCGTGAACTCGGGGTCATCTCGTGGGCGGGAATGTGGCGGCGGCGGGTGACAACCAGCCAAGCTGGGCCCATGTGACGTCGATGCAACGCCCTGCCCTGCCGCCCCTGCACGCGCTCTGGCGCTCTGCGTGGTGGCGGTGTGGGGGACGAACTTCGTGATCATGAAGTTCGCGCTGGGCCACCTGCCGCCGCTGACCCTGGCGGCGCTGCGGTTCACCTTCGCGCTGCTGCCGGCGGTGCTCTTCCTGAAGCGGCCGGCCGCGTGGGGCGCGCTCGCCGCCTACGGCCTGCTGATCGGGGTGGGCCAGTTCGGGACCATCTACATCGCCATGGACGGCTGGATTTCGCCGGGGCTCGCCTCCCTGGTGGTGCAGGTGCAGGCCTTCTTCACCATCGGGCTTTCGATGCTGCTGACCGGCGAGCGGGTGCGCGGCTACCAGATCGCCGCCCTGGCGCTGGCGGCGGCGGGCCTGGGCTGGCTCATGCTGCACACCAACAGCGAGGTGACGCCCTTGGGGCTGATCCTGGTGCTGACGGCGGCGCTGGGCTGGGCGGGCGGCAACATCGTCTCGCGCCGGGTGGGCCAGGTGAACATGGTGGCGTTCGTGGTCTGGTCGAGCCTGTTCGCGGCGCCGGCCCTGTTCGCCCTGGCATTCTTCATGGAAGGGCCGGCGGCGATCACAGCGGGGATTCGCCAGGCCGACGCCGCGACCTGGGCCGCGGTGCTCTGGCAGTCGGTGGGCAACAGCCTGTTCGGCTATGCCGCCTGGGCGTGGCTGCTGGCGCGGCACCCGGCGGCGACCATCAGCCCGCTGTCGCTGCTGGTGCCGGTGTTCGGCATGGGCGCCTCGGCGATCTTCCTGCGCGAGGCGCTGACCTCGTGGAAGCTCACGGCCGCCGTCCTGGTGCTGAGCGGCCTGGCCATCAACTCGCTTTGGCCCATGCTGGAGCGGCGGCGCGCCGCCGCGCTCGCCGAATAGGAGGCTCGTCCATGCCCGACCGACGGATCGTCGAGGCCTTCGTCGCCGACGTGCTCTCCGAAGACCACGTGGGCGCCATCGAGCGCTGGTACGCGCAGGACGCCTACATGCAGGAGAACCAGGGCGAGCGGCGCGTCGGCCGCGAGGTGCTGATGGAGGGCGAGCGCAAGACGCTCGCGCGGTTCGCCGGCGTGAAGACCGAGCTCGTCGCCCCGCCGGTGATCGACGGTGACCAGGTGCCGATCCGCTGGCGGTTCACCTTCACCGGGAAGGACGGCTCGACGCGGTCCTTCGAAGAGGTCGCCTGGCAGACCTGGGCCGGCGAGGAGATCATCGCCGAGACCTTCTTCTACGACCCTGCGCAGATGAAGGGGTGAGGCGCTGCGTCCGTTGACTTGATCCTGCCGCGAGGGGACGCTCAAAAAAAGGTCCTGGGGAGGACACGTCATGCGCAGATATGCTCCGGCGGCCGCCTGCGTGCTGGCCCTTGCCGCGGCCGGCGGCGCGCAGGCCGCGGTGACCGTGTTCGGCGGCGGCATGGCCCAGGCCTGCTCCGCCGCGGCCCGGGACGGGGTGACTGACCCGGCCGCCGAACAGGCCTGCACGGCGGCCCTGGAGGGCGAGCTGATGCCCGCCCGCGACCGGGCCGGGACCTATGTGAACCGCGGGATCATCAAGCTGCGACGGAAGGAGTACGCGGCCGCGATCGCCGACTTCGACAACGCCATCAAGACGAAGGCCGACCTGGCGGAAGGGTATGTGAACCGCGGCGCCGCCTACATCGGCGCCCGCCGGTTCATGGAAAGCGTGGTGGACTTCAACAGCGCTCTGCAGCTCGGCGTGCCCGAGCCGCACAAGGCCTACTACAACCGCGGCGTCGCCTACCAATGGCTGGACGACCCGGCCGCCGCCTACCTGGACTACCAGAAGGCGCTGGAGCTGGCGCCGGACTGGAACCTTCCGAAGGCGCAGCTGGCGCGGTTGGGGTTCGGCGCCTCGGTGGCGCCGCCGGCGCCCAAGCGCTGAGATGCTCGCGCCGTCGCTCCTCCTGATGCTGCTGGCCGCCCAGGCTCCGGGTGAAGTGGCGCCCCTGGTGGTCACCGCCCAGCCGAAGGCGCCGCCGCCCACCGACGCCACCGTGGTGATCGGAGCCGACGAGGACAGGGTGGGCGGGCACAAGGTCGGCATCTGGCCCGACGCGGCGCTGCGGGCCCGCGTGCGCGGACAGGTGGTGCTGACCTGCAAGGTCAACGTCCACGGGCTCGCCGAGACCTGCCGGGTGGCCTACGAGCAGCCGCTGGGGCATGGGTTCGGCGCGGCGGCCCTGTCGCTGCGGCCGACGCTGACGCTCACGCCCAAGGCGGGCCCGGACGGGCCCATCCCGTCGGAGATGAACGTCGCCATCGAGTTCAAGCCGCCGAACACGAGCTCGAACCTTGCCGACATCCTGAACAGCGCCGGCTCGGTGGCCACCGACCCGACCGGGCGGCCGCAGGAGCAGAACCGCGACGTCAACATCGGCGGCCTGCAGATCCGCGGGAATCCGGTGAAGACGCGGCGGATCACCATGCTGAACGGGCCGGCCTGGAGCCACGCGCCGGGCTTCGAGGCGCTAGACGCGGCCTATCCGGCGCAGGGCGGCGGGGCGCCGGGCTACGCCGTCGCCCACTGCCGGGTGCAGCCCACGGGGGTGCTCAGCCACTGCAAGGCGGCGATCGAGGAGCCGGCGGGTCGCGGCTTCGGCCAGGCGGCGGTGGCGCTGACGCCGCAGTTCCGGGTGGCGCCGGAAGCGATGGCGAGCGCGCCACGCGGCGCCCCGGTGGAGGTGGACGTGCCGGTGCGGTTCGCGCCGCCGGGCTCACGGCCCGACCGGACGGTGCGCGCGCCGGTGTGGCTGGCCACCTTCGATCCGGAGGCGGCCGCCAGGGTGTTCCCGGCCGAAGCCGCCGCCAAGGGGGTGCAGGCTGGCGCCGCGGTGCTCCGCTGCAACGTGCGCGAGGCCGGCGCGCTGGACGGCTGCGAGGTGATGATGGCCCGGCCGGACCTGCTGGGGTTCGACGAGGCCGCGCTGGCGCTCGCCCGCTCCATGCGGATGAACCTGTGGTCGGCCGACGCACGGCCCGTGCAGGGCGGCGACGTGCTGGTCTCGATCGAGATCGACCGCCGCAGCCCGAACTAGAAGATCCAGCCTTCCGGCAGCGACGAGGCCTGCACGCCAACCAGCACGAGGTCCGCGCCGGGTCCGGCGTGGACCACCGTATCGGCGCCCACCTGCTCGACGCTCCAGGCCGTGCCGGGCAGCACGTTCACCCGGTCGCCTTCCCAGGCGTGGAAGTCCAGCACGCGGTCGAGCCCGGCCTCCGCGAAGGTGTGGAAGACGTCGGCGCCGGAGCCGCCGGTGAGCGTGTCGGAGCCGCGGTCGCCGGAGAGCCAGTCTGCCCCCTCCCCGCCCCGGACGATGTCGTCGCCCTGGCCGCCGCGGACCACGTCGGCCCCGTCGCCGCCCTCGGCGGTGTCGTTGCCGAGGTTGCCCAGCACCACGTCGCCGCCGCCTTCTCCGTAGAGAAGGTCCTGGTCCCTGCCGCCCACGACCCAGTCGCCGTCCCAGCCCCCGGAGACAGTGTCGTCGCCGGCGTTGCCGTGCAGGTCGTCGAAGTGGGCGCCGCCCTGGAGGTAATCGTTCCCGTCGTCGCCGCGCAGGACGTTCAGCCCGTCGCCGCCGATCAGGCGGTCGTCGCCGGCGCCGCCGGAGAAGATGTCGGCCCCCGAGCCGCCCACCAGGGTCTCGGCGCCGGAATGGCTGCCGGCGAAGAACGGGGTCTCGTAGCCGCCGAACTTGCTCACGTAGGAGGACATGGTGGTGCCGTAGGGGTCCCAGGCTTCCTTCGCCCCGCCGGTCTCCAGCCACGACTTCAGGGCCCAGACGCCGGAGAGGTGCGCGCCGGCCAGCAGGCCCGAGGCGGTGACCTTCACGCCCGCGATCCACTGGCCCTCGAAGCGGTAGAGGTCGAGCATCTTCAGGTCGGCGTCGACCCGGGCGAACCACGCCTCGGCAGCGGCGTCCTGGGCGGCTTTCGAGGCCAGGAAGGTGGTCTTGTCGAAGACGCCATAGCTGGCGGCCTTGGCGGTCCAGCCGCCGATGAAGTCGATCGCGCCGGTGCCGTCGTGGCCCTTGTAGAAGCCGACGGCCTCCAGGGCTTCCTCGCCGAACTGGTAGCGGCCGAGATAGCCGACGCTGGAGACGAAGCCGTAGTTGTTGCCGGACTCGTTCTGCCCAAGCGCCGTCAGGAAGTCCGCGAAGGTGCCCGCCATGGATCGCCCCCTGCCGCAACCTGAAGGCTACGGCTCAGCTCGTTGATTTTTGGCAGGTTTCCCCGCCCCCGATGGTCGGCTTCTGCCGGCCGGAGACGGCGGATTTTGGGCGGAGCTTGGCCTTAGAGTGGGTGGGCGAGGACGTCCTCGATCACGCCCCACGAGGCGGGGACGTCCGGATGGTCGCCGCTGGAGCCGGCGGCCAGGATGAGCGCCTTCCACAGCGTCCAGCCGCGGGCGCGGGCCCAGGCGCCCGGATCGAGCGGAAGCCCGGCGCGGAAGGCGGCGCGGCTCTCGCCGGAGAAGAAGGTCCAGGCGATGGCGAGGTCGCAGGCCGGGTCGCCGACGCCGCAGATGCCCCAGTCGATGACGGCGCTGAGCCTGCCGTCGCCGATCAGCAGGTTGCCGGGAGCCATGTCGCCGTGCACCCAGACCGGCGCGCCCCGCCAGTCGGCGGCGAGCGCCGCATGCCAGACGGCGCGGGCGGCGGCGGTGTCGATGCGGCCCTCGAGGGCGGCGAGCGCGTCGCGGGTCTCGGCGTCGTAGGTTTCCAGCGGGCCGCCGCGGAAGAAGTTGTGCTTGCCCGGCGGCGGGCCGTCGGCGGGGTCGATGGCGTGCATGGCGCGCAGGAAGGCGGCGAGATCGCGGGCGAGCGCGGTCCTGTCCGGGATGGCGGCGACCCTGGCGTTGTCGCCTGGCAGCCAGCGGTAGACCGACCAGCGGTAGGGATAGCCGTGCCCGGGCTCGCCGATCGCCAGCGGCTCCGGGATGGGCAGCGGCAGGTGGGGGCCAAGCCTCGGGAGCCAGGTCCGCTCCTTCTCAGCCTGCTGGGCGTAGCGGCCGGCGCTGGGCAGGCGGGCCAGCATGTCGGGGCCCAGGTGGAAGGTGCGGTTGTCCCAGCCGCCGTGCTCGACCGCGCTGATCCGCAGGTCCGCCCACTGGGGGAACTGGTCGGCGACGAGGCGGCGGACGAGCTCCGCGTCGATCTCCAGCCGCGAGGCCTCGCGGCTCACGCGGGCAGAGCCTCGATGATCACGAAGGCCTGGGCGTAGGGGTGGTCGTCGGTGAGGCTGAGGTGGATCACCGCGGTGTGGCCCGGGGGTGTGATCTCCGCCAGGCGGGCCGCGGCGCCGCCGGTCAGCGCCATGGTGGGCTGGCCTGAGCGCATGTTGACCACGCCCATATCGCGCCAGAAGACCCCTCGCCTCATCCCGGTGCCGAGCGCCTTGGCGCAGGCCTCCTTGGCGGCGAAGCGCTTGGCGTAGGACGAGGCGCGGTCCGGCTTGCGCTCGGAGCGGGCGCGCTCGATGTCGGTGAAGCAGCGGTTGGTGAACCGGTCGCCGAAGCGGTCGAGGGACGCCTGTACGCGGCGGATGTCGGAGAGGTCGGAGCCTATGCCGAGGATCACGCCGCGCGCACCGCTCTGGCCTCGTCCATCAGGGCGCGCATCCGCTGGATGGCGGGGCCGAGGCCGATGAAGATCGCCTCGCCGATCAGGAAGTGGCCGATGTTGAGCTCCATCAGCTCCGGGATGGCGGCGATGGGCTTCACGGTCTCGTAGTCGATGCCGTGGCCGGCGTGGACCTCGAGGCCCAGGCGGTGGGCCTCGGCCGCCGCGGCCTTGAGGGCGGCGAGCAGGTCGTCGGCCTGGGGCGAGCGGTGGCGGACGGCCTCGCAGTAGGCGCCGGTGTGCAGCTCGACCACCTGGGCGCCGACGTCCCTGGAGGCGGCGACCTGGCGCAGGTCGGGGTCGATGAAGCAGGAGACACGGATCCCGGCGTCGGCGAGGCGGCGCACGACCGGTGCGATGGTGTTGTGGCCGCCGGCGACGTCGAGGCCGCCCTCGGTGGTGCGCTCCTCGCGGCGCTCCGGCACGAGGCAAGCGGCGTGGGGACGGTGCGCGAGCGCGATGGCCTCCATTTCCGGCGTCACGGCGCATTCGAAGTTCAGCGGCCGGCCGCGGCGGCGGCAGATGACCGCGAGCTGGTCGATGTCGCCGTCGGAGATGTGGCGGCGGTCCTCGCGCAGGTGGGCGGTGATGCCGTCGGCCCCGGCGGCCAGGGCCATCTCGGCGGCACGGACCGGATCGGGATAGCCCTCGCCGCGGGCGTTCCGGACGGTCGCCACATGGTCGATGTTCACGCCCAGCCTGAGGGAGGTCATGCGTGGAGCCTCCGGCTGCCAGGGTCCTCGATGGGGATGGCGGCGAGCTCGGGCGGGAGCTGGTCGGCCGGGTAGGCCGGCACGTCGAGCTGGGCGAGGCTGACCAGCGGCGCGCCGGGGTCGGCCCTGCCGCCCGAGCGGTCGACGATGCAGGCGGCGACCACGACATCGCCGCCCGCCTTGCGGATGGCGTCGACGCACTCGCGGCTGGAAAGCCCGGTGGTGACGATGTCCTCGACCATGGCGACGCGGGCGCCCTGCGGGATGTGGAACGCGCGCCGCAGCTTGAACTCGCCGCCCTCGCGCTCGACGTAGAGCGAGGGCACGCCGAGGTGCCGGGCGGTCTCGTAGCCCGGGATGATGCCCCCCACGGCCGGGGAGACGCAGACGTCGACGTCACCCACCTGGGCGCGGATCTTGGCCGCCAGGGCCTTGCAGAGGCGTTCGGTGCGGTCGGGGTATTGGAACACCAGGTTCTTCTGCAGGAAGACGCCCGAGTGCAGGCCGCTGGACAGCACGAAATGGCCTTCGCGCAGGGCGCCGGCGCCGCGGAACTCGTCGAGGACGTCTTCGGTGTTCATGGCGTGGAGATAATCGTGTTCGGGGGAGAGCGGAAGATTCAGCGCTGAAATGCGAATCCGGAATCCGTCGGGTTAGGCTCACCGCAAAACAAGATGGGGGAAGCGTTGCGGGTCCTTTCGGTTCTGGCGGCCTTCGGGCTGATGATGCTGGCGCAGCCGGCGTTCGCGCAGGTGAACGCCGAGGCGATCTTCCAGCAGCGCTGCAAGGGCTGCCACGAGCCGCCGATCGACCGCGCCATCAGCCGCGCCGAGATGCGGCAGCGCGAAGCCGACGCCATGGTGCAGATCCTCACCCGCGGGGTCATGGCCCCGATGGCCCAGGGGCTGACGCGGCAGGAGATCAATGCGCTGGCCTTCCACCTGACCGGCCGCCCGCCGGGCCAGGCGGCCCGCGGCCCGCAGCCGGGCGCGCAGCCGAGCGACCCCATCTGCAAGGCGCACCCGCCGGTGCAGGCGTCCGCGTCGGACTGGAACGGCTTCGGACGCGACCCCCAGGCGACCCGTCACCAGCCGAACCCCGGCGGGCTGACCGCCGCCAACGTGGCGCGGCTGAAGCCCAAGTGGTCGTTCTCGCTCAGCGGCGGGAAGTACGGGCAACCGACGGTGATCGGCCGGCACCTGTTCGTGGCGAGCTACGGCGGCCATGCCTTCTCGCTGGATGCGGACACCGGCTGCGTGCACTGGCGCGCGGACCTGGGCTCGGCCTCCCGCACCTCGCCCGTCCTGGGGCAGGTCGGCGGGCGCTGGGTGGTGTTCGTCGGCGACTCCAACAGCGACGTGCACGCACTTGACGCCAACACCGGCAAGCGGCTCTGGACGACCAATGTGGAGACCCATGAGCGCTCGCGGCTGACCGGCTCGCCGGCCCTGCACGAGGGCGTGCTCTACGTGCCGACCTCCTCGGCCGAGGAGACGATCACCAGCGTCGCGACCTACGAGTGCTGCACCTTCTCCGGCTCGGTCATCGCCATCGACGCGAAGACCGGCAAGATCAGGTGGAAGCGCAAGCTGCTGCCCGACGCCAAGCCCACCCGGAAGAACGCGGCCGGCACCCAGATGTACGGCCCCGCCGGGGCGGCGATCTGGTCCCAGCCGGCCATCGATCCGAAGCGGCGGCACGTCTACGTCGCCACCGGCGACAGCTACACCGAGGTGAAGGAGTCCATGTCCGACGCCGTGGTGGCGCTGGACCTGGGCACCGGCCGCGTCGTCTGGGCCAACCAGGTGACGGAGGACGACAACTTCCTGGTGGGCTGCGGCGCGCAGCGGGGAATCAACTGCCCGCTGGGCGACATCGGCCCGGACTACGACTACGGCGCTTCGCCCATCCCGGTGACGGCCGGCGGCAAGGCGCTCGTGCTGTCGGGACAGAAGTCGGGGATCGTCTATGCGATGGACGCCGCCACCGGAAAGCTCGTCTGGCAGACCAAGGTCGGCGCGGGCTCGGCGATCGGCGGGATCGAGTGGGGCATGGCCTATGACGGCCGGCTGCTGTTCGCGGCCAACTCGGACGCCGGCGCGCGCAAGGACCCCAAGCCGGGGCTCTATGCGCTCAACCCGGCGACCGGCAAGGTCGTGTGGTCCGCGCCCGCCCCGACGCCCACCTGCAGCTTCAAGGCGCCGCGCTGCTCCAACGCCTACGCCGCCCCGCCCAGCGCGATGCCAGGTGTGGTGTTCACCGGCACCCACGACGGCTGGCTGCGGGCCTACGACAGCCGCACCGGCAAGAAGCTGTGGGAGGATGACACGGCGGGCCGCAAGTACGTCACCGTGCAGGGCGTGAAGGACCAGCCGGGCGGCTCGGTGGATGCGACGGGGCCGGTCCTCGCCGGCGGGCGACTGTTCGTGCTCTCGGGCTACTCGGGCTCCAGCGGCGGGTTCGGCAATCCGCTGAACGTGCTGATCGCCTACTCGGTGGACGGCCGCTAGCGCTCGCGCGAGGCCGCCAGCGGGCGGACGTGCTTCACCAGCAGCTCGAGGTAGGCCTCCGGGTGGGTCTCCTGAGCGTGGTTGCCGCCGCCGGGAATGGCGTGGAAGGCCTTGCTGGGCGCATGGACCCTGTCCAGCCAGGCGCGGGCCATGGGCGCGGGCGCGAACAGGTTGTCAGCCCCAGTGACGACGACAATCGGGACACCGTAGCGGTAGCCGAGCTTCCCGAAGTCGTAGGCCTTCCACTCGGGCAGCAGGACCTCGTCGCCGAGCAGCATGCCCTCGCGGTTCCGCGAGGCTTCCAGCAGCGTCCAATGCGGCGGCGTGCCGTTGAAGCGCGGGTTTGGCGGGCGGTACTTCCGGTAAACGGCGCTGAGCTTCACCCGCTTCTGCGGGTCCACGCCGTCGTCCCAGACGAAGGGGCCGGAGAACTTCAGGTCCTCGAGCGCGGCGTTGTCTCCCGCGGCGCGGGCGAGCTCGACGAGGCGGTCGTAATAGAACTGCTCACGCTCGTGCGAGCTGTTGGCGACAGGGCCGTCGAGGGCCAGCACCGAATAGGCATCGGGACGGGCCAGCGCCATCTTCTGGCCGATCGTCGCGCCATAGAAGATCCCGAGCAGCGCGATCCGCCGTTTGCCGAGCCGGCGGCGGAGATGGTCGGTCAGCTCCAGGCCGTCGGCGACGATGCGGTCCAGCGTGAGCCCGTCGCGCGCCTTCTCTTTGCCGGCCCGGATGTAGCTCTTCCCCGATCCGCGCACGTCCCAGCTCACCACGGTGAAGTGCTCCTCCCAAGGGAGCCGGACCTGCTGGGTGAGGCTGTGGGTGGCGCCTGGCCCGCCGCCGGTGGAGCCGATCAGCAGGAGCACCGGGTTGGCCTTGTCGCGGCCGCGGATACTGACCCACTGCTCGACGCCGCCCAGAGTGACGAAGGCCTCCTCGCGGACACCCTTCGGAGTCGCGATCTCATAGGCGTCGGGCTTCAGAGCTGGCCAATCGCGGTCGGCAGGGTTCTGAGCGCCGGCGGCGGGCGCGAACGCAAGCGCAGCCGCCGAGGCGGTCAGGAACAGACGGCGGTTCATGCAGACCTCGCAGCGGCGAAGCCTCAACGTAAGCGCAAAATGTTACGCGTGTAAACCACTCACCCCTTTGCCCGGTCGACCGTCTCGACGCTGGGATTGGCCCGGAGCGCTGCGGCGATGTGGGTGAGGTGGCGGGCGTCGTTCACGTCGACGTCGAAATCCACGTCGAAGAAGTCGGACTGGCGGTGGTGCATGCGCAGGCCGACGATGTTGCCGCCGGCCTCGCCGATGATGGTGCAGGCCTGGCCGAGGACGCCCGGCGCGTTGCGGATGGTGGCGGTGAGGCGCGCGCGGGCGATGGAGTTGCGCTCGGCCTCGGGCGTCCACTGCAGGTCGCGCCAGAGCTCCTCGCGCTCCTCGAACTCCTCGAGCTTGGTGCAGTCGATGGTGTGGACAGTGAGCCCGCGCCCGTCGCCCTCCAGGATGCCCACCACGCGGTCGCCCGGCACCGGCGAGCAGCACTCACCGAAGTGAATGGTCACCCCGGGCGTCAGGCCGCTGCCGCGGACGTAGAGCTTGGCGCCCTTCCCGCCCTCGATGCGCCGGCGGGCGGACGCCGCCTCGCGCTCGGCCGCCTTGAGGCCCGGGAAGACGGCCTCCAGCACCTGGGGCGGGGAGACGCGGCCGCGGCCGACGGCTTCGAAGAGCTCGTCCTCGCTGGCCGCTGCGAAACGGTCGAGCGCGGGGCGCAGGCTGACTTCCTTGCGGGTCTTGCCGGCGGACTCGAAGGTCTGGTCGACGGTCGCGCGGCCCAGACGGGTGAACTCTTCCTTCTCCGTCTGGCGGATGTGGCGGCGGATGGCGGAACGGGCGCGGCCGGTGACGGTGAGACTGCGCCAGTCGGGCGGCACCACCGGCTTTCCGCCGCGGATGACCTCCACCACGTCGCCGTTCTGCAGCACCGTGCGCAGGGGCTTCAGCTCGCCGTTGACCTTCACGCCGATGGTGGTGTCGCCGATGTCGGTGTGGACGGCGTAGGCGAAGTCGAGGGGCATGGCGCCGCGCGGAAGGCTGACCAGCCGGCCCTTCGGCGTGAAGACGAAGACCTGGTCGAGGAACATCTCGAGCTTGGCGTGCTCGACCAGCTCCTCGGCGTCGCCGCCGTGCTCCAGCACCTGGACGAGGTGGCGCAAGTTGACCAGCGGGTCGCGGCCGCCGGCGGCGGCCTGGGCCTCGGCGTCGAAGCCGTAGGTCTGATCCTTGTAACGCCAGTGGGCGGCGACGCCTTCGTCGGCGACGCGGTCCATGGCCTCGGTGCGTATCTGCATCTCGATGCGCATGCCCTTGGCGCCCACGACCGTGGTGTGCAGCGAGCGGTAGTTGTTGCGCTTGGGCGTGGAGATGAAGTCCTTGAACCGCTCGGGCACGCTGGGCCAGGCGCGGTGGATGACGCCGAGCGCCCGGTAGCAGTCCTCCTCGGTGTCGACGATGACCCTGAAAGCGTAGATGTCGGAGAGCTGCGAGAAGCCGATCGACTTGCGCTGCAGCTTCCGCCAGATCGAATAGGGGTGCTTCTCCCGCCCGAAGACCCGGGCCGGGACGCCGGCGGCCTCCAGC
The DNA here is from genome assembly GCF_036563285.1 of Phenylobacterium sp. Taxonomy (GTDB): domain Bacteria; phylum Pseudomonadota; class Alphaproteobacteria; order Caulobacterales; family Caulobacteraceae; genus Phenylobacterium. The sequence goes on from NZ_DATCMR010000003.1 coordinate 26,916, forward strand.
CGGTTGGCGATCTCCTGGGAGACGTGGCTGACGGCGGGGCCCTGCTCGGCGCGGAGCTTGTCGAGCCGGCGGTAGATGGCGTCGCGGGCGACCGGATTGAGGTGCTCGAAGGCCAGCTCCTCCAGCTCCGTGGTCATGCGGTGCATGCCGATGGAGCGGGCGAGCGGAGCGTAGATGTCGAGGGTCTCGCGGGCGATGCGCTCGCGCTTGGCGGGGCTCTCGATGAAGCCCAGCGTGCGCATGTTGTGCAGCCGGTCGGCGAGCTTCACCAGCAGCACGCGGACGTCGCGGCTGATGGCGAGGATGAACTTCCGCAGGTTCTCGGCCTGGCGCAGGTGCTCGCTTGAGAGCTCCAGCTTGGAGAGCTTGGTGACCCCCTCGACCAGCTCGCCGACCTCAGAGCCGAACAGCTCGTCGATCTCGTGGCGGGTGACCGCGGTGTCCTCGATCACGTCGTGCAGCAGGGCGGTGACGATGGTCGCCGTATCCAGCCGGTAGTCGGTGAGGATGCCCGCCACCTCGATGGGGTGGGCGAAGTAGGGGTCGCCGGAGGCCCGCTTCTGGGCTCCGTGCATGCGCACGGCATAGACATAGGCGCGGTTGAGCAGCGCCTCGTCGGCGGTGGGGTCGTAGGAGCGGACCTTCTCGATCAGCTCGAACTGGCGGAGGAACTTCGGAGGCTTGGCCGCACCCTTTTCAGGCGCGGCCTTCTTGCCGGCGGCGGCAGGCCTGGCCGCCGCCTTGGTGAGAGGGTCTGTCCCTTCCGGGGTCAGTACCGCTCCTCCTGGCCGCCGTCACGGTCGCTCTGCAGGGCGCGAACGAGCTCGAGCTCGCTCATCTGCATGTGCGTCGGGTCGGCCAGCAGGGCCAGGGTCTCGGCCTCTTCCTCGGCTTCCGAACGCTCGTCGACGCGCTGCAGGGTGCCGATCAGGCTCTCGCGGAGCTCCTCGGCGTCCACGACGTCCTCGGCGATCTCGCGCAGGGAGACGACGGGGTTCTTGTCGTTGTCACGGTCGACGAGGAGCTGCGACCCGGCCGAGATGGCGCGGGCGCGGTGCGCGGCCAGCAGCACGAGGTTGAAGCGGTTGGGCACCTTTTGGATGCAGTCTTCGACGGTGACGCGAGCCATGGAGTCCTCGGAACGGGGAGAGAACCCGGGAAAATAGAGGCTCGGGCTCCATTGTGCAACGCCGCAAAACCTAGCCCCGTCTGGGTTTTCGGGGGCTTAACCGCCGCAGCAGCAGGCCGGCGGCGGCGCCCAGGGCGACCAGGGGGGCGGCGATGGGCGCGAGGCGGACGGTGGCGATCACCGCCCCCGAGAGGATGCCTGAGACTTCCTGCGCCTTGCCGCCCTCCAGCCGCCCGACGAGGAACGAGGCCGCGAAGCCAAACACGAACCAGAAGGTGGTGGCGCCGAGGAGCCCCCACAGCAGGCCGCGCCAACCGAAGCGCCAGGTGAGCCACAACACGACCAGGCCCTCGGCCATGAGGGCCATCTGCAGCCACAGGGGCATGTCGAGGATGGTCATCGCCCTCCCCCTCTAGATCGTCATGGGCGGGCTTGTCCCGGCCACCCAGAGACATCGACGTTGGAGTCCTCGCCGCGATCGGTGCTTCTGGGTCCCTAGCACAAGGCCGGGGATGACGAACGAGAGGGGGGCGTAATGGGGCTCGCGTCCGCTCCCACCTTCGCCGCCGCCGCAAGCTCCCCCGCCGTCCTGCCAAGGGCCGGATGCACCCAGTCGGGAGCGATCTCCGCCAGGGGTCCCATGACGAAGCGGCGGTCGTGGGCCCTGGGGTGAGGGACAACGAGGCCGGGCTCGTCGAGGACGTGGCGGCCGTGGGCGATGAGGTCGAGGTCGAGGGTGCGGGGGGCGTTCTTGCCCTCACGGGTGCGGTGGAAGCTCGTTTCGACCGCAAGGAGGGCGGAAAGCACCTCGCGCGGGTCGCCGTTCGCCTCGACAAGGGCGATTCCGTTGCGATACTCAGGCCCGGATGGATCGGGCCAGGCGGCCGAGCGCCACCAGGACGACCGCGCCACCACCGCCAATCCCGCCTGGGGGAACCGCGCCAGGGCCGCTTCCAGCAGCGCCTCGCAGGAGGCGTAATCGCCGGCCAGGTTGGAGCCGAGGGCCACGACGACGGCCTCGTCCAGTCCGGCATCTAGGATCTTCGAGCGAATGACCTTCTACCCCACGGACCGGCTGGCGCTCTTCATCGACGGGGCCAACCTCTATTCGGCCGCCAAGGGCCTGGGCTTCGACATCGACTACCGCAAGCTGCTGGAGGAATTCCGCAAGCGCGGCGTGCTGGTGCGCGCCTACTACTACACCGCGCTGGTGGAGAACGAGGAGTACTCGCCGATCCGGCCGCTCGTGGATTGGCTGGACTACAACGGGTACCGCCTCGTGACCAAGGCGGCGCGGGAATACACCGACCGCGAGGGCCGCAAGCGCTGGCGCGGCGACATGGACGTGGAGATCGCCGTCGACATGATGGAGATGGCGGCCGCCGGCGCCGACCACATGGTGCTGTTCTCCGGCGACGGCGATTTCCGCGCGCTGGTGGAGGCGGTGCAGCGGAAGGGGGCGCGGGTGACGGTGGTCTCCACCGTGAAGTCGCAGCCGCCGATGGCGTCGGACGACCTGCGGCGGCAGGCGGACAGCTTCGTGGACCTGGCGGACCTCGCCGACATCATCGGGCGGCCCTCGCGGCTGCCCCGGCTGCTGCAGGAGGCCAAGGCCGCCGAGCGGGAACGCGCCCTGGACGAAGATGCCGAGGCTTGAGGCCGCGACCGCGGTCGTCGCCCCGGAGCCGCCGCGCGATTGCCCGATCTGCCCCAGGCTCGTGGCGTACCGGCGGGCCAACGCCGAAGCCCATCCGGACTGGTTCAACGGCCCTGCCCCCTCGTTCGGGGACGACGGCGCGCGGGTGCTGATCGCAGGGTTGGCCCCGGGGCGCACGGGGGCCAACCGGACGGGCCGGCCGTTCACCGGCGACCATGCCGGTATCCTGCTCTACGCGACCCTGCTGAAGCTCGGCTTCGCCAAGGGCCGCTACGATCCGGACGGCGCGGACGACCTGCGGCTCGTCGACTGCATGATCACCAATGCGGTGCGCTGCGCTCCTCCAGGCAACAAGCCCGAGACGATCGAGGAGGCGAGCTGCCGGCCGTTCCTGGAGGCGCGGATCGCCGCCCTGCCCCGACTGAAGGTCATCGTGACGCTCGGCGACGTCTCGCGGCGCAACGTGCTGCGAGCGCTGGGATTGAAGGCCAGCGCCGGGATCGCCGGGCACGGCTCGGAGTTCCAGGCGGGTCCCTACACGGTGCTGAACAGCTACCATTGCTCGCGGCTCAACACGAACACCGGCCGGCTGACGCCTGAGATGTTCGAGGCGGTGTTCGCTCGCGCCAGGGCGCTGATCGACGGCTGAGCCGTTGCGGGGAAGCGGGCGCAGGCCTAGCGTCGCGCCATGCTGAAGCTGGTCGACCAACTCGCCGCCGCGGCCCTGCTCCTGGTGGGCGCTGCCCACGTGGCCGCGGCGTCACGCGCCTTCACGGAGCCGACGGAAGGCCGGGTCTGGTTCCTCAGCGCGGGGCTGCTCGGCCTCGTCGCCGGGCTGGCCAACCTGGCCCGCACCCGGGCGGGGCGGCCGGACCGCCTCATGAGCCTCGCCGCCCTGGCGGGCGCACTCGCGATTGTCCTGATGGGCGTGCTGCTGACGCTGGCGGGCACGGACGCCGCGACGCGCGGTCCCGCGATGGTGGTCTTCGCCGTGGGCGGGCTCGCGGCCGCCTTCAGCCTGCGCGACCTGCTCCGCCGCTGACCCGCTCGGCTCGACGGGCCCCCGCGTTGGGCCTTAGTGTCGGGCGCGTCCAAGCTGGAGTTCCTCAGTGATCAAGTCCTTCGCCGCCGCGGCGGCCGTCCTCGCGCTCGCCGCCGCCCTCCCTGCCTCGGCCCAGCCGACCACGCCGACCGGGCAGCAGGCCCTGGAGATCCTGAAGAAGGGGATCAGCTTCCGGACGGTGAAGGGCGGCGACCAGTTCGTCCCGTACGCCGAGTACCTCCGCGGCGTGCTGATCGAGGCCGGGTTCAAGCCCGACGAGATCAAGATCACCCGGCTGGGCGGCACGGCCTACATGACCGCGCGCTATCCCGGCCGCGATCCGGCGAAGAAGCCGATCGTCGTGCTGGGCCACATGGACGTGGTGGAGGCAAACCGGGAGGACTGGACGCGCGACCCGTTCACCCCAGTGGTGGAGAACGGCTACGTCTTCGGCCGCGGGTCGGTGGACAACAAGTTCGACGTCTCCATGTCGGTGGCCACGATCGCCAAGCTCCGCCGCGAGGGGTGGAAGCCCGGCCGCGATGTGATCCTGGCGCTCACCGGCGACGAAGAGACGGAGATGGCCACCACCAAGGCGCTCGCCGAGCAGCTGAAGGGCGCGGAGCTGGTGCTGAACGTCGACGCCGGCGGCGGCCTGCTGGGCGAGGACGGCAAGCCGGTGGTCTACGGCCTGCAGGCAGGCGAGAAGACCTATGCGGACTTCACCCTGACGGTGACCGACCCCGGCGGGCACTCCAGCCGGCCGGGTCCGTCGAACGCGATCTACACGCTCACCCGGGCGCTGGAGAAGATCGGCGCCTACCAGTTCCCCGCCATGCAGAGCGAGCTGACGCGGGCTTATTTCCAGGCCAGCGCGCCAAAGACGCCGGGCGCGACGGGCGCGGCGATGCGGGCCTACCTGGCCAACCCGAAGGACGAACAGGCCATCGCCACCCTCACCAAGGATCCCGAATACGTCGGCCAGGTGCGCACCACCTGCGTGGCGACGCAGATCTCGGGCGGTCACGCCCCCAACGCCCTGCCCCAGCGCGCGAGCGCCAACGTGAACTGCCGCATCTTCCCCGGCGTGTCGTCGGACAGCGTTCGCCAGACGCTGGCGCAGGTGGTGGCCGATCCGAAGGTCGTGATCGCGCGGGTAGAGGGCAACGGGGCGATCGACGCGCCGGCCTCGCCGCTCAGGCCCGACGTGATGGCCGCCGTCACACGGTCGGTGCACGCGCGATACCCGGGCCTCACCATCGTCCCGTCGATGTCCGCGGGCGCAACGGACAGCATGCATTTCCGCGCCCGCGGCGTGCCAAGCTACGGCGTGGGCGGGCTCTTCATGAAGGCCTCGGACGACTTCGCCCATGGCCTCAACGAGCGGGCCCCGGTGGCGGCGATCGACGGCGCCGTGGCGCACTGGGAGAGCGTGCTGAAGGACCTGGCGAAGTAGCCGCTACCGCACCCAGTAGAGGTAGCGCCAGGCGGCTTCGAAGCCGGCCTTTCGGTAGAGCGATCGGGCCGGATTGGGCTCCTCCACCTGGAGCTGGACGCGGGCGATCCCGCGGCGCTGCATCTCGCGGCCGAACGCGGCGAGGATGGCGCCGGCGTGACCCCGGCCCCGCGCGGCCGGCAAGGTCCGCATGCCGTGGATGCCGCCCCAGCCGTGGCCAAAGCTGGCGGCGCCCACGGCGAGCGTGCGGCCGTCCTTGCGGACCGCGGCGTAGACGGCATCTGGCGAGCGCTTGAGCACCCGCACCCGCTGGGCGCCGTCCTGCGGGTCGAACCCTTCTCCCAGGAACACCGAAGCCCAGCCGTCGTCGGGGGTGGTCATCAGCTCGACCTCGCCGTCGGCGAAGGCGGCGAGGCGGTCCACGTCGCCCACCTTCACGAGGGTCGGCTTGTAGGCATGGAAGCCCTGCTCTGTCAGATAGTTGCGCGCATCTTCCAAGGAGGGCGTATCGGCGATCCGCAGCGACGACGCCAGGCCGCGAGCCTCGAAGGCGGCGAGGATCTGCGGCAGGGCGTCGAAGCTCGGCGTGTGTGACAGCGGCACGGCGCTCTTCGCCCGGCCGACGCTGGTGTCGTCGAGCGGGACCAGCCAGCCGCCGATCTCGAGCACCTCGGGCGGGGCGACGGCGGCCACGGTCGCCCGCTCCATGGCCTCGATCTCAGCCGCGGTCACGCATGAGGCGCGCCTTGTCGCGCTGCCAGTCGCGCTCGGCGACGGTGTCGCGCTTGTCGCGGACGTTCTTGCCCTTGGCCAGCGCGATCTCCAGCTTCGCAAGGCCCTTGTCGTTCCAGTAGAGCTTGGTCGGGATGATCGTGCGGCCCTCGCGCTGCACAGAGCCGATCAGCTTCTCGATCTGCTTGCGGTGCAGCAGCAGCTTCCGCGGCCGCCGGGGCTCGTGGTTGAAGTGCGGGCCGGCCTGCTGGTAGGGCGGGATGTCGGCGTTGACGAGGACGATCTGGTTCCCCTCTACCGCCGCATAGCTCTCGGCGATGTTGGCCTTGCCGTTGCGCAGGCTCTTCACCTCCGAGCCGGTCAGCGACAGGCCGGCCTCGAAGGTGTCTTCCAGGAAGTAGTCGAACCGGGCGCGCCGGTTCTCGGCGATCAGCTTGCCGGCCATCCTCAGATGACCCCGGCGTCCCGCATGCCGGCTAGGACCTCCTGGCGGGAGGCTTCCGATGCCGGCGCGAGCGGCAGGCGGACCTCCTCGCTGCAGAGGCCCAGGTGGGCGAGCGCGAACTTGGTGGGCGACGGCGAGGCGTCCGAGAACAGCGCCTTATGCAGGCGGATCAGGCTGTCCTGCGCCTGCAGGGCGGCCTCCCAGTCGCCGGCGAGGCAGGCGTTGTACATGGCCGAGACCTGCTCGGGCGCGACGTTCACCGTCACCGAGATGCAGCCATGGCCCCCGTGGGCCATGTAGCCCAGGCCGGTGTCGTCGTTGCCGGACAGCATGACCCAGTCTGCGCCGCACTCCAGCCGCTGCAGGCTGGCGCGGCCGAGGTCGGACGTCGCGTCCTTGATGCCGACGATGTTCGGCAGCTTGGCCAGCCGCTCCAGGACGGCGTTGGAGATGTCGACGCCGGTGCGGCCGGGGACGTTGTAAACCAGCATCGGCAGCTGCACGGCGTCGTTCAGCGCCTTGTAGTGGGCGTAGAGTCCCTCCTGGCTGGGGCGGTTGTAGTAGGGCGTCACCACCAGCGCCGCGTCGGCGCCCACGGTCTTGGCGTGGCGCATCAGCTCGATGGCCTCGTCCGTGGAGTTGGAGCCGGTCCCGGCGACCACCGGCACGCGGCCACGGGCGGTCTGCACGCACAGCTCGATGACCCGGCGGTGCTCCTCATGGCTGAGGGTCGCGCTTTCCCCAGTGGTGCCTACGGGCACGAGCCCATGGACGCCGCCGGCGATCTGGCGCTCGACCAGGGCGACGAAAGCGTCCTCGTCAACGGCCCCGTTGCGGAACGGGGTGACGAGCGCCGGGAACACGCCCCTGAACATAGGGTCGGACATGGGTGATGAATTTGCCGTGATGAGCGCTTGTTGAAGCGGCGTTCAGAATTGGCCGGACATTATGGCGTTGCGGGGCAGGCCCGCAATGACCATGTCGGCTACGTCAGTCTGGGGGGCGAGAGTTGCACGCCAAGCTCCGTAAAGCGTTCGTGGTTACCGGGACGGTGGTCCTCGCCGGCATGGCGGCCCACGCCCAGCCGACGGATTCCATCGGGGATCTGCTGGACCAGGCGTCCCAGCAGCCCGCGGTCGAGGCGCCGCACGCCAACCAGACGGTGCGCCGCCCGCTGAGCCAGGCCGACCTGGTCGCCTTCCGCTCCGCCGTCGAATCGGGCCGCCGCGGCCGGGTGGGCGACGCGCGCGTCTCCATCGCCGCCATCACCGATCCGGTGGCCAAGAAGGCCGCCACCTGGGTGCTGGTCGATTCGAACCCGACCTCGCTGTCCTTCTTCGAGGCCGACCAGGCCCGGCGCGAACTCGAAGGCTGGCCTCGCGAGAGCCGCCGTACCGCCGCCGCCGAGCGCCTGCTGGAGACCTCCGGCAAGAGCCCCGCGCAGATCGTCGAGTGGTTCGGCGTGCGCCAGCCCTCCACCGCGGAAGGCGCCATGGCGCTGGCCTCGGCCTACCGGGTGCTGGGCCGCACCGACGACGCCGCCAAGCTGATCAAGCGCTGGTGGCGCGACGAGAGCTTCGAGGCCGACGCCCAGCGCTCGATGCTGGCGCGCTTCGCCGACGTGCTGACCGTGGACGACCACGTCCGCCGCGCCGACGTCCTCCTCTACGGGCCGCAAGGCCCGGCGGCGCGCGAGATGGTCGCCCTGCTGCCCGCCGAGCACCAGCAGGCGGCCCTGGCGCGGATCGCGCTGCGCACCGACGCCGGCAACGCCAACGACCTCACCGCCGCGCTACCCGGCGCACAGTCCCAGACGCCGGGCGTGGCCTTCGAGCGCGCCGCCTACCTGCGGCGCAAGGGACTCGACCAGATGGCCATCGGCCAGCTGCAGTACTTCCCTAAGGAGGTGGTCACCGACGAGCAGGCGAGCCGCATCTGGGACGAGCGCTACCGCCTGGTCCTCACCTCCCTGCGCAACGGCGACTACAAGGCCGCCTACGCCGCGGCGGCCGACACCGGCCTGAACAGCGGGACCGACGCCACCGAGGCCGAGTTCTACGCCGGCTGGATCGCGCTCACCCGCCTCAACGACGCCGACAAGGCCGCCCGCCACTTCGCCAACATCGAGCGCATCGGCTCTTCGCCGATCACCAAGGCCCGGGCGTTTTACTGGCAGGGCCGCGCGGCCGAGGCCAAGGGCGACCACCAGGCGGCGCAGGACTTCTACGCCTCGGCCGCCCAGCACCAGACCACCTTCTACGGCCAGCTGGCGGGCGAGAAGCTCGGCCAGCGCCTGACGCCGGGGTCGGACCCGAAGATCACGCCGGCGGACCGCGCCCGCTTCGAAGGCCGCGAGGCCGTGCAGGCCATGCGCCTGTTCTACGACCAGGGGCAGATGGAGCTGTTCCGCACCTTCGCCCTGAACCTGGACGACATGCTGCCGAGCGCGGTGGAGGAAGCCCTGTTGGTGGACGCGGTCCGCGGATACGGCGACCAGGACACCTCGATGAAGGTCGTCCGCGCGGCGGCCCAGCGCGGGTTCATCCTCCCGGAGCGCGGCTATCCCTACCGCACCCCGCCCCGCGTCGACGGCGGGCCGGAGCCGGCCCTGGTGCTCGGCATCACCCGCCAGGAGAGCGGCTTCTATCCGCGCGCCCGGTCCTCGGCGAACGCGCGGGGGATGATGCAGCTGCTGCCGGAGACGGCCGCATCGGTCGCCCGCCGCATGGGCGTCTCCTACTCCACCGAGAAGCTGTGGGAGCCCGACTACAACATGCAGCTCGGCTCCAGCTTCCTGGGCCAGCTGGTCGACCGGTTCTCCGGCTCGTACGTGATGGCGGTCGCCGGCTACAACGCCGGACCCGGCCGTCCGCCCCAGTGGAGCGCCTTCTGCGGCGACCCGCGCGGCGCCACCGACCCGCTCGACTTCATCGAGTGCATCCCGTTCTCCGAGACCCGCAACTACGTGATGCGGGTGATGGAGAACATGCAGGTGTACCGGGCCAAGCTGAACGGCGGCTCCGCGCCGATCACCCTGGCCAACGACCTGAAGCGCGGCGGCTACGGCTACCCGCCGGCGGCCACCGTCGCCAGCAACGCGTCGGCCACCGCAACCAACTAGGGCTTGCGGCGGGCCGCCACGACAGGCCCGGCCGGCGTATCCGCAAGGCTCCCGTCCAAGCCGAAGGCTTGATCGAGCACGGCCGGCGTGAGCGCCTGCCGCGGCCCGGCGTCGGCGACCACCCTCCCCTCGTGCAGCACCACCAGCCGGTCGCAGGCGCGGGCGGCCAGGCTGAGGTCGTGCAGGGTGAGCACGACCGCGGCGCCCCGCTGCGCCTCTTCGCGGAACAGGTCGAGCGCCAGGAGCTGGGCGTCCGGGTCCAGGCCGGCTGCCGGCTCGTCGGCCACCAGCAGCGGCGCGCCGGCCGCCAGGAGACGGGCGAGCAGCGCCCTCGCCCGCTCGCCGCCCGACATGTCCAGCACGCCGCGGTTCTCCAGGCCCGAAAGCCCGACGCGCTGCAGGGCTTCGAGGCCGGCGGTGCGGGCGTGGCCAGGGTCCTGCAGGGGGGCTCCGAGGCTGGCCACCCGCCAGGCCGGCAGGTTCCAGCCGACGCGCCGCTCCTGGGGCAGGTAGGCCGCGCGGGCTGCGCGCTCTGCGTCGGACAGGCCCTGGACATCACGGCCTCCGAGCTGGGCGGAGCCGGTTTCGAGGCGCGCGAGCCCGAGGGCGGCGCGCAGCAGGGTGGTCTTGCCGGCCCCGTTGGCGCCGACGACGCCGATCACCTCGCCGGCCGCGACGGAAAGCGCACCGTCCTCCAGCACGAGGCGGCCGTTGCGGCGCACGCGGGCGCCGGTGAGCTCCAGGGCCGGCGTCATCCCCGCCAGCTCCGCGCGGCGCGCCAGGCGATGAGGGCGAAGAGCGGCGCGCCGAACAGCGCGGTGACGACGCCCAGCTTCAGTTCCAGGTCGGTGGGGATCAGCCGGCCGGCCAGGTCGGCGGCGACCAGCAGGGCGGCCCCGGCGAGGGCCGAGGGCAGCAGCACCCGGCCGGGATCGGCGCCTGCCCCGGCGCGCACCATGTGCGGGGCGGCCAGGCCCACGAAGCCCACGATGCCCGCCATGGCGACGGCGGCGCCGGCGAGCAGGCTGGCGCCGGCCACAGCGGCCACACGCAGGCGGGTCATGGGCAAGCCCGAGAGCGCGGCGGTCTCCTCGCCCAGGCTCAGCATGACGAGGCCGCGGGCGGCGTAGACGCAGAGGCCGGCGCCGACCGCCATGGGAACCAGCTGGCGGCCGATGTCGACCCAGTCGCGGTTGGCGACCGAGCCCAGCAACCAGGAGAACACCTCGGCGAGGGTCACCGGCGAGGGCGAGAAGTTGAACACCAGCGAGGTGACCGCCCCGGTGAAGGCCGAGAGCGCGACGCCGAACAGGATCAGGGTCTCCGGCTCCCGGAAGCGCGCGGCGAGCACGGTCAGCAGGGCCCCGGCGGCGAGCGCCGCGGCAAGGGCGGCGGCCTCGACCCCACCCGGCACGGCGGCCAGCCCCAGGGAGATGGCCAGCGCCGCGCCGAGCCCTGCGCCGCCGGAGACACCGAGCACGCCGGGGTCGGCCAGCGGGTTGCGCAGCAGGCCCTGCATGACGGCGCCGGCGAGGCCCAGGGCGGCGCCCACCACGGCGGCGGCGGCGGTGCGCGGCGCGCGGATATCCCAGAGCACCTGCCCGGCGCCCGAGGCGGGATCGGTGACGGCCTGGACGTACTGGGCGGCGGTGAGCTGGGTCTCGCCGAGCCCCAGGCCGAGGGCGGCCATGGTCAGCAGGCCCAGCAGCAGGCCCAGGTTGAGGGCGGTGTCCCTCACCTGGAAAGGCCTTGGGGCGCCTTGGCCGCCAGCAGCTCCGCGGCTTCCGCGGCGCTCCAGTCGGGACAGCCGAGCGTGGCGCCGGGCAGGCTCGCCAGCGTCCGCTCGCGCACGGCGCGCTTCAGCACCTGGTGGCGGCCCGGGCCCCAACTGTCGCCGGCCAGCTGGAAGGTGTCGAAGAAGCCGAGGACCACAGCCTGCGGAGGCTGCAGCGCCAGGGCCTCCAGGGAGACGGTCTGGTAGCCCGGCCGGCGCTCGGTGTTGCGCATGCCGGCCGCGGTCAGCACGGCGTTGACCAGGGTGCCAGGCCCGGCTGTCACCCCGCTGGGGGTAAGGTAGAGGGCGCTCGCGCCGCGCCAGGCGCCGGCGCTGCGGGCCAGGCGCCCGTCCATCCGGCGGATCAGCGCCTCGCCGCGGGGCTGCTGGCCGAGGGCGGCGGCGACCTTGCGGATATTGGCGCGGACATCCTCGAACCCCTGCGCCTCGTCGATCGTGACGACCCGGACGCCGCGGGCCTCGACGGCGCGGACCAGGCGCGGGTCGCCGCCCCAGTAGCGGACGACGACCTCAGGACCCGCCGCCAGCGCCGTCTCGAGCCCGACGCGCCGCTTCGGCAGGCCGGCGGCGAGGGCGCGCAGGCGGGAATCGGCGTCGTCGGCGCGGGTGGAGAGGCCCACCACCGCCTCGCGGGGACTGAGCGCCAGCACGAACTGGTCGGCGCACTGGTCGAAGGACAGCACCCGCGGCGCGGCGGCGGCCGGCGTGGCCAACGCGAGCGCGGCGGCGAGCGCGATCAGTCGATGACCAGCCCGTTCATGAGGGCGTCGAGGGTGACGCGGATCAGTTCGTCCTGGTCGGACCAGCCGAACCTCGGCCGGGCCGTCAGCAGGGCCACCACGCCATGGCAGGACATCCAGAAGGCCTGGGCGGCGGAGTCGGCCGTGCCGGTGCGAAGCCGCCCGCAAGCCGCGATCTCGCGCACCACCCCTGAGAAGCTCTCGTAGCATTGCGTTGAGAGGTCCACCGTGTCGTCAGGCCAGGGATGCGCCGTTACCGGACGCGGAGCGGAATAGACAAGCTGATACGCGTTGGGATGCTCCAGCCCCCAGCGCATGTAGGCCTCGAGCATCATGCGCACGCGCACGACGGGATCGAGCGGCTTGGCGGCGATCTCGCGGTTGCGCTCCAGGAGCACGCCGATGGTGCCCTGGCAGATCTCCAGCAGGATGCAGCTCTTGTCCGGGAAGTGCATGTAGAGCGCGGTGGAGGAGACCCCGACCTCGTCGGCGATCTTCCTGATCGTCGCGCCGTCGTAGCCCTCGGCGACGAAGATGCGCTCGGCGGCCTCGAGGATCTCGGCGCGACGGAGGTGGCCGTCACCCTTGGCCTTGCGCGCCGATCGGCGTGTGATCGTTTCTGCGACGGACAAGCTCGGTTCCCTCCCCCAGTTCCCCTAGCGTCAATAGCGGACCTTAAAACCTCTGGTATGGCAAGCCCATAGGTTGTGACCTCGAGGCGCGGGCTGTAAGCGGCCTCCCATGAGCGCGCACGGCCCCAAGGTCGCCGAAACGCCCGGCGTGATGCGCACGCGGGGTTGGACGGACTACGCCCTGCTGGATTCCGGCGGCGGGCGGAAACTGGAGCGGTACGGCCCCTACACGGTGGTCCGGCCGGAGCCGCAGTGCCTGTGGCGGCCGAGCCTGCCTGCGGAGCGCTGGGAGGCGGCGGACGCGGTGTTCGACCCGGCCAGCGAGGACGAGGACTCCGGCCGCTGGCGGTTCTCGGGCCGGCCGAAGGAGTCCTGGCCGCTGTCGTGGGGCGACGTGCGGTTCTCCGGCCGCTTCACCGCTTTCCGGCACCTGGCCTTCTTCCCCGAGCAGGCGGCGAACTGGGAATGGCTCGACGCCCGCGTCCGGGAGCGGGGCGGCCATCCCAAGGTGCTCAACCTGTTCGGCTACACGGGCGTCGCGAGCCTCGCCATGGCGGCTGCGGGCGCGGCGGTGACCCACGTGGACGCCTCGAAGAAGGCGGTGGCGTGGGCGCGCGAGAATGCCGAGCTCTCCGGCCTCGCCGACCGCCCGATCCGCTGGATCACCGAGGACGCCCGCAAGTACGTGGCCCGGGAGGTGCGGCGGGGGTCGAAGTACGACGGGATCATCCTCGATCCACCGAAGTACGGCCGCGGGCCGGGCGGCGAGGTCTGGCGGCTGTTCGAGGACCTGCCGGAGCTGGCGCAGCTCTGCGCGCAGCTGCTGTCGGACGATGCGGCCTTCCTGGTGCTCAACGCCTATGCGGAGCGGATCTCGGGGGCGGCGCTCTCCGGGCTGCTGTCCGAGGTGTTGCAGGGCCGCGGCGGGACGATCGAGTGGGGCGAGCTGGCGCTGGCGCAGGACGGCGGCGAGCGCGAGATCGGCATGAGCTTCTACGCGCGGTGGCAGGCATGAAGGCGGTGACCTCGCTCACCAACCCGACCGTGAAGGCCGTGCGCGCGCTGCACCTGCGCAAGGAACGCGACGAGACCGGCCTGTTCGTGGCCGAGGGGCTGAAGAACGTCACCGAGGGGGTGGAGACGGGCCACGCGCCCAAGATCCTGATGTACGGCCGCGAGGCCGCCGACCATCCGCTGCTGAAGGCGGCGGTGCAGGCGACGCTGGCGGTCCGCGGCGAGGTGATCGAGGTGACCCCGGACATCCTCGCCAAGGTGTCCCGGCGGGACAACCCGCAGGCGGTGGTGGGCGTATTCGCCCAGAGGTTCGTGGACCTGGACAGCCTCGATCCGGGCCGCGCCGAGTGCTGGGTGGCGCTGCACCGGGTGCGCGACCCGGGCAACCTGGGGACCATCGTGCGCACCGCCGACGCCGCCAGCTGTGGGGCGGTGATCCTGGTGGGCGAGTGCTGCGATCCCTATTCGGTGGAGGCGGTGCGGGCCACCATGGGCTCGATCTTCGCCGTGCCGCTGGCGAAGGCGTCCGAGACCGAGTTCGCCGCCTGGCGGGCCTCCTGGCCGGGATCGGTGGTCGGCACCCTGCTGACGGCCGACGTCGACCACCGGCGCGCGGAGTACCGAAAGCCCGCCCTGATCCTGATGGGCAACGAGCAGCAGGGGCTGCCGCCCGACATGGCCGCCTTGCCGGACGTGAATGTGAAGATCCCGATGCGTGGCCGCGCCGACAGCCTGAACCTGTCGGTGGCGACCGGGATCATGATCTACGCGGCGACCGCCTAGATCAGCGGAAGGCGAAGCTCAGCTTCGCGCCGAGGAAGCGGCCGTGCGGGTCCGCCCCGAAGGCGGCCGACGCGCCCTGGCGGCCGGCGCTGTCCTGGATCCCGCAAAGGAAGCCGAGGGCCGCGGTGGCGTTGTCGCTCCGGCGCTCGACGGAGGTGCGGGCGATGCCGGCGAGCTTGAGGGCGTGGGCTTCGGCTGCGACCTGCGGGAGCGTGGGCCTGATCTCCACCGGCTTGCCGACGGCGGCGTTGAGGGCCGTGAGGCTCGGAGCCTGCGCATGCGCGGCGGTGGCGCTCACGAGCGTGGCCACGGCGATCAGGGCGGCTTTCATGGCCGCAAGCCTAGGCCCTCGACGCCGTTCGCAGCAAGAGCGCGGCGGGGCGGCCGGCGGCGCTATAGGCTCCGGGACGATTCCGTCTCGAGGAGCCCCATGCCGCCGTCCCGCCGCACCGTGATCACGACCGCCGCCGCCGCCCTGGCCGCGCCGGCGATCGCCCAGCCCCGGAAGCTGAACATCCTGATCCTCGGCGGGACCGGGGTCATCGGGCCCTATCAGGTGCGTTACGCCGTCTCACGCGGCCACAAGGTGACGGTGTTCAACCGGGGACGCCGGCAGGCGGACCTGCCGGACGCGGTCGAGCACCTGACCGGCGACCGGAATACCGGGGACCTGAAGGCGCTGGAGCGCCGCGACTGGGAGGTCTGCATCGACAATCCCACCACCCTGCCCTTCTGGGTGCGCGACGCCGCGCGGGTGCTGAAGGGACGGGTGAAGCAGTACATCTTCGTCTCGACCATCTCCGTGTATGCGGCCAATGACCGGCCAGCGGACGAGACGGCGGCGCTGGCGCCCTATCGGGGCGCGGACCCCATGGCCGAGACCGCCCAGACCCTGCAGGCCAGCGGCGGGCGGCTGTACGGCCCGCTGAAGGCGCTCAGCGAGGCGGAGGCCCGCCGGCAGTTCGGCGAGGCGGCGACCACCATCGTGCGGCCGGGACTGATCGTCGGCCCCGGCGACGACACAGACCGGTTCAGTTACTGGCCCGTGCGGCTGGCCCGCGGCGGCGAGGTGTTGGCGCCCGGCGACGGCAAGGATCCCGTCCAGTTGATCGACGCCCGAGACCTGGCCGAGTGGATCGTGCGGCTGGCGGAGAACCGCACTACCGGGGTGTTCAACGGCATCGGCCCGGCGCGGCCCATGACCATGGCGCAGATGCTGGCGGGGATCGGACCGGCGGTGGGCTTCACGGGCAAGCTCACCTGGGCGCCGACCCGGTTCCTGGAGGCCGGGGGGGTGAACCCCTGGAGCGACATGCCGGTGTGGATCCCGCACGAGGGCGACAGCGCCGGCTTCCACCGGCGCGACATCCGCCGGGCGCTGGCCGCGGGGCTCACCTGCCGGCCACTGTCGACGACTGCGGCGGACACGCTGGCCTGGGTCAGGACCCTCCCCGCCGAGCGGCAGGCGAAGCTGCGTTCCGGCCTCACGCCCGAGCGCGAAGCGGCTCTGCTGGCGAAGCTGAAGGCCGCCTAGGTCCCGCGCGGCTTGGCGCGGGTGGTGGGCTGGGCGCTGGCGGGGTCCTCGGGCCAGACGTGCCTGGGGTAGCGGCCGCGCATGTCGGTGCGGACGTCCTTCCAGGAGCCCTTCCAGAAGCCCGGCAGGTCTTTTGTGGTCTGGACGGGCCGGTGGGCGGGCGACAGCAGGGCGAGCGTCAGCGGGACGCGGCCGCCGGCCACCGCGGGGTGTTCGGTGAGGCCGTAGGCTTCCTGCACGCGCACCTCGACGCGGGGCCCGCCGTCCGCGCCGTAGTCGATGGCGAAGCTGTTGCCGGTGGGCGCGGTCCAGCGGGCGGGCGCCTCGGCGTCGAGGCGGCGCTGGAGGTCCCACGGGATCAGAGTTCGCAGGGCGCTGTCGAGGACGTCGGGCTTCAAGGCGGCGAGAGAGCGGACGCCCGGGAGCAGCGGCGTCAGCCAGTCGTCAAGGCGCGCGGCCAGGCCGGCGTCGGAGAGGTCGGGCCAAGCCTCATCGAACTGGCGGACAAAGGCGACCCGCTGGCGCAGGGCTTGGGCCGCCTCGCCCCAGGGCAGGAGGCTCACGCCCTCGCGCCGCACGCGGTCGGCCAGGGCGGAGGCGACGACGGCCCGGTCGGGGTTGTCGTCCACCTGCTCTCGGACGACGAGGCGGCCGAGGCGGGTCAGGCGCTTGGCGCGCAGCTTGCCGCCGCCGCTCTCCTCCAGCCGGTCCTCGGTTTCCAGCTGGCTTGAGAACGCTTCGACGATCTCCGCTTCGGTGAGGGGCGCGGCAAGCAGGATGCGGTCCCGGCTCTGGCCGCCGCCGAGTTCTGCGACCGCCAGCCAGGTCTCCCGGGCTAAGGCGTCGGTGGCCTCGAGGAAGGCGCCGCGGCCGCTGGCCAGCTGGAATTCGCCCAGCGGCCCGCGGGCGCGGGCGATGCGCTCCGGATAGGCGAACGCCAGCAGCAGGCCGTCGGAGAGCGGCTCGCCCCGCCCTGCCCGGCCCGTCAGGGAGGCCCAGCGGTCGGCCAGCGCCCGGGCGTCACGAGCGCGGGGCGAGCGGTCCCGTTCCAGGCTCTCCAGCCGGTGGCGGAGGTCGGCGTCGCGGCCGCCGAGGCCGCGCTCGGTGATCAGGGCCGCGATCCGCGCGGCGCGGGCCGCCTGGCCGGTGTCCGCCGCCCTGAGCACCATGTGCGCCAGCCGCGGCGGCAGGGGCATGTCGGAGAGCGCCCGGCCATGCTCGGTGAGCACGCCGTCGGGCGTCAGCCCCTCCAGGCGAACCAGCAGGCTGCGGGCCTCGGCGAACGCCGCGGCGGGCGGCGGGTCGAGGAAGGCCAGGTCCGCGGGGTCCTTGGCGCCCCAGCGGGCGAGGTCCAGCGCGAGGCCCGAGAGGTCGGCCTCCAGGATCTCGGGCGCGGCGTAGGCCGGCAAGGACCGGGTCTCGGGCTCGTCCCACAGGCGGTAGCAAACGCCGGGCTCGGTGCGCCCCGCGCGGCCGCGGCGCTGGTCGGCCGCGGCGCGGGAGACGCGGACCGTGGCCAGCCGCGTCAGGCCGCTGGCGGGGTCGTACTGCGGCACGCGGGCCAGGCCGCAGTCGATCACGACGCGGACGCCCTCGATGGTCAGGCTGGTCTCGGCGATGGAGGTGGCCAGGACCACCTTCCGTCGGCCAGCCGGCGCGGGCGAGATGGCGCGGTCCTGCTCGGCCGGCGTGAGCGCGCCGTAGAGCGGGTCGATGTCGACGTCCGGGCGCCGCACGCGTTCGGCCAGCCGCTCCGCCGTGCGCAGGATCTCCCCCTGACCGGGCAGGAAGACGAGAATGGAGCCGGTCTCCTCGGCCAACGCCTTCTCCACAGCGCGGACCACGCGGTCCTCCAGCCGCAGCCGCTCGTCGCGGCCGAGGTAGCGGGTCTCCACGGGATGGGCGCGGCCCTGGCTCTCCACCACGGGTGCGTCGCCGAGCAGGCGGGCCACGGCGGCCCCGTCCAGGGTGGCGGACATCACCAGCAGCCGCAGGTCCTCGCGAAGCACCGCCTGGGCGTCCTTTGCGAGCGCCAGGCCCAGGTCGGCGTCCAGGCTGCGCTCGTGGAACTCGTCGAACACCACGCAGGCCACGCCGGCCAGCTCTGGGTCAGCCAGCACCATGCGGCTGAAGACGCCCTCGGTGACCACCTCGATGCGGGTGTCGCGCGAGACCTTCGACTGCATCCGCACCCGGAAGCCGACCGTCTTGCCCACCGGCTCGCCCAGGGTCTTGGCCATGCGCTCGGCGGCGGCGCGGGCGGCCAGGCGCCGCGGCTCCAGGACGATGATCTTGCCGTCGCCCCGCCACGGCTCGCCCAGCAGCTCCAGGGGCACGACCGTGGTCTTGCCGGCGCCGGGGGGCGCAACGAGAACGGCGGCGCTGGCCCTCGCCAACGCCGCCTTGAGTTCCGGCAGAACCTCGTGGACCGGCAGGCTCATGCCGCCGGTCCCTTCGATGGGATCACCCCTGGCCCTCGGGCGGCTCGCCCACCCGGTGCGGCAGCTCGTGGGGCTCGCCCTCGCCGCCCGCGACCCGGATGCCGCGCCCGAGCTTCGAGGCCCGGATGCCATAGAGGAAGTACACCGCGATCCCGATCACCAGGTAGATCAGGAAGAAGTTCCGGGTGTGCTCGCCGGCCATCAGGCTCAGCAGCAGGATCACGCACATGGCCGCGCCCAGGATCGGCACCACCGGATACAGCGGCGTGCGGAACGGCCGGACCATCTCCTTGTGCGTGATGCGCAGGTAGATCACCGTGATGCAGACCAGGGCGAAAGCGGCGAGGGAGCCGACGTTCGTCAGGTCGGACAGCGCGTCCAGCGACAGGAAGCCCGCGGCGATCATGGCCGCGATGCCCACGACGATGGTGTTGATCCACGGCGTCTTGAAGGTCTTGTGCACGGCCGAGAGCGCCGGCGGCAGAAGGCCGTCGCGCGACATGGTGTAGAACACCCGGGTCTGGCCGTAGAGCAGCACCAGCATGACGCTGGACAGGCCGGCGATGGCCCCGACCTTCACCACATAACTGAACCAGGGCAGGCCCATCTTGTCCGCCGCGAGCGCGATCGGGGCCGGCACGTCGAGCTGGCTGTAGGGCACCACGCCGACCAGCACCGCGCAGGTCAGGATGTAGAGGACGGTGCAGATGGTCAGGGCGCCCAGGATGCCGATCGGCATGTCCTTGCCCGGGTTGCGGCTCTCCGCGCCGGCGGTGGAGACCGCCTCGAAGCCGAGGTAGGCGAAGAAGATCACCGCCGCGGCGTGGATGATGCCGCCGATGCCGTACTTGTAGTCGGAGTTGCCGGTGATCACGTCGCCGAGCGCGCGGCCGATCTGGGCCAGCAGGCCGTTGTCGGTGCCCGGCGGACGGGCGGGGATCTCGGCCGGGATCAGGGGCGACCACTGCGCCACATCCACGTAGCGGAAGCCGATGACGATGAAGAGGATGACCACCGTCACCTTGATGGCGACGACGATGTTGTTGACCGTGGCGGACTCGGTGACGCCGCGGACCAGCAGCAGGGTCACGAGGGCGATGGCGACCAGCGCCGGCAGGTTGAACATGCCCGTGCCGATGACGTTGCCGGCGTGGTCCTTGACCTCCACCCCTGGCGCGGCCTGCAGCGCGGCTGGGATGTTCACCCCAATGTCGTGCATCAGGCTGACGAAGTAGCCGGACCAGCCGACCGCCACGGTGGACGCCGCCAGGCCGTATTCCAGCACCAGCAGCAGGCCCATGACCCAGGCCGCCCCCTCGCCCATGGAGGCGTAGGTGTAGGAGTAGGCCGACCCCGACACCGGCAGGGCCGAGGCGAGCTCGGCGTAGCAGAGCGCCACGAAGGCGCAGAGCAGGCCGGTGATGACGAAGGAGACCATGATCCCCGGCCCGGCGAACTGGGCCGCGGCCCGGCCGGTGAGCACGAAGATGCCGGTGCCGATGATGCAGCCGATGCCCAGCAGGACCAGGTTCAGCGCGCCCAGAGAGCGCTTCAGCTCGCCCTGTTCGTGCTCGGCCTGGATCTGCTCGACCGATTTGCGCAGGAAGATGCGCCCGATCCCGTTCGCCATACGGCTGTTCCCCGTCGATTCTGCCCGGTGCGGGCTTTGGGCGGCACGCTAGCTGCGCCGCGGGTTCCGGGCAATCGCCGCTCGGGAGCCGCCGAGACTTTCATTTTGCAGCGCAAATCCCGATCATAGGGGCGACATGAACGCCGCTTCGCCCCCCGAGCCCCAAGAGCCTGCGATCCGCGCGGTGATCGCGCCGGTGACCCCGCTGCAGCAGAACTGCACCATCGTCTGGTGCTCGAAGACGAAGAAGGCGGCGGTCATCGACCCCGGCGGCGAGGTTCCGCGCCTGCTGCAGGCCCTCGAGCACTACGGCCTGACGCTGGAGAAGATCTGGGTCACCCACGGCCACCTGGACCACGCCGGCGGGACGGCGGCGCTGAAGGAGGCGACCGGCGTCCCCATCGAGGGCCCGCATCCGGACGACGCCTTCTGGATCGACCAGATCGAGGCCTCGGCGGCCCGGTGGGGCATGCCGGGCGCCCGCGGCTTCACCCCCGACCGCTGGCTGGCCGATGGCGACACCGTCACCCTGGGCGAGCAGACCTTCGAGGTCTACCACTGCCCCGGCCACACCCCCGGCCACGTCATCTTCTTCCATCGGGAGACGAAGTTCGCCCAGGTGGGCGACGTGCTGTTCCAGGGATCGATCGGCCGGACCGACTTCCCGCGCGGCAACCACGCCGACCTGATCGCCGCGATCACCACCAAGCTCTGGCCGCTGGGCGACGACGTGCGCTTCGTGCCGGGGCACGGGCCGATGTCCACCTTCGGCCAGGAGCGCAGGACCAACCCCTTCGTGGCCGACGAAGTGCTGAGCGGGACGTGATTTCAAGGGCGAAATCCACGTGTTACGCCGTTACCCTTTATGGGGCGGCATGGAGATGCAGCAAGACATGACCGCGGGCGCCCGCATCCTGATGGTGGATGACGATCCTGGCATCCGCGACGTGGTCTCGGATTTCCTGGGGCGGCACGGCTACAAGGTCGAGACCGCCGGCGACGCCCGCGAGATGGAGCAGGCGCTGGAGCGCGGCCCCGTCGACCTGATCGTGCTGGACGTCATGCTGCCGGGCGAGGACGGCCTGGCCATCTGCCGCCGGCTGACCACCGGCGACGGGTCGCCGCCGATCATCATGCTCTCGGCCATGGGCGAGGACACCGACCGCATCGTCGGGCTCGAGCTGGGCGCCGACGACTACCTGGCCAAGCCCTGCAACCCGCGCGAGCTGCTGGCCCGCGTGCGCGCCGTTCTGCGGCGGGCCGAGCAGCGCTCCAACGGAGCCGGCGTCGACGCCGGCTGCGAGTTCGCCGGCTGGCGGCTCGACCTGGTGCGCCGGGAACTGCGCTCGCCGCAGGGCGTGATCGTCAACCTCTCCTCGGGCGAGTTCAGCCTGCTGCGGGCCTTCGTGGAGCGGCCGCAGCGGGTCCTGACCCGCGACCAGCTGCTGGAATACGCCCGCGGCCCCGACAGCGACGCCTTCGACCGGGCCATCGACGTGCAGATCAGCCGGCTTCGGCGTAAGCTCGATGACGGCGGCGGCCAGGACCTGATCCGCACCATCCGCAACGAGGGCTACATGTTCACCGCCAAGGTGAAGCGCACGTGACCGCCTTCGGGCGGCAGCTGCGGAAGGACCGCCCAACGGCCTCGCTGTTCGGCCAGCTCCTGACGCTGACCGGCCTGACCCTGATCGCGGCCCAGGCGATCAGCCTGTTCCTGATCTTCAACCTGCCGCCGCCGACCCCGGACTTCTACCGGCTGCCGGAGATCGTGCAGGGCCTGCGCGGCCACCCGCCTTCCTTCCAGGAGCGCCGCCCGCTCGAGACCATCGTGCTGAACAAGCCGCCGGGCCCTTCGATGGACGGGACCATGGCGCCGCAGATCCGCCTGCGCATCGCCCAGGAGCTGAAGGTGCCGGTGCAGCGCATCGTTATCGCCGGGCAGCGCGGACCGTTCTCCGACCGCCGCGTCCTGCGCGTGCTGCGCGACCGGATGGCCCGCGAGGGCGGCGTGCGCGAGGAGCACTTCCTGCTGGAGCCCTTCGAGGTGGGCGTGCAGCGGGCCGACGGCCGCTGGATCGTGGTCCGCCCGGTGCCGCGCATCGGCCTGTCGCCGTGGCAGCAGCGGATCGCGCTGTGGTTCATCCTCTCGGCCATCGCCATGGCGCCGATCACCTACATCTTCGCCCGCAGGCTTTCGGCCCCCATTCGGCTCTTCGCCGACGCCGCCGAGCGGCTGGGCCGCGACCCGCGCGCCCCGCCCCTGCACGTGAAGGGCACCGCCGAGATCGGCGTCGCGGCGCGGGCCTTCAACGACATGCAGGAGCGGCTGCGGAAGTACGTCGAGGACCGCACCGCCATGGTCGGCGCCATCGCCCACGACCTGCGCACGCCGCTGACCCGCCTGCGCTTCCGCATCGATTCGCTGCCCGACGACGAGCAGAAGGCCAAGATCGAGGCCGACATCGACCAGATGGAGGCGATGATCTCGGCGGCGCTGACCTTCGTGCGGGACGCCAGCCGGCCGGGCGAGCGCACGCCGCTGGAGCTCTCCTCGCTGGTCGAGAGCCTTTGCGACGAGATGGCGGAGACCGGCGCGAAGACGCAGATGGACGCCGCCGAGAAGGTGGTCGTCGAGGGCGACCCCATGGCGCTTCGCCGGCTGTTCGCGAACCTGCTGGAGAACGCGGTGAAGTTCGGCGGCCGGGCCCGGGCGCGCGTCTTCTGCGACGCCGGCAACGCCGTCGTCGAGATCGACGACGACGGCCCGGGCATCCCCCCGGCCGACGCGGAGAAGGTCTTCGAGCCCTTTTATCGCCGCGAGCCGTCGCGCAGCCGCCAGACCGGCGGCATAGGCCTTGGGCTGGCCGTGGTGCGCTCCATCGCCCGCGGCCACGGCGGCGACGTCGTCCTGGTCAACCGCAACGGCGGCGGCCTGACCGCGCGGGTCCTGCTGCCGGTCTAGGGTCATGCGCGCCTTCGGACCCACGATTGCCTCTGCAATCGCGACAGCCGTCCTTGCCACCGCACCCGTGGAAGCTGCGGAGCGGATCAGCAACGACGAGTACGGATTCTCGGTCGAATTGCCGGACGGATCGCCGGTCTGCTGGGGAGAGTCGGGCACACACGTACATGGCGTGGGAACACGGCTTGCCGGACAGGACTGTGCGCAGCCCGGACCGTCGCTCAGCCTCTGGGCCGACTACAACTCGGCCTTCCTGCCGGACGCCCGGCATGTGCTACGCTACGAAGGACGCTGCGCCGGCCCCAAGGCTGCCTGGGCCCGCGGGGAATGGCGTCACGCCGTCGGCGGCCTCAGGACGGCGATGTGCCACTACGAGCGAGCGGACGGAGCCGTCGAGCTCGTGCTGATCGGCCAGACCACGCGAACGGAAGGTGGCTGGGGCAAGGCGGAGGACAAGACACCTCACATTTTCCATACGGTCCGGCTCGTAACGACTAAGGCCCGCTACGAGCGCGACCTGGAGGTGTTCAGGCGATTCGTCCGGTCGATCCGGATATCGCCCCCGCGCTGAGAGGCCGCGCGCTCTGGCGCATACCATTGTTACGGCGGCGCAAGACGGCGCCCCACTGTGAAATCGCGGGGCAACTGCGGCTTGGTCCTTAAGCCGACCTTAGCCCTAGAGATTTCGACCTCCGCATGAGCCCGACGCCGCCTGCCCGCCGCCGACGCGTGTCGCGGCCCCTGATGATCGCCGCGGCGGTCATAGGCCTGATCATCGTGGCGGTGGTCGCCTGCCAGATGCGGCCCAAGCCGGAGAAGGACCCCTACCGGTTCGGCGAGGTCGAGCGCGGGGCGATCACCCGCTCGGTGTCGGCGTCGGGATCGCTGCAGGCGCTGGTGACGGTGGACGTCGGCTCGCAGATCTCAGGCCTGGTGCGCGACGTCCGCGCCGATTTCAACGACCCCGTCCGCGCGGGCCAGGTGCTGGCGGTGATCGATCCGCAGACCTTCCAGTCGCGGGTGGCCCAGGCCCAGGCCGACGTGCAGGCGGGCGTGGCCGGCCTCCGCCAGGCCGAGGCCCAGCTCGCCAACGCCCAGGCCGACTACAACCGCAAGAAGACGCTCGTGGACCAGGGCGTCTATGCGCCCGCCGTGCTGGACCAGAGCCAGGCGGCGTTCCGCAACGCCCAGGCGTCCGTGACCGCCGCCCGGGCGCGGATCGCCCAGGCGAACGCCTCCCTCAGGAGCCAGCGCGTCGACCTCGGCCGCACGACCATCGTCTCGCCGATCAACGGCATCGTGGTGGACCGGAAGGTGGAGCCCGGCCAGACCGTGGCGGCCAGCTTCCAGGCGCCGGTGCTGTTCACCATCGCCCAGGACCTCTCCAAGGTCGAAGTGAAGATCAGCGTCGACGAGGCCGACGTGGGCCAGGTGCGGGAGGGCCAGACCGTCCGCTTCACCGTGGACGCCTTCCCGGACGACAATTTCGACGGCGTCGTGACCCAGGTGCGCAAGCAGCCCACCACCGAACAGAACGTGGTGGCCTATACGGTGATCGCCGAGGCGGACAATCCGCAGGGCAAGCTGCTCCCGGGCATGACCGCTAACGCCGACATCATCATCGAGCGCAAGGCCGACGTCCTGAAGGTGCCGGCGGCGGCGCTACGGTGGACGCCGCCCGAGCTGGCGGCGCGTCCAACCGTGGGACCGCCCGGCATGGGCGGCGGCGGCTTCGGGGGCGGCCCGCCTGGGGGCGGCGGCCGTCAAGGCGGCGGCGGACAGGGGGCGCAGGGCGCGCAGCGCGGGATGATGGGCGCACGGATCGTCGAGCAGCTGGAGCTGAACGCCGCCCAGCGCAAGCAGTGGGAAGCGACCCAGGCCGAGACGCGGCAGAAGACCCAGGCGGCCTTCGCCTCGGCGGGCGGCGACCGCACCCAGATGCGCGAGACGATGCGCCGGATCCAGGCCGAGGCCTTCGCCAAGCTGGAGCCGTCGCTGAAGCCGGAGCAGAAGCAGAAGCTGGCGGCCCTTCGCGCCAGCATGGCGGCCCAGATGGGCGGCCGCGGCGCGGGCGGCATGCGCGCAGGCGTGGTCTACGTCCTGAAGGACGGCAAGCCCGCGCCGGTGCCGGTGCGGGTGGGCGCCACCGACGGCACCGCCACCGAGGTGGTGGGCCAGCTGAAGCCCGGCGACCAGGTCATCGTCGGCGGCGGACCAAAGCCGAAGCCGCAGCTGCGCGGCCCGATGGGCGGCGGCGGCCAGGGCGGCGGAGCTCAGGTCCGGGTGAAGATGTAGCCGATGATCGAGGTCCGGAGCCTTCGCAAGGTCTACACGATGGGCGGGGAGGACGTGGCGGCTCTCGCCGGCGTCGACCTCGACATCGGGCGCGGCGAGTACGTCGCGGTGATCGGCCCGTCGGGCTCCGGCAAGTCGACGCTGATGAACATCCTGGGCGGCCTCGACCGGCCGACGTCCGGGGCCTACCGGTTCGAGGGCGAGGAGGTGGGCGGGTTCCTCGATGACGAGCTGGCCGACTTCCGCCGTCGGCGGATCGGCTTCGTCTTCCAGTCCTTCCAGCTGCTGCCCAGGCTCACGGCGCTGCAGAACGTCGAGCTGCCGATGATCTACGGCGGCATGGCGCCCGGCGAGCGGCGCGCGCGGGCCGCCGAGCTGCTGGAGCGCGTTGGTCTCGGCGGCCGCATGGGTCACAAGCCGACCCAGCTCTCCGGCGGGCAGCAGCAGCGGGTGGCCATCGCCCGCTCGCTCGCCAACCGCCCGGACCTGCTGCTGGCCGACGAGCCCACCGGGGCGCTCGACAGCCATACCGGTGAGGAGGTGCTGAAGCTCTTCCACCAGCTGAACGACGAAGGGCTGACCCTCATGGTCGTCACCCACGACCCGGATGTCGCGGCCGAGGCCCATCGGCGCGTGGCCTTCCGCGACGGGCTGATCGTCTCGGACGACCGCCGCGTGCCGGCGTGAGGTTCTTCGAACTGATCCGTTTCGCGCTGGGGGCCATCATCGCCCACCCCATGCGCAGCATCCTCACCTCGCTGGGCGTGGTGATCGGCGTCGCGGCCGTGGTGATGATGACCTCCATCGGTTTGGGCGCGCAGCAACGGGTGACCAGCGCCATCGCGGGCCTCGGCTCCAACCTCGTGATCGTCTCCCCGAACTTCCAGCGCGGTCCGGTGAGCCAGGGCGCCGGCGGCGGCTTCTCGCTGCGCGACGGCGACGTCGAGGCGATCGCCAAGCAGGTGGAGAACGTGGCCGCCGTGGCGCCCGTCGTCCGCGGCCAGGTGCAGCTCGCCGCCGAGGGCGCCAACTGGAACACCCGCATCGAGGGCGTCACGCCCGACTACCTCACCGCCCGCGACCTCACCATCGCCGGCGGCCGGATGTTCGACGAGCGCGAAGCCCGCCAGGGCCGCAAGGTGCTGGTGGTGGGGCCCACCGTCGCCCGCGAGCTGTTCGGCGAGGACGATCCGGTCGGCAAGCGCGTCCGGGTGCGCACCGTCCCCTTCGAGATCATCGGCGTCCTCGAGACCAAGGGCCAGTCCGGCTTCGGGCAGGACCAGGACGACCTGGTGCTGGGGCCGCTGAGCGCCGTGCGCTCACGCATCGTGGGGCGCCGGATGCGGCCCGACGCGGTGCAGACCATCTATGTGAAGTCCACCTCGGCCGACACGCTGGACCGGGTGCAGGAGGACGTGATCAACGCCCTGCGCGAGCAGCACCGGATCCGGCCGGGCGACGATGACGACTTCTCCACCCAGAACATGGCCTCCATCCTCCAGGCCAGTCAGGCGGCGGTGGCGACCTTTACGGTGCTGCTCGCGGCAGTGGCGGCGGTCTCGCTGGTGGTGGGCGGCGTCGGGATCATGAACATCATGCTGGTGGCCGTGACAGAGCGGACGCGGGAGATCGGCCTGCGCATGGCGGTCGGCGCGCGGCGCTCGGACGTGCTGATCCAGTTCGCCATGGAATCCGTGGCGCTTTCCCTGGTTGGCGGGATCATCGGCCTGACCATCGGCGTTGCGGGCGCGTTCGGGATCGCCAAGCTCGGCAACTGGCCCGCGGCGGTGCCGGCGTGGGCCGGTCCGCTTGCCCTGGGCTTCTCGATGATGGTGGGCCTGGTGTTCGGCGCCTACCCGTCCTGGCGGGCCGCCCGCCTCGATCCGATCGAGGCTTTGCGGCGGGAATAATAACAAAAGCCCGAACGCAACCTCTGCCGCGTCTCGCTGGTTAGCCACACCGCAAACCACGGCGAGAATCCATGTCCGAGCTGGAAAAGAAACAAGAAACGCCGCCGCCGGACGTCGGGACGACTGACACGAACCGCCGCCCCGACACGGCCGAGCCTGCGCATCACGAGCGTAGCCGGTCGGGTTTCTCGCCAGACCTACCGATGACGTCGCCCGATTGAGGAGAGCAGACTGATGCCTAGTATGGATACTGGAAAGCCGCGGGCCCGCCGAGGCTTCGCCGCCATGAACCCCGAACGCCGTCGTGAGATCGCCCGCAAGGGCGGGGCCTCCGTGCCCGGCGAGAAGCGTTCGTTCGCCAAGGACCGCGACCTCGCGGCTTCCGCCGGCCGCAAGGGCGGTGAAGCCAGCCGTGGCGGTGGCCGCACCCGCGGTCGCGAATCCTAAGACCGCAGCAGAACGACTGCGAAGGCGGGAGTGGACGATGTCCACTCCCGTTCTTGTTTCCAGCCGGCCTCTTCGGCCAGCCGCCCGAACCCCTCGAGTGTGAACTTGTAGGAGTTCTCCGTGTGGAGGCTCTCCCCCGGCTCGAAGGCGTAGGCCTCTCCCGCGACGGTCACCGTCTGTCGGACTAGGCTCACCAGATGCATCTCCATCCGGCTGTCGCGGGCGTTCCACAGCGCCCGGTGGGCGAATGCATCCAGGTCGAAGTCGCCGCCGAGCTCGCGGTTGATGCGCACCAGCAGGTTCTTGTTGAACGCCGCGGTGACGCCGAGCGCATCGTCGTAGGCCGCGACCAGCACCTCTCGTGACTTCACCAGGTCGATGCCGACCAGGAAGGCGGCCCCCTCCCCCAGCAGCCGCCGCGCGGAGCGTAGGAACTCGCCCGCCTCGTGCGGCGTGAAGTTGCCGATCGTCGAGCCGGGGAAGAAGCCCACCACCGGCCGCCCCGCCGCCGCCGCCGGCAGCTCGAGCGCGGTCGTGAAGTCTTCGGCGAGCGGTGCGACGGCGAGCTTCGGATAGTCGCGGCCGATCGCGCCGGCGGCCTGGTCGAGCGCCTCCACGCTGATGTCGAGGGGCGCGTAGACCGCCACCTGCGGGGCCGCATCCAGCAGGATGCGCGTCTTGACGCTGGCGCCCGATCCGAACTCCACGAGCGCGGCGCCGGCGGGGATGTGGCTCGCGATCTCGTGGGCGGCGCCGCGCAGCAGGCCGATCTCGGTCCGCGTCGGGTAGTACTCCGGAAGCTCGCAGATCGCCTCGAACAGGCGCGAGCCTTCGGCGTCGTAGAAGTACTTCGGTGGGATCGCCTTCTGCGGCCTCGCCAGCCCCTGCGCCACGTCCTCAGCGAAGCTGGCCGTCCGCGCCCGGCAGCCGTCCTTGGCCAGCCGCACGCCGGAGAACATCCAGCGCTGATGGGGATAGAAGAAGTTGCGGTAGCTGGCGCGCACGTGGCCCTCGGGCGTGGCGCAGCACCCGCCGCGCAGCACGAACTGGCCCGCCATGAACTTGCCGTTGTACTCGCCGACCGCGCCGGGCGCGGGCTTGAAGCCGGGATAGGGGGAGTAGGCGCTCCGGGTCCATTCCCAAAGATCGCCGAACATCTGCTTCAGGCCAGAGCCCGCCTCGGCGCGCGTCGGTCCGAGCCGGCCAGAGGCTGTGAAGTTGCCCTGGACGGGAAGCCCCTGCACCGCGTGCTCCCACTCGGCCTCGGTGGGCAGGCGCGCACCGGCCCAGGCGGCGTAGGCCTCGGCCTCATAGAAGCTCACGTGGGCGACCGGCGCGGCGGGATCGACGGGGCGCAGGCCGTGCAGCGTCATGGCCTGCCAGCCGCCCTCGGCCTCTTCCCAGTAGAGCGGGCTGCGCCAGCCCTCGGCCAGGACCAGCGCCCAGCCCTCGGAGAGCCAGAGCTCGGGACGCGCGTAGCCGCCGGCCTCCATGAAGGCCAGCCACTCGCCGTTGGTGACCAGCCGGTCGGCCAGCCGGAAAGGCTCCAGCCACACCCTGTGCCGCGGCGTCTCGTTGTCGAAGGCGAAGCCCTCGGCGCCGTGGCCGACCTCCACCAGGCCGCCCTCGAAGTCGGCCCAGCCCAGCGGCGCGGGCGCGAGCCTCGCCGGCGCGGCCTTCGGCGGCGCGTAGGCGGGCTTCAGCGGCGAGGTCGCGAACAGGTGAAGGATGTCCATCAGGATCAGCTCCTGATGCTGCTCCTCGTGCGCCAGCCCCAGCTCGATGAGGTCCGCGTACCCCTCCGCCGGACCCTCCAGCAGCCGGACCATGCCTTCGTCGACGCGGGCGCGGTAGGCGATCACGTCGTCCAGCGACGGCCGCGTCAGCAGCCCGCGCGCCGGCCGCGGCTGCCGCGCCCCCAGCGCCTCGTAGTAGGAATTGAAGAGATAGCCGAAGCGCGGATCGAAGGCCTTGTAGCCCTTTAGCCGCGGGGTCAGCAGGAAGGTCTCGAAGAACCATGTGGTGTGCGCCAGGTGCCACTTGGTGGGGCTGGCGTCGGCCATCGACTGCGCGAGCTGGTCCTCAGGCGTCAGGCTTCGGGTGAGCGCGAGGCTCGCCTGGCGCACGGCCCGGTAGCGCTCGAGAGCTGTCGGACCGCTGCGGCTGAGCGCGCGAACCGGGGCGTCGTCTTCGGAGTTCGACATCCTGCCCGCGCCCCTCGTCCAGCCTCACAGATAGGGCTCGATACACAATTGTGAAGGCGCCACGAGCGGCCGCCAACGTCGCCTTCGGTGACAAGTTCCGGAAACCGCGAGGTATTGCGGCCGAAACTCGGCCGGAACGGATACCCAGGGCTCGCGTTCTTGGGGCGCCGAAACAGGTACTGGGTAGAGCCCGCGGCGGGCGAAGCAGAGGGCGCAATGACCACGACGTCCAGTTGGCGGGACGATGTCGTAGCCTTGATACCGGCTCTGCGGGCCTTTGCCTGGTCCCTTAGTCACAATGGCTCCGACGCGGACGACCTGGTGCAGGACACCCTCATCAAGGCGTGGACCAACCGCGATAAGTTCGAGCCGGGCACCAACCTGCGCGCCTGGCTGTTCACGATCCTGCGCAACACCTACTACACC
Source organism: Phenylobacterium sp. (assembly GCF_036563285.1). Lineage (GTDB taxonomy): Bacteria > Pseudomonadota > Alphaproteobacteria > Caulobacterales > Caulobacteraceae > Phenylobacterium. The sequence goes on from NZ_DATCMR010000003.1 coordinate 57,314, forward strand.
AACGTCCTGCGCCGCCGCCGCGAAGTGCGCGACGAGGACGGCGCCTACGCCGGCACCCTGAAGGCCTCGCCGACCCAGGAGTGGAGCGTGGCTATGCGCTCCCTGCAGTCGGCCCTGCAGCAGCTGCCCGACGAGCACCGGGAGGCCCTGATCCTGGTGGGCGCGGCGGGGCTCTCCTACGAGGAGGCGGCCGAGATCTGCGGCTGCGCCCTGGGCACCATCAAGAGCCGTGTGAACCGCGCGCGCTCCCGGCTGCTCAAGATCATGGACGCCGACGACGCCACCGACGTGATGGCGCTCGACACCATGGCCGTCGCCGGGCGCGCCTAGCCGCCCGAGCTCTTCTTCAGCGGTTGGTTTTCGGCGGCCTCGAGCTGGTCGACGATCGTGGCGATGTGGTCGGGCACGGGCTTGGCTTCCAGCCGCCGGAACATCCCCCGCAGCGCCTTGTCGACGGCGTCGGCCTTCTTCTGCACGGGCGTCTTGCGGACCATCAATGCCGCTCCAAGCTGGGCCATAACTGGATACCCGTTTCTGATGTCCGGCAAGTAAACAACGTCCGCAAGCGTGGCTGCGTGACCTGCGACACTCCGCACCGCCCGGAGGAACAGCGCGAGAGGCTCGCCGGTTAGCCGCCCACAAGCTCATCAGGAGATCAGGTGATGGCCAACCGCGACGATCATCGAGGGTTCGGCGGCGACCGCTGGCGCCCGGAAAACCGGCAACCGGGCGACAACCGCGGCCGCGAGGGCCGTAGCTTCGGCGACGAAGGCCGCTTCAATTCCGACCAGGCCCGGTATGGCGGCGGCGCCCGCGGCGGCGAGGGCGAGCCCTGGCGGCGTGACCGCTACGGCGCCCGCTTCGACCAGGACCGCACGGGGTATGGCTCCGGCTACGACCGCCAGAGCGGCGGCTACGGCCGCGGCCAGGGCGGCGGCTACGGCGGCCAGGAGTATGGCGTCGAAGGCGGCCACCGCCAGTCCGGCCAGGGCCAGCACGGCCGCAGCCAGGGTGGGAACGAGCGGGAGACCTGGCGGCCGCAGGGCGCCGCGCCCTACGGCGACCTGGAGTTCAACGCCCGCGCCAGCGGCGTCGAGGAGTTCGGCGCGCCGCACGACTACGCCTACCACCCGCCGCAGGGCCACGAGTTCGACCACGACTACGTGCACTGGCGCGAGGAACAGCTGAAGGCCCACGACCGCGACTACCAGGAGTGGCGGCGCCACCAGCACCAGCAGTACGACGAGGAGTACACGAAATTCCGCACCGAGCGGCGCGACACCTTCGGGAAGAACTTCCACGAGTGGCGCTCGCAGCGGAACACCTCCGGCGGCATGACCCAGCAGCACATCACCGCGGAGACCGGCGACTATGCGCGCCGCCAGGCGCACGGCTTCGGCCAGGGCGACGACCGGCCGTCCGGCAGCCTGGAGAGCCCGGCGGCGATGACGTCCAGTCCCGCCCTGCAGCAGGGTGGGACTGGGGGTTCATCCGGGGGCCATTCGGGCGCCGGCCAGTCCGGACAGACCGGCCACGCCGCCTCCGGGGGCTCCGAGTTCGGTCGCGAGCCCACCCAGGTCCAGGCCGTCACGGATGGTTCGGACGGCCGTCGCCCTGATGCGAACGGCGCGGGCGACGAGGGCCGCACGGACCCCAACCGGCACTAGCTAGCCAGCCTCCTCTCCCCCGCGCCGCGGGGGAGAGGGGCGCGTTTCACTTCACGTCGAGCGGATAGACCACCGGCAGCACGATGGCCGAGGGCCGGCTCTCGTCCATGTAGACGGTGTTGACGGCCACCCGCGGCTTGGCCTTGCGCTGGCCCGGCGGCTCGCCGGTGTTCGGGTTCACCTCGAACCTGGGCGAGTTCGACGAGGAGATGTGCACCGCGATCCGGTGGCCCTTCTCGAAGGTGATGGCGGTGGGCCAGAGGTCGATCTCCAGCTTCTCCGGCGCGTTCGGCGTCATCGGCATGATGTCGTCGCGGGTGCGGCCCTTGCGGAAGCTGGCGCGGATCGGGGCGTCGAGGACCAGCGCCTCGTAGCCGTCCGGATAGACGTCCACCAGCTTGGCGACGAAGTCGGTGTCCGGCCCGTCGGTCGCCGCATAGAGCTCCACCTTCACCGGCCCGGCGATGGCCACGTCCTTTTCCAGCGGCGGGGTCTGGAAGCGCAGGTAGTCCTGGCGCTCGCCCACCGCGCGCTGGTCCATCGGCCCGCGCTCGAACGTGAGGTTGGCCCCGCCGAAGGTTGGCACGGGCTTGGCGGGATCGAACCGGTAGCTGGCCTTCGCCTCGTCCCGGGTCGGCGCCTTGGTGGTCAGCACCTTCGACGGCGTCAGGTAGTAGCGCACCTCGCGGTTGGCGGGCGGCCAGTTGGCCGAGGTGAGCTGCCGGTTCTTCGGCGAGAACGCGCCCTTCTTGGCCGAGGCCATCATGAAGTAGCTCACCGGCGGCTCGTCCATGATGCCGTTGTCGACGCCCTTCAGCCAGTAGTCGAACCAGCGGATCTCCTGGTCGCCGCCCAGCGCCAGGCGGTCATTGCCGGGGTAGGCCAGGTCGCCGGACAGGTTGCCGTGGCCGAACGGCCCCATCATCAGCTTCTGGTTGCCGCGCGCGCCTTTCGAGCCGTGGTTCTGCAGCCACTGGAAGTTCTCGACGGTCCCGCCGTTGAAGATGTCGTACCAGCCGCCCACGTGGAACGTCGGGATGCGGATGTACCTGCGGTTCTGCACCATGGAGACCCGCTGCCAGGTCACGTCGTCGACCGCCCGGGTGCGGGTGCGGTCCAGCACCGCCTGGGACACGCCCTGGCCGGAGAGCCAGCCGATGGTGTCCTTCTCCTTCATCACGCCGCCCGGATAGCTGTAGGGCAGCCGGTCCGAGGGGGCGACCACCACATAGTTGGCCACCAGATGCGGCGGCGCCGAGGTGGCGGCCAGGTTGGCGGTGATGCCGAGCGCCGAGCCGCCGGTCATGCCGACCTTGCCGTTGCTCCACGGCTGGGCGGCGGCCCACTCGACGCTGTCGTAGCCGTCCTCGATGTCGTTCTCGAAGGCCGAGTAGAAGCCCTGGCTCCTCCCCTTGCCGCGAACGTCCTGCAGCACGAAGACGTAGCCGGCGTCGGTGTAGCGCTTGGCCTGGGCGGCGAGCTGCGGGCCGCTGCCGCGGCCATCTTTGAGATAGGGAGTCCGCGAGAGCACCACCGGCCACGGTCCCGCGCCCTGCGGCTTGAAGACGTTGGCGGCTAGCCGCGTGCCGTCGCGCATCACGGCGTATTCCTCCACCGCGCCCGGCGGGAGGCCCGGCCAGGCGGGCTGCGCCTGGGCGGCGGCGGGCGCGCGGGCCTGCTGCGCGACGGCTGGCGCCCCGAGTGCGAACGAGATGGCGAGCGCGGAAGCGAGCGCGACGGACTTCATGGACATCATGGTCTGGTTCTCCCCCTGCCCTGCGGGTCTTGGCGCCCGCGCGGCATAGCGGCGATCATCTAAGCACAGCCTCGCGCGCGCTGGTCAGGCTTTTTCGGCGGCCCTAAAGAGCGCTCATGCCGATCACGCGGGACGACGCCCTGGCCCTCGACGCCGCCGACCCGCTGGCGCCGTTCCGCGACGCCTTCGGGCTGCCGCAGGGGCTGATCTACCTGGACGGCAACTCGCTGGGCCCGCCGCCCAAGGCGGCGCACGCGCGGCTGGCGGATGTGGCCTCGCGCGAGTGGGGCTTCGACCTGATCGCCAGCTGGAACGTCAACGGCTGGATGGACGCGCCGCTCCGGGCCGGCGCCAAGCTCGCCCGGCTGGTGGGCGCCAAGCCCGACGAGGTGGCGGTGGCGGACTCCACCTCCGTGAACCTCTTCAAGCTGGCCGCCGGAGCGCTCTCGCTGCGCCCCGGCCGGCGCACGATCCTGTCCACCGCCGGCGAATTCCCCACCGACCTCTACGTGCTGGAGGGGCTGGCGGGTCTCTCCGGCGCGCAGCTGAAGACCGTCGCCCCGGACGCCCTGCTGGACGCCATCGACGAGGACACCGCCGTGGTCGTCCTCACCCACGTCCACTACCGGACCAGCCGGCGCTGGGACATGGCGGCGGTCAACGCCGCGGCGCACGCCAAGGGCGCGCTCGTCCTTTGGGATCTCTCCCACACCGCCGGCGCCCTGGCCGCAGGCCTGAACGCCAGCGGCGCCGATCTCGCCGTCGGCTGCGGCTACAAATATCTGAACGGCGGACCGGGGGCGCCGGCCTGGCTCTATGTCGCCGAGCGGCATCAGGCGCAGATCCGCTCGCCGCTCTCCGGCTGGATGGGCCACGCCGAGCCCTTCGCCTTCGAAGATGCCTATCGTCCGGCCGGAGATATCCGGGCCCAGCTCTGCGGCACGCCCGCCATCCTCGGCATCGCGGCCTTGGAGGCCGCCCTCGACCTGCAGGTCCAGGCCGACCCCGCGGCGGTCGAGGCCAAGGGGCTGCAGCTCTCCCAGCTGTTCATCGACCTGGTGTCGGAGCATTGCCGCGAGCTGACCCTGGCCACCCCGCGCGATCCGCAGGCCCGCGGGCTGCACGTCTCGCTCACCCATCCCGACGGCTACGCCATCGTCCAGGCGCTGATCGCCCGCGGCGTGGTGGGCGACTTCCGGGCCCCCGACGTGCTGCGGTTCGGCTTCTCGCCGCTGATCCTCAGCCACGCCGAGGTGTTTGACGCGGCCGCGATCCTGCGCGAGGTGCTTGCCACGCGGGCCTACGACCGGCCAGAGTTCCGCCAGCGCGCGGCGGTGACCTGACGGGATTCGGCTCGCCGCCAAGAAGAACGAAGTCGGGGAAGAACATCATGCGTAAATCGGTGGTCGCGGCGGGCCTCGCCCTGTCGCTCGTGCTGGGCGGCGCGCTGATCGCCAATGCGCAGAACGGCCCAGCCCCGCGCGGGGCGGCGGCCGTCGATTTCGCCCGCCAGCTCGCGGCCGACAAGGAGCCCGGGACCTGGATGTCCGCGGGCCGCACCTACGACGAGCAGCGCTACAGCCCGCTCACCCAGATCAACGCCGCCAACGTCAAGAACCTGGGCCTCGCCTGGTACGGCGACGTGGACACCGAGCGCGGGCAGGAAGCCACCCCGGTAGTGGTCGACGGCGTGCTCTACATCACCACCGCCTGGAGCCACGTGAAGGCCTATGACGCCAGGACCGGCCAGAAGCTCTGGGACTACAATCCCAAGGTCGATCCGGCGGTCGGCCAGATCGCCTGCTGCGACGTCGTCAACCGCGGCGTCGGCGTCTGGAAGGGCAAGGTCTACCTGGGCGCCCTCGACGGCCGGCTGATCGCGCTCGACGCCAAGACCGGCCGCGAGGTCTGGAGCGTGCAGACGGGCGAGACCGGCGGCTCCTACACCATCACCCAGGTGCCCCGCCTGGTGAAGGGCATGGTGATCGTCGGCAACGGCGGCGCCGAGTACAACGTCCGCGGCTACGTCTCCGCCTACGACGCCGAGACCGGCAAGCGGAAGTGGCGCTTCTACACCGTCCCGGGCAAGCCGGGCGACCCGACCACGCCGGAGCTGGAGCGGGCGCGCAAGACCTGGAACGGGGAGTTCTGGAAGCTGGGCGGCGGCGGCACCGCCTGGGACACCATCCTCTACGACCCCAAGACCAACCTCGTCTATTTCGGCACCGGCAACGGACTGTCCTGGTCGCGCGAGCTGCGCAGCCCCGGCGGCGGCGCCAACCTCTACGTCTCCTCGGTGATCGCGGTGAACGCCGACACCGGCAAGTACGTCTGGCACTACCAGCACGCGCCGGGCGAGGAGTGGGACTACGACGTCACCAACCCGCTGATGACCGCCGACCTGAAGATCGGCGGCAAGGTGCGCCACGTGCTGATGCAGGCGCCGAAGACGGCCTTCTTCTATGTGTGGGACGCCAAGACCGGGAAGCTGCTGTCGGCCGAGAAGTTCGCGCCCGCCAACTGGGCCTTCCGCATCGACATGAAGACCGGGCTGCCGGTGGAGAACCCCGCCGCGCGCTATGGCGTGAACAAGCCCGCCATCGTCTGGCCGGCGCCGCTGGGCGCCCACAACTGGCACCCGATGTCGTTCAGCCCGCGCACGGGTCTCGTCTACATCCCGGTGACCGAGAACAACTCCGGATGGGAGCAGCTCCCGGCCGACAAGTTCAAGATCAACCCGCGCACCTACAACACCGGCACCATCGGCGCCTCCGAGGGCATCACCAGGCTCTACGCACAGCCGGGCGCGCCTCAGCGCGGCAACGTCCGCAGCTACCTGCAGGCCTGGGATCCGGTGAAGCAGAAGGAAGTCTGGCGGGCGGCGAACAAGGACTACGGCGCCTCGGGGACCATGGTGACCGCCTCGGACCTGGTGTTCTCCGGCGACCACACCGGCTTCTTCTCGGCCTACAACGCCAGGACCGGCGAGAAGCTCTGGAGCGCGCCTGTGCAGGCCAAGGTCGTGGCCGCGCCCTCCACCTACATGATCGGCGGCGAGCAATATGTGGCGATCCTGGTGGGCGCCCGCGGGCTGCCGACCGGCGTGGCGCGCACCAACCCGCTGTCGGCCAACAACTCTCGCATCCTGGTCTTCAAGCTGGGCGCGAAGGGGCAGCTGCCGAGCCAGCCGGTGCAGGCCGTCGCCACGGGTGGGCGGACGCTGGACCCGCCGCTGATGAGCGGCACCAACGAGCAGGTGATCGACGGCCAGGGCTCCTACGCCCGGGTCTGCGCCGGCTGCCATGGCGCGGCGGCCATCGCGGACAAGTCGATCCCCGACCTGCGCTACTCGCCGACGCTGCGCAGCTTCGCCGAATGGGACGCCATCGTGATCGGCGGCGCGCGCGCGCCGAAGGGCATGCCCTCGTTCAAGGGGATCCTCGCGGCCGGCGAGTCCGAGAACATCTTCCACTACGTCATCTCGGAGGCGAACAAGGGCAAGGCGGCGGAAGAAGCCGCCCGGCGGCGCTGACCGCTACGGCCAAGCGTCATGCGGTCGCACGGCCTTCAAGCGGCAGGGGCGCGGGGCTATATCCCGCGCCCCTCCCCCACCTCGCGTGAAACCGTGCCCACCTACCGCGCCTACCTCCTCGACCCTGCCGGCAAGATCCGGTGGGGCGAATGGATCGAAGCCGCCGACCAGGCGGAGGCGGAAAAGCTCGCCCATGCCATGTGCGACGCCGGAACGCCCACCGTGGAGCTCTGGCGGGGGGCCGAGCGCGTCGCCGAACTGCCCTGCGACACGACGGAACGGCCCAAGCGGCGCGCGCGGCGCTGACGCGGGCTCGGCCCGGCGGTCGCGTTGAAGCTGTTTTACGGAAGAGAAAGTGGCGGTGACGGAGGGATTCGAACCCTCGATACGCTTTCACGTATGACGATTTAGCAAACCGTTGCCTTCAGCCACTCGGCCACGTCACCAGATTGTTTTCGTTCGGGTTTTCACCCGCCCCGTTGGCCGCTTGGAGCCGATTGAGTGCGACCGTGCGCAAGGCGTTCCAGGGGGACGCCTTCCTTACCGAAAGAGACGGTCGTGGGCAACGGCCTGCGCTTGAGCGGCCGAGCGGCCTCGAAGATCGACTCCACGGGCGCGGCTGCGCCCACGTGGACCGCCAGGAGACGCTTCCCGGACGTGAGTTCCGCCCGCCGGCCGTCGAAAGGCATAGACCCGAACTTCCGCATCGCTGCGGCATCGTCACGGCAGTTGAGCGTGGCGCCGAAGGCGAACGAACCGTCAGGCTCGTAGACGCGGAGCGTATATCTGGCCATCAGCCGCTCCCCTCCACCTGGCGGTAGCTTGCCCATTGGTTCTCGGCTTTCCGGCCGGGACCGCGGGAACTGCGACGAGTCGGGTCTGGTGCTCTCTGCTTGCCAGCGGCGCGTATCGGAGTGGCCGGCTCGAGGTGACGGATCAACAACTCCCGGCCGCGGTTGACGCGGCTTTTGACGGTTCCGATGCGGCAACCGCACAGTTCGGCGACTTCCGCATAGGTGAAGCCGGCCGCCAGTGTGAGAACCACAGCGTCCCTGGTGTCGGCCGAGAGCAACTCCAGGCCCGCCAAAAGCTCCTTGTAGCGGAGGTTGAACTCCTGGCAGGGCTCCGTCGCAAGGCCCGCCGCCAGTCGGCCGTCGGGATCTTCGACCAGCAGACGCCGGGTCTGCGCCTGGCTCAGGAACTCGTTGCGCAGGATGCGGAACAGCCAAGCCTTGAGATTGGTGCCCGGCGTGTAGCCCTCGCGAAACCGCCACCCTCGGAGCAGCGCGTCCTGTACGAGATCGTCAGCCGCGGAGACGCACCGCGTGAGGACCAGCGCGTAGGCGCGCAGCTTGGGCAGCAGCTGCACCATCTCCGCTAGCAGCGGGTCCGACATCCGTACCTGACTCCCGTCCTCACCTAAGCTGGACGAGCGCCGCGCGAGACTGCGGCCCGACCGGCTGATCGACATCATGAACGCGCGAGCTGTCCGGGCGTTAGGTGGCGCAGGTGCCCTCGACGCCAGCCAAGGTGCTGGAGCGTCCAGGGTCTGCTTAGGACCGGTGATGAGGACGTGACTGTGGCCAGCTACCCGTCACCCCTCGCCCTCGACCGCCTGATGCAGGGCTTCGAGGTCGGGCTCGACAGTTTCGCCATTTGCCAGGTCGGCAAGGGATGGCGGCTGGTGGTCCCCGCGGTGCCGCGGGTTCTTCTGCATCTGGTGTTGAAGGGCGAAGGGGCGCTCGACTGCGGCGGTCGGCGGGCGGCGTTCCGACAGCACGACATCATCATCGTTCCCCGCGACGTCGAGAAGAGCATCGTCGTGCCAGGCCGGGAAATTCGCGAAGTGGTCGCCGGACAATCCTGTGGAATGTTCACGGACGGGATGGTGAGCTTCAATGCGATGGCGGGCTCAGCGGACGTAGTGCTTGCCTGCGGTGTGCTGACCGCTCCCGGGGATGTGGGCCCAGGCCTGTTCGATCACCTCAAGGAGCCGCTGGTCGCGAGCCTGGACCCGACTGAGCCCCTGCAGGCCATCATGGACTTCATGTTGTCCGAGCTCTCCGCCCCGCGCCCCGGAACGCGAGTGGTGACCGAGTGCCTCATGAAGCAGGCATTGGTGCTGCTGCTGCGGCAGCAGATGGCCCGGGCCGACGTGAGCGCGGGGCTGTTGTCGGCTTTCGGCGATGTCCGCTTGACGCGCGCGGTGACGGCCGTCCTGGAGCAGCCCGGCGCGGCGCACACCGTGTCGTCGCTGGCCAAAACCGCGGGCATGAGCAGGTCGGCGTTCGCAAGCGCGTTTCGCGACCACTACGCCAGTACGCCGGCCGAGTTCGTGCAAGCCGTCCGGCTGCGAACCGCCGCGCACCTGTTGAAAGTCGGCGTCCTGCCCGTGAAGGTCATTGCCGCCACCGTAGGTTATGCGAGTCGAAGCCAGTTCTCGCGCGCGTTCCGGGGCGCCTACGGTGTCGATCCGACCGGATACCGCGCGCGGGAGGCGGCGTTCGAGGATGCCTCCCCACCCCAATGGGCGCGGCAGCAGATCAGCCGGTCAGCGCCGACGCGCCCGTCGTCGGTACTCACCGCCTGAGCGGGTCTGGCCCGCGAGCGGGAGTGGCGGGCGGCTCAGCCCTGGGCGAGCCACTCGCGCGCCTGGCGCTGGGCCTCGGCGACCTCGTCGGAGGCCATCTCGTCGGCCAGTTCCTTGCGGTAGACCTTGGCTTCCACCGAGCCGCGCATGGCGGCCAGGTTGAACAGCATGTGGGCCGACACGTAGTCCAACGGCGCGCCGCCCTGCCCCGTCGAATAGAGCAGGCCCAGGCGGAAGAGCTCGTCGCCGGTCGCATCCGGGGTCGGAAGCGGTAGGCCTTCGGTCGCAACTTCCATGCTCGACGGCATGACACTTGTCCCTTTCGAAGGGCCGGAAAGCTCCGGTTCTGGAGCCCTATCCGGCCATTACGGGACATAGAAAACGCTTGTTAGCCTGAACACATGGTTAAGCCGTCTGTTGTCAAAACGACAGGATCAGAACCGCGCCAAAGAATTCGCGCCTTCGACTGGCGGAATAACTTGCCCGCCGCTCAGCGCGCCCGCTGGCCGAACAGGATCTTGCGGGCCTCCTCGGCCTCCTTGCCGGAGGCCGCAAGGCCCGGGCCGCGGCGGATCTCCTCGGCCTTGGCCATCGCCCGCTTCACCGCCTCGCGCTCGCCGATGCGGGCGTGCCAGGCCTTCACGTTGGGGAACTCGTCCATGTGGATGCCGAGGATCTTCCAGGCGCCCACCCAGGGCCAGGTGATCATGTCGGCCAGGGAATAGTCGCCGGCGAGGCCCTCGCGGCCCTCCAGCTGCTTGTTCATCACCCCGTAGAGCCGGTGCGCCTCGTTGGTGAAGCGGATGGCCCCATAGGCCAGGTGCCGCTGGTCGGACGTCATCGAGGGCGCGTAGTTGCGGAAGTGGTTGCCGTGGCCGCTGACCGGGCCGAGGTTGGCCATCTGCCAGTACATCCACTCCTCGACCGCCACGCGGCTGCGCTCGTCAGTCCCGTAGAACTGCCCGGTCTTGCGGCCGAGGTACTGCAGGATCGCCCCGCTCTCGAAGACCGAGATCGGCTGCCCGTCCGGCCCCTCGGGGTCGACGATGGCGGGCATGCGGTTGTTGGGGCTGATGGCCAGGAACTCGGGCTTGAACTGGTCGCCACGGCCGATGTTCACCGGCTTGATCTCGTAGGGCAGCCCCATCTCCTCCAGCGCGATCGTCACCTTGTGGCCGTTCGGCGTGGGCCAGTAGTGCAACTCGATCGGCTGCGGCATGGGGCGTCTCCTTCGCTTGTCCTGGGATAGATGGCCAGGGCGCAGCTCGGCACAAGGGCAGAGCGGACCCTTCCGCTCCACGGGACGTTCTGTATCCACGAGGGACCACGAGGAGAACGCACCATGAAGGTTATCATCGTGGCCGCCGCAGCAGCATTCGCCGTCGCCGCGCCTGTCGCCGCCACCGCCAAGGACAACCCCGGCAAGGGGCACGGCGCCCATTCCAGCGCCACGCCGCCGGGCCTGGCCAAGAAGCCCCACGGCATGCCGCCCGGCCAGGCGAAGAAGATGTGGGGTCAGGGCGAACGCCTGCCGCCCACCTATCTCTCGAGCCAGTACTACGTCGCCGAGCCCTCCCGATATTCCCTGCCGCCCGCGCCCTATGGCCAGCGGTGGGTGCGCGTCGGCGACCAGTACTACCTGGCGCAGACGCAGACGGGCTTGATCAGCCAGGTGATTTCGGCGCTGCTGCGCTAGGCTGCGGCCCGCGTTCAGCCCCAGTTCACGCTCACGGGGCGAGGATGGCCTCGAACCTGGCGAAGAGTCGTTTCTTGAGGACCCCGGCGATGAGACGCCTGATCCTGACGCTCGCCGCCGCTTTCGCCGTCGCGGCCCCGCTGGCCTCCAGCGAGGCGATCGCACAGAACGGCCGGGGCGGCGGTTGGGAGCAGCGCGGCGGCGGCGGTGGAAACCGCGGCGGCGGCAACGACATGGAACGCGGCGGCGGCCGCTGGCGCGACGTGGGCGACAACCCGGGCCGCGGACGCGGCGGCGACCGCGGCGGCCAGCGCTGGGAACGTCCGCCCGGCGGACCTGACGACGGCCCGCAGCGGCCGCGCGGCGCCTATGGCGTCCGGCGCGGCGGCTACCTGCCGCCGCAAGCCGAAGGCCGGCCGATCCAGGAGCCCTCTCGTCTGCGGCTGCGTCCCCCGCCCAGCGGCTACAACTGGGTGCGCGTGCCGGGCGGCTACGCCCTCGTCAACGAGCGCACGGGCCAGATCTTCGACATGGTCCCGGCCCGCTAGGGCTCAAGCCCCCCAAGATTAGGCCAGGCCGAGCTTGCTCCTGAGGAGCTGGTTCACCGCCCCCGGATTGGCCTTGCCGCCGGTGGCCTTCATGACCTGCCCCACGAACCAGCCGATCGCCTGCGGCTTGTCCTTCACCGCGGCTGCCTGGCCGGGGTTGGCGGCGATCAGGTCGTCGATGATCTTCTCCAGCTCGCCGGTGTCGGACACCTGGCGCAGGCCCTGCTTCTCGACGATCTCGCCGGCCCGGCCCTCGCCCGCCCACATGCGCTCGAAGACGTCCTTGGCGATCTTCGAGGAGATCACCCCTTCCTCGATGAGCTGCACCAGCTCCCCGATGGCGTCCGGCTTGATCGGGCTTTCGGTGATCTCCAGCCCTGCGGCCGTCAGTCGCGCGGCCAGGTCGTTGGTCACCCAGTTGGCGGTCAGCTTGGCGTCGCGCCCCTTGGCCGCCGTCTCGAAGAATTCCGCGCGGGCCTGCTCGGTGATCAGCACGCCGGCGTCGTAGGCCGACAGGCCGTACTGCGACTGCAGCCGGGCCTTCTTGGCGTCCGGCAGCTCCGGAAGGCTCGCCTCGATCTCCTTCACCCAGGCGGGGTCCAGCTCCAGCGGCAGCAGGTCGGGGTCGGGGAAGTAGCGGTAGTCGTGGGCCTCCTCCTTGGACCGCATGGACCGCGTCTCGCCCTTGCCGGGGTCGAACAGCCGGGTCTCCTGGTCGATCTTGCCGCCGTCCTCGAGGATCTCGATCTGCCGGCGCGCCTCGTACTCGATGGCCTGCTGCATGAAGCGGAACGAGTTGACGTTCTTGATCTCGCACCGCGTGCCGAGCTCGCCGCCCGGCCGGCGCACCGAGACGTTCACGTCGGCCCGCAGGTTGCCCTTCTCCATGTCCCCGTCGCAGGTGCCGAGGTAGATCAGGATCGTCCTCAGCTTTTTGACGTAAGCCGCTGCTTCTTCGGCGCTTCTCATGTCCGGTCGCGAGACGATCTCCATCAGCGCCGTGCCCGCCCGGTTGAGGTCGACGTAGGTCGCGCCCGGGTCCTGGTCGTGCAGGCTCTTGCCCGCGTCCTGCTCCAGATGGAGTCTCTCTATGCCCACCGTGAAGCTGGTCCCGTCGTCGAGCTCGACGATGACCTCGCCCTCGCCGACGATGGGGTCCTTGTACTGGCTGATCTGGTAGCCCTGAGGCAGGTCCGGATAGAAGTAGTTCTTCCGGTCGAAGTGGCTCTTCAGGTTGATCTGCGCCTTGAGGCCGAGGCCGGTCCGCACCGCCTGCTCCACACAGCGGCGGTTGATCACCGGCAGCATGCCGGGCATGGCTGCGTCCACCAGGCTGACCTGCTCGTTGGGCCCCGCGCCGAAGCCCACGGCCGCGCCGGAGAACAGCTTGGCGTTGGAAGCCACCTGGGCGTGGACCTCGAGGCCCAGGACGATTTCCCACGGGCCGGTGCGGCCCTGGATCAGCTTGGTTTCGCTCATGCGCCCCTACTAGTGCGCGCCTGCGCCAGAGGGAAGCATGGCGACAAGTTCACTTGCGCGCGAAGCGGAAAAAGGGCTCAAGTTTACGCCGTCCAGATCACAACTGACCCGTCGGGGAAGGAACTACCTATGAAACTCGTTACCGCTGCGGCGCTCGCCGCCCTCGCGACGCTGGCCGCTGCGCCCGCCATCGCCCAACAGGCCCCGGCCGCCGCGTCCGCTTCGGCCAAGATCTCCGTCGAGACGACCAAGATCTCCGACCTGATCAAGAACGCGCAAGCCAAGGCCGCCCTTGAGAAGGCCCTGCCGGAAATCACCCAGTTCTACGACCAGATCGGCGAAATGACGCTGGCCCAGGTGGCTCCGATGAGCCAGGGCGCGCTCGACGACGCCAAGCTGAAGGCCCTGCAGGCCGAGTTCGACAAGATCAAGTAAGACGCCGCTCCTCATGGGAGCACGGCGAAAGGGCCCGTCCGCTGGACGGGCCCTTTTTCTATGTCACCACCACTTCTGGGGTCGGGCCTTGAAGTCGGCGGCCTTCTCCAGCGCCGAGCCAAGGGAGAACAGCGTCCCCTCGTCCAGCGCCTTCCCGATCAGCTGCAGGCCGAGCGGCAGTCCATTGGCGTCGAGGCCGGCGGGAACGCTCATGCCGGGCAGGCCGGCCAGGTTCACCGTCACCGTGAAGATGTCGTTCAGGTACATGGCGACCGGATCGTCGGACTTGTCGCCGAGCTGGAAGGCGGCCGACGGCGCGGTGGGCGTGAGCAGGGCGTCGCAGGTCTGCCAGGCCTGGTCGAAGTCGTCGGCGATGCGCCGGCGCACCTTCAGGGCCTTCAGGTAGTAGGCGTCGTAATAGCCGGCCGAGAGCACATAGGTGCCGATCAGGATCCGGCGCTTCACCTCCGCCCCGAACCCCTCGGCGCGCGAGCGCTCGTAGGTCTCGGTGAGGTTGGCGCCCTCCACCCGCAGGCCGTAGCGCATGCCGTCGTAGCGAGCGAGGTTCGAGGAGGCCTCGGCCGGGGCCACGATGTAGTAGGCTGGCAGCGCGTACTTGGTGTGCGGCAGGCTGACGTCGACGATCTCGCAGCCGGCCTCCCTCAGCCAGGCGATCCCCTGCTCCCAGAGCGCGTCGATCTCGGGCGGCATGTTGTCCACCCGGTATTCCTTCGGCACGCCGACCCGCAGGCCCTTCACCGACTTGCCGCAGAAGCTGGCGAAGTCCGGCGTCTCCACCGGCAGGCTGGTGGAGTCCTTCGGGTCGTGCCCGGCCATCGAGCGCAGCAGGATGGCGGCGTCCTCGACCGTCCGCGCCATGGGGCCGGCCTGGTCCAGCGACGAGGCGAAGGCCACGACGCCCCACCGCGAGCAGCGGCCGTAGGTCGGCTTGATCCCCACCGTGCCGGTGAAGGCCGCCGGCTGGCGGATCGAGCCGCCGGTGTCCGTCGCCGTGGCGCCCAGGCACAGCTCGGCGGCCACCGCCGCGGCCGAGCCTCCGGAAGAGCCGCCAGGCGTCAGCTGGGCGTTGCCGCCCCTCGCCCGCCAGGGGTTCACGACCGGGCCCCAGGCCGAGGTCTCGTTGGACGAGCCCATCGCGAACTCGTCCATGTTGAGCTTGCCCAGCATTACCGCCCCGTCGCGCCATAGGTTGGCGGTGACGGTGCTCTCGTACGTCGGCGTGAACTCGCCGATGATCTTCGAGCCGGCGGTCGAGCGGACGCCTTCGGTGCAGAACAGGTCCTTGATGCCCAGCGGCGCGCCGTCCAGCGCGCCGGCCTCGCCCCGCGCGCGACGCGCGTCCGACGCCTTGGCCATATCCAGCGCCTTGTCCGGGGTTTCCAGGACGTAGGCGTTCAGCGATCGCGCAGCCTCCACCGCCTCGACGTGCGCCCGGGTGAGCTCAACCGAGGAGAACGACTTGTCCGCGAGGCCGTCGAGCGCGGCCTTCAGCGTCAGCGAGGTGAGCTCGGCCATTACTCGACCACCTTCGGCACGACGAAGAAGCCCTTGTTGGCCTTCGGCGCGTTGGCCAGCACGCGGGCCGGGTCGCCCCCGTCGGTGACCACGTCCTCGCGCATCGGCAGGGTGGCGTGCACCGCCGTGGTCATCGGCTCCACGCCGTCGGTGTCGACCTCGTTCAGCTGCTCGATCCAGTTCAGGATGCCCGAGAGCTCCTTCGCCAGCGGCTCCAGCTTCTCCTCGGGCTCGGCGATCCTCGCGAGCCTGGCGACCTTGCGCACGGTCGCCGCGTCGATGGCCATATGCCCCTCCTCAAAACTCAGGGGCGTGGGTTAGCCGCCGCGGGCGCCAAAATGCAAGGCTGCTCAGCAGGCGAAGCACCAATGGTACGGCGGGCGGAAGTAGGTGATCAGCCGGCCGAACATCATGACGCCTATCCAGGCGCCCAGCGAGACGGCGGCCACGATCTTCACCGGCAGGCTCGCCGAGACCCCCTCGCCGCCCCGCATGCCTTTGGCGAAGGCCGAGTAGAAGACGATCACGTTCAATCCGGCCACGGCCATGCAGGCGAACTTCAGCCGGAAAGCTGGGTTGAACATGTACTGGTCTGGGGCGCTCACGAAGAACATCGCCCCGGTGACGACGTTCACCGCGAACGCCGCTACCCCGAACGGGACCAGCCGGTGCAGGGCGGGCATCGGGATCGCCTTGGCGAAGCCCAGCGCCCGCAGGTCGAACAGCCCCACCGAGCCCAGCAGCACCGACAGCGCGATGAAGTGCACGGACTCGATCGTGGGCCAGCCCCACTTGGTGTTCATGAAGCCGTGGATGCCGCTGTCGCGTCCGAAGGCGGCGATGGCCTCGACGTCCATCTCAGTACACCAGCAGGATCTTGTGGGTGTAGGCGAGGAACCTCCCGCCCGCGACGCCCAGGACCCAGAGCGGCATCGACAGGAGCGCCCCCAGACGGGCCCAGCTCGGCGGCTCGCGCACCATGCGCCAGGTCAGCGCCAGCGCCACGGCAAGCGCGGCGAGCTTGGCGTAGAATAGCGGGTTGGTCAGCGCCTTGGCCGGATAGCCGATCACCAGCACCAGTCCGGAGAGCACCACGAACGGCAGCGCCCAGCCTGCCACCGCCAGCAGCCGCCTGAGCGCCGCCAGCGGCACGCCGCGCGCCACCCCAAGCAGCCGCGCGTCGATCGCCAGCCCCGTGCCCACCACGAAGCCCATGCTGATGGTGTGCACGATGAGTGCGGCGAACAGCGCCCACGAGGACTCGCGGATCCACACGCCCAAGCCGCTGTCCTGGATCGCCTTCAGCAGGTCCAAAGCTTCCCCCCCGGGGCCGACTATGCCACAGCCCGCGC
Organism: Phenylobacterium sp.; assembly: GCF_036563285.1. Taxonomy (GTDB): domain Bacteria; phylum Pseudomonadota; class Alphaproteobacteria; order Caulobacterales; family Caulobacteraceae; genus Phenylobacterium. The sequence continues at coordinate 73,905 of NZ_DATCMR010000003.1, forward strand.
CATGGCCATCGTCGAGCTCGCCGACCTTCCGAAAAGCGCCCCCCTTGTGGGCCTCGACCTCGGCGAGAAGACCATCGGGGTCGCTGTCTCCGACGCCACCCAGAGCATCGCCAGCCCCCTCGACCTGATCCGCAAGACCAAGTTCACCGACGACGCCAAGGCGCTCTTCAAGCTGATGGAGACCCGGCGGGCCGCGGGCATCGTCATCGGCCTGCCGGTGAACATGGACGGCTCCGAAGGCCCCCGCTGCCAGTCGGCGCGGGCCTTTGGGCGGAACCTGCTCAGGCTACGCGACGATCTGGCCATCGCCTTCTGGGACGAGCGCATGAGCTCGATGGCCGTCAACCGGATGCTGATCTCGGAGGCCGACATGACGCGGGCGCGGCGCGCCGACGTGGTCGACAAGGCCGCGGCCGCCTGGATCCTGCAGGGCGCCCTGGACCGCCGCCGCGAGCCCTAGAGCCCGCCGGCGAACAGGTCGCGCTTGCCGAGCGGCACGCCCCGGTTCCTGAGGATCGCGTAGGCCATCGACAGGTGGAAATAGAAGTTGGTGGTGAGGAAGCCGGTCACCCACTGGGCGACGGGGAGCGTCGGCGAGACCACGCCGAGGTCGGCGGTCAGGGGCTCGTCGGCGCGGGCGTCGAGCTTGCCGGGCTCCAGGCCCTGCAGGAAGGCGCGGGTCTGGGCGATCCGCGCGCGCAGCTCGGCCAGGCCGGGCTCACCCTCGAACGGGGCGGGATCGGGGTCGCCCATGGCGCGGGCCACCCACTGGTTGGTGAAGCTGGCCACCGTCATCACCTGCTGGCGCAGGTTGAACATGTCCGGCGCCAGGCGCCATTCCAGCATCTCGGCTTCCGAGACGCCCTGCTCCTTCGCGAAGGCGAGCCCACGCTCCAGCAGGTGCTCCAAGGTCGTGAGCCCTTTCAGATAGCCGTCCACATAGGTGTTGAGGCTGACCGCCATTTTCGTCCCCCGTCGTTAAGCTTGGCTGGACATAGGGCGCTTGGCGGCGCCGGAAAAGGCGCCTAAGACGGCGCTTTGATGAAAGACGCGCCGCCTGGTCTGGCCGAGGTCCTGGGAAGGACCTTTCCGTTTCCGCAGCGGCATTTCCTTTCCGTCCTCGACCTGAACGAGGTGGAGGTGGCCAACCTCCTCGACCTCGCCGACGGGTTCGTAAGCCTCAACCGCCAGACCTCGAAGAAGCTCGACCTGCTCAAGGGTCGCACGCTGATGAACCTGTTCTTCGAGAACTCCACCCGGACCCAGAGCTCCTTCGAGCTCGCCGGCAAGCGGCTGGGCGCCGACGTGGTCAACATGAGCCCCCGCCAGTCGTCGATCGCCAAGGGCGAGACCCTGATCGACACGGCCGTGACCCTGAACGCCATGCAGCCGGACCTGCTGGTGGTGCGCCACTCCTCGTCGGGGGCCGCGTCCCTGCTCTCGCAGAAGGTCACCTGCTCGGTGATCAACGCCGGCGACGGCCAGCACGAGCACCCGACCCAGGCGCTGCTGGACGCGCTCTCCATGCGCCGCGCCTTCGGGCGGATCGCCGGGCTGAAGGTGGCGATCTGCGGCGACATCCTGCACAGCCGCGTGGCGCGCTCGAACATCGCGCTGCTGCAGATGCTGGGCGCGCACGTGCGGCTGGTGGGGCCGCCGACGCTGATGCCCACCGCCGCCGACCGCTGGAACGTCGAGATCTTCCACGACATGAGGAAGGGCATCGCCGGCTGCGACGTCGTCATGATGCTCCGGCTGCAGCTGGAGCGGATGGACGGGGTCATGGCGCCGTCGCAGCGTGAGTACTTCCGCTATTTCGGCCTCGACCGGGAGAAGCTGGCCCATGCGGCCGAGGGCGTGCGGGTCATGCACCCGGGGCCGATGAACCGGGGTGTGGAGATCGACTCCGAGGTGGCCGACGACTTGGCCGTCTCCCTGATCCAGGACCAGGTGGAGATGGGCGTCGCCGCGCGGATGGCGGTGCTGACCGCGCTGGCCGAGCGGCTGGACAACCAATGAACGCGCGGCCCCTCGCCTTCGCCAACGTCCGCCTGCTGGACCCGGCCAGCGGCTACGACGGCCCCGGCGCGGTGATCGTCACCGAGGGCGTGATCGCCGACGTCGTGCGAGGCGCCGGCCCCGGCAAGCTCTCGGCGGACATCGAGGTGATCGACGGCCAGGGCAAGCTCCTGATTCCCGGCCTGATCGACATCCGGGTGAAGACCGGGGAGCCAGGCGCGGAGCCGAAGGAGACCCTGAAGTCCGCCGCGCGGGCCGCGGCGGCCGGCGGGGTCACCTCGATGGTGGTGCAGCCCGACACCCTGCCGGTGGCGGACGATCCCTCGGTGGTGGACTTCATCCTGCGCCGGGCCCGCGACATCGAGCTGGTCAACGTCTACCCGGCCGGGGCGGCGACCAAGGGCTGCGAGGGCAAGCGGATGGCCGAGATCGGGCTGATGCGCGACGCCGGCTGCCTCTATGTCACCGACGCCGACCGGCCGATCGTCGACTCCAAGGTCTTCCAGCGGGTGCTGGCCTATGCCCGCAGCTTCGGGGTGCCGGTGGCGCACCGGCCGGCGGACCCCTGGCTGTCGGCGGGCGCCGCGGCCACGGCGGGCGAGTTCGCCTCGCGGATGGGGCTGCCGAGCGTGCCGGTCATCGCCGAGAAGATCGGGCTGGAGCGCGACCTGGCGCTGGCGGAGCTGACGCGGGCGCGGCTGATCGTCGACCAGGTGACCACGGCCGCGGCGCTGGAGAGCCTGAAGCGGGCGAAGGACAAGGGCCTCGACGTGAAGGCCACCACCTCCATCAACCACCTGTCGTTCAACGAGATCGACATCGGCGACTACCGCACCTTCTGCAAGCTGGACCCGCCGCTCCGGAGCGAGGACGACCGGCTGGCGGTGATCGAGGCCGTCGCGTCCGGGCTGATCGACGTCATCGTCTCCGCCCACGCCCCCGCGCCGGCCGAGGACAAGCGGCTGCCCTACGACGAGGCGGCGCCTGGGGCGGTGGGGCTGCAGACCCTGCTGCCGGCCCTGCTGACCCTGCACCACGAGGGGCACGTCAAGCTGATCGACCTGATCCGCACGGTCACGTCCGCGCCCGCCGACCTGCTGGGGCTGCCGGCCGGGCGGCTGGCGAAGGGCGCGCGGGCGGACCTGGTGCTGGTGGACCCCAACGCCCCCGTCATCGTCGACGCCGACAAGCTGATCTCGAAGTCGAAGAACTCTCCGTTCGACGGGCGCAGGCTGCAGGGCAAGGTGCTCAGGACCCTGGTGGACGGGCGGACCGTCTACAGCGCCTGAGGCGTGTTACACGCCGTGTCAGGCCTAGTTGAGCGAGTCAGCGCGACAACTCTCGTGATCGCGTAAGTCTCTGGATTTACTTGTCAAAGATCCTCTCCGACAGCGTATCCGCAGGCCGCTCCAGCGCCAAAGAATGAGTGCGGCGATCTAGTCGCCGGTGGGCACGACGCCGGCGCTCTCGACCATCACCACCACCGTGCGGCCGCGGGCGTGGGGGAAGTGCAGCATGCCCCTGGGCACGGTGACGGCCTGGCCGGGCTTCAGCACCACCGTGCGGCCGCCCTCCAGGTTGATGTCGAGCTGTCCTTCCAGCACCAGGAAGAACTCGTCCTCGTCGTCGTGCTTGTGCCAGTGGAAGTCGCCTTCCAGGACGCCGAGGCGCACCACCGACCCGTTCACCGCGCACAGGGTGCGGTTCCACCACGGCGCCTGGGCCGCGGCGATGGCAGCCACGTCGATGTGCTCGCCGGGCTCGAAGAGCACCTCGGTCTCGATGTCGTAGGCGGCGGCGTCGGTCATGGCGGGGCTCCTCGCGGCTTGTGCGCGCAGCCTAGCCGAACGAGGATATCCCTCTCATCAGAAATGCTGGAGCGGACCATGACCCATGAAGGCGGCTGCAAGTGCGGGGCGGTGGCGTTCGAGGCCGACGGCGAGATCGAGAAGGTCATCGACTGCAACTGCTCCATTTGCCGGCCGAAGGGCTACCTCCACTGGTTCGTCCCCGAGGCGGCGTTCCGGCTGAAGACCGACGACGCGGCGATGGGCGCCTTCACCTTCAAGAGCCACAAGCTGATCCACCGCTTCTGCAAGACCTGCGGCGTCGCCCCGTTCGTGCAGGGGCCGGGCACGGTGGCGGTGAACGCGCGCGCCCTGCACGGCGTCGACATCCAGGCGCTCAATGTGCAGCCGTTCGACGGGGCCTCGCTCTGACGAATTTCGGCGTTCCCCGAACGTTCCGGAGGCGCTACCACTGCCGCGCTTGAAGGGGACGCCATGCTGAACGAACTCGGTCCGGTGCTCATCGCCGCCGCCCTCGTGGGCGGATACCTGCTGGGATCGATCCCGTTCGGGGTGATCGCCACGCGGCTGGGCGGCGCCGGGGACGTCACCAAGATCGGCTCGGGCAACATCGGGGCGACCAACGTCCTGCGCACCGGCCGCAAGGACCTTGCGGCGATCACCCTGCTGGGCGACGGCGGCAAGGGCGCGGTGGCCGTCCTGATCGCGTGGCTGGCGACCCGCGACCAGTCGCTTGAGGCGCAGGCGGTGCTGACCTCCCTGGCGGGCGGGGCGGCCTTCGTGGGGCACCTGTTCCCGGTGTGGCTGCGGTTCCGGGGCGGCAAGGGCGTGGCCACCTTCTTCGGGACCCTGCTTGCGGCCGCCTGGCCGGTCGGCGTGGCGGCCGGGGCGACTTGGATCCTCATGGCGCTGCTGTTCCGGATCTCGGCGCTCGCCGGGCTTGCGGCGGCGGCGCTGGCGCCGGTCTTCGTCTTCCTGCTGGACCGGCCGGAGCCGATCGCGCTGCTGGCGCTGTTCATGGCGATCCTGATCTACGTCCGGCACCTGCCCAATATCCGGCGACTGCTGAAGGGCGAAGAGCCCAGGATCGGCGGCGCCAAGAAGGCCGCGGAGACCGAGGCCTAGTGCTGCGCAGGCTCACCAACGCCCAGCGCGTCGACTGGCTGCGGCTGGCGCGCGCGGAGAACGTCGGCCCCGTCACCTTCGACCAGCTGATCGGCCGCTACGGCGAGGCTGGCAAGGCCTTAGCCGCCCTCCCCGACCTGGCGCGGCGCGGCGGACGCATGGGCGGGATCAAGATCCCCTCGCCCGCGGAGGCCGAGGCCGAACTGGCGGCCGGCGCCGTGCTTGGCGCCCGGCTGATCGCCGCCTGCGAGCCGGAGTTCCCGCAGGCGCTCGCGGCGCTCGACCCGCCGCCCCCGCTGCTGTGGTGCCGCGGCCGGGTGGAGCTGCTGGACCGGCCCAGCGTGGCCATCGTGGGGGCGCGGGTGGCCTCGGCCGCCGGCCAGCGGTTCGCCCGCGGGCTTGCCGCCGAGCTCGGCCAGGCCGGCCAGGTGGTGGTCTCCGGGCTGGCGCGCGGGATCGACGCGGCGGCGCACGAAGGCGCGCTGCCCACCGGCACCGTCGCGGTGCTGGGCGGCGGGGTGGACGACGTCTATCCGCCGGACAACGCCCGCCTCTACGGCCAGATCGCCGCGACCGGTTGCGTGGTGTCGGAGAGCGAGCCCGGCCGCACGGCGACGGCCCGCGATTTCCCCCGCCGCAACCGGATCATCTCCGGCCTTTCGCGCGCCGTCGTGGTGGTGGAGGCCGAGCTGCGCTCCGGCTCGCTAATCACCGCCCGGCTGGCGGCCGAGCAGGGCCGCGAGGTGCTCGCCGTGCCGGGCTCGCCGCTGGACCCGCGGGCGAAAGGGACCAACGACCTGCTGCGCCAGGGCGCGGCGATCTGCGAGGGCGCCGAGGACGTGCTGCGCGCGCTGGAAGGCCTGCGCGGCTTCCGCGAACCGGGCGAGCGCTATGCGACGGGTGAGCCCGCCGAGGTGGACGATGCACTGCGCGAGCGGATCGCCGACCTTCTCTCCCCCACCCCGGTGAGCCGTGACGAGCTGGTCCGCGCCGCGGCCGCCCCGGCCGCGCAGGTGTTCGCCGCCCTGGTGGAGCTGTCGCTCGCCGGCCGCGCCGAGCTGCTGCCGGGCGGGATGGTGGCGGTGGGATAGAGCCCTCTCCCAAGCCAAGGCTTGGAAGAGGGTGAGGTGAGGGCCGGCTCGTGCGACCGCATCGTGCCGGATGCCGGACCGACGGCCTCGGACGGTCATCCGGAGCCGGCCCAGCCGGCCCTCACCCTACCCTCTCCGGTTCGCTGCCGCTCTCGGGAGAGGAGCCTGCACGATCTCTCCCCCTTTAGGGGGAGCGTGGCGTGCGCCGCCAGCGACCGTTGACAGGGGCCGTGACGCACCCCCACCTTCCGCGCTCTTTTTCCCCCGGTCCGGACCCAGAATCTCCCCCGAATGAACGCTGTCGTCGTCGTCGAGAGCCCCGCAAAGGCCAAGACCATCAACAAGTACCTGGGCTCGGGGTACACCGTGCTGGCCAGCTACGGCCACGTGCGCGACCTTCCGGCCAAGGACGGTTCGGTGCGTCCCGACGAAGACTTCGCCATGTCGTGGGAGGTGGACGCGAAGGCCGCCAAGCGCCTCAACGACATCGCCGACGCCGCCAAGGGGGCCGACAGCATCATCCTGGCCACCGACCCCGACCGCGAGGGCGAGGCGATCTCCTGGCACGTGCTGGAGGTGCTGCAGAAGAAGCGCGCCATCAAGGACGCGACCGTGCAGCGGGTGGTGTTCAACGCCATCACCAAGACCGCCGTCACCGAGGCCATGAAGCAGCCTCGCGACATCGACATGGAGCTGGTGGACGCCTACCTGGCGCGCCGCGCGCTGGACTATCTGGTGGGCTTCACGCTGTCGCCGGTGCTGTGGCGCAAGCTGCCGGGCTCGCGCTCGGCCGGCCGCGTGCAGTCGGTGGCCCTGCGGCTGATCGTCGATCGCGAGATCGAGATCGAGAAGTTCCGCACCCAGGAATACTGGACCGTGGACGCCGAGGTCTCCGCCGGCGCCGACCCCTTCACCGCGCGCCTCGTGAAGCACGAGGGCAAGCGGCTCACCAAGTTCGACCTGGGCGCCGAGGGCCTGGCCTTCGCCGCCCGCGACGCGGTCAAGGCCGCGACCTTCAAGGTCGCCGCGGTCGAGAAGAAGCCGGCCCGGCGCTCGCCGCCGCCGCCCTTCACCACCTCGACCCTGCAGCAGGAGGCGTCGCGCAAGCTCGGCTTCTCGGCGCAGCGCACCATGCAGGCCGCCCAGAAGCTCTACGAGGGCATCGACATCGGCGGCGAGACCGTCGGCCTGATCACCTACATGCGGACCGACGGCGTGCAGACCGCGCCCGAGGCGCTGGACGAGGCGCGCGAGGTGATCGGCGGGATCTACGGCCGGCAGTACGTGCCGGAGAAGCCGCGCATCTATTCCTCCAAGGCGAAGAACGCCCAGGAGGCCCACGAGGCGATCCGCCCGACCAGCCTGGCCCGCAACCCCGGGCGCCTGCGCCTGGAGGGCGACCTCGGCCGGCTCTACGAGCTGATCTGGAAGCGGATGATCGCCTCGCAGATGGAGTCCGCCCGGATCGAGCGCACGACCATCGACCTGGAGAGCGCCGACGGCCGCACCGGCCTGCGCGCCACCGGCCAAGTGGTGCTCTTCGACGGCTACCTTGCGGTCTACGAGGAAGGCCGCGACGACCCGGACGACGAGGAAGGCGGCCGCCTGCCGCAGGTGAACGAGGGCGCGGCCGCCCAGGTGCGCTCCGCCAAGGCCGACCAGCACTTCACCGAGCCGCCGCCGCGCTACTCCGAAGCGTCCCTGGTGAAGAAGATGGAGGAGCTCGGCATCGGCCGGCCCTCGACCTACGCCTCGATCCTGACCGTGCTGCGCGACCGCGCCTACGTCCGGATGGAGAAGAACCGCTTCATCCCCGAGGACAAGGGCCGGCTGCTGACCGCCTTCCTCGAGGAGTACTTCAAGAAGTACGTCGAGTACGACTTCACCGCCGACCTGGAGGAGAAGCTCGACCTGGTCTCGGCCGGCGAGCTCGACTGGAAGGTCCTGCTGCGGGAGTTCTGGACGGACTTCATCGCCCAGGTGGGCCAGACCAGCGAGCTGCGCATCAGCGAGGTGCTCGACGCCCTCGACCTTGCGCTGGGCGACCACCTGTTCCCGCCGAAGCCGGACGGCGCGGACCCGCGCGCCTGCTCGGTGTGCGGCACCGGGCGGATGGGGCTGAAGTCCAGCCGGTTCGGGCCGTTCATCGGCTGCTCCAACTATCCGGAATGCCGCCACACCCGCCCCCTGGCCGTGCCGGAAGAGGGCGAGGCCGGGGAGAACGGCGACCGCGAGCTGGGGGTCGATCCCGCGACCGGCGAGACCGTCTGGCTGAAGAACGGCCGGTTCGGGCCCTATGTGCAGCTGGGCGAGGGCGAGAAGCCGAAGCGGTCCAGCCTGCCGAAGGGCTGGTCGGCCGCCGCCATGGACCTGGAGAAGGCCCTGCGCCTGCTGCGGCTGCCGCGCGAGGTGGGAAACCACCCCGAGGACGGCGGCATGATCCTGGCCGGCATCGGCCGCTACGGCCCCTTCGTGCAGCACAACGGCACCTACGCGAACCTGTCGGGCGTCGACGAGGTGTTCGAGGTGGGGATCAACCGCGCCGTCGACCTGCTCGCCCAGAAGCGGGCCGGCGGGCGGCCGGGACGCGGCGAGGCCGCGGCGCTGAAGGAGCTAGGCGCGCACCCGGCCGACGGCCAGCCGGTGCGGGTGCTTTCTGGCCGCTACGGCCCCTACATCAAGCACGGCTCCACCAACGCCAACGTCCCGCGCGGCGCGGACCCCACGGCGGTGACGCTCGAGGAGGCGGTGAAACTGCTGGCCGAGCGCGAGGCCAAGGGCGGGGGCAAGAAGAAGCCGGCCCGGGCGGCGAAGGCCAAGGCCGAGCCCAAGGCCAAGGCCGAGAAGGCCCCGGCCAAGAAGAAGGCGGCGCCGAAGAAGAAGGCCAAGGCGCCCGCCGCGGCCGTAGCGGCGGCGGATGGTCCGGCGCCCTGGGACGATGCCGACTAGCCGGGTCAACGGCGTCGAGCTCTACTACGAGCGGGCGGGCTCGGGCCCGCCCCTGCTCTTCATCTCCGGCACCGGCGGCGACCTGCGCAACAGGCCCAACCAGTTCGACGGACCGCTGCCGCGATCCTTCGACATGGTCTCCTACGACCAGCGCGGGCTCGGCCGGTCGGAGAAGCCGGACGTCGCCTACTCCATGGCCGACTATGCCGACGACGCCGCGGCGCTGATGGCCGAGCTCGGCTGGGACGAGGCCTTCGTCATGGGCGTCTCGTTCGGCGGGATGGTGGCCCAGGAGCTGGTGTTGCGGCACCCCCGGCGAGTGAAGAAGCTGGTGCTCGCCTGCACGTCGCCGGGCGGGCAAGGCGGATCGTCCTTCCCGTTCCACGAGATCGAGCGCCTGAAGGGCGAGGCCCGCGCCCGCTACCTGATCCCGATCAGCGACGTGCGGCGCACGGACCAGTGGGCGCGCGAGCATCCCGAGGCCTACGCGAAGCTGGTGGAGCTCTCCTCCGCAGACCCGTTCGCCGGCGAGCCTGGCCGCGCCGCGGGCGCGCACCGGCAGCTGGAGGCGCGGGCGCAGCACGACGCGTGGGACCGGCTCCCCCAGATCGCCTGCCCGGTGATGATCGCGGCCGGCAGGTACGACGGCATCGCCCTGCCGGAGACGCAGGAACGGATGGCGGGGCGCATCCCCGGCGCGCGGCTGCAATTCTTCGAAGGCGGCCACCTGTTCATGATCCAGGACCGCACCGCCGTCCCGGCCATGGCGGCGTTCCTGCTGGAATAGGCCGTCCCGCGACGCGGGAAAGGAAAGCGCGGAACGGCGTTCAGGGTGCTAATCAGCGCCATGGCCCGACCCCGCATCCCGAAAGCCACCCGTTTCGCCCAGGGGCTCCCCGACCGGGAGACCCTGATGAACTACCTGCGCGAGACCGGCGAGGCCGACCGCGCCGCCATCGCCCGCGCGTTCGGGCTCAAGGGCGCCGACCGCCGAGCGCTTCGGGACATGCTCAAGGAGCTGGAGTCGTCCGGGACGCTGGCCCGGCGCGGGCGCAAGGGCTTCGCCGAGCATGGCGCCCTGCCCGAGGTCGGCGTGGTCGACGTGGTCGAGCGCGACCCGGACGGCGACCTGCTGGTGAAGCTCACCAAGGGCGAGGACGCCCCGCTCGTGCCGCTCGCGCCCGACCGCAAGGCCGAGGCCGGGCAGGCGCCGGGGCTGGGCGACCGGCTGCTGGTGCGCTTCGCCGCGCTGGAGGGCGGCGGCTACGAGGCGCGGCTGATCAAGAAGCTGGGCCAGAGCGCGCATCGCATCCTGGGCGTGGTGAGGAAGGCCCGCCGCGAGGTCCGCGTGGAGCCGGTGGACCGCCGCTCCAAGGAGACCCTGGTCCTTCCCGAGGGCGAGGACGTGCGCGACGGCGACCTGGTGGTGGCCCAGATCGAAGGCTCCGCCGGCCGCTATGGGCCCAAGCGCGGCAAGCTGCTGGAGGTGGTGGGCCGCGAGGATGAGCCGCGCGCCGCCTCGCTGATTGCGATCCACAGCCACGGCATCCCGACCGGCTTCTCGCAGGCCGCGGAGGCTGAAGCCGAGGCCGCCGAGCCCCCCACCCTCGCCGGCCGCGAGGACCTGCGGCAGGTCCCCTTCATCACCATCGACCCCGCCGACGCCCGCGACCACGACGACGCGGTCTATGCCGAGCCGGACACCGACGAGAAGAACCCCGGCGGCTGGGTGGTCTGGGTGGCCATTGCTGACGTTGCGGCCTACGTGCGGCCGGGCTCGGCCCTGGACCGCGAGGCGCGCGACAAGGGCAACAGCGTCTACTTCCCCGACCGGGTGGAGCCGATGCTGCCGGAGCGGCTGTCCAACGGGCTGTGCAGCCTGCGCGAGGGCGAGAACCGCGCCTGCCTGGCGGTGCGGATGGTGTTCGACGCCGCGGGCAAGAAGCGCTCGCACCGGTTCGTGCGGGGGCTGATGCGCTCGGCGGCCAAGCTGTCCTACGAACAGGCGCAGGCCGCCGCCGACGGCGAGCCGGACGAGAAGGCGCAGCCGATCGTCGACAGCATCATCCGGCCGCTGTGGACCGCCTACGGCGTGATGCTGAAGGGCCGCAACGCGCGCTCGCCGCTGGCCATCGAGAGCCTGGAGCGGAAGATCAGCATCAACCGCGAGGGCGAGGTCACCCAGATCACGCCGCGCGCCTCGCTGGAGGCCCACCGGCTGATCGAGGAGATGATGATCCAGGCCAACGTCTCGGCCGCCGAGACCCTGGAGCAGAAGAAGACGCCGCTGGTGTACCGGATCCACGACGCGCCTTCCCAGGAGAAGCTGCAGGCCCTGGTGGACTTCCTGCAGACGCTCGACATCCCCTGGACCAAGGGCGAGGCGCCGCGCACCGAGCGGTTCAACCGCCTGCTGGAGCAGACCCGAGAGACGCCGCACGCCGAGATCGTCAACGAGGTGGTGCTGAGGAGCCAGATGCAGGCGATCTACTCCACCGAGAACATCGGGCACTACGGGCTGAACCTGGCCCGCTACGCCCACTTCACCTCGCCGATCCGCCGTTACGCCGACCTGATCGTCCACCGCGCGCTGGTGAGCGCGCTGAAGCTCGGCGACGACGGGCTGACCGACCGCGACATCAGCCAGATGAAGGACACCGCCGAGCGGATCACCTTCGCCGAGCGCCGCGCGATGGCCGCCGAGCGCGACGCCACCGACCGCTATATCGCCGCCTTCCTGTCCGACCGGATCGGGGCAGAGTTCGAGGGCAAGATCACCGGGGTGACGCGCTTTGGCCTGTTCGTGCGGCTGGCAGAGACCGGGGCCGACGGGCTCGTGCCCGTCTCGAAGCTGGGCGACGAGTACTTCGTGCACGACGACAAGGCCCACGCCCTGGTCGGCGAGCGCTCGGGCGCGCGCTGGCCGCTGGGGATGAGCGTCACCGTGCGGCTGGAGGAGGCCACGCCGATCACCGGCGGGCTGCTGTTCCACATGCTGAGCGAGCCGATGGCGGCGGACCCCAATGCGCCGCGCGCGCGGCTGGGGATGCGCAGCCGGGGCGACCGCGCGCCGGGCGGGCCTCGTGGCGGGTCGGGGGGCGGCCCACGCGGCGGCCGGCCGCAGGGCGGACGCCCGCCAGGCGTCAAGAACACCCGCAAGAAGAAGATGGGCAAGCGCCGCTAGGGGGCCGCGGGCTTCGGCCTCAGGAAGCGACCGGCGGCGAGGAACACCAGCGGGATCAGGAGGGCGCAGAAGTGCGCCAGGGTCACCAGACCGCTGGCGAGCAGGATGAGCCCGACGCCGAAGGCGATCCCCGGCGCGGCGGCCCGCGCCAGGCGGTAGGCGAGCTCGCCCTTCGGCGCCCCGCCCTGGATCAGCCGCCCGCCGCCGCGATAGGCGACCAGCACCAGGCCGAGGTTGCCGATGGAGATCGCCACCATCACCCAGCAGTAGATGCTCCAGGCGAAGGCGCCGCCGAGGTCCGCGCCGATCCAGGCGGTGGCGTAGGGCAGCAGGCACACCGGCAGCAGCGCGCCCAGGTTGGCGATGGCGGTGAGCCAGTCGAACCGCAGCAGCCCGCGGGTGATGTTCATGTGCGCGGCCCAGAAGACCGCGCCGATAAAGAAGCTGAAGATGAAGGCGCCGATGTGCGGGGCGGCGTGCAGCAGGGTCTCGGGCGTGGCTTCGGGCCAGGACTCCGGCGGCTTCAGCTCCAGCACCAGGATCGTGAGCACGATGGCGAACACCGCGTCCGTGAAGAACAGCATGCGGTGCTGCAGCCGGTCGTCCAACTCGTCGTGGCCCGCCTTCGCCGCCATGCCGTCCTCCCGATTCCCGCCGCCATAGTGCCGCCCGCCGGGCGTTCCGCAAGGAGAGGCTTCCCTTCACGTGAGGGGCAGCCATACAGTTGTTCGGATGTCCGAAGCCGACGAGATCCAGCCCGCCTCGCGCAAGCCCGAGGGCCCGCCGCGCGTCCCCGGCGCCCCGGCGGTGCGGCCGAAGGCGGCGGCCACGGTGATGATCATCCGGCGCGACGGGCCCAAGCCGCGGGTGCTGATGGGCCGCCGGCACGGCGGGCACAGCTTCATGCCCGACCGCTGGGTGTTCCCGGGCGGGCGGATCGACCGGGCGGATCATCGCGCCCCTTTCGCCACGGACCTGCGGCCCGACGTGCAGGCCACCTTCGACGCCTATCTGAAGCCCGGCCGCGGCCGGGCGCTGGCCCTGGCGGCGGTGCGGGAGACCTGGGAGGAGGCCGGCCTGCTGCTGGCCAGGCCCGCGCCAACACGCCCCGCCGCGGGCCCCTGGCGGCCGTTCGTCGAGCAGGGCGCGCTGGCCGACCTGGAGGCGCTGGACGTGATCGCGCGCGCCATCACCCCGCCGATGGTCGGCAAGCGGTTCGACACCTGGTTCCTGCTGGCCGACGCCGAGCGGCTGCTCAGCCTGGAGCGGCAGGGCGACTGCGGGGAGCTCGACGAGATCGCCTGGGTGGACTTCGACGAGGCGCAGGCGCTCCCCCTGCCCTCGGTCACCCGGATGATGATCAAGGAGGCGGTGGCGCGGATGGAGGATCCGGCGCGCCCGAAGCCCTTCATGCGCTTCAAGGCAGGCGCCATGCGGCCGGCTTACCTCTAGTCCATTGACTTCCCGGCGCGGGTTCGTATTTTCCGCCGCTCTTTCGAACACCCGCCGGCGGGCGATCCCGCTTGGCCCCGCCCATAAGGAATTCCCATGGCGAAGCCCGCCTCCATCAAGATCCGCCTGAATTCCTCGGCCGACACCGGCTTCTTCTACGTGACGAAGAAGAACGCCCGCACCAAGACCGACAAGCTGGTCATGAAGAAGTACGACCCGATCGCGCGCAAGCACGTCGAGTTCAAGGAAGGCAAGATCAAGTAATCAGGCCTAACCGGCTGTTTTCCTGACGAAAACGCCCGGCCTCAGGCCGGGCGTTTTCCGTTTCGGAGCAGCCTTATGACCACCCTCCTCAAGGGTCTTTCGAGACAGTCCCGCCAGCGCTTCGACGAGCACGGCCTGGTGAAGCTCGAAGGGCTTGTCGCCCGCCGGACGGCCGAGCAGATGGCCGATATCCTGTGGCAAGACCTCGCCCGGCGCCACCGCATCCAGCGACGCGACCGCGCCACATGGCGGATCGAGCGCCCCTCAGACTTCAAGCAGCTGCGCCAGACGGACGCCTTCCGCGCCATGGCGACCCCGGAGGTGCGGGCGGTGCTCGATGACCTGCTGGGCCGCGGCCAGTGGGTGGAGCCGGACGCCTGGGGCCAGCCGCTGGTCTGCTTCCCCACGCCGCGGGGGCGCTGGGACGTGCCGCACCAGCACTGGCATCTGGACCTACCCGCCCACCCCGAGCGCTTCCGGCTGCTGATCGGGCGGCTCTTCATGCTGGTCGCGCCGCTGAGGGCCCAGGGCGGCGGCACGCTGGTGGCCACCGGTTCGCACCGGCTCATCGAGGCGCTCTCGGACCAGGCGGACGTCGAGCTCTCGTCGGCGGTCATGCGCAGGCATCTGAAGTCGCAGCACCGCTGGTTCGCCGAGCTGATGGCCCCGACGCGGGACTTCGACCGGAGCGAGCGTTTCATGGGCGCGCCCACCCTGATCCAGGGCGTGCCGATCCAGGTCGAGGAGATGACCGGGGAGCCGGGGGACGTCTTCCTGATGCACCCGGCCGCGCTACACGCCGGCGCCCCGAACACGGGCGACGAGCCGCGGCTCGTGCTCACCCAGTTCGTCAATCCGAAGGCTTACTTCGCCTAGGCGGCGTGGGCGATGACCTTGTTGCGGCCGGTGGACTTGGCCTCGTAGACGGCCTCGTCGGCCCGCTTCAGCAGGGTGTAGGGCCGGTCCTCGGCGGGCAGGCTGGCCGCCACGCCGATGGAGATGGTCACGTTCAGCAGCTCGCGGCCGTTCATCACCCGGAACGGCGAGCCGGCGACGTGCAGGCGGATGCGCTCGGCGATGCGGCGGGCCGCGGTGAGATCGGTGTCCGGCATCACGATGACGAACTCCTCGCCGCCGTAGCGGACCGGAAGGTCGATGGCGCGCACATTGGAGGCCAGCCGCACCGCGAACTCGCGCAGCACCTCGTCGCCGACGTCGTGGCCGAAGCTGTCGTTGATCTTCTTGAAGTGGTCGATGTCGATGACCAGCAGGGCCACCGGGTCGCCGCCATGGGCCGCGCGCGCCATCAGAGCCTCGAGCTGGCCGGTCATGTAGCGGCGGTTGTGCAGGCCGGTGAGCTGGTCGGTGACCGCCAGCTCCAGCGAGTGGTCGAGGTTGTTGCGCAGGTAGTCGGTGTAGCGCTTGCGGCGGATCTGGGTCTTGGCGCGGGCGGCCAGCTCGCCGGGATCGACCGGCTTGGCCAGCACGTCGTTGACCCCGATCTCCAGGGCTTTCACCAGCCGCTCCCGCTCGTCGAAGTCGACGATGGCCAGCACAGGCAGGTTCCGGGTGGCCTCGTCCGATCTGACCTGGGCGCAGAAGCGCAGGCCGTCGAAGGTCTTGGCGCCGGTGTTGACGATGATCAGGTCGACCGGGCCGCGGGCGGTCATCAGGGCCTTCTCGGGATCGCTCTCGATCACCGGGCGGTGCTCGATGGCGAGCTCGACGGACAGGCGGCGCGCCTGACGCTCCTGGTCGTCGACGATGAGGATGCGGCCGCCCGTGCCCCCCATGCGTCCGGCCGCGCCGCCGATCAGGCCGATGCGCCGGCCCGAGGCCTCGCGCTCGCGCAGCTCGTCGATCACGGTCTTCAGCCGCGTCAGGCTGCGCACGCGGGCGAACAGCATGACGTCGTCGATGGGCTTGGTCAGGAACTCGTCGGCGCCGGCCTCGAGCCCGGCGACCCGGTCGGAGCGTCCGTCCAGCGCGGTGACCAGCAGCACCGGCACGTGGCGGGTCTCGGGGTCGTCCTTCAGCCGGCGGCAGACCTGGAAGCCGTCCATCCCGGGCATCATCACGTCGAGCAGGATGATGTCGGGCTTCTCCGAGGCGGCCATGGCCAGCGCCGTGGGACCGTCGGACGCGGTCAGCACCTCGTAGTACTCGGCCGACAGCTTGGCCTCGAGGAGGCGGACATTGGCCTCGATGTCGTCGACGACGAGGATGCGGGCGGACATGCGCTCTAGCCCAGCAGACGCTTGATGGTGTCGAGGAAGTGCGACACCGAGATCGGCTTGGAGATGTAGGCCTCGCACCCGCCCTCGCGGATGCGCTCCTCGTCGCCCTTCATGGCGAAGGCGGTCACCGCGACCACCGGGATGCCGGCGAGCTCCTCGTCCTCCTTCAGCCACTTGGTGACTTCGAGGCCGGAGATCTCGGGCAGCTGGATGTCCATCAGGATCAGGTCAGGGCGGTGCTCGCGCGCAAGCGAAAGGGCCTGCAGCCCCTCGCGCGTCTGCAGGGTCTCGTAGCCCTGGGCTTCGAGCAGATCATGAAAGAGCTTCATGTTCAGCTCGTTATCCTCGACGATGAGGACCTTCTTGGCCATTCCGGACCCGATGTTGTTCTCTGTTGAGGATGGCCAGGTACGTGGCCGTCCCACCTTCACGACCTACATCCCACGGATATCCTTAAACTTCGTTAGCCGCGACCGGAGCGACCTTGGCCGAGCCCTCGCCGACCGCCGTCCACTCGTTGAAAACTCTGGGGATTTCCCTGGATAGGCCGCTGGTGATCGTCGACGTGGACGAGGTGCTTGGGCTGTTCATGAAGGGCTTCGGCGGCTTCCTCGAATCGAGGGGGCTGGAGTTCCGGATCGACCGGTTCGCGCTTTTCCAGAACATCTACCGGCCGGGCGCGGGCGAGCACCTGCCCGTGGAGGAGGGCCGCCGGCACTTCGAGGACTTCTTCCGCACCCACTGCGGGGAGATCGAGCCGGCCCCCGGGGCCGTCGAGGCGCTGAACCGGCTGGGGAAGCGCGCGGAGCTCCTGATCCTGTCCAATGCGCCGGCCGACGCCGAGCGGCTGCGGGCGGACTGGCTGCAGAAGCACGGCCTGCCCCACCCGCTGATCCTCAACACCGGGCCGAAGGGGCCTGTCACCGCCCACCTAGTGGCTCAGACGCCGGCGCCCGCGGCCTTCGTCGACGACCTCCTGCCGAACCTGGACTCCGTCGCCGAGCACGCGCCCAGGGTGGCGACCTTCCAGCACGTGGCCGACGAGCGCCTGCGGCCGCTGGCGCCCCGCTCCGAACGGCATCCGCGGATCGACGACTGGCGGCAGCTGGCGGACGCCATCGAGGCGGCGGTGCTTGGTCGCTGATCCGGCGGCGCCCAAATCGGCTATGACGGGGCGATGATCCGCATCGGCGTGGATTTCGGGGGCACCAAGATCGAGGCCGCGGCTATGCATCCGGACGGCCGCATCCTCTCGCGCGTCCGCTGGCCGACGCCGGTGGGCTACGACGCCAAGGTCGAGGCGGTGCGCGACATCGTCGCCGAGGCGCAGAAGCAGGCGCAGGTGCGCTGGGCGCCGGTCGGCGTGGGCGGCCCAGGGTCGATCTCGCCGAACACGGGGCTGCTGCGGAACTCCAACTCCACCGAGCTGAACGGGCGGCCCTTCGCCGCCGACCTCTCCCGGGCTCTGACCCGCGAGATCCGCTACGCCAACGACGCCAACTGCCTGGCGCTGTCGGAAGCGACCGATGGCGCGGCGGCGGGCGCCGAGGTTGTCTTCGCCGCCATCCTGGGCACCGGCTGCGGCGGCGGGCTCGCGATCCGCGGCCGGCCGATCGTGGGCGCGAACGCCATCGCGGGCGAATGGGGGCACACCCCCCTCCCCTGGCCGATGACCGACGAGCTTCCCGGCCCCAGTTGCTGGTGCGGCCGGCGCAACTGCCTGGAGCTGTGGATCAGCGGCTCGGGCCTGGCGCGCGCCGCCGGCCGGCCCGCAGAGGAGGCCGTGAAGGACCCCGCCGAGCTCGACCGCTACGTCGACCGGCTGGGTCGCGGGCTGGCAGTGATCTGCGACGTGCTCGACCCCGACGTGATCGTGCTGGGCGGCGGCATGTCTAACGTGGAGGCGCTTTACGACAGGCTTCCCTCGGCGATCGCCCCTCACGTCTTCTCCGATGTCTTCCAGACGCCGATCCGCAGGGCAGCCCACGGCGACTCCTCCGGCGTCCGCGGCGCGGCATGGCTGTGGGGCGGGCCATGAGGGCCTTCTGCCGCGACTGCTTCTGGAGCGCCGAGCAGGCGGTCCGCCGCTGCCCCGCGTGCAGCTCGCCGCGGATCGTGGCGCACGAGGAGCTGGCCGGCCTCTCCATCGCCCATATGGACTGCGACGCCTTCTACGCATCCGTCGAGAAGCGCGACCGGCCGGAGCTGCGCGACCATGCGGTGATCGTCGGCGGCGGCAAGCGCGGGGTGGTGACGACCTGCTGCTACATCGCCCGCATCAAGGGCGTGCGCTCCGCCATGCCGATGTTCAAGGCGCTGCAGCTCTGCCCCGAGGCGGTGGTCATCAAGCCGGACTTCTCCAAGTACCGGTTCGAGAGCCAGCGGATCCTCGGCATGGCGGCGGAGCTGACGCCGCTGATCCAGAACCTGTCCCTGGACGAGGCGTGGATGGACCTGTCCGGGACCGAGCGCCTGCACGGGGCCGCGCCGGCGCTGACGCTGGCGAGGCTGCAGGCCCGGATTGAGGCGGAGACCGGCCTGACCGTCTCCATCGGCCTGGCCGCCAACAAGTTCCTGGCCAAGGTGGCCTCGGACCTCGACAAGCCGCGCGGGTTCTCGGTGATCGGGGCGGCCGAGGCGGAGAGCTTCCTCAGCACCCGGCCGGTGGGCATCCTGCCGGGCGTGGGGCCCGCGATGGTCGCCTCGCTGGAGAAGGCCGGCTACCGCACCGTCGGCCACCTCGCCCGCGCCGACGTGAAGGACCTGGCCTCCCGCTGGGGCGCCCACGGCCTGCGCCTGCACGAGCTCAGCCACGGCCGCGACTACCGGGCGGTGAACCCCAACGAGGCGCGCAAAGGGATCAGCGCGGAGACCACCTTCAATGAGGACCTGACGAAGCTCGGCGACCTGGAGGACGTGCTGGCCGAGCTCTGCGAGAAGGTCGCCCGCCATGCGCGCAAGGACGGCATCGCCGGCCGCGTAGTGACGCTGAAGCTCAGGACCACCGACTTCAAGATCCACACCCGGCGGCGGACCATCCCGGCGCCCACCCAGACGGCCAAGACCCTGTTCCAGGTCGGCCGCGAGCTGCTCAAGCGGGAAGCCGACGGCCGCCCGTTCCGGCTGATCGGCATCGGCATGGCCGATCTCGTCGAAGAGGCCTCGGCGCCCACGGACTTTTTCTCCGACGAGCGCCGGGCGCTGAAGAGCGAGAAGACCCTGGACGGGCTGCGCGCCAAGTTCGGCGCCGACGCGGTCACCTCAGGCCGGATCCTGCGCGCCAAGGCGTCGCTCAAGGAGGATTGATCGGAGGAACCCGGCCTTGGGCGTGGGCAGTTTTCAGGCGTCGCGCCCTTAACAACCCGCCCGTGACGATTCGGCCCTTCCAAATGGGAATGTTTTCCATATCTAATCATCGAGAAGTGGGGCGCAGACCTCGCCAGGAGATCCGAGCGATGGCTGAGCGAAAACAGGGTGATCAAGACACCGGCGTTCGCTCAGGCGTCATCACGCAGACCAAGCCGAAAACGCAGAAGCCCTCGATGTACAGGGTGCTTTTGCTGAACGACGACTACACTCCCATGGAGTTTGTCGTCTATGTGCTTGAGCAGTTCTTCAATAAGTCGCGCGAAGACGCGACTCGGATCATGCTCCATGTTCACCAACACGGCGTGGGCGTGTGTGGCGTGTTCACATACGAAGTGGCGGAAACAAAAGTGGCCCAGGTCGTTGATACGGCACGTCGGCACCAGCACCCGCTGCAGTGCACAATGGAAAAGGATTAGAGGCTCTTGCCTTCATTTTCGCGCCAGCTCGAAGAGTCGCTTCATCGCGCCGTCGCCTACGCCAACCAGCGCAAGCATGAATACGCTACGCTAGAGCACCTGCTGCTTTCCCTCGTCGACGACGAGGATGCGGCGGGCGTGATGCGCGCCTGCGACGTCGATCTCGCCGCCCTTCGCACCACCCTCACCAACTATGTCGACAACGAGCTGCGCTCGCTGGTCGTGGACGACGGGGAAGACGCCAAGCCGACGGCCGGCTTCCAGCGCGTGATCCAGCGCGCGGTCATCCACGTGCAGTCCTCGGGCCGCGAGGAGGTCACCGGCGCCAATGTGCTGGTCGCGATCTTCTCCGAGCGCGAGAGCCACGCCGCCTACTTCCTGCAAGAGCAGGACATGACCCGCTACGACGCGGTCAACTACATCGCCCACGGCATCGCCAAGAAGGCCGGCGCCAGTGAATCGAAGGCGGTGAAGGGCGCGTCCGAGGACGACGAGAAGCCGACGGTGAAGACCGGCGGCGAGGCGCTCGAGGCCTACTGCATCAACCTCAACGAGAAGGCCAAGCAGGGCAAGGTCGACCCGCTGATCGGGCGGATGGCCGAGGTCGAGCGCTGCATTCAGATCCTCTGCCGGCGGACCAAGAACAACCCGCTGCTGGTGGGCGACCCGGGCGTCGGCAAGACGGCCATCGCCGAAGGCCTGGCCCGCAAGATCATCAACAAGCAGGTCCCCGAAGTCCTGGCCGGCGCCACCATCTTCTCGCTCGACATGGGCGCGCTGCTGGCCGGCACCCGCTACCGCGGCGACTTCGAGGAGCGCGTGAAGCAGGTCGTCAAGGAGCTGGAGAACCACCCAGACGCGATCCTCTTCATCGACGAGATCCACACGGTGATCGGCGCCGGCGCCACCTCGGGCGGGGCGATGGACGCCTCGAACCTGCTGAAGCCGGCCCTGGCCTCGGGCACGCTGCGCTGCATGGGCTCGACGACCTACAAGGAGTTCCGCCAGCACTTCGAGAAGGACCGGGCGCTCGTCCGGCGCTTCCAGAAGATCGACGTGAACGAGCCCACGATCGACGACACCGTGAAGATCCTGAAGGGCCTGAAGACCTACTACGAGGACTTCCACAAGCTCCGGTACACCAACGACGCCATCAAGGCGGCGGTGGAGCTGTCGGCGAAATACATCACCGACCGCAAGTTGCCGGACAAGGCGATCGACATCATCGACGAGGCCGGCGCCTCGCAGATGCTGCTGACCGAGGCCAAGCGGAAGAAGACCATCGGCCTGAAGGAGATCGAGGCGGTCGTCGCCAAGATCGCCCGCATCCCGCCGAAGTCGGTGTCGAAGTCCGACACCGAGGCGCTGAAGCAGCTGGAAAGCGACCTGAAGCGCGCGGTCTACGGCCAGGAAGAGGCCATCGAGCAGCTGTCGGCGGCCATGAAGATGGCGCGCGCCGGCCTGCGTGACGCCAACAAGCCCATCGGCTGCTACCTGTTCACAGGCCCGACCGGCACCGGCAAGACCGAGACCGCCCGCCAGCTGGCCGGCACCCTCGGCATCGAGCTGCTGCGGTTTGACATGTCGGAGTACATGGAGCGCCACACGGTCTCGCGCCTGATCGGGGCCCCTCCGGGCTACGTCGGGTTCGACCAGGGCGGCCTGCTCACCGACGCCGTCGACCAGCATCCGCACGCGGTCGTCCTGCTCGACGAGATCGAGAAGGCGCACCCGGACGTCTACAACATCCTCCTGCAGGTCATGGACCACGGTCAGCTGACCGACTCCAACGGCAAGAAGATCGACTTCCGGAACGTCGTCCTGATCATGACGACCAACGCGGGCGCCGCGGACGCCCAGCGCAACTCCATCGGTTTCGGCCGCGGCAAGGCCGACGACGAGGTGGAAGAGGCGCTGAAGCGGCAGTTCACGCCGGAGTTCAGGAACCGCCTGGACGCCATCGTGCACTTCCACGCGCTGACGCCGGAGATCATCCGCCAGGTGGTTCAGAAGTTCGTCATGCAGCTGGAAGCCCAGCTGGCGGACCGTCACGTCACCATCGAGACCTCGGAGGAGGCTGCCGACTGGCTGGCCAAGAACGGCTTCGACGAGCTCTACGGCGCCCGGCCGCTGGCCCGGGTCATCCAGGAGCACATCAAGAAGCCGCTCGCCGACGAGATCCTGTTCGGCAAGCTGGCCAAGGGCGGCCACGTCCAAGTGGTGCTGAAGGACGGCAAGCTGGCGTTCGAGATCGAGGGGGACGAGCGCGAGCGCGGCGCCCCGATCATCGAGGACCCGGCCGAGACCGCCGAGGGCGAGACGGTCGTCTGACCGCGGTCGAGAAAGCGAAACGAGAAGCCCCGGGCCACCCCCGGGGCTTTTTCGTCAGAGCGGGAAGCGCAGGGTCATGGCCTGACCGAACGGGATAGCCTTCCACTCGCCCATCAGGGAGCTGAAGCGGTGCTCGTCGCCCGTCACCTTGGTCAGCTGGACGAGCAGCTCGGCTCTCGTCAGGCGATCTTCGCGGCGATCTGCGCGGCGAGCGCCTTCAGCTCCTCGGGGTCGGCCATGCCGCCCGAGGCGTGCCGGCCAATCGGCGCGTCCTCCCAGCGGGGAATGACATGGAAGTGCAGGTGGTAGATCGTCTGCCCCGCCGGCGCGCCGTTGAACTGGGTTACGACGATGCCGTCCGGGTTCAGCGCGGCGCGGACCGCCTTGGCCACCCGCTGGACGCCCAGGATCAGGTGCTCGAGGTTCTGCGGCTCCTCCTCCAGCAGGTTGCGGGCGGTCGACTGCTTGGGAATCACCAGGGTGTGGCCCTTGGACTGCGGGAAGACGTCCATGAAGGCGAACACGTGCTCGTCCTCGAAGACGCGCGCCGCGGGCATCTCGCCCCGCAGGATCTTGGCGAAGATGTTGCCGCCGTCGTAGGTCCCGTCCAAGCTCATGGCCAAGTGCTCCTGCCCTTCCGAGGGTCGTAGCAAATCCCGGCGGAGGGCGGAAATGGCCGAGCAGGGCCTCACCGAACGGCAGCAGAAATGGTTCGCCTCGGTGCAGGCGAGCCTGGAGCGCGACACCGGCAAGACCATCGACGAGTGGGTCGCGATCGCGAAGGCCTGTCCGCACGAGAAGCCCAGGGCACGCGCGGACTGGCTGCGTGAGCACTACGGGCTGGGCGTCAACCGGGCGGCCCATGTGCTGTCGGTCGCATTTCCGTCGGCGATGAACTGGGACGACGCCGAGGGGCTGCGCGCGGCGCTGTGGAAGGACCCTGCGTCGGAGGCCATCCTCGCGGAACTGGAGGCGGCGGTCGCCAGGCTGCCGGAGACGGTGGTCGGGCAGCGGAAGAGCTTCACGGCCTTTTCGCGGAAGGTGCAGATGGCGGCGGCGCGACCGGTGAAGGGCGGCCACGCCATGCTGGGCCTGGCCATTGCGCCCGACGCCGACCCTCGCCTGCAGCCGCGGGGGAACGAGAGCTGGGGCGACCGGCTGAGGGCCAAGCTCCTGGTCACCTCGCCGGACCAGGTCGACGCTTCGCTCGAGACCCTGCTGAAGCAGGCCTGGGAGCGCTCCTAGCCGTCCTTGCGGAACGGCGAATACTCCTCGGCGAGCCACTCCATGTCGGCCTCGACCCCGGCGCGCTCTCGGCGGACGAAGGCCTCGACCGGCGCGCGCAGGGCGGGGTCGGCGATGTAGTGGGCGGAGTAGACTGGCTTCGGCAGGTAGCCGCGGGCGATCTTGTGCTGGCCCTGGGCGCCGGCCTCCACCCGCGGCAGCCCGCGGCCGATCGCCCAGTCGATGGCCTGGTAATAGCAGAGCTCGAAGTGGAGGAACGGGACCTCCTCCACACTCCCCCAGTTGCGGCCGAACAGGCAATCGTCCCCGATCAGGTTGAGCGCGCCGGCGATCCATCGGCCGTCGCGCCTGGCCATGATCAGCAGCACCCGGTCGGCCATCCGCTCGCCCAGCAGGGAGAAGAACCGGCGGTTCAGGTAGGGCCGGCCCCATTTGCGCGAGCCGGTGTCCATGTAGAACTCGAAGAAGGCGTCCCAGTGCTCTTCGGTGAGGTCCGCGCCTGTGACGCAGCAGATCTCGAGCCCGGCCTGGGCCTCGCGTCGCTCGCGGCGGATGGTCTTGCGCCGGCCGGACGACAGCGCGCCCAGGAAGTCATCGAAGGAGCCGTAGCCGCGGTTCTCCCAGTGGTACTGCTGGCCCTCGCGGAGCGCCAGGCCGTGGCCGCCCATCCAGCGCCACTCGTCTTGCGTGGGGAAGTTCACGTGCAGCGACGAGGCGCCGTAGCGCTCGCACACGCCCAGCGCGCCGCCCAGCAGCAGGGCCCAGGCTTCCTCGGGGTCGACGTCGGGCCGCACCAGCAGCCGCGGCCCGCTGGCCGGCGTGAACGGGGCCGCGCAGAGCAGCTTCGGATAGTACTGCCCGCCCGCCCGCTCGTAGGCGTCGGCCCAGGCATGGTCGAAGATGTACTCCCCCTGGCTGTGGGACTTCAGGTAGAGCGGCATCACCGCCGCGGCCCTGCCCTCCTCGTCCTCGACAACCAGGTGCTGCGGCCCCCAGCCGGTGCGCTCGACGGCGCAGTTCGCCTGTTCGACGGCGTCGAGGAAGTCGAAGCGGACGAACGGATTGCCCAGGTAGGCCGGATTGCCGGCGCAGGCGTCCCAGGCCTCGCGCCCGATCTCTGCGATGCGGCGGCTCACCTTCACCGCCGGGACCAGCGTCACGCCTGGAAGCCCTCGAAGATGAGGTTGTCGCAATGCGCCCGGACCGCCTCCCACTGCTCGGGCTGGCGCACTGTCCAGGCGACGACCGGGAGTCCGCGCGCCCGGTGCTCGTCGGCGAGCGGGCTGGGCAGCATGTCGAGCCCCAGCGCCAGGAAGTGCGGCTTGGCGACCGCCACGTGCTCCAGCCGGGCGAAGGCTTGGCGCTGCTCTTCCGCGAGGTGCGGCGCGCGCTTGTAGGAGTAGCTGTCGAGGCCGCGCAGCACGCCGGGGAAACGCTCGGCGAACCAGGCGTGGCTGTAGGGGTTGAAGCCGATCACACAGACGGGGCCCGAGTGGTCGATGATGACCTCGTGCACTCGCTGCTCCAGAGGGCCGACGTGGCCGTAGGGCGTCTTGAGCTCGATGTGGATGAGGGCGCGGCGGCCGACCAGCTGCAGGGTCTCGCGCAGCGTCGGGATCCCCTCGTCCGTGCCGGCGAGCCGCAGCTCGGCGAGCTCCGCGGCCGTTCGGTCGGCGATGCGGCCCTGGGCGCCGGTCATCCGCTGCAGGTCCTCGTCGTGGAAGACCATGGCCTCGCCGTCGGCCGAGAGCTGGACGTCCAGCTCGATGCCGTAGCCGGCGGCGCAGGCGGCCTGGAAGGCGGCCAGCGAGTTCTCCGGCGCCCCGCCCGGGCTCCAGAGCCCGCGGTGGGCGACCGGCGGCGCGAAGAGAAGGTCCCAGGCCTCGCCGAAGCGCGCGTTCACTTCAGCTGCACCACCGCGTCGACCTCGACGGCGAAGTTGAGCGGCAAGCGGTAGACCCCTACCGCCGAGCGCGCGTGCCGGCCGGCGTCGCCGAAGGCCTCGACCATCAGGTCGGAGCAGCCGTTGACCACCTGCGGGATGTCGAAGAAGCCGGGGCCGGCCTGCACGAAGCCGTTCAGCTTCACCACCCGGACGACGCGGCCGAGGTCGCCGTCGCAGGCAGCCTTCATCTGGGCGATCAGGTTGATCCCGCACAGGCGGGCCGCCTCGCGGGCCCGCTCGGCGTCCACATCCTCGCCCACCACCCCCTTGATGCCGCCCGAGGCGTCCACCGAGACCTGGCCGGAGATGTGGAGCAGGTCGCCCGCACGCACGAAGGGCACGTAGTTGGCGACGGGGGGATTGGGCCTGGGAAGGGTGATCCCCAGCCCCGACAGGCGGGCTTCGACCTCGGACATGGGAACGGTCTACCGCCGGCTCCCCCCTGAGAAAAGGCCGGCCCATGAGAAAAGGCCCGGGCCTTGCGACCCGGGCCTCCAGCCCCAACAGCTCCCCGCAGGGAGCCGCGTCTCTTGATGTTTAGCGAGCGGCCTGCAGGCGCTCGACCACGGCGGTCACGCGCTCGTTCAGCGGCTTCACCGAGTCCTTCATCGAGGCGGTGACGGTCTCGGACATCCTGGCGACCTCGGCCATGTAGGTCTCGAGCGCCGACTTCGCGAAGGCGGTCTGCAGCTCGAGGACTTCCTGGACGCTCTTGGCGCCGGCGAGCGCCTTGGCGGCGGTCACCTGGTTGTCGAAGGCGGCCTTGGAATAGGCCATCGCCTGCGCGCCGATCGCTTCGGCGCCCTTGGTGGCGGCGGTCACGGAGGCGACCACGGCTTCCAGGTTCTGCTTGGAGACCGTGTTGGCCTCGTTCAGGGCGGCCAGGGTCTTCTCCACGCCGTCCTTGAAGGCGACGGTGGAGGCGGCGGTCACTTGCTCGACGGTGGTCTTCACGTTTTCGACGGATTCAGACATCAGGCACTCCTGGGAGAACGGCGAAGCTTCTGCGGCGTTACTGCCGCGGTGCAAAATCTCGAAGGGGGAACGTAATGTCCCCAGCTCACGGCCGTTGTCTCATGTTGCACTGCAGCAGTCAAGGGCGATTTGTGCACTGCACAATGAGATTGGCGCCCGTCCTGCAGGCCGTCCCAGACCGGCGCGACATTTCCGCCCGTTCAAGAGCTGTTTACTCTAGAGCAAGGGTAAGGGTGTCATGGTAGGTGAGATTCACGGCGGCGGGGGGCCGCCTCAACCCTTTGATTCGACGGACGAAGCATGTTGAAGCACGCCCGCCGCCTGTTCGTTGCGTTCGGTGTCGCCCTGGCGACCGCCGTGGCTCCCATGGCGACCACCGCTCAGGCGCAGACCCCCTACCTGCAGCTTCTGCCGTCGACGCAGTCGAAGTACGCCGCGATCGTTGTCGACGCGAAGAGCGGCGAGGTGCTCTACGCCAAGCGCGCGGACAGCCCGCGCTATCCGGCGTCGATCACCAAGGTGATGACGCTCTACCTCACCTTCGAGGCGCTGGCGGCCGGCAAGATCCAGCTGGACGACCCGGTGCCGTTCTCGCCGCGGGCGGCGGCCCAGTCGCCGACCAAGCTCGGCGTGCGCGCCGGCGGCTCGATCACGGTGCACGAAGCCATCCAGTCGCTGACCACCCTGTCGGCCAACGACACCGCGGTCGCCATGGCCGAGAAGCTGGGCGGGACCGAGGGCCGGTTCACGGCGCTGATGACGCTCCGGGCCAAGGAGCTCGGCATGTCGAACACCAACTTCGCCAACGCCAACGGCCTGCCCGACAGCCGCAACATCTCCACGGCCCGCGACCTGGCGATCCTGTCGCGCGCGGTGATGCGGGACTACCCGCAGTACTATCGCTACTTCACCCAGACCAATTTCAATTTCCGCGGCCGCAACTACCGCAACCACAACCACCTGCTGACCGGCGTGCCGGGGGTGGACGGCCTGAAGACGGGCTTCACCAACGCCTCGGGCTTCAACATCGCCATCTCGGGCGTGCGTGAAGGCCGCCGGCTGATCGTCGTGGTGCTGGGCGGCCCGACGCGGGTTTCGCGCGACAAGGCCGCCGAGGGCCTGCTGCTCACCGGCTTCGACGTAATGAACCGCCGCGCCCGCGGCGAGAACATCACCGTGGCGCAGAACTTCTTCGAGTCCGACCTGGTCGGGCCGATCGTCCAGGGCCGCACCGCCCAGGGCGACGAGGACGACGTGGGCGACCGCATCAAGCTCGCCGCCGCCACGCCTGCCCCGCGCGCCAGCCAGGTGAAGATCGTCGAGCCGAAGAAGAAGGACTCCTGGTCCGTCCAGGTGGGCGCCTTCAAGTCGCGCGCCGACGCCAAGGAGCAGATCGACCTGATCGAGAAGCGCTTCGGCGCCAAGGTGGACGGCGCCAGGCCTACCGTCGACAAGGCCGGCGGCCGCTACCGCTCGCGCTTCGTGGGCATGAGCGAGTACGAGGCCAGGCAGGCCTGCAAGGCGATCAAGGCCAAGAAGATGGCCTGCGCGGTCGCCTCGCCGCAGGGCTGAGCCGGCTGATCCAGTCTGACGGAAGACCCCGGAGGGCGACCTCCGGGGTTTTTCCTTGTCAGCC
The DNA here is from genome assembly GCF_036563285.1 of Phenylobacterium sp. Lineage (GTDB taxonomy): Bacteria > Pseudomonadota > Alphaproteobacteria > Caulobacterales > Caulobacteraceae > Phenylobacterium. The sequence goes on from NZ_DATCMR010000003.1 coordinate 101,951, forward strand.
CCTGAGAAGCCGATCCCTCGCGGCGTTGAGCTGGGACGCCAGCCCCGAGGTGCCGCCCTTGTCGGGGTGGGCCATGCGCATCAGGCGCGTGTAGGCCTCCTTGATCTCCTCCGGCGTCGCGTCGGCGTCGACCCCCAGGATCGAGCGGGCCTCGTCCAGGCTCATGCGGCCCTTCGCGGGCGCGCGGACGGCGCCCGGGCCCATGCCGGTGGTGCGGGCCGAGGACGACAGCCACAGGCCAAAAATGACCAGGACGATGGTGACCATCCACTGGCCGCGGATGCCGGTGTAGGCCGCAGCCGCGAAGGCCACGAGGGCGAACATGCCCGCCGCGATCCGCCACTCGCGCCGCTTCAGGACCGGCTTGCCGCGCCCTAGGAACAGGAAGACGGCGAGCGCGGCGGCCCCGAGGGCGAGGTAGAGCATGCGGCTATTCCGCCGCGATCCTCTCGCTCTCGTCCAGCCCCGTGAAGCCCAGCGCGCTCATCAGGGCGCGCAGCTCCTGGCGGGCGGCGACATGCTGCAGGCTCATCGCCACGGGCCGGATCACCGGCGACAGGTCGGCGATGGTCAGGCCAAAGGGGAAGAGCTCGCGGTAGATCACCCGGTCGCGCAGCCCCGGCCCGACGCGGAAGCCGACCTTGCGCGAGAGCGCGTTCACCCGCTCGTCCAGGCGCTTGCGGTTGCGCGCCTCGGTTGGCGCCAGGCGGTTGCGCAGCACCACCCAGTCGATCTGCTTGCGCTCGAGCGTCGCGCGCTCCTTGCGGCAGGTCCAGACGGTCTCGGAATAGAGGCTGTGGCGCTTCAGGTCCAAGGTGACGGGATCGACCACGCCCAGCATGTCGAAGTCCACGAAGCTGTCGTTCATGGGGGTGACGATCAGGTCGGCCCGGCGGTGCGCCGCGCGGCTGATGGCGGTGTCGCTGCCGGGGGTGTCGATCAGCAGGAAGTCGGCCTGGCCCGCGAGCTCGGCGAACGCCGCCTCGAAGCGCGCCACCTGGTCGGCCTCGGCGGACTTGGCGAGCCCGTCGCCCTGGGAGCTCATCGGATGCTCGAGGGGCATGGGCGCCTCGGCGCCGTTGGCGGCGAGCCACTGGCGGCGATTGGAGAAGAAGTGGCCCATGGTCTGCTGGCGCAGGTCGAGGTCCAGCACCGCCACCTTGGCCCCGCCGTGCAGCAGGGCGACGGCGATGTGGATGGCGATGGTGGACTTGCCCGCCCCGCCCTTCTCGTTGCCGATCACGATGACGCTGGCTTGCGACATGCTGAACTCCGTCGGCCGCAGTGCGGCCAGTGAACCGGCGATAAGGAGCCCGCCGGCGAGATTCGGGTCAACGGCGCGACGCCCAGCGGCCTGTGGATGGACGCCAGGCAGATAGACGCACGCGCGAGGCTCCGCCATAAGCCCCGCCGATGCCGCCGCCCCTCCCCGTCGTGCGCACCGTCGCCGAGCTCCGCGCCCAGGTCGCGGCCTGGCGGCGCGCCGGCGAGCGCGTCGGCTTCGTGCCCACCATGGGCGCCCTGCACGAGGGCCACCTGTCCCTGGTGCGGCTGGCGCTGGAGCGCGCGCAGCGCGTGGTGGTCAGCATCTTCGTCAACCCGACCCAGTTCGGACCCAACGAGGACTTCGACGCCTATCCCCGCGCGGAGGCGCGCGACGTGGAGCTGCTGGCGCAGGCGGGCGCCCACCTCGTCTTCGCGCCCGGCGCGGCCGAGATGTACCCCGAAGGCTTCTCGACGACGGTCTCGGTCGCCGGCGTGACCGAGCCGCTGGACGGCGCCGCCCGGCCGGGCCACTTCACGGGCGTCGCCACCGTCGTCACCAAGCTGCTCCTGCAGTGCGGCCCAGACGTCGCGGTGTTCGGGGAGAAGGACTACCAGCAGCTCCAGGTGATCCGCCGGCTGGTCCGCGACCTCGACATCCCGGTGGAGATCGTGGGCGGCCCCACCGCCCGCGCGCAGGACGGCCTCGCGCTGTCCTCCCGCAATGCGTACCTGTCGGCGCAGGAGCGGCCCGTCGCCGGTCAGCTCAACGCGATCCTGCGCACGGCCGCGGGCCGGCTGCGGTCCGGCGAGCCCGTGGCCGCCGTGGAGGCCGACGCCGTGCGGGCGCTCACCGAGGCCGGTTTCCGCAAGGTGGACTATGTGGAGGTCCGCGCAGCGGGCGACCTGGCCCGCCTCGGACCGGGCCCGATCGAGGCTCCGGCGCGCATCCTGGCCGCGGCGCACATCGGCCGAACGCGCCTGATCGACAACCTCGCGGTCTGAAGAACGTCGTCCAACAAGCTTTGCTAGGGCGGGTTGTCACACCTTCACCGTGGCGGGGTGTCGCACAGTGTAGCTCTTGTCGCAGCGACATCCTGTCCGGTTGTTAACACAGAATCGCCTATACTTGGAGGAATGGTGAAGCTACGAGTCCCGTAGATTCATGCACCTGCGTCGATACGGCTCAGCTGCGACATTCTAAAGCTTGACCATAAAAGTAAATGCAGATGGCCGGAATGTCGCAGCAACGTGCGACATTCTGGTGGAGAGCGTCTCCCAGACCCCCGTTTTACTTATCGTCCGTCCTGAAGAGCTGAGAACAACACACACAGCGACTTCGGGAGCCATGCCGCGGCGGGGCGGCGCACATAGCCGGACGAGTTTGATGCCCTACATCAAATACGACGGGACCCTGGCAGCCGAGACCGGCCCAGAGTCCAACTTCATCTCCAACAACGACGCCGCCGAGACGGTGTCCGGCAGCGCCGGCGCAGACTCCCTGTGGGGCGGCGCAGGCGACGTCCTGAAGGGCGGCGCGGGCAACGACATCTACTGGCTGCAGGCGCTCCGCCATCAGCTGGGCGTCGTCGAGAACCCGGGTGAAGGCGTCGACACGATCGCCGGCTGGCAGTCCCTGTCCCTCGAGCACTTCCCGAACATCGAGAACGTGCGGGTCGAGAACAACGGCACCTATGGCGCCGGCAACGGCCTCGACAACATCATCCAGGGCGGCGCGGGCTCGCAGCAGCTCTACGGCGGCGGCGGCCAGGACATCCTGATCGGCGGCGCCGGCGCGGACGTGTTCATCGTCTACAAGGGCGAGGGCAACGACGTCGTCCAGGACTTCAACGCCGCCGAGGACAAGGTCCGCCTGAAGGCCGGCTTCACCAGCTTCGACCAGGTGAAGGGCAAGCTCACCCAGGTGGGCGGCGACGTGAAGCTCGACATGGGCGACGGCCATGGCCTGATGTTCCGCAACATCACCGTCGACAAGTTCACCGCTTCGAACTTCCAGCTGCAGCTCGACGTCTCCAGCCTCGGCGCGCGGACGTTCACCGACGAGTTCAGCGGCCCGCTGTCGATCTGGGATCCCCAGTCGAACCCGACGGGCACGTGGCGGCCGGACTTCGGTTACCAGGGCGAGCAGGGCACGGGCAGCTACACCCTGATGTCCAACAACGAGAAGCAGATCTACACCTCGCCCTACTTCCGCGGGCACAACGGCGACTTCTCGGAGAGCCCCTTCGTCACCAACGCCGACGGGACCCTGTCCATCTGGGCGCGGCCGTCCACCAACGGCGAGATCTTCGGCTACGGCTACACCTCGGGGATGATCACCACCAAGGAGAGCCACTCCCAGACCTACGGCTACTTCGAGATGCGGGCGGACATCCCAGACGCCGCCGGCGCCTGGCCCGCCTTCTGGCTGATCCCGACCGACGGCTCCTGGCCGCCGGAACTGGACGTCATGGAAGCGCTCACCAGCGACGACAACGGCGCCTGGACGACGCAGCACTCCTCGGTCGGCGGCCACAGCTCCAACGGCAACCTGTCCTACATCCCGGACACGTCCGACGGCTTCCACACCTACGGCGCGCTTTGGACGCCGCAAAACCTGATCTGGTACATCGACGGCGTCGAGGTGTTCCGCACCGCCACGCCGGCCGACATGAACAAGCCGATGTTCATGATCGCCAACCTGGCCCTTGGCGGCTGGGGCGGCGAGATCACCAACGGCCAGCTCCCGGCCGAATTCAAGATCGACTACATCCGCGCCTATGACCTGCCGGGCGCGACGGTGGCCCCCCCGCCGGTGACTCCCCCGCCGGTGACTCCGCCGCCGGTGGAACCCCCGGTCGTGACACCGCCGCCGGTCGTGGTCCCGCCCCCCGTGGTGACTCCCCCGCCTCCCCCGGTCGTGAGCCCGCCCCCGGCCCCTTCGACGGGCGGCGGCGGCAGCAGCGGCGGCGGCGGCGGCAGCAGTGTTGGCGCGGACCCGTACGTGGTGCTGCGCGCCGGCAACGGCGGCGAGACCCTGACCGGGCTGTCGGGCAACGACGAGCTCTACGGCGGCTCCGGCGAGGACAAGCTGTGGGGCGGCGCGGGCGCCGACAAGATCTGGGGCGGCGACAACTTCGACAACATGCACGGCAACGAGGGCGACGATCGCCTCTGGGGCGGCATGGGCGACGACTGGGTGGTCGGCGGCAAGGACAACGACCTGCTGTCGGGCGACGAAGGCTCGGACGTGGTGCTCGGCAACATCGGCAACGACTTCGTCGATGGCGGCGCTGGCGACGACATCGTCCGCGGCGGCCAGAACGACGACACCGTCTGGGGCCAAGGGGGCAACGATTGGCTTTCCGGCGACCGCGGCTCCGACACCCTCACGGGCGGCGCTGGGGCGGACACCTTCCACATCTTCGCCGAGGCGGGCGTGGACCGCGTCACCGACTTCAACTTCGCCGAAGGCGACAAGGTCTTTGTCCTTCCGGGTTCGACCTACTCGGTCGCCCAGGTGGGCGCCGACACGGTGATCGACGTCACCGGCGGCGCGCAGCTGATCCTCGAGAACACGCAGCTCTCGAGCCTCGGTTCCGGCTGGATCTTCGGGTCGTAGGGCGACCTTAGAAGACGCCAGTTGGCGACGGCCGGTGCGGGCGCCCGCACCGGCCGTTTTCTTTTGTCCGCAGCTCTGCGGCAGCCCGCCACACCTTGACCGTGACATGGCGCCACAGCCGAGCTCTGCGGGCGCAACCGGCATGGTGGAAATGACGGAACGTCGTTCCTACAGTCAAGCTCCGCTACGGCACAGCTTGTTGGTCCGTTCGCGGAAGTAGATCAGCAGCTTGACCGACAAGCTCGGCTGTAGACCGATAAATTTGTTAAGCAACTTCAACGCGACTTCGAGGCGGTTCACGCTACAGCCAAGCTGCTTGTACGGCCAAGGCGTGCGACATCTTACGGCAGCGGTTCGTACAGCCTGCATCGGTAACGTCCGGCCAATCGCGCGGCGGTGAGGCCGCAGCGATCGAAGGCGGCGTCGGGGCCGCCACTCCAGGACGGGAAACGAAGATGCCCTACACGAAGTACGACGGCGCGCCTGCGGCCGAGACGGGGCCGGACAGCGGCTACTTCGGCAACAACGACGCGGTGGCGGAGACGACCACCGGCAGCACGGGCGCGGATTCGTTGTGGGGCGGCGCGGGCGACGTGCTGCGCGGCGGGTCGGGCAACGACATCTACTGGCTGCAAGGCCTTCGCGACCAGCTGACCGTCGTCGAGAACCCGGGTGAAGGCGTCGACACGATCGCCGGCTGGCAGTCCCTGTCCCTCGAGCACTTCCCGAACATCGAGAACGTGCGGGTCGAGAACAACGGCACCTACGGCGCCGGCAACGGCCTCGACAACATCATCCAGGGCGGCGCGGGCTCCCAGCAGCTCTACGGCGGCGCCGGCCAGGACGTGCTGATCGGCGGCGCCGGGGCCGACGTGTTCATCGTCTACAAGGGCGAGGGCAACGACGTCGTCCAGGACTTCAACGCCGCCGAGGATAAGGTCCGCCTGAAAGCCGGCTTCACCAGCTTCGACCAGGTCAAGGCGCGGCTGAGCCAGGTCGGCGCGGACGTGAAGCTCGACATGGGCGACGGCCACGGCCTGATGTTCCGCAACATCACGGTCGACAAGTTCACGGCCACGAACTTCCAGCTGCAGCTCGACACCACGACCCTGGGGACCCGCACCTTCAGCGACGAGTTCTCGGGCCCGCTGTCGATCTGGGACGCCCAGTCCAACCCGACCGGGACCTGGCGCCCGGACTTCGGCTACCAGGGCGAGCAGGGCACGGGCAGCTACACCCTGATGTCCAACAACGAGAAGCAGATCTACACCTCGCCGTACTTCCGCGGGCACAACGGGGATTTCGCCGAGAGCCCCTTCATCGTGAACCCCGACGGGACCCTGTCCATCTGGGCGCGGCCGTCCACGAACCCCGAGATCTTCGGCTACGGCTACACCTCGGGGATGATCACCACCAAGGAGAGCCACTCCCAGACCTACGGCTACTTCGAGATGCGGGCGGACCTGCCGAACTCGGCCGGCGCCTGGCCCGCCTTCTGGCTGATCCCGACGGACGGCTCCTGGCCGCCTGAGCTCGACATCATGGAGACGTTGACGGTCGACGACAACGCGACCTGGACCACCGAGCACCACGGCACGGAGGCCAACCACCTCTCCAACGGCAGCCTCTCGTATGTTCCCGACAGCGGCGACGGCTTCCACACCTACGGCGCGCTTTGGACGCCTGAGACCATCACCTGGTACATCGACGGGGTCGAAGTCTTCCGGATGGCGACGCCGGCCGACATGAACAAGCCAATGTTCATGATCGCCAACCTGGCGCTGGGCGGCTGGGGCGGCGCGATCGCCAACGGCCAGCTCCCGGCCGAGTTCAAGATCGACTACATCCGCGCCTACGCCCTGCCCGGCTCGGGCGGCTCCACCGGCGGCTCCACCGGCGGCTCCACTGGCGGCTCCACTGGCGGCTCCACTGGCGGCTCCACCGGCAGCTCCACTGGCGGCTCGACAGGCGGAGGTACCGGTGGTTCGACCGGCGGCGGCACGGGCGGCGGCGGGACCGGCTCCACCGGCCTGGTGCTCACCGCGGCGATCAACGGCGACACGCTCACCGGCGGCGCCTACGGCGACACCCTGACCGCCAGCCAGGGCGCCGACGTGCTCACCGGCGGCGAGGGCGCGGATGTCTTCGTCTTCAAGAACCTCGCCTGGACCGCGGGCCAGATCACCGACTTCAAGGTCGGGACCGACAAGCTCGATGTCTCCGCCCTCCTGACCAGGTACGGCTACAGCGGAGCCGACGCGATCGCCGACGGCTACGTGAAGCTCATCGCCAACGCTGCCGGCGGGAGCTGGGTCTACTTCGACACCGACGGCAAGGGGACGGGCGACCAGTGGGGGACCTTCATGGTCACCCTCAACGGCGTGAACCCGGCCGGCGTCACCTGGGCGCAGCTCGCTGGGACCACCGCGGCTCCGCCGCCGCCTCCCCCGCCTCCGCCCCCTCCCCCGCCGCCGTCGGTCGGCGTCGTGCTGACCTCCAGCGTCCACGGTGACACCCTGACCGGCAGCGGCTACGCCGACACCATCACGGCGGGCCTGGGCCCGGACAAGCTAACCGGCGGCGCCGGCGGCGACACCTTCGTGTTCAAGGCGCTGCCGTGGACGGCGGGACGGATCACCGACTTCCAGGTGGGCGTCGACAAGCTCGACGTCTCCGCCCTGCTCTCCAAGTACGGCTACAAGGGCGTGAACCCGCTGGCCGACGGCTTTGTGAAGCTGGTCGACAACGGCAAGGGCGGGTCGTGGGTCTACTTCGACACCGACGGCAAAGGGAATGGCGACAAGTGGGGGACCTTCCTGGTCGAGCTCGACAAGGTCCCGGCCAAGGGAACCACCTGGGCCCAGCTCTCGCCGCCTGCCGGCAAGACGCTGACGTCCGCGAAGAGCGCCGACACGCTCACCGGCGGCGCAGGCGCTGACACGCTGATGGCCGGCCAGGGCGCGGATGTGCTGACCGGCGGCGGGGCCGAGGACCACTTCGTGTTCAAGGACCTGCCCTGGACCGCCGGCCGCATCGCCGACTTCAAGCCGGGCGTCGACAAGATCGACATCTCCGCGCTTAGCCAGAAGTACGGCTACCTCGGGACCGACCCCGTGGCGGACGGCTACGTGAGGCTGATCGCCAACTCCACCGGCGGCGCCTGGGTCTACTTCGACACCGACGGCAAGGGGACCACCGACCAGTGGGGAACCTTCGTCACGACACTCGACCAGGTGGCGCCGTCCGGCCTCACCAGCACGGACTGGATCGTCCACTAGGTCGGGCGCGGGCCCCCTTCAAACCCGACAAGGGGGCCCGCAACCTTATCGCGACGCTACCAGGCGCCGATCTCGCGCAGCTGCCGGGCGAGTTCCGGCGGGGCCTCGCCGAAGGCCTCCAGCGCCAGGTCCTCCGGCGCGTCCCTGGCTTCGAGGTAGCGCCAGCCCTGGAAGGCCCGCCGCGGCGTCGGCGCAACGCGGACCAGCTCCTCGTGGAGCGTGACCTCGCAGCGCGCATTGGGGCCGGCGCCGACCGTCTCCACGGAAAGGATGCGCTGGCGGCACAGGATGGCGCCCTTGAACACCCGGTAGATCGAGCCGCCGTCCACCATCTCCGCCGCCCGCTTGGGCGTCTGGCGGGTGCGCAGGATCCAGGGCTGGCCGGGCGCGGTGTTCCCGCGGCGCCAGTCGAGCAGGTCCTCGATGGTGTCGCACCCGACGACGAGCTTGATCATGTGAAGGGCCATGGTCCTTCGGGATAAATCCGCCGCGCCCACTCCGCCAGTGGCCCGGGCGGGGCGGAAGGTCGCGGCGGCCCCTACGGCCACGCTACGCCGCGGGACTCAGCGTATCGTCTCTGGCGGTGGCCAGACTCCCTGAGATCCCCGACGATTCCGCCCTGGCGCGCCTGTTCTCCCGTGCGCGGGTGCAGGAGGAGGCGGTGTGGTTCTCGCTGCCCGGCGGCCAGACCCTCTATTCGGCCGGCGATCCGCCCGACCAGCTCTACTTCCTGCGTACGGGCCGCCTCGGCGCCTTCCGCCGCGAGGAGGGCCAGGAGCCGCTGTTCCTCGGGGTGATCCGGCCGGGCGAGCCGGCCGGCGAGATGTCGCTGATCGCCGGCGCGCCGCACTCCGCCGACGTGGTCGCGCTGCGCGACTCCGAGATCTTCGCCCTCCCCGCCGAGGCCTTCTTCGAGGAGTGCGAGCGCGACGCCTCGGTGATGACCGAGCTCGCCCGGCTGATGATCCTGCGCACCCGGCAGGCTGCCAACCGCGGCCGCATGGGCGAGCCCTCGGTGTTCGGCTTCACGCCGCTGGGCCAGCCCGGCCCGCTGCGCCCGCTCGTGGAGCGCATAGCCCTCGAGATCGCCCGCCTCGACTACTCCGTCACCTGCGTTGGCGTGGAGGCGGCCAACGCGCCCACCGAGTGGTTTTCCGAGGTGGAGCGGACCCACGACTTCGTCCTCTACGTGGCCGAGGCGGCGGACGTGGGCTGGCGCCAGGCCGTCTCGCGCCAGGTGGACCGGCTGTTCCGCGTCGGACGCGGCGACCTCGAGCCGCCGAAGATCACCCCCCACGCTTCCCCGTCCGCGCCGCTGCAGGCCCAGCAGCTGGTCGACCTGATCCTGCTGCAGCCCGCCAACGCGAAGGCGCCGGAGGGCTCTGAGGCCTGGGTGGACGCCGCCCAGCCGGCCCGGGTCTTCCACGTGCGCAACGACCACACCGGGGACGCCCAGCGCATCGCGCGCGTGCTGACCGGCCAGTCGGTTGGCCTTGTGCTCTCCGGCGGCGGCGCGCGGGCCTACGCCCACATCGGCGCGATCCGGGCGCTACGCCAGCGCGGCATCCCCATCGACTTTGTGGGCGGCGTGTCCATGGGCGCGATCATCGCTGCCGGGGTCGCCCTGGGCTGGGAGGACCCCGAGCTCGACCTCCGGATCCGCACGGCCTTCGTGGAATCGAGCCCGCTGAACGACATAGCCCTGCCAATCCTGGCCATGACCCGCGGGGTGAAGGTCGACGAGCTGCTGGCGGAGCACTTCGGCGAGGCGCAGATCGCCGATCTCTGGCTGCCGTTCTTCTGCCTGTCGTCGAACCTGACCACCGGCGCCTACCACATCCACAAGCGCGGCCTGCTGCGGCAGGCGCTGCGGGCCACCATCTCGCTGCCGGGCGTGCTGCCGCCGGCCACCGAGGGCAACAACGTGCTGGTCGACGGCGCGGTGCTGATGAACTTCCCCGCCGATGTGATGCGCTCGACCCAGCTGGGGCCCATCGTCGGCGTCGACGTGACCGGCGGGCGCAACATCACCGCCGACGACGTCGCGCGGCCGGAGTCGGCGCTGCGCTGGATCCTCTCCGGACAGTGGAAGAAGGGCCCGCCGATCATCTCGCTGCTGATGCGGGCGGCGACCGTCTCCACCGGGCGCGACCTGGCCGCCGCGCGCGAGGCCACCGACGTCCTCATCCAGCCCGACATGGCCGGCGTCGAAATCCGCGACTGGACGGCCTACGCCCCGGCGGTGAAGGAAGGCTACCGGGCCGCCGTGGCCGCCCTCGACAAGCTCTCCACGCCGGTCCAGGCGCTGCGCCGGCGCGCCAGCATCGACGACCCGCTGGTCAGGATGCGGGCGGCCTCGGGGGGCTGACGAAAATCGCTGCAAGGCAGCGTTTGCGCGACTCCCCCATCGCACCCATATTGGCCTCTCCTGTTCAACAGCTGAAAGGAGGTGATCCAGTGTCTCATAGTTCCACCCGTAGTTCGGTGACCGTGACCTGGACCTCCGCTGAGGTCCGCGCCTAACCCAGGTTTGGTGAAGGTTCGGGGCCGCACTGCGGACCGACTATGGAAAGGCCGCTCCAGCGATGGGGCGGCCTTTCGCTTTTCCGGCCTAGAACGAGACGCAGGCCGCCTGGGTGACCAGCAGGACGGATTCCTGGTTGAAGCGGGTCTTGTAGGCGGTCCGGACCGCGTCGATCCGCTGGGTGGTGTCGCCGCGCTTCGGCAGCACGATCAGCACCACCTTCGAGGCCTCCCGGATCAGCTGGTTCTCGCTGCCCCGCCACTGCCCGCCGCCGTCCATGACCGTCAGCCCGTCAGGGAAGCGCGGCGTCAGCTCCTGGTCCACGAAGCGCTGGAAGTCGGTCTGGCTGACGCCTGGCTTGCCGCCCACGTTGCGTCCGAAGAACAGCTGCGCCGTCCGCAGGCGCTCCTGGCCCGGCGGGCACACCGACTCCGGCTCCTTCTCCGCCACCACGGTCGAGCAGCCGCCGAGCGCCACCAGTAGAGCGAGCGCGCCGAGCCGCCTCATGACCCCACCAGCTCCCGGCCAATCAGGAAGCGCCTGATTTCATTGGTGCCTGCCCCAATGTCGTAGAGCTTGGCGTCCCGCAGGAGACGCTCCACTGGATACTCTTTTGTGTACCCCGCCCCGCCCAGCGCCTGGATCGCCTCGAGGCTCACCTTCACCGCATTCTCGCTCGCCATCAGGATCGCACCGGCCGCGTCGAACCGCGTGGTCATGCCCGCGTCGCAGGCCCTGGCCACGGCATAGACGTACGCCCTCGCCGAATTCAGCGCCACGTACATGTCGGCGATCTTGCCCTGCATCAGCTGGAAGGTGCCGATCGGCTTACCGAACTGCTTGCGCTCGCGGACGTAGGGCAGGACCACGTCGAGGCAGGCCTGCATGATCCCCAGCGGCCCCGCCGCCAGCACGGTCCGCTCATAGTCGAGGCCGCTCATCAGCACGCCCGCCCCGCCATTCTCCGGCCCGATGACGTTCTCCTCGGGCACCTCGCAGTCCTCGAACACCAGTTCGCCGGTGTCGGAGCCGCGCATCCCCATCTTGTCGAGCTTCTGGCTGACCGAGAACCCCTTGAAGCCCTTCTCCACGATGAAGGTGGTGATGCCGCGGCTCTCCGCCTCGGGCGTGGTCTTGGCGTAGACCACCAGGGTGTCGGCATGCGGGGCGTTGGTGATCCAGAATTTCGTGCCGTTGAGGACGTAGCGGTCGCCCCGCTTCTCGGCGCGCAGCTTCATCGAGACCACGTCTGAGCCGGAGCCGGCTTCGCTCATGGCCAGCGAGCCCACGTGTTCGCCGCTGATCAGTTTGGGCAGGTAGCGGCGCTTCTGCTCTTCCGATCCCCAGCGGCGGATCTGGTTCACGCAGAGGTTCGAGTGGGCGCCGTAGGAGAGCCCGACGGAGGCCGAAGCGCGGGAGACCTCCTCCATGGCCACCACGTGCTCGAGGTAGCCCAGGCCCAGCCCGCCGTAGGCCTCCTCCACCGTCACTCCGTGGAGGCCGAGCTCGCCCATCTGCGGCCAGAGCTGACGGGGAAACTCGTTGGTGCGATCGATCTCGGCCGCCAGCGGCGCGATGCGGTGGGCGGCGAAGCGGGCGGTGGTCTCGCGGATCGCGTCGGCGGTCTCGCCGAGCCCGAATTCCAGCGTGGGTCCTTGGTTTGGGATCATACGGCGCGGCTTAGCACGCGCCGGACGGGGCCGTCAGCTTCAGCGCTCGCGGCCGAGGCGCTGGAGGAGCAGGTAGACGGTGATCGAGAACAGGCCGACGCCGGCGATGCAGGCGAGCGCGCCCACGATCCGCGGCGTCAGCAGCCCGGTCTCAGGGCCGGGTTGGGCGTTCACCGCCCAGAACAGGCCGCCGGCGAAGAAGGCCAGGCCCGCGATGGCGAGCACCACCAGGGACAGCAGGCCGTCGCCGGTGCGGCGCTCGATCGGCTGGACCTCGACCGGTACGAACTCGAAGGGCGCGGTGTCGTCGATGACGATCCGCTCGCGCGGGCCCTCGTCGTCGGCCGGCGGCGGCAGGGGCTCGGCGGGCTCAAAGCGCTCGGCCGAGACCTGACCGTCGTTGGCCGGCTGTTCGAACAGGTCGCCGGTCGGCTCCGTCTGAACCAGCTCGGGCTCCGCGCGGCGGTCTTCCGTCGGCTCCAGCTCGGGCTCCGGCGGCAGGAGCTCGAACGGCGGCTCCTCCTCCTCCAGCGGCTCCACTTCGGGCGCGTCGAGGACGTCGGCTTCCGCCTCGGTGACCTCCGCCGGCGCGAGCTCGATCTCGGGCTCGGGCTCGGGCTCCGGCTCAGCCGGCGGCTCGTCCTGGAAGAGGGTTTCCAATCTCGCCGTCACAGCCTCGGCGGCGGTGGAGACGGGGTTCTCGTCCTCGATCGGCGCGCCGGGGATCGGCTCCGGCTCCACCTCCCGCTGCACGGTGGCGCGGTCGCCGTCGAGCGAGGCGACCAGGGCGGTGGGCTCGTCGCGGGGCACCAGCGGGGCGGCATCGGCGTCCAGCTCGGGCTTCAGGAGCGGGGTGGGCGCCACCGGCCAGGAGTCTCCTGGCGGGGTCAGGAAAAGAGTCTTCTCGGCCGAGCGGCGGCGGACCAGGGCGTCGATGACGATGGCCTCGCCCTGGAACTCGGCCTTGCGCCACAGCTCCAAGGCGCAGGCTGCCTTTAGGACCTGGCCCTCGTTCAGGCGCTTGAGCACCTGGGAGCCGGTGAAGGCCTGGACGCCGATGTTCGAGACGAAGGCGCAGAGCGCGTCGAACTGGTTCTGGCTGAGCGGGGCGAAGGTCAGCTCGTTGACCGCTTTGGCGACCGCGATCAGGTCGTAGAGCAGCAGGGCCTCGGCGTCGGATTCCGACACCTCGGCGCCTTCGCGCGCCGAGAGCGTATGGCCGTAGCCGATGGTCCAGCGCCCGTCGGGCAGCTGGGCGGCCTTGCGGCGATAGCCCTCGAACCGCTTGATCAGCTCGATCGCGGCCGGGGAGACCTGGTGGCGCGGCTTCATCAGCCCTTCTTCGACCCGTTTTGGCACAGACGCGCGGGCGTCCTGCGGCACAGCGCAAGTCCCAGGCCGCCATCCTTAACAGGCCCAAGGTTTACAACAGGATGAGAGCCGCCAGCCCCAGGAAGGCGAAGAAGCCGGTGAAGTCGGTCACGAAGGTGACGAAGACCGAGGACGAGACGGCGGGGTCGCGGCCCATGCGGTCCAGCGCCAGCGGGACGAGCGCGCCGGCCAGCGAGGCCACGAACAGGTTGATCACCAGCGCCGCCCCGAAGGCGATGGAGAGCCGCAGGTCGCGGAACAGGAAGTACAGGATCGTCCCGGTGATGGCGGCGAGCGCGGTCCCGTTCAGCACGCCCACGGTCATCTCGCGGCTGACGGTGCGCACGGCGTTCACCGCCGAGAGCTCGCGGCTGGCCAGCGCGCGCACGGCCACGGCCAGAGTCTGGGTGCCGGCGTTGCCGCCCAGGGAGGCGACGATGGGCATCAGAACGGCCAGCACCGCCAGCTTGACGATCTCACCCTCGAAGGCGCGGATCACGCTGGCGGCCATGGCGGCGGTGAGCGTGTTGATGAGCAGCCACGGCAGCCGCGACTTGACGATGCCGAACACGCCGGCGTCGCGGCCCGCGTCGGACACGCCGGCCAGGGCCAGGATGTCCTCCTCGCTCTCCTCGGCGATGACGCCCACGATGTCGTCGACGGTGATCTGGCCCACGAGGCGGCCGCCCGGCTCCACCACCGGAGCGGAGATCAGGTTGTACTTGTCGAAGATGTAGGCGACCTCCTCCTGGTCCATGTCGACCGGGATGTCGGTGATCGGCTCCATGATCTGGGCCAGCGGGATGTCCCGCTTGGATCGCAGCAGGTGGCTCACCGGGCAGGCGCCCACCGGGTGGTAGCTCGGGTCCACGACGTAGACGTCGAAGAACAGCTCCGGCAGCTCGTCGCTCTCGCGACGCAGGTGGTCGATGGTCTGGCCGACCGTCCAGAACTGCGGGGCGGCCACGACCTCGCGCTGCATCAGGCGGCCGGCGGTCTCCTCCTCGTAGGCGAGCGCAGTCTCGATCGCCGCCCGCTCGATGTCGGGCATGGCCGCCAGCACCTGGGCCCGGCGACCGGCCTCCAGGTCGTCGACGACGTCGGCGGCGTCATCGGAGTCCATTTCGCCCAGGGCGCGGGCCAGGGCGGCGGGCTCGACGAGGTCGACCAGGTCCTCGCGGATTTCGGTGTCCAGCTCGGGCAGGACCTCGGCCAGTACCTCGGGGTCCAGGTGGTGCAGCAGCTCCTCGCGGTCGTCCGCCGAGAGGAAGCCCATCAGGTCGGCGATGTCCTCGCTGCGCAGCGCGTTGAGGAGTTCGCGCAGGCGCTCGGCGTCGCCGCGGTCGAGCGCGTCGTCGACCTCGCGCACATAGTCTGGATTGAGGGCGTAGTCCTCCTCGAGGGCGAGGTCCTCGAGGTCTTCGTCGGCTTCGGGGCGGGACTTCAGCTCGGCGAGGTCGTCGGCGTCGCGGCTCATGCGGACCTCCCCCCTTGCTGATGAATTTCCTACCGGATTCGATGGCCCTGATTCACTGGTGCGGTCGAGAAGACTCGAACTTCCACGGGTTGCCCCACAGCGACCTCAACGCTGCGCGTCTACCAATTCCGCCACGACCGCTCGTGGTGAGGCGCGGGGGGTAGCAAACGCGAACGCCTTTGTGAAGGGCGCCCCGCTGCGGCCGTTCAACCGCCTCCGCCAGCCATGTAGTCGTAGACGTTCGCTTCGCGAGTCACCGCGATGGCGATGCGATCCTCGCTGATCTGGATCTCGCCCCGGGCCACCGGGTGATTGTTGGCCAGGATCCAGACTTCCTCGTTGACCGTGGTGTCCAGCGGGATCACCGCGCCGCGGCCCATCCGCAGCAGCTGCTGCATGGGGATGCTGGAGCGCCCCAGCACGACCTGGATCTCGACATTGACCGCGTCGACCTGGCTCACGAACGAACGCTCCCAAACGACTGGCCCGGCGCTTTGCGCGACGCAGGCGAAGGCCCACATTGGGTGAACATGCTTGACCGCACGTTAAATACCGGGGGCGCGGCCGCCCTTTTCGGACGGCAGGACGCCGTACCGTCGGGGTGGGCCGTGTCGAGCGGGCTGGTCGGCTATCCGGAGGCCGTGGCGGCCATGGAGGCGCGGGCGCAGGCCATCGCTGAGGGGCGCGCGGGCGAGCTCGTCTGGCTGCTGGAGCATCCGCCGCTCTACACGGCGGGCGTGTCGGCGAAGCCCGGCGACCTGCTGGACCCGCAGCGGTTCCCGGTATTCGAGAGCGGCCGCGGCGGGCAGTTCACCTACCATGGGCCCGGCCAGAGGGTGGCCTATGTCATGCTGGACCTGTCGGCGCGGAAGAAGGACGTGCGGGCGTTCGTGGCCGCGCTGGAGGCGTGGCTGATCGGGGCGCTGGCGCGGTTCAACGTGAAGGGCGAGGTGCGCGAGGGCCGGGTCGGGGTGTGGGTCGAGCGCAAGGCGCCGCGCTTTGTCTCGGAGGACAAGATCGCCGCTGTCGGGGTGAAGATCCGGCGGTGGGTGTCGTTCCATGGCGTCTCCCTCAACGTCGAGCCGGAGCTGTCCCACTTCGGAGGCATCGTGCCGTGCGGGGTCACGCAGCACGGTGTGACAAGCCTGGTGGACCTCGGGCTGCCGGTGACCATGGACGAGGCCGACGCGGCGCTAAAGGGGAGCTTCCGGGAGGTCTTCGGGGAGGTGGAGGACGCCTTCCCTCCCCTCTAGGGACGGGTGGCGAGCGAAGCGAGACAGGTGAGGAAGCCGGGTCAAGCGCTGACTCCCGGCTCGTCCCCGCACTTCCTCACCCGGGCCGCTGTGCGGCCTGTCCCTCCCCTGGAGGGGAGGGAAAATTACGCCGCGATCGGCGCGGTCAGGGGATTCGGGCCGTAGCGGTTGGCGCCCTGCTCGCCGGGCATGGCGCCCAGCTCCACCACCGCCCAGACCAGGACCACCATGAACAGGAAGTCCAGGAAGCTCGCCGGGTGGGGCCAGACAGCGACGATGGAGAACAGGATCAGCGCCGCCCACCAGCCGGACCGGCCGCGGTCGTGCAGGCGCTTCGAGAGCACGCAGGCCCCGCAGTAGAACAGCGGCGGATAGACGAACCAGCCGGTCAGCCAGTGCAGGGTGTCGCCGACAAGGGCCTCGTAGAGGGCGGCGAAGCCCAGCAGGATCGCCGCGGCCAGCCAGGCGGGTGCGCGGGGGCTGCGGCCTTCCGCGGAGAAGAACAGCTCGCTCCAGTCGATCTGGCCGTTCGCGTTCATGACCCCCTCAATCCTTAGGGGAGCATGCCTGGATTCAGGCGAATTCCACCAGCACCTCGTCGGCGGCGACGCTGTCGCCGGCCTTGGCGTTGACGGCCTTGACGGTCCCGTCCCGCTCGGCGCGGATGATGTTCTGCATCTTCATGGCCTCGAGGACGGCCACCACCTCGCCGGTCTTCACGTCCTGTCCCTGGGAGACATCGACCGAGACGACCAGCCCAGGCATGGGCGAGAGGACCATCTTGGAGGTGTCGGCGGCCTTCTTCGGCGGCAGCTTCTCGTGCAGCTCGGCAGAGCGCGGCGAGAGCACGATGACGTGGGCCTGGGCGGCGCGGTGGCGGATGATGAAGCCCTCGGCGGCCGGCTGCACTCGGCAGGTGAAGGCCACGCCGTCGAGCACGCCGGCGAACGACGGCTTGCCCGGCCGCCAGTCATGGGCGAGCCGAAGGGTGCGGCCCTCGCCCAGGAACTCCACCACGCCCTCGGCGATGCGCACGTGCCGCTTCTCGCCGTTCTCGATGACGATCCAATCCGGGCGCAGCAGCTCGCGGGCGGCGCGGCCGACCTGGATCCGGTGCATCGCGCAGCCGACCGCCGCCATCAGATCGCGCTGGAAGTCGGTGGGCTCCGTCCCATTGAAGCCGTCCGGGAACTCGTCCTTGATGTAGTTGGTGGAGAGCTTGCCGGACCGGAACCGCTGCTGGTCCATCACCGCGGCCAGGAAGGGCACGTTGTGGCCCAGCCCCTCGATGTGGAAGTCCTCCAGCGCCCGGCCCATGGCGTCGATCGCAGCCTCGCGCTTGGGCGCCCAGGTCGACAGCTTGGAGATCATCGGGTCGTAGAACATCGAGATCTCGTCGCCTTCGCGGACCCCGGCGTCGTTGCGAACCACCGCATCCGCCGTCTTGCCTTCCGGCGGCGGGGAGTAGCGCACCAGGCGCCCGATGGAGGGGAGGAAGCCACGGTAGGGGTCCTCGGCGTAGATTCGGCTCTCGACGGCCCAGCCGTTGATCTTCAGGTCCTTCTGCTGGAAGGCCAGCTTCTGTCCCGCGGCCACCCGGATCATCTGCTCGACCAGGTCGATGCCGGTGATCAGCTCGGTCACCGGGTGCTCGACCTGCAGGCGGGTGTTCATCTCCAGGAAGAAGAAGCTCCTGTCCTGGCCGGCCACGAACTCGACGGTGCCGGCGCTGTCGTAGCCCACGGCCTTGGCCAGCGCGATCGCCTGGTCGCCCATGGCCTTGCGGGTCTTGGGGTCGAGCAGCGGGCTGGGCGCCTCCTCGATGACCTTCTGGTTGCGGCGCTGGATTGAGCACTCGCGCTCGAACAGGTGGACCACGTTGCCGTGCTTGTCGCCCAGCACCTGGATCTCGATGTGCCGCGGGCTCTCGATGAACTTCTCGATGAAGATGCGATCGTCGCCGAAGCTGGCCTTGGCCTCGGCCTTCACGGCCGGGAAGCCCTCCTCCACGTCCTTCCGGTTCCAGGCGACGCGGATGCCCTTCCCGCCCCCGCCGGCGGAGGCCTTGATCATCACTGGATAGCCGATCTCCTCGGCGATCTTGATGGCGTGGGCGGTGTCGTCGATCTCGCCCACGT
Source organism: Phenylobacterium sp. (assembly GCF_036563285.1). Classification (GTDB taxonomy): domain Bacteria; phylum Pseudomonadota; class Alphaproteobacteria; order Caulobacterales; family Caulobacteraceae; genus Phenylobacterium. The sequence goes on from NZ_DATCMR010000003.1 coordinate 120,547, forward strand.
GGCCCGGCACGGTCGAGACGCCGGCCTTCTTGGCGAACTTCTTCGACTCGATCTTGTCGCCCATGGCCTCGATGGCCCCGGGGTTGGGGCCGATGAAGACGATGCCTTCCTTGGCCAGCCGGCGGGCGAAGCCGGCGTTCTCGGAAAGGAAGCCGAAGCCGGGATGGATCGCCTCGGCGCCAGTCTTGCGCACCGCGTCGACGATCTTGTCGGCCACGAGATAGCTCTCGGCGGCGGGCGGCGGGCCGATGAACACGGCCTCGTCGGCCATCTCCACGGCCATGGAATCGGCGTCGGCCTCGGAATAGACGACGACTGTCTGGATGCCCATGCGCCGGGCCGTCTTAATGATCCGGACGGCGATCTCGCCCCGGTTGGCGATCAGAATCTTCGAGAACAAAGCGGCTGAAACCTCGGTCACTTCCGGATCGGAGGCCGGAACCTTAGATTGCCAGCCATGAGCACGCCAGCCGTCTCCCCATCGGGCTTCGACCTGACCCCCCCATCCGCCGAAGAGCGCCAGCGGCTGGAAGCCAGCCTCACCCGTGAAGAGGCCGACGTCCTGCTGCGCCACGGCACCGAGGCGCCGTTCTGCGGCGGCCTGCTCGACCAGAAGGACGACGGCGTCTACTGCTGCCGCCTGTGCGGCCTGCCGCTGTTCCGGCACCAGACCAAGTTCGAGAGCGGCACCGGCTGGCCGTCCTTCTGGGCGCCTTTCGAGGAGAGCCACGTGAAGGGTGTGCGCGATTCGTCCTACGGCATGGTCCGGATCGAGACTCGCTGCGCGCGGTGCGACAGCCACCAGGGTCACGTCTTCCCCGACGGTCCGCCGCCGACCCGGCTGCGCTACTGCATCAACTCCATATCTCTGGAGTTCACGCCCACCGGCGCGCCGCTGCGCGACCCGCTGGGCCGGGGCGACAACGCCCACCTCGCGCCGGCTTGAGGCGCCCGCTGCGGCCCGGACGCGCGAGGGCGACGGCGTGAGTGAGCGGTGGCGCTGGGCCTGGGTCCTGCTGATCCCGCTGGCCATGCTGGGCTGGGTCGCCTTCGGAAACATCCGCGAAGACCGGGCGGCGCTGAACGGCGGCTATCGCGAGCTGCATGGCGCGGCGTCGAAGGCCGAGGAGGGCGCGCTGGCGGACCTGCTCACGGAGGCCCGCGCGGTGCTCGCCTCGCCGCAGTTCGACGCGAATCTGCGCGCGTTGTCGGGCCGCTACAGGGCCGTCTACCTCGACCCCCGACGGCAGGAGGCGAGCGTCGCCGAGGTGGCCGACCTGCTGGCCATGAAGCGCCTGGGCGCCCGCTACGTGCCGGTGGACGTCTTCCTGCTCGACGACGAGGCGCTCGGCGGCGGCTATGCGGCGGCGACCAGCGAGAACTCCGCGGGCGAGGGCCGCTACTCCGACATCGTGCTGGGGCGCTTCCTGCTGGACGCCTACCGCGCGCCGGACGTGGTCGTGCGCTCCTGCGCCGTGAACGTGGCGGCGCACGAATACTCCCACACCCTGTCGCGGACGCCGTTCCTCTACCGTCCCGCCTTCACCGACACGAGCGGCTCGCAGACCCAGATCCCCGGCCGGCGCGACCGGTCCAACCCGGTGGCCAGCTACCTGGTGGGCTCGGTGGCTCAGTGCACCTGGCTGCAGCTGAAGGGCCGGATCACGGCGGGCGAGGTTCCGGCTTGCGTGGAGGTGTTCGGTGTTGCGTCCGGCAACAGCCAGCGCTGCGACCAGTTCGGAACCGGGGAGCCGGTGGTCCCGCGGCCCGACCTGCCGCCGGCCTCGCCGCCGCTCTAACGGCCCGCGTTGCGTCGGCGCGCGATGGCGCCGGCCGGCAGCGGATGGTCCTCCTCGGCCACCATCAGGCGGTGGAGGTTCTGGAACAGGAAGGCCGTCGACCAGCCCAGCAGGATCAGGCCGTTGACCGACTCCAGGGCGATCACCACCCGCCAGCCGAGCGGCAAGGCGCCCCAGCCAGCCGTGGAATAGGCGCCGGCCGAGATGAACAGGGCCTCCTCCAGTGTGCCGCTCAGGCCGCCGAACCGGTAGAGCAGCGCATAGGCCCAGATCTCCACGGCGTGGATGGCGAAGACGCCCAGCACCATGCCGCAGGGCACCAGGATGCGGTCGAGGTGCAGGACGGTCTTGAACCGTCGCAGGTGCAGCCCGGTGGAGAGCACCACCGCGCTGAGACCGACGAGGTGGATCACCACGGTGAGCACCACCATGGCGCCGGCGATAAGAAGTTCGATCGCAAGACTGTTCACGCCAAGACTTTAGCCAGGACCGGCGGACGACCCCAGGGGGCAACCCGGTCGAGATCCCTGTGGATGGGCGCGGCCTGCGACATTCCGCCCACAAAGCGTGGCCGACCGCGAGGCATTACCTTCGGGGTCAGCCTCCAGCCAGAAGCGCCACCATGACCAAGCTCACCCCCGCCCAAGCCAAGGCCCATGCCGACGAAGTCCGGGAAACCAGCCTGACGATCCTGAAGGGCCTGGTCCCCGTCGAGGTCATCGACCGGTGGAACGCCGCCTTCCAGCCGATCCTGAAGGAAGCCATCCGCCGCGAGGGCGACGACCCCAACCGCGGTAAGAACCGGGTCTACGCCACCCTGCCCTTCCAGGACCTGTGGGCCGACCCGCAGATCATCGACAACGACGCGATCATGGCCGTGGTCGAGGAGCTGGTGGGCGCCGACGGCGTCATGTGCCAGCTGGCCACCGACACGCCATGGGCCGGTTCGGAGTACCAGGACCTTCACCGCGACACCCAGCTGCTGTTCCCGGAGAGCGGGGTGGAGACCCCGCCCTACCAGCTGGCGGTGAACTTCCCGCTGGTGGACGTGACGGACGAGAACGGGCCGATGGAGTACGCCCCGGGCACCCACATGCTGTCGAAGGAGGACGGCATGCGGAAGATCGAGACCGGCGAGATCCCGCTCAAGAAGGCCTACATGAACCGCGGCGACGTGATGATCCGCGACGTGCGCCACATCCACCGCGGCACGCCGAACCCGCAGGAGACGCCGCGCCCAATGGTGGTGATCGGCTACTCGCGCCGCTGGCTCTTCCGGCCCGAGGTGAACATCCGCGTCCCCGCCGAGGTGCTGGTGGCGCTGCCGGAGCGGGCGCGGCGCTGGCTGCGGTTCAACCCCGTGTTCGAGACGAAGGCGGAAGCCGCGCAGCAGGTGGAGAGCTACCGGGCGTTTGCGTACTGACGCGGTGCGGACGAGGGAGTCTCGTCACGAGGCTCCCTCACCGTGACCGCTTCGCGGTCTGTCCCTCCCCATCAGGGGAGGGACATCGGCGCTACGTCCGGCGCGTCGTGGTCCTCGTGGACGCGGAGTCTTCCGACCCATTCCCGGGCGTCGAGCCGGCCGCGCCGCCGGAGCCGTTGGCGGCGGGGTCGTCCTTGCGCATCTGGGCTTCCATGGCGCTGTCGCCGAAGCCGCGGCCGGAGCCGGTGAGCGGGTTGGCCGGCATGACGCGCAGGTCGTTATCCACGTGGGTGACGCCGGAGATGTCCTCCACAATGCGCTCGGCGCGGTGCTTGGCCTCGCGGTTTTCCACCGTGCCGGTGAGGTTCACCTCGCCGTTCGACACCTTGACGTTGATGCCCGAGGCGTCGAGCCAGCTGTCGTCGGTCAGCCGCTCGTGGACCTCCTCGCTGATCCGCTCATCGGAGCGCTTGTAGCCCTTCGGGCCCGCGCCGCGGTGGCCGCGGTCGGCTTCGAAGTAGCGGCGCTCGCGTCCGAAGTCGCTGCGGTAGCCGCGCTCCTCGCCGCCGGAGCCTTCCATCAGGTGGTCGCCCTTGATCCAGTTCCGGACCTTCTGGCCGGCCTTCTGGAGGAAGTCCTGGGCGCCGCCGCCCTCATGGCCCTCGTGCGGGCCGCGGGACCATTCGGCGCCGCCGCCCGAGCGCAGGTCCCGCCGACCGGCGTCGCCGTAGCCGCGCTCGAAGTCATAGCCGCCGGTGCCGCCGGAGGCCTGGCCGCCGTAGGCCGGGCGCGGCTGGTAGCCGTAGTCGCCGCCCGCGCCGCCGTAGCTGCCGCCGTAGGAGCCGCCGGTGGGGCCTTGGCCGCGGCCCTGCCCGCGTCCGCCGCCGGCGTCATAGCCGCCGGGCACGCGGCCGTACTCGCGCCCGCCCTGGCCGTACTCCTCGCGATAGATGCGCTGGCGGTCGTCGTCGCCGTAGAAGCGGCCGCCCTGGGTGTAGTCCTGGTTCTGGAAGCGCATGGCGCCGCGGCCGCCGCCAACGGCGCCCCCTTGGCCGTGCTCGCGGTCGAGGTCGTATTCGTGGTGCGCCATGGCCGGGCTCACGCCGCCGTAGTTGCGGCCCTGCCAGTCCTGGCCGTGGCCGTGGTGGCGGCCGCCCGAGTAGTTGCGGTCGGGCCCGCCGCCGGCCCCGCGGCCGTAGCTCTCGCCGCCGCCGTAGGACCCCGCGCCGTAGCCGCCGCCGCCCGGCTGCGGGCGGTTGTAGCTGGCGCCGGTCTCCTGCTCGCCGAACACCCGGTCGCGCTCGGGGCCGGAGCGGCGCGCGCCGAACTCCTGCTCGGCGCCGCCGAAGCTGCGCTCCTCAGCCCCGCCACGCGGATAGTAGCCCTCGCCCGCAAAGCCGCCGTCGCGGTCGACGTCCTCCGAACGCCGCCAGTCGCGGTCACGCCAACGGCGGTCGCGGTCATCCATCCATCTGTCGGCCATGGGGAGGTCCTCCGTGTTGCTTGGGATTCAAGGCGCAATCGGCCCTGACGGAGGAACACCGGTCCGGCGCGGTCGTTCCGCGTATCGCGGGTTCGTGAGGGGCGCCGGCGGCCCCGCGGCGCCTTTCCTTTCCCTGCCGCGGGAGGGTGGATCGCGCGGCGCGCGCGAGACGGGTGGGAAGGTGGCCGGTACTGAGCTCCTGGCTCATCCTACCCCGCTCGGCTTGGCCGACGCGCCCTCCCAGACAAAGAGGGCAAGCGCCCTAGAGCGGGATGTTGTCGTGCTTCTTCCAGGGGTTCGTCAGCTTCTTGCCGGCGAGGTTCTTCAGCGCCTTGACGATGCGGCGGCGCGTGCCGTGGGGCATGATCACGTCGTCGATGTAGCCGCGGGAGGCGGCGACGAACGGGTTGGCGAACCGGGCCTTGTACTCGGCCTCGGCCTCGGCGAGCTGCTCGGGCGTCTGGTTGCGGAAGATGATCTCCACCGCGCCCTTGGAGCCCATGACCGCAATCTCGGCGGTGGGCCAGGCGTAGTTGATGTCGCCGCGCAGGTGCTTCGACGCCATGACGTCGTAGGCGCCGCCGTAGGCCTTGCGGGTGATCAGGGTGATCTTCGGGACCGTGGCCTCGGCGTAGGCGAACAGCAGCTTGGCGCCGTGGCGGATCAGGCCGCCCTGCTCCTGCTTGGTGCCCGGCATGAAGCCCGGCACGTCGACGAAGGTGATCAGCGGGATGTCGAAGGCGTCGCAGAAGCGCACGAAGCGGGCGCCCTTGCGGGAGGAATCGATGTCGAGCACGCCCGCCAGGACCTGCGGCTGGTTGGCGACGATGCCCACCGGCTGGCCGTCGAGGCGGGCGAAGCCGACCACGATGTTCTTGGCGTAGTCGGGGCTGATCTCGAAGAAGTCCGCCTCGTCCACGACCTTCAGGATCAGCTCCTTGATGTCGTAGGGCTTGTTGGGGTTGGCCGGGACCAGGGTGTCGAGGCTGGGCTCGTCGCGGTAGGGCTCGTCGAAGCTTTCGCGGACCGGCGGCTTCTCGCGGTTGGAGCACGGCAGGAAGTCGATGAGGCGCCGGACCTGGGTCAGGGCCTCCAGGTCATTCTCGAAGGCGCCGTCGGCGACGCCGGACTTCAGCGCGTGGACCCGGTAGCCGCCGAGTTCCTCGTGGGTGACCTCCTCGTGGGTGACGGTGCGCACCACGTCGGGCCCGGTCACGTACATGTACGAGGTGTCCTTCACCATGAAGATGAAGTCGGTGATGGCCGGCGAATAGACGTCGCCGCCGGCGCAGGGGCCCATGATGACGCTGATCTGCGGGATGACGCCGGAGGCCAGGGTGTTCTGCAGGAAGATGTCGGCGTAGCCCGCTAGGCCGTCGACGCCCTCCTGGATGCGGGCGCCGCCGGCGTCGAACAGGCCGATGATCGGCGCGCCCATCTTCAGGGCCTGGGTCTGGACCTTGACGATCTTCTGCGCGTGCGCGTTCGAAAGAGAGCCGCCGAAGACCGTGAAATCCTTGGAAAAGACGAAGACGGTGCGGCCGTTGATGCGGCCCCAGCCGGTGACCACGCCGTCGCCGGGGACCTTGTTCTCGGCCATGCCGAAATCCGTGGCCCGGTGCTCCACGAACATGTCGAACTCCTCAAAGGAGCCTTCGTCGAGGAGCAGGTCGATGCGCTCGCGGGCGGTGAGCTTGCCCTTGGCGTGCTGGCTCGCGATCCGCTTCTCGCCGCCGCCCAGGCGGGCGTTGCTGCGCTTGCGCTCGAGCTCCTCGAGGATGTCCTTCACGCGAGATCCCTTCCCTACTCGCGGCAAGGGGTAGTCGCGCCCGCAAGGGCGCGCAAGCTCAGGTCAGGTCAGACGACGCGCAGGATGGCGAGCGCGGCCTGGCCCTGCACCGTCTGCTGGTAGATCCGCGCGGCCGTGGGCGACGGCTGTGTCCAGTAGTTGGGCGAGGTGAGCCCCGGCTTCTGCGCCTCGGACGCCGTTTGCACGGCCGCCTGGCCCCGCTGCGAGAACGGCACGCTGGGCGACATCGGCGTGTAGCCCTCGCGCAGGCTGGCCAGCACCTGCTCCAGGCGCTGCTCCGGCGTGCGCGTCTGCACCGGCGGCCGCGGCGGCGGCGGAGGAGGAGGCGGCGGCGGCGGCGGCGGCGGAGGAGGAGGAGGAGGAGGAGGCGGCGGCGGCGGATCCTTGGGATCCTTCGGCGGCTTCGGCTCCTTCGGCTTGTGGCGCTCGGCGAGCTTCTCCAGCGCGTCGCCGATGTGCTCCAGCGCCTCGGCCACGCCGTGGTGGTGATGGTGATGGTGGTGACCGTGCGCCGCCAGCTGGGCCGCGACGGCGGTCGCGCCGTGCACCAGCGCCTGGGCCTTGGCGGGCGCGGCCGGCTTGGGCTCGGCCTTCGCCTGCTGCTTCTCGACCACGGATTGGATGCCGGCCACGGCCTTCACCGCGCCCGTCTTGCGGACCATGACGGCCTGAAGCGCCGAGATCGAAGCCGTGGAGGCCATTTGCCAGGGCGGTCCCGTTCGAAACCGGCACAGGCGCCGGCTCTTCGGGGCTCGCGGCGCAACGGCGGCGCCAGTTCATCCTTAACTGCGGCGCTGGGCCGCCGGGCGGCTGACGCCACGGCATGGGTGACGCGCACGTCATCTTGCGGGATATTGCGGCAACACTGTTCGGCTATGACCGCTCAGGGATTCCGGGAGGAACGACGATGGGCGTTTGGACGAAGGCTCTGCTGGCCGCGACGATCTCGGCTGCGGCGGTGGGCGTGGTGACCATGGCGCCCGCGATGGCCACGGCGCAGGCGCCGGCGGCGCAGACGGTCGACGACTTCCGTCTGGCCGATCAGGAGTTCCTGGCCCGGCATCTCTACAAGATGGGCGACGCCAAGGCCGTTGTGCTGTTCACCTATGCCTCGGGCGACAAGCAGGTGCGGGCCGACGCGCCGGCCCTGATGGCCCTGAAGCAGGGCTACGCGGCCAACGGCGTCGAGTTCATGGCGCTGGCCTCGAAGCTGGGCGAGAGCCGCGACAAGGTGATCCCGGACGCCAAGGCCGCCGGCCTCGCTGTGCCGATCCTGTTCGACTACAACCAGCTGGTCGGCGAACAGCTGGGCGTGACCCGGGCCGCCGAGGCGATCGTGATCAATCCGAAGACCTGGACCGTCGCCTACCGCGGCCCGGTGGACGGCGCCAAGGCGGCGCTGGACGGCCTGGTGGCCGGACAGAAGGTGGCCCTGCCGTTCCGCCAGGCGAAGGGCGGGGCGATCCCCTTCCCCGAGCGCGCGAAGGCGAAGTCCCACGCCAACATCAGCTACGTCAACGACGTCGCCCCGATCATCCAGCAGAAGTGCGCCGGCTGCCACCAGCCCGGCGGCATCGGGCCGATGCAGCTGACCAACTACGAGCAGGTCAAGGGCTTCTCGCCGATGATCCGCGAGGTGATCCGCACCCAGCGCATGCCGCCGTTCCTGGCGGACCCGACCGTCGGCCACTTCAAGGACGACGAGCGGCTCTCGGCGCAGCAGATCAAGACCCTGGTCCACTGGATCGAGGCCGGCTCGCCGCGCGGCGCGGGCGAGGACCCGCTGGCGAAGATCAAGTTCCAGGCGCCCGAGTGGCCCCTGGGCAAGCCTGACGTGATCGTCGAGATCCCGCCGGCCAAGATCCCCGCGACGGGCGTCATGGAATACCAGCGCCCGGCGGTGCCGAGCGTGATGACCGAAGGCCGCTGGATGAAGGCTTCGACCTTCAAGGTCACCGACCGCCAGGCGGTGCACCACATCCTGTCGGGCGTGGTCGAGGCCAAGACCAAGGACGGCGACACGGCCTCGGAGAGCAGCTGGGGCGCCTCGCTGGGCGGCTACGGCCCGGGTCGCGGCTCGAACATCAACCCGCCCGACCTGGGCGTCTGGATCCCGCCCTCCGGCGGCGTGGCCTTCCAGAACCACTACACGCCCTACGGCAAGGAGTCGGTCGAGAAGACCCAGATGGGCATCTACTTCTACCCGAAGGGCCAGGAGCCGAAGTACGTGCTCCGCACTTTCCTGATCGCCGACTTCTCGATCGTCATCCCGCCCGGCGAGGAATGGCACCGGGAGATGGCCTACGTGACCTTCCCCAAGGAGGCGGTGCTCTACGGCATCACCCCGCACGCCCATAAGCGCGGCGGCTCCACCAGCCTTTCCATCCGCTATCCGGACGGCAAGGAAGAGATGCTGCTCGCCATGCCCCGCTACGACTTCAATTGGCAGTACGAGTACTTCCTGAAGGAGCCGCTGAAGATCCCGGCCGGCTCCAAGGTCATCGCGCGCTACACCTTCGACAACTCCACCCGCAACCACGGCAACCCCGACCACACCAAGCAGGTGGTCTGGGGCGAGCAGTCGTGGGAGGAGATGCTGGCCACCTACCTGCACTACCGCTGGACCGACGAAACCGTCGCCAACCAGAAGCCCGAGAACGACAAGATGCTGCAGGCCAGCCTGTTCATGGGCGCCTTCGACGACAACCTGGACTCGAAGATCCAGGCGGCGGAGCTGAAGGGCACGCAGGGCGAGAACCTGAAGAAGTTCCTGCCCATGGTGGACAAGAACAAGGACAGCGCCATCGATCAGACCGAGCTGGCCGAGGCCCAGAAGCTGATGCCGCGCAGGCGTCCGGCCGCCACGCCGACGCCTGGCGCGCCGGCGGCGGCTCCGGCCGCGGCGGCTGCGGGTTCCGGAGGGCGCTAGGCGCGGCTCAGGCAGCGCCGTCGAGGTGCAGGTAGCCGGCTTCGAAGCCGGCGAACCGCTTCAGGCGCTGGACGTCGAGCACCTTCAGCACCTTGCCGCGCCAGCTGATCAGGCCCTCGTCGCGCAGTTCCTGCACGACCCTGTTCACGTGGACGCTGGAGAGCCCAACCGTGTCGGCCAACTCCACCTGGGTCAGCGGCAGCTCCATGGCGTCGTCTTGGGCCAAGCCCACGGCTTTGAGCCGGACCAGGAGTTCGCAGAACAGGTGCGCGACCTGCTCGTGGGCGGGCCGGCGGCCCATGTTGGCCAGCCACTCCCGCAGGATCGCCTCGTCCACCAGCGTCGCCCACCAGAGCGCCCGTGAAAGCTGCTCGCTGGTCTTCACCAGCTCCGCCACGCGGTCCTTCGGGATGCGCGCCACCTTGGACGTGGACAGGGTAGCAATGGAGTGGTCCATGCGGCCGAGGACCGCCACGTGCAGGTCGCAGAAGTCGCCGGGCACCAACCAGGCCATGATCTGGCGCGAGCCGTCCGGCAGCAGCTTGTAACGGCACGCGAAGCCTTCCAGGACCACGTGGACGTCCTCGGGCGTGTCGCCCTGTGAGATCAGGTCGATGCGGGCTTCGACCGTGTGCACCTTGGAATACGAGTCGCTCAACGCGCGCTTGTCCTCGGGCGACAGCATCGCCCCGTGTTGCAGCTTCAGGACGACAGGGTCTTCCAACGCGTACTCCCAGGACGCGAGACTCTTAACCCATGTGTGCGGAGATTGCCCGCCCCATGCGTAGAGTGCCGCTTACGGCCGCTCAACCAAGTCCGCACCGGGATTGGGCCAGCGCGGCGTCCGGAGACTCATTGAACCCGCGCGGACCCAGCCCTCACGAGCGGCTTATCACCAAGCTAGAGTCGATTGCGGACCTCTCGGCCGAGGCGAAGGCGGCGCTGTCGGCCCTCCCGATCCGGCTTCGCGCCTTCGAGGAGAACGCCGACATCGTCCGCCAGGGCGACCGCCCCAGGGAATGCGGCCTGGTCGTCGAGGGCTTCGTCTGCCGCTACAAGCTGCTCGGCGAGGGCCAGCGGCAGATCATGTCCTTCCACATCCCCGGGGACATTCCCGACCTGCAGTCGCTGCATATCAAGGTCATGGACCACAGCCTCTCGGCGCTGACGCCGACGCAGATCGCCTTCATCCCGCATGCCGCGGTCAATGAGGTGACCCGCAACAACCCCGAGGTCGCCAGTGCGTTCTGGCGCGACACCCTCATCGACGCCGCGGTGTTCCGAGAATGGCTGGCCGGCGTGGGCCGCCGCAGCGCCCACCAGCGGATCGCGCACGTGATCTGCGAGGTCTATGTGAAGCTGCAGTCGGTGGGCCTGGCGGACGGTGAGTCCTTCCAGCTTCCGGTGACGCAGGCGGAACTCGCCGATGCGCTCGGCCTTTCCTCCGTTCACGTGAATCGGGTCCTGCAGGACCTGCGCCGCGTGGGGCTGATATCGTACCGCGGACGGTTCGTGGTTATCGGCGACTGGGATGGCCTGCAGGCCGCCGGGGACTTCGACCCCGGGTACCTGCACCTGAAGGATGGCGCGCTGCAGTGGAACTGACCCTACAGCCGGTGCTGGTGGCCAGCGGCGAGGAAGGGGACGGCGTCCTGGTGTTTCGCGACCGTCATCTCGTCGCGATCCTGGTGAGGCTGTCGTCCCTGCACGAGGAGCAGGCGGGTTTCTGGTTCCTCGAGAAGGGGTTCGGAGTGCTCGACGGGCCGCAGCATCCGATCTTCGACGACCTCCACGCAGCGCAGGTGTGGATCAAGGCTCGGTTGGCCGACCACGTGGGCAAGCCCCCATGGCCGAACGCGCCAGTTTAACCTGCTTAATTTTTCCCCCGGTCGCGTCGTGCTCTCAGGGAGGAACATGTCCGGCCGATTCCTCGCCAACCTCCTGAAGTACGTCGAGCTTTCGGCCGCCGAACAGGAGGTGGTGGAAGGACTCGTCGCCCAGCGCAGGAGCCTTCCCGCGGGCGCGGAAGTGTTCCGCGAGGGCGAAGCCTCCAGCGACTGCCGGCTGCTGCTGGACGGCCAGGCCTTCCGCCACAAGAACCTCAGCGACGGCCGGCGCCAGATCCTCTCCTTCCACGTCCCCGGCGACCTGCTGGACCTGCAGCGGGCGTTCCAGGGCATGGAGTACAGCGCCACCACGCTCACACCTTGCGAGATCGGGCTGGCGCCGCGAACCGCGCTGCTGGCGGCGATGGGGGCGCATCCGAAGATCGCCCACGGCTTGTGGCGGCTCAGCCTTATGGAGAGCGCCATCTACCGCGAGTGGATGGTGGGCATGGGACGACGCACAGCCTACGCCCGCATCGCGCACCTGCTCTGCGAGCAGGTCACGCGCCTGAAGACCGCCGGGCTGATGCAGGGCGAGCGCGCGCGCTTCCCCGCGACCCAGGCCCACCTCGCCGACTCGCTCGGGCTGTCGGTGGTGCACACCAACCGCGTGCTGCAGGCGCTGCGCGCCGAAGGCCTCGTGGAGCTGCGCGGGCGCGAGCTGGTCGTCCTGGACTGGAAGGGGCTCTGCGCCGCGGGCGAGTTCGACTCCGCCTACCTCAACCTCGGACGCCGTGCGGCCTGAGGCGGCCTAGCGCTCCTCGCGGAACGTGCCACCCTCTTCGCCGCGGACGTCCACGGCCAGGTGCTCGGGGCTGGCAAGCAGCTCGCGGCGGGCCAGTTCGCGTGCCCTCACCTCGTCCGCCACCAGCACGAACTGCAAGGTCGGCACGGAATAGCGGCGGTCATGGATGAAAAATGAAAAGGTACGCATCACGAGCCTCCCTCCCAGGCTGGGCCCAGGGTGATGTGCTCGATGTGTTCCCGCACTAACCCAGTTTAGCGACGATCATTCGCCGCTGCATTTTCAGCGGCCTCCATCGCGGCGATCGAAAGCGTGAAGAGCACCACGCCGGCGTCATCCGTCACGACCATGCGCCAGTCGCCTTGCGCCCAGATGCTTGCTGGATTGTCCTCCAGCAGCCGCCCGGCCATGCGCACCGCCTCGCTGCGCGCGACCGTCAGGTTGGGCAGCTCAGTCCCCTCGGGGTCCAGCACGGACTCGCCGTCTTCCAGATTGAAATGATAACGAGGCAAGCGTTGCTCCACCGCACGGGGGGGAGCACACATTGTCTCTCGGCCGCAGCATCCCGGATCGTCCGCCGCGGTTCAACTATGATAAGGCATCGCCGCCCGGCGGCAAGCACGGCCGCACCCCAGCGGCGACGGATCGCAGGCCGCCGCTCAGCTGGCGCGGGGCAGCGGAGCCACGGTCTCGGCCCTTCGGGCAAGCAGCCTGGCGCCGCGGCGGAGCTCCGCCTCTCCCGTCGGCAGAGGCAGCTCGCCGAAGCGGCGCTGCGCCATGGCGTCGTCCGGGCAGTTCAACGTGGCGCCGCACACCAGCCCGCCGGCCCCATCTCGCACCTTCACTTCGTAACGCAAGGCTGTCTCCGTCGCGAATGCAACCGTGACCACCCTGCGCCCAGCCAGGCGGCTCTGCGATCAACTAGGTTAGCAAGCGCTGCCCTACGCAACGGCGCGGAGCTTTGCCATTCCTGTTCAATAAACAAAGGCGAAATTGGCTCCCGGTGCCCGGGCCAAAGGCCTCAAATGAGAAAAAAAGCCCCCGGTCTTGGCAGACCGAGGGTTCAGGGAAGCCAGTGATCAACATAGCGCGACCTGCATTGTTGATCAGGTCACGTCTTTGCGAGCACGCGGTTTTGTGTATTCTGAATTCAGAAGTCGGGGGATTTACAGGGAAGGCTTCACAAATGAGAAAGAGCATTCTGGCCGTGGTTGCGATCGCCGGGGCAATGAGCCTCGCGGCCTGCCAGCAGAAGTCGGAAGAGACCCCCGCGGCCGATGCGGCGGCGACGGGTACGGCGGCCGACGCGAGCGCCACCGGCGCGGCGGGGACCACCACCACCGACACCACCACCATGGGCGCGACGGGGACCATGGGCGCCACGGGCACGGACGCGACCGGCGCCGCCGGCACGACCGGGGCCACGGGCGCCACCGGCACGACGGGGGCCACCGGCCCGGGCAGCACCGGCGCGGGCACCGGCTCCGGCACGACGACGAGCGGCGGCTCGCCGGGCGCTGGCGGCGGCACGACCAACCCGTAATACGCGGGCTTCCAAGAGGACTGATGGCGGCCGCCCCTTCCGGGGGGCGGCCGTTTCCGCATCAGGCGGCGACGAGGGCCTTGAACCAGCGGTCCAGCATCTGCGCCTCGATACGCATCCGCGCCGTCCGCTCAGCCGCCTCCTCGTCGACGCCCCACTTCTCTTCCTGGAAGGTCTCGTCCAGCCGCGAGAGGTCGAAGGCCTCCTCGCCCGTGAGCCAGCCGCGTTGGACGGCAAGCCCCAGCACGGCGGAGCCATAAAGCGCGACGCAGAAGGCCAATCCGGCAAGGGCGAAGTCGTCCAGCGAGGTCGCCAGCGCCCTCACCTTCTCGATGCTCGCCTCGGGCTGCGCCTGGTGGACGATGCCCGCCGCCCGGACGAATGACAGGCCGAGCTCGGCTTCTGCCCGCTGCAGAACCGGCTCCCACGCCGCCTGCTGGCGCTGCAGCAGGCTCTGCGGGTCCTCCGCGAAATAGCAGAGCAGGTCGGAGCCCGCGAAGTTGGCGACGCTGTCGGCGGTGGCCTCTCGCGCCTGCGGGACGGATTCGATGGCGGTGTTGGCGAGGCGGGTGGCGTGCATCTGCGCCATCTCGATGGTCTCGCCCTGGGCGGCCCATTCGCCAGCGATCTCGTCGGCCAGGGCGCGCGTCGGCAGCACCAGCGGCAGGCCCTTGGGCGTGCGTAGGCGCCGGCTGTCCAGGGCTATGCCGAAGCCGCCGTCGTCCTCGACTGCCTCGACGGACTTGTAGAACCGGCGGGGCTTCTCCGCCGGCTCGTGGAAACCTTTTCTCATGCCTGCTGAATGGGGATCGGCCGCGCGCTTCGCAAGCGGGACTTCGGCTCAATGGACGTCAGCGCTTCCTTCGTGAGAACGGCTCCGGGTCCGCCTCGTGCTCGTCGAAGCCGAAGCGCTCGAAGCCGGCCCTCATCTCCGGGCTGAGCGGCGCCTCCAGCATCAGGGTCCCCCGCGAGGGGTGCGGCAGGACCAGCCGGCGCGCATGCAGCTGCAGCTTGAGCCCGCCGGAGAGCGCCTCGGACGCCTCGGTGTTGTACTTGGGATCGCCGAGGATCGGATGGCCCATGGCCAGCATATGCGCCCGCAGCTGGTGGGTGCGGCCTGTGTGGGGCCACAGCGCCATCCAGGCGGCCTTGTCGGCGGCGCGGGCGAGCATGACGAACTCGGTCTCGGCAGCCTCTGCGTTCTCGTGCCCGAGCTCGGCCGGGACCACCAACTCGCGGTCGCCAATCCCCTTCTTGATGAGCGGCAGCTCCAGCACCCCCTCGGGTGGCTTCGGGAAGCCGGCGACCAAGGCCCAGTAGATCTTCTGCGTCCGCCGCTTGGCGAAGGCGCCGGCGAGCTTGGCGGCCGCGCCCGGTGTCTTGCCGAGCACCAGGACGCCGGAGGTGTCGCGATCGAGGCGGTGGACGAGCCTCGGCCGCTCCAGCCCCTCGCCCCACGCCGAGAGCAGCCGGTCGACGTGCTTGTGGGTCTTGGTGCCGCCCTGGACGGCGAGGCCGGAGGGCTTGTTCAGCGCCAGCACCTCCTCGTCCTCGTAAAGCACCAGGGAGCGCGCGAAGGCCGCCTCGCGCGGGTCGATGCCATCCTTCTCGCGGCGCTCCTGCGCCTCGGGAAGCGGCGGCACGCGCACCTGACTGCCGGCCGAGAGGCGGGTGTCGGGCTTCACCCGTGCGCCGTCGACGCGGATCTGGCCCGAGCGGGCGAGCTTCTGGATCTGGATGTGGTTCAGGTGCGGCCAGCGGCGCTTGAACCAGCGGTCCAGGCGTACGCCATCCTCGCCGTTGTCGACGTAGAGGGTGCGGACCTCCCTCACGAGAACACCCGGCGCGCCAGCATGAGGCCGACGAACAGAGCCACCAACGAGAGGAGGACCGAACCCAGGGCGTAGGCGGCCGCCTGGCCGTAGGCGCGGTTCTCGAGCATGGCGGCGATCTCCAGCGAATAGGCGGAGAAGGTGGTGAAGCCGCCCAGGAAGCCGACGCCCAGCAGCAGGCGCCAGCGCTCCTGGTCCGCGCCGCCGCGCTCGGCGAGCACGCCGGCCAGCAGGCCCATCAGCAGGCCGCCCAGGACGTTGGCGGCGAAGGTGCCGTAGGGCCAGCCCGAGCCCAGCGCCCGCTGGGCCTGGACGCCCAGCAGGTAGCGCGCGACCGCGCCCGTCCCGCCGCCGAGGGCCACCAGGAGAAGGTTCTGCATCGGCCCCTTATGCGGCGGGGGCGGTGGGAAGGCCAGATGCACCCACCTCCACCCCCGTCATCCCGGTTTCGGCGAAGCCGAAGAGCGGGAACCATCAGCTGCGATCCGCCATGCGCCGTGGCCGCGCCGACGCACTTCGGCGACGCAAGGTATATGGGTCCCGGTCTTTCGCTGCGCGAAATCCGGGACCACAATCGTGGGGTTACGCCCGCACGCCGGCGGCGCGCTGGATCTCGCGGGCGTCGTAGACGTCGGCGCCGGCGGGCTTCGGGCCCTTGCCCATCATCACCTCCATGGTGGCGGCCACGGCGGGACCGCCGCCGAGGTTGAAGGTTGTGCCGACGCCCACGCCGACGCTTACGCCGCTGCGGCGGCGGTAGCCGTAGCCGCCGTAACCGTCATAGCCGCCCGAGCCGCCGCCGACCCCGATGCTCATCCGCGGTCCGCGGTCCGGCTGGCCCTCGATGAAGCGGTCGGAGACCCGGAACCAGTCGTAGCCGTCCTGGATGGCGAGGTCGGCGGCGCGGCGGATCGCCAGGTCGCTGACGTAGCCGGCCGGCGCACCGGGACCGCCGCGGAAGGTGATGCGGTAGCGGCCGGGCTCGATCCGGTACTCCGAGTAGCCCACAGCCGTGGGGCCTGCGGCGGGCTGGTAGACGGTGGGGGCCGACGCGCAGGCGCTGAGCGCCAGGGCTGCGAGGGCGGAGACGACGAGGCGTTTCATGGCGGGAAAACCGTTCTTGATCCGTAGGTTGAACACGCTACCCGCCCGTAGCGTTCCTACCCCAGGCCAAGCTCACTGGCCAGACCGGCCATGTCGGCTGGGACCGGAGCCTCCAGCCGCTTGGTCCCGCCGGCCGGGTGCGGGAAGCTGAGCGCGGCGGCGTGCAGCATCAGGCGGGGCACGGCATGGCCGTTCAGCACGAGGGCGCCGCCGTAGCGGGCATCGCCCGCGATCGGGCGGCCGACCGACTGCAGGTGGACCCGCAGCTGGTGCATCCGGCCGGTCTCCGGATCGAGCTCGACCAGCGCGGCGCCGGGGGCTTCAGCCAGGGTGCGGTAACGGGTGCGGGCGGCTTCGGCGTCCGGATGGTCGGGGCGGCAGACGCGCATATAGGCTTCGCGGCCGATCTCTTCGCGCCGCAGGGCCACCTCGATGACGCCGCCCGGCGGCTCGGGCGGACCCGGCGCGACAATGGCCCGGTAGGTCTTCGCGAACCTGCGCGCCATCATCGCCTTGCCCAGAAAGCTCGCGGCCGGCTGGGTGCGGGCGGTGAGGATCACGCCGGAGGTGTCGCGGTCGAGGCGGTGGATCAGCCGCGGGCGGGCCTTCCCCGGCCTGGCGAAGGCCCACAGCAGCTCGTCCAGCGTGTTGACCTGAGCCCGGCCGCCCTGGCTGGACAGCCCCGCCGGCTTGTTGAGCGCCAGGATGTCGGCGTCCTCGTAGAGCACGAGGCTCCTGACGAAGGCGATCTCGTCCGGCGACAGGGCGACCGGCTGCGGCGGGGCTTTCTTCACGCGCCTCCGTCTAGCGGAGCACGCCCCGCTTCGTCATCCACTGCGCGTACCAGGTGAAGAACAGGACGATGGCGACGATGACCGCCGGCATGACCAGGCCCATGCCCTCGACGGGGTTCATCGCCTGGTAGATCAGCGATCCGATCGCCCCAAGGGACGACAACGCGAAGGCGTGGAACGCCCAACGCGAGCGCACGAGCAGCAGGATCGAGCCTGCGACCGACCCCCAGACGCCGATCGCCCACACCGCATGCATCCAGGTGGGATAGGCGTTGATGCCCGCGATCATGGTCTCGGTCATGCCCATCTGGCGGTACCAGGCTTCGCCCTGCAGGTGGCTCATCGTGTAGTCGACGCCGCCGAACGCGTTCCACAGCAGGGACACAATGGCCACGATCCAGAAGTGCCTCGGCACGGCCGAGCGCGGCGCTTCGTCAATAGTTTCAGTCATCTGGGTTCCTCCCCCGAGGTAAGATGGGAGGAGCCTACGCCCGAAGCTTCACCGTAACAATGGTCGCCGATCAGGCGCCTTTGCGCTTTCGCAGCTGCGCCCACCGGTCGAGGCGCTCGCGGATCCTGGCCTCCGCCCCCTCGCCCTTCGGATCGTAGAAGGTCTGCCGCTCCATCTCGTCGGGGAAGTAGTCCTGGCCGGAGAAGCCCTGGGCCGCGTCGTGGTCGTAGGCGTAGCCCTTGCCGTAGCCGAGGTCCTTCATCAGCCGGGTGGGGGCGTTCAGGATGTGCTTGGGCGGCATCAGCGAGCCGGTCTCCCTGGCCGCCTTCATCGCCGCGCCGTAGGCCTTGTAGACCGCGTTGGACTTGGGCGCAGTGGCCAGGTGGACAGTGAGCTGGGCGAGCGCGATCTCCCCCTCGGGCGAGCCCAGGAAGTCATAGGTGTCCTTGGCCGCGTTGGCGAGCAGCAGGGAGAGCGGGTCGGCCTCGCCGATGTCCTCGGCCGCGGCGCGGATCAGCCGGCGGGCGATGAACAGCGGGTCCTCGCCGCCGGTGAGCATACGGGCCAGCCAGTAGAGCGCCGCGTCCGGGTCGGAGCCGCGGATCGACTTATGCAGGGCGGAGACGAGGTTGTAGTGCTCCTCCCGGTCCTTGTCGTACGCGGGGGAGCGCTTCTGCAGGACCTGGCCGAGCTCGCGGGTGGTGAGCGGCTTGGCCGAGCCGATGTTGAACAGAGTCTCGGCCAGGGTGAGCAGGTAACGGCCGTCGCCGTCGGCCAGCGCCACCAGGGCGTTGCGGGCGTCCGGCTCCAGCGGCAGGGGCCGGCCTTCGAAGGCCTCGGCTTTGGCCAGAAGCGCCTCCAGGGCTTGGTCGTCGAGGCGCTTGAGGACGAACACCTGGGAGCGCGACAGCAGCGCCCCGTTGAGCTCGAACGACGGGTTCTCGGTGGTGGCGCCGACCAGGGTGACGATACCCTCCTCCACGAAGGGCAGGAAGCCGTCCTGCTGGGCGCGGTTGAAGCGGTGGATCTCGTCGACGAAGAGCAGGGTGGCCTGGCCGGCCAGCCTGCGCATTCGTGCGGCCTCGAAGGCCTTCTTCAGGTCGGCGACGCCGGAGAAGACGGCGGAGAGCTGCTGGAACTCGTAGCCGGCCTCCTTGGCCAGCAGCCGGGCGATGGTGGTCTTGCCGGTGCCGGGCGGGCCCCACAGGATCATCGAGGCGAGGCGTTTGGCCTCGGCCATCCGGCGGATCGGGCCTTCCGGGCCCAGCAGGTGGTCCTGGCCAACCACCTCGTCCAGCCGCTGCGGGCGCAGGCGGTCGGCGAGCGGCGATGGCGCCTGGGGCGTCAGGCCCGCGGCTTCGAAGAGGTCAGCCATGGGCCATGGATTAGCACCTTAGACGCGGATGGTCCCCGTCTGGCCGTTGCGTTCGATGGTGATCTCCCAGCCTTGCGCCGGCGCCCCAGCGAGGCTCTGCAGCTCGCCGGTGGTGCGCACCGCCCGGCCGTTGACGGCCCGGATGATGTCGCCCTGCCGCAGGTAGTTGGCCGCGTAGCCGCGGGTCACCCGGGTGACGAGCACGCCGCCGCCGAAGGGGTCGAGCCCCTGCTCTTCGGCCAGGGCGGGCGATAGGCTGACCACCGTCGCCCCGTCGAAGGGGTTCTGTCCCTGGATCACCCGCTCGTCGCGCGCGGGCGTCGCGGGCGGGGCCTCGGCGCGCAGGGTGAGCCGCTCGGTCCGGCCGCCGCGCAGGACCTCGATCCGCACCGGCTCGCCCGGCCGATGAGCGCCGATGGCGTAGATCACCGAGGCCGCGTCGGTGGCGGGCTGGCCGTCGATGCTGGTGATCACGTCGCCGGCGCGAAGGCCCGCCCGCTGGGCCGAGCCGCCGGGCCACAGGTCGCCGACCACCGCCCCCGTCGGCGCGCGCAGGCCCAGCGCCTCGGCCATCTGCGGGGTGATGCTCTGCAGGCGCGCGCCGAGCCAGGGGCGCACCACCTGGCGGCCGCCGCCGACCGCAGTCTCCACCACGCGGCGCACCACCGTGGCCGGAAGGGCGAAGCCGACGCCGGAGGAGGTGCCGGAGCGCGAGAGGATGAAGCTGTTGATGCCGATCAGGTCGCCGTCCATGTCGACGAGCGCGCCGCCGGAGTTGCCCTGGTTGATGGCGGCGTCGGTCTGGATGTAGGCGCTGACCGCCTCGCCGCCGGTGGGATCGACGCTGCGGTTCAGGGCCGAGATGATGCCGTTGGTCACCGTCTGGCCGACCCCGAAGGGGTTGCCGATGGCCAGCACCAGGTCGCCCACCTCGGTGTCGCTGGTGTCGTCGATGGACAGCGTCGGCAGGCGCTCGCCGGCCGGCGGCTCGATCTTCAGCACCGCAAGGTCGGCGCGGGGGTCCTGCAGCAGGATGCGGGCTGGGAACTCGCGCCGGTCAGCGAGCGCGACGGTGATCTCCTGGCCGCCCTGGACCACGTGGTTGTTCGTGACGATGACCCCGTCGGGACGGACGATGACGCCGGAGCCCAGGGACGTGGCCACCCGCGCGCGGGGCACGCCGCCGCCGAAGAACTCCCAGAAGGGGTCGGTGCGCGGCCTCACCAGGCTGCGCGCCGAGATGTTCACCACCGCCGGCGCGGCGCGCCGGACCACAGGGGCGAAGGACTGCTTCATGGACGCCGCGCTCTGCGGGGCCACGCGGCCGGGCTGAGGCAGGGCGGGCTGGGCCACGGCGGCGGAGCCGGCCGCCAGGGCCGCGAACAACGAGATCAGGATGCGATGGGCGCGCATGGCATCTCCGGAAAGCGATAGCGAGCGAACTCTGCGGAGGTTTCAGGCGCGAATATGGCGTTCCTTCAGGCTGTTACAACCCGCTCGTCACTCGGGTTACGTGCGGTGACCCAGGCGAGCGCCAGCGCGAGCAACAGGAGCGCCGCGGCCACATAGATCGCCAGCCCCGGGGCGTGCACCGTCGCGTCGTGCCGCACCGACCAGGCGAACACCAGGCCGAAGATCGGCGGCCCGACGACCGCGGCGATGCCGGCCAGGCTCTGGTTGGCGCCCTGCAGTTGGCCTTGCTCGTGCGGCTGGACCTTGCGCGTCATCAGCCCCTGCAGCCCCGGCATCATGAAGCCGATCAGGGCGAAGATGGGCGCGCCCAGCAGGTAGAGCCAGCCGGTGGGGGCCGCGCCGTACCAGGCGAAGCCGACCACGCCCGCGGCCGCCCCCAGGAGCACCGCCTTGCGCTCGCCGATACGCGCCACCACGGGCCCGACCAGGAACATCTGGACGATCACCCCAAGCACCCCCGTGAGCAGGAAGGTCAGGCCCAGCACCCCCGTCGACCAGCCGTAGCGGTAGGTGGTGTAGAGCACGAAGATCGACGGCAGCACCATGTGGGAGAGCTGGAAGAGGAAGGTCACGCCGACCAAGCCCAGGAGGCCCTTGTGGGCGCGCAGGAGCTGCAGCGAGCCTACCGGGTTGGCCCGCTTCCAGTCGTAACTCTTGGCCCGCCGCTCGGGCGGCAGGGATTCCGGCAGCACCAATAGGCCGTAGAGCCAGTTGACGAACGTCAGCGCGGCGGCCGCCATGAACGGCAGGCGCAGGTCGTACTCGCCCAGCATGCCGCCGATGATCGGTCCGATGATGAAGCCGAAAGAGAACGCCGAGCCCATCCAGCCGAACACCTTGGCGCGGCGCTCTGGCGGCGTGACGTCTGCGAGGTAGGCGTTGGCGGTGGAGAAGCTCGCCGCCGTCGCCCCGTTCAGCACCCGGCCCACGAACAGCCAGAGAAGCGTCGGCGCAAAGGCCATGAACAGGAAGTCGACGCCCAGGCCGAACAGCGACAGGAGCAGGACCGGCCGTCGTCCGTAGCGGTCGGACATCATGCCGAGCAACGGCCCGCAGAAGAACTGCATCACCCCCCAGACGGTGGCGAACACCACGTTCCAGACCGACGCCGCAGCGAAATCCCCGCCGGTGAACTCCTTGATCAGGTTCGGCAGGATCGGGATCATGATCCCGAAGGACACGGCGTTCATCAGGGCGCTGGCGAAGATGAAGCCGAAGCCGGCCTGCCGTTGCGGCCGCGCCTTCACGCCCCGTGCGCCCGGCGGCTCGGGCGCAATATCCGCCGCCGCGTCCGGTGCGACCGGCGGAGCGGCGCCACCCTCATTGTCCTGCATGGTCGTGTCCCCTCGTGCGCACCATGAAACAAACCAAGAACTGACGCAACAGCGTTACGTGACCTGTCTCAGCGAGCCCAGCAGCGCCTGCCACCATTCGGCGAGGCGCATGAGCAGCGCCTCGTCCGGGAAACCGTGTCGCGCGACACTGTCGGCGGGCACCTGGTCGAAGCCGCGGTGCTCCACCGACACCCGGGTCTCCTCGCCTACCGCTTCGAAGCGCACCTCCACCTCCGTGTGCAGGTCGAGCGGGAAATTCGCTTGGCGCCAGGAGAACACCAGCCGCGCCGGCGGATCCCAGACCTGGATGCGGCCGATTTCGAAGACGTGCCCGTTGGCTAGCGTCTCGGTGAGACGGCCGCCCTCCCCCGGCTCGAAAGCCAGACGCCCGGGCGGGCGCGGCGTGGTCTGGAAGAGGCCGTTCGGCCGCCACCAGTCGCCGATCTCCTCGACGAAGGCCGCAAACGCGCGCTCCGGCGTCGCCTTCACGCGCAGCGCCACAAAGACCTTCGAGGTCATGCGCCCTTCTCGACATGGGCCTTGAAGGCGGCCAGCTGCTCGCTCCAGAGCCGCTCGCTCTCCTCCAGCCACCGCAGCAGATGCACCATGGGTTCCGGCCTCAGGGCGTAGATGCGCACGCGCGCGTCGAACTCGGGATGGGATTCCTCCACGAGCCCGCTTTCGCGCAGGGCGCGGAGGTGCCGGCTCATGGACGGCGGCGAGACGTCGAGCTCCCGGGCCAGCTCGCCGGCCGGACGTGGCCGGCGCGCCAGCAGCTCGACCACGCCCCGCCGCGTGGGATCCGCGAGCGCTGCGAGCGTGCGGTCCACTGCCTGAACGGCCGCGCTCACACGTCGCCCGTGATCTTCAGGCCCGTGGCGGCTTCCATCTCCTGGCGGCTGACCTGCTTCACCGTCTGTCCGACCGTCCAGATGTGTCCCTCGGGATCGCGGCAGCGGTAGGTGCGGTCGCCATAGAACTGGGTCTCTGGCTCCATGAACACCTTGGCCCCGGCAGCCCTCGCCCGCTCGCAGTGGGCGTCGAGGTCGGCGCCGATCTGCAGGTGCACCGTCTGGGTGTTCTTGCCGCCGACGGAGGCCGGGCTCTTGTGGTCGTCCGACCACTCGCCGCCGATCATGATCACGCAGTCTTCGAACCGCATCTCGGAGTGGGCGACATTGCCGTCCGCGTCCTCGATCAGCATCACGAGCTCGAACCCGAACGCGCGCTCCAGGAAGTCGAGCGCCGCGCGCGGGTTGCGGTAGCAGATGGCGGAGGTCAGGGCGGGTCGTGAAGAAGCCATGGTCACATCCTTGCTAGTTACCGCAATATTTAACGTAAAACGCAATTAGCGGTCAATGGATGCATCTGCAGGCGGGGCCTGCCGCACGGGCTGGAGTGGCTCGGGGTCTAGGGTCGGTAGAGGCCGCAGAGCTTGTTCCCGTCGGGATCTCGCAGGTAGGCCAGGTAGAGCTTGCCGACGCTGCCTTCCCGGTAGCCCGGCGGGTCCTCGCAGGAGGTGCCGCCGTTGGCGACGCCGGCCGCATGCCAGGCGTCCACCTGCTCCGGGGACTCGCAAGCGAAGCCCACGGTGCCGCCATTGGCCAGGCAGGCCGGCTCGCCGTTGATCGGCTTGGTGACGCCGAAGGAGGCGCCCTTGCCGCGGTAGAAGATCCGCCGATCCTCGTTCATGAAGCCCGGGCCGATGCCGAGCGCCGCGAACGTGGCGTCGTAGAACCTCTTGGCCTTCTCCAGGTCATTCGTGCCGACCAGCATGTGCGAGAACATGGCCTCTCCCCTCCAGCTATCGTTGAGGCGCGGAGACTAGCCGGGGAAGCGGCGCAGCAAAAAGCCCCGGAAGTCGCCATCCGGGGCTTTTCGAAGCTTTATTCGCGGGCCCTAGGCCTCGGCGGAGAAGTCCTGCTCCGCCGTCGGGCCGGAGTCCTTGCCCTTCTCGGCCGGGTCGCGATCGACGAACTCGATCACGGCCAGCGGGGCGTTGTCGCCGTAACGATAGCCGGCCTTGAGCACGCGGATGTAGCCGCCCTGGCGCTCGGCGTAGCGGGGGCCCAGCGTGCCGAACAGCTTGCCGACCTGCTCCACGTCGCGGACGTGGCTGATCGCCTGACGGCGAGCGTGCAGGTCGCCGCGCTTGGCCAGCGTCACCAGTTTCTCGACGAACGGACGCAGTTCCTTCGCCTTGGGAAGGGTGGTCACGATCTGCTCGTGCTTGATCAGGCTTGCGGCCATGTTGGCGAACATGGCGGTGCGGTGGGCGGTCGTCCGACCCAGTTTGCGATAGGCTTTACCGTGACGCATTTCGTATCTCCTGGGCCCTGTGGCCTGCCCGGACGCCCCCGATCTCCTGGGTCAGCGTCCACCTAACCAAGTCCCAGCCTTGCTCCCGCCTGGGTCAACACGAAGCGCCGGGGCCCTCCACCGCTGTTGCGGCTTCATCGGACCCAGGCCGCCGAAGCGGCCCGGAGGCGGCGCGAAAGCAGCTTACATCTGGTCTTCGAACTTCTTCGCCAGCTCTTCGATGTTCTCCGGCGGCCAGTTCGGCACGTCCATGCCAAGGTGCAGGGCCATGCCGGCGAGAACTTCCTTGATCTCGTTCAGCGACTTGCGGCCGAAGTTCGGAGTGCGCAGCATCTCCGCTTCAGTCTTCTGGATCAGGTCGCCGATGTAGACGATGTTGTCGTTCTTCAGGCAGTTGGCCGAGCGGACCGACAGCTCCAGCTCGTCCACCTTCTTCAGCAGCGCCGGGTTGAACGGCAGCTCCGGCTTGGCCTCGCCCTCGACCTTCTTCTTCGGCTCTTCGAAGGTGATGAAGATCTGCAGCTGGTCCTGGAGGATGCGCGCGGCGTAGGCCACCGCGTCGACCGGCGTCACCGCGCCGTTGGTCTCCACTTCCATGATCAGCTTGTCGTAGTCGAGGCTCTGGCCCTGGCGGGTGGGCTCGACGCGGTAGGCGACGCGCTTGACCGGGGAATAGAGGGCGTCGACGGCGATCAGGCCGATCGGGGCGTCCTCGGGGCGGTTCATCTCGGCCGGCACGTAGCCCTTGCCGGTGTTGACCGTGAACTCCATGCGCACGTTGGCGCCGTCGTCCAGCGTGCAGAGCACGTGGTCGCCGTTCAGGATCTCGATGTCGCCGGTCACTTCGATCTGGCTGGCGGTCACCGGGCCGGGGCCGGTGGCGCGAAGCGTCATGCGCTTCGGGCCCTCGGAGTGCATGCGCACGGCCAGCTGCTTGATGTTCAGCACGATGTCGACGACGTCTTCACGCACGCCTTCCAGCGACGAGAATTCGTGCACGACGCCGTCGATCTGCACCGCGGTCACGGCCGCGCCTTGCAGCGACGACAGCAGGACGCGGCGCAGGCTGTTGCCCAGGGTCACGCCGAAGCCACGCTCGAGGGGCTCGGCCACCAGACGCGCCTTGCGGGCGGCGTCCTGGCCGGTCTCGATCTGGGGCTTCTCGGGACGGATGAGCTCGTTCCAGTTTCTTTCGATCACGGGTGTCCCTCGGAACGCAGGATCGCCGGCCGCCAACGCGGTCCGGCGCCTTGAATTTCAGTTACTTCAGTTACTCAGACGCGCCGGCGCTTGGGCGGACGGCAGCCGTTGTGCGGAATGGGGGTCACGTCCCTGATGGTGGTGATCGTCATGCCGACCGCCTGCAGGGCGCGCAGCGCCGACTCACGGCCCGAACCGGGGCCGGAGACGTTCACTTCCAGCGTGCGCACGCCGTGTTCGGCGGCCTTACGGCCGGCGTCCTCGGCCGCCATCTGGGCGGCGTAGGGCGTCGACTTACGCGAACCCTTGAACCCCATCATGCCGGCGCTGGACCAGGAGATGGTGTTCCCCTGGGCGTCGGTGATGGTGATCATGGTGTTGTTGAACGAGGCGTTCACGTGCGCCACGCCCGAGGTGATGTTCTTGCGCTCGCGACGTTTGACGCGCGCCGGTTCCTTGGCCATCGAGACGCTCTCTTACTTCTTCTTGCCGGCGATCGGCTTGGCCGGGCCCTTGCGGGTCCGGGCGTTGGTGTGCGTGCGCTGGCCGCGGACCGGCAGGCCCTTGCGGTGACGCAGGCCGCGGTAGCAGGCCAGGTCCATCAGGCGCTTAATGTTTACCGCGGTCTCGCGGCGCAGGTCGCCTTCCACCGTGTAGTCACGGTCGATGGCTTCACGGATGTGCAGGACTTCCTGGTCCGTCAGCTCGTTGACGCGGCGCGCGTCCTCGATGCCGACCTTGCCGACGATCTCCCGGGCCTTCGCCGGGCCGATGCCATGGATGTACTGCAGCGCGATCACGACGCGCTTGTTGGTAGGGATGTTGACGCCAGCGATACGGGCCACGTGGGAAGCTCTCCAAGTCACGCACAAGGAACGCGAATGGCGCCCCGGCCTCCCGAGCCCGAGGGCATAGGCCGGCGCGTCCTTCGCGCTCTTTCGCGGAAGCGCCCCGTTATAGGGATCGGGGCGGCTCCGTCAATGCGGAATACGCCCATTTGTGAACGAACCAGCCGCAGCGCAAGAGGCGGCTCCTGCGCGGTCGTTTACGTCGCAACTGGCCCGGGTTCCCCCTCCGGGACTTATCGAAAGTAAGCATGATCCGGCCGCAGGGCGCAATTGCGGCCTTTCAGGGCGGCTGAACCGAACCCGCGGCTTGGCTGTTTGGCAGGCAGGATGACCAGGACGAAGGGCGCCACTTGCGCATCTTGATCGCCGGCGCGACCGGCTTCATCGGCTCGGCCGTGAGCGCGCGGCTGAAGGCAGAGGGCCACGAGGTCTGGGCGGTGGCGCGCCGCACCGGACCCATGGCGCGGCGGCTGCTGGTCGACCGCTGGATTCCCCTGGACGTGGGCCGCGCCACGACGCCCGAGGCTTGGCGGCCCCACCTCGAGGGGGTGGACGCTGTGATCAACTGCGTGGGGGCCCTGCAGGATGGGGGCGCAGACTCCACCAAGGCCGTTCACCTCGAGGGGCCCGCCGCCCTGTTCGCCGCCTGTGAGGCGGCCGGCGTGCGCCGGGTGATCCACTTCTCGGCTATGGGCGCCGACAAGGCCGGCCTGTCCGCCTTTTCCGACACGAAGCGCCAGGGCGAGGAGGCCCTCACCCGCCTCGACCTCGACTGGGTGATCCTGCGGCCCTCGGTGGTGGTGGGACGTTCGGCCTATGGCGGCAGCGCCCTGTTCCGGGGCCTGGCGGCCCTGCCCTTCCTGCCCCGGGCGGAGAAGGCCGGCCAACTGCAGATCGTGCAGCTCGATGAGGTGGTCGAGACCGTCGTCTTCTTCCTGAACTCGAAGGCCCCGGCGAACGTGGCGCTGGAGATCGCCGGGCCGGAGCGGCTGTCGTTCGAGGAGGTGGTGGCCGCCTACCGCCGGTGGCTGGGCTATCCGCCGGCAAAGATCGTCGCCGGCTGGGCCACGGGCCTGATGTACCGCTTGGGCGACCTCGCCGGCGCGCTGGGCTGGAGGCCGCCGATCCGCTCCAACGCCCGGCGCGAGATGGTCCGCGGCGCGGTGGGCGACAACTCCGACTGGGTGAAGCTCACTGGCATCCGGCCGCGCAGCCTGTCGGCCGCCCTCGCCGCCGAGCCGGCGTCCGTCCAGGAGCGCTGGTTCTCGCGCCTCTACCTGCTGAAGGCGCTGGCGCTCGCCACCTTCGCCGCCTTCTGGCTGATGACGGCGGTGGTTTCGATCGGACCGGGCTTCGGGCGCGGAAAGGCGCTGATGCTGGAGGGCGGCGCCGGCCCCCTCGCGGGGCCCAGCGTGTGGGCCGGCGCCCTGGCCGACCTGGTGGTCTTCGCCGGCATCGCCTACCGCCCGACCACACGGCTGGCCCTTTGGGCGGCCATCGGGCTCTCGGTCTTCTACATCGTGGCCGGCAGCCTGCTGCTGCCCAGGCTGTGGGCCGACCCTCTCGGGCCGATGATGAAGGTCTGGCCGATCCTGGCGCTGAACCTGGTCTGCCTGGCGATCCTGGACGACCGATGAGCGCCTACCTGATCCTGAAGTACTTCCACGTGATCGGCGCTACCGTCCTGCTCGGCACCGGCGCCGGCATCGCCTTCTTCATGCTGATGGCGCACCGCACGGGCAATGCGGCGACCATCGCCGCCACCGCCCGCATCGTGGTGATCGCCGACTTCGTGTTCACCACCACGGCAGTCGTCCTCCAGCCCATCACAGGCGTCCTGCTGGCCCGCGAGGTCGGCTACCGCCTGACGGAGGGTTGGATCCTGCTCTCGATGATCCTCTACGTGGTGACCGGCGTCTTCTGGCTGCCGGTCGTGTGGATGCAGTCGCAGATGAAGAAGTACGCACAGGCCGCCGCCGACGCCGGCCAGGCGCCACCGGCGGCTTACCAACGCCTGTTCCGCTGGTGGTTCGCCTTCGGTTTTCCGGCGTTCTCTGCGGT
The DNA here is from genome assembly GCF_036563285.1 of Phenylobacterium sp. GTDB lineage: Bacteria > Pseudomonadota > Alphaproteobacteria > Caulobacterales > Caulobacteraceae > Phenylobacterium. Next base: position 148,956 of record NZ_DATCMR010000003.1, read on the forward strand.
GATGGCCATCTTCTGGCTGATGATCGCGAGGCCTTCGTTCGAGCTGATATGAGCGCGCTATCCACCCGACTGCTGCTGGGCGCCCTGGCCGGCCTGGCCGGGACAGCCGCCATGACCGCGGCTATGGCGCGCCTGCACCAGCGGCTGCCGGCCGAGGAACGCTATCCCCTGCCCCCGCGCGAGATCACCGGCGTGGTCATTGGCGAGGCGCCGGGCGAGCGGCGCGACGGGGTCGGGGACTGGGCGGTGGCCGCGCACTTCGGCTTCGGCGCGGTGGCCGGCGCCCTGATGGCGGCGTGCCGGTTCCCGATGAGGCCCTTCCCCGCAGCGCTCGGCGGCGTCGGCGTCTGGGCTGGCAGCTATCTCGGCTGGGTTCCGTGGCTCAAGATCCTCAAGCCGGTGCACGACCACCCCGTGCGCCGCAACGCGCTGATGAGTGGCGTCCACCTCATCTGGGGCTCGGTGATGGCGCTCACCTTCCAGGAGCTGATGCATGCCCGGCGCACGATGTTCGCACCCGGGCCGCTGAAGGACCGCCGCGAGGCTTGACGGGGCGGCCGCAGCGGCGGCGCAATCGGCCATGGACCTCGAAAGCTTCATCCGCGCGCTCCCCAAGGCGGAGCTTCACCTGCACATCGAAGGCAGCCTCGAGCCGGAGCAGATGTTCGACTTCGCCAGGCGCAACCGCATCAGCCTGCCGTTCAGGACCGTGGACGAGGTGCGCGCCGCCTACGCGTTCTCGAACCTGCAGGACTTCCTGGACATCTACTACCAGGGCGCGGGCGTGCTCCTCACCGAGGAGGACTTCCGAGACCTGGCGCTGGCCTACTTTCACCGCGTGGCGGCGGACGGCGCGACCCACGTGGAGCTGTTCTTCGATCCGCAGACCCACACCCAGCGGGGCCTGCCGTTCTCGGTAGCCGCCGATGGTCTGCTGGCCGGCATGGCGGAAGCCGAAGCGACTCTGGGGGTCACCTCGAAGCTGATCCTGTGCTTCCTGCGCCACCTCGACGAGGAGGCCGCCTTCGCCACCCTGCAGGCCGCCGAGCCCTACCTCGGCCGCATCGTGGCGGTAGGTCTGGATTCCTCCGAGGTTGGCCACCCGCCGGCGAAGTTCGCCCGGGTCTTCGCCGCCGCCAAGGAGCGCGGCCTTAAGGTTGTCGCCCATGCCGGAGAGGAAGGCCCGCCGGAGTACGTCTGGGAGGCGCTGGACCTGCTGCAGGTCGACCGCATCGACCACGGCAACCGGGCGCTGGAGGATCCGGCGCTGGTCCGTCGGCTCGTCGCCGAGGGGATGACGCTGACCGTCTGTCCGCTCTCAAACCTTAAGCTCTGCGTCGTCGGCGACCTGGCCGCCCACCCTCTGAAGCGGATGCTAGACCTCGGGCTCAGAGCCACCATCAACTCGGACGACCCGGCCTACTTTGGAGGCTACCTGGCGGAGAACTGGCTCGCGGCCGCCCGGTCCGTGAACCTGACCCGAGGCGACCTCGTCACCCTGGCGAAGAACAGCTTCTCGGGCTCGTTCCTCGAGCCGGACGACATCGCCCGTCGGATCGCCTCGATCGACGCCTTCGCCGAGGCGGCTCCCGCCTAGACGCCGCAGCGCTCTTTGAGCGCGCGGTCGATCGCGGCGGAGACCTGCTCGATGGAGCCCATGCCGTCGACGTCCACCAGCTTGCCGAGGTTCTCGTAGTACGGCAGCAGCGGCTTGGTCTGGTCGTTGTAGGCGGCGAGCCGGACCTTGAAGCTCTCGGGGTTGTCGTCAGGTCGGCCGCTCTCGGCGAAACGCCCGGCGATACGCTCGATCAGGGCGGCGTCGTCGACCTTCAGGCGGATGACCAGGTCGATCTGCTTGCCGCGGCCCTTCAGCATGATGTCGAGGGCCTCGGCCTGGGCGAGCGTGCGCGGGAAGCCGTCGAAGATGGCGCCCCCGGCCGCCTCGGCCTCCGGCAGGCGGTTCTCGATCAGCTCGATCACGATCTCATCGGAAACCAGGTCGCCGCGCGCAAGAATGCCTTCCACCCGCTTGCCGAGCTCGGAGCCCGAGGCGATGGCCGCGCGCAACATGTCGCCGGTGGACAGCTGCACCATCTGACGGTGCTCCACCAGGCGCTTTGCCTGGGTGCCTTTCCCCGCCGCCGGCGGCCCGAACAGGATCAGGTTCATCGCTTATGCCCCTTGCGCGCCGGCCTTCTGGCGGGCCGGTGCGTTGCCCTCAGGCCGCCGCGGTCAGCGGCCGCGCCCGCCCCGCAGCTTCGACTTCTTGATCAGCCCCTCGTACTGGTGCGCCAGCAGGTGCGACTGGATCTGGGTGACGGTGTCCATGGTGACGCTGACCACGATCAGGATCGAGGTGCCGCCCAGGTAGAACTGCACGCCGGCGAAGCCGATCAGCGCCTCCGGCAGCAGGCAGACGGCGGCGATGTAGGCCGCGCCGATCACCGTCAGCCGGGTGAGCACGTAGTCCAGGTACTCGGCCGTCCGCTTGCCGGGCCGGATGCCCGGGAGGAAGCCGCCGTACTTGCGCAGGTTCTCCGCCGTATCCTCCGGGTTGAACACCACGGAGGTGTAGAAGAAGCAGAAGAACACGATCAGGGCGCCGTAGAGCACCATGAACAGCGGCTGGCCGTGCTGCAGCTGGCCGACCATGCCCGGCAGCCAGCTCTCGGCCCAGGCCGGCAGGTTGCCGCTGGCGGCGAACCCCATGACGGTTGCCGGCAGCAGCAGCAGGGACGAGGCGAAGATCGGTGGGATCACGCCCGAGGTGTTGATCTTCAGCGGCAGGAACGAGGTGTCGCCGCCGAACATGCGGTTGCCGACCTGGCGCTTCGGGTACTGCACGAGCAGCCGGCGCTGCGAGCGCTCCATGAAGACGATCGCTACCGTCACCGCGACCGCAAGCACCACGATCATGAACAGCACGCCGCCGTTCATGCCGCCCGTGCGGGTGAGCTCGAAGGCTTGGATGACGTAGCGCGGCAGCACCGCGACGATGCCGGCGAAGATGATCAGCGACACGCCGTTGCCGACGCCGCGGCTGGTGATCTGCTCGCCCAGCCACATCAGGAACATGGTCCCGCCGGTCAGGATCACCACGGTGGAGATGATGAAGAAGGGGCCCGGATTGTCGACGATGCCCGGGCTCGACGACAGGGAGACCGCGATCCCGAACGACTGGAAGAGCGCCAGCACGACGGTGAGGTAGCGGGTGTACTGGTTGAGCTGCTTGCGGCCGGCCTCGCCGCCTTCCTTCCGCAGCTTCTCCCACGGGGGATAGATGCTGCCCAGGAGCTGCACGATGATCGAGGCCGAGATGTACGGCATCACGTTCAGCGCGAAGACCGCCATGCGCTCCACCGCGCCACCCGAGAACATGTTGAACATGCCCAGGATGCCTCCCGCCTGGCCCTGGAAGGCCTGCGAGAAGGCGGCGATGTCGATGCCGGGGATCGGGATGAAGCACCCCAGGCGATAGACGACCATCGCGATGAGGGTGAACCAGATACGCTTATGGAGCTCCGTGGCCTTGGCGAAGGCCTGGAAGTTCATGTTGGCGGCTAGCTGTTCTGCGGCCGAAGCCATTCAGCAATTCCCCTGACTCGTCGTGCTGGACACATAGGGCGGCCCGCGCCGAAGCGCGAGGCCGCCGTGGTCGCAGGATCAGGCTTCCGCCGCGGCCGCTTCCGGCTTGGTGGTGGTCAGCGTGCCGCCGGCCTTCTCCACGGCCGCGCGAGCCGAGGCGGTGGCCGAATAGACCGTGAGGTTCAGCTTGGACTTCAGTTCGCCTTTGCCGAGCAGCTTCACGCCGTCCTTGGCGCGACGGATGACGCCGGCCTTCAGCAGGGCCTCGGCATCGATCGCCGCCTTGGCGTCGAGCTTGCCGGCGGCGATCGCCTGCTCCAGGCGCCACAGGTTCACCTCGGCGAAGTCCTTGCGGTTCAGGCTGTTGAAGCCGCGCTTCGGCATGCGCATGTGCAGCGGCATCTGGCCGCCTTCGAAGCCGTTGACGGCCACGCCGGAGCGCGCCTTCTGGCCCTTCACGCCGCGGCCGGCGGTCTTGCCCTTGCCGGAGCCGGGGCCGCGGCCGACGCGCATGCGGTTCTTGGTGGAGCCTTCGCGCGGGGCGAGCTCGTTGAGCTTGGTCATGTGCCTCTCCTTCGGAGTTCAGGCGCCCGGGACGGTCCCGGACTCGGCGGATGTGATCGTGGGGCGTGGAAGGCTCAGCCCTCCACGACCTCCACCATGTGGGCGACCTTGGCGATCATCCCGCGCACCGACGGGGTGTCTTCCAGGGTCGAGGTGCGGCCGACGCGGTTCAGGCCGAGGCCTTGCAGCGTCTGGCGCTGGTCCTTCTTCCGGCGGATCGGGCTGCCGGTCTGGCGAACGGTGACAGTAGCCATCTGACTTATCCTTCCGCGTCCGCGGCGGCCGGGGTCTGGGCCGAGGCGCCGTCGGCGCGGCGGCCGATGACGTCGGAGACCTTCTTGCCGCGCTTGGCTGCGACCTGGCGGGGCGAGCTCTGGGCCCTCAGGGCCTCGAACGTCGCGCGCACCATGTTGTAGGGGTTGGACGAGCCGACCGACTTGCCGACCACGTCTTGGACGCCCAGGGTTTCGAGGACGGCGCGCATCGGACCGCCGGCGATGACGCCGGTGCCCGGAGGCGCCGCGCGGACCATCACCTTGCCCGCGCCCCAGCGGCCATTGCCGTCGTGGTGCAGGGTGCGGCTTTCGCGCAGCGGCACGCGGATCATCGACTTCTTGGCTTCCTCGGTCGCCTTGCGGATGGCTTCCGGCACTTCACGCGCCTTGCCGTGACCGAAGCCGACGCGGCCCTTCTGGTCGCCGACGACCATCAGGGCGGCGAAGGAGAACCGCCGGCCGCCCTTCACGGTGGCCGCGACGCGGTTGATGTGCACCAGCTTCTCGACGATTTCGCTGTCGCGCTCTTCATCGTTCGAGCGGTTGCGACGATCGCCGCGCTGTTCGTCTCTGCGAGCCATCGATGTTTCCTTAGAAGCTCAGGCCGGCTTCGCGCGCGGCGTCAGCCAGCGCCTTCACCCGGCCGTGATAGAGATAGCCGCCGCGGTCGAAGACGACTTCCTTGACGCCCTTGTCCAGGGCTCGCTGGGCCACCAGCGCGCCCACGCGGGCGGCGGCGTCCTTGTCGGAGCCCTTGGCCTTCTTGTCTTCGCCTTCCAGCGAGGACGCGGCCGCGAGGGTCACGCCACGCTCGTCGTCGATGACCTGGGCGTAGATGTTCTTGGACGAGCGGAAGACCGACAGACGCGGACGGCCGTTCGCCTGCTTGCGCAACCGGGTCCGGACCCGTTGGGCCCGGCGCTTGGAGGTGTCACGAGGGGTGAGCGCCATGGCTTACTTCTTCTTGCCTTCCTTGCGGCGGACCTGCTCGCCCGCGTAGCGGACGCCCTTGCCCTTGTAGGGCTCGGGGGGGCGGATGCGGCGGATCCGGGCGGCGATTTCGCCGACCAGCTGCTTGTCGATGCCGCTGATGCGGATCTCGGTCTGCTTGGGGACCGCGAAGCTGATGCCTTCCGGCGGCTTGATGTCCACGTCATGCGAGAAGCCGAGCTGCATGGAGAGCGCCTGGCCCTTCATCGCCGCGCGGTAGCCCACGCCGACCAGCTCGAGCGTGCGCTCGTAGCCGGTGGTCACGCCGGTCACCATGTTGTTCACCAGGGTCCGCGACAGGCCCCACATCGCGCGGGCGCGGGTGGTGTCGTTGCGGGTGGCGAGCGTCAGCTCCGAGCCTTCGAGGCTGAGCTCGATCTCGTCGGCCACGGTCCAGGCGAGCTGGCCCTTGGGGCCCTTCACCGTCACCGTCTGGCCATCCAGGGTCACCGTGACCCCGTTGGGGATCGTGACCGCCTTCTTTCCGATACGCGACATCTTAGTAGACCCGGCAGAGCACTTCGCCGCCCACGTTGGCGTCACGCGCCGCGGTGTCCGACATGACGCCCTTGGGCGTCGACAGGATCGAGATCCCGAGGCCGTTCTTCACCGGCTTCAGGTCCTTGATCGACGAATAGACGCGGCGGCCCGGCTTGGACACGCGGCTGATCTCGACGATCACCGGGGCGCCGTCGAAGTACTTCAGCTCGATCTCGAATTCCGGGAACGCGCCCGGCTTCTCGACGAGGTGATAGCCGCGGATGTAGCCCTCGTCGGCCAGCACGTCGAGCACACGGGCGCGCATCTTCGATGCGGGCGTCGTGACCTTCGAGCGGCCGCGCTCGGCGGCGTTCTTGATGCGGGCGATCAGATCGCCGATGGGGTCGTTGACCATTGCTGGACCCTCCTACCAGCTCGACTTGACGAGGCCGGGGATCTGGCCGTGCGAACCCAGGTCGCGCAGGCTGATCCGGCTCATCTTGAGCTTGCGGTAATAGGCGCGCGGGCGGCCGGTGATCTCGCAGCGGTTGCGGATCCGGGTCGCCGACGAGTTGCGCGGCATTTCGGCAAGCTTCAGTCGGGCTTCAAAACGTTCTTCGAGCGGCAGGCTCTCGTCGTTGGCGATCGCCTTCAGCGCTTCGCGCTTGGCGGCGTTCTGCTTGACGAGCTGCTTGACGCGTTCGTTGCGGTTGACGGCGCTTTTCTTGGCCATGTGTCCTGTCCTTCCCGCTTACTGCTGCTGCGTGAACGGGAATTGGAATTCACGAAGGAGCTCACGCGCCTCTTCGTCGGTCTTCGCCGTGGTGGCCACGACGATGTCCATGCCCCACATCTGGTCGATCTGGTCGTAGTTGATCTCCGGGAACACGATGTGCTCCTTCAGACCCATGGCGTAGTTGCCGCGACCGTCGAACGAGGTGGCCTTCAGGCCCCGGAAGTCCTTCACGCGCGGGAGCGCGATGGTGATCAGCCGGTCCAGGAACTCGTACATGCGATCCTTGCGAAGGGTGACCTTCGCGCCGATCGTCATGCCCTCGCGCAGCTTGAAGCCGGCGATGGAGGTCCGCGCCTTGGTGGACACCGGCTTCTGGCCGGCGATGCGCGCCAGGTCGGCCATGGCCGACTGGATCTTCTTCGAGTCACCGACCGCTTCGCCGACGCCCATGTTGATGACGATCTTGTCCAACTTGGGGATCTGCATCTCGTTCGTGTAGCCGAAGCGTTCCTTCAGCTTCGCGCGGATGCGCTCGCGGTACTCGGCCTTCAGCCGCGGTTCGTAAGCTTGCTCAGCCATTGGCGATCACCTCGCCGGTCGTCTTGGCGAACCGGACCTTCTTGTCGCCGTCCACGCGGAAGCCGACGCGGGTCGGCTTGCCGGCGGAGTCGGCGACGGCCACGTTCGACAAGTGGATCGGCGCTTCCTTGTGCTTGATGCCCCCTTGGGGGTCGAACTGCGTCGGGCGGGTGTGGCGCTGAACCATGTTCAGCCCCTCGACCAGCACGCGCTGCTCTTTCGGGAAAACCTTCTGGACGGTGCCGGTGCGGCCCTTGTCCTTGCCGGTCAGAACGACGACGCGGTCGCCCTTGCGGATCTTGGCGGCCATTACAGCACCTCCGGCGCGAGCGAGATAATCTTCATGTGGTTCTTCGCGCGCAGTTCGCGGGGAACCGGGCCGAAGATCCGCGTGCCGATCGGCTCGCTCTGCTTGTTGACGATCACGGCCGCGTTCTTGTCGAAGCGGATGACCGAGCCGTCCTTGCGCTTGATGCTCTGGCTGGTGCGCACGACGATCGCCTGCAGCACGTCGCCCTTCTTCACGCGGCCACGCGGGATCGCCTCCTTCACGGAGACGACGATCTTGTCGCCGACGCTCGCGTAACGACGCTTCGCGCCGCCGAGCACCTTGATGCACATGACCCGGCGGGCGCCGGAGTTGTCGGCGACGTCCAGGTTAGTTTGCATCTGGATCATTGATGTCGATCCTTAGGCTTGGGCCGCACTGCCCTTAGGCAGCACTTCCCAGGTTTTCGTTTTCGACTTGGGCGCGCACTCGATGATGCGAGCGACCTCGCCGGCCTTGTAGGCGTTGGCCTCGTCGTGGGCGTGGTACTTCTTCGACCGGCGGACGGTCTTCTTCAGCACCGGGTGCAGGAAGGTCCGCTCGACCTTCACGACCACCGTCTTGTCGCCCTTGTCGGAGACGACGACGCCTTCGAGAATTCGCTTGGGCATTCGTTGCTCTCCTAGGCCTGCGCCTGCTTCGTCCGCAGGACCGTCTTGATGCGCGCAATATCCTTGCGCACCTGGTCCACGCGGTGGGTCTTCTCGATCTGGCCCGTCGCCTTCTGGAAGCGCAGGTTGAACTGCTCCTTCTTCAGGTTGACGAGCTCCTGGCTCAGTTGGTCGGGCGTCATGCCCCGGACGTCATCGATCTTCATTACGCGTGCTCCGCGGCGGCGGCGTCGATGCGGGCGACGATGCGGGTCTTCACCGGAAGCTTGGCCGCGCCGAGGCGCAGGGCTTCACGGGCCACGTCGTCCGGCACGCCGTCGACTTCGAACATGATCCGGCCGGGCTCGACGCGCGCGGCCCAGTACTCCACCGAGCCCTTGCCAGAGCCCATGCGGACTTCGGCCGGCTTGCCGGTCACCGGCACGTCCGGGAAGATGCGGATCCACACCCGGCCCTGGCGCTTCATCTGACGCGTGATCGCGCGGCGGGCCGCCTCGATCTGACGCGCGGTGATGCGCTCGGGCTCAACCGACTTCAGCCCGTACGAGCCGAAGTTCAGGGTGAAGCCGCCCTTGGCCATGCCGGAGATCCGGCCCTTGAACGCCTTGCGGTACTTGGTCTTCTTCGGAGACAGCATCGGTCAGTCCCTTACGCGTTCTCGGGCGCGCCGCGGCGCTCGCGGTCGCGACGCGGGCCACGGTCCGGACGGTCGCCGCGCTCGCGGCCGCCGCCTTCGCCCGCAGGCCCGCTCTCGCCGGCCAAGCGCTTGTCGAGCGCCATCGGGTCGTGCTCGAGCACCTCGCCCTTGAACACCCACACCTTCACGCCGATCACGCCGTAGGTGGTCTTGGCCTCGGTGAAGCCGTAGTCCACGTCGGCGCGCAGGGTGTGCAGCGGCACGCGGCCTTCGCGGTACCACTCCATGCGGGCGATTTCCGCGCCGCCGAGGCGGCCGGAGACGTTGATGCGGACGCCCTTGGCGCCCAGGCGCATGGCCGACTGCATCGAGCGCTTCATGGCGCGGCGGAAGGCCACCCGGCGCTCGAGCTGCTGGGCGATGTTCTCGGCCACCAGCTGGGCGTCAGTCTCCGGCTTGCGGATCTCGATGATGTTCAGGTGAACATCGGCGCCCCCGGCCATCTGCGCCACGTCCTTGCGCAGCTTGTCGATGTCCGCGCCCTTCTTGCCGATAATCACGCCGGGGCGCGCGGCATAGATGGTGATGCGGCACTTCTTGTGCGGACGCTCGATGACAATGCGCGAGACGCCGGCCTGGTACAGGCGCTTCTTCAGCGCGCGGCGGATCTTGATGTCGGCGTGCAGCAGCTTGCCGTACTCGGCGCCGTCGGCGAACCAGCGGCTGTCCCACGTACGATTGATACCGAGGCGCAGGCCGATCGGATTGATTTTCTGACCCATCAGGCGGCCTCACCCAGCTCGCGGACCACGATGGTGATCTCGCTGAACGGCTTCTCGATGCGGGACGCACGTCCGCGGGCTCGCGCCGCGAAACGCTTCATCACCAGGTTCTTGCCCACGAAGGCCTCGGCGACGACCAGGTTGTCGATGTCGAGGTTGTGGTTGTTTTCGGCGTTGGAGATCGCCGAGTAGAGCGCCTTGCGCACGTCCTTGGCGATCCGCTTGGAGGAGAACTCCAGCTCGCTCAGGGCGCGCTGCACCTTCAGCCCGCGGATGGACTGGGCGACCAGGTTCAGCTTGCGCGGGCTGGTGCGCAGGGTGCGGACCTTGGCCACCGCTTCGGCGCCCGACAGTCGGCGAGGTTTGGCTTGCTTGGACATAGCTACTTCCTCTTGGCCTTCTTGTCGGCCGCGTGACCGGGGAAGAAGCGGGTGGGCGCGAACTCGCCCAGCTTCATGCCGACCATGTCCTCGGAGACGAGGACGGGCACGTGCTTCTGGCCGTTGTGCACGCCGAACGTCAGGCCCACGAACTGGGGCATGATGGTGGAGCGGCGCGACCAGGTCTTGATCACGTCCTTGCGGCCGGCGCTTTGGACGGCGTCGGCCTTCTTGAGCAGGTATCCGTCGACGAACGGACCTTTCCAGACGGAGCGGGTCATCGGTTAGCGAGCCTTCCGAGCGTGACGCGAGCGGATGATGAACTTGTCCGTCGCCTTGTTCTTGCGGGTCTTGCGGCCCTTCGTGGGCTGGCCCCACGGGGTGACCGGGTGCCGGCCGCCGGAGGTGCGGCCTTCGCCGCCGCCGTGCGGGTGGTCGATCGGGTTCATGGCGACGCCGCGGACGTGCGGACGACGGCCCTTGTGCCGGACGCGTCCGGCCTTCCCGAGGACCTCGTTCATATGGTCGGGATTGCTGACAGCGCCCACCGTGGCCATGCAGGAATCCGGCACCATCCGCAGTTCGCCAGAGTTCAGGCGGATCTGGGCGTAGCCGGCGTCACGGCCGACGAGCTGGGCGTAGGTCCCGGCCGAGCGGGCCATCTGGCCGCCCTTCAGGGGCTTCAGCTCGACGTTGTGGATGATCGTGCCGATCGGCATGCCGCGCAGCGGCATGGCGTTGCCAGGCTTCACGTCGGCCCGTTCGGCCGCGATCACCTGGTCGCCGGCCTTCAGGCGCTGCGGGGCCAGGATGTAGCTGAGCTCGCCGTCGGCGTAGCGGATCAGGGCGATGAAGGCCGACCGGTTGGGGTCGTACTCCAGGCGCTCGACCGTCGCCGGCACGTCGAACTTGCGGCGCTTGAAGTCCACGGTGCGGTAGAGGCGCTTGGCGCCGCCGCCGCGGAAACGCACGGCCACACGGCCGCCGCCGCCACGCCCGCCGGACTTGTTCAGGCCCTCGACGAGGGACTTTTCCGGCCGGCCCTTGTGGAGCTCGGACTTGTCGACCAGGACCAGCTGGCGGCGGCCCGGCGACGTCGGATTGTACTGCTTCAGAGCCATCTAACTCAGAGCCCCGTGGTGATGTCGATCGACTGGCCTTCGGCCAGGGTCACGATCGCTTTCTTGACGTCGGAACGCCGGCCGACGATGCCGCGGAAGCGCTTGGTCTTGCCCTTCACGTTGATCGTGTTGACCTTCGTGACGTTGACCTTGAACAGCGCCTCGACGGCGGCGGCGATCTCGTCTTTCGACGCGTCGCCGGTCACCCGGAACACGACCTTGTTCTGCTCGGAGAGCAGGGTCGCCTTCTCGGTGATCACCGGAGCGAGAATCGTGTCGTAATGACGGGCGGTGGGCTCGACCATTACGCGGCCTCCTTGGCTTGGAACCGCGCCTGGATCGCCTCGACGGCGTCCTTCGTCAGGACCAGCGTCTGGCGGCGCAGCACGTCATAGACGTTGAGGCCGGCGTTCGGCAGCACGTCCACGTTCGGGATGTTGCGGGCGGCCAGCTTGAAGTTGTTGTCCACCTCGACCCCGGCGATCACCAGCGCGTTGGTCACGCCGATCTTGCCGAGCTGTTCGCGCAGCGCCGCGGTCTTGGCGTCCTTCAGGCCGACGCTGTCGACCACGATGAGCGCGCCGTCCTTGGCCTTCGACGACAGCGCGTGGCGCAGGGCCAGCGCGCGGACCTTCTTCGGCAGGTCGAAGGCGTGGCTGCGGACGACCGGCCCGTGGGCCTTGGCGCCGCCGACGAACTGGGCCGCCCGGCGCGAGCCGTGGCGGGCGCCGCCGGTGCCCTTCTGGCGGTACATCTTCTTGCCCGTACGAGAGACCTCGTTGCGGACCTGGATCTTGTGGGTGCCGGCGCGGCGCTTGGCGAGCTGCCAGGTGATGCAGCGCTGCAGGATGTCGGCGCGGATCTCTTCGATGCCGAAGATGTCGTCGGGGAGCTCGATCGAGCCGCCCTTCCCGCCGTCCAGCTTGATGACGTCGAGTTTCATTACGCGTTGTCCCCTTCAGACTTCGGGGCCTCTTCCGCGGCCGGGGCTTCGGCGGCCGGCGCTTCGGCCACGGGGGCCTCGGCGGGGGCGGCTTCGGCGACAGGCGCTTCGGTCGCGGCTTCTTCGGTGGCGGGGGCCTCTTCCTCGGCCGGAGCGGCGTCGGAGCCGGCGGTGCGGAACGCGCCCGGCTTCGGGGCGTCGGCCGGCAGGGCCACCTTCACCGCGTCGCGGATCTTCACGAACGTGCCTTCGGTGCCCGGGACGGCGCCCTTCACCAGGATCAGGCCGCGTTCGGCGTCGACGCGCCAGACGGTGAGGTTGAGGGTGGTGACGGTCTCCTGGCCGAGGTGGCCGGCCATCTTCTTGCCCTTGAACGTCCGGCCCGGATCCTGCCGCTGGCCGGTCGAGCCGTGCGAACGGTGGGAGACCGAGACGCCGTGGGTGGCGCGAAGGCCGCCGAAGTTCCAGCGCTTCATCGCGCCCTGGAAGCCCTTGCCGACGGTGACGCCAGAGATGTCCACCTTCTGGCCGGGTACGAAGTGGTCGGCGGTGATCTCCGCGCCCACGTCGATGAGGTTGTCCTCGGATACCCGGAACTCGGCCACGGTGCGCTTCGGCTCCACTTGCGCCTTGGCGAAGTGGCCGCGCATGGCCTTGGAGGTGTTCTTGGCCTTCTTCGCGCCCGCGCCGAGCTGGAGGGCCACATAGCCGTCCTTGTCTGCGGTGCGCTGGCCCACGACCTGGCAGCCTTCGAGGCTGAGCACGGTCACGGGCACGTGGGCGCCGGCTTCGTCGAAGAAGCGGGCCATCCCGAGCTTTTTGGCGATCACGCCGGTACGCATCGGACCGATCCCCTTAGAGCTTGATCTCGACGTCCACGCCGGCGGACAGGTCGAGCTTCATGAGCGCGTCCACGGTCTGCGGGGTGGGGTCGACGATGTCGAGCACGCGCTTGTGCGTGCGGATTTCGAACTGCTCGCGCGACTTCTTGTCGATGTGCGGCGAGCGGTTGACGGTGAATTTCTCGATGCGCGTCGGCAGCGGGAT